>NZ_WWER01000003.1 GCF_009857885.1 Pusillimonas sp. TS35 | reverse complement strand
GCCCAAGGCGCTCCGGGGGCGGCGCCAGCGGGTGCAGGCAGGCCGGCAACCGGCGCCCAGGCGGGCGACGCATCCGCCATGGCCGGGCTGTCGCCCGCGCTGGCCGAGCAGGCCATGGCCGCCTCCAAAGGCTGGTGGGATATGCTGCACACCCAATTCGATCAGCTCGCCGCCGCTACGGCTGCGACGCTGCAGGGCGCAGAAGCCGCCAAGGCGGGCCCGGGTGGGGCGGCACCGGCAACGCCGAAGGGTAGTGCCGGCAAGGCAGCTGCTGCAACGCAAAAACGTGGCGCTGGTATGAAGGGTTCATCCACGCCAAACGGGGGCGCCGCCAGGACGGCGTCCGCAGGCAGTGCGCCGCCAGAGGCAGCCCCGCAAGCGGGGCCAGCGGCACGCTCACGCAAGCGGGCCGTAACAAAACGCACCGCGAGCAAGGCAACAGCATCGGGCGATGCCGTCGCGCCTGCAGCCACGGCGCGTCGGCGTCCGGTGCGCAAAACGGGGGCATAGCCCAGCCGGGCGCCGGGGCCGGCGAATCGTCTGCCTGCGCCGGGGGCGTTCCCCCTGTTTCCCGGCGGGGCGCTATCTTGGGGTGGATGTTGCCGAGCAGCGGCTGGCCGTTCATGCACCAGCGTAACGGTTCACCCGTCCCGGCCGTTGTCGCCATGGCCTCTGTGCATGGTTCTCCACCGCGTGCGGGGTGATATGCGTGTGCGAGCCGCGTATGGTTGGCCGGCGCTACGCGGTGCGCCGCCCCGAAACAAAACCTTGCGTTTGAAAGGTTCCTGCCCATGCAGGATGCGGCGGACGCTGTGTATCATCTAGGCTGTCTCACACCACTACACGGCCAAATCACTCAATGCTGAACATCGTTATCCTGGCTGCCGGTCTAGGCAAGCGCATGCAATCCGACCTGCCCAAGGTCCTGCACCCACTGGCGGGCAAGCCTATGCTCGCCCATGTGCTGGACAATGCCCGCGAACTGAACCCCGACCGCGTTATTGTGGTGGTTGGCCATGGCGCCGAGCAGGTGCGGCAGGCGTTCGAGGGCCGAGAGGGCGTGGTGTTTGCCCTGCAGCGTCCGCAGCATGGCACGGGCCACGCGGTGCAGCAAGCCGTGCCCAGCCTGCTCCAGGGCGCGGCTGACGACGTCACCCTGGTGCTGTACGGTGACGTGCCACTGGTGCAGCCCGCCACGCTCAAGGCGCTGCTTGCAGCGCGCGAAGGCGGCATGGCTGTACTTACTGAAATACTAAGCGACCCCACAGGATACGGGCGCATTGTGCGCAACGCGCGCGGCGAAGTCGAACGTATTGTCGAACACAAAGATGCCAGCGCCGACGAGCAGCGCATCACCGAGGTCAACACAGGCATCATGGCGGTGCCCACCGCGCAGTTGAAAGACTGGCTCACTCGCATCGACAACAACAACGCGCAGGGCGAATACTACTTGACCGACGTGGTCGCGCTGTCCGTGCGCGATGGCATGCCCGTGCACGCGTCGCATCCCGGCGCATCGTGGGAAACACTGGGCGTCAACAGCCGCATCCAGCAAGCCGAACTCGAGCGCCGCTGGCAGGCCGAGCAGGCCCGCCGCCTGCTCGAGCAGGGCGTCACCATCGCCGATCCGGCCCGGTTCGACCTGCGTGGCAGCCTCACTTGCGGCCGCGACGTCTATATAGATGTTGGCTGTGTCTTCGAGGGCAAGGTCGAATTACACGATGGCGCTCGTGTCGGCCCGCATTGCGTACTGCGCGACGTGGTGGTGGGCAAGGGTACGCAGATCGATGCGTTCAGCCACCTCCAGGAGGCCACCATTGGCACGGATGCGCGGATCGGCCCCTACGCACGCCTGCGCCCGGGCGCCGAAATCGGCAACAGCGCTCATGTTGGCAACTTCGTCGAAATCAAAAAGAGCTCGCTGGGCGAGGGCGCCAAAGCCAACCACCTTGCCTACGTTGGCGATGCCCGGGTGGGCGCGCGCGTCAATATTGGCGCGGGTACCATCACCTGCAATTACGATGGTGCCAATAAATACCTCACCGTTATTGAAGACGACGCCTTCATTGGTTCGGACACCCAGCTCGTCGCGCCCGTCACGGTTGGTCGCGGCGCAACACTCGGTGCGGGCACCACATTGACGAAAGACGCGCCCGCAGGCAAGCTCACGTTATCTAGAGCCTCCCAGAAAACGATCGAAGGCTGGAGTCGCCCGGTCAAAAAAGCCTGAAGTGATCAACACCGAGATCCACGCCGAACAGCCTTCTATTTCTACAGTCACTCGCGGCGGCGCCGGCGCGCAGCCGCATACGACCTTATCGTCGCCCCCTGAGGGCGGCCAGGCGTCTGCCCGGCGCCAGCAGGGTGCGCGGTTATCAGAGCACACCCTGCCCGACGGCTTGCCCAAGCCCCGGCGCTATTGGGCGGCGGCCATGCTGCTGCTGGCCATTGCCATCACAGTGCTTGATGCCACCATGGTCAATGTGGCGCTGCCGGAAATCAGCCGTTCGCTCGGCATCGATCCGGCGCTGGTCGTATGGATCGTCATTGCTTACAGCCTGGTCGTGGTAACCAGCCTGTTGCCACTGTCCGCAGTGGCCGAAAGGGTCGGCTTTCGCCGCATGTTCGTCTGGGGTCTGGTGCTGTACATGCTGTCGTCCGTCACCTCGGCAACGGCTGCCTCGTTCACGTGGCTTGTGTTGTCGCGCATGGCGCAGGGCCTCAGTTCCGCCATGCTCATGTGTCTGTTTGGCGGGCTGGTGCGCAATATCTATCCGCTGCGCGGGCTCGCAAAGGGCATAAGTCTGAATGCCATGACGGTGGGCGTCATGGCGGTGCTGGGCCCTACCCTTGGCGCTTTTATTCTTGCGGCCGCGTCATGGCACTGGATCTTTCTGGTCAACGTCCCCTTATGCATTGCCGCTTTATGGGGTGCGCGCCACCTGCCCGATGTGCCGCGCAACGCGGGCCGGTTCGACTGGTGGGCCTGCCTGCTTAGCGTGCCGGTATTCGGGCTGTCGATTGCCGGCCTCGATATCCTGGTCACGGCGCCGGCTACCGGTATGTTGTGCCTGATGGGCGCCACGCTGGCCGGCTGGCTGCTGGTGCGACGATCGCGGGGCCAGCCGGCTCCATTGATGCCGGTCGACCTGCTCAGCATTACCCCCATTGCCTATGCCGTGGGCGCGTCCGCGTTTTCGTTCGCGGCGCAAATGGCTGCCTTTGTCGCCCTGCCGTTCTACTTCCAGAAAACGCTGCAGTATTCCTACGCCGAAGTCGGCATCCTGCTGGGCGCCTGGTCAGTGGGGGTGGCTGTTATGGCGCCGGTTTCCGCCGCTCTGTCCGAGCGTTATTCGATCGCGTTGCTTTGCGGCATCGGCGCGGGCAGTATGGCGCTGGGGGTAGGTTGGCTGCTGCTGTTCGGACCCGGGGTGGCATTTACTTGGCCCATGGTGGCCATGCTGCTTGGCGGTGTCGGGTTCGGCTTTTTCCAAACGCCCAATAACCGCGCCCTGCTGGGTGGCGCGCCCCGGCATCGCAGCGGTGCTGCCGGCGCCATACAGGCCACCACCCGCGTATTCGGGCAAAGCCTGGGGACGGCGCTGGTCGGTGTCGCTTTCACGGTAGGGCAGGCCGACGGGCTGATGTTGGGCGTGCTGGTTTCAGTAATCTGCGCCCTGGTGGCGATGGCAATCAATATTGCGAGGATGCTCAGCCCTGTTCCTGATCAGGAACTGTAAGGTCATGAAGATTCTGCACCTGAACTTCGAGCGTGGCTGGCGCGGCGGCGAGCGGCAGACATTGCTGTGCCTGCACGAAATGCAGGCTGCGGGCCACGAGGTGGCGCTGCTCGCCCGCGAAGGGGCCGAGCTGGCCACCCAGGCTCGTGCGGCGGGCTTTACCGTGCATGCCTTTGCGGGTGTCGCGGGCGTGGCCTGGTATTTGTTGCGCCACGGGCGGCAGTACCAGATTCTGCATGCACAAACCGCTAATATGGTGAGCTGGCTAGCCCTGCTCAGGCCCTGGCTGGGCACATGCGTGTTTACGCGCCGCACCGCTTTTCCCGTTAAATCCGGGCGCGAGGCGCGCACCGCCTGGAAGTGGCGGCGCGTGGATGCGGTGGTGGCTATCAGCGAAGCAGCCGCCGCCGAGCCACGGCGCCTGGGCCTTGACGTACACGTGATACCCAGTGCCGTGCCGGTGCGTCAGTTGGACCCGGCCCGCGCACGCGCCTTCGCTGCGTCCTTGCCGCTGGAGGGGCGGCGCGTGCTGGCCACCGCCGCTGCACTCACCCGCGAAAAAGACCCCTGCACCTTGCTGCGCGCTGTGCACCGCCTGCGCCAGCAACGCGACGATTTCGTATTCCTGCACCTGGGGGCGGGTGGCGATGCCGAGGCGCAGGCGCGTGCCTTGCATCACGAGCTTGGTCTGCAAGGCAGCTATATTTTTGCTGGCTTTCAGCCCCAGGCCGAAGATCTATACCCACTCATGGATGTATTCGTGCTGTGTTCACGCCACGAGGCGCTGGGCACCAGTGTGCTCGATGCATTTTTATACGGCGTGCCTGTGGTGGCCACCCGTACCGGCGGCTTGGCTGAAACCTTGGATGGCGGGCGCGGGCTGCTGTGCGAGGTGGGCGATGACGCTGGCCTGGCGGCGGCAATCAACCAGGTGCTGGATGATGATCGCCTGCGCGCCGACATCATCGCGCGAGCGCGCGACTACGTGCGACGCGAACACGACCCGGCGGCCATGGCGGCCAAGTATCTTGACCTGTATGCGCGGCTTATACGGGGATAATGGCGCGCGTCTCGAACTTCACGCGGTTGATTGAGAAAAAGCTTCGCACATTACGCACATTGGCTTGCGACGTAAACACCTCATGCGCGAGCGTATGGTAGGCGGGCATATCCGCCACCTGGGCGATCACGATAAAGTCGGGCCCCGGTGATACACGGTAGCACTGCAGCACCTCGCGCACGGGGGCAATCGCAACCTCGAAGGCGTCGTAGGCTTCTGCCGTCTGCACATCCAGTGTGATTTCAATGATGGCCGTTAGGCTGCTGCCTATCCGTGCCGGGTTTACCAGGGCTACCTGCTTTTCGATAACGCCTTCTTCTACCAGCCGCCGCACCCGCCGCAGGCAGGTGGGCGCCGAGGCGTGCACCCGTTGCGCCAGCTCCTGGTTCGTCAGGCCACTGTCGGTTTGCATTTGTTCCAGAATGCGTCGATCCAGATCATCCAGAATCGTGAAATTGTCTTTGTTTGACATAATAATTAAAAGCAATCTTTATTATGAAATAAAATTGCGTAGTTATATGATACAGAAATAAAATATCAGATTAATGCAAAATAAGAAATCAAATTTCTTATGATTGCCCGCACAATAGCCCCGTCCTTCATTACTTACGGAGCTGTCTCCATGTGTGGCATTGTTGGCGCCGTTGCGCAACGCGACATCACCCCCATCCTGCTCGAAGGCCTCAAGCGCCTCGAATACCGCGGTTATGACTCCTGCGGCGTGGCCGTACATGCAGATGGCAAGCTTAGCCGCGCGCGCAGCACCGAGCGTGTTGCCGAGTTGCAAGAACAGGTCGCCAAGGATCACATCCAGGGCTACACCGGCATCGCCCATACCCGCTGGGCCACCCACGGCGCACCCGCCACGCATAATGCCCACCCGCACTTCTCGGGCCACGGCAAGGCTGAGGCGCGCATCGCGCTGGTGCACAACGGCATCATCGAAAACCACGACGAACTGCGCGAAGAGCTGCAGGCCGCCGGCTACGAGTTCACCAGCCAGACAGACACCGAAGTCATCGCCCACCTGGTGGACCACCTGTACAGCGGCGACCTGTACGAAGCGGTGCGCCAGGCGGTGCGCCGCCTGGCCGGCGCCTACGCCATTGCTGTCTTCTGCCGTGACGAGCCGCACCGCGTCGTCGGCGCACGCCAGGGCTCGCCCCTGGTCGTGGGCTTGGGCGAAAGCGAAAACTTCCTGGCTTCCGACGCCCTGGCCCTGGCCGGCACCACCGACCAGATCATCTACCTGGAAGACGGCGACATCGTCGACCTGCAGCTGGCGCGCGTGTGGATCACCGACCACGACGGCCGCCGCGTGGAACGCACCGTGCATACTGTGCAGGCACACACCGGTGCGGCCGAGCTCGGCCCCTACCGGCACTACATGCAGAAAGAAATTTTCGAGCAACCGCGCGCTGTTGGCGACACACTGCAAAACATCGAAAGTGTCACGCCCGAGTTGTTTGGCGACGCTGCCTACAAAGTATTCCAGGAAATCGACAACGTACTTATCCTCGCCTGCGGCACGAGCTATTACGCCGGCCTCACCGCTCGCTATTGGATAGAATCCATCGCCAAGCTGCCTGTCAACGTCGAAATCGCCAGCGAATACCGCTACCGCGACAGCGTGCCCAACCCGCGCACTTTGGTCGTCACCATCTCGCAGTCGGGCGAAACCGCTGACACCTTGGCGGCGTTGAAGCACGCGCGCGGTCTGGGTATGCAGCACACCCTCACCATCTGTAACGTCGCCACCAGCGCTATGGTGCGCGAGTGCAAGCTTAATTACATTACCCGCGCCGGCGTTGAGATTGGCGTGGCCTCAACCAAGGCATTCACCACACAGCTGACCGGCCTGTTTCTGCTCACCATGGCCCTGGCCCAAGTCAAAGGCCAATTGGATGACGAACGCGAAGCCGATATGCTCAAGGCCCTGCGCCACCTGCCCGTCGCCATCAGCGCCGTGCTGGCCCTGGAACCCCAGATCATGGCCTGGGCCGATCGCTTCGCCAGCAAAGAAAACGCCCTCTTCCTGGGGCGCGGCATGCACTACCCCATTGCCCTCGAGGGTGCGCTCAAGCTCAAGGAAATCAGCTACATCCACGCCGAAGCCTACCCGGCCGGCGAACTCAAGCACGGCCCGCTGGCCCTGGTAACCGAAGCCATGCCCGTCGTTACCATCGCCCCGCGCGACGAGCTGCTGGAAAAGCTCAAGTCCAACATGCAGGAAGTGCGCGCCCGCGGCGGCGAGCTCTACGTCTTCGCCGACGCCGACACGCGCATCAACAGCAGCGAAGGCATGCACGTGATCCGCATGCCGGAGCACTACGGCAAGCTGTCGCCGATCCTGCACACGATTCCGTTGCAGTTGCTGGCCTATCACACGGCATGCGCGCGAGGTACGGATGTGGACAAGCCGCGGAATCTGGCGAAGAGTGTGACGGTGGAGTGAGGAGGTGCATAGCTTACGCAGGCGCTGCAGCCGAGCGCCGCCGCCAATGCAATACCAAGCCAATCAGGATCAGCGCAAAACCCGTCGCATTCGCGATAGACCCCGGATAGACCAGCGCAAATCCAGCCACGATCATCAGCAGACGCTCCAGCTTGGTGCTGCGCTGCAGCAGCCAGCCCTGAAACCCCACCGCCAGCGCGAAGATGCCAACTGCCGCTGTTGCAGTTACCTGCAGGATTTCCAGCCAGTTCGCTGCCGCCAGTGCCTTGGTGGACCCCATCAGCAACAGGCTTTGTCCGCTGGGGTCGAGCACAAAGATGAAGGGCACCAGGAAGGCGGGGATGGTGTATTTCCAGCATTGCATGGTGGTCTTGTAGGGATCGCCGCCGGTGATGGCTGAGGCTGCAAAGGGCGATAAGGCGGTGGGGGGCGACACCTCCGACAGCACGGCGTAATAAAAAATGAACATGTGGGCCGCAAAATCCGGCACGCCCAGTTTGATGAGCGCGGGAGCGGTGATAACAGCGCAAATGATGTACGACGCGGTGACCGGCACGGCCAAGCCGATGATCCAAACCACCAACGCGGTATAGATGGCTGTCAATAGCAGCGAGCCGCCGGCGTAGTCGATGACGATGCCGCTGAATTTCAGACCCAGCCCGGTCAGTGTTACAACGCCCACGATGATGCCTGCACCGGCGCAGGTGGCGCCCACGCTCAACATGCCCACCGATCCCGCTCGCAGCGCCTGGATTAGCGGAGATTGGAAGAAGGTTTCTGACATGCTTCCCTTGCCTCGGAAGAAGTCATACGAAATCATGGCGGTATCCGATCGCAGAAAACTGGTCACGCCTGAAACGATGGTGGCCCAGAACACCGACATCACCGGCGAAAAGCCCCACATCATGAAGCCGACGATGGAGATAAGCGACAGGAAATGAAACCAGTAGCGCCGAGTCAGGTTCCAGACGGTATCGGCTTTCTTGAAGACAATGGTGCCCATGCCGTACTTGCCGACATCGATTTGCACCATCAGAAAGAGTGCAAGGTAGAACAGCAGGGTCGGGATGACCGCCATGAGCAGCACATCAAGATACGAGATCTTCAGGAACTCGGCGATGATGAAGGCAGCGGCTCCCATGACGGGAGGCGAAATGATGGCGCCCAACCCGCCGGCCGCCAGCAGTCCGCCCGCCGCGTTGCGTTCGTAGCCGACCTTGGCCAGCATGGGCCAGGCCACGGTGCCCAGGGTAACTGTGGTGGCGACGCCCGAGCCAGATGGGCCGCCCAGCAGGAAAGAGGCCAGCACGACAGTGCGCCCGGCGCCTGCGGGCTTGCCGCCCATGGCAGAAAACGAAAAATCGATATAGAACTTGCCCGCGCCCGAAAACTGCAGAAAAGCGCCGAAGAGCGTGAACAGAATGATCAGCGATGAGGAGACGTCGACGGCCACGCCGTAAATACCCTCGAGCGTCATGTACATGAAGCCGACGACGCGCCCGATGTCGTAGCCCTTGTGGGTCCAGGGTTGTGGCAGATAGGCCCCCAGGAATGCATACAAGAGGAAGCAGATCGATATGGCGGGAAGTATCCAGCCTATCGTGCGGCGCATGGCTTCAAGCACAAGCAGGATCAGCGCTGTGCCGAAAAAGATGTCCCAGGCATTGGGCAGCGTATTGCGATCGGTAAACTCATCGCCACCTGCGATCAGGTACACGACGATGGCAATGGCCATGAGCGCCACCAGCCAGTCCCACCACATGATGCGGTGGCGGAAGCGCTTGCTGACGGGAAACAATAAAAAAGACAAGAACAGCACGAAGCCGACATGCACCGGGCGCAGCGTCTGGGTGGGCACGATGGCGTAGGCCGCATACATATGAAACAGCGACATGATGACGGCGGCGGCCGAAAGGGATACACCCAGCCATCCGCCGATGCGGTTCGCCGCGCCTTCTTCCTCTTCGATGTACTGTTCCGCCTTGTGCAAGGCTTCTTCGCTGATTATGGTGTCCGCATCCGATTCGATCCGTTCGCTCATGCTTGGGGGCCTCGTTAAATCAGCCAAAAGAAAACCCCAACCGTGCGCGGGTTGGGGCCGTGGGCAGGGCGTTTAGTCGAGTTTGACGCCGCGTTCGGTGAAATACTTGATGGCGCCAGGATGGAATGGAACGGGCGTTGCGGACGTCTTCTGGTTTTCGAGCTTGAACTCTGCCGTATCCTTGTGAACGGCAATCAAGTCGTCGCGGCTTTCGAAGATTGTTTTAACGATGTTGTAGGCGGTCTGGTCGCTCATTTTCTCGCTGGCGACCAGTATGTTCATGACCGTGGCCTGCTTGTTGTCAGCGTCCATGCCACGATAAGTGGATTTGGGTATGGTGTCGGCGACATAAAGATTTCCGTATTTCTTGTTCATGGCAGGAACCAGGTCGGCGTGGTCCAGCATTTTGATCTTGGTTCCCGGTGTGTTGGCCAGGTCGGTGACGGCGGCTGTGGGCAGGCCGCCCACCCAGAAGAAGGCATCGATCTTGTTATCTTTTACGCCATTGACCGACTCGGCCACGCTGAGCCGTTCACGTTTGACGTCCTTGTCTTTGTCCAGGCCTGCGGCCTCCAGCACGCGAAAGGCCATCACTTCGGTCGCACTGCCTGGCGAACCGGTAGAGATATGCTTGCCTTTCAGGTCTGCCATGGTATTGATATCGCGCCCGTCGACCGTGACCACATGCATGCGGTTGGGATACAGGATCATCAGTGTGCGCAGCGGCACTTTATGACCTTTGAATTTGTTTTCTCCTTTGTAGGCGTCCTGGCTCGCATCGGCCATGGCCAGCCCGATGTACGAGGTGTCGCCGTCGATCAGCTTGAGATTATCGACCGAGCCGCCGGTGACTTCGGCTGTGGCTTGCATGCCGGGGACTTTCTTGGACAATACCGAGGCAATGCCACCGCCGATCGGATAGTAGACGCCGCCGGTGCCGCCGGTCGCAATGGAGATGTTCTCTGCCATCGAGGGCTGTAAGGCCGCCAGCGAAAAACACAACATAAAGGCGAACTGCTTTACTGAGGTCTTCATACTGTCTCCTGGAGCGCTGCGGTTGATGTTGCGTTGTGTTGCGCAACAATTCTTCTACGAGTTATTCGAGCAATCCGATGCAAACTGGAGTGAGGCGTTTTTGTGTGTAACCCGTAGGGTTTGCCGCGTCAATTAGCGTTTGTATGGTGCCGGGCCGTGGGCGGCGAAGTGGGCGCCGTATGGTGGCAAATACAAAAGTAAATCTGGGCATAATGACTTTGCGTCTGATACTGGCGTTTATCATTGTGTTTCCCCCCGCACCTGCTCGATCTGGTATTTCGCCAATACGGTGGGGCGCGCTCCACATGTAATATGCGAGGCCACACGCCGTTTTCGTTTCGGCTAATATTTGTTTTCTTAACCGCTAGCGCTAGAGGGCGGCATGAGGCTGCTCATCGAGAGTTACAGGAAGAGCTCTTGCCGTGTGCCTTCGTCCTAACTTACGCTATCGTATGTCGCCTTATTCCACCGCACACCATTCATGAAAGCCATAAACAAGTCGGGCAAGCTGGCTCACGTTCTCTATGACATCCGGGGTCCCATCATGGATCGCGCCAAACAGATGGAAGATGAGGGCCAGCAGCTTATCAAGCTGAACATCGGCAACCTTGCCGTGTTCGGTTTCGATGCGCCGGAAGAGATCCAGCAGGACATGATCCGCAATCTGCCCAACTCGGCAGGCTATTCGGACAGCAAGGGCATCTTTGCGGCACGCAAGGCAGTCATGCATTACACACAGGCGCAGGGCATCCAGGGCGTTACGCTCGAAGACATCTATTTGGGCAATGGTGCATCGGATTTGATCGCGATGGCGACCAACGCACTGCTCGACGACGGCGATGAGCTGCTGCTGCCGGCGCCCGACTACCCCCTGTGGACGGCGGTTGCAAGCTTGTCGGGCGGCACGCCCGTGCACTACCTTTGCGACGAAGCCAACGGCTGGATCCCTGACCTGGACGATATCCGCGCGAAGATCACGCCGCGCACGAAAGGCATCGTGGTCATCAACCCCAACAACCCCACCGGCGTGCTCTATCCCGATCATGTGCTTCAAGAAATCATCGCGATTGCACGTGAGCACGGGCTGGTCATTCTGGCGGATGAGGTCTACGACAAAGTGCTGTACGACGGCGTTCAGCACACGGCAATGGCCAGCCTGTCCACCGATGTGCTCACGCTTACCTTCAACTCGCTGTCCAAGAGCTACCGTGCCTGCGGCTACCGGGCGGGCTGGATGGTGGTCTCAGGCGACAAGCGCGTCGCCCGCGACTATATCGAAGGCCTGAACATGCTGGCCAACATGAAGTTGTGCGCGAATGTGCCTGGGCAGTGGGCGATCCAGACCGCGCTGGGTGGCTACCAAAGCATCAACGACCTCGTGCGCGAGGGTGGCCGCCTGCGGGAGCAGCGTGATTTGGCCTACGACTTGATCACCGCCATTCCGGGCGTCACCTGCGTCAAGCCCCAGGCCGCGCTCTATATGTTTCCCCGGCTCGACCCTGATGTCTATCCTATCGAAGACGACCGCCAGTTCTTTCTGCAACTGCTTGAAGCGACGCGCGTAATGCTGGTGCAGGGCACAGGGTTCAATTGGCACCGTCCCGATCACTTCCGCATCGTGTTTTTGCCGCACGGGCCTGATTTGCGCGAAGCCATTGGCCGCATCGCCAAGTTCCTTGAAGAGTATCGGCTGAAGCAGCGCAGGAAAGCGCCACTGGCAGTTGCTGAAAACGAACAGTAAAAGTAGTTGAGGCGCCGCGTTTCATCTGCGCCTCTCGGGGCAGGCTTAGTCCCTGGAAAATGGCTTGCCTGTGAAGTCGACCGTAACCAGATTACCGTCTAGTTGGCCCATGCCTGGTGCATTCAGGGGCATGCCAGGCGCCGCCACCCCTTTCACCGATGAGTCGGCCAGCAGCTTGTTGACAACACTGGCCGGTACATGCCCTTCTATGATTTGGCCGGTAGCCTGAACCACACCGGTATGGCACGAACCAAGCTGCGATGGCACGCCGAGTTTCTGCTTCACCGAAGCCATGTCCGCAGTCTTGATTGCGGTGACGTTAAAACCAGCGTCACGCATATGCTCGACCCAGCCGTGACAACAGCCGCAGTTAGGGTCTTGGTATACGGTGATGGCGGTGCCCGACGCATACGAGAAGGATGATGCGGCCATCAACGCAGCAGAAGCCAGCCATAATTTCATGGAAACGCGCTCCAGAGAGGATGTAAATGTCGAAGTGTTCATAGTAGCGCGAAGACTGCGTGCGAGCAGTTTAGTTCTGTCGCTGCAAGGTTATGTCCAACCCCAATTCCAGCTCTGACGGCCCAGTCGGCGCATAGTACAAACATTCTAAACCGTTAGGGGGAATCGGGCTCACGGCGGGGAAATGGAAAATCGAACAAAGGCACGGAAAGTTCACCCATGTCGCAACGATTGATGACACGCTGGGTAGCTATTACGGCGTTAGCGCCAATATTGGTGCGAAGAAGGCCGGATCAGCGCAAGCCTTGTCAAAAGGAAAGGTGTCGCTCGTACTAACGGGGAAAGGCAAAGGATTTGACCTTGGCGTGGCTGTCAGCAGTTTTACGCTCAGCAAGAAAAGTGCGGCGCAGTAAATATCCAGAAAAAGCGTCGCCCTGCGCATTACCCGTGCGCTGTCGTTTCAAGAGCGCTGCTATCACATGAATGAAGGCTATTCCGTGCTTCTTGCACTCGAATTGCGGCGCATGAGCGAACATACACACGCGTCGGGTCTATACTGCCCAAACGCCCGTAGAGGCGGGCCATGATCAGCGCTCATATTCATTGGTGCGGCAGATCCTCGGCGATTTTTACCCCGAAAGACAGATCAAGAACCTGGCCGGGCCGGAGCGGCTGAATATGACGCGCCTTGTGTTTGGCTAAGGCGTTGGGCCGATCCGCCGCAATGAAACAACCGCCTAGCTCAACTGTCGGGTGATATGCGTTGCAAGATCCATGAGGCGTGGGACCAGTTCGTCTTGTAGAAAACGTTGGGTAATGATGAATGACGGCCCGCTGATCGATATAACGATCAGGTCAGTTCCGCCTTTCCAGTAGATGGGTGTTGCCGCTGCATTGACGTCCGAATTCCATTCGCCAAGGGAAAGGCAATGGCCTTCCGTTTCGAATCGCAGGAATTCTCGTTTTAACGCTGCCTGGTCCCGCGCATCGGCCTCCGGGTCGCTCTTCTGCCGTAGCGCCGAAAGTAGATATTCGCGCTCTTTATCAGGCAAGGCTGCAAGAAATGCCCTGCCTATCGAGGTGGTGACGATGGGCATCCGCACGCCACGCCGCATCTTTAATGTCATCGTGGTGTCGCTCGAGCAGGCTTCGAGATAAAGCATCGAAAGGCGATCTCGCGTGGCAAGCGAAATAAGGGCGCCGGTCGCATCCGCAAGCGCCTGCATATGGGGTCGAGCGATATCAGCCACGCGCAGGTTTGCCAATGCCGAGTACCCCAAGGCCAAAACTGACGGTCCTACGAAGTACTGCCTGTTCTTGGCGTCATGTCTCAGGTAGCCTAACTCCACCAGCGTTTTCGTCAGGCGAGAGACTGTTGACTTTGGCAACCCGGTGTGCATCGCCAGCTCACTGTTTGACAGACTGGGTTCGCGTGCCGAAAAGCATCTGAGGATCTCCAGCCCACGGGCCAGCGCGACGACGTTGGATGGGGAGAATACCGAATTTTGTTCCGTCATACGGAATTAGTTCCTTATTATGACCGACGAATGGAACGAAATTATAGATATACTACAAGCGCAAAAGCTATCCATTACATGAATAATTAACCAGTTTTTGAAGGGGGCTAGGGAAATAAATAATCAGCCAACTCAATGGCATCATGCCAAAGATTGTTTTTTATAGATAATGGGGACAAAAGTGAGTATTCAAAAGAAGTTTCTGAAAGCAGGTGTATTGGTTGCAATATGTGCAACGGCATTTTCCATGCCAGCGGCTGCGCAGGTAAAAATAGGTGTCATTAATAGCCTTTCAGGCAATTTTGCTGCGTTTGGCCAGCGATACAATACAGGCATGCAGGTAGCGTTGGAGGAAATCAACGCAAACGGTGGTATCAATGGAAAGAAGCTTGAATTAATCGTGCAGGATGATCGATCCGAAGCACAAAGCGCATTGGCGGCAGTAGAATCGCTGAATAAGCAAAATGTGCCGCTGATCATTGGCTCGTATGCATCCGGCATTACTGGCCCGGTATCGAAGCTGTCTACACGTCAGAAAATCCCGTTGATTGTGCTGGGTAGTGCCGATGATTCAATCACAAAGCCTGGCTCGGATTGGGTGTTTCGTGCCAAGCACAACTCTACGATCGTTGCGAACGTTTATTTTGATTATTTCGATAACCTGCGTAAAAACAATCCCGATCTGAAGAAGATTGCCGTTATGTATGGTAACGGCGCATGGCCTACATCCGTCAGCGAAGAGGGTATCCGCCAGGCAGAGAAACGTGGCTACAAAGTAGTTGGCAAGCAAGCATACGATCAAGGGACCACGGATTTCAGGCCCATCCTGAACAAGTTTCGCGCCGAGAGCCCCGATATTTTGCTGACGAGTTCTTACGCCGATGATGGCATTGCCATCGCCCGACAGATCAAGGAAGTAGGCCTTGATGCAAAAGTAGTGGCGATCGATACGGCCTCGTCAATGATCAGCTTTATCGAGCAAGTCGGCAAGCAATCGGAGAATATCGTTTCCGCGGTAAGCTGGAGCCCCGACGTCAAGTACGAAGGCACACCTGCGTTGTATAAGCGTTTGAAAGAAAAGGCGAAAGAGGAGCCGTCTTTCTATGAGGCTGAAGGATACCTGGCTTTAACCGTCGCCGCGGATGCACTGCGTAGGGCAAAATCCGAAGATCGCCAGAAGGTTCGAGACGCGCTCGCAAGCACCAACCTGAAGACCCCGGTCACCGATGTCAAGTTCGAAAACTATGACGGCTTCAAGGGACAAAATCCCATCAAGAGCGTGATCATTCAGATCCAGGATGGCAAGCACGTCACCGTTTATCCTGAAAACCTTGCATCTCAAAAAGCAAGGTTTTCCAGCCAGTAAAAATAAAAACTAAGCTCCGCATGCTGGCTTGCGCTGGCATGCGGCATCAGATCTACTGGCTGGCTTTTCGTCGCACTCATTTGTCCGGCTCATTCAGAACAGCCAAAGGACTTTCATGATCGATTATGTTTCTTTTTTTCAGAATCTCTCGAACGGGCTTCTGATCGGGGCTGTCTACGCGTTGATCGGCGTGGGGCTCACATTGGTTTTCGGTGTCATGCGAACCATTAATTTTGCCCACGGCGATTTTGTGGTGCTTGGCATGTACTTTGCCGTGGTGTTTAACGGAGTATTCGGTTGGGATCCGTATCTCAGCTTGGTTTTTGCAATTCCTCTTGGATTCCTGGTTGGCGCGCTTATACAAAGAGTTGTATTGGCACGGGTAATCGATGCAAAACCCGAAACGATGATGCTGGCAACACTGGGGATTTCCTTGGTGATCGGAAATTTCTTGTTGCTCGTCTTTGGTGGCGAGCCTAAGTCGGTGAATGTCGCTTATGCATCCAGCACACTGTCAGTGGGTGAAGTCAGGGTCTCCGTCGTGCTTCTGTTCGCTGGTTTGGCCACGCTTGCCGTTATTCTGGCACTGTACCTTCTATTGAACAGAACGGAAGTGGGGAGAGCCATCAAAGCGACGGCTGAAAATCGTCTAGGTGCAGAGCTCGTTGGGATTGATACTAAAAGAATTCAGGCCATCGTTTTCGGACTTGGAATGTCGTTGGCTGTTACCGCAGGGGTTTCTCTGATCCCGCTGCTGTTCGCATCACCTGTCACGACCGGAGCATTATTCACCCTGAAGGCCTTTGTCGTAACCGTACTGGGAGGTCTGGGGAATATTGGGGCGGCAATTATTGGAGGCCTGCTTCTGGGCGTTGTTGAGGTTATAGGCGCATCCTACCTGGATTCCGCTTACCGAGATGCATATGGGCTTTTGGTATTTATTATCGTGCTGTTGATCAAGCCGGAAGGCCTGTTTGGTAAATCGGTGAAGAGAGTATGAACAAAAATATACTGTTTCTTGCTGGGCTGGTTGTCCTTGCCGCCCTATATCCGATCACATCGTCAGCGTACATTACCGTTGGGATTTCGGTGCTGCTTTTCACGGGTTGGGCTGCTTCCTGGAATCTGTTGGGCGGTTGGGCAGGTCAGCTTAGCCTCGGCCACGCCAGTTTCGTAGGATTGGGGGCATACATCGTCGCGATCGGGGCTTCGCAATTTGGTTTGGCGCCTTGGTGGTCGATCTTGATCGCCCTAGCTGCCTCGGCGGTTATGGCCTACATATGGGGGAAACTGACATTCGGTTTGCGCGGCCCTTATTTTAGTCTGTCCACAATAGCGATTGCAGAAATCCTCAGGCTTGCTGCCATCAATGAAGGATGGCTCACTGGCGGTGCGTCGGGTGTTTTTATCGATACCTTACCCGAACCGTATGGGATTGATTTGTTTGACAAGACTACCCAGTATTACCTGGCTTTGATTTATGCAGCGATCACGATAGCCATCACGATATTTATATCAACGCGAAGATTTGGCTATCAGTTAAAAGCAGTGAGAGATAATGAAGAGGCCGCCATGGCGGCTGGGATAAATCCCAGCGCAGTGAAGCTGAAAGCCTTTGTTTTGTCGGGGATGTTGACGGCGTTGGGCGGTGGGGTCTATGGGATATTTCTCTCGTTCATAGAGCCTCATATCATATTCAATCTACTGTTTTCTATTCAAATTGCATTGACAGTGATTATTGGTGGGCGCGGAACCATCTGGGGGCCGGCGGTAGGGGCCGCCATACTGGTGATATCTGGTGAAGTTTTCAGAACTGTGTTTGCGCAAGCGAATATGCTGGTTTATGGAGTGCTGATATTGGTAGTTATCCTTGCGCTGCCACGCGGCATTGTCGGGGAGTATGCACATAAGCTAATCAGGAGAAAGTATGCCAACCGTGCTTAAGGCTGACAGTATAAAAGTTCAGTATGGCGGGTTGGTCGCCGTGAATAATGTATCTCTTTCGCTGGATCAAGGGCGCATACTCGGTTTGATTGGCCCTAATGGTGCTGGAAAGTCGACATTGTTTAACGCCATAACTGGGTTCGCGCCTATCAGCTCGGGCACGATCACGTTTCTTGATCAAGATGTCACGCGACTACCGGCGTACGTACGAACCAGAAACGGTATGGGGAGGACTTTTCAAACGGAGCGGCCCTATGAAGACCTGACTGTTCTGGAAAACGTTCTGGTGGCTGCTTTTTTGAAGAACCCCAAGCGCCAAGACGCAGAACGGGTGGCATTGTCTTCACTGGAAAAGGTTGGTTTGCTGGACAGGGCGAATCAGTTGTCGTCCGACCTGAATTTGGCGAGATTACGGCGACTGGAGCTGGCCAAAGCGTTAGCCCTCGAACCCCGGGTCTTGTTTCTGGACGAAATCATGGCAGGGCTAAACCCGCCTGCGCTGAAAGAGATGATTCAGTTTCTCCGCACGCTCACGGGGACGGGTATCTCAATCGTAATGGTCGAGCACATCATGGAGGCAATCATTCAACTTGCTGACCATGTCATTGTCCTCGCAAGTGGCAACAAGATCGCGGAAGGGACAGCCACTGATGTTATTAACGATGAAAGAGTTGTCGAGGCTTATCTGGGGACGGACTGACTCATATGAACAATGATAATGAAGTGGTATTGAAGATCGAAGGTGTTGATCTCGGATACGGTACCCTGCAGGTCGTCTTCGGTGTTTCTCTGGAGGTCCGGAAGAACGAGCTTGTCGGTTTGGTGGGCGGTAACGGCAGTGGTAAATCAACCATGTTGCGCGCTGTTTCCGGGATGATCCGGCCCTGGAAAGGGCGCATATTGTTCAAGGGTGAAGAGATCTCCAGGCTTGAGCCCCACCAGATGGCGGAAAGAGGCCTCGCGCACGTGCCAATGGGCCGCCAGCTATTTCCCAATCTTTCGGTCAGGGACAATATCCTGCTTGGCGGCTACCTCCCTCGATTGCGGGAGAACAGAAAAAGAAACCTCGACAAGGTGTTTTCGTTGTTCCCGGATATCCAGAAGTTCGCCAATACTGAAGCGGGGGCGCTGTCGGGCGGGCAGCAGCAGATGGTCGCCATTGGGCGTGCCTTGATGCTTGAGCCAGACTTGCTGATCATGGACGAACCAAGCCTTGGCCTCTCTCCTTTATATGTAAAGCAGGTCATGCACGCCATTCGCCAGATCGCAGATCTGGGTTTTCCTGTTCTATTGGTGGAGCAGAATATCAAGCAGGTGCTTCAGTTCAGCCATCGCACGTATGTTCTCGAAAATGGGAAGCTCGTTCTGGAAGGGCCGTCTGAAATGTTGCAAGGCCACCCCATGATTCGGAAAGCATACCTAGGTCTATAAATCCCTAGTCATTCTGTTTAATTTAATTACGGAGACGGAAGTAATGAACGATTTGCCGTTGGATCCATTCAGCGAGCGTGGTTTGGAGGGCTTTGCAGCAGACTTCCGTGCGGGGAAGGTGAGCTCGGAAGCAGTCACCAAAACCTATCTTGAGCGTATCCAGAAACTGGACGCAAAGCTGGGCGCGTTTGAATCGGTTGCACACGATAGTGCGCTGTCCACCGCCAGGGCGATGGATATATTGATCCGGTCAGGCACTGACCTGGGGCCGTTGATGGGCGTTCCCATCGCCATTAAAGATGTGTTTCGTATTGCAGGGATGCCGGCGCCTAAAGTCGGCTCCAATATGAAGCTTCCCGATATCCTCGGATCTAAAGAAGCGACGTTTATTCAAGCCCTTCGCAGAGCGGGCTGTGTGTTTCTGGGGCAGACCAAAGCGGTGGAGCTATGCCTGGGCATCACCGGCCACTCGTCACCGCGGGGCACGCCATGGAACGCATCTGATCTGGAAAATCATCGCGCGCCAGGCGGTTCGAGTTCTGGGTCTGCAGTCGCTATGGCCGCAGGGTTGTGCGCACTTGCCATAGGGTCGGATTCAGGCGGTTCCGTACGGGTCCCTGCAGCGTTCAACGGTGTGTTCGGCTTGAAAACAACCGCTGGTTTTTGGCCTGTGGACGGTGCATTCCCGCTGGATCCCCGGGTCGATACGATCGGGCTGCTGACACGGTCGGCAAAGGATGCGCTATTGGCGTTCAATACTGTTACCTCGATTCTGCGCGGATGCGCTTACCAGCCTCGCCCGTTAGGAGTCCGGCTGAATCGCCTGTGCCTCGGGGTGCCCAAGAATCATTTTGGCGAGAATGTTAACCCGCAAATCAGTGATGCGTTCCAGAACGCCAATCAGCAACTGCAAGACAAGGGTTGCATGCTGGAGGACGTGGTTGTACCCGAAGCGCCGGAACGTGCGGGATATTTTCCCGTTTCGATGCCGGCATCGTTGCTATCGGTGCTGGGCAAAGAGAACTTTCTTGCACAGAAGCATTTGATGGATCCGGTGATTGCAAAACGCGTGGAGTCGGGGCTCGAGGCGAAGGCATATGAGTTTCTTGCGCTGGAAGACAGGAGAACCAGAAGCAGGGAAGCCGTAGTTGATCGGTTTGTCGGATTCGACGCCTGGGTTAGCCCCACGGCTACGGATTTTCCGCCGTTGCTCACCGAGCTTGAGGAGCCTGAAAAAGGTATGCGTCTGGCCTTGGGCATGACACAGAATACGCAGCCAGCCAATTATCTCGGGTTGTGCGCGATATCCTTGCCATTGCCTGTGGACGGGCTGCCCATCGGTTATCAACTGATGGGCGCGCCGAACAACGATCAGAAATTGCTGGAAATCGCTGTTGAAATCGAGGCGTTGTTGGCCTCGCGTGTATGAGATGAGATATCACGGCGGGGCCGCGCGGCATATTCGGGCTGCGCGGTAGAGGGTGATGTTTCGCCAGGCCCGCCGCCAGCGCCGACCAATACCCGTTACCTCACCCGCCCCAAGCTCTCGCGCAGCAATACCCGGTGCGCCAGCGGCTGGGCGGGCGCTGGCTCGCGCCCTTCGATCAAGGCGACCATGCGGTGGGCGGCTTGTTCGCCGATTTCGCGGGCGGGCAGGCGTATGGTCGACAAGGCTGGCTGCATGAATTCGCCTTCCTCAATGCTGTCGAAGCCCAGTATCGATACCTCTTTTGGTACGTGCACGCCCATGCGGCGGGCTTCATACAAGGCGCCGATGGCTTGAAGGTCGGTGCCGAACAGGATGGCAGTGGGCCGCTGCGCTTGCGACCAGAGTTGGCGGAAGGCGTCGCGGCCGGCTTGGTAGGTGAGCGGTGTTTCCAGTATCCATGCGTCGGGCATGGCCAGGCCGTGTTCCGCCATGGCGGCCACGACGCCATTGCGGCGGCCGCGCGCTCGCTCGTTGTGGGCGGAGTATCCGCCGCAGACGGCGATGTGGCGGTGCCCGTGTTCCAGCACGACCTGGGTAAGGTCGTACATGGCCTGGAAGTTGGAGATGCCGACGCAGTGCGGGTAGTGCGATTCGTCGGTCGACCACGTAAGCACATAGGGCAGGTTGTGCTGGCGCAACAGTGTGTACACCTCTTCGCTATGGTCTGTACCCACAATAATCAGGCCATCTACACCGCGCTCCACAGTGGCGCGGATGACGGCCGGCTCGTCGTCAGTCTGGTATTCGTGGCTGGCGATGAGCAACTGATAGCCCAAACTCCACAATGTCTGCTGCATCGATTGCGTCGAGTGCGCGAAGATGGGGTTGTTCAGCGTGGGGTAGATCGCGGCAATGGTATGCGTGCGCCGGGACGCCAGCGCGCGTGCGGCGCCGTCGCGGATATAGCCCAGCTGCATCACGGCGCGTTCGACTTTTTCGCGGGTGGCGGGCTTGACCTGCTGCGGCATCGACAGCGCATGCGACGCGCTGCCCAGCGATACGCCGGCCAACCGGGCGACATCGGCCAAGGTGGGGCGGCGCTCGCGGGGCTTTTGCTTGGGCTTGGGTGGGTTCATGGTGTGGCTCGTTACAGGCGGCGCGTCAGTCGCCATCATACCGCCTCTTGAAGCGCTTCATTTTTGCTCTGCCCAACCAGTCTGCGCAATGGACGACATGCGAAGCCGTGCAGTACCCCCATCGCTATAAGGGTGGCCGCCGGCCCAAAAAGGTCGCGGGTGTTATGGTGATCGAATCAAGCAAAAACCACCATGCCGCCGGCCAACACCCAATCGGGCGTTTTGCCCGGCTGACGCCAACAGGAGCAATCATGCTGGTAAGTGCCATTTTGCCGATCGCGCGTAGAAGGCTGGCAACACTCGATGCGGCGGCGCCTGTCATCGAGGCGGCCAAGCTGCTCAGCCTGCCGGATATCCACCTCGTCGTGGCCTGCAGCCGAGAGGGGACCATGTCTGGCGTGTTGACCAAGGCGGATATTGTCCGACAGATCAGCCATTGCACCGGATGCGGCTGCACCGAGGGCGTGGCAGACATCATGACGCGTGCTGTCATCCATTGCATGCCTGAGGAAGACCTGCGTGCGGTATGGAATGTGATGAAAGACAACACCCTGAAGCAGATGCCGATCACCGATGCGCATGCGCGGCCGCTGGGCGTGCTGTATGCCAATGATGCATTGCAGGAACTGCTGAAGGAGGCGCAGCACGAAGAAGGCCTGTTGCGCGATTATGTGATGGGTGTTGGATATCGCTAGCGCGCACCGATACCTGTTGTGCCGAGGCGTTGGCAGTGGGCGGTTCCGCGAGGTGAACCCTTGGGCGAACGTTATTGGCCGGCCCGCTCCTCCATCAGTGTCCTGACGAACGCGCGCGCGTGCTCGGGCAGCGCGGCCATGGATCTGACCACAACCATCTGGTTGCGTTTTGCCCAGGGCTCGACCAACCGCACAATGCCGACCAGACCGCGGTCTGCCCAACCCTGGGCGAGAGAAAGCGGGACCATGCAGATCCCCGCCCCTTGTTGTACGCACCGCAACGCGGCTTCGAAGCTGGGCATGTGAACCCTTACCTTCAACCGCTTGCTCAGGTTTCCTGCAACCTGTTGAAGATACAGGAAGTTGCTGCTTTGTTTGCCCACGGACACCATTTCGTAATCAAGGGCCTTATCGATTGAGACACGTTTCCGGTGCGCGAGGGGGTGATCGAGCGCTGTCACCAACACGAGTTCATCCTGCGCGTACTGGAACGCTTCAAGGCGACTCAAGTGAGTGACGCTCGCGACCAGTCCGATATCGGCGATCCCCTCGTGCACGGCGCGTACGCTGACTTCGCTCAAGTGCTCTTCGAGTTCGATGTTGATGGTTGGGAACTTTGCCAGAAAGCGGCTCAGCGGGATGGGTAGGGCGTTCAGCGTGCTGCTGTTGGCGAAGATCTTTATATGCCCCGTGACGTCGGAATGGTACTTTGCCATCTCTGTTTGCAGCCCGTCTGCCTGGGCAAGCATGGCTTCGCCGTAGCGGTAAACGGCCTCACCGGCTGACGTCAGCGACATGCCTCTTGCTGTTCTCTCGAACAGCGAGACACCCAGGGAATGTTCGAGATTTTTTAATCTATAACTAGCGGACGGGGCGGCCATATGCATCGATACGGCGCCCGTCGTCAAGCTGCCGGCGTCCGCGATCGCCATGAATACGCGAATATCGGTTAGTTCGTATCGCATGTCAGCCTTCTGTTCCTCCTCTGGGAAAACCAGGGTAAAGGCATATGGTATTCGAATTTATCTAACGGGTAGCAGGATATTTCAACTGGACTGAGCTTGCAGTGCATCGATATATTGGTGGCGAACGTCTACGGGTCAGCGCACCAGCATAGATTCGACAACACCATACCAATACGAGGGGAACATGAAAGGCTTCATCAAGAAATTCTTGCCGGCGATTGCGCTGGCTTCGTTTGCACTGCCGGTGGCGGCGGCTTATCCCGACAAGCCGATCAAGCTTGTCGTTCCGTATGCGGCGGGCGGCCCGACTGACACATTCGCGCGTGTACTGGCCGATGTATGGGGCCAAAAGATCGGCGGGACATTCATCGTCGAGAACAAGGCGGGTGCGGGTACGGTTATCGGGACGGATTATGTCGCCCAGGCGCCGAACGATGGCTACACGGTGCTGATGTCGACCGTGGCGCATGCCGTGAGCCCAAGCCTGCATAAGAAGCTCAACTTTGATCCCGTGAAAGACTTCTCGTCAGTGGGCCTGGCTGCGAAGGCGCCGCTCGTGCTGGTCGTCAATAAAGACCTGCCGGTACAGAATCTGAAAGAGTTCATGGCGTACATTAAAGCGAACGCCGAAAAAACCGATTATGGTTCGGCTGGCATAGGCAGCGCGCCCCACCTCGGCGGCGCACTGCTGAATCATATGGGTAAATTCAAGGTGCGCCATATTCCCTACAAAGGAAGCGCACCCGCCATGGCGGATTTGATCGGCGGGCATGTGCAGTTCATGATGGACAGTGCGCCGACCGGGTTGGCGCAGGCCAACGCCGGTACCGTTCGCCTGATTGCCACCAGCATGCAAGAGCGCTTGCCGCAGACACCCGATACGCCGGCCATCGCGGAATTGCTGCCGGGTTACGAAGCATATACCTGGAATGCCATGCTGGTTCGGGCCGGTACGGATGCGAAAGTGATAAACACGCTGCGCGCAAGCCTGGAGCAAGCGCTGCACGACAAAGGCCTGAAGGCCAAGGCCGATCAAATGGGCCTGATGCTGGAACAGAAGCCGGATCCGAAGGCATTGGATATGTTTATTGCCGAGGAAATCAAGAAGTGGAGTACGGTGGTCGGCGCATCCGATATGCGTTCGAACTGATTGGCCAACGCGCAAGCCCCGACAACAACCAGAGAAAGGAAAAATACTCGTGAAGTCCCATTCGTTATGTGAGCAGCGCTACTTTGAAGATTTCAGGATAGGCGAGCGTTTCAACATCCCCTCACGGACGATGACCGACGCGCTGTTCGCGGCCTTTCAGATGGCCAGCGGCGATAACCACCCGGTGCATTACGACGTAGAGTACTGCCGCGCGCACGGCATGCCGCATATGCTGGCGCATGGTTTTCAGGTGCTGATTCAGTCCGCGGCGGGTGCCGGGCTTTTCCCGCACGCTGTTGAAGAGTCTCTGAAAGCCTTCATTGAGCAGAGCAGCAGGTTTCTCGCGCCAGTGTTTGTGGGCGATACGTTGTACCCCTCGCTGGAGGTTGTCGAGCTTGCTCCCAACCGTACGACGGGTGTGCTGGTGATGCGCTCCACCATCTATAACCAAAAGGATGTACTGGTCATGGAAGGCACACAGAAGTACCTGCTGCGCAAGCGCAACCCCGCCACACAAGCTTAGGCGTGTCCGGCAAGCAGCATTAAGGCAAGAATCGTCGGACGAGAGGCGGAAGTCATGTATCCATTGAAAGGAATACGCGTTCTGGACCTGAGCAAGGTGCTTGCGGGCCCTTTGTGCGCTCAGTACCTGGGTGACTTGGGGGCGGATGTCATCAAGGTCGAGCCACCCGGCGCGGGCGATGAAACCCGCAGCTGGACGCCCCAGCGCGATGGCGAAGCCGCGGCATTCATGGCGGTCAATCAGAACAAGCGCGGCATCGCGGTTGATATGAAGGCGCCGGAAGGGCTGGAGATCGTCAGGAAGCTTGTGCGCGAATCCGACGTCGTGATCCAGGGGTTTGCATCGGGCACTGCGCGCAAGCTGGGCGTGGATTACGAGTCGCTCAAGCAGGTGAACCCGCGTATCGTCTATTGCGAGATATCAGGCTATGGGCGCGAAGGGCCGATGGGCAATGAGCCCGGCTACGATGTCATGCTGCAGGCGTTCAGCGGGATGATCAGTACGATGGGGCAGCGCAATGGCGCGCCGGCCCGCGTGAGCTTTTCGCCGGTTGACCTGGGAACCGGTATGCACGCAACATCGGGCATCCTTGCGGGGCTCATGAACCGTGGCAATACCGGTGAAGGCTGCTATGTCGAAGTGTCTCTGCTGGATACCGCTATGGGGTACATGGGGTATATGGCAAGCAACTATTGGTTCTCCAATCGGGTTCCATCGCGCATGGGCACTGCGCATCCTTCGCTCTGCCCATATCAGGTTTTCCAGACTCGCGACGGTGAATTCATGCTGGGCGTTGGAAATGACCGGATGTGGAGAAAATTCTGCGCCGAGGCCGGCCTTGGCGCGTATGTGGAAGACGCGCGCTTCAGCACAAATGCGCAGCGCGTGGCGAACTTCGATGCGACATGCGAGATCGTACAGGCCAAGCTGCTGGAAGATACGACTGATGCGTGGATAAGCCGTTTGCGCGCCGCCGGCGTGCCAGTCGCGCCGCTGCATACGCTGGATCAGGCGCTTGCCCATGAGCAGGTCAGGGCGCGCAATCTTGTCGTTGAAAGCGAGCACCCGCGGCTTGGCACCCTCAAGCACGTGGCCTATCCGGTAACGTTCAACGGCGATAGTCGTAAGGTTCAACGCACGCCGCCCATGCTTGGTGAGCACACGCGCGAGGTGCTGCGCGAGTTGGGTTATTCGCAGGAGGCCGTCGATGCGATGGCCGGGGCGAGGGTCATTGCTTGCCAAGCCCATGCCGCCAAGCAATTCGACACGGCTTCTTGATCCCCGGATCTTGCCTGCCTGCGGACTGGCGCAAGGCAGGCGGTGTGACTGCGCGATCGCATGCTGCTGTCGCTGAGGCATCGGCGCGGGGCTGCGCCGCCCGCCGCCTGATGTGCATAGCGCCGCGTCAGTTGGGGTGGCTGCTCCTTACATGATGCCTCACCGCATCCGCGGAAACCCCCAGCTTCTCACCCGCGCTGAGTATTTCCTCCCAGGTGGTTTCATCCACGGGGATGCCGTCGGCATTGCGCTGGGCCAATGACTGGCGTTCGGGTTCGCCCGCGATGAGAACTCGTTCTACACCTGCTTGCGGCGGCGAGGCAGTGACCCACGCCAGGCAGGCTTCGGTTTGCTGCGCAAAGATTTCCGGATCCGCAATCTTGTCCGGATCGATCAGCACAGTGAGCATACCGTTCAGGATGCGCCGCTTGCCATCGGCCGGCCCGGTGGCCGCAAGGCCGGCCGCCAGCGCGCCGCCCAGAATCTCGCAGGCCAGCGACAAGCCAAAGCCTTTGTGCTCGCCGAAGGGGAGCAGGGCGCCCAAAGGGGGGACTACGCCATAGACGGGGTTGGTCGTTGGGCGGCCTTCGTTGTCCAGCATTTGGCCGGGCGCAAGCCCTACCCCTTTGTTGTAGGCGACGCGGGTTTTACCCTGGGCGATGATGCTGGTGGCAAGGTCGAGCACAATGGGTGCGGCGCCCGTGCGCGGGATACCGATCGCAAACGGATTGGTACCCAGCCGTGCGTCGGTGCCGCCCCACGGCGCCACAATCGGCCGTGAGATCACATTGACGAAATGAACGGACACCAAGCCTTCGGCAACGGCCATTTCCGCCCATTCGCCGATGCGGCCGAGGTGGTGTGTGTTGCCGAGCGCCATGATGCAGGTGCCCATTTCCTTCGCGCGGCTGATGCCCAGCCGCATCGCTTCGCTGCCGATGGCTTGCCCGAAGCCGGCCTGCCCGTCGAGCGCGATCATTGTCCCGTGATCGATGCAGGTTTTGATACGGGCATTGGGCTGCAGGTTGCCTTCCCGGTAGGCGTCGACATACCTGGGCAGCATCCCGACCCCATGTGAGTCATGGCCCATCAGGTTGGCGCGAACCAGATTATCGCTGACGAGATCAATTTCGCCGGGCTCGCTGCCGAACCCGCGCATGACTTCCTTGACTGCGCTTCGCAGCTGCGTTGGTTTGAATAGATGGACATTCGCCATATGTAATCCTCTTCGGTATCGATGACTGCGCACGATGTGGAAGCGTACATCAGCCAAGGTTGGTGTGTGGTGGGGCGGCCGCTACCCGCGCAATATCGTCACCCGCAATCCTGGCCCGAAATCGCTGGCTGCCTCGCGCATGCTGAACTGCACGATCAAGCCATGGTTCTGAGCGATCCGGCGGGCAATAGAGACGCCCAGGCCACTGCCGGACTCTTCATTGCCGGCGGCGCGCAGGAAGCGGTCTCCGAGCCTGGGTAGTACATCCGCCGCAACGCCTGTGCCTTCGTCGTCCACAAAGATGCGTGTTGCCGAGAACGTCAGGCGGACGCGACCGTGTTTCGGGCCGTATCGGATGGCGTTATCCAGCAGATTCTTGAGCATGATGGCCAAGGCGTCGGCATCGCCCGTGATCGGTAGCGGCATCTCGCCGGAGGTCGGCCACTCTAGTGCGATGTCGACATCGCGGCGATCAGCGATCCATAGGCAATCGCTGACGGCCTGCTCGGCCACAGCCCGCCAGTCGACCGGGCTGCCGAAACCCGTCATATTGGCGTTATCCAGCCGAGCCATGGTCAGTAGCTGAGAAACCAGCCTGTCCAGCCGCTCGATACCGCGCGTCACGCTTGCCTGCGCCTGGCGGCGCGCATCTGGATCGTGGGTTCTTTGGGCGACATCCCACTGCGCGCGCAGGGCGGCCAGTGGCGTGCGTAGTTCATGGGCCGCATCCGCGGTCAGGCGTCGTTCTTGGTTGATGAGTGTTGCGACGCGCGCCAGGAGGCCGTTCATTGCCTCCACCAGCACCTTAAGTTCGGCCGGCGTTTTCTCGGTGGGCAGCGGGCGCCCGTCATCGGGGCTGCGGTGCTCAAGCTGCGCGGACAGGTCGCGAACGGGCTTGAGTGCCTGCCGCACAGCCAGGCTCATCAACGCGATCAACACCGGCAATACCAGAAGCCAGGGCAGGATCTGGCTGGCGATATATACCATCATCAACTCATGGCGTTCGCCAATGCGCTGGCCAACCGCCACACGAATCAGGCTGGAGTCATCGCCCAGGTAGTACAGCCGCCAGGGTACGCCATCGACGGTTTCGTTGAGAAAACCTGTGCTTGGCGCGTTGCGGGGAAGCTGGATCTCGCCGGGATTGGGCTGCAGGAGGGCATCGGGCCCGCGCCAGATGGCCACGGAGAAGTCGCCCAGGCCTGCTTCGCCCGAGTCCGCAGGCAAGTGTGCGGCAGGCCCTGGCGGGCGGGGCGGGGTTGACGGGGGGAGCAGCGCAGCTACTGCGAGCGTCTGCTGTGCGAGCCGGAGCATGTCGGTGTCGTAGAGTTCGTCGATCTCGTGCGATGCCCGCCAGTATGTCCCCGCCATGGCGAGCAGCCACGCCAGCGGCGCAGCCACCAACACCGCGATGATGAGCCTGCGCTGAAGCGTCATGAGTCGGCGTCCACGTGGCCAAGCGCGTATCCCGATCCGCGCACGGTGCGCACAATCTTGGGATGAATCTTCTTGCGCAGGTGATGCACGAAGACTTCCAGTGCGTTGCTTTCGAGCTCTGTGTCCCAGTCGTACAGCTTGTCGCGGATGAAATCGCGCGTTAGGACGCGGTGCGGATGCGTGAGGAACAGTTCCATCAGCAAGGCTTCGCGAGTCGTCAGGTCAACCCGCCGGCCTTTCCAGTGCACTTCGTGCGTAGCCGGATGGTAGTCAAGCTCGCCGTGTCGCCAGACGGGTTCAGGTTTTCCGGCGCCGCGTCGCGTCACCGCACGCAGACGCGCGGCGAGTTCGTCGAGGGAAATCGGCTTGATAAGGTAATCATCCGCGCCAGCGTCCAGGCCTGCAATGCGGCTTTCAACGGCGTCGCGGGCCGTCAGAATGACGACGGGTACGGTTTTGTTGGCGTGGCGCCAGCGGGTAAGGAGCGAAACGCCATCTTCGCCGGGCAGCCCGAGGTCGAGCACTACGGCATCGTAGTGCACGACGCGCAAGGCATTGTCGCCCTCCTCGCCGCTGGCAAAGCAGTCGACGGCATAGCCGAGCAGACGCAGGCCGTTCGTCAGGCCGTCGCCGATAAGCGGATCATCTTCAATGATGAGAATTCTCATTTGCTTTCTCTTGCCCCGCTGAGGTGCTGGGCAGCGCCGACGCACGTCGTTAATGTCCGATTAAGGTTGCTCGTCTACGCTGCGGTACATCATAAAGGGAAATGAATGACGCTCCTACCGCAAGCCCGCATGACGCAGTCCCGGCTTACGTCGCACCCCGCATGGCAGGCATCCGCCGCGCGGCGCCCGTCCCAGCCGTGCGCGCTGCATATCCATCAACCCGATGATCCGCTTCGCCCGCTTGTCGAATCATATATCCGCCAACGTTATCACCAACGGTTTGGTGCTTGCCTGAAGGAATGGATGCCAACCCTGGTCAGTGTGCAGGCCAATGGCGAAATTCTTGCCGCAGCCGGCTATCGTGGCGGCAGCGATCCGCTGTTTCTCGAGCGTTATCTTTCGGCACCCATTGAGCACTATCTGCGCGACAGCGGTACGCCCGTGGCGCGCCACCTGATCGTAGAGGCAGGGCAGTTCGCCGCGGTGCAGCCCGGCGCGGGGCGCCTGCTCGTGCCGTTGTTGGCGCAGCATCTGCGACAGCAAGGCTTTGACTGGGCCGTCAGTACCCTGACGAGTGAGCTCCACCATCTTTTCTTGCGCATGGGGTTGGCGCATCAACCGCTGTCGGCAGCCACGATGGAGCGTTTGGGCGAACACGAACGCGGAGATTGGGGAACTTACTACGCGCATGCGCCCCAGGTTTTCGCAGGACGACTGAGCGCCATTTTGGCGCGTTTTCCGGGGAACCGGGCATGAATACCATTGATTTCCTGGCATTGCTGGATAGCCCTGCCCGCAGTGGCCTTTCTGCGATACAAACAACATCGGAAACCATCAGCTACGGCGCATTGAGCGAGCGTGTACGGGGCCATGCCGATCGGCTCGTAGCGCATGGCACACGCGTTGCGGCGTCATTGCTGGACAATGGCCCTGGCTGGATCATCCATGATCTTGCCTGCCTGCGTGCCAGTGTTGTCCATGTGCCGCTGCCCTTGTTCTTTACCCCCGAGCAGTGGGGCGCCACGCTGAACGCTGCGGGTGTCGATACGGTCATCGCATCCGGGCCGCTCGGTGCCGTGCTTGCCGCGTTCGGGTTTGAAAGGGCAGGCGCGCTGCCGGCCGGTCAGTTTCTGTTCCGGCGTACGGCCGACGCATCGCTGCCTGCCGGTACCGCAAAGATCACGTTCACTTCGGGGTCGACAGGCAGCCCCAAAGGCGTGTGCCTGGCGGCGAGCGACATGCTCGCCGTGGCCGCAGGCGTGGCACAGGCGACGAAGCCGCTTGCCGTCCGGCGCCACCTGACGGCCCTGCCCTTGGCGATATTGCTGGAGAACATTGCTGGCGTCTATGCGCCCTTGATGGAAGGTGCCGCTGTCGTTGTGCGGCCGTTGGGCGAGGTGGGTTTACAGGGATCCTCGCACTTTGACCCGGGCCTGTTCCACGAGGCGCTCAACGGTTGCGGCGCTCACAGCGTCATTGTGATGCCGCAAATGTTGCGCGCATATGCCGGCTGGCTGCAGGCGGCGCGTGCCGCCGCGCCGGGAGCGTTGCGGCTGATGGCGGTCGGTGGTGCAGCAGTGGGCGCGCAGGTGCTGGGTGCGGCGCGCAGCCAGGGCATTCCGGCTTTCGAAGGCTATGGCCTGTCGGAAGCGTGCTCGGTACAGACCTTGAACCTGCCCGACGCCGACTGCTCGGGCTCTGCCGGTCGCCCTTTGCCGCATGCGCGCGTGCGCATCGCCGACGATGGTGAAATAGAAGTCGCGGGCTGTCAGGCGCTCGGCTACCTGGGGCAGCCTTTTGCGCGTCGTGAGTGGCTGGCGACCGGCGACCTTGGTTTCCTGGATGATGCGGGCTTTCTGCATATTCGCGGCCGCAAGAAGAATGTGCTGGTGACCGGCTTCGGGCGGAATGTGTCGCCTGAATGGATAGAAGCCCAATTGGCCAGTCAGCCCGCCGTTGCCCAGGCAGTTGTACTGGGGGATGGCCAGCCGGCGTTGGGTGCCGTCCTTTGGCCGCTTGGTGATGCGAGCGATGACGTGCTCCGTGCCTGCATCGACCGTGTGAACCAGGACTTGCCCGACTATGCGCGCATCGGCCCATGGATGCGCGCGCATGCCGATTTTTCTACGGCCAGCGGGCTGGCAACCGCCAACGGCCGGCCGCGCCGCGATGCCGTGGCAGCGATGCACGCCGAACTTTTCCCGCGGGTTTCCGCTTAATACATGGCCTGAATCACTATGTCTTTCTATCAAACATTGCTCAAGAGGACCGAGGACAGCCGAGCGTCGCTGGTTGGTACGCCGATCATCCAGGACTGCCTGCATGGCGAGGTTGCGCTGCCGTCCTACATCGCGTTCCTGCGCGAGGCATATCACCATGTGAGCCAGACTGTGCCACTGATGCATGCCTGCCGCGCGCGTATTCCGCAGCGCCTGGGATGGCTGCACGCCGCGCTGGATGAGTACGCTGATGAGGAGATCGGGCACGATGAGTGGATACTGAACGATCTGCGCGCGCTGGGCCAGGATGCCGACGCGGTGCGTCGTGCGGGGCCGGGCCCCGACACCGAAATCATGGTGTCGTACGCGTACGACACGATCGCTCGCAAGAACCCGATGGGCTTCTTTGGTATGGTGCATGTGCTGGAGGGCACCAGCGTGGCGCTGGCGCTGAACGCCGCGGACCAGATACAGCGTTCACTCAATCTGCCGGCTAATGCCTTCAGCTATCTGCGATCGCATGGAGCGCTCGACGTTGGTCATACCGCGCATTTCGCCGAGTTGATGAACCGGCTGGACGACCAGGGGGATCGCGATGCGGTGATTCATGGCGCGCACATGTTCTATCGGCTGTACGGCGCCATTTTTCGTTCACTGCCGCGCGCCGTGGCGAACGAGGCATCAGCATGAAGGCCGCCGACGCATCAGTTGTCCTGACGGGCGCCTCGGGCGGCCTGGGCAGCGCCATTGCGCGCCAGCTTGTTGGTGAAGGCGCAAGCATGCTGCTGGTAGGGCGCAGCGCCGGCCCGCTACTTGAACTGGCCCAATCACTTGATGTGGGCGCGCACCGTCGTTCCCGCGTCGATGTGTTGATCGTGGACGTGACGACTGAGCACGGACGCGCCGCCATTATCGACGCGGCGGCGGCGCGGCGGGCCAATGTGCTGATTAACAATGCTGCCGTCGCCGCCTTTGGGCCCGCCCACGACCTGCAGGCCGATCATGCCAGGCAGATAGTCGATACCAACATTCTTGCGCCCATGCTGCTGGTTGCCGGCATGCTGCCCATGCTGCGGTCCAGGCCGCGGGCACAGATACTCAATATCGGTTCCACGCTGGGAAGCCTGGGCGTGCCGGGGTTCTCCGCCTACGGCGCAAGCAAGGCGGCGCTGCGGATCTACACGGAAGCGCTGCGGCGCGAACTGGCGGGCTCCGCGATTCGCGTCCAGTACTACGCGCCTCGAACCATTGATACGCGTTTCAACACGCCGCAGGTGATGGCTTTCAACAAGGCCACCGGCTCAACCAGCGACTCTCCGCAAGCCGTTGCGCGGCAAGTTGCGCGCATGCTGCGCACGGAATCGCGGCAGCGTTTTGCGGGCGGCATTGAGCCGCTGATTGCCCGCTTGAATGGCTTGTTTCCAGAATGGCTGGATGGCGTATTTGCCCGGCATCGGAAAGCGCTGGAATCCTTGCATCTACCTCCTGGAGCATCCTTATGATCCGAGATTTTCTTTTGCGCGGAATAGCCGCGACCCTGTTGGCGGGGGCATCCCTTTCATACCCGGCACACGCCCAAACTTCCGCCAGCGGCCTCGACGACGGTATCCGCACCCTTCAACAGGAATGGGCTGTCATTCAGTACAAGGTTCCGGAAGGGCAACGGACGGCCCGCTTCGAGGCACTGTCGCAGCAGGCACACGGGCTGACCAGCCGCTACGCCACCCGCGCCGAGCCGCATATCTGGGAGGGCATCATCCTGAGTTCGTGGGCTGGCGCCAAAGGCGGTACAGGCGCACTGGGCTTGGCCAAGCGCGCCAAGACAGAGTACGAAACCGCCATCCAGATCGACAGCAAGGCGCTGGATGGATCCGCCCTCAACAGCCTGGGCGTGCTCTATTACAAGGTGCCGGGATGGCCTATCGGCTTCGGCGACAACAAGAAAGCGGAAGCATTGCTCAAGCAGGCACTTGCCGTGAACCCCGACGGCATCGATCCCAATTACTTTTATGCCGACTACCTTGTCTACCGCAACCGTAAGGTTGAGGCGATCCCCTACCTTGAGAAGGCGCTGAAAGCGCCGCCCCGGCCAGGCCGGAAAGTGGCCGATGAGGGGCGGCGGGAGGAGGTGCGGGCGTTGCTCAAGAAAGTGCGCGGTTGAAGCGGAGCTGGGTGCCGCGGCCCTGAGGATATAGATTTATTGTTATTTTCGCAGCGGCAGCACCCTCTCGCTACAGCGTTTCTTCCGTACCCAACACCGCCGTGGACTGGCTGGATAGCGTACCGCCATTGCCGTTGACGACGGCCAGTTTCGCGTCTTTGACTTGGCGTTCGCCGCAGTCTCCCCGCAACTGGCGCACGGCTTCGATCAGAATGAAGATGCCGTACATGCCGGGGTGCACGCACGATAGGCCGCCCCCATTGGTGTTGACGGGCAGGCGTCCGCCCGGCGCGATGGCACCGTTGCTGACGAATTCACCACCTTCGCCCTTCTTGCAGAAGCCCAGGTCTTCCAGGAACAGAATGGTATTGATGGTGAATGCGTCGTACAGTTCCACGACATCGATGTCGGACGGCTTGACGCCTGCCATTTCGAAGGCGACGCGGCCGGACTGCTGTGCCGCGGTGACGGTAAGGTCATGCATGGACGAGATCTGGCGATTCCACACGGCGGTGGCGTTGCCCAGAACATAGACCGGCTTCTGCTTGAGCGAGCGGGCGCGGTCGGCGCGCACCAGCACATAGGCTCCGGCGCCATCAGTAACCAGACAGCAATCGCGCACAGTGAGCGGATCGGAAACCATGCGGGCGGACATGACGTCTTCAATGCTGAGCGGCCCGCGATCTTGCGCTTCGGGGTTGAGTTGCGCCCACTTGCGGGCAGCCACGGCGACTTCGGCAAGCTGCTCGCGGGTGGTGCCGTACTGGTGCATGTGGCGGCGTGCCGCCAGCGCATAGGAACTGAGCGGGTTCAGCGGGTTGTAGGGCTGCTCGTAGGGTTGTGGGTCGAGCTTGCGGCGTGCGGCCCCGATCTCGGCGCGGTTCAGCGTGGAGGTGCGCTGCGTGCTGCCGTAGCACACCAGTACGGCATTGCACTGGCCCGATTCCAGCGCCTGGATGGCCGGCATCAAATGCGCCACAAAGCTGGAGCCGCCCAGCATGGTGCTTTCGATGAAAGTGGGCCGGATGCCCAGGTGTTCGATCACCGGCATCGCCCACATGGTGGATGCGACGCTGGCGGTACAGATGCCGTCGATGTCCTGCATGGTGAGCCCGGCATCGGTGACGGCGCGATGCGCGGCCTGCACCAGGATTTCCATTTCGGTGTAGCCGTTGGCCTGGCCCAGCCCCGCGTGGCCAACGCCAACAACCGCGGCGGCGCCCCTGAGTCGTTCATTGATCATTATTTATCCCCCGCCACCGTGAACACGACCATCTTTCCGTCGCCGCCATCGACAACGCCCGCCTTGACCGGCATGCCGATCTGCACCGCGTCAGGTGCGATCCCGTCGACACGGCTCATCATGCGCACGCCTTCTTTAAGATCGATCAGTGCGACGTTGTAGTCGCCGCCGTGCTCGGGCTTGCGCCGCACGATCGTGGTCGAGTAGACCTCGCCTTCGCCCGAAGGTGTGTACCAAGTGAGATTGTCGCTGCCGCAGTGGGGGCAGAGCATGCGCGGATAGAAAACGCTGCGCTCACAGGACGCGCAGCGTTGGATCTGAAAGCTGCCCTGATCCAGTTGTGTGCGGTAGTACAGGTCGGCGCCGATATCTGACTGCGCATGCGAGGGCGATGCGTCTTGTTTGCTGGACATGGTGATTGGCTCGTTGAGAGGTGTTGTCATCGAATTGGTCGAGTTTTACTGCAATAGGCCGGTATGGCAATTTTGTTTTGCTTAGGCGGGGGTTTTGGCCTAGTTAACGAGTACAGGGCTGAGTACAGCGTCGCGAGTGGCCGCCTCGCTGCACTTAAGCCATACTTAACGGAGAGTTTTTGAAAGCCGAGTTCAGCCGGCGCTGGTTTTACCCTATGCTGGAACGCGGCCTGCGACAACGTCCGCCCTGTTATATGGCGTCGGGGCATATTTTGAACTGTATACACCAAGGAGATGGACATGAGTGGTTTGGTAGACGGTAAGGTGGCAGTCGTCACCGGCGCCGGGGGCGGAATCGGCCGGGGCATCGCGCTGGGCCTGGCTGCGGCGGGTGCGCGCGTGGTGGTCAATGACATCGGCGCCGAACCCGCCCAGCGCGTGGTCGATGAAATCAAGGCTGCCGGCGGTGAGGCGATCGCCAACACCGACAGCGTGGCAGGTCGCGAGAGCGCCCATCATATCGTCCAGGCTGCGGTGGATACCTTCGGCAAAATCGACATCATTGTGAACAATGCCGGTAATCTGCGCGACCGCTTGTTCCACAAGATGTCGGATGAAGAGTGGTCGCAGGTGCTGGACGTGCACCTGAACGGTTCTTTTTATGTCAGCCGCGCCGCGGCGCCGTTCTTCCGCGAGCAGGAGTCGGGCGCATATGTGCACATGACTTCCACTTCTGGCTTGATCGGCAATTTTGGCCAGGCGAATTATTCCGCCGCCAAGATGGGCATTGTGGGCTTGTCCAAGTCCATCGCTCTGGATATGTCGCGCTTCAACGTGCGCTCGAACTGCATCGCGCCGTTTGCCTGGACAGCCATGACCAGCTCCATTCCAGCCGAGACGCCCGAAGAAAAACTGCGTGTGCAGAAGCTGCAGAAGATGGAGGCCGGCAAGATTGCGCCGCTGGTCGTGTACTTGGGCAGCGATGCTGCCCGCGAAGTCACCGCCCAGATCTTCTCTGTGCGCGCCAACGAGATCATGCTGTTCAGCCAGCCCCGCCCGGTGCGGTCGGTGCATATGTCCGAAGGTTGGACGCCCGAGGGGATTGCCGAGATTGCCATCCCGGCCATGAAGAACAGCTTTTACAAACTGGAGCGCTCGCCCGAGGTGATCGGCTGGGATCCCATCTAAGGAGTACGCCATGCCGCTCGACTATGACCTGATCAAGAACTGGCATTTCCCCGAACTTCGTCATACGTACACTGAAAAGGATGTGATCCTTTACGCGCTGGGCATCGGCCTGGGGCATGATCCCATCGACCGCGACCAGCTTAAGTATGTCTACGAGGAGAACCTTGAGGTGTTCCCGTCCATGGCCGCGGTCTTGGGCTACCCGGGCTTCTGGATGAAAGATCCCAAGGCCGGCATATCGTGGATGAAGCTGGTGCATGGCGAGCAGCGCATGCATTTTCACGCGCCGTTCCCGGCCACCGGCACAGTCGTGGGCCGCAGCCACATCTCGCGCGTGATCGACAAAGGCGCCGATAAGGGTGCGCTGGTGGTTACCGAGCGCAAGGTGCACGACGCCGTCACCGATGCCCTGCTGGCCACTGTGGAGCATGTTACCTTCTGCCGCGCCGATGGCGGTTTTGGCGCGGGAGACGAGCCGACGGAAGCGCTGCCCAAGGTGCCAGACCGCGCCCCCGATGCGGTCTGCAAGCTGCCTACGCTTGCCCAGGCTGCGCTCCTGTACCGCCTGAGCGGTGACTACAACCCCCTGCATGCCGACCCGTCCGTGGCCGAGAAGGGAGGCTTTGCGCGTCCGATTCTTCATGGGCTGTGCACATACGGTGTGGCCGCGCACGCGCTCGTCAAAACGGTTTGCGGTTACGATAGCAAGCGCCTGGCCTACATGCACACGCGCTTTTCTTCTCCGGTCTATCCGGGCGAAACCCTGGCTGTCGAGATCTGGAATTCTGACGGCGGTGCGGTGCATTTCCAGGCGAGGGCGCTGGAGCGCGACGTTATCGTATTAAGCAATGGAATAGCAGGAGTCAGGTAATGGATGGCCGCAAGGCACCGCTGGACGGTGTGAAGATTCTGGATTTGTCTCGGGTGCTCGCGGGGCCGTGGTGCACGCAGAACCTGGCGGACTTGGGGGCCGACGTCATCAAGGTGGAGCGCCCGGGCGGCGGCGACGATACGCGCAGCTGGGGGCCGCCCTATCTGAAGGACGAGCAGGGCGCCGACACGACCGAGGCGGCGTACTATCTGAGCACGAATCGCAACAAGCGTTCGATCACGATCGATATCGCCACCCCCGAAGGCGCAGAGCTGGTGCGCAAAATGGCCGCCAAGTGCGATGTGCTGGTCGAGAACTTCAAGGTGGGTGGGCTCAAGAAGTACGGGCTCGATTATGAAAGCATCAAGGCGATTAACCCCTCGCTGGTGTACTGCTCGATCACTGGCTTCGGCCAGTCCGGGCCCATGGCCTCGCTGCCGGGCTACGATTTCATGATCCAGGGCATGGGGGGGCTGATGAGCATCACCGGCGAACGGGACGACCTGCCCGGCGGCGGCCCACAAAAGGCCGGCGTTGCAGTGACAGACATCATCACTGGCATGTATGCCACCGTTGCCGTGCTGGGTGCGTTGCACGAGCGGCATCGCAGCGGCCTGGGTCAGCATATCGATCTGGCCCTGCTGGACTGCCACGTGTCGATGCTTGCCAACCAGAACCTTAACTTCATGACCACCGGCGTCGCGCCCAAGCGTGCAGGCAATGCCCACCAGAACGTGGTGCCATACCAGGTGTTCGCGTCCAGCGACGGCCACCTTATCGTGGCAACGGGCAACGATTCGCAGTATCGGGCCTATTGCGGCGTCATCGGGCGGCCCGACCTCGCTACCCACCCCGACTACGTCACCAACAGCCAGCGGCTCAAGAACCGTGTGGCGCTGATTGCCGAGCTCGAGGCCATCATGGCCACGCGCAAGCGCGATGAATGGATTGCCGAACTGCAGAAGGTGGGGGTGCCCTGCGGCCCGATCAACAATATTGCGCAGGTGTTCGACAACGAGCAGGTCAAGCATCGCGGCATCTGGAAAACGCTGCCGCATCCGTTGGCGGGCACCGCGCCCACAACGGCAAGCCCCATGCGGTTTTCGGAGACGCCGGTGGAATACCGCATGGCGCCGCCGCTGCTCGGGCAACACACCGACGATATCCTTCGTGAGCTGGGCCTGCAAGGAAGTGCGGGCGCGAGCGCACCGGCCTGATGGGGCCGGTTTCCGGGCCGCAGTCGCGGGCCAGGCTTGCCGGCGCCCTCGCGCCGGATGGGCCGGCCTGATGCGGTGAGCCCCGGAAACCGCCACCGGCTCGAAGTAGGGGTACGGCAAACAATTCTAATCACCAGGGGAGACAACATCATGAATCGCATCAATCGGCGTCAGGCGTTGGCAGGCTTGGGGCTAGGCATGCTGGGCGCCGCCCTGCCCGGCGCCCGGGTCTGGGCCGCACAGGAAAAATGGCCCGGCAAACCCGTCAATTTCATCATTCCGTTCCCGGCGGGCGGCCCCGTCGACACCAGTGCGCGCTTTGTGGCCAAACCGCTCGGCGAAATGTGGGGACAGGCCGCAGTCATCGACAACAAGGCGGGCGCAGGCGGGATTGTGGCCGCGCGTCTGGCGGCCCGCGCCGCGCCGGATGGCTATAACTTCTTCTTCCCGGCAATTCACCATGCCGTCCATCCCAGCCTGCGCAATGATCTGGGCTACGACATCCAGGCCGACTTCGATCCCGTCGGCAAGGTTGCCCGCTTCCCCATTATTTTGTGCGCCCATCCATCGCTGGGCGTCAAGACAGTGCAAGACCTGGTGGAGAAAGCGAAGGCCAAGCCGGGCGACATTACCTTCAGTTCGTCGGGCACCGGTGGCGGCACACACCTGGCGGGTGAATTGTTCAACAGCCTGGCTGGTGTGAAGCTGCAGCACGTGCCTTATCGCGGCAGCGCGCCGGCCATGCAGGACTTGGTGGGCGGGCAGGTGGACCTGATGTTTGCCGATGCGCCGTCCGCCCTGCCGTTCATCGAAGGTGGCCGCATTATTCCGCTCGGCGTCGGCAACCCTGAGCCATCGGTGCTGGCGCCGAATGTGCCGCCCATCGCGAAAGCGGGCGTTGATGGCTACGAAGCGTATTCGTGGACGGCGCTGTGTGCACCCAAGGGTACGCCCAAGGAAATAATCGCGCAGCTCAGCGGCCAGCTTCAGTCGATACTCAAGGACCCAAAAATCGGGCCTGCCATGGCCGCGGCAGGCGCCGAGCCCATGCTGGGCACGCCTGAAGACTACGCGGTCTTCCTGGACGGGGAAATCAAGAAGTGGGCGAAGGTCATCAAAGAAGCCAATATCAAGATTGAGGGCTAAGGGCTAAGGGCTAAGGGCTAAGGGCTAAGGGCTAAGGGCTAAGGGCTAAGGGCTAAGGGCTGAGGGCTAAGGGTTGAGGGCTAAGGGCTGAGGGCTAAGGGCTGAGGGCTGAGGCGCCCACCTCTTTATCTCTGGTACAAGGCTATACGCCCCACGTTCCGGACTTCGGTCCGGTGCGTGGCGGCGCTTTTCATGGGAAGGCGGGCATTGGCCAACCATGCGCCGCTGCAGTCAGCCAGCAGGCCGGCTTATCGCCAACAGATGCTCGTGGGCGCTTTGCATGCAGCCTCCAAACGTTAATCGACGCGGATGCCGGCCTTCTTGATCACATCGGCCCACAATGCATATTCTTTTTTGGCCCGCTCATGCAGGGCCGCGCCGCTGTATACATCGATCGTATAGCCGCCCTGCTTCATATTCTTCACGAATTCAGGATTCTTCGTGATGGTCTTCATCGCCGATTCGAGCCGCGCGCGCACATGCTCGGGCAGTTGTTTGGGCCCGATGAGTCCATACCAACCGGTTACGGCATAGTCTTTGACGCCGGCCTCGATCATCGTCGGCACATCGGGCAGGCCCTCGTTGCGTTCGCGCGATGTCACCGCCAGCGCCCGCACTCGGCCGCTGTCGATGTAGGTCTTCGCGGTGCTGATGATGTCGAACATGAAGGTGATCTTGCCACCGATCACATCCATCATGGCGGGCGAGTTGCCGCGATAGGGCACATGCAGCATGTTTGCATCGGTCTTCTGCTTGAGCAGTTCGGCCGACAGGTGATTGGATGCCCCCACGCCGGCCGATCCGAATGACACCGTATCGGGATTCTTTTTCGAGTGCGTGACCAGTTCCTGCACATTCTTGATCGGCAGGTCTTTGTTGATTACCAGAACATTGGTGTAGTCCACCATGGTGCCGATATAGGAGAAGTCATTGTCCAGATCCAGGCGGGCGCCTTTCTGGATGAGCGGCGTGATGGTCAGCGTCGGGCTGGCGACGAAATTGATGGTATAGCCGTCTGCAGGCGCGCGGGCGGTGGATTGTGCGGCGATCATGCCACTGGCGCCGGTGCGGTTCTCGACCACAACAGTCTGGCCGAGCTCTTCGCTCAGATACTTCGCAAAGGTGCGTGCCGTCGTGTCGACCGGGCCGCCGGGCGAATAGCCGACAACCAGCGTGAGGGGTTGGGTGGGCCAGTTGTCCGCGGCCTGCGTACCGCCCATCGCTATGGCGCCGGCACAGGCCAGCATCATGCATTTCCAGTTCATGAGTGTCTCCTTTCTACTTTCTAGTGAGGCTGAATCTATTCTTCTGGCTTGCCCGCGCGGCGATATTCCATACAGGCTGCCGCATGGGTAGGGTCTTGGTAAACCGGCCGCCTTCTTAGGTTGCGCACGTTGTGTGCAGCTGTTGCAGTGTGGAACGCTGGCCGGCGCTTGGCAATTCGGCTTTGATGAAGTGAGGTTCTTCTCCTGCCGATTTCCGTGATTACCCTGCTTTCACGCCTTGCGCCGGTTCGCTGCGCAATTCCCCGATGATGCGTTGCGACGGCGGAACGCCTGATTCTGGAAAGAGACGTTATTCGTACCCTTGCATCTTGCCAAAGGCATTATCGCCTTGGATATGGGGCGCGGCCGGTCGTTGCCAGTTGATTTCGTGTTCGTGTATCTGTGCGCTGATGTGGTCCATCAGGGCGCGGGTGGCGAGCGTGGGATAGCGATTGGGCGCAGTCAGTAGATACAGGCTGTCGCCGACGCCCTCTGGCTCATATTGGGGAAGGACTTCCCGCAGCGTGCCGGCTTGCAGTTGCCGCCATACGGCGTAGCGCGGCAGCAGTGCGATGCCCAGCCCGGCCAATGTGGCTTCCAGCAAATAGGGGTAATCGCCTGATTGCAGGCGTGGCGCCACGCGCAGCAACACGGGCGTATCGTCCATGTCCAGCTTGAGATCGAAGCTGCGGCCCATGGACGCGGGGGCAATCAGTGTGCGACGTGTGAGGTCTTGCAGCGTGACCACCGGCCCTGTCTGCGCCAGGAACGCGGGTGTGGCGCACAGGCACCAGGCAACGTCGCACAACTTGCGTGCCACGTGGTCGTCGGGCGGTGTGGACGAAATCTTGAGGGCGAGATCCACTTCGGCACCAATGAGATCGCCAATGTAGTCATTGATATGCACCCGCAGGCTTACATCGGGGTAGGCGTGTGCAAACTGCAGAAGCACCGACGCCAGGTAAAGGTGGCCCAGGCCGGTGGGCAGGCGGATGCGCACATCGCCGCGTACGGACTGCCCCAGGCTGTCGATCGACGTTTGGGCGGTATGGGCCTCTTCCAGAATACGCAAGCCATGCCCATACAGGATGCGGCCGGCCTCTGTAACCTCGGTATGGCGAGTGGTGCGCCTGAGCAGTTGGGCGCCAGTGGCGACTTCCAGCGCTTTGAGCTGGCGCGATGCGTTTGATCGCGTCATGCCGCAGCGCCGTGCGGCGGCGCTGAGTGTTTGGGTTTGCACCACGGCCACGAAGAGGCGTATCAGGTTCAAGTCGAGATCATTGTCCATTTTTTCTCAACACTCATGCCAGTTTATTTGGAATTGTAGACGGAGAGTGCCGATGCTAGGATGGTTTTACACCGTTATCACCCCGTTTATTCGTACGCATGCAAGCTGATCTGCCTTTCACCGGCCTCCGTATTCTCGATCTCAGCCAGGGCATCGCCGGGCCTTATTGCACCCAGATGCTCTGGCAGCAGGGGGCGGACGTCGTCAAGGTTGAACCCCCCCAGGGCGATTGGGGGCGGCATGTGGGCGTGACGGCCGCCGGGCACAGCGCCTTGTCGGTCAGCTATAACGCCGGCAAGCGCAGCCTGTGCGTCGATGCGCGTGTCGATTCAGGTCGTGCGCTGCTGCGCCGTCTGGCGTCGGGCGCGGATATCGTAGTGCAGAATTTTCGCCCAGGTGTTGCTGAACGCATGGGGATGGGATACGACGTGTTGGCTGCGGATGTGCCGGGTTTGATCTACGTGTCTATCAGCGGATACGGTGAAGACGGGCCTTGTGCCCAGGCGCCCGCGTCGGATTCAGTGATGCAGGCGGATTCGGGCCTGATGTTTGCCAACCAGGATGAGCACGGCATGCCGCGCCGGGTTGGCATCCTGCTGGCCGATATTGCCACCGCGCTTTATGCAGCCCAACAGACATCGGCGGCGTTGTACCGGCGCGCCCTCACCGGCCAGGGCGCGCATGTGCGCCTGAGCTTGTTCGAGGCATGCGCCGCGCTGCAGATCAATGATATTGCGGCCTACGCCCACACAGGCAGTCGGCGAGCCGAAGCAGTCAGTGCGCCGAACGGGGTCTTTGATACGGCTGATGGCCGGATCTCCGTGCTTGCGCTCAACGACGACCAGTTCGGCCGGCTCTGTCGGGCGTTGGGGCGCGAAGCCTGGCTCGATGATCCCCGCTTCGCAGGCAACGCGCTGCGCATGGCGCAACGCGACGTACTGCACGGCGAGATTGCGGCGCAGTTGAGTACGGCATCCACCGCGTCCTGGGTTGCACGCTTTGCGCAGCATGACGTGCTACATGCGCCGGTGCGAGATTACGCGCAACTCGCAGACCATCCGCAGGCCGGGCATCTGGGCGTGTTTCAGGACTTCGCCCAGCCGGGTTGGGGCATGGTGTCGTTGCCGGGCCTGCCCGGGACCGAATTGCGCCGGCCAATGCAGTGCGCCCCCGCCGTTGGCGAGCATACGCTGCAGATTTTGCAGGAAGCTGGCCTCGCGCGACATGAGATCGATGAACTGCTCGGCAGCGCGGTCGTGCGCCAGGCCGAGCCCGCCATACAAGAGGAATGACGGCATGTTGGCATTGCAGTGTGACGCGTTTGGCCCGGTGCAGGGCGTGCAACTGCGCGAATGCGCGGACCCCGGCGCGCCCGGCGCAGATGAGGTGGTCATTGATGTCTCCTATGCCAGCGTGAGCCATGCGACTGGCCTTATGGTTGAAGGCCGCTACCAGACCAAGCCGCCGCTGCCCTTCATTCCTGGTACGGAAGCAGTCGGCACCGTCGTGAGCGCAGGCGCGCGGGTCAGTCACGTAAAACCGGGCGATGCGGTGGTGGCCATTGCACGGTGGGGCTGTTACGCGCAGCGGCTGCTGCTGCCGGCCTACACGGTGTATCCCTTGCCCCAAGGGTTGCCACCATTGGCGGCGCTGCCTGTGCCTATTTCTTATGGCACTGCCTACACCGGCTTGATGTGGCGTTGTGGCTTGCAGCCGGAGGAAACCGTATTGGTGCTGGGCGCGGGCGCCGGCGTGGGCTTGGCTGCCGTCGAGATTGCGGCCCAGGTGGGCGCGGACGTTATTGCGTGTGCAAGCACACAGGCCAAGCGTGAGGCGGCGATGGCCCGCGGGGCGCGCGCGGCACTTGAGCCCGGGCCCGAGTTGGCGACGCAGGTGAAAACGCTGACCGCTGGCCGGGGTGCGGATGTCATCGTCGATCCGGTTGGCGGCGAGCTATTTGGCTATGCCGTGCGGGCCGCCGCACATAATGCGCAACTGCTCAGCATCGGTTTCGCCAGCGGCAGCATGCCAGCGGTGCAGCCCAATCTGCTGTTGGTCAAGAATTTGACGCTCCATGGTTTCTTCTATGGGCGTTATATCGGCTGGACACCGGCCGATGAGCGTGCCGTGCATGCGCCTGCACTGCAGCGCGCCATGCGAACGCTGCTGAGTTGGGCACGTAATGGGCGCATACGGCCCGAAGTAAGCAAGGTGTATCCAATGAACGGATTGCCCGATGCGCTGGCGGCGCTTCATGGCCGTCATGTCATCGGCAAGCTTGCACTTTCTATAAAACAGGAGACGACAACATGACTATTTTTCCCGTACAGACACTCAAGCGATGGCTCGGTGGATGCGCCGTGGCGGCACTGAGTCTGGCCGCCGCGCCGGCGCTGGCGCAGGGCGCCGACGCCTTTCCGGACAAGCCGGTCAGGATGGTGGTGCCGTATCCGCCCGGTGGGCCCACCGATCTGATGTCGCGTGCGGCGGCCCATGCCATGGGCAAGCAGATGAACCAGTCTGTGGTGGTGGAGAACAAGGCCGGTGCCAGCGGCATGATAGGCGCCGAGCAGGTGTCGCGTTCCGCGCCCGACGGCTACACCATTCTGGCCAATGCTTCACTGCATGTGATCAATCCACACGTCTACAAGAAGATGCCCTACGACTCCTTCAAGGATTTCGTGCCGGTAACGCAGCTAGCCGCGGTGCCGCTGGTGCTGGTGGTGCCGGCCACATCGCCGATCAAGTCGGTGTCTGATCTGGTGGCAAAGGCGCGGGCCAGTGATGCAGGGCTGAACTTCGGTTCGGCAGGCAGCGCCTCCGCGCAGCATTTGTCGGGCGAGTTGTTCAAGCACCTGGCCAAGCTCAAGATGCAGCATGTGCCCTACAAGGGCAGCTCGCCCGCATTGACAGACCTGGTGGGCGGCCAGCTCGACCTGATGTTCGACTCGATGCCCTCGGCCATGTCGTTCATCAAGTCCGGCAAGCTGCGTGCCATTGCAGTCACCACGCCCAAGCGCGTAGGGGTGCTGCCTGATGTTCCCACTATGGCCGAATCGGGTTTTCCTACCTTTGATACCAGCACCTGGTACGGCATCTGGGCGCCTGCGGGCACACCCGACGCTGTGGTGCGCAAGCTTGCGGATTACGCCCGCGCAGGCCTGAAAGACCCCGATCTGATCAAGCAATACGAAAGCCTGGGTGCCCAACCCGTGGGCAGCACACCGCAGGAGTTCTCCGCCTATAACAAGTCAGAGGAAAAGAAATGGGCTGAACTCATCAAGCTGGCTGGCGTACAGCCCCAGTAAGCAAGGAGCCCAGTGTCCGCCCTGCGTTCTGGTATTTGCCCTAATATTTGCCCGGGCGAAACAGCGGCGCGGCGGGGATGGGCTGTGTAGTCTCTGGTTGCAGCCGAAACTTTCGCAGATAATGTCCAAACTCGCGCGTAATGACGCGGGCACTATTCAAAGAACGAGACAGGAGACCGGGATGACTCCCATTGCACGCACGCTTTCGATCGGGCTTGTTGTTGCCGCTGCCATATGGGGGCAGGTGGCGCATGCCAAAGATGTCGCCATTGGCGCACTGTTTCCCATGAGCGGCCCCAATGCCACCTACGGCGATATCTTCGGCTCGGGCGTCAACCTGGCCGTGGAGCACATCAATGCGGACAAGCTGCTCGACGGCACGCTGTCCGTCAAATACGAGGACAGCCAAGCCTTGCCGCAGCAGGGCGTCATTGGGATGAACAAGCTGGTCAACGTCGAAGGCGTTCCTTATGTGCTTTCCGCCTTCACGGGCGTGTCCAAGGCGATTTCCACCACTGCCACTCGCACCAAGACGGTTGCCGTCAATGGCGGCGGCGTGGGGCCTGATCTGGCCAAGCTCGGGCCGTACTTCTGGAACGTGATCCCGCTGGCCAACGACGAAGTGCGGGCCATGCTGCCCTACCTGGTCAAAGAGCGCAAGCTTAAGCGCTTCGTGCTGGTGTATGTGGACGACCCGCTGGGCGCGGCGGTACGTGAGGATATCGGCACCGTGCTGCCCAAGGTGGGCGGCGAGCTGGCCGAAGCCTTGTCGGTGCCTACCACGGCGCAGCAGTTCAGCGGCATTGCCGCGCGGGTGCGCGCCGCCAATCCTGATGTGGTCTACATCGCATCGTATGGCGCCCAGCAGGCCCAGATCGTCAAGCAGTTTCGCGACAACGGCATCACGCAGCCGCTGGTCAGCTACAGCGCGTTTTCTATCCCGCAGATGATGACGCTGCCCGAAGCCAAGGGCGCCCTCTACACCACGCAAAGTGTGGATTGGAAGTCGTCTGATCCGGTCACCCAGCGTTTCGTGAAAGACTACGAGGCCAAGTACAAGAAATCGCCCACCGCGTACATCGCCAACTACTACAACGCTACGCGTCTGTTTGGCCTGCTTGGGCAGGCGCTGCAGAAAAAGGGCGAAGTCATCACCGGCGAAAACCTGCTCAAGCAGCGCAAGGAAACGCCTACGTTCGACATGGTGGGCGGCAAGCTCACGTTCCAGGATAACGGCACGGTGATCAGCCCCATGCAGATCAATGAAATCGTGGGCGGGGCTGAAGGCAGCAAGATCGTGACCGTCGTATCCGAAGCGCAGTAGACGGTTCATCATGCTGCTGCTTCAGTTGCTGGTCAATGGCGTCCAGGCGGGCGCCATGTATGCGCTCATTGCGGTCGGGTTCTCGCTGATCTTCGGCTCGACCCGGGTTTTCCACTTTGCGCACGGGGCCACATTCACCATTGCCGCCTATCTTTTCTATCACTTTTATTCGGTCGCTCAACTGCATTGGGTATTGGCGGTGCTGATCGCGGCTGCCGGCGCGGTGGCCTTCGGGGCGGCGATGGACCGCTGGGTGTATGCGCCCATACAGCGCCATGAGGGTTCCTTTTTCACGGTGTTCGTCGCTTCGCTGGGGGCAGGCATCGTTGTTCAGAACGTGATCGGTATGGTGTTCGGGCGGGGCTTCGTGTCCGTTTCCACACCGCTGTCCATGAGTATCGAGATCATACCGGGCCTGTTTGTGTCGCCGCTGTCCGGCATTGCCATACTTTGCGCGTTGGTGTTCTTCGCCGCGCTGCAGGTGTTCCTGATGCGTACGCACATGGGGATGGGTTTGCGCGCGCTGTCTGAGAACCCTGATCTGGTGCGCATCTACGGTTTGAGCCCCAGGCGTCTTTCCACGATTGTTTTTGCACTGGGCTCGCTGTTGGTGGTGCCGGCCGCCATCCTGGGCGCGGCCAGCACCGGGCTTAATCCAGCCATCGGCCATCACATCGTGCTGGTCAGCCTGGCCGCTACGATTGTCGGCGGTGTCGGCAGCCTGCGCGGCGCCGCCTGTGCGGGCCTGCTGCTGGGTTTGAGCGAAAACCTGGCGCTGATCTACCTGGGGTCGCAATGGAGTGAGGCCGTTACTTTTGTCGTCCTGTTCCTGTTCATCCTGTTCCGCCCCGCTGGCTTCTTTGGCCGCGCCACCGTGTCCTGAGGAAATGCCATGCTCGCCTACATCCTCAACCTCGTTACCCTGATCAGCATCAATGCGGTACTCGCCATCACGCTGAATTTCATTATGGGCTACGCCGGCATTTTCTCGATGGCGCATGCAATCTTCTTTGGCGTGGGTGCATACACGGCGGCGTTCATGGCGCTGCATTACACGGCTTCACTCTTCCTGGCCGTACCTGCCGCCATGGTGGTCGCCGCGCTGCTTTCATTGGTGCTGGCGCTGCCTGCGCTGCGGGTGCGCGGCGAATACTTTGTTGCCGCCTCGCTGGGCCTGCAAGTACTCGGCGTTACCATCTTTGCCGAATGGAAGTCTTTCACGGGCGGCCTGGGCGGCATCATCGGCATCCCTCCAGTGGATATCTTTGGGTATGCCTTGGCGGATCCGAAGCAGTTCACGCTGCTCGCTGTTGCCTCGCTCGTCGTGGTCATCCTTATCACCAACGTCTTGCTGCGCTCCAGTTTTGGCCGCAATTTGAAGGCAATACGCGACAGTGAATCCGCCGCCCACGCATTTGGCAAGAATGTGGCCATCATCAAGACGCTGTCCGTGATGATCTCGTCGGCGCTCGCGGCCATTGCGGGCGCACTGTATGCGTTCTACCTGGGCTTCATCAATGTAGAGAGCTTCACGCTGGATACTTCGGTGCTGCTCATGGCCATGGTCATCATTGGCGGTACGGGAACGTTATTCGGTCCAGTGGTCGGTACGCTGATACTGGCGCTGCTGCCCAGCGTGTTCAGCTATATGTGGTTTCTGCCTTCCACTGAGGTCGGCGCAATTCAGCAGATCGCCTATGGCACCGCCATGGTGCTGCTCATGATCTTTCGCCCCGGCGGCCTGGTTGGCTCGTCCCGCCACAAGGAGGCGTCATGAGCGCGGATGACCGCGAGGTGCTGCTGCGCATCAGCAATCTGCGCAAGAATTTTGGCGGACTACAAGTGACCAATAATGTGAGCCTGGACATGCGGGCTGGCATCATCACGACGCTGGTGGGCCCCAATGGCGCAGGCAAGACCACGCTGTTCAACCTGATCACCGGCTATCTGCAGCCGACCGGCGGCGATATCCTCTGGCGAGGGCAGTCCATTGTTGGCCAGTCGAACTGGCAGATCGCCCGCAAGGGCATTGTGCGCACCTTCCAGGACCTGCGCCTGTTCGACCACATGACGGTGCAGGAAAACGTGCTGACGGTGATGGAGCCTGTATCGTGGCTGTGGCAGCCGGGCGGTCGCGCCGGGCGCAAAATGCGTGAAGAAAAAGTGGCCGACATCCTGGCGCGTGTGGGCCTGGCCGGCAAGGCCCGTTCTCGCGCCATTGATCTGGCCTATGCCGAGCGCAAGTTCCTGAGTATGGCGCGCATCATGGCCTCCGATGCCCGCATGTGGCTGCTGGACGAGCCCGCGTCGGGTCTGGATCGTGGCTCTTACGAACGCTTTCTGCGGCTGTTGCGTACGGAGGTCGAGCAGGGCGTCACCGTATGCATCATCGAACACAATCTTGATATCGTCGTGAGCGTGTCTGACCGCATCGCCTTCCTGGACCAAGGGACGCTGCTGGCGGACGGCGATCCGGAGGCTGTGCTCAAGGATCCGCACCTGGCGGCTATTTATTTCGGAGAGCAGGCATGACGGCGCCGGTACTGCAAACCCGTGGGCTGGTGGTCGGCTACGGCGGCCGTCCGGTATTGGACGGCTTTGATGTCGAGCTTCGTGCGGGCGAAGTGCTGTGCCTGATCGGCCACAATGGCGCGGGTAAATCCACGCTGCTCAAGGCGCTGTTCGGCCTGGTGCCGCGCCAGGGCGGCGATATTCTTCTGGATGGCACGCCGCTCGGCAATATTCAGCCGCGCCAGCTCACCGCTGCCGGCTTGTCGCTGGTTCCGGAAGGCCGGGGAGTCTTCCCGGGCCTCACCGTTGCCGAGACGATGAGCATGGCCATGTGGGCCGCCGGCATCCCCAAGGATCAGCGCGCCGAAAGGCTGGATTGGGTAATGTCAGTGCTGCCGGCGATGGGGCAGTTCTATAGGCAGCGGGCGGGCACGCTATCGGGCGGGCAGCAGCAGATTGTGTCGCTTGGCCGCTCGCTGCTCAGCCGGCCGCGCTGTCTGCTCATGGACGAGCCGTCGATCGGCTTGGCGCCCAAGCTGTTCCAGGACTTGCTGCAACCCATACGCGAACTGCAGCAGCAGACCGGCATGTCTATTTTGCTGGTGGAGCAGAATGTGAAAGAAGCGCTCAAGATTTCGGATCGTGTCATCGTCATGAAGTCGGGCCGCATCATTACCGAGGCCTTGCCACAGGATCTGAGCGACAACGCAAAACTCATGGAGCTGTACTGAGTACGGCGTTCTATTGCACCCCGGGGGTAGTGCCTGAATGGCTTTGTTGACGAGTTTGCCTGAGCTGCTTGCACGCCAGGCTGCGCAGCGGCCCGACGCCGTTGCCTTTATCGAGGATGGCCGCGAGATCAGCTTCGGGCAGTTTGCGGCGATGTGCCGGCGTACCGCAGTGTGGCTGGCGCAGCATGGCATCGGACGGGACGACAGGGTCGCCGTGTGGATGGTGAACCGTGTGGAGTGGCTTGCACTGTACTTCGCGCTCAGCCACCTGGGCGCGGTGCTGGTCACCGTCAACACGCGCTACCGGGCGCACGAACTGGCTTTCATCCTTCAGTGCTCGCGCGCCCGCATGCTGGTGCTGGAGCCGGGTTTCCGCAAAATCGATTTTCCCACCGTGCTGTCGGGGGTGGATCCATCGGCTGCACGCCTGCTGGAATGTATTGCTGTGGTGCGGGCGCAAGGGGATGCCGGCCTTGCGCAGGCGGCGGCCGTACTGGGCCGCCCGGTGGTTGGATTCGATCTGGACAGCCTTCCCGATGGCGAGCCGCCATGCGCCGGCCATAGCCAGGCGTTCAATATTCTCTTTACCACCTCGGGTACGACAAGTGGCCCCAAGCTGGTGGTTCACCGCCAGTACAGCATCGCTGTGCACAGCCAGCATGTGGCCCATGCCTTTGGTCTGGGCCAGCCGGGCAGTGTGCTGCTGTCTACCCTGCCGCTATGCGGCGTGTTTGGCTTCAATGGTGTATTGGGCGCGTTTGCGGGTGGCAGGCCGACGGTGATCGCCAGCACTTTCGATGCCAATGAGGCCGCGCGGCTGGTGGTACAACACCAGGTCACCCATCTGTTCGGCAGCGATGAAATGTTTCATCGGCTCATGGAGGCGGCGCCCGGCGTACGTCCTTTCCCTTCGTTGCGGGTGTGCGCATTCGCGTCCTTCCACCCCGGTGCGCAAGCGCTGGGCAATGAAGCTTGGGCACGGGGGATCCCGCTTACCGGCCTATACGGCTCCAGCGAGGTGCAGGCCCTGTTTTCATACAACCGGCAGGATCTGCCCATGGAAGAACGGCTCAAGGGGGGCGGGACGCCCAGCAATCCCGGCGCGCGCCTACGCATCCGTGACGCCGATACCGGCGCTTTGCTTGCACCCGGAAAAAGCGGCCTGATCGAAATCAAAGCCGACACCAACTTTGCGGAATACCTGGACAATCCGCAGGCCACGCGGGCCGCTATTGACGACGACGGTTATTTTCATACCGGCGATATCGGCTATCTGCGCGATGACGGCAGTTTTGTCTACCAGACTCGCCATGGTGACGCCATACGGCTGGCGGGTTTTTTGGTCGATCCGACCGAAATCGAGGAAGTCATCAAGCACCAGGCCGGTGTGGCCGACGCGCAGGTTGTCGCGGTCGAGACGCCCGGTGGGCAGCGGCGCTGCGCCGCTTTTGTCATTGCCAAAGCGGGTATTGCGCTGGATACCGCCGCATTGCAGGCGGCGCTTGCAGGCCTGCTGGCCGCATTCAAGGTGCCTGCATACATCTGGCAGGTGCAGGAATTTCCATCCACTCAAAGCTCCAACGGGGTGAAGATACAGCGTGCAAAGCTGCGCGACATGGCGCAGGCACGCATCGAGGACATGTGATGAGCACACACTATTTTGAAGACTTTTCACCGGGGCAGGTATTTGAGAGTGGCGGACGCACCCTGACGGAGACCGACCTTACTTTCTTTTCGATGCTGTCGGGCGATTGGAACCCTATCCATGCCGACGCTGAATATGCACGCGGCACCCGCTATGGCCAACGCGTTGTGCATGGTGCGCTGGGTATTGCCGTGAGTACCGGCATGCTGCACGAACTAGGGATTTTTCATGGCTCTGTGATCGCCATGCTGGGCTTTCGCAACTGGAATTTTCTTGCACCATTGCTGGTCAATGACACGATCCATCTGCGTCTGACCATTCTCGACGCGACGCTGGGGAAAAGCGGCCGCAGCGGTAAAGTGGGGCGGCGCTTCGAACTCATCAACCAGCGCGGCGAGGTTGCCCAGGAGGGTGAAAGCGACGTGCTGGTGCATACCCGCCACGGGGCTCAGGAAGCACGCACTTGATGCGCGGTGCCGCCCTGAAGGGTGGTGGCAACGTATTAATGCGGTCTACGAATGTGATCCACACACCTTGCTCAGGCGCGGCCGCAGCCAATGTGCGATGTTAGGCCGCACCTCGCTTGGTGCGGCGTGCCAGCGCCAGCACTGACTGCAGGAAGGGCGCATTGTCGTTGCGGCGCCAACTGAGCATGATGGGTGAGGTGAAATCCGCATCGCGCACCGGCACGTAGCGGACGTCTTCGCGGTGCAGGGCGCGCACGCCGTCGGGGACGATGGCCACGCCCATGCCGGCGGCGACAAAGCCGATGGCGGTCTGCAGCTCGTTTACTTCTTGGGCGATATGCGGCTTGCGCCCGTGTTTCTGGAACAGGGCCAGGATGTGGTCTGCGTAGCTGGGGCGGGGGCGCGCGGGGTACAGGATCAAGGGTTCGCTCTGGATTTCGCCCGCAGACACGTGCTTGCGGCGCACCCAGCGGTGGGTGGCGGGTATGGCCAGCGCAAGCGGCTCTTCCCACAGCACGAGGCGTTCGATTTCGTCGTCTTCGAGCAGCATGCGGCCGATGCCAATATCGATGCGTCCGGTTTTGAGCGCATTGAACTGCTCAAGCGTGATCATTTCGACAAAGCTGATTTCGGCATCGGGATCCAAGCTGCGCAGCTCGCGAATGAACGCGGGCATATAGCCATACAGGGTTGAGGGCACGAAGCCTACCCCAAGTCGCGGCCGTTGGTGGCGGCCGATGCGCTGGGTGGCCTGCACGGTTTCTTCGAGCTTTTGCGTGATGAGCTCGGTTTGGTCGCGGAAGTAGCGGCCCGCTTCGGTCAGCCGGATGCCGCGGCCGACGCGTTCGAACAGGTCTACGCCCAGGGTTTCTTCGAGCATTTTGATCTGCCGGCTGAGCGGGGGTTGCGCCATGTGCAGCACCTGAGCCGCCCGCGTGAAGCTGAGCTCGTCGGCAACGCACTGAAAGTATCGTATCTGCCTGAGGTCCATAATCCATACCCGATAGGTATCAATGATAACCAATATAGTCTTAGACATCGCCCGGACGCATGCGGATAATCCGCAACACATCTGCAACGTATTTATATGGGGCGAGTACGTACTGCCGGTCGTCGCAGAACCAGGGCAGCGATGTTGCGCTCCATCATATGCGCACCACGAAAGGAGAGAGTTGTGAGCATTATTAGTTCTCAGGAGACGGTGAAAACCATTATCGGCAAGGCGCGTCGCCACCTGTCGCTGTTTGCCTTGGCGGCTGCGATGGCCGCGCTGGCACAACCGTCTGCGTATGCCGCCGACGCGGCAAACTATCCTGACCACACCATTTCGTGGATTGTGCCCTTTCCGCCGGGTGGCGCCATGGACGCTATCGCGCGCGTGATCGGCGAAACGATGAGCAAGGAACTCGGCCAGAGTGTGGTGGTTGAAAACAAGCCGGGCGCCGGTGGCAATATCGGCGCCAGCTACGTCGCCAAAGCAGCGCCCGATGGCTATACCATCATGATCGCCGCCAATGGCATGGCGGTGAACTCCTCACTCTACAAAGCATTGAACTACGACCCGATCAAGGATTTCGAGCCCATTTCGCTGCTGGCGGCAGTCCCCAATATTCTCGTTACCCAGGCAAGCCGCGCGGATGTGAACGCGCTGCAGGACGTGATGCAGCAGGCGAAGGCAAAGCCGGGGCAGTACACCTATGCATCGGCGGGTGTGGGTACGTCCATTCACCTGGCGGGCGCCCTGTTCACTTACATGAGCAAGCTGGACATGCTGCACGTGCCCTACAAGGGTAGCGGCCCCGCTGTTTCCGATCTGGTGGGAGGCCAGGTGGATTACATGTTCGACAGCATCACCTCATCCAAGCCCTATATTGAATCGGGCCGCCTGAAGGCGTTGGCCATCACCACGGCCAAGCGGTCATCGGCCCTGCCCGATGTGCCCACCATGGCCGAAAGCGGTTTGCCGGGCTACGAGCTCACGCCCTGGTTCGCCGCCTTCGCGCCAGCGGGGACGCCGCCGCAGGTCATCGAGAAGCTCAACCAGGCCATGCTTAAAGCCATGGACAACGAGCGCGTAAAAAAGGTGTTTGCTACCATTGGTGCGGAACGCATCGGCAGTACGCCCGCCGAGCTGAAGACCTATCTGGCTGACGAAACCGGCAAGTGGCAGAAGATCATCAAGGAAACGGGGATTTCCATCAATTGATGGAAGCGCGGCGCGTGCTGTGCTTCAATGAAGCGGCACGCCCGCGGGCATGCCCGCAACCCCAACCCGCAACCCGTAACCCTCCGCAACCCGTAACGCGTAACCCATAAGGCAGACAGAAAATGTTGTTCATGGTTGAAATGACGGTCAATCTTCCCGCCGATATGCCGGCGTCCCAGGCAGACGACATCAAGGCGCGGGAAAAGGCGTATTCGCAGGATCTGCAGCGCGCCGGAAAATGGCCGCACATCTGGCGTATTGTGGGCGAGTACAAGAATGTCAGCATTTTCGACGTCGACAGCAATGACGAGTTGCATGCCCTGCTGAGCGGCCTGCCGCTCTTTCCCTACATGGATATCAAAGTAACAGCGCTGTGCCGCCACCCCTCCGCGATATGATGCGGCCGGCCTTTACTCCGGAGCTTGTCGCATGACTTCAGCCATGATCAACGGCGCGCAGTGCGCCTATACGCTGCGGGGGCCGGCTGGCGCGCCCGTTCTGGTGTTCTCAAATTCGCTGGGTGCCGACCAGTCCATGTGGGCGTCACAGGCTGTCTTGCAGGACGAGTTCCAACTGCTCACCTACGATACGCGGGGGCACGGCCAGTCCGGTGCGCCGGCTGGGCCGTACTCGCTCGAGCTTCTGGGGCGCGATGTGCTGGGGCTGCTTGATCATCTTGGCATTGGTCAGGCGGCCTTTTGCGGGATATCTATGGGCGGCTTGATTGGCCAGTGGCTTGGCATCTACGCGCCTGATCGGTTGTCGAGGCTGGTGGTGGCCAATACCGCCGCACGCGTCGGCAATGAGCAGGGCTGGCGTGATCGTGCCGCGCTTGTTCGCGCACAGGGTATCGGCCCTGTGGCCGACAACACGCTGCCTCGCTGGTTCACCCCCGGGTTCGTGGCGACGCAGTCCCCTGTCATTGCCGGCATGCTGGCTGTTCTGCGCGGCGTGTCGCCCGAGGGCTATGCTGCATGTTGCGATGCGCTCGCCGTCGCCGATCTGCGCGCGGATATCGCACGCATTTCGGTGCCAACACTGGTTATCGCGGGCGCCTTGGATCCGGTCACCACGCCTGCCGATGCGGACTTCATCGCGCAGCAGGTGACGGGTGCAAAGCGGGTAGACATGCCGGCATCGCATCTCTCGAATGTAGAAGCGCCTGAGCCGTTCAACCAGTCCTTGCGTTCGTTCCTTCAGGGCTGATCGGGCGCTTATATGCGCGACCGAACCCGAACGGTGTCCGGTTCCGCACAGTGCGTTGAAGCGAAAGGAGCGCCTTCTTCATGCTGAAGAAGGCGTTTTTTTATTTGGAGGATAGGAGGCGCCTGTGCAGGCGCCTGCGGGATCAGCCGCGCAGGTAGTGCTTTACCTTGTCTTCGTCCAGTGCGATGCCCAAGCCGGGGTTTCGCGGCAGCGTAAGCGTGAACTCGCTGTAGTCCAGCGGTTCGGTGAGGATGCTGTCTTTCATGAGCAGCGGCCCGAAGAGTTCTGTGCCCCATTCGAAGCTGTTCACTGTAGCAAATACGTGCGCGGAGGCGATGGTGGAAATCGGCCCTTCGAGCATGGTGCCCCCATACAGCGTGATGCCCGCCGCCTGCGCAATGCCAATCAGCTTCTGTGCGGCGCGCAAACCGCCGGCCTGTTCGATCTTGATGGCATAGACATTGGCGCACTCGCCTGTGGCCAGCGTCAAGCCGTCTTCGGGGCCCTTCAAGGCCTCGTCGGCCATGATGGGCAGTATCCCCAGCGCCGTCAGGCGCCGCATGCCGTTGAGGTTTTTTTCAGCAATCGGTTGCTCGATGAGGTCGATGCCTGCGTTGGCCATTGGCCGCAGTGCCTGTTGGGCCTGCGTTTCGGTCCATCCCTGGTTCACATCGACACGGACACTGACATCGTCACCCAACGCAGCCTTGATGGCGGCGCAATGCTCGATATCCTCACGCAGCGGCCGCAGGCCGATCTTCAACTTGAAGATCGTATGGCGTCGGCGCTCAAGTAACTGCCGGGCTTCGGCAATGTCCCGCTGCGTGTCGCCGCTGGCCAGCGTCCAGGCCACGTCGAGTTTTTCATGGACGGCACCGCCCAGCAAGGTGCTGACGGGCACGCCCAGCCGCTTGCCGAGCAGGTCATAGAGTGCAGTTTCCACAGCGCTCTTGGCAAAGTGGTTGGCCTTGACCACCTTGTCGAGCCGGTTGCGCAGGGCGGCCGGGTTGTAGGACGGGCTCCCCACCAGCACAGGGGCGAAGTAGGTATCGATGTTCGCCTTGATGCTTTCAGGGCTTTCCGCACCATAGTTCAGCCCGCCTATTGTCGTGGCCTCGCCGATGCCTTCCAGGCCGTCGGAGTTTTTGATGCGCACGAGCACCATGCTTTGGTGCTCCATCGTTGCAACCGAGAGTTTGTGCGGCCTGATGGTGGGGATGTCGAGTATATGTGTGCTGACGCTGATGATGGTGGCTTTCATAATGCTTCTGTGCGGGATGCTGCGCGGGCTCCGGTATATGTCTGTTGTAGAGTCGGAGTATAGGTACGACGTCGCACAGGGTCTAATATGGATTTGGTCACGAACCATACTTTTAAGGTATGGGATTGGGCAGACAGATCCTCATTCCACACTTGGCTTGCAATCCGCGCTGCTTGTTCCCATCATGTCGCTGTGCCGAGAGCCCAAACCATGCGCACAAGGCGATTCAATACCGGGCGCGGCTATGCCCTTGGCATACACCACGGCAAACTCAAGGAGGAGCGCAATGTCGATGGCGTTCAACGAGGCGGCGGGAGAGCCGTGCGCGGGCATGAAGCGCCGTTCGTTTCTGAAGGCAGCCACCGGCACCGCGGCGCTGGCCATGCCCATGATCTCGGGCGCGCGTACAGCGGCACAGCCGCATGTTGTGGTTGTGGGCGGCGGTTTCGGCGGTGCCACGGCCGCGAAATACCTGCGCTTGCTCAGCAAGGGCAAGCTGCGGGTAACACTGGTCGAGCCGGCCGCAGCGTTCGTTTCCTGCCCGATGTCCAATCTGGTGCTTGAAGGCCGCCTGGCAATGGCGGATATCTCGCGCGGCTATGATGGCCTGGCCCGACACGACGTCAGGCACGTGCGTGACCGCGCTGTGGGTGTCGATGCCGACAGACGCCGCTTGTTGCTGGCGCAGGGCGACGCCATGCAATGGGACAGGCTGATACTGGCCCCCGGCATCGGTTTCATGTTGGAAGACATACCCGGCCTTGCGTCCGACGCGGCCCGCCGCGCCATGCCGCACGCTTGGCAGGCAGGGCCGCAGACGCAGCTGCTGCGCGATCAGCTCGAGGCGATGCCCGACGGCGGCCGCTTCATCATTGCCATCCCAGAGGCCCCTTACCGTTGCCCACCCGCCCCGTATGAGCGCGCATGCCTCGTGGCGTCCTATTTCAAGCAGCACAAGCCGCGCGCCAAAGTCCATATATTCGATGCGAACGCAGACCTCACCGCCGAGGCCGCGCAGTTCCGGGCGGCATGGGATGATCGCTATGCAGGCATGATTGAATACTTTCCCGCCTTCAAGGCTGTGGACGTGGATGCGAACACGCGTACAGTGATCTTTGAATTGGGCGAAGAAGAGCAAGGCGATGTGGTCAATGTGCTGCCGCCTATGCGTGCGGGCGACATCGCTGTGCAGGCGGGGTTGGCCACCGCCAATGAGCGCTGGTGCGAGGTGGATTTCCTGACGTTTTCATCCATCGTCGAGCCGCGCATTCATGTGCTGGGCGATGCCATACAGATCGCGCCGGTCATGCCCAAGGCCGGCCATATGGCTTGGCAACATGGCAAGACGTGCGCGGCCGCCGTCGCCGCCCTGCTGCTGGGCGGCAAGGTCAATGACGATCCCGGCTATGACAGCACTTGCTACAGCTTCGTGGATGCGCGGCAGGCCATGCATGTCGCGAGTATGCACCGCTACAGCGCCGAACAGCGCACCATGCTGCCCGTGCCGGGCGCGGGCAGCGTTTCGCCGGCGCCTTCGGCTCGGGAAGGTGAGCAAGCCTTCGATTGGGCGCATGCCATCTGGGACGACATGCTGACATAAGTGCGTCCGCAGCCTTCCCGCAAACCGGGGGCGGCCTGCGCGCCGCCGGGGCGATGCGACGTCGTCCGCTTCGGCGGCGCAGCCTTGGATGACTCCCCAAGTCACTTAATGCCTACTTAATCTTTAATGCATAAACTTTATAGGCATTGGAAATTTGATACTGCAAAAGTTTCCATGCCGGATATGCAGGGATATCCCTTGTTTATATCTAAAAGTTATGTGCATATATTAATAAAGCAGTTGACAACTCATCCGGGAGCATCGAGTGAATCGGAGAGGAGACAAGCGGCCAGTTCCTATTGGCCGCCTCAGAAAGGCGCCGGAGAATTTCGTTCCCGACAGCCTGGCTACTGAAATCAACGCCAAAGGTGTGGACGATGTTCGCCGAGATTTTCTACGGCGCAGCTTTCTTGCGGCCGCCGCGGCCGCGACGACACCCGCGCTTGCGCAAGCTGCGGGTGCTGCGGCCGGCGATCCCATGATTCTGGAGCCGCGCCCCTGGAGTACCAAGCTTGGCAACCCAGTGGCCTTCCACCCCTACGGCCGGCCTTCGCCCTTTGAGGCCAACCTGCAGCGCAGGCAATCGCCGGGGCTTACCCAGACGCCCCAGGCATCGGTGGCATTTGCGCCGCTGCAGGGTTTCTTTGGCATCATCACGCCCTCGGGCCTGCACTTCGAGCGCCATCATCAGGGCTGGGTGGATGTGGACCCTGAGCAGCACAGGTTAATGGTCAACGGCATGGTGAAACAGGCCAAGGTCTATACCATGGACGATCTGATGCGCCTGCCGTCGGTATCGCGCATCCACTTCATCGAATGCGGCGCCAATACCGGCATGGAATGGGGCAATGCCGCAGTGCCCACGGTGCAGTACACGCACGGCATGCTGTCCTGTTGCGAGTACACAGGCGTGCCACTCAAGGTGCTGCTTGACGATTGCGGCGCTGACCTGAAGAACGCACGATTTGTGCTTGCCGAGGGCAACGACGGCTCCAGCATGACACGCACCATTTCGATGGACGCCGCGCTGGATGACGCCATGGTGGCGTGGGGCATGAATGGCGAGATGCTGCGGCCCGAAAACGGTTATCCGCTGCGCCTCGTCGTGCCTGGCGTGCAGGGCGTCTCATGGGTCAAGTGGCTGCGCCGCATCGAAGTCGGCGACAAGCCCTGGAATACCAAGGATGAGACCTCGCATTACGCTGATCTGATGCCCGACGGCATGCATAGGCAATACACCTCCATACAGGAGTGCAAGTCTGTCATCACGTCTCCGTCGGGCGGCCAGGCACTCATGGGCAAGGGCTACTACAACGTCAGCGGGCTGGCCTGGTCTGGGCGGGGCAAGATCAAGCAGGTGGATGTTTCCTTCGACGGTGGCAAGACATGGAAAACTGCGCGCCTTGAGACGCCTGTCCTGGATAAATGCCTGACACGCTTCAATATTGATTGGGTATGGGATGGCGGGCCAGCCATCCTGCAAAGCCGGGCCATTGACAGCACGGGCTTTGTCCAGCCGCGCTACCGGCAGTTGCGCGAGGTGCGGGGAACGCGCTCCACGTATCACAACAATGCGATCCAGTCGTGGCAAGTCGCGCAGAGCGGGGAGGTCTTCAATGTTCAGATGGACTAATCGCGCGTTGCTTACCTGCGTGCTGAGCTCGGCGCTCGGCGTTCCTGCGTCGCTTGCGCATGCCGCAAATGCGGGCGTCCCCGATGCAGGCACCCCTAATGCGGACGCCGCGGTCACTGCAGCGTTCAATATCGGCCGGCCCGCCACCGAGGCGGAAATCAAGGCCTGGGACATTGACGTGCGCCCTGACTTCAAAGGTCTGCCGCGTGGCAGCGGTACGGTCGATCAGGGGGCCGATATCTGGGATGCGTCCTGCGCGGCCTGCCATGGCTCTTTCGGTGAAAGCAATTCCGTGTTCACCCCACTGGTGGGTGGCACTACGCCCCAGGACATCGAGACCGGCAATGTGGCAGCGCTGAAGGGTGGCGGCCACCCTTCGCGCACCACGTTCATGAAAGTGTCGACCGTCTCCACGCTGTGGGATTACATCCATCGGGCCATGCCCTGGGACAACCCCAAGTCGCTCAAGCCGGACGAGGTCTATGCCGTGCTGGCCTATCTACTCAACCTGGCCGAGATCGTGCCGTCAGATTTCACGCTGAGCGACCAGAACATGGCCAAGGTGCAGGAAAGCATGCCCAACCGTAATGGCATGCAGTTCTGGGAAGGCCTGTGGACAGCTGATGGCAAGCCTGACACTGCGAATACGGCCTGTATGAAAGATTGCGCTGCGAGCACGGTGCCATCTTCGACGCTGCCTGATGTTGCGCGCGACGCACACGGCAACCTGGCGGCCCAGATGCGTATCGTGGGCCCGGTTCGCGGTGTGAACACTCTCGCGCCCGCACTGGCGGGTACGTCGGACCAGAATGTGGAGCAGGTGCGTGAACATGCGCGCGGCACGCTGGCTGCGGCGCAGCCGCCGACGTCCGCCGGCGCGAAAGACGCTCAGCCTGGTGATGCCGCGGGCGGCGACTTGGCTCTGTTGACGGAGAATGGCTGTATGGCCTGCCACGCCAAGGACAAGAAGATTCTGGGGCCGTCTTTTGCCGATATCGCCGGCAAGTACAAGGGCCAGGACGACGCCGCGCCGAAGCTGGCTGAAAAAGTGTTGAAGGGCGGTTCGGGAGTATGGGGTGCCGTGCCTATGCCCCCGCATCCGACGCTGCCGGCCGACAAGGCCAGAGAGATGGTCGACTGGATACTCGCCGCACCGGCGCAATAAGAACAGGCATGTGCGACTGGCGCACGGGAAAACCGCGGGCCGTCGCGCCCGATATTGAATCTATACAGCATGTGAAGGATCAGAGGAGACACCGCATGAATAAGCAGCGTAGAAACATACTCAAGCTGGGCACCGTTCTGGGCCTGGCGGTGACCGCCGGCATATTGCGCCCCGAACAGGCCTGGGCCGTACAGCAAGAGTGGAACAAGGATGCCTTTGCCGCCACCAAGGTGGACGACGTGGTGAAGGCGTTCGGAGGCGGGCAGGCGGGCGAAAGCGACAAGATCAAGCTTGTGGCCCCCGATATCGCCGAGAACGGTGCGGTGGTGCCGGTGAGCGTGGTCAGCGACCTGCCAGGCACCTCCCAGATATCAATCCTGGTGCCCAAAAACCCGAACGCGCTCAGCGCACATTTTGAGCTTGCCGCGGACACGATGCCCGAGGTGGCGACACGCATCAAGATGGGCGGCACGTCCGACATCTATGCGCTGGTCAAGGCTGACGGCAAGTTTTATACCGTGCACAAGGAAGTCAAGGTAACGCTGGGCGGCTGCGGCGGCTGAGCGGCGCACCAAAGGCATCTATATATATACAGAGGATAGGGGAGCAATCATGGCAACCAGACCCATGCGCATACGCGCGGTAGAAAAAGACGGCGTCACGGAAGTGAAAGCATTGATGAGCCACATCATGGAAACGGGGCAGCGCAAGGATAGCGAAGGCAATCTCGTGCCCGCCCACTTCATCGACTTGGTCGAAGCAAAGTGCAATGACAAGACCGTGCTGTCGGCGCAGTGGGGGCCAGCGGTCTCGCGCGACCCTTTTCTGTCGTTCAAGTTCAAGGGTGGCAAAAAGGGCGACAAGGTGGCGATCTCCTGGCGCGACAACAAGGGCGAGAGCCGTACAGACTCGACAGAGATCCGCTAGCTGAACCTGCCCGCGTAGACAACAAACAAAAGCAGCTGCGCAATGGGGCATAAACCAGGGAGTAGGAGACATGCGCATGAAACTGAGCAACGCCGCATTGATGGCGTTGGCCGCGGGTGTGGGGCTTGCCGCTCCCGCCGCCGCCGCGCCGCAGAGCACCGCTGATGGTATTGCGGAATACCGTGAAATGCTGGGCGAAGGCGGCAACCCCGCCGAACTCATCGAGATGACGGGCGAGGAACTGTGGGCCGAGAAGCGCGGGCCCAAGAAAGTGTCGCTCGAACAATGTGACTTGGGGATGGGGCCGGGCGTGATCAAGGATGCCTATGCCCATCTTCCGCGTTATTTCGATGATGCGGGGCGTGTCATGGATCTCGAAACGCGGCTGGTGCATTGCATGACCACGCTGCAGGGCATGAACGAGAAGGATCTCATCAAGAAGCCATTCTCGGGCCGTGGCGATTATGCGACCGACCTCGAGGCGCTGGTAGGTTATGTGGTCGGGCAGTCGCGGGGTACGCCGCTCGCCGTGCCGCAGGACCATCCGCAAGAGAAAGCGGCCTACGAACGCGGCAAGCAGATTTTCTATTTCCGGGGCGGGCCGTATGACTTCTCTTGCGCGTCTTGCCACAGCGTGGATGGCCAGCGCATTCGCCTGCAGGAACTGCCCAACCTGACCAAAGCGGAACCGGCGCGCGAGGCGTATACATCATGGCCCGCGTACAGAGTCTCCCAGGGTGCGCTGCGCTCTATGCAGTGGCGCCTGAATGACTGTGTGCGCCAGCAGCGCATGCCGTTTCTAAAGTACGGTTCGCAGGCGTCCATCGACCTGTCGATGTTTCTGGCGGTTAATGCCAACGGGGGCGATATGGATGCGCCCGGTCTGAAACGTTAAGCGGGGGCACTCATGAATAAATTCAACATCATGCCGTGTGCCGCGTTGGCCGCGACGCTGTGCTTGGCACCCGCCGCGCATGCCGATGAGCCGGTGACGGGAACCTCGCGCGAAGATGTGCTGGCCGTACTCAAAGCATCGTTTGAGCCCAAGGGCATTGCTGGCATGGACAGGCTCGATCAGTCGGCCATGCAGCAAGCCTGCTCGAAGGCGGAGATGACACGCACTGCGCTGTCAAAGGAAGAGGCTGCGAAGATTACGAAAGAAGCGCTCGCGTCTGTGAAACAGCCTGCCGATGGCCAGTATATGGGCGATTGGAAGGCCGGCGAGAAGGTTGCGCAGAACGGGCGCGGGCTGCAGTTCAGCGACAAACCGGGCGGCGTCAATGGCGGCAACTGCTACGCCTGCCATCAAATGACCAAGGCCGAAATATCTTTCGGCAACATTGGCCCCTCGCTGCTGCACTATGGCAAGCTGCGCGGATCTTCCAAGGAAATCGTGCAGTACACCTGGAACAAGATCTACAACTCGCATTCTTATGCGGCCTGTTCGACGATGCCGCGTTTTGGCGCCGCGGGGATCCTCACCGAGGCGCAGATCAAGGATGTCATGGCCTTGCTGTTCGACCCGGCTTCACCCGTAAACAAGGATGGCGGCACGCAATAGCCAGACACGCGGACACGATATGAGCATGTGGAAATCAGGTTGGTCGGCGAGCGTTCCTGCGCTGGTGCTGGCGCTGGGTGTGAGCCTGGTGACGGCCCCGGCGTGGGCCGCCGTCACGGTTGGTGACCAGGTCACGCTGCCGGAAATCAGGCTGATAGATGGCACGGTGCTGCCGACAGGGCATTTCAAGGGCAAGCCAGTCATCGTCGAGTACTGGGCGTCATGGTGCCCGTATTGCGCGCGCCAGAACCCATACATGCAGAAGCTCTGGCAGGCCGCGCAGGGTTCGGGGCTGGAGATCCTGACCGTAAGCATAGACCGCGTCGACAAAGACGCGGCGGACTACATGGGCAAGCATGCCTATACCTTTCCAGTCGCCATGGAAACGCCGGCATTGCGCGCGGTGCTGGGCAAGGTGAAAGTCATTCCCAATATTTATGTCATCGAGGCGGACGGCCGGGTGGCTGAGGTGATTCCCGGCGAGATGTTCGAGGAAGACGTGCTGGGCCTCATCAAGTATGCACCGCGCACGGCCAGCAAGCCCTGAGCGTTGCACGACAGCCCGGTCGGCGCCGCCGGCCTTCTTCGACCTTATTCAATACACAGGAAGTCGTTGTTATGATCAGCCGTCGTGAGTTTCTGCAAGTGCTTGGTATTGCCGCCGCGGGCGGGATGAGCTTTTCTCATTCCGCACGCGCGGCCGAGGCGGCTGCCGCCAGGTTTTATGATCTGCCACGCTTTGGCAATGTGCATTTTCTGCACTTTACGGACTGCCACGCGCAGCTGCGCCCCATCTACTTTCGCGAGCCTGGGGTCAATATCGGTTTGGGGGCCGCACTGAATCGGCCGCCGCATTTGGTGGGTGATCATTTCCTGGCGCACTACGGTGTGAAGCCAGGCAGCGCACAAGCCTATGCCTTTACGTGCGCGGATTTCAGCAATGCCGCCCGCCAGTACGGCAAGGTAGGCGGATTCGCGCACCTTGCCACGCTGGTCAAGCGGCTCAAGGCCGACAGGCCGGGCGCGCTGCTGCTGGACGGCGGCGATACCTGGCAAGGGTCGGCCACCGCGCTATGGACCGACGGCCAGGATATGGTGGATGCCTGCCTGGCGCTGGGTGTGGACATCATGACCGCGCACTGGGAGTTCACGCTAGGCGCCGAGCGCGTCGAGGAAATCATCGACAAAGACTTCAAGGGCAAGGTCGAATTCATTGCACAGAACGTCCAGACGGCGGATTTCGGCGATCCGGTATTCCCTTCGTATTCGCTGCGTGAGATGAATGGCGTGCCGGTGGCGATCATCGGGCAGGCATTTCCGTACACGCCGATCGCCAATCCCGGCTATATGGTGCCGGATTGGACCTTCGGCATCCGGGAGAGCGAACTGCAAGAGGTCATCGACGAAGTGCGCGGCAAGGGTGCACAGGCGGTGGTGCTGCTGTCTCACAACGGGATGGACGTGGACCTGAAGCTGGCATCCAGGGTGCGCGGCCTGGACGCCATTCTGGGCGGGCATACGCACGATGGCGTGCCCGAGCCGGTCATTGTGCAAAATACAGGCGGCAAGACGCTGGTCACCAATGCCGGGAGCAATGGCAAGTTCTTGGGTGTGCTGGATTTTGACGTGAAAGATGGCAAGGTCGCCGATTTCCGCTACAAGCTCCTGCCGGTGTTCGCGAACTTTCTGGATGCGGATCCTGAGATGGACGCGCTGATCGGCAGGATGCGTGCGCCGTTTGCAGACAAGCTGGCGGAAAAACTGGCCGTCACCGACGACCTCCTGTATAGGCGCGGCAATTTCAATGGCACCTTCGATCAACTGATTCTCGATGCGCTGATCGCACAGAAGGACGCGCAGATTGCGTTCTCGCCCGGTTTTCGCTGGGGTACCAGTCTGCTCCCTGGATCGGACATCACCATGGAACACCTCATGGACCAGACTGCGATCACCTACCCCCACACGACGCTCACCGAGATGCCGGGCAGTCAGATCAAAGTGGTGCTGGAAGACGTTGCGGACAATCTCTTCAACCCGGATCCCTATTATCAGCAGGGCGGGGATATGGTGCGGGTCGGCGGGTTGCAGTATGCGATTGATCCGCATCAGAAGGCGGGCCAGCGCATCAGCGATATGCGGCTGGATGGCAAGCCGATAGAGGCCGACAAAACCTACAAGGTGGCTGGCTGGGCGCCGGTGGCGGAGGGTGTCCAGGGCGAGCCCATCTGGGATGTCGTGGCCCGCCATCTGCGCGACAAAAAGACCATCTCGGCCGTCGCGCTGAACGAACCCTTGATCAAGGGCGTGGAGAACAATCAAGGCATTGCATGATGCAATGCTGCTTTTACAGGAGTAAGCCCTGATATGAACAAGATCGCTTCTTTTGCATTTGCGCTGGGCCTGGCGCTCTCGGGCGCACCCATGTTTGCGTCGGCGGCGCCGGGGGCGGGCGCCGCCGGCCAAGCCAAGGTCATCTATCACATCAACGATGCGGAAAGCCAGGCGCTGTCCGCCTTGCGCAATATGCGCAATCAACTCGATACCGCACCGGACACAAAGATCGTGGCGGTGACGCATGCGGACGGCATCGAGTTTCTGGAGACCGAGTACAAGGATGCCGCCACCGTCGGTCCGCTCATCGCGGGGCTGGCCGCGCGTGGTGTGACATTCGAAGTGTGCGAAATCACAATGAAGCGCAAGAACCTGAACAAGGATGACTTCGTGATGGAGGCGGAGTTCGTGCCCTCGGGCGTTGTGCGCATCACAGAATTGCAGGGCAAGGAGGGCTACGCGTACATCAAACCCTGACGGGCATGATTTGGTAATCAAATTGCCATGAAATGATACAAAGTCGTTTCAAAGCCGTGCGCTGGTGTCAGGCTTTTTTCAGTGCGCTACAAACCCGCTGAAATCGCTTGTGGCGGATTGCCACAAGGCCTACGCTTCAGGCCGATGCCATTTGAACAGGAGCACGGCATGAATATTCGACAAAATCTGGGGCGTGTCACCATATTGAGCGTGATCGCGATTGCCCTGGCTGGCTGCGCCCCATACCATCAGCAGAGCCGCAAGACCAGCAATACGGTAATTGGCGCGGGCCTGGGCGGCGCCGCAGGTGCGGTGCTGTCTGGAGGCGACCCACTGACGACGGTGGGCGGCGCGGCGGCCGGCGGCCTGCTTGGCAACATCCTGACTGACGATGATCGCCGTTATGAGCGCCGCCGCTACTATGACGATGATTATGATGATGATCGCCGCTATCGCCGCCATCGCCGGCATTACCATGACGATTGATTGCCAAGGCCGCGCGCCAGGCGGGTGATGTCGGTGGCTTTTTCGGTGCTCAGGCCGGCCGCCGCATCCTCGCTGCGCATACGGCGTATAGGCTGGCTTCGGATGTAAGCGCCGATCTGCGCCCGCACCTTATCAACAAGCGCCTGATTCGAATTGCGGCTGGTCGTATCCATGCCGACAAGTTCGTCCAATCACTGACGGGCAGCCAATGCTTTTTCAACCTTGATTGAGCCCTTGATGCAACAAGAACGGCGACGGTGAAATGCCCTGCTTCGCCGGAATCTGGATTAAACTTATCATCGCCTGGGCTGAGGTGATTTTTTCTTCTAGTATTACAGGAGTACGGGCGGAAATATATTCCGCACTGCCTCGGCAGTAACAAGGTCTGGCGTTTTATTCCTCGTGCGTGCCACCAGGGTTCAACGCCATATCTTCATCACCCTCGATACAGAAACGTGGCAGTCATGGTCCTGTGCAATCAGATCGAACGCATTCTCAATCCTCGTTCGGTGGCGGTGATCGGCGCGTCTGGCGACTCTACAAAATGGGGCGACAGTGTGCTGGCCCTGATACGTGACGATGCCATGCTCAAGGGCCATATTGCGCTGATCAGCCAGAGCGAGGCACTGACAGGCGCCATGCTGGCGCACGCCTACGATATCGGCGCAGGCTTCAGTTTCTGCGTGTCGCTGGGCGATCAGGCTGACCTGGAAACCTGCGATTTTCTCGAATACGCCATTGCGGACGCCAACACCAAGGTGATGGCGCTGTATATCGAAGGCCTGAAGAACCCCGCGCGGTTCAAGGCGCTGCTCGAGGCCGCCAGGCGGGCAGGCAAGCCGGTGCTGATCACCAAGGCCGGGCGCACGTCGTCAGGCGCCCGCGCCGTGCATTCGCACACCGCCAGCATGGCGGGCGCCTATCAGTCCTTTCGCGCCATGGTCGAGGGCCAGGCCGCCACCATCATCGACGACCCGCTGCAACTAGTGGCCGAGGCGGCCGTGTGGGATGCGCACCGGCCCATGCGAGGCGCCCGCGTTGCGGTGTTCTCCAGCTCGGGCGACGGCGGAGTGCTGGCTGTGGATGCGCTTGAGGACGCTGGCCTGATGGCAGCGACACTGTCTGACACCGGCGCACTGGCCCTTGGTCGGCTCGCTTCGTTGGCGACGGCCAGGCTGCCCCTCGATATTGGCGCAGTGCAAAGCAGCTTGCAGAAGACGGTGCACAGCGATAGTTGGCTCCAGGACGTGCTGGCCACCGTTATGGACGATGCACAGGTGGATGCTGGCCTGTACCTGATGACCACGCAGCCCGACATGGAGGGCGTCGCCAACGCCTTCGTACAGGCGCAGCACGCCAGCGCCAAGCCGCTGGTGTTTATCAACGCAGCGAGCAGTTGTGGCATCGAGGCCGTGGCGCGGATCAAAGCGAGCGGGCTGGCCCACTTCGCCAGCCTGCCGCAGGCCGCGCAGCATTTGCGCCATCGCTACCGCTACGCCAGCCACTGTGCCGACTTGGCCAACCCGGGGTCGTTGCCGCGGCTCGATGCGCAGGCACTTGAAAAGACGGTGGCGAAGCTGCCCGCTGGCATTGTGTCCGAGCCGCAGACCAAGGCGCTGTTGCATGCGGCGGGTGTGCCTGTCGCCCTGGGCCGGGTCGCCACGTCGGCGCCGGATGCCGTGGCGGCGGCGGAAAGCCTGGGCTACCCGGTGGTGATGAAGGTGGTGTCGCCGCAGATCACCCACAAAAGCGATATCGGTGGCGTGCTGGTGGGTGTGCGCACTGCCCAGGCCGTGCAAGAAGGCTTCGAGCGTATCCGCGGGGCGGCGGCTCGCGTTCCGGGTGCTCGGTTCGATGGCTGCCTGGTGCAGCGGATGGCTACGTCCGAAGCGGAACTGTTGGTGGGTACACACTGGGATGCGCAGCTGGGCGCGTTTCTTACCTTCGGGTTTGGCGGCACGCTGGTCGAACTGCACCGCGATACTTGCCTGCTGCCTGCCGACGCCGGCCCCGCGCAGGTGCGGCGTGCCTTGCCATCGCTGCGGCTGCATCCCACTCTCACCGGTTATCGCGGCCGGCAGCCGGCCGACCTGGAGGGCCTGGTCGACGTTATCTGCCGCATGGGCCGGCTTGCCGTTTATTTTGGTGAACGGCTGCAGGAATGCGAAGTCAATCCTTTGATGATCAACGGCGCGACGATCGTGGCCGCTGATGCCCGTGCTGTCTGGAAACCATGTCGATGACCCTGATCTCTTGCAAAGTCCGCAGCAACATCGCCCGCATCTGCCTGTATCGCCCCGAGCGGCACAATGCCATAAATACGCCTATGCAGCGCAGGCTGGCCTGCCCCACATAGGCAAGTTGAAGCGTCTGATGACGAGGCTGGGTGCCATAGATGGCTTCGTCGCTTATACATTTCATCGAGGATACTGTGGTTGAAATCGACAAAACCGACCGTGCGATACTGAAGATACTCCAGGAAGACGCCACGATTTCCATTGCGTCGTTGTCCGAGCGCGTAAATCTGTCGAGCACGCCATGCTGGCGGCGCATCCAGCGCTTGGAAAAAGAAGGCGTGATCAAAAAACGCGTGACGCTGCTGGACGCTGAGAAGATCAACGTTGGGGTCACCGTATTCGTTGCAATCAGGACGCAACAGCACAACGACAAGTGGCTGAAGAAGTTCAATGACGTTGTCACCGCCATGCCCGAGGTCGTCGAGTTGTACCGCATGAGCGGCGAGAACGATTACCTGCTGCGTGTGGTGGTGCCTGATATCAAGGCCTACGATGGCGTGTACAAGCGGTTGATCCGGGATATGGACTACCTGGACATTAACTCCAGCTTTGCGATGGAACAAATCAAGTTCACCACCGCGCTGCCGCTCGATTACACCGCGTGACCGAGCAAGGCATACGCCGCGGCTTCGCATCGAGGCGCGCCCGTATGGCGCGCATCACCGTCGCGGCGTGATGGCGCTTTGACGAGTTTCTGCGCGCGAAGCAATGGACAGAAAAGATCGCGCGCTGGATGTGATTTCTCGTGTTTCCGTGCGCCTGAAGCAATGGTTGAATGATTTTTTTTATATCGTTCCAATCGCGGAATAATTTTCTTCGAACGGCGTTCAGGCAAGTGTATTTTGACAAAAATCACCCAGGCCGCACATCTATACTGAACTTGTACTTTTCGCCGGGCCGGCATGGTGCCGTCCCGCGGCCCACACCATACAGGTTCTGCCATGAAAGAATGCACGCGGCTCGTGAATGCCGGTCGGGATCCCCAACGGTTTGAAGGCGTCGTCAATACGCCTGTTGTGCGCGGCTCGACGCTGCTCAGCCCCACGATGGCACATTGGCTCGACAAGCAGCACCGGCAGGCCGATGACGAGTTCGGCGTCAGCATTTATGGCCGTTTCGGAACTGCCACGCATCATGCCCTGCAATCGGCGATTTCGGAACTCAGCGGCGGCTACCGCTCCTTGCTTTATCCGTCGGGGCTGGCCGCTGTTGCGCACGTGCTCACCGCGCTGGTGTCGTCAGGCGATCATGTGCTGCTGACCGACAGCGTATATTCGGCCACTACGCAGTTTCTGGCGCGTACGCTGCAGCGCTTCGGTGTTAGCGTGACACGCTACGATCCGCGCATAGCGGGAGGTGTTGCCGCGCTCATCCAGCCTAACACCCGCGTCGTGTTTGTCGAATCGCCCGGCTCCGAAACCTTCGAGATGCAGGACATACCCGCCATTGCGCAGGCTGCGCACGCGTGTGGCGCCTATGTGGTGATGGACAACACTTGGGCGACGCCGCTGTTCTTCAAGGCATTCGAGCATGGCGTCGATGTGGCCATCCAGGCTGCCACAAAATATATCGTGGGTCATTCCGATGCCATGCTCGGTGTGGCAACCTGCAATCGCGCCACCTGGGACTTGGTGCGTGCAAGCTCGCAAGACTATGGTCAAACGTGCAGCCCCGATGACGCGTTTCTGGCGCTGCGCGGGCTGCGTACCATGGGCGTGCGGCTGCGCCAGCACTGGGCGTCGGGGGTTGAGGTGGCGCAATGGCTTGAGAGCCGGCCCGAAGTGGAGCGCGTACTGCATCCTGCCCTGCCCAGCCATCCTGGCCACGCGCTGTGGAAACGTGATTACACCGGCGCGCCTGGCCTGTTTGCCATGGCGCTCAAGCCTGTGCCAGAGCCGGCCCTGCACGCATTCATCGACAACCTGGCTTTGTTCGGCCTGGGGGTGTCATGGGGCGGCTATGAAAGCCTGGCGCTGCCATTCTCGCCCGTTGGCCGCACCACCACCCAATGGCCCTACTCAGGCCCAGGCGTGCGCCTGCATATCGGCCTTGAAGACCCGGCTGACCTGATCGCCGATCTCACGCGCGGGTTTGAGGCAATGGCCGAGGCTGCGTACGGGCACCGCAATCTTGATGTTCTGGCAGCAAGTGCATGAACCTGCTTGCTTAATTGCGTGACATGAGGCTGGCGCGCCGGAGATCAATGCCATTGACACGCCTTGTAGGCCAGCTTACTCTGCCGACAAATATTCCAGAACAATGGCCCGCCACACGGGCCCGGAGGAGATCACAATGCAAGTAGGCCATTGGTTGAAATCGTTGGCGCTCGCGGCGGTATTGTGCACAGGCGCAGCGCACGCACAGGTTAGCGTCATGCTGCCCGCCAATCCTGGTGGCGGCTGGGACAGCACCGGGCGGCAGGCCTTCCAGGCCATGAATAAAGCAGGCATTTATACCGGCACGGTAAATTTCACTAATAAGGGCGGCGCGGGCGGTACCATCGGCTTGGCCGATTTCCAGCGCTCGCAGCAAGGCAAGCCCGATGCCTTGGCCGTGTTTGGCGCTATTACAGTGGGGTCCATCACGCTGAACAAGTCGCCGGTCGATCTCAGCAAATTCAAGCCTGTTGCGCGTCTGACCGCAGAATATCTGGTGCTGGCGGTCAAGGCCGACGCGCCCTACAAAACGCTGGGCGAGTTCGTGTCGGCGCTCAAGCAAAATCCCGGCGCTACCGCGGTGGGCGGCGGGTCGGCAGGGGGCGTTGACCATATCGCCCTGGCCTTGCTGGCCAAGAGTGCGGGCGTTCCTGTGCCATCGCTGAACTACATTCCGCAGGCCGGGGGCGCGGATACCGTCATTGGCATCGTCAACGGAACACTCAAGGCGGGTATTTCAGGCGTTTCCGAGTTCCAGCAATTCGCCAAGGATGGCCGTATACGCATCCTCGGCATTACCACGGCCGAGCGCATGAAGGCGCTGGCCGACGTGCCCACATTCAAGGAAGCAGGGTACGACGTTGAAATCGCCAACTGGCGCGGCATTCTGGGGTCGGTGGACATGCCCGAAGCCAACTACAAAGAGTGGGTAGCGCGCTTTACCAAACTGAATGACAGCGACGCCTGGAAGTCAGTGCTGAAGACGCAAGGTTGGGAGGCCTATTTCCTGGCGGGAGAACCTTTCGGCGCATTCATCCAAAGCGAAAGTGCCCGCATTAACGCAATCCTGAAAGATGCAGGCCTGAGCAAGTAAGCCGCCGGCATGGGCACAGGCATGTCGATCGCATTGCTGCGCAAGGGGCCGTGGTGGTTGGGGCTGGCCGTGATGCTCATGGGGGCGGTGTGCCTTTATGCGTCATCCGAGCTGGCCGCCACCGCGCAATACGCGGCCATCGGCCCTGGCATGTTTGTCACCGGGGTGGGTGCCGGCCTGATCGGTTTGGGTGTATTGCTGTTGCTCCAGATCGCACGCGGTGAAGTATTCGAGCCCGAAGATGCGGAGCACGCCATACCCGGTCAGCCCATGGACAAGCGTGCATTCTGTACGGCATTGCTGGCGGCCATTGTGCCCGCGCTGACGATTCAAACCTTGGGTCTGCCGATCACCGCCATGCTGTCGTTCATGCTGGTGGCGCGTGCATTTGGCTCCAAACGCCTTGCCTCTGATCTTGTCGTCGGTCTGGTGCTGGGCATTGCAAGCTGGTTTCTGTTTGGTCGCCTGGGCCTGCAACTGGGCGGCTTCTTCCCACTGGCGGGTGTGTAATGGATACGCTGGCGCTGCTGATGCAGGGATTCGAGGTGGCGCTGACGCCCGCCAACCTGCTGTGGGCGCTGGTAGGTTCACTGTTGGGCACCGCTATCGGCATTTTGCCGGGCATCGGGCCTGCGCTGACGATTGCCTTGCTATTGCCAGTTACCGTATCGGTAGGGCCGGTATCGGCCTTCATCATGTTTGCGGGAGTGCTGTACGGCGCCATGTACGGCGGGTCGACCACCTCGATTCTGATCAACACGCCCGGCGAGGCGGGGTCAATGATGACGGCGCTCGAAGGCAACAAGATGGCGCGAGCGGGGCGGGGTGCCGCGGCGCTGGCGACGGCGGCCATTGGCTCTTTCGTTGCGGGCACTATCGCGACCATTGCCCTGACGTTTGCGGCGCCTGTTGTGGCGGAGTTGGCGTTTTTGCTCAAGCCCGCCGATTATTTCGCGCTTACTGTTCTTGCATTCACATCGGTGGCTGTGGTGATGGGGGCGTCACGGGTGCGTGGGTTCGTGTCACTGTTTATCGGCCTGGCCCTGGGCGTGATCGGCATTGATGCCATGACCGGGCAGCCGCGCATGACATTCGGCCTGCCAGCGCTGCTCGATGGCGTCGAACTCACGGTGGTGCTGGTGTCGCTGTTTGCCGTGGGAGAAATCCTGTACGTTGCCAGCCGCTACGTCCAAGGGCAGGACGAAATCATACCCATCAAGGGTAAGGCGTTCATGACACGCGACGACTGGCGACGCTCCTGGAAGCCATGGCTTCGGGGTACTGCCATAGGCTTCCCCATTGGCACAATCCCGGGTGGCGGCTCGGAAATTCCGACCATGCTGTCCTATACGCTGGAAAAGAAGCTGTGCCGAAACCCCGATGAGTTCGGCAAAGGGGCGATCGAAGGGGTAGCCGGGCCCGAGGCGGCCAACAACGCCTCGGCGGCCGGCGTCCTGGTCCCGCTGCTGACGCTGGGCCTGCCTACCTCGGCCACGGCGGCTATCCTGCTGGCGGCATTTCAGAATTATGGCTTGCAGCCTGGGCCATTTTTGTTCAGCAGCAAACCGGAGCTGGTCTGGGGCTTGATTGCTTCTCTGTACATTGGCAACGTTATGCTGCTGGTGCTGAATCTGCCCTTGGTGGGCATGTGGGTGAAGCTCTTGCAGATTCCACGGCCGCAACTGTACGCGGGTATTCTGGTGTTCGCCGTTATTGGTATCTGGGGGGTATCGGGCTCCGTGTTTGAGCTGGGGCTGATGGCGGGCCTGGGTGTGCTCGGCTATGTGATGCGAGTGTATGGCTTTCCGATCCCCCCCTTGCTGATTGGCCTGATCCTGGTGCCGCTGGCCGAAACCCAACTGCGTACTGCGCTGGCTGCGGGCCAGGGCAAGGTGTCGGTGTTGTTCGAAACCCCTGTTTCCGTGTCGCTCCTTCTGCTGGCTTTTCTTTTCCTGTTCGTACCTGCGCTGCTCAGCCGCCTGAAGGCGACAGCGTAGCGATTTAATGTCGATACGTTTGACTTGAAACAAGATACCCTACAGTGCGTACGGTATTCTAGCGACAGGCTTTTCTCCAGGATTGACCGCTATGTCAAGCATTCCCCTGCCCAGCCGTACAGACCAGCAACGCGCCCTGGTGCTCAGTACAGTAGCTTTCACAGTTTGCTTCGCCGTATGGACACTTTTTTCCATTATCGGCCTGTCGATCAAGGACGAGCTGGCGCTTTCCGAGTTCGAATACGGCGTTCTCATCGCTACGCCAGTGCTGACGGGGTCGCTGTCTCGCCTGATTCTGGGTGTGTGGACTGAACGCTATGGCGGGCGGCTGGTGTTTGCGATCCAGATGGTGCTGGCCGGCGCCGCCACTTTCGCACTGACCTGGGCCGACAGCTACCCTACCTTCCTGTTGGCCGCGCTCGGGGTTGGCCTGGCGGGCGGCGCCTTCATTATCGGCGTCACCTACGTCACAAAATGGTATCCACAATCCCAGCAAGGCACTGCGCTTGGCGTATTCGGCATGGGCAATATCGGCGCGGCAGTGACGACATTCCTCGCGCCCTTTGTGCTGATCTCCTGGGGCTGGCAAGGGGTGGCGCAAATCTGGGCGGTCGCGGTCGCCGTCACCGGCATCCTCTTTTTTCTGTTGGCCAGAGACGATCCTGATTTTGCGGCGCGGCGCGCTCAAGGCATCGCGGCTCCCAGCCTTGCGGAACAGTTCGCCCCCTTGAAAAAACTGCAGGTCTGGCGCTTTTCGCTTTATTACTTTTTTGTTTTCGGGGGCTTCGTTGCCCTGGCGCTGTGGCTTCCCTACTACATGGTGCAAGTCTATGGCGTAGACGTGCGCACGGCGGGTGTTGCCGCGTCGCTCTTCAGCCTCGCGGCCAGCCTGTTTCGCGCCTATGGCGGCGTCCTCTCTGACCGCTTCGGCGCCCGCGCCGTCATGTATTGGACGTTCGGATTTTCCCTGCTATTTCTGTTCATGCTGTCTTATCCGCCGACCGACTACGTCATCCGCGGAAAAGACGGCCCCATTGCGTTCTCGACAGAGGTCGGCCTGTGGCCTTTCGTCGCCGGGCTTTTCGGCCTCGGCTTCTTCATGAGCCTGGGCAAGGCAGCGGTGTTCCGGCACATCCCCGTCTATTATCCGAAACATGTCGGTTCGGTCGGCGGCTTGGTAGGCATGATAGGCGGGCTGGGTGGCTTCGTCCTGCCTATCATTTTCGGTGTGCTGCTTGATGTCACAGGCATCTGGACCTCGTCATTCCTGCTTCTGTTCCTGATAGTGCTGGTGTCGGTGAGCTGGATGCATCTGTCGATCCGGGCCATGGAGCGGCGGGCGCAAGGCCGTGCCCTGGACCGACTGCCGAACTTCCCCGAACTCGCGGATGTGCACGATCCGGAACGCACCGTCATGCCGCATGTGGTGCAGGACTGGCGGCCTGAAGATCCTGCATTCTGGAACGAAAAGGGCCGGCGTATCGCCAAGCGCAACCTGTGGATATCGATCCCGGCGCTGCTGCTTGCCTTCGCGGTATGGATGGTCTGGTCGGTGGTGGTTTCGAAACTGCCTTCCATCGGCTTCAAGTTCACACAAGACCAGCTATTCTGGCTGGCAGCCCTGCCGGCGCTGTCCGGGGCAACGCTGCGCATCTTCTATAGCTTCATGGTGCCGATCTTCGGCGGCCGGTTGTGGACCACACTCTCCACCGCGTCGCTGCTGCTTCCCGCGATGGGCATAGGGTATGCGGTGCAGGATCCCACCACGCCTTACTTGATCTTCGTGGTGCTGGCGCTGCTCTGTGGCTTCGGCGGCGGCAATTTCGCCTCATCCATGGCCAATATCAGCTTCTTCTTCCCACGCGCGGAAAAGGGCCACGCCATGGGCTTGAACGCGGGGCTGGGCAACCTCGGGGTCTCGGTCATGCAGTTCCTGGTGCCGCTGGTCATCACCGCTGGTGTATTCGGGGCGGTCGGCGGCGCGCCGCAAACGATGTCGGACGGCGGGCGCATCTGGATGCAGAATGCCGGCTTCATCTGGGTGCCCTTTATTCTCGCCTCCACCGTGGCCGCGTGGCTGGGCATGAACGACCTGGCCGACGCGCGCGCCAGCTTCCGAGAGCAGTCGATCATCTTCGGCCGCACCCAGACCTGGGTGATGTGCCTGCTGTATATCGGCACGTTCGGCAGTTTCATCGGCTATTCCGCAGGCTTCCCGCTGTTGTCCGGCCTGGTCTTCCCGCACGTTGACGCCTTGCAGTTTGTGTTTCTGGGGCCCTTGATCGGTGCGCTCAGCCGCGCCGGCAGTGGCTGGCTGGCAGACCGCATCGGCGGCGGTCGCGTCACTTTCTGGGTCTTTGTTGGCATGATCGTCTCCGTCCTGGTGGTGATCTGGGGGCTGCAGAACGCTTCCTTCAGCACTTTCTTCGCGGGCTTCATGGCGCTGTTCTTCTTCACCGGGATCGGCAACTCGTCCACCTTCCAGATGATCCCGGTCATTATGCGCAAGGAAATCGCCCGCCTGTATCCCGAGCAGAACGCCGACGCACAGCGCCGCCAGTCCGATCGCGAAGCAGCGGCCATTGTCGCCTTCACGAGCGCCATCGGCGGCTATGGCGGCTTCTTCATCCCCAAGGCCTATGGCACATCCATCGGCCTGACTGGCGCGCCGCTGGCAGCCTTGTGGAGCTTCTTCGCCTTTTACGTCCTCTGTCTATTCGTCACATGGGCCGTCTATACACGCCGCGGCGGCCTGTTGCATGACATCGAGCACCGCCGGCCCCTTCCCGTCGCGGTTTCCGCATAAATACACATCAATCCAGGAGAAAGCCATGAACCCAAGGAGACAGCCATGAGCCACTTGTTGGACCGACTGAACTTCCTGACTTCACTGCGCAAGGATACCTTCGCAGGCGGCCACGGCCAGACCACGATCGAGAACCGCGACTGGGAGGACGCCTATCGCCGCCGCTGGCAGCATGACAAGATCGTGCGTTCCACGCACGGCGTGAATTGCACGGGTTCCTGCTCCTGGAAAATCTACGTCAAATCGGGGATCGTCACCTGGGAGACGCAGCAGACCGACTATCCACGCACTCGGCCGGACCTGCCCAATCACGAGCCGCGCGGCTGTGCGCGCGGCGCCTCGTACAGCTGGTATCTGTACAGCGCCAACCGGATCAAGACCCCCCTGATTCGCGGTCGGTTAATGCGGCTGTGGCGCGAGAAGCGCAAGACCATGAGCCCCATCGAGGCCTGGGCCGCAATCCAGAACGATGCGGCCGCCCGCGCAAGCTATACGCGCACCCGCGGCAAGGGTGGTTTCGTGCGTGCAAGCTGGGACGAGGCGACTGAAATCGTCGCGGCCGCCAACGCTTACACCACACGCAAGTACGGCCCCGACCGCGTGTTCGGCTTTTCACCGATCCCGGCAATGTCCATGGTGTCCTATGCGGCGGGCACGCGCTACCTGTCCCTGCTGGGCGGCACCTGCATGTCGTTTTACGACTGGTACTGCGACCTGCCGCCCGCCAGCCCCCAGACCTGGGGCGAGCAGACCGACGTGCCCGAATCCGCCGACTGGTACAACGCGGGCTTCCTGCTGCTGTGGGGTTCGAACGTGCCGCAGACGCGCACGCCCGATGCCCACTTCTACACCGAGGTGCGCTACAAGGGCACCAAGAGCGCCGTGGTCTGCCCCGACTATTCCGAGGCCGCCAAGTTCTCGGACATTTGGCTCAACGCGAAGCAGGGCACGGATGCCGCGCTGGGCATGGCATTCGGCCATGTCATCCTGCGCGAGTTTCACCTTGACCGGCAAGTTCCTTACTTCGAGGAATACTGCCGCAAGTACTCCGACATGCCGATGCTGGTGTGCCTGGACCGCCAGGGCGGCCGGCTGGTTCCCGGAAGGCAGTTGCGGGCTGCCGACTTCGCCGATGATCTCGGTGAAGCCAACAATCCCGACTGGAAGACGGTGGGCCTGGATGAGCAATCCGGCAAGGTCGTGGTGCCAAACGGCTCCATCGGCTTTCGATGGGGCGAAACGGGCAAGTGGAATCTGGAGCAGAAGGCCGCGGGCGACGACGTTCGCCTCAAGCTCAGCCTGATTCTGGATGCAGACCATGACGAGATCGCGCCTGTCGACTTTCCGTTCTTCGGCGGCGCTGCCGCCAACGGCTTCGAAGTGGATGCGCGTGGCACGGTACTGACCCGCAATGTGCCGGCGAAGCGCCTCACGCTGGCCGATGGCAAAGAAGTGCTGGTTGCCACTGTCTTCGACTTGCTTTGCGCCAACTACAGCCTGGATCGCGATCTGGGCGGCGAGCATGTCGCGCGCGACTACGACGCCGATGAGCCGTTCACGCCAGCCTGGGCTGAGCGCATTACAGGGGTGCGCCGCGACAAGATCATCCAGGTTGCGCGCGAGTTCGCCGCCAATGCCGAAAAAACCAATGGCCGCTCCATGGTCATCATCGGCGCGGGTATGAACCACTGGTTCCACATGGACATGAATTACCGCGCTGTCATCAATATGCTGGTGATGTGCGGCTGTGTGGGCCAGTCGGGCGGCGGCTGGGCGCACTATGTGGGCCAGGAAAAGCTGCGCCCGCAAACAGGTTGGACGCCGCTGGCCTTTGCCCTGGACTGGGCGCGTCCCCCGCGCCACATGAATGCCACCAGCGCCTGGTACGCCCATACAGATCAATGGCGTTACGAAACCGTCAGCGCCGCCGAAATCCTGTCGCCCACGGCGCCTGCTGGCGATTGGAACAAGCTCAGCCTGATCGACTACAACATCCGTGCCGAGCGCATGGGTTGGCTGCCATCGGCGCCGCAATTGAAAACCAACCCGCTGGAAGTTGGCCGCGCCGCCAAGGCTGCGGGCGTCGATGTGAAAGACTACGTCGCTGAGCGACTGAAAACCGGCGCGCTGCAGATGTCCTGTGAGGACCCGGACGCGCCCGAGAACTGGCCACGCAACCTGTTCGTCTGGCGCTCCAACCTGTTGGGCTCCTCGGGCAAGGGCCATGAGTATTTCCTGAAGCATCTGCTCGGTACCGCGCACGGGGTGCAGGGCAGAGACCTGGGCGCCCAAGGCGGCGTGAAGCCCGTCGAAGCGGCCTGGCACGAAAATGCGCCCGAAGGAAAACTCGACCTGCTGGTGACCATTGATTTCCGCATGTCGACCACGGCCGTGTATGCCGACATCGTGCTGCCCACCGCAAGCTGGTACGAGAAGGACGATATGAACACGTCCGACATGCACCCCTTCATCCACCCGCTGCAGGCGGCCGTCGACCCGGCGTATGAGTCCAAGTCAGACTGGGAGATCTTCAAGGAGATCGCCAAAAAATTCTCTGAAGTCGCGCCCGACATCCTGGGCGTGGAAAATGACGTGGTGCAACTGCCTTTGCAGCACGACAGCCCGGGTGAATTGGCGCAGGGTGTGGTGCGCGACTGGAAACAGGGCCAATGCGAGCTGATCCCCGGCAAGACCGCGCCCGCCTACATCGCTGTTGAACGCGACTATCCCAACCTTTACAAGCGCTACACGGCGATCGGCCCCTTGATGGAGAAGATCGGCAATGGCGGCAAGGGTATCGCCTGGAACACAGAGACAGAGGTCCATCATCTCAAGGCCTTGAATGGCACCGTTACCGAGGAAGGTGCAACCAAGGGCATGGCGCGTCTGGACACGGCCATCGACGCCGCCGAGATGATCCTGATGCTGGCCCCCGAAACCAACGGCGAAGTGGCCGTCAAGGCGTGGGATGCGCTGGGCAAGGCAACCGGGCTGGATCATCGTCACTTGGCGGCCGTCAAGCAGGACGAGAAAATACGTTTCCGTGACATCGCCGCGCAGCCGCGCAAGATCATCTCCTCGCCCACGTGGTCGGGGATAGAAAGCGAAGAGGTCTGCTACAACGCCGGCTGGACCAACGTCCACGAACTCATCCCCTGGCGCACTGTCAGCGGACGCCAGCAGCTTTATCAAGATCATGAATGGATGCGTGCGTTCGGCGAAAGCTTTGTCACCTGGCGCCCGCCCGTAGACCTGAAAACTGTGGGCACGGCGGCAACGCGTTCACTGGCGAAAGACGAGCCGCACGTCGTCCTGAACTTCATTACGCCGCACCAGAAATGGGGCATACACTCCACCTACACCGACAACCTGTTGATGTTGACGCTGAACCGTGGCGGGCCCGTGGTATGGATCTCTGAAGTCGATGCCAGAAAGGCTGGTGTGGTCGACAACGACTGGGTCGAGGTGTTCAACACCAATGGTGCCATCACCGCACGCGCAGTCGTCAGCCAGCGGATGAAGGAAGGCTCACTGTTCATGTATCACGCCCAGGAGAAAATCGTGAACACCCCGGGCAGCCAGATCACCGGCCAGCGCGGCGGCATACATAACTCCGTGACCAGGATCGTACTCAAACCCACGCACATGATCGGCGGTTATGCCCAGCTCGCCTATGGCTTCAACTATTACGGCACGGTCGGCTCCAACCGCGATGAGTTCATCATTCTGCGCAAGCTGCCCAAAGTGGACTGGATGGACCAGCCCGTAACCGACATCGCGGAGGCAAGACAATGAAAATACGCGCCCAGATCGGAATGGTGCTCAACCTCGACAAATGCATTGGTTGCCACACCTGCTCTGTTACCTGCAAGAACGTCTGGACGAGCCGCGAAGGGGTCGAATACGCCTGGTTCAACAACGTCGAAACCAAGCCCGGCATCGGCTACCCCAAAGACTGGGAGAACCAGAAGCGCTGGAATGGTGGTTGGACCCGCACCAAGTCGGGTGCGCTGCACCCTCGGCAAGGCGGCAAGTGGCGCATTCTGGCCAACATTTTCGCCAACCCCGATCTTCCCGAAATCGACGATTTCTACGAGCCGTTCGACTTTGATTACGATCACCTGAAGTCCGCCCCCGAAATGCAGGCTTTCCCCACGGCAAGGCCGCGGTCGAAGATATCGGGCGAGCGCATGGAGAAAATCGAATGGGGCCCGAACTGGGAAGAAATCCTGGGCGGTGAGTTCGAGAAGCGCTCCAAGGACTACAACTTCGAGGGCATCCAAAAGGAAATCTACGGCCAGTACGAAAACACCTTCATGATGTACCTGCCCAGGCTGTGCGAGCATTGCCTCAATCCGGCCTGCGTCGCGTCCTGTCCATCTGGCGCAATCTACAAGCGCGAAGACGATGGCGTGGTCCTGATCGACCAGGAAAAATGCCGCGGCTGGCGCATGTGTGTCTCGGGCTGCCCCTACAAGAAGATCTACTACAACTGGTCTACAGGCAAATCCGAGAAGTGCACGCTGTGCTATCCCCGCCTGGAAAGCGGCCAGCCCACGGTGTGCTCTGAAACATGCGTGGGGCGCATCCGCTACCTTGGCGTCATGCTCTATGACGCCGACAAGATCGCCGAAGCCGCAAGCGTAGAAAACGAGAAAGACCTCTACGATGCCCAGCTCGGCGTCTTCCTTGACCCGCACGATCCTGAAGTGATTGCCCAAGCGCGCGCGGCAGGCATACCCGAGGACTGGATCAAGGGCGCGCAGAACTCGCCCATCTGGAAGATGGCGATGGAATGGAAGATCGCCTTCCCGCTGCACCCCGAGTATCGCACCCTGCCCATGGTCTGGTACGTGCCGCCGCTGTCGCCCATCCAGAACGCTGCCGAGGCGGGCAAGATTTCCGCACAGGATGACATGCCCGATGTCGGCTCGCTGCGCATCCCCGTGCGCTATCTTGCCAACATGCTGACAGCCGGGGATGAGGCGCCGGTCGTTTCCGCCCTGGAGCGAATGCTGGCCATGCGCGCCTACATGCGCGCCAAAACCATTGATGGCGTCATCAACCTGGGCGTGGCCCAGCGCGTCGGACTGAGCCCTCATCAGATCGACGAGATGTACCAGTTGCTGGCCATCGCCAACTATGAAGACCGTTTCGTCATCCCGACCACGCACCGTGAATTGGTCGAGGATGCCTACGACCTCAAGAGCGGATGTGGCTTCACTGACGGCAACGGCTGCTCGTCCGGCAGTTCGGGCACCTCAATGTTCGGCGGCAAGAAGAAGTTCCGCAGCCCGCAGGAGTTCATCGCATGAAGACGTTCAAAGCCCTGTCTTTGCTGCTCAGCTATCCCTCTACCGACCTTCAGCAGGCCATGCCCGCGATCCGCGAGCTGCTGGCTGCGGAAGGCATACTGGCACCCGCGGCCGTCGAGGCGCTAAACCCGCTGCTCCTGTCCCTGGAAACCGGCGATCTCTATGACATCCAGGAACGCTACGTCCTGCTGTTTGATCGTTCGCGCACCCTGTCGCTCAATCTATTCGAGCATATCCACGGCGAGAGCCGCGACAGGGGCGGCGCCATGGTCGACCTGCTCGCGACCTATCGCGCGGCCGGCTTCGACCTTGCCGCGTCAGAGCTGCCCGATCACCTGCCTGTGCTGCTGGAGTTTCTGTCCACCCGCTCGCTGGATGAGGCACGCGACATCCTGGCCGACGCGGGGCACATCCTCGTGGCCCTTGCCGAGCGCCTGGTACGGCGCGAAAGCATCTATGCCCCTGTGCTGCAGGCGCTGACGGCACTGTCCGCCGCTGATCCTGCAACCGAAGAGGCGCAAGCCCTGTTGACCCAACGGGACGACAACCCCGAAGACCTGGCTGCCCTGGATGCCGTGTGGGAGGAGGCCCAGGTTACCTTCGGCCCCGACCGGAGCGCAGGCTGCCCGAGCGACACCCAACCCATTAGCATCGTCCGCAAGAACCCCGCACCGGCTCCCGCCGTGCGCTGAACGGGAGGCTGGCATGAATAACTTCGTCTTTGGCATCTATCCCTATATCGCCCTTACCGTCATGGTGGTGGTCAGCATCGTCCGCTATGATCGCGATCCCTTTACCTGGAAATCAAAATCCAGTCAGCTTTTGCGCAAACGCCAGTTCGTCATTGGGTCGGTCCTGTTCCACGTTGGCGTGTTGATTATCTTCTTCGGCCATCTGGTCGGGCTGCTGACGCCGATCCAGCTCTTCGACATGCTTGGCATTGCCCACGGGGCCAAGCAAATCATGGCCATCGTCGTCGGCGGTGTGGCAGGCATTATGGCATTGGCGGGCGGCTGGCTGCTGCTGCACAGGCGCCTGTCCGACCCACGCATACGCGCCCACTCCACCTTCGCCGATACCGGCATCCTGGTGCTGCTGATGATTCAATTGGTGCTGGGGCTGGCGACCATCATCGTTTCACTGGGCCATCTCGACGGCAATGAAATGATCAAGCTGATGAACTGGGCCCAGGCAATCATCTATCTGCGTCCGGGCGCAGCCGCATACATGGCTGACGCGCACTGGCTGTTCAAGCTGCATATCATGATCGGCCTGACCATCTTCCTGCTGTTTCCCTTCACCCGGCTTGTCCATATTTTTTCCGCGCCTGTGCGCTACCTGTGGCGGCCCGGTTACCAGATCGTGCGCTCGCGCCGCGGCGCAAAGCCCGCGGCCAGCGGCCTGACGCCGCTGCCGCGCTCAGAAATGGGGCAAGGCAAATGAAAGTCGTCAACCATGCGCGCCAGCGGACTGGCGCTCCGGCCGGAGGCGTTGCTGTCGAGGGTGTTCCTGCAACGAGCGGCCCCGTCGGGGCAGAGTACATCCCCGCACAGCAGAGCCCTGCGGATGACACCATCGTGGGTGGCGTCGTCATCCCTGCCAAGCCGACTGTCATCCACCACGGCCATCCACCGGCCGGTGCCGCCGGCGGTGGGAATCACACTGCTGCGGCGCACCGAGCCATCCATCCCATCCCCGCACAGGCCGACATCACGGTCAATGATGTGACCATCGCCGCCGAAGCGATTGCTTCCGAGGCCCAGAACCACCCCGCGCCGCGCGGCAACCCCGGCTGGGCCCTGCAGGCGGCCGCCAAGGCGCTCGTGATGCGAGAACTCTTGCTGCAGGAGGCGGCGGCTTGCGGCATCGTGCCCGATCCCATCGAGCTCGAAGCCGGAAAACTGGAAACAAACGAGGAAGCGCTGATCCGCCAGTTGCTCGACCAGGCCATTGCGCCGGCAACCATAGACGATGCGCAGCTGCGCGCCGTCTATGACGCGGCGCCAGAACGCTTTCATGGCCCCTCGTTGTTCGAAGCCGCGCATATTCTGTTCCCCGCTCCCGCAGACGACCCTGCCGCGCGAGCGGCTGCACGCGAGCGCGCCACCGCTGTGCTGGACATACTGCGGCAGAAGCCTGACAGCTTTGCGTCGCTTGCCGCCGAACACAGCGCGTGTCCCTCGCGGGCCAATGGCGGCATGCTCGGCCAACTGGCATCGGGTGATACCGTGCCTGAATTCGAAGTCGTCCTCGGTACGATGGAAGAAGGAAGCATCGCTGATACGCCTGTGGAAACCCGTTACGGTGTTCACCTGATCCGGCTTGATGCCCGGATACGCGGCACACTATTGCCCTTTGATACCGTGCTGCCGCAATTGCGCGCCGCGCACGAGAAAGCCAACTGGGTGCGTGCCAGCCGCGCATACATCGAATCTCTGGCGGCTCGTGCCAAGATCACCGGGATAGACTTGGCGCAAACGCCCCAGGAAAAGGCGACCGCGCCGGCATGATCGCCGCGCGGAGCTTCTTCGGGATGTGAGTATCGCGATGAAACTTGGATACGTCTCCGTGCACGGCCGTGGCCGGATCGATCGTCTGCTCGCGGACGTTGTCGCCGAACTGGAAGCACAGGACGTCGCCCTGGCCGGAACCGTGCAGACCAATATCCATCGTGATGATCGTCCCGCATGCGATATGGACCTGCGCCTGCTGCCCGATGGGCCCGTGGTGCGCATCAGCGTCGACCTTGGACCCCATGCGCGCGGCTGTCGCCTGGACGCCGGCGCCCTGGAACAATCGGTGCTCTGGGTATCGGGCGCATTGGATGGCGCCGAGCTTGTGGTGATCAACAAATTCGGCAAGCGCGAAGCGGAGGGCAAAGGGCTGATCAACGTCATTGCCGACGCCCTGGAACGCGGCCTCCCCGTGCTGGTCGGTGTCAATCAACTGAACCTGCCCGCTTTCCTGGCCTTTTCCGCAGGCGCGGCCGTGGAACTGGCCCCCGAGGTCTCGCCCGTGACTGCATGGTGTCTGGCGGCGGCGGATCCAGGCCGGTCGTGATGACCTCGGTGGCTCTGGCGGGTACCTTGTTCGCGGCGCCTTCGAGGGCGCCGCGCTTTTCTGTGGAGAGGCCAGCCTAGTTGGTGGACGCGCCGGATTGCTTGACGGCCTTGCCCCATTTGGCGATTTCGCTGTCGATGAATTGGCGGCCCTGGGCCAGGTCGTACACCAGTGGTTGTGCGCCGCGGTCTTTCAAAGCCTTGTCGACGGCGGCCGATTTCAGGATGCCATTGATCTTGCCATTCAGATACGCAGTGATATCGGCCGGCGTTGATGCGGGTGCGAAGACGGCTGCCCAGCCTACTGCTTCGAAGCCCGGATAGCCTGACTCGGCCACGGTGGGGATATCTGGGATCTGGGCCACGCGCTCGCCTGTGGTAACGGCCAGTGCGCGTGCAGCGCCCGACTGGATATGCGGCAGTGCCGCCGTCACAGAATCCACCATGAGCGGCACGTGGTTGCCCAGGAAATCGGCCTGAGCGGGGCCGCTGCCCTTGTAGGGGATGTGGCGCATATCGATGCCGGCGTCGGCTTTGAACATTTCGGCGGACAGGTGCTGCGTACCACCTACGCCGGCGCTGGCGTAGGCGAGGTCGCCGGGTTTTGCCTTGGCACGTTCAACCAGTTGCGTCAGCGAGGAAATCCCGCTTTGAGGATTGGCCAGAAATACCAGCGGCACGGTAAAGATGCCGCCCACAGGCACGAAATCATTTTTCAGTGAATAGCCCGGATTGCTGTACAGCGTTTGGTTGACCGCGGCAGCGCTGCCACCGACCACCAGCGTGTAGCCATCGGGTTTGGCGCGCGCCACGAATTGCATACCGATATTGCTGCCCGCGCCCGCCTTGTTTTCGACAATGACAGACTGGCCTGTTTCGGTGGCCAAGTGTTCGGCGACAATGCGGGCGAAGATGTCGGTGGCTTGCCCCGGCGGGAACGGCACGATCATGGTGATGGGCCGATCGGGATAGGCGGCATGCGCCATCGTGGCGGATGCCGCCAACGCACAGGCCAGCAGTGTGCGGGTAAGGTTTTTGGATGTGGACATAAGCCAAGTCTCTCGTTGATGTTGTGATGTGTGATGCAGGGCGATTATAGGGAAGGCTGCATGTCGGGTCGGCGGGTGCGGCTCAGTGGTTCGGTTGGACAGCGTCTTCCCAGTCTACCCACGGCACATCATGGCTGGCCAGGTAGCCGCTGACGGCCTGGCCTAGGGTGGGGAAGAATCGCCTTTCGCCGAAGCGCTCGAACAGGCCGAAGCGTTTGAGTTTGTCCTTGACCGGGTCTTTCATTTCCGCGAAAACCAGCGTGATGCCGCGCGCCGCCAGGGCTTCGTCCAGCTCGGCCAGCATATCGGCCGAGGTGACGTCTACGCTGGTCACCGGCTCCGCGGCGACAACCAGCCACTTGATCGGCGTAGGGGCGCTGTTCACTGCGCCTTCCACCAGCCGGTGAAACCACTCTGCATTGGCGAAGAACAGCGGCGCGTCCCAACGGAACAGCAGCAGCCCCGGTACTTGCCTGGCATCCGGATGGCGCGTGATGTCGTGGTAGCCCTTCAGGGCGTGTACACGGCCAAGCACAGCAACATGCGGCCGCCAGCCGTCCCACAAGAACTCGATGATGGCGGCAACAATTGCGAGGCCGATGCCGGGGACGGGGCCAAGCAATACAACCCCTGCGGCGCAGCCTATCGACAACCAGAACTCCCAGCGCTGAATGCGGTAAATGCGTTTGAGGTCGGTAACCTCGAAGAGGGCAGCGGCCGAGAAGATGACGACGGCGGCCAGCGTGCTGGCGGGCAGGTGGCGCAGCAGGCCGGGTGCGAACATCAGCAAAGCCGACACAGCCAGTGCGCCCACGACGCAGGCCAACTGCGTCCTGGCACCCGTCGCTTCGGCAACGGGTGTGCGCGAGGCGCTGCTGCTGACCGGAAAGCCTTGGAACAGCCCCGCCGCCAGATTGGCCGCCCCCAGGCCGATCGCCTCTTCATTGGGTTCGACGCTCTCCTTGAGCTTTGCCCCATAGCTGCGCGACAGAATGCTGGTTTCAGCGAAGGACAGGACCGCTGCGGCTACACCACCCATGACGACAGGCCCAATATCTGCGGCAGCAATCAAAGGAAGGACGGGTGCGGGCAAGCCCTGCGGCAGCGTGCCCAACACGGCGACCCCATGCGCGCCCAGATCCATGAATTGCGCCAGCGCGGTTGTGCCGGCTACAGCCACCAGCGTGGCTGGGATGTACTTGCGTTTGCGCAGTGCTGCCATGATGGTAATGCTGATCAGGCCTATACCTACCGCCCATGCATTGGCGCTGCCATTCCAGATGCCCGACAGCGCACCCCAAAACCTTTCGGGAACACCTGGGGCGTTGACATCAAACCCGCACAGGGCGGGCAGTTGGCTGACCACCACCGTCAGGGCGATACCGTTCATGTATCCATAGCGGATGGGCTTGGAAAGCAGCTCTGTGACAAAGCCCAGCCGGGCAATGCCGGCCAGAACGCAGGTAATGCCGGACACGATGGCCATAGCCCCCGCCAGCGCGGCGGCGCGCGCTGGGTCGCCGCCGGAAAGCGGCAGGACGACGACCAGGATGATGGCGGCGAGTGCGGAATCGGGGCCGACGACCAGGATGCGGCTGGGCCCGAACAATGCATAGGCGAGAAGCGGAACGATGGTTGCGTAGAGCCCGTGGATGCCCGGCAGGCCGGCCGCGATGGCGTAGGCAATGCCCACGGGCACGAGCACAGCAGCGAGCGCAAGCCCCGATGCGATATCGTGGCGGAGCCAGCCTGCCTGGTACTGCTGCAAGACCCGCAGCCCGGGCATCCAGTCGCGCCAGCCCTTGCCCATCCCCGCTCCTTGTTCGTGCATCGTTATCGCATTGCAGACAGGGAGCGTAGCGCAAGACGGCGGTTGCCGCCACCGAGGATTCATCTATGACGAGGCAGGTGAAGCAGTGCCGGCCACAGTGTTGGCCAAGATGGGGCAGTAGCGGTGTAGCCGTCCGCCCGGCATGAAGATTGAATGGCGTGAGAGCCTTCTTCAGCCGCGGGCCCGGAAGCTGCTTTATACGGCGCCGCGCCGCAGGCGGCGCACGTTTTCCAGTGCTTCGGTCAGCGCCCGCTCCAGGTCTGCCAGTGCCCCGCCTGCGCCCATCCCCTCGCCGGTTGCGGCTGGCGTCGCCGACAATGCGGTTTGGGTAGCCGCCGGTGTGGTCGAGAGGCCCCGGGCGCGCCCAGCCATGGGTGCATGCTCGGGCAGGGCAAGCTGGATCTGTTCACCCCCTGGGTCCACATCCACATCGAACACCAGTTGCTCGGCCCGATGCCAGGTCGTAAACCACTCCAGCGGTTGCTCATGCTGATCCAGCCCCTGGCCCTCCAGCATCAGCAGGGGGCTGCCTTCCGTTACCCGCAGCACATGTGCCAACTCGGCGTCCGCGCCCACCGCACGGATTTGATTGCGTCCGCGCCCTGGCAGCAGCCCGTAGCGCTGGGTGATCGTGCGATGCAAAGAGGCATTGTGCAGTTCGTCGGCGCCCAGGCCGGGTACCCGCTGGCGTGGCAGCCAGGTGCGTACAAAGGCCAGCGGGCCGTCCCCCAGGCCGCGCACGCGCTCCAGCACCAGCGTGTCGTCGGTGCCGAAGAACGCGGCGACAGGCGGTGGTGGGTTTGCGGGTTCAAGCCGCAGCACTTGGGTGCGCAAAGCGGTGCCGGTGCTGGCGAATTGTTCGAACAGCCCGGTGGAGCGCTGCACAATGCGCCGATGCTCGACCGGTGCGGCCACAATCGGCGCGCGGCCCGCCTCGCGATGGATCAGGCCGCTGGCCGCCAGCTGGGCGAGCGCCTGCCGCACAACGCTGCGCGCCACGCCGAACTGCCGGCACAAGGCAGCCTCACTTGGCAAGGCGGCGCCAGGCGCCAGGCGCTTGGCGTCGATATCGTGGCGCAGGGCCAGCGCGATCTGCGCGTACAAGGGCTGTGCGCTGGAGCGATCCAGCGCAATGCCTGCCTGCGAGGCCTTATCCATGGCTTCAGCCGCCCGTGGTGTTGCGGGCGGTTTCCCACACATGCGACCAGCCCGGCGCCAGTGTTGCGGCACGTTCGGCTGCGAGGATCAGGCTGTCTTCACGCGCAATGCCTTTGCCGGCGATGTCGAACGCCGTGCCGTGGTCCACGGACACGCGTACAACGGGCAGGCCAACCGTGATGTTGACGCCATCGTCGCCATAGACCGACTTGAACGGGGCGTGGCCCTGGTCGTGATAGCAGGCGATGACGAACTTCCACTTACCGCGCACGGCCTGTGGAAACAGTGCGTCAGCGGGGATGGGGCCTGCGGCCAGAATGCCGGCCGCATTGGCTTCGGCAACGGCGGGCGCGAGGATCTCCGCATCTTCGGTCCCGAAGATGCCGTTCTCGCCAGCGTGCGGGTTCAGTCCGGCGACGGCAACCGGCTCATCCGCGCGCCCCAACGCTTGGGCGAACGAGCCGGCCAGGCGCAGTACGGCGCGCATGCGCTGTGGATTGACGTCTTCGATCGCCTGCCGCAGCGACACATGCGTGGTGGCATGAAAGATATACAGATCGCCGGCCGACAGTACCAGCGAGTAGGTTTTGACGCCGAACTCGTGCGCGAGCAGCTCGGTATGGCCGGGCCATTTGTGGCCGGCCAGGTGCATGGCTGCCTTGTTCAGCGGCGGCGTCACGATGCCATCGATGCGGCCTTCGCGCGCCAGGGCGCAGGCGGTAGTGACGAAACGCACCGAGCCGTCGCCGGCATCGGCACTCAGTTCGCCATAGGGCACGTGGGCCAGCGAAGGGCCTGCCTGCAGCACTTCGATGAGGCCCGGCGTGTTCTGTACCTGCTCGGGGCTGTCGACCACATGCACACGGCTTTCGTCCTGGCCCAGCAGCGCCACAGCCTTGCGCAGCGCGCCGGCATCGCCCACCACGAACAAGCGTGCGCGCTGGCGCAGATCGTCATGGCCCAGCAGCATCTTGGCGGTGATCTCGGGGCCGATGCCAGCGGCATCGCCCATGGTGACAGCCAGCAGAGGCAGGTGGCCGATAGTGTTTGTGCTCATCAGGTAAATCTCCGTTCCCGGACCGCGCGTGCGGCCCGGATCAATACATCATCCGCGCCAAAGCCACCGGCCTTGGTCACGATGGGCAGGCCGGCCGCCGGCCCGCCCGTCAGGGTGCCGACGGGTACGCCACCGGTCACTTCATCCGCCAGTGCAATGCCGCCGGCCTGCAGTGCATCGAGCACGGCGCTGGCGCCATCGCCGCCCGTGGCAACCACGCCCGCGGCGGAAAACGCCTGGATCATCCACCCGGCGAGAGCGCCCAGATGCGCGGCCACGGTATCCGCATCCACCTCGGGATGGCGTCCTTCGGGCGCCAGCAGCACCCATGGCGTCTGTACCGACGCCGCGACGGCCTCGTCGCACACCGTCGTGCGCCAGTCTTGCCAAGCCTGTTCGTCGGCGAGCTGCTGCAAGGTGGGCGACCAGACTTTTGCGCCCGCATCGGCCAGCGCCGCGGCCTGGCGGCGCGAGGCGCTGTGTTGCGATGTAATCACCACCAGCACAGGGCCTTGCGAGTCGGCTGCGGCCCACACACGCGCCAGCGGCGTTGCCAACCCGCCCGAACCCACCGGTAGGGCGCGCTCGCCGATCAGGCCGATGGCTTGCGCCAGTCTTTCCATGTCATCGGGGGTGACGGCGTCGACCGCTACCACGTTACCGACCTGTTCGATGCGCGCCGCCAGGGCATGGTGCGATTCGCCCGGGATGAGTGCCAAGTGCGCGGCGGCCAGCAGCGTGGGGATATGGCTTTCGGTGACTGGCGTTACCGGATCCGTTGCCGCGGACGTCTGGCTGACGGGTACGCCATCAACATACAGGATACCGTCTTTGACGGTACGGCCGGTGGCCGGGAAGGCCGGGCACACCACCGCGATAGCGTCGTCGCGCCAGGCCTGGCGCGCGGCGTCGATCTCGGCCTTGAAGGCGCCCCGCAGCGTGGAGTCCACTTTCTTGTACAGGCGGCGAACACCTGCGGCCCGCAGGGCGGCCAGGTCTTCACCCACCACCTGCGCGGCCTGCGCGGCCGGCAGTGCACGGCTGTGTGTGGTGACGGCCAGAACCTCGGCGCTGGCGGCACCCGGGTCGGCCAGCGCCTGCGCCGCGCGCCCCACCGACAGCTGAGTTTTCCAGCCGGCGCGCACGAACTGGACGGCGGTATCGCCCGAGCCGGTCAGGTCATCGGCCACCACCGCAATGAACGGGGTCGCCACAATCAGACCTTCGCGTCGGCCAGTTCGGTGGCATTGAAGTCGGCCGCCACGTCATCGGCCGGCTTCAGTTCACCCGCGCGCTTCAGGAAGTAAGAGGCGAGCACAGGGGCCAGGATAGAGCTGATCAGCACACATGCGGCCACCTGCGCAGTCGCGGTAGAGACATACTGCTGGAAGTTGGGGTCGGCCGCCGCGACCACGGCTGGCGTGGCGATCGCGTTGCCGGCTGTGGTGCCGGCCGCGAAGCCGATGCCGCTCTTGCCGCCGCGACGCAGAATGAAGCGATAGCCGAAGTAGACCAGCGCGCCAGTGATGGGGCTGATCAGCAGGCCCAGAATCAGGCCGGTTGTGCCGCCCGAAATGACCGCGCCCAGATTGATGCCGGTGCCCAGCGCGAAGGCGAAGAAGGGAATAACAATATTGGGGACGGGCTTGAGCGCATCGCGCCATTGCACATCCAGGTTGCCGACGACAACGCCCAGCAGGAAAGGCACCAGCGCGGCGACCAGTGCCACGACAGGGATGTCGGCCAGGCCCGATGCACCCAGGAACAGCAGGCTGAAGAAGGGGCCATCGTTGACTGCGCTGGCGACATAGGCGCCGCGGTCACGCTGGTCGCCATACTGGCCGGTATAGGCCAGCCACAGGCCGCCGTTACTGTTGTCGAACGCGGCCAGCATGGCAAGGATCGACACGCCGGCAATGCCGTTCAGGCCCACAAAGCTGCCCAGGATCACAATCAGCGTGGCGGGGATCAGCGTCTTGCAGAGCAGAATGGTGCCGGCGGTGGCCAGGATGGGGCCGCCCGTGCGCATGTTCACTTGGGTGCCGGTCGCGAAAATCAACAACGCGATCAGAGGCAGGGCGCTGTTCTTGAACAGGGCGGTGGTAAAGCCGCCGATGCCCAGGGCGTCGGGGGAAAACGTACCAATGATGGAACCAAGGATGAGCGGGATCAGCATGAGGCCGCCCGGCACCTTCATCATGGTGGAGTACATGGGGATACGTGAAACTTCGGTCGTCATCGGATGCTCCGGAAGCGACAGGACCTGGGAAGAGGCCTGGGAGGATAAAGGAAAGAAGCTTGAAAAATGGCGCAATTCTACACCTGTACGTACAACGTGTCCGTACAAAACTGCAGATTTGTGTCTAAAAATCACAACGCTGTCAACGCGAAGATATGCCAGGGGGACGATACGCGCCTTCCTAGCATTCATGGCATCATCGGGACGAACTACGCGTTCAACGACAAACGGGATGCGGGCGTGAGAGACATGGCCTATTCAACGTTTTTGCTGCGTCTGAATATGAATAATATGGTTGGCCACTTTTGCATTGAGCGCGGTGCCACCTGCTTCGGCGGCCTCCGGTTGTACGGCGCGCCGCACCGCCATTCTGAATGCGAACGCGCGGTTCAGATCCACCAACCAGGGTTGCCACTATGATGCACACGATTCCCGACGTCCTGTCCGCCGACCAGGTCGCGCAGTGTCGCACGGCGCTCGAACAGGCGCAGTGGGCAGATGGCCGCGTCACGGCCGGCCACGTGGCCATAAAGGCCAAGCACAATCTCCAGCTGCCGCTCGACCACCCGGTGGCGCGGCAACTGGGGCAGTTGATCATGGCGCAATTGGCCGGCAATACCGCATTCATTTCGGCGGCACTGCCGCTGCGCATACTGCCGCCGCGCTTCAATCGGTACGAAGGCGGGGGCAATTACGGCAACCATATCGACAATGCTATTTTCGGCGTGCCAGGCTCTGGCGAACGTGTGCGCAGCGATGTTTCGAGCACGCTGTTCCTGTCCGACCCTGACGAGTACGACGGCGGTGAGCTGATCGTGGGCGACACCTTTGGCGAGCACCGCGTGAAGCTGCCGGCCGGCCATATGGTGGTGTATCCCGGCTCCAGCCTGCATCGCGTCACGCCGGTAACGCGCGGCACGCGCCTGGCGGCGTTCTTCTGGACGCAAAGCCTGGTGCGCGAAGACCACCGCCGCGCCCTGTTGTGGCAACTGGACGATGCCATACAGCAGCTCACAGCGAGCGCGCCGGACCACGGCAGCATCCCCGCACTGACGGGTGTGTATCACAACCTTGTACGCGAATGGTCGGAAACATGAGCGCGCCCGAACAGGCCGCGCCGCTGCCGCCGCTGGTGCGCATACCGTCCGACATCGCGGCCGTCACTGATTACGAACCCTACGCCCGTGACCGCATGACTGCATCCGCATGGGCGTACGTAAATGGCGGCGCGGCTGACGAGCTCACGCTCAACGATAACCAGGCTGCTTACCGGCGCATACGGCTGCGCCAGCGGGTGCTCAGGGACCTCGTTGGCGCGAGCACTGCGCTTACGCTGCTGGGCCGGGCCTTTGACAGCCCGATCATGCTTGCGCCTGTGGCCTGGCACAAACTGGCGCATCCCGAAGGCGAAGCGGCCACCGCACTGGGGGCGGCGGCGATGCGCGCCGGCATGGTAGTCAGCACTCAGGCCAGCCTCAGCCTTGAAGACGTGGCGCGCTTGGCCCAGGGGCCGCTCTGGTTTCAACTGTACGTGCAGACCGACCGTGCGTTCACCTTGTCGCTGGTGCGCCGAGCCGAAGCGGCGGGTTATGAGGCGCTGGTTCTAACCGTGGATGCGCCGGTCAGTGGCCTGCGCAACCGCGAGCAAAGGGCATGTTTCACGCTGCCTGACGGTGTCGAAGCCGTCAACCTGCGCGGTATGAAAGCGCCCGCCCACACGGCGCAGGAAGGCGGCGGGGCGTTGTTCGGCAGCCCCCTGCTGGCGTATGCGCCTACCTGGAATGACCTGCACTGGCTGGCGCGGGCAACGCACTTGCCGGTGGTCGTCAAGGGTATTGTTCATCCCGACGACGCCCTGCGGGCACTTGACCACGGTGCCGCGGCCGTGGTGGTATCCAACCACGGTGGCCGCACACTAGATACGCTGCCCGCCACTATCGAACTGCTGCCCGGCGTCGTCCAGGCCCTCAACGGCCGTGCGCCAGTACTGGTCGATGGCGGTATCCGCCGGGGCAGCGATGTGTTCAAGGCGCTGGCGCTGGGCGCCAGCGCAGTGCTGGTGGGCCGCCCCTACATCCACGGGCTGGCTGCGGCCGGCGCGGCAGGCGTGGCCCATGTGCTGCATATGCTGCGCACCGAGCTGGAAGTCACTATGGCACTCGCGGGCACGCCCACCCTTGCCGATATCGATGCCTGCGCCATCCACCCGCGGGATCTCGCCGCGGTCGGCTATTCGTGGTCGTAGCAGGCGGCCTTTGGCAGAGAAGCCACGACGTGTCGTCTACCCGAGGCCATCGTAGTGCCTGCTGTCTTGTACAAGCACCTTCCCGCAGCGTTGCCGATAGACGAGCCGCGCGCGCCTGCCTGCGGGCGCTGGGCCGCGCCAAGACGCCGCCGGCCAAGTCACTATAGAATCACTCTCATACAATTACCCAGCAACTTACCGGCAACAACCACAGAAATGACGACGCAAACTTTCCTGGACAGCCTGGTCCAGCTTCTTGGCAAGGATATTGTTCTCACCAACCAGGCGGATATCGAACCCTGGCTGTCCGACTGGCGCGGGGTATACAAGGGGCAGGCGCAGGCGGTGGTGCGGCCGGTGAATACGCAGCAGGTGGCCGACTGTCTGCGTCTGTGCAACGAACACAAAGTGCCAGTGGTGCCGCGCGGCGGCAACACCGGGCTGTGCGGTGCGGCGACGCCGGATGCGTCTCCGGCCAATGTGATCCTGTCGCTGGACCGCATGAACGCAATTCGCTCGATCGATACGATTGCGAACACGCTGGTGGCCGATGCCGGCTGCATTCTCGGCAACCTGCGCCGCGCTGCAAACGAGGCGGATCGCCTGCTGCCACTGAGTCTGGCAGCCGAAGACTCCTCGCAGATCGGCGGTAATGTGGCCACCAACGCGGGCGGCGTCAATGTGGTGCGCTACGGCATGGCGCGCGAGTTGGTGCTGGGCATTGAGGCGGTGCTGCCCGATGGCCAGGTGTTCAATGGTCTGCAGACGCTGCGCAAAGACAATACTGGCTACGACCTGAAGCAGCTCTTCATCGGCTCCGAAGGCACGCTGGGCGTTATCACCGGTGTGGCGCTCAAGCTGCATGCGCCCACACACGTGCGGTCGGTGGTGCTGGTGGCGGTCGAATCCGCGCAGCAGGCTCTCGAGCTGTTTCGCCTGGTGTTTGGCGCCTGCGGTCCGCGTCTGCAGGCTTTTGAGTTTTTCACCGATGCCTGCCTCGATCTCGTGCTCACGCATGTCGATGGGCTTCAGCAGCCTTTTGCGGATCGCCATGGCGCCTATGTACTGATCGAGTTGGCCGATACGGCCAACGAAGAGGCGCTGCAGACACTGCTCGAAGAGGTGATTGGCCAGGCGCTGGAGCAAGGGCTGTGCCAGGATGCCGTCGTGTCGGCGTCGCTGCTCCAGCTGCAGACGCTGTGGCGGCTGCGCGAAGAAATCTCCGAGGCGCAGCGCGCCGACGGGCCGCACCTGAAACACGATATTTCGCTGCCGATCGAGCGCATCCCCGCATTTCTCGAAACGGCCGAACAGCGCCTGCGCGAGGTGGCGAGCGATTGCCGGCTGTTCATCTTCGGCCACTTCGGCGACGGCAACCTGCATTACAACGTGTCGCGCCCGCTGGGTGCGGACAAGTCCTGGGCGCACGATTGGGAAGAACGCATCGCTGACGTCGTGTTCGGTGAGGTGGCAGCCTATGCGGGCAGCATCAGCGCCGAGCACGGCATCGGCCAGCTCAAGCGCCGTTCTTTCCACCAGCATAAAGATCCGCTGCAAATAAGCCTGATGGAGCAGATCAAAAAGGTACTGGATCCGAACGGCATCATGAACCCGGGCAAGGTGCTTTGAAGGCCTGTTGCCCTGCTGTGCGCAGCCGTTGCCCGGCCCCGTGCAGCGGGGCTGCCGCATAATGTTTGGATGAGTGAATTGAACACAAAGCCGGGAGACTCTGCATGCGTGCAACGGTAGGGATGGTGGGCGTTGGCCTGATGGGCCACGGCATCGCAAAGAACATCGTCAGCAAGGGCTGGCCCTTGCAGTTCCTGGAACACCCGGGCAATCAGCCCGTGCAGGACCTGATAGCCAAAGGCGCCACATCCTGTGCGCACGTGGCCGAACTTGCGCAGGCCAGCAGTATCATCGTGCTGTGTGTGACGGGCACGCCCCAGGTAGAGGCAGTGCTGCTGGGTGAAAACGGCGCACTGGCCGCCATCCGGCCTGGCACCATCATCATCGACTGCTCCACCGCCATTCCCGCGTCCACCGAGGCCATCGCCAAGGCTGTGGCCCGTGCGGGCGGCCGCTTTATCGATGCCGCAATGACTCGCACGCCCCTGGAGGCCGAGCAAGGGCGGCTGAACCTGCTGGTGGGTGGAGAGCAGGCCGTCTATGAAGAGATGCTGCCGCTGCTGCGGGCTTTTGCCGAGAACATTTTCTATGCCGGGCCTGCGGGGTCGGGGCACAAGCTAAAGCTGCTGCACAATTATGTATCGCTGGGTTTTGCCACGCTTTTGGGCGAGGCGGCCGCCTGCGCGCGCGCAGGCGGCATAGACGCCAGCGTGCTGGTAGAGGCGTTGAGCCAAGGCGGCGGCTATGGCGCCGCGCTGGATCGCGTTGCGCCCTTCCTGCTGGAGGGCGATACGTCGCGCATGCAGTTCTCGGTGAGCAACGCCCTGAAGGACATCAGCTATTACAACAGCATGGCCGAAGGCTTGGCGGCCCAGCGCCACATCGCTGCGGGCTTGCGCGACGCGCTGTCCAGCCTGGTCGATGCAGGCTTCGGCAACGGCTACATCGCCGCTACGGCCGAGCAGTTCGGCAAGCTGCCGCAGCGCTGAGCCGGCCCCTTTTTCGCATACCGGCCTACGCGCGCCCGCTGCTAAGACGTCACGTGCAGATAGTGCCGGTGGCGTTCGTACTGGTCGAGGATGTCGCTGATGACGGCCTCCTGGCTCCAGCCCATGATGTCGTAATCCTGGCCGCCTTCGCGCAGGTGTACTTCGGCGCGGTAGTAGCGGCGCACTTCTTCGTCGCGTTCCTCGTCGGGCGTGAGGCTGGGGCGTATGAAGGCGCGCGGACGTACGGCATAGAAGAAGTCGAGATAGTCGCCATGCGAGACCTTCATGATGACGGAGCCGCTGCCCGCTTCCTGTTCGGTCACGACCACATACCCTTGCTGGCGCAGTTCTTCGGCAACAGCCTGCAGTGCCGGCAGGGCGGTTTCGTCGAGAAAGCGGCGCACTTGTGACTGGCCGGGCATGCGGATGATGTTGCGCAGGCGCTGCTCCCATGATGGCGCGCCGCGCATCGGGCGCGACAGCGCAAGCGATTGGTTGCCGATGCGGCGTTTGGTGGCGTCGAGCTTGAGCGCCCGCAGCAGGCCCCACACCGCCAGCAGCAGGATAATCGCAAAAGGCAGCGCGCTGGCGATAGTTGCGGTTTGCAATGCCGACAGGCCATCGGCCAGCAGCAGCGCAATGGCGACGGCGCCGGTGGACAATGACCAGAACATGCGTTGCCACACAGGTGTGCGTTCGGCGCCGCCCGATGCCAGCAAATCGACCACCAGCGCGCCCGAGTCGGCTGAGGTGACGAAGAAGATCACCACCATGGTGATCGCAACGAACGAGATGACGTTGCTCCAGGGCAGTTGCTCAAGGAAAACAAACAGCGCCAGCGATGAATCCGCTTTGACGACATCGGCGATGTTCTGCAGATGGTCGACCAGGATCATGTGAATGGCGGTATCGCCGAACACGGTCATCCACAGCAGCGTGAAGCCTGCGGGCACAAGCAGCACCCCCAGTACGAATTCGCGTATGGTGCGTCCGCGCGAGATGCGGGCGATGAACAGGCCGACGAATGGCGACCAAGCGATCCACCAGCCCCAGTAGAACAGCGTCCAGCCGCCTATCCAGTCGGTGGGTTCGTAGGCGAAGAGATTGAATGTCTTGTGGACGATATCCGAAAGATAGGCCCCCGTGTTCTCAACGAAGGTCTGGAGCAGGAACACGGTGGGGCCGAGTACCAGCACGAACAGCATCAGGATGACCGCCAGCGCCAGATTGATTTCGGACAGTATGCGTATGCCGCGGTCCAGGCCGCTGGCCACGGACAGCGTGGCCAGGCCGGAACTGAGGATGATGAGTACGATCTGCGCAGGGATGCCGACGGGTACGCCAAACAGATGGTTGAGCCCGCTGTTGATCTGCGCCACACCCAGGCCCAGTGAGGTTGCAATGCCGAGCACGGTGCCGATGATGGCGAAGATATCGACGGCATGACCGATGGGGCCATGAATGCGGTCGCCGATGAGTGGATACAGGGCGGAGCGCAGGGTGAGCGGCAAATTGTGGCGGTAGGAGAAATAAGCCAGCGTCAGTGCGACAATCGCATAGATGGCCCATGCATGCAGCCCCCAATGAAAGAAGGTGATGTTCATGGCCTCGCGCGCAGCGTCGGCCGTGCCACCCTCGCCCACAGGCGGCGCCATGAAATGCATGACCGGCTCGGCAACACCGAAGAACATCAGGCCGATACCCATGCCCGCCGAGAACAACATGGCGAACCAGGTGACATTGCGGTAGTCGGGCTCGCTATGGTCTGGCCCCAGTTTGATGTCGCCATAACGGCTGATGGCAATCAGCACGACAGAGAGCAAAATGATGGCGACAGCCAGGATATAAAACCAACTGGCGTTGCCGAGGATCCAGCCCTGCATGGCACTGAATACACGCTGCGCCAAACGCGGCGTTGTGATGGCGAAGGCGGTGAGCAGCAGGATGAATATCGCCGAGATGTAGAACACCGGCTTGTTGATAGTCATGCGGACTTGGGTCGGCATGCTGATCTCCTTGAAACCTCCCGGATACTGGTGCGCGACGCGGGCCGGGAGGGTGTTGAAACGTTTTTGTTGATTATGTTTCGCCTTGGAAACATTTTTGCCGGTCGCAGCCGTTATGGTAAAGGAGTCGGGGTGCGCTGGCGAGTCCAGCAAGCTCACGCTGACAGCAGTTTCCTTGCGCGCGGCGCTGCCGCATGCGCTACAAGCATTGTCGGGGGGGACGCAGCAAGCACATGGACAGTCCGAAACACGATCTGTGGCGACAGTACCAGGCGATACGCGCACATACTGAAAGCCTGGCGGCGCGGCTGTCCGCCGAAGACCAATGCGTGCAATCCATGCCAGATGCCAGCCCGACGAAATGGCATCTGGGGCATACGACATGGTTCTTCGAGACGCTAGTCTTGCGCGCGCACCTGCCGCATTACCAGGTGTTCGACAAAGACTTCCACTTCATCTTCAACTCTTATTACGAGTCGCTGGGCCCCAGGCAGCCCCGGCCGCGGCGCGGCATGTTGACACGGCCGGGGCGGGATGCGGTGCAGGCCTACCGCAGGCATGTGGACGCGGCCATCGAGCGCCTGCTGAGCGGCCATGAAGCCGTGGCGCTGGATGCGGTACGACCCGCGCTTGTGCTGGGTTTGCATCATGAGCAGCAGCATCAGGAACTGATCGTCACCGATATCGTGCACCTGTTTTCCTGTAACCCGCTGCTGCCCGCTTATCTTTCCACACCATTGCCTCGTTCCAATGCATGGGATGCCATGCACGGCGGTTCAGAACCCTCCACCGACCCCATCATCGATGCTGCGCCGTCCGGCAGCGCTGCGGCGAATGCCATCAACGTACCCGCAAACACGCGTGCAGGCGCCGTCCCCGCCGCTGGCATGCGGTGGCTGCATCACCACGGCGGCAAGGTGGACGTGGGCCATGCGGGCGCCGGCTTTGCTTTTGACAATGAAACCCCCCGGCATACCGTGTGGCTGCAGTCTTTCGACATCGCCGACAGATTGGTGAGTTGCGGCGAGTATCTGCGCTTCGTGCACGAGGGCGGCTACCGCAACGCGTCGTGGTGGCTGTCCGATGGGTGGGCCATGGCGCAGGATCAGGGCTGGCAGGCGCCCCCTTACTGGCTGTGCGCGAGCGACCCGCGTGTGCTGCATCACGCTGATAACGGGGGCTGCCAAGCGGCGCCTGAAGGAGGGCGGGACGACTGGGTGGTGTTTGGCCCTTACGGCGTGCAGCCGCTGGATCCCGATGCGCCGGTATCTGGATTGAGCTTTTACGAAGCTTGTGCTTACGCCGACTGGGCAGGCGCGCGCCTGCCCACAGAGTTCGAGTGGGAGGCCGCCTGCGATGCGGGCGGCATGGCCCAGGCCTATGACCATGTGTGGCAATGGACGCGATCTGCTTATGCGCCTTATCCGGGGTTTCGTCCGCTGGAAGGGCCGGCTGCGGAATACAACGGCAAGTTCATGGTGGGCCAGCAGGTGTTGCGCGGCGGCAGTGTTGCCACGCCGCCAGGGCATAGCCGCCCCACATACCGCAATTTTTTTCCGCCGTCGGCCAGATGGCAATTCACCGGCCTGCGCCTGGCGCGCGACGCCTGAGGGATAAACATGGATGTCCAGTCCACCGCCGCCACGGCACCCTGCTCCATCGATAGCGCCGCCTTTTTGCATGATCTGCTAGACGGCCTGGCCCGCCGTCCGCGCGCGATTTCACCCAAGTATTTCTATGATGCGGCGGGCTCGGCGCTGTTCGACCGCATCTGCGACCTGCCTGAGTATTACCCCATGCGCACTGAGGCAGGCATCCTGCGGCGCCATGGGGCGGACATCATGAGCAGGGTGGGTGCGGATATCGATCTTATCGAGTTCGGCGCCGGCTCGCTGGTGAAGGTGCGGCTGCTGCTTGGCGCGTGCCGGCGGCACATGCTGCCGGGTCATTATGTGCCCATCGATATATGCGGCGATCATCTGCGCGCTTCAGCGGCACGGCTGTCGGCCGAGTTTCCGACGCTCGATGTATGCCCTGTCGAGGCGGACTATACGGCGCTGGATGCGTTGTTGCTGCCGGGTGGAGAGGGCGCGCGCAAGGTGGGGTTTTTCCCTGGTTCGACCATTGGCAATATGGACCTGGATGAAGCGCTCGCCTTTCTGCACCATACCGCTGGCTTGCTAAGCGGGGGTGGGCTGCTGATCGGCGTGGACCTGGTGAAAGACCCTGCGCGTCTACATGCGGCCTATAACGATGCGCAGGGCATCACCGCGCAGTTCAACTTGAATGTACTGGCGCGCGCCAACCGCGAATTGGGTGCGGATTTTGACCTGGAGGGGTTTGCGCATTACGCGCTATACCAGCCGGTGATACGCCGCGTGGAAATGCACTTGGTCAGCCTTATGCCGCAGCGCGTGATGATCGCCGGCACGCCGTATGATTTCGACGAGGGCGATACCCTGCACACTGAGAATTCATACAAATACACGGTGCCTGGCTTTCAGGCGCTGGCGCGGCGCGCGGGCTACCGGCCCGAAGCGGTATGGCTGGATGAGGAGCGCCTGTTCAGCGTGCACTGGCTGCTGGCGCCATAGCGGCGCCGCTTGCATGGGCCGCCATCAACGCTGGCAGCTCGGCCATGTCGGTAAAGACAAAATGCACACCGGTCGCACGCAGTGCATCCGCATCGCTGTGCCCAGCGTTGCCGGGGCTGTAGCCGAACACCGTTGCGCCCGCCGCCACGCCCGCCGTGGCGCCGGTGACGGTGTCTTCCACCACCGCGCAGCGTACGGCCGGCACACCCAGCGCCTGCGCGGCTGCAAGGTACACGTCGGGAAATGGCTTGCTGCGCGGCATGTCCTGGCCGCTGAAGACCCGACTGCCGAAGCAATCCACCAGGCCAACTTTGGTGAGCTGCAGCCGCACTTTGTGCAGGTCTGCGCCCGAAGCTACCGCAATGCGGCCATTAAGCATTGCATGCAGTTCGCGCACGGCCTTCGGCGCGCCAGGGATTTCAGTGAGCTCGCGATCCAGCGCGTCGTTGCGTCGCTGGCGGAATTGCGCAGTCCAGGCGTCATCGATCTGCACGCCGGTGCGCGCGGCAATCAGGGCGGCTTCGTCGCGTACCGCCTTGCCGGTAAAGATGCGCATGCATTCTTCATGCGAGATGGACCAGCCCATCTCGCCCAGTATCTGGGCCAGTACGCGGTTGGTGATGGGTTCGGAGTCGACCAGCACGCCGTCGCAGTCAAACAGCACGGCATCGAAGGGGAAGTGTGTCATTGCAGATAAACGCGGCGGGTGCGCTTGCACAGGCCCACCATATATGTGCGGGGGAATGTCATAGCATAGCCGATACCGTGGCGCCCTGAGCCGTACGCGGGCGTGCGGCGGGCAGCCTGATGGTAAAGCAGGTTCGTATCGGGTCAGAGCTGGCGCTGATGGTGCCCGCATGCGCCTCGATGATGGACTTGACGATGGCAAGGCCGAGGCCGGCGCCTTCGCCGCCGCGCTGGCGCGAGGCGTCGGGCCGGTAGAAGCGTTCGAAAATATGTGGCAGGTGCTCAGGCGCGATGCCTGCGCCGGGGTTGGTCACGGTAATGCCGACGTGGTTGTCGTCCAGCGCCCGCAGTGTTACGGCTACTGATTCGCCGCGCGGCGTATGGCGCACGGCATTGGACAGCAGATTGCCCAGGGCGCGGCGCATCATCAGGCGGTCGCCCTCGATTTGTACGCTTGCGCCGGACAGCGCCAGATGGACGCCGCGTTCTTCAGCCCAGGCGTCGAAGTAGTCGAACAGGGCGCGCACCTCGTCGGCGAGGTCTATAGTGGCCAGCTCAGGCTTGAGCAGGTTGTTGTCGGCCTCGGCCAGAAACAGCATGTCGCCAACCATTTTTGCCATTCGCTCGTATTCTTCGAGATTGGAATACAGGATCTCGCGGTAATGCTCCACCGTGCGTGCTTGGGACAGCGCCACTTCGGTTTGTGTCTTGAGATTGGTGATGGGGGTGCGCAACTCGTGTGCGATGTCGCCCGAGAAGGCGGAAAGCCGCTGGAAGACATTCTCCAGGCGATCCAGCATGCCGTTGAATGAGTTCGCCAGTTCGGCCAACTCGGCCGGCACCTCGGCTGGCCGCAGCCGGATGTACAGCCGGCTGGAGCCAATCCGCCGCATTTCGCGGCTGATGCGCCGGATGGGAGCGTGACCGCGATACACGGCCAGCCAAGTGGCCGCGATCGCAATGAGACACGCCACCATCGTGGTGATCCAGAGGTAGGCGCGGAAGCTGTCCAGGTAATGCAAATGGAAGTCTATCCCCGTGACGACCGTGATGATGTAAGTGTGCCCGCTGGATGGGGGCCCGACGGGTACTGCCGTCACCGCCCCGCGGTAAGTCTGGCCAGCGTTTCGCCATATCCGCACTGTGCCAGTGGTGATGTGCGCCGTCACAGGCGCGCTGCGCGCAAGCGGCTCCAGATCAACCCCCGGCGTTGCATAGAGCGCCTCGCCGGTATCGGTGGCAAGGCGAAACAAGGCATTGTGATGCCCCGACACGGCGCCCGCCAGGCGCCGGCTCAATGCGGCTTCAGGTTCATTGGGCGGGGCAACAGCGAGCGCATGCGCGACCGCCTGCACCACGGCGTTGAGTTCATCGACGTCTTGCTTGATGAAGTGATTGTTGATGGAGCGCTGGATCAACCAGCCGAAAGCCAGCAGTACCACCGTGATTACCGCGCCGATCGAGACGGTCAGCCGGACTGCCAGCGAAGCGGGGCGCCGCATCGTGTCAGGTGCCCCGTGCGGCGTCGAGCACATAGCCCATGCCGCGTACGGTGTGGATGAGCTTAGGCTCGAAGTCGTCATCGATTTTCGCGCGCAGGCGGCGGATCGCCACATCAATGACGTTGGTGTCGCTGTCGAAGTTCATGTCCCATACTTGCGAGGCGATGAGCGAGCGGGGCAACACTTCGCCCTGGCGGCGCGCCAGCAATTCGAGCAGGGTGAATTCTTTGTTCGTGAGGTTGATGCGCACCCCCTTGCGCTGTGCGCGGCGGCGCGGGATATCAAGGACCAGGTCGGCCACCTGCAGCAGGTTGTCTTGTGCGGGCGTGGTGCCGCGCCTCAAGAGGGTGCGTACGCGCGCGAGCAGCTCAGAAAATGCAAAGGGCTTGACCAGATAGTCGTCGGCGCCAAGCTCCAGGCCCTTGACGCGATCCTCGACACTATCGCGCGCAGTGAGAAACAGGACAGGCACGTGCTGCCGAGCGGCACGCAATGCCTGGACGATGCGCCAGCCGTCGACGTCGGGCAGCATGACGTCAAGGATGATCAAGTCGTAGGCGCCCGTGAGGGCGAGATGATGCCCGTCGAGCCCTGTGCGTGCAAGGTCGACCACAAACCCGGCTTCGACCAGGCCCTGGTGGATATAGTCGCCGGTTTTGGTTTCGTCTTCTACAACAAGCAGCTTCATAGGGTGTCCTGGGCGATGACGCGCCGACTTGGCGGCGTGGGTGGCGCTGCCTGCGGGCGATGGCGCAACAATAGGCCATCGCGCATGACACGGGCATGACGCCAGCATCACGGGATTGTAATGTGCCAAGGATTACAAAAATGTAATGTTGAGGTCACCTTGGCGACAGCCTTCCGTGATTACAGTGGCCTCCAGGCGGTAAGCGCTGCCTGCCTGCTGCCGGGGCATATGGAAGCGTGTATGGTTGGCCAGGTTCTAGTGAAATAAGAATATGAGGCGCAAGGAATGGCCAGTAAAAAATGGATGATTTTGGTAGCGGGCCTTGCGGTGGCGGGCATCGCGTTGTTGTTGTATACCCTGCTGCGGGATCGGGGCCCCGCATTCATCGCCCCAACGGACAAAGCCATGGTGCTGCGGGGCAAAGCGCTCTATGCCGCCAACTGCGCGTCGTGCCACGGCGAAGCGCTGCAAGGCCAGCCGAACTGGCGCGAACGCCTGCCCAACGGCCGCCTGCCCGCGCCGCCGCACGATAAAACCGGCCATACCTGGCATCACCCCGACGCCATCCTGATCGATATCATCAAGCACGGGCTGGTGCCCGGCAGAACCGCCCCGCGCGGTTATCAAAGTGATATGCCAGCTTACGCAGGCATACTTTCGGATGACGAGATTATTGCCGTACTGGCTTACATCAAGGGCACTTGGCCGCCAGCGGTGCTTCAGGCACAGAAGGAAGTGACGCTGCAGAGCGCGCAGCGCTGAGCGTTGGGCAAAAGGTAGTGAAACGTGAAGCAGGCCGGATCATCAGGCTGGTCAGCGGCAGCGACCAGCCGTAGGCGGCATCGGCCCTGGAGGGCGCGTACATGCGCTCGATTGCGCCGTCCGGGCTGGCAATCAGACGGCGCGTGCAGGGTAGCCAGCCTCGCCCAGCGTTTTTTCGATCACCTCGCGCGGCAGCGTGGTGCTGATCTCGACGCGATGCGTGGGTGGATCAGCCTTTACGGTGGCTGCTGGGTCCACGGCGTGGATGGCTTTGGTGATCGTGGCCGCACAGTGGCCGCAGGTCATGTTTTCGACATGGAATTGCATCGCATTGCCTCATTGAACAAGATATATAAATGGGGATGTGAAATGCATGGTAAACCTTCCCATGGACGGAAGGTCAAGCGCGGGCCCGGCACCGTGCAGCGCGATGCCCAAGGCCCCAAGGCCTCAAGGCCCAAAGCCGTGGCAGCACGCATGCCCAACTAACTGCTAGGCGGCGAGCGGTCGGTGGAACGCGGCAGATGCCAACCCCTCACAGATTCTCGGGCGGCCGCAGATTGGCCTTCAGGAAGTCGATCAGCGCACGCGCCGCAGGGCTTTGATGTCGGGCCTGTGGCGTGATCAGAAAAATCTTCGAGCCGAACAGGCTGAGCTTGTAATACTCGAGCAAACGGGTAAGCACGCCGTCCCGCAATTCTTGCCTGATCATATAGCGTGGCAAGAAGCCCACGCCGAGGCCGCCCAGAATGGCCTGTTTCAGGAACAGGAAATTTTCGGACCGCAGCACGGGATCGAGTTCGACGCTGCGACTGCCGCCTTGGTAGCGGCCTTTTACCTTGAGGGCGGCATCGATGGCTGATGCGCACACGATATCGACATGCTGCAGGTCTTCCAGCACGGTAATACGCTTGCGCCCCTGTAGATAGACGGGGCTGGCGCAGGCCACCCATTCCACGTCGGCGAGCACGGTGGCGTTGACGTTGCGTGGCGGCACCGAGGTGACCCGCAGCGCGATATCGATGCCATCTTCCACCAGGTCAGCGATCTGGTTGCTGAAAACGACATCGAGCGTAACATCGGGGTGCTGGCGCTTGAAGGCAACAATAAGGTCCGACAGCACGAGATGCCCCAGGCCGGCGGACACGCTGAGCCCCACATGGCCGGCGACGGCGTTGGCCGCGCTGGACACCAGCTCTTCCACCGCGGCCGCTTCGCTCAGCATACGGCGGCCGTGCTCATATATTTTTGCGCCAGTGTCTGTCAACTGCATGGATTTGGTGGTGCGCTGCAAAAGCTGTACGCCAAGTTGGTCTTCGAGCACCTTGAGCCGGTGGCTGAGATTGGCGCGTGACATCTTGCGCCGGCGCGCCGCAGCGCTCAGGCTGCCGGCGTCGACGATGTCGATGAAGAGGTGCAGGGCGTTCAGATCCATACGGGTGTGGCGATTAAGCAGAGACTGTCAAATTTTAATTGACAGTATGTTAAATCATTGAAAGGCCTGGTGTTTTGTCTATTATGGTGGGATCGCAAACTTTCAACAGGCCCAGCCATGGCTCTCGACGACGAAACCTTTTCCCTGCTGCGCGCCAGCGTGCAACGCTTTATCGACCAGCGCCTCGTACCCGCTGAAGACATTCTCGAGGAAACCGACGAAGTGCCGGCCGACATCGTGCAGGAGATGAAGGACATCGGCCTGTTCGGCATTTCCATTCCCGAAGCATACGGCGGCATTGGGCTGTCTATGGCGCAAGAGTGCGATGTCATCTTCGATATGGGCCATACCTCTTTTGCCTATCGCTCGGCATTCGGCACCAACGTCGGCATCGGTTCCCAAGGCATCCTGATGGATGGCACCGAGACCCAGAAAGCAGAGTGGCTGCCCCGCATCGCCTCGGGCGAGATGATCATCTCGTTCGCCCTGACAGAACCTGGCGCCGGCTCCGATGCCGCTTCGCTCAAGACCCGCGCCGTGCTCGAAGACGGCAAATATGTGATCAACGGCACCAAGCGCTTCATTACCAATGCGCCGCGCGCCCATGCCTTCACCCTGATGGCACGCACCGGCGACGAAGGCGCGGGCGGCATCACGGCCTTTGTGGTGCCCGCTGATTCGCCGGGGCTGTCGCTGGGCAAGCCGGACAAGAAAATGGGCCAGCGCGGCACCAAGACCTGCGATGTGATCCTGGACAACGTCAAGGTCGACCCCGCCAACATCATCGGCCTGAAGCCGGGTAAAGGTTTTTCCACCGCCATGAAGGTGCTGGACCGCGGCCGCCTGCATATTTCATCCCTTGCCTGCGGCATGGCCGACCGCTTGATCCGCGACGCGGTCGACTACGCCAAGCAGCGCAAACAGTTCGGCCAGCCCATCGCCGATTTCCAGCTTATCCAGGCCCTGCTGGCCGACAGCCAGGCGGAACTGTACGCCGGCCTGTCCATGGTGCGCGATTGCGCCCGCCGCTACGATGCCAACCCGGTCGGCCAGCGTAACAACGAACTGAGCATGCTGGCCTCATGCACCAAGATGTTCTGCACCGAAATGGTAGGCCGCGTGGCCGACCGCGCCGTGCAGATCCACGGCGGCTCGGGCTATATCAGTGAGTACAAGGTCGAACGCTTCTACCGCGACGTGCGCCTGCTGCGCCTGTACGAAGGCACCACGCAGATCCAGCAGCTCATCATCGCCAAGGAACTGTTGCGGCGTTAGGCGCGATTAGCGCACGGCCGGTCGCGGCGAGTAGAGCGTGTGCCGTGGGGCGGTATGGCCTTTCCCTCTCGTGCTCAGACTTCGCGGGTGCAGTTTCCAAGCACCCGCTCCACCCAGGCGGCGTGGCTGAGCAGGGCGGCATCCTCTTTGACGTATCCAACAAGCTGTATCGCCAGCGGCAGCCCTGAGCTGCTGCGCGCTACGGGTAACGAAATTGACGGATTGTGCAGCAGGGACCATGGGCGGATGAATATCGAACTGCCGGTGGTTGATGCGGCGGGCGCCACTCCCAGCGTTGCCGGCATGACAATCGCGTCTAGATCATGAACAGCGTTATAAAACAAGCGGCGGCAGACATCGGCGGCGTCGAGCGCACGGGCGTAATCCTCGTCCGCATATCCCGCTCCTAGTTTCAGATAGGCCAGCAGTTCTGGATCGCAAAGTGCGGCATGGTTCCGCCTGATTTCCGCATACTCGCGATTCAGATCGTAGGCCATAATGACATCTTGAATGGCACCGATCTGTTCGAATTCGGCGGGCATGTGAAGGTCGGATGTGCTTGCGCCGGCCTCGGACAATCGTGCAACACTTCGTTCGAAGACTTGGATGGCTTCAGGCTCGGCGTCCTGCCAACCTTGGGGTCGCCATACGCCAAGCCGGCGGGGGCGGGCATGCAGCGAAGAGGGCTTGAACCTTGGGTCGCCCACGAAGGCATGCATGAAAAGCTGTGCATCCTCCACCGTTCTGGTTAGCGGGCCCACAACGTCAAGTGGGCGGGAGTACGTGCGTATCCCGACATAGGGGATCAGGTCGAGTGTAGGCTTGAAACCGACAGCACCGCAGAACGACGCCGGCCGCAGTATGGAGCCCGCTGTCTGCGTGCCGATCGATACCGGCGTCATGAAGTCTGCGACGGCCGCCGCGGATCCCGCAGAGGAAGCAGCGGGCGTTCGGCTGGTGTCATGCGGGTTTCTGCACGGGCCCGGCAGCATAATGGCATGCCGCGAAACGGTGTTTTTTCCAAGCAGTGCAAAGCCATGTCTGCGCGCTTGTGTGACGACGGGTGCGTCGATGGCGGGTTGGCGTCCGGGGAAAATCTCCGGATCTCCGAGCTCGGTGGGCATGTCCGCAGTGTCTATCGTGTCCTTCAAGCCCAGCGGTACGCCATCGAAAATGCCAGCACGGCCATGCTTGTCGCAGGCACGGGCATGCGCTAGCGCCGTGTCGGCGGCCACGTGAACCCAGGCCTTTACCACAGGGTTGCGCGCTTCAATCCGCTCCAGGCAGGCCGTCACCCATTTTTCGCAGGTCAGGCTGCCACTTTCCAGCGCGCGGATGCCTTCAGCCATGCTCATGGCGGCGATTGCCGAAGGGGCGGGACGAGTAGTCTGCCGGCCGCTGGGCGCCGATGCGGATGCGGCCGTTTCTGCGGCGGTATCGTCACGCATGTAAGTCTCCTTTATGGTTGGGGGATGCACCGCGGCCTATGTACAGGTCGGCCATTTCCTCATTGGCGAGAAGCCCGGCACCGGTATCCGTGAGCACGATCCTGCCCGAGTCCAGAATATAGCCGCGATCGCTGAAAGCCAGTGCCTGCCGTGCACGCTGCTCCACCATCAGCACAGCAACGTCCATGGCAGGCAGTCTTCGCACCTCGTCAAATACTTGGTTGGTCAGCGCCGGCGACAGGGCTGCGGAGGGTTCGTCCAACAGCATCAAGGCAGGCGATGGCATCAGCGCGCGTGCGAACGCCAATTGCTGGCGCTCGCCGCCCGAAAGGTTGCAGGCGTACGTTCCGCGTCGCGCAGCAAGCGCGGGAAATAGATCGTACATATCCTGGATGCGCTTGCGTTTGTCGGCAACCCGCTCAACCACCTGCAGGTTCTCCTGCACGGTCAGAGAGCCGAAGACATTGTGGACCTGAGGCACATAAGAGATACCATGGCTGATCCGGTCTTCCGTGCCTGTTTTGGTCAGGTCGACGAGGCGGAAATAGGCTTCGCCCGAGAGGCGGGGCAGCAGGCCCATAATGGCTTTGATGAGGGTTGACTTTCCTGCGCCGTTGGTGCCTGCGATAGTAACAATCTCGCGAGCACCGACGTACAGATCGATGCCGCAGATGATGTCGGTATCACCATAGCCACCCGAGAGATTCTTCAGACGCAGCAGGCGCTCGTCCGCTGGAGCCACATGTGTGGGGATGTTGGCGTTGTACGGGGTGGCACTCATATCACGCCTCCCATATAAGCTTCCCGGACGTCGTCGCGGCACAGAACGTTACTCGGCGTTCCTTCGGCGAGAACGCGGCCCCTGTCCATGACATACATTCTTGGTGTCAGGCGGGACAGTTCTTCGAGATTGTGCTCGATAACCAGTACTGTCATTCCTTTGCGATTGAGCGTCACGATGCGCTCGGCGATCTCCTGGATCAGGACCGGATTTACGCCCGCAAAGGGTTCGTCCAGCAGGATGCATAGCGGGTCTAGCATCAGCAGGCGGCCCAGTTCCAGCAGCTTTTTCTGACCACCCGAGAGCATGCCCGCCGGCTCATCCGCGACGCGGCTCAGATTCAGAAAGGCGAGCAGGTCGTTGGCCTTTTCCGCGTTTTCTGTCTCCTGACGCCTCACTGCACGGCCCTCGAAGAAGACAGAATACAGGCGCTCTCCGCGCGCATCGGGTACGGCTGCCATCATGTTGTCGAAGACCGTCAGTTGGGAGAACTCGCGAGGTACCTGGAACGTACGTGCAAGGCCGCGCCGGACGCGCCTGTGCACCGGCAGGGTGTCAATGTCTTCGTCGAGGAAATGGATAGTCCCGGCACGCTTTGGAATGTAGCCTGTGATCACTGAGAAAAGTGTGCTCTTGCCGGCACCATTCGTACCGATCAGGCCAAGCAGCTCGCCCTTTTTCAGCTCCAAGCTGACGTCGTCCAGCGCCAGAAACCCGCCGAAGCTTGCCTGTACGTTTTTTACGCTCAACATGGTCATGATTTTCTGCTCCTGACCGGTTTGCCGGCGAGGATGCCTTGAGGCCGGTACAGTACGATAAGAATCAGCGCCATGCCGATAATCCATATGCGGACGCTGGCCATCTGCACCTCCGATATCCCGCCCACAATGTCTGAGACAAAGCGCGAGCCTTCGAGAAAACCCATCAGAATGACGGTGCCGACGACAATGCCGCTCAGGCGGTTGACGCCGCCGATGAATACAGCGATCCAAATGTAGAAGGTGATCAGAGGCACGAACTGGTCGGGCGTAAGGAACGTGAGATAGTGAGATTGAAAGCCGCCCGCCAGGCCCGCCAACGCGGCGCCCAGTACCAGCGTGCGTGTTTTGAAACGCGCCGGATCCTTGCCTAGTGCTCGAACTGCCACTTCATTATCTCGTATGGCTTCGATCACGCGCCCGAAGGGGCTTTTTACTACCTTGGTCAGTAGCCAGAGCACGACCGCATTGGCGACCAGCAAGGCAATCAGTATCCAGAAATCGATCTGGTTTCCTGGCACGATACCGTCGAACATGCGCGGGATCCCAGGCAGACCGTGCATGCCGCGAGTGAGCCACTCTTCCGTTTGCAGCATATAGCGGACAGTTTCCGAGAATCCGAGTGTGACGATCGCCAGATAATCGCTGCCCAGCCGCAAAGCGATGATGCCCATTGGATATGCGCACGCTGCGGTCAGGACGACCGCAGCGGCCATGGCCAGCGGGATGGGTACGCCGTTTAAGGCCAGCAGAGCCGATGTATACGAGCCGATGGCAAAGAAGCCCACGTGGCCGAAGTTAACTAGGCCAGCAAAGCCGTAATGCAGTGAAAGGCCCAGTGCCAGCAGCAGGTAGATCAGAATGGCGATGGAGATTGCGATCAGATAAGCTTCCATATCCCTTTACCTCGCCGCCATCGGGCGTCCAAATATGCCCTGTGGGCGCACAAGCAGCACGAGAAGCAGGATTGCGAACGCCATGGGTATTTTGTAGGATGGGCCGACATAGAGGCTGGCAACCTCCTGCGCGATGCTGAATAGCAGCATGCCGATCACCGCGCCGATGGGGTGCCCGATGCCGCCCAATATGACCGCCGCGAACATGGGCATCAGAAGCTCGAATCCCAGATCCGGCACAACCACCGCTTTTATGCCCAGTAATACGCCGCCCAGGCCACAGAACAGGCCCGAAATCGTCCACAGCGACAGCATGACGCGTTTTGAGCGGATCCCGCTCGCCGCGGCCAGGTCGGCGTTGTCGGCCACAGCGCGCATGCGACGACCCAGCCCGGTGCCATGCAGAATATAGAACATGAGCGCAAGCGCTCCGGCCGCGACCAGCAGGATGTAAAGATCGGTGGGTAGGATGCGGATGCCGTTAAAGTTCCATGCGCGTACGAGAGGCATGCTGAGGTTGTATTGATCCTGGCCAGTAAAGAACGTGATGGTGTTTCGTACTACAAAGGCCACCCCAATCGACGCGATCAGCCTGGAAATGTTTGACCGCGAGGCGAGTGGGCGAAACACCCAGCCATAGAAGAACACAGAAACGGCGGCGGTCACGACTGCAGCGAGCGCCACGCTGGCGATCAGCGAGTCGCTGATGAAAGCCTGGGCGCCGACAGCACAGTATGCACCCAGCGTCATATAGTCGCCAGCGGCGGCATTAGGAAACCGGGCTATACCGAACACCATCGTGATGGCAAGTGCCGGCAGCGCCAGCAGCGTGCCGATCACGATGCCATTGATGACGGCGTTGATGAGGGTTATGGCATCCATTGTGTACGTCCCGATCCGTCAGGCCGAGCCTGGGATCGTCTCCTTGCGTACCAGTTCGCCGTTCTGTATCTCGAACACACCAAAGTCGGGCACGGTTTCGCCATGCGCGCCGAAATTCAATGCGGAGGAGGCACCTTCGTAGTTTATTTTTCCGCCTTTGCGCAAAATCTCTTTGCCTTGCGAGAAAGAGGATACTTTTTCACCATCACCTTGTGTTACGGTTTTGATGTGATTGTTGATAGTCTGGGTGTCGGCGTTTCGGCCCGCAGCCTCCATCGCCAGGGCAAGTGTCACCACCATGTCGTAGCTCTGTGCCGCAAATACATCGGGCTCCCGTTTCAATTTTGCCTGGATACGCTGGGCATAGCTTTGGTAGGCCGGTGAGTCGGTGTTGGCGACGTTCGAGATCGAAATAATGCCTTCCGTCGCTTCCTTGCCGATTGCCTTGACCAGATCTTTGTTCGCCGTCCAGCCCGGCATGATGAACTTGCATTCCTGGCCAGTCTGGAACCATTCTTTAAGAAGGATGGTCGCATCGGGCTTGTATGAACCCATTGCGATCACGTCGGGTTTCTTGGCCAATACTTTATTCAGCTCGGTGCGGTAGCTGGTCTGGTTGGGTTCATAGATCACCAGTTCGGCAAGCCTGTCGCCGCCGGCTTCCCAGGTTTTCTTGAAATAATCCGCAAGGCCCACAAAGGTGGAGTTGTTGAACGCCATGACGGCGGGCCGTTTGAAGCCTCGTCGGCGCGCAACTTCAGCAAACGCCTTTCCAAATACGGCATTGGATGCTTGAAACATCCAGGCTAGGCCGCGTTTGTTTTCTGTCTGCATTTCGGGGGCGCCGCATGTATTCATCATGATGAGGCCGGCATTGTTTGTGATCGGCATGACAGCCAGGCCGACCGCGGATGGCCAGATTCCTACGACAGCCTGGACGCGGTTTATCTCAATCAGTTTCTTTGCAGCCAGAACAGCGACATCTGCTTTGGTTTGATCATCTTCTGAGAACAGCACTATTTTTTTACCTGCTGCGCCACCCTGGCCATTGACCTCGTCAACCGCGAGGCGGATGGATTCGAGCATGGCCGGGCCATAGGGGCCGCCGATGCCCGTGATGGAGTTTAGCGAGCCGAGGCGGAACGTATCCGCATCCTGCGCGAACGCCCACTGCGGCAGCATGGCGGTGGCCGCCAGCGCACCGCCTGTGGAAAGAAAGTGGCGCCGCTTGGGGTTGGTGATCTGGTTCATGGTCTCTCCTTTGGTATAGGTATGCTTGTTATGTTGCGATAGCTCTATCGCCGGCATCGCTTGTCCGGTGCGCTATCGTCACTGTATTGCCATCGTTTCGCGCAGCTTGGCAATTCTGCTTTCCGACACACCGAATCTGCGCAAGACCTCTTCGGTGTGCTGACCGAGCAAGGGCGCGGGGCTGCGTACGCGTCCCGGTGTTCGGGAGAAATGGGACGGTACTCCTATCGTTTTCATACGGCCCAGCTTGGGATGTGTCACCTCCTGGATCATGCCGCGTGCCGCGTAGTGCGGATCGGACACCGCCTGGCCGAAGTCGTTGATGGGGCCGCACGGTACGCCGGCATTTTCACAGCGTGCGATCCAGGTTCCCGCGTCATCCTGCAAGAACACCTTCTCAAGAATGGTCTCCAGAGCTTCCACATTCGCCATGCGATCCGAGTTGGTGGCGAAACGCGGGTCGTTGATCAGATCCGGCCGCTCTAGGACATGTATGCAAAGGCTTTCCCAGGTGCGCTGGTTGGCCGCGCCGATGATGATATAGCCATTGCGAGTGTTGAACGCCTGGTAGGGGGCCGAGACGCGATGGCGGCTGCCGGTTGCTTGTGGCACCGTGCCTTCTGCAAAATAGGCGGCGGCTTCCCATACGAACCATGGAAGTCCGCACTCGGCCAGCGAGATGTCTATGTGCTGGCCCTCGCCAGTTTTCTGTTGATGCAGACAGGCCGCAAGGATGGAGTAGATAGCCGTGAGGCCGGCGCCCACGTCATAGATAGCGATGCCGGACTTGAGCGGCCGCCCGCCCGGTTCGCCGGTGATGCTCATGATGCCCGTCATGCCTTGTGCGACCAGATCGAATCCTCCGCGGCCCGCATATGGGCCGGTTTGGCCGAAGCCGGAAATGGAGCAATACACAAGCCTAGGGTTGATGCGGCTGAGCGATGCGTAGTCCACACCCAGCGAACGTGTTACGCCGACGCGGTAGTTTTCAACTACGACATCAGCCCAGCGAACCATGTCGTACAGGATTTCCCGTGCCGCCGGGTCTTTAAGGTTCAGCGAGATGCCGAGTTTGTTGCGATTGATCTGCGCAAAACAGCTTGATTCGCCATTCACATATGGTCCCATCTCGCGCGCATCATCACCTGTCAACGGTTTCTCGACTTTGATCACTTCTGCGCCCAAGTCGGCAAGCACCATGGTGCAGTAAGGGCCAGCCATAATCTGCGACAGATCGAGAACTTTCATACCTTCCAGCGGCGGGCGTGCGACGCCGCCATTGCCATTGCTGCTCATGGGTCTCCCCTCAATAACCTACAAACACGGGCTGGGTCTTGCTCAGAAATGCTTTCTGGCCGATACGGTAATCCTCGGTGTTGAAACACGCATACGCTTCGAGGCGATCCTGTGGGGTCAAGGAGGTTCCTTGAGCAAGCTGTCGCACAAACTTTTTGTGCCATCGATTTGTCAGCGGCGCCCCCGCGGCTATTCGCCGGGCTGTATCGTGAACGCGTTCAGCTAGATCTTCGTCGGGCACAACCTGGCTGAGCAGACCTTTGTGCATCGCCTCATCGGCACCGAAGATGCGGCCTTCCAGAAGTATCTCCAAGGTGGTGGCCGGCCCGACTAAGCTCACAATGTCATGAAGTTCGCGATGATCGAGTACGATACCGATTCGGTTCACAGGCACGCCGAAGCGTGCGCTATGCGCTGCGATCCTGATATCGCACAACGCAGCGATCTCGAGCCCGCCGCCCACGCACACGCCCTCGATGCATGCCACAGTGGGGTGGCGCGTCAGCTTCAGGCGGTCGGTGCAGTCGAGGGTGAGTTCGGCATACGCCCGAGCCTGTTCCGAGCCACTTCTATCTTCGTCAAAGGTTCCGATGTCGCTGCCGGAGCAGAAGGCTCCTCCGGCGCCGCGTATCACCACGCATCGCACGGCATCGTCGGCATCCAGCGCGTCAATCGCAGCGGCGAAATCGCGGTACATATCCAAAGTCATGGCGTTGCGCTTGGTTGGCCGATCCAGCCACACGGTCCATACGCCGGCCCCGTTGTTCTCTACGCGTATCGCCATGTCATGCATCCAGAAGCAGGCGAGTGCCGTCGAGCACGAGCTTGTCGTCGAGCCAGATTCGGGCCTCGGTGACGATCGTGTCGTAGTGGGCGGCCGCCTTGACCGTGCCGCCGATATATGCGCTCGTGCCCAATGCGAGCTGTACTGCGCCGTAAACACTTTCGTCGGATAGCATCGTGCCGTCGAGAGTGCAGTTCGGATTCATGCCTACGCCCAGTTCTCCCAGGTTGTAGACCTGAGGGTCGGCGAAGCTTTTCAGCATTTCGCGGAATCTCGCGGCTTCCCGTCCGCCCTCTATCGATACAGCAAGCCCCTTTTCGACCATGATCCGAACCGGCTCGTGTTCGATCAGCGAGACGCCGGGAATGCTTGCATTGACCACGATTACCCCTTCGGCGGTGCCCTCGACCGGCGCGAGACTGGCCTCAAGACAGTATCCCGCCGAAATATCGTCGGCGTTTGCAAAGCCGTGCAAGGCACGGCCACGGCGTCCCGCGATACTCATGGTTATATCGGTGCCTTCGCGACTGGTTACGCGTGCGGTTTTAGCCTGGGTGAGCGCCGCAGCCAAGCCTTCGATCTCGGGACGCAGACTGTTGAAATCGGCGTTCCAACCTTCGGCCATGAAAAAATTGGGTAGCGAAGATTCGGGCAGAACGATTACGCCCACACCCGCACGGGTAGCCTGTTGCCGTGCTTCAGTGTGGGCCGCATTGGCCTGGGTCAATGCAATAACCAGGTGGGACGACCGCATGGCCTGGGCGACGATGGGTGAGAACTGTTGGCCATGCCGCTTGGCGCCGGGTATTTGCAGCAGATGCAGGTTTGCGCCTGACTCCTGGACAGCGATGGCCAGCGCCTGTACGTTGTGCTCGGTGTGGAAGTCATACAGGACTAGCACATCCATACCGGGCTTGGCCGAACCCAGCAGATTGACTACTTTCCGTGCGTTATCCAGCTTCAGCAGTGTATTCATGCGGAAACCTCGGACGGTGTAGAGATGCCGACCGCTTGTATCGACGCGTCCAGAATATCCAGGCCCTCCTTGAGCTGATCGAGCGGGATATTGAGCGGCCCCAGAAAGCGCAGCACATTGCCCTCGGCACCCGCCTTCACCAAGATGAGCCCACGCTGATACGCATGCTCGACGATGCGGGCGGCGAGCTTGCCAGCGGGCTTGCGCGTTTCGCGGTCTTCGACGATCTCAATAGCGAGCATTGCGCCGAGACCCCGGACCTCGCCTATGATCGGATAGCGGTGCGCCCATTGTTCGAACCTGGCGCGAATGATGTTGCCGATGGCCCGGGCTTTTGCTGGATAGTCGTCGCGCTCCATGATGCGTAGGGTAGCCAGCGCAGCAGCGCACGAAAGCGGATTGCCCGCGTAGGTGCCGCCCAGCCCACCCACTTGTGGGGCATCCATCAGTTCGCTGCGGCCAACCACTGCGGCGATGGGCATGCCGCCTCCCATGGACTTCGCCAATGTGTACAGGTCCGCCTCAATGCCCGAGTGTTCGGTCGCAAACCATTCTCCTGTACGGCAAAAGCCTGATTGGATCTCGTCGGCGATCAATACGATGCCGTGCCGGCTGCAGTACGCACGCAATTGCCGCAGGAAACCGGGAGGAAATACGTGAAAGCCGCCTTCACCCTGGACGGGCTCGAAGATGATCGCTGCAACCTGCTGGGGCGTAATCTCGCTGTCGATCATGTGGGCAAAGTGCTCGAAGGCATCGTCGGAACTACCCGGAAACGGAGCGCGATAGACTTCGCTCGCCAAAGGCCCGAAGCCGCTCTTGTAGACGGGTGCCTTGGCGGTCAAGCTGAGCGCCATGAACGTGCGGCCATGAAAGGCGTTGCTGAAGGCGACGATGGCGGGACGGCCGGTGGCGCACCGTGCAATCTTGATAGCGTTTTCCACCGCTTCGGCGCCCGAGTTCTGCAGCATTGCTTTTTTGTCGGCCTGCCCCGGCACGCGCTTTACAAGCGCGTGGGCAAGATCAATATAGCCGGGGTACATGACGATATTGAAGCAAGTGTGCAGAAAAGCGTCGGCCTGGTCTTTGATCGCCTGCACCACTTCGGGATGTGCGTGCCCGACGTTGAGTGTGCCGATGCCACCGGCGAAATCAATGTAGCGGTGGCCGTCCAGGTCGACCAGTTCCGCACCTGCTGCAGACTTGGCGAAGATGGGCGGCCCGTTCGCTACGCCACGCGCAACCACGGTATTGCGTTGCTGCAGGTAGTCGGCACATGATGGTCCGGGCAGAGCTTTGCCGTGGGATGGATTCATGCTGATTGTCTCCTCTTGTCTTGAGTGTGCCGGCTGGAATTTTTGCTTTGGGCCGGGCGCTGATGCATACGCATTCGAGCGCATTATGTGGCTCAATACAATATTGTGTCAATAGTGCATGTTAACAACAATCCAAAATTGTGCACAATTCTGGATATAATAAAGCACGTCGAAAATCTCCTGTCCTGATACTATTGCCAGGCAAGTAACTACTGCAATTGCATATGGAAAATCGCATAAAGAACCTGTTGAAGGCAGGCCCCAAACCTGCGCGCGCTGCGGCCCAGAGTACAAGGTCTATCATCGCCGATCTGCGCCGCAGAATTTCCTCCCAGGAACTACTGCCGGGTTCCCGGATACCCGAAGAGGACCTGGCCGCGTCTTATGGCGTACCACGTGCCAAAGTACGCGAGGTGCTTGCCGTCTTGGAGGACAGGGGCTTGGTGGAGCGGATCCCTAACAAAGGGGCTGTCGTGTCATCTGTGGATATGGAAACCACATATCGCCTGTATGAGGTTCGCGAGGCACTCGATACGCTGACCGTGCGCCTGGCAATGCGCAATGCGAGCGATGACGATTGGCAGGAAATGGCCAACCTGCTGGGATCTGGGTTTGAAGAAAGCCTGCGTCAAGGCGATATTGCAACGCACGTAGCCGCGATTATGACATTCAGGGATCGCCTGAAAGAGATCGCCGGCAACCCGATTCTTTCAGATCTTATCGAGCGGGTATATGATCGGACCCGAGTAACGATGCGTCGGGTTGCGCTCTTGCCGGGCCGGGCAGAGATGGGTATTCATCAGTACCGCGATCTTCTGCAGGCCATGCAAAGTGGTGATATGGCTGCAGCAGACCGACGGGTGCAAGAACTGAATGAAAGCGCTCGTGAGTACATGGAGCGCTACAAGAATTACGTGCTTTAGCGGGGGCCGTTTTGTTTGAAGGCGGGGCCGATGGCACCGCCGCCGGGATTAAAACGTTGCCCACCCTGGCGCTGCCTGCACTAGCGCTTGGGCGGCAGCACCTGCAGCACGCGGTTCACGAACTGCTCGAACTCCACCATATACTTGCGCAGGAATTCTTCGGTCGCGGGGACGGTGACTGTGCCGTCGTCGGTGATCAGCCCTGGCGTGAAGTGGATGTAGGCTTCGGGCGAGTTCATCTGCGGCGAATTGCAGAAGCTGAGGGCGCTGCGCAGGCTTTGCTGCGCCACGGCGGTGCCGATGGACCCTGGCGAGGCGCCGATGACGGCGGATGGCTTGTGGGTGAATGAGTTGGTGCCATAGGGCCGGCTGGCCCAGTCAATGGCGTTCTTGAGCCCGCCGGGGATGCCGCGGTTGTATTCAGGGGTGACGAAGAGCAGGGCGTCCACGCCGGCAATGGCATCCTTGAACGCGCGTGCCACGGGCGGAAAATCGCTGTCGTAATCGTAGCTGTACAGCGGCAGGTCTTTGAACGAGATCTCGACGAATTCGAGATCCTTGGGCGCCAGGCGAATCAGCGCTTTGGCCAGTTTGCGGTTGATGGAGCCTTTGGCAAGGCTGCCGATCATGTAGCCGACTTTGTAGGTTGCCATGAACATCCCCTTTTCTTCGTGATGAGTACAGGTAGTGGAACCGGGTGTGCAAGCGTGGGCTCGACGCCGCTGATGCACAGTGTGCCGCGTCAGGATGACATTATCCTGAAGTCTGCCAGACGTGGTGGCGGGTGTATAGGCACACACGCGGCAATCGCTGTGCCTGGCGCCGCCGCGCACCCCTGGCGCATTGCCGTGAATACTGCCAAGCAGCTAACCCGCAGCCGGCAGACCCGCCGCGCCCGTCGCTTCCATGTGCCGCCTCAGCCGCCCAAGGCCTGGTCCAACCCCATTAGCGTGGCAGCAAGCACGCGTGTGCCGTCCAGCAGTTGTTCAGGTTCAATCCACTCTTCCGGGCAGTGGCTGCGCCCGTTCAGGCAGGGGATGAACACCATACCCATGGGGCCACTGCAAGCCATATAGGCAGCGTCGTGGCCCGCGCCGCTGGGCATGGTGAGTGTGGCATAGCCCAACTGCCCTGCGGACTGCGTGATGGCATCCATGATCATTGGTGAGCAGGCAGTGGGGTGGGACCGGCTCAGCGCACGCATGCTCGCGGTGACGCGAACCTGTGCGAGCGCGCCACTATAGTCAGCCAGCAGGGCTTCAGGAAAGGTATCGAGCACAGCGTCGCTGTCGCTGCGCACTTCGAGCGTCAACACCGCTTTGCCAGGCACCGCATTGGGAGCGTTGGGGCTTATCTCGATGCGGCCCACCGTCGCCACGACATAATGCGGCTGGCCGCTCAGCGCACTAGCGCGCTGGTAGGCTGCGTCGATGAGCCGGGATGCCCCCACCAGCGCATCGCGACGCAGATCCATGGGCGTGGTGCCGGCGTGGTCGGGCTGGCCGACGATGTCGATCTGTACGCGGCGAATGCCGACGATGTGGCTGACAACGCCAATGGGAATTTGCCGCGCTTCCAGTACGGGCCCTTGCTCGATATGCAGCTCGACAAACGCCGCCGTGCCGCCGGCTAGCCTGGCGGGGGGTAAAAGCAGGCCCGGATTGGCGCCGATGCGCCGCATGCCTTGTGCCAGCGTTTCGCCATCGGCGCGTGTGCAGGCCAGCATGGCCTCGTCAAGCATACCGACAGCGCCGCGGCTGCCCACGCAGGAAATGCCGTAATCGCTGGGCTCCTCGGACAGAAAATCAACCACTTCGAAGGGGTGTTCAAGCGTGACGCTGGCGTCTTGCAGGGCGTGTGCCACCTCGATACCCGCCAACACACCGATAATGCCGTCGAACCGGCCGCCTGCGACCACCGTATCGCAATGCGAACCGGTGACGAGCGGGGCGGCGTCCGCGCGTGTGCCCGGCCGCCGTCCCACCAGGTTGCCGGCCGCGTCCAGCGCCACTCGCAGGCCTGCCGCCTCCATCTCCGCGCGCAGCCATGCGCGCGAGGCATCATGCAGCGGTGTGAAGGCGCGCCGTGTCCAGGGGCGGTTGGGTTCGGTGAAGGCTGACAGTGCCTCGATGCGGCGCCACAACCGTGCACTGTCCAGGTGCGCCAACACTGCAGCCTGCACGGTGGAGAGAGAATCGCGGGAAGGTGGTGTGTTCATAGCGGGTATCGTAATGTGCGCCGCTGGCGGCGAATGCCGCCGGGTGCACGCAATAGGTGTGTGCGATGCCTGTGTGCGATGCCGCGGGTCACGCCACTTGTGCGCGCGTCCATTCCACCAATGCGGCCGTCAGTGCGCCGAAGTCAGCCCGCAGCTTGTCGTATCCCGCACTCGGTCGCAGCAAAGCCTCGTCCATGTACAGCTTGCGGTTCACCTCGATCTGCAGGCTGTGGCGTCCCTGCGAAGGTTGGCCGTAGCGGCGTACGATCTCGACCCCTTTGTATGGATCATTCACGGCAACGTTGTAGCCACGCGCCCGCAGCCAGTCAGCCACAAAGGTATGAAATTCGGGGCCGGCGGTGGCGCCATCGCGGTCGCCCAGCACAAAATCGGGGTGGACCATGCCGGGTTTGTCGGTGGCGAACTGTGCCGCCACAGCGGGCATGGAATGGCAATTGATGTGCCATACCTTGCCGAAGCGTGCGTGGGCCGCATCCAGCGTTGCTTTGAGATGATCGTGATAGGGCACCCAGCACGCAGCGATCCGATGCCGTACTTCATCGTGAGACAGCTTGCGGTCATACAAAGGAGTGCCATCGTCCATCATGCGCCAGATCAGGCCTTTGCCCAGCTTTACCTTGGGCGAGTCGGGCAGCGGTTCTGGCCATGGTGTTTCGAACAGGGTCGAGTCAATCTCGTCGATATTGCGGTTGGCATCGATATAGCTGCGCGGAAATCGTGCGGCCAGCAGCGGTACGCCCTGCGCTGGCGCGTCGCCCCAAAGGTCGGCCACCCAGGTGTCTTCGGCGGTGCGCAGTACGCCATGTGCCAATGCGGGGGAGAAATCGGGTGGGTATTCGGTGCCGCTGTGCGGCGAGTCGAGCACCAGCGGGGCGCTGGGCTCGGCGTGGGGGTAGGCGTCGGGGGCGGTAAAACGGTAAGACAGCGGCTGTGTGGAGAAATGCATGATGTGTGTGTGTGCGCCAAGGCGGCGCAATGCCGCCCGGGCGCGAGCGAGGGGTTATTTAAGCTCGATATGGGCTTCCTTCACAATGCGCGCGTTACGTGCGATCGTGTCGGAGATGGTTTGTGCGAATGCCTCGGGGCTGTCGCCAATGGGTGTTGCGCCAAGTTTGGCCAGCTTGGCCTTGACATCATCCCTGGCCAGCAAGCCCACCGTAGCCTTGTTCAGCTTGGCAAGTACGTCTGGTGCGAGGCCGGCTGGGGCGATCAGGCCGAACCACGATGCGTCATTCACCGGCTTGAGCCCCACTTCGGTGAAAGTAGGCACATCGGGCAAGGCACTGGAGCGCTCAGGGGCGGCCACGGCCAGCGCGCGCAGTTTGCCGGCGGTGACATGCGGCAAGGATGAAGGCAGGTTATCGAACAGCACGTTTACCTGGCCGGCCAACGTATCGGTAAGCGCGGGGCCAACACCACGGTACGGAACGTGCAGCAGGTCCACGCCTGCTGTCTTCTTGAACAGCTCGCCCATCATGTTGGACACCGAACCATTGCCGGCCGACGCGTAGCTGAACTTGCCGGGCGCCTGCTTTGCCAGGGCAAGAAATTCTTTCATGTTGTTGGCCGGCACGCTGGCGTTGACGACCATGATGTTAGGGACGGCGGCAAGATTGGTGATGGGCTGGAAATCTTTTTGCGCATCGAAGGGCAACTGCTTGTACACCACCGGGTTGATGCCGTGGGTGCTGACAGTGGCGATGCCCAGGGTGTAGCCGTCGGGCTTGGCGGCGGCCAGCGATGCCGTGCCAATAGAGCCGCCCGCGCCGGCGCGGTTTTCTACCACAATGGGCTGGCCCAGCGCCTTCCCGAGCTCATCGGACACAATGCGGCCGACGATGTCTGTGGTGCCGCCGGCGGCGAACGGTACGATCAGTGTGATGGGCTTGGCCGGGTAGTCGGCCGCTGCGGCGGCGCCTGCGAACGACACGGTAAAGGCGGCGCCCGCGATACAGAGGCGGCGGGCAAATGTGCGGTGATGCATGAGGTCTCCTGTATTGGAATAATGTCCCGGCGCGGAAGCATGCCCGCTCCAGGTCGAACGTATTGATTCTGGCCTCTGCGTAGCGCGTTGTGCAATCGAAAGATATTCAGTAATCTATTCCATTTGGTAATACCTGGATATTGCCTGAGATGGCGAGTCGGGCTGTCGCATGGCCGGGCGGGCAGGTGGTTGCTATCGGTTTATCTTGAGAATTAAAAGCTTATGCGCAGGTTTTGCCCGACGTTGACAGAGTTGCAAGCGTTTGAAGCAGCAGCGCGGCAAGGTAGTTTCACACGCGCCGCCCAGGAAATGTGCATCACTCAAGGGGCGATCAGCAAGCAGGTCAAGAACCTGGAGGAATTCCTTGGCGTTGATTTGTTCGTGCGTGGTCGCCACGGCTTGATGCTGACCAGTGCCGGCCGTCGTTATCTGCATGAAGTCGGCGGCAGCCTGAACCGCATTGAGGCCGCCACGCTGTCGCTGATGACGCAGCCGGGGCTGGGCGGGGTGCTCAGGCTTACCAGCATGCCATCTTTCGGCACCAAGTGGCTGATTCGCCGCTTGCCCGCGCTGCGCGAGCAATGTCCCGATCTGCAGATTGAATTTCTGCCGCACCGCATGGGCTATGACTTCTCGTCGCCCGAGGTGGATGCATCCATACGCTTTGGCAGTGGCGTGTGGCCCGACTGCCAGGCAGACTACATCGCCGGAAGGGAGGTGGTGCCGGTCTGCCATCCGGGCCTGTTCAGTGTGCCGCCGCGCACACCTCCAGATCTGTTGGCACAACCGCTGCTGCATCACACCACCGTCCAGCAGTCTTGGGCAGACTGGTTTGCATCGGCGGGCTTCGATAACGTCGCGGCGTGGGCTGGGCCGCGTTTCGATCAGTTCACGCTGTTGATCCAGGCTGCTATGGCCGGATTTGGCACCGCGTTGATCCCGCGCTGCCTGATCGAGGATGAGCTCGCAAGCGGTAAGCTGGTGGTGCCGCTGCGTATTCCAGCCGACGCCAAAAGCGCCTACTACCTGTGCTACCCGGAACACAAAAGCGTGCTGCCCACTGTGCAGGCTTTTCGCCGATGGCTACTGGACACCGCGGCCGTTGATGAACAAAAGAACGCGAGCTCGTACTTGGGCGGTTAATCCCTCCATCGTGCAGCCATCTTTCAAGTTCTGCCTTCTTCCGCCTTCATTAAGCGCATATCAGCGCGCTATATCATGCCATCGGTTGATTTTGCAAGGAGACGATGTGTTCTGATATTTGCCAGAAATCGTTGTAAGTTAACAACGTATTATGAATAGCATTGAGAATGATTCTAGTTAAGCAATAAGATGCTGAACTTTATTTCCAACTATTCAATAGAGCATCGTGGCCAACCCTATCCGATCTTCGCGCGCTATGGCGCTTGCCGCCCTTCCTCTTGCGCTTTCTCTCGTTTTTTCTGGCATCGCCCAGGCCCAGACGGTGCAAAGCTTGCCTAGTATCCGGGTCAAATCCAGCGGAACAGGCGAGGAAACCTACAATCCGCCTGTCGCCGCCAGCGCAACCAAGATTGACGCACCCCTGCGCGATATTCCCCAAACCGTGAACGTGGTGCCGCAGGCGGTGATCGAAGACCAGCGGGCATTGTCGCTGCAGGACGTGCTTAAGAACGTACCGGGGGTAGGGTTTTCGCACGGCGATGGCCAGCGCGATCAAGTGACGATACGCGGCTTTACCGCGATCGCCGACCAGTACGTGGATGGCTTTCGCGACGATGCGCTTTACTTCCGCGATCTGTCCAACATCGACCGCGTCGAAGTGATCAAGGGGCCGGCGGCCGTGCTGTACGGCCGCGGCTCTGCGGGTGGCCTGATCAATCGCATCACCAAGAAGCCTGGCATCGACATCACCGAAGGTGCGGTCAGTTACGGTTCGAACAAGGATCGCCGGGCCGAGTTCGATGTGGGCCGCGAGTCGAAAAACGGCAGCGTGGCATGGCGTTTGACCGGTGCGCGGCAAAAGAGCGATAGCTACCGCGACCAACAGTTTCTGGACCGTACGGCGATCTCGCCGTCGCTGGAATTCCGCCTCAATGAAGATAGCAAGCTGTTGCTGCAGGCCGATTATCTTGAAGACTCGCGCGTGACGGATTTTGGCGTGCCGGCCTTCCAGGGGCGGCCCGTGGATGTCGATCCATCCACCTACTACGGCGCCGGCAATGCGCGTGATGCAGATACGTCGACAGCGCGTGTGAAGTCGTTCACGGCGACCTTCACACACCGCTTCAACGACAACTGGTCTTTGCGCAACGGCCTGCGCTATTACCACTACACCCTGATCCGCGATAACACGCTGCCGCAAAGCGTCAACGAAGCCCGGCGCACTGTCACGCTAACGCGCTCCAATGTTCGCCGCGCGGAGCACGGCTGGTCCAACCAGACCGAACTGATGCAGAAGGCCGATTTCGCGGGCATGAAGCATCAGATCCTGTACGGCATGGAAATCGGCCAGCAGAACAAGGATGCGCGCGTGTGGTCCGCCGGTTCTGTGGCCACGGTGTCGCTGTTCAACCCCGTGCTGCCCAATCAGCCCGCAGGCGTGAGCGGGCGCATGTCGGCCGACAACCTGGGCACGTTCAACACGCTGGCCTTTTACACACAAGACCTGATCACGCTCAATGACCAGTGGAAGGCACTGGTTGGCTTGCGCCACGACCGCTACGAACAGCAGACCAATGATCGCCTGCCGGGGCGCAATGACCTCTCGCGTACCGACACGGCCTGGAGCCCGCGCGCGGGCCTGGTATGGCAGCCAGATGATGCGCAATCGTACTATCTGTCGTGGAGCCGTTCATTCCAGCCTTCGGGCGAGGCGTTCTCGGTGGCCGCCAACAATGCCGACCTGGGGCCCGAAACCACCACCAACACCGAAGTGGGCGCCAAGTATGACTTCTGGGGCGGCCGCGCAAGCGCAACCGTGTCGCTGGTCCGGCTGGAGCGCAAAGACATCAAGACCACTGACCCGGCCAACCCCACCCGGCTGGTGCCGATCGGCAAGCAACGCACCGATGGCCTGGAGCTGACCTTCTCGGGCGACCTGACCCGGGGTTGGAAAGTGCTGGCCGGCTATGCCTACCTGGATGCCCGCGTCATCGATTCGATCGGACGTGATGCCGGGCAGGATATCGAAGGCAAGCGCGCCACGCTGACACCGCGGCACAGTGGCAACCTGTGGTTGACCAAAGATTTTGCAAACGGTTTTGGCGCGGGCGGCGGCGTGAACCTGATCGGTGCGCGCTTCGCAAACCCAGGCAACACTGTGACGCTGCCGGGCTACATAACTGCCGATATTGCCGGCTGGTATCGCAACAAAAACGTCGAGGTGCAGCTCAACCTGAACAATGTCTTCGACACCGGCTACTACGTATCGGGCCATGGCACTAGCCCCAACCTGAATCTGCCTGGCGCGCCGCGCAACGTCATGCTGACGCTGCGCTATCGGATGTAAGGGGTAAGCGCGGCTTACCTGGAAACATCGCCAGTTCTATCGAAGGGCGCGTATTCGATAGGCACCCACGCATAGCCCTGCTGCTCTTTGCGTAAATGGCCCAGGCCTGGAAAGGGCAGGTGGGCGCCCGCCACCATCCAGCCTTGCGACGCGGCTTCCCTGAAGACCCGCGTGCGCGTGGTGATGGCGCTGGCCTGATTGGTGTCGAACTCTATCGATACCTCGGGGTGTCGAAACTGTACCGCATGCGCGTGCACAATGTCGCCCCAGATCAGCAGGGTCGCACCTTCCGATTGCAGCAGGTACGAGGTGTGACCCGGTGTGTGGCCATGTGTGGCCACGGCGTTCAGCCCTGGCACAACTTCGCCGCCGTCGAAGGTCTTGAATTTGCCCGCATCCACATAGGGTGCCACCGCTTTGCGCGCCATGTCGAAATACACGCGGGCGTCTTGCGGCGCGGCGGCAGCCACTTCAGGGCTCAACCAGTAGTCGCTGTCCGCGTTTGGCGCCCACATCGTGGCGTTGGGGTAGGCCGCAGCGCCGTCAGCGTTGATGGCGCCGCACACGTGATCGGGATGCAGGTGTGTCAGCACCACGTCGCTGATATCGCTAGGTTGGTATCCCGCAGCCTGGATGTTCTCGCCGATATGCCCAAGTGTGGCGCCAAGGCAGGACGAGGCGCCGGTATCGATCAGGATCAGCCTGTTACCTGTTTGCACGAGGTAACCATTGACGGCGGTTTGCACGCCGCCGTCATCCCGGCGCTGGAACATGCGTGCGATCAGCGTCTGGATGTCTTTCGTCTGTAAGCCATGCAACATGGCCGGATTGACGCCAATGTAGCCATCATAAAGCGCGGTGACTGTAACGGCGCCGACTTGTTGCCGGTAGTAGCCGGGTACCTGCGTGGCGTGCGGCGCGCCGACTGACGTGGGTGCGGCGGGCGGGGTGGCTGCGGTGGCCAGAGGGGCGGTGGTACAGGCAATGCCCAGTGCGGCATGCGGCAGGATGGAGCGCAGTATGCGGCGCAGGGATGACATCATGGCGGTCTCCGGGGGATAGTGAACGCGAACACTGTATCAGGGGCTGCCGCATCATGGGAACCATTGCCGCACGAATCAGCCCTGGGCAGGGGTGGTTGCGCGGCGCGCTCATACCTGCATGAGAGGCCAGGCGCGAACCATGCCCGCAGGGGGATGAGCAGTCGCTGCCGGTTGGGTGATCGTGGTGTGGGCGCCTTTCATATATACTGTTTATTTGATCAGTATTTGGTGGCCATTATGAACCTGGCGCCGCTCAAGGGCCGAGGCAGCCTCAGTAATCGGTCCTCGCGATTCGACACCCATACCCGCGAAGCCGTGGACGACGGCTGGCCCGTTGAACCCGACGACAGCAGCGGCGCGCCGGGCCGTCCGCCCACTACGGTCACCAGCGAACTGGCGCGCGGCATCATCTCGCACAACGACTCCCCCGATATCCCCTTCGATCAGTCGGTCAACGTCTATCGGGGCTGCGAGCACGGCTGCATTTATTGTTATGCACGGCCCAGCCACGCCTATCTGAATCTTTCGCCGGGGCTGGATTTCGAAACCAAGTTGTTCGCCAAAACCAATGCGGCCCAGGTTCTGCGCGCATCGCTCTCCCGGCCCGCCTACCAGCCGCAGGTGATTGCCATGGGCACCAATACCGACCCATACCAACCCATCGAGCGGCGCTTGCGCCTGACGGCTGAGGTGCTCGATGTGCTCGAGGCTTTCGGTCATCCATTCACCATCACCACCAAATCGGCCGCAGTGACACGCGATCTTGATTTGCTTGCGCGGATGGCGCGGCGCAGGCTAGTACGTGTGTTCATGTCCATTGGCACGCTGGACAGGCATATCGCCCGTACCCTCGAGCCGCGCGCCAGTACGCCCATGGCGCGCATGGAGGCCGTGCGCGCCCTGAGTCAGGCGGGTGTGCCCACGGGGGTGTTGGTCTCGCCCCTCATCCCCGCCTTGAGCGACCACGATCTCGAAACTATTGTCTCGCTGGCTGGGCAGGCGGGGGCGCTTGATGCGCATTACACCGTGCTGCGGCTGCCGCGCGAAGTGGCCGGCCTGTTCGAAGAGTGGCTGCAGGCGCACTATCCACTCAAAGCAGCGCACGTCATGAACCTCTTGCGCGAGATGCGGGGAGGCAAAGTCTACGATGCCAACTTTGCTACACGCATGCGCGGCACGGGCATTTACGCCGACCTGCTGCGTCAGCGTTTTCGCCGCGCCTGCGCCCGCGCGGGGCTGAACGAGCGCCGCATTGATCTCGACCTCAGCCAGTTCCATCGCCCGGCGCCCGCCAGCCCCCAGCTGGATTTGTTCTGATTGTGCAGGCGCGGCTGCGTCGGCGTGGCGCCCTGCCCGGGCAGCAGCATAGGTTTCCCCTATTAGCGCCATGAAGATTAATCATTATCCTGTATTATTGGTAATAGCTATCATTTACTTATAGCTAATAAAGACCGGATATTGTCATGATGCTACTCGCCCAGAAAACCAGCCAGGTCGCCCTTCATATGTCGGTCGCGTTCGTCGTCATGTATGTGTTCACCGGCTCGATGGCCATGGGCGGCGTGGCAGCCGTGGTTGAGCCTGTCTGCAATGTATTGCTGCTGCCCTTGCATGATCGACTCTGGGGCAGGGTGCGCGCGCGCTACAAGCACAGCGCCTATACTACCCCTGCCGTCGGGCACCCTGTCGGGTGATCACTTTGGGCATCCTGTTGGTGCTCACGTCCTACCACGCCTTATGAACTGCCGCCCTAACTGCGCCGCGTGCTGCATTGCGCCGTCGATATCCAGCCCCATCCCCGGCATGCCCCAGGGCAAGCCGGCCGGGGTTCGCTGCGTGCAGCTCGACGAGGCCAACCGGTGCCGGCTGTTCGGCAGCCCTTTACGGCCCGCCGTTTGTGGCTCGCTGCAGCCTGCGCTCGAGATGTGCGGCAGCAGCACCGAACATGCCTTGCGGTGGCTGGGATGGATGGAGGCGCAAACGTCGCCCGTCGCGCCGTCGAATCAGGCAGCGTAGGCCGTCCGGCAATAGCTGGCAGCGAGAGGCGCGTGTTTCCGAACGCGCTGCGCGCTTCGATTCTTCAACGCAAACGCGTTATCCTTGCCGGTATGGCGTCGGTCGAGGGCCTTGTCACGGGCTGTCAGGCCAGCGATTGTTATTGATCGTCCGGCCTGCCCGGCCATCTGCCGTTCTTTATCTCAAGGAGCTGCATCATGATTGAAATCGTCATCGATACCCGTAAGCATGATCTGGGCGGCGGGTTTGAGGTGGGGCGGGTGTTGCCGTTCCGGCAGCGGCGCATGGTGGGGCCGTTCATCTTCTTTGACCGCATGGGGCCACAAGCCCTCGCAGGGCCGGTGCCGGGCAAGCTTGACGTGCGGCCGCATCCGCATATTGGGCTGTCGACAGTCACCTATCTTTTTTCGGGCAGCATGACGCACCGCGACAGCCTGGGTGTAGAGCAAGTCATAGAACCGGGGGCGCTCAATTGGATGACGGCCGGTGCGGGTATCAGCCATTCCGAGCGCTTCGATCCGATGCGCGAGCAAGGCGGGCAGTTTGACGGCATACAGGCCTGGGTAGCCGTGCCTGAAACACATGAAGAAGACGCGGCGGCGTTCGATCATTATGGGGCGGGCGAACTTCCCATCCTGGAAGAAGACGGCTTGCGTATGCGGCTGATCGCGGGCAACGCCTTCGGGGTGGCCAGTCCGGCCAAAGTGCATTCGCCATTGTTTTATCTAGATGCGGAAGTGGCGGCGGGCGCGCGCGTGGCCTTGCCCGACGGGCATGCGGAGCGTGCGGTGTATGTGGCCCAGGGCGGGATCGAGGTAGCAGGGCAGCGTTATCTGCCTGGACAGATGGTCGTATTTGGCCCGGGTGATGTTCCCTGTATCAAGGCGGTGCAGGCATCGCGCCTGATGCTGCTGGGTGGCGAGCCGCTGGGCCCGCGCCATATCTGGTGGAATTTCGTGTCCTCGCGCAAGGAGCGCATCGAGCAGGCCAAAGCCGACTGGCAGGCGGGGCGAATTGCGCTGCCCCCCATGGACAATAAAGAGTTCATCCCCTTGCCCGACACCCCGTCCGCCCACCCCAAAAATGCGGTGGCATAACACACTGTTTTAGGCCCGAAGCGTGGATTGGCATAAAATAAATTACTTCAACTCAGAGAGAATCCATGTTTCCGCAACGACTTACCGAAGGCTATCAATCATTTCTTGAAGGACGTCTGGCACAGGAGCGTGAGCGATACGAAGAGTTGGCGGAAAAGGGGCAGCACCCCGAAATCATGATCATCGGCTGCGGCGATTCACGCGTTGCGCCGGAAACGATTTTTGATGCCGGCCCGGGCGAAATGTTCGTCATCCGCAATATCGCCAACATCGTTCCACCCTGTGAAGCAGACGTTGTTGAATCCTTCCACGGCACCAGTGCGGCTATCGAATTCGGCGTCAACGCGTTGCAAGTCAAGCATATCGTTGTTATGGGCCATGCCAGTTGCGGAGGGGTGCGAGCATTTGCCGATAAGGCGCCGCCGCTGTCCAAGCGCGACTTTATCGGCAAGTGGATGTCGCAGATCGCGCCGGTAGCCGAAAAGCTCGGCCCACCCACAGGCGATCGCCAAGCCTGGATACAGCAGCTGGAATGGGCAGTGGTGGAGCACAGCCTGAGCAACCTGCTTACTTTTCCCGCCGTGCGTGAGCGTGTCGATGCCGGCTTGCTGGAATTGCACGGTGCATACTTTGGTGTGGCCACGGGGGTGCTGTTCTTGCGCAACCGCAGAACGGGCCGCTTCGAGCCGTATACCGAAACCAAGTAATCTACTGCGCGAAAGCGTGATGGCGGAAGGCAACAGGAGTCGAACCTGCCCGGGAGCGTCTGACGCCCCCAACCGGGTTTGAAGCCCGGCCGTGTCACCGGACACGCCTGCCTTCCAGGGCGCCGCAGCTGTGCTGATCGCGGCGCCCGCCTATGATAGCCGCTGCCAGAATGCTGCGCTATCCGATCTGGGCACATGCTGGTCGCGCAGACGTCGCGTATAACCTGCGCGGTCAAAGAATTCCAGTATTTGCACGGCACGCTTGCGGCCGATGCCAGCGGCATCGCGAAACGCCGCCGCGTTGATGCCTTGCGAACCGTGCTGGGCCACCATTGCCGTCAGCGCTTCGATATGGTCGCGATGGTAGAACAGGTCATGCGTTATCTGGAATAGCTCGCCGCGGCGCACGAGCTTGCGTAAAACCATGCGCACCAATTCCTCGGGCGCGTCCAAGGCCTGTGCGTGGTCGCGCACCCAGGGCGGATCATAGGCGCCAGCCAGCGCGCGGGGCAGCAAACGCTGTGCGAGTGCGTCTTCGTCCGCCGACAGTGTGGCCGCATGGGCGGGATGATGCAGCCACGCGCCGCTGCGCCGCATTCGGCCTGTTTGGATCAGATCGTCGCGCAATGCCTGCCAATGTGCCTCGGGCAAGGCGGGCCATGCCATGCGGCGCAGCCTGCCGGTATCCAGGCCGGGCTCGTCGGGATGGCGCGCATGAAAAGCCTGCAGGACGCCGATGGTGTGCGCCGCCAGCGCTTCCCAGTGCGCATCCAGCACGAGCAGGCGGCCGCCGGCGCCTTGCAGCGGGATCCAGCGCGCGTTCGGGGGCGCGGCGATGCTGCTTGCGGGCCGTCCGGTCAGGCGCATCAGGCTGCGGGCATCCAGCCCCTGCGGCGCATGCTCAAGGAGCTGCGCCAGATCGCCGTCGCCTTTCATTGCCGCCACAGCAGCCAGCCATGCCAAGCGCTGCGGCGCGCGGCGCTTGCGGTCGGGGGCGTTGGGATCGAGCACCATGCCGCCGCCTATAGTGCGATTGGCCCGTGTGCTGCGCACAATAAAACGGTCACCAGGCAGCGCGCATACGGGCGCGTCGAACACCAATTGCACCCAGCCTGACTCGCCCGCCGCCAGCGCATCGGGCCCAAGCGGTACGGCATGGGCTGGGTAATGCGCCGCGCCCAGGTGCACATGCACGGGTGCCCAAGCGCGCAGGGCGGGATCGTCGCCCGGCAGCAGCGTCAAGTGCACGTCGATGTTGCGCCCTGGAACAAAGGTGTCGGAGTGCGCAATCCAGTCGCCGCGCGCAATGTCATCTTTATCTATGCCAACGAGATTCAGCGCGCAACGCTGACCGGCCCGCCCTGTGGTGGCGGACTGGTTCTGCGTATGCAGGCTGCGCACGCGGACAGGACGGCCTGAAGGAAACAGCCGTAGATCGGCGGCCGCGTCGTCCACCCGTATGCGGCCGGTGTGCACCGTGCCGGTGACGATGGTGCCGTGGCCCTTGAGTGTGAACGCCCGATCGATCGCCAGACGGAAGGGGCCGTCGTCGTGACGTACGGTTGCCAGTGCCGCAGCGCTGAACAGATGATCGCGCAGGGCGCCCACGCCCGGCATATACGGGCTTGCGGCGTCTGTGGGGAATACCGGCGCGCCCTCCAGGAACGTACCGCGCGTCAGGCCGGCCAAGTGCGTTCGCACGCTTGCCAAGGTGCCCGCATCGACACGGTCGGCCTTAGTGAGGGCCACAGCGCCGCGCTGTACGGCCAGCAATTGCAGGATGGCCAAGTGTTCCTGTGTCTGCGGCATGACGCCGTCGTCGGCGGCCACGACCAGCAGCCCGAAATCAATGCCGGTGGCGCCGGCAGCCATCGTGTGCACCAGGCGTTCATGGCCCGGCACGTCGATAAAGCCCAGGGTGTCGCCGTTGGGCAGAGGTAGATAGGCATAGCCCAGTTCGATGGAGATGCCGCGTGCTTTCTCTTCTTTCAGCCTATCGGTGTCTACACCCGTCAGGGCGCGCACCAGCGTCGTCTTGCCGTGATCAATATGGCCGGCCGTGCCTACGATCATGCGGTGGCACCCTCTCGCGGCGCGGCCAGTTGCGCGGCGAAGGCGGCTTCGTCGTGCCCCTCCAGGCAGCGCAAGTCCAGCCACAGCGCGTCCTGGGCAATGCGCCCGATGACGGGCCGAGGCAGGCCGCGCAGGCGGGCCTCGAAGGATTGCAGGGCGCGCCCCGGGCGCCCTGCGCCAGCGTGGCGAACGACCAAGCCGTAGCTGGGCAGTTGGTCCACCGGTAATGCACCGCTCCCGATCTGGCTGAACATGGGCGCGGTGTCGACGGCATAGCGAGGCCCCGCCATGTGCTGCAATATGGGCTGCAGCCGGTCCGCCTGGGCGCGCATCTGCGCCTGCGGCCGCGTGAGCAGGCGGAGTGTGGTCAGCCTTTCTGCAAGGTGTTCGGGCGCGCGGTACAGCCCCAGCACTGGTTCAAGCGCCGCCAGCGTGAGCTTGCCCACGCGCAAGGCGCGTTTGAGCGGGTTTTTCTTGATTTTGCGGATCAGGTCGGCCCGGCCTACCAGCAAGCCCGCCTGAGGGCCGCCCAACAACTTGTCGCCACTGAAGGTGACGATATCGGCGCCAGCCTCGACCGTGTCGCGCACGGTGGCTTCGCGCGGCAGCCCCCATTGCGTCATGTCCAGCAAGGTGCCGCTGCCTAGGTCGACGGCGGCGGGCAGGCTGTGGCGGTGAGCGATCGCGGCGACGTCGGCCACCTCGACGCTGCGTGTAAAGCCGCTGATGGCATAGTTGCTGCAATGCACTTTCAGCAGCATGGCGGTGCGCGGCCCCAGTGCCTGTTCGTAATCCGCGGGGTGGGTGCGGTTAGTGGTGCCGACCTCTTTCAGCCGGGCGCCAGCGCGCTGCATGATGTCGGGGATGCGGAAGGCGCCACCGATCTCGACCAGTTCGCCGCGCGACACGACGACTTCGCGCCGGTTGGCCAGGGCGTTGAGCATCAGCAGCACTGCCGCGGCATTATTGTTGACCACGGTAGCGGCTTCGGCGCCCGTCAGTTCGCACAACAGGTCTTCGATCAGGTCGTCGCGATCGCCGCGGCGGCCGGTGTCCAGGTCGTATTCGAGATTGGCTGGCGCAGTCAGCACGGCGGCCACGGCCTGCACGGCGGCATCGGGCAGCAGGGCGCGGCCCAGGTTGGTATGCAGGACCGTGCCTGTCAGGTTGAAGACGGTGCGCAAGCGTGGCTGGGACTGTTCCCGCAGCGTGCGTTCGGCGTGGCCCAGCAACTGGGTTTCGCGCAGCGCGCTGAGCGGCAAGCGCCCATCGCGTGCATGAACACGCAATTGCGCGATGTGTTCGCGCAGAATGGCTGTCAATCGCCCGCGGCCATACTGCGCGGCCAGGGCCGTGGCGGCCTCGCACGCCAGCACGCGATCCAGCGATGGGATATCGGCTGCCGTGGCCTGAGCCTCGGGCGTTTGCGGAATACCGGTGGATGTCGCGGGTGCGTCGGATTCTTGGGCAGCGCGCATTTAGAGGCTCGGCGACATTATCATAGGCAGGGCCGCGTCACGCGGGCGCGGTTGCACCGGGTGACCGCCCGGTTTCAGGCAGGCTCGGTATCTTGCCACAGAAAGGGGTTGCCGCTGGCGCGACTGTAGCCGGCTTCGCCCATCAGCATGTCCAGCGTCAGGCTGGCCAGGTCGTCGGCCACCGGGTCGGCGCCCAGCGCCTTTTCCTGGTAGAAGATTTTGCGGTAAGTGTGGCAATGGTCGCATGATTCCGCCTTGATGCCGTCGGGGCCGCCTTCGATGGCATGGTAGCCGATGTTCTTGGTGTTCTCGCAGTGGGAACAGGTAACCCGCACCAGATGCCACTCTGTGCTGCACAGCGGGCAGCACAGATAGCGGCAACTGTCGGCCTGCCCACCCACGCGCACCACGCTGGCCACTGGCAGCGTCCCGCATACCGGGCACACCCCGAAAGGGCTTGCCACGGGCATCTGACGCGCGTCGATATCGGCCGCCAGACTGGTCCAATACACTTGCAGCGCCGCCATCACAAAGGGCGCGGCAGCGCGGTCGCAGTCGTTGTGCTGCGCCAGCAGGGCGTCGGCCAGCGTATCGATGTCGTGAGGGGCGGTGTTGGTCTTGCGTCGCAAGGCCTGCACGACGACACGCGCCTCAGCGGGCAGCGAGTCCTGCACCAGCATGTGGTCCAGGATCGCGGCAAGCAGCCCTTGCCAGCCCGGATCGCGGTGCCCGCCCAGGGCCGGCAGCACTGGCATGCCGTGGCCCTGCGCAAGCGCGAGCTGCTGCGCCGATGCGCCCGGAAACTGTGCATGACGCAGAGCTTGATGCTGCGCATCAGCCAGCCCGGCCATAAGGTTGAGATAAGCGCCCACCGGGTTGCCAGCCGCGAGGCTGCGAAAGCGCGCAGCGCGGTCGGCAAAGATTGACGCCCTGACGGGCAGGCGCAGGCGCGGAATGGTCGTGTGATCGAGCGATTCGATATCGCCGCGGGCAAGGATGCGCTGCAAGAGGCTCTCTCCTGTGCAAAACGGCCGCCCCGCGCCAGACGCAAGACGGCCGTGCTTGGGAAGCGGGATGCGAAGACCGATTGTTAGTGCTACCTGTCTGTTGGTGTACCACGTACCGGCGCGCGCCGCACATCGGGGCTACCCCGCATCTGCCGGTACCACAGGCGGTGGTGCTTCCATGCCCAGCCGGGCGTGACGGTACCGCGCGTCATGGCCCGCACCGAGCCCTTCACCCATATACCGGCATAGATATGCACGATGATGGCGATAACCATCAACAGCGCAAACAGCGCATGCAGCACCGATGCGAGCCTTACCGCCCAGAGCGGAAAATACATCGTGAAGAACTCGCGCCACATCACCAGCCCCGTCAGCAGCAGCCCCAGCACCAACAGGATGAGGGCAAAAAACAGCACCTTCTGGCCGCCGTTGTAGCGGCCCGCAGGGGGCACCCTGTCCTCGCGGTTGGCCATGACGTCGCCGAAGTACCGCAGCCAGGCGCGGTCTTCGCGATGGATGAGGTTGTGGCGGAACATACGTGCCGCAAACACGCAAAAGACGACGACCAGCAGGATGCCCAGGAAGGGATGCAGGATGCGCGTCCAGGTGCCCCCGCCCAGCACATTGGAGAACCAATACATCGACGGATGGAACAGCGCCAGCCCCGAGAGGGCCAGCAGGACGAAGGTGATAGCGATGATCCAGTGGTTGAGGCGCTGGCTGGCGGTGTAGCGCTGGATCAGCCGGGTTTTAGCGGCGTCACTCATGGAGATCCTCCTGTGCCCTGCGTTCGTCGTCCTCGTCGGTTTCGTTCGGGCCGACGCGGATATAGTGGAAGAAGCCCACCAGCGCGCTGAGCACGATGGCAGCGACCCCGAGCGGCTTGGCCACCCCCTTCCAAAGCTCGACCATTGGGCTGATGGCCGGGTCTTTGGGCAGCCCATGGTACAGGCGGGGCTTGTCGGCATGGTGCAGCACATACATTACGTGCGTGCCGCCCACCCCCTCGGGGTCGTACAGCCCTGCGTTCTCGAAGCCGCGCGACTTCAGGTCCACAATGCGTTCGTCGGCATGCTGGATCATGTCTTCCTTGGTGCCGAACACAATTGCGCCCGTCGGGCAGGTCTTCACACAGGCGGGCTCCTGGCCGACAGCGACCCGGTCCGAGCACAGCGTGCATTTATAGGCCTTGCCATCCTTCTTGGAAATGCGTGGGATATCGAAGGGGCAACCTGTGATGCAGTAGCCGCAGCCAATGCAGTTCTCTTCGTGGAAGTCGACAATGCCGTTGTTGTACTGGATGATCGCCCCCGGCGCCGGGCAGGCCTTCAGGCAGCCCGGGTCTTCGCAGTGCATGCAGCCATCCTTGCGGATGAGCCATTCCAGTGTGCCAGCGTCGTTTTCCACTTCCGAAAAACGCATCACCGTCCACGATTCAGCCGTGAGATTAAGCGGGTTGTCGTAGACGCCGACGTTGTTGCCGATTTCGTCGCGTGTCTCGTTCCATTCCATGCAGGCCACCTGGCAGGCTTTGCAGCCTATGCACTTGGTGGTGTCGATCAGCTTGGCAACGCCGCCGCCCACCACCGCGTCACGCTGCCCGGGGGGCGGTGTGGTGGTCGCGGAGCGCCGCTTGATGTCCAGCGATTGCAGTGCCATGGCAGCGCTCCTATATCTTCTCGACCTTGACCAGGAAAGACTTGCTCTCCGGCGTGTACGTATTGCCATCACCTACCGGCGGCGTCAACGTATTGGCCAGAAAGCCTGGCTTGGCCAGCCCCACAAACCCCCAGTGCAGGGGGATGCCGACCTGGTGCACCGTCTTGCCGTCGATCTGCAGCGCCCGGATGCGCTTGGTCACCACCGCCACGGCCTTGATATAGCCACGGTTGGATGACACTTTCACCATGGAGCCGTTGGCGATGTCCAGTTCCTTGGCCAGCGCCTCGCCGATCTCCACGAATTGCTCGGGCTGCAGAATGGCATTGAGCCGCACGTGCTTGGTCCAGTAGTGGAAGTGCTCGGTCAGCCGGTAGGTCGTGCCCACGTGGGGGAAGGCGTCTACCTTGCCCATGGTTGCCAGATCGTCGTCGAAGATGCGGGCGGCGGGGTTGCTGACCACACGTTTTTCGTCGGGGTACAGCGGGTTGTAGCCCAGTGGGTTCTCAAAGGGCTCGTAGTGCACGGGGAAAGGGCCTTCGGCCATGCCTTTGCGGGCGAAGAAACGCGCAACGCCCTCAGGGTTCATGATGAAGGGGCCCATGCCGTTCGCTGGCGGCTCGTCGAGCTTGAAGTCGGGCGTATCGGCGCCCACCCACTTGCTTCCGTTCCAGTGGATCAGCGCGCGGCGTGGGTCAAAGGGCTGGCCGTTCAGGTCGCAGGAGGCGCGGTTGTACATAATGCGCCGGTTGGCCGGCCACGCCCAAGACCACTTCAGCGTCTGGCCGATGCCAGTCGGGTCGCTGTTGTCGCGCCGGGCCATCTGGTTTCCTTCAGGCGTCCAGCTGCCGGTGTAAATCCAGCACCCGCACAGTGTGCTGCCATCGTCGCGCAGCTCGCCGAAAGACGCCAGTTGCTCGCCGGCGCGCCGGGACGACGCCGCGCCGGGCGTCGGGCCCGGCAGGTCGCTGATAGCCTGGCCGTTGATTTCCATGGCCAATTCGGCGGCGCTGGGGTTCAGGGGGTTGGCGTAGGGCCAGCGCAGCTTGAGCAGCGGGTCCGGGTACTTGCCGCCCTCCTTGCGATAGAGACTGGCCAGCCGGTCATACAGCAGCGCCATGATTTCGATGTCGCTCTTGCCTTCGCCCGGCGGTTCTGCGCCCTTCCAGTGCCACTGCAGCCAGCGGCCCGAGTTCACCAGCGCGCCCTCCTCTTCGGCAAAACAGGTGGTGGGCAGGCGGAAGACCTCTGTCTGGATCTGCGACGAGTCGACATCGTTGTACTCACCCACATTTCGCCAGAACTCGGAGGTTTCGGTGATCAGCGGGTCCATGATCACCAGGAACTTCAGCTTGGAGAAGGCGGCCAGCAGTTTCTTCTTGTAGGGCGCGGCGGCCAGCGGGTTGAAGCCCTGGCAGATGTAGCCAGTCATCTTGCCTTTGTGCATCAACTCATAGACTTGCAGCATGTCGTACTGCCTGTCCATCTTGGGCAGATAGTCGTAGGCCCAGTTGTTTTCCGGTTGTGCGGCGGTGCCCCACCAGGCCTTCATCAGGCTGACGTGGAATTTCTTGTAATTGCGCCAGTAACTGAGCTGATTGGGCCGCAGCGGCTGCTGCGTGCGCCGCGCAATGTAGTCGTCGAACGACTGTTCACCGTCGCTGGGCAGCGTCAGGTAGCCCGGCAACAGGTTGGACATCAGGCCCAGGTCCGTCAGGCCCTGGATATTGGAGTGGCCGCGCAAGGCGTTCATACCGCCCCCCGGTATGCCAATGTTGCCCAGCAGCAGCTGCACCATGGCGCCTGTGCGAATGATCTGCGAGCCGATGCTATGCTGCGTCCAGCCCAGCGCATACATAATGGTGCCGGCGCGGTCTGGTGTGGAGGTGGACGCCAGCATCTCGCACACCGTCTTGAATGCATCCCGCGGTGTGCCGCATACACGTTCCACCATCTCGGGCGTGTAGCGCTCGTAGTGCTTCTTGAGCAACTGGTATACGCAGCGCGGGTGCTTCAGCGTGGCATCCACCTGTACATAGCCGTCCGCGCCCCGTTCGTATTCCCACGTTGTCTGGTCATACTTGCGGCTTGCTTCGTCGTAGCCTGAATACAGCCCATTCTCAAAGGCATAGTCTTCACGCACGATAAACGACATATCGGTATAGTTACGTACGTAATCGTGCTGGATTTTGTCGGTTTCGAGCAGATAGCGTATGACGCCACCCAGGAAGACAATATCCGTGCCGGTGCGTATGGGTGCATAGAAGTCGGCCACCGACGCCGAGCGCGTGAAGCGCGGGTCGACGACAATCAGCTTGGCCTTGTTGTGGGCCTTCGCTTCGGTCACCCACTTGAACCCGCAAGGGTGGGCTTCGGCGGCATTGCCGCCCATAATCAGCACAACATCCGCGTTCTTGATATCGACCCAATGGTTCGTCATCGCACCACGGCCAAACGTCGGGGCAAGACCTGCCACCGTCGGGCCATGTCAGACACGAGCCTGGTTGTCGAACCCCAGCGCACCCAGACTGCGGATGACTTTATGCGTGATGTAGGCGACTTCGTTCGAACTGGCCGATGCCGCCAGCATGCCGGTAGTCAGCCACCGATTGACCGTCTGGCCGGCCTCGTTGCGTTCGATGAAGTTGGCGTCCCGGTCGTCCTTCATGAGGCGCGCGATGCGGTCGAGCGCGTCATCCCACGACATGCGTTCCCATTTATCGGACCCGGGTTTGCGGTATTCGGGGTACTTGAGGCGGTTGGGGCTGTTGATGAAATCAGTGAGCGCCGCGCCCTTGGGACAGAGTGTGCCCCGATTGACCGGGTGATCGGGATCCCCTTCGATGTGCAGGATGCGGGGTTCGGCGTTTTTGGCGCCGTCGCCCAAGCTGTACATCAGGACACCACAAGCTACGGAACAGTAGGGACAGGTGTTGCGTGTTTCAGTCATGCGCGCCAGCTTGTACTGGCGCACTTCAGCGAGTGCCGGCATAGGGGCGGCCCCAAGCAGCGTGAGGCTGGACCCCGCCAGTGTTGCACCTGTCACCTTGAAGAATTGACGCCGGTTCATATCGACCATTGACGCTCTCCAGGAGTTGAAACAACGTATGGCGTTGCCGCAGCCACGGCAACGCATGTGTCTGACTCTGCGACAAGTATAGGAGTGTGCACTGTAAAAAGCCATACGCCGGGGAAAACGGCCGGGTCGCGCTGCGCGTTATGATTCGAGGATCAGGAGGTAACTATCGTGTCCACTCAGTCTGTCACCATTGCCGACGGCATCCACTGCGCCAACGACCAGCCATTTGTCCTGTTCGGCGGCATCAATGTGCTCGAGTCGCTCGATCTGGCTCTGCGCGCCTGCGAGGAATACCAGCGCGTCACGCAAAGGCTGGGCATCCCCTATGTGTTCAAGGCCTCGTTCGACAAGGCCAACCGTTCGTCCATTCATTCATATCGCGGGCCAGGCCTGGAAGAAGGCCTGCGCATCTTCGAAGCCGTCAAGAAGGAGTTCGGCGTGCCCGTCATTACCGACGTGCACGAGCCCGCCCAGGCCGTGCCGGTGGCCGAGGTGGCCGACGTTTTGCAGCTGCCCGCCTTTCTCGCACGCCAGACCGACCTGGTCGTGGCGCTGGCCCGCACCGGGCGCGTGGTCAATATCAAAAAGCCCCAGTTTCTCAGCCCTGCGCAAACCCACAACATCGTCGAGAAATTTGTCGAGGCCGGCAACGGCAAGCTGATCCTGTGCGACCGCGGCACCTGCTTTGGCTATGACAACCTGGTGGTCGACATGCTGGGTTTTGGTGTCATGAAGAAGGTCTGCGACAACCGTCCGGTCATCTTCGATGTTACGCATGCGCTGCAGCAGCGCGATCCTATGGGCGCAGCCTCGGGTGGGCGGCGCGAGCAGGTGGCCGACCTGGCCCGCGCCGGCATGGCGGTGGGGCTGGCGGGGCTTTTTCTTGAGGCCCATCCCGATCCGCGCAATGCCAAGTGCGACGGCCCCAGCGCCCTGCCGCTGGACAAGCTTGAGCCCTTTCTGGCCCAGCTCAAGGCGCTGGATGAGCTGGTCAAGCGGTTCCCGGCGCTCGATATCCAGCCCTGATAGGCCCGCCGCCTGGCTGGCTCGGCCGGCGCGCGCCGGCCGCGATGCCTTGCCATTTCTGGGCAGGCATATGCCGAGGCAGACACATGCCGGGGAGAGCGTATGCCGGGGCCGCATGTAGGGGCGAGGCGACGTGCCGCTCTGTGTCAGCCGGGAGAGATCAGTGTGCCCAGGCGTTCCGGGTGTGCCAAGGTCTCGGTAAGAAAGTCAATGAATACCCGGCTCTTGGCCGGCATCAGGCGCGACGGAAACAGCGCCAGCAGCGGCAAGGGCTCGAATGTCCACTCAGGCAGCAGCCGCACCAGGTCGCGGCCTTCGTCCATGCGCAGCAGCGGGTGGGTCGACAACGGTACGATTCCCACGCCCAGAACCGCCATACGCGTCAGCATCACCACATGATTGATGGCGATGGGGCCGTCAACTTCGACAGCCGCCTGCGTCCCTTCATGATTGTGCAGACGCCACACGGTATCTTCGCGCGAGGTCGATGCGCGCAGGCAAATATGGGAAGCCAGTTCGGCAGGAGCAGCCGGTTGGCCATGTCGGCGCAGATAGTCAGGCGATGCGTAAAGCCCCAGGCTGACCGTCACCAGTGGGTGGGAAACAATACCCGAGCTGGGCTGTTTTCCATGACGCAGCACGATATCGACATGGTCTGAAAGGAAGTCGACTGGCTTGATGCTCATGTCATATTCGCAGGCGATATCGGGATACCGCTGATGGAACGCCAGTATGGCTAGCGGCATGAAGGTCATCGCAAAACTCGTCGGCATGGATACCCGCAGCAGGCCTTTGAGGTCGTGCGTGCTGCCGATCAACTGCTCATGCGCGATGCGCGCCTCTTCGATGATATGCCGGCACCGCGCAAAGTACTCGGCGCCTGCTTCCGTGAGCTCCACCTTGCGTGTGTTGCGGTGAAGCAGGCGCACGCCGATGCGCTGCTCCAGCAGGGCGATGCGGCGCGACAGCGTCGAGGCCGGCATAGCCAGCAGCGCGGCGGCCCGCGAAAAACTGAGGGTTTGGCCAACTTCAACAAACAAGGCGATGTCATCAAGTGAAGGTGTCATGGGCTATGTGGCAAGGTGGTGCGATCGTATGTTTGCGATTTGAAGGAAATGCAATGAAAAATGGAATTGTGAATTCGGCCGAGCCGTCTATATCCAACCATCCTATTGACACATACTGATTTCTGCCTAACCCATTGGTTGGGTGATTGTTCGGTCCTGACCGGCAGTCATACGCGGCAGGCCGACGCTGATGAAGGAGTGGATCATGAAGAAGAAAGCAGGAATTGCGGTCATGATTGCCTTGTGTGCTGTTGCCAGCGTGGCCAGCGCCGAGCCCGGCGCCGTCAAGTCACGAGCCGATGTGACAGCGGAGCTCGAGCGGGCTCGGTCGATGGGCCAGCTTAGTGCGGGTGAAGATGCTTATCCCGTGGCCGACAGGTCGTCCAGCGCACGCGCCCGCTCGGATGTCCAGGCCGAACTTGCCCGTGCTTTGCAGACGCGGGAAATCAGTGAGGGCGAGGCAGTCAACTACCCCATCTTACATGCGGGTCCGGGTAAAACGCGTGCGCAAGTCCAGGATGAACTACGGCAGTATCGGGCCAGCAGTCCCGATCAACCGGCAGCATAGTCTCGGCAATGCCTCCCTCGCCCTTATAATGGGCGGGCGCTAGAGCGCCGGCGCGTTTGCCGGAAGGGGGAGGTGCCATGCGATATCGATTGTCGGCGGCGGCCGGCACGCTGCCCATGCTGCTTGCCGCCTGCGCCGGGCCGGCGGGCCACACCGATGCCGGCAGCCTGATCACAGAGATGCCCCGCTACAGTGTCGTTTTGCTGGGTGAGATCCACGACAACGCTGCCGGTCATGCCTTCAGGCAAGCGGCACTCGAGAAGGCGCTGCGCGCTGGATGGCGCCCGGTGCTTGCGATGGAGCAGTTCGACCGCGAGCGGCAGGCCGATCTGGACCGGGCCGTAAAAACCTGTGCGGATGCCGCCTGCGTAATTGCCGCGGCCAGTGGCGCCAGAGGCTGGAACTGGGATTTCTACACCCCCCTCATTACCCTTGCGCTGCAATACAAGCTGCCGCTGATGGCAGCCAATCTTTCCCGCGCCGATGCGGCGCGTATCGTGCGCGACGGTCTGCCGGCAGTCTTCGACGCCGACGCCCTGCGTGCGCTGGGTCTGCAACCCGCACCGGCGGCAGCACTGATGCGCACGCAGGTGCAGGAGGTCGCCACCTCGCACTGCGGCATGTTGCCCGCCACACTGCATCAGCCTATGGCGACGGCCCAGGTGGCGCGTGATGCCGTCATGGCGCACGCCATACGCACTGCCGCCGCGGTGACGGGGCGGCCTGTCGTGCTGCTGGCCGGAGATGGGCACGTGCGCAAGGACATCGGCGTGCCGTATTGGCTGGCGCGGGGCACGCCACCCTTGGCGCCGGGGCGTTCGCTGTCAGTCGGCATCCTCGAGTCGGTACCCGCGCCCGGGCAGTACGACCGTGTGGTGCGCGTGGCGCCCCAGGCACGGCCAGACCCTTGCGCAGAGCTCAAGGCTGGTGTCACGCAGGGCAAGCAATAGTCGGGGTGGGTACGCCCCCCTCCGTTTCAGGGCCTGCCTGCGTGGGCTGCCCCCGGCGGTCTGGACTACAATCCCGTCCATGACATTCCGCCCCCGTCCGTTTTCCGAACTGCTCGAGCATGCCACACGCCTGGCCTGCGCGCAGGTCGTGCGTGCCATCGATCTCGATGTGCAGGACGTGGCCGAGCGCGAAGCCTACGCCCGGGCCAAGCCTGGCTAAGCCACGCCTCGGGTGCACGTAGCCCCCTTCTTCCGGCTTCCTTTTCCATTTTTGTTCGCGGCGCCGCATGATGCGGCCCGCGTTTTCGCACGCGCGCAGGCGCGCCCGCCAAGCCGCGGGCGCTGCAGTGATACGCGGGCGCTTCGTATTTCAAGCATAGACACATGCAACTCTCCAAGACTTTCGTCAAGGCAAAAAATCCATGCGCATCGGGCTATAAATGGTTCCTGCGGGACCACCATGGTCAGGGCGACTATCAGGAAATACTGGATGCGCTGGTGGCGGCCGGCAGGGTGGATGACGCCTGTTGGTTGCTGGACCAGTTTGGCGCCACCGATCTGATCCGTACCGTGGATGCCATTGATGCGCAGGCCATGGTGTTCTCGGGCACGCTGATTGTGCGCCAGGACATCATGGTGGACACGGTGGTGCGTTCGGGCGGCGCTATACGCTGCGGCGGAGGCATACGCGCCGGCACGGACGTGGTCGCGGGCACAGATCTGAACGCCGGCGGTGCGATTGTGTGCGGCGGCCACATCCGGGCGGGTGGTGACATTGTCGCGCAGTGGGGGATCGAAGCGGGCACACGCCTTGAAGGCGGCGGCCAGTTGCGCGCGGGTTGGGGTATTGAGGCTGGCCAGGGCATCTGCGCCGCAGGCGACATCCGGGCTGGCCACTCGATACGCGCGGGCGGGTCGCTCAGCTGTGCGCAGGGGGTGCGCGCGGGCGGCGACGTAGAGGCCGGGCATGACATTCACGTCGCCAGCGGCATTCAGGCGACGGCCTCCGTGCGCGCCGGGCATCACCTGGAGGTGGGGTGGGGGGTATTGTCGGGCAGCGATATCGTTGCGGACGGCGCCATTCGCGCCGGCGAAGGCCTTTGTGCGGCGGGACGTATCCAACCGGGCAGTGGCCACGGTGTGTATGCGGGCCTGCGGGTGCGCATGGATGCCTGGGAGGACGCCGCCCGCGTCATGGCCGAGGTGCGCCCCGAGGCGTTAGTAAGCGGACACTGGTGCGGCGCGCCAGCGAGCTGGCAAACCTTGGCCGCATAATTTACCCCGAGGCGAGCGTGGGTACGGGGTGCCGCGCGCCTGATGGGCTCTGCAGGTTTTTGACCGATTAGTTAACAATCGTCAAGAAACCGTCACAATAGGTGGACGGGGGGGATGCGCTATCAATAAGATGGATCGCAATCCGCCAACCCGACGGCTGGCCCTGCCATGCCGCCCCCCGACTGTGCCATGCCGAATTGTGATCCGCCATCTGCAGACTACTCCGGCGCCCCGCGCCTCAGCCTTGCTGTGCTGGAGGATGCGGGGCGTATTACCGCCGTCGCGGGTGAGTACACCGCAGCCGCCGTATTTGCCCTGGAAGGTGGCGATCGCGCCGGCGGCTTCGAGAGAGGCATAGATCTCATTATCCGGATGCTTGGTCGCGGCGGACGCCCCTTCCGGCCCCATGACTATCAATTGCATGGCGTCAGCCTCGAATGTTTCGTGATCCCGGGCCTGGACTACGTAGGCGGGCATAACGGCCAGCGTGATTATCTGCATCTGCATGGCCGACATGAAGACATCGCCGTGGCGCTTGCCAGCCTGGCGCTGACCGTGCGCAGCGACAGCTTGCATGAGTGCCGGCTGCAGGTCGTGGTGGCGGACGCGTGCGCCGCGCCTGCCGGTTGGGACTGGTACGGCGATACCCCCGCCTGTGAGCCGACGGGGTTCGCCCACGGTCCGGTACTGGCGCTGGCATCCGTTGGGGTCAGCATACTCGCTCTCTGAGCCCCGGGCCGTACGCTCGGGGTACGCCACCGGGGTGCGCCACACCAGCGACCGGCGACGCAAAACACGGCGCTGCGGTAAGGCCACGCGCGATACAACCGCCCGTTACAGGCGGACACACGAGATACGAATGGGCGCGCCATGGGGCGGGTAATGTAAAGCGTGTAAGATGATTCGTATTGCTGACCTGCAGCGAGGACTCACTACGTAGGAGGAAATGCGATGAATCACCCCAACAGTTTTGGCGCGCGTGCAACGCTCGATGTAAATGGCAAGTCTTACCGGGTCTATCGGTTGGATGCACTCCGGGAACAGGGCATGGATGTGGCCCGCTTGCCGTACGGGCTCAAGATTCTGCTGGAAAATCTCCTGCGCAACGAAGGCGGCGATGTCAGCGCCGATGACATCCGCGCGCTTGCCAGCTGGGATCCAGTCGCCGAGCCCAGCAAAGAGATCGCATTCACTCCCGCTCGTGTTGTGCTGCAGGATTTCACCGGCGTGCCGGCGGTGGTCGACCTCGCCGCCATGCGTGAGGCCATGCAGACGCTGGGCGGCAACCCGGCCAGCATCAACCCTCTGGCTCCCGTCGAGCTCGTGATCGACCACTCCGTCATCGTCGATGTGTTTGGCCGGCCCGATGCTTTCGAGCGCAACGTCGACATCGAATACGGTCGCAATATGGAGCGCTATCAGTTTCTGCGCTGGGGGCAGAGCGCATTCCATGATTTCCGCGTCGTGCCACCGGGCACGGGCATTGTGCACCAGGTCAACCTGGAGCACCTGTCGCGCGTGGTGTTCACGCGTCCGGGCGATGACATGCCTGACGCCTACCCCGACACCTGCGTGGGCACTGATTCACACACGCCGATGGTAAACGGGCTGGGGGTGGTGGCTTGGGGGGTGGGCGGTATCGAAGCCGAAGCCGCCATGTTGGGCCAACCTATTTCGATGCTGATCCCGCGTGTCGTGGGCTTCAAGCTTACCGGCTCGCTGCCTGAAGGCTCCACGGCAACTGATCTGGTGCTCACTATTACAGAAAGGCTGCGCGAACACGGCGTGGTCGGTAAGTTCGTCGAGTTCTACGGTCCGGGTGTGGCGGCGGTGCCGCTGGCCAACCGCGCCACCATCGGCAACATGAGCCCCGAATATGGCTCTACGATTTCTATCTTCCCTATCGATGACGTCACGTTGGCCTACCTGAAGCTCACGGGCCGGTCCGACGAGCAGATCGCCTTGGTCGAGGCATACGCAAAGGCCCAGGGCCTGTGGCACGATCCCAATCTTGAGCCGCAATATTCCGAGACGCTGGAGCTTGATCTTGCCACCGTGCAGCCGTCGATCGCCGGGCCCAAGCGGCCGCAGGACCGCATCGCCCTTGACGAAGCCCAGACAGCCTTCCATGGCGCCTTGGCCGTACTGACGGAAACCTCGGGCAAGCCCAAGGGCTACGATAAGGTGGTAGCGGAATCCTTCCCGGCTTCCGATCCCCCCTCGCGCGAAGAAGGCCCCGAAGGCGTCGCGGCGCCCACGGATCACGTACACGACGCGCCCGTAGACGCCGAGGTGCGGCCGCGACACCTGGTCCGGGTCGATTTTGCCGATGGCACTCAGGTAAAGATTGACCATGGCGCGGTGGTCATTGCTGCGATCACTTCGTGCACCAACACATCCAATCCCGCAGTCATGATGGCTGCGGCGCTGCTGGCCCGCAATGCGGTCAATGCCGGCCTGTCGCGCAAGCCGTGGGTCAAGACCAGCCTTGCGCCCGGGTCGCGCGTGGTCACTGATTACTACCGCAAGGCCGGCCTCACCCAGTATCTCGATGCTCTGGGGTTCGATCTGGTGGGCTACGGCTGTACCACCTGCATCGGCAACTCTGGCCCGTTGATTCCCGAAGTCAGCCAGGCGGTGGCTGCCAATGATCTGGCTGTGGTGTCAGTGCTGTCGGGCAACCGCAATTTCGAAGGCCGCATCCATGCCGAGGTCAAGCTCAACTACCTGATGTCGCCGCCGCTGGTGGTGGCCTATGCGTTGGCCGGCACGATGGACATCGACATGTACAACGATCCGCTGGGCGAGGGAAAGGATGGCCAGCCCGTCTATCTGCGCGATATCTGGCCGTCATCCGAAGAAGTAGCCCGTGTCGTGAATGCGTCGATCGCGTCCGACATGTACAAGGCCGGCTACGCCGACGTGTTCGCCGGTGACGAGCGCTGGCAAAAGCTGCCCACCCCCAAGGGCGACCTGTTTCAGTGGGACGCCGATTCCACCTATGTACGCCACCCGCCGTACTTTGAAAACATGCCGCGTGAGCCTGAACCTGTGCAGGACATCCGCGGTGCGCGTGTGCTGGCCAAGCTGGGCGATTCCGTCACCACTGACCACATCAGCCCGGCGGGCTCCATTGCCAAGAACTCACCCGCCGCCGCCTACCTGCGCGAGCATGGTGTGGAACAAAAGGATTTCAACTCCTACGGTTCGCGGCGCGGCAATCACGAGGTGATGATACGGGGCACCTTTGCCAATGTGCGCCTGCGCAATCAATTGGCGCCGGGCACCGAAGGCGGCTATACGCGCGACTTTACCCAGGCCGATGGGCCGGTGACCACCATTTACGACGCTTCGCGCGCCTATCTGGCCAACAATGTGCCGCTGGTGATCCTTGCCGGCAAAGAGTACGGTTCGGGTTCGTCGCGCGACTGGGCGGCCAAGGGTACCGTCTTGTTGGGCGTGCGCGCGGTCATTGCCGAATCGTACGAGCGCATCCATCGCTCGAACTTGATCGGAATGGGGGTGCTGCCGCTGCAGTACCCAGACGGCCAGAATGCCCAGACGCTGGGGCTTACCGGCCACGAGGTCTTCGACATCGAAGGTGTGACGGTGCTCAACCAGGGCAAGACGCCGGCCAAGGTAAAGGTGCGTGCAGGCAAGATCGCGTTCGATGCACTGGTGCGCATCGATACTCCGAGCGAGGCCGATTATTATCGCCACGGTGGCATCATGCAGTATGTGCTGCGCAACCTGATGCAGCGCGCGCGCTGATTGCCGAGCCCAGCCCCTCCGTGCGGCTGGGCTCTTCTCGATCCGTTTCGGCACCGACGCCACGCGTTTCGCGTTGGCGTCGGTGCCAGCCCCGCAGTCTTCATTCTCACGCTTGCCGATGATACGATTTGTGCGTTGCACGAAAACCTCGGCCGGGTCGGGTGCCTGCGCGCACCAGTTCCGGCATATCCCTGAAAATCGTTTTCCGGACAGGAGTCCCTGATGAGTGTTCACCGCCAGGCGCAGCGCGTCAGCGTCCCGCAACTGATGGCCTGCAAGGGCGAGCGCAAGATTGCCGCGCTCACGGCATATAGCGCCCCCTTTGCGCGCCTGCTCGACGATGCGCTGGACTTCATCCTGGTCGGCGATTCCACAGCCATGGTGGGCTATGGCCTGCCAGACACGCTTTCATTCACACCCGAGCAAATCACCGCCCACGCGGCAGCCGTGGTGCGGGTCACCGCGCATGCCTGTGTGGTGGCCGATATGCCCTTTGCCAGCTACCAGGAGTCGCCCGAACAAGCCTTCCGCAACGCGGCGCGCATGCTGGCAGGCAGCGGGGCGGGCGCGGTCAAGATGGAAGGCGGCGCGGTCATGGCGCCCACCACGCGTTTCCTGGTCGAGCGCGGCGTACCCGTGCTCGCGCACGTGGGCTTGATGCCGCAGTATGTAAACACCATGGGTGGCTTCAAGGCGCAAGGCATGACAGACGAGGCCGCCGAGCGCATCTTTCAGGATGCCTTGGCGCACCAGCAGGCAGGCGCGTTTGGCGTCGTGCTCGAAGGGGTGGCCGAATCGCTCGGCCGTCGCATCACCGAGGCGTTGGACATCCCCACCATAGGCATAGGCGCGTCGCCAGCCTGCGACGGGCAGATCCTGGTCACCGAGGATATCCTGGGGCTGAGCGGCGGGCGCATTCCCAAGTTTGCGCGGCAGTTCGCCGATGTGGGCGCGGTGATCACTGCAGCCGTACAGGAATACGCAGCCGATGTGCGCGCAGGGCGCTTTCCTGCCCTGGAAAACTGTTTCGGCGTCAAGAAAGGCTGAGCCAGGGCCGCCGCGCCGCCGCATGTTGGCCGGGGCGCCCTTGTTTGGGTGTTGTGCCCCGGGGCGAGGGCAGAACGCCGCGCATCGCAGCGGGCCTGCTTCGCGTATCAGCGCATCGGCGGGTCTGCTTCGCGCATCAACGCCTGCCAGTGTATGCGCGACTGCTGCAACACCGTACGCGCTTCTTCGGGGCTGCCTCCGCCGGGGATCGCACCCAGGTCTTCAAGGCCGCGCCTGACGCTTTCGTCTGCCAGTGCCGCGTTCAAGGCCTCGTTGATATGCTGGATGACTGCATCGGGTGTCTGGGCGGGCGCCATCAAGGCCAGCCACACGCTGGACCGAAGCGGGGCGTATCCGGCTTCGTCGGCGGTGGGCACATCGGGCAGCGCGGGTATGCGCTGAGGGTTCATCAGGGCGAGCGGCCGTACCTCGCCGGTGCGTAGTTGCGGCAATATGGCCGGCACGACCTGGAACATTGCCTGGATCTGCCCCGAAATCAGATTGCTTACCGCGAGGCTGGCGGATGTGTATGGCACATGCACCATATTGCTGCCGGTTTGCTGCATATAGAGTTGGCCGGCAAGATGCATGGCCGAGCCGTGGCCAATAGAGCCGAAGTTGACTTCGCCGGGGTGGCGATGCACATAATCGGCAAATTGGGAGAGGTTCTTGACGGGTAGGTCGCGGTTGACCACCAGTATGCCCGGTAGCCGCGCCACCAGCGCAACGGGCTGGAGCGTCGCGCTGGCGCCGCCGTCTGCAGTTGGCAGCGAGGTGTCTTGCAGCAGCAGCGTGCTGCCATTGGCTGGCGCGGCAGCGACAAAGCCGGCGGCTGGCAGGCCGTGAGCGGGGGTATCGGCCGCCGTACTGAATTGCCCGCCTGCGTGTTGCTGCATGTGAGCGGCAAGCAGGCGGCTGATTTTCAGGCCGGCCTGGATACCCCCCGGCGCAGGCGCGAAAATCTGTACCGGCGCGTTTGGAGGCGGCCAGACTGTACCCGAGGCATGGGCGGCGCCGAGCAGCGCCCACGTCACCAGAGCGGCCACGCAGGCAATGGGGTTGCGCATGATACTGTCCGATGCTTGCTGTGCGGCTGGCGCCTGCCGGCGCCAGCCCCGTACGACTATGATTAGCGGTGTAATTTATCATGCCCCGCAATATGGGGATGGCAATCGCGCAACAATCTGGAACTTGAAATGATGGAATTGGCCTCGAATCTGGCGCCCGTCTGGCTGCTGTTGGGCGGTGTGGCGATAGGCGCCGTGCTCGCGGCCCTGGCGGCCGCCTGGCGGATGGCTGCGCTGCGGATCGAGCTGGTGCGTGGCGACGCAGCGATCGACGCGCTCGAGGCTCGATTGGCCGAAACGCGCGCCGCCCGAGACGACGGCGAGGCGCGCGCCCAGGCACAGATGCAGCGCGCAGCGGCGCTGGACCGCGAGCTTGCCGAGCTGCGTGCCGCCCATGCGGCCCGGCTCGAATCGATCCAGCAGTTGCAGGCCTCGTTCGATCAGTCGCGCGTCCAGCTTCGGCACGAGTTCCAGAGCCTGGCGAGCCAGATTCTGGAAGAGAAGGGTCGCCATTTCCAGCGTGACAGCCAACACTCGCTCGATGTCATGCTCAAGCCTCTGCGCGAGCAGATCGACCGTTTCCAGGCCCGTGTCAATCAGGTGCACGATGAAACCGTGCGCGGCAATGCGTCGCTGGGGGCGGAGATACGCCGCGTGGCCGAGCTGGGCCTGCGGATCAGCGATGAGGCCGGCAATCTGGCCACGGCGCTCAAAGGCCAGAAGAAAACCGCCGGCAATTGGGGCGAGGTACAACTTGAGCGGGCGCTGGAGCTGGCCGGGCTGATGAAGGGCGATCACTATGACGCGCAGCCGCGCATGCGCGACGGCCAGGGCGCCCAGCGGCAGCCCGATTTTGTCATTCGGCTGCCCGACGGCAAGCATATCGTGATCGACAGCAAGGTGTCGCTGGTGGACTACGAGCGCGCGGTGGCCGCGTCCGACGAAGCGGCGCTGCAGGCGTCGATGGATGCTCATGTGCGTGCGGTGCGCAACCACATCGATGACTTGAGCAACAAGGATTACAGCAATCTCGTGGGTGTGCGCAGCCCAGGCTTCGTGCTGATGTTCCTGCCAATCGAGCCGGCGTATATCGAAGCCATGAAACATAGCCGAGAGCTCTTCGACTACGGTTATCAGCGCAATGTCGTGATGGTGTCGCATACTACGCTGATGCCCATCCTGAAAACAGTGGCCAACCTGTGGATGGTGGCGCGCAGCAATGAACAGGCGCATGAACTGAGCGCGCGGGCCGGAGATGTATACAACCAGGTGGCGGTGGTGGCCGAGCGCCTGCGCAAACTTGGCGAAACGCTGGATACGGTGAGCCGGCACTACAACAGCGCGGTCACTGCCGTAGCGGGCCAGCAAGGCCTGTATGGCAAAGTGTCGCGGTTCGGCGAGCTGTCCTCGCGCGCCCATCGCAGCTTGCCCGCGCTCGAGCCGCTGAACGCCGATTTCGAGGTCGAGCGCCTGGTGCTTGCCGCATCCGAGGCGCCGAGCGATGTGATTTCCGACGCATCATCGGAGACATCTGCGGAAGCACCCTCGGAAGCACCGCCCGCGTATTCCACGTTTGACAGTTCCATGAAAACTAGGGCAAACCCCGATCCAAAAAACCTGTGACGAACTGTTAGACGTTGTAGGATACCCGGCTGGAAGCCAGCCGCGGAAACACTGCGGTGTACGCTAATGTATGCGGGCTACGAGCCGGCAACGACTACTACGTCAGGGAGATCAGTATGCATAAATTCTTCGCTTCTACGCTGGGCAGGCGCCTGGTTCTTTCCGCAGGTGCAGCCGCCATGGCAGCGGCCGTGGCCGCGCCGTTGCCGGCTGTGGCCCAACAGAAATTCGTCAGCATCGGCACCGGCGGTGTCACGGGTGTTTACTATGCCGCGGGCGGGGCGATCTGCCGACTGGTCAACAAAGACCGCGCCAAGCACGGCCTGCGCTGCTCGGTCGAATCCACCGGCGGCTCCGTGTTCAACGTAAACACCATTAAGGCGGGCGAGCTTGATCTGGGCGTGGTGCAGTCCGACGTCGGCTACAACGCATACAACGGCGAAAGCCAGTTCAAGGATGCAGGCGCGTTCAAGAAGTTGCGCTCGGTGTTCTCTATCCACCCCGAGCCGTTCACCGTGGTGGCGCGCAAAGAAGCCAACATCAAGTCCTTCGATGACTTCAAGGGCAAGCGTTTCAACGTGGGCAACCCCGGTTCGGGCACGCGTGCGTCCATGGATGTTCTGCTGAAAGCGCGCGGCGATGACTACAAGATGTTTGCGCTGGCGTCCGAACTGCGCCCCGATGAGCACGGCGCCGCACTGTGCGACGGCAAGATCGACGGCTTCTTCTATGGCGTGGGCCATCCCTCGGCCAACATTCAGGATCCCACCACCACCTGCGGCGCCCAATTGGTGCCCTTGACGGGCCCTGTGGTGGACAAGCTGGTTGCCGATCACTCCTATTACGCCAAGGCAACGATCCCGGGCGGTATGTACGCAGCCAACCCGCAGCCCACCGATACCTACGGTGTGCTGGCCACGTTCGTGACCTCGGCCGATGTGTCCGATGAGGCTGTCTATACCGTAGTCAAGGCGGTGTTCGACAACTTCGAAGACTTCAAGAAGCTGCACCCTGCACTGGCCCACCTGGATCCCAAGAAAATGGTGAAGGACGGCCTGACGGCACCGTTGCATCCGGGAGCCGAAAAGTACTTCAAGGAAAAGGGCCTGCTGTAAGCTGGCAGGCGGGTTTGCAGGTATATGGATGCGCAGGCACGCCCGCCCGGGCGTGCCGCATTCGCCACTCGCCAGGGTGGCGGCGTATCCCGATCGCTTCGTTTCATATCCTCACTGGGCGGCCACAAGCCGCCGCTTGCCGTCCAAGCACCGCACCGGCGGTGGCAATGTCCCCGACGGCCGCTAGACCGGCTCGCCGCGCGCGACGTGCGCGGCATCAATTCCAGGTACTCAATAGGAACATTCATGAGCACGCACACACAGCCGGCATCTGCTGAGCAACAGACGAATGCTCAACTCGAACAACTCGTGGCCGACGTTGATCGCGGCGGCCGCTCGGTGGGCGGCTTTACCGGCGCCGTACTTTTCATCGGCGCGATTGTTTGGTCGCTTTATCAACTCTGGTTCGCCTCGCCGCTGCCTTTCGCACTGAATTTCGGCATTTTCAACGATACCGAGGCGCGGGCTTTGCACTTGGGCACTGCCATGTTCCTGGGTTATCTGGCCTATCCCGCGCGCAAGCGTTCGCCGCGCGACAGGATGCCCTGGTACGACTGGGTGCTTGCGATCATCGCCGGTTTTTGCGGCGCCTATCTCTTTCTGTTCTACAAAGAGCTCGCTTCCCGGCCGGGTATTCCCACGACGATGGATATCGTCACGGCCTCGATTGGGCTACTGCTGTTGCTTGAAGTAACGCGGCGCTCGCTGGGTGCACCCATGGCGGTATTGGGCGCGGTGTTTGTCGCCTATGTGTTCCTGGGCCCATGGCTGCCCGACGCGCTGGCGCATCGCGGGGCGTCGCTCGAGCGTCTGGTGTCGCACATGTGGCTGACAACCGAAGGTGTATATGGGGTGGCGCTGGGCGTGTCGGTATCGTACATCTTCATTTTCGTGTTGCTCGGTTCGCTGTTGGACCGCTGCGGCGCAGGCAACTACATGATGCAAGTGTCGTTCGCGCTGTTGGGGCACCTGCGCGGCGGGCCGGCCAAAGTGGCGGTGGTGTCGTCTGCCGTCAATGGCATTGTGTCGGCCTCGTCGGTAGCCAACGTGGTGACGGGTGGCATTTTCACCATCCCGCTGATGAAGCGCGCCGGCTACGGCGGCATACGCGCGGGCGCAATCGAAACCGCATCGTCGGTCAATGGGCAGATCATGCCGCCGGTGATGGGCGCGGCCGCGTTCCTGATGATCGAATACGTGGGCATCCCTTATACCGACATCATTCGCCACGCCATTCTGCCCGCGACGATTTCCTACATCGCATTGTTCTACATCGTTCATCTGGAAGCGCTGAAGCTGGGCATCCAGCCCATGATGTCCACGGGCAAGCCGCGCACGCCGCTGCAGAAGATTGCCGGCTGGGGCATGGGTATCGCCGGTACACTCGTGGTAATGGGGCTGGTGTATTGGATAGGCGTAGGCGTGCAGGCGGCGGCTGGCGCGGCCGCAATCTGGATATTGCTGGCGCTGCTGGCCGTGCTGTATGTATGGCTGCTCAGGGTGGCTGCCGCGCACCCGGACCTGCCTACCGATATCAGTATCACCAACCCCGTACGGCCGGAACCCTGGCCGACGGTACGGGCCGGTCTTTATTACCTGATCCCCATTGGCATCCTGGTGTGGTGCCTCTCGGTGGAGCAGTTGTCGGCGGGCTTGTCGGCCTTCTGGGCGGCAGTGGGCATGTTGATCCAAATGGTGACGCAGCGGCCCATCATTGCCTGGTTCCGTGGGCAGCCCATGTGGCCTGGCATGCGCCAAGGTGTTGATGAGGCCGTCGTGGGCTTGCAGGAAGGCGCCCGCAATATGATCGGCATTGCCATTGCCTGCGGCACGGCCGGGCTGATCGTGGGTGCCATTACACTCACTGGCCTGGGTCTGCGCATGACGGCATTTGTTGAGCTGGTGTCGATGGGCAGTGTACTGGCCATGCTGTTCTTCACCGCGGCCGTCTGCCTGGTGCTTGGCCTGGGCATGCCCACCACCGCCAACTACATCCTGATGGCAACGCTGATGGCCCCGGTGGTGGTCGAACTGGGTGCGCAAAGTGGCTTGGTGATCCCGCTGATCGCTGTGCATATGTTCGTGTTCTATTACGGGATCATGGCCGACATCACGCCGCCTGTGGGGCTGGCCACGTTCGCCGCCGCAGCCATTTCGGGCGAAGATCCCATCAAGACCGGCATCCAGGGCGTCACCTACGCGCTGCGCACCGCAGTGCTGCCCTTCATGTTCATCTTCAACCCCATGCTGTTGCTGATCGGTGTCGACAGCTGGTGGGAATTGGTACTGGTGGTAGGGGGGGCCACATTGGCGTCGCTCACCTTTGCGGCGGCGACGTTGTTCTGGATGCGTGTACGTTGCAATTGGGTCGAGATATTGTTGCTGTTCTTGGTTACCTTCATGCTGTTTCGCCCCGACTGGTTCATGAACTATGTTGCACCCAAATACGAGGCGCATCCGCCTTCGCAGCTTTACAAGATCTCCGAAGGAATGCGCGATGGTGGCCGCCTGGTGGCCGTGCTGAGCGGCATGAATCTGGAAGGGGAAGAGTTGCAGAAGACAGTGGCGGTGCCGCTGCCGGCGCTGCCCGAGGGCTCCTCGCTCAAAGGTGATGCGGCGGGCATGAAACGCTTGTCTGAGGCGGGTTTGACAGTCATGGCGATGGGTGACACGGCTCAGATTGCGGCTGTGCGTTTCGGCAGCCAAGCGCGCAAGGCGGGCTGGGAACAAGGTTGGGATATCAACAAGGTGCTGATCCCCAACCCCGCCCGGCCGTCTGACTTCTGGGTGTATGTGCCCGCGCTGCTGCTCCTGGCCTTGATCTGGTTCTGGCAGGGCGTGCGCATACGCCGTCAGGGTGGGCCCGGGCCTGCGGCGGCGTGATGGATGATGCTTGCTCCTGCGTGGCTGGCACCGTGCAGCGACGTTTCCATCGTGGGTCGTAACTATCCCTCGGCGGGCGGTCGGCTGCCCGCCGCGGCGCCGCTGCCTGCCCGCGACGGCGTCGGCGCGAGCCGCGTCTATCTGCCTGATGGCCCCTGGCGCACGCTGGGCGACTACCTGCCAGGGCGCTTCCCCTTCATTGCGCCCGAGGTGCTGGCTGAGCGGCTGGCGCGCGGCGACATTGTCGACGCCGAGGGCGTGCCGCAGCGGGCCCACAGCCCTTATCGGCCGCGCACTTGGCTATGGTATTACCGCGAGGTGCCGAATGAGGCGGATGTGCCATTCAATATGTCCGTGCTGTTCCGCGACGACCGCCTGGTGGTGGTGGACAAGCCGCATTTTCTGGCCAGCACGCCCGGCGGACGGCATCTGCGGGAAACGGCGCTCACGCGTTTGCGGCGCGATCTAGAGGCGCCCTGGCTGACGCCTCTGCACCGGCTCGACCGCGAAACGGCGGGCGTGCTGGTGTTCTGTATCGATCCATCCGCACGCGGTGCCTACCAGTCACTATTCCAGTCGCGGGCGGTGGCCAAGGAGTATGAGGCGCTGGCGCCGGCGCGGGGCGCAGTGGGCGAGACGCTGGTCTATGAGGCCCGCATCGAGCCCGAGCCGGGGCGGTTGACGATGCGGGTGATGGAGGGTGCGCCCAACAGCCTGACCGAGGTGTCGCTGGTGGAGGTGCTGGGGCTGGATGCCGCGGCTTCGCAAAGGGCGGATGCGCCTGCTTCGGATGCCACATCTGAAGTATTGTCCGCCAATGGGCGTGTTTCCGAGGCCGTGCGCCCTGCGGCGCTTGGCCGCTATGTGCTGCGGCCGCTGACGGGGCGCAAGCATCAGTTGCGGGTGCATATGCGGGCGCTGGGGTGCCCTATTCTCAATGACACGCTGTATGGGGAAGGTGCCGCCGCGGGGGCTGCCCTTGATGCGGAAGATTATTCGCGCCCATTGCAGTTGTTGGCGCGGCGCATTGCGTTCGATGACCCGTTCACGGGCGACCGTCGTTGCTTCGAAAGCGGCTTGCGGCTGCTGGAGTAAGGGCGCACACCTCGCTTGTATATGAGTCAATAACGCTCAAAGAGTCCCTGGATCGCCGCCCGGTCGCCGGTTACGGTTAGAGCGAGCATCAAGAGGATGCGGGCTTTCTGCGGATTGAGCGTATTGGCACAGAGGGTACCCAGAGCGTCGTCGTCGCGGCTGTGGGTGACGGGGCCCGCACCGGTGCGGGTGCTGCGTATACAAAGCAGGCCATGTTCTGAGGCGGCCTTCACGCCCGCCTGCATGCCGGCGGACAGGCTGCCATTACCCATGGCAGCGATTACGATCCCGTCGACGCCGGCCTGGATGCTGGCCTGGCACAGATGAGCGCCAGCGTCCTGGTGATCGTAGAGGATGTCGACCCGGGGCAGGGCCTCGCCGCCGGCCAGCGCCTGTAGCGAGAATGGCGTTTCCATCGTGTGGGCGCGCAAGGCCGTGTGCCACAGCGAGACCACGCCACCCTGTATAGAGCCCATGCAGCCGGCCTCGCCCGACCAAAACGCCTGTACCTGCGTCGTGTGATGCTTGGAAACCTCCCGGGCGCCATGGATGGCGCCATTCATGGCCACCAGCACACCGTGGCCGCGCGCGGCTGGCGAGGCGGCCACGGCAACAGCGTCGAACAGATTCATGGGGCCGTCGGCACTCAAGGCCGAGGCCGGCCGCATCGCACCAGTGAGTACGACGGGCTTGGCGCTTTTGAGCATCAGGTTCAGGAAATAAGCTGTTTCCTCGATAGTGTCGGTGCCATGTGTGACGACAGCGCCGGCGATAGCGGGCTGGTCAAGCGCTGCCTGCACGGCCGCGCAGAGGCGCAGCAGATGGTCGCCGGTCATGTAGCGGCTATCGGTGTTGAACACCTGATGCGGGACGATATGCGCCAGCGTGGCAAGCTCGGGCACGACGGCGAGCAAAGCATCTACGCCTTCAGTGACATCGTAATCTGTGACAGCACTGGCATGCGCTGCCGTGGCGGCAATGGTGCCGCCGGTGCCCAGCAGCGCGATTGCAGGTAAGGTGGAGGCGGTCATAAGCGACGATCCGTTGTTCGCCCGCCTGGGATCGGCAAGGGGCAGTGAGCACCATTGTAGTCATGGGGTCTCATTGCGCGCTCCCGCCTGCGCATGGCGGTCCGACAGTGGAGAACCACAGGCTGGCGGGCGGCATGCGAGATATAGGCGCGTCGACTACGGCGCGCGGCGCAGCTCGGCGGGCGGGTACTTGATCTGGGCGCGGTATTTGGAAACCGTGCGGCGCGCCACCATGATGCCCTCTCGGGCAAGCATGCTCGCCAGCACCACGTCTGACAGTGGCTCGCGCGGGTTCTCCTCGTCGATCATCTCCTGGATCAATGCGCGCACCGCGCCGGCGGAGCAGGTGCCGCCGGATCGGGTTGCCAGCTCACGCGTAAAGAAATGCTTGAATTCATAAATGCCGCGCGGCGTGGCCAGATACTTATTGCTTGTGGCGCGCGAGACAGTGGACTCATGCATCTCCAGTTCCTGCGCGATTTCGCTGAGCATCAGGGGGCGCAGCGCCACATCGCCGTACTCGAAAAAGGTCTGTTGCCGCGCCACAATGGCCTGGGCCACGCGCTGTATCGTCTGGGTGCGCTGTTCCAGGCTGCGCATCAGCCAGCGCGCCTCCTGCAGCGCCTGTGACATCATCGCGCGGTCGCCGTGGCGCGTCTGGCGAAACAGCTTGGCGTAGGTATCGTTCAGGCGTGCGCGCGGCACTGCCTCCGGGTTGCTGGATGCGACCCAGGCTTTGCCCGCCTTGCGCACGAAGGCATCAGGTACCACATAACACGAGGGATCCACATCGCCGTAATCATGGCCCGGGCGCGGCGTGAGGCCGCGAATCAGCAGCCCACCTTCACGCGCTTCGGTTTCAGTGCAGCCAATGGCCCGCGCAATGCCCGCATAATCGCAGCGGCCCAGACGCTCAAGTTGATCCTGCACAATGCGCAAGGCGTGTCCGCGGCCTGGGGTATCCTCTTCCATGGCTTGTAACTGCAGCGTCAGGCATTCCGACAGCGTGCGCGCGCCAACGCCCGGTGCGCCCAGATGCTGCACCAGCCGCAGTGCGGTTTCCCATTCGGCGCGCTTGACCGGTGGCGCAAACGCCTCGGGGCCTGCCAGCTCTTCAAGCGGCGTACGCAAGTAGCCGTCGTCATCGATGGCTTCAATCACATAAATCGCCAGACAGCGATCACGCTCGCTGAGCGCAAAACCGCACAGATCGGCGAGCAGCGCGTCCTGCAGCGTGTATTCGCTGTGTGCCCATTGGCCCACGTCGGTGTCAGGCATGTCATCGCGCCGATTTGAAGGGTAGTCGCCTGCATACGCGGGCTGTTCGGCCGGCATGGCGTCCAGCTGTTGGATATCGGGGGATGCGGCGGCACTGTCGAACGCATCGTCGGCGGCGCTGCCAAGCGCGTCCGCATTCGAGGCTGCCACAGGGCGTTCCGCGTCGTCCTCCATGATCTGCGGTGTCGCGTGCGGATTCGCCGTATCTTCGGCGGAGGACGACTCTTCGTCGTGTTCTTCCAGAAAGGGATTGGAAGCAATGGCTTGTGCGACTTCGCGGTTGAAATCCAGCGTCGACATCTGAAGCAGCCGGACGGATTGTTGCAGGCGAGGCGTAAGGGTGGTCTGCTGTTTAGCCTGCAAGGCATAAGAAATTTGTGTCACCGTGATTCCCCTTCTTACTGTTCGTAATGGGTGCGCGTGCGGGTTTTCTTCCAATGGTACTGAAGCAATATCAGTGCCAGTTTCGGATATGCACGGCAATACACGGTTCTCCGGCAGGCATGCCTTGCCCAAGCTGCACAACAAGGCGCGAAAACTTACCGACTGATGTAAGAATATTCCATTGCTCAATGCTCGGAGGGCTCGTCAAACCGCTCCAGCCGGTTGTAAAGAGTTTTCGGGCTGATTCCCAGTGCGTGTGCAGTGCGGCGCTTGTCGCCCTGGAAATGTTCCAGCGTTGCCATGATCACGGCTCGCTGGGCGTGGCCCAGGGGCGTGCCCACTGGGATTTTCAGATAACCCTGTTTGACCTCCAGTTCGCCCGGCTGAAACTCGGGGCTCAGCGGGGAAATCCGCAATTCGTCATCGGCCAGGATAAACGCTCGGGTGATCGTGTTCTTGAGTTCCCGGATATTGCCCGGCCAGTTGTGATGCTCCAGGTTCTCAAGCGATGATTTGGAGAATGTCTTGGCTGTTTTTTCCTGTTCGTTGAGTTCATCCAGAAAGCGTTGCGCCAGATAAGGGATGTCCGATTTACGTTCGCGCAGCGAGGGCACGCGCAGCGGGAATACCGCCAGGCGATAGAGCAGATCGGCCCTGAAGCCGCCCGTGAGCACCGCCGTTTTTGGATCGCGGTTGGTGGCCGCAATGATGCGTAAATCCACCCGCAAGGGCTCGGACCCACCTACGCGGTTGTAGTACCCGCTTTCAAGCACACGCAGCAGCAGCACTTGCATGGAAAGCGGCATTTCCGTGATTTCGTCAAGAAACAGCGTACCGGGGTGGGCGCGTTCGAAGCAGCCCATGGTGGTGGCGGCGGCGCCCGTGAAGCTCCCCTTTTCGTGGCCGAACAGCTCGCTTTCGGCCAGCGAGGGGCTGATGGCGCCGCAATTTATGGCCACGAACGGCGCATCCTTGCGCAGGCTGCGTTCGTGGATGGTGCGTGCCACGATTTCCTTGCCGGTTCCGCTTTCACCGACAATGAATACCGATGCTTGCGTAGGCGCGGCTTTTACGATGCCGCGTGCCAGCTCATAGGCTGCATGCGAACGCCCCAGGATCTTGGCGGCGGTGTTCATGGTTGACGGCCTGCCAGGCAATGCCCTGTGAGGATAGCGCGAAAATATTTTGTATTTGGTGTAATCATTCCTTTCATTTGGGTGCGTGGAAACCGCGTACGATAGTGAAGGACTGTCAACTTGGGTAAGGAGTAGAAAGTATCCGCACGCGACCGGCGCCCGCCTTCACAGGGTTGCCGCCATTCAGGGGAAGCATGACGTGATCGTAATAAATTGTCGCATAAAGATATATGTCGCATCTTTTGATTGTTGACGATGACAACGCGGTCAGGGAACTGATCGTGGACATCGCCACCGAAGAGGGCTATACCACTGCGCAAGCCGGGAGCGTGCGGCAGGCCCGCATCCAGATCGAACGGCAGAAGCCCGATGTGGTGCTGCTTGATATGAATCTGCCCGATGGCGACGGTATGGCGTTTTGGCGCACTGTCGAGCAGCCCGGGACGCGGGTTGTGTTCATTACTGGCTATTCCAGTGTCGACAGCGCGATCGAAGCCTTGCGCTGCGGGGCGATCGACTATCTGCTCAAGCCAGTCAGCCTCAGGCGGCTGCGCGGCATTCTGGAGGAGCTCAGGCACGTCACGCCCGGACGCGACGCCGTCGGGGCGAGCGACTGCTTTGCAAAGATGATCGGTAGTTCGCGGGCGATGCAATTGCTCTGCGCGCATATCGAGAAGGTGGCGCCCACGCAGGCCACGGTCTTGCTGGTGGGCGAAAGCGGTACAGGCAAAGAATTGGCCGCCGAGGCGATACACTTGGCCAGCCCGCGCAGCGAAGGCCCCTTTATTGCCATCAACTGCGGCGCGATCTCGCCCAATTTGATCGAGAGCGAGCTCTTCGGGCACGAAAAAGGCAGTTTCACGGGCGCCGACAGGCAGCACAAAGGCTACTTCGAGCGAGCCCGGGGCGGCACCATTTTCCTCGATGAAATCACTGAAATGTCCATGGAGTTGCAGGTGCGTTTGCTGCGGGTGCTGGAAACCGGCCGCTTCATGCGGGTGGGCACGCACGAAGAAACCGTTGCCGATGTGCGTGTGGTAGCCGCCACCAACCGCAACCCTGAGCAGGCTGTCGCTGCCGGCAACCTGCGCGAGGATCTCTATCACCGCCTGAGTGTCTTTCCGCTCGAATTGCCGCCTTTGCGCGAACGCGATGACGACGTGGTGCTGCTGGCGGAGCATTTCCTGGGCCAGCTCAATCGCGAGCACCAGACTGCAAAAACCTTTGCGCCCGCCACGTTGGCTGCCATGAAGAAGCACGCATGGCCCGGCAATATCCGTGAACTGCGTAACTATGTCTATCGCAGCTACATCCTGAGCGACAATGTCATCGAGGGCGAGTTTTCCGCTTTCGAGTTGAGCATGCACACCACCAACGGGCCTTCCGATGTCATGGTGCCGGTGGGTTCGTCGCTGGCAGAGGCCAACCGGCAACTCATCCTGGCTACGCTCAAGCAATGCGGTGGCGTCAAGAAGGCCGCCGCCAGGATGCTGGGCATCAGTCTCAAGACACTCTACAACCGGCTCGAGGAATACGGCGAATCCACCGACACCGACGAGTCGGATTTCCGCTAGGTTGTTCATCTCGGTTTTCATCCGCCGCTCACGCGTTCATTAACGGAAGGTATCCCGTGCATGGTTCAACTGCGCCGCGGGTCGCGTACGTCATCGCGCCGTTCGCGGGGTGGCAGGTTGATATCACGTTCCGGGTCTTCCGCCGGAGGGCGTTCAGGCGGTATATCGGGATCCCGCTCCGGTGGAAAATCCGGCTCCTGTTCAGGGGGACGCTCGGGGGTCTGTCCCGGTGGCGTGGTCGGATCATAGCCGGGTGGTTCCGGTACGTGGGCCCGCCAGCTTCCGGGACGCTGGGCCCCGTTCAAGTGCTGTGTCATGGGCGCTCCGTAATGTGGTTGATCGGCGTCCCGGCAAGCGGAACGCATCATAAACAATAGCTTGCACCGCAAAGGGGCGGCCGCAGGCGCGCGACTGTCGGCAAACCGCATGCCTGGCTGTGCATGCCTCGATTGTTGTGTGGCGCGCGAGTTTTTCGGCACGAATATTGCTTTGAAGTAAAGCAGGGGCATTGTCGCCTGGGTGCGGGCTCCCCGGCCCGGTAAAGCTTTTACGACGGGCGGTAGTTTTTACAGGATGTGTTGGGCGGCACAGAATGCGTCCGGCGCTGAACAGCGCGCAGGTGCCAGGGGCGACGAGCATCGCATGGCATCGCGCTCAATGGGAGACTGATTGTGACATTGAACATACTTGCTGTGAGTGCTGAAGCATATCCGCTGGCAAAGACCGGCGGCCTGGGCGACGCCGTGAGCGGCATGGCGCAGGGGATTGCGATGGAGGGAGTGGCGATTACGCTGCTGCTTCCCGCCTATCCCGGCGCCATCGGACAATTGCTGGGCGCGCGTGAAGTGGCCGTGCTGGATGATTTGCCGGGCGGACGTGCGACACTCGTGGCGGGGCGCAGCCAGGCGCTGGATCTGCCTGTGCTGCTGCTGCGCAACGATGCTCTGTATGACAGAGAAGGGCTGTACGTGTCCGCCGACGGTGTGCCGTTTGATGACAACCATGTGCGGTTTGCCGCACTCTCGCACGCGGCGGTACATGTGGCGCGGGGCCTGGACGGTGTGCCGCGTCCGCATATTGTGCATGCGCACGATTGGCATACGGCGCTGGCACCTTGGCTGATGCGTCGCACGGGGCTGAGCGACGTTAAATCAGTGCTGACACTGCACAACATTGCATTCCAGGGCAACTTCAATGCCGACGTGGTGAAGGAGATCGGCATTGGCGCCGTGAGGGCCGCTTCCCTTATGCTGTATGGGCAGGTTAACTTTCTTGCCGCGGGCCTGCGCAGTGCGGATACGATCACTGTCGTCAGCCATAACTATGCACGAGAAATCCTGACGCCAGCATTCGGTTGCGGCCTGGAGGGGCTGCTGCAGTCGCGGCGCGAAGACATTGTGCCTATTGCCAACGGCATAGATTCGCAGACGTGGGATCCTGAAACCGACCGATATTTGAATGGCCATGCGTTCAGCCTGAATCGGTTGGATAACAAGGCACTGTGCAAGACCGATCTGCAGCATGCGTTCGGGCTCGACGAACGGCCCGATGCCACTGTGATGGCGGTCGGCAGCAGAATGACCGAACAGAAGATGGCGGACGTGCTCATTCCGGCGGTGCCGATGATGCTGGAAACGCATCCCGAGCTTCAAGTGTGCATCATGGGCAAGGGAGATCACGCGATCGAGGCGGGCCTGTGCGGCATGGCCAGCGCCTATCCGGGGCGTTGCGCCGTGTGGGTGGGTTTTGACGAAGCGCGATCGCACTTGCTGCATGCCGGCGCCGATATTCTGCTGCACGGGAGCCGTTTCGAACCCTTTGGGTTGACCCCGCTGTATGCCATGCGTTATGGCACTGTTCCCATTGGCTCCAGCGTCGGAGGTATGGTGGATACCATCGTTGATCCGGGCCCGGGCCTGCCGCCTGGCGCCATGCGCCGCGCGACCGGCGTCTTGTTCAGCGGCGAGACGCCTTTCGACATGGCGCGCGCGGTCAGCCGTGCCATGTCGCTACGGCGCATCCCCGAGGTATGGCGCATGATGCAGGCCAATGGCATGCGGGCTGATTTCAGTTGGAACAAAACCACGCCCGCATACCTGATGGCCTACCAGGCGCTGCGCCCCGATGTGGCTCTGGATCGTATTCCGGAGCGCCGTGGCGGCCTGCTCGGACGGCGCCGCTGGGGGGGGAGCGCGGCGCAGCAGGTAGCCGTGCCGGCGAGCCAGGCGCAGCGTGGCCGCGGCGCAGACTCCATCGCCATACGGTTGCGCGGCAACGGTGATCATTCGAGCACCACGCCGCGGGGCGCCTCAACGCTCTTTTGAGCGGGCCGGCGCCCGGCGCCGGCCCGCAGTGAGTTCAGCCGTGGTCGCCCAGCTGCATGGTGCTGTCGACGAGTATTCATTCGGGCCGAGTTTGCTGCCCGATGGGCGGGTGCGGTTCCGCCTCTGGGCGCCCGCGTGTGACGCGGTCGGGCTGGTGCTTGATGGTCATCCACCGTTGCCGATGGTGGCCGAGGGGGATGGCTTCTTCACGCTCACAGTCGCTTGTCCGCGTGGCAGCACCTATCGTTTTCGCGTAGGTGCGCTGGATGTGCCCGACCCCGCCTCACGCCAGCAGGATGGCGATGTGCACGATGCCAGTGTCGTGCCGGCTTCTGGCTATGCGTGGCAGAACCCCGGTTGGCAAGGCTTGCCCTGGCCGCGGACGGTGCTGTATGAGGTGCACGTAGGTTTGTTGGGTGGATTTCGGGGCGTGCAGGAGCGCCTGCCGGATCTCGCCGACCTGGGTGTGACAGCGCTTGAGCTGATGCCGGTGGCGGACTTTTCCGGGCCGCGTAATTGGGGTTATGACGGCGTGCTGCCCTACGCGCCCGACGGTGCCTATGGCACGCCCGACGATCTGCGCCAATTGGTGGATACCGCGCACGGTTTGGGTATACAGATGTTTCTCGATGTGGTGTACAACCACTTCGGCCCCGACGGCAATTACCTGCACACCTACGCACCGCACTTCTTTCGCGATGATGTGCATACCCCTTGGGGGCCAGCCATTGATTTTCGTCGCCCTCAGGTGCGCGAATTTTTTGCCGAGAACGCCCTTTATTGGCTGCGCGAATACCGTTTCGACGGCTTGCGGCTGGATGCTGTGCACGCCATTGCTGGCAAGGACTGGCTGGTGGAGATGGCCGCTTTCGTGCGCGCGCGTATTGAGCCAGGCCGGCATGTGCATTTGGTGCTCGAGAATGATGACAACGATGCGGGGCTGCTCAGGCATGATTTCGATGCGCAATGGAACGACGACTTGCATCATGTCCTGCATCACCTGCTCACCGGTGAGTCGCACCATTACTATGCCGACTACGCGCATGAACCGGCCCAGAGGTTGGCGCGTTGTCTGGCCGAAGGCTTTGATTATCAAGGCCAGCCCAGTCCATTCCGTGGCGGGCGCCCACGTGGTACGCCCAGCAAGTCGTTGCCGCCCACCGCCTTTGTGTCCTTTCTGCAGAACCACGACCAGACGGGCAACCGTACCCTGGGCGAGCGGCTGGCCACACTGTGCGTTGGCCGGCCCGCCGCGCTGCGTGCAGCCATCGCGTTGCAGTTACTGGCGCCGCACATCCCGCTGATATTCATGGGCGAAGAATACGGCGCCACGGCCCCGTTTCTGTACTTCACGAGTTTCGAGAATGCGGAACTCGCTCGTGCCGTATTCGACGGCCGGCGCCGGGAACACGCGGTGCATGAAGATGGCGCCATGCCGGTCGAGGTGCCAGACCCGAATGCACGGACAACGTGGGAGGCCTCGCGCGCGCTGGCCGGCGACCATGTTCGGCATCAGGAGTGGCGAGCCTTGTACGCCGCGTTGTTGGGTGTGCGCCATACGCACATCGTCCCGCGGCTGGTGGGTGCACGCAGTGCGGGTGCTGACGCTATCGGCCCAGCCGCTGTGGCAGCCGCCTGGGTATTGGGAGACGGCAGCCTCCTGCGCCTATACTGCAATTTGGGCGGAGGCGCGATTGCGCTGCCCGGCCCGGCTTGCCCTGCCGAAGCGGTCATCTATCCGGTTGCCACCCATAGCCGGGGCCATACACGGCCGGCGAGCCTGGCCGAGTACGAAACAATCGCCACGCTTACGCCGGGGGGGGCGTTATGAATAGTCTGCGTGCAACGGTCCGTCTGCAGTTGAATCAAGCCTTCACCTTTGATCAGGCCCGGGAGCGTCTGGGCTATTTCGATGCCCTGGGTATCAGCCATCTTTATCTGTCGCCCATCGCACAAGCGCGGCCGGGTTCGCCGCATGGTTATGACGTGGTAGATCATGCGCGCATTAACCCGGAACTAGGTGGCCAGGAAGCATTCATGCGGCTTGCCCAGGCCTGTCGCGATCGAGAAATGGGGATTGTGCTGGATATCGTGCCCAACCACATGGCTACGCACCCCGACAATGCCTGGTGGTGGGATGTGCTCAAACATGGTCGCGACAGTGCGTACGCACGATGGTTCGATATCGATTGGGAGCCGCCGTCACGCCAGTTGCGCGGGAAAGTGCTGGCCCCCTTTCTGAGCCAGCCTTATGGCCGCAGTATGGCGGCGGGGCAAATCCAGTTGGTGTTCGATCGAGACATCGGTGAATACTTCATCCGCGCGGCAGGCATGCGGTTTCCGCTTGCGCCCGGGTCGCTGGAAGATGATGACACCGGTTTGGCGCCCGACTTGCTGGCTCGGCGCTACGAGGCGACCACGCACGATGGCAGGCGGCGCCTGCGTCAATTGCTGGATCGCCAGCACTATCTGCTGGCCTGGTGGCGTTGTGCCGCGCGCTATGTGAATTGGCGCCGTTTTTTCGAGATCGGTGATCTGATTGGCGTACGGGTTGAGGATGCACGAGTGTTCGATGCCGTGCATGCGCTGACGCTGCGCCTGTATGCCGAGGGTCTGATCGACGGCGTGCGCGTTGACCATGTCGACGGTATGGCGGAGCCGCCTGCTTATTGCCGTGCGCTGCGCGCCGCGCTGGCGTCGCACCAGGGCCTGCGCCCACCAGGGCTGCGCAACAATCCGCCCTGGCTTGTTGTTGAAAAGATCCTTGCCTGGGGTGAATCGCTCGACGGCAGTTGGGAGATCGACGGCACCACAGGCTACGATTTCATGGATCAGGCCAGTGCCGTCCTGCATGACCCTGGCGGTGAGCGCCCGCTTGCCGATGCGTGGAGCGAGGTTAGCGGTGATGCGCGCAGTGCTGCCGAGCATGTGTGCGATGCGCGCAAGCAGCTGTTGCGGCGCCACTTCGTGGCGGAGCGCAGCCTCTTGCTGCGCAGCATCGCTCAGGTATCGCCCAGCGAGGTGGAGCACTGGAGCCCAGCGCTGGCAGGCCGTATGGTAGACGGCATCCTGACGACGTTTCCGGTCTATCGCAGCTATATCGACGCGCGGGTGGCGCCGCCCGGCCCGCTTCGCGAAGCGATACAGCGCTTTCAGCAGTTGACACCGCCGCTGGCCGCGAAATCGCAGGAAGACACCATGTTCTACCGCTACGGCAGGCTGTTGTCGCGCAATGAGGTGGGCGCAGACCCTGATATGTTTGCGCTGTCGCCTGAGGCCTTCCACGCGCTGGCCGCGTGCCGCGTGCATGAAAGTCCACGTGGCATGATCACGACCGCCACGCACGATCATAAACGCGGCGAAGACGTGCGCGCCCGCCTGGCCGTACTCAGCGAGATGCCGGCTCGTTGGCGCGAGGCCGCCCTGCGCTGGCTCCACTGGTCGGATCCAGACGCGGCGCCCCTGGAGCCGCATCGCGCGGGCGAGCGGTATATGTTGTTGCAGACCATGATAGGCGCATGGCCGCCTGGGCTGGCCGTGGGAGACAGCGTCGGCGTGCGCGCTTATGTGCACCGGCTGGTGCAATGGCAAACCAAGGCGTTGCGCGAGGCCAAGCAGAATACAGGCTGGTTCAGGCCTGACCGCTGGTATGAGCAGATCGCGGAGGACTATCTGATCAGCCTCGTGCTGGAGCAGGGCAGGCACGCGCTGCTGCGCGAGATCGGTGAGTTTGCGCAGTACATCGCGCCGGCGGGCGCGGTCAACAGTTTCAGCCAGATGGTGCTCCGTATGACCGCGCCTGGCATACCTGATCTATATCAGGGCACCGAATGGTGGGACTTCAGCCTGGTAGACCCCGATAACCGCGCAGCAGTGGATTTCGATGCCCGTGCGCAAGCGCTTGTGCGCATCGATGACAGCTTGCGGGATCTGCTGATGGATTGGCGTTCTGGCTGCATCAAGCAGGCGCTGCTTGCACGGCTCTTGGGGCTGCGCCGCGAGGTGCCCGACGTGTTCGCGGGAGGCAATTATCTGCCGCTGGCAGTCACGGGAGAGCGCAGGGCGAATTTGATTGCCTATGCGCGCATCGTGGAGGGTGAAGCTATCGTCGTATTGGCGCCCCGGCTGTGCGCACACGCAGTGTGCGGAGCCGACCAGCCGGTTGTGCCCGCGGCGTTTTGGGGCGATACACGCATAGTGTTGCCGGCCGGCATGGGCGATGCGCCGTTCGAGGATGTCTTGGCGCGTACATGGCGGCGGGCGGGCCCGCAGGGTACCTTGCCTGTTACCCAGGTATTGGCACAACTGCCTGTGGCGGTACTGCGGCGGGCAGAATGACGTGCGGCCCCGCGTGGGGGGGGCCGCTGATGCGCGCCATTTGGCGCGCGCCTGGTATTGAGGCCCGCCCGGGCTGTGAACCGGGCGCGGCACACACGATGCATCAGGGGTATAGGCCGCGCACTTCGCGCGCTTCAAGGATGCGTGTGCATGCCGTGATGAACGCGGCAGTGCGCAAGCTGACCTTGTGCTCGGCCGCCACGGCCGCGACCGACGAATAGGCAGCGCGCATCATGGCTTCGAGGCGGTGGTTGATTTCAGCTTCGGTCCAGAAGAAACTGGAGAAATCCTGCACCCATTCGAAATAGCTGACCGTGACGCCGCCTGCGTTGGCGATGACGTCGGGCACAATGGTGGTGCCTTTGCTTGACAGGATGTCGTCGGCTTCGGGCGTTGTGGGGCCGTTGGCGCCTTCGATCACGATGCGGGCCCGCACGGAGCCGGCGTTATCGCCATTGAGTTGGCCTTCCAGCGCTGCGGGGATGAGCAGTTCGGTTTCGAGCGCCCAGAAGTCGGCATTGGAAATGGCGTCGGCATTGGGCGCGCCGGCAATGCCCTCGTGCTCTTGCGCATAGGCTTGCAGTGCGGGGATATCGAGGCCATTGGCATTGTGCAGGCCGCCGGTGTGGTCTTGCACCGCAATCACTTTGGCGCCGGCGTCGTGGAACAGGCGGGCAGCGGTGCCGCCGACGTTGCCGAAGCCCTGGATGACGATGCGTGCGCCCTGCACGTTGATGCCGGCATCGCGCGCCGCTTCGCAGCCCACCACATATACGCCGCGGCCGGTGGCTTCGACGCGCCCCAGGCTGCCGCCTAACGAGATCGGCTTGCCGGTGACGACGCCGGTGGCGGTGGCGCCTTCGTTCATGGAGTAGGTGTCCATCATCCACGCCATGGTCTGGGCGTTGGTGTTGACGTCAGGCGCGGGGATGTCTTTGTTGGGGCCGATGATCACCCCGATCTCGCTGGTATAGCGGCGCGTGATGCGTTCGAGTTCGCCGCGGGAGTAATTGTGCGGATCGATGCGGACGCCGCCCTTGGCGCCGCCGAAAGGCAGGTTGACGGCGGCGGACTTGACTGACATCCATGCTGCCAGCGCCATGACTTCGGACAGCGTGACATCTTGGTGGAAGCGCACGCCGCCCTTGCCGGGGCCGCGCGACGTGTTGTGCTGCACACGGTAGCCTTCGAAGTGGGCAATGGTGCCGTTGTCGAGTTCGACGGGGATATCGACAATGAGCGCGCGTTTGGGGCGCTTGAGGGTTTCGACCCATTTGGCGAGCTTGCCCAGATAAGGCGTGACGCGTTCGACCTGCTCCAGATAAATGCCCCACGGGCCCAGATGCTGGGGGTCGAGATAGGAGGGCAATGCATGCTTTGGGTTTTCGGACATGACTTATACCTTGCATATGGAAAGGGTGGGCGCAGCACGGGCAGGAGGCCGAGTGCCGGCATGCCTGTCGATTATTCTAAGCCATGGGAGGGTTTTCCCTCTAGTGCGTCCCTGTTTTTGTGGTGTTAAAAAAACTGGGGACGTAGCGTGGCGGCGCATGTACATGTACATGTGCAAGTGCATGCGCATGTGCGTACCGGGCGTGCCGTCAGATGCCGTATGCCTTCAGGCCTTCGAGGTCCAGTACCTGTACGGCGCCATACTCCACCTTTACCAGACGCGCAGCCTCGAGCGCGCCCAGGGCCTGATTGGTGCGTTGGCGCGAGGTGCGCGCCAGGTAGCCGATCTCTTCCTGTGTAATATCGAGCCGCATTTCGCCCTTGCCTGGATACAGCAGCGGGTTGAAGAGTTCAGCCAGGCAGCGTGCCACGCGCGCATCGGCGGCCAGCAGGCGGTCATGCTCGGCCTTGCCGATGAACTGGCCGACGCGTTCGTTGAGCTGGTGCAGCAGATATCGATTGAACGGGATGCTGTTGTCGAGCAGCCAGTTGAAGCTGGCTTCGGGCAGGCGCGCGATAACACTGTCGCGCAGCGCAACGACATCATATTTGCGTGCCTCATGCTTGAGCAGCGAACCTTCGCCTATCCAGCCGCCCGCGGGCACCCCAGTGAGCGACGCCATCTTGCCGTCGGCGTTCGACACCGATACTTTGATCAGCCCGCTGTGCACGCCTATCCATGCCCAGGCCTGGCCGCCCTTGTGCTCGACAATGGCGCCCGCAGGGTACTGTGTGAACTGGACATCGCGCAGTACACGCTCTTGCTGCGTTGGGTCGAGCAGCGAAAACCAGGCCGCGGTATCGCGCAGGGATTCTTTCGGGGGCATGAGGATTTACCCTAGTAAAACGGTGAATGTCATGTCGGTGACAGTTGAATAGAATCGCAGCTTATACCTTATCAGGCACAGAGAAGAAAAACAGCAGGCGAGACAACGGCAGGCGGGGTGGCGGACGACAAAACATGTGCCGCAACGATGATTGCGGCATCTATGCCGACAGGTCATACAACGCGCACTGCAATACGTACACGCCGCAACGCAACAAGCAACGCAACAAGCAACGCAACAAGCAGAGCAAAAGAAGATAAGGCAGCACAACCCTGTACATCATACCGTCCGTGCCCCGGCAACAGCGCCGGCCCGCGCGGCCGGTACGCTGGCAGGAAGGAGGAGACAACGTGGCGCAGATTATGTCTACGCAGTCAGCACAGCCGGAGACTTTCCCGGCGCTGGTGATGCATCACGCGGCCGTGCGCGGCAATCGGCCCGCCATGCGTGAGAAGGATCTGGGCATCTGGCAAACGATGACCTGGGCCGAACTGGCGCAACAAGTGCGCGAAGTGGCCAACGGCCTCGCGGCATTGGGCGTGCAACCTGGCGAGCACGTCGCAGTGGTCGGTGAAAACCGCCCGCGGCTGTATCTTGCCATGATGGCCGCGCAATGCATTGGCGCGATACCCGTGCCCCTGTACCAGGATGCTATCGCCCAGGAGATGCAATATGTGATGCAGGATGCAGCCATCCGCATCGCCGTGGTCGAAGACCAGGAGCAGGTCGACAAGATGCTGGAGATCGCGCCGCAGTGCCCCGATCTGCAAAAGGTGGTATACGACGACCCGCGCGGCCTGCGCAACTATGTCGAAGCCAACCTGCAGTCGTTCGATGCGCTGCAGGAAGCAGGGCGCGCATATGGCTTGCAGCATCCCAATCACGTTGATGATGCGATGGCCACCATTCGCCCCGATAGCCCGGCGGCAATGTTCTATACCTCTGGCACAACAGGCAAGCCCAAGGGCGTCGTGCTGTCGCATCATGCACTCATTGATCGCGCCCGCGTCATCCAGGACATGGAGCGGCTCACCGATCATGAAGACGTGCTGGCCTACCTGCCGCCGGCCTGGATCGGCCAGAACATGTTTTCGTATACGCAGTTTCTGGTGACGGGCTTTACCGTCAACCATCCCGAGTCGCCCGAGACGGTGGCGATCGACATGCGAGACATCGGTCCCACCTATTATTTTGCGCCGCCCCGCGTGCTGGAAGGTTTACTGACGCACGTGATGATACGCATGGAAGACGCAGGGGCCATCAAGCGCGCGCTGTTTCGCCGGTGCATGGCGCTGGCGCGCCGCGTTGGCGTGCGCATCCTCGATGGCGACACCCGTGTAGGCCTGTGGGATCGCATCAAGTACAGCGCGGGAAATCTGCTGGTCTACGGCCCGCTGCGCAACACGCTTGGCATGAGCCGTGTGCGTATTGCATACACCGCTGGCGAGGCCATCGGCCCCGATCTGTTCGAGTTCTACCGCTCCATCGGTGTGAACCTCAAGCAGTTGTATGGCTCCACGGAAACGTCGGTGTTCGTTTGTGTGCAGGCCGACGGCCATGTGCGCGCCGATACCGTGGGCCCCCCGGTCAGGGGGGTAGATATCCGCGTGGCCGACACCGGTGAAATCCAGCTGCGCAGCCCGGGCTTGTTCACCGCCTACTACCGCAACCCGCAAGCCACCGCCGAAGCCTTTACCGCAGACGGCTGGTTTCACACGGGCGATGCAGGTTTCCTGGATCACGACGGGCAGCTCAAGATCATCGATCGGGCCAAAGATGTGGGCAAGCTGGCTGATGGCAGTCTGTTCGCCCCCAAATACATCGAGAACAAGCTCAAGTTCTACCCCTACATCAAAGAGGTGGTCGCCTTCGGCAACGGCATGGAGCAGGTGTGCGCCTTCATCAATATCGACCTGGAGGCGGTAGGCAACTGGGCCGAGCGTCGCGGGCTGCCCTATGCGGGCTATACCGACTTAGCGGCCAAGCCCGAGGTGTACGAATTGATCCGGGATTGCGTCAACCACGTCAATGCCGATCTGGCCGCGGACGCGCAGTTGGGTAGTTCACAGGTAGCGCGTTTCCTGATCCTGCACAAGGAGTTGGATCCCGATGATGACGAGCTGACGCGCACCCGCAAAGTGCGCCGCGGATTCATCGCGCAGAAGTACGCCGTGTTGGTGGAGGCACTGTTTGCGGGCAAGGAACGCCAATACATCGAAACCGAGGTGAAGTTCGAGGATGGACGCACCGGCCGCATCGCCGCCGACCTGGTGATCGCCGGCGCCACGATGTATCCCGTCGCCAGGCCCGTCGTCGAAAAGAGAAAGGCCGCATGATGACTCAGACCGTCAGGGAAGACCGCATCGGGGAGGTTGTCCTCGATATGAAAAACATCTCGCTGGCTTTCGGCGGCGTCAAGGCGCTCACGGATATTTCGTTCAATGTGCGCGAGCATGAGATCCGCGCCATCATTGGCCCAAACGGCGCGGGCAAAAGCTCTATGCTGAATGTGATCAATGGCGTGTACACGCCGCAGGATGGTGAGATCCAACTGCGCGGCGAGCGCTTCACGCGGATGAACCCGCGCCGGGCCGCCGAGATGGGCATTGCGCGCACCTTCCAGAACCTGGCCTTGTTCAAAGGCATGAGCGTGCTGGACAACATCATGACAGGGCGCAACCTGCGCATGAAAAGCGGCGTGCTGGCGCAGGCGCTGCGGCTGGGGACGGCGGAGCGCGAAGAAATCGCCCATCGCGAGTTCGTCGAGAACATCATCGATTTCCTGGAAATCCAGGCGCATCGCAAGACACCTGTGGGCCGCTTGCCCTATGGCCTGCAAAAGCGTGTGGATCTTGGCCGCGCGCTGGCGATGGAGCCGCGCATCCTGCTGCTGGATGAGCCCATGGCGGGCATGAATATCGAGGAAAAGCAGGACATGAGTCGCTTCATCCTCGATGTGAACGACGAATACGGCACCACCATCGTGCTCATTGAGCACGACATGGGCGTGGTCATGGATATCTCTGATCGCGTCGTGGTGCTGGACTATGGCCGCAAGATCGGCGACGGCTCGCCGGACGATGTGCGCGGCAATCCCGAAGTGATACGCGCCTATCTCGGCGCGAGCCACTGAATCCGCGGAGACTGGCATGGCATTTTTTCTGGAAACCCTGATCGGTGGGCTGATGACGGGGATGCTGTATGCCCTCGTGGCATTGGGCTTCGTGCTCATCTTCAAGGCCTCGGGTGTATTCAATTTTGCGCAGGGCGCCATGGTGTTGATCGCAGCCCTGTGCATGGCGCGCATGTCGGAGTGGATTCCCGCTTCGCTGGGTGTGGAAAGCAAGCTGCTGGGTAATGTGCTCGCCTTCGTCGTGACGGCGCTGTTCATGTGGGCAATTGCCGTGCTGGTCGAGCGCTGGGTGCTGCGCTATCTGGTCAACCAGGAAGGCACGACGCTGCTGATGGCGACCATCGGCATCAGTTATCTGCTCGATGGCTTTGGCCAACTGGTCTTTGGCAGCAGCGTCTATACCATCGACGTGGGTATGCCCAAGGATCCCGCCTTGATTCTGGAGTCGATGTTCGAGGGCGGTGTGCTTATCAGTTTGGAAGACCTTACCGCGGCCGTGGTGGCGGCGGCGCTGGTGACAGTGTTGGCCTTCTTTTTTCAGTTTACGGCGGTGGGCCGCGCGCTGCGCGCAGTGGCCGATGATCACCAGGCGGCGCAGTCCATCGGTATTCCACTGAACCGCATCTGGGTCGTGGTATGGACGGTCGCGGGCTTGGTGGCGCTGGTGGCCGGGGTGGTGTGGGGGTCGAAGTTTGGCGTGCAGTTCACACTGTCCACAGCGGCGCTGCGGGCTTTGCCGGTGGTCATCCTGGGCGGGCTCACCTCTGTGCCGGGCGCCATCGTGGGTGGTTTGCTCATCGGCGTGGGCGAGAAACTGTCTGAGGTGTATCTGGGGCCCTTCGTAGGCGGTGGCATCGAGATCTGGTTTGCCTACATGCTGGCCCTGGTTTTCCTGCTGTTCCGTCCGCAGGGGCTGTTCGGCGAAAAGATCATCGACCGGGTATAGACAAGGTCACTCTTTCAAATCCATCCAGGCGCACGCACAGGGCGGGCGCCGGCAGAGCGGGATCCGATTATGTACTATCGCGAAAACGGCCAGTTCAAAAGCAGCTACCGCGCCGACCAGCAGATTTTCCCCATCCGTCAAGACCGCGTCTTCATGCTGGCCTTGCTGGCGGCGGCCTTTCTGCTCGTGCCGGCCCTGGCATCGGGCTATTTTCTGCAGGCCATCCTCATCCCCTTCCTGATCCTGTCGCTCGCCGCGATCGGGCTCAACATCCTGGTGGGTTATTGCGGCCAGATTTCCATTGGTTCTGGTGCGTTCATGGCGGTGGGCGCCTATGCGGCGTGGAATTTTGGTGTACGTCTACCGGGCCTGCCGCTGGTGGCGCAGATTCTGCTCGGGGGCGTCTTTGCGACGTTGGTGGGCGTGGTGTTCGGCGTGCCCAGCCTGCGTATACGCGGGCTCTATCTGGCCGTTACGACGCTGGCGGCACAGTTCTTCATTGACTGGGCCTTCCTGCGTATACCCTTCTTCACCAACTATTCTTCCTCAGGCAACGTGTCGGTTCCGGCACTGAGCGCATTTGGCCTGCCGGTGCAGACGCCGGTGCAGCGCTATCTCTTCGTGCTGGTGTTTGTGATCGTTTTTGCGCTGCTGGCCAAGAACCTCGTGCGCGGCGCCATTGGCCGCCAATGGATGGCCATCCGCGATATGGACGTTGCCGCCGCCGTCATCGGCATCCGGCCAGTCTATGCCAAGCTCACAGCTTTTGCGGTCAGTTCCTTCTACATAGGCGTCGCCGGCGCATTGTGGGCGTATGTCCACCTCGGTTCCTGGGAGCCGTTGGCCTTCGACCTCACCCGCTCGCTGCAGCTGCTGTTTATTGTCATTATCGGCGGGCTCGGCTCTATCGTAGGCAGCTTCTTCGGCGCGGCTTTCATGGTGCTGCTGCCGGTGTTCCTTACAAATGCGCCGCACCTGGTGGGCCTGAGCATTCCGGTTGACGTGGCCTCGCACATCGAGCACATGGTGTTCGGGGCGCTGATCGTGTTTTTCCTGATCGTCGAGCCGCATGGCCTGGCCAGGCTCTGGAGCATCGGAAAAGAAAAATTGCGCATCTGGCCGTTCCCGCACTGAAGCGCGGTGCGGTGGCAACTTTCAGCATGACAACCGGCGGGCATTGTCCGCCACAACAAACGGTGCATCAGACACCATCAGGAGGACTGGAGATGAAACCACGATTTTCGTTCGCAGCGGCTGCTTCCGCACTTGCGCTGGGCGCCGCGGTGGCGGGTGCCGTGCTGCCCGCGGCCGCCTCAGCGCAAGAAACGCAGTTCATTCCCTTGCTGGCGTATCGCACGGGCTCGTTCGCACCGCTGGGCATCCCTTGGGCTGACGGCAAAATGGACTACCTGAAGCTGGTCAATGAGCGTGACGGCGGCATCAATGGCGTGAAGATTGTGTACGAGGAATGCGAGACCGCCTACGCCACCGACAAGGGTGTTGAGTGTTATGAACGCCTGAAGGGCGCCAACGGCGGCGCATCCAGTTTCGATACGCAGTCCACTGGCATCACCTTTGCGGTTACGGATAAGGCTTTCCAGGACCACGTCTCCGTATTGACGGTGGGCTATGGCCTGTCGCAATCGGCCGATGGCACCGTGTTCAAGTGGAATTTCCCGCTGCTGGGCACATACTGGACCGCGGCCGACGTAATGATCCAGGACATCGCCAAAAAGCTGGGCGGCGAAGACAAGCTCAAGGGCAAGAAGATTGCACTCGTTTATCACGATTCGCCCTTCGGCAAAGAGCCTATCCCGCTGCTGGAGTCGCGTGCCAAGGCCAATGGCTATACCTTGCAGCTCTATCCAGTCACCGCACCAGGCGTGCAGCAGAAGTCGACCTGGCTGCAGATACGCAAGGAGCGTCCAGACTATGTATTGCTGTGGAGCGCGGGCATCATGACACCCACCGCCATCCGCGAAGCGCAGGCTGTCGGTTATCCGCGCGACAAGATGTACGGCATCTGGTGGGCGGCGTCTGAGCATGATGTGCGCGACTTGGGCGACATTGCCAAGGGCTACAACGGTGTCACCATCCACAATAGCGCCAGCCATGGCCGCGTGCACGACGACGTAAAAAAATATGTGTATGAAAAGGGCCTGGGCACGGACAGCGCCAAGAGCTCCTTCGGTTCTATTGGCCATACACGCGGCATGATGATTTCCATGCTGCAGGTCGAGGCCATCCGCGCCGCACAGGAAAAGTTCGGCAAGGGTAAGCACATGACGCCGGAGCAGGTGCAGTGGGGGCTGGAGCACCTGAACCTGACAGAAGAGCGGCTCAAGGAGCTGGGTTTTGCCAACCTGATGGTGCCGGTAAAAACCAGCTGCGCGGACCACATGGGCGACGATGCGGCGCGCGTGATTCAGTGGGACGGCAAGAAGTACAACGTGGTCTCCGACTGGTACCGCTCCGAGAAGAAATACGTGCGGCCGCTGGTGGAATCGCTGGGTGCCAAGTACGCCCAGGAGAAGAAACTGACGCAGCGTGACTGCGCCAAGGAGTCGTGATCGGCGCGATGTCATAGCCGGGACGCAAGCGGGTGACGCTTCAAGGGGCGCGGCGAAGGCACTTGCCGCGTCCCGCGATACGGTAAACAGGAATACAGGCAGGAAACCCATGAGTGCGAACCTCAACCCTACCGATGCCCCCTCCGCCGAAGGGCGCATCCTGCTCAATGTCAACGGCATCGAGGTGATCTATAACCACGTGATCCTGGTACTCAAGGGCGTCTCGCTGTGTGTGCCCGAGGGCAGCATCGTGGCGCTTCTGGGTGCCAACGGCGCCGGAAAGACCACCACGTTGCGCGCGGTGTCCAATCTGCTGCGCGCCGAACGCGGCGATGTCACCAAGGGCAATATTGATTATCGCGGCGAGCGCATCGACAGCCTGACGCCGGCCGACCTGGTCAAGCGCGGCGTGGTACAGGTGATGGAGGGGCGGCATTGTTTTGCGCACCTTACGATAGAGGAAAACCTGCTCACCGGCGCCTACACGCGGCGCTTGAGCCGGGGAGACCTGTCGGCCTCGCTGGACCGTGTGTATCAGTATTTTCCGCGGCTGAAGCAGCGCCGCGCCAGCCAGGCCGGCTATACCTCGGGCGGGGAGCAGCAGATGACCGCAATCGGCCGTGCACTGATGGCCGACCCAAGCATGATTCTGTTGGATGAGCCCTCGATGGGGCTTGCGCCGCAGATTGTGGAAGAGATCTTCGAGATCGTGCGCGGCTTGAATCAACGCGAGCGCGTCAGTTTTTTGCTGGCAGAGCAGAACACCAATATCGCACTCAAGTATGCCGATTACGGCTACATCCTGGAAAACGGGCGGGTGATGATGGATGGCCAGGCGTCGGTGCTGGCCGAGAACGAAGATGTGAAGGAATTTTACCTGGGGGTATCGAGCGGAGAGCGCAAGAGCTTTCGGGATACCAAGTTCTACCGCCGCCGCAAACGCTGGTTGGCGTAAGGCGGCGGCCGTGGGGACACGCCTTCGGGTGCGCAGATGTCGCGCGCCATAGGCGGGGGTTGGCCGCAAGTAAGGATGAGCCATGGAAAGTTATTACGAAGAGCGGGAAACCCTGGCGTGCACTGAGCGTGAACGCCTGCTGTTCGAGCGGCTGCCCGAGGCCCTGGCGCGGGCATGCCGGCGCGCGCCGGCTATCGCCGCGCAGTTGCAGGGCGTAGAGACGGACAGCATCCGCTCGCGTGCAGACTTGCAGCGCATCCCTGTGTTGCGCAAAAGTGAACTGCTGCAGGCCCAGCTCGCCGCGCGCCAGGCCAATGGCGCGTCGGGGATGTCGCCGGTTGCGCGCATCTTTGGCGGTTATTCGGCGATCGGTTGGGGCGAGGCAGCACGAGTGTTCGCATCGCCAGGGCCCATCTACGAGCCCGAGAGCCGCCGCGTCGATTACTGGGGATTTGCGCGCTCGCTGTATGCGGCGGGCTTCAGGCCTGGCGACTTGGTGTACAACTGCTTCTCGTATCATTTCACGCCTGCGGGGTCGATGATGGAGACCGCCGCCCACGCTGTGGGCTGCACCGTATTTCCGGGTGGCGTCGGCCAGACAGAGCTGCAGGTTCAGGCGATCGCGGATCTGCAGCCAGACGGTTACGTTGGTACGCCCAGCTTCCTGCGCATCATTCTTGAAAAGGCCGGGCAGATGGGGGTGGCGCTCCCTTCGCTGCAACGCGCGCTGTTTTCGGGTGAAGCTTTCACGCCGTCGCTGCGTCTTTGGTTTGCCGAGAGAGGCATAGATGGCTACCAAGCCTACGGCAGTGCCGACTTGGGCATGATGGCCTACGAAACCTCCGCGCGCGAGGGGCTGGTGGTGAATGAAGACATCGTTCTGGAGATCGTACGACCGGGTACCAACCAGGCGTTGCCCGATGGTGAAGTAGGCGAAGTCGTCGTGACGACGCTCAATCCCGACTACCCGCTCGTCCGCTTCGGTACCGGTGATCTATCCGCTGTCATGCCGGGCGCATCGTCCTGCGGGCGCGGCAACCTGCGCATCCGAGGCTGGATGGGGCGGGCCGATCAGACCACCAAGGTGCGCGGCATGTTCGTACATCCGGCTCAGGTTGCGGGTGTGTTGCGCCGCCACCCCGAGGTGCGCAAGGCGCGGCTGGAGGTAAGCGGCAGCATGGGCAATGATGTGATGGTGCTCAAAGCAGAAATGGACGCGCCCGGGCAGGATATCCTGGCCCGCGTGGCCGAATCGGTGCGCGAACTCACCAAGTTGCGCGCCGTAATCGAGCCTGTGCTGCCAGGCACCCTGCCTAACGATGGCAAAGTGATTGATGACCTGAGGAGCTACGATTAAGTTCAGCCGCATCGTCGTCCGTAATGGTCGAGTGCGGGGAGGTCGGGTGCAGAGAAGGGGCACGGCGCAGGCAGTGCGCACGCGGGCCCTTGGCCGCCGCGCCAAGGCGCGTCGGGGATGCTTTGGGGTAACATCGACGAAAAAGCCGGTCGCCGGCCAGTCGTGTTGCGGTTCGGCGCGCCATGAATCTCATTCATTTCAGGGGGAACCCCATGCGCAAACGCAGCACCATCAACTATGCCCTGGGCGCCATCCTGGCGCTGGCAGGCCTGCAAGCCGCACAGGCAGACACGCTGGATGTCGTCAAGCAGCGCGGCGTCGTCAATTGCGGCGTCACCACCGGCTTTGCAGGCTTTTCCGCGCCCGATGCCAAGGGCACCTGGCAAGGCCTGGATGTCGACATGTGCCGGGCTGTTGCCGCGGCCGTGCTGGGCGACGCCGCCAAGTTCAAGGCGGTGCCTCTCAATTCCCAGCAGCGTTTTACGGCGCTGCAGTCAGGCGAAATCGACCTGCTGGCGCGCAATACAACGGTCACCCAGCAACGGGATACTGCGTTGGGGGTGATATCGGCCGGCATCAATTTTTACGATGGCCAGGGTTTTCTGGTGCCCAAGTCGCTGGGCGTGAAGAGTGCCAAAGAAATCAGTGGCGCTTCGGTGTGCATGCAGACTGGCACCAGCAACGAAAACACCATGGCCGATTGGGCGCGCACCAACAAGGTTGAGTACAAGCCGGTTGTCATCGAGCAGTTCAATGAGGTGGTCAATGCCTTTGCCGCCGGGCGCTGCGATGTCTTTACCACCGATGCCTCGGGCTTGGCGTCCATCCGCATCTCTAAACTCGCCAAGCCCGACGACTACCTGGTGCTGCCCGAGATTATTTCCAAAGAACCGCTGGGGCCGTTCGTGCGCCAGGGCGACGACAAATGGCTCAATATCGTGAAATGGTCGCTGCAGGCCATGATCGGCGCCGAAGAGCTAGGCGTCACGTCCCAGAACGTGGATGATCAACTCAAGAGCGAAAACCCCAATATCCGCCGCATGCTGGGTGTGACCGAGGGCGCTGGCAAAAACATGGGCCTGGACGAAAAATGGGCCTACAACATCATCAAGCAGGTCGGTAACTACGGCGAAAGCTTCGAGCGCAATGTCGGGCAGGGCAGCCCACTCAAGATCCAGCGCGGCCTCAATGCACAATGGACCAACGGCGGCCTGATGTATGGGCTGCCGATACGCTGATGTAAGGGCGCGGCCGCCCTGCCACTGCGGGTGTCGCGGACTGGGGTGAATAGGGCGGGCGTTGCGCCCGCCCTGCTATCATCGCCTGCGGCGATAGGCCAGGGCGATGCGGGCAAAGGCGATCTGCAGTTCTCTTGTGCCGGCCTGGAAAACGACAGGTCGCCCCCGTGCCGGGAAGCACACCAGGCGCTTCGAGGCCACCAGCGGGATAAACTTGGCGTACTGGATCTGGTCCCAGGCGATTTCGCGCTTGCCCAGCCAGGTTTGTTCGATGCCGCTTTCGGTGATGCTTGTCTGTGACACGATCATGTAGCGCGCCAGCACGATCAACCCTGCGAAACACAGCACAATGCTGGCGCTGACAGCCGGGCTGATGTTTTGCCCGAGCGGGCTGGCGGCGATCTGGCCGATCTTGAGCCCGATCAGCGTCAGCACCACAACGGCCAGCACTTTGATCCAGGTAGGCCAGGCCTTGCCTTGCAGAGGCAGGGGGGCCAGTTCGGCCAGAAGTTGCGCGCGCGCTTGCGCATCGGGCGCTTGAAACCCCGGAAACACGATTACGCCGCCTGCCGCGCGGCCAGCGCATTGCCGGCGCGGCTGGCGCCCTTGCGGCCCATATGCTGGGAAATCCACTGGCCAGCCTCAACCACGGCGTTCAGGTCGACGCCGGTTTCGATGCCCAAGCCGTGCATCATGTACAGCACATCTTCGGTTGCCACGTTACCGGTGGCGCCCTTGGCATAGGGGCAGCCGCCCAGGCCCGACACCGAGCTGTGGAAGATGGAGATGCCGGCTTCCATGGCGGCCAGGATGTTGGCCAGCGCCTGGCCGTAGGTGTCGTGGAAATGGCCCGAGACGCGCGCCGGATCAATGACGTCGGTAACTGCGCGCATGACGCGGCCGACCTGCGCGGCCGTGCCGACGCCGATCGTGTCGGCCACGTCGATCTCATCGCAGCCCAGCGCCGCAAAGCGCCTTGCCACGTCTACCACGGACTCGACGGGCACCTCGCCCTGGTAAGGGCAGCCCAGCGCACAGCTGATGCTGGCGCGCAGACGCAGCCCGGCTTGTTTGGCGGCCTGCGCCACAGGCTCGAAGCGGGCGATGGATTCGGCGATTGAGCAATTGATGTTCTTCTGTGAGAACGCTTCGCTGGCGGCGCCGAAGATCACGACCTCGTCTGCGCGCGCGGCCAGCGCCGCCTCAAAGCCTTTCATATTGGGCGTGAGGGCCGAATAGAGGGTGCCGGGCTTGCGCCGGATGCCTGCCATCACCTCTGCCCCGTCGGCCATCTGCGGCACCCATTTGGGCGATACGAACGACGCCGCCTCGATATTGGGAAAGCCGGCGTCGGTCAGGCGGTCCACAAAGGCGATTTTTACAGCGGTGTCGATGAAGGCTTTTTCGTTCTGCAGGCCGTCGCGCGGGCCAACTTCGACAATTTTGACTTTACTGGGCAATGGCATGGTCTCGTCCTGTTATCCGTTGATATGTCGCTGCACTGCTTGGGCGGGATGATGGCAGCCCTGTGGCACGTGCGGTACTGGTTTGCGGCATGTGACGCCGCACGCCCGCAATCATCCATTTTATGCCGGTTGCGCACCGGTTTTGCAGTGCGTTACCCGGCTGCTCAGGGCTGCCAGCCGCGGATGAACACGTCGGCGAGCTGGCGTTTTCCGCCGGCCTTTTGCAGTTCGGTGATGCGTAGGACGCCATCAGCCGTGGCGATATCCACCCCCTCGTCACTGGCGTTGAGCACGCTGCCCGGTGATGCAGCCGACGCCGTGGCAGGCAGCGCGACAGCCTGCCACGCCTTGACGGGCTCTGCCAGGCCCGGCAGGCGCAGCGTGGCGCCTGGCACTGGGTTGAAGGCGCGCACGCGGCGTGCCAGCACATTTGCGGGCTGCGAGAAGTCCAGAGCGGCTTCAGCCTTGCTGAGCTTGGCGGCGTAGGTGACGCCGTCGGCCGGTTGCGGGCTGGCCTTGAGGGCGCCTCGTTCGAGTGCGGCAATGGCGTCGACAATGGCTTGCGCGCCCGAGGCCGCGAGTTCGTCGTGCAGGCGAGCGGCGGTGTGGCCGATGGTGATCGGCAGCCTATGCACCAGCAGCATGTCGCCGGTGTCCAGGCCGGCGTCCATCTGCATGATGGTGATGCCGGTTTCGGTGTCGCCTGCTTCGATGGCACGCTGGATGGGCGCGGCGCCGCGCCAGCGCGGCAGCAGGCTGGCATGGATGTTGAAGCAGCCATATGTGGGCAGATCGAGCACCCACTGCGGTAACAGCAAGCCGTAGGCGGCCACCACCATGAGCGCGGGCGCCGCCTGCTGCAGCGCGTCGCGTGCCTCGGCGGCTTCGTCCGGATACTTGCCGTCCAGACGCAGGCTGCGCGGCTGGCAAACGGGGATGCCTGCCGCCAGCGCGGCCGCCTTGACCGGGCTGGGCGTGAGTTTGAGACCCCGGCCGGCGGGCCGGTCGGGTTGAGTGAGCACGAGGGGGACGTCGTGGCCCGCGTCGAGAATGGCGCTCAGCGCCTGGCGGGCGAATTCGGGGGTGCCGGCGAAAACGATGCGCATGGCCGGCGTCAGGCGCGCAACGCTTCGCGCTCTTGCTTGCGCAGGCGGGTTTTGATGCGACCCTGTTTGAGGGAAGAGAGATATTCGACGAATACCTTGCCCATCAGGTGGTCGAGTTCGTGTTGCACACAGACGGCCAACAGCCCCTCGGCCTCGAATTCGTAGGCCTGCCCCTTTTCGTTCAGCGCCTTGACGTGCACACGCGCTGCGCGTTTGACTTCGTCATACACGCCGGGCACAGACAGGCAGCCTTCTTCGTATACCTGGGTGTCGTCGCTTTTCCAGGTGATTTCGGGGTTGATGAGAACTTTCAAGTCGTCGCCGTTTTCGGACACATCAATCACGACCACGCGCTCGTGGACGTCGACCTGCGTGGCGGCCAGCCCCACGCCGGGCGCCGCGTACATGGTTTCGGCCATGTCGCGAACCAGTTGACGAATGCGATCGTCAACTACCTGCACCGGCTTGGCCACCGTGTGCAGGCGTGGGTCCGGGTAGCGAAGGATAGGAAGGAGAGCCATGTGGGGATATCCGAAAACCGATTTGAATCAAGCTTATATGATAAATCAAAGCTGTCATTTTGACCGCTTCTGTGCGCATTTGGTTCACATTTCGTGGCAAACTACTCTGTTGTTTCAGCGTCTCGTCGCGAACACCCGGCAGGGGTTCGATCGCTGCCGGGGTTGCCTTGCCGCTGGTTTGCTGTGGCGCTGCTGTGGCCGTGCTGTGGCTAGGTTGCGGCCTTGCCGCGGTTCGGCCTTGCTTCGATCGTGGCGTACCGCCTCCGGCGGGTACGGCGTCCTTGCTGCTTTGTTGTGTCGTCGGCGGCTTTTCTTGCTTTTGTTCCAACCTCGTTCCTGCCCTTTCAATGCCTTCTTCCCTCTCCCAAACCGAGCTGTCCGCCTGGCTGCGTCTCTCCATGGAGCCTGGGCTGTCCAGTGCGGACGCGCGCCGGCTGCTGGCGGTGTTCGGGCTGCCGCAGGAGATCTACGGGGCCTCGATGGGGGCGCTGGCGCGGGTAGTGCCGGCGGAGCTGGTGGCGCAGATGCGCGGCGAGCCGCCTGAGCTCGCGGCGCGTTCCATTGAGCGCGCACTGGTCTGGGCTGACGAGCCCGGCCATCATGTCCTCACACTCGCCGATGCCGCGTACCCGCCCGCGTTGCTCGATACGCATGATCCACCGGTGCTGCTGTACGTCAATGGCGATGCCTCCCTGCTGTCCCGTCCGTCGATTGCCGTAGTGGGTGCGCGCAGCGCCACGCCCGGCGGGCTGGACAATGCCCGGGCCTTCGCACGGCACTTGGCTGGGCAGGGGTGGTGCGTGGTGAGCGGCCTGGCCCAGGGGGTGGATGCCGCCGCCCACGAGGGGGCCTTGGAAGCCTGCCCGTCGGGCGGCAGCACTGTGGCGGTGCTGGGCACGGGCATCGATATCGTTTACCCGGCCGCCAATCGGGCCCTGGCGCATCGTATTGCCGCCGCAGGGGCGCTTGTATCCGAGTTTCCCATGGGCATGCGCGCACTCAAATACAACTTCCCCCTGCGCAACCGGGTGGTGGCGGGCCTGTCGCGCGGTGTGCTGGTGGTCGAGGCGGCGCGCCAGAGTGGTTCGTTGATCACTGCCCGCCTGGCCTCCGAGTTCGGCCGCGAAGTGTTCGCTATCCCGGGCTCCATCCATTCGCCGCTCTCGCGCGGCTGCCACGCGCTGATCCGCCAGGGCGCTCGCCTGGTCGAATCCGGCCAGGATATCCTCGAAGAACTGGGCATGCCTCGGCAGGCCCGTCCGCTCACGTCATCGACATTACGCGGCGCGCAGGACGGGCAGGCCGATATGTTCGCAGCGTCAGGCGCCGCACGTGAAGTAGCGCCTGCGTCAGCCGCTCCAGCGGCGCCGCGGCGCAATGCAGGGGTTGGCGAAACCGCCGTTGTGGGGGCCGCGGCGCTGGGTGGTGCCTCGCTGGCAGCCAGCAGCGACGCCGGAAAAGTGCTCGTTGCCTTGGCGTACGACCCCGTACACATCGATGTCCTTGCCGCCCGATCGGGTCTGGACGTCAGCACCGTCAACGTCGCACTGCTCGATCTGGAGCTTTCTGGCGCAGTCGTGCGCCTGGGCAGCGGCCTGTTTCAGCGGACGGCCTAGAACAGGTCGGCATACGCCCTTTTGCGGTGACCACTGAATCACGTGCGCCGACGCATATGCGGCCCCACCTCAAGCCGCGAGGTCGTCCCCGTACAGGTCGTATTCGTCAGAATCAGTCACGCGCACGCGCACCATGTCGCCGGGCTTGAGCGTGCGGTTGGTGTTGATGAACACGTTGCCGTCGATCTCGGGCGCGTCCGCAGACGAGCGGCCGATGGGGCCGTCGTCGTCGATCTCGTCGATCAGCACATCGATTTCGCGGCCGATCTTTGTGGCCAGGCGGGCGGTGGAAATCGCCTGCTGGTGCGCCATGAAGCGGTCCCAGCGTTCCTGTTTGACCTCGTCCGGCACCGGATCGGCCAGCGCATTGGCGGCCGCGCCCTCCACCGGCGAATACTGAAAACAGCCCACCCGGTCCAGTTGCGCCTCACTCATCCAGTCCAGCAGGTACTGGAAGTCTTCTTCGGTTTCGCCCGGAAAACCCACAATGAATGTCGAGCGCAGCGTCAGGTCGGGACAGGCCTCGCGCCAGGCCTTGATGCGGGCCAGCGTGCGGTCTTCAAAGGCGGGGCGCTTCATGGCCTTGAGTACGCGAGGGCTGGCATGCTGGAAGGGGATGTCGAGATAGGGCAGGATCTTGCCCTCGGCCATCAGTGGGATGACCTCGTCCACATGCGGGTAGGGGTACACATAATGCAGCCGCGTCCACACGCCGAAATCGCCCAGGGCGGCGGCTAGTTGCGTCATGTGCGTCTTGATCGGCTTGCCGTTCCAGAAGCCGGTGCGGAACTTCACGTCTACGCCGTAGGCGCTGGTGTCTTGTGAAATAACCAACAACTCTTTGACGCCGGCCTTCACCAGGCGCTCGGCCTCACCCATGACGTCGCCGATCGGCCGGCTGACCAGGTTGCCGCGCATCGATGGAATGATACAGAAGCTGCAGCGGTGGTTGCACCCCTCGGAGATCTTGAGGTATGCGTAGTGGCGGGGCGTGAGCTTGATGCCCTGGGGCGGCACCAGGTCTACATAGGGGTCGTGATCGCGCTTTGGGGGCACAACCTCGTGTACCGCGCGCACCACTTGTTCATACTGCTGTGGGCCCGTAACGGCCAGCACGGCGGGGTGTACATTGCGGATGAGCGATTCGTCCACGCCCATACAGCCCGTGACGATCACCTTGCCGTTCTCCGCAATGGCCTCGCCAATGGCATCCAGCGATTCCGCCTTGGCGCTGTCGATGAAGCCACAGGTGTTGACGATCACCACATCGGCGTCGTTGTACTCGGGCGTAATGGCATAGCCTTCGGTGCGCAGCTGGGTAAGAATGCGCTCGGAATCGACCAGCGCTTTGGGGCAGCCCAGGGAGACTACACCGATTCGGGGGGAAGTGGACATCTGGAAGCGGGAAATTAGAAAAAACGCTAGATTTTACAGCTATTTACGGATGTGCGTAAGAATTCTGCGCCGCGCCGTGCTCCCGCGCAGCCGCCATATCGCAATGCGGCGCGGCGGGGTGACAGGTGGCAGGGGCGTCCGGGCAGGCCGGCCTGCATTAATGATAAAGTCGGGCCATTCACCGCATTTCACTCTGACCGCCCCGTGCCCCAATCCAAGACACCGCAGGCCGCTGCAGCGCAGGCGCGCAGCGCCGCATTGAGCGACACCATGATGGCTGCCGCGCATAATGTACGCGACGTGCTCGCCGGGCGTTCACTGTCCGACAGCCTCGCACAGACGCCCGCCGCACTGCGCGCCTCGGCGCAGGCCATTGCCTTTCACGTTATGCGGCGGCTGGGGCTGGCGCGCGAGCTCAGGCGTCTGCTGGTGCGCCGCACGCCGCCCGACCCTTTGTTCGATGCCCTGATGCTGACGGCGCTGGCGCTGGCCGATACCGCGGTGCGCTACGTCGCCAGCACCTCGGCGGCCGATGCTGCCGTCCGCCACCCCGGCAGCAGCCGTGCCGGCGATACCGCGACTCGCCACCAGCGTGACGAGCCCGCGCCACGCCATGTCCCCGTCTATGCCCCGCACACCGTGGTGGATCAGGCCGTACACGCCGCCGACCGCCAGCGCGGCATGCGGCCCTACAAGGCACTGCTCAACGGCGTGCTGCGCCGTTTTCTGCGTGAACGCGACGCGCTGCTGGAGCAGGCGGCCCGCCAGCCCGAAGCCCGCTACAACCATCCGGCCTGGTGGGTAGGGCAGGTGCGTGCGGCCTACCCTGCGCAATGGGAGGCCCTGCTCGATGCCGCCGACCTGCCCGGCCCCATGACACTGCGCGTGAATGCCAGGCGTTCGTCCGTGCCCGCCATGCAGGCCGCGCTGCGTGACGCAGGCATTGCGGCCGCCTCAGCCGGTGCAGATGCCGTGGTGCTGGCTGAAGCGCGGCCTGTGCAGGCCATCCCGGGGTTCAACGAGGGCTGGTGGTCGGTGCAGGATCTGGCCGCACAGCGGGCAGGGCAGCTGTTGCCGGTGGCCGACGGCATGCGTGTGCTGGATGCCTGCGCCGCGCCTGGTGGCAAAACCGCGCACTTGCTCGAACGCGCCAAGCTTGAACTCACCGCGCTGGATGCTGACCCGGCACGGCTTGAGCGGGTGGGCGAAAACCTGCGTCGTTTGGGGCTGGATGGCCCCAATGTGCACCTGCAATGCGCCGACGCGGCCGACCTGGCCGCCTGGTGGGACGGGCGGCCGTTCGATGCTGTGCTCGCCGATGTTCCCTGCACCGCGTCGGGCGTTGTCCGCCGCCACCCCGACATTCGCTGGCTGCGGCGCGAAGAAGACGTGCCGCGCACAGCGGCGTTGCAGGCGCGCATCGTGGATGCGCTGTGGCAAACCGTCAAACCCGGCGGGCACTTGCTGTACGCCACCTGCTCCATCTTCCCGCAAGAAGGCGAGCAGCAGGCCGAGGCCTTCGTACGGCGCCATGCCGACGCGATTCGCCTGCCAGCCCCTGGCCAGATGCTGCCTCTTCCTGCGCCCGGCGGCGGTGAGCCTGGCGGCGCCAGCGACCGTGGCAATCACCATAATCATGACGCGCTTGAGGGCTCTGAAGATCACCGCGACCGAGGTCATGCCGCCGCCACACCAGCCGCATCCGACGGTTTTTTCTATGCGCTGTTTGCCAAGAAGGCGTGAGTCGTCAAAAATAGCGCATTCCCCTGTATGGCCTTTACGAAATTCCTGGTGGGTTGATGCTCCGACTCCTGCTCCCCGTTCTGATGTCCCTGTTGCTGGTGGCCCAGGCTTATTCCCAGGTGCCGGCGCAAGCGGAGCGCGTGGTGCGCATTGAGCCCATCGTGCGGGACGGCAAACTGTATATCGATGCCGACATCGAGATGGCCGTCACGGGCGACGTGCGTAATGTCGCCGAAAAGGGTGTGCCGCTTTATTTCACCGCCGATCTTGAAATCATCGAGCCCCGTTGGTGGTGGCTCGATAAAACAGTGGTTGACGAACAGCTTACCTGGCGCATCGTCTACAACGCGCTGACGCGCCAGTGGCGCGCCGGCGCGGGCGACCTGTCCCTGCCCGAATCCTCGCTCGACGACGCCCTCTCCCTGGTGCGGCACATACGCGGCTGGGCAGTCGCCGACACGGAGCTGTTCGAACACGACAAGCAGTACCAAGGCAGGCTGCGTCTGCGCCTGGATACCTCTATGCTCGCACGGCCCTTCCAGGTCGACGCCTACAACAGCAGCGCCTGGTCACTCGCTACGCCATGGAAAGACTTCACCTTCACAATCTCCGTCGACGCGCCCCAACGCTGATACGCTGGGGCTTGCGCATCGCGCTGGTCGTCGCCGCCTGTAGTGCGCTGGCGCTGCTGGTGCTGCTCGGCTGGTCTACTGGCAATGCATCGCGCTATGCGCAGCAGTACGATAGCCTGCTCATCCTCAACGGCGTGTTCGCCGTGGCGCTGGTCTCGTGGGTGGTGGTGCTGGCGGCGCGTTTGGCCAACCAGGTTCGCAAGCGCCAGTTCGGCGCACGCCTCACAGCCCGTTTTGCACTTTATTTCGCGCTCATCGGTGTCGTGCCGGGGGCGCTCATTTACGTGCTGTCCGTGCAGTTCATGTCTCGCTCGATCGAGTCATGGTTCAACGTGCGCGTCGACAGCGCGCTCGAATCGGGCCTGAATCTTGGCCGCGCGGCCCTGGACACGCAGCTCGAATCGCTGAACGCGCGCGCCAAAGACATGGCGGCGCGCTTGTCCAATGCCAGCGATGAAGACATGGCGCTGGCCATTACGCGCTTGCGCGAGGCCGCCAATATGTCAGAAGCCATGGTGTTTACCGCCAGCGGGCGCCTGGTGGCGTTTTCGTCGTCAGCCTACGGTCAATTGCTGCCGGATATGCCGCCGCCCGCCATCATGAACCAGTTGCGGGTCTCCCGTTCGTATTCGGCCGCCGAGGCGGACGATATGAAGCCGGAGGACGGGCAGCAGGCGCCTGGCACCGGCCTGCACCTGCGTGTGGTGGTGCCGATCTCTATGCCCGAGCGCCTCACCGGCGTGTTGGGTGTATCGCAGGACACTCGCTGGCTGCAGGTGATAGAGGCAGTACCCGAACAGATTGCCCGCAACGCCAACCAGGTGCAGCAGGGCTTTCGCGACTATCAAGAGCTGGCCCTGTCGCGCCTTGGCCTGCGCAAGCTCTATGGCATCACGCTGACCCTGGCACTGATCCTGGCCGTGTTTGCCGCCATGGTGGTGGCACTGGCGGTATCGCGCCGACTTGTGCGGCCGCTGCTCACCCTGGCCGCAGGCACCCAGGCCGTAGGGGTGGGCGATTACCGCCCATTGCCCGAGCCGCCTGAGAAAGACGAGGTCGGCCAGCTTACCCGTTCGTTCAACGCTATGACGCGCCAGCTCGACGAGGCGCGGCAGATGGTGGAAACCAATCGACAGCAGCTTGAGCGATCCAACGTATATCTGGAGTCGGTATTGAGCCATATGTCGTCGGGCGTGCTGGTGTTCGATGAAGGCTTTCGCGTGACGATGTTCAACCAGGGCGCGCAAGATATCCTGCGTGCGGACCTGCGCTCCGTAAAGGGCCGGCCGCTCGAAACCGCCGATGGCGCGTTCGAGCTGGCCCAACATATACGCCAGGCCTTCGCATCGCATACGGCGGTCGGTTCGGAGCGCCTGTACTGGCAGCAGCAATTCGAACTCGAGCTCGAAGCGGCGTCAGACAACGAAAAGAAAAAACATATCGTCACCTTGCTCGCCCGCGGCACGCATCTGAGCGTGGACGGGCGCGGCAACGGTTACCTGGTGGTTTTTGACGACATCAGCGAAGTGATCTCGGCAAATCGCACGGTGGCTTGGGGTGAAGTGGCGCGCCGCTTGGCGCATGAAATCAAAAATCCGCTCACGCCCATCCAGTTGTCCGCCGAGCGGCTGGCCATGAAACTAGACGGAAAATTGTCGGCCGACGACGCGGCGATGGTGACACGCTCCACCGATACTATCGTCAATCAGGTTGCGTCGCTCAAGAAAATGGTCGACGACTTCCGCGAGTATGCACGCACGCCGCCCGCACAGATGCAGCCCATCGATTTCAATGCGCTGGTCGCCGATGTTCTGTCGCTGTACGGCTGGGATCCACACGGCACCGCCAACAATGGCACCATGCGGCATGTGCTGGGCATGGAGATCGATTTCGACCCCGCATTGCCACGCATCGAGGGCGATCCCACACAGTTGCGCCAGCTCATCCACAATCTGCTTGCCAATGCACGCGATGCGGCCACACAAGAGCAGCCCTTTGAGCAGGCGCGCGTTTACGTGCAGACCCGCCTCACCCACACCTCGACCGACGACGGCAAGGACCGGCCGGCGGTGCGCCTGATTGTGTCCGATAATGGCCCCGGCTTTGCGCCGCAGGTGATCACGCGCGTGTTCGAGCCCTACGTCACCACCAAGACGGGTGGAACAGGTCTAGGACTTGCTATAGTTAAAAAAATCGTTGAAGAGCATGGCGGGAAAATCGATGTGTCTAATCGCCGCGAGGGAGGCGCACGCATTTCGATACTCCTGACGCGGCTTGCTGGTTCATCGCCGGCGCTGGACGCCGTCACGCAACGAGACGATAATTCGCAAAATAAATAGGTGAAGCCATATGGCCAGAATTCTGGTTGTAGACGACGAAATTGGTATACGAGAACTCCTGTCCGAAATTCTCTACGACGAGGGGCACACGGTAGAACTCGCCGAAAATGCCGCGCAGGCGCGGGCTGCGCGTCTGCGAGCGCGGCCCGATCTCGTCCTGCTCGATATCTGGATGCCCGACACGGATGGCGTCAGCCTGCTCAAGGAATGGAGCTCTCAGGGCCTGCTTGACATGCCCGTCATCATGATGAGCGGCCATGCCACGGTCGATACCGCGGTCGAGGCGACACGCATCGGTGCGGTCGATTTTCTCGAAAAGCCGATTACGCTGCAAAAGCTGCTCAAGACGATTGCAGCCGGGCTGGCGCGGCCGGTTGCCGCCGCGCCTATCGCCACGTCGCGTACGTCCGACGCGGTGCCGTCGCAGGCGGCCCGCAACCAGCCGCTCACCACAACACCCATGCCCGAAATGGGCGGCGAGCCCCCCCAGCCGGCCAATGAGTCCCGCTTGGGCACCATCTCGCTCGATCAGCCGCTGCGCGACGCACGTGATGAATTCGAGCGCATTTACTTCGAATATCATCTGGGCCGCGAAAACCACAGCATGACACGCGTGTCCGAGAAAACCGGCCTCGAGCGTACGCACTTGTATCGCAAGCTCAAGCAGCTCGGTATTGATTCCTCGCGGCGCAAACAGTCCAGTCACTGACGCAGCCACATGCCCGCCCGCGATGGGCGGGCTGCGTTACGACGCCGTTGCTATCCTTGCGGATACCACGCCGCATCCGTGCGGCCGCTGGGTTATTCGTCGTAGCGCTTGCGCGGGCCAGAGGGAGGTTCAACCCAGGGTTCCTGGGGCACGCCGCGCCCGATCGAGCCAATCGAAATCCGGGTCTCGCCTGAAGCCAAGCGTCGGGAAGCCATGCGCCACGCATGGCCGTACGCGACCTCTACGCTCAGGTGGATGGTGCCATCGATATGGCGCTGTGTGGACAGCGCATCCAGCAGACGTTGATGCCAGCCGCGCCCCGCCAGGCCGGCGCGTCGGCCAAGGCTGGGGTTGCCGCCCAGCATCCGCAGGTCTTCCAGCAGCTTTTCAGGCGTGCGGTAGGTAAGGGTGATGGTTTCCTGGTCCATGACCGGGTCGGCAAAACCGTTTTCGATCAGCAGGTCGCCGAAGTCGTGCATGTCGACGAATTCGGGCATGGCGGTGCCCAGCTTCGCCTGTATTGCCGCATGGCGAAGCTCTTTGAACGAGCCCGGCCCCAGGCAGGAAAACATGGCAAGAGAGTTGGGCTTGAGTACGCGCCGCCATTCGGCAATTGCGCGGTGCGGCTCAGGGTGCCAGTGCAGTGCCATGTTGGACCACACAAGATCCTGGCTTTCGGGCGCCAGCACCGGTTCGCCAAGATCGCCGCAGACGAAGGCCACGGGCGGGGTAGGTTTGTTGCGCAGCTTTTGCCACAGGCTCGGTTTGGTCGCGTAGCGTTCGCGTGCGACGTCCAGCAGCGCCTCGCAGGCGTCCAGGCCTGTGTAATGCATGGCGGGGTAGCGCGCGCGCAGCGGTTCGATGGCATGACCGGCGCCGCAGCCAGCGTCCAGCACCGCCTGCGGGGTGATGCGAATGATGCTCAGGCGCTGCAGCATGCGCTGTGCGATTTCGCCATACAGAAACTGGGCGGCGTCCAGTGGGCTGCGGCGTGCGAACTGGCGGATGACGGCCGAAGAGGAAATACGCAGTGAAGGAGGCTGTGACATGACTAGGCGCACGGGGTGGCGGCAGAGAGGAAGACGTGCTCAGATACTGCGATGGCGCCCGCCCGCGTGAACACATGGCGGACGGCGGTGCGAGCCCGCTGGGCAGCTGGCCAAGCATTGCGTACCCGGGCCGTAGCCCGCAACCTGCCAGGAAAACCACCATTATGGCCTATCTACTTCGCCGGCGCGAATCCGGACCCATGACGCGTTCGTGGCTTTTATCGTCTGTGGCGAGGCCGCTCGCGTCGTCACCGCATGAGGTGGTCGACGCTGATATGGCGTCGGGTGGCAGGGTGTCGCATCGCAGCGATTTATACGAAGGGGCGTCGCAAGCGCACAGGTGCCAACGGGCAATGTTTTATGGCGTGTCGCGGCGCGGGTGGTTGGCGGCGGCATGGGCGGCGCCGCTGGCGCGCCTGCCGGGGCCGTGCCCTTTGTGCGGCGAGCGCGCGTACGGCGGCAGCCTATGCCCCGCCTGCACAGATGCGCTTCGCGACAGCGTGACTGCGGCGGGGCCGCGCTGCCTGCGCTGTTGCGCGCCGCTGCATAGTCCGAACTCCAGCGAACACGCGAATAACCCAGACGCCAGCCAATACGCAAATAGCGCGGGCTCTCGCGAGCACGCTGATTGCCCGGACTGCGCGTCATTCAGGCCGGCGCCAGCCTTTGATCGTGTTATTGCTGCCTTCGACTATGCCGATCCGGGCGATATGCTGATTCATCAGTACAAGTCGGCCGGGCGCTTCGCGATGGCGCCCATGCTGGCCGGCCTGCTCGCCGATGCCGTGCGCGCTGCCAACCCGCCGCTCGCTGCGGCCACCATCTTGGTGCCCGTGCCAGCCCGGCGAACGGCGATTCTGCGGCGCGGGTTTCATCCCGCTGGCGAATTGGCGCGCTATCTTGGGCGCCAGTGCGCATGGCCGGTAAAATCACAATGGCTGCGCCGAACCCGCGAAGGCGCACGCCAGGCCACACTCACGCGGCCCGAGCGCCTGCGTGCCGCTGAAGGCCTGTACGCTTGCACGCGGCCGTTGGCGGGCGCAACTGTCGCTGTGGTCGACGATGTCCTCACCACGGGGGGCACCTTGCATGCCGCCGCGCAGGCGCTCAAGGCCGCCGGCGCGGCATCGGTCACTGGCTTGGTGCTGGCGCGTACACCGCGTGGTCGCACCCCGCTTTCCTCATTGCATCAGTCTGGCTGAATCCATGTTTCATATCGTACTTGTCGAACCCGAAATTCCGCCCAATACGGGCAATGTCATACGTCTGGCCGCCAATACCGGCGCGGGCCTGCACTTGGTGCGGCCATTAGGTTTTGAGCTCGACGATGTAAAGCTGAAGCGGGCGGGGCTCGACTATCACGAATGGGCGCGCCTGCGCGTGCACGACAGTCTGGGGCTGGCTTTTGCCGCTATTGGCGGCGACCCGGCCCGACGCTTTGCGATGACGACCAAGGGCAGCCGGTTGATTGGCGCAGAGCCATTGCGGCCCGGTGATGTGTTCGTGTTTGGCCGCGAAACAGCCGGGCTGTCGGCGGCGCAGCAGGCGCTCTTTCCCGACAGCCAGCGGCTCAGGCTGCCCATGATGCCCCACCAGCGCAGCCTGAACCTGTCGAACGCCGTCGCGGTAACCGTGTTCGAGGCCTGGCGCCAGTGCGGCTACGAGGGCGGGGTGTAAGCAAAAAGCTGGGCGATTGCGAGGCGCGCCCGCCCGTCTGAAGGGCGATTATTAGTCCAGTGATAGGCCAAGCCGTTCGATCACGGCTTCCCAGCGCTGCTTCTCGCTCACCACCAGGTTGGTCAAGCCCTCGGGCGTGGATGGCGCGGGGGTGAAATACAACGCAGCCATCTTCTGGCGCACATCGTCGCGTTTGAGGATCTTCTGCATTTCGGCGTTCAGGTGCTTGACGATCCCGTCAGGCGTGCCAGCGGGCACGAAGAGGGCATCCCACGAAATCGACTCGAAGCCGGGATACCCTTGCGAGGCCATGGTGGGTATGCCCGGCATCACATCGCTGGGCTCCAGGCTGGTAATGGCCAACGCGCGCACTTTGCCCGCGTTGATCTGGGGTGCGGCGATACCGGGCACCATGAAGCTTGCCTGCACGTCGTTATTGATGACGGCGCCTATCACTTGCGGAAAACCTGGATAGGGGATCTGCTCGAGCTTGATGCCTGCCGCGTGCTCCAGCATGGCCATGCCCAGGTGCGACGAGCTGCCGGGCCCGACCGTGCCGTAATTCAGTGCGCCTGGCTGCGCCTTGGCGGCGGCGACGAACTCCTGCACCGTTTTGGCGGGCGACGCGGCGGGCACCACCAACACGTTGGGGCTGGTGCCCACCAGCGAAATGGGGGCGAGGTCCTTGAGCGGGTCGTAGCCCAGCGTTTTCTTGTACAGCGCCGGGGCGGTCACCATGGGGCCGTTGATCGTGAGCAGCAGTGTGTAGCCGTCGGGCTTGGCGCGGCTGGCGTAGCGTGTGCCGATATTGCCGCCCGCGCCGGGCTTGTTCTCGACTACCACAGGCTGCCCCAGGCTGGCTGCGAGCGGTTCTGCGATGGCGCGGGCCAGCGTGTCGGGCGACGAGCCCGGTGGAAAGGGGACCACCATCTGCAGCGGCTTCTCGGGCCAGGCCGCATGCGCGGACATGGCCAGTGCGAATGCGCCTGCGCCGGCCAGCCATTTGAGCGCCCGGATGGCCCGGCCGCGGGAAGGAGAGTGGGCAATCATGAGAAGTGGTTCCTGTAAAGTTCGAAAAGTGGGCGCCAGGGCCTGCTTAGCGCGGCGCCTCTGGCCGTGCCTCACGCGACAACAGGCTGGACACCGCATCTCGCGGCGCAAGCCCCTCGAACAGCACCCGACAGACGGCGTCGGTGATGGGCATGTCCACGCCCAGCCGGCGCCCCAGCGCCTGCGCGGCACGCGCACAGCGCGCGCCTTCGGCCGTAATGCCGCCCGCCAGCGCTTGTTCGAGTGTATTGCCTTCGCCGATGGCCACGCCTACCTGCCGGTTGCGTGACAGTGGCCCAGTGGCGGTGAGGACGAGGTCGCCCAGCCCGGTGAGGCCGGCGAAAGTTTCGGCCAAGCCACCGAGTGCAAGGCCCAGGCGTTGCATTTCGGCCAGCCCGCGCGTGATCAGGGCGGCACGGGCGTTGGTGCCCAGCCCAAGGCCGTCGGAGATGCCGCAGGCGATGGCTATGATGTTCTTGAGCGCGCCACCCACTTCGACGCCGACGATATCCGGGCTGCTGTAGATGCGGGCCTGGCTGCCGTGCATGACCTCTGTGACGGCTTGTGCGGTAGCGGGATGGGTTGTGGCGATGGTGAGTGCGACAGGCAAGCCCTGCGCCACCTCGCGGGCGAAAGACGGCCCCGACAGCACACCCAGCCCTACGCCCGGCAGGCCGGCAAAGGCCGTCTGGGCGATTTCATGCGGAAGCTGCCCCGAATCGGGCTGAAAGCCTTTGCACGTCCAGACGATGCTGACGTCTTCGCGCGAATGTGCGGCCAGCAGGGCGGCGAGCGTGTCGCACAGCGCGGGCATGCCGGCAACGGGCACGCCCAGGATAATCAGCCGTATGCTTGTGCCGCCCAGCACATGCGCAACAGCGTCTTCGAGTGAGCTGGTGGCGCGCAGTGAGCCAGGGAGGGTTATGCCGGGCAGGTAGCGTGGGTTGGCGTGCTGCTGCGTAACAGCGTGTGCAGTATCGGTATCGCGGGCCCACAGCAGCGTGTCGGCGCGTGCACAGGCTAGCGCAGCCAGGGCCGTGCCCCAGCTGCCCGCACCCAGTACCGCGACGCGCCTGTGGCTGGCCTTGGTAGCCATGAACGGCTTATTGGCGGGTTGCGCCGGGAGGGATGTAAAGGCCTGAGTTCGCTTGGCCGTCTTTCTTTTGCTCTTCGGCGAGTTGGGCGACCCGTTGCTCGTACAGCGCCTGGAAGTTGACTTCGGTGAGGTGCAGGGCGGGCAGCGAGGTGCGGTTGATCGCGTCGGCGATATTGGCGCGCAGGTAGGGGTACAGCATGGTGGGGCACACGATGCCCAGCAGCGGGTCGAGCTGTTCGGCCGGAATGTTGGCGGCCTCGAAAATGCCGGCCTGGGTGGCCTCGACCAGGTACAGGACCTTGTCATCCACGCGCGTGGTGACTGTGGCGGTGACAGTGGCTTCGAACACCGTGTCGGCCAGGCGCTGGCCGCCGACATTGATCGATACTTCGACCGTGGGGGTTTCCTGCTCCAGGAAGATCTGCGGCGCATTCGGCATTTCGAGCGACAGGTCTTTCACATAGGTGCGCTGCAGGCCAAAGCTGGGTGCGTTTTCCTGCTGGTCGTGGGAGTTGGGTTGCTGTTCGTCTGCCATGAGAGTTCCGTGTTGTAGATTTAATAAGTGTGTAACAGGCGCTGCGCGGGCTCAGGCCGCGCGCAGCAGGGGCATCAGGTTGTCTGCGCGATCGAGTGCTGCCAGGTCGTCGTAGCCACCAACATGGGTGTCACCGATATAGATTTGCGGCACCGTGCGGCGGCCGGTGCGCGACATCATGTTCTCGCGTTCGCCGGGTTGCAGGTCGATACGTATTTTTTCGATTTCTTCCACACCGCGCTGCCTGAGCAGCATTTCGGCGCGCATGCAGTACGGGCACGTCGCGGTGCAGTACATCAAGACTTTGGCCATGGGGTATCCTTCGGTTGCAGGCTCAGTGTTTCTTGGACACCGGCATGCCGGCTTCCGTCCAGGCGCGCAGGCCGCCATCCAGGCAGACCGCCTGGCCGTAGCCCTGCTTGCGCAGTGCCGCAGCCAAGCGGCCGGATTCACGCCCTTGTTCGCAGAACAGAATGATTGGTTTGTCCTGCGGCAGTGATTTCAGTTTAGCTTGAATATCGGCGGCCGGCAGGTTGCGCGCCTGCGGGATCGTGCCGGCCTTGAAGGCGTCGGCCGGCCGCACATCCACGAACAGGCCCTGCTGCTGGTTGGCCAGCTGTACGGCCTGGCTGACGCCCACGCCGCGGCCGCCGCCCTTGAGCAGGTTGGGCAGCATCAGCATGACACCCGATGCTACTGCAGTGAAGATTAAAATGAGGTTGGTCTGGTCGAGAAAAAAGTCCACGATGCGTTCCGTTTGTGGCCTTGGCGCGGCCTTTGCCCAGCCCCCGAAGCGGGGCGGAATCCGGGGATTATAAAATGGTCGGCGATTTTCAACTTTTAGGCCTTGTCTGCTATGTATAAACTTGTTCTGATGCGCCACGGTGAAAGCCAGTGGAATCTCGAAAACCGCTTCACCGGCTGGAAAGACGTCGACCTTACCGACACAGGCCGCGAGCAGGCCAGGAAGGCGGGCGTGTTGCTCAAGGAAGAAGGCTACACCTTCGACCTCGCCTTCACCTCCGTGCTAAAGCGCGCCATCCGCACGCTTTGGATCGCGCTGGACGCGATGGATGCCATGTATACGCCCGTGGGCATCAGCTGGCGCCTGAACGAGCGCCACTACGGCGCGCTGCAGGGGCTGAACAAGGCCGAGACTGCCGCGAAGTTCGGCGACGAGCAAGTGCTGATCTGGCGCCGCGCCTATGCAATTGCGCCGCCGCCCATGGATATGGACGACGAGCGCCACCCCAGGTTCGATCCACGCTACAGCAAACTCACTCCCGAACAATTGCCTGCCACCGAGTGCCTGAAAGACACCGTGGCCCGCGTGCTGCCGTTCTGGAATGACTCTATCGCCCCGGCCGTCCGTTCTGGCCGCAAGGTGCTCATCGCCGCCCACGGCAACAGCCTGCGCGCGCTTATCAAGCACCTGGACAACATGTCCGACGACGACATCGTCAGTCTCAACATTCCCACCGGCCAGCCGCTGGTGTACGAGCTCGACGAAAACCTCAAGCCGCTGCGCCATTATTACCTGGGCGATGCCGAAGAAATCGAAGCCGCAATGGCGGCGGTCGCCAACCAGGGCAAGGCCAAGTAACGCATGCGGCGCGCCATGGTTGCGGGCCTGTTGGCCCTTTGGGCCTCGCAGGCCTGTGGGGCCGATGCCCCCCTCAAGGAGCAGCAGGCCGAAGCGCGCCGCCAGCAGGCCGACTTGCGCGAGCGCATCGATGCGCTGCGCAGCAAGATCGATGGGCAGGAGTCCGCCCGACGCGATGCGGCCACTGCGCTCAAAGAGTCGGAAACAGCGATTTCCGATATCAACCGCCGCCTGGTCGAGCTGGATGGGCGCCACAAAGAACTAAAAGCGCGTCTTGCCGACCTCGCGCACCAGACCGACCAACAGAAGGGCACGCTTGCGCAGCGCCAGGCCGAGTTGGGCGACCAGCTCCGGGCGCAATACGCGGGCGGGCTTTCGCCCTGGACAGCGCTGCTTTCCGGCGACGACCCTCAAGCCATCGGCCGCGAGCTGGGCTATTTGGGCTACATCACGCAAGCGCAAGCGCGCGCGGTGCGCGCAGTGCGCGAGGCGCTCGACGAGCTGGCGTCGTTGCGGCAGCGCACACACGAAAGCGAGCAGGAGTTGGCGGGCGTCATCAAAGAAACCGCAACCCGCAAGGCCGATCTCGAAACGCAGAAGGCAGAACGCGAAACGGTGCTGGCGCGCGTGGACGATGCCCTGAAAGAACAGCGCCGGCAGGCCGAACGCCTCACCCGCAACGATCAGCGTCTGGGCGAGTTGATCGAAGGGCTGGATGCCGAGATCGCGCGCCAGGCCGAGATTGCGCGTAAAGAAGCGGAAAGGCGCCGTGCCGAAGCGGCCCGCAAGGCCGAAGAGGCCCGGCGCGCGGCGCTTGAGCGACAGCGTGCGCTCGAGCGCGAACGCGAACGAGCCCGGCAGGCCGAGCTTGCCGCGCGCCAGGCTCGCGAAGAAGCCGAACGTGTGCGTCAGCAGCTCGAGGCAAGCAAGGCGCGCGAGCAGGTGGAAAATGCCCGCGAGGCCGCCCGGGAGGCGGAGCGGCTAGAGCGCGCCCGTGAGGCCGCACGCGAGGCAGAGCGTGAAGCAGAGCTTGCCCGCCGCCAGGCGCGGCAACAAGCCGAGGAAGACCGCCAGGTGCAGGCGCAGCGCGAAGCACGCCAACAGCCCGGCGCCACCCTGCGGGGCACCGCCGAAGGCCTGGCCCCTGGTCAGCCCTCGCAGGCTGCGCCGGCCAAGGCCGCCGCACCATCGCCTGCCGCGCTCAAGGGCCTGAGCAAGCACCTGCCCTATCCTGTTCGCGGCGATGTTCAGGGGCGCTTCGGTGCACAGCGCCCCGATGGCGGCGTGTGGCGCGGCATTGTGCTGCGCGCGCCCGAGGGCACACCGGTGCACGCCGTGGCGGCGGGGCGTGTGGTTTACGCCAACTGGTTGTCGGGCTTTGGCAATATCATGATCGTAGACCATGGCGCAAAAAACCTGACCGTGTATGCTTACAACCAGAGCCTGCTCAAGCGGGTGGGAGACATGGTTTCCGCGGGCGACACCATCGCCAGCGTGGGTGCGACAGGCGGGCAGGTAGAGCCCGGGCTGTATTTCGAAATCCGCCAGCAGGGCACGCCGGTAAATCCGCTGCTTTGGCTTGGGCGTTAATTTCGGTACTATTTCATTCGAAGCGGTAAGTTTTGGATTCACATCAGGAATATGCATGGGCACTCGCAGGATAGGCAGTATCGGTTTGGTCGTGGCGGGCGCGCTGGGCGGCGTGCTGGTCAGCCTCGGCATCACGGCGGCTGCGCAGCGCGGCGAGCCACTGCCGCTCAAGGATCTGCAGCAGTTCGCCAACGTTTTCAGCGCCATTAAAAGCAGCTATGTAGAGCCTGTGTCCGATGAGTTGCTGATCAACGACGCCATCAAAGGCATGTTCAGCGACCTGGACCCCCATTCGTCGTATCTGGACGCTGAGGCGTTCAAAGAGATGGAGGCCATCACGCAGGGTGGTTTTGGCGGGTTGGGCATCGAGATCGGCAGCGAAGACGGCATGCCCAAGGTGATCTCGCCCATCGAAGACACGCCGGCGGCCCGTGCGGGCATTCTTGCGGGCGATCTGATCACGCACATCAACGGCAAGCCCACCAAAGGCATGCAGTTGAACGAAGCCATCAAGCTCATGCGCGGCGAGCCCAAGACCAGCATCACGCTGACGATCCAGCGCAAGGGCCGCGACAAGCCGCTCGAGGTGCACATCGTGCGCGACTTGATCAAGGTGCGCAGTGTGCGCAGCAAAATGCTGCCTAACGAGATCGCCTATGTGCGCATTGCCCAGTTCCAGGAGCGCACGGTCGAAGACCTCACCCGCCAGCTCGGCACGCTCAGCGCCGGAAGCAAGCCCAAGGGGCTCGTACTCGACCTGCGCAACGATCCGGGCGGCCTGCTCGACAGCGCCATCGGCGTGTCCTCCGCCTTCTTGCCGCCCGACGTACTGGTGGTGTCCACCAAGGGGCGTATTCCGTCATCCAACCGCAGCTATCACGCCAAGCCTGCCGGCTACATGAGCGGCTATTTCGAGGCGTCGGCCGAGGGCGGCAAGCTGGCGGCCTGGGCCAAGAGCGTGCCCATGGTGGTATTGGTAAACGTCGGCTCCGCGTCGGCATCAGAGATCGTTGCTGGCGCGCTGCAAGACCACAAGCGCGCAACGGTGATGGGCAACCGCACCTTCGGCAAGGGTTCAGTGCAAAGTGTACTGCCGCTCAGCGAAAACACGGGCATCAAGCTCACTACGGCGCGCTATTACACGCCGGCCGGGCGCTCCATACAGGTCACAGGCGTAGAACCCGACATCATCGTCGACGATACTGCCCAGGGCAATCTGTTCCGCCTGCCGCGCGAGGTTGACCTCCAGCGTCACTTGGTGAATGGCAGCGAGCCCGAAGAAGCATCGACCATTCCCGAAATCGAGAAAACCGACGACGAGAGTGCGCCCAAGATGTTCGAATTCGGCGGCGCCGATGACTACCAGCTCAAGCAGGCCATCAATCAGCTCGAGGGGCGGCCCGTCAAGAAAAACAATCCGCAGCTCGTGGCCCAGGCCAAAGAAGCAAAAGCGGCCAATGATGAAAAATCGGCGGGCGCACCGGCGCAAGGTAAGAATTCCGGCGATAAGCCGGCGGCTGAAAAAAAAACACTAAAGAAATCAGGCAGTGAGACGGGCGGGGCGACAGAGCGCTACCGTATTACGCCCAGCGGCCTGGAGCCAATGGGGCAATGAACGACCAGCAACTCATGCGCTATGCCCGGCACATCCTCCTGGATGAGCTGGGTATAGAGGGGCAGCAGCGCCTGCTGGAGGCCACCGTGCTGATCGTTGGCGCCGGAGGGCTGGGGTCGCCAGCGGCGGCCTATCTGGCGGCGGCGGGCGTCGGGCGCCTGATCCTGGCCGACGACGATGAGGTCGACCTCAGCAATCTGCAGCGCCAGATCCTGCATACGACTGAACGCGTGGGCATGGCCAAAGCGCAGTCCGCCCGCATAGCGCTGGCGGCCATCAACCCCGAAATTCGCATCGATGCGGTGGTGGCGCGCCTGCAGGGCCAGGCCTTGGACGATCTGGTGGCCCAGGCCGACCTGGTGCTCGATTGCTGCGACAATTTCGCCACACGCCACAATGTAAACCGCGCTTGCGTGCGGGCGCGCAAGCCGCTCGTATCGGGGGCGGCCATCCGCTTTGCTGGGCAGGTCAGTGTGTACGACCTACGCCGCGACGATGCACCCTGCTACCACTGCCTGTTTCCGGAGCACGAAGGCGCGCGCGAGCTGCGCTGCGCCACCACGGGCGTACTGGGGCCGCTGGTGGGCATCATCGGCAGTGTGCAGGCGGCGGAGGCCATCAAGCTGCTGACGGGCATTGGTGAGCCGCTTACGGGCCGCCTGTTGTGCCTGGATGCCCTGACCATGCAGTGGCAGAGCCTGGGGTTCAGTCGCGACCCTGCCTGCCCGGTATGCGCGCACCGTGGCGCAGCATCAGAAGCTGACCCACCGCGTTGACGCGCACATCCACATAATGGCTGCGGCCCTTGTGCAGGGCGGAAAACGGTGTGCCTGGGTGGTATACATGCACGGTGCGCATCCCCGCCTGCCGGGCGCCGCGCAGGTTGCGCAGCGTATCCTCCACCAGCACCACGCGGTGCGCGGGCACGCCCAGGCGAGCCAGCACCTGGCGCATCAGCGCCACCGAAGGCTTCGGCCGCAGCCGGCCCTGCAGGTGCATGTGGTCTATGGCCCAGATACTATGGAAGCAGTGCAGGATGCCCAGCGTGCGGAGCACTTCGCGGGCATAGCTAAGCGGTGCGTTGGTTAGCACGATCTTGCGGCCGCACAGCTGCGCCAGCTTGCGCCCCAGGCCGGTTTCGCCATGCACCAGCGGGGCAATCTCGAAATCATGGCTCAGCGCCAGAAACTCATCGGCGCGTACGCCGTGGTGCCGCACCATGCCGATGACCGTGGCGCCATACCGTTGCCAGTACCGGCGGCGAACCTCGTCGGCGGTATCGGTGTCTACGCCCAGGCTCAGGCGCACGGCGTCCGACATGGCGTGATCAATCGCACCGAAGATGCCGCGTGAACAATCATGCAGGGTATTGTCGAGGTCGAACAGCCAGACGGGCTCGTTGCCGCCCAGGCGGCGCACGCGATGCCGGTTGGCCTTGCGTGACGCGGGCAAGGCCCGCGCCGCACCCTGAGTGTGTGGCACTAGACCGAACTGATCATCGTGCCCACGCCTCGGTCGGTCAGGATCTCGAGCAGCAGACAGTGCGGCACACGGCCGTCAACGATGTGTACCGAATTGACACCGTGGCGCGCGGCATCCAGAGCCGAGGAAATCTTGGGTAGCATGCCGCCCGAGATGGTGCCATCGGCGAACAGTTCGTCAATGGTTTGCGCAGACAGCGTGCGCAGAAGCTGCCCGTTCTTGTCTAGCACGCCGGGCGTGTTGGTCATCATCACGAGTTTTTCGGCGCCCAGTACTTCGGCCATCTTGCCGGCAACGAGGTCGGCATTGATGTTGTAGGCCGTACCGTCTTCGCCGTAGCCGATGGAGGAGATCACCGGAATGAACTGGTCGTCCTGCAGCGCCTTGACGACGGCGGGCTCGATCAGGGTGATGTCTCCTACAAAGCCGATGTCCAGCCATTGACCGGGGTGCTCGGCGTCTGCGACGAGTTTCTTTTTGGCCTGGATGAGACAACCGTCTTTGCCTGTGAGGCCAACGGCCTTGCCGCCAGCCTCGTTGATCATCATGACGATGTCCTGTTGCACCTGGCCGCCCAGCACCCATTCCACCACTTCCATGGTTTCGGCATCGGTGACGCGCATGCCCTGTACGAAGGTACCTTCTTTGCCTATCCGCTTGAGTGCGGCATTGATCTGTGGGCCTCCGCCGTGAATCACCACAGGGTTCAGGCCGACGAGCTTGAGCAGCACGACGTCGTGCGCGAAGCTGCGCTGGAGTTCTTCTTCGGTCATGGCGTTGCCGCCGTACTTGATGACGACGGTCTTGCCATGAAACCGGCGGATGTACGGCAGCGCTTCCGAAAGGACTTCAGCCTTTACGGCGGCTGACTGGCCTGCGGGATCGTTGGATGAAGTCATGTGCTTGAGTTAACCGGCCAATGCCTTGTTCACAGTGGTCAGGAACGCTGTTTCGTCGTAGTTGCCGAGATAGCGCTTGATGATGCGGCCTTGCTTGTCGATCAGGAAGGCCGTGGGGGTAAGCGTGACGTCGCCGAAGGCGCGCGCCAGCTCGCCGGTTGCGTCGATGGCAACCTTGAAGGGCAGCTTGCGGGTTTCGGCGAAATTGACGACATAATTGGGCGGATCATACTGCATCGCCACGGCGATGGTGTCGAAGCCCTTGGCCGACAGATCGTTGTAATGGGCGATGGTGCCCGGCATCTGTGCAATACAGGTGGTACAGCTGGTTGCCCAGAACTTGACCAGCACGACCTTGCCGCGCAGATCCTGCATGGTAGTCTTGTGGCCGCTCAGGTCGGTGAAGGTGACGTCGGGCGCCGATTGCGCATTGGCACCGGCGCCGAGTTGCCAAGCGCTAATGCCGGCGATCGCCAACACGGCGACCAGGCCGATGATGAGTTTTTTCATTGCACGGGCAAGGCCTGTGGGCCTGAATCCAGAGTGGTGCCCGGGGGAGCGCTTTGCGGGGCCGCAGAGGGGGTGCTCAGGGGTGAGGAGATCTCGGCGGGGTCGCGCAGGCTGGCGGGCGAAATAATGTCAAACAATTTTACTACTTTGGACACGCCAGGCACGCCCGCAGCAACCTTGCCGGCCCGCTCGCCCTCGGCTGCGGTGACCTTGCCCAGCAGATAGACCACGCCGCGCTCGGTCTGCACGACCATGGTGCGGCTGGGGACTTCTTTGGTGTTGATGAGATTGCCCCGCACCTTGGAGGTGATCCAGGTGTCGTTGGTGCGCACGCTCAATTCGGTGATGGGGCCGATGCGCAGCTCGTTGACGACGCGCCTTACCTTGGGTATGCGCGAGACGATTTCGCCGGCTTTTTGCTTTTGCTGCGCATTGGCGACGTCGCCCGTGAGCAGCACGAGGCCCGCATACGCGGTGGCGGCGACGCGGCCCTGTTCGCCCACTAACTGCCGCATTTCGGAACCGGCTTTGAGTTCGATGGATTCGTCGTCGAGTTGTTCGCCTGCTGTGCGGCGGTCGGTTGCAACCGCGGCGGCTGTGCCCGCGCCGCCCAGAACCATCAGCCCGCACCCTGACAGCGCAGTGGTGGCAGCCAGCAGAGCGCTGGCGATCATCAGGCGTTGGCGGTAGCGGCCGCGTACGGGGGGGGCAGCGGGCGTATCGGTATTGAAGGACAGGGTGGACTTGGCGGGCATATCGGCCATTAGAGCGTGTCTCCGAGCAATAGTGCATCGATGCCGTCGCACAGGGCGTGCAGCAGCACGATATGGACTTCCTGGATGCGCATGGTGCGGTCGTGCGGGACGCACAGATGCACATCGGTTTCGTGCAGCAGCGACGCAATCTTGCCGCCGCCTTTGCCCGTGAGTGCAATCACGGACATTTCGCGGTCATGGGCTGCTTCGATAGACCGGATGACGTTGGGAGAGTTCCCGCTGGTGGAAATGGCGACCAGCACATCGCCGGGTTGCCCCAGCGCGCTGACCTGGCGCTCGAAAATGGCGTCGAAGCCGTAATCGTTGCCAACAGCGGTAAGAATGGAGGTGTCGGTATTGAGGGCAACACCGGCCAGCGGCAGGCGGTCGCGCTCGAAGCGGCCGACGAGTTCGGCGATGAAGTGCTGGGCGTCAGCGGCTGAACCGCCGTTGCCGCATGCCAGGATTTTGCCGTCATTGGCCAAGGTGGCGAATACCATGTCGACGGCAGTGGCGAGCATCGGCGCGAGCTCTTGCGAACTGGCCCGCATGGTATCGATGGCGTCATCGAAATGGCTTGTCATATGGGAGGTCATGTCCATGGGCGCATTATCTCATGGTTCATGTTAATTCCATGCAAAGGGAAGTAAAGTCTGCAAGCAGGTGATTGCGTTGCAAAGGGCGGATAACCGGCAAAGGTTGGCGCGCCGAGCGCATGGCTGCAGGGGCTGTAGCGCTGTGTTCGGCGTGGCGCAACAGACGGCTACGACAGCCTGAACGCGTCGCGTATCCATTGGATTGTTGCGGTGTCGGGCGTGGCGGCGTCGATGCCGGCCTTGCCGGCATCAAGGCTGATGACATCGAACCTGCACGGCGGTGTGCGGCCACCGTAGCAGCACCTGACAAGCGCCGGGAGCCATGCCTGGGCAGCGCGTACGAGCCGCGCCTGCTTGTGCGGTGTAACGCTTGCGGCGGCGCCGCCGTGCGAGGCCGAGCGCCGGTATCTCACTTCGATGAACACCAGTGTGCCGGCGTCGTCCGCCGCCAGGTCAAGCTCTCCACGGCGCGTGCCCAGGTTTTGACCTAATATAGTCAACCCATGCGTTTCGAGATGGCGGCGGGCGAGGTCTTCGCACCGCGCACCCACCTGTTGCGTGGGTGAGTGTGCGGGCGTTGTGCCGCACACCGTGGCGGGTGCGTCGTTGGCCGCTTGCATGTAAGCGGGGTGTCGTACGCCACAACCGGGTTTTTCGGGCGGCCCGGCCAGGGCAGCCTTGCGAGCTCGCGCGGCTTTGCGCCGGCGCGCGCGGGCGGTGCGTGCGCATGCCGCGGCGGCAAGCGTGTAGGGCAGATCGATGTGGGCGTCGGATGGCATGGCCTGTGCCCTCCTTATCATTTGAGTTCGGGTTTCAAACATTATGCAAGATCTATCCAATGACGCCGGCGCGGCAGACGCTTGGCAGCGCATATTGGCGCGCATGGACGCGCAGCACTGGCCTGCAGCCACCTTGTACGTGGTGGCAACACCGATCGGCAACCTGGGAGACCTGACACTGCGCGCCTGGCAGGCGCTGTCGCGCTGCGATGTGATTGCCGCGGAAGACACCCGAGCAAGTCGTACGCTGCTGGATGCTTGGGGTGTGACGACGCCGCTCATGGCCGCACACCGGCACAATGAAGCCCAGGCGGCCGATGTCATTGTTGCGAGGCTGGCCAGAGGCGAGCGTGTAGCGCTGGTGTCCGACGCGGGTGCACCCGCCGTCAGCGATCCAGGGGCACGTATCGTACGCACGGTGCGCGAGGCGGGTTACGGGGTGGTGCCGTTGCCGGGCCCCAGTGCCGTCATTGCGGCGCTGATGGCCAGCGGCGCCACATCAGATGAGAATCCCGCGTTTGTGTTCGCCGGTTTCATGCCAGCCAAGGCAGCTGCGCGGCAAAAATGGCTACGCCAGTGGTGCGCCGTGCCGGCGCCCGTGGTGATGTTCGAATCGCCGCATCGGCTGGCGGCCGCCATCGGCGATCTGTGTACGCTGTGCGGGCCACATCGCCGTCTGACGCTGGCCCGCGAACTCACCAAGCGCTATGAACAGATCCATACCCTGCCGCTGGGCGAGGTGGCTGCCTGGCTCGCAGAAGACGCGCACCGCGGGCAAGGGGAGTTCGTGCTGATCGTTCACGAGGCACCGATCGAGACGGCGGACGCGACGGACGCGGCTGACCCGGCCACGCTATCGCTGCTGGATGCGCTGCTTGAAACCGTGAGCGTGCGAGACGCCGCTCGCGTGGCGGCCAAAGTCACAGGCCAGCCGCGCGATGTGCTGTATGCCCTCGCGCTGTCGCGCCAGCGGGGCGGGGCGCAGGGGGCTTAGCGCAAAGCCACGCTGGGGTTCATGCCGGTGGCTTCTTGAATACGATTGGCGGCGTTGACAGCCTCGGTGCGTGAGGCGTAGGGGCCGATGCGCACCCGGTACAGGCCGCCACTAGGCTGCACATGCGCCTGGCGGCGTTCTACGTCGTTAATGCGGGTATTAAGCTTGAGCGCCAGCTTATTGGCCGTTTCGTGAGCGCTGAAGGCGCCGAATTGCAGGAAGATAGTGCCAGAAGGCGTTGTATGCCGCTCAATTGCCTGCCCGCCGCTGTCAGGTGCGATGGCGTCGGCCCGCGCCAGCGCACTGTTTGGCGTGGGCATGGTGTCTACCCGCGACGGCGTCGACCTGCTGGCCCGCGGCTGGCCTGCGCCCGCCAGCGCCAATGCCTGCAACGCATCTGGAACGGGATCGCCCGCCTTATATGTCTGCCCGGCGGCAACACGCCCGTCGGGCGATACTGTACGCACCTGCAGCGAGGGCGCGGGCGCGGCCTTGGGGGCTGCCTTAGCAACCAAACGCGCCTCGGGCTGCGGCAGGTCGGGGACAATATCCGGCGCCTGTTTGCCCTCGCGTATCTCGTCGTTGGTGATCGCTTCGACGATTACCTTGCCGCTGCCGGCACCGATCAGCCCGAGCCTGGATGCGGCCACATAAGACAGATCGATGATGCGCGAGCTGTGGAAGGGGCCGCGGTCGTTGATGCGCACAATGACCGATTTGCCGGTGCCGGCCCGCGTGACACGGGCGTAGCTGGGCAGGGGCAGCGTGGGGTGGGCCGCCGTCATGGCATACATGTCATAGACTTCGCCGTTGGCTGTCTTGCGGCCATGAAACTTGCGCCCGTACCACGATGCCGTGCCCACTTCGCGGAAAGCGCTGTTGTCTTTGATGGGCACGTAGCGTTTGCCCATGGCGGTATAGGGCTTGAAATTGCCGGCAGCATGTTTTTCGACGCGTGGGATCGCGTCGGGTATGGCGTCGAGGTCGGCCGGAATATTGCTGCCGGGGCCGTCGTCCAGGTAGTAGCCGCCGCCTCGGCTGGCAGAGCTGGCTGACCCACTACTGGCGCTTTTCTTCGTGCCACCGGGACCGCTACAGGCGGCCAGCGCGGCAACACAGACAAGCGTGGCGAGTTTGAGCAGTGGGTGCGGTCTTATCATGGGAGTTCTGGCGGCGGCTGGTTTCGGTGCCTTATCAGTGGTGATTGATCAGCGAACCGCAACGCGAGTTGCTCGGTGACATATACCGAACGATGCTTGCCGCCTGTGCAACCTACGGCCACGGTCAGGTAACTGCGGGTGTCTTGCATGTAAAGCGGCAGCCAGCGCTGGATGAAGCCGGCAATGTCTTCGATCATGGTCTCGACGCTGCCGAATTGCGACAACCACTGCGCCACCGGCGCGTCGCGGCCAGTCAGTGGGCGTAGCTTGCTGTCGTAGTGAGGGTTCGGGAGACAGCGTACATCGAAAACCAGGTCTGCGTCACCTGGAACCCCGCGTTTGTAAGCAAATGATTCGAATGTGAGTACGACCGGCGCGCGGTCCGCCTGCACCAGGTCGCGCACCCACGCACGCAGTTGGCCTGGGGTAAGGTCTGAAGTGTCGATAACGTGTTCCTGCTCGCGCATGGGCGCCAACAGCTCCCGCTCGGTGTCTATGCATTCCTGCAGCGAGGGGGATTTACCGTCCTTGCGCAGGCGATCGCTGAGTGGGTGTCGGCGACGCGATTCGGAGTAGCGCGCTTGCAGCGTGTTGTCGTTGGCGTCCAGGAAAATAACCCGGAAAGCCACGCCCATCGCCCGCAGGCTGGTAATGATGCCGGGCAGTTCTACGATTTCGCCGGGCGTACGGACGTCGATGGCGACTGCCACGCGCTCGAGTGCACTTTCCCGTGTGCTGGCAATGAACTCGTGCAGGAAGCGCACGGGAAGGTTATCGACGCAGGTGTAGCCCGAGTCTTCCAGCAGCCGCAGGGCCACTGATTTTCCCGAACCAGAGATTCCCGTGATGAGTACGATCTTCAGCATGCTTGAAACAGTTGTTCCCGTTGCGGGCCGGTGCCAGCCCTTGCACCCGCCCGCGCGGCTTGTGTGGCTGCGGGCGGGGTGGCCGCCCTGCCTGCCCGGGGCGGTGGCGGGGCGGAATGCGGCATTAGTCGTTGCGGCCGCTGCTTTCCATAATGGCAATGGCCTGCCGTTCGATGAAATCGCCCATGGTGTCGATGCCGCGCAGTGTGAGGATGGTGTTGCGCACGGCGGCTTCGACCAGCACGGCGAGGTTGCGTCCGGCCGCAACCTGCAGCATCACTCGCCGGATGGGTGTGCCGAGAATATCTTCGGTCTGATCCTGCACTGGCAGGCGCTCGAACGCGTCTGGCGTGGAACGGATCAAATGCACGACCAGCTTGAGCTTCATTTTCCGGCGCACCGAGGTTTCGCCGAAAATAGTGCGGATGTCCAGCAGGCCCAGGCCGCGCACCTCGAGCAGGTTTTGCAGCAGGGCGGGGCATTGCCCTTCAATTACGCTGGGCGCTGTGCGTGAAAGCTCGACGGCGTCGTCGGCCACCAGACCGTGGCCGCGCGAAATCAGTTCGAGCGCCAGCTCGCTCTTGCCCAGGCCCGATTCGCCCGTGATCAGCACTCCCAGCCCGAGTACGTCCATGAACACGCCATGGGCGGTGGTGCGGGGTGCCAGGCGCTTGCCCAGATAGATACGCAGTAGGTCGATCAGTTGGGCAGCGTCTATGGGCGTGGCTAGCAGCGGGATTTGCTGCTGGTTGCAGAAGTCGCGCAGGTCGTCCGGCGGGGTGACGCCTTCGGCCATAAGGATGGCCGGCACACCGCCCGCCACCAGGTCTTCCATGTGATGCAGGCGGCGTTTGGTATCAAAGCGTGTGTAGTAGGAGAGCTCTTCGGCGCCAAAGACCTGGATGCGCGACGGATGGATGAGATTCAGGTGCCCGACAAGATCCGCGGCGGACATGCCCAAATCGGGGATCAGGCGATGGGCGGCGCTTTGCCCAGCCACCCATGAGAATGGAATTTTGTCCGCATTGTCGCTGACGAGTTCCTGGATGGTAAGCATGGCAAGCCTCAGGCTGGCCCGCTTGTGAGCAGGCGGTGAATGACGGCCGGATCGTTCTCGGTGGCCAAGGCCTGGCGCAGGGCCGGATCGGCCATCAGGCGTGCGATCTCGGCCAGAAGATCCAGGTGCAATTGGGTGGCGGTCTCGGGAACCAGCAAAACGAAGAGCAGATTGGCCATCCGGCCGTCGGTGCTGTCGAAACGGACCGGATCGACCAGGCGAATGAAGGCGGCACAGGGTTCTTTCAGGTCTTTGATGCGCCCGTGGGGGATGGCCACGTGGTGGCCCAGCGCGGTGGAACCCAGGCGCTCGCGTGCAATCAGGCTGTGGAAGACTGCAGTGCGTGCAATGCCATGGTGATTTTCGAACAGCAGGCCTGCCTGTTCGAATGCCCGTTTCTTGCTGGTGACTGCCAGGTCGAGCACGATATTCTGCAGGGGCAGGATACGCGACATTAAATTCATAAGCGCCATTATATGAGCTTGGTGCCAACGCGGAAAGTTAGCATAGATCGGAAGATTATGTCGTGGGAGGGGGCGGGCGTCATATTGGCGGCTGCCGGCCAGGACGCCAGAAACGCGAAGGCCCCAATCAGTGATTGAGGCCTCGTCCGCTATTGCCAACGTGCTCGGAGCCGGTTATGGCTGGCCTTGCGCTGGCTGGCTTTACGCCTATTGCTCGAGATTGGCAAAATCCTGACGCTTCACCGGGTCGTGCGCGTAGTTTTGCAATTGACTTTTGTATTTGATGACCTGGCGGTCGATTTTGTCCGCAACCAGATCAATGGCCGCATAGAGATTTTCGTCGACGGCTTGGCAATGGATGTCTTTGCCTGGCAGGTGCATGGTGATGTCGGCCGTGTGCCGGAGCGGTTCTGCCGAGAGAATTACCTGCGTATCGATCACGTTGTCGAAATGCCGTATTACCCGGGCCATTTTGTTGAGGACGTACTCACGGATGGCGGGGGTCACTTCAAGATGGCGCCCATTGATGCTCAGATTCATAAAAGGCTCTCCTTGGAAAAAAAATGCGCGATTGCGCGGGTGTGACGAGTGGGCTTCTCCTCTGTAACGTTGATGCAATGAATAGGGTGTATGACTTCAGTGTATAGATTGTGCGGCGTAAATCAAGGGGGGCGAAGGCCCGTCGGGGGAAAGCCCTGATAAAGGTCAAATGCCTTTTACATCTTGAAGTTTTTGCCCAGGTAGACCTTGCGCACCGCCTCGTTGGCGATGATCTCGCTGGGGTGGCCATTGGTGAGCACTTTGCCTTCGCTGATGATGTAGGCGCGGTCGCAAATGCCCAGGGTTTCGCGCACGTTGTGGTCGGTGATCAGCACGCCGATATTGCGGTTTTTCAGGAAATGGACGATGCGCTGAATTTCGATCACGGCGATCGGGTCCACGCCGGCGAAGGGCTCGTCGAGCAGGATGAAGCGCGGCTGGGTGGCCAGCGCGCGGGCGATCTCTACCCGGCGGCGCTCCCCCCCCGACAGCGAGATCGCGGTGTTACGGCGAATATGCCCGATTTGCAGTTCGTCGATCAGCAGTTCGAGGTGTTCGCCGATCTGGGCAGACGACAAGGGGCGGCCGTTTTCGTTCTGCTGCAGCTCGAGCACGGCGCGGATGTTCTCTTCGACCGTCAGGCGCCGGAATACGGAGGCGTCCTGGGGCAGGTACGATAGCCCCAGACGGGCTCGCTTGTGCATGGGCATGCTGGTGATCGGGATGTCATCGATCTCGATGCGGCCGGCATCGGTGGGAACGATGCCCACGATCATGTAGAAACTGGTGGTTTTACCGGCCCCGTTGGGGCCCAGCAGGCCAACGACTTCGCCGCTGTCGACCGACAGGGAGACGTCTTGGACAACGGTGCGCTTGCCGTAGGTTTTACGCAGGCCGGTGGCGCGCAGGCTGCCGGGTTTGATGACCGGAGTCCGGGCGGCATCCGGTTTTTTCGAGGAAGGTTGGAGCATGTGTAGCGGTGGGGAGTGGCCGTCTGGCGGGAGTCAGCGCGCGGCGGGTTTTTGTGCGGGCGCGGATTTGCGTTGGCATTCGGCGCGCGCGGCGTCGATGCTTGCGCGCGGCTTGGCCAATGAGCGAACACGCCCGCCGGCCGCAGCCGAACGCGGCCCGCTGAAGGCTTCGTAGGTATCGGTTTTCTGGTGGTAGATGACGCGCTCGCCTTTGATGGTGTCAAACGGTTTGCCGCAGACATAGCGGGTGATGACGGCTTCGCCGATCATTTCCAGCTCTTCTTTCTTGCTGTCGTATTCGCCTCGCAGGCCCTCGGCCTGGATGACTTCGAACTTTTCAGGGTTTTCCTGGCGGATATGCACCAGTTTGTTCGCATTGGCAGTGGCGGTGCCGTACTGGAACCCCTGGGCGTCTTCGCGCATGACGAGTTTGTCGCTGGTGAGCTTCATCAGGCCGCGCGTCATGATGACATTGCCGGTGAATACACTTTCGCGCTTGACGTCGTCGTAATGCAGGGTGTCTGACAGGATGAGAGTGTCGGGCTCTTCGGCTGGCTTGGAGGAGCCTGAGCCCTGCGCCAGCGCGATACCGGCGGGACAGCACAGCATCGCGGCGAGCAGCCAGGCATGAAAGGGGAAGGCGCGTTGTAGTGTCATGGTTTTTGTGTGGTTCCCTGTTGACCGGAAGATGTGCTTGCAGCCGGCGCGTTCTGGGGCTGCCGGGGGCGCGATTCCGTGCCGGAGATTTTTACGTCTGTCGCCGAAAACACCCTGAGCTGACGGGTGTTGTTATCGTACCGCATGCCTTTGCCGTGCATCGTGGATTTACCGTGGACGACGAGTGCGGGTAAGGAGGTTTCAATGATGTTTTCGTCGGGCAGCAGGGTCAGTTGCTCGCTGGTAACGTCCAGCGGCGGGTTGTCGGCGTCGGGTACGCGGTGTAGCCGGGCGTTGCCCTTCATGATGATGCGCGCGCCGTCCTGGTCCATTGTGGCGGTATCGGATGTGCCGATGGTGACGGGTGACCCCGGTTTTTGGCCGACAGCGCGTGCGGCGGTTACCTGGTACGAGCCGTCGTCCGGAAAATGCAGCATGCGCTCGCCTTCGAGGCGGTTGTTGGCGATGCCGGCTGGGTCGGTGCGCACCATGACGAAATTGCTGGCCCAGGAATCGGGCTCGTGGGTGATGCGGCGCGGTGGGTCCATGGGCACGGCACGCTGCGCGTAATCGGCCGCCCACCATGTGCCAAGCACGAGGCCGAGCAGCAGGGCAATGGCGACAAGAGCGGGTGCGCGTTCTTTCATGGATAGTGCAAGTTACTGGATGGCGCCGTGTATCGTGAGCATGGCATTGGGCACGAAGAAGGCGCCCAAGCGCCGCTGTGAGGCGAGTATGAGGTCGCAGCATTCGCGCACCGCGCCCGAGCCTCCGGCGCGTTCGGCGACCCAGTGGGCGGCCTGCGAGACGTATGTGGGCGCGTTGGGTACACTGGCCGCGAAGCCGACGCGTTGCAGGGCGGCCAAATCGATGATGTCATCACCCATGTAGCCGACTTCGGACAGGCTGCAGCCGTGGCTGCGTGCCGCTTCTGTGATGGCCTGGATCTTGTCGCGCACACCCTGGCGTACGATGGCGACGCCCAGTTCGGCGGCGCGGCGCGCCACAATGGGGCCCTCGCGGCCTGTGATCAGGGCCACGCCAATGCCGCTTTCGGCAAGCAGCTTGAGGCCGTGCCCATCGAGCGCATTGAAGCGCTTGAGCTGCTCGCCGTGCTCGCCGTACCAGAGGCTGCCGTCGGTCAGCACGCCGTCGACGTCGAAGGCCATGAGGCGAACCTGGCGCGCGCGCTCGACCACGGCTGGCGCCACGCGGGCCAGAATCAGAGCTTCGGCGGGGTGAGCGATGTCTGGCAACGTCATGTTCGTAATCCTTAGATGACCTTGGCGGCGAGCAGGTCGTGCATATGTAAAGCGCCTAATAATAGCCCGGACTCATCCACGACCAGCATCTGGTTGATGCGGCCGGCATCCATGACGGTGGCGGCTTCCACCGCCAGCGCGCCCGGCCCGATGGACTTTGGCCCGCGCGTCATGCCGGCATCGACGGTGAGCGGCCGGATGTCGCCGTGGCTCGCGATCAGCCGCCGCAGGTCGCCGTCGGTGAAGATGCCAACAGCGCGGCCGTTGTCGTTGGCGATGATGGCCATGCCCATGCCCTTGGCGGACATTTCGACCAACGCCTCGGCGACTGCGGTGCCGGGCCGGACGATGGGCAGGGCATCGCCCTTGCGCATGACGTCGCTCACCAGAGTAAGCAGGCGGCGGCCCAAGGCGCCGCCCGGATGCGAACGCGCGAAGTCTTCACGGCTGAACCCGCGGGCATCCAGGCAGGCGACGGCGATGGCATCACCCAGCACAAGTGCGGCTGTCGTGCTGGCGGTGGGTGCCAGATTCAGCGGGCAGGCCTCTTGCTCGACGTGCGCGTCCAGGTGCAGGTCGGCGTTGCGGGCCAGGTCGGAGTCGGGGTGGCCGGTGATAGCAATGAGACGGGCGCCCATGCGTTTTACGACCGAAAGAACAGTAATGAGTTCCTGTGCCGCGCCTGAATAAGACAGGGCCAGCACGATGTCCTGGCTGGTGATCATGCCCAAGTCGCCGTGGATGGCTTCGGCGCCGTGCATGAAGAAGGCCGGCGTGCCGGTGGAGGCGAGTGTTGCGGCGATTTTGCGGGCGATATGGCCGGACTTTCCGATGCCGGTGACGACGACGCGGCCCTGGCAGGAAAGCAGCATGGCGACGGCCCGCTCGAAGCTGCTGTCGAGCCGGCTGTCCAGAGCTTGCAGGGCGGCGATTTCGATGGCGAAACTGCGGTGGGCCGATGCGAGTGTGCCGCCCGTCTCGGGTGCGGGTAAATTCTTCATCCGTGGATTTTAATCAATCTGCCGATGTGTGTTGCCGCGTTCATGTTTTTCATCATTAAAGGGTTATAGTGTCGGCTGCGTACCGGCCGCAATTCTCTGTTTGCCGGGTTTTACGCATTCCTCTTTTCGTCCTCCTGGGTCCCACCATGCATACTGATCCCGCCGTCTACGTCCGCAATGCGATACGTAGCGTTCCCGATTGGCCCAAACCGGGGGTTACGTTCCGCGACATCACGCCACTGCTCCAGGATCCGCGTTCATTCCGGGTGCTGGTTGACCTGTTCGTTTACCGTTATATGCGGCATCGGCTGGATCTGGTGGCGGGTATCGATGCGCGGGGTTTTATTCTGGGTTCGGTGCTGGCATACGAGCTGAATCTGGGGTTTGTGCCGGTGCGCAAGAGGGGTAAGCTGCCGTTTCGCACGGTGGCGGAGGAATACACGCTTGAATACGGCAATGCGTCGGTGGAGATGCATACCGACGCGGTGCGGCCGGGGCAGCGGGTGCTTCTGATCGACGATCTGATCGCGACAGGCGGCACGATGCTGGCGGCATCGAAATTATTGCAGCGGCTGGGGGCGAACGTAATCGAGGCGGCGGCGATTATTGATCTGCCGTTTCTGGGGGGCTCGAAGGCACTCCAGGAAACGGGCTTGCCGCTATATACGGTCTGTCAGTTCGAGAGCGAGGACGCATAGGCTTCGGTCGCGGCTGTTTCCCGGCTCAAGCAGGCGGGAACCCGAAAGGGCGAGCGATAGAAGCGATCAGCTTGCCCCGCCACGGCGCCCCGGCCAAAAAAGGGCCAGATGCGCACCGTGGGCGTTTTATACCAAGACGCGCTCAATGCCCCCATTGTTAGCGTCGCGCACATAATTGGGCATCCAGTTCTCGCCCAGAATGTGCTTGGCCATCTCGATCACAATATAGTCCGCGTCCATCCCCGTGTCGCCCGTATAGCGCGACAAGCCCTGCAGGCACGATGGACAGGACGTCAGCATTTTGATCTCGCCCTCATAGCCATCCGCGCGCAGCGTAGCCATGTTCTTGCCCAATTCCTCTTCCTTGCGGAAACGTACCTGCGTGGAAATATCCGGCCGCGACACGGCCAGCGTGCCCGATTCGCCACAGCAGCGATCGGTCTTGATGGCCTCTTCACCCACCAGGCTGCGCACCGTCTTCATCGGATCCTGCAGCTTCATCGGCGTGTGACAGGGGTCGTGGTACATATAGCGTACCCCTTGCACGCCATCCAGCTTGATGTCTTTTTCCAGCAGATACTCGTGGATATCGATCAGCCGGCAGCCCGGGAAAATCTTGTCGAATTCATAACCTGCCAACTGGTCATAACACGTGCCGCAGCTTACGACGACCGTCTTGATATCCAGATAGTTGAGCGTCGTCGCCATGCGGTGGAAGAGCACCCGGTTATCGGTGATGATCTTCTCGGCCTTGTCATTCATGCCATTGCCGCGCTGCGGATAGCCGCAGCAGAGGTAACCCGGCGGCAGCACGGTTTGCACGCCAGCGTGCCACAGCATGGCCTGGGTCGCCAGGCCTACCTGCGAAAACAGGCGCTCGGAGCCGCAGCCCGGAAAGTAGAAAACCGCCTCGGTGTCCGACGATGTCTTTCGCGGGTCGCGGATAATCGGCACATAGGAAGGGTCTTCGATATCCAGCAGCTTGCGGGCGGTCTGCTTGGGCAGGCCGCCAGGCATCTTGCGGTTGACGAAGTGGATGACCTGTTCGCGGATCGGCGCCTTGCCCACCGTAGCCGGCGGGTGGTTGGCCTGCTTGCGGGCAGGCGCTGCCATCACGTCGTGCGCCAGACGCTGGGCCTTATAGCCTAGGTCTATCATGGCCGTGCGGGTGGCCTTGATCACGCGTGGGTCTTTGGCGTTCAGGAAGAACATCGCCGCCGTGGTGCCGGGGTTGAACGATTTCTTGCCCATGCGGCGCAGCAGGGCGCGCATTTCCATGGACACATCGCCAAAATCGATATCCACCGGGCAGGGGTTGTAGCACTTGTGGCAAATCGTGCAGTGGTCGCCCACATCTTCGAACTCTTCCCAGTGCTTCAAACTCACGCCGCGGCGCGTCTGCTCTTCGTACAGGAAGGCTTCGATCAGCAACGACGTGGCCAGAATCTTGTTGCGTGGCGAATACAGCAAGTTGGCGCGCGGCACGTGGGTGGCGCACACCGGCTTGCACTTGCCGCAGCGCAGACAGTCTTTGATCGCATTGGAAATCGAGCCGATCTCGCTGCGCTGCATGATCAGCGATTCATGGCCCAGCAGGTTGAAGCTGGGCGTCCAGGCATTGCGAAGGTCGGCGCCTGGCAGCAGCTTGCCGGCGTTGAAGTGGCCATTGGGGTCGACGCGGCGCTTGTAGCCCTGGAAGGGGGCGAGCTCTTCATCGGTGAGGAACTCGTACTTTGTCAGGCCAATGCCGTGCTCGCCCGAGATGACGCCGTCCAGATTGCGGGCGATCTGCATGATGCGCGCAACGGCTTCATTGGCCTCGCGCAGCATGCCATAGTCGTCGGAATTGACGGGGATGTTGGTGTGCACGTTGCCATCGCCCGCATGCATATGCAGAGCCACAAAGACACGGCTCTTCAGGATGCGGTCATGCAAGGCCTGGATTTCGGCCAGCACGGCGGCATGGTCGGCGCCGGCGAAACAGCGCTCCATGGCGGCGCGCACTTCTGCCTTCCACGAGACGCGTATGGTGTGATCCTGTACCACGTTGAAGACTGTAGCGTCGGGCTGCACGCCCAGGCGCTGCCGCAGGTGTGGCAGTTGTTCTTCCAGGCCCAGCTTATCCAGGGTTTGCATGGCTTGTGCCAGCGGCAGATCCAGGTTGTCCAGCAGCCACTGCCAGCGTTGGCGTACGATACCAACATGGGTCAGCGCGTCCTGCCGGCGTTCGGCCAGGATTTCCTCGCGGGTGTGTTCCGCGTCTTCGTGGTCTTCGACCTTGCCGATGGGCAGTTCGCCATTCAGGAAGATGTCGAGTTCATCCAGAAAGCGCAGCTTGTTGCGGGTGGACAGCTCAATGTTGATGCGTTCGATGGCATCGGTGTATTCGCCCATGCGGTTGAGCGGTATCACCACATCTTCGTTGATCTTGAAGGCATTGGTGTGGCGAGCGATCGCGGCCGTTCGGGCGCGGTCGAGCCAGAATTTCTTGCGTGCTTCGGCACTTACCGCCACAAAGCCTTCGCCGTGGCGGGTATTGGCAATGCGCACCACCTCACTGGCGGCAGCCGCTACCGCATCGGCGTCGTCGCCGACGATGTCGCCGATCAACACCATTTTGGGCAGGCCGCCGCGCTTGCTTTTGGTGGCATAACCAACGGCGCGCAGATAGCGTTCGTCCAGGTGCTCGAGGCCGGCCAGGATGGCGCCGCGTTCGCGGCCCGGGCCGTCAAGGTAATTTTTGACTTCGACAATGGACGGCACGGCGTCCCGCGCCTGGCCGAAGAACTCCATACAGACAGTGCGCGTGTGCGCGGGCATGCGGTGCAGCACCCAGCGTGCGGCTGTGATCAGGCCGTCGCAGCCTTCTTTCTGGATGCCGGGCAGGCCAGCCAGGAATTTGTCGGTGACGTCTTTGCCCAGGCCAACTTTGCGGAAGGTAGAGCCGGGAATGGTGAGGGTTTCTTTGCGCAGGGGGATGACGCCTGGCGCGGCTGTGCCGTCTGACCAGGCCAGCTCGAAGCGAGCTTCGGCGGCGTCGTGGATTTTGCCCAGGTTGTGGTCCAGGCGGGTAACGTCGAGCCAATTGCCGTCTGGATCGACCATGCGCCACCAGGCCAGGTTGTCGAGCGCGGTGCCCCAGAGCACGGCTTTTTTGCCCCCCGCGTTCATGGCCACGTTGCCGCCCACACAGGAAGCATCGGCCGAGGTGGGGTCGACCGCAAAGACGTGGCCGACGGCTTCCGCGGCTTCGGCCACGCGCCGTGTGACAACCCCAGCCCCCGTCAGAATGGTACGCACGGGTTCGTTGACGCCGGGGAGCTCGGAAACTTCGACCGGGCCGATGGCGTCGAGCTTTTCAGTGTTGATGACCGCCGAACGGGCGGTGAGCGGGATGGCACCGCCGGTATAGCCGGTGCCGCCGCCGCGTGGGATGATGGTCAAGCCCAGTGCGATACAGGCGCGCACCAACGCGGCCATTTCGTTTTCGTGGTCGGGCGTGAGGACAACAAAGGGGTATTCCACGCGCCAATCGGTGGCATCAGTAACGTGCGACACACGTGACAGGCCGTCGAACTTGATATTTTGCTTGTGGGTGATGGCGGACAGCTTGCGCACCACTTTTTTGCGCAGTTCGCCCGTCTGGACGAAATCACGCTCGAAATCGGCCACCGCGGCACGGGCCGCAGCCAGCAGGCTGGCCACTTTGGCGTCGCGATCCGCCACGTGGTGCTCCCGTCGCTGGTCGATCGCGTTCAGGCGGTGATCAAGTGCTTCGGTGAGCTGGTGGCGGCGTTTTGGGTTTTCGAGCAGGTCGTCGAACAAATAAGGGTTGCGGCGCACTACCCAGATATCGCCCAGCACCTCGAACAGCATGCGCGCGGAGCGGCCGGTGCGGCGTTCGCTGCGCAGTTCGGACAACAGTTGCCACGCATCGTCGCCGAGCAGCCGACAGACGATTTCGCGATCGGAGTAGGAGGTGTAGTTATAGGGGATTTCGCGAAGGCGCGGCGCGGTGTGCGCCGCCTGAGTGGCGAGCAGATGGCTGGCGAGGGGGGCGTTCATGACCTAAAGTGAAAAGATTGGGCCCTTAAAGAGATAGTGTAAGGGAAAACGCGAAAGTTTATCCACACACGGCTTGGGCGTCACCCCAACGGCCGCACGGCCAGCCGCTGGCTCATCGATGGATCACGTTGGTCACGCCAGTTGCAGCGTGCCCAGCTGTCGCTGCATCAGGCGTATTTTTTTGCCCCCGCCACGCAGATCACGGCGGCCAGCGTGGCCAGCAGCATGCTCCAACTCACGTGTTCACGCAGCAGCAGGGCTGCCAGGCCAAGCCCCATGAAGGGCTGGAGCAGCTGTAGCTGGCCGACGGCCGCGATGCCGCCCTGCGCCAAGCCGCGATACCAGAAGACAAAGCCAATCAGCATGCTGAACAGCGAGACGTAGGCCAGGCCGAGCCATGCCGGCATGCCGACATGCTCGAATGATGCAGGCATGGTCAGCAGCGCAATCGCCAGCATGATGGGCAGCGACAGCACCAGCGCCCAACTGATGGCCTGCCAGCCGCCCAGCCTTCGGGAGAGGCGGGCGCCTTCGGCATAGCCCAGGCCGCAGGCGACGATCGCGCCCAGCATCAGCAAGTCTCCCTGAAGCGAGGCCTGAAAATCGGCCGTGGCTGCAAAGCCGGCGACGAAAGCGGCGCCGGCCATGGAAAACAGCCAGAAGGCGGGACGAGGGCGCTCACCACCGCGGATGACCGCAAAAACTGCCGTGCATAGCGGCAGCAGCCCGACGAAGACGATGGAATGCGCGGAGGTGATGTGCTGGAGTGCCAGCGCAGTCAGCAGCGGGAAGCCGACAACGACGCCCAGTGCGCTCACCGCGAGCGCGGGCACATCGGCCGCGCTGGGTCGAGGTTGCCGAAGCGCCAGCAGCAGCGCCAGGCCCAGCAGAGCGGCAATGGCCGCGCGCGTTGCGGGCAGCGAGCCCGCGAAGATTGCAACGCCGATAAATCCGTTGACCCATCCGCTGCTTGTTTTATCCATCGAATGCTCCGTACTTGGCGGGGTATTAGTAAAGCATCGATGGAGAGCTTAAGCCAGATACGGCGTGGAGGGGACGCGGCTGCCTCGCCACACTATGAGGCATGGGCCAAGGTGTATCGCGTACAGGTGCGGGGGCGAGCGCCGGCCGGGCCCCACGCGCCAAGTAGAGCGTCGTATCGCGTACAGACGCGGGGCGCGCTGTACACATCGAATGGCCCGGACGTGGAGAAGCCTGGCGCCGCGCCCAAGCATATGCACAAGCGCGCAGTGCTCGCGCACTACGCGGCACTGCGCCGGGGCGGTGGGGCCAGCCTCAGTGCAGTACTTTCTCCAGGAAGTCGCGCGCGCGCTCGGAGCGGGGGCTGTTGAAGAAGGCCTCGGTGGTGTCGGTTTCGACGATGGCACCGGCATCCATAAACACGATTTTGTCGGCCACTTTCTTGGCAAAACCCATTTCATGGGTCACACAGAGCATCGTCATGCCTTCGTGGGCCAGTTCGACCATCACCGCGAGTACTTCGTTGATCATCTCCGGATCGAGTGCGGACGTGGGTTCGTCGAACAGCATCACTTCGGGATCCATGCACAGTGAACGGGCGATGGCCACGCGCTGCTGCTGTCCGCCTGAGAGCTGGCTGGGGTATTTGTGGGCGTGTGCTTCCAGGCCTACACGTTCGAGCAGGGCCTGGCCCTTCTTCTTTGCTGCGTCGGCCTTGCGCCCCAGCACTTTTTCCTGAGCGATGGTGAGGTTTTGCAGTACCGTCAGGTGGGGGAAAAGCTCGAAGTGCTGGAACACCATGCCGATGCGCTTGCGCAGGTCGGACAGCTTCATGCCGCCGCTGTGAATGGACTGGCCCTTGAACAGGATGTCGCCCTGCTGGAAATCTTCCAGGCCGTTGATAAGCTTGATGAGGGTGGACTTGCCGGAGCCCGACGGGCCACAGAACACCACGACCTCACCGGGCGCGACGCTGACGCTGCAGTCGCTCAGCGCCTGGAATTTCCCATACCATTTGGAAACGTTTTTGAGTTCTATCATGTTGCCTTGCGGTTTGTCGGAAGATTGCTTAGCCATGTTGTGTCCTTTGCTGAACCATTTTCACCAGGATGCTCAGGGTTGAGCAGATGGCCCAGTACACCAGGCCCGCGAACAGCAGCATTTGCACCAATGTGCCGTCGCGTTCGCCGATACTGACGGCGTTGCGGAAGAAGTCGCCCAAGGCGATGACATAGACCAGGGAGGTATCCTGGAAAATGACGATGCACTGGGTAAGCATGATGGGCATCATCGCTTTGAATGCCTGCGGCAGGATAATGTAGCGCATGGTTTGGAAGGGTGTCATGCCCAGTGAGCGGGCGGCGTAGAACTGCCCGCGGGAAAGGCCCAGGATGCCAGCGCGGACGATCTCTGCGAAGAAGGCGCCCTCAAGCAGCGAAAACGCGACCATGGCCGAAACCAGGCGGATGTCGACGCTTGGCGAAAGGTCGAAAACGGCTTTGAGCACCTGCGGCACGATCAGGAAGAACCACAGCAGCAGCATCACCAGCGGGATCGACCGGAACAGCGAGATATAACTCTGGGCGAGCAACACCAGTATGCGTGACTTGGACACGGCGCACAGCGCCAGTACCGTGCCCCAGGCGATGCCGCAGACGATGGCCACGAAAGTAACCTTGAGGGTGATCCAGGCGCCGACGATGAGGATGTCGCGCGAGGCGAACAGTGCGGAGAAGTCGAAGTGCAGCATGGCGGTTCTCCTAGTTGCCCATCAGGCCGGGGCGCACACTGCGTTGGCGAACCCAGCCCATGAAGCGGATGATGATGAAATTTATGAGCATATAAGCCAGCGTCACGACGATGAATGATTCGTACGGCTGCGCGGTGTAGTCGACCAGTTGGCGTGCCTGGCCGCTCAGCTCGAGCAGGCCGATGGTGGAGGCGACGGCGGAATTCTTGGAAATGATCAGGAACTCGGATGTCAGCGGTGGCAGGATGCGGCGAAACACCTGAGGCAGGATGATGTAGCGGTACGTCTGGGCCAGGGTGAAGCCTAGCGACATGCCGGCGTGCCGCTGCCCCCGGGGCAGGGCCTCAACGCCGGCGCGCAGTTGTTCGCAGATGCGCGAGCCGGTGTAGATGCCCAGCGCAAACACCGAGACGATGAAGAACTGCAGATTGGGCTCAATGCCCTTGATCCAGTCGCCCACGGAGGTGGGCAGTATTTCGGGTACCACGAAGTACCAGATGAAAAACTGCACGATCAGCGGGACGTTGCGAAAGACGGAGACGTAGGTGGTGCCGACAGCGCGTGGTAGGCGCCCCGGGAGGGTACGCAGAATGCCAAAGAGCGTGCCCGATGCCAGCGCCAGTATCCAGGCGCACACCGTCAGCGCGAAGGTGATGGCGAAGCCACTGAAGATCCATTGCAGATAGGTGGCGTCTTCGCCGGTCAAGACCGGCTGAAGCAGAACATGCCAGTTCCAGTTGTAATCCATGGGGCGTCCGTGAAAAAGAAGGGGACGTGCCGCCAGAGAGGCGGCCGGCGCCTGCGAGTGGCTCGGCGGTGCGGCAAGATGGCGGGCGCGGTTGGCGCGCGGGTTACGCCCGGGCGGCCGCGGCCTTGGGGGCCGTGCCCGCCCGGATCAGCGTTGTGCGATGCGGGCCGGCGCTGCCCGGCGCTCAGGGGGAGATTTTGTCGTTGGGGTTGGCGAACAGCGTCTTCATGGCGTCAGACATGGGGAAGTCCAGGTTCAGTTGCTTGGGAGGAATCGGGCTCATGAACCATTTTTTGTAAATGACTTCGCCCTTGCCCGACTTCTGGACGTCGGCGATGGCGCTGTCCAGGAGGGCCTTCATCTGCGCATCACCCTTGCGCACCATGCAGCCATAGGTTTCGTACGATTGCGGCGTGCCGGTGATGATGTAGTCGGCAGGATTCTTGGTTTTGGCGCGTTCGCCAGCCAGCAGAGCGTCGTCCATCATCATGGCCTTGGCGCGGCCCGTAGACAAGGTCAGGAAGGATTCGGCGTGATCCTTGGCGCTGATGATGCGCATGTCCATGTCCTTCTCGGCATTCAGTTTGCGCAGCAGGATTTCCGACGTTGTGCCGGCGCCCACGACGACATTCTTGCCTTTGAGATCGGAAAAGTCTTTGATGCCGGAACCATTGTGGGTAAGCAGCCGGGTGCTGATGATGAAAATGCTATTGGAGAAGTCGACCTGCTTCTCGCGCGATTCGTTATGCGTGGTCGTGTTGCATTCGAAGTCGATGGTGCCGTTCTGCAGCAGCGAGATGCGGTTCTGCGACGTAATGGGCAGGCGGCGCACCTGCAGATTGGGCAGGTTCAGTTCCTGCTTGATGCGATCCAGCACCAGATTGGTGAAATCGACCGAGTAGCCGATGGGCTGCTTGCTGTCGTCGTAGTACGAGAAGGGGATGGATGCCTCGCGGTAGCCCACGACGACCACGCCGTCGTCCTTGATCTTCTTGAGGGTGCCGGTAAGTTCGGCGGCGCTTGCCGACAGGGCGGGCAGCGCCAGCAGGCCGGCCGCGACGAAAGCGGCGCGAAGCAGCGGGGTAAGGGTGGGAGCCTTGCGGGCTTTTGCAGTGAGAGTAGTCATGATGTCTCCGGGTGGATGTTGGCCGTTCAGGCCTTGTTGACGAGGGTTGTGACGTCGATGATGTACATCTGGCGCTCGTGCTCGTGCACGGAATCGATGCATACCAGGTTGCCGTCGCGGCTCCAGCGCGGGTGCAGATCGCAACGGTTTTCTTTGCGCAGCTTGGGGTCGGTGTAGAAGCTGCCCAGGTCGTAGCGTACGTCGTTGTCGCAGTCGTACATGATCAGAATGCGCTCGTTGGTGACCGGATCTGGGTAGGTGTCGGTCAGCAGCCAACGCTTGCTCACTGGCGAGAAGGTCATGTGGCCGTTCTCGGTCAGGATGCCGTTGCCGATGACGCGGGCCTGAGCGGCGTCATTGTCGGTATATAGGTGGTAGTGGATGCTGCCGTTGTGCGGGCCCCAGACAATGATATGGGTGTCGTCTTGCCACAGGGGGTGTGAAATCTGGTATTCGGACTTTTCGTAATCGTAGGTGCCCACGGCATTGGGGTCGAAATCGTCGGCCAATTGGGGCAGCGGGTGATCCGAGCATTCGAGCAGGCGCAGGTTGCCGCCGTCTGGGTCCATGGTGATCAGGCGGTGCAGAAAGCACGTTTCATCTTCAACGCGCTCGGTCCAGCGGTGCAGGAACAGGATGCGGTTGGAGGCCGGGTTGATCTCGATGTGGCTGATCCAGTGGATTGCCTTGTCCATGGACGCACGGTGGTGGAAATTCTTGAGCTGATCGTAGCTGACCAGCAGCCGTGTTTCGCCTGTGTTGAGATCGATGCCATGGATGCCGTCGTCGGCCGGGCACAGCGGCATGTTCTGGCGCTTTCCGCCCCGCTCGCTGTAGCCAATGGTTTCATGGGTGATGTACAGGCGGCTGTAATCGACCGTGACTGCATATTGGCTGTTGGGGGCGGCAACGTAGAAGGGGGTGTCGAGGTAGCGGGTTTCGCCGGTGGCCACGTTGTAAATGGCCGAGCCGAACCCTGGATAGACGCCGGTGTCGCTGTCGCGGCGCACGTTGTAGATGAATTGCAGGCCGTCCGCGCCGTCCAGCCATTGCAGTTGGCAGCCCATTTGCCAGTTCCAGGCGGTGGTGGTGCCGCAGCTGTAAAAGCGGTCGTTGTCTTGAAGGTCGAAATAACCGACCTCGGCCACGAGGTCTGGCGTGAGATCGGCATCCATCATGGCGACGCGATTGGCCAACATGTAGCGGTCGCTGCGATCCCAGACGGTTTTGTCGTAGTAACCGAAGAAATGATGCTTGCCGTCGTTGCCGACGCGGCGCACAGGACAGGGAAACTTTACGGGATGAAATGTGGTCATGGCGGGAGGCTGGGGCGATGTATGCCGCGTGGGCCGTCTTGCGGCTCAGGCGCGGGCCTGGTGGAATCGGTTGCTCGTTTTGCGCGCCAGCACGGGTATTGCAGGCTGCGCGGCTTCTGCGGGGAATTATAGGAATGGCAATGAATACGGGATAATTCTTTTTTGATCCATTGCTATTCAGTTTGGGTATACTGTCTTGCCAAGCTTGACGAGTGTGCGCCCGGTCTATTCACTGGGTAGTCGTGGCGCGTTGCCGGGCGTGCCCGTTTTCACGCTTTGGGCGGTCGTACGGGGCTTGCCAGCCTTGTGCACCGCCTGCCCTCACCGTTTACTGTTTCCGTCCGACATGTCGCGTCCCCTCAATTTCCAGCAGATCCAGGCCTTCAAGGCCGTCATGGAAACCGGCACTACCACCAAGGCCGCGCTCGCACTCAATACCACGCAGCCGTCCATCAGCCGCCGCCTTGCCGAGTTGCGTGCCGCCACGGGGTTGGAGCTGTTCGATCTGTACAACGGGCGCTTGCGCCCCACCCGCGAGGGCAGCCAGCTCTACCAGGCGGTACGCAAGCATTTTGACGGCCTTGAGAAAATCGAATCCGCAGTGCAGATCCTGCGCCGCTCGGGCACCGGCGTGCTGCGCATCGGCAGTACTCCCACGCTGGCGGCGGGCATGCTGCCTGACATCGTCGCCCGGTTCATGCGCCAGCATCCCGGCATCTACGTCAACCTGCAAACGCTGGGCACGCCCCAGCTTACCGAGCACCTGCGGCAGGGTTTGATCGATTTTGTGCTCACCACGGGTACGATCGAGCAGAACGACATTGTGTCGTCGCTACTGATGCGCGCCAGCGCGGTGTGTGTGATGCCGCGCGAGCATCCGCTTGCCAGCGTCGAGACGGTAGGCCTGGAAGGCCTGCACAAGCACAAGCTGATCCTGCTCAATGATACCGACGACATCGTGATCGCCATGCGCGCGCAACTGCGCAATCACGAGTATCCCGACGACATCGCAATCGAGACCAACTCGTCGATCACGATCTGTTCGCTGGTGGCGGCGGGCGCGGGCGTGGGTATCGTCAACCCTTTCGTGGCCAAGAGCTTTGCCGACCGGCTGGTGGTCAAGCCGCTGCGCCCAAGCATCGGTATGGAGGTCACGCTGGCACGCTCGGTGACACTGGCGCCGTCGGTGCTGGCCAACCGTTTCATTGAGCTCCTTGAGGCATCGCTGCGCGAGCTGCCGGGCTGAACAATGCTGTCATGCGGCCCGTTATGGCCGGCGGCTTGCGTGGGCCACTGGTGGTTGCGGGCCGAGGCATGCGCGGCTGGGTGTTGCGGGCGGGTGCCCAAAGGGCGAGGCGGCGTGCGCGGTGCGGTGAAGGCGTCAGGTGCCCGGCACCGCGCCGGGGAAGAACCACAGCAGGGCGCTGGTCATGACCAGATAGCGCAGGAATTTGCCGATGACCATGTAGATCATGCTGGGCCAGAAGCGCAGGCGCAGCCAGCCGGCCACCGCGCACAGTGGGTCGCCCACCACGGGCAACCATGAAAACAGCAGGGCTGGCGGGCCCAGACGGTGCAGCCAATAGCTGACATAGTCGTGCCAACGGCCGCCAGCCTTGGTGTGCGGGCGGTAGGGGTGCTTCTCGCGCCATTTTTCGACCGCCTGCTCAGCCCCCCGCCCCATCAGGTAGCTAATGGCGCCGCCTACAGTGTTGCCGGCGGTAGCCACCAGGATGGCAGCCCAGAACATGCCCGGTTCCAGCTTGACGTAGCCAAACACGGCGGGCTCCGAGCCCAGGGGCAGCAGCGTGGCCGACACCAGGCTGACAATGAAAATGGCACTGAGACCGACTTTTGGCAGTGCCAGCGTGACGAGCAGCCAGTGTATTGAGGATTGCAGCCAGGCTTCCATATTGGGCGCAGAGGGTAAGGGGTAACGAGGGCGTACGGGTATCGGTCGAGTGTGTTGCGGCTGGGGCGTGGCAAGGCCGTGGGTACGGTTCTTGGATGTTGCGGCGGTGCAGGCCGGCCCACGCAACATTGTTTTGGGGCCGACCTAGTGTAATGGTATTCTGTTCCATTGCCGGGGCCGGCCTTTGGCTTGCCGGCAAGGCATTCACCCACGCATTGTGCGTAAACCGGGATAGCAACCGCTCTGCACCACGTCCGCACCCACTTTCTACCGCCACTTCATGTCAACTGACTACCTCAAGCGCATACTCACCGCCAAGGTGTATGACGTCGCCCACGAAACCCCCCTCGAACTCGCTCCCCAAGTCTCGGCCCGCACCGGCAACACCATTCTGCTCAAACGCGAAGACACGCAGCCCGTCTTCAGCTTCAAGTTGCGCGGCGCTTATAACAAGATGGCCAATCTCAGCGCGGCAGAGCTAAAGCGCGGGGTGATTGCGGCGTCGGCGGGCAACCACGCGCAAGGCGTCGCCCTGTCGGCGCGCAAGCTGGGCTGCCGGGCAGTCATCGTCATGCCGGTCACCACGCCGCAGGTCAAGGTGGACGCGGTACGCGGCTATGGTGCCGAGGTGGTGCTGTTCGGCGATAGTTTTTCCGATTCGGCCGTGCATGCCGCCGAACTCGAGAAAAAAGAAAAGCTCACCTTTGTGCACCCCTTCGACGACCCCGACGTGATCGCAGGTCAAGGCACGATTGCCATGGAAATCCTGCGCCAGCATACGGACCCAATCGACGCCATTTTCGTGGCCATCGGCGGGGGCGGCCTGATCAGCGGCGTGGCCGCCTACGTCAAGCAGCTTCGGTCCGACATCAAGGTCATTGGCGTACAGACAGAAGACTCCGATGCCATGATCCGCAGCATCAAGGCGGGCCGACGCATCACGCTCAGCGATGTGGGGCTGTTTTCGGACGGCACAGCCGTCAAGCAGGTAGGCCTCGAAACCTTCCGCATGGCGCGCGAATATGTCGATGATTATGTGCGGGTCGATACCGACGCGATCTGCGCGGCCATCAAGGATGTCTTCCAGGATACCCGCAGCGTGCTCGAACCGGCGGGTGCGCTGGCCCTGGCGGGTGCCAAGCGCTATGCGGCCGAGCACAAGCTCAAGGGCAAGACACTGGTCGCTATCACGTGCGGCGCCAACATGAACTTCGACCGCCTGCGCTTTGTGGCCGACCGCGCCGATGTCGGCGAAGCCCGAGAAGCGGTATTCGCGCTAACTATCCCCGAAAAGCGGGGCAGCTTTCTGCGTCTGTGCGAGGCTGTCGGGAACCGCAGCGTCACCGAGTTCAACTACCGCATTTCCGATCCCGAGACCGCACAAGTGTTCGTGGGCTTGCAGATCACCTCGGTGGCCGAGCAGGAGCGCTTGGCCGCCAACTTCCGCAAAAAGGGCTTCCCCACGCTGGACTTGTCTGGCAACGAGCTCGCCAAGACGCACTTGCGCTACATGGTGGGCGGGCACTCCACGCTGGCCGAACACGAAATGCTGTTCCGTTTCGAGTTCCCCGAGCGCCCGGGTGCGCTGACACGTTTTCTGGGCGCTATGAGCCCAGAGTGGAACATCAGCCTGTTCCACTACCGCAACCAGGGCGACGATTACGGCCGCATCCTGATCGGCATCCAGGTTCCCCCGGCAGACAAAAAAGCCTTCAAGGCCTTTCTCGATGGCTTGGGCTATCCGCACTGGAATGAAACCGACAATCCGGCTTACAGGTTGTTCCTGTAAGCCGGAAGCACAGCTAAAACGGGCGCCCATGCGTGGATGACACCCCAAAGGTTGGGCCGGCGTCCAACCCCCGGGGCCAGGCCAAGAGGCACGCCCGCTTTTTGTGGGTGTGCGCTTGCAGGGCTATCGCGCCAGCGCCGCGCGCAGCGGCGCCAGGGTTTCGTGCAGGGTGGCGAAGGCCGCCTCGCGGGCGATGTCCAGTGCCTGGGCCTGTTCCACCGTTACTTCCTCAAAGCGCAGGGTTTCGCCTGGCATGCGCTGGGCGACGTGCGGCAGGTCAACGCTGGCGACATGGCCGATCTTGGCATAACCGCCCACCGTCTGGCGGTCGGCCATCAGCACAATGGGCTGCCCATCGGCCGGCACCTGGATGCTCCCGGTGGCAGTCGCTTCCGAGAGCAACTGCGTCGGCTTGATCAAGCTCAGCGAGGGCCCCGTCAGGCGATAGCCCATGCGGTCGGCGTCTGCACTCACGGTAAAAGAGGCCGAAAACAGTGACTGTATTGCGTCTTGTGTAAACAGTACAGCGTGCGCGCCCCGGATCAGGCGCAGCGCGGCGCGTGGCTGCAGCGCCAGTGGTGCGGGCAGGTAGATCCTGATCTCCCATAGGCGGCGCGCCAGTGCGTCTAACCCCGTCGCCGGCAGTGGTGTGGCGAGTTTCAGCGTATCGCCCGTGCGCAGGGCACGCCCCGCCAACCCGCCAAAGCCACCGCGCAAGTAGGTGCTGTAGCTGCCCATGACGCGTGGCAGATCGAAGCCGCCATGCACGGCGAGGTAGGCGCGCAGCCCCGCCTCGCGCGCACCAAAGGCCAGGGTATCGCCGGCGCGTGCGATCAAGGGCCGATAATTTGGCACCGGCTCACCGTTCAGCCTGGCCCTCAGTTGCGCGCCGGCCAGGGCAAAACAGGCGGGGCTGTCAAAACGAAGCGTTGGCCCGCCAAAAGTAATCTCAAGCGCCGCGGCATCGCCATCGTTGCCGGCCAGCAGATTGGCCAGCCGGTGCGCGCGGCTGTCCATCGCCCCGCCGACTGAGATGCCCAAGTGCTGGAAGCCGGTGCGGCCCAGGTCTTGCACGGTGGTCAGCAGGCCCGGTTTCAGTACAGCGATGCTCATGCGTTCGCCTCCCGCGTATGTTGCAGCGCTGCGTACTCGCTGGCGCTGATGGGCCGAAAGCGCACTGTATCGCCGGGCGCCAACAGCGTCGCTGGATCGCGCTGCGGGTCGAACAGCACGACCGGCGTGCGGCCCAGGATATGCCAGCCGCCGGGGGATTCGTTGGGGTAGATCATGGTTTGGCGGTTGGCAATCGCCACCGAGCCGGCGGGGAGGCGCGTGCGCGGTGTTTCGCGTCGGCCGATGGCCAGGCGCTCGTCGTGCACGCCGATATAGGCGGCGCCGGGCGCAAAGCCCAGCATGAAGACATAGACGGGTTCGGCGCTGTGCAGGTTGATCACATCTTCGGGCGCCAGGCCGCAATGTGCCGCCACGTACTCAAGATCTGGCCCATATTCGCCGCCGTAGCACACAGGTATATCCACTGTGCGGCCGGGAGTATGGGCATCGTCCGCCGCCGGCAGCCCGCGCAGCACTTGTTCGATCTCTTCGCGCACCTGGACATGGCCGCCGCTGCCGAAGCGGCTCGGGTCTATATGCACCGCAACTGCATTGAAGGTGGGGATTAGGTCGGTGACGCCGGGGATGGCGGCATCGCGCAGTGCTTGCGCCACACGCGCGCAACGCCGTCCGGTACGTACATCAATGCCGCTGCCCAACCCGATCAGCAGGCAGCGGTCGCCTTGCGGCGTCAGTGACCAGGAGGCGGAAAGACTGTCGGCGGTGCCGGGCATGGCTGCTGTCTCCATTCTGGCGCCGGGGCTTGCCGCCTTGGTGGGCAAGTGCGCGGTGACATGTCGCGCCGGCGTGTAGGAATTTTATACCGGTATGAGAGGCGGGCCAGCGGGTTGCGCAGGGAGGCGAAGGCTTGGTGGAAAGCTTGCCGCGGCAGCCCTTGGGCGCGTCACGCGCGTCACGCGCAGAGGGCACGCCGGGCGCTCGCCAGGAGAGATACGTCGATCAGTCTTCTATATGAGCGACGCGGCTGCGCGGGAACACCAGCGAGAAGGTGCTGCCTGCGCCGAAGCGGCTCTGTATGCGCAACTCGGCGTTGTGCCGCATGGCCACATGCTTGGTGATGGCCAGCCCCAGCCCCGTGCCGCCTGTGGAGCGCGAACGGCCGCGGTCTACGCGATAGAAGCGCTCCGTCAGGCGGGGGATGTCCTGGCTGGCGATGCCAATGCCGGTGTCCTGGACGGAGTAGCAGGCGTCGCCGTCTTCATTGATATACCAACTGACGGTGATTGTGCCGTCCTTCGGGGTATAGCGGATCGCGTTGGTGATCAGATTGGATACCGCGGAGGCCAGTTCGGTATCGCTGCCCATGACGCCCAAGCCCTCGGCGACATTTTCAACGAAAACGTGCTGGCCGTTCGATAGTGCCCGGCCCTGCTGCAGCGCATTGTGGATCAGTGCGTCCATGCGCACCGGCTCGCCTTGGGCGTTGGGCGAGGATTCTAGCGTGGACAGGGTGAGCAGGTCGGCCACGATGGCCTGCATGCGTTGCGCCTGTTCCAGCATCAGGGTGTGGTAGCGCTGTTTCTGCTCGTCGCTCAGCGAGCCCGCTGGCATGTCCCGAAGGGTTTCCAGAAAGCCCGAAAGCACGGTCAGTGGCGTACGCAATTCGTGAGACACATTGGCCACGAAATCCTTGCGTGTGGTTTCCAGCCGTTCCATCTGCGTGACATCGCGTGTCACCAGCAGGTAACGATCGACACCGTAGCGGGTCAGTTGCACCAGCAAGGTTTTGTCCTGGCCGTCTCTGGACAAATGCAACAATACGGGCGCGGGCCAGTCGGGCTGGCGCGCGTAACGGGCAAACTCGGGCGAACGCAGGATGTTCAGCACGCTGTGCCCGCGGTCTTTTTCCAGATCCAGCCCGATGTGCTCGACGGCGGTCTGGTTGCACCAGGTGAGCTGCATGGCTTCATCCAGCGTGACCGCGCCATCGGGGAGCGCCTCGGCGGCAAGCATGATGCGCTCCAGCTGCAGGCCGAGAAAATCGATCTCTTGGCGGTCGCGGCGCAATTTGCGGTAAATGGGAGCGAGAATGTCGTCCCAGGGCCCCAGGGAAGGGGGCGGGGGCTGCTCAATGTCTTTGACCCACTCACGCAGGCGCGACAGTTGTTGCCCGCTGGCCAGCACCATCAGTACGGGCCCTAGCGAAAACACAGCCCAGCCGGCGGCGCTTCCGAACCATGTATGCACGATCCAGCCTAGCAGCGCAAAAAAACCGAGCAATACGAGGGTCCGGGTCATGGTGGCGGGTTTCCAGCGGGGGCGTTACGAAAAGCGATACACGAAACTGTGGTTGACGGGACGCTGCGCGGGCAGGCACGGCACGGGGCTGCGCCTGCCCCCGGCCTCAAGCCTGCCGGGGCGGCCGGCTGGTAAAGCGATACCCCGCGCCGCGCACTGTTTCGATGTGGTTCTCGTGGCCACCAGGTTCCAGTGCCTTGCGCAGGCGCCGGATATGCACATCGACGGTACGCTCTTCGACGAAAACGTGGTCGCCCCAGACTTGATCGAGCAATTGGGCGCGTGAGAACACGCGCTCGGTGTGCGTCATGAAAAAGTGTAGCAGGCGAAACTCCGTTGGCCCCAGTGACAGCATTTTTTCGCCGCTGGTGACGCGGTGAGTGGATGGATCCAGGCACAGCTTGTCGATGCGGATGATATCGTCTGTGAGCTGCGGCGCACGGCGGCGCAACACCGCCTTGATGCGGGCGATCAGCTCTTTGGGAGAAAAGGGTTTGGTGATGTAGTCGTCGGCGCCTGCTTCCAGCCCTTCTACCTTGTCGTGCTCGTCGCCTTTGGCGGTGAGCATGATGACGGGAACCTGGCGTGTGCGCTCGTCGTTGCGCAGCGTGCGCGCCAAAGTGATACCCGATGCGCCGGGCAACATCCAGTCCAGCAGAATCAGATCGGGCAGTTCGGCCCGAATCAGCGTTTGCGCCTGCTCCGCGTCAAAGGCGCGCAGCACTTTATGGCCGGCAAACGACAGATTGACGGAGATCAGTTCCTGGATGGCGGGCTCGTCTTCGACGACTAGAATCGTTGTGCTCATAGGGCGGGCGAATAATAGCGGCTGGTTTTCATATGGGGCATCTTATGGCGTAAATATTACGGGTTTGTGAAATTTTCGGATGCGCCCATCGAATGGTGCCTGCCGCCGGGGCAGGCGATACCATCGGAAGGTGGCGGGAAACGCGCAGCCGCGCGGCCGAATGAGTTACGATAGATGTATCATGCAAAACACCGATCACACCGCCGCCCCGCGGGCCGGCGAGCCCAAGGGCGAAGCCAGCACCCACTTCGGTTTTCGTTCCGTACCCGAACGCGAAAAAGCCGGCAAGGTCGCCGAGGTATTTCACTCGGTCGCCGGCCGCTACGATCTCATGAACGACCTCATGTCGGCCGGGCTGCATCGCGTCTGGAAGGCATTTACCATTGGCCGAGCCGATGTCCGCCCCGGCATGAAAGTTCTCGACATCGCTGGCGGCACCGGCGATCTGGCGCGCGCCTTCGCCAAGCGGGCGGGGCCCTCCGGCGAGGTCTGGCTTACAGACATCAACGATTCCATGCTTAAGGTCGGGCGCGACCGCCTCACCGACCGCGGCCTGGTGGTGCCCGTGGCTGTGTGCGATGCCGAAATACTACCCTTTCCAACCGGCTACTTCGACCGGGTAACGGTGGCTTTCGGCCTGCGCAACATGACGCACAAGGATCGCGCCCTGGCCGAAATGCGCCGCGTGCTCAAGCCGGGCGGTAAATTGTTGGTGCTTGAGTTCTCGCATATCGCCAAGCCGCTCGCGCCGGCGTACGACTGGTATTCTTTCAATGTATTGCCCTGGCTGGGCAGCAGGGTGGCTGGCGATGCCGAAAGCTACCGCTACCTGGCCGAATCCATCCGCATGCATCCCGACCAGGCCACCCTGGCACGCATGCTCGAAGAGGCCGGCCTCTCCCGCGTCAAGTATTTCAACATGAACGCGGGCTTGGTGGCCCTGCACGAAGGGGTCAACCTGGGCTGACGCAGGCCCATCAGCCTTCGTCGCCACACAGGGCGCGCCAGCATCGCCGGTGCGCCCTGTGTGTTTCAAAAATCATGGCGAAGGCTGAACTTTCTTCTGGCTACCCTGTCAGAAACTATGCTAATGTTCAGCTTCCAGTAAGGATTGTCACCTTACTGCTCATTTATACCGATCTTCGCTGCATGGTGCGGCGAAAACAGGAGTTTTCCATGACCCATCGAGGTTCACGTCTGTTGGCTGCATTTGTGCTGGCTGTCTCAGCGGGTGCAATGATGTCCGCATCCTTTGACGCCGAGGCGCGCCGCGTTGGCGGCGGGCGCAGCCTGGGCCAACAATCCAGCAACGTCACACAGAATCGTTCGGCCACGACCGCGCCGTCTGCGTCGTCCACGACCACTGCGCGCAGTGCAGCCCCGGCTGCGGCGGGCGCTGCCACCGCCGCCAAGAGCGGCATGTCGCGTTGGCTGGGGCCAATCGCGGGTATCGCCGCCGGCTTGGGTATCGCAGCCTTGCTGTCCAGCCTTGGTCTTTCGGGGGCCTTTCTTGAGTTCATGTCCAGCCTGCTGCTGATCGGCCTGCTGGTCTTCGGTGTCATGTTCATTGTGCGCAAACTGCGCGGTGGGGCCGCCCGGCCCGCCATGCAGGCGGGCGGCGCGGGGTCTCTGCACCGCACGTCACACCAGGATGCGCCGCTGCAGCCCGCGGTGGCGCCCGCTCCAGCGGCACCTGCCGCTGTGCCTGCCGCACCTGCGGACAAATCCTGGTTCATCCCGGCTGATTTCGATACTGCGGCCTTCCTGGCCACTGCCAAGGCGCGGTTCATCGACCTCCAGGCGGTCTGGGACAGCGGCGATATTGCCAAGTTGAACGAGTACATGACGGATGACCTCATTGCCGAGGTCAAGCCCGAGCTCATGCAGCGCGCAGGCAACAACGTCACCGAGGTGGTGCTGCTGAATGCTGAACTGCTCGGCATCGAGCAGGTATCGGGCGGGCATCTGGCCAGCGTGCGCTTTTCCGGCATGCTGCGGGAATCCGCCGGGGCCGAGGCCTTCCGCTTCGAAGAAGTCTGGAATCTCTACAAGGCGGATAACGCCGGCTGGCTGCTCGCTGGTATCCAGCAGATTCCGGTCGAGTACGCCAGCTAAGGCGGCGTACGCCGGCATCCCCGCTATATGCGCGGTGCCGGCTGGCCTGCAACGTGGCGCCCCGTGGGGCGCCATTTTTGCGACGCGCCCGGTTGGGCACACACCAGAGGGTGCAAGTCCCTTACTCGCCTGGGGCCCAAAGACGGTAAACTTGGCATCTCGCCCTCAAGGCGCACTAAGGCTTATACGGTAGCGGCTCGGCCGCGCCTGTCGCATATGTTTTCCCTGCCCTTTCTGCCCGACCCAGCCACACTGTACCTGCAACCCCTCAATGCCCTGCTGCGGCGCGAGGACTGGGCGCGCGAGCGTCTGGCCCGCCATGCGGGCAAGTCGGTGCGTTTTCTGGCGGGGCCGGTCAAGGTCAACCTCTCCGTTCAGGCACAGGGGCTGGTCGGCCCTTGCGATCCGGCCGTTGTGCCCGATGTCATCCTTACCGTGCCAGCCAGCCAGTTCGTCAATTTGCCGGGCGTGCTGCGCAGCCGTGACCCGGCCACCATTGCCGATCTTATGCACATCGAGGGTGATGCCGGTCTGGCGCACGTAGTATCCGACCTGGCGCGCGATTTGCGCTGGGATCCCGAAGAAGACTTGGCGCGGGTGGTGGGCGATGTAGTCGCCAGCCGCGTGGCGTCCGGAGTACGCGGCGCGGCGGCCGGCCTGCGCGGCGCAGCCGAACGCCTGGCCGGCAATACGGTCGAGTATCTTACCGAAGAAAGCGGCCTGATGGCGGCCCGTCCGGCTTTTGAAGATTGGTCGGGCGGTGTGGCGCAGCTGGCCACGCGGCTCGACGCGCTGGAAGCGCGCATATCCTCGCATGAATACAGGGCCGGGCGGCCCGCATCCCGTTCGGTGTGAGCCCAGTCTATGTTCACGTTTCTGCGCCTGCTTCGCATCATATTCATCGCCTTGCGTTATCGGCTCGATGAGCTCGTGCTCTCCGGCATCAAGCATCCGGTGGCTTATGGCCTGCTGCGTGTTGTACGCTTCGGGCGCGAGCCGCAATTGGCGCGTGGGGTGCGCTTGCGCCGCGCGCTCGAATCGCTGGGGCCTATATTTGTCAAGTTCGGTCAGGTGCTCTCCACCCGCCGCGACCTGATTCCGCTGGATGTCGCGCTTGAGCTCGCGCTGCTGCAAGACCGGGTACCGCCATTCCCGTCCGATCAGGCCGCCGCGTGCATCGAGGCGGCGCTGGGTGCTTCGCCCCACACGCTGTTCAAGCATTTCGAAGTTGATCCTGTCGCGTCCGCCTCGATCGCACAGGTGCATTTTGCGGTGCTGCACGATGGGCGCGAGGTAGCAGTGAAGGTACTGCGCCCGGGCATGCGCGACATCATCGAGAAAGACCTCGCTTTGTTGGCGGTGCTGGCCGGGTTGGTTCAGCGCCTGGCGCCCGACGGCCGGCGGCTCAAGCCGCGCCAGGTGGTGGCCGAATTCGACAACTACCTGCACGACGAGCTTGATCTGATCCGCGAAGCGTCCAACTGCAGCCAGTTGCGGCGTAATTTTTCAGCCGAGAAGGGGCGTGAGCACCTGCTCATGGTGCCCGAGGTGGTGTGGGAATACTGCGCCACCACGGTATTTACCATGGAGCGCATGCGCGGCATCCCAGTCAGCCAGATCGAACGCTTGCGTGCCGCCAATATCGACACGCAGGAACTGGGCCGAAAAGGGGTCGAAATCTTCTTTACCCAGGTGTTTGCCGATGGGTTTTTTCATGCCGACATGCACCCCGGCAATATCTATGTGTCCGACCAGCCTGAAACCCTGGGCCGTTACATTGCCCTGGATTTCGGCATCGTGGGCTCCCTGTCCGAGTTCGACAAAAACTACCTCGCGCAGAATTTCCTGGCCTTTTTCCGACGCGACTACCATCGCGTTGCGCAATTGCACATCGAGTCGGGCTGGGTGCCGCCCACGACGCGCGAAGAAGAACTCGAAGGTGCCGTGCGGGCCGTATGCGAGCCTTACTTCGATCGGCCTTTGTCGGAGATATCCCTGGGGCAGGTGTTGCTAAGGCTGTTCCAGACGTCACGGCGCTTCAACGTCGAGATCCAGCCCCAACTGGTGTTGTTGCAAAAAACGCTCCTCAACGTTGAGGGCATGGGGCGCGAGCTCGACCCCAGCCTTGATCTCTGGAAAACCGCCAAGCCCTACCTCGAAAAATGGATGCACGAGCGGGTTGGTTTGGCCGGCCTGCGCCGCCAGCTCGACAAAGAAGCGGCGCAGTGGGCCCAGATCGTGCCGCAAATTCCGCGGCTGGTGCACGCACAGCTCAGCCGCCCCGCACTCGCGCCTGAGTTAAACTTAGAACTTGAGCGCCTGCGCCGCACGCAAGAGCAGACCAACCGGGTGCTGATGGTGTTGTGCGCCATACTGGCCACTGCAATTGGGGTGGCCATCTGGGCCCTCACTCGATAATGCAGATATATCCGGCTGTCCGCGGTGGGCGGGCGGGTGTCGCGGGGCACCTTCCTGTCATGACTGTCATATTCCTGTCAAACGCTCCCCTTACATTGCCGTGACACGGCGGGCGCGCACAGAGCGCCCTTACACAAGAGAGTTTTCCATGCTTTACCCCGAATTATTCAAGTCGATGGAAGCTGTGCGCTGGAACATGGCCACTGATGTTCCGTGGGATGATTTCGATGCGTCCAAGCTGTCCGACGATCAGGCCTATACCATCAAGATGAATGCCATCACGGAATGGTCGGCATTGCCCGCCACCGAAATGTTCCTGCGCGACAATCGTGACGACAGCGATTTTTCGGCTTTCATGTCGATCTGGTTCTTCGAGGAGCAGAAGCACTCGTTAGTGCTCATGGAGTACCTGCGGCGGTTCCGCCCTGAGCTGGTGCCCACCGAGCAAGAGCTGCACAAGGTGCGCTTCGAGTTCGACCCTGCGCCGGCGCTCGAAACGCTGATGCTGCATTTTTGCGGCGAGATCAGGCTCAATCACTGGTACCGGCGCGCAGCCGATTGGCACACTGAGCCCGTGATCAAGGCCATCTACAAGATTATCTCCAACGACGAAGCCCGTCACGCGGGGGCATATCTGCGCTACATGAAGCGCGCCCTGATCCATCAGGGCCGCGAAATCGGCGAGCAGGCTCAACTGGCGTTTTCCAAGATTGGTGTGCTCATGGCCTCGGCGCGCCGCACCTCGCAGGCGCTGCACCCCACCAATCTTCACGTCAATAAGGCGCTGTATCCGGACGACACCATCCAGTCGCGCCTGCCTTCACCCGAATGGCTGGAGCACTGGCTCGACAACCAGATCTGCTTCGACACCGAATGGGAAGGCAAGGTGTGCGGCCGGATTCTGCACAATCTATCCTTGCTGCTGGATAATACCTTTCATACGGCGCAGGATCTGAACCGTTATCGCAAGCAATTGATCAAATCCCTGTCTCCCTCGTCTTCCTCTGGCGAGTTGGCGTCGGCCTGAGCGGCCGGGCCCTTTCGCCGTGTGTCTATTGCCCGCCGTCTGGCGGGCATTTCGCGCCGTACCATTGTCTGCCATGCCTGCTCGCTTCGAAAAAAAAATCCTCACTCGCCAGGCCTGCGAGGCCGCCGTGCAGGCGGGCGGGTTGCCGCGCCCGCTGGTTTTCACCAATGGGGTATTCGATATCCTGCATCGCGGACATGTCACCTATCTCGACCAGGCGGCGGCGCTGGGCGCCTGCCTTGTGGTGGCGCTAAACACGGACGCGTCAGTGCGTCGGCTTGGCAAGGGCGATGATCGCCCGCTCAACTCGCTGGCGGATCGCCAGGCGGTATTGGCGGCGCTGGGCTGCGTAGACGTGGTGACCGACTTCGATGAAGATACGCCGCAGGGGTTGATCGAGGCGTTGCGCCCGGATGTGATCGTGAAGGGCGGCGATTACGATATGGAAATACTGCCTGAGACGGCGAGTGTGCGTAGCTGGGGCGGTCGGGCAGTGGCGATCCCGTTCGAGCACGAGCGTTCGACCACGCGGCTGTTGAAAAAGATCCGGCAGTCAGAGTAAACGGCTTCCCGGTCCGCGTCGGGCCAAAAACCGGATCCCGTATTTCACTATTTTTTTGCCGGCGCCAACAGGGCATTGATGGCGATGATGTCCTGTTCTGACAAAATACCGCTTGCGGCCTTCAGGCGCAGCCCGTTCATGAGCGTATCGTAACGGGCCCGTGAAAGATTACGCCGGGTTTCATACAGCTGCTGTTGTGCATTGAGCACGTCGATATTGACGCGTACGCCGACCTCGTAGCCGGTTCGGTTGGCCTCCAGCGAAGCGAGGCTGGATTTTTCAGCAGCTTCGAGTACCTGGACACGGGCCAACCCTGAGGTGACCCCCGAGAAATAGCGCTGGGTGTCCTGTACAGCCAGCCGGCGCGCGTTTTCGAGTTCATAGCGAGCCTGCTGCAGGCGCGAGGCTTGTTCGCGCACAGCTGATGATATGCCGCCGCCCGCATAGAGCGGGATCGACAACTGCAGGCCAATGGTGCTGTCGAGCGAGCGCGGGCCGGGATCGCGCGGCGTCGTGCCGCTGTTGATGCCGCGATCGCTTGCCGTACCGGTCTGAGCCTGCAACTGCAGGGTGGGGTAGTGGCCGCTTTTGGCGATGTCGATCTGCTTGGCGGCGATGCGAGCGGCGAGGTCGGCCTGTGCCACGGCCAGGTTTGCCTGGCTGGATTGCTCTGTCCAGCGATCCAGGCGGTTGGGCTCGGGTGCCGGCAGGCGTGCGGCGGGGGCGAGCGTATCCAGCCGTGCAGGGCGTTGGGCGATGATACGGGCCAGGGTGTCCTGGCTGACCTGCAGATCGTTGCGTGCCGCCAGTTCGCTGGCGGTGGCCAGGTCGAGCCGGGCCTGTGCCTCGTAAGCGTCGGTAATTGTTGCGCCGCCGAGCTCGAACGCCTGCCTGGCTGCGCGCAATTGGTTCTCGATTGCGCTTTTCTCGGCCAGCAGGGCGCTCAGCGTATCTTGCGCGGCCAGTACGTCGAAATACGCCTGTGCAACGCGCAGGATGAGATCTTGGTAAGCGCCTGCGCGTGCCACGTCTGCCGCGCTGGCAATATAGCGCGACTGCTCGAGCGTATCCCATGCGCCGATGTCGATAATGGGCTGTGTGAGCGTAAGCGCCCATCCAGCGCTGCGTGCTGTGCGGCTGTCGCCCAAGGTGCGGGCGCGGCGGTTGTTGTCAAGGTCGGCGCCCGCGTCAGCGCTCAGTAAGGGCAGCAGGCGGGCGCGGGACTGGGGGATTTTTTCTTGTTGGGCGTCGCGCGCGGCTTGCGTGGCGGCGTAGATGGGATCGCGCCGCAGGGCCATCTGCCAGATATCGAGCAGATTTTCCGCGTGGCTGGGAAGCCCGGCTGCCGCAAGCAGCGCACAGGCCAGCCAGCGGCGCGCCCCGGCCATTCAGAACTTGAAATGAGAGAACGATACGCCACGCAAGGGTTTGATCACCGTATCGAACAGCGGGGTGGTTTCAAAACTTGCGGCGCTGGTGCGGGTGATGCGACAGGCGGTCATGACGGGATGTTGGCCTACGACGGCGACCAGGCGGCCGCCGACGGCGAGCTGGTACTTGAGCGCATCGGGTACCACGGGCACCGAGCCTGTGAGCAGGATGGCGTCGTATTCGGTGGTGCCCCAGCCGGCATGCGCGTCGCCGACTTCGACGGCAACGTTGTCGACATGATTACGCTGCAGGTTCTCTTGTGCGAAGGCCGCCAGGCGGCTGTCGACCTCGATGCTGACGACTTGTTGCGCCAGGCGGGACAGCAGCGCCGCCTGATAGCCCGAACCTGTGCCAATCTCGAGCACGCAGTCGGTGGGTTTCAGCTGAAGCTCTTGCGCGAGGCGTGCCTCAACCTTGGGCGAAAGCATGACTTCGCGAGTATCGACGGAGTTGATGATCAGCGGCAGCTCGGTATCCGAAAACGCCAGGCCCTGCATGGGGGCGGGCACGTAACGTTCACGCTGTACTTCGAACAACGCCTGCAGGACACGGAAATCGAGCACCTCCCAAGGGCGGATCTGTTGCTCGACCATGTTGTATCGAGCCTGTTCGATTTCAGAAAGCGCAGTGACGTTCATGGGTTATACAAAAATACGGTGGTGATGATGTGAAAGGGCGAGCCATTGGGCCCGCCGCCAGGGGCTGCAATGCCCCGTATCATGGGTACTATAGCGTATTTGGCGAGCGGATGTATCGGCTTGCAACGCCTGTGGCTTGATGTGTGTCAGGCCTGCACGAGGCGGCTTGCGAGGCATCTGCGGCTGTCGTTGCGCGGCCCGCAACAGCACGGGCCAGCGACCGGTACAACCTTGGTCAGTACAGCCTTGGGCCGGTATCAGGCGCCTGCAGCCGGCCACCAGTGATGGAAGTGCTGCACAGGCCCGTGGCCGCTGCCGACGTCGAGGTCGGACGCGCGGGCGATTGCTTGCACCAGATAGGCTTTTGCCTGGCGTGCCGCTTCGGGCACGTCGTTGGTGCGCGGCAGCAGCGCGGCCAGGGCGGCCGACAGCGTGCAGCCTGTGCCGTGCGTGTTGCGGGTTTCGATGCGACGGCCCGGCAGTTCGATCAGGCGGTCGCCGTCGTGCAATACGTCGATGGTGTCGTTGCCTGGCAGGTGGCCGCCTTTCAGGTACACCCAGCGCTCGCCGTTGTCGCTGAGCAGGCGGCGTAGCTTCTCGGCCATGCGGCGCATGTCTTTCAGTGTGTCGGCGGGCGTTGCGCCCAGCAGCACGCCAGCCTCGGGCAGGTTGGGGGTGATCAGGGTGCAGAGCGGGATCAGGCTTTCGCGCAGTTCATCGACCGCGGCGCGTTCGAGCAGGTGGTCGCCGCTTTTGGCGACCATGACCGGATCGAGCACGAGATGGGTGGGTTTCCAGTGTGCAAGGCGTTCGGCCACCACGCGGGTGACGGCCTTCTGCCCCAGCATGCCGATTTTGACGGCGTCGATGCGCACGTCGCTGAACAGCGTGTCGATCTGTTCGGCGACGAAGGCGGCCGGCACAGGTTGGATGCCCGTGACGGCGCGGGTGTTCTGCGCCGTGAGCGCCGCAATGACGGCAGTGCCATAGGCGCCCAGCGCGCTCATGGTCTTGATGTCGGCCAGCACGCCTGCCCCGCCCGAGGGGTCGACGCCGGCGATGGTCAGCGTGTTTGGAATCATGGTGTGTATTGTATTCGGGCCCCGAGGTGAGTGTAAGTATCGGCACGGGCGCGAGCACCGTCCAGCAGCGCGCACATGCGCTCCGCGGCATCGACCGCGCGCGGGCCGGGGCGGAAGAGCTGGTCGGGGTCGATACCGTATACCTGCCGCTCTGCGGCGGCGGCCAGGCCATCGGCGGCCCAGCGCATGCGCAAGGCTTCGATCTCGGCTGGATCCCGGCTGGGCGCGATCACCACCTCTGGCTGGCGCAGGAGTATGCTTTCGCGGCTCACCTGAGCCGCAGCGCCCGGCAGCCGGGCAAAAATATTGATGCCACCGCAGGCGCGCAACGCGTCATCGATGACTGGGTCGTTCGCCACCGCAAACAGGGGCGGGTTGCTGATTTCGATAAAGACGCGCATTGGGCGCCGGTTGGCATAGGTGCGGCGTAGTGTGGCAATGCGGTCGGCCAGCGCCTGGGCGGCCGGGACGGCCGCTGCGTCGGTGCCGAAGAGCACACCCATGCGGCGCAACTCGGCGGGGATGTCGTCCAGGGATCTGGGCGTAACGTACAGTGTGGGGATGCCTGCCCGCGCCAGGGCCGGTGCAAGCCGGCGTGCGGCGCCGCTTTCATACCAGGCCAGTACCACGTCGGGATGCAGCGCAAGCGTGGCTTCCAGGCTGACCGAGACGCCGTCGCCCACCCGTGCGATTCGGCGTGCGGCGGCGGGGTAGTCGCTGCGCGACACGGTGCCGGCAATGTGGCTGCCCGCGCCCGCCGCGAAGATGAGTTCGGTGATGTGCGGCGCCAGCGAGATGGCGCGCTGATACGCTGCCTGCTGGGCAGCCGCGCAGGGCAGCGCCAGCGCGGCCAGCAGCGTGAGCGCCACGCCGCGGCGTAGCGCTGAACGCAGTAACGAGCCCGGCGGGCAACGTGGCGAGCCCGCTGGCGCGCTGCCCAGCCGAGAGCGCGCCTCGGCCAGACAGCGCTTCAGGGTGGTGACCCAGGGTAGGCGCCATGCGGCAGGCAGGCCCGGCGGGCAATACTTTCCGTCGGAGCGGTGATGTGCCGGATGTGCCGTTGCCGTCATGCCGCTTGGGCCCTGTTACATCCGCAGTGACAGGTTCACGAACACTGTCGAGCCGGGTGTGTTGTAGCCGAAGGCGTTGGTGTATTGCTTATCAAGGACATTGTCCCAACGCACCTGCACGCTGGCGTTGCGCGTCAGCGGATACCCGGCCGTCAGGTTGACCAAGCTATAGCCGCCAAGGCGCACTTGGTTGGCCGTGTCGTCGTAGCGCTTGCCCACAAACATATACTCGGCGCCTACTTGCAGCGCGCCCACGTTCTGCAGCGCGTTCAGGCGGTATACCTGGCGCGCGCGCCGGTTGAGCACATTGCCGGTGTTGACGTCTTTCGGGTCCAGGAAGTCGGCGCTGGCGCCCAGGGTGGTGTTGCCCCAGGTGTACTCGCCCGTCAGTGTCAGGCCGCGCAGACGCGCGTCGTCGATGTTGATGCTGCGAAAGGTGCCGCTTTCCGAACCGATCATGTCGCGGATACGGTTTTGGAACAGTGTGGCACCCAGCGTCAGTGCGTCATCGGTATAGCGCACGCGCGCTTCGATATTGCGCGACTTTTCGGGCTTCAGGTCGGGGTTGCCGAAGTAGGGGTAGTACAGGTCGGAGAACGTAGGTGCGCGGAACCCGGTGTTGGCCGCCACGCCCACTGTCCATTGGTGGTTGAGGTCTAGGTTGTAGCCTACGCCGCCGGTGGTTTCGTTGCCGTAACCGCTGATGTTGTCGTTGCGCACGCTGGCCTGCAGGTGATGCGCGCCGAAGTCGCCGCGGTAGACGAGACCCGCCGAATTGGTGTCGCGGCGATCGATGGCGAAGTTCTCTGAATGCTGAGGCCGTTCTTCGAGCCGTTCGAGGATGGTAGAGAGGCGCTGGTGTTCGCCGAGCCGGAAGTTGTTTTGCCAGGTGTAGCTGCGCTGCAGTGTGGAGAAGATGCTGTTGAAGGCGCGATCTTCGTAGCCTGTTTTGCCGAGCCCCAGGCGCAGCACACTTTCCCAGTAGTCTGTGATGGTGTCGGTGCTGGTGACCGCGTACGTCTGCTGGCGGTTGAGACTGTAGGCGGGGTGCGCGAAGCTGCCCGCATCATAGTCGGCATTGATATAGCTGTCGAAGGCAGTCAGGCCGATGTGGTGGCCTGGCTGCCAGCGGTAGCCCAGCGACCCCGACAGCGCATGCTGGCGGTAGCCGTCTGTGTCTTTGTTATAGCTGAAAGGGCCTGCGTTGGGGTTGGTGGCGCTGAAGCCGTCGCTGTCGGTCATGCTGGCGGAAAAGGCGTAGTTCCAGCCATCTTGGGCGCCTGAGATGCCGGCGCCAGACTTGACGGTGCCGTGGCTGCCCAGGCCGAAATCGGCGTGGGCGGCAAGGGGGCGGTCTTCGCCGCCCTTGGCGGTAACGATGTTGATGACCCCGCCAATAGCGTCCGAACCATACAGGCTGCTGGCCGCGCCGCGCACGATCTCGATGCGTTCGATGATGGCCGGGTCCAGCGTGTTCCAGTTGAAGCCGCCTGCGATGGTGTCGTTGGCGCGCACGCCATCGATCAGCACCAGCGTCTGGGCAGGTTTGGCGCCGCGGAGAAATACGCCTGTGGGCGTTTGCGGCCCGCCGGAGTTATAGAACTGCAGGTCGGCTTCGCGCGACAGAACCTCGGCAACGCTATTGGCGCCGGCGCGCGAAAGCTTGTCGCGGCCGATAACGGTCACGTCGCCGATCACATTCTTTTCGAGTTCGGTGACACGGCTGGGCGTGACGACAACCTGGTCGAGCTGGGGTACGGACTGGGAGGGTGTTTGCGCTGCGACCGTGCCCAGAGGCAGGAAGCAGGCGAAGGCGGCGGCGGCGCGCCGGTGATAAGGCAGAGGCATGATAGACCCTGTTGGACGCGCGTCCCCGCACGTCGTTGAATGAACGTCTCCGTCCGGCCGCGCGCATGCGATGATGACGGGCCAGGGCGTAAAACGGGTTTAGGGCGATCGAGGCTGGTGTCGGGCTGCATGCGATGCATGCTTACCGTTGCGGGGGCAGCACAGATTTGACCGCGCAGTGCGCGTGGTGTCTGTTTCCCATTTGACTTTCGCAGGGCGAGCCAAGCGTGGCACACCCCGAAAGCACCTCTTTCGTGACGAAATATAACACGCAGCGATACTGGGGCAGGCCCAGGCGCGACGGACAAGCGCCCTCGTCGATGGCCGCGCGGGGCACACGAAACCGCGCAGGGCAAGGTCTGCCCGAGGCGGGGCGCGGGCGAGAGGGCTACAATGCCAAGATTCCCAAATTGTTGATCTGAATTAGAAAAAGCCGTGTCTTATCCCAAGCTTCCCTATCCCATTTCCTCGTATACCCACGGGGCCGATTTCGCCCGCCTGCTGGGCGAGCGCATCCTGATCCTGGATGGCGCGATGGGGACCATGATCCAGCAGTACAAGCTGAGCGAGCAGGATTTCCGCGGCGAGCGCTTTGCCGATCATCACAAAGACGTAAAAGGCAATAACGAGCTTCTTAGTCTGGTGCGGCCCGACATCATCCGACAGATCCACGACCAGTACCTCGATGCCGGCGCGGACGTCATTGAAACCAACACCTTCGGTGCCACCTCGATTGCGCAGGGCGACTACGACCTGCCCGAGCTGGCCTATGAAATGAACCTGGAATCGGCGCGGCTGGCGCGCGCCGCCGCTGACGCCTACAGCACGCCGGAGCGCCCCCGTTTCGTGGCCGGCGCGCTGGGCCCGCAGCCCAAGACAGCGTCCATTTCGCCCGATGTGAATGACCCAGGCGCGCGCAATGTTACCTTCGAGCAGTTGCGCGATGCCTATGCCGAGCAGCTCAACGGCCTGATCGACGGCGGCATTGACCTTGTGCTGATCGAAACCATTTTCGACACGCTCAACGCCAAGGCGGCCATCTTCGCCGTGGAAACCGTATTCGAGGCGCGCGGCATCCGCCTGCCCGTCATGGTGTCAGGCACCGTCACCGATGCGTCGGGCCGTATTCTGTCGGGCCAGACGGTCGAGGCCTTCTGGAACTCGGTACGTCATGCGCGCCCCATCACCATCGGCCTGAACTGTGCGCTGGGCGCCGCCCTGATGCGTCCCTACGTGGCCGAGCTGGCCAAGCTTTGCGACACCTACGTCTGCGTCTATCCCAATGCGGGCCTGCCCAATCCCATGGCCGAAACGGGCTTCGATGAAACGCCCGCCGATACCTCCGCGCTGCTTGAAGAATTTGCGCAGGCCGGGCTGGTGAATATGGCAGGTGGTTGCTGCGGCACTACGCCTGACCACATCCGGGCCATTGCCCAAAAGGTGTCTGCGCTGCCCGTGCGGCTGCCGCCCGAGGTGCCGGTCAAAACCCGTCTCTCGGGCCTGGAGCCGCTCAATATCGATCACGACAGCCTGTTCATCAACGTGGGCGAGCGCACCAACGTTACCGGCAGCAAGATGTTCCTGCGCCTGATTCGCGAGGAAAAATACGAAGAGGCGCTGTCGGTGGCGCGCCAGCAGGTGGAAAACGGCGCCCAGATCATCGACGTGAACATGGACGAGGCCATGCTGGATTCGGCCGCCTGCATGCGGCGCTTCCTGAACATGATCGCATCCGAGCCCGACATCGCCCGGGTGCCTATCATGATCGATAGCTCCAAGTGGGAGGTGATCGAGCAGGGCCTGCGCGCTGTGCAGGGCAAGGCTGTGGTCAATTCCATCTCCATGAAGGAAGGCGAGGAGCCTTTTCTGGAGCATGCCCGCCTGTGCCGCAAATACGGTGCGGCTGTGGTGGTGATGGCATTTGACGAGCAGGGGCAGGCCGACAACCTCGAAAAACGCAAGACGATCTGCGAGCGTGCCTACAGGCTGCTGGTGGACGAAGTGGGTTTCCCGCCCGAAGACATTATCTTCGACCCTAACGTGTTCGCCATCGCCACTGGCATCGAAGAACACAACCATTATGCCGTGGACTTTATCGAAGCCACAGGCTGGATAACGCACAACCTGCCGCACGCCCGCGTGTCGGGCGGCATCTCAAACGTCAGTTTCTCCTTCCGCGGCAACGAGGCCATGCGCGAGGCGATTCATACCGTCTTCCTGTACTACGCGATCAAGGAAGGCCTGACGATGGGTATCGTCAATGCCGGTCAACTGGGCGTATACCAGGACATCGACAAGAAAGTGCTCGATATGGTCGAGGATGTGGTGCTGGATCGTCCGGTGCCGCTCGGCAAGACGGAGCCCACCGACGAGCGCACCAGCACCGAGCGCCTCGTTGAGCTGGCCGAGAGCGTCAAAGGGGCCGGCGCCAAGAAGGAAGAAGACCTCACCTGGCGTGAACAGCCTGTGGAGGCGCGCCTGTCGCATGCACTGGTGCATGGCATCACTACTTTCATCGTGGAAGATACCGAGGAAGTGCGCCAGAAGATCGCGGCGCAGGGCGGTCGCCCCATCCAGGTGATCGAAGGCCCGCTGATGGATGGCATGAACGTGGTGGGCGACCTGTTCGGCGCCGGCAAGATGTTCCTGCCACAGGTGGTGAAGTCTGCCCGCGTCATGAAGCAGGCCGTTGCGCACCTCATCCCCTTTATCGAAGAAGAGAAGCGCCAGATCCAGGCGGCCGGCGGTGATGTGCGCGCCAAGGGCAGGATTGTGATTGCCACCGTCAAGGGCGACGTGCACGACATCGGCAAAAATATCGTCACTGTGGTGCTTCAGTGTAATAACTTCGAAGTCGTCAACATGGGTGTGATGGTGCCCTGTGCCGACATCCTGGCCAAGGCCAAGGAAGAAAAAGCAGATATGGTAGGCCTTTCGGGCCTGATCACCCCCAGCCTCGAAGAAATGGCCTATGTCGCGTCCGAGATGCAGCGCGACGCTTATTTCCGCGAGCGCAAGCTGCCGCTGCTGGTGGGCGGCGCCACGACCAGCCGCGTGCATACGGCGGTAAAGATCGCGCCCAAGTACGAAGGGCCGGTGATCTACGTGCCCGATGCCAGCCGCTCGGTGGGTGTGGCCACCAACCTGATGTCCGACCAGGCGGATCAGTTCCTGGCCGAGGTGGCTGAAGAATACGAATTGGTGCGCACGCGCCACGCCAACCGCAAGGCTACCCCGCTGATATCGCTGGAAGCGGCGCGGGCGGACCGGCCGGCGATCGACTGGGCCAACTATGTGCCGCCGCGCCCCAAATACCTGGGTCGGCGCGTGTTCAAGAATTACGACCTGCGCGAGGTCGAGCAGTTTATAGATTGGACGCCATTTTTCCAGACCTGGAGCCTCTTTGGCCAATATCCGGCCATCCTGGAGGATAAGGTGGTGGGCGAGCAGGCGCGCAAGCTGCTTGCCGACGGGCAGGATATGTTGCGCCGAGTGATCGATGGGCGCTGGCTTACCGCCAGCGGTGTCGTGGGGTTCTACCCCGCCAATACCGTCAATGACGAAGACATCGAGGTCTATGCGGACGAAAACCGCTCCGATGTGCTGTTTACCTGGCGCAATGTGCGCCAGCAGACGGCCAAGCGCGAAGGCGTCGACAACAAGTGCCTGGCCGACTTCATTGCCCCCAAGGGCAGTGGCGTGGCTGATTACATTGGCGTGTTCGCCGTCACTGGCGGCCTGGGCATGGAAAAATACGAAAAAATGTTCATGGACGCCAACGATGATTATTCGGTGATCATGCTCAAGGCGATTGGCGACCGCCTCGCCGAAGGCTTTGCCGAATGCCTGCATGCGCGCGTGCGGCGCGACCTGTGGGGCTATGCGCCCGACGAGGCCATGAGCAACGAAGATGTTATCGCTGAAAAATACCAGGGCATTCGCCCTGCGCCGGGCTATCCGGCCTGCCCGGAGCACGTGGTAAAGAAAGACATGTTCCGCGTGCTCGAAGCTGAAGAGATCGGCATGCAATTGACGGATAGCTTCGCCATGTACCCCGCCTCCAGTGTCTCGGGTTTTTACCTCAGCCATCCGGCTTCCAAGTATTTCAACGTCGGCAACATTGGGGATGACCAACTGCGGGATTACATCCGCCGCAGCGGCCGCGACGAGCAGGATGTGCGCCGCACGCTGGCCAGCGTACTGGGATAGGCCATGAACCGGCGTGCCCTGGGTGATTTCGTGCGCCGCGCGCGCGAGCGGGTGCAGCCGGAAAGCGTGGGGCTGCCCGCCGGGTCGCGGCGCCGCACGCCTGGCCTGCGGCGCGAAGAGGTGGCGCAGCTGTGCGCCATCAGCGTCACTTGGTACACCTGGATTGAGCAGGGGCGCGACGTTTCCGTGTCGCCGGGCGTCTGGGCGCGCCTGGCCTCAGTGCTCTCGCTTTCGCGCGCCGAGCGCCAATATCTGTTCGAGCTGGCCGAATGCGCCGATCCAGAGCATGGCGGCGAACGTGCCACACCCTTGCCCGCCCATCTGGCCGACTGCGTGCACAGCATCACCGCGCCGGCCTACATCCTGGATCGCTGCTGGAATATCATGGCCCGCAACGCGCCCTTGCTGCGCCTGTTCGATGGCTGGCCGGATCGCGACGCGACACCCAATCTCCTGCGCTATATTTTCCTGGATCCAGCCGCACGGTCGCTGGTGGTTGACTGGGAGGAGCGCGCCAGCCGTGTAGTGGCCGAGTTTCGCGCCGATGCGGGCGTGCATGCGGACGAACCCGACGTGCAGGCGGTGCTGAACGAGCTGCTGCTGTCCAGCAGCGTATTTGCCCATTGGTGGGCGAGGCACAGCGTCGTGGATCGAGAGGGCGGTCTGCGCGCCTTCAACCATCCGCAGGACGGCGTCTTGCGTTACCAGCAGATCACGTTCCGCTTGGCAACCCGGCCCGACTGCAAGCTGGTCATGCTACTGCAGCCGTCCGAATCGTCGGGCTCGATCTTGACGACTGGCCCGGCTTCTTCGTCGTGAGGCACAAGGCCTCGACCGTGATGGCGCTGTGCGTAAACAGTAAAATAGCGGTCAGAAAGGCTCTTCCGGCGCCAAAGCGATCGGCGGTCCGGGGTCGAGTTGGGCAGGCAGCAGGCGGGCGGGTGCAGTACACTCGCTTTCATTGGTTAACCGACGTTATTTCCTGAATATTATGGCAAAGAGCTACGAGTCCGAAATCACCCAGTTCCTCAAGAAGTACAAGTCGGAGCATCCCGACACCGAGGCGCGCCAGCGTGAAGGCCGCGCCCGGCTGTGGGACAAATACATCGACCCAGAACTGCAGGAAGGCTATCGGGCCGGCCGTGTGGCCCAGAAACCTTACGTCTACCAGACGAACTGACGCACATCCATGGCTACGCCTGCGGACGCGGCCGGTGCACTGACTGCTTTGGTTGAGCCCGAGATCGACAGCACCCCCGACGTGATCGATCACGTCGCGCTCGCGCGCCTGTATGGCGAGCCTCTGTTTTCGCTGCCGCAGGATCTCTACATCCCGCCCGATGCCCTCGAAGTTTTTCTCGAAACCTTCGAAGGCCCGCTGGATCTCCTGCTATACCTCATCCGCAAGCAGAATTTCAATGTGCTCGACATCCCCATGGCCGAGGTCACGCGGCAATATCTGTCGTATGTCGAGCAGATTCGCCGTCACAATCTCGAGCTGGCGGGTGAGTATCTGCTCATGGCTGCTATGCTCATCGAGATCAAGTCGCGCATGCTGCTGCCTGTCAAAAAGGCTGACAGCGGCGAAGAGGTCGACGATCCGCGCGCTGAGCTGGTCCGCCGGCTGCTCGAATACGAGCAAATGAAGCTGGCGGCGCAAAAGCTGGACGCGCTGCCGCAGTTGGGGCGCGATTTCCAGCGCGCCCAGGCTTTTGCCGACCTGACCGTCGAGCAATCATTGCCCGATGTCACCGCCGATGACCTGCGCGCCGCGTGGCAAGATATCATGCGCCGCGCGCGCCTGAACGCACATCATCGCATCACCCGCGAGCAACTGTCGGTGCGCGACCACATGAGCCAGATACTGCGCCGTCTGGGCGATGTGCGGTTCATGGAGTTCACTGAGCTCTTTATGGAGCGCATCCATGAAGGCGACGGCCCGGCTGTCGTGGTGGTGCATTTCCTGGCCATGCTCGAGCTTGCGCGCGAATCGCTGCTCGAGATCACCCAGGCCGAGCCCTACGCCCCCATTTACGTGCGCCTGGCTTATGTCAGGGCCGCCGCTTGAGCGCCCCCCGCGTTCCGCCTAGCACCGGAGACACTCTTGAAAGTCGTACACACCATTGAAGACCTGCGTGATCAACTACGCGGCCAGTTGCGCGTGGCGTTCGTGCCGACCATGGGCAATCTGCACCGCGCCCATCTATCCCTGATGAAGCTCGCCCGCCAGCACGGGGATCCGGTCGTGGCCAGTATCTTCGTCAACCGGCTGCAGTTCGGGCCCAACGAAGACTTCGACCGCTACCCGCGCACATTGGCCGAAGACATCGAAAAGCTCGAGCGAGAACGCGACGTCTATGTGCTGTTCGCGCCCAACGAAAAAGAGATGTATCCCGAGCCGCAGAGCTTCAAGATCCAGCCGCCGCAGGACCTTGGCGGCATACTCGAAGGCGAGTTCCGCCCCGGGTTTTTCACCGGGGTGAGCACCGTCGTGCTCAAGCTGTTTTCGTGTGTGCAGCCGGCTGTGGCGGTATTCGGCAAGAAGGATTACCAACAGTTGATGGTGGTGCGCAACATGGTGCGCCAGTTCCAACTGCCGGTGCGCATCTATGCACACGAAACCGTGCGCGATGACGACGGCCTGGCGCTGTCCTCGCGCAATCGCTACCTGCAGCCGGCCGAACGGGCCGAGGCGCCCACGCTCTATGCCACCCTGCAAAAGGTGCAGGCCGATATCGCAGCCGGCAGTATCGATCGCGCCACCCTCGAAGGCCAGGCAACCGACGCGCTTGCGGCGCGCGGCTGGGAGGTTGACTACATCGCGCTGCGGCGTCAGCGCGACCTGGGCATCCCCACCGAAGATGAAATCCGCGCGGGCGAACCGCTTGTGGTGCTGGCAGCCGCCAAGTTGGGGGCCACACGATTGATTGACAATCTGGAGATATGCAAGGGGTGACAGCAGACCTGCTGGGGCGGCTGTGACACCATGATTCTTGCACCCGCTTCACGCATGGGTGGCGGGGTGGTTGCACCGCCCCGGTGTCTCAGGAGCCTACGCGCATGAACCCTAGCCATCAACCGTCGTTGTTGCCCCGCCTTACCCCCCGCGAACGCGAAGTCATGGCCTATGTGGCGCGCGGCGAACTCAACAAGATCATCGCCGCCGAGCTGGGTGTATCACGCCGCACAATCGAAACCCACCGCGCTCGCATCTTCCAGAAAATGCAGGTGCGCAATGCCGTGCAGCTCACCCGCCGCATCCTGGGCGAACCGCCGAAGGGCTAACGCCGCAGCCGGGGCACCACAAGGGCGGCAGCGGCTGGGCCAACAGCTACAAGGGTGGCCGTGGTGCTGCGCCGCGTCGCACAAAAACGTAACGCGGCCCGCTGAGCGCCGTACCGGCTTTAGCCCGCCGGCCTGCAGGCCAGCGGGGCCTTGCCTTTCAGCTCGTCGATGCCATCGATATTAGCCTGCCGTGTCAGGCGGTATTCCACGCTGGGGCGGATGTTGTTCAGCATATTGATGCGCAGTACGTTGGCGCTGGTGAACGTGAGATCGGCCCTGTCGGCCTTGTTGGTGCCTTGAAGCAAAATGCGGGTGGGCTGCGCCCCGATCACTTGCCAGCAGCCTTGTTCGACAGTGTCAGGCTGTGCGGTGTCGCCCAAGTAGTGTGTGCGTGCACGCCATTCACCCGTTGGGGCGAGTGTAAGCGTCAGGCGCTGGGCGGGGCACCCGGCGGCACTGGTGAGGCAGGGTACGGTACCCAGGTATGTTTTGGCTTCGGCCAGCTCGCGCGGCGTGGCTGCGGCGGGCGCCGCTTCAGCCTGTGCCTGGCCTTGCTTTGCGGCCAGCTCGCCGCGCTGGTTGCCAAAGCCCAGCTGGATCTGCGCGGGCGCCTGCGTGTAATGGCCGCCCTGGGCCGACAACTGTGCGTCGGACTGGGTGCTCTCGCGGCCGGTATCGTAGTAGCCGGGTGCGCGGCTCTGGGCGCAGGCGGCCAGGGCGAGCAGCAGCGTTGCCGCGGTGATCGACGTGCGCAGTAGTCTGGAGGGCATTGCGGGGCGTTGCATGGCGGATTCCGTGGTATTTGTTCGTGTTGACTGCATTCTACCGCTCGCGGCCATGCTTGTTGTACATTCTTCGTTTCGGGCCGCGGGTTGAAGTCGCCGCTCTGTGGCCGGCGCGCAAAGGAGTGAAGTGCATGTACAAAATTGGCCTGACGGGCGGCATAGGCTCGGGCAAAAGCAGAGTCGCCGACATGCTGATGCAATGGGGTGCCGCGGTCATCGATACCGACGTGATCGCCCATACGCTCACGGCGCCCGGCGGGCTGGCCATCGAACCCATACGGCAGCAGTTCGGGCCCGACGTGATCGCCGCCACGGGTGCGCTCGACCGCCAGGCCATGCGCGAATTGGCCTTCGACAGCCCCCAGGCGCGCGCCAAACTTGAAGCCATTCTGCATCCCCTCATCCGCCAGGAAACCGAAGCGCGCGCCGCACAGGCCACGGGTTGCTATCTTGTGTTCGTGGTGCCGCTGCTGGTAGAGTCTGAGCGATGGGCCGACCGCGTCGATCGCGTATGCGTGGTCGACTGTGATCCTGACACCCAGGTCCGCCGGGTTCAGGCCCGAAGCGGGCTGACGCCGGAGGCTATTGCGCGTATTATGTCAGCGCAGGCCTCTCGCGAGACGCGGCTGGCCGCCGCGGACGATATCATCGTCAACGATGGCCGCACCGATGCCGACGCGCTTGCGCGGCAGGTGCGCGCCTTGCACGATGCATGGTGCGAACAGGCCGGGCAGGCAGGTGGCTCCCGTCAATGAAATAAGGTTTTCGCTCGCGTGATCCTCTATGAATATCCCTGCAACGAACGTGTTCGCTCCCTCCTGAGGGTCGAGCATCTGTTCGATCGTCTGTTTTTCTTTGCTCGGGGTACCGATCCCCATCATCATCACGTGTGCGTCGCAACGCTGTTCGATCTGCTCGATATCAGCGATCGTACCGACCTGCGCGGCGCTGTGCTGCAGGATCTCGAGCGCCAGCGCGTCGCCCTGCAGGCATTGCACCAGCATCCTGGCGTCGATCCGGGCACGCTGGACACCATGCTGGCCGAAATCCAGGCAACAGCCAGTGAAGTGGCCGCTCAGGGCCGCATAGGGCAAGAGCTGCGCGACAACGAGTGGCTGGCAAGCCTGCGCGGCCGGGTTGCCGTGCCGGGCGGCTCCTCGCAGGTCGACATGCCGTCGTATTACTCTTGGCAATTGCGGCCGATCGAGTCGCGCGTGCGCGATCTGCAGCGCTGGATCTCGCCGTTCCTACCTTTGTACAAAGGCCTGGCCTTGATCCTGCGCGTCTTGCGCGACTCTGGCGATGTGGTCGATGTAGAGGCCCGCCAAGGCGCGTACCAGGAAATGTTGGGCGGCAAGGTGTTCCAGTTGCTCCGTGTCTGGGTCGATCCTGTGCTCGATATCTTCCCCGAGATCAGCGCCAACAAATACGTGGTATGGGTGCGTTTCGCGCAACAGGATTCCGAGCTCAAGCCGCACTCTGTTACCCAGGACGTTCCGTTCCGGCTGGCGCGCTGCAACCTATAGCCGGTACCGTCGCGCAATGCACATAGTTGTTGCGTGTTATTTCAAAACTATCGGGTCTGTGTCACGGTGGGGGGCTGATCGGCGACAATGACGCCTGTTTCCCCCAACGGAGTCCTGTATGCCCGAATCCCGGCCCGAGTCGCATGATCGCCGCCGTACCTGGGTGTGGCTGCTTGTCGCGTTGTTGCTGGTGGCGGGCGGGTACTACTGGTTCTTTATGCGTGGGCCTGCACAGGCGCCCCAAAACCCCTTCGGGCGTGCTGGCATGGCGGGTATGCCTGTGCCCGTCAAAGTGGCCCAGGTTGCGCAGAGTCGGCTCAATTATGTCGTTCGGGCGGCGGGTACGGTAACGGCCTATAACACGGTTACCGTGCGCAGCCAGGTGGATGGCGAACTGGTGGATATTGCATTTCAGGAAGGGCAGCAGGTCGAAAAAGGCGGCTTGCTCGCGCGCATCGATCCGCGCAGTTATCAGATCGCGCTTGATCAGGCGGTGGCGCAGCAGAAGCAGAACGAGGCGCAACTGCGCAATGCGCAGAGCGATCTCAAGCGCTACCAGCAGCTTCTCAGCCAGAACTCTATTGCGCGTCAGCAGGTCGATACCCAGTCGGCCCTGGTGCAGCAGCTGCAGGGGGCCGTCGCCGCCGACCGTGCCGCGGTCGACAAGGCTCGCTTGCAGTTGGGCTACACGCGCATTACCGCACCGATTTCAGGGCGCGTGGGGCTGCGCAGTGTCGATGTGGGCAACCTGGTCAGTGCGGCCGGCACCACCGGGCTAGTCACCATCACGCAAACGCGCCCTATCGCCGTGCTTTTCTCGGTTCCGCAGGCCTATCTGCCCGACATCTCCGCGCAAATGCGCGCCGGGCACACACTTGCGGTCGCGCTCTACGACAGCGCCGACGTGCGCCGCATCGCCGAGGGCGAGCTCGAGTCGGTCGACAACCAGATCGACGTGACCACCGGCACGGTGCGCCTGAAGGGCCGGGTTGCCAACGACAACGAAGGCCTGTTTCCCAATCAATTCGTCAATGTGCATCTTCGTGTGGATACGGTCGACACGCTGTCCATTCCTGCTGTTGCGGTCCAGCAGGGCAGTATTGGTGCGTTCGTTTATGTGCTGGACGAACAGGACAAGGCGCACATCCAGCGTATTGAAACAGGCCTGACGGACGACGGCCGCATCGGTGTGAAGCAGGGTCTGAAAGCGGGCCAGCGCGTGGTGATAGAGGGTGTGGACCGGCTGCGCGAGGGCGCGGCGGTGAATATAACCAACGACAGCGAGGCAACGCCCGGCGCCAGCGCGAAAGAGGCCGGCATGGCTACCCCGGCCACCGGCGCACCGGGCCGGCGTGGCGGGCGGTAGAGCTGCCGTGAATCTCTCCCGCCTCTTTATCCTGCGACCCGTGGCCACGACACTGGCCATGCTGGCCTTGCTGCTGGCCGGCTTGATCTCATATCGCGTGCTGCCGGTTGCTGCATTGCCGCAGGTCGACTATCCAACAATACAGGTTTCCACCCTGTACCCAGGCGCTAGCCCCGATGTGATGGCAGCGCTCGTTACCTCGCCGCTGGAGCGTCAGTTTGGCCAGATGGCGGGGCTCACACAGATGACGTCCACCAGTTCGGGGGGCGCGTCGCTGATTACACTGCAGTTCGACCTGACCCTGCCCTTGGATGTGGCGGAGCAGGAAGTGCAGGCCGCCATCAATGCGGCCTCCAACCTGCTGCCCAATGACCTGCCCGCGCCGCCAGTCTATAACAAGGTCAATCCAGCCGATACGCCGGTGATCAGCCTGGCGGTAACATCGCCCACGCTGCCGCTCTACGAGGTGCGCGATCTGATCGACATCCGTGTGGCGCAGAAGCTCTCGCAGATCACCGGCGTGGGGCTGGTAAGCATTGCGGGTGGGCAACGGCCCGCTGTGCGCGTGCAGGCTAACCCGCAGGCCTTGGCCGCGCATGGGCTCACGATGGCTGATCTGCGTACGGCGATCACCGCGGCAAACGTCAACCAGCCCAAAGGCACGCTCAATGGCCCGGAGCGTTCTACGACAATCAACGCCAATGACCAGCTGCGTTCGCGCGAAGACTACGAGAACCTCATCATCCGCTATGGTGATGGTGCGCCGCTGCGACTCAGGGACGTGGCCCAGGCGCGGCAGGATGCTGAGAACATCCGCCAGGCTGCGTGGCTGGGCGATACCCCCGCCATCCTGCTCAATATCCAGCGCCAGCCCGGCGCCAATGTCATCGACGTGGTCGATCGGGTAAAGCAACTACTGCCGGCGCTGCGCGAGGCGCTGCCAGTGGGCGTCGATGTGACGGTGGCGGCCGACCGCACGCACACCATCCGCGACGCGGTGGCACACGTCAAGGCCGAAATGCTTCTGGCCGTCGCCTTGGTAGTGCTGGTCACTTTTGTCTTCCTGCGTAGCTGGACGGCGACGCTGATACCCAGCGTCGTGGTGCCATTGTCGCTGGTGGGCACCTTCTGCATCATGTATCTGGCCGGTTTCAGCATCAACAACCTCACGCTGATGGCGCTCACCATCGCCACCGGTTTCGTGGTCGACGATGCCATCGTCATGATCGAAAACATCGCTCGCTATATCGAGCGCGGTGAAACCGCCCTCAAGGCGTCGCTGCTGGGCGCGCGCCAGATCGGTTTCACGCTGGTGTCGTTGACGCTGTCGCTGATCGCGGTGCTGATCCCGCTGCTGTTCATGAGCGATGTGATCGGGCGTCTGTTCCGCGAGTTCGCCATCACCCTGGCCGTGGCGATCCTGCTTTCGCTCGTGGTGTCGCTTACGCTCACACCCATGATGTGCGCGCGGCTGCTGCGGCCCGAGTCTGAGTTGCAAGAGGGGCGTTTTCAGCGCATGTTGGCGCATGGCATGGAAAGGCTGATCGCGGCCTATGCGCGCGGGCTGGACTGGGTGCTGGGCCACCAGCGCCTGACGCTGCTGGTGGCGCTGGGCACCCTGGCGCTCACGGCACTGCTGTATCTTGTTGTGCCCAAGGGCTTTTTTCCGCAGCAGGATACGGGCCTGATCCAGGCGCTGAGCCAGGGGCCTCAGACAGCCTCGTTCGGCGCCATGGCACAGCGGCAGGCGCAGGCAGTGGACCTCATCCGCCAGGATCCCGCGGTCGAGGCGGTGACCTCTTTCATCGGCATTGACGGCAACAATGCCACGCTCAACACCGGCACCATGCAGATCGCGCTCAAGCCCATTGGCGAGCGCGACGCGACTGCGGCGCAGGTTATCGCACGCCTGGGCGAGCGGCTTGCGGCCCTGCCCGAGATGGCTGTTTATATGCAGCCCGTGCAGGATCTCACGGTGGACGACCGCGTGGCGCGAGCGCAGTACCAGATGACGCTGTCTGACCCGGATGTCTCACAGCTGAAAGTGTGGACGCCGCGGCTGGTGCGTGCGCTGCGCGAACGGCCGGCCTTCAGGGATGTAAACGATAGCCTGCAGGCTGGCGGCCTGCAGACCGTGCTGCGCATAGACCGTGACGCCGCCGCGCGATTGGGTGTGACGATTGCCGCCATCGACGATGCGCTGTATGACGCCTTTGGCCAGCGCCTGATTTCGACGATATTCACCCAATCGGCCCAGTACCGGGTGGTGCTGGAGGTGGATGCGGCGTTCCGCGCGAGCCCGCAGGCACTCGACCGCATTTATGTAGCCACCAAGAGCGGTGGGCCGGTGCCGGTTAGCAGCCTGGCACGCATCGAAGAGCACAGCACACTGTTGGCGGTTGAACGTCTCGGTCAGTTTCCGGCGACGACGATTTCATTCAACCTGGCGCCAGGCGTGGCCCTTTCCGATGCGGTGGAGATGGTGCGGGAAACTCAGGCGGCAGTTGGCATGCCTGCGTCGCTTGACCTGCGGTTCCAGGGCGCGGCACGCGCCTTCCAGCTTTCGTTGTCGAGCACACTGTGGCTGATGCTGGCGGCCGTGGTCACCATGTATGTGGTGCTGGGCGTGCTGTATGAAAGCTTCATCCATCCGGTCACCATCCTCTCGACGCTGCCCTCGGCTGCTATCGGCGCACTGCTGGCGCTGTTGCTGCGCGGCACTGAACTGGACATGATAGGCGTCATTGGCATCATCCTGCTGATTGGCATCGTCAAGAAGAACGCGATCATGATGATCGACTTTGCGCTGGACGCCGAGCGCGGGCGGGGGCTGGCGCCGCGTGCGGCGATACGCGAAGCGGCGCTGCTGCGCTTCCGTCCCATACTGATGACCACCCTGGCAGCCCTGTTCAGTGCGATTCCGCTGATGTTCGCCACGGGTTCGGGCGCCGAGCTGCGCCAGCCGCTGGGCCTAGTGATGGTGGGCGGCCTGGTGTGCAGCCAGGTACTCACGCTTTTCACCACGCCGGTTATCTACCTGATGTTCGAGCGTGTGGCCAGCCACGCACGCGGTGGCGCGGCGCGGCGTGTGGCCGACGACGGGGCCGTGTGATGCGTTTCCTGGCCCTATTCATCCTGCGGCCGGTGGCGACCACGCTGTTATGCCTGGCCATGGTAGGGGTGGGTGGGCTGGCGTATATTTTTCTGCCCGTATCGCCGCTGCCGCAGATCGACTTTCCCATGATTTCGGTATCCGCCAGACTGGCCGGTGCCAGCCCCGAAACCATGGCTTCGAGCGTGGCGACGCCGCTGGAGCGTTCCCTGGGATCGATTTCGGGGATCAGTGAAATGTCCTCGCGCAGCACCGAAGGCAGCACGCGTGTATTCCTGATGTTCGATCTTTCACGCGACATCAACAGTGCGGCGCGCGACGTGCAGGGGGCTATCAACGCGGCGCGCACTCTGCTGCCGTCCAGCCTGCGCAATAATCCCACGTACCGCAAGGTCAACCCCAATTCGGCACCTATCATGGTGCTGGCGCTTACATCCGCCACGGCCACACAGGGGCAGCTTTACGACCTTGCCGATACAGTGCTGGCGCAGAAATTGTCGCAGGTGCCCGGGGTCGGCGAGGTCGAGGTAGGCGGCAGCTCGCTGCCGGCGGTGCGGGTCAGCCTAAACCCACATGCGCTCAATACCGCCGGCGTGTCTCTGGATGAGGTCCGCGCGGCGCTGGCTGGCGCCAACACGATGCGGCCCAATGGTTTCGTGGACAACGGCCAATACAGTTGGCAGGTAAATTCGGGAGGGCAGCTTTTCAAGGCCGAGCAGTACCGGCCGTTGATCGTGACCTGGCGCGATGGCGCACCCATCCGGCTGCGCGACGTGGCCCGCGTCGAGGATTCGGTCGAAAATACCTTCAACGTGGGTTTCTACAAAGACAAACAGGCGGTTTTGCTGCTGGTGCGGCGCCAGGCGGCCGCCAACATTATCGAAACCGTCGATGCCATCCGCGAGCGCTTTCCCGCCTTTGAGGCCATGCTGCCGGCCCATGTTTCGCTGACTGTGGCACAGGACCGTTCGCCCAGCATCCGTGCCTCGCTGCACGAGGCCGAGATCACGCTGCTGATCGCGGTGGCGTTGGTGGTGGGGGTTGTGTTGCTGTTCTTGCGCAATGCGCGCGCGGCGCTGATCCCGGCCATCGCCGTGCCGGCTTCACTGATCACCTCGTTCAGCTTCATGCTGTGGTTTGGCTATACCTTGAACACGGTGTCGCTGATGGCGCTCATCGTTGCCACCGGCTTCGTGGTCGATGATGCCATTGTGGTGTTGGAGACCATCATGCGCCATATCGAGCGCGGCGCCTCGCCGCTGCGCGCCTCGATCCGTGGCCTGCGCGAGGTGGGCTTCACTGTGGTGGCCATGAGCTTGTCGCTGGTCGCGGTTTTTATTCCCATGCTGCTCATGGGCGGATTAATGGGGCGTATGTTCCAGGAGTTCGCCGTCACGCTGTCGGTGGCGGTCCTGGTGTCGCTAGTGGTGTCGGTAACGCTCACCCCCATGATGTGCGCGCGTTTGCTGCAGCAGCGTGACGGCGCTGCGCGCGCGACGCGCGGGCGGCGTGCCTGCACGGCGCTGGGGCGGGGCGTATGCGCAGCCCTGGGAGGCCTGCGCCGTGCAGGGGGCGCAGTATTGAATATGTTCATGGCGCTGGGCGACTGGTGCCGGCATGGCTATGAGCGTTCGCTGCATTGGGCGCTGGCGCACAGCCGGTTGACGCTGCTCATTCTGTTTGCCACGATTGGCTTGAACATCTACCTGTACGCGGCGGTGCCCAAGAGTTTCCTGCCGCAGCAGGACACCGGGCAGTTACTGGGTTTCTTCCGTGTGGACCAGGGCACGTCGTTCTATGCCATGAAGCCCAAGCTGGACCGTTTTCGCGACATTCTGCTACAGGATCCCGCGGTACAAAGTGTGGCCGGGTTCGCCGGGGGGCGCGGCGGCAGCAACAGCACCTTTCTGATGATTCAGCTCAAGCCACGCGAGGAGCGCAAGGCCAGCGCTATGGAAGTGGTCAACCGCTTGCGGCCGCGCTTTGCGGGGCTGCCCGGTGCGCGCCTGACGCTGGTGCCTCAGCAGGACATCTTCCTGGGCGGCATGCAGGGGGGTAGCGGCAGCTACAGTTATTCACTGTTGGGCAGTGATCTGGATGTCATCAAGGCCTGGCTGCCGCGTGTACAGCGTGCGCTGGCTGCGCTGCCTGAGCTGACGGACGTGGATACGGATATCGAGGACAAGGGCCGGCGCGTGGAGCTGGTCGTCGACCGCGATGCGGCGGCCCGCGTGGGCGTTGACATGGCGATGATCGCCAGTACGTTGAACAATTCCTTCAGCATGCGGCAGGTGTCGGTGATTTATGGGCCGCTCAATCAGTATCACGTGGTGATGGGGGTGGATGAGCGTTATGCCACGGATGTGGACTCGCTCAAGCGCATCGAGGTGGTGACAGCGGACGGCAGCCGCGTACCCTTGTCGGCCTTTGCGCGGTTCGAGATGGGCAATGCGCCGCTCAGTGTGAGGCATACTGGCTTGCTGGCGTCGGAGTCAATTTCCTTCAGCCTGGCGCCAGGCGTTGCGCTTGAGCAGGCGACCGCGGCCGTCGAGCAGGCAGTGGCGCGCACGGGCTTGCCTACTGACCAGATACAAGCGGGCTTTGAAGGCGAGGCCGGCGAGCTGCAGAAAACGCTGGGGCAGCAGCCATGGCTGATTCTGGCTGCTCTGCTGACCATGTATATCGTGCTTGGCATCCTGTATGAAAGCTATATTCATCCGCTGACGATTCTATCGACGTTGCCGTCGGCGGGGATTGGCGCGCTGTTGGCACTGTTGGCGGTGAAGGAGCCGTTTTCGCTCATTGCCTTCATTGGCGTGTTCCTGCTGATTGGCATCGTGAAGAAGAATGCCATCATGATGGTGGACTACGCCTTGCTGCTGGAGCGGCGCGACGGCTATGCGTCGCGCGAGGCGATCTTCCAGGCCTGCCTGGTGCGCTTCCGGCCCATCATGATGACGACGATCTCGGCCATGCTGGGCGCGCTGCCGCTGATTCTGTCCAATGGCGCCGGGGCTGAAATGCGGCGCCCGCTGGGCTTGACGATCGTGGGCGGCCTGCTGATCAGCCAAGTGCTCACCCTGTATACGACGCCGGTGGTGTATCTGTATCTGGATCGCCTTCGTCTGTGGGTTGCGCGGCGGCGCAGGCCGGTGGCCGCGGATGTGCGTCCGAGGGAGGCGTAATGGTGAGCGCATGGCTTACTGGCGCCGATGGGTTGAGGCCGGCAATCGACGTATGTCGCGCAGGCCTGGCCGCGCAAGCGGCCGGTGGCAGGGAAGAACACGTGACGGATAGTTGGGGTTCCATGAACAAGGCGAGTGTGAGCGCAACGACAAAAGGCAGTGGACAAGGCGCGCGGCGCCGCAGTGCAGCGGGGCGGCCTGTGTGGGTAGCCGCGCTGCTGGCGCTGCTGGCAGGTTGTGCCGTCGGGCCTGATTACCATAGGCCCGATCTGGAGGTGGGCGCTGCCTACAAGGAACTGCCCGCGCAAGGCGCCGAAACGCGGGCGCCGGGCTCGTCTGCCTATGGCGCCGCGCCGGTTCCTGAAGGCCAGGATGCTATGTCGTCGGGTGCCTCAACGCAGGCGGCGGGCGGTGGTGCTTTCCCCGGTTGGGTGCGCGCACAGCCGGCCGATACGGCCCTGCCCTCGGAATGGTGGTCGCTGTATGCGGACGGCGTGCTCTCTGGCTTGATGGCGCGCCTGGCGCAAGGCAACTTCGATATCGCCCAGGCCGAGGCTAAGTACAGGCAGGCGCGGGCGGCGCTCGGCGCAGCGCGCGCGGGGTTGTTTCCCACTGTCGGTACGTCGGCTTCGGCTACCCGTTCGGGGGGCGGGGCTTCGGGCGGCGGCATAGGCGACGTGGGCAATCAATATAGTCTGTCGGGTACGTTGAGCTGGGAAGTTGATTTGTGGGGCAAGGTGCGCAGGTCAGTGCAGGCCAGCCACGCAGGTTTCGAGGCCAGCGGCGCAGACTTGGCGGCGGCGCGGCTCAGCCTGCAATCCACCCTGGCGCAAAGCTACTTCAACCTGCGCATGGCCGATGTGCAATTTCGCCTGCTGGCGGAAACCGTTGCGGCGTATGAACGTTCGCTGACGACGACGCAGAACCGTTACGCGGTGGGCGTGGCTGGGCAGGCTGATGTCGAGGCGGCACGTGTGCAACTCGAAAATGCCCGGGTACAGCAGTTGGCGTTGGCGGCACAGCGTGCGCAGCTCGAACATGCCATTGCTGTGCTGGTGGGTGTGCCTCCCTCGCAGTTTGCGCTGCCCGAGGCGCCGGCCGTGGCTTTGGCCGTGCCCGAGATTCCGGTGGGCCTGCCGTCTCAACTGCTGCAGAGGCGCCCGGATATTGCCGCTGCGGAGCGGCGCGCAGCCCAGGCTAACGCCCAGATCGGCGTGGCACAGGCAGCCTGGTTTCCCGCGCTCACGCTCAGCGCACAGGGCGGTTTTCGCAGTGGCGAGTGGGCACAGTGGTTGACGGCACCGGCGCGCTTCTGGTCGCTGGGCCCCGCGTTGGCGTTGACGGTGTTCGACGCAGGCGCGCGCAGCGCCCAGGTGGAGCAGGCACGGGCCAATTTCGACGCGCAGGCGGCGGTATATCGGCAGACTGTATTGACGGCGCTGCGCGAGGTGGAAGACTACCTTGTGGCACTGGATGCGCTGGGCCGGGAGCAGGTCGCGCAAGATCGTGCCCTGGCGGCGGCCCGCGAGTCGCTGCGCCTGACGCAGAACCAGTATGATGCTGGCCTGATCGACTACCTGAGCGTGGTGCAGGTGCAGACAGCGGCGCTGTCCGCTGAACGGTCGGCGCTGCAATTGCGCGCCGATCGCTTGGTTGCCAGCGCCCAGCTTATTGCCGCGCTGGGTGGGGGATGGGATGCGACGGCGTTGAGCACGCGCTGAGCCCGCGTATGCCGGCGATGCCATGCGCGCCATGCGCGCGGGCCTCGTTGAGCGTGGCGGGCGACTGGCCCCCGATGGCGTACACCGGCAGCGCTGCCTGCTGGGCCAATGCGGCAAAGGCTGGCCAGCCTATACCCGGCACGCCAGGGTGCGAGGGGGTGTCAAGCACATGGCCCACCACCACAAAATCCGCATCCAGCGCCCGTGCGGCCTGTAGTTCTTGTGCCGTATGGGCGGAAACGCCCAATAGATGGCCATTGCGGCCCGAGGCGCCCGGTGGTGCCTCCTGGGGCGGCGGGGTGGGGGCGTGCCGAGGCGCGCGGGCCAGGGCGTCTTGCGCACGCATGTGCACGCCATCGGCCTCGGCCCACCATGCCTCGGGGTGGATGCTGTTGATCAGGCAGCGTGCGCCATGGGCGTGGCAGCATTGCAGCACCTGCCGGAAGGCATCCAGGCATTGCGCCTCGTTGGCCGCCAGGCCGGGTTCGCGAAATTGCACCAGCCGCACGCCTTTGCGCAGCGCGGTGTCGAGGGTGGCAAGGTAGCGAGGCAGCGCCGCAGCATGACCGATCGAGGTAATGAGGTAGTGCGCGGGCAACTGTGCCCAGCGCATGGGGGGGTGGGTGGCTGGCAGCAGCGGTTGGACGGGCAGCGGCTGCGCCTGCGGATCGACCCATGCCAGTTGCTGGCCTTCCAGGCCTTGCGGCTCGCCTTCCCAGCCAGTGACGCGGCAGAAAGAAAGGCGAACGATATTTTTGCTGTATTCGTGCGTATAGGTGACCCAGGGCGTGGCTTGGGTGACGCGGATGCCGAGTTCTTCGTGCAACTCGCGCGCCAGGGCCTGCAGCACTGTTTCGCCAGGCTCGAGCTTGCCGCCCGGCAGCTCCCACCAGCCCGGCCAAGGCTTGTCGGCAGGCCGCTGGGCCAGCAGTACCGCGCCATCGTGGCGCAGGATCAGCCCGGCGGCAACCTCGACAAAGGGTTTGGTCATGAACGGCCTTGAGAGCGGCCCGTATCGGACCGGGGCGGGTTGGTGCCGGCCAGCGAGGCGCGGCGGCGTGCCAGTGCGCCGGCGCGACCGTTGAGCGCGATGCGTTGACGGGAAGTGCGGGAAGGCGAGGGAGTGCTAGGTTTGAACATGACCAGGGTTCAGGGTGGTAAAAAAAACGGTTCATGCCCGCCGTTGGGCGGGTACTGCGGTATTGAATTGGACGCGTGGCGGATCAGGTGTGGCGCGCGGCCCAGTCGCGCGCAAACTGACGCGCCACGCGCCCGGAGCGCGAGCCACGCTCGAGCGCCCACTGCAGCGCCTCGGTGCGCGAGGCGTCGATGTCTTGCTGTGTACAGCCGTGCTGCGCCAGCCAGTAGTTGACGATGTCGAGGTAGTCATCCTGGCGGAAGGGGTAGAACGACAGCCAGATGCCGAAGCGTTCGGACAGTGAGATTTTTTCTTCGACTGTTTCGCCTGGGTGGATTTCGCCGTCGCTTTGATGCTGCGCCGCCAGGTTTTCGCTCATGTATTCGGGCATGAGGTGGCGGCGGTTGGACGTTGCGTAGATGAGCACGTTGTCGCCGGAGGACGATACCGAGCCGTCGAGCACGGATTTGAGCGCCTTATAGCCGGCTTCGCCTTCCTCGAAGGAAAGGTCGTCGCTGAAAATGATGAAGCGCTCGGGCCGGCCGGCGACCATGTCGACGATGTCGCCCAGATCGCCCATGTCGGATTTGTCGACCTCGATCAGGCGCAGGCCGCGGCTGCCGTAGGCGGCCAGCATCGCCTTGACCAGTGAGCTTTTCCCCGTGCCGCGTGCACCGGTCATGAGTACGTTGTTGGCCGGCTTGCCTTCCAGAAAGTGCAGCGTGTTGCGCTCGATGACCGCCTTTTGCCGGTCGATGTGCTGCAGATCTTCGGTATGGATGGTGGCTACATGGCGAATGGCGTCGAGCCAGCCGCGCGCACCTTGCTTGCGCCAGCGGTACGCATGAGCGGACCAGTCGGTGTCGGGTGGCGCGGGGGGCAGCCAGGCCTCGAGTTGCGCCAGCACGCGCTCCGCGCGGGCAACCAGGGTGCCAAGATCTGGGGAAGTCAACGGAATTCTCCGATATCCGGAAGGCAGAAAAACTATTATTATCGCGCATTTGACGCAGGTCGGCATCCGGCGGCCTGGGCACCGCGTGGCTTGGGTGCCTCACGTATAATCCTAGCCTTGATATTTCGGGCTTTGCGCCGCCCCAACCTTGTTCCGGACAACGTTTTGAGCCTCACAGAGTTAATTACCCCGATTTCGGATGACATGAAGGCAGTCGATGCCGTCATTCGCGCACGCCTCAACTCCGACGTCGTCCTGATTCGCACTATCGGCGATTACATCATCGGCGCTGGCGGCAAGCGTATGCGTCCGGCCATGCTGCTGCTCGTGGCCAATGCGTTGGGTTACAGCGGCCGCAATCATCATCTGCTGGCCGCTGTGGTCGAGTTCATCCACACGGCTACCTTGCTGCACGACGACGTGGTCGACGAATCCGATCTGCGGCGCGGGCGCAGCACCGCCAATGCCATGTTCGGCAACGCCGCCAGCGTGCTGGTGGGCGACTATCTCTATTCGCGCTCGTTCGAAATGATGGTCGAATCCGGCTCCATGCCCGCGATGACGGTGCTGTCCGGCGCCACCACCATCATTGCCGAGGGTGAAGTGCTGCAACTGCTCAACGTGCACGACCCCGATGTATCGCTCGATCGCTACCTTCAGGTTGTGCGCTACAAAACCGCCAAGCTGTTCGAGGCGGCTGCTGAGGTGGGCGCCATCGTGGCCGGCGCCACTGCCGGGCAACAGGCGGCGGCTGCCGCCTACGGCCGCCACATCGGCACCGCCTTCCAGCTCATCGACGACGTACTGGATTACTCCGGCGACGTTCATGTGCTGGGCAAGAGCCTGGGCGACGACCTGCGCGAAGGCAAGCCTACACTGCCGCTTATCCGCGTCATGGAAACCGGCACAGCCGAGCAGCGCGAGTTGGTGCGCAATGCCATCAGCGAAGGCGCGGGCGATTTCACCGCCGTGGCCCGCGCCATCCAGCAAACCGATGCACTCGAATACACCCGCCAGGCCGCCCTCGCCGAGGCCGAACTGGCTCGCCAGGCGCTCGAAGGCCTGCCCGTTTCCGTTCATCGTGAAACTTTGCTAAAATTCTGTTCCTTCGCGGTCGATCGGGACCGTTAAGCAAAAATCCCGCGCCACGGGTAACAGGCCGCACCGCAAGGTGTCGCCGCCGCGGCAAAGCTTCAAATCGGGGCGTAGCTCAGCCTGGTAGAGTACTGCGTTCGGGACGCAGGAGTCGCATGTTCGAATCATGTCGCCCCGACCACCGTTTTTCAAACAAAAAGCCCTTGGCAAAAAATCGCCAAGGGCTTTTTGTTTTTGGTACGCGGTGCGTAAACCCGGTTATTACGGTTTCTCTACTGCCCAGGCCGCTGTTCAGCCCCTAAGCACGGCACACTATTTTGAATGCGCCTGCCAAGAAGCAACACGAGTCGCCCAAACAGGCGGAGCGACGATCCCTGACCTCTGCGCGGCACCGCATGCTGGCGGCATTGCGTGCTGGCCTTTGCATGGTATTCGGGCGATACTGGCAAAATGTTGATTTTTCTGAGTTTTTTCTAAATGTTCGGGGATGCGCCTGCGGGCCGACCCGGATATCACACCCGCATAGAACGCGTAGCGATTCCTGATGGCGAGGATCTGTGGATCCGGTCTCTGCGCGATCGGCAGCAGTTCCACGATCCTGACGGCCAAGCCCTGCGCCTGGGCATTTGTTCGGCCTCGTGGCCGCTGTTCGGCTTGATCTGGCCATCCAGCCTGATATTGGCCGCGCGGCTGTCGCGGCGCAGTGTCTGCCCTGACGAGCGCGTGCTGGAAATTGGCTGTGGCCTAGGCATTCCTACGCTGGTTGGGCGCCGCCGCGGGGCGTGCATGACGGCGAGTGACCGTCATCCGCTGGCGCAGCGCTTTCTGGAGATCAATGCGCGGCTTAACGACGTACCGGCGGTCAAGTATCGGCATGGGCAATGGGGTGAAGGGCGCGATATATGCGTACGCGACATTGGCATTGAGCCGCTCAGTGCCCGATACGATCTTATCCTTGGCAGTGATCTGCTCTACGACCGCAACGCCCCGGCGGCGCTTGCGGACTTCCTGGATGATCATGCCGCGGCCAGCGCCGAGGTCTGGATCATCGACCCTGATCGGGGCCACAGGCCGGCGTTCAACCGCCATATGGCTGGCTTCGGCTTCGAATTGGTAGAGCAAGAGCGGCTGGACGCTGTTGCAGCCCCGGCATCGGGGCAGCCGTACAAGGGGCGGCTGCTGGTTTATTGCCGCGGCTGAGCCGCTCCGCCGTTAATTTCCTGTTGCATTCTTTGCTATTGTTTTCCCGTGATTTTGCGCCTGCATACTTGTTTTTGCCAAGATCGGAACGCATGATAGGCACACCCCAATCCGGGGCGGCTCATCTGGAGATCTCTTATGCGTACCGTTTCACTGCGAACCCTATTGTTTGCCGCGCTGCTCGGCGGTGCGATGGCCCTGCCGGCCGCAGCGCAACCGTCGGCAGCCAAAGAGGCAGGTGCCGCCTCTTCTGGCAAGCCGCTGACGGCACAACAGCAGCGCATGGCAACCTGCAACAATCAGGCCAAAGGCAAGGCGGGCGAGGAGCGCAAGGCTTTCATGAGCCGCTGTCTGAAAGGTGAAAACGGCACCCCGGACAAGGCATTAACGGCACAGCAGCAGCGCATGAAGGATTGCAATGCGCAGGCCAGCAGCAAAAGCCTTAAGGGCGACGCTCGCAAGGCATTCATGAGCACTTGCTTGAAGGGGTAGGCGCGGCCTGGGGCGTTGCTGCGGCCTGTACGTCGCTGTCGTGAAACGTCACGAACTCGTCCAGGGCGATACGCTCTGGGCGGTAGCGGTTGGCGGGGCAGTCGGGGTCTTCGTAGCCGATGGAAATGCCGCAGATGACAGTCTGGTCGTCGGCAATGCCCAGTACTTGTTTGACCAGATCGGGGTAGTTGGCCAGGGCGGCTTGGGGGCAGGTGTGCAGGCCCACGCCGCGCGCGGCGATCATGATGTTCTGCAGGAACATGCCGTAATCCAGCCAGCTCCCTTTCTCCAGATCGTTGTCGATGGTGAAGAGCAATACGACGGGGGCGTCGAAAAACTGATAATTGCGGCCGTGCTGGGCGGCGCTGGCGGCGCGGTCGCCCTTCTGGATGCCCAGTGTGCTGTACAGGCCCCATCCGGTTTCACGCCGGCGCGCCAGATACGGTTGGCGCCAGTTTACGGGGTAGTACTCGTACTCGCGCCGCGCGGGCTCGCCGCGATCATGGGCGTCGCTCAACAGTTCGGACAGCCGGCGGCGCGCGTCTCCTTGCACCACGTGCACTTTCCAGGGCTGAATGTTGCTGCCGCTGGGTGCATGGCGGGCGATATTCAGAATATCCTGGATGAGCCGCGGCTCGACGGCCCGCGGCAGAAAGCCGCGTACGCTGCGGCGCGAGGTGATGGCTTCTGCGACGCAATTGGATGCGGGCATGGGGGTGTCTCCTGAAGGTGGGCGGCTTCAGTCCGCCAGAGCGCGTTCCAGTACGCATGCGATATGCACGGCCTTGCGCGAGGGCTCGCCCCGGGTGCCGTCAGCGATCTGGTGGCGGCAGCTGGTGCCGTCTGCCACGATGAGCGTTTCGGCGGAGGTGGCGCGCACCGCCGGCAGCAGCGCGAGTTCTGCCATGCGCATTGAGACATTGTAATGCGCGGCGTCGTAGCCAAAGCTGCCCGCCATGCCACAGCAGCTTGATTCGATCAGGCTGGCTTCAAGCTCCGGAATCAACCGCAGGATGCGCAGTGCCGGTTGCACCGCGTCGAATGCTTTCTGATGACAGTGTCCGTGCAGCAAGGCTTTGCGTTCCGGCAGTGCTTTGAGTTTCAGTGTGGCACGACCCGCTTCGATCTCGCGCGCCAGGAACTCTTCGAACAGGAATGACTGGCGGGCCAGTGTTTGCGCGGCATCGCCCAGGCCCAGTGCCAGATATTCGTCGCGCAGCCCGAGCAGACAGGAGGGCTCCAGGCCCACGATGGGTACACCGCGCTCGGCGAAAGGCAGCAGTGCATCGATCATGCGGTGGGCTTCGCCGCGGGCGTCGTCCACGAGCCCCGCGGCCAGGTAGGTGCGGCCGCAGCAGAGCGGCCGGCCAGGCTGGCGGTCGGCGGCCGAAGGCCGAGCAACGTATACCTGGTAGCCAGCGGCGCGCAGAACGCGCAGCGCCGCGTGCGCGTTCTCAGCGTCGAAGTAATTGTTGAACGTATCGGCGAACAATACGACATCCGCCTCGCGCGCATCGGCGGAGTTGGCGTGGTCGAGAAAGGTGCGGCGGCGCCAGGCCGGCAATGTGCGCTGCGCCGAGAAGCCCAGCAGTTTTTCGGAGAGCCTTGCCATGCCGGGCAGCGTATCGCGCAGGTTGGCAAGCCACGGCAGACGCGCCGCCCATGGTGCCCAGCGCGGCAGTGTGGCGATGATCCTGTCCTTTAGCGGAACGCCATGTTTGCGGTGGCGCTGGTGCAGCACTTCGATTTTCATGCGCGCCATATCGATGCCTGTGGGGCAGTCGCGCTTGCAGCCCTTGCAACTGACGCACAGATCCAGGGCCTCGCGCACGGCATCCCCCTGCAGCGCGTCGGGCCCGAGCTGCCCCGAAAGTGCCATGCGCAGCGTGTTGGCGCGGCCTCGAGTCAGGTGCTGCTCATCAAGGGTGACACGGTAGCTTGGGCACATAGTGCCGGCGTCGAATTTGCGGCAGTGGCCATTGTTGTTGCACATTTCAACCGCCTTGGCCAGGCCGCCAGTGCTGTCGCCGCCGCTGCCCGGTTTGCCGGTCGCACCTGTGGCTGCGTCGGCCTGAACATTCCATGCCGACCAGTCCAATGCAGGCTTGATGGTGATGGTGCGATAGTTGGGTGGGAAGCGGAACGTGGTGCGATCATCCATTTTTCCGCAGTGCACGATTTTTCCTGGGTTCATCAGCCCATCGGGATCGAACAGATCTTTGACTTCTTCGAACGCGCGCGTCAGCCGCGGGCCGAACTGCCACGACACCCATTCGCTGCGTACCAGGCCGTCGCCATGTTCGCCTGAAAACGCGCCTTTGTATTCGCGCACTAAGGCGCTGGCCTCTTCGGCGATGGCACGCATGCGCTGCGCGCCGTCGCGCCGCATGTCGAGAATCGGCCGCACATGCAGGGTGCCGACGGATGCATGGGCATACCAGGTGCCGCGCGTGCCGTGCTTCTCGAATACTTCTGTCAGGCGGCGAGTGTATTCGGCCAGGTGTTCAAGCGGTACGGCGCAGTCTTCGATGAACGAAACCGGCTTGCCGTCACCGCGCATGCTCATCATGATATTCAACCCTGCCTTGCGTACGTCCCACAGGGCTTTTTGCTGCGCGGCATCCGGCATGCGCACGACCGCATCCGGCAGACCCAGGCTAGCCATGAGATCGACCAAATCGTCCAGGCGCGCGCGGTCGCGTTCGGGATTGTCGCTGGCGAACTCGACCAATAATATGGCCTGCGGCTCGCCGATCAGGGCGCGATCGATCACAGGCCGGAAGGCGGGGTTTTCGCGCGCCAGGTCGATCATCGTGCGATCCACCAGTTCGACGGCACAGGGCTCGAGCTGCACAATGTGCCGCGTCATGTCCATGGCTTGATAGAACGTCGGGAAATTGACCACGCCCAACGTCTTGCTGGATGGCAGCCGTGCAAGCTTGAGGGTAATCTGGCGGGTATATGCCAGCGTTCCTTCACTGCCCACGAGCAGGTGTGCCAGATTGACGCTGCCGGGCGGCCCATAGGGGTGGGGGTTGCGGGGCTGGTAAATATCCAGGTTATAGCCGCCTACGCGGCGCAGCACTGCGGGTACACGCCGCGCGATCTCGGCCTGTTCGCGCGCCGCGATGCCCGAGAGCCCTTCCATGATGCGGCGTACACGATCAGGTGTGTTCCGCATCTGCTCGACGTTGGTAAAACAGGCCAAGGTGCCGTCCATGAGTTCGGCATCGATGCCGAGCACGTTGTGCACCATATTGCCGTAGGCGATCGAACGAGAACCGCATGAGTTGTTGCCTGCCATACCGCCGATCGTGCATTGGGCCGCTGTGCTGACATCTACGGGAAACCAGAGGCCGTGCGGCTTGAGCCAGGCATTTAGGTGGTCGAGCACAATGCCGGGCTGTACGGTGACCGTCATGGCCTGCGCATCGAAATCCATGATCTGGTTCAGGTGCTTGCTGTTATCGATGACCAGCGCCGCGCCCACTGTCTGACCGCACTGCGAGGTGCCCGCGCCGCGTGCCAGCACCGGCACGCCGAGTTCGCGGCATAGGGCCAGCGCGGCGGACACATCGTCCACCGATTGGGGGATCAGCACGCCTACCGGGTCGATCTGGTAAATCGATGCATCAGTGGCATAGCGACCGCGGTCGGCGGCGCCAAACAGCACATCACCTGCCACCGCGCGGCGCAAGCGCAGCGCCAGCTCGCGTTGTTGGGCGTAGGGAGACGGGGGGATCAGGTGAGAGTGGGGCGCGTTCATCAGGAGCTCCTGCGGTGGATCGCCGCCAGCGTCAGCGGGATTGGTGAGGCGGTGTGTTCATGGGCGTGAAGTCTTCGAGCACGGTTTCAAGTTTGTGCTTGAGATGGCGTTCCATGATGTCCGCAAGCCGCTGCGCGTCGCGCGCTTCAAGTGCATCCACCATGGCCAGGTGTTCGGCCATGGCGTTGTTCCACTTTTCGCGCACCAGGTTGGAACGAAAGCGTACATTTTGCAGCCGCAGGTTGATGCCCTGGTACACCCGCACGAGCAGCGCGTTGTGGCCGGCGGCGCTTATGCGGTCGTGGATCTCGCGGTTGACGCGGTAATACGCGGGCAGATCCTGACGGGCGTGCGAGGCCTGCATCTCGAAGGTAAGTGCGCGGATCTCGGTGATTTCCTGGTCGCTGATGCGTTCGCAGGCCAAGCGGCCTGACAGCGCCTCGAGCGCGCCCAGTACTTCAAAACTTTCGCGAATATCGTCTTCGGAGAGCGCGATGACTTGGGCGCCGCGGTTGGGCTGTATGTCGATCAGGCCGTCTGCGTGGAGCAGGCGGAACGCTTCGCGCAATGGTGTGCGGGAAACCTGGAGTTGATTGCACAGTGCCCGCTCGTTCAAGCGGGTGCCGGCGACGAGCGTGCCTTCGATGATCATGTCGCGCAGGCGCTCGGCGACTGTTCCAGGCAGCGTTTGTCTGTTCAACGGTTCAATGTCGGATGCTGTGTCGGCCAGCAAGGCGGTGTCTGCGTCGTTTATTTTCATTGGTATACCAAATTTTGACATGTGGGCTGAAAATTCCCTTGCCTTTTGGTTTGACTGGTGTTTATTATTCCCGAACGTTGGAATTTTGTATACCAGATTGGCTATGCATCATTTCACGCAGCGTCAACCGTCGGCATAAATAAAGCATTATTTTCCGGAATACGGCAAAGGCGCCTGCTTCCGGCCCATGTTTTGATCAAGAACCCGGCCGCTGTCATAACAGGGTTCCCTCGCATAAGAATGAATCGGCACGATACCGCTCATATAAGGGCGGCGATGCAGTTAATCGAAGAGGAGACATCCATGAAGCACGCAACCCTGAAGCCATCCCGCACATCCGTTGCTCTTGCCTCGCTGTTGGCGCTGGCGGGTATCGCCGCCACGCCCGCCCATGCCTGGGAGCCTACCCGCAATGTGGAGATTATCGTTCCGGCAGGGGCAGGCGGCGCGTCTGACCAGATGGCGCGCACGATTCAAAGCATTATCCTCAAACATAAGCTGATGAACCAATCCACATTGGTTCTGAACAAGGGCGGTGCCAGTGGTGCTGAAGGGATCATGGACACCAAGGCGTCGCCGGGTAATCCGCACAAGCTGATGGTGGCCTTCTCGGCCATCTACACACTACCCATCGCGGTGAAGCTGCCGTTCAACTGGCGCGATTTGAACCCGGTGGCCATGATCGCCAAGGATGAGTTCCTGCTCTGGACCAATGCCGAAACACCCTACAAAACGGCGGGTGATTATTTGAAGGCGGTCAAGGAAAAGCCCGCCGGTAGCTTCAAGATGGGCGGCACGGGTGCCAAGCGCGAAGACCAGATCGTTACCATTGCGCTGGAGAAAGCCTCGGGTGCCAAGTTTACCTACGTGCCCTATAAAAGCGGCGGGGAAGCGGCAACCCAATTAGTGGGCAAGCACACGGATTCCAACGTCAACAACCCCAGTGAAAACATCGCACAATGGCGCGCCGGGCAGATCAATGCGCTCTGTGTGTTTTCCGATGCGCGCATGCACTATACCGACAAGGTCACGACAAGCCAGTCGTGGTCCGACATCCCCACATGCAAAGAGCAGGGCTATGACGTGCAGTACCAGATGCTGCGCGGTTTCTTCCTGCCGCCTGACACCACGCCGGAACAGGCTCAATACTACGCGGGCGTGCTGCGCAAGGTCAGTGAAACGTCGGAGTGGAAGGATTACCTGAACAAGCAGGCGCTCAATGGCCAATTCCTGGAAGGCAAGGATTATGTAGCCTTTCTGGAAAAGGACGAGGCATACCACAAGACGCTGATGAATGAAGCCGGCTTGGCTGCGAAGTAATCCAAGTTGTCGAACGGGCGAGCCGGGCAATCGACCCGCCCGGTGATCGACAAGCCGGGTAACCGACAAGCCGCGGGATCGTCGCGCCGAGTGATGGACAAGGTGCATGATCGGCAAGGCAGCCAACCGGCTGGCCGGTCAACCGGCAAGTCGGCAGATCGGCAATCTCTCCAGGAGGTTTGATATGGCGCAAGAATCGGCGCGCGAGGACGCTCAGCATGCGCGCAGCGGCATTCTGAGCACCTGCGTGGTGGACGCCCTCACGGCAGTGGCGGTGTTTCTGATCGGTGTGGTGATGATGGTAGACAACACCAAACTGGGCGTCAGTTGGGGCGAAACCGGCCCGCAATCAGGTTACTTCCCCTATCACATAGGCGCGATCCTGTGCATCGCCAGCGTAGCGGTGTTGTGCAGCGCACTCTTTGGCAAACGGCGCAATCGCGAGCCTTTTGTGGCGTGGTCGCGTTTCAGGCTGGTGCTGGCGGTCCTGGTGCCCACCATCGTGTATGTGCTGTTGATTCAGTTCATGGGTATATACGTGGCGTCAGTGCTGTTCATAGCGGGCTTCATGCGGGTGCTGGGGCGTATAGGCTGGCTCAAGACTGTGCTGGTCAGCGTGGGCGTGAATGTGCTGCTGTTCTGGATGTTTGAAGTGCAATTCATGGTTCCGCTGCCGAAAGGGCCGCTGGAGGCCTACTTCGGTTACTGAGCATTTTTCAGTGCGGCGTTTGCAGTGTTTGCCGCGGATTCAGCAATCTGTGCGAGTGCAGAAGATTCCTCGTTTGCGACAGCTTCAGCGTTTACAGCAGTTCCAGTGATTGCAGCAATTTCAGCGATTGACGTGATTGAAGCAGTTGCGGCCGTTGCGGCAGCTGCGGCGATTCAAGCACACAGACCCGGAGAATCGTTGTGGATGAACTAGGCGCGTTGTTTCATGGTTTTGGCACGGTGCTGAGCTGGTACAACATTGGCATGATGTTGATCGGGCTGGTGTTGGGCGTGGTGATTGGTGTGCTGCCCGGCCTTGGCGGGCCCAACGGTGTGGCGATCCTGTTGCCGCTCACGTTCACCATGCCGCCCACGTCCGCCATCATCATGCTGTCCTGTATCTATTGGGGGTCGCTCTTTGCAGGCGCAATCACCTCAATACTCTTTAATATTCCCGGCGAGACGTCATCGGTGGCCACCACATTCGACGGCTATCCGCTGGCGCAGCAAGGCAAGGCCGGCAATGCACTCACCGCCTCGTTCACCGGGTCGTTCGTGGGCGCGTTGTCGGGCGTGCTTCTGATTACCTTCTTGGCGCCCATGGTTTCGCGGTTCGCATTGCAGTTTGGTCCGGCGGAATTTTTCGCCGTCTTCCTGCTGACGTTTTGCAGCTTTGTGGGCACTGACAAGAAGACGCCGTTCAAGACGGTGATTGCCATGATGCTGGGTTTCGGCCTGGCCGCCATCGGCATGGATACTGTGAGCGGCGAACTGCGCATGACGTTTGGCATGCCGGGTCTGTTGCGCGGGATTGATTTTCTGGTGGTGGTGATCGGTCTGTTCGGCATCGGGGAGATTCTGGTCAGCATGGAGGAGGGCCTGAAGTTCGAAGGCAAGAACGGCCGCATCAACTTGAAAGTCGTGCTGCAAACCTGGCGCGAGCTGCCCCGTTACTGGGCCACGCTGATACGCAGCACGCTGGTGGGGTGCTGGATGGGCGTGACGCCGGGCGGCGCCACGGCCGCATCATTCATGGGTTATGGGCTGGCACAGCGCTTTTCGCGCAATGGCCACAAGTTCGGCACCGGCGAACTGGAAGGCGTGGTGGCGCCCGAAACGGCGGCGCACGCATCGGGCACATCTGCCCTGCTGCCCATGCTGGCGCTCGGCATCCCGGGCTCGGCCACTGCGGCGGTGCTGCTGGGCGGGCTGATGATCTGGGGCTTGCAGCCCGGCCCGCTGTTGTTCGTGGAGCAGAAAGAGTTTGTCTGGAGCCTGATCGCCAGCATGTATCTGGGCAATTTCGTAGGTTTGATCATTGTGCTCAGTACGGTGCCGCTGTTCGCGGCGATTCTGCGCATTCCGTTCGCGATTGTGGCTCCCATCATTATTGTGGTGTGCGCGATTGGCGCCTACTCGGTCAACAATGCCATGCTGGATGTCTGGTACATGCTGTTGTTCGGGGTGGTCGGCTACGTGCTCAAGAAGCTCAACTATCCGCTCGCGCCCCTGGTGCTGGCACTGGTGCTGGGCGACAGAATGGAAGACGCCTTCCGGCAGGCGATGTTGGGCCCCGGCACTGGTCTGCACTTGTTCTGGTCCAATTCGCTGGTTGGCACAATCACCACGCTGGCGCTGGCCATGCTGTTCTGGCCGCTTTTGGCGCTGGTGTGGCGAAGGGTGCGTGGCCTGCGCAATGGGCGGGGCGCCATGGGTTCCGGCTTGATGAAACAGTGAGGTGCGGGTTGCGTGAGGTACGGGTTGTTGCCGCCGCGTCAGCTCTCGGCGGCAACCTCCAGCAGCCATTCGCGGAACGCAGATAGTGCGGGATGATGGCTGTGCCGCTCTGGGTAGCACAGTACATAGCCATGCTGAATCGAAACCGGGATATCGAACGGTACGGCGACGTGGCCCGATTCGATTTCGTCGTGCACAAGGCAGCGCTGCAGCACAGCGATGCCCATGTCAGCCATGACGGCGCGCACAATGATGGATACTTGGTCCATCCCCGTGGACAGCGTGGGCGTGGTGTCGACGCCCACGGCGGCGAACCACTGCCGCCAGTTCTCGCGCGCGTTGGCATGGTAAAGCAGCGGTTCGTCCAGCAGTTCGGCCGGTTTCTTCCAGCGGCCAACAGCGCGCCGTGCCTTGAGCCTATCGGGGTGGCAGATGACCACCACATCGCGGCCAATGATGTAATCGCAATGCAGCCGCGGCCATTGGCCCGGTACACCGGCCAATATCGCGGCATCTGGCGCAAGCCCCGAAAAATCCTCATCACGCCGGTAGGCGGCGAATGTCAGCGCGATGTCGGGATGGCGCTGATGGAAGGCGGGTAGGCGCGGCACCAGCCACACGCTGGCCAGTGTCGGGACGACAGCCAAACACAAGGCATCGCGCGAATAGCCTGCCCGCAACTGGGCCGACACCCCCTCGATAACCTGTAAGGGCTGCGCCACGGCGTCAAGCAGTTGTTGGCCCGCAGCGGTGAGTGCAAGCCCGTGTGCGTTCCGCTGCAACAGCGGCTGGCCGAAGTGCGCTTCCAGGCGAGCGATGGCCCGGCTGATCGCACCCTGTGTCAGGCACAATGCGTCGGCTGCCCGGGTAAAACTGCCCAGCCGTACCGCGGTAACGAAGGCATGTAGTTCGGACATGGACGGCGAGTGTATGCGCATGGACGGAAGTTGAAACGCGTCGGTAAATACAGGAAGCCGCGTTGAACGCAGCCCGCGAAAAACAGGTACATGAATGCCGCGGCATCGCCAGCCCGGGCGATTACCCGATGACATATCAGACAATCGACCGAACATGACAGAATGTAATGATAACTTGCATTCTAGTCGTTTGTTGCGGCCACCTGAATTGCCGATACTTCAACATCATTACTACTACTCATTGGGGAACCGTATGTCTGCTTATCGTTCGAAGTTGGCCTGTCTGGCGTTTGCGGGCGCCACGCTGTCCACATTTGGCGTTATGCCGGCCGCTGTCGCGGCGGACGCCTATCCCTCACATGCCATTCGCCTGATTGTGCCGTTCGCGGCTGGCGGCTCCACAGACCTGGTGGGGCGCCTGATCGCCGAGTATCTCAGCAAGGATCTGGGGCAGTCGGTGGTGGTCGAGAACAAGGCAGGCGCGGGCGGCGCGCTGGGTGCGGAGCAGATTGCGCGCGCCCAGCCTGATGGCTATACCATCGGCATGGCAACGGTAAGCACGCACGGTTCCAACCCGGCCATTTATCCCAACCTGAAATACGATCCCATCAAGGATTTTGCGCCCATTTCCAACGTGATGGGTGTTCCCAGCGTGTTTGCCGTCAACCCCAAGGTGCCGGCCAAGACGATGAAGGAATTCGTTGCGCTGGCCAAGGCCCAGCCGGGCAAGTATTCGTTCGCCTCGCCGGGCGTGGCCTCTTTGGGCCATGCCAACATCGAGAACTTCATGATGCTGTCGGGTATCGATCTGCTGCATGTGCCCTACCGCGGCGCGGGCCCGGCACTGAACGACGCGCTGGCCGGCCAGGTGGATTCGATCACCGACAACCTGTCTTCGACGCTTCCGCATCTGCAGGAAGGGCGCTTGCGCCCCTTGGCTGTGCTGGGCGCAGAACGCAGCAAAGTGCTGCCTGATGTGCCTACCTACGCTGAGCTTGGCTACCCCGAAATGGGCACGGGCGGCTGGTTCGGCCTGGTGGCGCCCGCGGGCACACCCAAGGCGGTCATTGAGAAGCTGAACGCATCGGTGCGCAAAGTGACGCAAGACCCGGCCTTCCAGGAACGCGCGGCCAATGTGGGCGCGACGATCATGACTAACTCGCCGGAAGCGTTTGCCGCGCAGATGAAGGCAGCCATTGAGCGTTATACCTTGGTAGCGCAAAAAGCCAACATTCAAGTTCAGGCAAACAAGAAATGATGTCAGGCACGGGCCCGAATCCGCCATTCATTCGTATTGACCCGGCGGGGCCGGTGATCCCTTTGGTGTGCGACTCGCCGCACAGCGGCACGGTGTATCCGGCCGACTTCAACGCGGCGGCGCCCATGGCGCTGCTGCGCCAGGGCGAGGATACACATGTGGACCAGCTCTGGGAGGCTGCCCCGCGTGTTGGCGCCACACTCATTGCAGCTACATTCCCACGCACGTATATCGACCCTAACCGTACGCTCCAGGACTTGGATCCGGACGCATTGGACGGTGTGTGGCATGAGCCGTTGCAGCCGGGAGAGAAGACGCGCCTGGGCAAGGGGCTGGTGTGGACACGCATGGATCCGCGCACGCCGATCTATGACCGCCGCCTGACGGTTGCACAGGTGCGCACCCGCATCGAGCATTATTATCGTCCCTATCATGCAGCGATTGCGCAGGCGGTCAAGGAGCGTTACGAGGCCTTTGGCGCATTGTGGCACCTGAACCTGCATTCCATGCCCAACGATGCCTACGCGCGGCTGGGCATGGACAGCAGCCGACCGTTGGCGGATTTTGTGCTGGGCGACCGCGATGGCACAACCTGTGAGCCCGGATTCGTGGGCTGTATTGAAGATTGCCTGCGCGATCTGGGCTATACGGTTGCGCGCAACGACCCCTACAAAGGCGTGCAGCTCATCGCCCAGATCGGCCAGCCGGCGCAGCGGCGGCACAGCCTGCAGATCGAGATACGCCGGCCTGTCTACATGGATGAAGCCACGCGCGAGCGCAATGAGGGCTTCGTCACCCTGCAGCGGAACCTGGGAGCCTTGTTGGCGGAAGTGGCGGGGTATATCCGGCGCCGCATATAGCTTGGCGCGCCGGCCCGCGCTCGCTGGCTGGCTGCGATGCGGCTACCAGAACCTCACAACGACGTAGGATGATTAGCCATAAGGCCATCTGTGTACAGCCTTGCATTTGGCGCTAAGCTATATCCAGTAGGTCAGGATGTTTCCCGCCATGGGCAGCGCACTGGCAGGCATTGCGCGTTGCCGTGTTCAATTCGCAAGGAGCGTACACATGTTACGTCGAATAGCCGTGCATCTGGATCTTGGCGCCGACAGCCGGCGCCGCCTGGAGTTTGCGCTGGCCATGGCTACCCGCCATCAGGCCGTTCTGCTTGGCCTATACGCCAGCTATCTGCTGCCTGCCTACACGCCTGCGGCGGAAGGCATGATGCGGCAGGCGCTCGACATTCTCGAAGCCAAGCAGAAACAGGAAAAAGCACGCGTCGAGCACGAGTTCCACGGGCTTGCCAAGCACCACGGTGTGCAGTCCACGTGGCTGACGGGAACCGGCACGCCGGCACAGTTCCTGGCGCGCCAGGCGCGCTATGCGGACGTTCTCGTCATCAGCCAGGAAAACATCGACGACCGCGAGGCTGGCAGCGGCCCCGGGTTTGTGGCCGAGGTGTTGATGTCTACTGGGCGGCCGGTGGTGATGGTGCCTTCGGCCGGTACCTTCAACAAGGCCGTGGGTGAGCGCGTGTTGTGCTGCTGGGACGGCGGGCGCGAGTCGGCCCGCGCGCTGGGTGATGCCGCACCGATCCTGCAGCATGCCAGCAAGCTGTTTGTCCTGGGCATGGATGCGGGTTCTACGCGCATGCGGCACTATGCCGAAAACGGGGGCGAGCTGGTGGCCTATTGCGCGGCCCATGGTTACCCGACACCGAAACAGATCACTCGCGACACCAGCGCTACGGGCGTGGGCGAGACCATCCTGAACACAGCCGCGGACAATGATGCGGATCTGATTGTGATGGGGGCCTATGGCCACAGCCGCCTGCGCGAGTGGGTGTTGGGTGGTGCCACCAACACCATACTGGAAAGCATGACAATACCGGTGTTGTTTTCGCGCTGAGTGCAACCCGCCCGACCGCCACTGCGCTTGTCGCGTGCGCGCCTATTGCGCCCGTGCGTACGGCTCCCGCATTTACTGCACCTGAATCAGGCCGGGGTTATCGGCCTGTTCCAGGATGCGGCGCACGCGATCCTGCCACATGTCTGCGAAAGCGCGCGCCTGCTCGGGTGTGCCGGTGCCCTCAACAGATGCCAGTAGGGCAGGCAGCATCTCGGCGGGGGCGGGCACAAGGCCGGCATTGAACGACACGGTAACGCTGTGCCCCGTGTCCTGCCGGGTAAAGCGGATGCTGCCGTTGATCGGCGCATCGAAGAACAACAGATTGCGGCGGTCGTGGTGGCCGCGGATACCCTTGAAGCCGTTATCGGCTGTGGCGCCCGTAATGAAGCTGACCACATTGGCCACCACCCCCGTGGTGCCATTGAGTTGGCCATCACGAAACTCGGCCTTGATGGCGCCGCGCTGCGCGGGTGCATCGCCGTAGAGCGCCCGCAGCGCCGCGCGCGTCATCAGATACGCGCCCGCCACCGTTGGGCAAGAGTGGCCGGCCAGGCGAACCACGTCGGCATATCCGTAGCGGATCTGGCCGTCATCGCTGGCGCCCAGCAAATGCGCCAGCGGATCGTGCAGGGTAATGGCGGGGACGGTGTCGTAGAATGCGGGGAATGTCATGAGCGAGCCCGTGGAGAATAAAGGTGGCTGCGCCGGCCCGAGCACGGGCCGGATTCATGCTGCCACTATAGCGCTGCCGGGCCGCTGGCCGCCGATAGACCCGGTGGCCAGCGTGGTCTGCGTATCAGCCTCGACCGATATACGGCATTTTGGTGGCCATGACGGTCATGAACTGCACGTTTGCGTCGAGCGGCAGGCTGGCCATATAGACCACAGCCCGGGCCACATGGGACACGTCCATGCGCGGTTCCGCGCGGGTGGCGCCGTCTGCCTGCAGTACACCGGTGTTCATGGCCTGCGTCATCTCGCTGGCGGCATTGCCGATGTCGATCTGGCCGCAGGCAATATCGTATTTGCGGCCGTCCAGCGACGTGGCTTTGGTCAGGCCCGTGATGGCATGCTTGGTGGCTGTGTACGATACCGCGTGCGGCCGCGGCGTGTAGGCGGAAATCGAGCCGTTGTTGATGATGCGCCCCCCGCGGGGATTCTGGTCGCGCATCATGCGAAATGCCCCCTGGGTGCACAGAAATACGCCGGTCAGGTTGATATCGACAGCCTTTTTCCAGTCTTCATACGGCAGCTCTTCGAGCGAAACGGGGCGGTTGAAGATCCCGGCGTTGTTGAACAGCAGGTCGAGCCGGCCCCAGGCGTCTTTGATGGTGGCGAACAAGTGATCCACAGAGGCCGGATCACTCACGTCGGTCGGCACGACCAGTGCCTCGCCGCCCACGGCGCGGCCTTCCTGCTCAGTGGCCCGCAGGGCGTCTTCGCGGCGGCCTGCCAGCGCCACAGCGTAGCCGTCGGCCATCAGGGCCAGTGCAACGCTTTTGCCGATGCCGGAACCGGCGCCGGTCACCAGTGCGGTTTTCTTCAAAGTCATGGTCTCTTCCTGGTTTTATCAATCATGAAGGGTGCAAATACCGTGTGTACCGTGAATGCTGCGCGCTCCGTTGCTGCATAGCCGCGCGCCGCGCATGTGCCGCTGTGCCTGAGGCATTGCGGCGCATCCCGCGCTGCTAGTGTAGCCGCGTCTGCTTCAATGCATTTGACCATTCCCAAGCCAAGTCGCGCCGCGCCAGCAGATTGATTGCGAGTGTAAGCACAATGGCAATCAGCGCCCCCAGCCCAGCCAGCGCCATGTCTTTGTGCGAATCCCATATATCGCCTTGTGTGCCCAGGTACTGCATGCCAAGATCGCCGCCGAAAATCTCCGCGGCGCCCCACTCAATAAGCTCATAGAGTGCAGAAGTGCTGAGGGTGAAATCCAGCGGCAGAAAATAGGCCCAGAAACCGCGTACCTCGACGATGCGCAGGAAAAACTCGCGTATGGGATAGGCCAGCAGCAGACCGTAGGCAAAATGCACGAGGCGGTCGTAGTGGTTGCGTTCCCAGCCAAATACGCTGTTCAGACTGTGGCCGGCCAACGTTGTCCACCATTGGTCGTACGGCACGTTGGAGTAGGTGTAGTGCGCGCCGACGGCATGCAGCGACAGAAAGCCAAGGATAAGCAGCAGCGCCACATTGGAAAACTGGAACAGCCGCCGTGTAGCCCAGAGTATCGCGGCCAGTGCGATGACGATGGCGTTTTCAAGCATCCAGGTTGGGCGGTCGGCGGGATGCAGGGCCAAGACGAGCCAGAGTGCGAGATAAGCCCCGGCGGCGATATACACGGTACAGGTGCTGAGTTTGCGGCGGTTGGGAGCGTGCATGCCTGGTTCTTCGGTTATGAGGCTGTGAAAAGAGGTGAAGCAGTTGGCGCTTGGGCAGCCAAGAGGCGGCGCAGCAAGAATGTGACGCTGCAAGCAGATGACGCTGCAAGTATAGGAAAAAAGCAGTTTCCAGCAATGTGTTGTCGTGAAGCCGCATCCTGCCCGGTAATGGTTGATACCTGATGCTACGACAGGGCGCGCTCACACGCCAGGCCGTCTCAGGGCGCGGCAATTCGACACGGCTGCTTACATGGTCAAGGCGTTGGTGCGCGAGCAGGTGGTATAAAAAATCGACGAGCAGGCCGTGTGGCCTGGAACAAAAATGCAAGGAGTCTCCATGAACCGTACCCTCACCGCCACCCTGGGTCTTGTGCTGTGCGCCGGCCTGGCGGCCTGCGGCACCACGCGCGATAAAGATAATCTTGCGCAAAAGACCGCCGAGTACGACTGCGACGCCGGCAGCAAGGCGCTGTCCGCGCAGTACACTTTCCAGGGGCAGGAAGCCCTGAGCGCCCGCGTTCTCTTTGACAATCAGGTGGTCGACCTTACGCGCGCCACCAGTAGCAATGCGGATATGGTCGGCAATACTTTCCGTGGCAATGGCTACACCTGGACCACCGAGAAATTCACCTATGACACCGTCGGCGAAGCGAACGGTCGGATGCTTACACGGGATACGCAGGCGGCATATCCCGGCGCCAGCCAACAGGCGGCGCAAGGCGCGGCAACCGTTGTCGCGCGCGATTGCACGGTCAAGGGCATCAAAGGCTGATCCTCCAACGCGGCACAATGCCGGACGATCGATTCGAGCTAAACTGGCGCGCATCGATCGTCCTTTTTTTGTGCCATGCGCATTCTGCTTATTGAAGATGAAAGCGAGCTTGCCCGCTGGCTGACGCGCAGCCTGGCTCGCCACGGCGGGTTCATCGCCGATTGGGCCGACGATGCCGAGCTTGCCGAGCGCCGCATGGCGGTCGAAGAGTTCGATGCAATCATTCTTGATCTGGGCCTGCCCGGCATGGATGGCCACAGCTTTCTGTCGCGCCTGCGCGCGCGCGACGACCGCACCCCCGTGCTGGTACTCACCGCGCGCGATTCCCTGGTCGAACGCATCGATACGCTGCACAAGGGGGCGGACGACTTCCTGCGCAAGCCTTTTGTTATCGAAGAGCTGGAGGCGCGGCTGGTGGCGCTGATACGGCGCAGCCGTGGGCGCGAGCATCCTCGGCTGGCGTTGGGGGATTTGGTGCTCGACACGTCCGCACAGCGCTTTCTGGCCGCCGGGCAGCCGCTGGCGCTTTCGCCGCGCGAATTCGCGCTGCTCAAGGTGCTGATCCAGAAAAGTGGCGAGCCCGTCTCCAAGCAGCACATCCTGGACCGCATCAGCCCCGACGACCACGACATCAACATTGAGGCCATCGAGGTGCTGGTGCATCGGCTGCGCAAAAAGCTGGTCAATACCGGCACGCACATCGAGACGCTGCGCGGCATGGGCTATTGCCTGGAGCCGGCGCGTGAGGCCTGAACGGTCAACGGGCGGCGCGCGCAGCCTCAAATCCATCCTGCTCTGGGCGCTTGTGCCGGCGCTGGTGGTATTCATGACGGCCGCGCTGTGGCTGTCCAATCACGAACTGCGCAAGCAGATCGATATCGCCTACGACCGCTCGCTGGCCGGCGCGCTGCGTTCCATCGATCATCTGATTTCCACGCAAAGCGGCGGCTTGTCGGTGGAGCTGCCCTACCAGATGCTCGAGTTCTTCGAGCTGACGGCCAACGAGAACGTCTACTACCGCGTCATGACAGAAGATGGCCTGGCCGAGATCGGCAACCAGCAGTTGCCGCTGCCGGATGAAGCGCTGCAATCCCACGTGCCCCGCTTCTACACCGTCACTTATCTCGGCGAGCGCATACGCATTGCCGCCATGGCGCGCCCCATGGATCCGCCGCTGTTCAACAATCCGGGCGGGCGTGTAATCGTGCTGGTGGGCGAAGACATCTCTACGCGCGAAGTGTTCATTACCTCGATGATGTGGCGCTCAGTGGAGCGCGATCTGGTGGGCGTGCTGACGGTAATCCTGACTGTGGTGCTGGGTGTGCTGTTTGCTGTGCGGCCGCTCACACGGCTGGAACAGGAACTGGAGGGGCGCAGCGCCGACGACCTCAGGCCGATTGATGCGCACAATATCCCCGCCGAAGTGCAGCCGCTGGTGAAGGCGGTCAACCTGCATATGGCCCGTTACGAGCGGCAGGCCAGCCTGCAGAGCCAATTCCTGGACGATGCGTCGCATCAACTGCGAACCCCGCTCACCGTGCTGCGCGCCCAACTGGGCTATGCCCTGCGCGAATCCGATCCGGGCGAGATACGGGCTGCACTCAAAGCCATGGAAGAAGGGCTGGTGCGCACTGAGCGTACCGCCAACCAATTGCTTTCGCTGGCGCGGGCGCGTGATTTGTCCGCGCTCGTCGATGAGCCCGAGGACACGGATCTTGTTGCGCTGGCGCACGACGTGGTGCGCCAGCTCTATCCGGCGGCGCGGGCCCGGCGGCAGGATCTGGGCCTGGATTGCCCCGATGGCGCGGTGCGCATCGCCGCGCCCGAATGGCTGCTGCGCGAGGCGGTCTCCAACTTGGTCGATAACGCCATTCGCTATACGCCCGTTGGCGGCATCGTGACGCTTGCCGTGCGCGCCGAAGACGGCCGCGCGTACGTCACGGTGGAGGACAACGGGCCGGGCATGACAGCCGATGACATCGAGAAGGCCGGCGTGCGCTTCCGGCGCGGCAAAGCCGGCAAAAACACCTCGGGCGCAGGCCTGGGCCTGGCCATCGTCAACGCCATCATGCAGCAGCTCAATGGCGAGTTCCGGATCGAATCCGGGGGCCGTGGCTGTCGTGCAACCCTAGTATTTTCCCTAGGTTCCCCCCTTGAAGAGGCGTCGGATCAAAGAAAGCTGTCAATCTGAAAGCCACTGGAAAGGTTTACTTGCGTACGCTTGCCCGTCGAGCTGCCCCATAAGGGGCAGTGCCGATTGCTGATTGTCTGAACGCCTTTGCGGCAGAGCAAAGGCGAGAACACATCGACTGGAGACGAACCATGAAACCTTCCATGCTCAATAAACTGCTCTCTGGCCTGTTGCTGGCCGGCGGTGTAATGGCTGCGGGGGCCGCTGCGGCCGCCGATGCGCCGCGCCGCCCCGAATGTATCGCGCCCGCCCAGCCGGGCGGTGGTTTCGACCTCACCTGCCGCCTGGCGCAGGAAGGCCTGGAAGCCACCAAGCAGATCACCGAACCTATGCGCATCATCTATATGCCGGGCGGCATCGGCGCGGTGGCCTACAACCACGTTGTGGGCCAGAAGCCTGATGCCGCCAACGCCATTGTGGCGTTCTCGGGCGGTTCGCTGCTCAACCTCGCGCAAGGCAAGTTCGGCAAGTACAACGTCAATGACGTGCGCTGGCTCGCGGCCGTTGGCGCCGACTACGGCGTGGCCATCGTGCGCGACGATTCCCCCTACAAGACGCTGGGCGAGTTGATGGCCGCGCTCAAGCAGGACCCCACCAAGATTGTGCTGGGCGCCGGCGGCACCGTCGGCAGCCAGGACTGGATGAAAGCCGCATTGACGGCGCGCGCCGCGGGCGTGGATTTCCGCAAGATGCGCTTTGTTGCGTTTGAGGGCGGCGGCGAATCGGCCACCGCACTGCGCGGCGGCCATATCCAGGCCTATATGGGCGACGCGGCCGAAGCCTATAACCTGCTGCAGGGCGGTGCGCCGGTGCGTGTACTGGCCGTGTTCAGCCAAGAGCGCCTGCCGGGTGAAATGTCCCACATCCCCACCGCGAAGGAGCAGGGCTTCGATATCGATTGGCCCATCATCCGTGGCTTCTATGTCGGCCCCAAAGTGTCTGACGAGGCCTACAACTGGTGGGTGCAGGCCTTCCGCAACATGGAACAAGACCCCAAGTTCGCCGAACTGCAGAAGAAGCTTGGCCTGTTCCCCTTCCGCAAGTCGGGCGATGATCTCGACAAGTTCGTGAAGGAGCGTGTCAAGGCCTACGCCGCCCAGGCGCACGAATTTGGCCTGATCAAGAAGTAAATCATGACTGACCGCTATCTTGGGTTCGCCGCGCTTGTCTTTGCGGCGCTCATGGCCTGGTTCGGCTGGGGCATCGAGGCACCGTTCTCGTATGAACCTGTCGGGCCGCGCACCTTCCCGATGCTGCTGGCATTGTGCATTGGGTTGTGCGGGCTGTGGCTGCTCCTGAAGGGGCAGTTCACGGCCGAGCGCAACCCGTCGGGCGCCAACACGCGCATCATGCTCATGGTGGTGTACTGCATCGCCTATGCGCTGCTGTTCAATGTGTTGGGCTTCATCATCGCTACGCTGCTGGTTACTGTCCTCATCGGCCGCCTGTTCGGCGGCGCATGGGGCAAGGTAGCGCTGGGCGGCTTGATCATGAGCGTTTTCTTCTTCGTCCTGTTTGATCGAGTGCTCGACGTTGTACTGCCGCTCGGTCTGCTGGAGGTATTCCTGTGAGCGACATCCTTTCTCACCTCCAACTGGGCTTCGGGGTTGCCTTTTCCTGGTCCAACCTGGCCGTGGCGCTCATCGGCGCTTTTCTGGGCACCATGGTCGGCGTGCTGCCGGGCCTGGGCCCGATCAATGGGGTGGCAATGCTGATCCCCATCGCGTTCGCGATGAACCTGCCGCCCGAAACCGCGCTGATCCTGCTTGCCGCCGTGTATGTGGGCGCCGAGTACGGCGGCCGCATCACCGCCATCCTGATCAACGTGCCGGGCGAGGCCAGTGCCATCATGACCACGCTCGACGGCTATCCGCTGGCGCGCCAGGGGCTGGCCAATGTGGCGCTTTCGTTGTCGGCCTGGTCGGCTTTCTGCGGGTCGTTCGTTTCGGTGTTCGGCATTGTGCTGCTGGCGCCGCTGCTGGCAAAGTGGGCATTGGCCTTCGGCCCGGCCGAATACTTCGCGCTCATGATCTTTGCTTTCTGCTGCCTGACCAGCCTGCTGGGCAACCAGCCGGTCAAAGGCGCGCTGTCTGCCATGATAGGTCTGGCGATTGCAACGGTGGGCGTCGATTCAAACTCGGGCGTCTATCGCTACACCTTTGATTCGGTGCATTTGTTCGACGGCATCGATTTCGTGGTCGTGGTGATTGCGCTGTTCGCCATTGCCGAGCTGCTCGAAATGCTCGAAAAAGTGGTGTCGGGCCAGCATGTGGAAGTGGAGTCATCAGGCCGCAAGCTGTTCAACCTGAAAGAGCTTATCTTCACCAGATGGAGCGTCGCGCGCAGTGCCTTTATTGGCTTTTTGGTCGGCGTGCTGCCGGGTGCGGGAGCTAGTGTGGCCGCGGCGGTGGCGTACTCCAACGAAAAGCGCATCGTCGAAGCCAAGGATCCCGATGCCAAGTTCGGCAGGGGCGACATGCGCGGCGTGGTGGCCCCCGAGGCGGCGGCCACGGCATCCGCAGTGGGTTCGTTTGTGCCCATGCTCACGCTGGGGGTGCCGGGTTCGGGCACCACGGCGGTGATGATGGGCGCGCTCACGCTGTACAACATTACGCCGGGGCCGGTTCTGTTCGATACCAAACCTGAACTGGTGTGGGGCCTGATCGCATCGCTGTTTATCGCCAACGTCATTCTGTTCGTCATGAACGTGCCGATGGTGCGGGTGTTCTCCAAGGTGTTGTCGGTACCGGGCTGGCTGATGGTGCCGGGCATTCTGGCCATCAGCTATATCGGTGTGTATGCCATCAACGCAGGCACCTTCGACCTGACCATGGCCGCTGTGATCGGCAGCATCGGCTACCTGCTGCGCAAGGCCGGCCTGCCGATGGCGCCGCTGGTGCTGGGTGTAGTGCTGGGCGATATGATGGAGCAGAACCTGCGCCGTGCGCTATCCATTACCAACGGCGAGCTGTCAATTCTGGTCGAAAGCCCCATTTCCAAGGGCTTGTGGATCGTGTCGCTGTTTATTGTTGTCGTGCCGCCGCTGCTGCGCTACCTGCGCAAGCGCAAGGGTATCGCCACAGCTTCTTTGGCAACAGACGACTGATACACGCGGCTCGCCAAGTTACAAGCACGGCCGCACCTTGAGCCGCACCCCAAAGGTTGGATGTAGGTCCAACCTTTGGGGTATTTTTATGGCCGGGTTTTTGGAGGGCGCACGCGCTTAGTGCGTACCGCAAACGGTGAGCGGCGCACGCTCAAGCCTCGGTGGGCCAAGTAGCCTCGCTGCCGCGCAGGGCGCTCGCGGGTGTGTCCCAGCGCATGGGAGCACCTTCGATCTGGCAAGGAGGGCGCAGGCGATGCGCGGGGCCCCAAGCGGTATATTCCGTCGCGGGGGCGAGGTCCGCATCGGTTTCGGGCGCCAGCGGGCCGGCATCGCCGGCCTGTCGGGTAACCAGCAGTTCGCCCATGCGCGCCAGCGATAACCGGGTGGCGCTGCCCTGCCGTTGCGCCAGGCGCATGGACAGGCCTCTCAGCGCCGCGGCGGCCATGAGGTAGCCGCACGCTTGGTCCAGGCATTGCGCGGGCAGGGGCGTGGGGCGGTCCTTGCCATAATGCGACATGCCGGCGTGGGCTATGCCATTGCTCATCTGCACCAGGCTGTCGAATCCGCGTCGCGCGCGCCATGGGCCTGTCCAGCCATAGGCATTCAGGCATACATCCACGAGGCCGGGGCGTATCGCCTGGCGTTCGCGCTCGCCCAGGCCCAGCCGCTCCAGCGCGTCGGCGCGGTAGCCATGCACCAGCACATCCGCGCCTGTCAGCAGCGCCAGCAGGGTTTCACGCTGGCGCGGGTCGCGGATGTCCAGTTCTGTGCAGCGTTTTCCCACCGTTACTTCGGGCACCATGCCCGGTTCCGACCACCAGGGCGGATCGACGCGCAGCACGGTGGCGCCATAGCCAGCCAGAAAGCGCGTGGCCACTGGGCCAGCCAGCACGCGCGTGAGATCCAGCACCCGCAAACCCGCCAATGGCCGCGCGGGGCAGGCGAGGGTCGCATGCCCACCGTCCTCTTCCCGCCAGGCGGGTGTGCCCGTGGCGGACGCGGCGCTGGCGCCCGCATCAGTGTGCTTGGTGGCACCACGGATGGCGCCGCCCGCTGCTTTGCTACGTGCATCAGTATCAGCAGCGCTTTCGGCGCCCGGATCCGCGGCTACGTAGCGGGTGATGTGGTAGAGCGGCTCGGCCATCACGGCCCGGCCCTGCTCGTGTTCCATCCACTGCGTGCGCGAGCGCATGGCGGCGGCGCAGGCATGCGCGGCCACTAGCTCTCGCTCCAGCGGCTCCGCGTCCCAGTGGGCAATGGCTGCTGCCACTGCGTCGCGTTCGGGGGCGCAGCCCAGCACTGCAATAGCCGCCTGGCGGTGATGCGCCATGTTGGCGTGAATGCGTATCCAGCCATCACGGGTAGGGTAATCGCCAGTGACGGCATCGCGCACGGCAGGCACTGTCCAGCCTATGGGCCTGAGCGAAGTCTGGAACCAGAACGAAGCAAGGCGCGCGTCGGTGCTGACCTCGGGCCGCCGGCCCCAGCGTAGCGCGATGTAGTCTGCCAATGCGCTGGCGGCGGTGCCGATGGCCGCTGTCGCAAAAGGGGTAACTGCATAGACGGAGGGCAGGGCGCTTTCGCCGGTCAGCAGGGGTAGACGCGAGGCTGTGGAACTCGAGGAGGCTGCGGGCAGCATGGCCCGCATGAAATATGCAAACGTTTCACGGTGACTCATCGCATTCTCCATTGCGATTGCCGACGGCACAGCCAACGGCGTTGCCGCTACGCTAGTGCCTTGGCCGCTCATCAGCGCCTGGTGGCAGGGGCGCCGGCGGCCGTTGCCGGGCCCCGCCCGGTCCCTGTGCTGGCGGTGTGTTGTTCTACTGTATCGCAGCAAAGGCATGTCGCGTCAGACGTATCCTCAGACATGTCGCCCGGCGTGTCGGGACGTAAGCCTGGAAATGATTTCTGATGAAATGATAGACATGCAAATGATATAGCAGTAGAATGCTGGCAGTCATTACCCGGCAGCCCTGCAATCATCGCGGGCGGTATCAACCGGTAATGTTTTTTGGGGGGCAACCCTCAGTCAATTGGCCGCTACGCAGTGGCCCGGCTTCACGCCGAAACCCGTACACCCGGCCTCAATCAGGCCGCGGAACAACCGTCCAGCCCTTTATGGCTGGCGCCGCAGTATCAGGCTTTCTTGACGCATACCGGCTTCGTCGGCGCGTGCGTTTGCATTTGCCTGCTGCTGCAGACTAGGCACCAAAGATGTGTCGTCCATGCCGGACCGCAGGGTAGCCCCCGCGCGGGCCAGCCGGCTTGCGCGCGTCCGGCGCCTGCATGCAACACAAAGGAGAAACATCGCTATGCATGAGGGTGATTTTTTTCAGCTCTCCACATCGTCCACCTTGCTTTTGCTGGTGGGGTTCTATGGCTTGACCTTCCTGATGTCGCTGCTGATTGGGCAAAAGAAAGAAAACGTGGACGGCTATATGGTCGCCAATAATTCGGTGGGCTTTGGCCTCTCGGCCGCCAGTATGATCGCCACCTGGATCTGGGCCGCCTCGTTCTACGCCAGCGCGACTTCGGGCTACAAATACGGCCTCTCGGGTCCGCTGCATTACGGCATGTGGGGCGCACTGATGATTCTGTTCATCTACCCCTTCGGGCGCCGCTTTCGCGCGCTGGCCCCGCGCGCCCATACGCTGGCCGAGGTGCTGCAGGCACGTCATGGCCGCTCCAGCCAGCTGATCATGGCCGTCTCGAACCTGGTGGGCAGCTGTATCAGCTTGATGGTCAACTTCACGGCGGCCGGCGCGCTGGTGTCGGTATTGAGCCCGCTCAGTTTCATCCAGGGCGTATTGATCGCCGGCTTGGGCGTGCTGTCGTATACCTTGTGGTCGGGCTTTCGCGCATCGGTGATGACAGACTTCGCGCAACTCGTGGCCATGATTTTGGCGGCGGTGGTCATTATTCCGGTGATTTTCTTCAACGCGGGTGGCACCGACATGCTGATCGCCAATATGCACAACCTGTCGCTGGAGCAGCAGGATTTCTTCTCCACACAGGCGATTCTGGAGCAGGGCGCACCGTATTTCGTGGCCGTGCTGGCCTATGCGATCGGCAATCAGACCATTGCGCAGCGTCTTTTCGCGGTGCGCGAAGACTTGATCAAGCCCACCTTTCTCACTGCCACGCTGGGCTATGGCGCGGTGGTCATCGGGCTGGGCATGCTGGGCCTGCTAGCGTTGTTCGTTGGCCTGCAGCCGGCCGATGGCGACATGAACAACATCATCCCGCAGATGGCGTCCACGTATCTGCCGCCAGCGGGTATTGCACTGTTCTTTATCCTGGTGATCGGCTCGCTCTCGTCCACAGCCGACTCTGATCTGGCTGCGCTGTCGTCCATCATGATGACGGATATCTATGGCAAGAACATCGCCAAGGGTAAGGTTGACCCTGCGCGCATGCTGTGGTGGGGCCGCGCCACGATGGTGGTGGCAACCATGCTGGGTGTGGTGTTCGCAAGCCTGAAGCTCGACATCCTGGTGATGCTGGTGTTTGTGGGTGCGTTGTGGGGTGCCATCGTGTTCCCGGTGATTGCCAGCTTTTACTGGGGCAAGGTTACCAACCGCGCGTTTACGACGTCGGTGATTGTGGCCGTATTGCTGTTTACGGTGGCGCGCTTTGAACTGCTGCCCCTCGATGGCCTGGCTGGCCTGTTCTTTGAGTTGTGCGCAACGGTCGGCCTTGCCGTGGTGATTGGTCTCATGGCGTTTGCGTTCTTCAAGCCCCGCATCGCTATTGCGCTGGGCCTGCTGGCCGGCGCCATTGCGCTGCCCTACACCATCGGCTTTCTGCGCGACTACACCGTGCTGTTGGGTTCGCTGACCGCCTATGGCGTGAGTGCGTTCATTTGCACGGCCATGAGCTGGCGCAGCAATGAAAACTTTGACTTCAGTCTGCTGAATGAGCGCGTCACCTCCTTCGATGAGGAGACGCAGGCGGCGGAACCCGTATCTGCGCAGGGCCGCGCCGCCGCCGAGCTGGCGCATGCGCGCGGGTAGCAAAGTGACGGGGCATGCCGCCTTTGGCGGCTGCCTCGATACTGTCCTAGGCGCTTTTAGTGTTGGTTAACGACGATTGAGGAGAATGTTTATGTCCCTATTGCTTTCAAGCTATGTTCTGATCTGGCCGTTGCTGTCCGCGGGTGTTCTGGCCATGCTGCTGATCAGCCTGGTCCGCGATATGCGGGCGGCGCGCCGCAACGGCGATTCGATGATTTGATCATGCGGTGTGCGCGGGGCCAACCGAAAGCGCGTGGCCGCGCGCACCCGCCCGTGGCAGGCCCATTGTGCATGGGTCAGCCCGAATTGCGCAGCCCCGCCGCAATACCGTTGATCGTCATGTGGATGGCGCGCTGGCTGCGGCTTTCTTCGTCGCTTTCCTTGCCGGGCTTGCCGACCTCCTGGCGATGGCGGCGCAGCAGCTCTACCTGCAGGTGGTTGAGCGGATCAATATACGCAAAGCGCTCGGTCAGCGCCGCCCGAAGAGTCGGTTCTTCATCCAGCAGCTCGCGCTGTGCCACGTCGCTAAACATCTTGAGCGTGAGCGCAAACTCGGCTTCGATCTGCGAGAAAACCTTTTTGCGCAGCCGAGCATCGGGCACCAGCGCGGCATAGCGACGGCCAATTTCCAGATCGGTCTTGGCCAGTACCTGCTCCATGTTGGAGATCAGGGTACGGAAGAACGGCCATACCTGTGCCATCTCGCGCAATTGCGCCAAGCGCTTGGCGGGCGTGGCGGGTGCGCTGTCGCAGCCTTGCTCGACATACGCGCGCAGCGCGGAACCCATGCCATACCAGCCGGTGAGCATCACACGGCATTGCGCCCACGAGAACCCCCACGGAATCGCGCGAAGATCTTCAATTCGCTGGTTGGCCTTGCGCGAGGCGGGGCGCGAGCCGATGTTCAGGCCGGCGATTTCGAGTATGGGCGTGGAAGCGAAGAAATAGTCGTTGAACCCTTCGGTGCCATAAACCAGATCCCGATAGCTGCGCTCGGCGATGTCGGACATGAAGGTGAGTGCGCTGCCAAAGCGCGCCATGTTGTCGTCTTCTGCCTGTGCGCTGGATGACGCGGGGGCAAGGCTGGCCTCGAGTGTGGCCGCGACGATATTGGCCAGGTGCCAGCGGCCCACTTCGGCGTCTTTGTACTTGGCCTGAATCACTTCGCCCTGTTCGGTAAGCCGTATCTGCCCGTTTACGGTGCCAGGCGGCTGCGCCACGATGGCATCGAAGCTCGAACCGCCGCCACGCGCCACCGAACCGCCCCGGCCGTGGAACAGCCGCAGGCGCGTCTTGCGCGTGTCGAAAACCTGCACCAGCCGGCGTTCTGCGCAGTACAGCGACCAATTCGACGTCAGGTAGCCGCCGTCTTTGTTGCTGTCCGAATACCCAAGCATGACTTCCTGGATACCGTGCTGCGCGCCGCGCACGCGCGCCGCCACGTCGGGAATATCGAGCCAGGCGGCCATGATGTCGGGACCGCGCGCCAAGTCGGGTATGGTTTCGAACAGGGGTACCACCATCAGCCCCGCCGGGGCGTCATCGCCATCGCGCATGGGGGCGATGAGCCCTGTTTCCTGCTGCAGTACCAGTACTTCCAGCAGATCGCTCAAGGTTTCGGTGTGCGAGACGATGGCTTGTTGAATGGCGGCATGCCCGTATTTGTGCCGGCAGGCGGCGGCCATACGCAAAATGGCCAGTTCTTTTTCGGTTTCGGGTGTATAGGCAATCCATGGCGATACCAGCGGACGCAGCTCGCGGATTTCGCGGCGCAGCAACGCGACGCGATCCTCCTCGTTCAGCTTGGTGTAGTCGGCGGGTTTGCCGTTCCATTGCACGCCGGCTTTGTGCAGCAGCTCGGTGATCACGCGTTCATGCACGTCGGAGCTCTGGCGCAGGTCGACCGTGGCGAGGTGAAAACCGAAGATGGCGACGGCCTGTATCAGGCCCGCAAGGCGCAACTGCGCGATGACGGCGCCGTGGTGTCTGTCGAGCGAGTCCGCAATTACTTGCAGATCGTGTTGAAAGGCCTCGGGGCCCGCATAGGCGGGCGCGTCGTAAGTGGGCCGCGTGGCGAGCGCGCGGCCAGTGAGCGCCTGCGCCGTGGCAGCCAGCCTGGCGTAGATATGGATGCAGGCGCGTCGATAGGGCTCGTCGGCGCGATGGGCGGAGGCGTCCTGGCTGGCAAGCGATAGTGCAAAGAGCTCGGGGCTCGCGTTCTCCAGCGAGCGGGACAGCGACAACTCGGTGCCCAGCGTAATCATCTCATCGAGATAATGGCGCATGATGACGGTGGATTGGCGCAGCAGCGCCTGCTCCAGCGTGGCCGCGTCGACATTTGGGTTGCCGTCGCGGTCGCCGCCGATCCAGCTGCCCATGCGCAGAAACGGCGGCAGCGGGGCGGCCTTGACATCGAAGGCTGACCCTACGGGCGGGTTCAGGCACTCGCCCAGGTCTTGGTACAGCCGCGGCAGGGCGTTCAGGAACGTGCTGTGGTAGTAACTCAGGGCATTGTCGATCTCGTCGACGACGGTCAGTTTCTGGCGGCGCAGCATGCGCGTCTGCCACAACGTGGACACCAGGCCCGTCAGGCGAAGCTGGGCGTGCCGTTGTTCGGCGGGTGTAAGCGTATCGTCCGCGTGGGCCAGTAGCGCGGCAATCTCGCGGTGTAGGTCCAGCGTGCTCTTGCGCTGTACTTCAGTGGGGTGGGCAGTGAGCACGGGCACGATACACGTCTGCGCCAGAAACCGCTGCACCTTGCGGCTGCTGATGCCCTGCTCATGCAGCAGGGCCAACGCGTGTCGCAGGCTGCCGCGGGTGGGTGCGCCGTCCGCCAGATCGTGCGTGCGTTGGCGCCGGTTCTGGTCGCGGTCTTCGGCCAGGTTCGAAAGATGCAGAAAATAGCTGAACGCGCGCGCCACGGAATTCGAGTCTTCGTCCGCCAGGCGCTGTATCTGCCGCGCCAGCGTGCGGCTGTCGCGCGGGTCTCCTTCGCGGCGGAACTTCACCGCCGCTCGCCTCAGCTTTTCGATGGCTTCATACACCGTCTTGCCTTCGCACTCTCTGATGACTTCCCCCAGGGTTTTACCGAGGCGGCGGATGTCTTGACGCAAGGCGAGGGGTTCCCGGGGGGAAGCGGCGGGCTGAGTCACGTTGTCTCCTGAGGGTTGAATTTGAATGGATTATCATAAGGCTCTTTTCACCTGCCGCACTGGCAGCCGTTCAACTCCGAGAATCTCATGCCGCAATATCGCTCACGCACCTCGACCCATGGTCGCAACATGGCCGGCGCGCGCGCCCTCTGGCGCGCCACCGGTATGCAGGATGGCGACTTCAACAAGCCCATCATTGCCGTCGTCAACTCCTTCACACAGTTCGTTCCCGGCCACGTGCACCTGAAAGACATGGGGCAGCTCGTGGCGCGCCAGATCGAGGCGGCGGGCGGTGTGGCCAAAGAATTCAACACCATTGCCGTGGACGACGGCATTGCCATGGGGCACGGCGGCATGCTGTACTCGCTGCCCTCGCGCGAACTGATTGCCGACTCGGTCGAGTACATGGTCAACGCCCATTGCGCCGACGCCATGGTGTGTATCTCCAACTGCGACAAGATCACGCCGGGGATGCTGATGGCCGCCATGCGCCTGAACATCCCGGTGGTGTTTGTTTCCGGCGGCCCGATGGAAGCCGGCAAGGTATACGAGCCGGGCACTATGAATGTGGTCGAAAAGCTCGACCTCATTGACGCCATGATCCGCGCCGCTGACCCCAATGTGTCGGACGCCGAAGCTGCCGAGGTCGAGCGCAACGCCTGTCCCACCTGCGGATCGTGCTCGGGCATGTTCACAGCCAATTCCATGAACTGTCTCACCGAGGCCATGGGGCTGGCGCTGCCAGGCAACGGCACCATTGTGGCCACCCATGCGCGGCGCAAGGGCCTGTTCGAGCAGGCCGGCACGCTCATCGTTGAGCTGTGCAAGCGCTATTACGAGCAGGACGACGACTCGGTGCTTCCGCGCCGCATCGCGTCGTTCGGCGCATTCGAAAACGCCATGACGCTGGACGTGGCCATGGGCGGTTCCACCAATACCGTGCTGCATCTGCTGGCTGCGGCACAAGAAGCCGGCGTGGATTTCACCATGTCCGACATCGACCGCATCTCGCGCCGCGTGCCCTGCCTGTGCAAGGTTGCGCCCGCCACCAACAAGTACCACATCGAAGACGTGCATCGCGCTGGGGGCATTTTCGGCATCCTGGGCGAACTGGGCCGCGCCGGTCTGCTCAACCTGGACGCGGGCAACGTGCACAGTGGCACGCTGGGCAAGGCCATCGAAAACTGGGACGTTAGCCAGCCCAATGCTTCTGAAGACCTGCAAACCTTCTTCAAGACGGCGCCCGGCGGCGTGCGCAGCAAGGTGGCCTTCAGCCAAGACAACTATTACAAGCAACTTGACCTGAACCGCGAAAAAGGGTGCATCCGCAGCCGGGAGCATGCCTACTCGCAGGACGGCGGCCTGGCGGTGCTGTATGGCAATGTGGCAGTCAACGGTTGCATCGTCAAGACCGCAGGCGTTGACGAGCGCATTCTGCGCTACACCGGCGTGGCCCGCGTTTATGAAAGCCAGGAAGACGCGGTGGAAGGCATCCTGGGCGACCAGGTCAAGGCCGGCGATGTGGTCATCATCCGCTATGAAGGCCCCAAGGGGGGGCCCGGCATGCAGGAAATGCTGTATCCCACTTCCTACCTCAAGTCCAAGGGCCTGGGTGCCAGCGCCGCGCTGCTGACAGACGGGCGCTTTTCGGGCGGTTCGTCGGGCCTGGTGATCGGCCATGCCTCGCCCGAAGCGGCCGAGGGCGGCACGATCGGGCTGGTGGAAGACGGCGATACCATTGAGATCGATATCCCGGCGCGCACGATCCACCTGGCTGTGTCCGACGAGGTGCTGGCCCAACGCCGCGCAGCCATGGAGGCGCGCGGCAGCCAAGCCTGGAAGCCCGTAGGCCGGGAGCGCGTGGTGTCGCAGGCCTTGCGCGCCTATGCTGCGCTGGCCACATCCGCCGATCGCGGCGCGGTGCGCGACGTTTCGCAATTGGGGTAAGAGGCCATCACGGCTGAGCAGTAACAAAGCAAGGGCGGCCCGCATGAGCCGCCCTTTTTCTTGGGGCCTGCATGAACCGACCCATAAACGTTCGGCACTGATCCAGCCTCTGGGGCCGGTGCATGGCGGGGCGAACGCTTGCGCGCGCGCCCCGTCATGCAGTTACCAGTGCAGGTAGAACATGGCCTTGGCAAGAAATACGATGCCCACCACATGGCAGAACACGCTGATATGGATGCGCTGCGAATGGATGGCTCGCATCTTGCCGGTGCGCATTAGTGTCATGGCGGTGATGAAGTGAGCGAGCACGCTCAGGGCCAGGAGGATTTTTATGGTGAGCAGCAGGCCGAAGCTGCTGGCGAAGGGGTGGGCCAACACTGCCCTGTGCTGGTAGGCCATGCCGATGCCCGCGCCGTACAAAACCAGCAGCACCCAGGGCATGACGCGGCGCGCCACCGTGCCGATGGCGACTTCCATGGTGCGCATGACCTCGCGCGGAACGCGCTTGCGCACCGCTTCCAGGATGATGACCTCGAAAAATACAGTGCCGACGAACATAATGGCGGCGAACAGGTGCAGCGTGAGCAGAAGCGAGTAGTTCATGGGGGGCTTGCCCGAGGGCTGGGTGCATCAAGGTAACGAGAATGCGTTTTAGTTTTGAATCATTTCATGATGACGGGGCTGCAGCCATGATGCAAATCAAATCTGGCGCCGGCATTGCGTCGGCGCAACGGGCGTCGGGCATCGGTAAACGGAGAAGGGCAAACCGATAACGGGAAACCGGAAACCGGAAACCGGAAATGGGAAACGGGCTGGCGCGGGTCGCTGCGGTTAAACTGGGCAAAACGCCAAAGCAATATACCCAGCCCGCTCATGCGGGCGGGCCACACGGCCGGCGGCCGGCCGCAACCAGGAGACTGCAGCATGACTACCCCGCGACGCCTGCGTTCCGCGCACATCACACAGGGCCCGGAACGCGCGCCCAACCGCTCCATGTATTATGCGCTGGGCTACAAAGAAGAAGACTTCAACAACCCCATGGTGGGCGTGGCCAATGGCTACAGCACCATTACCCCATGCAACAGCGGCCTGCAAAAGCTCGCCGATGCGGCAATCGCTGCAATCAAAGAGGCGGGCGGCAATCCGCAGGTGTTTGGCACACCCACGATTTCCGACGGCATGGCCATGGGTACCGAGGGCATGAAGTATTCGCTGGTGTCGCGCGAGGTGATTGCCGATTGCGTGGAAACCTGTGTGCAGGGCCAATGGATGGACGGCGTGGTGGTGATCGGCGGCTGCGACAAGAACATGCCCGGCGGCATGATGGGCATGCTGCGCGCCAATGTGCCGGCCATCTATGTATACGGCGGCACGATTTTGCCCGGCAAGCTGGATGGCAAAGACCTGAACATTGTTAGCGTGTTCGAGGCTGTAGGCGAGAACGCCGCCGGTCGCCTGAGCGACCATGAGCTCAAGCGCATCGAGCTGCACGCTATCCCGGGGCCCGGCTCCTGCGGCGGCATGTATACGGCCAACACCATGAGTTCGGCGTTCGAGGCCATGGGCATGAGCCTGCCCTATTCCTCCACCATGGCCAATGTGCACGACGAAAAAACGCAGTCGGCTGCTGAGTCGGCGCGCGTGCTGCTGCAGGCGATCAAGCGCGATCTCAAGCCGCGCGACATCGTGACGCGTCAGTCGATCGAGAACGCTGTCAGCGTCATCATGGCCACGGGCGGCTCGACCAATGCAGTGCTGCACTTGCTGGCCATTGCCCATGCGGCAGGTGTGGAATGGACCATTGACGACTTCGAGCGCGTGCGCAAGCGCGTGCCGGTCATCTGCGATCTGAAGCCCAGCGGCAAGTATCTGGCGGTGGATTTCCATAAGGCGGGCGGTGTGCCCCAGGTGATGAAGATTCTGCTCAACGCGGGGCTGATCAATCCTGATTGCATCACGATCACGGGGCAGACTATCGGCGAGATCCTGAAAGATGTGCCAGATGAGCCGGCGGCCGATCAGCACGTCATCAAGCCCATCAGCCAGGCTCTTTACAAGCAGGGGCACCTTGCCATTCTCAAGGGCAACCTTGCGCCGGAAGGTGCGGTGGCCAAGATCACGGGGTTGAAGAACCCGGTGATCACTGGGCCTGCGCGGGTATTTGAGGACGAGCAGTCGGCGCTCAAAGCCATCCTAGACGGCAAGATCAAGGCGGGCGACGTCATGGTGTTGCGCTACCTGGGCCCCAAGGGTGGGCCGGGCATGCCCGAGATGCTGGCCCCCACGGGCGCGCTGATCGGCGAAGGGCTGGGCGATTCAGTCGGCCTGATTACCGACGGCCGCTTTTCGGGCGGTACCTGGGGCATGGTGGTGGGCCATGTCGCGCCCGAAGCGGCGGTGGGCGGCCTGATTGCCTTGGTGCATGAAGGCGATTCCATCACCATCGATGCGCATCAGCTGTTGCTGCACCTGAATGTGCCCGACGATGAAATCGAGAAACGCCGCGCGCAATGGAAGGCACCTGCGCCGCGCTACACACGGGGCGTGCAAGCCAAGTTCGCGTTTAACGCCTCCACCGCCAGCACGGGCGCTGTGCTCGATCGGTTCTGATCCCGCGCGCCAGGCCAGCCACACCGGCCGTGCGCGGCGTTCGTGCTAAAGCGGCGCATATAGGGCAGCGCCGGTGGCGGCCAGCATGCTTGCGCATGGCCGCCATCCGGGCGAATGCATGATGGGGCGAGTTTTCCCGCGTGCGGGCCGCGGCCTCGTCTTCGCTTATGATTGTGGCTGGCGCAGGCGGCGGGCGCAGGGCCCGCCGCCTGCGCAGGGGCGGCACGCACGGGCCGCAAAGGATACGAGGATGCTTACTCAAGAACAGCGCGCCGAGCAGCGGCGCATTATCAATGAACTGGAGGTGGTCGCGGATTTCGACGCCGAGCGCGAAGTAACGCGCCGGGTGGCGTTCCTGGCCGACTACCTGCGGCGTACGGGCATGCGCAGCTATGTGCTGGGTATCAGCGGCGGCGTGGATTCGCTCGTCGGCGGTTGTCTGGCGCAGCGCGCTGTTGAGCGGATACGCGCCGAGGGCGGCCAGGCTACGTTTGTGGCCATGCGCTTGCCGTATGGCGAGCAGCGTGACGAGGTTGACGCGCAGGCCTCGCTGGAAGTCATCAAGGCCGACGAGGTGCTCACCGTGAACGTGAAGCCCGCAGCTGATGACATGCTCGCGTCGCTGTTGGCCGGCGGCCTGGCGTTTCGCGATGAAAACCAGCAGGATTTCCTCATGGGAAACATCAAGGCGCGCCAGCGGATGATTGCGCAATATGCGGTGGCCGGCGCGCGCAGCGGCCTGGTGATTGGCACCGATCACGCCGCCGAAGCATTGATGGGGTTTTTCACCAAATTTGGCGATGGCGCGGCTGACGTCACGCCGCTCCAAGGCCTGAACAAGCGCCGCGTGCGGGCGCTGGCTATGGCAATGGGCGCCAATGAAGCGCTGGCCATGAAAATACCCACAGCCGATCTCGAAACGCTGCGCCCGCTGCGGCCTGACGAGCATGCTTTTGGCGTTACCTATCAGATCATCGATGACTTCCTGGAAGGCAAGGATGTGACGCCCAACGACTACGAAGTGATCCTGCGCACTTACCACGCCAGCGCGCACAAGCGGGCGCTGCCTGTGGCGCCAGGGCAGGCCTGAGCCACGCAGCATGAACCGCGTGGCTTGCGCTGCGCGGGCCAAGCGCGCTGTTGCGTTTCGCTGGGCGCGGCCGGGGGCGTTTACTTGCCTTGCAGCTCAAACACCAACGTGTCCAAGTGCTCCAGTCCGCGATCCTTGAACTTCGGCTCCTTGTCGATGATGTCGCGCTGGTCGAGCAGGCGGACGTCGGTGTGTGGCGCATACAGCTCCCGTACTTCGGCTTCGTCCACCGCAAAAGGCGGCCCTTCCATGCGCAATTGGTCGTAGTTCAGCGTGAGCAGCAGCCCACGGTAGCCGGGCGCCAATTGGCCGTACACGTGGCCCACATAGCGCTGGCGCATGTCGGCGGGCAGCGCAACCAGGGCGGCGCGGTCATAGGCGCCGGCGCAGCCACCCAGTATGTCCGCATCCAGGTCAAAGATGTCGCCGCACAGGATCTCGATACGGCCGCTTTTGTAATGGCGGCCCAGTGCTGACTCGGTGATTACCGGCGTCAATGCATTTTCTTCAAAAAAGCGCTCCACCGCGATGGGTGAAAGCTCGATGCCCAGGACCGAATGGCCTTGATCAGCCAGCCAGACCATATCCAACGATTTTCCGCACAGCGGCACCAGCACCTTGCAGCCGGGTGGCAGGCCTAACAGCGGCCAGTACTTCTGCAGCAGCGGTGTGACGCGCTCCATATGAAAGTGCGTGCGTCCTTCGCGCCAGCGTTCAAGCCAGAATTCGGTTTCCATCCCTATCCTTTAGTGTTGCCACGAATAAATCCAAACAAAGCCAACGCGATGCAAAACGATGCATAGGCGTCTCCACGCGCTGCCATTCAAAGGTGTACACGGACTGTGCTGCGCGCGGAAAATGCGTCCAGTGTCTGCCGGTTGCCGTCGGTGCCAGGTATGTGCGCATTGAGCGTCGGCGGTGTATTGATCCACACATGGCCGGGCACAAACCCTGCGGCGATGCGATGTGCGCGCGCAAGCTTAGTGGCCCAGATGCTGGCCGCCAGGGCGCCGGCCCTGGTGTTCACGCGCGCGATGACTTCTTCGTCGGCATCGAACGGGGCCACATGGCACACCGGCCCCGGTGGCATGCCGAGCAGGTTGTATGCCGTCTCCGGCAGGCCTGCCAGGATTGTGGGCAGTACATGCGCGCCGTCATCGCGGGCATCGCCAAACACCGGTATGGTGCCGCCGCTGAGTACGGTCGCCCCTTCTTCGCAGGCCAGGGTGATGCGGGCCAGCAGCGTGTCGCGGTGATCGCGCGAGATCAGTGGCCCGAGGTCTACATCGGGTGCCTGCGGATAACCTGGCACCAGCCGTTCGCATCGTGCCTGCAGGGCAGCCACGAAACGCGCATACAGAGGCCGCTCGATATACACGTGCGCGGCGCCCAGGCACGCATGGCCAGTGTGCGTAAAACAGCTGCGCAGTACGCTGTCGAGCGCCGCGTCGATGTCTGCATCTGCACAGACCACGGTGGCGTGCTTGCCGCCCAACTCAAAAATCACGGGCCTAACGCCGCGCGCCACCGCCTGCATGACGGCCGCGCCGGTCTGCGCTTCGCCGCTGAATGCAATGGCGTCAATATCGGGATGTGCGGCCAGGAACTGGCCCGCCGACCCTGGGCCGTGCCCATGTATAAGATTGAATACCCCGTGCGGAAGGCCAGCCTTGCGGATCACTTCGGCGAGTAAGGTGGCCGAGGAAGGGGTGCGCGCCGACGGCTTGGCCACTGCGCAGTTGCCCATGGCCAGTGCAGGCGCAAGTGAGGCGGCCAGCAGCAGCAAGGGCTGGTTCCAGGCCGGAATGAGAGCCACGACGCCCAAGGGCTTGCGTTGCAGGTAGGTGATGAGGCTCGCGTTGTCGGGCCCATTGCTTTCGTGGACCTCGTCGCCCATAGCGTTGATCAGGTCTGCGAAGGCGCGAAAGCGGGCAATGCTGCGCTGTATATCGTGTGTGCGCGCTTGCTGGATAGGCCGGCCGGTATCCTGTACCTCGGCCACCACGAAGTCGTCGAAACGTTCTGCGATGCCGTCGGCAATTCGGCGCAGTACGGTGGCGCGCTCGACGACAGTGAGTGCGCCCCAGGGGCCCAGCCGCGCGGCCCGCGCCGCTTTGACGGCGCGATCCACCAGTGTCGCATCGGCCTCGCAGATCTGGCCAATGGTTTCGCCGTTCACGGGATTGATGTTCGGTATGCGCTTGCGCGTCGTGATCCATTCGCCATCGACGAGGCAGCGCCGCACCGGCATTTTTGCCATGTTGTCTCCATCCGTGCTGGCGCATGCCACGCACTGGGTTCCTCTGCCACATGCGGGCCATTTGAGGCAGACGCCGCCCATGCGGCGCAGCGCCTGCGTCGGACAGCATGCCTGATCCGGCTATTCTAGTTTGATTGCTCGCGTCACGCAGCGCGCGGCAGCCAAGTCCCAGGCCGCACAGCCTACTGTTTTGAAGATCATGGCTTGGCCGGCTGGCGGCGGTTGGTCGAGTGCGCTGGACAGCGGCGTGACCGTCTGCCAGTCTACGCCCGCCTGCAGGAAGTCGCCGGCTTCGTGGCGCGCGCCCGCGAGGTCGTCGGCATATAAACGGCTGCCTGCGATGGTGGCGGGGCCGATCTCGGCCAGGTCGGGTCGGTAAGCGCCCACGCCGATGACGAGGCGGCCGGCTTGCGGCGCCGCATCGTAGACCGGTGTAGCGCTAGTGGTGACAGTGATGACCACCTGGGTATCGTTGGGTACCCGTTCGGCGGGCAGCAGTTCAGCTTGCAGGCCAGGTGTGTGCATGGCGGAAAATGCCTGGGCCCGTTCCAGGCGCCTGCCGATGACGGCGATACGCAAGCCCGGGTACAAGGCCGCGAGTGCTTCGGCATGGCTGGCGGCTTCGGTACCCGTGCCAATGATGGCTGCGTGGGTGATCGTGCCCGGCATCAGGGTGCGCAGGCCCAGCATCGATATGCCGGCAGTGCGCCGTGCCGTCACCGTAGGGCCGTCCAGTACGAAACGGGCGCAGCCCGTGGCGCCGTCGTAGGCGGTGACAATGCCGTTGATGGTAGGCAGGCCGATGTCTCGATTGGCAGGCACCACATTCACCAGCTTGTGCACGCCGATGTCGCGTGCGGTGGCTGGCATGGACAACATGACGCCGCCACCGGGGTACTCAAGCACTTGCCGTTCGGGGGCATGGATGGCGCCTGCGGCCAGGTCACGGGCGGCCTGGGCCAAGTCGTCCAGCAGCAGCGCGAAAGGCAGGCGCAGCGCCGTCTGCGCCGCGTCGTAGACGGTAATCGCTCCTTTAGTCATCGTGTTCTCCAGTCGTGCGGCATGCGCGCCGCCAACTTCTGTTCGGCCATCGCTGATCTGTAGTGCTTGCTGTGAATCAAGTTGTTGCTCCATCGTTAGTTGTTCCGGCGTACGGATGTATTCGAATGATTATTACCGCGGGCATCACCAGATATTCTGTTCAACGATGGGTGTGCCATCGAGTATGCGCCGCCAGCCCAGGCGCCGCAGGTCCAGCGTGCGAAACTCGCCGTAGGCGATGAGCTCGGACAGCGCGCGCCCGATGGCTGGCGACTGCTGCAGCCCATGCCCGCTGAAGCCATTGGCAAAGTAGAGGTTGTCTACGTCTGGATGCAAGCCCAGGATCACATTCTGGTCCACAACATTGAAATCGTAATGGCCGGCCCAACTGCGCATCACGCGCAAGGCCTCGAAGCCGGGTACACGCGCGGCCAGTATCGGCCACAGCAGTTCGTCGAACAGCGCGTACTGCACGTCAAAGTCGTGGCTTTCAGGGTCTTGGTCTGGCGGCGGGTTGATGCCGGTGAGAAAGCCTTGGCCCTCGGGCCGGAAGTACGCGCCGGAGGGGTCGATGACCATAGGACAGCCCGGCGGCACCGCCGGCGTGTGAACGAAAAAAACACTGCGCTTGCGTGGCTGCACCGGCAGGGCAATGCCCGCCAGGCGTGCCAGTTCAGGTGCGCCGCTGCCAGCAGCGTTGATCAGTGCGCCGCACTCGATCACATCGCCACTGTCCAGGGCCACCGCGGTCACGCGCCTTCCCTGGCGACTTACATCCACCACCTTGTGATTGATACTGACAGCACCCTGCGACAGCGCTTTGTGGCGCAAAGCCTGCATATAGCCATAGGCATCGAACCAGCCTTCGCCCGTCAGACCCAGCGTGCCGGCTGCCAAGTCGTCTGTGCGCAGCCACGGAAACCGCGTCTTCAGGGCATTGCGATCCAGCAGGGCAATATCCGCGCCCAGCCCGGCCTGCAGCGCATGGTTCGTGCGCAGTTGCGCTTCGCCTTCGATAGACGCCAGAAACAGATAGCCGCCTTCGTGAAAAGCGGGATCGGGCCGTTGGCCATCCACCGCCAGCGTGGTGCCCAAGTGGCGCAGGAAGGCGGTGCCGAACAGCGACATCTGTATATTCTCGGGCGTGGAAAACTGATGCCTGATCGAGGCTGCGGACAGTGTCGTGGCGCAGCGCTGAAACGTGCAATCCTGTTCGACGATGGCTACGGTGCCATTGAAGTCGGGATTGGCCGTCAGGAAGTAGGCGGCGGCGCTGCCCGTCGCCGCGCCGCCTGCGATCACGATGTCGTAGCGCTGTTGTGGCATGGCGCCATGCTCCTGTCTGTGTGCGATATGGCCATGTACGGCGTACGGGCATATGCCGTGCCAGGCCGGCAAATTCAAACCTATTGTGGCGCTAAAAATGGCGTGCCGCCTTAGGGATTTTCCCCTGCGCGAGGTGTGTTCAGCGGCCTCAAAATGCTGTGCTACCCTGAAGAAAAATACGTTATTGGAGACTAGGCCATGACAACGCAAGCCTTGCTGCAATCCCTCGGGCTGGCGCCCGACGCGCTCACCGGCGGCGACATCCCGGTGCGCTCGCCCATAGACGGCGCCATCATCGCGCGGCTGCGCTCGCACAGCGCGGCGGATGCCGAAGCTGCTATTGCGCAAGCCAGCACGGCCTTCCAGCTGTGGCGCCGCGTGCCCGCGCCGCGCCGCGGCGAGCTGGTGCGCCTATTGGGTGAAGAGTTGCGCGCGCACAAGCAGGCGCTTGGCCGGCTGGTGTCGATAGAGGCCGGTAAGATACTTGCCGAAGGCGAGGGTGAAGTGCAGGAGATGATCGACATCTGCGACTTTGCGGTGGGGTTGTCGCGCCAGCTTTACGGCCTCACGATTGCGTCCGAGCGTCCGGGGCACCGCATGATGGAAACATGGCATCCGCTGGGCGTCGTGGGGGTGATTTCGGCCTTCAATTTCCCGGTTGCTGTGTGGTCATGGAATGCCGCTCTGGCGTTGGTGTGCGGCGATCCAGTGGTGTGGAAGCCTTCCGAGAAAACGCCGCTCACGGCGTTGGCCTGCCAGGCTTTGTTCGCGCGCGCGCTGGCGCGTTTTGGCGATGCGCCCGAAGGCCTGCTGCACGTATTGGTGGGCGCGCATGAGCTCGGCGAAAAACTGTCCGACGACCCACGTATCTCCTTGCTTTCAGCTACTGGCTCCACGCGCATGGGCCGGCAGGTGGGGCCGCGCGTGGCACAGCGTTTCGGCCGCTGCCTGCTGGAGCTGGGTGGTAACAATGCGATTGTCGTGGCGCCGTCGGCCGACCTGGAGATGGCCGTGCGCGGCATCCTGTTTGGCGCGGTGGGCACAGCGGGGCAGCGCTGCACCACCACGCGGCGCCTGATCGTGCACGACAGCGTGGCCGATGGCCTGCTGGCGCGCCTCAAGGCCGCCTATGCCAGTGCCCGCATTGGCAACCCGCTGGAGGCGGGCACCTTGGTTGGGCCGCTGATCGACCGTGCCGCCTTTGACGCCATGCAGGCAGCGCTGGCGCAGGCGCGCGCCGAAGGCGGCAAGATCAGCGGCGGCGAGCGCCAGCTTGCCGATACCTGGCCCGAGGCCTGGTATGTATCGCCCGCGCTGGCCGAGATGCCGGGGCAGTCCGCAGTGGTGTGCCGGGAAACCTTTGCACCCATCCTGTACGTGATGCGCTATCAATCGTTCGACGAGGCCCTGGCCATGCACAATGCCGTGCCGCAGGGCTTGTCGTCTGCGCTATTCACCACCGACTTGCGCGAAGCGGAGCGCTTCACCGGGCCCGAAGGCTCGGACTGCGGTATTGCCAACATCAACATCGGCACCTCTGGGGCGGAAATCGGCGGAGCCTTTGGCGGTGAAAAAGAAACGGGCGGCGGCCGCGAATCGGGTTCCGATGCCTGGAAAGCCTACATGCGGCGTGCCACCAACACCATCAATTACTCCAACGAACTGCCCCTGGCCCAGGGCATCAGGTTCGGTGATCGTTAATCAACGGCTTTCACCATGTCTTCGATCACCTTCTTGGCATCGCCGAACACCATCATGGTCTTGTCCATGTAGAACAGTTCGTTGTCCAACCCGGCATAACCGGCGGCCATCGAGCGTTTGTTTACGATGACGGTGCGCGCCTTGTACGCCTCCAGGATGGGCATGCCCGCGATTGGCGAGGACGGATCGTTCTTGGCCGCCGGGTTCACCACGTCGTTGGCGCCCAGCACCAGCACTACGTCGGTTTGTGCGAACTCGCTGTTGATGTCCTCCATCTCGAAGACCTGGTCGTAGGGCACCTCGGCCTCGGCAAGCAGCACGTTCATGTGGCCCGGCATGCGGCCCGCCACCGGGTGAATGGCGTACTTCACCGTCACGCCCTTTTCTGTCAGCTTGTCGGTGAGTTCCTTGAGCGCGTGCTGGGCGCGGGCGACCGCCAGGCCGTAGCCCGGCACAATCGTCACCGTCTCGGCGTTGCTCATCAGGAAGGCGGCGTCATCCGGGCTGCCCGATTTGACGCTGCGCTGCGCGTCCGAACCGCCGGCCGCAGCCGCGCCAGGCGCGGCCCCGAAGCCGCCCAGGATCACGTTGAAGAACGAGCGGTTCATTGCCTTGCACATGATGTAGGACAGAATCGCGCCCGAGGACCCCACCAGCGAGCCGGCGATGATCAGCATCGGGTTGTTCAGCGAAAAGCCGATACCCGCCGCCGCCCAGCCTGAGTAGCTGTTGAGCATGGACACCACCACTGGCATGTCCGCCCCGCCAATCGGGATAATGATCAGCACGCCAAGAATGAACGCCAGCGCCGTCATGATGATGAAGGGCAGCCAGGCCTGCGTGGCCATGAACCACAGGCCGCAGGCAATCATGGCCAACGCAATGGCCAGATTCAGCATGTGCTGCCCGGCAAACACCACCGGCGCGCCCTGGAACAGGCGGAACTTGTACTTGCCCGCCAGCTTGCCAAAGGCGATGACCGAACCCGAGAAGGTGATCGCGCCAACAAAGGTGCCAATGAACAGTTCCAGCCGGTTGCCGGTGGGGATGGGCGCGCCCGCCGCGGCAATGCCAAAGGCATGTGGCTCGGCCACGATGGCGATGGCGATCGCCACCGCCGCCAGGCCGATCATGCTGTGCATGAAGGCCACCAACTCGGGCATCTTGGTCATCTCGACCCGCTTGGCCATGAGGGTGCCTACCGTGCCGCCGATCAGCAACCCAAGCAGCACGCGGCCCAGCCCGATGGTGGCAGTGCCCGCAGTGGCCAGGCTCAGGATCAGCGCCGCCGTGGTGAGGATGGCGATCGCCATGCCGACCATGCCGAAGGCGTTGCCTCGGCGCGACGTGGTGGGGTGTGACAGGCCCTTGAGCGCCTGGATAAAGCACACCGAGGCGATCAGGTACAACAGGGTAACCAGGTTGGTCGATATCATGCTTCGCCTCCGCGCTTTTTCTCTTTCTTCTTGAACATCTCCAGCATGCGGCGTGTGACAAGAAAGCCGCCGAATACATTGACCGCGGCCAGCGCCACGGCAAAGATGCCCATGCCGTGCGCCAAGCCGCCCTCGGTGAGCGCAGCGGCCAGCATGGCGCCAACGATGATGATGGCCGAGATGGCGTTGGTGACGGCCATCAGTGGCGTGTGCAGCGCCGGGGTGACATTCCAGACCACGTGGTAGCCCACGTACACGGCCAGCACAAAAATGATGACGTTGATCAGGGTAGGGCTTACGGCTTCCATCAATTGCTCCTCAGTACCTTGCCGTCGCGGCATACCATGCAGGCTGCCACGATTTCGTCGTCGGCCTTGATATCGGCCTCGCCTTGCGCATTCACAATCAACTTCAGGAAGTCGAGTACGTTGCGCGCATACAGCGCCGAAGCGTCCTGCGCCACTAGCGCTGGCAGGTTGCTCAGGCCAATCAGCGTGACGCCATGCGCCTGCACGACCTGGTCTTTGACCGACAGCGGGCAGTTGCCCCCGCGCTCGACGGCCATGTCTACGATGACCGAGCCCGGCTTCATGCCTTGCACCGTCTCGGCGCTGATCAGGGTCGGGGCGGGGCGCCCGGGAATGAGCGCAGTGCTGATCACGATATCGGCCTGCATGCAGCGCTCTGCCACCAGCGCACCCTGGCGCGCCATCCAAGCCGGCGGCATGGGGCGCGCATAGCCGCCCACACCTTCGGCGATCTCGCGTTCTTCATCGGTTTCGAACGGCACGTCGATGAACTTGGCCCCCAGGGACTCGACCTGCTCTTTGGCAGCCGGGCGTACGTCTGAGGCTTCGACCACCGCACCCAGCCGCTTGGCCGTGGCAATCGCCTGCAGGCCCGCCACGCCAGCGCCCAGCACCACCACGCGCGCGGCTTTGATCGTCCCCGCAGCCGTCATCATCATGGGCATGAGACGCCCGTAGTGATTGGCCGCCAGGATGACGGCCTTGTACCCGGCCAGGTTGGCCTGCGACGAAAGCACGTCCAGGCTTTGCGCGCGCGTAATGCGCGGTGCGGCCTCGAGCGCGAAGGCCGTTAGGCCCGCGCCGGCCAGGGCGGACAGCACCTCGGCGTTGAACGGATCGAGCATGCCGACGAGCAGCGTGCCGGGCTTCATCTGGGCGCGCTCGGCTTCGTCCGGGGCGCGCACCTTGAGCACCAGTGCCGCCCCAAGGGCTTGGGGCTGATCACCCAGCGTGGCGCCGGCCTGCTCATAGGCCTGATCGGGGAAGTTTGCCGTGGCGCCCGCCCCGCGTTCAACGATGACAGTGTGGCCTGCCGCTGTGTACTTCTTGACCGTTTCCGGTGTGGCGGCCACGCGTGTCTCGCCGGGCAGGCGCTCGCGCGGAATTCCAATTTGCATGGTGTTTCTCTCCTCCTCAATGATGAATGCTTGCGGCAGGGGCGTGCCCCATGCGGCGGCTGCACAGTGTGCCGCCGCATGTCCCGCCGTGTTCCCCCGGATGCTTGCCGGGGGCTGCACGGGTGTCAGCCCTTGCTGGCGGCCAGCGCCTGCTCCAGGTCGGCCAGAATGTCGTCGATATGCTCGATGCCGATAGACAGGCGGATCATGTCTTCGCCAACGCCCGCTGCGGCGAGTTCTTCGGGATTGAGCTGGCGGTGCGTGGTGGTGGCGGGGTGGCAGGCCAGCGACTTTGCGTCGCCGATGTTGACCAGGCGCAGGATGAGCTTGAGCGCATCGATGAAGCGCGCGCCCGCTTCGCGGCCGCCTTCGATGCCGAAGGACAGAATGCTGGCGGGCTTGCCGCCGAAATATTTCTGCGCCACCGCATGTTCGGGGTGATCGTCCAGGCCCGCGTATTGCACCCACGAGACATGCGGGTGGTGCTTGAGGAAGCGGGCGACCGCCAGCGCGTTTTCAGTGTGGCGGGCCATGCGCAGCGACAGGGTTTCGATGCCTTGCAGGATCAGGAAGGCGTTGAAGGGCGACAGCGCGGCGCCGGTATTGCGCAGCGGCACGACGCGGCAGCGCCCGATGAATGCAGCCGGGCCGAAGGCTTCGGTGTAGACCACGCCGTGGTAGGACGGGTCTGGCTCGTTGAGCATGGGGAAACGGTCTTTGTGCTCGGCCCAGGGGAACTTGCCCGAGTCGACCACTGCGCCGGCGATAGTGGTGCCATGGCCGCCCATGTATTTGGTGAGCGCATGCACGACGATATCGGCGCCATGTTCAAAGGGGCGGCACAGTGCGGGCGAGGCAACGGTGTTGTCCACGATCAGGGGTACGCCGTGGCGGTGTGCGGCATCAGCCAGCGCCTGGATGTCGACCACGTTGCCGGCGGGGTTGCCGATGGATTCGCAGAACACGGCACGGGTTTTGTCGTCGATCAGGGCTTCGAGCGCCGCGATATCGTTGTGCGGCGCAAACTTTACGGTGATGCCCTGGCGGGGAAACGTGTGGGCGAACAGGTTATATGTGCCGCCATACAGCTTGGAGACAGAGACGATATTGTCGCCCGCTTGCGCGATGGTCTGGATGGCATAGGTAACAGCGGCCATGCCCGACGCGACGGCCAGGGCGGCGACGCCGCCTTCAAGTGCGGCCACGCGCTCTTCCAGCACCGCATTGGTGGGGTTCATGATGCGGGTATAGATATTGCCTGGCACTTTGAGGTCGAACAGGTCTGCCCCGTGCTGCGTGCTATCGAACGCGTATGACGTTGTCTGGTAGATGGGAACCGCCACCGCTTTCGTGGTGGGATCGGGTTGATAGCCGGCGTGGATGGCAAGTGTTTCGAATTTCATTTTTGTCTCGTGTGTTTACGTCGTGAAATCAATGAGGCATCACGCCGCATGGTACTGTCCATATACCCGCGCGGCTAGAGATTTTTTGTCGAACTACATATCCCAAAGTAATAACGTTGTAATTTTCCGGCTTTCCATCGGCGAGGAGGGCGGTGCGGGACGGCAGGCATTGCTGTGCGATGACCAGTTTAGCGCCGGGTGGGGCATCAGCCGTCCATACACTGACGAGTGCGCGTTACATGGGTTAGCATTCATATTCTTTGCCATAAACGGTGCAGGGGGTAACCTCGTGGTTTCAGAGGCCGATTAATGAAAGTCTGGTTCAAGCGGGTACTGTTCAGTCTCGTTGTGGTGGCGATTGTCGCGTTGGTCGGCGTGGCCATCTTTTTGCTTACGTTCGACCCGAACGCATATAAAACCAAGATTGAAGAGATTGTTTACAACCGGTACCAGCGCACGCTCGCCATCAAGGGCGATATTCAGCTTTCGCTGTTTCCCCGCATCGGCCTCGCGGTGCAGGACGTCTCTTTGTCCAATCGTAACAGTCCTGACACCTTTGCATCCATAGACAGCGCCCGGTTCGCCGTGGCCATCTGGCCGCTGCTGTTCAACCGCTTCGTGGTGGATCATGTGGCGGTCACGGGCTTCAAGGCCTGGATCAAGCGTGACGAGGCCGGTCAGTTCAATTTCAGCGACCTGCTGCGCGCGTCCGCATCGCGGCTCGGCGGCATGGCGCCTGCGCTGGCCCTGCCGGCATTGGCTTCCTCAGCCCTGCAGGCCGCGCAGCAAAACGGTCCGCCGGCGGAAAGCGCTTCCGCGCCCGATCATTCTCTGCTTGCCCTCTCGCCGCTGGCCACTGCGGTCGCCCAGGAAGCCGTCGAGAGCACAGATTTTGATATCGACATTGCCGGCCTGGACCTGAAGGGTGGGGAGATCCACCTGCACGACAGCAAGACGGGCGCCGTCGCACGCATCGAGAAACTCGACATTGATACCGGGCGGGTCACATTCAACCAGGCCTTCGATGTCACCTTCAAGGGCCGCCTGATGGGCGAATACCCCGCGGCTGACGCAAGTCTGGCGGGGCAGGGCCTGTTGCGCCTCAATCCCCACGATCGCATCTATTCGGCGCAGAAGTTCAGCCTTCAGGCCAGCGGCGTGCTCGGCCCGCTCAAGGCCAAAACCGCCACAGTGCGCGGCAACTTTGCCTACAACGCCCTGTCCGAGCTGCTCGATGTCAGCAACATCGAGGTCTTGGTTCAGGGTGAGGCCAGCGGCGAGCAAGCCCTTACGGGGCTCGAGACCACGCTCAGTGTGCCGCGTCTGCGGATGGACCGCGGTCGCGCCGAGCTGAGTGTCGAAAAGCTCGCCTATCGCGCCAAAGGCAAACGGGGCGTCGAAGATTTCGATATCGCCATCGACGCGCCCAGGCTGGCCATTTCGCCCGAGTCGGCAAAAGGGGAGCCTGTGCACGCCACCGCCAAGTTCACACAGCCCGCCCGGGTGCTAGCCGTGGCGTTGAATATGAACGGGTTGGGGGGCAACGCCTCGCGGTTGTCCCTCAAAGAGCTCAAGATCGAAGCGGGCCTCAAGCAGGGCGAACGGCTGATTCAATTGAACATGTCCTCGCCGGCCACATGGGATGTCTTCCGTCAGCTCGGCGGTCTGTCCGCGATGAAGGGCGATATACGTATCGATGATGCCCAACTGCCCGGTGGCAGCTTCGAGTTTCCCTTTATCGGCAGCCTGCAGGCCGACTTGCTCAAGGATAAGGTCGAAACCGGCATTGATGCCGTGCTCAGCGGCAGCAAGCTCAATTTTCGCCTGACGGGTACCGAGCTTGCGGATCCCAAACTGGCATTCGCCTTTAAGGCGGACAAGCTCGATTTCAACACGCTGTTTCCCTCGCCGCCGCCCGCGGCTCCGGCTGCGGGATCGGCGAGCGGCAAGCCAGCCGAGCCCGCCAAGCCGGCACCCAAGGCTGCTCCCAAGCCAGCCAGCAAGGCACCGGCGCCCGCGCCCGCGGCGTCCGATATGCCAGATCTTTCTTTTCTCGCGCCGCTGGACCTTACCGGCACCATTGACATTGGCGAACTCAAGTTCAAAGAGCTTGAGGCCAGCGCCGTCAAGGCCGGAGTACGGGTGCTCGCCGGCAAGCTGGTGGTCGACAACATCAATGCCGCGCTTTACGACGGTACGCTGAAGGGGAGCTTGCACGCTGCCGCCGACAATTCGCTGGGAGCCAATCTGACGCTGGCTAACGTGGCCGTCGGCCCGCTGCTGCACGATTACGCCCGCGAAGATCGCCTGACCGGCACGGGCACGGTGTCCATTGATCTGGCCAGCGCCGGCAAGACCGCCGCGGCTGTCGAGGCCGGTATGTCGGGCTCGGTCAAGCTGAAGCTGCGCGACGGCGAAGTGCGCGGCATCGACTTCCACCAAACGCTCGGCGAAGTGAATGACGTGGTGCGCAATGTATTCAGCGGCCAGTTGCCGGCCATCATGTCGCAGGTAGATGCGGCGCGCAGTACCGCATATTCTTCTCTGGATGCCGAAGTGTCTTTCACGCAGGGCCAGGGCACGTTCACCAAGCTTGAGCTGCTGGCGCCAAGGTTGCGCGTCAACGCGGGCAAACCCGCCTCGGTCGACCTCGTCAATGATCAGCTTGATCTGGTGGTGCTGGTAAGGCTGGTGGGCACGGGTGGCGCGGCAGACGATGCACTGAAAGACTTGCGGGGGATCGTGGTGCCGCTGCGTCTATCGGGCCCCTTCGGTAAGTTGTCGTACCAAGTGCAATGGAAGGACATCAACAGCAAGCCCGTCAAGCAGGCAGTTCGCGAGGGCTTGGTCGATCTGCTGTCCGCGCAGCCCGAGCCCCAGCCGGGCAACGCCGCAACCGCGCCCAAGCCCGCCAACTCGGTCAAGAGCATAGGCGACGCTATCAAGGGGCTGCTGGGCCAGTGACATGGCGGTACTCCATATTCTCTACTCGACGCGGGTGGTGCGCGGCCAGGGCGCTGCCGCCCGCCCACGGCATGAAGGAGCAGGACAATGACGCAATATCATCCTATCGCCGGATGCGGCGGTTTGCCAGGCAGCGCGGCCGCCGCATGCGACCGCCGCTGGTTGATTGTGGACCAGGATGGGCAATGGATAGGGCCGGCGCAGTGCGACAGGCTGGACGGGGTACAGGTGGAGCTGCGTTTCGGCTATTTGGTGGTCCGCGCACCGGGCATGTTGCGCCTGGATGTGCCGGTGGACGTGATCGAGGATGATGACAGCGTGCGCACGACGGCCCAGGTTGGTGGCCAGCATGTGGACGTGGTGGACGAAGGTGCGCTTGCCGCGGCCTGGTTCTCGAATTGCCTGGAGCGCCCCTGCAGGTTGGTCAAGGTGCACCCCGACGCGCCCTCGCCGGCCTGGCCGGCTGCCTGAGCATAGCGGTAACAGCGGCGGCACATCGCCTGGCCGCTGTCTATCCAATCAAATTATCAAGGCCTTTACGGTGGTTAGCCCTCCGCCGTGAGGCGGCGGTACTTGGCCATCAGCATCTCGTTGTCTTCGGTATGGTCGGGGTCGATTTCGATACACTCGACCGGGCACACCACCTGACACTGGGGTTCACCGAAGTGGCCCACGCACTCGGTGCAGCGCGAGGGGTCGATCTCGTAGATTTCGGGCCCCATATAAATGGCCGTGTTGGGGCATTGGGGCTCGCATACATCACAATTGATGCATTCATCGGTTATGCGCAGCGCCATATTGGTATTCCTGGATAAAGCGGATTCGATTGCAGGCGCACGGCGGCGTCTCGATCGCAGTGTAATCCTTTGCGTTGGCGCGGGCCGTGATTAACCCTGTTTGTATCGCAGGCCCGCGGCCTTGCAGGGCGGCTTGGTACGCCTGCACTGCGCCATAACGCCCATAGCGCGACCGCAACCGCCGGTATTGGCGCGCCTTATGACGATTGATTCTGTTCTTCGCGGCGTTGGCGTGCCTTTTTGTGCAGCCAGCGTTCGACGGACGGAAACACGAACTTGCTGACGTCGCCGCCGAGGATGGCGATTTCGCGCACGATAGTGCCCGAAATGAACTGATACTGGTCCGACGGCGTCATGAACAACGTTTCGACCTCGGGTAGAAGATGGCGATTCATGCCTGCCATCTGGAATTCATATTCGAAGTCGGACACTGCGCGCAGGCCGCGCACAATGACCCGGCCGTTCTGCTCGCGCACGAAATCCTTGAGCAGGCCGGCAAAACTCTGCACTTCGACATTGGGGTAGTGGCTGAGCACTTCCCTGGCGATTTCGACGCGTTCTTCAACGGTGAAGAACGGTTTCTTGGCCTGGCTGTGGGCGATGCCGACCACCACGTGATCGAACAGGCCGGCAGCCCGGCGCACGAGGTCTTCGTGCCCGCGCGTCATTGGGTCGAAGGTTCCGGGATAGACTGCAGTAATCATGCGAGTGCTTTCTGAGTAGAGGTTGCCGCCATGTTGGCCGCCCGACGTTACTGAGTGGCGGTCCTGGCTTGGTTTCCTGCCAAACCCGAATTATTGACTGTTTCTTGCGTTGCAGCAAATCGCAACAGGTGAAACCAGACTTGCCCCGCCCGCGCTGCGCGCAGTACATGCCAGCCATCGGGTGGAACCAGGCTGGATTCGCTTTCGACATACAGTAGGCCGTCTGCCTTGAGCACGGCCGGCAGCCTGGCCCATAACTTGTCCATCCAACCCTGGTTGAAGGGCGGATCAAGGGCGACCAGATCAAAGGTGGCGCCGTCCAGGCGGTCGAGCACCACCAGCGCGTCGCCGGCATGTATGCGCACCTGGGTGGCCTGGAGCTTGTCGCGCAATGCACGCAAGGCGTTGATGGCGGCGGGGTTGGTTTCGGCCATCTGCACGTGGGCCACGCCGCGCGAAGCGGCCTCGAAACCCAGCGCACCGGTGCCCGCGAACAGATCAAGGACCCGCCGCCCGGCGAACTCGCCCTGCCAGAAATGCCCCAACCAGTTGAACAACGTTTCGCGTACTCGGTCCGGGGTTGGACGCAGCCCCGGCGCGTCGACAACGGGAATCGGGGTCTTGCGGTAAACACCGCCTACAATACGGACTACGTGCTTCTTCATGCGCGTTCTGGACGACATATCTCGTTGTTCGGGGCGCATCGGCGCGCCTGCGCGCGCTTTGGCAGCCAATGGAATAGTGTAAAGCGAATGTTCAATTTCTTTAAAAGAAAGAAGCCGGCGCCGGCCGATGCCGGCATGACCGTCCAACCCGGGGCGGGCGAAACGCCTGTCAACGACAGCCCGGTCAGCAATGATGTGGTCAACGATAGTCCTGCCAGCGAGAGCTCTGCCAGCGGCCGTCCCGTCAGCGAAGACGCCAGGGGCGATGGCGGGCCTTCGGACGGCGTCCCACCCCCGCCCGCCGACAGCGCTGTGCCTGCATCCTCGCCCGCGCCTGTCGCCGCGCCTTCACCTGCCGCGCCGCTCCCCGCTGGCGATGCACCTGAAGGCGATGTACCGCCAGGGATAACGGCTGCCGCTCGTACCGTGCAGCCGGGCAGGCCTGTTGGCGCGCCTGCTGGCGCGGCGGCCGCCCCGTCTGATGCAACCGAGGCGGCTGCTGTCGTGTCCGCATCCACTGCCACGCCTGAGCCCGCCCCCGCTCCTGCCCCCGCCCCCGCCAAAACCGGCTGGCTTGCGCGGCTCAAGCAAGGCTTGGCGCGTACTGGCCAAAGCATCGGCGGCTTGTTCGTGGGCGTCAAGGTCGACGAAAACCTGTTCGGAGAGCTCGAAACCGCGCTTATCATGGCCGATGCCGGCATGGAAGCCACCGAAAAACTGCTTGCGGCCCTGCGGGCTCGGGTACGCAAAGAGCGCATCGATGACGCCGCCAAGGTCAAGGCGGCGCTGCGCGACATTCTCACCGAACACCTCGCGCCGCTCGAAAAACCCTTCCCGCTGGGCAGCGTGGCGCCGTTGGTGGTCATGATCGCGGGCGTAAACGGCGCGGGCAAGACCACGTCCATCGGCAAGTTGGCGTATCACTTCCAGGCCCAGGGCGCACGGGTGCTGTTGGCCGCCGGCGATACGTTCCGGGCGGCGGCGCGCGAGCAGCTCATGGAGTGGGGGGCGCGCAATAACGTCACGGTGATCGCCCAAGAAGGCGGCGATCCGGCCGCGGTGGCGTTCGACGCGGTCAATGCCGGCCGCGCCCGCGAATGCGGCGTCGTCATGGTCGATACGGCGGGGCGTCTGCCCACGCAGTTGCACCTGATGGAAGAACTCAAGAAAATCAAGCGCGTCATCGGTAAAGCCGACGGCCAGGCGCCACATGAAGTCTTGCTGGTGGTCGACGGCAACACGGGCCAGAACGCACTGGCGCAGATACGCGCATTTGATGCCGCCATTGGCCTGACCGGCCTTGTCGTCACCAAACTGGATGGCACGGCCAAGGGCGGCACACTGGCCGCAGTAGCCGCCGGCAGCCAGGGCGTGCGGCCCGTGCCTGTGTACTGGATCGGCGTGGGCGAAGGGCTGAATGACCTGCAACCTTTCGTGGCCCGTGAGTTCGCTGGGGCGCTATTGGGCGATTAAACCGCGACGTCCCTCCTGAGCGTGCCCACCGCCAGAGCACCCATATCAGGCGGCTGGTGCAGGGGGATGCCAGACAGCCGATATCAAGCGGCACATCCGAGGCCTCCAGTCGCTCAGCCTGGCGCGCCCCGCGCCTCGGCTTCCAGGCGGTCCAGCGCCGCCTGCACCTGGCGCTTCAGATGGTCTTGCGACGCCTTGAGCCAGCCCAGCGCGAACAGCGCCGCCGGCTGTTTGCGCGCCGCAGCCTCGTAGTAGACCTGTGCGTTGTACAGGTCGTTCAATTCACCCATGGCATGCTGCAGCGGTTCGAGCAGGGTGCGCACATGGTTGAGTTGGTCGGCGGGCAGCACGGATTCTGAAAACTCGATGCTGTAGCGCAGGCGCTTGAGCTTTTTGCGCAAATCATGTTGCGCCTCTTGGGGCAGTTCGCCGAATCGCCGCCCCTCCCGGCAGAACGTTCGGAGCCATTTCTGCAGGCGCAAGCCGAGCAGCGCGCTCAGGTCGCGCGCGGGCGCTTTGCCGCGCCGGCCCGAAAACTGCACCGGCCGTGTCTGGGTATCCGCATGGGTAGGCCTGGCATGCGCTTCTGTGGCAAGCTGCCGCGCCATCAAAGACAGCAGGCAGGCTTGGAATGCGCGGCTGGCGGCCACGGCGCGCGGGTCATGGCCGGGCGGGTGTTGTGTACGGGCCTTGGGCAGGGGCAGGGGGGGCATGCCGGCCCGCGCCAAGCGTGGGGCAATCTCAAAGCGCAGTACATGGTAGTCGCTGGCAACCCCCAGGCGCCTGAAATACCGGGCCAACCGCCGCGCTTCGGGCGGCGGCTCTACCCATTTGGAGAAGAATTGCCAGCAGGTGCGCAGGCGCCGCAGGCCCAGGCGCAATTGGCGCACGTAACGCCGCTGAAGTGCGTCATCAGCGCCCGCATTGTCAACGCCCGCCAGCAGGGTGGCGTTGCGGATGACGGGGCCCAGGCAGCCCGCTACACAGGCGTTATACGCCTGTTCCGGCGTCATGCCTGCGGTAAGGGCGACAGGCTCGGGCTGCGCGGGCTTAAGCAGGCATTTGGCGGTGGGGTCGATGCTCAGCCCGCTTTCCCCTGGCGGGGGTAGTGTGCCGGCAGACTTGGCGCTTGCGGCGTCCGGGGCCACGGCGCGGCGCGACCTGCCGTTATAGACACCGTCGCCCGCCGCATGCTGCACCAGGCGGTCGCCGCGTTCCGCTTTGCTGCGCAGGTCGAGGATGAGCGCGTATTGCTGCTGCCAGCGTTGCGCCGCCTCGAACACCGCCGAGACAGGCCCCGCCAGCAGCTCGAACTCCAGCTCGCAGACGGCCAGCGCCAGCCCGCCGGCGCGGACGACGCCGTGATCGTAGGCTAGCTCGACAACGCCTTCGGTTGTGTCAGATCCCTGACGCAGCGATAGCCGGACAATGTCGGTTTCAAAACGCACGCGCAGCGGCCGCCTCAACCCTGCCAGGACTGGTTCGAGCACTGTGCCCGCATAAACGGCCAAGTCCAGCGAAGCATTGGGGCGCGGGTGATTAAGTTCGATGCGGGAGATTTCGTCGGGGCCTGGTGCTTTGGCGGTTTGCATCCATTGCCCGCCCTCGCGGCGCAGCCGCAAGGTTACCCCCGCCTGGGCCAGCTCGCGAAACCGCGTATCGAAGTATTGGGCGCGCAGTCGCTCCTCGCGCGCACCCAAGGTGCGCATCGATTTCTCGACGTCTGCGCGGGCGGCGTCGGGAACATGCAGCTTCAGTTCGCGTTCGAGCACAGCAGCTACCTCTACCCGTCACGGGCCCGGGCGCGATCCCGATGTCCGTGGCATGAATCCTTAAGATTTCAAAGATTATTCATCTTAACGGCAGTTGGCCATTTCTGTCACAGTAGTGCGCGCCGGGCTCGTGTGATCAGCACCTCAGCGACGATCACGATGGCAAAGATGAGTAATAGGATCAGGGCCACCTTGTCCCACTGGAACAGGTCCATTGCACTGTTCAGGGCCATGCCGATGCCGCCTGCGCCCACCAGGCCCAGTACAGCCGACTCGCGCACATTGATGTCCCAGCGCAACAGTACGATGGACCAGAACGCGGGGCGGATCTGCGGCCAGTAGCCGTAGCCGATGACGGCGCTGGTGCGTGCGCCAGTGGCCGTCAAGGCTTCGATGGGCCCAGGCTGCGCGTCCTCGACCGCCTCGCCGAGCAGCTTGCCCACGAAGCCGATGGAGCGGAAGGCGATGGCCACCGTGCCCGCCAGCGGCCCTGGACCAAAGACGGCGATGAACAGCAACGCCCAGACCAGCGAGTTGATCGAGCGGCTGGCCACCAGAATGAAGCGGGCCGCAAGGTTGATGGCGCGATTGGGTGTCAGGTTGCCTGCGGCCGCCAGCCCGATCGGAACTGCCATGACGATGGCGAGCAGGGTGCCCAGCGTGGCCATGTGCAGGGTTTCGACCAGCGCTTGCTGGATGGTGCCGGGGAAGCTGCGCCAGTTCACGGGCCACATGCGATTTAGCAGATCGGCCATCTGTGTCGGTGCATCCCATAAAAACTCAGGGATGACGTCGATATGGCGCACCGATTGCACAATTGCCAGGGCAAACAGAAGGTACAGCGCAAAGCGCAGCAGGCGCTGGCCACGGGTATAGCGCGCCCAAGTGCCGGGATATGCCGCAAGCCCGTTCATGCTTCGTCTCCAGCGGTATCGGCGCGGGCGGGGCGGTGCCTGCCACGAAACAAGTCGGCTAGTGTGACGCCATCCAGCAAAATCGCCCGCACGCCGCGCGCCAGCAGCTCGCCCAGCAGGATGATGGCGATGATGGTGCCCAATATCGTACAAACGAAGTCGTAGTCGAAGCGCTGGAAGGCTGAGAAGAGCGTGCCGCCGATGCCGCCTGCCCCCACGATACCGACCATGGTGGAGTTGCGCAGGTTGGAGTCGAGCTGGTAGGTGGCAAAGCCCACAAAACGCGCAAACACTTGAGGCAGCACGGCGAACAGAATGACGTTGGCGAACGACGCCCCGCTCGCGCGCACCGCCTCGACCTGCTTGAGCGAAATTTCTTCAATCGCTTCGGTAAACAGCTTGCCGATAAAGCCTACCGACGCCACAGAAAGCGCCAGTACGCCGGCCAGCGCGCCAAAGCCCACCGCCTTGACGAAGATGATGGCGACAATGACGGGATGCAGGGCACGGCATAGCGATACGATTGTGCGCGCCGGCCACGTTGCCCACAGTGGCATTAGGTTGCGTGCGCCTAGCAGGCTGATGGGCAGCGCCACCAGGATGCCCAGCGTGGACGCCAGTATCGCAATCTCCAGGCTTTCCGCGATCCCCGTCCACAACACGTCCATGCGCGCGAAGCTGGGTGGAAACATGCGGTCCAGAAAGCGTGCGCCATGTCCCAGGCCCGCCGTGAAGCGTTCCCATGAGAAGCCCAATTGCGTGGCCGCAAAAATGGCATACAGGACGATGGCGCCCAAGCCCCAGCGCGTCATGGGTGACAGGGCGAACGGCCGAACCGGCGCACCGTCGGCGTCCCGCGCCGGTATGCGGGCGCGGCCTAGTTCAGCCACGATTCCCCTCCGTAGATGTCCTTGAGCGTGCCGGGGGCCAGGCCTTCGGGTGGGCCGTCGTAGACGATGCGCCCGCCCGACATGCCCACCACGCGCGTAGCATACCGGCGCGCCAGCTCTACGTCGTGGATGTTGACGATCACCGGGATGTTGTTGGCGCTCCCCTGTTCGATGAGCAGTTCCATGATCTCGACGGACGTCTTGGGATCGAGCGACGATGTTGGTTCGTCGGCCAGCAGCAGTTGAGGGCGCTGCATCAGTGCCCGCGCAATGCCGACGCGCTGGCGCTGCCCGCCCGACAGCGCATCGGCGCGCTGATTGGCGAAGCCGCCCAGGCCCACCGTGTCGAGCAGCGAAAACGCGTAGCGGATATCGTCGGGCTCGAAACGGCGGCGCCAGGCATTGATGAAGGAGGTGTAGCCCAGCCGGCCTGTCAGCAGGTTCTCCATGACGGTCAGGCGCTCGACCAAGTTGTACTCCTGGAACACCATGCCGATGCGCCGCCGCGCATGGCGCAGGGCCGATCCGCGCACTTGGGCCAGGTCGAGCTGGCCCGCCTCGTCGCGCAGCAGGATGCTGCCGCGCGTGGGCTCGATCAGCCGGTTGATGCAGCGCAACAGCGTACTCTTGCCAGTGCCTGAAGGACCGATGATAGCCGTCAGCCCTTCGCCGGTGAAATCCAGATCGATATCGCGCAGCACCGGTGTGTTGGCCCGATACGCCTTGTTCAGGCCTTTTATGTGCAGCGAAGCCATAAGCGTTTACTTGCCCTTGGCTGCTGCCTTGTCATAGGCAGAGCGCGTAAAGCTTTCGCCGCCCGCCTTGGCTACGTCGCGCACGATCTTCCAGTCTTTTTGATACGTGACTGGATAAAAACGGTCCGCGCCATCGAAGGCCTCTTTCATCTCTTTGGGAAAGCGGTAGTCATAGAAGCATTTGAGCATCTTGTCGCGGAAGGCTGGTTCCAGGTCGTAGGCATAGGAGAACGAGGAGGTGGGGAACTTCTCGCTGCGATAGATCACGCGAAAATCTTCTTCCTTGATCTGACCGCGCTCGGCCATGCGGTGGAATACATCGGAGGCCACGGCGGCCGCATCGTAGTCGCCCGAATTGACGCCCATGATGGACTGGTCATGCTTGCCGGAGTACAGGAAGGCGTAATCCTTGCCGGGCACCAGACCCTGGTCGGGAAACAGCGCGATGGGCGCCATATTGCCCGAGTTGGACGACGGCGAGGTGTGCGCCACCTTCTTGCCCTTCAGGTCCGACAGCTTCTGGTACGGGCTGTCCTTCTTGACGATCAGAATCAGGTTGTAGCCCTGGAAGCCATCGGCATTGCCCTTTACCGCGAACGGCACCGCGCCGGCCAGGTTAACGGCGAAGTTGGTAGGGCCGGTCGAAAAGCCGCCCACATGCAGCCGGTTTGACCGCATGGCCTCGATTTCCGCGGCATTGCTTTGAACCTGATAAAACACCACCTTGCGATCCATGCACTGCGCCAGGTGCTTGGTGAAGGGAGCGAAAATCTCGGCATACACGGCAGGGTCTTCGACCGGCGTGTAGGTGAACACAATGGTGGAGGGTGTCTTGAGCTTCGCGGGGTCTGTCGGCGTATCGGCCACCAGATCCTTGTTGGCGTCGCAGTACATGGTGTCAAGGTCGCCGCGATTCGGGCAATCGTCGGCGCGCGCCGCCTGTGTGTACCCCAATGCGGCCGCAAGCGCGGCCATGGCAAAGACAATACGTGATTTCATGGTCGAGTCTCCTTGGTATCGTTGTTCTTGGCGTTGTTCTATATGGTGTTTTGTAACGCAAGCCCATGATATCTGAAACAAACCAGAAATAAACCAGGATTACCCTTGTGATGGCGCGCGATCACCCATGGGAAGCAACCGCCGGCGCGCCCCGCGCCGTGTAGCCGAGCTGAGCCGAAATGTCGTCTGCGCACGCGCGCAGAGCGCGGGCTGTCGGGCCGTCCAGGCTGGCATCGAAGAGCGTGCTGGGGCCCAGGCTGGTGAGCGCAAGGCAAATGGCGCCGGCATGGTCGAACACTGGCACCGACAGGGCATCGATGCCCGGCAGCGGGTTGCCCAGCGCACGCGCCAGGCCGTCGTGACGGATGCTGGCCATCAGTGCGCGCCATTCGTCGTCGTCCGGGCGCTGGGCGTCGGTGCTGGTGACGACTGCGGTATCGCCGATCTCGCGATCAATATAGTGTGCGGCGACGCGCGGCGGCAGCCACGCGGCAAATACATGGCCGGTGGCCGTATAGCGCATGGACATGACCGTGCCCGTACGCATGTTCACGTGGACCGGATAGCTGGCCTCGGTGATGTGGATCATGGTTGGGCCATGGGAGCCCAGCACGGCAATGGCCAGCGTATGGCCGATCAGGCCCGCCAGGCGTGCGACATGGGGGAGCGCCACCCGCACGGGGTTGAGCCGCTGCAGGCTCACCAGGCCCATTTGCAGGGCGAAGGGGCCGAGCTCGTAGTGGCCAGTGGCGGCATCCTGTTTGACTGCGCCCACACGAGTCAGGCTGACGAGATAGGGGTGGGCGCGCGAAGAGCTCATGCCCGCGCGCGCGGCAAGGTCGCCCAGCGCCAATGGCACCGCGGCCTCGACCAGCGCCTGCAGCAGGCGAAAGCCTGATTCCACTGACTGGATGCTGCGCCGTCCGTCGGACGCGGTGTCTGGAGATTCTGTCATGGGTGTTCGTTCAAGGCTGTCGGGGGCGGGGGGATAGCGCAGGCGCACCCTGGCGCTGATCGCACACTATATACGCAAATGGCGCCGCCATGCCGCGTGGCGCAGTGCCCCAAATGTGGGGGACTGTATGGGGGACTGTACACGGGGCACATGCACACTGGAGCGCGGCGCGGGTGCCATCGCGCGCTGGTGCCCGGTGGCCGCGCCCCGGAAGTTCGCGCGCGGCGGGGTTAAAATGGGCCAACTTATCCTAGGGCTGACCATGAGCAACGCTTCCATCCTTACCGCAGACGCCGGCCAAGGGGCCGACATATCCCCGGTAACTGAAATCATCGCCGAGCTGCGCGCTGGCCGGCTGGTTATTCTGGTCGACGAAGAAGACCGCGAAAACGAGGGCGACCTGGTCATGGCGGCCGAGTACGTCACCCCCGAGGCCATCAATTTCATGGTCACCCATGCGCGTGGCCTGGTGTGCCTCACCCTCACCGAAGAACGCTGCCGCCAGCTCGAGCTGCCGCTCATGGCCAGCCGCAATGGTACGCGCTTCGGCACCAACTTCACCATGTCCATCGAAGCCGCTGAAGGCGTCGACACCGGCATCTCCGCAGCCGACCGCGCCCGCACCATCCAAGTGGCGGTGGCACGCGATGCCAGGCCATCCGACCTCGTCCAGCCCGGCCATATCTTTCCGGTGCAAGCTGTCAAGGGCGGCGTGCTGGTGCGCGCTGGCCATACCGAGGCGGGGTGCGATCTCACCGCGCTGGCGGGCCTTACGCCCGCCGCGGTCATCTGCGAAATCCTCAAGCCTGATGGCACCATGGCGCGCCTGCCCGATCTCAAGCTGTTCGCGCGCGAGCATGGGCTCAAGATCGGAACCATTGCCGATCTCATCCAGTACCGCAGCGAGCACGAATCCATGGTTGAACGCCTGGCTGCCCGTGATGTGGTCACCCCGTGGGGCGAATTTCGCGCCGTGGCCTACAAAGACCTCGCCTCGGGTGCGCTGCACCTGGCGCTTGCCCATGGCAACATCCAGCCCGATGTCGAAACCCTGGTCCGCGTGCACGAGCCCACCAGCCTGATCGACGTGCTGTTCGAGGGCGCCACCTCGCACAGCTGGAGCATAGGCAGCGCACTGCGCGCCATCGCCGCCGCCCCCAGCGGCGTGCTGATCATGCTCAACTGCCAGGGCGCGCCCGACCTCGTGTACAACTTGGTCGAGGCCTGGAACCAGCCGCCCGCGCAAGATACGCAGTTGTCCGACCGCGAAAGCCGATACGGCCTGCGCACCTATGGCATCGGCGCCCAGATCATGCGCGATCTCAACGTCGGCAAGGCGCGCCTGCTGGCCAAACCCAGAAAAATGCCAAGCATGACGGGTTTTTCGCTCACAATAACAGGTTACGATAGTGTTCCTCCCGCTCCCTGAACCCTTCACGACAGGAAATCCACTATGAATCCCTACACCATGGCTCCCGACTTGAACGGGGAAGGCCTGCACATCGGTATTGTGCGGGCGAGATTCAACGAGGAAATCGGCATGGCCGAGCTCGACGCATGCCTGTCCCAGCTCGGCGAGCTCGGGGTTGACGAACGCGATGTCATGGTTGTGTCGGTACCCGGTGCGCTCGAACTCGGCGTCACGCTGGCCCAAATGGCGGAAACCTTCGAGTTCGACGCGCTCATCGCCCTCGGTGCGGTCATCCGGGGCGAAACCTACCACTTTGAAATCGTCAGCAATGAAAGCGCGGCGGCCATCAGCCGTGTCGCCCTCGAAACCGGCATTCCGGTTGCCAATGGGGTGCTCACCACCGAAACCGACGAGCAGGCGCAGGTGCGCGCCGCTGAAAAAGGCCGCGATTGCGCCCGCACCGCGGTCGAAATGGCCAACCTCGTGGCCGCGCTCGAGCCCGAGGAAGATGAAGACGATTACGACGAAGACGAAGACGACGAAGACGACGACTTCGATGATGAAGACGAGGACGAAGATCTTGACAACAGGTAATACGCAGGGCGCCCAGGGGGGCGCGCCGCGGCCCAATCCACGCAGCGCGCGCCGCAGGGCGCGCGAATTCGCGCTGCAGGGCATTTATGCATGGCTGCTGCGAGGGGCCGATGGCCTGCAAGAGGCCGGCGCGATCGACGCACACATCCGCGACGATGAAGAATTTTCCGAGGCAGACGCCTCGTGGTACAAAACACTGCTGCATGGCGTCATGCGCGAGGCGCCCGCCTTGCGCGAGCGCTTCATGCCGCATGTCGACCGTCCGCTCGACGAGCTCTCGCCCGTCGAGCACGCCATTTTGCTCATCGGCAGCTTCGAGCTCGTCCACCACGTCGAGGTGCCCTACAAGGTGGCCATCAACGAAGCGGTCGAACTGGCCAAGTCGTTCGGTGGCACCGATGGCTTCAAGTTCGTCAATGGCGTGCTCGACAAAATGGCTGCCGATGTGCGTGCCGCCGAAGTCAACGCGGCGGCTGCGCGTCGTTCGGGGCATCAGGCCCGTTGAGCGGCGAATTCGATCTCATCGCCCAGTATTTCACGCGCCCGGCGCCGCCGGGTGTGTTGGGCGTTGGCGACGACTGCGCCCTGTTGCCGGTGGCGCCCGGCCATCTGCTGGCTACCAGCACCGACATGCTGATCGAAGGGCGCCATTTCTTTTCCGATGCCGATCCAGCGGCGTTGGGGCACAAGGCGCTGGCGGTCAATGTTTCCGATCTTGCCGCCATGGGGGCGCAGCCGCTGGGCTGCTTGCTGGGCTTATCGCTGCCACACATCGACCACGGCTGGCTCACAGCGTTTGCGGGCGGCTTTCATGACTTTGCCAAGCAGGCCAGTTGCCCGTTGATCGGCGGTGACACCACTGGCAGTCCACAAGGCATTGCGGTTAGCGTCACTGTACTGGGGCAGGTGAAGCCCCATCATGCGCTGCGGCGCGGCGCCGCACGGCAGGGCGACGATATCTGGGTCACAGGGGCGCTGGGCGCGCCGGATGTCGCCCTGCGCCTGCTTCAGGGAAACCTGCCGGCCAATGATGCGCTGCTTGCCGCTACGCGCGGAGCGCTCGAGCGCCCCATGCCGCCTTGGGGTTTTGCACAGAAGCTGGGCGGCGTTGCACACGCAGCCCTGGATATCTCCGATGGTCTGGTGCAAGATCTGGGCCACATCCTCACGGCCAGCCAATGCGGCGCAACCCTGCATGAGGCGCTGCTGCCCGTGGATCCCGCACTGCGAAGCCTGGATGCCGCGGTTGTGCGCGACGCCGTGCTGGCGGGCGGCGATGTCTATCAACTATGCTTTACGGCACCAGAATCCCGGCGCGCAGCCATTGTCTCACTGGCGAAACATGCCGGTGTGCGCGCTACGCGCGTGGGCACGATACACGCTGGCGAAGGGCTGCGGGTGCTTGATTCCCATGGCGCCGCTATCGCCGTCGGGCGTGGCGGCTTCGATCATTTTTCCTGACACGGGCGCTGACCGCCTTTCCGACCATGCCGGCTCCTTCGCCAACCTCAAACGATAAATTCGCCAACCGTCCCGGCGCTTCTTGGGTATTTGCATCTATACCTCGCACGCTTGCCTTCGGCCTGGGTAGCGGCTTGCTGCGTCCAGCGCCGGGCACCTGGGGCACGCTGTGCGGCTGGCTCCTGTGGGTGCTGCTCGTAGCGCGGCTGCCAGACATCGGCATAGGCGTTGCCTTGGCGGTGGCATTCGCGTTGGGTTGCTGGGTATGCCAGCGCACCGGGCAAGAGCTCGGCCAGCCGGATCACGGCGGCATGGTTTGGGATGAAATCGTGGCGTTCTGGCTGGTGTTGTGGCTGGTGCCCGCTACCTGGGACGCCCAACTGGCGGCCTTTGTGCTGTTCAGGGCCTTTGACATCGTCAAACCGCCTCCCATACGCTATTTCGATCGCCGTATCAAAAATGGCTTTGGTGTCATGTTCGACGATCTGATCGCGGCAGCATACGCGCTGCTCGCCATGGCCATATTGGTACGTTTTGGGCTGTTCGCATAATACTCGGGGGCCGACATGCGACTCAACGAAAAAGAACAGGGGCTGGCCGCACTATTGGGCCAGCGGCTGGTCGACAAGGGCTGGATGTTTGCCTGCGCCGAATCGTGCACAGGCGGCCTGCTGGCGGCGGCAATGACAGACACTGCTGGCGCCAGCCAGTGGTTCGATCTCGGTTTCGTCACTTACAGCAACAGGGCCAAGGTCGAGCAGTTGGGCGTCAGCGAAGATACGCTTGAACGCTTTGGTGCCGTCAGCGAGGAAACCGCGATGGAGATGGCTTCGGGTGTGCTCGAGGCGGCGACGCCCGCGCATCTGGCCGTTTCTGTCACCGGCATCGCCGGGCCCGATGGCGGAACGCCTGGCAAGCCGGTGGGCATGGTTTGCTTCGGTTTCGCACAACGCACGCTGGGCGGCGTCACCACGCGTGCCGCCACAAAAATCTTTGAAGGAGATCGCGCCGCCATCCGGCGCGCAGCGGTGGACTTCGCCCTGCGGACTGCGCTCGATTTGCTGCCTGCACCCTTATAGGTCGCGCACCGGCATGGCGGCGCTCGACGCATGCCGTACACATGAGGCATGCACTGCCGCGTCCAACGCTGCCCCTGGGCGATGTTGGGGTTGTGTCAGGCTGTACGCGCCGCGTTGATAGCGTCGCGCGTGGCGCGGGCGGCGCGTGCTGCGGCCTCGCGCCAGTCATCGCCGCCGCTGGCATACAGGATGGTGCGCGACGAGTTGATCATCATTCCGGTGCCATGCCTGTTGCGGCCTGCCGCTACGGTGGCCGGGATATCGCCGCCTTGGGCGCCAATGCCCGGGATCAGCAGCGGCATGTCTCCCACGCGTGCGCGTACCTTCGCAATTTCTTCTGGAAAGGTCGCGCCCACCACCAGCGCGCATTGGCCATTGGTGTTCCAGCGATCCGCCACCAGGCCCGCTACGTGCAGATAGAGTGGCGTGCCGTCTTCCGATTTGATGAATTGGAGGTCTGAACCGCCGCGGTTGGAGGTGCGGCACAGCACGATAATGCCTTTGCTGTTCCAGGCCAGGTAAGGTTCGACGCTGTCAAAACCCATGTAGGGGTTTACCGTGACAGCGTCTGCTTGATAACGCTCGAATGCTTCGCGCGCGTATTGCTCGGCCGTCGAGCCGATATCGCCGCGCTTGGCGTCGAGCACGACGGGCAGGTGAGGATGATACTCGTGCACATAATCGCACAGCGCTTCGAGCTGTTCTTCGGCACGCACCGATGAAAAGTAAGCAATTTGCGGCTTGATTGCACAGGCGTAGGGCGCCGTGACATCCACAATGGCTTTGCAGAACTCGAACACCGCATCGGGGCGGCCGCTGAGTTCGGCGGGAAACCGTTGCGGATCGGGGTCCAGGCCCACCGTGAGCAGCGAGCCGCTGCTGGCCCAGGCGTGTTCGAGTTTTTGAGTGAAAGACATGTTTGGCACGGGGAAATTGATCCGTCGGGTAATCGCTTGATTATAGTGAAGCGGCCCGGGTGGCGCAGACGGCGTGGGTTGCTGTGTTGGCGGGCGCAGAATTGCTCCGGCCATGCGCGAAGACCAGCAGGGCGGTTTGCCTACCGGTATTTATACGGCCGAGGCTACGTGCGAAGCGATGATGCCGGCCCATACAATGGCCGCCAGTGCCAGCGACAGCAACACGGCGGCGCTGCCCAAGTCTTTGGCACGGCCGATCAAGGGGTGGTGCTCGGTTGTAATCTTGTCGGCCAGCGCCTCGATGGCCGAATTGATCAGCTCGACAATCAGTACGAAAATCAGCGACGCCACAAGCAGCGCCACTTCCAGCCAAGTATGGCCCAGCCAGAGCGCCAAAGGCAGCAGCGCAACAACCAGCAAAAGCTCCTGGCGAAACGCCGCTTCATGCCGACAGGCCGCCGCCAACCCCTGCATCGAGTAACGTGCCGCGTTAACGAGGCGGGCCAGGCCGCCTTTGCTTTTATAGGAAGAGTGCATGCTGTGCTTTGGTTTCCCCGTACATGGTTCACGCGGAGCCGAAAGTGGCGCGGGTTTGCGCCGCATGCGCACGTCTTCGGAGCCTGCGTGGATTATACGGGGGGCGCCGCGCTCACAGATTCAGTCAAACTACGGCGCGGCGTGACGCATCAATCCGCGGGGGGCCGCCGCGCTTACAACTGCACAGCAAAGGCGCGGCATACAGATGCGCTTATTCCGGCTGGAACTTAGTCTGTTGGATATCCTTGCGCAGGCGCTCGGTATCGTTGGCCACGAATGTGGAGAACTCCGCGACTGATTGTGGTGCGGCTACTTCCACGCCCATCTTGCGGTAGGTCTCGACAATTGCCGGTTCCGCCAGAATCGCGCGCAGCTCGGTGTTCAGGCGCTCCTTGATCGGCGCGGGCGTGCCTTTGGGCGCGAACAGCCCGGTCCAGATGGTGTAGTCGATGCCTTGCAGGCCGGCCGTCTTGGCTGCCACAGGGATGGCCGGATTACCAATGTCCGGTGTGGCGCTCGTTACCGCCAGCGCGTTCAGTTTTTTGGCGGCAATGTGTGGCAGCATGGCCGGCAAGCCGAGCAGCGCCAGGTCGATCTGGCCGCCCATCAAGTCGGTGCTGGCCTGCCCCGCGCCGCGATAAGGGATCGCAGCGATATCGACACCGGCGTCCGCCTTGATCTTTTCCATCACCAGGTGAAAGAGCGAGCCGCTGCCAGGGATGCCGTATGACAGGCTGCCTGGTTTGTCGCGGGCCAGCTTCAGTACGTCAGCGAGCGTGTCGACCTTCAGGTCGGGCCGGGCCAGCAGCACCAGGCCGCTGGTGCCGACTTTGCCGATCGCATCAAGATCGGTGGCTTTGTACGAAGGGGACGCCGCAACCAGGGGTGCCAGGGACACGTTTGACGTAATGCCTACCAGCAGGGTGTAGCCATCGGGCTTTGCGCTGACAACTTTGGCGGTGCCCACCATGCCATTTGCGCCGGTCAGGTTTTCCACCACGACCGGTTGCCCCAGGCGCTGGGCCAGGCGCTCGGATAATACGCGGCCTATCGGATCCAGAGAGCCGCCGGGCGCATAGGGGATGACAAGGCGGATCGGACGGTCGGGATAGGAATCGGCCGCCGCTGCATGGTGAACCGGCGCCAACGCTGCGATGGACAGGGCCAACGCGCCTACTGCACGAGATACTCGGTGATACATCAGACTCTCCTCATGGTGTTCAGGTGAATTCGGAAAAGGCGGCCGCGACAGCGGCGCTGGGGACTATGTCAGTACATCTTCAAGCCAAGCGTGTATTTGGGCGGCGATGTCGGCGCTGTTGTTGTCCATCATCGGCAAATGGGAGTTGCCGCGCACACCGAGCGCGGGGAGGTCAATGCAATGCGTCGTGGCGCCGTTGCGCGCCAGCAGTGCCGTCCAGGCATCTGCCTGTCGTCGGTACTCGCGCCAGCATTCGCTGGTATCAAAGTAATCGCCCCACACCGTGCATACGGGAATGTGGCGCATCGCCGTTGCCGTATGGTCATTTTCCGCAACGCCGCCGGCGGGCTCGACCAGCACCAACGCCTTGATCAGATGGGGCACACGTTGTGCGACCGCCTGCGCCAGACGCGCACCTTCGCTGTGCGCGATCACTACACCGGCGCCGCATTGTTTCAGCAGCGCGCAGTAGGCATCAATCATTAAGTCCCGATGCATGGTCCAGCGCGGCACGAATTGCCGCGCCAACTGCTCAACATGCGCTGTTGGGAACCGCTGCCCAGGGTGCGCCACATACCGTGGCTGGCTGTTTTCTTTTGCGACCGTGCCGATGCGGAACATCGCCCAGGCCTGTTCAATCGTACGGTGCTCGGGGCGGCTGCGGTCCAGCGCGTGCGCCGGCCACGAGGCGCGGCCACGCTCCACGGCGTCGCTGACGAGCACGTCGCAGCCTTGACGCAGGAAATAATCCAGCCAGCCCGGACGGCCATCTGGCGTGTCTTCCCACGTGCACCCGGTCATGCCACCGCCGTGCCACAAATAGATGGGGCAGGGCATTGCGGGCTGTGCCTGGGCATACTGCTGCACATACATCTGGCCAGTGATGCACTGGCCGTTCGGATCGGAGATACGAGGCGGCAGCCCCGGTACGGACGCCAGCTTGCCTGATGTGCCGCTGATCAGCGTGGCAGCGCCGCCGACGTGAAAACCCCGTATGGCTTTAAGCGGTGGCAGGGTTGCGGTGGCGGCGTCGGCGGGGTGAGAAATCATGGGGTTGAAACGCTAGGGTGTTGCCTGAGTGGGCACAGTATCCTTCTGCCACCTAAAACTGTAAAATATAGCTTTTATATCCAAGCATAAAAAATAACTATGGCAAGGCGTACGCCCGCGCTTGCGATACCGGAAGCCGAGGCGCGCGAGGCGCGCAAGCTGGATATCCCCAAGCTGCTCACCTTCATCGCGGTTTGCGAAGAAGGCAGCATTTCCGCCGCCGCTCGGCGTCTGCACATCGCGCAGCCAGCTGTCACCACCTCCATCGCCAAGCTCGAGTCATCACTGCAGACCACCCTGCTGGTGCGCTCCTTGCGCGGGGTACATACCACCGCCAGTGGGCGCCTGCTGCTCGAACGTGCCTACCGCATCACGGCGCTGGCACGCGAAACCCTGCAAGAAGTCGTCGGGCTGGCGCATCAGCCAGAAGGCGATGTGTCCATCGGTCTGCCTTCGTCCGTTGCGGCTGTTCTCGCGCAGCCGCTGATCGTGCGCTTGTCCGAGCATTACCCGCGTATACGCCTGCGCCTGGTCGACAGCTTTTCAGGATATTTGTGGTCCTGGCTGATGGAAGGGGAGCTGGATCTTGCGCTCGTGTTTGATCGTACGGCGGAGCCCGCCGTGGCGCTGACGGTGCTGGCTCAGGAAGACATGCATCTGGTTGGGGCGCCTGCTGGCATGCCCGCCGCCAAAGAAATCGGCGTGGCCGATCTGCACCGGTATCCACTGGCCATGCCTTCGCGCAAACACGGTATCCGCTCGGCGCTCGAGAGCCACATCCTGCGCCACGGGGGGCTGCCGGATGTCCAGCTCGAGATTGACGCCGGGATACACCTGATCAGGCTGGTGGAGTCAGGCAAGTGGTACACGTTGCTGGCCCCGTGCGCCGTAGCCCCTGAAATACGTGCCGGCACGTTGCGCGCCGCGCGTCTGACGCCGGTGTTTACGCGCACCATTCACCTCGCCCAGCGACGCTCGACACAGGGTGATGCGGCAACACAATTAGTCGCGGATGAACTCACCGCCCTGGCTCGGCAACTGATGGCCGATGGCAGTTGGCAGGCCCGCTGGTTCGCCGGGCCGTAATGCGCGCCGGCGCGTTTATCGGCGCGTCAGTTGGCGGAGCCTGCATCCGGCCGTTGCTTGCGTACGCGCCGCGCCATCATGTTCAGGCCTTCGACCAGTGCCGAGAACAGCATGGCCGAGTAAATATAGCCCTTGGGCACGTGGACACCAAAGCCTTCGGCGATCAGCGTCATGCCGATCATGAGCAAGAAACCCAGTGCCAGCATCACTATCGTAGGATGGCGGTTGATGAAGCTGGCCAGCGGGTCGGCGGCCAGCAGCATTACCGAAACCGCCACCAAGACCGCAATCACCATCACTGGTATGTGGGGCGTCATGCCCACCGCCGTGATGATGCTGTCCACAGAAAAAACAAGGTCCAGCAGCAAGATCTGCACGATAGCTGTGGAGAAGCTCATCGCGACCTTGTTGGGAGGGCCCTTGGCATGCGCATCCTTGCCCTCGAACATATCGCCGCCAGGGTCAGGGTCTACATTGTGGTGGATTTCCTTTGTCGCCTTCCAGATCAGGAACAATCCGCCGGCAATGAGAATGATGTCTTTCCAGGAAAAACCCTGCGTGAAGATTTCAAACACCGGCTCGGTAAGACGCACGATCCACGCCACCGTACCCAGTAGCGCAAGCCTCAGGATGAGCGCCACACCAATGCCGATACGGCGTGCCTTGGTGCGCTGCTGTTCGGGAAGCTTGTTCGTAAGGATGGAAATGAAGACAAGGTTATCAATGCCGAGAACGACCTCCATCGCAATCAGAGTGGCCAGCGCCAGCCAGATGGTGGGATCGGACAGCAATTGCATTGTGGCGTCCATGCTCTTTTCTTCCTTGTTATCCAGCTGGCCCCGTGCGGAACCGATGCCCATAAACGCGGCTTGGTGCAGTGAGCCGCCCACCGTGGTTGGAGGCCGCCAGCAAGCGTCATACCAGACAGGGTTTGTCGATGCATGCTCCTCCGGCGCTGGCCTGCTGCCGGGCTATGGCAGCGCCGCCTGCGGCAATCGGCCTGATATGACGCCGCGCCCAGGAATCGCCATTTTTCCTGGGCATAGATATGTGTAGAAAACCAACAATTTCGACGTTTTATGCAAATACTAGGGTAAACCCTTGCCAATAGCCTAGGGTTTACCCTAGAATTCAGTTATCCGATCACCAACCTATAGAGGTTCAAAAATGGCAAACGCAGTCAAGAACATGATGGCGGCACTGAACTGGTTTGATCGTGCCGTGACAACCTATATGTCCGACTTGGCAAGCATCCGCGCCAAGGGTGTCCACGCCTACGAGTAAACACATCTCGCCGCGGCATCCGCAGGCGCATCCGGCAACAAGGATACGCCACTGCCGCAGAATTCCCAATGCCTCCGCAGGCCTAACCTGTCGGGGGCATTTTGTTGTTGCGACGGGCGTGCGTCTACCCTGCAAACCATTCAAAGCTTGGCGTAGGGTAAGGTTTTTTCATACCATTCCAAGGCGCTGGGCCAGGCCGGCTCCCAGCCGGACGCGCGCAGCCGCGCATTGGAGAGCCGTTTGCCTGTGGGCGCTTGCAATTGCCTTGCCGCCGCAGGGGCGCCCGCTAGCATGGCCAAAGCGTCATAGAGTTCCGATGTAGGCAAGGGGTGGTTATCTGTTCCTATGTAAAGTTGCTTCGGATTCTCCAAGGCCAACAGGTGTGCACAGGCACTGGCAGCATCATCAATGTGAATACGGTTGGCCCAATGCCCGGGGCCATCAGGCACCGTGATCGTTCCAGCCCGCAACCCCTCTAGCAGCCGCGTCCGCCCTGGGCCATATAAGCCTGTCAATCGCAGTGTGACACCGACGCCTTGCGGTAGCGCCGTCTGCAAAGCTGCTTCGGCCTCCAGCAAGGTGCGCGCGCGGAAACCCGAGCGCTGAACCGGTGAGTCCTCGTTTATCCAATTTTCGGAAGGCGGCCAGACGACAGACGATCCCACCAGAACGCAGCGTTGGAGCCGCTCGACACAATTGGTGGATAGGCTGCCTAGAAGTGCTTTAAGACCGTGTGAATAGACGCTTGCGTAATGAGCGGCTGTCCTGCTGTCTGGCGATGGCGCATAGAGAATATGAGTGATTTCAGAAAAGGCGGCGTCGCTTAGAAAGGAAAGGCTGGTTGGGTTCCCCAGATCGGCTTGGTACCAGGTAATTGGATCTTCGCCCTCTCGATGTACAGGGCTGCGCCGCAGCCCGATACACCTCCAACAACCATGATCCAGAATCTTCGCCGTTCGTATACACAAATCGCCGCCGACCAGTAAAAGCGTATTCATTTCAAGAACCCTTCGTCGAGTGCGCCCCAGAACGCGCCATTAGCTCCTGCACCCGCGTCTGCGCAGCAGGAAGGTGGCGACCAGAAGGCCGCCACCCGGTTTTTGCCATGCGTTGCTGACCGCCTGGTGGCGTCAGCCCGTTTGCACCTCGATCCGGCGTGGCCGGGCTTCGTCGCGACGCGGTATCGTCAGTTTTAGCACGCCGTCCTTCAGGGACGCATCGATTTTCGATGCGTCAAACTCAGCCCCCAGCGAAAAGGCTCGCGTGAAATGTGGCTGACGCAGCTCCGCGTGCTGCAGGCGAAATCCGCCCGGCGTGGGCACGACCGCCTCCGCCTCGATGTACAAGTTTCCATCGTGTACCTTCACATCGAGCCGGTCCTTCGTCACGCCGGGCAAATCAGCCCACAGTGTGACGCCGTGGCTATCCTCAAAGATGTCCACGGGCGGCGTTAATGTGACACGGCGCTGTGATTGGTCATCTTCACGGCGAGCCACCGCCGTTTCGTCTTTCCTGACCAGTTTTGTGGTGTCGTTCATGATGTCCTCCTCGATTCTGCAACGGGTTTCATTGAACAGAGATGGCTCGTGGCTTGGACGATTCCTGCTTACCGATACTGACGGTCAGACAGCCATTGGTGTATTGCGCCCTTACCTTATCGGGGTCTGCGTGCGGCGGCAGCTCGATGACGCGCCGGAAAGCTCCAACGAATCGTTCCTGCGCGTAAGTGCGCAAATCATCGCCAGACCCTTCCGGCTGTGCGCTCTCGCGCTCGCCGCTGATGCTAAGCAGCCCCTTGTCGATCGACACATCGAACTTCGCCGGATCGACACCTGGCGCAAAGGCGACGATCTCGATAGAGTCGTCGGTCGAGCCAATGTTGACCTGAGGGAATGCACCGAAGCGCCCGGAACGGATGCTGGAAGGGAAGCCGCCGAAGAGGCCCGCCATTTGCCGTTGCAGACGATCGAACTCGCTGAATAGGTCGGCGCCGAAGTAGAGATCGCTCATGATCATTTCCTCCTGAGAAAGCAGCAGGAAGACGGATCGGCCTACGCGCTCCAGTCCGTCTGCCGTGCTGCGGGCGAACAAATTGAAACACGCAGCGCGCCGGATTGCGGGCGCGGCTGCCTTGGTGGAATTTAAGATAGGATCCCAGCCCGGAAATTTCAAGGGGGTGTTACAGCTTTTCTCTTGAATTCAAACAGCGACGACTATGTTTGTTACCCCCTCGACGGGGCATGCGGGCACGCCACGGAATCTGCATTGCAATTCGAGCGGATCAGCCAAGGCTTTGCCGATTACAAAAATGTAATTTCATTGTCAGTCTTTCGACAGAGGCCGCCGCGTATATTGATACTCAACCAGCACACTTGGCCATTCTGAGGAGCATGACATGAAAGCATTTCGCACCACGCTAACCGCGCTTATCCTGAGTGGCCTGGCGGGAGGTTCCTGGGCACAATCGACCGAAGAGCATAGTGCCCACCATCCAGGCAACACGGCGGATGTCCCTACGAAAAGTGGTGAGTCTGTAGCGACGGCCCCGGCCGAACAAGCCCAGTTGCTAGGCAAGATGGACACTCAACTGAAGGCAATACAAGATTTCCACGAAAGATTTCAAAAGGCCAACCCTGAGGAGCGCCAGAAGCTTTTCTCCGAACACCGAAAACTTATGCAAGAATCCATGGACATGATGTCGTCGGCATCATCAAGCTCGCAAGGCATGGGGATGATGCAGGGCATGGGCATGGGCATGATGCAGGGCATGGGGTCGATGGAAAAAACGAGCCCATCGGCCCCCTCTGACAAGCAACCGCCAGGAGGCGCCGGATCCCGAGACATGATGATGGGGCAGTCGGGCATGCAAAACATGATGCAGCACCATGACATGATGCTCAAGCGCATGGACATGATGCAGGGAATGATGCAATTAATGATGGACCGGTTGTCCGCTACAGAAGGGCAGTAAACGCTGGCAGGGGCGCATTGCGCTGATGGCGTACGTCAGTTTACTTTTACCTTACCCATCATTCCGGCTTCCAAATGGCCAGGGGCCAAGCAAGCAAAATCGACATTACCGGCTTGAGTAAACTGCCACACCAAGCCGCCAACCTTGCCGGGGCCTAATGTGATCATGTTGGGCTCGGTATGCTTCATCCCCGGCATTTTCTTCATTTCCTCGGCATGCGCTTTCATGTCGGCAAGAGACCCAATCACCATCTCGTGCGGAATCTTCCCTGTGTTCTTGATAAAGAACCGAATGGTCTCGCCGGCCTTGACCTGAATCTCGCTGGGCGTGAAGCGCATGGCGTCGTCCATTTTGACTTCGATCGTACGAACCACTTTCCCTGGATCGCCCGGTTGTCCAATTGGCGAATCCGGGCTCGACATCGTCGACATGTCGTGGCCCGGCATGCCGTGCCCCGGTGCGCTGTGGCCGCCGGTATGGGTGCCCGCCGAAAATGCTACGGTCGGTAATACGCTTAAGGCCAGAATAGAAAGGGTCTTTCTCATCAAAATAGTCTCTTCAAGTTTGTATGGGCAGCGATGTTTTCACGCTCGCAGCAATGTAAATTCAATTTCAAAAGCGAAAACTCACGCCAGCCACGAATCGGGTTTCTTGCTTGTGCTCGCCCTCTGCTCGCGCATAGTCTGCCGTCTTGCCAAATTTACTGGACCACTCGACCCCGACATAAGGCACAAACTGGCGCGTAATTTCGTACTTGAGCCGCAAGCCTGCGGTGCCGTCCGTCAGCCCGCTGCCTATGCCTCGGCGTTCATCATCTTTGCCGTGTAGATTGACCTCCAGGCTCGGCTGCAGGTAGAGCTTCTGTGTCAGCAGGATGTCGTACTCTGCCTGTAGACTCAGTGCGGTGCGCCCGCTGGGGCCCGCGTAGGCTGTCGCATCCACTTCGAACCAGTATGGCGCAAGCCCTTTGATGCCCAGTGCCAGCCATTCACGGTTTGGCATGTGCCGACCATGATCAAAGCGCATGCCCAACTCGGTATCCCAAAATGTTGAAACCGCATGACGCCAAAGCAGTTCTGTCGTCGAATCGTGCAATCTTCCGCTCGCGATCTCGCCTTCGGCCTTGATCACAGCACGATTATAAGTGCTGCCATACCAAGCCTCGCCTTCATAGGCGGCCCATTCCTCGCCTCGAGCCCTGACGTATTCCAGCCGGTCGATGCTCACGGAGCCGAAATGATGCATGTCCGACATAACCAAGACTTGTGACGGCGGCAATGCGTACTTGCCGGCATTACGCACATAGCCTTCGGAATATGCATCTGGATCCCGGGCGTCTGGCGGAGCTGAACCGCCTTGCATCTGCATATCGCCGTGATCCATTTCCCCGCCGCCATGGTTCATTGCACCCATACTGTGGTCAGGGGCTGGGGTATTGCCGGCGACATGATTCATGCCTGACGAAGGTACGCTTGCTTTCGACGATTCCGAGACATGGCCGCTGTGGCCCCCATGTGTCTGTGCGTAGGCGGACGCGGGCACTGCAGCTGCGGTTGCGATCGCAACGACGAGGATCTTCTTTTTCAATTTTTTGTCTTTCATCAGAATATCTGACGGCTTTTTCGTGTTCTTCATGCCACCACCACTTCGCGGAACATCCCCATGTCCATGTGTAGCATCAGGTGGCAGTGCCAGGCCCAACGCCCCAGGGCGTCCGCGGTGACGAGAAAACTGATCCGCTGGGCGGGCTGCACGGGTATTGTGTGTCGACGGCACTGAAATGCTCCGGCGGGCGTTTCAAGTTCACTCCACATACCGTGCAAATGCATGGGGTGCGTCATCATCGTGTCGTTGTGCAGAATGACGCGGACGCGTTCGCCATAACGGAAATGCACGGGCGTCGATTTCCCGAATTCCACACCATCGAACGACCAGGTGTAGCGCTCCATGTTTCCCGTCAGGTGCAACTCGATCTCCCGCTCCGCACCGCGCGGATCCATGGCACCGTCCACGGTATGCAGATCAGCCAGCGTCAGTACCCGTCGCCCATTGTTGCGCAGGCCAATGCCTGGATCATCGAGATTGGTGCGCGGCGTATCAACTCGCATATCAGTACTTGCACCATACTCAGTTCTTGCATGGCGCACATGTGTGCTCGCGCCGCCTGTGGCCATACCTGCGTGACTCATCCCATGCATGCTGCCATGGGGCATTTCCGCCGTACTGCCATGTTGCATCGGAGCGGCGCCCCCGTGCGACATACCAGTACCGTTATTCGTGCCGCCCATTGCGCCCATCATGTCACCCATGCCTAGCCATTGCACAGGATCCAGGGCCGGTACGGGTGCTTCCAAACCGGCATGCGTGGCCAGTGTGCCGCGCGCATAGCCAGTACGATCCATCGCTTGCGCGTAAAGGGTGTAAGCCTCATCTTTGGGCTGCACTAATACATCGTAGGTTTCGCCCGGCCCGAAGCGGAATTCATCGACAGTAACAGGTTCCACATTGACGCCGTCGGCTTGAACAACTGTCAGGCCAAGACCGGGGATCCGCACGTCGTAGAAGGTATTGGCCGCCCCATTGATGAATCGCAGGCGGACTCGCTCGCCGGGGCGAAACAGGCCTGTCCAGTTCCCGGCCGGCGTTGTGCCGTTCATCAAATAAGTAAGGACGTCGGCCGACAGATCTGCGAGATCCGTGGGGCTCATGCGCATTTCATTCCACATCTTGCGCTTGTCCACGGCTGCTTTAAGTCCTAAATCGGAGACATCGCGGAAGAAGTCCACTGCCGTGGGCTGGTTATAGTTGTAATAATCGCCTTGCATCTTCAGCTTGGACAGGACCTTCATAGGGTGTTCATCAGTCCAGTCTGACAGCTGAACGACATACTCCCGGTCGGCGCGAATGGGGTCTGCTTGGGCCGGGTCGATAATAATTGCGCCATAAACCCCAGTGGCTTCCTGCATACCGGAGTGTGAGTGATACCAAAAGGTGCCGCTTTGCTGCACTTGGAATCGATAGGTAAAGGTTGCGCCCGGCGGGATTCCGGCAAAACTGATCCCTGGTACGCCATCCATCTCGAACGGCAGGATGATGCCGTGCCAGTGAATGGACGTAGGCTCCTTGAGGCGGTTCTTTACCCGGATGGTCACCGTATCGCCCTCATGCCAACGTAGAGTCGGCGCGGGAAGCGAGCCATTCACTGTCGTGGCCATGCGCGGGCTGCCCGTAAAGTTCACGGGCGATTCACCAATTTCCAGATTGAACTCGGTTCCTTTCAGGATTTGCGCAGAACCCGTGCTCGTCTGGTTCGATTGCCTCCCCAGCGCTCGAGCATAAGGCGAAAGACCGAGAAGAACGCCGCCCGTAGCTAATCCTTGTACAAAGCGGCGGCGGGGCATGTATGGTAATGGGACAGCCAGCGTAGTGCGGTGTTTCACGCGCAGTATTCCTCTGAGGTCAAGTTTTTATTGGGTGCGTTCTTGGCGGCCTAGCCTAATGCCAAAACAACCGAGCAATTCTTAACTTTAATCAAGTACAACTGTCTGATCCGTGACGCCTGGATTACATTTCTGTAATCAAAGGGCATTGCTTGCTCACGGAATCAAGCCTCCAAGCAATGGATACACAAGCCATTTGGTCGCCGAAATAGGCAGGCCCCAGGTCTTGATGGACCAAGGGCCGTTTTCGAAGAATATCGCCGGCGTCAGGCACACAAGGGCAGGTGCTGCGCTGAGCAGGTTGCGAAGTTATGTGCCAACTGCTATAGCCGTTTCCTATGGAAGTGCGCGATAGGTGATACCGTTGGGCGCCGCGCCCACCTTATAGGTTGCGGCTACGGCCTGGGTACCCGTGTCAATGGCGCTGACTGTGTCGGCCTTGCTGTTTGTAATGAACACCCATTTGCCGTCATCGCTCGCTACCACGCCGTGGGCACCTCTGCCCGTCGTCACGGTAGCGATGACGCGCTGTTTACCCGTATCGATTACGGAAACCGTATTGTCCGGATCGCTATCGCTCCCCTGATTGGCCACATATATTTTGCTGCCATCCGGTGTGGAAAAAAGCTGGATTGGGTTACGCCCCACGTCGATTGTGTTGGAAACCTTCCGGCTTTTGGTATCGACGACAGCGACACGATTCTCATCGCGCAACGATACGTAAACCTGCGCCCCATTTGGCGTAAATGCGACCTGGACCGGCGCTTTGCCCACCGGGATGCGCGCGGACTCCGTGAGTTTCTGCGTATCGATCACTGACACGCTATTGTCCACTACATTGGCCACATATAACTCGCGTCCGTCCGGGCTCAGCCGCAGGCCATGGGGATAGCGGCCCGTGGAAATTTCGGCCGCGACCGCTTTCTGGTTGATATCGACCACTGTTATCCGATTCGCATCAGCATTGGTGATATAAGCATGGTCCCCGCTCCGGCTCGTGACGACGTGGGCGGGATGGTCACCTGAAGGCAAGGTCGCGATCAGCCTATCTGGTTTACTCGCATCCAGGAGCACCAGGGCCGCGCTACGCTCACCCCCATGCATAGTGTCTGCATTCTTGGGCTGGCTTTTCCCCCCGCCATGGCTGCCATGCCCGTCGGAGGAGGTGCCCACCGCCAGGAGTAATTTGCCCTCGGGCGATATCTGAACATTATGCGGCACGACCGGTATATTCACTGTCTGGACTTCACCCGAGCCCAGTGTAATTACGCTGACGGAGCCATCGCCCTCATTAGCGCTATACACGACACCATTGCTTGGCGAGGCTGCATGTGCAATGCCCAGAGCGGTGGCAAGGATAGTTGAAGCCAGACTGATACGGAGCTTACGCATACATAATCTCTAGAATGGAAGCAGCGAGCGCTGAGAAAACGACCGCCACTGCCGTTTTGATGCTACTGAACGATTGTTGAGATGCCAGCGTGAAGAGGCAATGGGATCCACTGTAGCGGGGCGATACTGTCGAACACATTGCTGGTCGATTACATCTTTGTCAGCCATCGCTGAGTGGAGGAAAGGAGATCGACGGGATATCACGGAGGTTAACGACGTGCGGCACTACGGCGCCGTCGCAACACCAAAGAGCAATTCCCAGGCCCCGGCCTTGGCCTGTCGCCCCGTTGATTTCGCCAGTGGCCAGCTTTAGTTCTGTTGAATTTATTGACAATCGACATCAATCCCAATGTAACAAAACGAAACGACCATTTTGCCCCACTTGAAGATTCAGACTTCATCCTTATAATTAGCACTCGTAGGGGTCGAGTGCTAACAACCCTTGCCGCAGCCCCAGGCTCGCGGTGGTTGCGGGCAAAACCGGCCCCTCTGCTTACTTTTCACTCGTTAAACAATATTTTTTGAACAGGAGTTCCTCCATGGCACTGCGTCCTTTGCACGATCGCGTGATCGTCAAGCGTCTGGACAACGAGCGCACCACCGCGTCGGGCATTGTGATCCCTGACAGCGCTGCTGAGAAGCCCGATCAGGGCGAAGTCGTGGCTGTTGGCCCCGGCAAGAAGACAGAAGACGGCAAGGTGCTGCCGGTTGACCTGAAAGTGGGCGACAAGGTCCTGTTCGGCAAGTATGCCGGCCAAGCGGTCAAGGTCGACGGCGAAGAGCTGCTCGTCATCCGCGAAGAAGAAATTCTCGCCGTAGTTTCGTAATCCGCGCGAACGACTCGTATTATTTAAGGAATTCAAGAATGGCTGCTAAGCAAGTTTATTTCGGTGACGATGCACGCGTTCGCATCGTCCGTGGCGTCAACATTCTGGCCAATGCTGTCAAGACCACGCTCGGTCCCAAGGGCCGCAACGTTGTGCTCGACCGCTCCTTCGGCGCCCCCACCGTCACCAAAGACGGCGTTTCGGTTGCCAAGGAAATCGAACTGAAAGACAAGTTCGAGAACATCGGCGCCCAACTGGTCAAGGAAGTCGCTTCCAAGACGTCCGACAACGCCGGTGACGGCACCACCACTGCCACCGTCCTGGCACAAGCCGTGGTTGAGGAAGGCCTGAAGTACGTGGCCGCCGGCATCAACCCGATGGACCTGAAGCGCGGTATCGACAAGGCTGTTGCTGCTGCCGTCGAAGAGCTCAAGAAACTGTCCCGTCCTTGCACCACCAGCAAGGAAATCGCCCAGGTTGGTTCCATCTCGGCCAACAGCGACACCTCGATCGGTGAAATCATCGCCAACGCGATGGACAAGGTCGGCAAGGAAGGCGTCATCACCGTTGAAGACGGCAAGTCGCTGGAAAATGAGCTCGACGTCGTCGAAGGCATGCAGTTCGACCGTGGCTACCTGTCGCCCTACTTCATCAACAACCCCGACAAGCAAGTGTCGGTGCTGGAAGATCCGTACATCCTGATTTTCGACAAGAAAATCAGCAACATCCGCGACCTCCTGCCCGTACTCGAGCAGGTTGCCAAGTCCAGCCGTCCGCTGCTGATCGTGGCTGAAGACGTCGAAGGCGAGGCCCTGGCCACCCTGGTTGTGAACAACATCCGCGGCATCCTCAAGACGACCGCTGTCAAGGCTCCTGGCTTCGGCGACCGCCGCAAGGCCATGCTCGAAGACATCGCCATCCTGTCCGGTGGTACGGTTATCTCCGAAGAAACCGGCATGTCGCTCGAAAAAGCTTCGCTGGACGACCTCGGTCAGGCCAAGCGCATCGAAGTGGGCAAGGAAAACACCATCATCATCGACGGCGCTGGCGACAGCAAGTCGATCGAAGCGCGCGTCAAGCAGATCCGCGTCCAGATCGAAGAAGCCACGTCCGACTACGACCGTGAAAAGCTGCAAGAGCGCGTGGCCAAGCTGGCCGGCGGTGTTGCCGTGATCCGCGTCGGTGCGGCCACCGAAGTCGAAATGAAGGAAAAGAAGGCACGTGTCGAAGACGCCCTGCACGCTACCCGCGCTGCGGTGGAAGAGGGCATCGTCCCCGGCGGCGGTGTTGCACTGATCCGTGCCAAGGCCGCCATCGCCAATGTCAAGGGCGATAACGCTGACCAGGACGCCGGTATCAAGCTGATCCTGCGCGCTGTCGAAGCGCCCCTGCGCACCATCGTTTCCAACGCCGGCGAAGAAGCCAGTGTCGTGGTCAACCAAGTTGCCAGCGGCAAGGGCAACTTCGGCTACAACGCTGCCACCGGCGAGTACGGCGACCTGGTCGAACAGGGCGTGCTGGATCCCACCAAGGTGACTCGCACTGCGCTGCAGAACGCTGCCTCCGTAGCCAGCCTGCTGCTCACGACCGAAGCCGCTGTGGCTGAAATCGTGGAAGACAAGCCCGCGCCCGCTATGCCCGACATGGGTGGCATGGGCGGTATGGGTGGCATGGGCGGCTTCTAAGCCAGCCTGTGCACGAGCCGGAGCCATGATGGCCCCGGCCTTCCGCACCGGCCACCGAGCTTGCCTGGCAAGGCTCGGCGGCCACAAACAAAAACCCCGGTATCTCGCGATGCCGGGGTTTTTGTTTGGTCGGATGCATGCGCCTGAAAGTGCAGGCGCATGGTAGATGGCTACCCGTCCAGCTTTTGCTTGAGCAGGTCGTTGACCTGCTGCGGGTTGGCCTTGCCCTTGGCGGCTTTCATGACCTGGCCCACCAGCGAGTTGAAGGCCTTTTGCTTGCCGGCGCGGTACTCTTCGATGGCAGCGGGGTTGGCGGCCAGGACCGCGTCGATCATGGCGCCGATGGCGCCGGTGTCGCTGATCTGCTTCAGGCCGCGCGCCTCGATGATGGCGTCCGCGCTACCGCCGTGTTCGCCCGCCCACATGGCGGCGAACACTTCACGGCCGATCTTGTTGGAGATCGTGCCGTCGATGATGCGCTCGATGAGGCCGGCCAGTGCAGTAGGCTTGACGGGGCATGCGGAGATCTCGATTTCTTCGCGGTTCAGCGCGGCGGAGACTTCGCCCAGCACCCAGTTGGCCGCCAGCTTGGCCTGGCTGGCGGGCAGGGCGGAGGCGGTATGTTCGAAATACACTGCCGTGTCGCGGCTCATCGTGAGCTGGGCGGCGTCGTAAGGCGTGAGGCCCAATGCCTGCTCGAAGCGTTCGCGCTTGTGGCGGGGCAGTTCGGGCATTGCAGCGCGCACCTGTTCCACCCACTCGGAGGCGATCACAAGCGGCGGCAGGTCTGGGTCGGGGAAGTAGCGGTAATCGTGCGCGTCTTCTTTGCTGCGCATGCTGCGGGTTTCATCGCGGTCGGCGTCATACAGGCGGGTTTCCTGCACCACTGTGCCGCCGTCTTCGATCAGCTCGATCTGGCGGCGCGCTTCGAACAGGATGGCGCGCTCAAGAAAGCGGAAAGAGTTGACGTTTTTGATTTCAGTGCGGGTGCCGAATTCTTTCTGACCCTTGGGGCGCACCGACACGTTGGCATCGCACCGGAATGAGCCTTCCTGCATGTTGCCGTCGCAGATGCCCAGCCAGACCACCAGGCTGTGCAGGGCGCGTGCATAGGCGACAGCCTCGGCGGCCGAGCGCATCTCGGGTTCGGAGACGATCTCGAGCAGCGGCGTACCAGCGCGATTCAGGTCGATGCCGGTGGAGGATTCGCCATGCGGGCCGGTGAAGTCTTCGTGCAGCGACTTGCCGGCGTCTTCTTCGAGATGGGCGCGCGTGAGGTTGACGGTTTTTTCGACGCCGTCCACAAAGAAGGTGACCGTGCCCCCTTGCACGACCGGGATCTCGAACTGGCTGATCTGGTAGTTTTTGGGCAGATCGGGGTAAAAATAGTTTTTACGTGCGAACACCGACAATGGTGCCACATGCGCACCCACGGCCAGACCGAACTGGATGGCGCGCTCGACGGCGCCGCGATTGAGCACAGGCAGGCTGCCCGGCAAAGCCATGTCGACGTCGTTGGCCTGGGTGTTGGGGGCGGCGCCAAAGCGCGTGCTGCTGTCAGAGAATATTTTGGATTGCGTGGAAAGCTGCGTGTGGGTTTCCAGCCCGATGACGATTTCCCATTCCATTATGCGTATTCCGGTTTGCGTTGATGCCAGTCGGTTGCTTGCTGGAAGCGATCGGCGATGGCCAGCAGGCGGCCTTCGCTGAAGTAATTGCCGATGATTTGCAGGCCCACAGGCAGGGGCTTGCCGGCGGGGCCGCCAAAGCCGCAGGGCACCGACATGGCAGGCAGGCCCGCCAGGCTGACGCCCAGGGTGTAGATATCGGCAAGCCAGTCGGCGACCGGGTCTTCGCGGTTGTCGCCGATGTGCTTGGCCACGGTGGGTGTGACAGGCCCCATGATGACGTCGCATTGGCCGGCGAAGGCCTGTTGGAAGTCGTTGACAATCATGCGTCGCACGCGTTGCGCCTGCAGGTAGTAGGCGTCGTAGTACCCGTGAGACAGCACATAAGTGCCCACCATGATGCGCCGCAGCACCTCGGGGCCGAAGCCTTCGGTGCGCGAGCGGCTGGTCATCTCGGCCAGGTCGCCGTACTGCGCGGCGCGGTGGCCGTAGCGCACACCGTCATAGCGCGATAGATTGCTGGACGCTTCGGCCGGCGCGATCACGTAGTAAGTGGGGATGGACAGCTCGGTGCGCGGCAGCGAGATGGACACGCGTTCGGCGCCCAGCGACTCAAAGGTTGCCAGTGCGGCTTCGACCGCTGCGGCAACGTCGGGTGCCAGGCCGGCGCCGAAGAACTCGGCCGGTACACCAATGCGCAGGCCCTTCAGGGGCTGGCTGCCGGCGGCGTCGAAGCCGCCTGAAGCAGCATCGAATTGGGTGCGGATGCGGCCCGGCTCGTTTTTGGCGCCGTCGCAGGTTTCGAGGCTGGTGGCGTCGCGCGGATCGAAGCCACTCATTGGGTCAAGCAACTCGAGCAGATCCTGGGCGTGGCGGGCAATGGGGCCGGCCTGATCCAGGCTGGAACCATAGGCAATCATGCCGTAGCGCGACACCGTGCCATAGGTGGGCTTGATGCCGCTGACGCCGCACAGCGCCGCAGGCTGACGCACCGAGCCGCCGGTGTCGGTGCCCGTGGCACCCATGGCCAGGCCCGCCGCTACCGCGGCTGCACTGCCGCCCGAGGAGCCACCGGGCACGACGCTGTGATCCCAGGGGTTGAGGGCGGGGCCGAAGGCCGAGTTTTCGTTGCCCGAGCCCATGGCGAATTCGTCGCAGTTAAGCTTGCCCAGGGACACTGCGCCGGCGCCTTGCAGGCGGCTGACTACCGTGGCATCGAAGGGGCTTGTGTAATGCGCGAGCATCTTGCTGGCGGCGGTAGTGCGCCAGCCTTGCGTGACGAACAGATCTTTGTGGGCGATGGGAATGCCGGCCAGGCTGGGGGGCGAAGGCTCCACCAGCAGGCGGTCGGCGACGTCGGCTTCGGCCAGGGTAAGGGCTGGGTCGACATGCAGGAAGGCATTAAGCTTGCTGCGGGCCTGGATGGCGTCGAGGGCGCTGGTGGCCAACTCGCGGGCGCTGACGCGGCGTTCGCGCAGGGCGGCCCGCAAGGCGGCGATGCTGTCGAATTCGGTGTGCAATGGCATTCTGGATATCGTTTGTGGAGGTTGCGGGTTGCCTGCCGGGCGGCGCGGTGGCCGGGCGCGTGGGCCGCTATTCGATGACGGTGGGCACCAGGAACAGGCCATCGTGCTGCGCCGGTGCATTGGCCATCAGCGCCTGGCGCTGTTGTACAGTGCTGGTGGGCCAGGCCACATCGGGGCGCAGCCGCAGGTGGATGTCTTGGTGTGCGGCCAGCGGGTGGGCCATGGGGACGATGCCCGCCGTGTCCACAGCCTGCAATTGGGCGATGAGGTCCAGGATGCCGTTCAGTTCGTGTTGTGCCCGGGTATTCTGGGCCGGGGAAAGTTCGATGCGGGCGAGCCGCGCGATGCGGTCCACGTCTTGCTCGGTGATGGCCATGGCTTTGCGTGCAGGAGAGTGAGGCGAAGGGCGCTGATTATGGCGCCAGGAAGCATACGTGAGCGGCAAGTAACATTAGATAACATGCCGCTTTTCATGCGAATCAGAAGCCAATTATAAGTTATCATTGCTGGTTTGATTCGTTGGTCAAATTATGGCGCCTTTCCCTGCTGCGCCTATCGGTTGCGCGCGCTGACGGATTCCTTTCTTCACCTATACATCACTGAGCGCCCATGTTCGGATTCCTTCGCAGTTACTTTTCCAGCGACATGGCGATCGACCTCGGCACCGCCAATACCCTTATCTACGTTCGCGGCAAGGGTATCGTGCTGGATGAGCCGTCCGTCGTCGCCATTCGCCACGATGGCGGCCCCAGCGGCAAGAAAATCATCCAGGCCGTAGGCCGCGAAGCCAAGCAAATGCTGGGCCGTGTTCCCGGTAACATCGAGGCCATCCGCCCCATGAAAGACGGCGTCATCGCCGACTTCACGGTTACCGAGCAGATGCTCAAGCAGTTCATCCGCATGGTGCACCCGCGCAGCATGTTCGCACCCAGTCCGCGCATCATCGTCTGCGTGCCTTGCGGTTCCACGCAGGTCGAGCGCCGCGCGATCCGCGAATCTGCCCTGGGCGCGGGCGCCAGCCAGGTGTTCCTCATCGAAGAGCCCATGGCGGCGGCCATCGGCGCCGGCCTGGCCGTATCCGATGCCAGTGGTTCAATGGTGGTCGATATCGGTGGTGGCACCACAGAAGTGGCCATCATCTCGCTGGGCGGCATGGTGTACAAGGGTTCGGTGCGCGTCGGGGGCGATAAGTTCGACGAAGCCATCATCAACTACATCCGCCGCAACTATGGCATGCTGATCGGCGAACCCACCGCCGAACTCATCAAGAAACAAATCGGTTCCGCCTTCCCGGGTTCCGAAATCAAAGAAATCGAAGTCAAAGGCCGAAACCTGTCCGAAGGCGTGCCGCGCAGCTTCACGGTGTCGTCCAACGAGATCCTCGAGTCCCTCACCGATCCGCTCAATCAGATCGTCTCCGCCGTCAAAACCGCGCTTGAACAAACACCGCCCGAGCTGGGCGCCGACATCACCGACAAGGGCATCGCCCTTACCGGCGGTGGCGCGCTGTTGCACGATCTCGACCGCCTGCTGCAAGAGGAAACCGGCCTGCCGGTGGTGGTCGCTGAAGACCCACTTACCTGCGTGGTGCGCGGCTGCGGTGAAGCGCTCGAACACCTCGAACGCTTAGGCACAGTCTTCATCTACGACTGATTCACGCACGACCAGGCCCCGCCCTTGAGCGGGGTTCTTTCCCTGGAAGGCGCTTTTTCCATGCAAGAAACCGGCACGATCAGACTGTTCAAGCGTGGGCCCACCGCGGAGCTGAGGCTGTTCGTCTTCGCGCTGCTGGCGCTTTCGCTGCTGGTTGTTGACGCCCGCTGGAAGGTCCTCGATCCGGCCCGCCAAGTCATTTCCGTGGCGCTTTACCCATTTCAGCGCCTGATGCTTGCGCCGCGCGACGCCGTCGAGCACTTCAACGACTGGAAAAACGCCGCTTCTCTGGCCCGTTCCGAAAAAGAAGCCCTGCAGCGCCAGCGCATCGAACTGGCGCAGCTCTCCACCCACGCCGCCCAGCTTGCGACTGAAAACGAGCAGTTGCGGCGCCTGCTCAACGTATCTGGCGAAGTTACCCAGCCGTCCGTCGCGGTCGAGGTGTTCTACGAGCCGCCCAATGCGTTCTCCCATCACCTCATTTTCAACAAGGGCTCATCCAGCGGCATCCGTCCGGGCATGCCAGTCATGGACGAGGGCGGCATCGTCGGGCAGATCGTGCGCGTCACGCCTTTTACGGCTGAAGCCGCGCTGCTTACCGACGACAAAGTCTCGATCCCGGTGCAGGTGCTGCGCAACGGGCTGAGGCTGATCGCGTTTGGCGGCAATGTATCCGGCAAGGTCGAGGTTCGCTACCTCACCGCCAACGTCGATCTCGTGCCCGGTGATGTGCTCATTACCAGTGGCATCGGAGGCTTGTTTCCCGCTGGTTTGTCGGTTGCGCGTGTCGACAGCGTGTCGCGCGATCCGGCCACGGGTTTTGCGCTGGCCGAGGCCACGCCGCTGTCTCATCCCGAGCGCCATCGCCATTTCCTCGTGCTGCTGGTCGATGTATCCGATCAAGGCATGAGCACCGAAGGAGGCAGCGATGGCGCGCAGGCCGGATAATCACGCGCCCGTTCCGCAACGCCGGGTGTCTTCCCTGGCGCGCCTCGAGCCCATCGACACCTCGCCGTTCAAGCGGCCTTCCAGCGTGCTGTTTGTCTGGTTCACGCTGCTGCTGGTCTGGCTTATCTCCCTGCTGCCCTGGCGCGAATGGCAGCCGGCGCCAGATCTGCTGCTGCTTGTCATCGCCTTCTGGTGCGTGAACGAACCGCGCCGCGTGTCCATGCTGGCCGCGTTTGTATTCGGGCTGCTGGTTGATGTACACGCAGGCACGATGCTGGGCGGGCAGGCACTGGTCTACACCCTGGCGGCCTATGGCGCCACGGCGCTGCAGCGTCGGCTGCAGCATTTCAATACGGTCGTTCAGGCGATACACATGCTGCCGGTCTTCGTACTCGCGCAGTTCATCGGCCGGGTGATCTACGCCTGGCTCAGTGGCGAATGGGCCGGCTGGGCATGGCTGTGGTCGGCGGTGTTTATGGCGGTGTTATGGCCTCTGGCCGATCTGCTTCTGCTTCTGCCGCAGCGCCGCCTGGACGACAACGACGCTGGTTCGGTCTAGGCGCCCGCCTATGTTCGAGTTCAAGAAAACAACTCAGCTCCAGCGGCGCCGCCTGCAAACGCGCGTGCTTGTGGCGGCTGTGTTCATCATTGTGTGCTTCTTGCTGCTGGCCGGCCGCCTGTGGTATTTGCAGGTCGTACGCTACGAGGGCCTGGCGGCCCGGGCCGACCGCAACCGGGTCTCGGTGGTGCCGGTTGCGCCGCGGCGCGGCGAGATCCTCGACCGCAGTGGTGTGGTGCTGGCGCGAAATTACCGCGACTACATTCTGTCGATTACGCCCGCCAACGTCGAGCGCAATATGGATGATCTGCTCGACGACCTCGGGCGGCTGGTGTATCTGAGCCAGGGCGATCGGCGGCGTTTCATGCAGAACGTCAGGCAGAACAGCCGTTATTCGCCCGTACTGCTGCGCAACAATCTCAACGAGATCGAGGCATCGTGGTTTTCAGCGCATGCGTTCAAGTTTCCCGGCGTCGAGCTGAGCGCCCGCTGGGTGCGTGAGTATCCCGAAGGCGAGCATGCTGCGCATGTTATTGGCTATGTAGGCCGGCTGTCCGAGCAGGATCTCGATATGCTCGAAGAAACCGGCCAAACGGGCAATTACCGGGGCACCTCGCAGATCGGCAAGAAGGGTATCGAGAAAACCTGGGAAAAGGCCCTGCATGGGCGCACGGGCATCGAAGAGGTCGAAGTTACCGCTACCGGGCGGCCGGTGCGTACACTCAGCCGGGTTGACCCTGTGCCGGGGGCAGACCTGCACCTGTCGCTGGACATCGGCCTGCAGAAGGTCGCCGAGGCCGAATTTCAGGGGCGGCGCGGCGCCCTGGTCGCCATAGAACCACGCACGGGTGAGGTGCTGGCGTTTGTCTCCGCGCCATCCTTCAACCCCAATTTGTTCATTGACGGCATCGATGTCGAGAATTGGCGCGCCCTTAATGATTCGCCCGATCATCCGCTGGTCAATCGGCCGCTGAACGGCACGTATCCGATCGGGTCCACCTATAAGCCGTTCGTGGCACTGGCGGCGCTGGAGCTCGGTGTACGCTCGGCGGGCGAACGCATTTCCGATCCAGGCTACTACGAGTTCGGCGGGCAGCGCTTCCGCAACGCCGGCGGTGCGGCCTACGGGCCTACCGATATGCATCGGGCCATTGTCAAATCTTCAGATACCTACTTCTATTCACTGGGCCCAGAAATCGGTGTGGACCGGCTGCATGACTTTGCCGCGCAGTTCGGCTTCGGCCAGCTCACCGGTATCGACCTCGATGGCGAGCGTCGCGGCATCCTGCCGTCCACAGAATGGAAGCGCAATGCCTACAAGAAGCCCGAGCAAAAGCGATGGTACGCCGGCGAGTCCGTATCGGTGGCTGTGGGGCAGGGGTACAACTCGTTTACATTGTTGCAGTTGGCCCAGGCCACCGCAGTGCTGGCCAACGGTGGCAAGTACATGACGCCGCATCTGGTCGCAGGTATCGAGGATGCGCGTACTGGTCAAATTGCGCCCACCATCAAGGCGCCGGATCACACCATTGCGATCAAGCCGGAGAACCTGGCGGTCGTGCGCAATGCCATGGCCGACGTTCTGCGCTCCGGCACCGCGCGTGCGGCTTTTGTGGGGGCCAAGTACCAGGCGGCGGGCAAGACCGGCACAGCGCAGGTATTCAGCCTGCGCGGCGCAAAGTACCGGGCGTCGGCGATCGACGAGCGGTTGCGCGATCATTCGCTTTTCATGGCCTACGCGCCGCTCGACAATCCCCAGATCGCGGTGGCGTTGATCGTCGAGAACGGCGGCTGGGGGTCCACAGTGGCCGCGCCTATTGCGCGCAAAGTCTTCGACTACTGGCTCGATCCGGCGTACCGCAATGCCGCCGCGCCCACGACGGCCAGTGCCAGCCAGGCTGATCGGGCGCCTCCTGTGCCGGCTGACGGCAGCCGAAGCGCCATGGCGCGCGGCCCGGCCGGCCGGGCACCCGCCACACAGCTGGAGTCTTCTCGATGAAACGTATTCTGTATTGGCTGCAGCGTTCCGCCTTGGCGTTCGATCCTCCGTTGCTGCTGCTGCTGGTCATTCTCGCGACGCTGGGGCTTGTCGTCATGCATTCCGCAGTGGGTGGCACTGACTGGCGTTTTGCGGATCAGTCCCGCAATTTTTTGATTGCGTTGGCGGTGATGTGGGCGGTGGCGATGACGCCGCCGCCGCTGCTAATGAAAGTGGCGCCTTATTTTTATGCGCTGGGCGTGATTCTGCTGCTGGGTGTGGAGTTTTTCGGTGAAACCAGCAAGGGTGCGACGCGTTGGCTCGACTTGGGCATTGTGCGTATTCAGCCGTCTGAAATGCTGAAGATTTCTGTGCCGATGATGCTGGCCTGGTATTTCCATCGCAATCAGGGCAAGCTGCGCGTGCTTGATTTTTTTGTGGCGGGCTTGTTGCTTGCCGTGCCCTTCGTGCTGATCGTAATGCAGCCCGATCTGGGTACCGCGCTGCTGGTTTTTGTCACGGGCTTCTTTGTCATCTATTTTGGCGGTCTGTCGTTCAAGCTGCTGGTCCCGCTGGCCGTGGTTGGCGTTGTTGGCCTCGGTACGCTGGTCTACTACGAACGCGACATCTGCCAGCCCGAGGTCGACTGGGTGGTGCTGCACGATTATCAGAAATACCGTGTCTGCACGCTGCTGGACCCAAGTTCCGATCCTTTGGGCAAAGGGTTTCATACTATCCAGTCGATGATCGCGGTGGGCTCTGGTGGGCTGTACGGCAAGGGGTATATGAAAGGCACGCAAACGCATTTGGACTTTATCCCCGAACGCACGACTGATTTCGTCTTTGCGGTGTATGCGGAGGAGTTCGGGCTGTACGGCGGGATAATGATGCTGGTGCTATATCTGCTGTTGATTGCACGCGGGCTGGCGATTGCGCTGCGTGCGCATACCCAGTTTGGCCGGCTGCTGGCGGGGGCGATGGCACTGATGTTTTTTGCGTATGTATTTGTGAATGTAGGGATGGTGACGGGCATCCTGCCTGTGGTGGGCGTGCCGTTGCCGTTCATGAGCTACGGCGGCACGGCGCTGCTGACGTTGGGGATTGCCAGCGGCTTGCTGATGAGCATCAGCCATTATCGGCCGGTGCGGCATTAGGTTTCTTTGCCGCGTACGGGTTCTCGGGCTCGCTTTCGTTTGCGTTCCAAACTCATCGCTGTCGCCGTGTGTGGGCTCTTGGGAGCAGCCACGCAACAGATAGGCTGTCCAGCCCCCCAGCGCCCTCAGTGTGGTACTAAAGGCGCAAAAAAAACTATACAAGCTCCGTTGCCCCGCAGGGGCAAAAGGGCGAGTTCGCACACGCCGCTGAAAGCACGCGAATTTGACGGGAACCCCCAAGGGGCGAGCGATCGAAGCGACCAGCCTGCCCTGCCACGGCGCGCCGGCTAAAGAACACCCAAACTGCCCGCCGCTTCAAATACCCCGCGTACAGCCCAGAAAGCACCCCTAAACCGCTGAAGAACGAAAACATTCAGAACATTTCAAGTTGACATCAAAAAAACATAATAACTAGAATACAAATAGTTCGCATCTGCATTAATAAAATTAAGGGGAAGCACCATGCAAACAAAACCCGCGTGCTCTTGTACGCGCTGTAACACAGAGTGCACGGCATGACCGCCGCCGCATCGCTCAAATCGTGGTATTGGGTTCATAAATGGTCCAGCCTCGTCTGCACACTATTCCTGCTCGTCATCTGCGTCACCGGCCTGCCGCTCGTTTTTCACGAAGAACTCGAGCACCTGCTGGATGACGGCAAGCCCTACGCGGTCGTGGCTGAAGGCACACCACGCACCGGCCTGGACACCATCGTCCAGAGCGCCCGCCGGCAATATCCCGGCGAAGTCGTCGAATACGTGTACATGGACGACCACGAGCCAGTCGTGTACGTAGGCATGTCACCCTCGCACGCCTCCGATCCAAAATCCCACCATTACATGCGCTTCGACGCCCACACCGGCGCCTTGCTCAAAGACGGCGCCACCCTGGCCCAGGAACAATTCACCTTTCTTGGCTTGATGCTGGCACTCCACGTCGATATGTTCGCCGGCCTGCCCGGTCAACTCTTCCTGGGCCTGATGGGCCTGCTCTTTGTCATCGCCATTGTGTCGGGCGTGGTGCTGTACGGCCCCTTCATGAAAAAACTACAGTTTGGCACGGTGCGCAAACAGCGTTCCACACGGCTCAAATGGCTCGATCTGCACAACCTGCTCGGCATCGTCACCTTGGTCTGGGCCACCGTGGTAGGCGTTACCGGCGTCATCAACGAACTCGCCACTCCGCTGTTCGGCCTGTGGCAGTCTACAGAAGTGGCCGAGCTCATCGCCCCGTACCGCAACGACGCGCCGCCCACGCGGCATACCTCTATGGATGCCGCCGTGCAGGCCGCCGGGGCGGCGGTACCGGGCAATGAAGTGGTCAGCATCAGCTACCCCGGCAATCGCTATGCAACGCCACACCATTACGTCATATGGACCAAAGGCGCCACGCCACTGACCGGGCACCTGTTCACCCCAGTGCTGGTGGATGCGGGCACGGGTGCGGTGACCGCAGTGGCGCATCCGCCCTGGTACCTGAACCTGCTCGAACTGTCGCGGCCGCTGCATTTTGGCGACTACGGCGGCATGCCGTTGAAGGTGATCTGGGCGCTGCTCGACGTACTCACCATTGTCGTGCTGGGTAGCGGTCTGTACTTGTGGATCGCACGCCGCAAAGCCAACGACGCCCGCATCGAGCACCTGGCACGTCGGTTCGACACCAGCCTCAAGCCCGCGAGGTCGTGATGGCACAAAAAGGCTTGGCCGCGCTTTGGCGGCTGTGGGGCGCGCCGACAACCCTTGGTGTGTTCACCTGTTTTGGCCTGCTGGCGGCGCTGCTGGGGGTGGATATTTGGCACTGGCTGGCCTGGGCCGCATTGTCCTTGCCGGTAGCCGCGGGTATCTGGTTCTGGCTGTTCCCCCGTTCCTGACATCAGGCGGCCGCTGGCCGCCCGCCAAGCGACCGTATACCGACCACGCGAGGGTGCGACATACGGCGTCGCGTCTGTCACCGCCCACATTGCAGGACGCAAGGCTGCATCCGCGCCCGCAATCGAAGGCTGTGCCACGTCGTCCATGCAGGCCCGTCACTTTGAATCAACGCAATCTGGAGAGGATCACCATGTCATCCATGACATTGACAAGACCGGTCGTGCGCGCGCTAGCGGCGGCGGGGTGCCTGTCATACGTTTTCACAGGGGGTATGCACGCCGCCTTGGCGCAGGCCGTGTCGCCGGGCCGATCAGGCGATACGCGCACCCTTGCGCCCATTACCGTCACAGCGCAGCCTGAGCAAGAATCGCCCTTCAAGCCGCTGGACGGCTATACCGCGCGACGCTCCATCTCCGCCTCAAAGACCAATACGCCTTTGAGTGAAACGCCGCAGGCCGTCACCGTGGTGGGCAGCGAGCAGATCCAGGATCAAGGCGCCACGGGTGTGCAGGACGCACTCAACTACGCGGCGGGTGTGCGCTCAGATGCCTATGGCCTGGATTCACGCTCCGACAACGTCCGCATTCGCGGCTCAGACCCGGCTATGTTCCTGGACGGCCTGCGCACCAACTACAACTGGTACACCAGCACCACGCGCACCGAGCCGTATACCCTCGAGCGCATCGAAGTGCTGCGCGGCCCATCGTCCATGCTCTATGGGCAAGGCAGCACCGCCGGCATCATCAATATGGTTACCAAGCGGCCCCTAGCCGAGCCCATGCGGGAGATTGGCATTTCGTATGGTTCCCACAATCGACGCCAATTGCAGGCCGACCTCACCGGCCCCATCGACGAGAGTGGCGAATGGCTATACCGTCTGGTTGCGCTGGGGCGTCTTGCCGATACCCAGGTCAATCATGTGCCAGACGACCGCTGGGTGCTCGCGCCATCGTTGACGTGGAAGCCAACGGCCCGCACCTCGCTGACGCTGCGCGCGCTGCTGCAGGAAGACAAATCGGGCTCGACGTCGCAGTTTCTCCCATGGGAAGGGTTGTTGCTGTCCAACCCTAATGGCCGCATCCCCACCGACACTTTTGTAGGCGACCCGGACTGGGACCGCTACAACTCGCGCCGGCGCGCAATCGGCTGGAGCTTCGAACACGCCTTTAATGACAACTGGACCGTACGCCAGAATACGCGCTGGTCATACAACCAAGTGGATTATCGCAGCCTGTACAGCGATTATGGAGACAGATCGGGCGGCGGCGCTGGCTGGCCGGCCGATCCCATCAACAAGCGCCTGATTGGCCGTTATGCATACGGTGATATCACGACTGTCAGGATGCTGACAGCCGACCAGCATCTGGAGGGTCGCTTTGACACAGGTGAGCTACGGCATCAGATGTTGTTGGGTTTCGATTTTGCCTATGCGACGGAAGATAAGCTGAACGCCTTTGACAACCCGGTAAATCGCGGTGGCACAGTGCCGCTGATCGACGCCTACAACCCGGTGTACCCCGCTTTCACACCCCCCGTTTTCGATGACCACAAGCCGACGGCGCGCCAGCGCGACACGGGCGTTTATCTGCAGGATCAACTGCGCTACGGCAACTGGATCGCCGTAGCTGGTCTGCGCCGCGACAGCTCCCGCAATGCGGTGGAGGGGCGCGCGAAACAGGTGAGTCGGGCGACCTCAAAACGCCTTGGGCTCATGTACGCCGCAGACAACGGATTGTCTCCGTATATCAGCTACAGCGAATCCTTCTCCCCCGTGCTGGGGCGCGATAAGCAGGGTACGTCTTTTGTGCCGCTGCGCGGAAAGCAATTAGAAGCGGGCCTGAAGTACGAGTCGGCCGACGGTGGGTTTGTGGCCAGCGGCGCGGTGTATACGCTGAGCGAGGAGAACCGCTTGGTCAACGACCCGAGCAGCCCCACGGAGCAAACCCAGGTGGGCAAGACACGCAACCGCGGTCTTGATCTGGAGTTCAGCGCCAAGGTCGGCCGCCAGTTTGATCTGCTCGGCAGCTACAACTACATCGATCTTGATGAGCAGCTTGAAGGCCTGCCCAAGCACCAGGCATCGATCTGGGGCAAGTATCGTTTTTCGATTGGCAGCGTCAGCGGCCTGTCGGCGGGTGCGGGCGTACGGTGGCTCGGTGGCTTCAGGGATGGCAAAGCGCCCCGCACGCCTAGCGTCACACTGGTCGATGCGATGTTGGCTTACGATACGCCGTCCTGGCGCTATGCGCTCAACGTCAACAATCTGCTCGACAAGACCTACGTGAGCACGTGCCTGAACCGCGGCGACTGCTGGTACGGTTCGCGCCGGTCCATCGTTGCCAGCGCAACCTATCGGTTCTAAGCAGTATTGAATCCGCCGGGCGGGTTGCGGGTGCCGGCTGTTTCATGTCAATGCACGTCTACATGCTCTTTGATGGGCGTGTCGTCTTGCACGGGGACGGTCTGCCGCTCGATCATCCGGCGCACCCGTGGCGGGCCTTCGCCTTGGTGCAGGGCCCGCAGGTTCTCGTAGTTGTCGGCGTCTGCTTTGGTGCGGCGCCGATTATGCCGCACGTATTCTACCCAGGTGGCGACGTGGTATGTTTCGATCCAGCGCGTGGGCAGTTCCAGGTCGCGCAACAAGGCCCATTGCCGGGCACCGTCGCGGATCCGGATGCGTCGCCGCTGCGCCATGATGCGCAGAAAGGCAGTGACATTCTTTTGCGCGATGTCGTACTCCACCGTGACCATAATTGGCCCGCTGCGCGGACGCAGATCGAGATGGAGCACAGGCTCGTTGAAACGGTCGAGCGGGTCCAGGTCGAGTTTGCTGAACTCGGGCAAGGTATAGCGCAGGCCAATGATTGCGCCCGCCAGCAACACAACCGCCGCGGCTGTAAGCCCGCCCGCCACGCCATGTGCTTCCGCCAACAGGCCCCAGATCCAGCTGCCGATTGCCATGCCGCCGAAGGTGGCCGTCTGGTACAGCGCCAATGCACGGCCCACCACCCAGCGTGGGGTGGAAAGCTGAACCGTGACGTTGAACAGCGACAGCGTCATCACCCAACAAGCCCCGGCAGGCAGCAACACCAGGCAACTGAGCCAGAGCTGATTGCTTTGGGCCAGCAACGCGGCGCTTACCGCCGACAGGACGAAATTACCCCGCACGATGGCTTCGTTCTGCCATTTTTCGCGTACACGATTGTTGAGCAGCGCGCCGGCAATGGCGCCTGCGCCGAAACAGCCCAGCACCACACCGTAAGAGAATGCGCCGCCCTGGATGAGATCGCGCGTGACCAGCGGCAGCAGCGCCAGCACCGATACCGCCGCCAGGCCAAACACGAATGACCGGAACATTACCTTGAGCAGGTTGGGTGACATGACGGTGTATCGTAGGCCCGCCCCCATGGCACTGCCGAAGGTTTCGCGCGGCAGCGTGCTGGGCGCGTGCTCGGGTTGCCAGCGCCAAAGGGCCCTGATGAGGGGGATGTAGCTCAGGGCATTGGTGGCGAAGGCCGCCGCTGCGCCGGCCGTGGCCACGATCATGCCGCCCACCGCCGGCCCGATGCTGCGCATGAGGTTGTAGCTCATGCTGTTGAGAGAGACCGCGCCCGGAAGGTCGTCGCGCGGGACCAGGTCGCCCATGGACGCCTGCCATGACGGGTTGTGTAGTGCCGTGCCACAGCCGATCAGAAAGGTGAACGCCAGTAGCAGCCACGGCGTGAGCATGCCCGCGAAGCCGAAGATGGCAAGCGCAATCGAGACGCCCATCATCAGCGATTGCGCCACCAGCATAATGTTGCGACGATTGAAGTTGTCTGCCAATGCACCGGCGGCCAGCGAGAAGATCATGATGGGCAGCGTGGTGGCTGCCTGCACCAGTGCGACCAGGTCGGCCGAGGTGGTGAGCGTTGTCATGAGCCAGCCCGCTGCCACTGCCTGTATCAGGCCGCCAAGGTTGGATGCGAGCGTTGCAGTCCAGAGTGCGCGAAACGCGGGATGGCGGAACGAGGCGAGGGGCGATGCGCTCATAGGGGTGCGGGAAAAGTCCGGAGGCGGCGGGTGGCCGACAAGAGGGCTTCGATGTTACGAATGCGGTTAAATCAGAGGATACACGAGTCGTGCGGCTCGCGCGCGCTGAGCGGGCACCCTGCCGCAACCGCGCCACAAACGGGCAGCGGAGCCGTGCAGCCCCGGCGGGCTGAGCGCCGCGTGCTGGGGCTACTCTGGTAGCATGCCTCGGATATCAACCTTCCACACAGGAACTACGCATGAGCATGAACATCATCTTCGCGCATGGCAAAGAATCGGCATCGGACACGAGCAAATGGCTTGAACGGTTCAGCCAGTCGCTGCCCGACGCCACGTTCCATCACTGGTCGCGCGGCGGCCCCGGTGTCGGTGCGGAGGTGGCTATTGTATGGAATCCACCACCAGACCTGCTGCGCCAGGAGCCTGGCATCAAGATTATTTTCAACCTCGGGGCGGGGGTGGATGCCTTGTTCAGGCTTGACGGCCTTCACGAAGGGATCCAGTTGGTGCGAATCGAGGACGGCGGCATGGCGGTGCAGATGGCCGAGTACGCCGCCTATGCGTTGTTGCGTGCATCCCGCCAGTTTGATGCCTACGAAGAGCGGCAGCGGGCGGGCAAGTGGGAGTGTTTGCCCGATATCCGGCGCAGCGACTGGCCGGTAGGTGTGATGGGGCAAGGGGTAATGGGGGCACGGGTGGCGCAAGTGCTGGCGGGGCTGGATTACCCCGTTGCCGCTTGGTCCCGAGGCGGTAAAGCCATGGAGCATGTCGAGGTATATGCGGGGCCCGCGCAATTGCCAGCATTTCTGGCCCGTACCCGGGTGCTGGTCAATACCCTGCCGCTTACCGACGAAACCCGCAACATCCTTTGCCGCGATACGCTTGGGCGCCTTCTGCCCGGCGCTTATCTGGTCAACATCGCGCGCGGTGAGCATTTGGTGGAAGAAGACCTGCTGGCACTGCTGGATACCGGCCACCTGCATGGGGCGACGCTGGATGTATTCAGGACTGAGCCCCTGCCGGCCGATCATCCATTCTGGCGCCATCCGCGCATTACAGTAACCCCCCATGTGGCGGCGGCCAGCCTGCTCGATGAAACCGTCGAACAGGTCTCGGGCAAAATCCGCCAGTATCAACAGGGCGAGCCCCTGTCCGGCGTCGTGGTCTGGAACAGGGGCTATTGAAGTGTAAGCGGTGGCGGCCATGCGGCCGCCGGCTTCAGATGGGCGCCGACCGAGCGGCGCGGGATAGTGCCGGTGGTGATGGCACGGGCCGCCTTAGCGGTGATAGTGCCGGTGATGATGGCGGGGGCCGTGACGGTAATACCGCGCCTCTTTCCAATGGTGCTTCTTCCAGCCGGGGTGGCCGTAGTAGCGCGGGCCGTGGTGGCGTGAGCCGTAATACCGCGGGCCATGGTAGCGCGGCCTATCCCAATCGCGGTAGCCGCTGCGGTAGTGGCGATGGCGGTCATAATGGCGATGGCGGTCGTAATGGCGGTCGCTGGTCAGCACATTTCCCAGCACGCCGCCCGCCGCGGCGCCGCCCAGCGCCATCATTGGATCGCCATTCGATAGCACTGCGCCGGCAGCTGCGCCCAAACCCGCGCCGATCATCGTGTTGGCGGTGCGGTCCCCTGCGGCCGCTGTGCTCGCAAGACCCAAAGCCAGAGCACCGGCCAGCGCAAATCGTGCGATTTTTTGATTGAGCGTCATCTTATGTGCTCCTTGAACAAAAAGTCTTCAAAAGAGGGCGATCCGTCATTACTGTACAAGCGGCTGCGCCCTGGGCATGCGGGCTTGCGCCTTGGCACCCGTCAAGTTGGATTCAGCGTATCGTCAACCGGCGAGGGTGGGCAAGCACAAAAGCCGGTTCTGCAGCCGATTGAAATAAATGACCTGTACGCAAGATTTTTGCTTACATAGTTGTGTCGAGGCGGCTGAGGACCGGAGGCGATTGTTACAGATTGTGTGTTGCCGTTTTGCCTCGGTTGCGCGGCTTTATGAGCCAGTGCATGACGGCTGCACTGCTTGGTGCGTGGCGTCGTGGCGCGCCTGGCATTGCGCGCTTGGCCTGGCCTTCAGGCGTAATTGCGCGCCAACCGTACCACGGTGACGCCGGGCCGAAGTTGGCGCAGCGACGGCATGATCAATGTGCAGTTGTCGTAGGGGGTAATAATGGGCTCGTTGTCGGCCCAGCCGATGACGTCGCCAGCGTGGGACAGCGTTTCGAGCCCCTGCCAATCTTGTGCGAACCGGACGTCCATGGATGGCGCCACGATTGCGTGCGTGACTTCAAGGATCCGCTGTGGCTCGTTGGCGGGCAGCAGCCAGCCGGCGGGAAGGTCGATCGCATCGATGACATCGGCCTGCCGCAACATGCGGGCCACTATGTCGCGGGCTACGCTTCGAGAGGCGGGATCGCCATGAAAGCCGCATTCGATCAGCAGCGCACACGCGTCCTGCGCGGCGGGGTCGCCGAAGCGACCGTAGTCGCGCAGCCGCACGCCGTCTTTGTGGCCGGCATCCACGATAACGTGGCGTGGTGCACCCAGCGCGCGCGCCAGCATGATATTGCGCGGCAGGACGCCGGTGAGCAGCAGTGGCGCGCCCGGCTCGTGCATGGAGTGCATATCGAGCAGCCAGTCGGCCTGCCGCGCCCAGGGCCGTAGCGCAACCGCGCGCCGGCGTTCTCGATTGTTGGGCTCCGCAAGGCGCGCATCATCCCAGACGCGGTTCAGGTCTTCATCCAGATAGCGGCTGGCATCGTGGTGCGCCCGATCAAAGGTATCGAAGCTGTCCAGGTTGCAGAATGCCATGATGAGCCGCCCACGCCGCGGGCGCAGGCCCGCGGCGAGAAGGTCTTTCAGCGCCCATGCGCCACACAGCTCATTGCCATGGACGAGTGCGGTGATCATCAGCGTGCGCCCCGGCTTGCCGGAATCAAACAGCCAGACGCCCGGCGTATCGGTATTGCCCTGGCGCTCTGCGGCGAGATCGGGATAGGGAAGGTCGAATTGCATGGGCGGCCTCGTTTGCCGGTTATGGCGCGTGTCAGTTGCGTTGATCAATGCCGGCAAGCTTTACAAGATGCGCGTACTTGCTGGTTTCGTTCTGTTGGAACTGTAGCGCATCGACGCCTGGGGCAAAAAGCGTTGCACCGCTAGCTGCGAGCTTGTCGCGCAGCGCTTTGGTGGTGAGCGCCTTGGACAGCGCCGTATGCAGCTTGCCTGTGACGTCGGCGGGCAGCCCGGCGGGGCCGTACAACCCAAACCATACACTGATGTCCACTTTCTCGAAGCCGGGTGTTTCGCTGAGCGAGGGAATGGAGGGGGCTACGGATGATCGCTGCGCGGTGGTGACGCCCAGGGCTGTGATCTTGCCGGCTTGTATCTGCGGCAGGCCCGATGACATGACCAGCAGGCCGAAGTTGAGCTGGCCGCTGACCAGGTCGGTAACCAAAGGCGATACCCCGCGGTAAGGTACGTGCTGGGCCTGGATGCCGGCGGATTCGTTGATCATTTCGCCGGCCAGATGGAGCGTGGTGCCGATACCCGAGGAGCCGTAATTGTATTCTTCGGGCTGCCCGGCCTTGAGTTTTTGGATGTACTGGCCGGCGGTAGTAACGCCGGCCACCTTCGAGGCGGCCAGAACCATGGGTTGCGAGGCGATCATGCCAAGCGACGAGAAATCTTTCAGGCCGTCGTACTTGACTGCCTTGTTGATCATGCCCGCAATCACCATTTCGTTGGTGGACCCGAGCAGCAAGGTATAACCGTCGGCCTCCGCGCGGGCCACACGCTGGGCGCCAATGGTGCCGCCAGCGCCGCCCATGTTCTCGACAACGACATGCTGGCCCAGGTGGGGTGCAAGTTGCTCGGCCAGGAGACGTGCGGTGAGATCGACGCTGCCGCCGGCTGGGTAGCCGACAACGATGGTGATTGGCCGGGCCGGATAGGGATCGGCCTGGGCGGGTAGTGTGCCGATGAGGGAGACCGTGGCGAGCAGGGCGGTGAGGATGCCGCGTTGGCGGAGGTGCGTCATGGTGATCGCTCCTTGAGTTGTGCATTGTGGGAGTGCGAGACGGCCAGCCAGCGGGTTGGCGCGGCAGCCGCCGCAACGGTGTGCAGCCATGAACCGAGGCGTTGTGCGCCGCGAGTCGAGCGGTATTCTGACTTTCCCAAGCCGCTTTGATGTGCTGAATCGGCACATCAAGGTGCTTATTGCGTGGAGGTCGTACGCGCTGTTGCGTCCCATACAGCCTCGGCGTTGCCGGACAGGCGGCCGCGGGGGCGGTAGAGGCGCACTTCGAATGCGATCTCATCGTTCCGGCCTCCCAGCGCGGCAAGGACGCCGCGCCGGCAGTCGCCAGCCACCATAGACCAAGGCAGCCAAGCGACGCCCAGCCCATTCAGCATGGCGCCAAATGCCGCGTCGAGGGAGTCGCAGCGCACCGCCGGCACCAGCGGGTACGGCATGCTTTCGAGCCTGTCGCCCAGAATGCGGGCCATGGCCAGGCCGCCGGTGTAGGAAATGAGGGGCAGGGATGCGCCGGAAGGCGGCAGGGTGAAACGGGGTTCGCCGTTGCGTAGGGCCTGACACACGGGGACGAGCTTGTCGGTGGCCAGTGTCATGTACTGGTAGCTGCCTGGCTGAAGTTGGTGAGACAGTGCGGGATGCTCATAGCAGCAGAGCAGGTCGGCCCTGCCCTTGGCAAGCAGGGCCGACATATCGGCCATCATCCCGGTGGCGATTTCAATCTGTGTGGAGGGCCCCAGCACGGGGCGACGGCCCTTGCGCAGGCGGGCGATCCAGTCGGCCACAAGCGTGCGGGCCAGGCTGCGCCCCGTGGCGATGCGTACGCAGCCTTCGGTATCGCCGCACTGTGTGGAGATCTGGCTGCGCACCCGATCCAGTTGCTCGACCACCTGGCAGGCCGTCTTGAGCAGCGACTCACCTTGCGGTGTGAGCGAAACCGGGACGGTGCCATGGTTGACCAGCGGGGCGCCGGCCCACGACTCAAGCGCGCGGATGCGCCGGCCGAAGGCGGGGTGCGTGACATGGCGCTGCTGCGCCGCGCGCACAAAGCTGCTCGTACGGGCCAGTGCGATGAAGTCTTCAAGAAGTTTGAGTTGAGACATGGCGGACGGGGCGGATCAAAGCGGCCATTCTACGGTTTGTGCGCCGTACAGGCACTGGCGCCGCAATGCGCATCGGCGTGGAGTCGCCGCCAAAACGCTGGCATCCTGCCGGCATTGATGTTTGCTTGATTTTTTATTGATGCTTTCTTGTTGAGCGCATCCATAAGATCGCCACATTGTTCATTCTTGGACGGAGAGGTGTTTGTTCATGAACGCGCTTGTGGAAAGCTGGCAGCCTGGGGCCTACGATGGTCAGCGCCTGGATGTTTCTGTGGTTGTTCCACTTTATAACGAGATTGAAGTCATTGGCCTGATGTACGAGCGCCTGACCGCTGTGCTGGTTCGGCTGGGCATGGCCTATGAGCTGGTGCTGGTCGATGACGGCAGCGGCGACGGTACGCCGGCCGCCATGCAGGGGCTGACAGAGCAGGACGCGCGGGTGACGGCGGTGTTCCTGAGCCGCAACTTTGGCAAAGAGGCGGCGTTGACGGCGGGGATTGCGCATGCCCGCGGTGATGCGGTGATCGTGATCGATGCCGATCTGCAGGATCCGCCCGAGCTGATACCCGACATGATCAAGGCATGGCGCAAGGGCGCTGACGTGGTCTGTATGCGGCGCCGCTCGCGGGCTGGTGAAACCTGGTTCAAGCGCCTGAGCGCCCATCAGTTCTACCGCCTGCTCAATGCCATCAGCGATGTGGAGATCCCTCCGGATACGGGCGATTTTCGTCTGATGAGCCGGCGCGCGGTGGATGCGCTGAACCGTCTGGGCGAACGCAACCGTTATATGAAGGGCCTGTTCTCGTGGATAGGGATGCCGACTGTAATCATCGACTATGATCGCGCGCCCCGCGCGGCTGGTACGACCAAATGGGACTATTTGGCCTTGCTCCACTTGGCGTTTGAAGGCATTACCTCGTTTTCGATTGTGCCATTGCGGATGGCGATGGGGCTGGGGCTGTTGACCGCACTGGTAGGTGTTCTGTTCACACTGTGGATCGTTGCCAAGGCTATCCTGCTGGGCGACCCCGTGCGGGGCTACCCGTCGCTGATCTGCCTGATCTCGGTGCTGGGCGGTGCTCAGTTGTTGTCGATAGGCCTGCTTGGTGAGTATGTGGGCAAGACGTATTACGAAGCCAAGCGCCGGCCGGTTTATCTGGTGCGGGAAGTAATCCGCAGCCATGGGCGAGCGGCGCAGCGCGTATCGCGCGCGGACGCCAGGAGGCACATCAATGCAGCGTAATAGCGAACGAGCCTGGTGGATTGCGGCGGCCGTCCTGCTGCTGCCTTTGCTTTCTATGGCGATATTGCCGCTTTCGGATACGAGCGAACCTCGCTACGCGGAGATCGCGCGGGTGATGGCAGTAACGGGTGACTGGATCACCCCATGGTTCAGCCCTGGCGTGCCTTTCTGGGGTAAGCCGCCGCTGTCGTTCTGGGCCGAGGCGGCGTCTATGCGGCTGCTGGGCGTGGGTGAGTTCACCGTACGGCTGCCGTCGTGGCTATGCATGCTTGCCAGTGTAGCCACATTGTATGCGGGCTTGCGGCGCCTGCGCGGCTCACGGCTGGCGCTGTGGTCGGTGATTGTCTATGCAAGCGGCGCGTTGGTCTATATCAGCTCTGGCGCGGTTCTCACTGACCCTTTTCTGGCGCTGGGCACGACATTGTCGATGATATCGTTTGCGGTTGTCGTGGCGAGCCAGGCAGTGCCCAGTCGCATCGCTGCCGGCCCTGAGTGGGTGGCGGCGCAGTGCTATGCGGTCCCCGGCGAGCCCGCACCCTGGTACTGGCGCTACGGCTTTTTTCTGGGTCTGGCGATTGGCCTGCTTGCCAAAGGCCCGCTTGCGGCGGTCTTGATTGCCACGCCGGTGGCGGCATGGCTGGTGTTGCATCGCCGACGAGCGGGAGCGGCCAGGCGCCTGCCATGGGCTGGCGGTCTTTTGTTGATGCTGTTGATCAGCGTACCGTGGTATATCCTGGCCGAGCTGAAAACACCCGGTTTTCTGGATTACTTCATTGTCGGCGAGCATATCCGACGCTTTCTTGATCCCGGCTGGGCGGGCGACTTATATGGTTCTGCGCACCGGGAGCGCTTTGGCATGATCTGGGTGTACTGGCTCCAGGCATCCTTCCCGTGGGGGGTACTGGTGGTGGCTACGCTGGCGGCAGCGCCATTCAGCCACCGCGTCCGTACGGCGGTTTCTCGCGTCGCCGCCGACCCGCTCGCAGGCTACTGGCTGGCATGGGCCGTATTCACCCCGATCTTTTTTACCCTGTCGGCAAACATACTCTGGACCTATGTACTGCCGGCGCTGGCGGCTTTCAGCATCCTGGCGGCCATGCTGATACAGGCGGCCAGCCCTGTGTTTCCGCGAATGGCATCTCGCGCCGTTTTGTTGGCGGCGTTGGTGCCGGCGGTGGTGCTGGTATGGAGTGTGTGGAGCGCGCTGGAGCCCAACACCCTCAAGTCTGAGCGTAACCTGGTGCGTTTCGTGGCAGGCCAGAATCAGCCCGGCACCCCTTTGGTGTATCTTGGCAAAACGCCTTTCTCGGCAACGTTTTACTCCGCGGGCAAGGCCGGCGCTGTGACAGCCGCGGCCCTGGCGGCTCATTCGGCATGCACGGAGGCCTGTTTTCTGGCTGTATCGAAGGACAATGAGGCGCAAGTGGCCCGGATGCTGGGCCACCCCCTCGCGCCGCTGTATCAGAACAAGCGCTATGTGTTGATTAAAATAGATAACAACCACGCACCGCGGGCGCTGGCCCGCTTCGAAGGCGTGAAGGCCCCCCCGGGCACCGGAGACCAACCCCGACAATGATACCGTCCTCACATAACGTGCGCATGTTGGTTGTCGAAGACCACGCAGGCCTGGCCGCCAACCTGCTCGAGTTTTTCGACAGCGAACGCTATGTGCTCGATTTTGCCAGCGATGGCATGACGGCCATGCACCTGGCGGCGATCAATGAATACGACGTGATCGTCATGGACGTCATGCTGCCGGGTATTTCGGGCTTCGAGATTTGCCGCCGTTTGCGCGCCGACCTGCACTGTACGACCCCAGTCATCATCATGACGTCCAAAGATCAGTTGAGCGACAAGGAGCAGGGCTTTCAGGTGGGCGCCGACGATTACCTGGTCAAACCTTTCAATCTGCGTGAATTGCAGCTGCGTGTGGATGCGCTTTATCGGCGCAAGGCGGGCTTTGCGCGTACGCCCACGATACAGGCGCCGGGCGTCAGCTATGATCCGGGCACATTTACAGTGCATGCCGCCGATGGCACCGCGCTCGAGCTCACGGGCACCGCGGCGCGCATCTTCGAGGAGTTGATCAAGGCCTATCCAGGCTTTCTTTCGTATCAGCAGATACAGGAGCGCGTTTGGGGCGAGCGGGAAGTCGATATGAATACATTACGCACGCATGTGTATTCGTTGCGTAAACTGTTGCAGGACACCTTTCATGTTCCCATGATCAAGACCCTGCACGGGCGCGGCTATCGGTTGCTCGCGCCCGATCACACATGAGCAAGCTGAAATCCATCGCGCGGCGCATGTATCGCGCCATCTTGGCGGTGAGCCTGCTGAGCATGGGCGCCATGGTGGTCACAGTGTTGCTGGTCAATGAAGATCTCGAAGAGACGATGATGCGGATCGAATACAGCGAGGAACGCGACTTCATCCTGCAAAATCGTCCTCCCGACGAGATGCTGGTGTGGGACACCCAGGATATTGCCATTGTCTATATACCCAAGGGGCACGACAGGCCTGCCGCCATGCCTGCAGTGCTGCGCGGTCTGCCTGCAAAAGACTTTTCCAAAGAGCTGGTTTTCGAAGGCCGCACGTATATCGTCAATGTGCAAGTGATGGGCGCCGGCATCCTTTATATGGCCAAGAACATCACCCACTTTGAAGACCGGGAGACACTGTTTCAGATCGCGCTGGTAATCATGACCCTTGTGATTGTGGCCTTGAGCTTGCTGCTGGCGCTGCTGGGGGCCAGGCGCATCGTGATGCCGCTCAGGCTATTGGCCCAGCATATCAGCCGGGTGCCTGTGGGCGCCAATATGCCGCGCATCAATGAAGACTACGCTGAAGCCGAATTGCATACCATCGCCACGACGTTCAATCGTTTTCTTGATGAGCTCGAATCGTACGTCAAACGGGAGCAATCGCTGCTGGGCCTGGCAAGCCATGAGCTGCGCACACCGATTGCCGTGATGTCCGGCGCGCTGGATATTATTGAAGCGCGCGGTCAACTGAACGCGAATGACAGAACCACGCTGGCGAGAATGCGGCGAGCCTGCGATGAGATGCGCGCCAACGTCGATGTGCTGCTGAAGCTGGCGCGGCGCGATGGCGGCACGACAACGCTTCAGCATATCGACATGGGCGAGGTCGCGCGCCAGGTGATCGACGATCTCGCCGTCAGCCACGCTGCCGGTGAGCGCGTGATGCTGGCAGTGCGCGGTACCGCGGTTGCCCAAGCTGATCCGACGCTGGTCACGATGTTGTTGCGAAATCTGATCCAGAACGCTTTGCAGCATACGCAGCAATCTGTACATGTTGTTCTGGCGCCGGGGCTGATCGAAGTGGGCGACGAGGGCGGCGGGCTTGGCGCCGAGCAGCAGGCCATTTTACGCGGCGAGAAGCGCCTGTCCTCGGACGGCACCGCGCTGAGCGGCCTTGGGTTGTATATTGTTACGCTGACGTGCGAACGTCTGGGTTGGCGGCTGGAAGTTGGGCGTGGCGCTGAGGGCGGGACGTTGATACGTGTGTATACCCTGTGCGCGGCGCAGGCAGCGGTATAAGGGCGGTGCCGCTGGGCTGCGTACCCGGATGTTTGCCGCAGCCCCGGTGCGCGGTGTGCCGCCATGCGGGCAATCAACATAAGGGTGTAGCGTGAATTTCGTATTTCGAGGCGATGAACTGTTGGTGCGCGACGGCATGCCGGCAAACGGGGTGGCGGGCGATGAGGCAAGCAGGGCAGACTGTAGGCTGGCGCTGCCAGACGCGGCAGCCTGCGCGCTGGCTGGCGCGATGGATCTTCAACCAGTGTGGCTGAATGGCGGGCCTGACCATCTCACCTGCCACGTGCGGCGCGATGCCCAGGCGCCGGCCGGCTATGCCTTCCGCAAGCTCAGGGCGCTGCTGTCCGAACTGGGCCAGACGGCCGCCTTGGCCAGCCGAGCTTTTCAGGTGTCGGAATGGGTGCGCACGCATCGCTATTGCGGCGTGTGCGCCACGCCTATGCAAAAGTCTGGCAAAGAATTGTGTTTCCATTGTCCCAACTGTGGCTTCTCGGCCTACCCCCGCATTTCACCGGCGATGATGGTGCTGATCCGGCGCGGCGACCACATCCTGCTGGCGCGCCATGCCACCTATGCCACTGCGCGCTATACCGCCTTGGCTGGGTTTGTCGAGGCGGGTGAAAACCTCGAAGAAGCCATTCACCGCGAAGTGCTCGAAGAAGTTGGCCTGAAGGTCGCTGATCTACGCTATTTCGGCAGCCAGTCCTGGCCGTTTCCCCATTCGCTGATGGTGGCTTATACCGCCGAGTACGCGGGGGGCGAACTGCGCATCCAGGAAGATGAAATTGCCGACGCACGCTGGTTCGGCCCGGATGACGTCATCCCCGATATACCCATGACGGAATCGATTGCCGGCAGGCTGGTGCGATCCAACCTGCCGCCCGGCGCCAAGGCCGGTTAGGCCTCGTGGCAGGCCGTACGCACGCCGGGCGCGATTTCCCGCATCACGGGGCGTTCACGCTTGCAGCGTGCCGTCGCCAGTGGGCAGCGAGGGTGGAAGCTGCATCCCGAGGGGGCGTTGATCGGGTTGGGTATTTCGCCTGTGCTCGCTTCGCGGGTGCGGTTCGGCGCCGCAAGATTGGGGATCGTGTCGAGCAGCAGCCTGGTGTACGGGTGGCGCGGTTGGCTGAATAGCGCCTCGGTAGGGCCTTCTTCGACGATGCGGCCCAGGTACATGACAGCGATTCGATCCGACATATGGCGCACGACGCTCAGGTCGTGGCTGATGAACAGATACGTTAGTTTGAGCCGGTCTTGCAGATCGCGCATCAGATTCAGGATCTGCGCTTGAACCGATACGTCCAGCGCTGAAGTCGGCTCGTCGCATACCAGAAATGCCGGCTCGGCGGCCAGGGCGCGCGCGATCGAGATGCGCTGGCGTTGGCCGCCCGAGAACTCATGCGGAAACTTGCGACCGTCGCTGGCGGTGAGGCCTACGGTGGTCAGGAGTTCCGCCACACGTTCACGCACCTGGGTTTCGCTGCTGCGCAGCTTCAGTTCGCGGATGGGCTCCGCGATAATATCGGCGATGCGCCAGCGCGGATTGAGACTGGCGTGCGGATCCTGGAAAATCATCTGAATCGACAACGGCTTGCCTGTGTCGTCCGCACTGAAGCGGATGTCGCCGGATGATGGCGGGAAAAGCCCTACGACCAGCCTTGCCAGGGTGGACTTGCCGCAGCCCGATTCACCCACGAGGCTCAGGCAGCCGCCGGCGGGCACCTCGAACGACACGTCGTCCACCGCGGTCAGCAGCCTGCGCGGCTTGCGCTCGACAATTCGGTTGAGCAGCGGCGGCGAGACGTCGAAAATACGGCTCACGCTGCTTACCTTCAAGGCGGGAGGCGGATACACCGCCGGCGATGGGGATACGGTGGGTTGCTGCATCATCAATTCACACCTTTGGAATAAAGCCAGCAGGCGACGCTGGAGGCGTCGATATCGGTCAAAGAGGGACGTTCAGTGCGGCATCGCGATCCGGCCTCTTTGCAGCGCGGGTTGAATGCGCAGCCCGCTGGTATCGCATCCAGTCGCGGCATGGCGCCGTCGATCTGCGTTAAACGCGGCACGCGTGCGCCCAGCGCGGGGATGGACTGCATCAAACCCGAGGTGTACGGATGCCGCGCCTGGCGTATGACGGTTTCCACTGGGGCGAGTTCGACCATGCGGCCGGCGTACATCACCGCGACGCGATCCGCTGTTTCGGCAATCACGCCCAGGTCGTGCGTGACCAGCATGATGGCGGTGCCATGGTCGCGACAGAGGCGGCGCAGCAGCGCGGTAATCTGCGCCTGGATCGAGACGTCCAGCGCCGTCGTGGGTTCGTCAGCGATGATCAGTTCCGGCTCGGCTGACAGCGCCAATGCGATCACGACACGTTGGCGCATACCGCCCGAGAACTGGTGCGGATGGTGGTCGATGCGTTCTTCGGGTGCTGGGATCCCCACTTCGCGAAGCAGGTCGATGGCGCGGGTGCGCGCCTGGGCGCGCGTCAGGCCAAGATGCAGGCAGATGGTCTCTACGAGCTGCTCACCCACGGTAAACAGCGGATTCAGGCTGGTGAGTGGGTCCTGGAATATGGCGCCAATGCGCCGCCCGCGCACCTTTTCCATTTCGCGGTCAGCGAGGTTGTCGATGCGGACGCCGTTAAGCAGTATTTGGCCGTGCGCGATACGGCCCGGCGGTTCCAGCAAGCCGAGGATGGCCTGTCCGGTCATGGATTTGCCGGCGCCCGATTCTCCTACGACGCCCAGGATCTCGCCACGGCGTATCGAAAACGAGATGTCGGACACCGCGTTCAGCACGCCAAAGCGGGTTGGGAACTCGACCCGCAGATCGCGTACCTCCAGCACGGTGTCCGTACGAGGCGGCGATGCGTGCTGCTTGTCGCTATGGTGTGCGTCAGGCGCGGCGTGCATCGTGTGCGCCGGGTTCGTAAATGCGGTAACTGCTGGAAAAAATTTCTTGAACAGTGGGATGTCCATATGTACGCTCCGGGTATTTCTGAATGAGGCCGTCAAACTGTGCCTGCGCCTGGCGCTGCGCCTGGTGCATGTCCATCCCCGCCACCTGTCCGTCTCGCATCGAGAGACGGCCGTCAACGAACACGGCGCTGACCAGCGAGCCCTGGCCGCTGATCATCAAGGTTTGCACCGGGTCGATGGCGGGGCCGGTGCGCATGCTGGCAAGATCGAATACTGCAATGTCGGCCTTGCAGCCCTGCGCAAGTCGGCCGATATCGTTGCGGTGCAGCGCCTTGGCGCCGCCGAGGGTGGCGGCGTCATAGAATTCTTCGGCGCGGCAGGCATCGGCGCTGCCTTCCACCACGCGGCATAGCATCATGCCCGCGGCCAGGTTGGCCAGCATGTCGGGCGGCGCCGTATCTGTGCCCATGGCGATGTTGATGCCCATGTCGCGACACAGGCGGAATGAGCGCAGCACACTGCCGCCGCGCGCCGAAACCAGCGGGCAGTGGACGATGGTCACGCCGTGATCCCGGTACAGTTCAAGTTCTTCGGGTTTGGCGCGGGTTGCGTGGGGCGCGATGAGGCGGTCGGACAGCAGGCCCAGGCTGTGCAGCCAGCGGGGCGCGGTTGTGCCGTGCAGCCCTTGCATGATCTCTTCCTCCATCGCACCTTGCGCCATGTGCAGGCGCACAGGCAGGTCGCGCTCCTGCGCGGCGCGCATCGTGGCGTGCAGAAGTTTGGCGGTACAGGTTTCAATGCGGTCGGGCGCCAGCAGTGTCCGCACCAGGCCGCCGCGGCTGTTGTCATGGTGTTCATGGAACGCAAGCGCATCCTGCAGCCCACGCATGCCGCGTGCCTCGTCGAAGCGAGGCTGCATGCGGCCGTCCGCTGTCACGACCACGCCGCCGGAGCGATAGGCCGGGCTCAGATACACGCGCAAACCCAGCTCGGCGGCGATGTCGGCGGCCAATGCGAATTCTTCCGGGGTTTCTCCCCATTCGCGATAGAACAGCGATGCGATGGGCGCTGCGGTGGTAATGCCGTTGCAGAGCAGTTGCGCAAAGGCGTAGCGCTTCTGGAATGCCAACTGCTGCTCGGTGTACATTTCGTAGGGGCCGCTAGCCACATAGGTTTCGGGCCATACCCGGCCTTTCTTCCAGGCTGGCTGGTTGTCATAGCCGAGCACGGTGGTGTCCAGATCGGATAAGGCGTCCAGATCCACAAAGCCGGGGCCCACCAGCGCCGGGCCGAGGTCGATGCGGCGCGCGGCGTGGCCCGCGTAGCGATGGCCGACGTAAGTAACGCGGTCTTCGTCGAAGACGAGCTGGCCGTTGCGGTACAGAACGTGTTTGCCGTTCTCGTGCCCCATTACCCACTGTGCCTGAAGCAGGGTGGGCCCATCCGGGCGTTGGCCCAGCGCAAGGGTGGCCAGGGAGTCGGTCGACTGATTCATGGTGTCTCCATGAGCGCTTGGCCCTCGCGGGCTACTACGCGCCCGCGCTTGAGCACGAGCGCGCGCGGTGCATGCAGCACCACGGCTTCGGAGAGTGTGCGGCCTTCAGTGAGGAACAGATCAGCCCGGCAGCCCGGCTGCAAGCCGTAGTCGGGCAGCGCCATGATTTGCGCACCGCCGCGGGTACAGACATCCAGTGCGATTTCTACTTCATCGTCGCGGCGGAAGTTGTTGCGCAGGCCTATCATCATCGCGCGCTCGAGCATGTCGCCGTTGCCGTAAGGCCCCCATGTGTCGCGGAAGCCGTCGTTGCCGCCGCCGACCAGGATGCCCGCCTCCCGCAGCCGCGCGACCGGCGGCGTGGGGCGCGCCGCAGGGCCAGTGGTAAGAATGTGGATGTGCAGGTCGGCGAGGGCGGCGATCAGGCGCTCGGTCATGGCGCTGTCGGGCGCGCCCAGGCAGAACGCATGGCTGACAGCGACCTTGCCTTGCATGCCGTGAGCCCGTGTGCGCTCAATGATCAGCTCCATGGAGAATGCGCCCAGCTCGCCCGTTTCGTGCAGGTGGATGTCGAGGGGTCGGCCGAAACGCTCGGCCAGGCCGAACAGGGCGTCCAGGTGGCCCTTGGGATCACGGTCCATGCCGCAGGGATCGATGCCGCCTATGACTTCAACACCCATTTCCAGGGCGCGCGCCATCATATCCAGCGTCCCGTCGCGCAGCAGCAGCCCGCTTTGCGGAAAGGCAACCAGCTCGATGTCGACGATATCGCGCAAGGCTTCACGCGCCTGCATTACCCCTTCAACGCCCGCCAGGCCATATAGCGTATCGACGTCGACGTGGCTGCGGATGTGGCTGGTGCCATACGCCACGGACGCAATGGATTGGCGTATTGCCTGGCGTTTCGGATCGATGCCGAGTTCGGCTTTGGCTGTGCGTTCGTTTTCGATCTTGTCGATCAGGGCCGGGCCCACTTCATTTCGGTACCAGTCCATGCCCAGCAGGGACTTGTCCAGGTGCGTGTGTGCGTCGACAAGCCCCGGCAAGGCGATCCGGCCGCCGCCGTCTTCGACCAGCGTGCCCGCTGGTGTTTGCAGCGCGGCGCCGATGGCGCTGATGCGGCCGTTCTCAATCAGAATATCCGTCGAGGCCCCGCCCATCGGGCGCACGTTCTTGATCAATAGAGAAGCAGTCATGGTGAGCAATGGTTTCCTATCGCAATTTTGGGTTCAAGGCGTCGCGCAGCCAGTCACCCAGCACATTGACGGCCAGGACAAGCAGGCAGAGCTGGGCGGCGGGAAAGACTACGGTCCACCACAGGCCCGAGAACAGGTACTCGTTGCCCAGCCGGATCAGTGTGCCCAGCGAAGGTTCGGTGGGCGGCATGCCGACGCCAAGAAAGCTGAGTGTGGCTTCGATCAGGATGGCCAGGCCAAAATTGAGCGTCGCCGCCACCATGATAGACGTTAGCGTGTTGGGCAGAATATGCTTGAACATGATCTTGAAGGGATGCACGCGTGTCAGGATGGCGGCATGCACATAGTCTTTGTTGCGTTCGAGCATGGCCAGCGCCCGCACCGTGCGCGCATACTGCACCCACGATGTCAGTGATATCGCCAAGACCAATATCAAAGCGGCGAAGCTGTCTCGCATGCTTTCGGGCAGCAACTCGCGAAACACGGCGCTCACGAGAATAGCGATCAGGATATTGGGAATCGACAGCAGGATATCGCCGGCCCGCATCAGCAGGCTGTCCACCCATCCGCCGAAGTAGCCCGCCAGCAGGCCGATTGTGACGCCTATGGCGAGCGACAGCGCCACCGAGGCGATGCCGATGATGATCGAGACGCGCGAGCCATACAGGATCGCGGACAGCACGTCGCGCCCTTGCACGTCGGAGCCCAGCAGGAAAGGCCATTGCCCTTCGCTGTTCCAGATCGGCGGGATCTCCGCATTCATCAGATCGAGCGACGCGATATCGTAGGGGTTCTGAACGGTAACCCAGGAGGCCAGGAACGCGGCGGCGATAAGCAGCGCGAGGACGACGGCTGCGCCAACTGCGAGCGGCTTGTGGGTGAACGACCACCACAGATCGCTTTGCCGCATACGGCGCCAGAATGATGTGCGAGGTGCGGGTGCGCGCTGCGCCATTGCTGGCGCTGCGGATTTGGTATCAATAGCCATTGTGTCGCAGCCTGGGGTCGATGAGCGCATAAGTGATATCTACGAGGGTATTGATGGTGACGAATATGAACGAAACAATGCACAGATAGGCGGCCATGACGGGCAAGTCGACGAATGTCACGGCCTGGATGAACAGCAGCCCCATGCCCGGCCACTGAAATACAGTCTCGGTAATGATGGCGAACGCGATCAGGTTGCCGACCTGCATACCTGTGATGGTGATGACGGGCATCAGGCAGTTGCGCAAGGCATGCTTGAAGTAAACCGTCTTGAGTGGAATGCCGCGCGCCCGGGAAAACTTGATGAAGTCGGTGCGCAGGGTTTCCAGCATTTCCGCGCGCACCAGCCGCATTACCAGCGTGATCTGGAACAGTGCCAGCGAAATAGCAGGCAAAATCAGTGCGGCGCGCCCAGAAGCTGTGAGCAGGCCAGTGCGCCACCAACCCAGATCCACCACCTCGCCCCGGCCAAAAGCGGGTGCCCATCCCAACGCCACCGAGAAAACCAGAATCAGAAGTATGCCCACGACAAAGGAGGGCAGTGATACGCCCATGATCGAGGCGAACTGTAGGCACTCCGCATGCCATTTTCCTTTGTGGATGGCTGTCAGAACGCCTAGCGGTATGCCGATGACCAGCGACAGAAGCGTTGCCACCAGCACAAGTTCCAAGGTGGCGGGGAAGCGCTCCGCGATCAGCCCCGACACTTCCTGTTGGTTGCGGTAGGAAATACCGAAATCACCTTGTGCTCCGCGCGTCACGAAGCGGGCAAACTGCGCGGGTGCACTATCGTTCAGCCCCAGGCGCTCGCGCAGATGCTCGCGGTCCGCCTGTGTGGCCTGCTCATTGAGCATCAGCTCAACAGGGTCGCCGATATAGCGGAAAATCATGAAAGCAAGGCCGGCGACCACCAGCATGACCAGCGCGGCATTGAACAGCCGCTTTATCAGAAACACCAACATGCGTCACTCCTGCTGCGTGTGCGGCATACCTGCCCGCCGGCCGGTATGCCGAGGGTAGACTCCGGCGCTTACTTGACGTACCAGAGGCGGGGTTTGTTGTCGGCGGTTTGCGGAAAGTCTTTGAATTTGGTCGACACGGCCCACGCGATGGGCTGCTGGTGCAGAGGGATCATCAGCACTTCATCTTTGGCCAGCTTGAGTGCTTCCGTCTCTAGTGCGACGCGTTTGGCGGCATCCATTTCTTTGCCGGCCTGGTTAATGATGGCGTCCAGCTTGGGGTAAGACCAACCGCCCCAGTTGAATACGCCCGCGGTATCGTTTTTGGTGTGCAGTACCTGCACAAGGATGCTGTAGGAATCCAGCATGGGTTCATTGGCCCAGCCCAGCGTGTACATATCCGTCTTGCCACTGATCCGCTTGGGAAGCTGGATGGCGCGCGGTGCGACATCAAGCTTGGGTTTGACGCCGATGCGCGAGAACATCGACGCGACGGCCTGACAGATTTGTTCTTCGTTCACATACGATGTCGAGAAGCAGTTGAGCGTAAAGTCGAAGCCATCGGGATAGCCTGCCTTGGCCAGCAGCTTCTTTGCCAACTCGGGGTCATAGGCGGCGGGTGTATCGAGCGCGCGGTCATAGCCCGGGATCTCGGGCGCCACCAGCGTGCCGGCGACGCGTGATTTGTCGCGCATGACGCGTTTCTTAAGCAGGTTCAGGTCGATGGCATGCTGCAATGCCTGACGCACCTCGAGCTTGTTGAATGGATTGGGGCGCCCATCTTCGAGGGTGGGCTTGCGGTTCATGCCGAACATGATGGTGCGCAGATCAGTGCGCTCCAGCACGCGAACATTGGACGCAGCTTTCAGGCGCGGCAGATCCTGTATGGGCGTGTCTTCGACGAAGTCGATTTCGCCCGACAACAGCGCCGCCACGCGCGTGGCGGGCGAGGAAATGGGGGTGAACTCGATGCGATCCAGATTGTGCTGCGGCGTATCCCACCAGTTTGTGTTTTTTACGAAGACGGTTTTGGCGTCGGGCTGCCGCGATTCAAGTTTGAACGGGCCTGTGCCGTTAGCGTTGTAAGTGGGGTAACCGTCGACCTTGGCGCCGATGTCGGTGGGCTTGAGCGCGTTGTGCTCAGTCAGCCATTCCTTGTCGAAAATGAGGATATTGGTCAGATCGTTGAGCAGCAGCGGGTAGGTGCCGGTGAGCGTGATGTCGACTGTGTGGTCGTCGATTTTTTGGACGCTCTTGTAGGCGGGCAGGTTGCCCTTGAGCGGTGAAGCCGGGTCGCTGACACGATCGAGCGAGGCGATGACATCGTCGGCGGTGAAGGGGTTACCGTTGTGAAACTTGACCCCCTTGCGCAGTTTAAATCGCCAGGTGTCGGGCGAAACGACTTCCCAGGATGCAGCCAAAGCGGGCTCGATCTTCAAGTCGCGGTTATAACGAACCAAGCCCTCGTATACATTGCTTAGTACGTTGATGGCGAAGCTATCGCCGTAGGCATAAGGATCCATCGAACCGATGTCCCGTGCCGGCCCCCAGCGAAGCGTTTCGGCATGGGCCGCGGATAGACAGAGCAGACTCGCCGTCAGGGCGGCAATGAAGTGTTTGGATCGCATCAGCATGTCTCCGGTTTTTGAATGTATGCATAATAAATGCTAAATCGTACACAATCTATGGAAATCATTTGGGTATTTTCCCTAGTGCCCAGGCTCGTAACGGAGTAGGGGGGGCGCTGCGATTGTTTTGCGTTTCTCTGGGGTATGTGAGCCGTACCCGCGCCTCGCCGCGATCAATCCCCGGCCGTAGTTGCAGCCATGAGTGCCGCCGCCATGGTCCTGGTTGCACCTGCTCCTGCACCTGCAGTTGTTGTTGTTGTTGTTGTTGTTGTTGTTGTTGTTGTTGTTGTTGTTGTTGTGTCCTTTATAGTGTTTGTGTTGTTCGCTTTTTTACGGGATTTTCGAAGTGATCCGTCCTTTTTCGGAAATTGTCGTATACAATTAATTAAACAAATTGAATACAATATGAGCATGTCCAATCAACAAGCAAACCGCAGCGAAGCGATCTACTACTCGCTGCGCCGCGCCATCATCGAGCAGGCATTGCGTCCGGGCGTCAAATTGCCCGAAGACATCATCGGCGAGCAGTTCGGCGTCAGCCGTACCAGCGTACGCAATGCGCTGGTGCGGCTGAGCGCCGAAGGGCTGGTGGATATTCGCCCCAACAAAGGGGCTACCGTTGCCGAGCCTTCACTCGAAGAAGCGCTGGATATTTTTTCGCTGCGCCGCTGTCTTGAGCGCGAAGTAGTCTCGCGTCTGGCGCGGCAAGTCAGCCCGGCAATACTGGATGCGCTGCGCGAGCATGTGCGCAAAGAAGAAGCGGCGCTGGGCAGCAAGGGGCCGTTATCCATGCGGCTAGCGGGGGAGTTTCATACGCTGCTGGCCGAGCTTACGGGCTCGCGCCCGCTGGCCCGCTATGTCAGTGAGATTGTCTCGCGTTGCTCACTCATACTGGCGCTCTACAGCCGTCCGCACTCGGGCGAGTGCGGCATTGATGAGCACATGCAAATTATCGATGCGCTGCAGCGCCGTGACCCCGACAAAGCCATGCACGTCATGGAGCACCATTTAAGCGCCGTTGAAGCGCGCGCCAACATCACCGAACAGGGCTTGGAGCCCGATATTCGGGCCATCTTGAGCGGCTACGTCCATTCAACGTAGGTCGTATTTTTCAATATTGCAAATCAGGAGACGCTGTATGTCTGTGTCGCAAACTCTGGCCGCATGCGCAGGCCGTCACCATGTCAGTGTGGATTTCAGCCAGATTTCTGCCCGGGAGCGATACAAGCTTCTGATCGGCGCTGTCGTGCCGCGGCCTATTGCGCTGGTGACCACGCGCAGCACAGACGGGGTGGCGAATGCAGCACCATACAGTTTTTTCAATTGCCTGTCCGCCGATCCCGCCATTGTCGCGCTCGGCGTCGAAAACCATGAAGACGTGTCGTTCAAAGATACCGCCCGCAATATACGGATGACAGAAGTGTTCACGGTCAATATCGTGGACATGGCGCTGATGGATGCCATGAATACCTGTGCGGTGCCGTTTCCGCCCAATGTAGACGAGCTCGCTGCCGCTGGGCTGACGCCCATGCCGGGCGTGGCCGTCGATTGCCCGTATATTCTCGAGTCGCCGATCGCGCTCGAATGCCGTCGCTATGTCACGCTTAACGTCGGTCGTTCGCGTGAAATCATTATGGGGCAGGTGGTGCGTATGCACATCCGTGAAGACATTCTCGACGCGCAGCGTTTCTATGTGGACCAGGCGGGGCTGGATGCTGTAGGCCGCATGGGCGGCCACGCCTACGCAAGCACACGCGACCTCTTCGATTTGCCCACCATGTCGGTGGCACAGTGGGAAAGCAAGCAATCCGAGCGCCTTCGCATGCCTGCCACGCAAGAGGCCGTGCCGACATGAACGTGCTGATCGTCAATCCCAATGCGTCGTCGACGATGACCGATGCGATCACCGTCGCGGCACAGTGCGCGGGTGCCGAAGATATCAAGGTGCGCGGCGTCACGAATCATATGGGGCCGTCCGCGATTCAGGGCGTGGTCGATGGCGCGCGTGCAGTTCCGGGGCTGCTGGATATAATCGCCGGCGATCACTGCGCCGATGCCTTTATCATTGCGTGCTTTGATGATACCGGGCTGGATGCTGCGCGCAGCATCACGAGTAAACCGGTGGTGGGTATAGGTGAAGCGGCATATTATGCAGCCGCGTGTGTGGCAGAGCAGTTTTCAGTGGTGACAACCCTGCCGTGCTCCACGCCCATACTGCGTGCCAATTTGCAGCGCTACGGCCTTTTGCACCGTTGCGCGTCGGTGCTGGCGGCGAACGTGCCCGTGCTGGATCTGGAGCATCCGTCGGATCAAGCCGTGGGCAAGCTGCGCGCCACGATACGGCGTGCCATTGATGATGACGGCGCCACGGCCATCGTTCTGGGCTGCGCCGGGATGGCTGCCCTGCATCGGCAGCTCGGCAGCGAATTCGGCGTGCCGATTATTGATGGCGTGGCAAGCGCTGTGGGAATGGCTTCTAGTTTGGTGCGGATGGGTGCGCGCACCGCCCGTGCGGGCTTGTACGCGCCGCCGACCGAAATGGCGATATAGGCGCTGGTGGGCGGGGGGCGGCGTTCTTGCGCAAGGTAACGAAACAAAACGTCTGTTTCCGTGCCCCAATCGATGTCACCATGTCCGGCCCCCCAGCGCTTGCCGCAGGTAATCAATCAGTAGCCGTACCTTGGGCGAAACATGCTGTCTGCTCGGGTAGAGCGCGTATACGCCCAGCTCTATCGAACGGTAGTTGGGCATGATTTCTTCGAGCGCGCCGCTGCGCAGGTCATCGCCCACAAGAAACGATGGTTGCAGAATGATACCCATGTGTTGCAGGGCGGCATCGCGGCAGGTGTCGCCGCTATTGGTGCGCATGCGCGGGTTGACATTGACGCTTACCGGCCCGTCGGGCCCCGTGAAGGCCCATTGGTCGCCCATGGAAAACAGGCTGTAGGCCAGGATGGAGTGGCTCGCCAGTTCGGCGGGCTCAGTGGGGCGGCCGTGCTCATCAAGATAGCGCGGCGAGGCGCACAACACCATGCGTGTGCTCGATAACTGACGGCTGATGAGCGATGAGCTGCGCAGCCGCCCGACGCGTATCACCAGATCGTAGCCTTCTTCCACCACATCCACCAGGCGATCGGCCAGTGTAATGTCCAGCATCACGGCTGGGTGCTGGGCCATGAAGCCGCCCCACAACGGTGCCAGATGCAGCAGGCCGAAGGTAACGGGCGCGTTGATCTTAAGCGGGCCGCGCGCCTCGCCGGTGCCGGCGGTGATCTCGGCCTCGGCTTCGTCCACGTCGGCCAACACGGCCTTGCTGCGTATGTGGAAGGTGGCGCCTTCGCCGGTGAGTGAAAGGCGCCGGGTGGTGCGGTTAAGCAAGCGCACACCCAACCGGCTCTCGAGTTCGTTCAGTGTGCGCGACACTGCCGCCTTTGATAAGCCGAGCATATCGGCCGCACCGACAAAACTGCCGCAATCGACGATGGCGACAAACACCTTCATTTCCTGGAAGCGGTCCATACGGTTCGCGTCGTGCCCTCGCTGCAATCATGGGGTGGGCCGCCACGCACAAATTGCGCGGCGGAGATTTCGCCGGATAACGACCCCTCACACGCCTAAGCTCCGTGACGCATCGGTTCACGAAACCAGACATGTGCCTGAACCATGTGATGCATCGGCTTGGAAAACAAGGCGGGGCCTGAACCGGTGTAATGCCCCCGCTCAGGAAAGCTGGCACCCGCGTGCATTTGGTGATGCACCGGTTCCGGAAACCTGGAATGCAGGGAAGAATATCGAATATTGTTTTGTAAAAGTAAACAGTGAGTTTAATACAAATATGTTTATTTCTTGATGTGGAACAAATACAGTGACATCCATGGCTGCCCCGGTATCCCCTTCTATGCTGGTCGGAGCGGGGGCTGAACCACGAAACGTCTGTACCGTTCATGCTTTCATCAAGGAAACCTAATCATGACCACCATCGCTGCAAACACAACTGCCGCCGCACAAGCGTCGACCTCCTCGAGCCTGCTGAGTCTGTTTGGCCGGCTCGCCATCATCGCGCTGTTCCTGCCCGCGGGCCTGAGCAAGATCACCGGCTTTGCCGGCACCGTGGGCTACATTAATTCTATTGGCCTGCCTGCGCCCACGCTGGCCGCCATTGTCGCCATCATTGTTGAGGTAGGCGGCAGCCTGGCGCTTATTGCCGGCTTCCACACGCGTATCGCGGCGTTGGTCATGGCTGTATTCACCGTTGTGGCCACGTTCTCCTTCCATACGTTCTGGTCTGTGCCTGCCGACCAGGTGATGATGCAGCAACTGCTGTTCTACAAGAACATTGCTGTGATTGGTGGCCTGCTGACCTTGGCTGCCCATGGCGCGGGTGCTCTCAGCATGGACGCGCGCCGCGGCCGCTGAGCAGCGCTGCGTATTTCGACATGCGCCGCAGCCGCCCAACGCGGCTTATGTCGATACGCGCTGTGGCGGTAGACCGGCGCTGCGTGCGTCGATACGCGTCGCAGCTGCTGAGCTGTTTCGCGCAATATGTCCCTCCGGCCACCCGGAGGGAACCGTCTTTCCGGAGATCCCATCATGTCTGACCTGTCTATTGCACCCGTATTGTTTATTTCCCACGGGGCGCCGACGTTTGCGCTGGAGCCCGGCCGCCTGGGCCCCCGCTTGACGCGGGCGGGCCGCGGCCTGACAGGTGCCCGCGCCATTCTGGTGGTGTCACCGCACTGGCAGACGCGCGACCTGGAGGTCGCCACTACGGCGGCTCCGGAAACCATCCATGATTTTGGTGGTTTCCCAGCCGCCCTGTATGCCCTGCGCTATCCGGTGGCCGGCGCCCCGGAGGCCGCCGCGAAGGCACTGACCCTCTTGCGTGAAAGCGGCTGGCCCGTTCGCGAGGATACCGAGCGCGGGCTGGACCATGGCGCATGGGTGCCGCTGATGCATTTGCTGCCCGATGCCAACATACCTGCCTTCCAGGTGTCGCTGCCCCATGCGCTGGACACGCACGGCGCGGTAGCGTTGGGGCGGGCACTGGCGCCCCTGCGCCAGCAAGGCATTGCCATCATTGGCTCGGGCAGCATGACGCACAATCTGTATGAGTTCCGCGGCCAGAATACGCGTGTCGAGCCTTATGTCGAGGAATTCAGCGCCTGGGTGGATGCAGCGGTGCGGGCCCCGAACCTACCCTTGTTGGCAGACTACCGCGCTCTGGCGCCCCACGCGCAGCGCGCCCATCCCACCGAGGAGCATTTTCTGCCTCTGCTGGTGGCCATGGCGGCAACCGGCGGCAATGAGGCGCCGGTACTGCTGGACGATGAAGTGACCTACGGCGTGCTTTCCATGGCTTCGTATGCCTGGGGGCTGAAAGAGGCGGCCGCCTGACCTGGCATCGGCCGCCTGATTCGACGGCATCCCGGTGCGGCCCCCAGTATGGATAGCGCCAATCAACCGACGCAGGCGCCGGTGTGGGCAACGCCAATCAACCGGAGCGGATGTATGCGCGGATAGCGTCAAGCAGCCGGTACGGGCGCTTGAGGGCAGCCTCGGTCAGCCGGCCAGTGCGCCGGCATCTTTCTCGCGGGCTGCCGTGCGGTGTTCGAGCACGGCATCGCGCTTGCGCCGCAAATGCTGCTCAAGCAGCTGGCGTGCAGCTGTGCTGTCGCGCTGTTGCAGCGCCGCCAGGATCTGCGCATGCTCATTGAGCGCATGTGCCCATTTCTGTTCGTCTTGGTTTGAACGAAAGCGCAGCGCATGCATGCGGCTGTTCAACTGCTTCCAGGTGTCGCGCAAAACCGGGTTGCGGGCGGCTTCGCTCAGTAGATCGTGGGTGCGTGCGTTGAGCCGGTAATACGTTGGCAAGTCGCGGCGTTCGAAGGCGGCCTGCATTTCGTGTTGCAGCGCGCGCAGCTCGGTGAGCTCCGGCTCGGTAACACGCTGCGCAGCCAGCTCGCCGGCCAGGCCTTCGAGAGACGCCAGCACATCGAATGCATTGGCAATGTCGTCGTCGGTGAGAACCGGCGCGAACGCGCCGCGGCCAGGTTCGAGCACGACCAAGCCTTCGGCGGCGAGCAGGCGGATGGCTTCGCGCAATGGGGTGCGTGAAACCCCGAGAATCTCGCAAAGCTCGCGTTCGTTGAGTTTGCTGCCAGGCTTGAGCGTGCCCTGGACAAGCAGTTCGCGCAGACGCGCAGCCACCCGCTGGTGCAGGGTGTCGCGGACTACGCTCATGTCGGCAGGAGGAGTAGTATTCATTTTTGTATTATATATTCAAAAAAGCACGAAAACATCGGGTAATCCCCGACTAACTTATAGAGTGGGCTTTCTGCTATTGTATTTTGTATAACGTATAACCACACCACTCTCGTTAGGAGATGCCCGCAATGCCTAATCTGAATTTCCACCCTGCTGGACGCCACTATCTTCAGATTCCCGGCCCCAGCCCGGTTCCCGACCGCATTCTGCGGGCCATCAGCTACCCCACGATAGACCATCGCGGCCCCGAGTTTGGGGTGCTGGGTCGTAAAGTGCTGGGTGAAATCGGAAAGATCTTCAAGACCAAACATCCAGTCGTTATCTATCCGGCCTCGGGCACGGGCGCGTGGGAAGCTGCGCTCAGCAATACCATGAGCAAGGGCGATACGGTTCTGATGTATGAAACCGGCCACTTCGCCACGCTCTGGAAGAAGATGGCCGAGCGGCTGGGGCTGAAGCCGGAGTTCTTGGGGCTGCCGGGTATCGAAGGGTGGCGCCGTGGCGTGCAGGCCGACATGGTTGAGGCGCGCCTCAAACAGGACGCCGGCCACACCATCAAGGCGGTATGTGTCGTACACAACGAAACTTCCACTGGTGTCACATCCGACATTGCCGCAGTGCGCCGCGCCATTGACGCCGCCGGGCATCCGGCGCTGCTGATGGTCGATACCATCTCGGGGCTGGCGTCGGCCGATTATCGCCACGATGAATGGGGGGTCGATGTCACGGTCAGCGGTTCCCAAAAAGGTTTGATGCTTCCTCCGGGCATCAGTTTCAATGCGCTTTCGCCCAAGGCGCTGGAAGCCAGCAAGCGTGCCACCCTGGGCCGTTCGTTCTGGGCCTGGGACGAAATCGTCGAAATGAACAAGACAGGCTATTGGCCTTATACGCCCAACACCAACCTGTTGTATGGCTTGTCGGAAGCGCTGGACATGATCCAGGAAGAGGGGCTGGACAACGTGTTTGCCCGTCACCAGCGCCTCGCCGCCGCCTGCCGCGCAGCTGTGAATGCGTGGGGGCTGGAAATTCAGTGCGTTGAGGAGGCCTGCCATTCTCCCGTGCTGACAGGTGTGATGATGCCCAAGGGTGTAGACGCCGATCAGGTGCGCAAACTGATTTACGAGAACTTCAATATGTCGCTGGGCGCAGGCCTGGGCAAGCTGAAGGGTCTGATGTTCCGCATCGGCCACCTGGGCGATGCCAATGATTTGACGCTGATCGCTACGCTCGGTGGCTGTCAGATGGGCCTGAGCATGGCGGGTGTGGCGCTGAAGGGCGATGGCGTGGCCGCCGCGATGGCGCATTTGCAGGCCACCGCCAAGCCGCAGGCGCGCCACCCGAACGAGTCATCCATCACCCAACCTCACGCTAAACAAGGAGCGCAGCAACAGGAAGAAACGCTGGAAGGTACGCTGTAAGGCGCGAATGCGCATATCGTCAGCGCACTGACCAATACCCATACAAGCACCAACATCCTGCACACACGCTACAACAACAACGCCACAATACAGCCTCGAGGAGACAACGATGTCGAAGAACTATCTACGTATCATGGTGGCGGCCGCGCTGGCCGCCGGGCTTTGCGCGGGCGCGTCGGCCGCCGAAGCCCTGAAGCTCCGTGTTATCGGCCAGCCCCTGGCCACAGGTCTGATCCAGGCCAAGAAAGAACAGCCTTTCTTCGAAAAGTTCAAGGAGAGCACCGGTCTGCCGATCGAGATGGATTACAAACCCATCGATACGCTGGGCATCAAAGACACAGAAGAATTGCGGGTGTTGAAGTCCGGGCTGTTTGAAATGGCGTCGCTGCGCTTTCCCCAGAACGCGCGCGATGAACCGACGCTGCTGGGATTTGACCTGGTTGGCCTGAACCCCGACTACCCGACGGCGCGCAAGGTGGTGGATGCGTTCTACAAGCAAGCCGACGAACGGTTGCAGAAGCAGTTCGGCGTCAAGCTGCTGGGCGTATTCCCCTTTGGCCCCCAGATTCTGTTCTGCAACAAACCCATCACCAAGCTGGCCGATATCAAAGGCTTGAAGGTGCGCGTATACGACCAGAATCTCGCCAAGTTCATCGACTCGCTGGGTGGCACGCCCGTACCCATTTCGTTTGCCGACACGCATCAGTCTTTGTCGCTGGGGGTGGTGGATTGCGCCATTACCGGCCCCAGTTCCGCCAATTCGTCGGGCTGGCCTGAAGTGACGACGCACCAATTGCCAATCGGCTTCCAGATGGCAATAAACGGCTACGTCATCACCAAAAGGGCATGGGACAAACTGTCCTCCGAGCAGCAGACCAAGCTGCAGGCGGCGGTGACTGCCATGACGAACGATATCTGGACCTACTCTGAAGCCTTGTTCAAGGATGCCGTAAGCTGTAATGCCGGCAAAGCTTGTGAAACCGGCAAGAAGTTCAAGCTAGTCGATGTGCCCGTCTCCGATGCCGATAGGGCCATGCTCAAGGACGCCGTCACCAAGGTGTCGCTACCCGCATGGTCTGATGTGTGCAACAAGGTCAACAAAGGTTGTGTAGACAACTGGAAAACGGCCGTCGGCCCGGTAGTGGGGATCAAATGATGAGCGCGGCCCCATCCAAGAACCTGCCGCGGTTCGCCGCGGCGAATACAGAAGGTGCGGCGGTGGGGCACGCGAGCAGCGAAACCGGGCCTAAGGCCCGGGCTCGCGGCATGCAGCGTGTCGAAGCCGTGCTGGGCGTTCTGTTTGGCGTTATCTTTCTGGCACTGTCGGCGATTGTCTCGGTCGAGACTATTTGCCGGAAAGTGTTCAACTTTTCGCTGCAAGGGGCGGATGAACTTGGTGGCTACGCACTGGCCGTTGGTTCGACCCTGGCATTCAGCATTGCGCTGATCGGCCGCGCCCATATCCGGGTCGATGTGTTTCATGAGCGCTTCCCGAAACGTATGCAGGCTTGGCTGAACGCGCTGTCGGTGATCAGTCTCTCAGCATTCGGCCTGTTCATCGGGTGGAATGCCGTGCAGGTGCTGATCGATACGCTTTCCTACGGCAGTACAGCGCCCACACCCTGGGCCACACCCTTGATCTATCCTCAATCTGTCTGGTTCATTGCGCTGGGCATATTCGCGGCGATCAGCACGGTATATGGCCTTCGCGCCATCGGGCTGCTCCTGCGCCGGGATGAGTCGTCGCTGCTGCGCGAGTTCTCGCCCAAGAGCGTGAAGGAAGAGGTCAAGGAAGAGCTGGATGACCTGGCCAAGCGCCAGCAAGGAGAGGCGTGATGAGTGTAGCCATGATTTCCGTGGGTTTCTTCGCCATGCTGGCGATGATGCTGGTCGGCCTGCCTATTGTCGTCTCCATGGCGGCAGTAGGCATTGTCGGTGGCATCGCCGCCTATGGCATACCTTTCCTGGACTCCATCGCGCCCGTGGTGTGGGGCGTTCAGAACGATAACCTGTTGACGTGCATACCGCTGTTCGTGCTGTTGGGCGAACTGCTGCTGCGCTCAGGCATTGCCGACCGCATGTACACAACGCTGGCGGCATGGCTGGGCCGCCTGCCCGGCGGCCTGCTGCACACGAACATCGGCAGTAGCGCCTTGTTCGCCGCCACGTCAGGCTCGTCGGTGGCGACGGCTGCCACAGTGGGCACCGTTGCCTTGCCGTCGCTGCGCGCGCGCGGGTATTCAATGCGCTCTTCCCTCGGCTCGCTGGCCGCAGGGGGCACACTGGGCATCCTCATCCCGCCCAGCCTTAACATGATTGTTTATGGTTCGCTCACCAACAACTCCATCGGCAAGCTGTTCATCGCCGGCATCATCCCGGGCATTTTGCTGACGCTTATCTTTATGCTCTATATCGCAGGGGCGGCGCTCTGGAGCAAGGAGACCATGCGCGAAGAGAAAGTGCCGCTGGACGAGCGCATCCGCCTGCTGCGCCACTTCGTTCCGCCCGCAGTGGTGTTCGGCGTGGTGATGGGCAGCCTGTATTTCGGTATTGCCACCACAACTGAAAGCGCTGCGCTGGGTGTTATCGCCGCGCTGTTCTTCGTGTGGAAGTCGGGCAGGATGAGCTGGGAATTGATGCGCAATTGCTTTATTTCCAGCGCGCGCATCAGCGGCATGATCCTGCTGATCATGGTTGCCGCTTTTATCCTGAACCTTACGATCAGTCTGACAGGTGTCGCTGAGTCGATGACCAAATGGGTGGTGAGCCTCGGGTTTTCCGCCACCGGCCTGATCCTGGCGCTGTTGGTGTTTTACCTGATATTGGGCATGTTCATGGATGTGCTGTCCATGCAGGTGGCCACCATTCCCATCACCTATCCTATCGCGATGGCGCTTGGTGTCGATCCCATCTGGTACGGCATCTTCATCGTGCTGGTGTGCGAGTTGGGCATGATTACACCGCCGGTGGGTATGAATCTGTTCGTCGTGCATGGTATCCGGCCGGATAATGGCGGTATCCAGGATGCGATCTGGGGGGCTGTGCCGTATGCCATCATCATGATTCTGTTTACGCTGCTCCTGATGGCAGCACCCGGGCTGGCTACCTGGCTGCCGGCACAAATGTAATGTAGAGAGAACCAGGGATACACAATGATCGAGCAATCTGAAGTGTGGCGCCTGACAGCGGTGCGGCTGCATCAGCAGTATCGCGACGGCGCGCTTACGCCGACTGAGGTGGCGCAGGCTTGCCTGCGCCGGCTGGATGGGGTCAATCCGCAGCTGAACGCGGTGATCGCCCGGCGTGATGCGGCGATGCTTCGCGATGCGCAGGCGTCCACCGAACGTTATGCGGCAGGCCGTCCGCTGTCGGCGCTGGACGGCGTGCCCGTCAGCATCAAAGACAACTTGCAGACTAGCGACCAGCCAACAACGTGGGGGTCTCCCGCGCTGCGCACGCATCAGGCCGCCGCCGATGAGATGCCAGTGGCCCGCCTGCGGGAGGCGGGTGCGCTGTTCATCGGCAAGACCAACCTGCCTGAGTTCGCGCTGGAGGGCTATACCGACAATGTCCTGTTCGGCGCCACGGTCAATCCGTGGGATACGGCGCTTACGCCTGGCGGTTCCAGCGGCGGCGCGGTGGCGAGCGTGGCGGCGGGGGTGACACCGATTGCGCTTGGCACTGACGGTGGCGGTTCGATACGCCGCCCGGCCTCGCATTGCGGGCTGGTGGGGCTTAAACCCTCCATCGGCGCCATCGCACGTGATGAAGGCTTGCCATCGCTGCTGCTCGATTTCGAGGTGGCGGGGCCTTTGGCGCGTACGGTGGCGGATGCTCGGGCCATGTTTGCGGTGTTGCGCGGGCCGCAGGCCCTGGATCGACGATCGCTTTGCGCCGCCGAAGCCAGCCGCCGCTCGGCGGGCCATGAAACCTTGCGCATCCTTTATGTGCCCACGATAGACAGTGCACCGGTCGATTCGGAGATTGCAGGCCATTGCCGCCGGGCGGTGGATGTCTTGAGCGATCTCGGGCATGCGGTAAGCGAAGGCGTCATGCCGCTCAATCTTGCCTTCATGACTGAAGCATGGCCCATCGTGGGGCAGGTGGGCCTTGCGCGCATGTTCGAGCGTTTCCCGCAGTGGCGCGAGGCAGCTTCACCGAAATACCTGGAGATGGCGGAGCAGGGCGCTCGGTATAGCGCTGCGAGACTGTGGGCGGTGATGGATGATGTCGAAGTGCTGCGGCGCGATTGCGTGCACCTGTTCGGCCATTACGATGTATTGATTACGCCCGCGACGGCTGCCTTGCCGTGGCCGGCCACAGAGGCCTACCCACCCAAGATCAATGGGCAGCAGGTCGGGCCCCGTGGCCATGCGATATTCACGGGCTGGGTCAATGCGGCGGGTTTGCCCGCATTGGCTGTGCCGGTGGAGCCATCGGCATCCGGGCTGCCGATGGGTATCCAGATGATCGGGCGTTTCGGCGCCGATGATCAGTTGCTGGCGTTGGGCGAGGCTTACGAGGCGGCCGCGCCTTGGGCGCATCGCTGGCCGGAGCTTTGATGCTTTATCGTTTTAATGCGATGCCATTTTTACACGCGATCGCTTTGCTGCGTTGCCGTTCTGGCGTGTTGATATTTTGATGCCTCGCCGGCGCGCCCAGTGCCGGCGTCAACCGTGACTCTTCTCATACAGGAACTCATATTCATGTCATCCGTAATGCGTGCAGCGTCTCCAACCGATACCCAGCAGGTTGCTGACGCACTCATCGGCGCCCGCCGGGAAGGCAAGGTGCTGTCTGCGGCGCCCTACGACGGCGTGATCGCGACGGCTGAACAGGCATATGTCGTACAGGATGTGGTGGCCGATGCGCTTGGCTGGTTCGACGCCGGTTTTCCTGGGTACTGGAAGTCCGGCGGCCCCAATCGGGACGCCACGCTTACGCACGCATCATTGCCGCCCGCCGGGGTGTGGAACAGCCCGGCCGAGGCGGGGGTGTTCGTTTTTCACCGGCGTGGAATCGAAGCGGAAGTCGCGCTGCGCCTGGGTAGCGATATCGACCAGCACGCCGCCGCCCGTTTAGACGAGGAAAGTGCCCAGGCATTGATCGACGCCATGGCGGTGTCGCTCGAGATTGTGGATTCTCGCTGGCAGGAATGCATGGCAGCGCCTGCACTGCTGCGCCTTGCGGATCTACAGTGCCACGGCGCACTGGTGCTGGGGGATTGGCAGCCCTGGTCGGCACGCGATTGGGCGCAGCAGACCTGTCGTGTGCAGATCGGCGCACAGCCCATCACGGAGCGCCGCGGCACGCACCCGCTCGGCACCCCTACGTGGGGCCTGCCTGTCTGGTTGCGCCACGCCACGCGCAATGGCGCGGTCGTGCCTGCTGGAACGGTCGTTACCACAGGGACTTGGGTCGGCATTCTCGATGCTCAAGCTGGTGATCGCGTGATCGTCACCTTCGACGGCATAGGTTCGGCAGAAGTTCAGCTATAGCCGGCTGCGGCAGCCCATTGCCGCCAGCCACCTGTTCTTGCCCGGTACTCCTCGCTCTGCGCTGCACCCGTCGCCGTTTCGGGTGCTTTGCGCTGTACGCGTATCTTCTGCCTGCCGGCTACTCTCCCAGAGCCAGGTATTCTTCGCAGTGTTAGGCATCGTCGGTTGTGTCGGCCGCCCTTTGCTGTACCTGGCATTACTCTGCCTTGAATCGCCCCCGTACTACAATGGCGGCCTGTCACACTCTCGCCGCGCCGCCGCGATCCCTCAACAGAGAGCCTGAACGTGGATACCCGCCAATCTCTTGACGCCCGCGCTGTTGGGCTCATGCTCGTACTGTGCCTGATCTGGAGCATGCAGCAGATCCTGCTCAAGGCCACCCAGGCTGACATGGCACCAGTCTTGCAGATCGCCATACGGTCGGGCGCAGGTGTGCTGTTAGTCGGCCTGGTAATGTTGAGTCGGCACGAACGCCTAACGGTGGCCGATGGCATATGGAAGCCTGGGGTGGTTACGGGTGTGCTGTTCGGCCTCGAGTTTGTCATGGTCGGCCAGGGGCTGCAATACACCTCGGCTGCCCATAGCATTGTCTTTCTCTACACTGCCCCGATTTTCGCCGCGCTCGGCCTGCAATGGAAACTGCCATCGGAGCGGCTGGCACCCATGCAGTGGCTGGGTATATTGCTTGCGTTCAGTGGCATTGCGGTCGCTTTTTTGCTGCGAGGGCCGAGTGCCCTCGGGCCTGACATGCCAAATATGCTGCTAGGCGATTTTCTGGCCCTGATGGGCGGCCTGGCCTGGGGAGCCACCACTGTCGTGGTGCGCACGACACGGCTGGCTGCACTGCCGCCCACTCAACCGTTGCAGTATCAGTTGCTGGGAGGGCTCGTGATATTGCCTGGCGCCGCCATGCTGCTGGGCCAGACCACGTTTACGCTTACGCCTATGCTGTGGGGCAGCCTGCTGTTCCAGTCCCTTATGGTTTCCTTCGTTAGCTACTTGGCCTGGTATTGGCTGCTGAGTAAATACCTTGCCTCGCCTCTGGGCGTATTCTCGTTCCTGACGCCTATTATTGGCGTCATCCTGGGGGCCTGGCTGCTCAGCGAACCCATCGAGCCCGCCTTTCTCGCGGGTGCGCTGCTGGTACTCGGGGGTGTGGTTTTAGTGAGTGGCTATGGCTGGTGGCTGCAGGTAATGCGGCGAGTGTGAAGGGGGAGGCGCGAGGCGCCAGGTTGCCGCGCGCACAGCCGGCACGCGGCGCGCGGGTCGCCAATCTGTAAACCGCTGCTCCCGCTACGCTCGCATAACAAAGGCATGCAACAATGGCATGCAAAAGCGTGCCAAATAAAAAGGAGGCAGTATGGCAGCGGAAGAGGAGCTTTGTTATCTTAGCGCGACAGACATGGCGCACGCGGTGCGGACGCGAAAAATCGGCGTTCATGAGCTGATCAGCGCGCACATCAGCCGCGCCGAGCGCTTGAATCCGCGGATCAATGCCATTGTCACGTCCACGTTCGAGCAGGCGCTCAACCAGGCTCGTACGGCCGATACCCTGTTGTCCCAGGGCCATGTGCCTGGGCCTTTGTTCGGTTTGCCGGTTGCTCACAAAGACTCTTACCTCACCGAGGGTGTACGCACTACCTTCGGTTCGCTTGCATTCAAAGATTTCCGGCCCACCGTCGACAGCGCCGTGGTGGCGCGGCAGAAGGCGGCCGGTGCGATTTCGCTCGGCAAGACCAATCTGCCAGAGTTTGGCGCGGGCTCGCATACGTTCAATGAAGTCTTCGGGGCAACCCGCAACCCCTATGACACATCTGTATCCGCGGGCGGCAGCAGCGGGGGCAGCGCTGCGGCGTTGGCGGCGGGCCTGGTTGCGCTGGCGGATGGCTCGGACATGGGCGGGTCGCTGCGCAATCCGGCGAGTTTCTGCAATGTCGTGGGTCTGCGGCCATCCAGCGGGAGAGTGCCGCTGGCGCCAAGTGCGAATGCGTTCAATATGCTCACGGTTGGCGGCCCGATGGGTCGTAGCGTGCGCGATGTGGCACTTTTATTCAGCGTGCTGGCAGGGCCGCACGATGCCGATCCGCTCAGCCTGCCGGAGTGCGCTAGCGTATTCCGAGACATCTCGCCCATGGCCTGCGATGGCCTGCCCGTTGCGGTTAGCCCCACACTTGGGGGCCTGCCGGTCGAGCCTGAGGTGGCGCGTGTATTGGGCGAAGGGATCGATGCGCTGCGCGCCATGGGCTGCGCGGTGGATGAGGCCGAGCCCGATTTCAGTGGCGCCGACGAGAGCTTCGAAGTGCTGCGCGCACTCGCCTTTGCGGCCAACTATGGCCAGCTCAGGGCCGAGCGTGGTGAGTTGCTCAAGGACACGGTACGCTGGAACATCGACAAAGGTCTGACACTGACGGGCGCCGAAGTTGCACAGGCCGAGCGCAATCATACGGCGATGTTCCAGCGCATGCAGCGTTTGCTGGAGCAGTATCGTTTTCTGGTGGCGCCGGTTTCACAGGTATTGCCCTTTCCGGTGGATACCGAATATCCGCAACAGATCGCTGGTGTGGCCATGGAGCATTACATCGCCTGGATGCGATCCAGTTATCGCATCACGGTCACCGGCCATCCCTCGATCTCTGTGCCCTGCGGCTTCAGTGCAACCGGCCTGCCTGTCGGCATCCAGATCGTTGGCCGCCTGCGCGGCGAGCGTGAGCTGTTGGCTTTTGCTGCGATGTTTGAAGCGGCAAAGCCTGCGGGTATCAGGCGCCCCGTGCTGTAACCCCGCGTGTAAGACGGCCAGTGTGCGTAGGGGCTGTTTTCGCCACTGTGGCTGCCGGCCGTGTCGACACTGGCGCTGTGCCTGCCGTTTGCTCAAGAGGGCTCGGCAATCAACCGGCCTAACGCAGCGCCAAGCTGCAAGTCGTCCAGTTGGCCGAAATGGTGCAAGCGTATTCGGCCCTGGCGGTCAAGCAGCAGCAGCGTAGGTGTACCTTCCAAACCCAGCATCGCCATCGTTTTTGGTACGCCGCCATGAATTAAAGGCTCGTCGATCCCAACGGGAAACTGGACGCGGAATTCATGCAGGAACGCCTCAAGCGACGGCGCCCGCATGGCCTCATGGTGTTCGAACACAGTGTGCAAGCCAATCACCGCCACATTCTTCTGAGAGAACGCCTCCCACACCCGCTTGGCCTGCGGGATGCCATGCAGCACGCATCCGGGGCACAGCATCTGGAAGGTATGCAGCACCACCACCCGCCCGCGCAGATCGTCGACCTGAATTGGCTGGGCCGTGTTGAACCATTGCGTCACATGCCAGACGGGCATTTGCGGAAAATGGCGCTCCACCGCGTTGTCGTGCGCCGGCGCTTTCGCAACGCCCGGCTGTTCAGCCTCGTCAGGTACTGGGGCCGTGCCGCCGCGAACCGAGTCGTCGTTCATTGCGATCTCCTGCCGGCAACCGGAGTATGCCGACACACAAAGATTGTTCCTATTGGTTCAAGCATACTCCGATGCCTGGTACACCATCATCGTGGCCAAGAAGCCAACAGGTAATCCGTGTGATGGAGCGTTGCATCAATCTACGAACGCCTCAGCTTAAGGCTGAAAGCTGTGTTTCACCATCACGCAGCACCCACGTTCGCAGCTTCAGCTGGGCTGTGATCCGTTTTATGGCGGATTCGTCCATCAGCGAAAATGCAGTGGAGAGTGCGTCGGCGGTGGTTGCGTCGTTGGCCATCACAGATACGCTGCGGTAGCGGGGTTTGGGGTTGCCGGTGTGCGGATCAAACAGGTGCGTAATGGCGCCATCGGCGTCGAATATCGTGCCGTGGCCCGACGAGGTGCTTATCGCACGGTCGCGCAGGTCAATGATACGCAGCGGCTTGCGGTCTTCGCTGTCGCCGGCCAGGCCCACACGCCAGGGACGGTTGCCTGGGCCGCCATTCAGGCCGCGTATTTCCCCCATATCGACCAGCACATGCACCATGCCTGCTTCCTTGAGCAGTTCGGTGACGCGATCTGTGATGTAGCCTTGTGCAATACCGTTCAGCGTAAGCGCCATGCCAGGCCGGGCCAGGCGTACCGAACGGCCATCGATCTCGATGGCGCGATAGTCCACCAGGCTTAGTACCCGCCGGATATCCGCCGCCGAAGGCATGGCCGATCGCCTGCCAAAAACTGTTGATCCAGCGGTAACAGCATCCGCCTCGGCGCGGCCGGGGCCGGTGCGGCCTGCCGCACTGACAGCTTTGCGGCCTGCCACAACGGCATCCGCATAGAGCTTCCAGAGCGGCTGCACTGTCGGGTCGAAGGCGCCCTCCGTCAACCGGCTGAAGCTTTGTGCCTCTTGCAGCAAGCGCAGCAAATCCAGTGGGGCGTCGTCCAGGCGTCCGTCGCGATTCAGGCGCACCAGCGCGCTGTCGTCCTGATAGAGGCTGAACACCTGCTCCAGACGATGTACTTCGGCAATGGACCGGTCGATCAAAGCCTGGGCGAATGCGCGATCAGGGTGATGGATGCGCAGCGTCGCGTCGGCGCCCAGTGCAATGCCGCGCCAGCTGACAACGGCTGGAGGCGGTGCGGCGTAAGCCCGGCGTTTCGGCCAGACGCTGGCCGCGACGGTGCCGGAGGTGACGGCGCCGGCGGCCATAATGCCGATAAACCGGCGGCGGGAGGCTTTGAACGTATTCATGATGCGGCTCCAGCAGGCGTTGTGCCCGGCGATTCAGAGGGGACCGGCACGCTCATGCCGGCGTCGAAAATATAACTTTCAGGCATGGTCTCAAAGCTGATCACTTCGCCGCCGTGCAGGCGTTGGAAGGCCTGCGCGGCATCTTCGGTGCCAAAGGGCAGGGCGTCCTGTGTGCCCATGCCGCCGGTAAAGCGGCTGTGGATCACATAGTGCGCCTTGCGGGCATCTATCCAGGCATCATTCGGAAAATTGCCTTCAGGCGTCATCTTGGCCATGTCTTGTACATAGGCCGCAACAATGGCCTTTGGCTCTTCAGGCAATTGCGTGTACGCGAACAACTCGCGTATGGTGGTGAACCACACAGGCTGCTCGCGGTCGCGCAGCAGGATCTGGCCTTTGGGCCCTTTGTGTTCGTACAGGAACATGCCGCAGTAGTGGCCCACTGCATCTTGCGGAATGGCCGCGTGGGGCGCTGGCGGCGGCGTATCGTCGCTCTGTTTGCTACAGGCGCCCAGCAACAAGCTCAGCGCCAGCAGTGCGCATGCAGTCAGGCCCCGCTTCATATAGGCCTCCGTTTGAATGCGAGTATTGCCAGCGAAAACGGTGCGGCGATCCACAGCAACTGCGCACCGATCAACACTTGAGCGGGGATGCGTGCCTGTTCGCTCAGGCCTGCCATGCCGGAGAACATGGATACGTTCTCATAGCCGGTAAGATTGAGCAGGCGATAGACGTCGGTTGGGTTGAACAGCAGCACCACATTCAGAATGGATGAGGTGATTGTTTTGCCTTGATCCGCAACCAGGATGCCGAGCAGCGCCATGTCGTAGATGACCACCAGGAACAGCCACACACCGATGGCAATGCCTGCCGCAGTGGCGCGTTCTCGCACTACGGCGCTGATCAGGTAGCCCATGGACAGAAAACTGGCGCCCAGCAGGATGCTTGCCGCAATCAGAAGGACGAACGGCATCCAGGCGCTGAAGTCGACGCCGCCATGCGCCATCTGCAGTGTGATTCCGGCCAGGCCATAACCGGCAACCGTTGCCAACCCCAGTATCGCTACATGGCCGAAGAACTTGCCCACCACGACTTGCCAGCGGGAAACGGGGTGGCTGAGCAGCAACGCCATGGTGCCGCGTTCGACTTCGCCCACAATGGCGTCGTAGGACAGCAGCATGGCGATCAGCGGCACCAGGAAGATGGACAGGCTGGACAGACTGACGACCGTCACCGTCAAGGGATCAACCTTGACGCTTCCCGTGGGCGCGCTGCCCAGAAAGCCCAGCGACAGCGCCAAGGCGGCAAGCAGTACGGTGACAGCCAACACCCATTTGTTGCGCAAGCCGTCGCGGAACTCTTTCTCGATAATGATCAGCGTAGGGTTCATGGCTCAAACATCCTCGCGCCGCAGGAAGTGCGCATACATTTCATCCAGGCCGGGGGCCTCCAGCTCAATGTCTACAACGCCGGGTATGGCTTGGGCTTCGCGCAGTGCGGCCAGCTTGTCGTTTTCGGGGCATTGGCGCAGCAGGCGCCGTTCGCCGGCGCGCTGCCACCCCGCGGGCGGCTCAGGCAGGTCGCGGTCGAGCGTTAGCAACAACCGGACGGGTAAGCCGGCATCGCGGCGTAGATCCGACAAGGTCCCGTCGGCAATCTTTTTGCCGCGTTGCATCACAATGACCCTATCGGCTTGGCTTTCAAGTTCGGCAAGCGCATGCGTGCTCAGCAGAATGGCCGCGCCCGCGTTGCGCAGCGCTGCCACAATGTCGTAGAACAGCAGCCGCGAGGCCGGGTCGAGGCCGGTTGTGGGTTCATCCAGCAGAAGCAGGCGCGGCTCACCCAGCAGGGCCTGAGCCAGGGCCAGCCGCTGACGCATGCCTTTGGAATAACCGCCGACGCGTTTCTTGGCCGCTTGTGCGATGCCCACGCGGGCCAGCAAATCGTGATTGCCTGTGGTGGGCAACCCTTTCAGGCGGGCATAGAAGGCGAGCGTTTCCTCGCCCGTCAACGAAGGGTACAGCGCAACGGTTTCGGGCAGATAGCCGATATGCCTGCGCTGTATCGCCGCGCCTCGGCTGTCGGCTTCGTGGCCCAACACATTCACGCGTCCTTCCTCTGCCCGGATCAGGCCCAGGATGAGTTTGATCAGTGTGCTCTTTCCAGCGCCGTTGTGGCCGGCCAGCACGACGCATTGCCCTGGGTATAAGTCAAAGCTGACGGCATCCACCGCGCGCTGCTTGCCGTATTGTTTCGTGACGCCAGAAAGAGAGACCGGCAGGGCAGCCCTGGCGCCTGCCAGGGCATAAGGGGCGGACGCCTGCGTGCCGCCCCTGGTGTGGGACTGGGCGCTAGCCTCGACGCTCATTCAGAACCTCGTATTTCTTCAGGGTGGAGGGAGTGGGGCGAGTCATCAGGGGCGCGCTGTCTATGACGCCGCCCGGCAGTATGGCTGGAAACTGTGTCTGCGCCCAGCGCACGATGGCTACGGCGGGGCTGTTCAACAGCATGCGCGCGGACGGAGCGCGCCAGATCACCTGGTCGATGAGGCCATTGGGCCGGTATGCCGTGTCGCCGATGCCGTCGCCATTCAGATCGAAGGCGCTCATGTCGCTCCAGTAGTTGCCGCGGCCATCGACCGACCATTCCAGGAAGCGTGTGCCAACGTACTTCACTTGGTTCTGGTTGTTTACGAATGCATTGTTCGTAATCTCGTTGCCTTCGGAGCCGGCCGTGTAGTGCACGCCGATCTCCGCGTTCTTGAAAATATTGTCCGCAATGCGATTGAAGTTCGCGTTATAGATGAATACGCCTTTCTCCGCGCCGTCCACAATATTTCCTTCGATAGTGGACTGCTGGGTAGCGTTGAGCATCAGCCCTTGGTGGGTGCTGTCGATGCCGATGTTGTTGCGTACGGTCAGAAACTGCGAAAACATCAATGCATAGGCGATTTCGTTGCCGATGGAAACGTTGTTGCTGACTTCGCTCTTGTTTGTGTACATGTAATGCACGGCGTAGCGCACGTGCGTGAAATGGTTGCCGCTGAAGACGTTCTCGCGGCTTGCATTGGAAAAGATGCCATCCCGGCCGTACGAAATGATGTTGCCTTCGATCCGCGAGCCCGGCGAGTTCCAGATCGTGACGCCGTTGCCGCGTTCGTTCACGCGCAGGCGTTTGTTTCCCTCGATGCGGTTGGCGGTGACTAACGCGTTTTCGGGGCCCCATACATACACCCCGACCAGGTTGTCGATGATGTCGTTTTCTACGATGCGTGCGCGGTGCGCAGTCTTATCCAGAAAGATGCCTGCGTCCATATCGGGCAGGCTTAGGCCCGACTGGCGTACGGTGAGGTGCCGGACTGAAACATCCGGCGCCTTGATCCAGATCGTACGCCCTTCACGTTCGCCGATCAGTGTGGCGGAACGGTCGTCGGGGCCTTGCAGTGCAATCGGTTTGTCGATGACGATGTTGCCGCGATACTCGCCGGAGGCTAGCCGCAGCGTATCGCCGGGCGCAGCCGCGGCGATGGCTGCTTGAAGATCCGCGTGCGCGGGCACGTGCACCGTCGCCGCGCGCACCGTTCCGCCTGCCGCCGAAAGCATCAGCGGCAGGGCAGCCAAAGCTGCCTGAAGCGGGAAACGGTATCGCATGCGGCCTCCGTTACGCCTTCTTGGGCTTGACGTTCATCTGGCCCGACATCTCCATATGCAGTGCGTGGCAGAACCATTGGCAGTAATACCAATGAACGCCCGGCCGCGCCGCGATGAAGGTGACCGATGATGTCTGCTGTGGTCCGATCTCCATGGCGATACCGTAGCCCGAGAGCGTAAAGCCGTGCGTCAGGTCTTCGATCATTTCCATGTTGGTGACCACGACGGTGACCTCGTCGCCCTGGTTGACTTCGAAGTTGGGCACCGTGAAAACGGGCGCCACCGCCGTCATGTACACGCGCACCTTATTGCCGTCGCGCACAACCTTCGAGGCGCCTTCCAGCGTCACGCCGTCCTTCTCGGCCATCTTGCGCACATCGTCCCACCATGGGTCGTCGCGCGTCCAGACGCGCTTCGGGCGTACCTTGTCGCGGCGCACCAGCAGCATATCGTGCGGTTCGGCGAAGCTTGGGCCGTCGTGCACCAGTTTCATCTCGTCACCCGAAATGTCGATCAACTGATCGTTTTCGGGCTTGAGCGGGCCCACGTTAAGGAAGCGGTCTTTGGAGAACTTGTTCAGCGACACCAGCCACTTGCCGTCGGCCTCTTTGGTTTCGCCCATGGTGGTGTGGTTGTGGCCGGGCTGATAATGCACATCCAGTTTCTGGATGATGGGGTCCACTTTCTCGCCGTTGTAGGCCTTGATGGCCTTTTCCATATTCCACTTCACCATCTGGCTGTCGATGAACAGCGTCGTGTAGGCATTGCCGCGGCCGTCGAACGCCGTATGCAGGGGGCCAAGGCCAAGCTGCGGTTCAGCCACGACGGTATCGCGGGGCTTGATCTTGTCGGCGAACAGGTCGTCGAGGCGGCGCACGTCGATCATGGTCACGGTGGGTGAGAGCTTGCCGTTGAAGACCACGTGGATGCCGTCCGGCGCGGCATTGCAGCCGTGTGGCGAGTTGGGTACCGGAATGTAGCGTGTGTACTTGGAGCCCTTGCGGCCGTCCAGCACCTTGACGCCGTTCATCTCCTTGAAATCGCCCTTCTTGACGCCTTCCTCGATGGCCTTGATGCTGAACACGACCGCCCAGTCTTGTTCATTACTGCCCATGTCGTTGACGTTCAGGCCTTTCTCGGAGTTGTAGCACGTGGAGAATGCGTACTTGCCCTGGTAGTCGGCGTCCATGTTGTCCAGGTTGCCATCCACAATCACCTGCCAAGCGATCTTCATCGTATCGCCGTCGATGGCGGTGAAGACAGACCAATAGTTTTCCTTCGGGTTGCCGAATACGGAACCGTCGTTGGGCAGCGGCACGATGTGCTCACCGTTGCAGAACACGTAGCCAGTGCGCGGGTAGCGCTGCGGGCGCAGGCCATGAATGCCGTCCGCATTGGGGATCTCAATGATCTTGTCGCACTTCATTACGTCGCAGCGAACCCGTGCAACACGGTTGTTGGCCTTGTCGTTGATGAAAATGTAGCGGCCGTCATAGGTGCCGTCGGTGAACGACATGTGGGGGTGGTGCGCGTCGCCGTTGGGCAGTACGCCGCCGCGGGTCTTGGCGTATTCAAGTGTTTCGGGCGTCAGGCCCTCGGTCATGATCTTGCGGCTTTCGTTGGTGGTGCCCCAGCCGGTGGCGCTGCAGATGTTGAAAATGGGAATGCGCACGAACTCACGCATGGACGGCAGCCCCATGATGCGGATTTCGCCTGACTGCCCCCCTGAGTTGAATGCATAGTAGGTGTCCAGCTCGCCCGGCTCGACATTGGCACTCTGGTGGCCGTTTTTCTTCTTCTTTTTGTCGTCGTCGGCGAACGCGGACGACATGTGCGTTGCGCCGACCGCCGCGGCGCCGGAAAGTGCCGCGGTACCCAGAAATGCCCGGCGGCTCAGGCCGTGTTTCTCTTTGCTTTGATCGGACATGATGTGATCTCCCTAAGAAGTAGCGTGTGTGGGGTGGCGTGCTTCGCCCGCGTGAAACGGGCTCGGTAGCATCAGGGGGTTGTGGGGTTGGAAACAGGATCGTCGGGCGTGCGCGGCCGAACAGTGGGGCGGCGTACCGTTGTTTCTTTCAGCATGGCGGGGTTGGCCGCCGGTGCGGGCGCCGCGGCTGCCTCGGTTGGCGGCGCCTTGCGTCGCTGCAGCCGCGCATTCTTCTGGATCAGATGCGGGCACTTCTGTTCGTGGTGATACAGCATCTGGCAGTTCAGACATTGAATGCATTCATTGGGGTTGATGGGGCCTTCAGGCTCGATCGCCTGCACCGGACAGTCCGTCGCACAGCGTTGACAGGGGTTGCCGCACATGGGATAGCGGCGCAGCCAGTCGAAGATGCGCAGGCGCGCCGGAATGGCCAGCGCCGCCCCCAGGGCACAGAGGTAACGGCAGTAGAAGCGTTCGATGAACAGCCCCGCCAGCAGCAACAGCACGGCGAAGATCACAAAGGGCCAATCGCGGATGAACTTGAGAATGATGGCTGTCTTGAAGGGCTCGACCTCGGCGAGCTTCTCCGCCAGCGCCATTTCGTACAGCGAGAAGCCGAACAGGAAGATGAAGACGATGTACTTGATCGCAGCCAGCCGGTTATTGGTGCTGTATGAAAGCTTGATCTGCGGAATGCGCAGCTTGCGTGCGACCTTATTGGTGAGTTCTTGCATGGCGCCGAATGGGCAGAGCCAGCCGCAGAAGGCGCCGCGGTTCCAGAACACCAGCGAGATGGCAGTCGCGACCCACAGTATGAACACGACGGGGTCCATCAGGAAGTATTCCCAGCGGAAATCTGTGCGCAGCGCATGCGTGAACGTCAGCACGTTCACCACTGACAACTGGGCCGAGGCGTACCAGCCCAGCCAGAACAGTGTGAAGAGCAGGAAGCCTGTGCGGAAGCGCTTGTAGAAGACTTCGTGTCGCGTGAGCCGGTCTTGGAAAAAGAAAACACAACCCAGGATCAGCAGGGCGGCTACCACAATGGCAATCTGTATCTTCTTCGCAGCCCAGATCTGTTTGTACAACGCGGGAGCCTGGTCGATCTCATGCTCCTCCTCCGCCGCGCTGGCGGCCGGCTGCGGCTGGCCTGCGGACGTTCCGGCGGCACTTGCCGTCTGAGGGGGCGACGCCACCGGCTTGGTGTACGCCTGAGGAAGATCGTAGTTCAGGTTGTAGGTGACAAAAGCCTTTTCCTGTACGTTGATCACGCGCTGCACCATAAGCTGCAGGCGCCAGGGCTGCGTGGGGTCGAATGTCGCCTTTGCGGGCACGGTGAACAGCGCCACCTCTTTGAACTGGGGGGCACCCTCGGCCATGACGTCCGCCAGCCGTTGGTGATCAAGGTCGGTGAAGTGAAAGCTGTTTACATCCTGCACGACCTCAATGCGGTCGAAGATGCCGCCGCGCACGTAGCCCGACCCCTTGAAGGAATAGATGCCGTTTCCGGCCACGAGGATGGCCTGCTGGCCGGGCTGCAGGCGCTGCTTCAGATAATCGTATTCGGCGTCGCCAAGCAGGCTGCGCCCGATGGACGGCACGCTGACCAGCGCGGCGTACATGTCGATGAAGGTATCGTCGGGATCGCCGCTTTGTGGATGCTCGGCCGCGCCTGCGCGCCCGCTTTCCGCAAAGGTTTTGTTGAGCGCGCCTATGGTGATGTGCAGTCGGCTGATCGCGCCGCTGTCCAGCAAGCTGCTCCAGCTCGCGGTGCCGGTCTGATCCATGTCGATGACGCGCTTTTCGACCTGAGGTGTAGCTGCCGCAGTTGTGGCGCCCGCTGGCCGTCCAATGCCTTGCGCTCGCCCGACCGCTTGGGCCGACCGGGTGATGCTGTCGCCGATCACCATCATAGTGACGGTGGCGCCGCTGATGATATCGACCGGCGGCTGCGCACCGGGTTTGGGCGGATTCTTGACGTAGTTCTGGCCCAGATAGCCGTTGATGAAATGCTCGACCCGTGATTGTGGAATACCGATCAGCACAATTGGCTCGTGATGTTCCATGAGCTTGGCGCTGACAATGGCGCCGTCGGTGGACAGCCCGATCAGTGTGTCGATGGGGAAGCTTGAGTAGCCGCGTGTATTGACGACATCGCTGGTGATGTACACATAGCCGAGCAGCTCGTTGCCCTTAAAGGCTTTTGCCACAGGGGGTTTGCCTTCCACCGGGCCCAGCCGGTCGGCGCCGGGGAACACCTCCGACGCTTTCAGCTTGGGCATGAAATCAGCAATGCGAGGTGCCGCCACGGCTGCCGGTACCAGCAGGCACAGCATCAGTGCAACAATGAATGCAAGCCACGCCGGGCCGTGCTGCGAAGCCGGGCCCAGACGACGAATAAACGTGCGCATCTCAACCTACAGTTGTCAGTTTTAGTGATCTTAGGAAGTTAGCGACCCTCTTCCTTTGCCATATATCAATTACCGCGGCTTATCGCCGGGATCTGGCAGCGACCCGGGCGCAATGTTTGATCCTGATCAAACGCAGGCCCGCGATCGCGTTCCCCGCCACCCGCCACCCGTCATGTAAATTCGCAGCACTGCATGCGCTGGCCTGCGGCTATCAGGATGCGGTTCAAGGAAGGGGGAGGTATTTCCCGATGCATTGATTCGGTTTGTGGAGCGTACGGGGAAAGTCGTCCAGCAACACACGTTCGCATACGTCACGCGCGTCAGCTGGATCATCGTGATATATAGCGATGCCAGCCCTGCGGAGCCAGGTGTGCACGGCTCCGCGTCCCCGCCATCGTGTGCGGTGATGGCCGGGGCGGCTGCGGAGCTGGGTTCGGGGGGAAAGGCGGCGGGCTCCGGCACACAGGCACTGGCCCGCGCGAACTTATGAGGGCTTTAGCGCTACTTTCAGTACGCCGTCGCGCTGATGGCCGAACAGATCATACGCGTCGACAATGTCATCCAGCTTGTAGGTGTGTGTTACCAGCACTCCCAGATCAAGGCGGTTGGAGGCCAGCACATTCATCAGGCGTCGCATCCGCTCTTTGCCGCCCGGGCACAGCGCAGTATTGATTTTGTGATCGCCAAGGCCGGCCGCGAAAGCGGAAACCGGAATCGTCAGATCCTGTGAATACACCCCCAGGCTGGACAGCGTCCCACCGGGCTTGATGACCCGCAGCGCAGATTCGAAGGTGCTTTGCGTGCCCAGCGCTTCGATCGCTGAGTCGGCGCCCCGGCCGCCCGTTATTTTCATCACCTCATCGACAACATCGCATTGCTTGAAGTTCAGGGTGATGTCGGCGCCCAGGCGCTGCGAGATGCCGAGTCGGTGATCATTGCCATCCACCGCAATAATGGTGGTGGCTCCCAACAGGCGGGCGCCTGCGGTCGCGCATAGGCCGATGGGGCCTTGCGCAAAAACCACGACGGTATCGCCGATCCGGATGTTGGCGTTCTCCGCGCCCTTGAAACCGGTTGACATGATATCCGGGCACATCAGCACCTGTTCATCTGTCAGCCCATCGGGAATGGGCGCCAGATTGGCTTGTGCATCCGGCACCAGGATGTACTCCGCCTGTGCGCCGTCGATCATGTTGCCAAAGCGCCAGCCCGCCGTGGCCTTATAGCCATGGCAGCCGCACTTGCCCTGGGGAACCAGGTAGCTGCCATCCTGCGACGGCGCGCCGTCCTGTGCCGCATAGGAGTTGAAGTTCGGGCAGATGGCGCCGGCGATAACGCGCTGACCTTCGGTATAGCCAGTCACCGCGCTGCCCAGCTTCTCGATAATGCCAACGGGCTCGTGACCGACTGTCAGCCCCTTGGATACTGGATACTCGCCTTTCAGAATGTGTATGTCGGTGCCGCAAATGGTGGTCGTCGTGATCCGCAGCAGCGCGTCATTGGGGCCGACATCAGGAATGCGTTTTTCAGTCAGCTCGATGCGGCCGGGCTCCACAAATACGGCCGCTTTCATCATGGTAGTCATAGCAACTCTCCTGGAGGATGAGCGAAACATACAACAGCGGAGATGCCCGGGAATCGGGCGCGGACGTTGGAGGCGGAAAACAGCGGGGCGGCGCCGCAGGCATCCGCGTGCAGCCGTACGACCAATGCGCAAGAGTGGAACTGGTTCATGCGAACCCGGCCCATGCATGGCCGGTTCGTGCGCCGCTGATATGGCAAGCCTCCGCATAAGAATATAGAACAAAGCACAGAAAATCGCTGCAACTATATTCGAGGGGAGAGGCTGGGGAAGATACCCTGCCGGACCCGCCGCTCAGTGAATAATATCCGCCAGAAACTTCTTCGCCCGGTCATGCTGTGGAGCGCAAAAGAACTCCGACGGCGTGCTGGCCTCCAGGATCTCCCCCTGATCCATGAACCAGATGCGATCGGCGACTTCCCGCGCGAAGTGCATCTCATGCGTGACGCACACCATTGTCATGCCATCAGCCGCCAATGCTTTCATGACATGTAATACTTCGCCGACCATCTCCGGATCGAGCGCGCTGGTAGGCTCGTCGAAAAGGATCAGCGTAGGATCCTGGGCCAGCGCGCGCGCGATCGCCACGCGTTGCTGCTGGCCGCCGGAAAGGTTGCCGGGCATCTCATCGAGCTTGGCACGCAGGCCCACCTTTTCAAGCAGGGCCTCGGCAATTTCATATGCTTCTTTACGGGATTTCCCGCCCACTTTTATGGGAGAGAGGGCAATGTTTTCTTTGACGGACAGGTGAGGAAAGAGGTTGAACTGCTGAAATACAAAACCGATACGGGCCCGCAGCCGATTAATGTCGGTCCTGGCGCCGCAGATATTTTCGCCTTGTACCCTGATCGTTCCGCCCTGTATTTCTTCCAGCCTGTTGATGGTGCGGATCATGGTGGATTTTCCCGAACCCGAGGGCCCGCAGACAACCAGCACTTCTCCCGTTTTCACCTCGCCGCAGATATTGTTCAGCGCATGGTATTTCTTGTACCACTTGTTGACGCCTTCGAACTCGATCATCTTTCTCTCCCCGGAATTCAGATAGTCAGGCGATGCCCAGCCGCTTGTTTTGCAGATGCCGTTCCAGAACTCCCGCCAGGCGCGAAAGCAGTGCGCAGATTAGGAAGTAGAACATCGCCAGAATCAGATAGGTGCGCAGCGTGCCGGTCAACGCGATGCTGTTGATCTGCTGCGCCGAAAACGCGGCCTCTTGCACGCCGATGATGTATGCAATGGATGTGGCCTTGATGGTGGATACAAACTGATTGAGCAGTGACGGAATCATGTTGCTCAATGCTTGTGGCAGTTGTATGGAGAACAGCGTCTGGAAGTATCCCAAGCCAACAGCCCGTGCCGCCTCCACCTGCCCCTTGGGCAGTGACTCGAGCCCGGCGCGGATGATCTCAGCGAGAAACGCAGATTCGTATGCGATGATGGCGCATAGCGCGGTCGAGAAGGGTGGAACGTCCACGCCGATCAATACGGGCAGCATGAAGTACGCCCAGAAGATGATCATAATCAGCGGTATGGATCGAAACGTATATACCCACACTGTAGAGGCGAGCTTAAGCGGCCGGTATTGGCTGGTGCGGGAGATACCAATCAACAGGGCAATGGGAAACGCGCCCGCAAGCCCCAGCGCCGCCAATACCAGGGTGCCGGCGAAACCGCCCAGTGGGCCGTTGGGCCAGGAGCCCACCAGAAACATCAAGCCGTAGGTTTCAAGGAAGTCGATCATATTGTGCCCTCCTCATCGCTTGAAGTTCGCGGGGTAGCGGCGCGCCATACTGGCCCCCAGCATCGCGATTGCCAGTGAGATGCACAGATAGATCAGTGTTGAGATCATGAAAATCTGGAGTGTCTGAAACGTGGCGTTTTCGATCTTCTTGACTTGGTAGGTGAGTTCGGTGACGCCTATAACCATTGCCAGGCTTGTATCCTTGAAAAGGATGAGCGAACGATTGATGAGCGGGGGCACTGCATAACGCACAGCCTGCGGCAGTACTACATATCGCAGCGCTTGCACCGCACTCAGGCCAACGGATCTGGCCGCTTCTGTCTGTGTGGCGGCAATCGCTTTGATGCCCGAGCGTATGTCTTCGTAGTAGTAGGCGCTTACGTTGAGCGACAAGGCGATCAGCGCAAACGAAAACTCCGTATTGCCCTGGTTGATCCAGAGCCGCAGCGCCTTGGGCAGCACCTCAGGCATGCCGAAATACCAGACCAGTATCTGGACGACCGTAGGCACGTTGCGGTGGTATTCGACATACAGTGCGACGAGGCAGTGGACGAGGCGGGACGGAATCAGGTTGATCGCCGAGAGCAGCGCAGCAATGGCGAAGCCCAAAACCAGTGCACCCGCGAATAGCCGCAAGGTAACCGTCACACCTGTGTACAGCATGCCCATGATCTCCGGATCGGAGAGCATAGAGAATGAAAATTGCATGGAAACACCGGGACGGCGCGCGTCCCGTCCTGTAAGTGCTTCAGTTGGTTTGCTTGTCTCGTGCAGCCGCTGCGTCGACCGGCTCTACCTTGAATGTGCGGGATAGCTTGTAGATGGAGTCCGGGCCCATCCATTTGTCGTAGATGCGGGTAAGCTCTCCCGATTTGTCCAGCGCGACGATGGCATTGTCGATGGCTTGCTTGAGTTGAGGTTCGCCTTTGTTGACGATGACGCCGATGTGTTCGGTATAGGTGGGCTCGGCAATCAGCTCGGTGGGCGAATCGCCGCTTTTTGAGTCGTTGGCGAATCGCAGCAGCACCAGCTCTCCGGCTGTCATGGCGGCGACCTTGTCATTTTGCAAGCCCAGATAGCACTGAGAAATATTCTGGAAGGTCAGGACATCTGCGCCTTTCAACACCTTCTGCGCGATGGCGGCTGAGCTCGAGCCGGATGACGCACATACCTTTTTGCCCGCGAGATCGGCAAGCGTCTTGATGCCTGAGTCTTTGCGCACCAAAACCTTGATATTGCCTTGCAGGTACTGCTGGCTGAAATCGACCTCTTCTGCCCGCTTGGGCAGCCATGCTACGGCACCTGCGACCATGTCCACGCGGCCCAGTTTAACTTCCGGAATACGCGCCTCGGTCGACAGTGGTTTGTGTTGCAGCTTGAGACCCAATTGCCGGGCGATGGCATGGCACATGTCCACGTCGTAGCCCACATAGTCTCGCGTTTTGGGATCCTGAAAACCATAAGGCGAGCTGGCATTCTGGGTGCCGCAGATCAGCACGCCACGCTGCTTGATGTCTTCCAGCCGGTTGGCGGAGGCTGCGCCCGGCCAGGCCGAAAGTATCAACAGCGTACCGAACGCCAGCGCGCTCGCTTTGCGGACAGATGAAGGTGCATTATTCATAGGTGTCTCCTCGGTTTAGATTGAGTGATCGATGTGCGAATCATCGAGTTGAATTATTTTTTGAATGGCTGAATTGACGTTCCAGCCAAGCGTTTCAGAGAAAAGAGAACGTATCGCGCTCCTGTTGGTCTATTTGGGCCACCAGGCCGGTTTCCCACGCAAGATACTGGCGGGCCGCATCCTTGTTGCCGTCGTGCCTGTCGTGGACGAAAAACAAGTAATCGATACGTACGTCGTCAGAAAGAGGAAAACCGCCTTCCTCCACGGGCAGCCCGCTGGATGCCAGATAGGCTGCGTCGACGACGCATATCTGGATCTCCTTGGCGCCATCGTGTTCCAGATCCTGCGCCAATAACGAAAGTGCGGCATGGTCGGTGCCCAGCAACACGATCGGCTTGTCGAGGCAGCCTGCCGTCTTGGCTCGCAGGGTTGGGCGGATCACCCAATGCGAGCCAGCCAGACGAAGCGCCTGAAAATCTCCGCTTGACCGCGCGTCCAGCAGGCATGCGGCAGGATGCGCGGCCAGATAGGCGGCGAGTGCCTCGCGAGGCAGCACTGCGGTATGCGTGAGTTTGGGCTGATACGCGGGCGGGCGGTGAACGGTTTCCAACGTATGCGGGTTGTCGAGCAGATAGACCTCCCATCCCAATTGCTTGAGCCAGCTCGCGACGACAGGTGCCCGGACGCCATCGGTGTCGCACAGTACCACTCGCGCCTGGCGAACGCCCAGGTACTGATCCGTCGCCTGGATCAACTGGCCGCCCGGCGTGTGGCGGGCAAGCGCCGGCAGGTCTCCTTGCTGATGCTCTTCTTCAGTACGCACATCGCACAGGTAGACAGTGCGTTCTTCGTCGGCCAGCCACTGTGTAAGCTCCTGATGACTGACCCGCTGAAGCCCCAGCCGCGCCGTCAGCTGTGCAGCGCGCGCCTGTTGCGCCGCCAGCGCGTCGGCGCTGACTTCCCGCGGGTACAGCCGGCTGGATTGGTGTTCCAGGGGCAGGTCGGCCAGATACCATCCTTGCGTACCATTCTCCAGCGCATAAATTGTGTTCGGGACACCAAGATTGATCAGCGTTTGTGCGCCGATGATGCTGCGCGTGCGGCCTGCACAGTTGATGACGACAGTCGTTTGCGGATCGGGAGCGAGCGCGCCAATGCGCAGGGCCAATTCGCCGTTGGGGCAGCAGATCGAGCCTGGGATATTCATTTTTCGGTACTCGCTGACAGGCCGTCCGTCGAGCACGATAACGTTCTGGTTTGCGTCATGCAGCAATTCATGCAGCTTGTGCGCGGAAATGCTGGGTGTCTGGTACGCGTGTTCGGCCAGTTCACCGAAGGTTTTGCTTGGCAGGTTGACGCCCGCGAAGGTTGCATAGCCGGCGTTTTTCCACGCTTCTATGCCGCCGCGAAGCAGAAACACATTGGCATAGCCCAGACGTTCCAGTGCGCACGCCGACGCTTCCACAGCATGTTGGGTGGACGCATCGCCGTACAGAACGATGCGTGTCTGTTTGCGAGGAAGCAGCTTGATTGCACCATACTCCAACTGGCTATAAGGGAGCGGGACGGCGAAGAATAAATGGTCTTCGCCGTACTGGCCATGTTCCCGGACGTCGAGTAGCGCAATCTCCTCGCCGTCATGCAGCCAGGCTTTGAGGCGCGTCGCGTCCACATACAGAAAACGGGGTTCTGACATTATCGGTATCACAGATTGGTTGTTTCGATTCAAGCCAGCGTGGCAAGCTGCCGCGCAAGGTCTCTCTTGAGATCCTCGGGTTCTTCCAGGCCTATGTGCAAGCGCAGCAAATAGCCGCATTCCTGTCCGGCGAGTCGTGTCCGTTCGGGGTTTACGGGAAGTGCCAGGCTTTCGTACCCGCCCCAGGATGCCCCGATGCCGAACAGTTCGAGTCCATCCACCGCACGCTCCACCGCATCGCTCGCGAGAGCGGGATCAAACTCGACAGTGAGCAGGCCATTGCTCCCACAGGCGTCGCGGCGCCATAACGCATGGCTGGCGTCACCGGGCATTGCGGGGTGGAACACACTGCGCACCGCCTTCTGCTCCGTCAACCAAACCGCGATATCAAGTGCGCTGGCGGCATGGCGCGCCAGCCGCAGCGCCAGCGTGCGCAAGCCGCGAAGAATCAGGAATGCGTCTTCCGCCGAGACCGTCTGGCCAAGGCTGACACTGGCGTCTTCGATCGCGGCATATGTCCGCTCGTTGGCGGTCACCGCGCCCATCATGACGTCTGAATGACCGCCAAGGTACTTCGTGGCAGCAACGATGGACAGATCGCATCCCAGTTCCAGTGGGCGATAGTTCAGGCTCGACCCCCAGGTGTTGTCGGCGCACAGCAAGATGCCTCGCTCTCTGCAGACCTGCGCCATGGCCGGAAGATCCAGCATGTCGTACAACAGCGAACCCGGCGATTCCGCATATACCATGCGGGTATGCGGGCGCAACGCGTTGACCCAGGCCTCATCATTGGCCTTGAAGAAGCTGTGGGTGATGCCGTAGTTCGCCAGCAGGCCAGAAAAAAGGCGGTGTACCGGCTCATAGACGCCTTCGGAGATCAACACATGATCGCCCGACTTCAGGCAGCCCAGCATCGCTGCAGCAATAGCGGCGAGCCCGGTGGGGAAAAGCTGGCTGCGGTGCCCGCCTTCCAGCGCCGTGACTGCATCCTCAAGGGCATGGACGGTTTCATTGCCGCGCGCGCCATAAGACAGTACGCGTTCATGTTCGCGCCGCGCACGCGCATCACGCCATTGATCAATGCTCTCAAAGATATAGGTGCTGCCCTTCACGATCGGGGTATTCGCCCAGCCTGCATGCGGCCGTCCGAGCCTGGTGAGCGACGTCGAGCGAGCCATCTCCGTCATTGAGCCGTGCTCCGGCGCGTCTGGACGCCCACTGGCATCACCTTGCATGTGCCCGTCTCCATGTCGAAAGCAAGGCGACGATCCAGTTTTTCCAGCGCCAGGCCGTACATGTGTAGATGGCGGATACTGTCATCTTCGATTCGTACGGCATGGATATCATCGGCCAACAGCGCGATGCCAGCGCCGGGGCCGATTTTTTTCATGCCCGTCTCGCGTAAAGTAGCGCGCCCGGGCTGGCGTCCGTCATCGGTGCGCTCATACAGGTAATTGCTCTCGGTGCCTTCCACGGCGGCGATACAGGCCCATGTCGTGTGGTTGTGCGGAACGATTTTCTTGCCGGGCTTCATGACGTTCAGATAGAGCGCATAGCTGTTGTCCGGCTCTTCGTGAATGAGATAGCGGGCCTGCAACTCGTCGCCTTCGGGCGACGGGTATTCAGCCGCACTCCACCAGTCCCGGTGCGCGGCAATGCCTTTGAGTGCTTCGAGCACCACATCGAGCGCGGGCCGCGTCACCTTGCCGGCGGTTTGCTGCTTGGCGGTTTCGATAAAGCCCGAAATGGCTTGCCGCTTTTCATCAGGGTTGTGCATGTCGTTGGTCTCCCATAGGTGTACTCACTATAAGAGCGCGTCATACTCGCCACAAATTAATTATTCTTGAAGTTATATTAGCAATGCTAATATTTCAGCCATGAAGCAAGGCTTTTTAAAAGATTGTATTCAGGGTATTCCCTATGCGAAATCTAGACCTTGATTTGCTGCGCACGCTCATAACTATTGAAAAATTTAATACATTTTCGGGGGCGGCCGAGGCGCTTTTCAAAACCCAATCGGCGGTTACGCAGCAGATGCAGCGGCTTGAAACCCAGATGGGCTGTGTACTGTTCCAGAAAAAGGGCAGGCGCAGGGTTCTTACCCAACAGGGGCGGCAGCTCGCCGATTACGGCCGCCGCCTGCTTGCCATCAACGATGAGGCGCTGCGTACGGTAGGGCAGGAACAGATGGCAGGCCAGATACGCTTTGGCGCGCCTTTGGATGTGGCCGATTCAATTCTGCCGCCGGTATTGACGCACATTGCCCGACATGCGCCGAAAGTGCAGTTGGAGATCCGCGTAGACCGCAGCCCCTTCCTGATGGATGCGCTGACGTCGGGTGATATCGATCTGACTATTTCAACCCGCCGGGACGCGGGGCTTAAAGGTTTTGCGCTGCGCACCTCGCCCGTTGCGTGGATCTGTGCGGCTGACTACGTCTACAACAAGCGTGCGCCCTTGCCTCTGATTCTTGCCGACGAGCGCAGCATTTTCCGCAAGATAGCGCTCGACGCGCTGGCATCGACTGCGTTGACCTGGCATATCAATTATCTCGCGCCCACGCTGGTTGGCATCAAGGCCGCCGTGCGGGCAGGGCTGGGTGTTACGGCTCGCAGCGTCGAGTTTCTGGGGGCGGACATGCGCGTATTGGGAGAGTCAGATGGCCTGCCGGCCCTGCCTCCCATGACCTACATGCTATGGACGCGTAATGACACAATCAGCCCGCTGACGCTGCATATCTATGAAATGCTGAAAGCGCATTTCGAGCAAGGGTCTGCCGGCGATTTCGCGGGGCAAGGCGTATTCCCTGGCGCCGACCACCCCGCTTGACCGGGTACGCGGCTATTCGTTTTAGCGGTTTGCCGCGTCGTCAATTACCGCAGGGCCAGCAGCGTCCACATACCCCAGCCAATTAACACCACACCCGCGATCCGGCCGATCCATGGGCCGCCAGGAAACAGTTTTTCTACCAGTACATAGAAGGCCAAGCCCGCAATCCAGTACAGATTCATGATCCCGCCCACAAAGAGCAAAAGCATGATCAGCCAGCAGCAGCCCACACAGTACAGCCCGTGTTGCGCGCCCATGATGAATGCGCCGCCGCTGCCGGGGCGCCAGTATGTCAGCAAAAAGTCCAACGGAGACCGGCAGCGGCGCAGACAGGCGTGTTTCAAGGGCATCCACTGGTAGACGCCCGCCGCGATCAGTAGCGACCCCGCCAGCGCGGTACTGGTTACAGTCATTGCCGGCGAGAGCAGTGTCAGCATTTCCAGCCAGTACTGCAGAACCACGGCAGCGAAACTGCCCAGACCCCAGATCACGGCATAGCCCAATACGAAAAAATAGGCGCCAAGTGTCGGCCTCTCGTCCAGGGCGTGGCGCCGCGAAATTCTGGCATACAGCAATATCATCGGTGCCGCGCTTGGAAGCATCATGGCGGCCATCATCACCAGCCACATCGACACCATCGCGATCCATCGCGCGGGCGCCCATGGTGTCGCGCCGACAGCCATCGCCGTGCCATTGTTCGGCATCGCCCGCATGTCCATGCTATCGCCGGTCATTGGGGCCATGCCGATGCCTTCACCCATCATGGCCGGCATTTCCTGGCCGGGCGCCATGCCGAAAATGAGATACCCCCACGATAAAAGGACGAGCACAGACAGGCTCCCGATCACAACAATGCGATCATGCCGCAATGCTCGCTCAAGCAGCGTGCCGTTCATTGGCGGTGGCCCGTGAATAAGTGGCGCCCCGAATCAGTGAGCGCGGCGCTCCTTGCCATGCTCCAGCCCATGCTGCGTTTGCACAACGTTGGCCAGGGTGCTGTGTGTGCCTTTGGTGCTGAAGGGTATGGCACCCGTGCTTTCAATATTCGACGACGCGACTTCGCCTTCTTCGTGCTCGAACCCTTCCGGCATGACGACGCGGATGCGATGCGGCAGCCCGGTAATGGGATTGCGTATGGGCTCGATATCGGTATCGAGTATTCCGGGTATTGTCATCCGCCCCGTACGGCCGTCTTTATCAAACTGGAATGTAAACGGTGCGAACACAGGGTCGTGCACTTTGGTGACGATCACGCTGAAAATATGGAACAGCGTGCCTTCCGCCGAGTGTTTGCCCGAAAAGATCGCCAGCAGCGCGTCTCGTTGTTCGGGTGACGCCCGCTCGTCGATGATGGGTTGCACCTCGCCGTTTCCTTCGTGCAGTGCACCAGGAAAATGCACCGTGGCGCAAAAATGAAGGCCATCCAGCGACGTATCGTTGAAATGGCCTTTGGTAATCCGCATACCGACCAAGCCGCTGCACTCTCCCAAAGTAGGCCTGGCATTGAAATCACATGGGCAGCCGTATGCACAACTGCAATTCTTGATCCATTCGCCTTCAAGGCGCCAATCTGCATGCTCCATGATTGTGTCTCCCTGCAGTTGCAGAAGAATAATCATTGATTACTCTACGCCGCTTGGAGCGCTCCCGCAAAGCTTTTTTGATGTAAATCATGGGGCTGGTCCAGGCTGGCGGACCCGCGTCGCCAACGTAAGTTGCGCTGGCTTGGCTAAGCGCCGTGGCGGTGGGGGAAGGGGGGCGATGCGGGATAAAACCGCCCGGTGGCGGTATCATGGCTATCGCCCTTCGGTTCCGCCGCACTGGTGCTCGGTTCATACCCGCCTGTAACAATGTACTGATGACGCCCCTCCGCCCCTTGATTCTTCGGAGTCTATCCTGCCAGATCCTGGTCTGGTGCCTGCTTTTGGCGCTTGCCGGCGGTGCGCTGGCGGCGTGGGAGTATCGGTCGCTTATTGGGGCGCTGGAGCGCGAAAGCGACGGCTTGCTCCGGCTGGCGTCGCAGCGCGCTGGCCAGCACGATGCGCACCTGACCGCGCTGTCCGCCATCGCTTCGGCGTCCAATCAAGGCGACCATCGGCTTTTTCTCGATGTGGCAGCGACTATTGCACACTTTTATCCGCGCATCGACGAAATACAGCTCGTCCCGCTGGTGCCAGACGCGCCGCCGGTTGGCGTCGGGCCGCTTTCGGCCACATTTGCGCAGCGCATTCGCGCGGCGGCCGGTGGCGCCGATGGCCGCGTGTCTGTGCTGCCCTTTCCGGGCCGCGCCGATCATTATGCCTTGGTCAAACGCAGCCCCAATACGGCGCAGGCGCGCTACGGCCTGATGCTGGGCATCGATGCCGCCAAACTCATCGGCGAGGCCAGCCCATACTGGTCGCGGCCTGAGGCGTTGTTGCGATTGTCCATGCCCGATAGCCTGCCGCTTGTGAACCGCATGCCGTCTTCAGGCGGCGTCGTCCGCTTTTCCAAGGCGCTGGCCAGTGCCTCCCAGCCGCTGATGCTGGAAACGGGCGTGACGATCAGGCCGAGCGATCTTTTTCCGCCTGTGCAGGCCGCGTCGCTTCTTTTGCTGGTCAGCGCGGTATACGCCGCCGGGCTCGCTGCCTGGCGCCAGCGCATCCGCACACGTGCGGCGGTCGAGCAGGCGCGCCTGAGCGCGCTGGAGTCCCGTTTGGCGCACGCTTCGCGCGTGAATGCGTTGGGCGAGATGGCCAGTGGCCTGGCGCATGAGCTGACCCAACCCTTGACCGCCATTCTTGCCCAGACGCAGGCCTGCCGCAGGATACTCGCCAGCGACGCCGCAGGTCATGGGCTGGCGCCGGTTCTCGACGATACGGTCGCACAGGCAAAACGGGCATCAGCCATTCTGGAGCGGTTTCGAAATTGGTCGCGGCCTCAACTCGACTGTGTGGCGGTGGTCGATTTGCGCGATGCGCTGGTCAATGTGCAGTCCTTGCTGGCCTCCCAGGCGGCCGCATGCAATGCCAGGCTGGTGTTCGACATGCCGCCTGTGCCGGTGCTCGTCAGGGCGGATCCCGTCGAAATGGAACAGGTTGTCTTCAATCTCGTGCGTAATGCACTCGAGGCGGTGGCTCAGCGCGACCATGGGTATGTGGCCGTCACGTTGAAACAAACCGCATCGGAGGTGATCATCCTGGTCTCCGATAACGGTCCGGGTGTCGCGCCGATGCTTCGGAGCAGGCTGTTCACACCCTTCACGACAAATCGGCCAGATGGTACAGGCCTTGGCCTCGCGTTAAGCCAGCGCCTCGTAGAGCGCGCGGGCGGGGAAATATTTCTGCTCGATGACGGGCCTGGTGCAACGTTCAAGATCATCCTGAAGCCTCAAGTGCCGTTGAAGGAGCCGACGCAATGATGCACCCGGTCTACCTGGTTGACGACGACGAAGCAGTGTGCCGCGCCCTGAGCCTGCTGCTGTCCACCGTCGGCATACAAGTTGTCGCCTTTACCGATCCTCAGGCATTTTTGGCGCAAATCGTCTTGCTCCAGCCCGGATGCCTGATCCTGGATATCCGCATGCCCAACATGTCGGGCTTGAAGCTCCAGGAGCGTTTGGCCGATGGCGGTGTTGATTGGCCCACTATTGTCATCTCCGGTCACGGGGATGTAGAAGCCTGCCGACGCGCATTTCGCCATGGCGCCATCGATTTTCTGTCCAAACCCATTGATGAGCAGGATCTCATCGATGCCATACAAAAAGCGCAGGACGCGCTTGATCACAGCCTGCGGCAGCAGGCGCAACAGACCGAAACGCGCGAGTTGCTTGCGGCACTCACCCCGCGGGAGCGCCAGGTGCTGGGGCGTGTGGCCGAGGGCTATACAACTCGCCAGATCGCGGATGCATTGAGCCTTTCGCCGCGCACGGTCGATACCCACCGGGCGTCCATCGGCGCAAAACTCGGCACGACATCGCAAGCCGAATTGACGCGCCTGTGGCTGGAAGGCGAGGGTACACCGTAGAACTACGTAGGTCAGCGCGAAGCCTACGAATATTCGAACGATATCGCGCGCAGTAAGCTGTCCTTGTTTACTTGAAAAGGAAACAAAAATGACACGATATCTCTCTATTGCCGCCCTTGTATTCACGCCCGTCATGGCATTCGCCGCGCCGCAACTGCCAAGCACGCCCTACCTGCCGCTTGAGCTGGCTACGCAGGCAGCGCATGCCGCGCTGAAAGCCTGCGCCGAGCAAGGCCACAACGTCAGCGTCGCAATCGTGGCGCGGGATGGTGCGACCAAGGTGCTGCTCAAGGCCGATAATTCTGGCCCTCACACCGCAAACAGTGCACAAGGCAAAGCCTTTACTTCGGCTGCCCTGGGGCGAGACACCGCCGGTCTGGCCGATTTCATCGCCAGCAAACCCGCTAATAACGGTCTACGCGACATGGATGCGCGGATGGTCATTCAGGCCGGTGGCCTGCCGATCAAGTTTGGCAATGCCTTGGTGGCAGGCATAGGGGTGGGCGGCGCGCCCTCGGGCGATATCGACACCGGCTGCGCGGCAGCGGGCCTTAAAGCCATCGGTGCGCAGTAAGATTCTGGCACTTAAAGGCGGTCGTCATCGGCGCCGCCGCAACGAACCATAACAAAGTTTCACTGTGCTGGTTCAGGGCAGCGGCCCACCGCGTAGGCTCACCGCGCGGGTTCACCGGATCGCGTTGCCTGTGCAAGAGGCGTCGATGGCAGGCATACGTTTTGGAGGCTATATGGTTAAGCCGTTTGCGATGATCCTGGGCATGGTACTGACATTCGTGTTCGCACACGCTTTTTCTGGAGAGCCCGTGGATCGCTATCCGCTGCACACCGCCGCCAGGCATGACGATGTCCAGGCAATACAACGGCTCCTCTCGGCGGGCGGCGAGATAGACGCCCGCGATCAGTCCGGCTCCACCGCCTTGCTGCTTGCGACACGCGAGAACAAGGTAGCGGCCGCCAAAGCGCTGATTGACGCCGGGGCGGACGTGAATGCAAAAGACAACATCAACGACAGCGCCTACCTCTATGCCGGCGCCCGCGGCCACCTGGAAATCCTGAACATGACACTGGCGCACGGCGCCGACCTCACGAGTACCAACCGCTATGGCGGCACCGCCCTGATCCCGGCTGCCGAGCGCGGCCACGTCGACACCGTGCGTACGCTCGTGGACGCCGGCGTTGATGTCGATCACATCAATAAACTGGGCTGGACAGCGCTGCTCGAAGCCATCATCCTGGGCAGCGGCGGCGAGCGGCACCAGAAAATCGTCGATATTCTGCTCAAAGCGGGTGCGAATCCCAATCTCGCCGACCGCGATGGCGTCACGCCGCTGCAGCATGCGCGCAAACACGGCTATCACGAGATTGAGCGCTCGCTGCTTGCCGCTGGTGGGCGGTAAGTTGGGGCGCTAGACGCGCTGCCGTTACACATACACGTGGTGCGTCCTCGTCTGGGCCGCGTTATCGCGGGCACTTCACCTGTAACGACCCTCAAGATTTTCTTTCGCGCGCGATGGTGCCAACCACTCCCTCGCCAAACTGATCAACTTCGCGCATCCGCATGTTCCGCTTTCCGCCCAAGCAGGGGTGGGAGATATGACCGGCGCCGCAGGCAAAGGCCATGGCCGCACCGCCCATGCGGGCACGCAGTTTGAGCCACATACAGAACCGCACGCCAAAGAGCGCGCCGTTTTTTCCCGCGAGATCGCCGATTACATCAATGATGCAGTAGCGGCCCGTCGCTGTACGGCGTTGGTGCTCATTGCAACCAGCCCGATTGATCGCCTCTTTCACGTTGATGATTTTGCGGGCGGCACGCTCCGCGCCGCCAAATACTTGCACCCTTCGAGTGCCAGCAGCAGCCCCACCCCCAAGCCGAGAGCCAGGAGCATGTCGTCCCAGGTAATCGACCCGAACTTCAGAAGCGCCTGAGCCTTAGGCAGCAGCAGAACCAGCCCGACCACACAGATCACTGCCGCTGCCACATACCCGAGCGCCGCATTTTTGCGAAGAAAGGCATCGCGCAAGGAGGGCCCGAAAGAGCGATTGACCAGAATCAGTGCAACGATCTGGGCGACCAAGCCGAAAAAGAGCAGTGCCCGCACTTCCGCTTCTGGCGTACCCGCCCACGTTTTTGCAAAAAAAACGGCGCCCAGCATCGCGAAGGCGATGCCACCCTGCATGATGCTCCAAGCCAGCATGCGAAGCGAGAACATACGTTCGGCGGGATCACGTGGCGGCCGCTCCATCACGTCATTTTCCGCACGTTCGGCCTCGAATACAAGCGCACAGACAGGATCTATCACCATCTCAAGCAAGGCAATATGAATAGGCCCCAACAGGATGGGAAGGCCAAAGAACAAGGGCAGGAGCGCCAGCCCGGCAATTGGTACATGGACAGCAAAAATGAACCCCATGGCCTTGCGGATGTTGTCATAGATTCGCCGCCCCAGCCGGGCAGAGTGGACGATCGCCGTAAAATCATCGTCAAGCAGCACCAGTGCTGACGCCTCGCGTGCGACGTCCGTTCCGCGCCCTCCCATGGCAATACCGATATGTGCCGCCTTGAGCGATGGCGCGTCGTTGACGCCATCGCCGGTCATCGCAACGACTTCACCGCATGCCTTGAAGGCCTGGACGATGCGCAGCTTCTGCTGGGGCATGATGCGCGCAAATACCGTAACCGTTTTCAACCGCTCCGCGAGCTGCTTGTCATCCAGGGCTTCCAGATCGCTTCCCGTCAGTACGTCTCCATTTTCGATGCCAGCTTGCACGGCAATCGATTGCGCTGTGGCGGCATAGTCGCCCGTGATCATCACGACGCGGATCCCGGCCCGTTGGCATTCCGCGATTGCGCCCGGAACACTGGCGCGCAGCGGGTCGGCCAATCCTACTAGGCCCGTCAGCGTATAGTGATAATCCAGTTGCGATTCAGCCCACCTGCGGTCGGGTGCGGTTGACGTCGCCACAGCCAGTACGCGTATCCCCTGCGTGGCCATTTCCTCGACGGCTTTGAGCATGCTTTGTGTCGCGTCGGCCGATAGGCGGCAAAGTCGGGCAATTGCTTCCGGCGCACCCTTGGCGCAAATCGCCAGTTCCCGGCCGTCATCCCATATATTTGACATGGCTAACAGGTCGGGGCGCAGCCCGTAGCTATGGATGGGTTGAGCATCGGTGGATTCGGCGGGTGCGAATGTGTTGCGTGCGGCGTGAAGTGCAATCTCCATTGGGTCTGAGGGGTTGGGCGCACTGGCCCGCGCAGCGGTTTCAATGAGCGTGCGACAGGCATCGGAAACTGGTTTTCCGTGCTCAAGCGCCACAGCCCCAGTGGACGGCAGGCAAGCTTGTGCAAGCGCCATCCGGTTCTCTGTGAGTGTGCCCGTTTTGTCGGTGCAGAGCACCGTTGCCGAGCCCAATGTCTCGATGGCTGCTGCACGTCGGGTAAGAACACCGGCCTTACCTATCCGCCATGCACCCATCGCCATGAATACCGCCAGCACAACAGGGAATTCTTCAGGCAGCATCGACATGCCCACAGCAATCCCGGCCAGCATCGCTTCCAGCCATCCGCCGCGATACAACCCGTAAAGTGCCACGACCAGACACGCGACCAACACCCCTCCGACTGCGCACCAAGCCACGATCCGGGCAGTTTCACGCCGCAGGCGCGGTGCTTCGATGTCCAGAGCCTTCAATGATTGGCCGATTTTTCCGATCTCGGTGCGTGCGCCGGTAGCCACCACGCGGGCAATCCCGCTGCCACGTACCACAAGTGAGCCGGAGTAGACATAGGGCTGCCCTTCACCGCGGGGGTGCGGCATGTGCGAGCCCTTGCGGTTTTCAGCCGCCGCGGCATCGGCCTGCTTGCCCACAGGCAAGGATTCACCGGTCAGCAGCGATTCATCAACTTGCAAGTCTGCCGCGTCGATAAGGATCGCGTCAGCGGCGATCCGGTCGCCCTGTTCCAGCACAAGAAGGTCGCCTCGTACAACCTCTCGGCCGGCAATACGCACCCGCGCGCCCTCGCGGATGACGAGTGCGCGCGGCGAAGACAGGTCGCGTAATGCCTCCAGGACGCGTTCGGTACGGGTTTCTTGAATGACCGTGATCGCAACCGAGAAACTGGCAAAGACAAGAAGAATGAGCGCTTCGGCACGGTCGCCCAGCAGCAGATAAACGAGCCCACCGGTCAATAGCAGCACAAGCATCGGCTCGCGCAGAACCTCCAGCGCTATGCGTAAAACCGAGCGCCTGCCAGCCTGCGGCAACTCATTAGGCCCTTCAAGGCGTAGCCGTTCGCTTGCCGTGCCAGCCGTTAGGCCATCGTTCTGAATGCTGCTCACAACCCGCACCCTCGCACCTGATTGAGTATTACGCTTACTGTCGTGGATCGCTGTCTGCGGAGAATGAGGCTGATACTTTATGGCGCCCGCAACAAGTGTGTCAGTGCACCGGAGAGTTCCGGGTACTGCCACTCGTAGCCGCTTTCTTCTGTACGCCGGGCGATCAACCGTTGGCCGCCAAGCAACAGCACGGACATCTCTCCCAGCGCCAAGCGCAATGCCCAGGCGGGCACTGGCAATAGTGCGGGCCGGTGCAGGATGCGAGCAAGCGTTTGAGTGAAGTCGGCGTTGCGTACGAGTTGGGGGGCGCAGGCATTGAAGGGCCCGCTGCAGGCCTCGTGATGCAGCAGATGATTGATAATTGCCACTTGGTCGTGAAGATGGATCCAGGGCATCCATTGCTCGCCATTGCCCAACCGCCCTCCAAGCCCTAGACGAAAGGCTGGCAACAGCTTCGCCAGCATGCCGCCGCTGGCGGCCAGCACCGGTGCGGTGCGCAGCAGTGCCACACGCACATCCCAGAGGCGCGCGCGCTCAGCCTCTTTTTCCCAAGCCATGCACAGACGGCTGCCGAAGTCTGTGCCGCTGGGTGCACTGTCTTCAGTGAGCCAACGGTCGCCACCGTCCCCATACCAGCCGACGGCTGAGCCCGAAATCAACACGCGGGGTGGTACGGGCTGTCGGCCGAGCCAGTCAACCAGGGTTCGGGTCAGGTCCACGCGGCTGCGCCAGAGCAGTGCGCGCCGCGCTTTGGTCCATCGGCGGTCGGCAATAGGGGCGCCTGCCAGGTTGATCACGGCGTCGAATGGCCCGATGCCTTCCAGTGCTTCCAACTGCCCAATGCCCTTTGCGCCGGCGCAAAGCAGTGGTACTTGCTGCGGATTCCGGCTCCAGACCCACAGTTCATGGCCCTGGGGCTGCCAGTGCTTGCACAGAGCTTGGCCGATTAGGCCGGTACCGCCGGTCAGCAGAATACGCATGGGCATTTCCTTTCGGGCCAGTCTTGCGAAATCATCCGAGTATTCATTGTACGTGGCGCCATCGGGAGACTAAAGAGTGCAGGTCGGACAAATGCCTGGTAGTGTTAACGCCGTCCAGAGATCTCGAATAAAGCGTGGTGCACGCACCACCCACCCAGGGAACAGAATATCGAATACACGTTCATCGGGCCTTCAGGGAACCGAAGTGCGACTTCAGGAGCGTCGAGGCTGCAATGGCAATCTCAGGGCCGATCGAAATTGCGTTCGAAGCATGAGGGATGGTATCGGTGCTGACGATACGCGACAGCCCAGCCTGTTGCAGCTTTTCATAAGCATCGCCAGCAAAAACGGGATGGATGGCTACGAGCACTGCGGGCGGCAGGGTCATGCGTTGCAGATGCGACATTGTCTGCAGGATGGTGCGTCCGGACGAGACGATATCGTCAACCAGCACCGGCGTGTGCCCTCGGGCGGCCGCCGCATCGGGCAGGCTGACGTCGACGTCATAGTCGCCGCGGCGCTGCTTGCTTAACACTTGATAGGGCAGGCCGGCATGCTTTGCGATGCTTGCCACCCATTGCTCGCTTTCGCTGTCAGGTCCGATCAACATTGCATCGGGGACGTTGGCAGCGATCCAGTTCGCGAGCATGGGCGCGGCGCGTACATGCGTACAGGGTATGCCGTAGAGCGCATCCAGCTGCGATGTTCTGTGCAGGTGCGGATCTACAGTCACCAGCCAGTCGAACGACTGTTCCAGAAATTGTGCAAACAGCGGCGCACTCACGGCTTCGCCGCGATGAAAGCGCGTATCTTGCCGCATGTATCCAAGGTACGGGGCGATCAGGCCTACCGTCCGCGCACCGAACTCCCTTGCTGTTTGTGCGGCAAAGCGCAGCGGCAGGGCGATTGGATCAGGATCGTGCAAGCTGGCCAGTATCGCGACATCCGCTCCACGTAATTCATCGTCAAGGGTAATGAGAGACTCACCATCCGGAAAATGGCGCCAGCCGAGGGGGGCGATGCGCGCATGAAGCACAGGGGCAGCCGTGGCAGCCAGGGCGGTGTCCGCAGGGAAGGGGATCAAGATGCGGTTCATGCGGGCTCCACAAAATTATTCGAGTCTACGAAGCCGAAGCGCATTAAAGACGACAGATGTAGAGCTCAGGCTCATCGCCAATGCGGCAACGAGGGGCGAAAGTAAAAGGCCGGTGAAGGGGTACAGCACGCCAGCGGCCAGTGGGACACCAAGCGCGTTGTAAATAAATGCGAAACCAAGGTTCTGCTTCATGTTGGCGACCGTGCGGTCGGATAACTGCCGGGCAATGGAAATGCCGCGGAGATCCCCTTTGACCAGCGTAACTTGTGCACTATTCATAGCCACATCGGTGCCGGTGCCCATCGCAATGCCGACATCAGCCTTTGCCAGTGCAGGTGCATCATTAATGCCGTCACCCGCCATGGCCACAATTCGCCCTTCGGCTTGAAGCCTGGCAACCAGATCCAGCTTGTCAGCAGGTTTGACTTCACCATATATCTCAGCGATCCCGAGTTGCTGTGCGACGGTGCGCGCCGTTGCAACACCGTCGCCGGTCGCCATGATGATTCTGATTCCGGCTTCCTGAAGAGCGCGGACAGCCTCTGGTGTGCTTTTCTTGATGGGGTCTGAAACGGCGAGCAAGCCAAGCGGCTGGCCGTCCGCAGCGAGAAACATGACGCTTGCTCCCGTGGCGCGCAACGCCTGCGCTGTATCAGTCAACTCAGTGACATCCACATTTTCCTGCTCCATCAGCGCGGTATTGCCAAGGACAAGCCTCTGTCCATCGACCAGGCCGCGCACGCCGATGCCGCTGCTGGACTCAAATTCGGCCACGGTGTCCAGTGTGAGGCCGCGCTCACGCGCAGCGTCCACAATGGCATGTGCCAGCGGATGTTCGCTGCCTTGATCAAGGCAGCCGGCTAGGCGTAATACTTCATCAGCGGTTTTGCCGCCAGCCGGAACAGCTTGCTCAAACGTGGGCCGGCCCTCGGTCAACGTGCCTGTTTTATCGACAATCAGTGTGTCTACCTTGCGCAGGTTCTCAATAGCTGCCGCGTCGCGAAAGAGAACACCTTGGGTGGCGCCTTTGCCCGTGGCGACCATAATGGACATGGGGGTCGCCAATCCGAGCGCACAGGGGCAGGCAATGATCAGTACAGCGACGGCGTTGATCAGCCCGTATACCCAGCTGGGCTGAGGGCCAAACAGGCCCCAGACGATCAGTGTGATCACTGCAATGGCAACTACAACGATCACGAAGTAGCCAGCCACGAAATCCGCCATGCGTTGCATCGGTGCGCGAGAGCGTTGTGCCTGGGCGACAAGCTGCACTATTTGCGATAAAACCGTGGCCGAGCCTACTTTCTCGGCACGAATCACGAGGGAACCGGAGGTGTTCATCGTTGCGCCAATAACCTTGTCGCCTGGCCGCTTGCTGACTGGCAGGGGTTCGCCGGTCAGCATCGATTCATCCAGAGAACTGCTGCCTTCTTCCACGGTGCCATCAACGGGCACTTTTTCACCAGGACGCACACGAAGCCGGTCGCCTTCGTGCACATGGGTCAGTGGTACATCCTCTTCAGAACCATCGGGGTTGATGCGCCGCGCAGTTTTTGGGGCCAACCCCAGCAGCGACTTTATCGCGGCTGACGTTTGCGACCGGGCCCGCAATTCCAGGACTTGGCCAAACAGCGTCAAGGAAATGATGACGACCGCGGCTTCGAAGTAGACGTCCACGCGCCCCATGGACATGAACGTCGCAGGAAACACGCCCGGTGCCACAGTGGCTACAACGCTATACGCATATGCTGCCGCTGTACCCAAGCCAATAAGCGTCCACATGTTCGGGCTGCGGTTGACAACTGATTGCCAACCGCGAATGAAAAAGATTTGCCCGGCCCAAAGTACGACGGGTGTGGATAACGCCAGCTCGATCCAGGTTTGTATCGACATGCTGAACAGACCAAGCTGTGGTCCGAACATGGCCAGGACCGTAACGACAACAGTGAGCGGCAAGGTCCACCAGAATCTGCGGGAGAAGTCGCGGAGCTCGGGGTTGTCATCTTCGAGGCTGGGCATTACCGGTTCAAGCGTCATGCCGCATTTGGGACAGTTGCCCGGGTGATCTTGCCGAATTTCAGGGTGCATGGGACAGGTGTATATCGTTCCCGGTGCAATGTTTTCGGCGACCATATCCTGCCCCTCTGATGCTCGCATCGCAAATTGTTCAGGTGACTTGGTAAATAAATCCCGGCATTTATCATGCCACATCCTGGTGGGAGGGCGCCTACCCTCCGGAGATCAGACGCGGGGGCGCAGCGCCAGCGACGAGCTGAACGACTTGCCGGATTGGCCTGATCGTTGGGAGCTGCCGTGACTTGAGATGGCGGCAGCGCCCTCATGGAATCCTGCCTATCCAAATGGCACTGTTTCGGCCATGAGCATTTTTGCGACAATATGTCCTACGCGCGCCCCGAGGAAAGCGGAAAAGCAATGCTCCTCCAGGGCGCGGACCTTATCGATGCACTTTGGTCATGACGACATTTTCCCGGACACACACCGACACCAGCCAATGGATCCACCAGATACGGGACTGGGCGCGCGAGCTCGGGTTTACCCAGATCGGCGTTTCCGGCGTGGATTTGTCCGCTGCAGAGCCGGATTTTCTGCAATGGCTTGCCCTGGGCTACCACGGTGACCTGCACTACATGGAACGGCACGGCCTGAAGCGCGCCCGTCCGGCCGAGCTGGTTCCCGGTACGGTAAGCGTGATCACCGCACGCATGCCGTATCTGCCGCGCGGCACCGCGCCTGACTGGCAGGACCGTGAGCGCGCACGGTTGAACGAGCCGGGCGAAGGCGTGGTTTCGCTCTACGCCCGAGGGCGCGATTATCACAAGGTGGTCCGTGGGCGCCTGCAAAAACTGTGCGACCGAATCGAGGCACTGGTCGGCCCCTTCGGCTATCGCGTCTTTTCCGATTCTGCTCCCGTGCTGGAAAAGGAGCTGGCCAGCCGCAGCGGTCAGGGCTGGCGCGGCAAGCATTCCCTGGTGCTCTCGCGCGATGCGGGGTCAATGTTCTTTCTGGGCGAGATCTTCGTGGACTTCGCCCTGGATCCAACCGATCCGGTCAGTGCGCATTGCGGCACCTGTACCGCCTGCATCGACGTCTGTCCCACGGGCGCCATCGTTGCGCCGGGCGTGGTCGATGCGCGCCGCTGCATTTCCTATCTGACGATCGAAAAGCACGGCCCCATCCCCGAGGAACTGCGCCCGCTGATGGGCAATCGTATCTATGGCTGCGATGATTGCCAGACGATCTGTCCCTGGAACAAGTATGCCCAGGCCACAGAGCTGCCCGACTTCGATGAGCGCTCGCCGCTGGTCGGCCGCCAGCTCGTGGAATTGTTCGCCTGGGATGAGGCAACATTTCTCAAACGCACCGAGGGCGGGCCGATCCGGCGCATCGACCACGAGCGGTGGCTGCGCAACATTGCCGTGGCGCTAGGCAACGCGCTGCGCCAGGCCGATGTGACGCAGGCCCAGGAATTGCGTGCGGCCCTGCTCAGCCGCGCCGACCATGAAAGCGCCTTGGTGCGGGAGCACGTTGCATGGGCGCTGGCTCAGTGGAGCTCAGGGCCGGAAATCTGATTCGGCGAACGAGAACCTGGTGAATGTTGCGAACCTGCACAGGTATTGCTGGATCGCCAGGCTCCATGTAAGCCGTCCAGGTTCTGACGGTTGTGCCCCGGTCGTCAAAACCAGGGGGCCAGGGTCTGATCCGCAATGTCGGCCCAGCCCCGGTTGGCTGTGGGGTTGGCCGGGCTGGGATGCAGCAGATAGGCCGTCGGCACCTTGTCGCCCGCAATAGCCTGTGCACGGCCATGGGCAAAGCGCCCGATGCCGACCACCGCACGTGGGCCGGTTGCGTGTATCACAGCGGCCAGTGCGGCGTCGCAGATGCCAAACAGCGGCTCGCGTTCGGCCTTGTGTAAATGCTCGGGGATCAGATTGCGGTTGTGGCGCAGGAACAGCAACGGGCAGTAGTTCCAGACAAAGACGTTCTGGAAGAACCGCTGCGGGCTGTTGAAGCGCCTGCGCGCCCAGCCCCAGAAGCGATCCCCGCTGCCTTCACTGCGGTGGCACGCGAAACCGAAGATCGGATATTTCTCGTGCTGGGCCGGCAAGGGGCTGTCCAGGGGCTTTTCGATGTTCAGCCAGTCGCGCGCCATGGAAACCTCGCCAAAGGGGACCCCCGTCTGGGCCATGCCCCAAGGCCCGGGGTTCATTCCGACCATCAGGATCCGGCCATTTCCGTTGCCGTATCTCTGCAGGTATTCCCGGTGCGCGGACCACATGTAGATCAGCGGGTTATAGACGTGGCTGGCGCTCGGAAATGACAGTACCTGGAGGCTGCCCGCGAGCACGCGCGCAATGGCCGTGCTGGCATTGTCCAGATCCGGTTCGGTGCTTGCACGCATGCGTTTTGCCTTTGTGGGAGCCAGAATCGGCCGTCCCGCGAGAGGGCCGCGGCCGCGCGGTCATTGTGGTGCCGTGAGGGCCGGATTGCAACGTCTCAGGCCGCGCTCGCATGGCGTGTGTTTGTGCTTCAAGAGTTGCGCAGCGTTGGTATCCCATGCCTAGGTGAAGACTTCCTCCTCTGTTGCCCGCAGCAATAGTTGGCTGAGGGGCGGCGTAATTTGGGTGTGCTGGATGGTGAGAGCATAGAAGTGTTCGGTGAGTTGGGAGGATTCTCCGATGTGCACCAGTTGGCCCGAGTGCAGTTCGTCTTGCACCACGACTTGGGGCAGCATGGTGATCCAGCCGCTGTCGCGTGCCACCAAGCGCAACATCGTCATATCGTCGATTTCCGCCCGAAGCTTCGGCTGTACGCCAGCTGAAAAGCACAGGGCATCGAACTGCATGCGCACGCTGTGCCGCGTACTCGGCATGGCCATTTCGACGGCGTCTAGATCTTGTGGGACTCGCAATGTCGTGCCTGACCAGCGATCGGCCCGGCCAACCAATGAAATGGCCTGGCTGCCGAGAAAGCGTGAAGACACTGGGCGGGCGGGGTCGGATGGAACCGGCTCGTTGGCGAGCACCACGTCCAGTTGATGACGCAGCAGGCGCCCCACCAGCGTTTGCAATGATCCCGAGTCCACGGAAAGAACAACCGTCGGGTCGCGGAACAGGGGACGCAGCCAATTGACCTGAAAATTGCGCGACATGGTCGAAACGCTTCCTACACGCACATACGTCGTGTCTTCGTCGCGACCTTCGAGCCAGCCCAGCATTTGCTCGCCCAGCCCGAAGATATTGTCGACGTAGGCAAACACCCTTTGGCCTGTGGCGGTCAGCTCCAGATGTCGCCCGCGCCGATCAAACAAAGGCCTGCCCAGGCGACCCTCCAGTTGTTTGATTTGCGTGGAGAGCGCGGACTGGGACGTGTGTATCTGTTTGGCCGCGTGCGTGAGAGACCCTCTCTTTGCCACGTGCCAGAAATAGAACAGATGCCTGAAGTTCAGTTGGCTGATGTCCATTGTTCTGTTTTAGAGAATGATTCCATATCATAAATGTAATATACAGAACAACCAAAACCCTGAAGAATACACCCCGTTACCTTCAGGAGAGTGTGGGTTGAATCGTGTTGCATGAACTGAATTTTGCGTTTGCGCTGGCGCCGGCCGTATTCATGTCGGTTGCTTCATTTTGGGCTTGGCACAGTCGCTTGCCGCTACCGCGTATGTGGCGGCAATTCAACACATTCGTGTTTGTCGCACTGGCGTTTTCATTGGTGGGGCTCGTCTCCGAGCTGGGGCTTGTGTGGATGCACGACGCAACCGGGCCGGCTCTGGGTGGCTGGCTGGCCACAAATCAGTTCGGTGCCTGGGTGAGCCTGCTTGTGCAATTGCTTGGCTGCGCCATCGGCATTTATTCCTCCAACCATCTGAAAGGCGAGTTGCGCCAACCGGTGTACATGGCCGCCCTGGCCGCTGTGCTGGCCGCCGTACACCTTCTGTTGCTGGCCAATCACTGGCTGGTTCTGATTGCCGCGTGGGCCATCATCCAATATGCCATGCAGTATTTGTTGTGCTTCTACGACGACCGGCCGTTTGCTTTGCTGGCGGCGCACAAGAAGATGGTGACGGATCGTGCGGCCGACTTGCTTTTGATTGTCGCCGCGACCCTCGCGTGGTCGCAGGTGGGAAGTGGATCGTTCTCCGCATTGTGGGCATATATCGCCGCCGGTCATGCTTCCGCACTCCTTGCCTGTAGCGGCATTTGCCTGGTGTTGGCCGTCATTGCACGTACGGCGCTGATGCCGGTGCACGGCTGGTTGGTCCAGGTCATGGAAGCGCCGACGCCGGTATCGGCACTACTGCATGCGGGGGTGGTCAATCTTGGAGGGTATGTGCTGGTGTTGTTTGCTCCCTTGCTTGGCGTGTCGCTGGCCGCGCGTTGGCTGCTGGTCGTATTCGGGTTGGTCTCCGCAGTGGTGGCGGGGCTGGTGCTGCTGACGCGCGTCAGCCAGAAAGTGCACCTGGCATGGTCGACGATCGCGCAGATGGGTTTCATGCTGCTCGAATGCGGTCTGGGCCTATACATGTTTGCGGCGCTGCACTTGTTGGGACATTCTCTTTATAAGGCGCACAGCTTTCTGAACGCATCCAGCGCAGTCAGGGAGTCAAGCCGAAGATTCATCACGGGAGAGGCTAAAAATTCGGGCTTGAGCATGCTTGTCGCGGTTCCCATCGCTCTTGTTATCGTATTCGCGCTTCAAGCGCTGGTTGGCGGCCATGCCTGGCCATGGTGGTGGAGTGCCGTCCTGGCTCTTGCGTGGGCACCGCTGCTATGGGTTCCCAAGGAGGAAGCGGGCAGTTCCGGTGTCGTGCCAGCCCGGATAGGAGTGGCGCTGGCAAGCGTTGTTTTCCTGACGGTCGCCACCAGCGTCGTGGACCAGGCTCCAGTGGGTGCCAGCAACGATCCGCTGCACGCCGCAGGCATCGTCGCCTTGATTGGAATGGCCCTGATGTATCTCGAAATGACCGCATTCCAGCTTTGGCCTGGCTCGCTTGAGACGGTTCGCCGCTGGGTATACGCGGGTTTTTACATGGATGAAGGCTATACGCACTGGGTATTGAGGCTGTGGCCCGCCCCTTGGGCCGGGGCAGGCAGCCAGGCGGAACCGCCGCCCTGGAGACCTTACGAGTCCGGCTATGGGCGATCTGAATCATGAGTTCTAACATGCTTGCTCCCGCGTCCCAGAACGTTCCTGCAACGAGGGCCACTGAATCCGATAAGGCAATGCGCCTGGCGGCGGCGCGTGCATGTTCGCGCATCATGCCCGCTTGGCCACTCAGCCAAGCGGTGGCAGTGAATCCGCATTGGCGCCGCATTGACATGCCGATCCGCCACGTCGCGGCGCGCTTGGCCGTGCTGGGTGACTTCCATGTGTTCCCTTCGCGGGATTACATCAAGCAAGAGTGGGAGGCGGACCGTATCACGCGCGCAGACCTCGATACGGTGCTGGAGCGTTACGCCGGGCATGCGTCCGATGCCTTGACAGCCGAGCAATGCATTGAAGCGTTGACGAGGCCGACTAGCGTGCGTCGCGCGCCATTGCTGGTGGATCTGCTGGACGATCCAAAGCAGAAAAACAAGCGCTGGCCCTGGCGGGCGGCTCTGGTGTTCCAGATGAGCCAGGCCTGCGCGACCTACTTCGACCGTCATGAGGCTCACTGGCGCGCTTCGGGTAGCGCCAGCCTGTATGGCTTCTGGCGCGAAAGCATGGTGGGCGATCACGGCCTCAGTTCCAGGCTGGGCCTGCCCGGATTCATGAAGCAACTGCGCACGCTGCCGTTACAGGCTGAAGATGCCATACGCTGGGCTCTGACCGAGCTTGAACTGAAGGAGTCCGTATGGGAAGACTACTTCGAGGCGCTACTGTTGTCGATCAATGGCTGGGCCTCGTGGTGCGCCTATGTCGGCTGGCAGAAAGCGCCCTCCGGTCAGGACGATCCCCGCTTGCGCGAGCTGCTGGCTTGCCGGGTCGCGTGGGAGGCCTTGCTTGCCCGGTCCGCGCCGACCGCAAAGGCGCGTAGCGCAATCGCGGAGCTTGGTGCGAATTGGCTGGATTTTGACCGGTGTGTCGCACAAGCGGATGTCGCGCTGCTAGTCGATGAGCTTTGGCAACAGGCGCTTGAGGCGAGCTTCCAGCGAGGGTTTGCACAGACCCTGTGCGTGCCCGCATCTTCGAGTGCAATGCAAGAACCAGAGGTTCAAGCCGTTTTTTGCATTGATACACGCAGCGAGCTGATGCGCCGTTCACTGGAAGCGCTATGGCCCGGTGTCCAGACACGCGCGTTTGCGGGCTTCTTCGGCCTTCCTATTCATTACAACCCATTGGGTACCGACATACACCGACCGCAGTTGCCAGGCTTGGCCTATCCCAGTGTTGCGGCGCAGGATGTGGTGACGGCGGTGGGGGAGGCCGTTCCCAACGGCGAGGCGAGGTCGGAGCACGTACGGTCGATTCGTCGGCGGCGGTTGGCGGGGCTTGATCAGTGGTTGAGCACTGTGCGCTGGTCGAATGCAAGCTTCTCTTTTGTTGAAGCGTTTGGCGTCGGCTATCTTCCGAAGATCGCTCGTTGGATCAGGCCTCCGGCGAAATCGCGCACTAATATGGATCACATTGGTTTGCACCTTTCTGCCGAGGAGCAGTGTCGGCCGATGCTTGTGGGGCTTGATCTCGAAAAACGCGTGGAGCTGGCCGCCGATGCCTTGCACACAATGGGGCTTGATGATCGCCTGGCGCCGTTGGTCATCTTGTGCGGCCACGCCGGACACAGCACCAACAACGCACATGCATCGACGCTAGACTGCGGGGCCTGTTACGGACGCCCGGGCGAGGTCAATGCGCGCGCGCTGGCTCTCTTGTTGAATGACCCGCAGGTACGTGAAGGCTTGCGTCTGCGCGCAATCGACATTCCCCCGGAGACAGTCTTCGTGGGCGCATTGCACAATACGACCACTGATGAAGTGACGGGTTTTGACCTTGATCTCTTGCCGCCGCAAGCGCGCGCACGTTGGGAGAAGATGGAGGACGTCTTTGAGCAGGCGGGCGACCGTATACGCCGCGAGCGCGCGCCGGCGCTGTGGATGGATGCGAACCTTGCTCCCGGCGCATTGCTGAAGTCCTTCCGGCGCAGAGCCAATGACGGCTCCCAGACCAGGCCGGAATGGGGGCTGACCCGCAACGCGGCATTCATCATCGGCCCGCGCGACCGTAGCCGTGGCAGGGTGCTCAACCGCGCTTTCCTCCATGACTATGATGCGCTGTTCGATGCGGACGGCAGTGTGCTTGAGAAGCTGATGATGGGGCCGATGCTGGTCACCAATTGGCTTTCCTGGCAGTATCACGCCTCGACATGCGATCCCCTGCATTACGGCGCGGGCAACAAAGTGCTGCACAACGTGGTGGACGGCCATGTCGGCGTCTTCGAGGGCAATGGTGGAGACCTTCGCATCGGCCTGCCCAAGCAATCCGTGCACAATGGCGACGGCTGGTATCACCAGCCCGTCCGCCTGACCGTCGTGATCGATGCGCCCGCAGCCTCGATAGAACACGTCATCGCTCACAACCCCGTCCTGGGAAGGCTATTCGATAATGGCTGGATGCTGTTGTGGCGCTACGAAGGAAATGCGCTGTTCCGATACGAACGCGGCCAATGGCTGCCGCTGGGCTTCTGAGGCGGAGCGGTGTCTGGGCTGACGGTGGGGTCAAGCAAGATTCCCTCCACCGATCGGGAAGGGCTCTATTCACTGTGGCAGATCGTCGGCCGCACCCTCAACCAGAGCGAGCACACATTGCCGGATGTGGCTAATGCCTTGGGGGATAGGGGCGTCCATTCCATTGATAATGGGGAAGAGCCCGTGTTCGCGGGGTCTCGCGGGAGCACATAAGAAAAAACCCCAACCGAGGTGGTTGGGGTTTGAATGGTGGTGGTGGAGCACGGAACCGAACCCGCGTCCGATTTCTGAATGAAAGTCCATGCGCAAGAACGCAGTCCCTATTTTGAATCATTTGGCCGTTTTGCATCATGAAAACACCGGCTGGCTGTCGACCACCGAGCGCAAGGCGTCAAGCTTGGGGCATCCCTACTGCAGGATGCAGTCGGTCGCGCGGTGAGCGTTTCGCAGAACGCGGGTGTCCGGGCGCTGTTCGTTCATGCCCTCCACGACCGCGCCAAGCAGTTCTACGAGCACTACGGTTTCCAGGAGTCACCGCAGCATCCGATGACGCTGATGCTGCGCTTGAACACCGTCAAGGCTTGAGAGAGGACGTTAGCATGACCATCCACAAGATTCACACGGAGGCAGAATACCGGGACGTTCTCAAGGAGGTCTCCGCACTCGTGGATTCAGCCCCTGCTCTGGAAACGCCCGATGGGAAGCTGTCAACGCCGGTTGAAAACTGACCCACTGGAGGTGCGGGCGTTTTCTTGTACGGATTATCCGTCGAAAATGGGGGAGAGCCGAGCCTGCTCGTCCCCCGATAATGGGGAAGAGCCCAAATGCGCTTGCTTTCACTGGGCGTCGTTGGGCAACGCTGGCCAAACAAAAACCCGCAGAGCAAGTGCTGGTGCGGGTTTCTGGGCGTCGTTGGGCAACGCTTGGCAAAAAACTGGTGGTGGAGTAGGGGTGAAAGACGAACTGCCCTTCCGTTGTCGCGCTGTCGTCTGCGCGTCCCGTTCAGCGAGGAGGGGTATGGGCGGAATGACTGCAAGGCGCGCACACTTCCCCGCATGGTGAAGACTTAGACCAAACGCACTGGACGGGAAATTTTTGGTTTCCGTGCCGCACTTGCGGTCTGAAGGTTGGCTGTGCGTGATAGGACTCTTAGCAAGGCTTGGTCGTGATGAAAAGCCTGGAATGCATTAGCGACTTCCGCTTCCAGGAATGTAGACGTAGTTTGTCGGTCTGCGGGTATCGAGACGACACCGTCCGGAATGTCCCTAGACCAACCTCGGGCGGCCCGGAATCCGCTCACCAAATGGGAGAAATAGGGCCAAGCATGGTCGAGGTGTGCCTCGTCAAAAGTGACGAGTGTTCCGCTTAACTCGCATTCAACCCTCCCTTGAGAGTCGCCGTACTTGGCGAAGGCATCTTTCTTCGCCTGGATGAGATCGGTCGCCACGGTGTGTCGGCAGGCATTGTAGAAGTCTTGGGAGCGCCCCTTTGGTTTCCCCTTCACCGCGTCGATGTACGAAAAATCGGTTCCGGATCCGTCTTCGCGGAAAACCCAGAAGCCAGGAGTGCTCCACCCGGTTCCGCTGTTACGCCGTCGCTCGAAGTATGCTACTTGGCCAGCCCCCTTTTTAGGCTCTCCGACATCGTCCAGTACTTGATCATAACGTTCTATGAGGGCCGCAAGGTCTGCCTGGTCGTCCTGTTTGTCGACACGCTGGCCATCTTGATACCGATGCAGCAGGGACTTGAAAAATTCAAGGGCACTGCTTTGCGTAGGAAAACTGCGAACGCCAATTACGACCTGTTTTGCCATGCTTGTACGGGGCTTTGCCCAACGGCGGCGGTAGGTGGTGCAGGCTGTGTTTGCACCGGAGCTCCAGACTGGCCACCACCGCTACTGCCCTTTGGGGGCACTCGCGTGATCGAGTCGACAAAGAACGTGTCGTATTTGTCGAGCTGCGCGGGTTCGCCGTACTGCTGGCAGACATGCTCGAAGTGCGCCTTAGAGAACGGTGCCTCAGCAGGCAGGGCCGGGTTGGGGCCAGCTAAGAACACCGCCAAGTCGCGGAACTCGGGCCACGTCTTGGGGCGCAGGGTGTCGCCCGGCCAGTCCAGTACGGCCAGGTCGCCGGCCTCGACATCGACAAAGAGCGTGCGATCGGTGGGCATGGTTTTAAGCAACGTGGTTTTGCCGATACCGGGGCGACCGAATAGACCGATCTTGACCCCTCGCTTTTCCTTCATGCGCTCCTCGGCGCTAATAATGGGCATAGCCATTACGCCACCTCACGCAAGTAGTCTGCGACGGCTGGGCTCCAGAGAATCTGATAGCCGCTATGGCCTCGACGTGAGAACGGCAGCGCCTCGGCCCATTCCAGCCCCTCGTCGGTGAGTTCCCACTCATCGCGACTGTTGCGTACCTGAAGACCAAAGGTGGCAAGGCGCAAGTTGGTGGCTTTTGCAGACAGGCCGAGCAGTGCTCCGACCTGCGTGGCGTTCATGCAGCAGATGGGCTCCTCATTCGCAGGTAACGCTCGACGCAGGGTCTCGATGGCAAGGCCCGTGTTCTCATGGATGCAAGTGAGTGTCGCGGCCATCGCAATGCCCACCTTCACCCCTGGCACCTTCGCCACAGCATCACCGATCAAGAGCAGCGCTCGCACTTGGTCCTGCGTGGGCGAGGGCAGAGACGATGCAGCGGGAGCGACTGTGTATTGACCTGTCTTTCGGATGGTGGGCAATACGTCGCTCGTCACCCAGCGCTTGAAGCGTTTTGCGGCGTCTTTCGTGCTGCCGAGGATGAGCGCATAGAGGCCTGACTCGTTGACGTGGTTGGCTCGCTGTGTTCGCCCCAGGTTATAGAAACAGTGGCCAAAGCTACAACAGGATCGGTGATACAACCTACGGGTCAGACGGTTCGCGGCAATACCAGTCCGGAAGTGCCACGCGGGGTTCTGATGGTTCCCGCCATAACCGCATAGGCGACACAACTTTCGGCTCTAACGGCACGAATTACCAGCACTTCGGCAACACTACGCTGGGCTCGGACGGCACGCGTTGCCACTCTGTGGGAAATCAGACGTTCTGTAATTGACGGCGAATGCAGCAGCGGTTTACGTAATCGGAAAGCTATCCGCGTGGCCTTGCCAACAGCCATTCTCACGGAGCCGGTCAGTGCCATTTTTGTCCCAGGGCTGAAAGCGCTTTACGTTGGCTTTGCCGTCACCTGTTCTGTTAAAAGCCTCCGGAGGTCTGTGACATCCGGGTGATTCAGGAGGCTGGGCCGCGCGCGAAGCAGGTGCCCGTTTTGATGTGTGCTGAATCTGGCGAGGTCTTTCACTGTCTCGTATGGAATCTTGAACGCCGAGATAAGCGCCCAGCTTTCATCGAAAACAACGGCGACCAATACATCGAATTGATGAGCATCCAAGTCACGGATGACGCCGAGCTTGCGGGATTTATTTGTCGCCGATGTTCTGCGTCCCTTTATTTGGTAGCGAAGGCCGTCCGAATCGGTGGCGTCATAGCCTTTCATTGAGTTGGCGCTCAACTGCAAATTTAGCCGGTCTGCAACAAGCCATTCTGCATAATCGCCAACGAAATTGTTCCGGGTGCGGAGCACAGCTCGTTGTTGAAGCTCATGATTGACGGCGGTGTGAAGCTGCAATAGCTCCTCGGTCGTGTAGGTAGTAATGTCAAGCATCGGTGGTCGCGTATAGGGCTCTTTGTTGTTCCGTCCAGTCGCGTGGCCAGTCGATGTTTCGGCCCCGCAGCGCATGCAAGTTTAAATGCCGAGGTTGGCGCCCCTCCAAGATGGCCTCGACAATCTCGGGAGCAAGCAGCGTCATTCGTAACACCTCCGCGACCCATCCGGGTTCTAGTCGCAACGCTCTGGCCAGCTCTGTGACGGTACGGTACTGGCCACGATCGAGTAGCTTTTGCCAGTAGAACGCCTTGCCCAGCGTCTTGACCATGGCGATATCCAGACCACCGTAAGCCAGTGCCGATTCGGTTTCAGCCGGCGGGGTGAGAACTTTTCGCTGTTGCCGGCGGTGAATGGTCAAGGGTACGACCGTTACGCGCTGCTGGCTATCAACATAGCTGCGTGCCTGGCCCGCCGGATCGATGCGCACGGCCTGCAGGCGGGGGTTGGATGATGGATCGGATTTCATACCTCCGCCTCCACCTCACGAAATTCTTCGACCAAAGGATGACCCGTGACCTCTGGTGAAAAGCCAATCCATGCATCGTTGCGCCAATGGATATCAAGCCCCTGGTCATGGAGCTGCACGCGATCAATCAGCAGTTTGGCAATGCGCTGCTGTTCCGCAGGAAACAGCTGATCCCACACCTTGCTGATGTTGCGCATGGCAACGACCACCTGCGCTTCATCCAAATCGGTTGCCTCGGAATGCCGTCGGCAAGACTGCCATACGCTGACCAGCATTTCGGGCGTTTGCAGTGTCGACTGGATCTGCTCCAGGACGGCGGTTTCGAGATCGGCGGCTGGTAGCGGTCCAAGATCCTGCGTCCCCGGTTTGAGTGTTGCACCAGCATGGCGACGTTTGTGCTGATAGGGCACGTAGTACCGGTACATACGCCCATTTTTCTTTCGCGTGTAGGTGGGCAACATACGTTGACCATCGGGTGCGTAGAGCAGACCCGCCAGCAACGCAGGGTGTTCGCCGTATCGCTCGCGCGGTCCTTGCTTGCGGCGCGCGATAAAGGCATGTGCGGCCGCCCACAGAGTGTCGGAAACGATGGCCGCGTGCTGCCCGGGATAGGTTTCGCCCTTATGCGTCATCTCGCCCAAGTACAGCCGATTGCGAAGCAGGTGAAATAAGTACTGCTGGTCTATGGGGCGACCGGCACGATGCACGCCGGTCTGTGTCGTCCATGACTTAGTGGTGTGGCCTTCGATTCCGAGCTCCCGTACCAGTTGGGCAGATGATCCGTGTTCGGCGTAGCGACGGAAGATATCCCGCACGAGTGTCGCCTCTGGTTCGTTGACGATGAGCTTGCGGTTGACGACATCGTACCCAAGGGGTGGGACGCCGCCCATCCACATGCCCTTAGCTTTACTCGCAGCGATCTTGTCCCGAATCCGTTCGCCGGTGACCTCACGCTCGAACTGAGCAAAGGACAACAGAATGTTCAGGGTCAATCGCCCCATGCTGGTGGTGGTATTGAATTGCTGCGTGACCGAGACGAACGACACGCCGGTGCGATCAAACACTTCGATCAGTCGGGCAAAATCCGGCAGGCTTCGAGTCAAGCGGTCGATCTTGTAGACCACCACGATGTCAATGCGGCCTGCTTCAATGTCGGTCATGAGCCGTTTGAGGGCGGGGCGATCCATACTTCCCCCGGAGAATCCGCCATCGTCGTAGGTATCGTTTACGGCAACCCAGCCCTCGTGGCGCTGGCTGGCGATGTAAGCGAGGCCGGCATCACGTTGTGCTTCGAGGCTGTTGTATTCTTGGTCGAGCCCTTCGTCGGTGGACTTGCGGGTGTAGACGGCGCAGCGGCGTTTCGGGATGGTTGCCGTGGCCGGCAGAACGTTCTTGCGCGGTGTCATCACTCCGTCTCCCTTCTACGCGACGGCGCTTTGAGGCCAAAAAATACCGGCCCCGACCAGCTGGATCCCGTGATGGCTCGGGCGACAGCAGACAGGCTCTTGAATCGCTGCCCTTGGTATTCGAAATCCCGGGCACCGCGCACCAAGACACGGTGCTCGACGTCATCGTAGGTCCGCGTCAGAACTGTGCCCGGAAGCAACTGGTCGGCGTCGCGCTGCAGGCGAGAAGGCAGGAGTCCGGTCTCACCGATCTGCTCCAGTTTGCGGCGCGTGGAGGGTTTCAGGCCACCAAAGGCCCGCTCCTGGATTCTGTAGGCCAGACGGCTTTCCAGCCAGGTGCGGTGGTGGTTGCCAGGACGTTCATCAAAATGATCATCCCAAAGCGACCAAAGATTTTCCATGGGCAGGTCGGGTAGCTGCGCGATGCGAGCTGCGACCGATGCCTGGTTTGCGGTTGTTGCGTGTGTCGTCATGACTGAACTCCGTTTGCATCGTCGGGGTTCGTAGTAACGCTCGGTGGCGGCCAGAAGCCAAGAGGAACTGTGTCTGTGTCGCTTGTAGCGGACACACCACATTTGGCATGAAGGCGCAGCAGTGCTGCCGCTAGCAGATCAGCGACTTCTTGATACGGGTGCCGAGGTTGATCTTGGTTCGCAGGGCAGTAGATTGAGTTCGGTTGTGGCATGGCAAGCACTCCAAAGAGGGAACACTTGCTATGCTATGGTCAAAGGTTACGTACAGTAACGGGTTTGTGCGGAGATCCTTATTCGATCAGCTTTCACGTGGCCGATTGGCGCACAGAGCAAGTTTTCCGGGGCCTTAATATATGATCTTCGAACCATCCAATCCGCATCTAGGTTCATTCGATTTTCATGGGACGAATGTTTTTGGTGAGCTTCACCTAGACGCGGCGCGATCGCTCCTTAAATTGCGGACTGAAGATAAGCCGGTTCACTGCAGCGCTCCGAGGGAACTGTATGGAAAGTTCCATGACTTCAATTTTGTAAGCTGCCTCGATTGTGTCGGCGGAGCTGAGCCAAACGAGCGGTTTGATTCACGTGGGAACAGCAGTTATTCATGGAACCTATTTCCCCACTTTGTGGTGATAGGTAATAGGCTGTTTGACCCGAAAAACGACAAAATCTCGAGCATATATTTTTCGATCACCGACGTCTCCAAAATCTTCGATGATTTTGATTCTTACGGAGTTGTCTATGACTGCCCTGCGCAAGTTTTGGACATGATTCCTAAAAGTATCGGCGATCGACAAGTCCCTCATGGGCCTAAACCAAAGCTTGCTTACTTCGCAGGGAGAACTGATTTATTAAAAGTCGAAGTCACAGATGGATGCATTAACGTGCAGCACTGGCCGAGCTTCGACATGGGATCATCCGAAGGAATCCGTCTAGGTAGTCGGTTGATGTTGAGCATTGATTTTTCTGAACCAGAAGAATTAACTTCTTGCATAGGATCCGTTACAAGGTTACTGCGTTTCTTCAGTCTTGTCGCGGGTCGCACACAGAGTGTTAGCGACATTCAGATTAAGGTCGACGGGGCCAACGAGCGGGATCTGCCCTTATCGTTGTACTGGAGTCTCGCGCCGTCCGTGGAACATTCAGAAGCCGAAACAGACGAACCTTCATTTCGCGATATGCCCTTAGATGCAATACGGCGCCCGGACGAGTTCGCAAACTCGCTTTCGTCGTGGTGGCAAGAGTCGTCCGCCCAAAAGGTGGCCCGCTCTAGGTTCCACTCATGCCGCGAGCGTGGAAATCACTTTGATGTTGATCGGCTGATCGCTGCAGCTAATATGTTCGACTTACGCGTCAGCAATGGCACAGCGGCAATTGCTCCAGAGCTCGCTCGTGTTTGCAAAGAGAGCGTCACCGCACTGAAGGAGCTCCCAAACACCGATGATCGTAACGAGGCAATCCGGGCGCTGAAGCGGGTTGGCCAGCTTTCATTACGTAAGAAAATCCTGATACGTGCAGACGTGGTGAAATCCCGGTTTATACTCGCCGATCTTGATGAGGTGGTGCAGATCGCCGTTCAGTGTCGCAACCATTTCGTTCATGGAGGCGGTGGGCGTAGCTTTGACTATTCAGTAATTGAACCGTATACCGTGTTTCTTACCGAGACCCTGGAGTTCATTTTTGGTGTAGCGGAGCTTATTGACTGCGGATGGGACGGTGCAGCTTGGAAGAGTAGGTCCCACACTGCGAGGCACTGGTTCTGTAGGTATTTGAGCGGCTATTCTGAACATGCGACACAATTACTACTTACCAGCAAAAAAAAATAAATGCTCAAAGTTAAAATAGTCTCCGACCGAGGGGTATTTATTAAAATTTAATTTTTGAGAACTGATCGAGTGCATCCGTGGAGTATTCACTCTCCCACTCGGTTTTCCATTTTGATGGTTCCGCGGCTTCAAAAAATAGCATCGTCAGGACGCGATCCCGATCTTGGAAGCTATGTTTGCATTCGCGCACTTTCATAGCAGGTGATTCGGTCTGGCACCAGAGCCTGGCAGGTAAAATTTCCCCGGGCCATGCTTGTCCGAGACTTTCGTTCGCCGCCAGCGTATCCGGGAAATCCGCCTGTTCTACAGTACTGGCTTTACCCTTGAGGTAGGTGCGGGTTCGAACGGCTGATTGGCTGCGCCATTGGTAGTTCAGAAAGCCGTTGTCCCAATGGACGAAAATCACTCGTTGTTGTGTGTACTTCACGAACCGTAAGCACATAGCTTCTAGCGACACACCAAACTCGGTCGCCGCCTCGCTGAGACGGTAGAAATCCGTATCGGGGCCGTCGAGCAGTACTGACACCCGGTCCCCCGGCATGAGCAGGTTGGCCGCAAAGTTGTCGGCCTCGCGCTCCATTTGCTTGGCATCTTCCGGGCTGTAATGCACTTCTTGCTTGCTGCATTGAAAGGCCGCCTGTTGGTGGCGGTGCAAAACCAGATGACCAATTTCGTGGGCAATGGTGAAACGCTGTCGCTCCGGGCGAGCCGTACCGTTGTACATAATGCCCCAACGCTGTGGGTCACCGGGGTCGCGCGACAATATGCCTTCAAAGCCTTTTGCGTCAAACGGTACTGGGTTCGTGATTTCTCGAACGTCCTTGCACAGCGGTGAGCCAGGTAGAGCTTGCCGCACCAAGTCCAGATCAATGCGGGCGAGCGATGGATCTCCGGTTCCTGCGCGTAGCCACGTGATGATGTTGCGTGCGGCGATATGAGGCGACGGTACGGTCATGAGCGTGACTTCTGATCGTTTTTTCTATCAGGAAACATCAGTTGCAGCGCCTGTTGATATCGATCCTTGTCCTCATCAGACAAGCCGACATAGTTGCGAAAGAACACGACGTCCTCGGGCGTGGCCTGTGTCACGCCCTCCGCGGTCTCTCCGAGAAGGTCGGGAAGGGTAACGCCAAGCTTTTTTGCAATAGCGTTTAACCGTTCAGCGGTCGGGCGCTGCCCCTCGCGCTTTTCTAGTTCCCATATGTAGGCCTTGGTGCAGCCGACAGCATCTGCAACCTGCTGCAGCGTCAACCCCTTGGCCTCACGAAATTGTCTTAATCGTGCGCCAAACGCGGTCGCCATGGCGAGCCTCCTAAACAATGATGTGGGTGAGAAAAGCCATTAAGTATAGCAGTTCGATACTCACATGCCCTACCAATACCTTTTTTGATTGCCAAGAGAAATTCTGTTGATACAATTTCATCTGTATCTCGCTACTTTACTTACACGGACCGTTTGTCTCCCCATGTGCACACTCGTGGCTACCGAGTTGCACGCAACACGCTGTTAAAAAGGAACTTACCCTTGAAGCACACCTACGACAACATTTTGCTGAACCTGCCCGTCGACCAGACGCTGCGGCAGTTCTTGATGAATCAGGGCTTGCCCCTTCCGGTCGATCTTGATTGGAACGATGAGGCCGCGACGTCGACGCGGCTGGTGGAGGCCGTGCAGCAATGGGCCGACGTTGGCAAACGTGACGCTTTGATCGCCGAGTTGCATCGGGTGGCAGGCTTATCGGATGAAGCGGGTCGTAGGGCGATTCTTGAGGTGTCAGCGTTCGAAGCGGATGTGCTGATGCCCATGTTGCGGGTCCAGCAAAGCGATTTGCAACGAGCGTTCTGGCTGCACGTTCATCATCCTCACCTGTTTGATCAAGCCTGCGACAGCTTGTTCTTCGAACGCTACGCGCACAAGGCTCAGCAGCATGACCTTGGGATCTGTGTCGAGCCAGATGTGACGGGCAAGGCGTTAGACTTGTTCTGCGGTGCCATGTGTGAGTTCTATCAGAGGAGTCACGGCAATGGCGAGCATGGTGTGCCATATGTGTTGCGACGAGCCTCGCAAAACATCCTGCTGACGCTGCACCTGAAAGACCTGCCGATGTTGCGGTTGGAGTTTGAGGGAATGGAGTTGCACCGCCGACTCGGGAGTCCAGACTTCGTGTTGGCGCTGGAATATTGTCCGCGCACTGGCGTAGTGCGAAGCCTGGTGGCAGGCGGAGCAAAATATCATCAAGCACTGCTGGAGGCATTTGCTCAGCATATTCTTCATGCCGCATCGGTCGACGCGCAGCGTTTGCGTCCTCCATCACTGGATTTGTCTTCGTTGAAGCTGGGCGTGCAGGTGCCGCAGGCCATCGAGGACGGGTTCGTGCAGCTGCAGGTCAAATCGTTGGCGTTGCTCAGTCCGCAGGGTGATTTGCGGTTGCAGGCCACCGCGCAGGGAGCCAGCAAGTATCAATGTGTCACAGATCTGTTGGGCGAGAATTTTCCCCAGGAGAACCCGCTGGATCAGGGCTGGACGATCACCGCTGCACAGATCAACCTGTACTACCCTCCGCCGCCCAATCTGACGCGTCGCAAGGTTATCTCGATTGAGGTGACGAGCAAGGGTCGGCTGAACCTGCATAAATACGATGAAGCCCTGCAGGCGCAGCTGGAAGGGTACTTGGTCGATATTGGGATTCTGGTGGCGGGCCAGACGCTGGTGGCGCAGGAGGCTCCACCGGACATGGATGATGTGTTTGACCCTCCCTTGGTCGAGGCGTAAGCGATGTCGGCGCATACAGGCTGGCGTCTGATTTGCCGCCTGTTCGCCCTGGGACAGCCGGTGCGGGCGCAATTGCTGGCACCGGCAGAGCGTGAGCTGGTGCCTGCCCTGTTGCAGGCGATCAAACCCGTAGTGGTGGACAACAGCGATGTGCTGTGCCCCTACTGCGGTCAGCATTCCGCCCCGGTGACGGCAAACGGACAGGGAGGCCGTCAGTGCTACTGCCCAGACTGTGGCCCGGTGGATTTGTCGCCAGAAGATTTCCGAGCCTACGCGCTGGACGATGGGTGGATGTTGCGCAACCTTCGGTTGGCACTCGATATCCAGAGTAGGGATGGCGTCGATCAATTATCCGAGGGGGTGTGGCGGTTGGGCAACGCCCGCAGCGCTCCGGTGGTGCTGGCGCGCAACCTGATTCAAATCTGGAAAGCCCCCGATCTGCTGGAACGCATCCGGGTGGCGAACCAGCCAGTACGGCTGGTCACCCCAGCGCAACGAGGGGTGCAAGGGATGCCACAGGGGTACGGCGTGCAATGGTTGCCGTTGGAGGAAAGGTTCGCTTTGTATGGTGGCGGCATCACCGCCATTGGCGTGGAGTCATCGACCTTTTTACCGGAACCGGTGGGCTCCTCAGATCCGACTGCGCCGACTCACGGGCCGTTCTCGGCGGATTTCCACTGGGCGACGGTGCCTGAAATTCAGCCCGAGCCGATCAAGCTGACAAAAACACAAGGCGCCATCTTCAAGGCGCTGTGGTCATTCCAGGGCCAACCGCAGCTAGGGTCTCAGATCATGGCGCGAGCTGGCAGCAAGAGCGATAAGCCTGGCGATGTGTTCAAAGGCGCACGATATGGCTTGGCAAGGAAGGTCTATCAAGCGCTGGTGCAGATCGATGGACGAGACGGTTTGTATAGGATGCCTTGCGCAGCTTTGTCGAAGGTGGGCATCTAAGGAGGGCCGCCCCCGGATGATGCGCTATCGTATCCATCCAACTGTACTAACTGAGATTTGATCTGACATGTGCTGTCAGATGCGTCAGCGTTGAATTAGTAACTACCGCTTTCGGCCAGAAGCGGCCTGCTGCCGTCATCCGATCCGGATAGCGGCCATTCGGGCGTCGCGGTAGGCTTTCGGACGAGGTGCTACATGAATCGGATCATCCTAATATGCAGTCGGCTACTGCTTTCCCTATCATATAATTTTACATTGTGCGTAGTTTGCTTTTTTGACCAATAACTTGCCGGCAATGTTATCCGGTATTCCGATGTTATGCGGAAGAACTGTCGCCCTAAAACAAAGTTAGGCACCGTGACCAAGCTTTTCAGGCACCTGATATATGGATGAAAGACTGCTCAAACGATACCGTGAGTACGCAAGCACCGAAGAGGCGTTTGCCGTTCTCCTTGTTAAGAAGTATCTCGCACAAGCAAAGGGCCACTGGGTTGATGTAGTCGATTGCCGTCGTTACGAGATGTCACCCGACAACATGCACTTCCGGTTTGTTGTCGGCGGCCTGTTCAAAAGAAAGATCCAACCCAAGTACCCGCCACGATCGGAGTACACCGTCAATGGCAGGTTTGACGAGCTCGCCTACTACTTGATGGCTCGCGCGATTACCTGGGAAACCGCGCACACGGACATAGAGCAGCAAAAGACCAGCCGGGTTGCACCGCTAAAGTTCGAGATCAAAGGTATCAGCTACGACAAGAACAAGGGCAATAGTGGCTACTTCAGGGACGACGCCCCAGCGGAGATAATAGCTCTCGCGGACAATCTTCTCGACCGCACCAACCCACTATGGGACAACGCCATGCAGTACATCAATGCACCAGAGTTCGTTTATGAGGTTCGCCAGGCCAGGGTCATCCCGCACGGTGCCTAACAATTCATTCAAGCCGACGCCGCTTCGCGGCGCGGCTTAATTCAGGCGTTAGACCTTTTCCTCAAAGCTCAACGACTGCTTTGGGTCTATTGTGTTGAAAAACTCGGTTTGAACGCTGAGAAATTGGACTGCTCAAGTTGCTTTGGGATGGTTGGTTTTTCGGCGCGACGCGATTGCCTCAGGAATTCCGTCCCTTCGTTACCCTCAGACGGGTATTTCTTGTGCCTTTTGAACGCATGGCATGAGCCACTTGGCCATTCGTCGTAAATTTTGCGCAGTCGCCGCCAGCAAGAACTCATCTTGTGCCCCGGAGAGTCCCCGTAGTCGCAAGCGATCCAGCTTCAAGATGCGTTTGAGGTGAGCAAATAGCATCTCAACCTTCTTTCGGTCGCAGCGTGATTGCTGGTACTCAGGTGTTGCGGCAATGGCCCGCGCCACATTCCGCTCAGCTTCATGAATGCTACGAGCGATTTTACGCGTTGGAGTGTTTGGACAGCATTGGCCTTTCTGCGGGCAGGTAGTGCAATCAGATTGGCTGGATTGAATCGAACCGGAAATCGCGGAGGCTGTTGGGTTAAAGTAAAACAGGTTCCTCAGCCGGTGCTGCAAGTTGTCGATAGTATCGCTCTTCGGCTTCGGCCGGCGGGATATCACCGATCGAGCCCAGCAAGCGCTGATGGTTAAACCAAGACACCCATTCCAGCGTGGCCAGTTCCACGGATGCCTTGGTTTTCCAGGGGCCACGCCGATGTATCACTTCAGCCTTGTATAGACCGTTGATAGTTTCCGCTAAGGCATTGTCGTAGCTGTCTCCACGACTGCCCACAGAGGGCTCAATACCGGCCTCAGCGAGTCGCTCTGTGTATCGAATACTGACGTATTGAGAACCTCTGTCGCTGTGGTGTACCAGGCCATCGGTTTGCTGCGGTTGACGGTCATACAGCGCCTGCTCCAAGGCATCGAGCACGAAGTCGGTATGCATGGAACTGCTGACGCGCCAGCCGACAATCCGGCGGGCAAATACGTCGATGACGAAGGCCACATACAGCCAACCTTGCCAGGTCGATACATAGGTAAAATCCGACACCCACAGCTGATTGGGCCGCGCGGCCTTGAATTGGCGATTGACGTGGTCTAGCGGGCACGGAGCCGCAGTGTCGGAGATAGTGGTGCGCACCGTCTTGCCGCGTCGGGCGCCATGGATACCAAGTCGTCGCATTAATCGCTCGACCGTGCAGCGTGCTACCGCTTGTCGCTCGCGGTGAAGCTGACGCCAGACCTTGTCAGCACCATAAACCTTCATGTTTTGTTCCCAAACCCGGTGAATCTAGGGCATCAGAAAGGCATCACGCTTGGCGCGGTTGCAGAGCAGTTCTGGATTGCGCTGTTGTGCGGCATAACGTCGATAGCCTGAAGGGGCAATCTGCAAGACCTTGCAAAGTGGCTCGACCCCGTAAGCTTCTCGATGCTTATCAATAAACTGTCTGATTACTTCAATCGGCGGTCGAGCTCCGCCTGGGCGAAAAAAGCACTCGCCAGCTTGAGAATCTCAGAACAACTTGACTCGCTATATGACACGATGCGCCCCCAAGGTTGGTCTCTTGAAGTGAGAACTGTCGAGGGGAAAATCGCTTTGACTGACCAGCTTTTTAAAAGGCGTTATGGAATTATATGGTTGCCCAACGAGGCCGATATCGATTCAATGCTTCTCGGGATGGCCCTGGAGCAAGCGGCTAGCACCTTGGTGAAAGCGGGAGCGCAAGCAGTATGCTCGACGATGAACGCCTATTGGTTTCTTGATTCAGTGCCCGACTGAAAAGGCGCCGGTCAGTCGGACAGAATGTCCATGTTTGCTTTATGGGTGTATGCAGTCGACCCGCAGCGAGGGCACCGTCTTAGCGGATGAGGGGAGCGAGGGTCGGCAACCGTGTTATTTGAACGACGACTCACCCAAGAGCCTCCGCAAAGACACTTTCCCAACAGGCTCATGAGCGCATCCATCTCCGACGCGTCCCAGTCGTCTCCGTATCGACGCCACTCTCCGGGACTGCTGAGATAGGCTCGTAGATCTGGCCGACCAAGTCGCTCCACATTGTCGGTGTCGGGAACTGACTGGACGCTGGGGTATTTCTGCAACGCCGGCGGCACCGTCAAGCTAGCGCGCCAGCGGCGTGGAGCATAACGGGGAAGGCCAGTACTTTCTCCACATCCGTCACAAAGCATCTGGGACCACGCAAATCCGCCGCCTTCCGACAAAGTGAAGGCGTGTTCGCATTCTTGACATTTGCAATTAAATAGCGTGCTCAATTGAGTTCCGTGACGAATTGCGAGACAAATGTACTCTTGGCTCAAGGCAGGGTGCCGCGCCTGTTACACCGATTTTGCCATAGGTGGATAACCCCACCCCCTTTCTGGGGGGGCGAACATCCCCGGGGCAGGCGAATGGAAGTAAGATTGGGCATAGCCACTTCAAGCCTTTTGAAGGCGATATATGAAATCCCTAGCTGCTCTCCCACTCATCGTTTTGCTGGCACTGGCAGCCCGGGTCGGCTACGCAGCAAGTTTCGATTGTGAAAAGGCTTCAAACAAAGCGGAGATCCTTGTCTGCGGTGTACCAGAACTATCATCGCTCGACGTTCGGCTCTCTCAGCTTTACAGCAAGGCGCGCAAGTCTCAGAGCACTACTTCAACTCTACGCGACGATCAAAGGGCGTGGCTGAAGCAGAGAAATCTCTGTGTTGACCTGGTCTGCTTGACAAGCTCATACCAGCAGAGAATTGCTGAGCTAGTGGCCTTGCCTGCCTTGCAAAGAGGAGCAGCTCCGAGCGCACAAGCCGTCCCCAGATCCGGCGCCCCGCAGACCAGCACGCCTCGAGCGGGTTCCATCGCGTATTTCAACATGGACGGCGCAACTCATCGATTTGACAGCCTCCCTGGGTATTGTGCACTCGAGGACGCTGGTCGAGAAGGTGAATTAATGAGGACCCTTCCGGCTCACCCCATGGGCCCGGACTTAGATTTGGTACATGTGTCCGCGCCGTGCCGAGATATCGAACAATTCCGCGCCATGAAATCAGACGTACTGCCGCGGCTGTTCTTGGTGAAAAAAAGTCGCGTGAAGGCTCCCTTAACCCGGGAAAGGTTTCTACAGGCAAGCCTGGAGGCAGCGCAAGGAGACCTCAGTCGTAAGGCCGGCCAAATTGATGACGTTCTGAGATCTGCCGAGGCGGGTATGAAGTTCGAGTATATGCTTTCTCTAGGTAGGGATGAAAAAGCCAACTACTTGAAAAACTCTTTCATAACTGAGTTTGAAGGCTTCGGTAAGCTTACCGGCTACAGTGCAAGCACTCTTTGGCAAGACTACGGGGTAGTAGTGGCTTTCTATTTGGTCGAGAACCTAAGGTCTGGAGAAACATTTAACGGAAATATCAGAGGCTTTCAATCCGCAATACATAGCTTTTTAGCCGCCAGCGACAGATAGCGCTGTGCTGTAACATCTCCAGAGTAGGCCTCAGATCAACTCTGGATCCGATACAGCTCATGTTCTCCCTGCTCCATGCCAACGTCGACGAGTGCGTCGAGTAAGCCTGAACCGCCGCTACCGCCGGGCGCATGAATTCGCCTGCAACGCCGTTCTATTGGTAGCGAGGCTCGATGTTGCGCGGTCCGTAGGAGCGATGGGTTCTTGAATACTGAGACCGCAGAACAGAACATCATATGCCGGCAACAGGGCTATATCGTTACGACGTCGTCACGGGCACACGCGGAAACCCGAAATTCGGACCCGCAGCAATGAGACGGTGCAGGACTTTGCACGCCATTATGGCACCTCGGTGCTGCCAGCGCGCCCTTATCACCCTCAGGATAAAGGCAAAGTGGAGTCGGCTGTGCAGGTGGTTGAGCGCTGGATGCTGGCCCGTCTGCGTCACCAGCGGTTTAGCAGCGTGGCCGATGTCAATGGCGCCTTGCCACCCTTGCGGCAGCGGCTGAATCAACGCCCCGTTCCAGAAGCTGCCCGGATGCAGGGCCAGCGCCTTCGCCGCGCTGGACGCGCCGGCCTTGCAGGCGTTGCCAGTCCAACCCTATGAGCTGGCGCACTTCAAGACCGTCAAGGTACATATCGATTACCACGTCGAGGTCGATGGCCATCGCTACAGTGTGCCCCAATCGCTGGTCACGCACTGGAAGCGCGCATCACGCGCCAGGCGGTTGAGATTCTGCACCGGGGCCAACGAGTGGCCAGTCACCGGCGCTCGGGCCAGCGCGGCGGCTTCACCACGGTAGCCCAACATATGCCGGCGGCGCACATGGCGTGGACGCCACGACGGCTAATCCACTGGGGCCAGGACATCGGTCCGGCTACCGGCGTCACGGTCACCCGCTTGCTGGAACAACATAAGCACCCCGAGCACGGCTATCGCTCCTGCCTGGGCTTGTTCTCGCTGGCCAAGCGATATGGCAAAGAGAGGCTGGAGGCGGCGTGCGTGCTGGCCCTGGACCTGGGCGCCTCCCAGTACCGTCGTGTGCGCGACATCCTGGTCAACAACCTCGATCGAACATCGGCCCCTACGCCCACGGCCTGGACCAGCCCTGAACACGCGCATGTGCGCGGTCCCGGCTACTACCAGTAAGGATCCGCGCCATGATGATGCATAACACCCTGGCACAACTGTGCAGCTTAAAGCTCAATGGCCTGGCGGCCGGACTTGAGGAACAATTAATTCAGCCGGCCATGGCCACCACATGAGCTTCGAGGAGCGCCTGGCGCTCCTGATTGATCGCGAGGTCCATTGCCGCAATGATCGCAGGCAGGCGCGCTTACTCAAGCAAGCCCGTCTGAAGTACCCGCAGGCCGCCATTGAAGATCTCGATACGCGCGCGGCACGGAGCATCGATCGCCGCGCGGTGATGAGCTTGGCCTTGGGCGAATGGGTAACCGGCGGACAAAGCGTATTGATCACCGGCCCGACCGGCGCCGGCAAATCGTGGCTGGCCTGCGCGCTGGCGCAGTATGCGTGCCGGCGCGGTTACTCGGCCCTCTATCAACGGGTACCGCGCCTTCCCGAAGAGCTTCGCATCCGCCATGGCAGTGGCACATTCGGCAAGTGGCTGTTGCAACTGGCCAAGACCGATGTGCTGGTACTGGACGAATGGGGCACGGGCGATCTGGACAGCACCACCCGCTCCGATCTGCTCGAAATCATCGATGATCGCGCCGGGCACCGTGCGACCATCATCACCAGCCAACTGCCGATCGAACACTGGCACGCCTGGATTGGCGATGCCACCGTCGCGGACGCCATTCTGGATCGCTTGATGCAGCGTCACCATCGCTTCACACTGAGCGGCGACTCTCTGCGTCAAACCAAACCAAATATCACTAAAAAGGAGAACCAAACCGATCCATCGTGACCGATTGCATTAGAATTTAGCCGCGCACACCACACGCTGCGCAGCGGTCACGTTCCGCCGAAATGGTCGGTCACGTTCGCCGAAATAGCCAGGAGCCGTCACCGCCGCTAGAGATGTCTGATATGCTGGGCCAATTCTTTTTTATGGATGCGGGTTCCAGTGGTGGTACTTTTATGCTGACGACTGGGGTGCGGATAAAAAGTCGCAATACAGTGGAAGTTAGTTGTCTTCGCCCCTGGATGACGTGGAGCGATTCAAGCGTGGTCGCTATCAATCCCGATGGTGAGAAGGTCGAGCCGAATACCTTCATAATTAACTGTAAAGAAAAAACATACACACCCGATTCATATGCTACTGACGGCTACCGGACCAAGACGTTTTTTAGCGGCACAGCATATAAATGGGACGACTACAGCGCAGGAGACTTTATCGTTTCGATAGATCGAGATCGCATGACTACATACATGAGAAATGTCTGCAATTTCACTGGCGATTTTTAGAAAACTGCAGTCGCGACCCCAGGGAGGGTTGAATGAGAGAACTGATCTTTATTATGGTGTCCGGGCTAGATCCGATTATGGTCCTGCTTGCTATCGTTCTGGCCTTTTTGTTGCGTCGCACAGGTTACGCTGCAGTCGTCATAGTGCCCGCGCTTACGATTCTGGCTTCGTACCTGTTAACTAGAGGTCTGGGAGGGCTTCCACCGCCTGTACAAATCCAATTGCTAAAAGCGACAGGCATTGCCTGGTCGTCTGCGTTGATAGCATTCCTGGTCGTATACTTTAGTCGCAGAAGGTCTAGGAGGAAGGAGAAAGAGTTGGCGACTGATCAATGAGGTTCTTCAATATGCCCAAGAACTCTGGATCGTAGGCCTCCTCAACGTGCCGATTATTCCAAAGACCAGACTTGCGAACGCGCTCACGCGCACTGCGGTTACCAAGCCAGTTTTGACTTGGTTGATCAGCGTCGGAACGAGAATAAGCGCTAAGCAACGCAATAGCATTGCGCTCGATTACCCCGCGCTGGCTTGCAGCGCTGGATTCATCTGGTACTGGTGACAGACAACGCCGCAGCGGCAAGCGCCCTATGCAGTATCTTTGACGTTGCCTAAACAGAAAAGCCCGCCATGCGGGCTTTTCTACGCGGTCAACAACGATTTGCTTTCTCAGACGGCGATAACCATGGGGAGGAGATCAGATCGCGTATTTTCTTCTGACGTTTTCTTAGTCACAAAAATGGTGTAGCCAATTGTGCAAGAAACGCCATCGACGATACCTACGTGAGGTGTTATGGACAGCACAGAGTATCCGTCCTTTAATACATCGCCTACGGACGAATTAAGTTTTTGCGCAACCTCCCTTATAGTATCCTTGGGGCTGGTTGCGCGGTAATAAGTGGTGAATGTCGCCATGAAAGTTCCTTTTTTTCTAGTTGGCATCAAGCATAGATGCAGCAATAGTGCCATCGCTTTGGGTCTGGCCCGATTTCTCCCTCGGGCTTTTTAACTGGTCAAGGTAATCAGCCCACACCTGTATCATCTGACGGCGCTGCTCGTCGAATTGTGCTCGATCATAGGCGCTTCCAAGTTCCTCCTTGGACTCATGAGCAAGGTGACGCTCGATGACCTCAGCATCAAAGCCAAGACGCTCACGAATCAGTGTTCGGGCGGTGGCCCGGAAGCCGTGGCCGGTGATTTCGTCTTGTGTGCAGTACCCAAGGCTCCTTATGGCCGCGTTAACGGTGTTGTCGGACATAAATCGACTTTTCTCAGAGCGTCGGCTAATGCTTCTGAAAACAGGCCCAGTAGGGCCAGTAATATTTTGCAGACCCCTGAGGATTTCGACCGCCTGGTACGGTAGTGGCACGATGTGATCCGCTCCACCCCCTTGAGCTCGAGTAAGCGTACGCCCAGTACCGTCTAGCGCTCTCATGTAAATCTCATCAAGATAGGTGTCCATGAATTTTGGTAAATGGACATTTGTTTTAATGAGCGAATCCTCTACTTCTCTTGCGGCTGCACCGA
>NZ_WWER01000002.1 GCF_009857885.1 Pusillimonas sp. TS35 | reverse complement strand
GCCTTGGGCGGCCCCCGCGCCGGCTGCCGTGCCCGCCGACTGCGCCCCAGCAGGCGTTTCAGCGCCCGACGACGGCCCCGCATTGGCAGGCGGCGCCCAGGCAGGCACATCATCACCCGCGCCTGCGGGCCAGTTCGGCCATATTGAGGCGGCCGACGGTGCGCCTGCCTCCGCCGTGCCGCCGGTGCCCGGCTCTGCCGAGCGCCCCGCACCGGCCGCGGCGGTGCCGGCATGTGTGCCCGCATCGCCACCAGACATAGCGCTCCCCATAAATGATTTGAAGGTGGCCAGCGTGGCGCGCTGCACCTCCAGGCCCTGTATGGTGTTGGAGAGCATAGAAAGATTGAGCCGCAGCCAGTTCTCGACCGCGCGCAGGTCGCTGATGCGCTGATCGAGGTCTTCTACGGACATGGGTACGCCCAGCCCTGGTTCGAGCCGGCTTCCCAGGCCTGCCATAGCCTGCCAAGCCTGGCGCATCATTTCCATGCTGGCCAGCAAGGGATTGCTGGCGGTATCGCCACCCTGGCCCAGGCCGGGGAGCACAAAGGGATTCTGGTTGGGAGCAGTCATGAGTGTTCCTTCTGACGGGAATATTGAGCCACCCGCGCAGTGGCGCCGCCCGCAAGGCCGGCAAGCGGCATGAGTAGCGTAAACCGAAGCGCGCGCTTCGTCCATGCGCCACGCGAAGGGCGGGCGACCCTGAACGCGTGCCGTACAATAATAACGATGCTGCATACTGAGCAGGCGCCCGTGCGGGCCATGAGATATAGAGATGCGGCATCCTTGCCCGCGCAGGCCAAGCTCGGCATGTCAGCGCGGGGGTATTTGGTTCCCGTGTTTCCACGTTACTGGCGTTTCCACGCCCACGAAGGCATGACGACAATCACGACAGGCCAATGGATCGTGCTGGCCATTTTCGCGCTGGGGCTGGTCTGTTCGCTGACGCTGTTCACCTGGCTGGTGCGCAGCCTGCGCCGCGAGCGCCAAGGCAACGCCAGCAAACCCACACCGGCGCAGCCACACCAGGCACACGCCGACAGCGCCGCCGATACGCGAAGCAGCACCCGAATCACGTGAACTGGCGCCCAAAATCCCCGACATTTCCCTGCAGGTCGCGATGACTTGCGGTACTCTACACGTTTCAACTTGCTCTTTTGCGGCTCTCGGCCTTGATCATGGATTCCTACACCCTTCCCTACACGTTTTCGCAACGCGCACAGCAACTTACCAGTTCGGCCATCCGAGAAATCCTGAAAGTCACCGAACGCCCTGAAGTCATTTCGTTTGCGGGTGGCCTGCCTTCGCCCAAAGGCTTTCCGGTAGACGCCATCAAGCAAGCCTACGACCGCGTGCTGTCCGCATCGGCCGAATCCGCCCTGCAGTATGGCCCCACCGAAGGATACGCCCCGCTGCGCGAATGGGTCGCCCAGGATCTCAAACGTGTCGGTGCCGACAACATCTCGCCTGACGAGGTGTTGATCGTGTCCGGCTCCCAGCAGGCGCTCGACATGCTTGGCAAGCTGTTCATCGATCCAGGCAGCAAAGTGTTGGTCGAAGCGCCCAGCTACCTTGGCGCGCTGCAATCGTTCTCGCTGTTCGAACCCGAATACGTGTCGGTGCCTACTGATGGCGGGGGCATGATCCCCGAAGCCCTCACGGCCGAACACACCGCTGGTGCACGCTTTATCTATGCGCTGCCCAATTTCCAGAACCCCACGGGGCTCACGCTCAGCCTTGAGCGCCGCAAGGCATTGGTCGAACGCGGCGCGGCGCTGCAACTGCCCATTATCGAAGACGACCCCTATGGCGAGTTGCGCTACGCCGGCGAGCCACAGCCCGGCCTGCTGGGCCTGGGCCGCGCCGTGGGCGCCACGGTGATCCGCCTGGGCACCTTCTCCAAGGTTCTGGCCCCGGGCCTGCGCCTGGGCTACATCGTCGCGCCGCGCCCCATCATCTCCAAGCTGGTGCAGATCAAGCAGGCAACCGACCTGCATACCGCCACGCTGACGCAGATGGCCGTCTACGAAACCATCAAGGACGGCTTGTTGGCAGAACACCTGCCCGTCGTGCGCAAGCTTTACCAAGACCAGTGCGGCTACATGCTCGACGCCATGGACCGCGACTTCCCCGATACGGTTACCTGGACACGGCCTGAAGGCGGCATGTTCATTTGGGTGACGCTCCCGGCGCACATCGATTCGTCCGAGCTGCTGTCGCGCGCCATCGAACGCAACGTTGCCTTCGTCCCCGGCGCCCCGTTCTTCGCCGGTGTCGAGCCACAGGCCAACACGCTGCGCCTGAGCTTCGTTACCGTATCCGAGGCGCGCATCCGCGAAGGCATCGCCATCCTGGGCCAATTGATCAAGGAAAGCTGATAACCCACCCCGGGGCGCACGCCCCGGGTTTTGCCTGCACCCATGACTCCGGTTCGCGACGCATCCCCAAAAAACTCCAACTATGCCAAGACGCCCGGCGTGCCGGATCTTTCCGACATGCGCCCCGACGACTGGGTCGAGCGCTGGCTGCCTCGCTCTTGGGGGCCCTACGCCCGCCTGTGTCGCATCGACCGCCCGGTGGGTACATGGCTCACGCTGCTACCCTGCCTGGCCGCACTGGTTCAGGCCGCTGAGGGCTGGCCCACACTGCTGCGTGTGATTGTGTTTTCGCTGGGCGCGCTGCTCATGCGGGGCATTGGCTGCAGTTTCAACGATATCTTCGACCGCAATTTCGACAATCAGGTCGAGCGTACGCGCTTTCGTCCCCTTACCAGCGGCCAGCTGACGCTGCGCAACGCGCTGTGGTTTGTGTTGGGCCAGTTGGTCGTGTGCGCGCTGCTGCTGTTCGCCATCAATGAATACAGCCGATGGCTGGCGATTGCGGTGGTGCCGCTGTCTATTATTTACCCGCTTTGCAAACGCTTCACGTACTGGCCGCAGGTTGTGCTGGGCATTGCCTTCAATTGGGGCATGCTGATGGCATGGTCCGACACGCAGAATACGGTGCCGCTCGCCGCGGTGGCCATGTGGCTGGGCGCGGTGCTGTGGCAGGTGGGCTATGACTCTATCTATGCTTACGTCGACGTCCGCGACGACATCAAGCTTGGCCTGCACTCGACCGCCCTGCGCTTTGGCACCAACGGCCGCGTTTGGATCAGCGGCTTCTATATTGCCACCATTGTGCTGTGGGCGTATGGCGGCTGGGCGATGCGGATGCATTGGCGCTATTTCGTGGTTATCGGCGCGATCGCGGCCCACTTCGTCTGGCAGATGAGTGTGTTCAGCCTGTCTCGCCCAGATCGCAGCTTTATGTTGTTCCGGTCCAATATGGCGGTTGGCGTCATGCTGCTGGCTGCCGCACTGGCGGGTACCGTGTTACCGTTTGCAGCATCGCCTTGACGGCCGCGGCCGCCACCCGTGCGTCCAGGGCATCCCGATCGCATCCACGGGGGCTGTGGCGCATCCAAGCACTGACATAACAAAAAGGCAGACATGACGACGTTTATCGAGTATCTCGCCACCGCACTGTTCGCACTGGCCATTATCCATACGTTCTCCGTCCCTGTGTTCGCCCGGCTGGCGAATCGCAATGGCCCTCACTCGGGGCTCTGGCATATGCTTTCCGAGGTTGAGGCCGTGTTCGGCGTCTGGGCCTGTGTGATGCTGGCCTGCATGGCGCTGGTGTCGGGCTTGGGAACGGCCGTCGAGTATGTCGACACGCGCAACTTCACGGAACCGGCATTTGTGTTTGCCATTATGGTTGTGGCGGCGAGCCGGCCGATCCTGGAAATGGTGAACATCGGCGTGCGCGCGCTCTCGCGCGTGCTGCCGGTGCGGCAGGAGTTGGCCACGTATTTCGTCACGATGTCGTTCGTGCCGCTCGCGGGTTCGTTCATCACCGAGCCGGCCGCCATGACGCTGGCGGCCCTGCTGCTGCGCGATGCCTACTTCGGCCGCTCCGGCCAGGCCGGCTTCAAGTACCTGACCCTTGGCGTGCTGTTCGTCAATGTATCCATCGGCGGCGTGCTCACCGCCTATGCGGCGCCGCCCGTGCTAATGGTCGCCAGTACGTTCGGCTGGGATACCGCCTATATGTTCTCCCACTTCGGCTGGCGCGCTGCGGCGGCTGTCATCATCAACGCTGCGCTGCTCACGCTCATCGTCCGCAAGCACCTGCTTGACGGCGAAATTGGCCGGCGCCCCGAAACCCGCGAGCGTCCGCCTGTGCCGGTGATCGTTATGGCCATTCATACGGCATTCCTGGTCGGCATTGTGCTGGCCGCCCACCATACGGTCATTTTCCTGGGTCTGTTGATGCTTTTTATCGGCTACGCCCATGCTTACGCCCGCTACCAGAACCCGCTGCTGATTCGTGAAGGCCTGATGGTCGGGTTTTTTCTGGCGGGCCTGGTGCTGCTCGGCGGCCTGCAAAAATGGTGGCTGCAAGATTTGCTTGCCGGGCTGTCACCGATCGTGCTGTATTGGGGCGCTACCGCGCTCACGGCCGTCACTGACAATGCGGCGCTCACTTATCTGGGTTCGTTGGTCGAGGGCACTGATGAGATCTGGCGCTATATGTTGGTTGCCGGCGCGGTCACGGGCGGCGGCCTCACGGTGATTGCCAACGCGCCCAACCCGGCCGGCTTCGCCATCCTCAAGGGCACGTTCCCCGACGGTGCCATCTCTCCCATCAAGCTTCTGGGCGCGGCCATTGTCCCCACGCTGGTCGCTGCCGGCATGTTCATGATTCCAAAGACGTTTTAATCTGGATTGTGCGTGAATACCACCCGGTTTTTGGGTTCTTTAGCGGGGCGGTTTGTTTTGTGCTTGCGGCGATCTGGGTTCTTTAGCCAGGGCGCCGTGGCGGGGCGGGGCGGTTAACGTAGGTGCCGCCTAGGTGCCCTGGGACGAGGGTGCAAGCGCGGTACGGTTTGAGTGCGGCGTTTTCGAGTGTCCGGGGGACGCTTGATCGCCCGAGTTTGCCGGGCGCCTCGGCTCAGGGCACCTGCGCGGATAGCCTGAAAGGCCACCGCAGTGGTCCCCAACCCGTGCGCGGCGACAGCGACGGGTCAAGAAAGAAAACCGAAGCCGGCGACCGGTCAAAGAAACCTGCGGGGGCACAAAACTCGTCCTGCTGCTGCGTTCATGCGATCCTGCCTCAAAAACGGTAAAATCAATGTTTTTGCGCCTAGCCGCGTTTCGCCCGTTTTTCTCAGCACGGTAGGCGGTCACAGGCGCGCCTTACTGGATCTTTCGGGATTTCCACCGTGCCTATCTACGCCTATAAATGCACCGCCTGTGGCCACGCCCAAGACGTACTGCAGAAAATCTCTGACCCCGTCCTCACCGTCTGCCCCGAATGCGGGCAAAGCACTTATGCCAAACAGGTTACCGCCGCCGGCTTCCAGCTCAAAGGCTCCGGCTGGTATGTAACCGACTTCCGCAACAACGGCAGCAAGGGCACCAGCGCATCCTCGTCGGCCACCGAAGGCGGCGCATCGGCCGGCAGCACCGCCAGCGATGCTTCAGCCAGCTCCGCCCCCAGCACAAGCAGCAGCGCCGGTACTACCGCCTAGCACCCCGCCGCCCGCACGCCAACACCACCCAGAATTTCACTACGGAGTATTCCTCGATGCGTACCTGCTACACCGGCGAGGTCAACAAACAATACCTTGACCAGACAGTCACCTTGTTTGGCTGGGTTCATCGCCGCCGCGATCACGGGGGCGTCATCTTCATCGACCTGCGCGACCGCGCTGGCATGGCCCAGATCGTCGTCGATCCCGACAACGTCCAAGCCTTCTCCACCGCCGAGAACATCCGCAACGAATTCTGCGTGCGCGTCACTGGCCTGGTGCGCCTGCGCCCGGCAGGCACCACCAACACTGATCTGGCCTCGGGCGAAGTCGAGATCCTGTGCCGCGAAATCGAAGTGCTCAACGCGTCCGTCACGCCGCCGTTCCAGCTCGACGACGACAATCTGTCTGAAACTACCCGATTGACGCATCGCGTGCTGGACCTGCGCCGCCCGCATATGCAAAACAACCTGATGCTGCGCTACCGCGTAGCCATGGAAGTGCGCAAATACCTTGACGCCCTGGGCTTCATCGACATCGAAACCCCCATGCTCACCAAGAGCACACCTGAAGGCGCACGCGACTACCTCGTGCCCTCGCGCGTCAACGCTGGCGAATTCTACGCCTTGCCGCAATCGCCGCAGTTGTTCAAGCAAATGCTCATGGTGTCGGGCTTCGACCGCTATTACCAGATCACCAAGTGCTTCCGCGATGAAGACCTGCGCGCCGACCGCCAGCCCGAATTCACCCAGATCGACTGCGAAACCTCATTCCTGAACGAAGAGCAGATCCGCGAGATCTTCGAAGGCATGATCCGCCAGGTTTTCGCCAACACACAAAACACCCAACTGCCCAGCCCCTTCCCCCTCATGACATGGGGCGAGGCCATGCGCCGCTATGGCTCCGACAAACCCGACCTGCGCGTCAAGCTCGAATTCACCGACGTCGGCGACCTGATGACGGATGTGGACTTCAAGGTGTTCTCGGCCCCCGCCAACGATCCGGCCAGCCGCGTCGTAGCCCTGCGCGTGCCCGGCGGTGCCAGCATGCCCCGCAGCGAGATCGACAACTACACCAAGTTCGTGGCCATCTACGGCGCCAAGGGCCTGGCCTACATCAAGGTCAACGACGCCGCCGCCATTCCCGAAGGCTTGCAGTCGCCCATCGTCAAGAACATCCACACCGACGCGCTGCGCCAGCTCATCGAACGCACCGGCGCCCAGAGCGGCGACCTGATCTTTTTCGGTGCCGACAAGGCCAAGGTGGTCAACGACGCCATTGGCGCGCTGCGCGTCAAGATTGGCCACAGCGAGTTCGGCAAAGAAAGCGGCCTGTTCGAAGCGGGCTGGCAGCCGCTCTGGGTCATCGATTTCCCCATGTTCGAATACGACGAGAACGAAGGCCGCTATTTCGCCGCGCACCATCCGTTCACCAGCCCCAAAGACGGCCACGAGAACCTGCTCGAGTCCGATCCCGGCAAAGCGCTGGCCAAGGCCTACGACATGGTGCTCAACGGCTGGGAACTGGGCGGCGGTTCGGTACGTATCCACCGCGCCGATATCCAGCGCAAAGTCTTCAGCGCGCTTAACATCGACGCCGAAGAGGCACGCGTCAAGTTCGGCTTCTTGCTCGACGCGCTGCAGTACGGTGCGCCGCCGCATGGCGGCGTGGCATTCGGCCTCGATCGCCTGGTCACGCTGATGACGGGCGCCGAGTCTATCCGCGACGTCATTGCGTTCCCCAAGACGCAGCGCGCCCAGTGCCTGCTTACCCAGGCCCCCTCGGCGGTAGACGAAAAACAATTGCGCGAGCTTCATATCCGTCTGCGCAATACAGAGGTAAAGTAAGGGAGAACACTTCAGGAGGTCGCCGTGTCGGTCATCCGGGTCGTCAGCTACAACATTCATAAAGGGCGTTCCGCCACCGGTGCCCGCGAATCGTTTGCCGACTTGCGCCTTGGGCTTTATTCACTGCGCCCCGACTTGCTCTTCCTGCAAGAAATCCAGGGGCGCAACGAGCAGCGCTTCAGCCTCAACGCCCAGCACGAATCGCTGGGCGCGGCCCTGGGGCTAAACGCCTGTTATGGCTGCAATGCCATACGCACCCGCACTGACCACGGCAACGCCCTGTTGTCGCGGTTCGCCATCCTCAAGCACGAAAACCAGGATATCTCCGACCATCGGCTGGAGCAGCGCGGCCTGCTACATGCGGTGGTGGACGTGGACGGCGCCCCCGTACACTGCCTGGTCGTACATCTGGGGCTGTTTGCTGGCAGCCGGTCACGGCAGGTGGCCGCGCTGGTCGAACGCATACGCCGCCTGGTGCCCGATGACGAGCCCATGCTCATCGCGGGCGACTTCAACGACTGGCACAATCGCCTGGCGCCACTGTTCGTCCAACAGTTAGGCCTGTACGAGGTTTTCGCCATCGCCCCGCACAATGACACCGCGCCGCGCCGACTGCGCTATTCCGTCAGTAAGCTGCTCAAAATGCCGCAGCGCACCCAAGTCGCCAAAACGATCCACGAACTCGGTGTAAACGGCGCCGCCCGCCTTACTCCACCGCCCCGCACTTTCCCCGCCGCCTTTCCCTGGCTGCGGCTCGATCGCATCTATCAACGCGGGTTTGCCGTGCGCAAGGCGCGCGTGCTGCAGGGTGCGCCGTGGCGACAGATTTCCGACCACGCGCCGCTGTTTGCGGAACTTGAACTCCCTTGACCAGGAGCGCTGCCCGATGTCCATCCCACCAACGTCCGGCGCCAACCGCCTCCTCCCGCCTGCCAATCCGATGGGCTACTCGCCCGCAGAGATGGACCGCCAATACAATGCCCGTGCCGCAGTGCCCGATAGCGAGCACCAATTGCGCGAGTACACCGACCTCAGCGCACAGGCTTGGTCGCGCGTGGACGGCTGGCAGTCGGTGCCCTATGGCGACCACCCTGACGAAATCCTGGACATCTTTCCCGCGCCCGGGTCTGCCGCCGCACCCTGTTTCTTTTTTATCCACGGCGGCTACTGGCGAGCGCTGTCAAAAGACGATGCCAGCTTCATAGCACCTGCTTTCACGTCGGCAGGCGCCATGGTCGTTACGATCAATTATTCGCTCGCGCCCGCCGTCACGCTGTCACATATCCTTGACCAGTGCCGTCGCGCACTGGCCTGGACATGGAAAAACATCGCCCATTACGGCGGCGACCCGGCGCGCATACACGTCAGCGGCCATTCAGCGGGCGGCCAATTGGCTGGCATGCTCCTGGCCGACGGCTGGCAATCCGACCTGGGCCTGCCCGACAGCGTCGTGCACAGTGCCAGCCCGATCAGCGGGCTGTTCGACCTGCGTCCGCTGATCGGTACGCATGTCAACGCATGGACGCAGTTGGATGAACGCACCGCCATTGCGCTGAGCCCGCAGTTTCACCTGCCGCAACGCGGCCGCCCATTGCTGGTGGCCTGGGGCGAACATGAAACGGATGAGTTCAAGCGCCAGAGCCGTGCCTACGGCCAGGCATGGCTGGATGCTGGCTACCCCGCGACGCTGCTGGAAGTGGCCGGCGCCAGCCACTTTAATGTGCTGATGGCACTGCGGAAGGTGGAGTCAGCCATCAGCCGGCACATCCTGCATAGCATGGGGCTTGGCGGGCGCGCCAATTGACTAGACGATGCCGTCTCGACATCTGCGCCTGGGCTGGCACGACGGCAACGAGATTACGCTGCTGCATAACGGCGTTCAGTTCTTCCCTACACTGTGTGACGCCATAGACAGGGCGCACAGCCTGGTTCATCTGGAAACCTATATTTTTTCGTTCGACCGCACGGCACGTTCCGTGCTTGACCACCTGGAGCGGGCATGCCAACGCGGGGTCAAGGTGCGCGTGGTTATTGACGGCTTCGGCAGCAGCGACCACGTCGAACAGGTTTGCGCACGCCTGGAAGCCATGGGGGCGCAATACCGCGTCTACCGCCCGGTGCCGCGACGCCTGCGGCATGTGCGGCTGAATATGCGCATCTTGCGGCGGCTGCACCGCAAGACAGCAGTGATCGACGGTCAGACCGGCTTCGTGGGCGGCATCAACATCCTGGACGACTACGCAGACCTTCCCGACAATGGCCGTGGGCCTGAGCCGCGCTTCGACTATGCCGTGTGCCTGCGGGGGCCCATTGTGGAAGACCTGATACGCGCCCAGGGCGCGCTGTGGCTGCGCATGGCCTGGCGCAGGCGGGACGATTGGGCCGCGTTCTACCAGCGCACCCGCAACTGGCTCAAGGGGCGCCAGTTGCGCGCGGGCCGGCAGCAGCCGGTGTTCACGCCTGGCGTGCGCGCGGCCCTGCTGCTGCGCGACAACATCCTGCACCGCCAGACTGTAGAACATGTATATCTGGCCACGCTGGCGAGCGCCACAGACAACGTGCTGATCGCCAACGCCTATTTCTTGCCTGGCCGCCGGCTGCGCAAAGCCCTGGCTGATGCGGCGGCGCGCGGCGTACGCGTGCGCCTGCTGCTGCAGGGGCATGCGGAATACCTGCTGCAATATCGGGCCACCCGATACATGTACTGGAAAATGCTGGACGCGCGGATTGAGCTGTATGAATACACGGCCAGTTATCTGCACGCCAAAGTAGCCGCCATCGATAATTGCGCTTTAGTGGGATCCTCCAACCTGGATCCGTTCAGCCTGCTGCTCGCGCGCGAGGCCAATGTATATGTGCGCAACGATGCCTTTGCCGCCCAACTGGCACGCACACTGGAAGAGGAAATCGCACGCAACGCACGCCGCGTCACACCCACCGATCTACAACGTCGCGGAAGAATCGGCCACTTCATCGATGGCCTATCCTACCTCATGCTGCGCATCGGCGTGGCCCTGACGGGCAAGTCGTCGGAATACTGATTGGCAAACCAAGGCCGGATGGGCCGCGGTACATGCTGCCCACCCGCCCGATGCCAGGCGCCAGGCACCGGGCGATCACAGCGCCCGGCACCCGAGCCTTATGCGCCAAACCTGACCATGTCGGGCCTGCGCAGGGCAATCGTGACCGTCTTCTCTTCGGTATAGAAATGCCGCATGCCTTCTATGCCTTCGCGGCCCAACCCCGAATCCTTGAACCCACCAAAAGGGAAGCGCAGGTCAAGCAGCATCGGCGTATTGACCAGCACCACACCCGCCTCGATCTCATTGCCGGCTCGCATACACTGTTCCAGGTCGGAGGACCACAGGTACGAAACCAGGCCGAACGCCGAGTCGTTGGCAATGCGGATTGCTTCGTCAAATGTGTCGAAGATCTGAATTGCCGCAAATGGCCCGAAGATTTCTTCCTGGCAAAGTCGACTTTGATTCGAGTCCACAAGCACCGCTGTCGGCTCGATGTAGTAACCCTTGGGGCAGTGCGCGGGGCGCTGCCCGCCCGTGAGAATCCGCGCACCTTCGGCCTTGGCGGTTTCGACAAACGACATGACACGCGCATAGTGCTGCGCGTTCGCCAAAGGCCCCAATTCGGTGTCCGGGTCGTCGGGGCTGCCCACCCGGATGCTGCGTGCTCGCTCAATAAAAGCACCGATGAAGGCGTCGGCAATCTCACGCTGCACCAGGATACGCGAGCCCGCAAAGCATTGCTGGCCGTTATTGGTGTAGATAGCGCTCAAGGCGCCGTCCAGGGCCGCATCCAGATCAGCCGACGCAGTAATGATATTGGCAGACTTGCCGCCGAGTTCCAGATCCACGCGCTTGAGCTGCGGCGACGCGGCGGCAGCAATCATGCGGCCGGTATGAGTGCCGCCGGTAAACGACACGACGTTGACCAGCGGATGACGCACCAGCGCATCGCCCGTGACATCGCCCCGTCCGTTGACCATATTGACCACACCCGGCGGCACGCCCGCTTCAGTCAGCAGCTCCATGAAACGCGCCACCGCAAGCGGTGTCTGCTCAGCCGTCTTGACCACACAACTGTTGCCGAAGGCCAAGGCGGCGGCAATCTTGGTCGACGCCAGCGCAAGCGGCGCATTCCAGGGCGATATGAGCGCCGCAACGCCTGCCGGAACACGCACCACATAGCGCAGGTAGGCATCGTCCTGGATCCCGCTGCGTTCTGTGTTCTGCGACATCCAGTCGGCAAAAAATTCAAAGTTGCGCACAATGCGCGGAATTTGCCGGTTGCGCGCATATGCAAAGGGCAGGCCTGTGTTGATCACCTCCAGGCCCGCCAGCTCGTCAAAGTGCTGCGCGGTAAGCTCGGCAATGCGGCGGAATACGGCACGCCGCTGCGCGACCGGCATCCGCGACCAGACCCCCGCACGATAACTGGCGTGGGCGGCCTCGACGGCACGCGCGGTCTGCGCTTCATCCGCTTCGGACACCCAGGCAATGGTTTCTTCGGTGGCAGGATTGAGCACAGGCAGCCGCGTGCTGCCCGCAGGTTCCCAGCCACCTTGGATATAGCTGGTGACAATCTCAGGTATCGAAAGTTTGTGCATCATGCCGCCATCCATGTTCCACCGTTCACATGCAGCGTCTGGCCAGTGATATAGCCTGCGCCCGCTCCCAACAAAAACAGGGTCGGCCAGACGATCTCCTCTGGCTGGCCCAACCGCTCCATTGGCACGGTATGCATAAAGCGATCAATATCCAGATGTGTCTTTTTCTCGGGGCGGCCGGTTCCACCTTTCAGGAACGCTGTCTCGATCACGCCCGGCGCGATACCGTTGACACGAATCGCCGGCGACCATTCGCTGGCTAACGCGCGTACCAGATTCATCACACCCGCCTTGGCGACCGCATAGGCGGCATAGCCCGTGTGCGCAACGCGGACGCCAAACGTCGACGAAACCAGCACGGCAGCCGGCTGTCGACCCTGCTCTTGTGCACGCCGCAGCAGTGGCGCAGCCGCCCGCGCCACGTAGAACATGCCATGCAGGCTGGCATCAATGATGCCGTGCCAGCCATCGGTCTCCATGTCTTCAAGTGCAACCCGCTCGCCGGTATAGCCGACCAGATTCACCAATCCATCCAAGGCGTCCCATTTCTCGCCGATCCGCGCAAATGCGGCGGTCACATCCGCCTCGCTGGACACATTGCAAGGGATATACTCGACGCCAGCAATCTTTTCCGTCTGGCTGCACGAAGCCTCCAGATCCAGCACGCAGATGTCCAAGCCAAGGCCCACACCGGCCCGAACCAACTGGCGTCCCATCCCCCCGCAGCCCCCCACCACAAGCAGCCGATATCCAGCCTGCGGTGTCATTGCAGGCAGCGGCAGCCCGCCGCCCATACGATCCTCGCCACCGTTTCCACTCATTTCTGTTCTCCTGCTTGAACATGCTGTATCAATGCGGCCCATCGCTTGCTGTCACTGATCAGCAATGCCTGCATCTCCTCGGGCGAGCCTGCCCAGCGCTCGTGGGAAAGATCCTGAAAGCGTTTACCCACCTCATCGGAGCGGACAGCCTGCATCGACATTGCCTGCAGCTTCGTCAACTGCGCCGCCGGAACACGGGAGGACGTATACACACCCACGCCATACTGCCAGTCCATGTCCCGCAGCCCCAGTTCTTGCAGAGTGGCAAGCTGCGGCAGCAGTTGGCTACGCGCGATCCCCAGCAGCCCGAGTAGGTTCAGCTTGCCCGCCTGCGCCTGGGCGCGCGCAACGCTGACCGAATACAGGCCAATGTCGATCTGGCCACCCAGCATGTCGTTGAGCATCGGCGCCTCGCCTTTGTACGGCACATGTGTGCTGTCCAGGCCTAGTTGCTTGCTAAGCACGTCCAGCACAATATGGGTCGAGGTGCCTGCGCCGTAAGAGCCATAGGCGATCGGACGCTTTTTGCCCGCTTCGGCCAAGCTGGCCAGATCCGTGATGCCCGACTGCTTGCCCGCCGCCAACACCATAGGCGCACGCGTGAGGCCGACCACAGGCGCGAAATCATCCACGGCATCATAAGACGGCTTGATATTGAAACCTGTGTTGGTCAACTGCGTGGTCGGCGTGAGCAACAGTGTGTATCCGTCCGGCTCGGCTCGCAAAACTGCCTCGGCGCCGATCATCCCCGATGCGCCGCCCTTGTTCTCCACAATGACCGGTTGGCCCGCAATGGCAGCCAGACGTTCGCCGAATACCCGTGCAATGGTGTCGGCGGCGCCGCCCGCCGGATAGGGCACCACAACGCGTATCGGTTTATCAGGATATGCGGCAAGCGCCGCACTCGTCCACGTTATCGAAGCTGCCGCCACGACAGCGGCAACGCAAAAGACACGCCTTTGCATCTCGTTATCTCCTAACTTTTCATTGAATGTGTCCCATCCACTAGACGCGGTGAATGGGACGAAGTGGCGTCTTGCGGTCAGGCATTCATCCAGGCGCGCAAGGTGTCCGCCAGCGCTTGGGGCCGCTCCATCGGCGCCAGATGCCCTGCGCCCTCGATGCAGGCCACGGTGGCACCCGGTATCGCCGCCCCAAAGCCAGTCACGCTGGAAGGCGGAAATACCTTGTCATGGCTGGCCGCCACCACGAGCGTCGGGATGTCTCCCGTCAGCAGCGACTGCCGATCCGGCCGCGCCATGACCGCTTCGGTATGGGCGATGAAACGCTCCGCACCGTAGTCGGCAACCATGGCCGAACGCGCCGCCATCAGTGATGCATCGGCCAGGCTGTCCGGGTGAAACGCATTGGCAGCCTGTTGCGCGATCATTTCGCTGTACCCACCGGCCCGCGCCCGTTCGATCGCCTGCTGGCGTCGGGTTTTCTGGGCCGGTGCATCGGCGAACGGCGCAGTGCAGATCAACGCGATGCCTTCGATGCGCTCCGGATAGCGCTCCAGCATCGCCAGGGCAACGTAGCCGCCGAAAGAAAACCCGCCCAGCCAGAAACGGTCGGGCAAGTCCACCACCAGCGCGTCCGCAATGGCTTCAACGCTCGGCAGCGCGTCGCACGTGGGCGTGCGAACATCCGCACACTCACGCATGGCCGCCGCCACACCATCAAATACCGCGCCTGTATTGTTCAGGCCGGGAATCAACACGAGCGTTTTCATGGCTTAGCCCGGAATGTAAGCCGGATCGCGGCCTTCTCCGCTGATGCGATCGGCTTCCACCCAACACGCGTGCGTCCCGGCCGAAATACGGTGCGGCAGAATGATCTGGGCGACAGGGCCGGCCGAGATATTGCTGGCGTCCAGGATCAGGCACTCCGAACGGTTGAGGTTCATATCGTTCAGGAAGGTCAGCAGATAGCCGTCATCCTCCGCCTTGGCGCCGATGCGGCGTGCAATTTGCGGCTCACTACCGTAGCGGCCCGGGCCGTACTCGAAGGTTTGCGTCTTGCGATCCTGCATGTCGTAGCGCTTCAGGCCGCGGAACAGCCACTCGCCCTTTTCGTACAGCACGTTGTAGCTGTAGCGATACGGCCGGCCAACGTAATCGTTGCTGATCACGGGGAACTCGGTGATCTCGTCGTCGATCATTTCTTCGCGCGTCTGTCCCGTCCGCAGGTTGAAGCGCCAGCGGTACATATGGGTCGGGTTGTTGTGCTTGTCCAGGTGCGCGCGGATGCGCTGGTAGGCGCCCTGCCGCCCGCCTTCGGTCTGGCCGACGGCCGGCTTGTGCGGATTGGGCATGATGCAACCGTCCATCACTATTTCATCGCCGTCCTCGTAGCTGTTCGCCAGGTGAAGAATGTGGCAGGGCGTGCCCTCGAACCACTTGATGGTCGAGTTGTCGCCATGGCGCGGCAGAATGCCGAAGCGGGCAGGGACGTCGGGGAAGAACGTAATCTTGCGTTGGCCCTTCTTGAGCAGTTCGGGATCGAAGAAGAAGGGCAGGTCATGCAAAATGGTGTAGTTCTTGGTGACACCGATATCGTGCGGCCAGCGCGCGCCGGGCAGCTCGATGGGCACGTAGTGCACCAGTTGGTTGTTCTTGTCGATCACGCCGTAGTGCATGTGCGGCCAGCGCTCAGGGTAATTGAAGAACATCATCTCGCCCGTCGCAGGGTCAACTTTGTAGTGCGACGCCACGCCGTCGGGTACGCGCTGAGCCCAGTTGCCATCCACGCCCAACGTTTCCAGCGACAATGGATCAAGGCGCCAGGGCTCGCTGCCCTGCGACATTGACGCCAGCAGCTTGCCACAGTGCGCCATCACGTCCGTGCCTGCGTTGTCCTTCATGGCCCCCATTGAGCCCCAGCCGCGGCGCGTGTATTTTTGCGGCGACAGAATGCCGGGCCACAGCGATTTTCCGGCGGCCTGTTCCGCCAGAAAGCCGGTGGTGCGCACAAAGCGGTTGCGGTACGTCGCCTTGCCATCCTGGAAATGCATGGCGTGCAGCATGCCATCGCCATCGAAGGGGTGATAAATATCCAGCGCCTCATGCACCTGGTTGTGCGTGTTGCGGATGTAGATGCCGGCAAGATCCTTTGGAATTTCGCCGATGACTTTCATGGTGTCGGTGTTTGCCGTTACCTCGTCGAACTGGGGCTGAAACGCGCCGCGCAGAAACGGGTGGTCGGTATTGGGATCCAATGAACTGGCAACCGTGTTGATTATTTCGTACATGGTCTCTTCCTTGCTTAGTAATGGCGACGTTGTCGCTGTCTCGATGCGCCGAATACTGACCGGCGTTATTCTTCCTTCAGTACAATCTGGCCCGACTTGATCACGTCGGAGTAGCTGCGGCCGCGTGCAATAATCAGCTCGGTCAGCTCATGGCGCGAGTTCGCGGTCACCGTATAGCCCATGTTGCCGAGCAGCTCCTGCACGCGGGGCGCTTTCAGTGCCTTGACGAGCGCGGCGCTAACCTTGTCAAGCACGGGTTGCGGCGTGCCGGCGGCCGCCGCGTACCCTACCCAACCGTCAGACACAAAGTCGTAGCCGAGCTCTTTAAAGGTCGGCACATCCGGCAGCGCCGAAACACGCTTGCGGGACGTCACAGCCAGCGGCGTGACTTTGCCGCCCTCGATATACGTCTTTCCGGCATTGCTCACCAGGGCGTAGTCGATATGGCCGCCGGCGATGTCGATCAAAATGGCCGACTCGCCGGTATACGGCACACTGGTCGCCTTGTAGCCCAGCTTGTGGGCCATGGTCACGTTGTTGAAGTGAAAGCTCGAGCCGATGCCAGGGATGCCATACATCAGCGGCTCCTTCTGGGACTTGGCATACTCGACAAATTCCTTGATCGACTTCGCCCCGCTTTCGGGGTTGACGACCAACGTCAGGTACGTATCGACAGCGATGGTCAGGGGTTCGAGCTGCGACAGCGGCTTGATTTTGTAGTTAGGGTCCGTCAACGGCAGGGTGATCATCGTGGCGGGCACGATCAGGCCAAGCGTATGCCCATCCTTGGGCGCGCGTATCACTTCATTCAAGCCAATCTGGCCATTGGCGCCGGGCTTGTTCTCGACAACGACTCCGTACCCCGTATCCTTGGCCATCTGCTCGGCAATAATACGCGTCACTGAATCGGCCAGGCCGCCGGGAGGATAAGGCACCACCATGCGCACATCGCGCGTGGGCCAGGTAGCGGCATCGTCGGCAAAAGCGGGCTGGATGGCGCAAAAGCCCCCTACCGCCGCGACCAACGCCGCGGCGAACTTAACATTGAACAGTTTCATGGTGGTTGAGCAGTGCGGCATCTCGCCGCATCAATAAATCAGAAGAATGGCTGGAAAATCTGCTTAGTTCAGCGCGGACAAGAACCGCAGCACATGGCTGTTGAACGCATCATGCTGCTCGGCGAAAGCGTAGTGGGCCGCATCTGGAATACACACGAACTCGGCGTGCGGGATCAGCTCGGTAAGCTGCTCCATACCATCTGGACGGCCGACCTTGTCGTGCGCCCCCGCCAACAGCAATGTCGGCACAGCAACCTGCTTGAGCGTATCCAGCCCGTCATAGTTTGTGATGGCTGTGATTGCGGCGCAGAATGTATCGGCGTGGGTGCCTGCGGCAATGCGCTGCACCAGGTCGACCATCGGCCCCGACGAGCCCGGCGCAAACATGGACAGGATCACCGGCATCGCCGTTTCGCGGAAAGACTTGCCCTGCTTGAGCGGCGCGATGCGCTCTTCGAGAAACGTCTTCTTGTCTTCCTCGCTTTTCCGACTGAAGCTGGCGACGGTGGCCGACACCACCAGCCCGTGCACCTTGCCGGGCAGGCGAACCGCAACGCCGGGGGCAATGATGCCGCCCATGCTGTGGCCCAGCACGACATTACGGCGGGTGCCAAGGCGCTCCACCATTGTGGCTGCGGTATCGGCAAGACGCTCGATGCTCAAGCCGTCCGCAGGCAGCGGGCTCACACCGTAGCCCGGTGCATCCCAGGCCACAACGCGGTAGCCGTTGCTCGCCAGGGTGTTGATCTCATGCTCGAAATATGTTTTGGAACCATAAGCACCGTGCAGCAGAAACACTGTTGTGTCGGCGTCGCCGGTTACCTGATAATCGGGAAAGCGATAGGGATTCATGGATGTACTAATCCTGCTAACGAAATTGTAAAAATCCTGCAAACGGTTTACTGCCGCCCGTATGCCACATGTGTATCGGCGGGCAGTTTCGGAATAGAGGTACGCGCCAGCGCCGCACGTATCTCATTGACAGCCGTGACCAGGCACGGCCCCACTTCATTGATCAGCCTGGCGCGCGTCATCGCGCTGCTGGGGCCACCGCACATGAACGAATACACATTGCCGTCTCCGCCATGCACCAGCGGCGTCGCAACCGCACTGACTTCCCGCGACCATGATTTCTCGTGCAACACGAAGCGCCTGCGGTCATAGTTGGCATAGGCTCGCTCTATCCGGCCACGCGCCTCCGCCCAGTCCTCATTGCTCTCCGCCTGCAACTGCGCGAGCAGCCGAGTGCGATCCGCCAAGGGCGCGCCCACCAAATACGCCAAGCCAATCGCGGTCGTCGTGATGGGCACTCGAGAGCCGATATCCGTGTTGACCACCAATTGGCTGCGCTGGGGCCGCACTACTTCCAGAAACACCATCGACAGCCGATCCCGCATACCAAGGATGACGGAGCAATCGAGCTTGGACGACAACCGCTCCATATAAGGCCTGGCAACACGCTGCACACCGAGGTTGCGGTTGATCGACGCGCTCAGGCCCAGAAAACCCGCGCCCGCCACGTACTTGCCGTGGTGCCCCGCCCGGCGCAAATAGCCCAGTTCGGTCAGGGTGTAGGTCAATCGTGTCACCGTCGTATGCGGCAGACCTGTGCGTTGCGCGATGTCATGGTTACCCAGTTCACGGTCGGCATGAAATGATTCCAGAATCTGCAGCCCGCGGGCCAGCGCCGTCACAAACTTGCGCTCACTGCGACGCTCGGACTCTTCGGCATTAATGACTTGGTGCTCAGCGCGCTTGATCATGTCTTATCTCACTATACGGAAGGGGTTGTTGTGCGCCTACGCAACCCGCCACCGGAAAGTGGAGTCAGAATGCCAGCGCACTGCGACAACACCAAACACTCTTCCATCAAATACCGCTGTGCGGAAGAAGCTCTTTTAAGTTATTGATATTTAAATATCAGTATTTTCCCTATAAATTATTTAAGCAAGTAGCATCTTCCTGTGTCCGACTTCCGGAGCCGTGGCGTCTCGCGTCCTACGGCGTCATGTTTCGTCACCTGCTACGGCAGACCACATGGGCCAGCTACGGGGGCTACGGGTTTCTACTGTGTTTGAAGCTTCAAATTTTCACTGTGCGGAATTGCGGGCGGTTGTGATTGCCACGCTATTTTCCGGATGCCAAGATTGCGGCCCTTCAAGGGATACGCCCTGACGCAAAGGCAAGGCCTCCCCGCAAACGCCCATATCCGGACTTCTCCGTCGGGCGCCTCCGATAAACACAGGGAGACATCACAATGAAGTACACGAACGCGGCCACCGTGGCCGCACTGGCTTTGTGCGGCCTGACATCCGCCAGCATGGCCCAGGCCAGCTCGGTAACGCTCTATGGCATTGTCGATGCCGGCGTGGAAAGCTACAACAATGCGCCCGGCGGCACGGAAACAGGCATGCGCTCCAGCGGCCAGCGCGGTACACGCTGGGGGCTGCATGGCAGCGAAGACTTGAGCAATGGCCTGAAAACCATTTTCCGCCTGGAGAGCGGCTTCAACGTCGGCACCGGCAAGGGCGACAGCAGCGGGTTGTTCAATCGTACATCCATGGTCGGCCTGAAGGGCGAGTGGGGCGAACTCACCCTCGGCCGGCAATACACCTCTGCCTTCAGCATCACCGGCGCGTTCACACCGTTCGGATGGTCTGGCCAGTATGACCCGATTTCACGGTATGTGACCTCGCGCTCCAACAACTCGGTAAAGTATCGCGGTACTTTCGAGAAACTGGATGCCAGCGCCTACTACGGCTTCCGCAGCCAGGAAGACCAGATGCGCTACGATGCCGGCAAGACGTCCGCCTATGGCGCGGCGGCAAGCTATAAATTCGGCCCCATCCGCGCCATGCTTGGCTATGACCACCTGGAGGCAACGCCGACATCCACACGCACCGGCGACACGGACAATTATCTCGCGGGCCTGCAGGCAAAATTCGGCTCATACAAGATTTCAGGCGTCTACCGCTATCGCGAAATTGAACAACGCCAAGCCGCGGACATTGTCAGCCACTTTTTCTCGCTTGGCGCCATGTATCAATTCACGCCCGCCAATAGCATCGAGCTGGCCTACTATCGCGAGCATTTCAAGAACGCCCCCACCGGGTACCTGGGCCTGACGGACGACACCTGGCAACAGTTTGCCGCGCGCGCCATGCACCGTTTCAGCAAGCGCACCAACGTCTATTTGATGGCCGTGCATGCCCGCAGCGGCCCCATCAACCTGGGCTTCACCTCCGACACCGGCGGCGCGGCCTACAAACTGGACAGCGGCAAAACCCACCAGTCCGGCGTTGCGATCGGTTTGTTCCACCAGTTCTGACCCGGCCTGAGCGTCGAAATAACCAACGCCGCCCGCCGTGTCCACGACGGCGGCATCTGAACGGTATGCGTCGGTCGCTCGGGCCACAACTGACGCGCCGGGCCGGCCCGCTTAATCAACCCCGACCACGAACCAGGCGGCGGCCTTACCGCCCGCCGCCCCCTCTACAGGCGTTCAGTCCTTCAGCAAACGCCACTGCCCGTCCTTGACCGTAATGAGCACACGGCCGCGCTCGTCGAAGCCGCTGTGATCTTCCGGCGTCATGTTGTAGACGCCCTGTGTGGCCACCAAACCCTTGGTTTGCTCCAACGCATCGCGCAATGCACTGCGGAATGCGGGCGTGCCCGGCTTGCCCGCCTTGGCCGCCAGCGGCGCCGCCTGCTCAAGCAGCAAGCCAGCGTCGTATACGTTGGCAGCGAAGGTTGCGGGCTGCTCGTTATAGATCGCCTTGTAGCGCTTGACGAACTCCTCGGCCACCTTCTTGGACAGATTGCTGTCATCGACCTCGGACAACACCAGCATGGGGCTGGCCGCCAGTATGGTGCCCTCGACGTCCTTGCCGCCCATCTTCAGGAAGGCCGGCAGCGCCGCGCCGTGGGTTTGGTAGACCTGACCTTTGTAGCCTTGCTTGACCAGGGTGGCCTGCGGCAGCACCGCTGCCGTGCCCGTGCCACCCACCAGCACCGCATCGGGGTTGGCCGCCAGGATCTTGAGCGATTGCCCGGTGACAGAACTGTCGGAGCGTTGATAGCGTTCAACCGGCCCAAGCTTGATGCCATGTTTTTGCGCCAGACCTGTGATTACCTTCAGCCAGTTTTCGCCATAGGCGTCGTTAAAACCAATGTACGCCAGCGTCTTTATGCCCTTGCGCACCATGTGCCCAACCAGGGCCTCGGCAATAATGTCATCATTCTGCGTGGTCTTGAATACCCACTTTTTCTCGGGCGTCATCGGCTGCACCGCCGCAGCCGTACCTACCGGCGCCAGCACAGGCGTACCCGATTCGGCCGCGAACTGGATCATGCTCATGATATTGGGCGAACCCGTGGGGCCGATCAGCGCATCGATTTTCTCTTCAGTGATCAACTTCTTGAAACTGGTGACCGACTGCGTGGTGTCGCTCGCGTCGTCCAGAGAAATATACTCAACCGACAGGTCGCCGAACTTCTTGGGCAGCAGGGCCACTGCGTTCTTTTGCGGGATGCCCACCATAGCGGTAGGCCCGGTGGACGAGGTAATAACACCAATTTTTACTTGCGCCAACGCGGGAGCGGACGCCAGGGCCGCCAGTACAGTGGCGCAGGCCAGGAACTTCAGTCGCATGATGGGAATGCCTTCAAGATAATGAGGAAACCGGGAAACACTAAAGATACCTCAAGTACGGCCCCCGCACTCGCAGAATCGACCGCATCAGTGCGGTGTTTCAGCTGATCGAGTTGGTGGGCGATACGGACATAAGGAACATCGAAGGATCACTACCCAGGTTCGCTAATAGCAGCCCTTGCGACGGGTTGCTGGTTTGGGGCGCATTCTGCACACAAATACCCTTCAAAACGGAACTTTTTCATCAAAAAACTGCTCTTATGGGTATCTTTTTGAATTCTTTCCAGGCATTAGCACTCGATCGCATAGAGTGCTAATATTGGCTATGAACTTCCGTAAGGAACACCCATAACGATGACGCAATCCTCCCATTCGCTGGCCCTGTCCAACGCCCAGTTGGCGGTTGCCGTTTCCAATCCTGGTGCGCTCGGCACGATCGAAGCCTATATCAGTGCCGTCAATCGCCTGCCCATGCTGACCCACGACGAGGAAATGCAACTGGGGCGGCGCTTGCGCGACGAATCCGATCTCGATGCCGCACGCCAACTCATTACCGCGCACCTGCGCCTGGTCGTATCCATCGCCCGGCAGTACTTGGGTTATGGCCTTGCGCACGCCGACCTGATCCAGGAAGGCAATGTGGGCCTCATGAAGGCAGTCAAGCGCTTCGACCCTGACCGCGGGGTACGCTTGGTATCCTTCGCGGTGCATTGGATCAAAGCAGAGATCCATGAATACATCGTGCGCAACTGGCGGCTGGTAAAAGTAGCCACCACCAAGGCACAGCGCAAGCTGTTCTTCAACCTGCGCCGCATGCGGCCCGAAGACAGCGGCCAAAGCCTCGATTCGCACCAGGTAGACGCGATCGCCCGCGAGCTCAACGTTCGCCCACAGGACGTCTCCGAAATGGAGGTGCGCATGATGGGCCAGGAAATGGCCCTCGAGACCCGCGATGACGACGACGCATCGTTTGCGCCCATTTCGTACCTGTCCGACAACGGCGACCATGAGCCTTCCGCTGTGCTTGAACGCAATGCCTACTACACATTGCAAGGCGAAGGCTTGGCCAACGCGTTGGGTGTATTGGACGACCGCTCGCGCCGCATTGTTGAGGCACGCTGGCTGCAAGACGAGGGCGGTGCCACGCTGCATGAGCTCGCCGCCGAATTCGGTGTCTCCGCTGAACGCATCCGCCAAATCGAAGCCGCCGCGTTCAAAAAGCTGCGCACTGCGCTCACGGCCTGATTCTTCCCTGCTTCCCGGCCGCGCTTCGGTAACAAGTGCGGCCTTTTTTATTGCCCGAAGATGTCGTTTCTTAACCCGAGCGCCATGACGGGGCAGGCTGCGGCAGCGCCCGCACCCGTGCGTATCGCCCCGTTGGGGTCGCCCACGGATTGAATTGAGAAACAATATCTTACTCATTCGCCCCAAAAAATTGAACTTCCCCATTCCCGCGTAGCCTAATTCACTGTGAACAAAGCTTCTGCTGCGATGCGCGAGCCATTGTTCTCCATCCACTTCGGCTTCTCCTCTTCCCCTCCCTATTGAAGTGGATGTTTTTGGGACACCTGCATGGGTGTCCCATTTTTATGCCCGTCCGCACCGCCACCATACTGGCAAAGAAAGTATGCTTGAGACTCCTCGCATACTAAACGCCGCTACACATGGATATCGGGCACGTGGTATTTGGCCTCGCCGGCCTGCTCGCACTGGTTTCGTTCATGCCGCCCCTCGCGGGCAGGCTCAGCTTGCCCTATTCCGTACTCCTTGCCATCGTTGGCATAGTGCTGGGCCTCATCATTCACGTGCACAGCTGGGCGCCGGTCGTCATGTCCGACTTCCTCGACTCCCTGCAGAACTTCGAAGTTTCTTCCGAGACTTTCCTGTTCGTCTTCCTGCCCATCCTGTTGTTCGAAACTGCGCTGGCGCTCAACGTGCGCCGCCTGCTGGACGACATCGGGCCCATCCTTATGATGGCTATCGTCGCCGTCGTGGTCTGCACCGTCGCAGTCGGCATGTCGCTGAGCATGGTGTCGGATTACGGACTGGTGGTGTGCCTGATGCTGGGCGCCATCGTTGCCACCACCGATCCGGCCGCCGTGGTAGGCGTTTTTCGCGATGTTGGCGCGCCCAAGCGCTTGACCACGCTGGTCGAAGGCGAATCCTTGTTCAACGACGCCGCGTCCATCGCGCTCTATACAGTGCTGCTGTCGGTCATTTTCAGCGGCGGGCCTATCTCCACGGGCAAGATATTCTCCAGCTTTGTCGTCAGCTTCCTGGGCGGCGGGTTGGCGGGCCTGCTCATGGGTCGGCTGGCCAGCGGGCTGTTCATTGCGTTGCGGGGTTGGCCTACAGCCGAGATCACCCTTACCATCGCGCTGGCCTATCTCGCGTTCTATATCTCCGAGCACTATCTGGGTGTATCCGGCGTGGTGGCAACCGTGATTGCAGGCTTGGTCGTGGGCACCACAGGGCGCACCCGCATGTCGCCGGCCACCTTCGAACAGTTGGCTGCCGCGTGGGCACAGTTGGGTTTCTGGGCTAACTCGCTGATCTTTGTGTTCGCGGCCATGCTCATCCCCAGGATGATGGCCGACATCAGTTGGACCCAGGTATTGTTGATCGTGCTGTTGTTTGCGGTCACCCTGATGGCGCGCGGCTTCATGGTATTTGGCATGCTGCCGCTGCTGGGCCTTACGCGCTTCGGCACCAAGGTAAGCCGCTCGTATCGCATCGTGATGTGGTGGGGCGGGCTGCGCGGCGCTGTATCGTTGGCATTGGCGTTAGCGGTAACGGAACAGCACAACGTGCCTTATGAAGCACGTCAGTTCATCGCCGTGGCCACCACTGGTTTCGTGCTGCTGACCCTGTTCGTCAATGGCACAAGCCTGCGGCCGCTCATCCGCAAACTGCGGCTCAACGAACTACCGCTGCTGGAGCGCGTGCTGCGCAATCAAGCCGTTGTGGTCGCGCTGGAGGACATACGCGAACACACCGCCGAGATCGCACGCCAAGAGCACCTGGGCGATAACGCGCGCAACAGTGTGGACGCGGTGTTCGACGCTACCCAAGCCAGCATTGACGGCGGCGAGCTCGTGCGCCTGACGGTGGACCAGAAAGTGGCGATCGGGCTGGGCATACTGGCTGCTCGCGAAGAAGAAATGTTCTACGACACGCTCAAGGCGCAGGTTGTGGACTGGCGCGCAGCCGAATCCCTGCTAGCGCGCGCGGAACGCATGAGCGACGCCGTGCGTGCAGGCGGGCTGGCAGGTTTTCATTCGGCCGTTGCGGCAGACCTTCGCTATTCGCCAGCCTTCAGGATGGCCTTGCGCGTGCATTACCTGTTCGGTTTCCAGGGTTGGCTGGCCAGTGAACTGGCCAAGCGTTTCACCAACCTGATGAGCAAGCGCACCGTGGCACGCCACATCGTGGAGTTTGCACAGAAAGAAATCACCCCGCTGCTGGGCGATGAGGCCACCGTCATGATCACCGACGTACACAGATTCCGCCTGGCCCAGATCGACCATGCCCTGCAGGCCATGAGCCTGCAGTATCCCAAGTTCGCCCTGTGGCTCCAGGAAGCCTACCTGGGCCGCATGGCGCGGGCCCTGGAGCGCCTGCGCTACCGCGACATGCTGTCGCAGTTTCTGATCACAGGTGAAATGTATGCAGACTTGATCAAACAAACAGAAGCGCGCTGGGAGCACGTGCAACAACGCCCCAGCCTCGACATCGCCATGACCGCGGCGGACTTGATCAAGCGCGTGCCTATGTTCGACAGGCTGCCGCAGGAGAAGATCCAGGCGCTGTGCAAAGTGCTCAAGCCCAGGCTAGCAGTGCCCGACCAGGAAATTACGATGCAGTTCGGGCGCTACCGGGCTATGTACATCGTCGCCTCTGGCGCGGTCACACTGCACCTGCCCGACCACTCCACCGTCGAGCTCGGCACGGGTGAAATCTTTGGCGAAATCAGCCTGGCAACTGGTTCGACGTTTGAGCTGAAGGCAACCTCGCTAGGCTACAGCCGCCTGCTGATGTTGCGCGAAAAAGATTTCAACACGCTGCTGGAGCGCAACCCTGCGCTTAAAGAGCGCATCGACACCATCGTGAAGCAGCGCCTGCGCGCGCTGGAGGTATGGCGCGAGTTCCAGTCGGGCGAACGTCAGCACGAGCCGCTGCCCGAACTGAATGAGCCACCCGCGAATGCATCGCCGGCGAGCGATGAGACGGCCATTGGCTGGCCGGCGAACCCGTCTTCAAGCGATGAAGCCGTCGTAAACAAGCTGTGACGCCAGGCGGCGTGGCACTGCCATTGGCCGCGCCACAGCCTCAACAACAAACGGCGGCAACCACCGCTTACATCAGCTGTTTGAGATCGTGCGCGATGTCTTCAGGCGGCGCATTGTTGCTGATCAGCACCCGCGCTTCGCCCTTCTTGTCCAGCACGTAATACGACGCCGCGTGGTCCATGGCGTACTGGTCGGGCGTAGCGCCCTTGGCTTTGGCGTAAAAGGCCTTGAATGATCTTGCCGTGTCAGCAGTCTGCTGTGGCGTGCCGCGCAGGCCCACGAAAGCCGGATTGAATGCCTTGACGTAGGCATCGAGGATTTCAGGCGTGTCGCGGTCCGGATCCACCGTGATCATCAGCACCTGTACCTGGCCGGCATTGCTACCCAGCGTCTCCACGGCCTGGCCCAGCGTGACCATTGACGTTGGGCAGACATCGGGGCACTGCGTATAGCCAAAGAAAACCACTGTTACCTTGCCTTTATAGTCGGCCAGTGTACGTAGCTGGCCGGCAGTATCCTGCATGGCCATATCCTTGCCCAAATGCGTGCCCGATATATCCGTGCCGCGAAACGCCGGCGGTTTTTCACCGCAGGCTGCCAGCCCGGTGGCTAACACTACGGTGGCAGCGGCCAGAAGACGGCGCCCCTGAGAAAACCTGCTATTGAACCGAGACATGAAACCTTCCACTACAAAAAACCGGGGATGCGCCCTTGGGCGCACGAGGGTCATACCAGCGCCAACCAGTGGTCTGCCAGCAAGGCTGCGAACAGGAGCGCCAGATACAAGATAGAGAAACGAAACAGCGTGCGCGAGAGCGCGTCGGAATAATTGCGATACAGGCGCCATGCGTACGCCACAAAGGTGCCGCTGAGTACAACAGCGCAGGCAAGATAGAACAGCCCGCTCATGCGCACGACAAAGGGCAGCATGGTTGCGGCGAAGAGTGTCAGGCTGTAGAGCAGGATGTGCAGGCGCGTGAATGACTGGCCATGCGTGACAGGCAGCATTGGCAGCCCCGACTTGGCATAATCGTTGTTGCGGTAGAGGGCCAGTGCCCAGAAATGCGGCGGCGTCCAGATAAAGATGATCAGGACGAGTATCCATGCCTCGGCCGGCACCGCGTCAGCTACCGTAGCCCAGCCCAGCGCCGGCGGCATGGCGCCCGACAAGCCGCCGATGACAATGTTTTGCGAGGTGCGGGGCTTGAGAATGACGGTATAGATGATGGCATAACCCACGAAAGTGGCAAACGTGAGCCACATGGTGAGCGGGTTGACCAACGTGTAGAGCACCAGCATGCCCAGGCCGCCCAACAGGCCCGAAAACATGAGCACCTGAACATTGCTGATCGTGCCGCGGGCCGTGGCACGCCGCGCGGTGCGCAGCATGCGAGCGTCGATTTCTTGTTCGATCAGGCAGTTAACAGCAAACGCGGCAGCGGCGAGCAGCCAGATGCCCACAGTGCCAGCCAGCACGCGCCATAGGTCGGGCATGCCCGGCGTGGCAAGAAACATACCGATCACGGCGCAAAATACAGCTAGTTGCGTAACACGCGGCTTGGTGAGCACCAAGTACTGCCGCAGCAGCGACTGGTGAGAAAGAGTGGCGGTAGTCATGACGCTATTTTAGCCTCCCCGGCCCGTGAAACCCGCACCATCAACGTAACGGTGGCCAGTGTCAGCCCGGCCGCGCCACCATTGTGCAATACCGCGATCAGCAGCGGCCACTGAAAGAAGATTGTGGTCAGGCCTGTGAGCAGCTGCACAAACAGCAGCGCGAGCAACAGGCGGGCTGGCCCACGCAGGCCGGGTATGGCCTGCAGGCGCAGTGCCAGCGCAGCCATATACACAAACACCACAAACGCGAAATTACGATGCACCCAATGAATAGCCGTGAGCGCTTGCTGGGAGATCATCTCCCCCGATGGCAGCACGCCCAGGCCGCGCACCAGCGAATAGCCGCCCTGGAAATCCATCTCGGGCACCCATTGCCCATGGCAGGTGGGAAAATCCATGCAGGCCAGCGCCGCATAATTGGTACTGACCCAGCCACCCAGGGCGATCTGTATAAACAACAGCACCAGAGCGCCGGCAATCCAGGGGCGCCAACGCAGCGCGAATGCCGGCACCGAATCGTGCGTTTTCTCGCGGGCGGCCAGCCAGGTCATCAGCCCCAGCAGCAGCATGCCGCCCAACAGGTGCGTAGTGACCACAAGCGGCATGAGCTGGTGTGTGACCGTCCAGGCGCCAAACGCGCCCTGCACGCACACGGCCACCAGCGTCCAGGCCGCCAGCCGAGGCGTATGCCCCAGCTCGCGGCGATAGCGCCAGGCCATGTACACGATGGCAATGATGAGCATGCCCAGGATGGACCCCGCGTAGCGGTGGATCATCTCGATCCAGGCTTTGGAATGGCTGACCGCGCCATAGGGCATGGACGCCAGCGCCTGCTCGATATGCTCGCTGGCGCCGAACGGCGTGACATTGCCGTAACAACCCGGCCAGTCCGGGCAGCCCAACCCGGAATCAGTCAGGCGCACGAACGCCCCGAACATGATCAGGTCCAGCGTCAGAAACCACGTCAGGAAAACCGTCTTGCGATAGCGCTGCAAAATGCGGGACATGCGTGAATCAGCCTATGCGTGAATTGCGGATCAACTTGCGCAGGTCGTCGCGTACGGCGGTCGGCTCCGCATCGGCTGGGTATTGCATCATCAGGTTGCCCAGCGGGTCGATGATCCACATTGGCTGCTTGAGAGCCGCCTCGCGCTCCGCGGGCGTGGCATCAGGCGCCAGGAAGGCCGCCAGGCGGTCTGGGTGCACACGCACCATGTGCGTACCCTGGTATGCCTCAAGCACTTGCTCAGGAACCTGGCCATCATCCAGCACAAACCATACGCGCGATAAACGCTCCACCTCCTTGCCCTGGCTGGCGTGCGAGTTGCGCAGAATGAACAGTTTGCGCACGCACGATTCCGGGCAGGCTGCGGCGTCGGCGCTTACCAGCACCCACTGCCCCTTCAGGCTCGCCAGATCAAAGGTTTCACCCTGCAGCGTCTTGAGCGGCAGTGCAGTGGCAGCCGGCATCGGGCGCTGTGGGTCAACCAAGGAGCCATAATTGGTATGGCCCTCGGGGCGCAAGCCCAAGGCCGGCACGTAATAAGCCAACAGGGCAAATGCAATGGGCGCAAGGCAGATCAAGACGATCAGGTACAGCGGCAGCATCGAGCGCTGTCGCGGCGCGCCTTGCGAAGGCTGGGAGTTCGTGCTGGACACAATGGATCCTTGTAAAGTCAGGGTTTGCGCGCCCGGCGCAGGGCGCGCCAGGCGATGGTGAGCCACGCCCCGGCAGCAATGGCGGCAAAGCCAAACCATTGCAGCGCATAGCCGCGGTTCTGGTCGGCGTCCAGTGAAGGCTGGGGCCAGTCGCGAACCAATACAGGTTGGTTCGTTGATGAAGCCGCGCTGTCTTGCGGCGCAGTCTGCGCCAGCACGGCTGGCAACAATTTTAAACCCGTAGCAGCTTGGTAGTCGGCTAAGTCTAGATTCTGAAGCACGGGCAGGGTGCCATTGTCGCGCGGCAGCCGCACGGGCAGCCCTGCGCCGCCGCCGGCCCATGATGCCAACTCGAACAGGCGCGGTACGCGCGCCAGCAGTTCGCCCTGTATGGTGTGCTCGCCCGAACCGGGTGCAATGGCATCGGCGCGCAGCGCGTCAGCCTCGGCCCCAAAGGCATTCGACCGCGCAGCCGGGCGCTGAGCAGCCGACGCCTCTTGAGGCTGCTGCACCGACGGCTGCCCGGCCTGCCCAACTGGCCCAGGGCCGCCAAAGCGGGGTAGCCAACCGCGCAATACCAACACGGCTGTACTTTCGTGCGCGTGCAGCAGCAGTGGTGTTGCCACCCAGTAGCCGGGACGCCCTTCATGATTGCGATTTTCCAGCAACACCGTTAGCTCAGGCCGCCATGTGCCGCGCACGCTTGCCGGCCGCCAGGGCTGCAGCGCGGCAGGCGGCGTGGCCGCGTCCAGCACCAACGGCGCTGCGGCGCGGCCTGCTTCAATGCTTGCACGCAAGGCGGTGCGCTCGGCGGCGCGCCGCAACTGCCAGTTTCCCAGCGCCACAAACACGGCTGCCATCACGGCCAGCACTATCAGCGCGGCCAGTGTGCGAGAACGTATGTGTGGGCGTACCATGTCTGTGATAATTCAAATTTCTCGGAGGCAAATAATGCGCATCATCGTCATCTTGGTTTTCCTGGGCATTATCGGGAGCCTGGGCTCCGCCCTGGTTTACCTGATGCGCGACAAGGGCGGTACCAACCGCACCGTCAATGCGCTGACTGTGCGCATCGGCCTCTCGATTGCGCTGTTTCTTTTTGTGCTGTTCGCGCACCATATGGGCTGGATCGACAGCACCGGCATCCCAGGCCGCTAGGCTGTATACGCTACGCAGCACAAAGGCCGGCGGCGCCGGCCTTAGCGTGTGAAATGCCCGCCGCCCCAAGGGCGGCAACCGGTTGCCCGTCAGAACCAGTATACGAACAAATACAGGCCCAGCCACACAACGTCGACAAAGTGCCAGTACCAGGCCGCGCCTTCGAAACCGAAGTGATGGTCGGCTGTGAAGTGGCCCCTGATCAGGCGCACGAGAATAACAGTAAGAAAGGTGGCGCCCAGAATCACGTGGAAGCCATGGAAGCCCGTCAGCATGTAAAACAGCGACCCATAAGCACCTGAATTGAACCGCAGGTTCAGGTCGGTGTAGGCATGGTGGTACTCATACGCCTGGCACGCCACGAATGATGCGCCCAGAATGACGGTGAGCGCCAGCCAGAAGATCGCCTTGCCGCGGTTGCTGGCACGCAGCGCATGGTGCGAAATCGTAAGCGTCAGCCCCGACGTCAGCAGCAGCGCGGTGTTGATGGTGGGCAGCCAGAACGGGCCTACGGTCTGGAATTCGGGTACCGTACCGGCCGGGCCGAAGTTCGGCCAGGCGCCGCTGAAGTTTGGCCACAGCAGCGTTTGGTGATCCAGGTCGCTGAGCCAGGGCGTCGTGACTTCGCGCGCATACCACAGCGAACCGAAGAAAGCGGCAAAGAACATGACCTCGGAAAAGATAAACCAAGCCATGCTCCAACGGTAGGAGTGATCGACGCGCGCGCTGTTCAGGCCGCCTTCGGATTCGCGAATCGCATCGCCGAACCAGCCATACAACACGGTGAACAGGCCCAGAATACCGACCAGGAACAGCCAGAAGCCAACCTGTGAGCTGTTGATCCACATCGCCGCGCCCAACAGTGTGAGCAGCAAGCAGAAACTTGCACGAACCGGGTGTTTCGAATCGGCCGGCACGTAATAGTAAGGTGCCTCTTTCCCCTGAGCCGAGTGACTTGCACTCATGGTGTTCTCCTGCGAATGTTCGAATAATTTAATGTTTCAGGCCAGACTGGACGTCAGCCAGCGTGCAATCAGGACCAGCCCCACCACAAACACCACTGCGGCAATGACGCCCGCAATGATGAGGTGCACCGGGTTCAGGCTGGAGATATCCTCGTTGTAGCCCTTGCCCTTGCGCACCCCGAAAAAACCCCACGCTACCGCCTTCATCGTCTGGAAGAAATTAAGCTTGCGCCGCGCGAGGCGGTTGATGTCATCGGTCATACCAATCAACCGCCGGTGCCCACGCCGCGCCAGACCGCCCAGACGACTACCGCGATCACCACCAGCACCAAAACAAGTGCAGTGTTGCGATTCTTGCGGCGTTGTTCAGGCGTCATGGCTGCTCCTTTATTTCACGATGGGTGGTTCGACAAACGTATGGAAGGGCGCGGGCGAGGGCACCGTCCACTCCAGGCCCGTAGCGCCTTCCCAGGGTTTGGCGGGCGCCGGATCGCCATGGCCGCGCCAGGCTTTGACGGCGATGTACAGCAGCAGCAGCTGCGACAGGCCGAACCAGAACGCGCCGATCGAGGCGATTTCGTTGAAGTTGGTGAACTGGGCGGCGTAGTCCGCATAGCGACGGGGCATGCCGGCCAAGCCCAGGAAGTGCATGGGGAAGAAAGTGAGGTTGAACGAGATCATGCTCGACCAGAAGTGGACCTTGCCCAGTTTCTCGTCATACATGCGGCCCGTCCATTTAGGCAGCCAGTAATAGGCGCCCGCGAACATCGCGAACAGCGAGCCCGCCACCATCACGTAATGGAAGTGCGCAATTACGTAGTAAGTGTCGTGCACCGCGATATCGATGGGCGCCACGGCCAGGATCAGGCCGGTGAAGCCGCCGATGGTGAACACGAAGATGAAGCCAACCGCGAACAGCATGGGCGTTTCAAATGTGAGCGAACCGCGCCACATAGTGGCCACCCAGTTGAACACCTTCACCCCGGTGGGGATGGAGATCAGCATGGTGGCATACATGAAGTAGAGCTGACCGGTGACAGGCATGCCGGTAGCGAACATGTGGTGCGCCCACACCAGGAAGGACAGGATGGCGATGGCGGCGGTGGCATACACCATGGAGGCATAGCCGAACAGCGGCTTGCGGGCGAAGGCCGGAATCACGGCCGACACGATCCCGAAGGCCGGCAGGATCATGATGTAGACCTCGGGGTGGCCGAAGAACCAGAACACGTGCTGGTACAGCACAGGATCGCCCCCGCCTGCCGCATTGAAGAACGAGGTGCCAAAGTGGCGATCCGTCAGCAGCATCGTAACGGCGGCGGCCAGCACGGGCATCACGGCAATAAGCAGATACGCCGTGATCAGCCAGGTCCAGCAGAACAACGGCATCTTCATGAGCGTCATGCCGGGCGCGCGCATATTCAATACTGTAACGATGATATTGATCGCCCCCATGATGGACGACGCACCCAGGATGTGCACGGCAAAGATGGTGAAATCCATGCCAGGCCCCATCTGCAGCGTCAGCGGCGCATACATCGTCCAGCCGGCGGCATTGGCCCCCCCTGGCACGAAGAACGACACCGTCATCAGAATGGCGCCGATCGGCAGCAACCAGAAGCTGAAGTTGTTCATCCGCGCAAACGCCATGTCGGACGCCCCGATTTGCAGCGGAATCATCCAGTTGGCGAAGCCCACGAACGCCGGCATGATCGCACCAAAGATCATGATCAGGCCATGCATGGTGGTGAACTGGTTGAACAACTCAGGCTGGAAGAACTGCAGCCCCGGCGCAAACAGCTCCGTGCGTATCAGCAACGCCAGCACACCGCCCTCGAGCAGCATGCAAAACGAAAACAACAGATACATCGTGCCGATGTCTTTGTGGTTGGTGGCAAACAGCCAACGCCGCCAACCATGCGGCTTGTGATCGTGGTGATCTTCGTGCCCGTGACTCGCCGGGACGTGATCGGCGGTAACACTGCTCATTGTGTACTCCTTCCTGCTCCACCAGGCGGGCTGTGGATGGCGCCGCCCTTCAGAAAATCGTTGAAATTCGTATTTACCTGCGCCGCATCAACGCTGCGCGGTGACATCCTTGGGCTGCACGACCGGATCGGTACCCTTGCCCGCATTACCCCAGGAATTGCGGGTGTAGGTGATGACGGCGGCGATCTCGACGTCATTCAGTTGATCCTTGAACGCTGCCATGGCAGTACCTGGGGCGCCGTTGAGCACGGTGTGGATCTGATCTTTCTTGGCGCCCATGACGATCTTGCTGCCGTCGAGCGCAGGGAAGGTGTTGGGCAGGCCTTTGCCGTTTGCCTGGTGGCAGGCGACACAGGTGGTAGCGTAGATCTTCTCACCACGAGCCATCAGCTCGTCCTTAGTCCACGCTTTATTGGGATCGTCCGCCACCGCGGACATGGCCTTTTTCTGCTCGGCGGCCCACTTATCATAGTCTGCCTGGGATACGACGTCGACCACGATGGGCATGAAGGCGTGATCCTTGCCGCAGAGTTCCGCGCACTGGCCACGATAGGTGCCGATCTTTTCGGCGCGGAACCAAGTATCGCGCAAGAAGCCCGGGATGGCATCCTGCTTCACGCCGAACTCAGGCACCATCCAGGAGTGGATGACGTCGTTGGCTGTGAGCACGATACGTACTTTCTTGTCGACCGGCACGACCAGCGGGCGGTCGACTTCCATCAGGTAGAGGTTGCCCTTGGGCGCCTTGCCTTCGATTTGATCGCGCGGCGTTGCCAGGTTGGACAGGAACTTCACCCCCTGTGCCGAGCCATCGAGGTATTCGTAACCCCACTTCCACTGATAGCCGGTAACTTTGACGGTGAGGTCGGCGCTGCTGGTGTCTTTCATGGCCACCACCGTGCGCGTGGCTGGCAGCGCCATGCCGATGACGATCAGGAAAGGGATGACCGTCCAGGCGATTTCGATGCCTACGTGCTCGTGGAACTTGGATGCCACAGCGCCGCGCGACTTGCGGTGATAGATGATGGAATAAACCATCACCCCAAATACAACGACGAAAATCACCGCACAGATGATCATCATCATCCAGTGCACCCACATGATGTCCCGGGAAATTTCCGTGACACCTTCGTGCAGGTTGAGCTGGTTGACTCTTGGGCCTCCCGGCATATCCTGGACTTGCGCCTGCGCCATGCCTGCCATCAGCAATGCACTCGCCCCGGACCACCCTCTCCACTTCTTCATGCTGACCTCGATTACGGCGTGTCTTCACCAAAGGTTGATTCTGGTCAAAGGTTGCTGACGAAATCAACCCGGGAGAACACTGAATTATTGGATGGCAGGCTTAAAATTAGTATTGCTGGGAATACCTGCTCGAATTTACGTAAAGACCGCCGGAATTATAGCGAACTCACATTCGCTGTGGGGTTTTAGCATCGGTGGCAGTATGGTTGCCGCCCGATTCGGCATCACCGCACACCCATGCATACACTACAATTACGGCATGAATTCCCTTCCCGCTAGCGCGCTCGACGGCTTGGCCGTGCGTCAGCGCAAGCTCGCTCCGCGCATACAACAATTGCCACCCATCGGCTGCCGGCCGCTTACCGTGGCGGGCCGTGTTGCGGGCTGGATCACCGCGCGAGCCACAGATTGCCTGCGTGGGCTGCCGGGTGTGCGCATCGAACACGAAGCCGTACGTATCAACGCCGCCCCCCACGAGCGTATGCGCCTGGACGCAGTACTGGAGCGGGTCGCCACAACACTGCGCGATAACGATTGCCTGCGTGCATGGCGCAATGAATTGCTCGATGTGTATGGCGAAGGCCGTCGTCTGGGCGTCATTGAACGCGCCGCCGTTCGCCCGCTCGGCCTGCTGACCAAGGCCGTGCATCTTAATGCCTGGTCGAGCGATGGCCGGCTGTGGGTAGCGCGGCGCGCGCTTACCAAGGGCACCGATCCCGGCATGTGGGATACCCTGGTGGGCGGCCTCGCCAGCGCCGCCGAAGATCTCGACACCTCGCTGTTGCGCGAAAGCCACGAAGAAGCGGGCCTGAACGCCCCTGACATCAGCCGTCGTGGTGCCTTGCGCATGGTTGTGCGCATCCATCGCCGCCTGCCCGAAGGCTATCAGGTCGAAGACGTGCTGGTGAGTGACTGCGTGCTGGCCGACGGCATCCGCCCTGCCAACCAAGACGGAGAAGTCAGCGATATAAGGCTGGTATCAGTCAAAGAACTGTGGTCCATGATTGAAGCCGACGCCTTCACACGCGAAGCCGAGGCCTCCATACTGGACAGCCTGATGCATCGTATGCCAGGCCGCAGTGCGGCCTGATACGCCGTCTCAGTGCACCGGCCGGTTCGGCCGCCTTGGGGCTGATACGTACGATTACCGCAAGCTCTACAGATACTCGCCAAACCAGGCCAGGGTGCGTCGCCACCCGTCCTCGGCCGCATCTTTGCGATAGGTGGGCCGATAGTCGGCGTGAAAAGCGTGGCCCGCCTCAGGGTAAATATGAAAGCGGCTGTCGGCGGCGGCCTCCGAGCCATCCATCAGTTTCATCTCCATCACCTCGACAGACATGACGGGGATGCCCGTATCTTTTCCACCGTATAGCCCCAGGACAGGCGCTTTCAGCGCGCCGATCACGTCCACGGGTTGCTTGGGGTGCAGGTCGTCGGAGCGGCCATCCAGGCGGCCATACCAGGCCACCCCCGCTTTCAGGCCCGGGCGGTGCGCCGCATAAAGCCACACAATACGTCCGCCCCAGCAAAAACCTGTGATGGCCACCCGGCTGGTATCAGCGCCATTGACACCGGCCCAGGCGGCTGACGCATCGAGATCGGCCATGACTTGTGCGTCGGGTACTTTGCTTACGACTTCCTGAAACAAGGGCGCAATCTCGGTGTATCGCGATGGGTCGCCCTGGCGAAAGAACAATTGCGGCGCAACAGCCATATAACCTTGGTGTGCCAGGCGGCGGCAGACATCCTTGATGTACTCGTGCACGCCGAAAATCTCATGCACCACCAATACCAGCGGCAACCCCGTCTTGCCTGCCGGCATGGCATAGTAGGCGGGCAGCTTTCCGTCTTTCGCGGGCACGTCCACCATCCCCGTCTCCAGCCCGGTATCGGGCGTCTTGACCACGGTGTCAGCGCACACCGGCCCCGCCGCCAGGGCGAAACCGCTCGCCAGCGTGCCAGCGATGAAACCCCGGCGATCCAACCGCAGCGCGGGGCGCAGGCTATCAAGCTCCGACGCAAAATCCAAACCTTGAAACTGCTTCATCATGATCCCCTTTGTTGAGGTTGGGTTTCAACTGATACCACCGGAACGCACCGGTGAAATAGAACCGACTCAACCTCGCCTCGGCAGCCAGTTACCCAAGCCAATATCAGTATGCAAGCTACCTTCCACTAAATCGGCGAGCCGTTTCAGTGTCGCGTCAGTCGGCGAAGCTGGATGCATGAGAGTCCACTCATGAAGGAGGCACCATCGATACGTACCTCCCATTCGTAGGCATCTATTCGATGTCACGTCGCGAATGGATCGCCATCGTAGTAAGCAAGGGCTTAGGCACCGTCTTGATTTTTTTGGCGGCGGATGGCTCGCTGCACTTCGCAGCGGGGGGCGAGCGGCTTAAGCGCCTGGCCTGCTTATCGCAGCGTCTCGGCTCAAAACAGGAACCACAAGGCCTTTTACCCTGAAGCAGCCGCACTCTGCGCCGCAGCCACCGTCGCCGCTGCATGCTCTGCCACCCGGGCGAGCTTGCGCGATTCCTTCATGACGGTCGTCGCATACCCCCGCGCATTCCCCGAATATTTCGCAAGCGCCTTGGAAAGGTTCCCGTCCGCCTGGTCGAGGTACTCCTCCAGAATATGCGCCCCCACGCGAATATTCACCGCCGGGTCAAACAGCGACTCCGATGGCTGGACCTTGTCCCGATGCCACCGGCGCACCACCTGCATCAAGCCTTGCGCGCCGTAGCTGCTTTGAACATTCGGCCGCAATGCGCTTTCCTTTTGAAGGATTGCAATGATCAGCTCTGGCTCCAGCCCCTCGCGCTTGTCCGCTTCCGCCCAGGCGAGATTCACATACTTACGCACCGTGTTCGGCGACTTGCGCCATTTTGCCGCCAGATACTTTGTTTGCGCCTGCTTGCTGGCCTCATCAGCCAGCGACTGCAGTGCCTCTTCCGCCAACCCGTCCTTGTCAGGCTCGGGCAGCGTTGCACTGTCGGGTAGATCAAGGTAAGCCACTTGCGTCGCAGCAGATGCATAGTTATCGGCCGGGGATCGCTCTGCGGCGAGCAGCGCTTGCGGCGCGAGCATGCCGCCTGCCACACAGAGTGCGGCAAGCAATCGGCGACGATGTGCGCGCAGCGTCACGCTGCGAATGGAAATGAATACGTTCGAATGGCTATGGTTGACGATCATCGGCCCAGGGGCATCCCTTGGCCATACTCATATCGTCAGAGGCTGGCCTCTGAATACTTGCGTCGATGTGAGGGTCGATGTACGAAACCGGCCTTTTGCTCGCGTGGTTTTTGAAGCGAGCGGAACGAGGATGCGCGTTAGTATTGGTTATTGACGCGTATAGCGCAGAACCGCAAAAGCTAGGCGGTTTTCGCTTAAAAATCATAGCAATACATGTGTTACTCACATGCACTGTAATGTAATTGAAAGAAACGCGACAATCGGCCAGACTCCCCCCGATGAATGGCCGAAATCAAGAGGGGAATCTGGCTGCACGCAGCGCATGGGCCGGCTTACAAAATGACAATCATCCAAGGGCGATTGTTACGGATCGGCCCCTTGCCGCGACGGGCAGTGCGAGGTCATCGTGCAAAAAGCGGCACGCCGATCAGCCAACCATGCAGCGTAAGCACAAAGGCGGCGTAGATGACCAGGCCCGCCACGACGGCCACCACATCGTTGCCGCGCCAGGCGGGCGCCTGCTGGATGGGGCGGGCAACACGCCACGTGAAGGACAGCAAGTCGGCCAGCGCCCAAACGCCGAAACAGCCAAAGAGCACCACGTCTGCCACCGTGCCATTAACCAGCAGGTGCGCCCCGGCCCAAAGTACGGTCGCCCACAGCATCGGGTGGTGCATGGCGCGCTGTATCCGGCCGGGCATATAGGCGGCCACCAAAAGCGGAAACACAGGCAACATGAGTAACATGGCGATGTGCCGACCCACGCCAACGGGTGCGTATAGCGGCGTGCTGGCCATCCGGGCCTGGCCGTATCCAACAATAATGGCGATCAGGCCTGCTATGGCGATTAGCGTATACGCCAGCTTCCAGGGTACTTCACCAAACCTTGCAATCGCGGCCGGGCGGATGCCGGGCCAGACGATTTGCAGCGAATGTACGCCGAAAAACAATACACAGCCAATGATGAGCAATGCCACGGCGATCTCCTTGCATGAGGGAAGTGAACGCTTCTGTGCGACGCACGCTTGCACGCCTGCAATAGCATACCGCGCGCTGTGTATTGCATGACGCACACCGCGCGCGGGGCCATGACTCTGCCACCGCTTGTGTTAGCGCTTACGGCGTACCGCTGCCTGCCTGCGTGCGCCCGCATTGTGCGCCCGCTTCGTACCAACCCTTGCTCTGGTTGACGATGCGCACTACCAGCAGCATCACCGGTACTTCGATCAGCACACCCACAACAGTAGCCAACGCGGCCCCGGATTGGAAGCCGAACAGGCTGATCGCAGCCGCTACGGCCAGCTCGAAGAAGTTGCTGGCGCCAATCAACGCGGAGGGGCAGGCCACGCTGTGCTGCTCGCCCGCGCGTCGGTTGAGCCAGTATGCCAGACCGGCATTAAAGAACACCTGGATCAGGATGGGTACCGCCAGCATGGCAATGACCAGCGGCTGGCGGATGATGGCTTCGCCTTGGAAGGCGAACAGCAACACCAACGTGAGCAGCAGCGCCCCGATAGACAGTGGCCCCAGGCGCGCCAGTGCCGCGTCGAAGGCTGCCTGCCCCTTGCGCAGCAGCGCACGGCGCCACCATTGCGCCAGCATGACAGGCACCACTATGTACAGCCCTACGGACACGAGCAGCGTATCCCAAGGCACGGTGATGGACGACAGCCCCAGCAACAGGCCGACGATGGGCGCGAAGGCAAACACCATGATGGTGTCATTGAGCGCCACCTGAGACAGCGTGAATACCGGGTCGCCGCCAGTGAGGCGGCTCCAGACAAACACCATGGCCGTGCACGGAGCGGCCGCCAACAGAATGAGACCGGCAATGTAGCTATCCAGCTCGCCCGCAGGCAGCCAGGGGGCGAACACGTGACGGATGAACAGCCAGCCCAGCAGGGCCATGGAGAAAGGCTTGACCGCCCAATTGATGAACAAAGTCACGCCAATGCCGCGCCAATGCTGACGCACCTGGCCCAGCGCGCCAAAATCCACTTTCAGCAGCATGGGTATGATCATCACCCAGATCAGGATGCCAACCGGCAGGTTGACCTGCGCGACTTCCATGCGCCCGAGCGCCTGGAAGGCTGACGGCTGCCACTGGCCCAATGTGACGCCCAGTACGATACACAAGAATACCCACAGCGTGAGATAGCGTTCAAAGACGCTCATGGCCGGCTGCGGACGGGGCAGTGTTGCGACATTCTGCGCTCCTGCTTGCATGGCTCAACCTCGCGTCTGACCAATGCCGCGCAATTCGGCCTGGAGCGACATGGCATCCAGGCGTTCGAAGGGCAGGCTAAGAAGCAGCTCGATACGGCGCTTGAGCATGCGCGCGGCATCATGAAAGGCCTGGATTCGCTCCGCCTCGGTGCCCGTGTGGGCGGCAGGGTCGGGCACACCCCAGTGCGCGGTGATAGGTTGGCCCGGCCAGACAGGGCACACTTCACCCGCCGCGTTATCGCACACTGTAATGATGAAATCCATGCGCGGTGCGTCCGACGCCGCGAACTCATCCCAGCTCTTGCTGCGATAACCCTCCGCAGGCAGCCTCAAGTCATTCAGTGTGCCGATGGCCATGGGGTGCACCTGCCCCTTAGGCATGCTGCCGGCGGAATAGGCGTGAAAGCGATCGCTCGCCAAGCCATTGAGAATGCCCTCGGCAAGAATGGAACGGGCGGAATTGCCCGTGCAGAGAAATAGAACGTTATAGGGTGTGTGTGACATGGTAGGTGTTTACGACACTGGGTGGCTGTTGTAGATATCCGATACCTCGCAGGCCTCGCCCTGACAGCAATACGCTGTGAGATAACCGAGCAGGTTGTTCATTTGCGGGAAATCGGCACGGTAGATCAGGTTGCGGCCTTGTTGCTCGACCGTGACGAGACCAGCATTGGCAAGCTCTTTCAAGTGAAAAGACAAGGCATTGCGGGCCACGCCCAACTGGTCTGCCAGCGCGCTGGGTGTAAGGCCCTCGCCCCCCTGAGCGACGAGGGCGCGAAACACGCGTAGCCGCTGTGTGTGGGCCAGGGCGCTGAGTGCACGAACGGTTTGCGCTTCATTCATTGTTCAATAATACAACGTTTATTGAATTAATTATATGCCCGCCTGCCACGCAACACCATCCTGTTCATAACGACAAGATGGGTTGACACTGATTTATGCTCAGAAGTAGCATAACTATTCGCGCATCAACGCGCTTCTTTTTTGTCGCATAAATACTCTAACTGAGCATAAGTTGGCAGTCGCATCGGCTGCCCACCCCAGGAGACGTTGCTCTATGGAATCGCTAGCTACCCGCCCCGTTGAATTCGACCTGCCCGCGGTAGTAGACCAAGCGGGCGCGAGCTGCCCCACGCCAGTGGGCCTGGCCTGGGCCCGCGTGCCACAGCCTGTGCCGGCAGCGCAAAAGGCCGCGCTGATTGAACGCATTCGTGCGCTGCTAGCGCGCGAGCGCGCCGTGCTGGTGGCGCACTACTACGTCGATGCAGACCTTCAGGATCTGGCTGAAGCCACCGGAGGCTGCGTGGGCGATTCGCTGGAAATGGCGCGCTTTGGCCGCGATCATACAGCCGAAACTCTGGTGGTGGCCGGCGTGCGCTTCATGGGCGAAACCGCCAAGATCTTGAGTCCCGACAAGCGCATCCTGATGCCAGACCTGCAGGCCACCTGTTCGTTGGACCTCGGCTGCCCCGACGACGCTTTCACCGCTTGGTGCGACGCCTACCCCGATCGCACCGTGGTCGTCTATGCCAACACCAGCGCGGCGGTCAAAGCACGGGCGGACTGGGTCGTCACCTCATCGATCGCGCTGGATGTGGTGGCCGACCTGCACGCGCGCGGCGAACGCATTCTGTGGGCGCCTGACCGACACCTGGGCAGCTATGTACAGCGCCAGACCGGCGCCGACATGATTTCGTGGCAGGGCGCCTGCATTGTCCATGACGAATTCAAAGGCACCGAGCTGGAAGTACTGCGTGCACATCACCCCGGGGCCGAGGTGCTGGTGCATCCCGAGTCGCCAGAATCTGTGCTGGCTCAGGCCGATGTGGTGGGCTCGACCACGCAATTGATCGACGCCGCTTGCAAGCGCGATGCGTCAACCTTCATCGTAGCAACCGACCAAGGCATTCTGCACAAGATGCGCGCCGCCGCACCCGGCAAGACATTTATTGCCGCCCCCACGGCCGGCAACAGCGCCACTTGCAAAAGCTGCGCGCACTGCCCCTGGATGGCCATGAACGAGTTGGCAGGCCTGGCCGACGTACTGGAACACGGCCGTGGTGAAGTCACCCTGGATCCGGCGCTCGGCCGGCGCGCCAAGTTACCTATCGACCGCATGCTTGCGTTTGCCGAGCAACGCAAGCAGCGCGTGCAAGCCAGCGGCGACCTTGCCCGCGACATGGCACTGTTCGACAGCGTCGGCCCCGCCTGACGCAAGGAGCCCCACAGCATGCGCTACGACGCAATCATCATCGGCAGCGGCCTGGCGGGCCTGACTGCTGCGCTGGAGCTGGCGCCGCATCAACGCGTAGCCCTCATCGCCAAGGGCGCGTTCGATGACAGCGCAAGCAATCGCGCGCAAGGCGGTATCGCTGCTGCGCTGGATCCGCAAGACAGCGTGGACGAACACGTGCGCGACACCCTGGTTGCCGGCGCGGGCCTGTGCGATACGCAGGCCACGCGGCTGATTGCCGCCGGCGCACCTGATGCCATCCGTTGGCTTCAAGGCCTGGGTGCAGGTTTCTCCACCGATGATTCCAGTCGCGATGCGCTGGACCTGACCCGCGAAGGCGGCCACGGCCGCCGCCGTATCGTGCACGCCGACGACGCCACCGGTCGAGTCGTCGTCGCCGCCTTGGCCGCACAGGCGCGGCGGCACCCCAACATCACCCTGATGGAACACCACTGCGCCATCGACCTCGCGAGCGCGCACGGCGTGCGCTGCGCAGGCCTGCATGTGCTGGACTTGCTGCATGGCCGCATCGCGACCCTGACAGCGCCGCACGTGGTGCTGGCCACCGGCGGCGCGGGGCAGGTATATGCGCACACCACCACGCCCGCCATCGCAACGGGTGACGGCATTGCCATGGCCTGGCGCGCCGGCTGCCGCGTCAGCAACATGGAATTCATCCAGTTCCACCCCACCAGCCTGTACCCGCCTGCAGACGATGCCTTTTTGATTTCCGAGGCCGTGCGCGGCGAGGGCGGCCTGCTGCGCCTGCCCGATGGGACACGCTTCATGCCCGCCTACGACACGCGCGCGGAATTGGCGCCGCGCGACATCGTGGCTCGCGCCATCGACCGGGAAATCAAGCGCCACAGCCTGAACTGCGTATACCTGGACATCAGCCACCGGCCGCGCGACTTCTTGCTGGCACACTTTCCCAACATCTACGCACACTGCCTGAGTCAGGGCATCGACATGGCCACCGATCCGATCCCCGTCGTGCCCGCCGCCCACTACACCTGCGGTGGGATTGTCACCGGCCCGGATGGCCGAACCGACATACCTGGCCTGTATGCGATCGGAGAATCCGCCTGCACGGGCCTGCACGGTGCCAACCGGCTGGCCAGCAATTCGCTGCTGGAGTGTGTGGTGATGGGGCGGGCCGCTGCACAGGCCATCCGGGCGCAGCCCATGACGGCTAACAAGCAGCCCACGGCGACTGACGCGCCGCACATTGATGCCCCGGCCTGGCACATGCGGGCCGACAAGCGGCCCGACGAGACAATCGCCCACACCCGCCAGGCCCTGCGGGCCCTGATGAGCAACGACGTGGGCATCGTGCGCAGCAACGCCTCGCTGACCCGCGCGGAACAACACATTGCACAATGGGAAGCCATCACAGCCAGGCAGTGGCGGAACGAAGGCGTGAGCCGCGAACTGCTGGAACTTCGCAACCTTCTGCAAGTCGCCGCACTGATCGTGCGCAGCGCCATCACCCGCCACGAAAGCCGCGGTGCGCATTGCAACTGCGACTGGCCCGACACCTTGACCGACGCGCGAGCGAGCGTGCTGAAGCATGAGGCGGCCGCCATGCCAGACATCACTGCACCGTTGGCGGCCTAGCTACGCTTGACAGACCAATGCTGCAATGTCGTGTGGCACGCCCGGCCAGCAAGCGGACGTATGGCGAGCGGACACGGCGTTCAAAAGTGCAGGCCACGTTCATAGGCCGACAGCACCGCCTCATGCATGGCCTCGGATTGCGTCGGGTGCGGAAAGATCGCATGCATCAGTTCGGCTTCAGTGGTTTCGAGCTGTTTAGCCACCACGTATCCCTGAATCATCTCGGTGACCTCGTCGCCCACCATGTGGGCGCCGAGCAGTTCGCCGCTGCTGGCATCAAACACCACTTTGACGAAGCCTTCGGTCGCCCCCAACGCAATGGCCTTGCCATTTGCCGAGAACGGAAACTTGCCCACCCTTATGGAATGCCCCGCGTCGCGGGCCTGCTGCTCAGTCAGGCCTACATGAGCCACCTGCGGATGGCTGTAAGTGCAGGCGGGGATCCGGCTTGCATCAATGGCTTGCGGTGACAGGCCCGCAATTTTTTCAATGCAGACCATGGCTTCGTGCGAGGCCTTGTGGGCCAGCCACGGGGCGCCCGCCACATCGCCAATGGCATACACGCCTGGCTCGTCGGTGGCACCGTAGCTGTCTGTGACGATATGGCTTTTTTCTACCTTGATGGCCGTGCCTTCCAAGCCCAGCCCTTCGACGTTACCGACGATACCGGCGGCAACGAGAATGACCTCGACGTCGAGCGTTTTGCCGCCTTGGCCATCAAGTTTGACTTTCCAGCCACCGCTGTGCTTTTGCGTGTCGGCAATGCCACTGCCCAGATGCAGCGCCAAGCCTTGCTTACGCAAGGCTTGGCCCACGTACTCAGACACCTCGGCATCTTCCACCGGCAGTACGCGATCGGCCATCTCGACAACCTGCACCTGCACACCCAGGGCGTGATAGAAGCTGGCAAACTCAATGCCGATGGCGCCCGCGCCCACCACCAGCATGCTCCGGGGCAGGCGGGATGGCGTCAATGCCTCGCGGTAATACCACACGCTATCGGCGTTCGCGTCCAGCGCCGGCAAGACCCGCGCCCGCGCGCCCGTCGCCAACACAATATGCGAAGCACTAATCAGTGCGTCAGTGCCGTCGCCCGAGACGGCCAAACGCCCTTTGCCCGCCAGCCGGGCCTGGCCCTTTATCACGGTGATGCCATTCTTCTTCATTAGATGGCCGACCCCTCGCTGAAGCTGTGCCGCCACCTTGCGGGAACGGGCCACGATGGCTTGCAGATCGGCTGCGGGTTCACCAGCCTTGATGCCGAACTCGCCGGCCTGTCGCATGAGACGCAGCACATCGGCCGAACGCAGCATTGCCTTCGTTGGAATGCAGCCCCAATTCAGGCATATGCCGCCCAACTCCGACTTCTCGACGATGGCGGTGCGCATGCCAAGCTGGGCTGCGCGGATTGCAGCCACATAGCCGCCCGGGCCTGCGCCCACGACAACGACATCAAAATTCTCTGGTTTCATACGTCTTGCTCAGATAAGTGCGGCCACAGGATTCTCGATAATCGACTTGAAGATGCCCAGCCACTTCGCCGCCAGCGCGCCATCGATGGCGCGATGATCCACTGACAAAGTGACAGTCATGACTGAGGCAATGCCCAGCGTCCCGTCGGCCACGACTGGCCGCTGCTCGAAACTGCCTACCGCAAGAATGGCTGCCTGCGGCGGGTTGATGATGGCCGCGAACTCCTGAACGCCATACATGCCCAGATTACTGACCGTAAAGCTGCCGCCCTGATACTCCTGCGGCGCCAGCTTGCCTTCCCGCGCTCTGTGCGCCAAGTCGGCAATCTCGAGGCTGACACGCGATAAAGGCTTGGTATCCACCCCCTTCACCACCGGCGTGATCAGCCCGCCCGGCGTAGAGACAGCCACCGATATGTCAATGTCCTGGTATTGACGCAAGGCGGATTCGGTCCAGCTTACGTTCATCCCGGGCAGGTCGCGCAAAGCGACGCCCACTGCTTTCACAATGATGTCATTGACGGAAACCTTGCGAGAGACCGAATGGTTTATTTGGGCGCGCATGGCCAGCAAGGCATCCATGCGGCAATCGGCACGCAGGTAGAAGTGCGGCACAGTCTGCTTGCTCTCGCTCAGGCGGCGCGCAATCGTGCGGCGCATGCTTGTGTGCGGGACATCGGTATAAGACTGCACTGCTCCGCCTGTCGCGTGAGGAAGCGGAATGACAGCCTCCGTCGCCCGGCTGGCAGACTGCGCCGCCAGCACATCGCGCTTGACGATGCGTCCTTTCGGGCCGCTGCCGCGCAGGCCTGACAACGCTATCCCGGCGGCACCCGCCAGGCGCCTGGCCAGCGGACTGGCGAAGATGCGCGTTTGGCTGGCCGTGGCGACGGGAGCTGGTGACTGCGCGTTTGGCTGCCCGCCGCCCGTATCAGGCGTCGCCACCCTGGCTTCTGGGGCGTTGCCCACGCCGGCACCATCAGACAACAGTGCGGCGATATCCACATCCGTCTCTGTCGGCGCAAACAAAACGGCAATAGGCGTGCCCACGTCGGCTGCCTGGCCAGCCGGGACCAGTATCTTCCCCAACACGCCCGAATCTTCCGCGTTGAACTCAATGACAGCTTTCTCGGTTTCGATTTCCGCCAGGCAATCACCCGGTGCGACCGCCTCTCCTTCATGCTTGGCCCAGGACACAATCACAGCGGAATCCGTGTTGGCAGCCACTTCGGGCATACGTATGAGAATCGCCATGTCAGAAGTTCCTTTGTTTCAGATCGGTGCGGTAGGTGGAGATGTCTTCGTACTGCACCAGTTCAAGCACATTGCCTTCGGGGTCCCTGCAAAAGGCCAGGTAAACGCCGGGGCGCACTTCCACTGGCTTGTCTCCGGTCATGAACACGATGCCTTCCTGCAAGAGTCGTGCAATAGCCGCCTGAATATCCTCAATGATGAACGTCAGATAGGTCGCGTTCGATTTATCAAGGATGTAAGCCGCCGGCGCCTCCGCCGGCACGGGCGTGGCGGGCGCCAGCAGCTTGATGCGTTCACCGTTCGATGTTTGCAGCCGGACTACCGTGTAGCTTCCCGCCGACAACGCCGATTCCGCCGCCTTATCGGCCGCAACATGATATTCACTGATAAAGCTGAAACCCAGTACCTGCTCGTAGAACCTGCGCATCCGGGTTAGATCGCGGCAGGCTATGCCGACTTCGAGCGGCGATGCCATTTCCAGTGTCATGGTTGTCTCCTCAGGCTCTGTCACTGCCGGCGCCCTGCGCCCGCATGCACGCTTGCAGCGCTGCAACGACTTCTTCGGTACGGGCGCATGCTGCCCGTTCAAGCACTTTGCTGATGCTCGGGGACGCCTCGCCACCCGTGACGCGCTGCACGGGCTGATCCAGCCAGTCGAAAAAGCGGCGCTGGATTTCGTCCGACAGCCAGCCGCCATACGAAGTACCTTGAGCACCTTGCTCCACAATGAGCACATTGTTGGTTTTCTGTATGCTGGCGCCTATGGTGTCCCAGTCGATGCTGGCGCGGTCCAGCCAGCGCAGGTCAATGACTTCGGCGTCCACACCGGTCTGTTCGATGGCTTCCAGGCTGTGCGCAACCATGGAAAGATACGTCAGAATCGTCACGTCGCTGCCGCTGCGGCGTACAGCCGCCTTGCCAAAGGGGATCTGGTAGTCCAGATCATCAACGGGCGCCATGCCGCTGGATGCATAGAGATCGACGTGCTCGATCACCAGAACGGGGTCTTTCAATGTCAGTGCGGCATTCAGCAAGCCTATGTAATCGAAAGGCGTGGAAGGGGCCACAATGCGCCAGCCTGGGCTGGTCGCGAAAACGCCGACGGGGTCCATCGAGTGCTGCGACCCATAGCCCGTGCCCATGGCCACTTTGCTGCGCAGCACCAACGGCATTTCTATGTCGCCGCCGAACATATGACGCGCCTTGCCAATCTGGTTGAATACCTGATCGGCGGCCACCCACATGAAGTCGGGATACATAAATTCGACCACAGGCTTGAAACGCCCGTCCATCGCCATACCGCCGCCCAGCCCCACGAACGCATTCTCGCTGATGGGCGTACCCAGCACCCGACCCGGAAACCGTTCTTTCAGGCCACGCGTTGCACCATTGGTGCCGCCCTTCAGGCGATGCACATCCTCGCCCATCACGACAACACCCTCATCCGTTTCCATGCGCCGCGCCATCACGTCGGCAACCACATCGATGAACTTGCGTTCTGCCAGTTTGCCCTGATAGGAAGCCTGCTCTTCAGTCCGCGCACCATCGAGTTCTGACAAGTCGCCGCGTATGCCTACGTCACGGAAATCCGCACTGGGCCACAGGTCGGGACGTATGCGCTTCTTGCCACGCTTGCCGTCAGGATCGGCCTCGGTCAACGCCGTCACCGCCTTCTGCATTGACACTTGCATGCGCTGGCGCAGCGCGGCGATTTCCTCGGTGGTAATCAGTTTGCGCGCAAGCATCTGCTTACCGAGCGCATCCAGCGGATCTCGCTGGCGCCACGCCTGCTCTTCTTCTTTGGTCCGATATCCGAACGCGCTGCCAGGGAAGCCCCCATTTTGATGGAAGTAGCGGTATACATCCGCCTCAATGATGGTGGGCCCGTGGCCCGCGCGCATGTGAAGCAGCGCCTGCTCCATGGCCAGATGCACCGCCAGCGGATCCATCCCGTCAACCTTCCAACTCGGGATATTGAAGGCCTGACCGCGCGCCGACAGGCGAGGCTCCGCCGTAGCCTCCTCAACGTGTGTAGCAACCGCATAGCGGTTGTTCTCAATGAAGAAACACAACGGCAGCTTCCATGCCGCAGCCAGATTCATGGTTTCCAGGACGGCGCCAATATTGGTGGCGCCATCCCCGAAATACGTTACAGCCACCGCATCCGTGCCTGCATGCTTGTGCGCCCAGGCCGCACCAGCGGCAAGCGGGACGCCGCCGCCCACAATCGCATTGGTACCCAGCACACCTGCTTCGTCCCAGCGCAGGTGCATCGAGCCGCCGCGCCCCCGGCAGAACCCTTGGGCCAGGCCCATAATCTCCGCCAACGTACGCTGCAGCAGCATATCGATATCGGCGGACAGTTCCAGCCTGGGGTCAATCCCGCCCGGCGTAAGAAATGCGAGCGCCTTGCTCAGGAACTGGTGATGGCCGCGATGCGAGCCATTGACCTGGTCTGCAACCGTCAACGATACGATTGAGCCTGCCGCGCCGCCCTCTTGGCCAATACTGGAGTGGGCCGGGCCATGCACCAACCCTTGCATGGCCAGGTCGAGCACCGTCTCTTCAAATGCCCTGATCAGGTGCATATGGACCAGCAACGTCCCCAGCAGCTTCGGGTTGGCCTTTTTCCAGTCTTCTTTGAGGGTGTGCAGCTCAACCCATCTGGATGATGGGGAAAGTTCAATTATCTTAGGCATGAGTGTCGTCTCCGGACGAAGTACTTCAAATTCAGGTATAGCTGTAGGCAGACCAGCCGCCGTCGGCCACGGCAACGTGGCCATTGATGAATGCTGCATGTTCCGAGGCCAGAAACACGGCCAGCATGGCGATTTCGTGTGGTTCGCCCAGGCGGCCGACGGGTGTGCGCCGTGACAGGGCGCCCAGGTCCATCCGACCCGCAGCCACCAATTCATCAACCAGGGCCGTCTTGACGTAGCCCGGTGCAATGGCGTTCACCCTGACGCCGTGCCTGGCCCATTCAATCGCCAGAACCTTCGTCAGCATGGCCACTGCGGCCTTGCTGGTGCAATAGGCTGCTCGCTCGGGTGCGGCAACCACGCCATACATAGACGACATATTCACGATGACGCCGCTACCCTGCTCGACCATGTAGCGCCCCACCGCCTGGGCACAGTAAAAGACACCGTTCACATTGACATCCATGGCCCTGCGCCACTGTGCGCCGGATAGCTCGAGTGTTGGCTGGTTCATGGATATGCCTGCGTTGTTCAGCAACACATCGATGCGGCCAAAGGCCTCATGGGCCGCGCGGACTGCATCATTTACCGCAGCCTCGTCATTGACAGCCGCGGCCCAGCCCTGCGCCTGCACGCCTGGGAATTCCGACCGCAGGGCCACGCATGCGGCCTGCAACGCGGCATCGTCGATATCCAGCAGCGCCAGGCGCGCGCCACACGCGGCAAATGCCTGTGCCATGGCCAGCCCGATGCCGCTGCCAGCACCGGTAATGAATACCACCTTGTCGGCAAGATCATGGAACGCCTTGCCTTGTGCAAGGCGGGCAAGTACTTGCGCAGCGATAGTTTGCTCAGTCATACGGCCAACCAGTCCTTCAGCAGTTGCGGGTTGCCAGCCAGCTCATCAGGCCCACCACGAAAAACGATCTTGCCATGGCCAAGCAAACACACGGCCGTGGAGATCTTCATGGCAATAGTGAGCTTCTGCTCAACCAGTATGACTGACACGCCTTGCCTGTGAATATCCTGAATCGCTTCACCCACAACCGCCACGATCTTGGGCGCCAGACCCTCGGTCGGTTCATCGATCATGATCAGCCGCGGATTCCCCAGCAAGGAGCGGCAGATCGTGAGCATCTGCTGCTCTCCCCCGGACAGGTTGCCCGCCCGCGTATTGCGACGCTCTTTCAGGCGCGGAAAGTAATTGAACATTTCTTCGATGGTCCATGCCGGAACACCATCGCGCGCACGCTGCATGCCCATGACGAGATTCTCGTCTACCGTCAGGTTGGCAAATACATCACGCTCCTCCGGCACATAGGCCATGCCGGCCCGTGCCACCGTATATGGCGGTGCACCCGCTATGTCCTGACCATCAAACCTGATCTGGCCTGAAGTGGGTGGCACGAGACCCATGATGGACTTGATCGTGGTCGAGCGCCCCGAGCCGTTACGGCCCAGCAGGCTCATGACCTCGCCTTTTTGAACATCAAAACTCACGCCGTGAAGAATATGGCTTTTGCCATAGTGCACATGCAAATCCTGCACCGACAGCAAAGGCATTGCGCCTGTCCCGCTCATGCCGTTACCTCCGTGCCCAGATAAGCTTCCTGGACTTGTGCGTTGTTGCGGATCTCATCCGGCGCACCGGTAGCGATAATCTTTCCATACACCAGCACGCTGATCCGGTCGCTCAAAGAAAACACAACCTCCATGTCGTGCTCGACCAGCATCAGCGACCGCCCTTCTGATAGTTCGCGTATCAATCCCACGGTGTACTCGGTTTCCTCGCGGGACATGCCCGCCATGGGTTCGTCCAACAACAGCACTTGCGGATCCGATGCCAGCGACATGCCGATTTCCAGAGAGCGCTGCTCGGAATACGACAGTTCGCCGCCCAGCGTATCGCGGCACCGTGTCAGGCGGACCCGCTCAAGCAATTTCTCGGTTTCCCGCGTCACTGTGCGTGCACCCGAAATACGCCGCCAGAAGTTGTATTCCAGGCCGTACCGGCGCATGACGCCAAACCGCAGGTTCTCGAATACGGTCAACCCGGGAAAAATATTGGTGATCTGGAAGGAGCGCGCCATGCCCAGGCGATTGATCACGCGCGCATCCAGGCCGTGTATGGGATTTCCATGCAGAAAGATCTCGCCTGAAGACGGCCGGAGCTGCCCCGAGATCAGATGAAACAATGTGGATTTCCCGGCGCCGTTGGGACCAATGATGGCATGGCGCTCGCCCTGGCGCAGCGCTAGATCCACACCACGAATGATCTGTGTGTCACCGAACGACTTGTGCACATTGCGCAAGCTCAGCACCGGCTGATTGCCGGCGTCATTCACTGATGGGTTCATTATGCGTTCTCCTCGCACAGCAACCGCCATGCGCGGTTCACGTACAGGATGATTGCGATCCCCACAACCATCAAGACAATAGGCACGAGCCATGTCATGAATGCGCCCGGCAACCACTGATGGTCAAACAGCATCACCCCAGGCCAGGCAGCCCCAGGCGCCAACTTGGATTGATAATCAAGCGCCAGTATCAAGGCAAGGAACTCAACCAGGAACACAAAGCCTGCCGCCGCCACAATGCAACCAATGACCCAGCCCGATAGCACGCTGGCCAATCGCGCGGTACTGAAGCGGCGCCGATTGTCGCCCCACCACTTTCCTACGCTGAACAGGCCGGCGGGCATGAACATCATGACCAGGACGAAAATGACCCCTTGGTACAGCAACCAGGTGCGCGTCATGTCAGAGACCGCATACCCAAAGAAGGTCATGACGGCGGCGCCAAGCCCCGGCCCAAAGAAAGCACCTATACCGCCGATATAAGCGTTCAGCACGACCTGGGCCGACAGGTTCATGTCAAACAAAACATAGTTGGCCGCTTCATTGTTCATGGCCAACAAGGCCCCGGCCAGCCCCGAAAATGTGGCCGAGATGGTAAAGACCAGCGTGCGCAGCTTGTGCACGTTGTAGCCCAGGAACTTCAGCCTGTGGCTGTTCTCGCGCAGGCCGAGACACAGCCTGCCGAGCGGCGTCCGCGTGAAGTAGTACAGAAGCGCAATACCCAGCGCCACCCACGCCAAGGTCAGGTAATACACCTCGACCGACGTGCCGAACGTCAAGCCCCAGGCAGGCATGCGCATTGCCGATACGCCGCCCTCGCCTCCGAAGACCCCCTTCAAATGGGGTGCCAGCGTATGCAGCAGCTCCGCCAACGCCAGCGTGATCATCGAAAAATACACGCCGCTACGCTGCGTTGAAGACCATCCCGCGACAAGCCCCAGACCGCAACCGGCCAGCGCCCCCATCAAGGGCATGAAGGGGGTGGGAAGCAAGCCCGTCCCTTCCAGGGCATTCATCGCATGGATGGTTGCGAACGTACCAATGGCGAAATAGGCGGAATGCCCAAACGAGAGCATCCCTCCCTGCCCGGCGAGCACATTGAACGCCGTTGCAAACAATGCCGCGATCAGCATCTGAATCGCCGCATTGACCAATGAGGCAGACAGGTAAAACGGTAGGGCCAGCAGCAAACCGGACAGGATCAACAGAATAATGAGTCGTGATAATTTCATCTGTCTACTCCCTGTCGCCCATGAGCCCGGATGGGCGAAGCATCAGAATCAAGAGCATCAGGAAGAACGGAATCGTTGCCGACAGTGACGACACCTTCAGCGTCAGTACGCCGCCCACGCTTTCGGCCCACTCACGCGCGCCAACATAAGCGAGCAAGTCGGCAAGGCTATGGTCGATCCCCACGGAGAATGAGGTGATCAGCCCGATAAGCAGCGATGCGACCATGGCGCCCGCCAGCGACCCCAGGCCGCCGACCACGACGACCACGAATACCAGCACACCAAGCTCCAGCGCCATATTGGGGTTGGTCGTATAAAACGCGCCCGCGACAGCGCCTGCCAGGCCAGCCAAGCCAGCGCCGATGGCAAACACGCCCATGAATACCATGGGCACGTTATGTCCCAATGCCTCCACCATGCGCGGTTTATAGATGGCTGAGCGCACCACAATACCCACTCTTGTTTTGGTCAAGAGCAGGTAAATCAGCACGAACATCAGGATGGACGTACCGCCGATGAGCAGGCGATAGAAAGGATAGTCCGCACCAAACACCGAAAAGGCCGAGAACGACAGCGACTCGGGCACACGATAATTGACGGGATAGTTGCCGTAGAACAGCTTGATGACTTCAGCAATGATGAATGACACGCCGAAGGTAAGCAGCAACTGATGGCCGTGGCCGTAGCGATGGACGCGGCGCAGCAGATAGCGCTCGACCACGGCACCCAGCACGCCCACAATCAGCGGCGAAATAATAATCGCGGGCCAGAACCCCAGTACTTTTTCAAGACTGTAGGCCAGGTAGGCACCCACCATATAAAACGACGTATGAGCGAAGTTCAGGACGCCCATCATCCCGAAGATCAGGGTCAACCCCGCTGACACCATGAACAGCAATAAGCCATACACGGTGCCATTCAATAGGGAAACCGTAAAAAATTCCATAATTGCACCTTTCTGCCGCTGGCTTCACCTTGCCGGCACTGGCTTGCGCCAGTGCCGGAACCGACATTAGGCGGGACGCTTCATCTTGCAGGTTTTCTGCAGCGGGTTTACCGCGTCAGGGCCGGCGAACTTCGCCACCACCTCGAAGCCCATGGCAGTGTCGTCAGCCTTGTACTTGGCATCCTTGGTGACTTTGGACACCACGATCGGCAGAATCACCTGGTGATCCTCGGCGCGGATCGATGTCTCCCCCATGGGGGTGGTGATCTTGACCTTCTCGAGATTCAGGGCAAGCTGGGTTACATCGAGTTCGCCATTCTTCGGCGCCGTCGCTTTCAAGGCTTCGGCCAGCATCTCGATGCCAAACACGGTTTGCGGTTCGATATAGGTGGGATAGTGCCCCGTCTTGGCTTTGTATTCTTCACCAAATTTCTCGGTTTCGGGGCTGGCAGCCATATTGAACGCATTGGCGATATAGTGGCCCAGCGCCGTTTCGCCCGCATTGGCCAAGTTGCCAGGCTGATCCAGAAACACCGTGCCGAACCGCACATTCAGGCCGGCGCCGCGCGTTGCTTTCATCAACAGCAGCAAGTCGTTGGACCAGTTTCCTGTCATGACAGTCTGCGCGCCGCTGGCCTTGATTTTGGCGGCATAGGGCGAGAAGTCCTGTATGCGGTTGACGTCGTGCAGCGTGCTTTCCACGACCTCGTAGCCACCTTCTTTGGCAAATTCCTGGATTGAGGTCTGCATGTCGTTGCCCCAGGAATAATTCTGGTTCATCGAATAGACTTTGGTGCCCAGGTCGCCCGACTTCTTCATGGCATTGACGAGCGCCTTGACACGAATAGGCGCATTCGTCGTGAAGCGGAAGTGATAGAAGTGGCATTTGTCGCCCGTCAGTTCGAGCGCCTCGCCACCCATATTCAGGAACAGCACTTCTTTGCCAGGGTTGCGCAGGTTGTATTTGCGCACGTCCTCGGTGATTTGCCCTGAGACAGCGGAAGAAGAGCCTTGGATGATAATGCGGGCGCCATCGGCAATGGCCGCCTTGACCTTGTCGGATGCGCCAGCCGGCCCGCCCTGGTTGTCATATTCGGCTATCTGGATGGGTGCACCGTTCCAGCCGCCTGTGTCGTTCAGTTGCTGCAGGCCGTAGGTGGCTGCGCTGCGATACATCAGGCCCGTCGACGCCTGCGGACCCGAAAGCGTTTCAACCAGGGCAATCTTCAGGGGTGCGGCCTGGGCCGAAGCCATTGCGATCATGCCGCAAATCGAAATCGGCAAGGTCAATTTGGTAAAGTTCATGCTGTTATCTCCTGTTCTCTTCTAAAAAAAATGCAGTGCATAGGGCACGACCTTCTGATTTTTCTATTTGTCTGATAACATTTTTCACTTATCAGACAAGTTGCGGAGAAATTCTACGTATGCGAAAAAACCATGTCAAAGCTCAGATTGCGGAAAGCACGGCATTCGCAGCCAAAAACCCTGATTTTTCTTTCAGAACAATAAGTTAGAGAGGATAGGGATAAACCCCTAATCATCAAAAATGATTTCTTTCACCGGAAAAACGGTACTCATCACCGGCGCAGCCGGCGGAATTGGCCACGCAGTAGCCAAGAAGATGGCAGCGCTCGGGGCCGAGCTTGCTATCTGCGACGTGAACCTGGAGGCCGTCGAGGCAGTGCGCAAAGAAATTGGGGCCACCGGCTCGGTCAATGCATACCGCACAGACGTAGCCGACGCACAATCCTGCAAGCAGACCGTCGCCAACGTTGCGCAACGCTATGGCAAGATCGATCACCTTGTGCACTGCGCCGGCATTTACCCCGAGAAGCTGGTCGCCGATATGACGGAGGATGATTGGGGTCGTCTCATGAGCATTAATCTGAATGGCACTTTCCATATGTGCCAAGCCGTCATCCCTTACCTTGCCGAGAACAGCTCCATCGTTAACCTGGCCTCCATGGCGGGGCACCGCGGCAGCCATTCGCACGCTCACTATTCCGCATCCAAAGGCGCGGTGACCAGCCTGAGCAAAAGCCTGGCACTGGAGCTGGCCCCGAAGACCCGCGTCAATATTGTTTCGCCCGGGATCATCGATACCCCTATGGCGTCCAGCCTGATGCAGCAGAAAGGCAAGGCCCTCATTGAGGCGACGCCACTCAAGCGCTTCGGCAGCGCCGATGAAGTCGCCAACGTCATTTTGTTTTTGTGTTCCGAACTGGCCAGTTTCGTGAACGGGGAAACCATACACGTCAACGGCGGGCTTTATATCGTCTGATCGTCTGCCAATACCGGGAGCCTCCCGCAAGAACGAAGCAACACAACACGCCATGGACGACCGCAGCACTTCCACATCGACGCCCTCTCTTACCACGCCTATTGTCGAATGGCTGATCCAAGAGATAGAACAACAACGTCTTAAACCGGGCGACAAGCTGCCCAGCGAAAAACAACTCGGCGAACAGTTTTCCGTCAGCCGCTCAGTTGTTCGCGAAGCCGTATCGCAACTGAAGTCCGAAGGGTTGGTGATCTCGCAGCAGGGGCGGGGCGTGTTTGTGAACGAGCGGGGCACCAGACAGACATTCAGGCTGGATCCCACTCGCCTGGACGACAAGGAAGACGTGGCCTATGTGCTGGAGCTCCTGATCGCAATCGAAGTGGCTGCCGCCCGGCTCGCGGCCTTGCGCCGCACATCGGACGACCTGAAGAACATCAAGCGGGCGCTGGTGTGCATGCAGTACGCCATCGTCAATGACCAACTGGGCGACACCGAAGACTACGCATTCCATCAGGCTATTGTCGATGCAGCACGCAATCCCCACTTCATTGCGCTCAACGAATACCTGGAGCGGCATGTCCGGCATCTGATCCGCAGTGCCCGAAGCAATACAGCGCAGTATCACCACGATCTCGTGGAAGAAGTGCAGAAGGAACATCAAGCCATCGTCGATGCCATCGAGGCCAGGGATCCCGAGGCTGCGGCCAAGGCGGCTGAAACCCATTTGCGCAAGGCGGCGGAGCGTCTGAACACGTATCTGGCGTTCCCGCCCGCCTAGTTGTCGCAGCAGAAGCCAGCCGGCAACTTCCCGGGCGGGACGAAGCCTAAGATCTTGCGTCCTGCAGGATCATGTCGGCGCCCTTCTCGGCTACCATCATGACGGCTGCCTGGGTATTGCCTGACACCATTAGCGGCATGACGGAAGCGTCGACAATCCGCAGGGCCTCCATGCCCTTGACCCGCAGGCGCGGATCAGTAACCACGCCATCATCCACGCCCATCCGGCATGTACCGATGGGGTGGTAAATGGTCTGCCCAGTTTGCCGCGCAAACTCCAGCCACTCATCGAAGGTATTGACGGCCTTGCCCGGGTTCATTTCAGATGCCACATAACGCTGCATCGCCGGCTGGCCCACGATACGGCGTGCGATCTGCATGCCTTTGACAAGAGATTCCTGGTCGGCGGCAACGTCCAGGACGTTGGGCCGGATGGCCGGGCTGGCGAATGGATCGGGCGACTTGATATGTATGGTTCCGCGCGACTGGGGACGCAGCTGCGCAACCCCTATTGTCATGCCCGGTTCTTTATCGAGCACGCGATTGGCCGCGTTGGCATAGCTTGCATGCACAAAAAAGTATTGCACGTCCGGTGTCTCGAGCTGCTTCGAAGTTTTGACGAAGCCATGGACCAGGCCGGTACCGAGTGTCAGTATCCCTTTGCGCTGCAGGTAGTAGCGCGCGACCTGGCCGCCCAGCGACCAGCCTCGCGACATTTCATTGAGCGTCGTTGTATTGCGGACACGCCAGTTCATGCGCGTGGCAAAGTGCTCGATATAGTTGTTTCCCACCCCTTTCAACGCATGCTGCAGCGGGATTCCGTGGGCTTGGAGAACATCGGGGTCACCCACACCCGACAACTCCAGTAATTGCGGCGTCTGGACCGCCCCCAGGCACACCAGCGTCTCGCGGCCCGCTTTGATGCTTACGTCTTTCCCGTTTTTGCGATAAACCAGGCCCGAGCACCGCTTGCCTTCGAACGTCAGCCGCAGAATATGCGCATCGCACTCGATCACAAGGTTCTTGCGGTGGCGGGCAGGGTTCAGGTAGCCGTCAACAACGCTCCAACGCCTGCCGCGGTGCTGCACCACCTGATAGTAGCCAAAACCCTCTTGGTCACCGACGTTGTAGTCATCGTTGCGCGGTTGGCCGTCTTCATCGGCCGCCTTCAGGAAGGCATCGGCTATCGGAAAACGTTCAGCTACCTGCTCCAGATGCATGGGGCCGTCATGGCCTCGCGCTTCGCCACCTCTCGCATAGTTTTCGAGCTTGCGAAAATACGGCTCTACATCGCCAAAGGCCCATCCCCGCGCGCCCACAGCCTGCCAGGCGTCATAGTCCTGTTCCTGGCCTCGAACATAAATCATGCCGTTGATCAGCGTGGAGCCTCCCAGGCCCTTGCCGCGCGGCACGGCAATGCTGCGGCCATGCACATTATCTTCGGGCTCGGTCTGGAAGCCCCAGTTGAAGCGGGAATCGACCATGAGCTTGCTGAAGCCGGCCGGTATATGCACCCACATGGAGCTGGCGTCGCGCCCCGCCTCAAGCAGCAAAACCCGATACCGGCCGCACGCGGTCAGGCGGTTGGCGAGGATGCAGCCAGCGGTGCCGCCACCTGCAATGACGTAATCGTAATCGGCCATAATTTATTTCGCAGCCGAGACACCAAGGAACTCGGCCATCAGCTCAATCTGACAGGCCAACATCGGCGCCCCGTAATGCACAGGGCAGCCACGCTCGCGAGCGGCGCGCAGCAGCGCGGTTTCTTCCGGCTGCATAATCACGTCGCAGACCAATTGACGCGCTTCCAGCTTGTTGACGTCCATGGGCAGCGCGTCGCCCTCCTTCAACCCCAGCGACGTGGCATTGATGACCAAATCATGGCCGGATGGGTCGGGTGTGCCGATATCAATGCGCGCTTGCGGATGAATATCAAGAATGCGTGCCTTGAGATCTTCGGCCTTGGCGGCGGTACGGTTTGCAATCGTCAGGCGGCTGACCCCATACTGCACCAGCGCAAAGGCAATGGCGTTGGCCGCACCGCCGGCCCCCGCCATATAAGCCGATTTGCCCCTTATATCGTGCCCACAGGACTGCAGGCCGCGTACAAAGCCTTCGCCATCCAACATATGGGCGGTCAGCCGGCCGTCGGGTTCGCGGCGCACCACATTTGCGGCGCCAATCTTGCGGGTGGTATCCGAGGCATCATCACACAGTTCCAGCACTGTTGTTTTATGCGGCACGGTGACGATAACACCCACAAGGTTTTCCAGTCGCCGCAAGCCTTCAAGGACAGTCGCCAGATTTTCCGGCGTCGCATGAAAAGGGACCAGCACGCCATCGTATCCAATGCGCGAAAAATACTCGTTCATGCGCTGCGGGGTTTTCACGTGGTGGATGGGGTGCGCCAAGATGCCAAACAGCTTTGTTTGGCCCGTTATTTGTATCATTACTTGCCTCCTGTTGAGATTTGATTATTGTGCTCCCAAGCATGATTGGGCACATAACCCCACGAAGATATATGATATACAACGGTGTTCTCGTATTGCAAATTGAATACGGATAAAATCTGATCAATTCTTCAATGTATTTCGTATGCCCAGTCTCAAGCCTATACAGAAAGAAAACCTTTCCATAAGGGTTTACAAGCAGATACGCGAGGCCCTGATTAACGGAAAGTACGAGCCGGGCGAACGGCTCGTCATTGGCGAGCTTGCACGCGAGATGGGGGTTTCCATCACTCCGGTGCGCGAAGCCATTTTCCGCCTGATCAGCGAGCAAGGGCTGGAAATGCAGGCGGCTACCGCAGTCTATGTGCCCTTTGTGAATTCGGCGCGCCTGGCCGAAATCCAGCAGATCCGCTTTCATCTTGAAGGCATGGGTGCCGCCGAGGCCGCGCGCAAGATCACCACCAAAGAGCTCGACGATCTAACGGCCCTACAGGCCGAGTTCATCAGTCTGACTTCAACCAACCCCGGTCGTGCCAGTTACCTGAATCGCAAATTTCATTTCGCCATCCTGGAAGCGAGCCGTATGCCGACGCTGATCAGCACGGTTGAGACATTCTGGGTGATTACCGGCCCCATACTGAAAATATTCCACGTAAAGACCTCGGGCCTGGATTACTCAGGCAGAAAGCACCGCCACGAGGCTGTGCTTGATGCGCTTAAAGCACACGATCCCGAAGCGGCCAGAAAAGCGATTCAGGCAGACCTGGTGTGGGGTGGAAAAATAATGGTCGATTGGCTGGCCGAGCGGGAAGCCGAGCAGGTACTTGCAGACACCCCGGCGGGCGCCGCCCGTGCAAAAAAGGCTCCTCGCAAACGCTAGGGGAAACTCCCGATTCGCGGGTATGTCTCCATAACTAGAATGAAGAAAGAGGTGGTGTGCCTTTGATAAACATATATCATATATTCTGAGACAAACGTAGGGATGCAATTCGCTGACCTTACATACGAACAAAGGAGCCTGCAGATGATGATCAAGTTGAAGAGCTTTGCGCTGGCATTCGCAACCTGTGGCGTCCTCGTGACGACCGCGGCGTCTGCCGATGTCAAGATCGGTGCGGTATATCCATTCAGCGGCGCCCTTGCCTTGCTGGGTCAGGAAAGCTTCCGCGGACTGGAAATCGCCGTCAACGAAGTCAACAAAGCCGGCGGGCTCAATGGCGAGAAGATCGATATCATCAAGGCCGACGCCGTTGATCCTACGCAAGCTGTATCCGAAACCAAGCGGCTTACCTCGCAGGGGGTAGCGGCGGTGTTCGGCAGCTACGCCTCGGGTATTTCGTATGCCGCAACGCCCGTCACCGAGCTGGCAGGCATTCCCTATTTCGAGCTCGGGGCCACAGCACACAAGATCACGACGCGGGGCTATAAGTATCTGTTCCGCAGCAACCCCAATACCGGGCTGTATGGCGTTTCCGTCGTCAATGCGCTGCATGAAACCATTGCCCCGGGCATGGGCATGAACAAGGACAACATCGTCATCGGCATCATCCACGAAGATGGCCCCTACGGCACCGACGTCGCAGCCACCGAAAAAGCTCGCGCGGCCGAGCTGGGCTACAAGGTTGCCGAAGTGTTGCCCTATTCGGCCAAAACCGTTGACCTATCATCCCTGATACTGCGGCTCAAGGGCGCCAATGTGAACGTCGTGCTTCACACGGCATATCAGAACGACGCTATCCTGTTCTTCAGCCAGGCCAAGGCAGCAGGTTTCGAGCCCAAGATCATCATCGGCGCCGGTGGCGGTTATTCGTTGGCCGACACTGCCAAGGCGGTTGGGCCCGGCATCAACGGCGTGTTCGATCTCGACTTCCCGCAGGCATCGATCAACCCCGCAGGCGCGCCCGGCCTCAAGGAGTTCCTGAGCGCCTATAAGGCCGCCTACAACGCCGAGCCCCAATCGGGTCACAGCCTGGCCAACTATGTCGGCGCAAAAGCCTTTCTGGAAGCCATGGCCAATGCAAAATCCACCAACCCGGACAAGATCCGCCAAGCCGTCCTCGCATACAAGAAAGCACCTGGCACCACGGCCAACGGCTGGGCCTTCTCATTCGGCGAAGACGGCCAGAACAACGCCTCCACGTTCTACCTGATGCAATGGCAGGATAACAAACTGGTCACTATTGCACCTCCCGATCTCGCTCTGGGCAAGCCTATTTTCAATAAGCAATGATGATCGCTGCGCTTTAAAAAACATGGGCATCCTTCGGGATGCCTGGTTTTTTCTGATTACTTGAGGTTGTGCCATGGATATCTTCATCCAGCTGCTCATCAACGGACTGCTGTTGGGTGGCGCCTACACCATCATCAGCCTCGGCCTGACGCTGATTTTTGGCGTCGTGCGGGTCGTCAATTTTGCCCACGGTGAGTTTCTGATGATCGGCATGTATATGGTTTACCTGCTTGCCGCCAATATCGGAATTCACCCCTATGCAGGCCTGGTCCCCATAGCGATCATTCTGTTTGCGCTGGGTGCGCTCACGCAGAAAGTCATCATCGAGCCGCTGCTCGACGCCGACGAGAGCATACAGATCTTCGCCACGGTCGGCCTGTCCACCATGCTGCTGAACCTGGCACTGGTTGTGTTTGGGGCAAACGTGTTTCGGGCATCCGTCGAAACCGGGATCACGCCAATTTCTGTCGGCGGCTATACCATGGTCTCGGGCCAGATCCTCACCTTTCTGGTAGCCATAGGCTTGGCCGTACTGCTGCATATATTCATGCACCGCACCTATCTTGGCCGCGCGCTGCGCGCCGTGGCCCAGCATCGTTATGCCGCCATGCTAATGGGCGTGAACGTCAAGCATGTCTATATCATCGCGTTTGGGCTGGGCACCGCCTTCGTCGGGATCGCCGCAGGCTTGCTGGCGCCGCAGTATCCCGTCTTTCCGACGGTGGGCACCTATTTTGTTCTGACCGCATTTGTCATCGTGGTGCTGGGCGGCATGGGCAGCCTGTACGGCGCCGTCGCCGGCTCCATGATCATCGGTATCGTTGACACGTTGGCTGGCTATTACATCGCTCCCGACCTGAAGGAGGTCGTCTACTTCGGCATTTTCCTCTTGATACTTGTCGTCAAGCCTAACGGTCTGTTCGGCTTTGGCACAGAATAATAGGAGCGAGCCTTGTTTCCCGACTTTCGCAGCCCCAAGGCCTATGTCAGCGTCATTCTGATGGCCATCATGCTCCTGATCCCTGTGATCATGGGCACCGCATTCTGGACCAATCTATTTGTCCTGCTTTTTGTCTTCTCCGCCCTGTCGGTAGCGTGGAATATCGTGGGCGGCTACGCCGGCCAGCTATCGCTCGGGCACGCCGTGTTCTATGGCATAGGCGGGTACACCGCCACACTGCTCACCCAAAACTTTGGTATCACGCCTTGGGTGGGGATGTTTGCCGGCGCCATCATCTCAGGCGCGGTGGCCGTCATCATCAGCTACCCCACCTTGCGCCTGAAAGGGCCTTTCTTTGCCCTGGCCACCATCGCCATCCTTGAGGTGGTGCGTCTGCTCGTGATCCACGAAGAAAGCTGGACGGGCGGTTCGAGCGGCATCAGCCTGCCCCTTAACATCGGTTGGGCCTGGATCGTGTTCCGCGAAAAGATGAACTACGTCTACATCGCGTTCTTTCTTTTCGTCATGGTCGTATGGGCCTCATGGATGGTGCGCAAGTCGCGCATGGGCCACTACCTTATTGCTATTCGCGAACGCGAGGACGCCGCCATGGCCGTGGGCATCGCAACGGCCAGGATGAAGATCCGGGCCGCTGTGATTTCCGCCATGCTCACCAGTGTCATCGGCACCTTCCACATTACCTACCTGACTTTTGTCGATCCTGCCTCTGCCTTCTCGCTGGAGTTGTCGATCCAGATCGCCATGTTCGCGCTGATTGGTGGGCTGGGTACCATCTCGGGGCCAATTGCCGGCGCGTTCCTCGTCGTACCCGTCGCGGAACTTGCGCGCGGCTGGCTGAGCGCCGTGGGCAACGGTATGCATGGCCTGGTCTACGGCATCATCCTGGTCGTCGTGGTATTGACCATTCCCCATGGGTTGGCGGGTGCGTTTGGCCCCCGCATCGAACGGATGCTGAACAGGCTTCCCTACCTGGGCACCCGGCCCACACGGGTTGAGCACAAGGAAGAAATGGCCAGTGGCCATGTCATAAACCGTGGGCAAGTGGTGCTGAAAGCCGACAGGCTCTTCAAGAGCTTTGGCGGCCTGAAGGCTACCGATGATGTCTCTCTGGAGCTGTATCAGAACGAGATCCTGGCGATCATCGGGCCAAACGGGGCAGGCAAGACTACAGTCTTCAACCAGATGTCGGGGTTTCTGCGGCCAGACAAAGGCACGGTCTCGCTGCTCGACCGTGAAGGCAACTGGGTGCATAGCAAGACACCGGACGAGTTCGCACATAGAGGGCTGGGCCGCACCTTTCAGACAGCAAAGCCATTCACAGGGCTCACGGTGCTCGAGAACATTATGCTGGGCGCCTTCATCAACACGTCCAATCGCGATGAGGCGGAACAGGTCGCCCTGCGGATCGCCGAGCAAACCGACCTGACCCGGTATCTGCAGACCGAAGCGCGCAATCTGACCGTGGGCGGCATGAAGCGCCTGGAGATCGCCCGCGCGCTTGCCATCCGCCCCAAGGTCCTGCTTCTGGACGAGGTCATGGCAGGTTTGAACCCAGCGGACCTGGAAAAAGCCGTCAAGATGCTGCGCCGCATCCGCGACTCGGGGGTATCCATCTTGCTCATTGAGCACATGATGCAGGCCACCATGGCCTTGTCCGACCGGATCATCGTCATCAATGAAGGCAAAGTTCTGGTCAGTGGGCCACCCAAGGAAGTGGTCGAGAACCCGGCCGTCATCGAAGCATATCTGGGCAAGGAGTTCGCCGATGCTTAAGGTTTCCAATCTGCATTCGGGCTATGGCAAGACACAGATACTCAACGGCCTGAATTTTGAAGTCAACAAAGGCGAGATCGTCACCTTGATCGGCGCTAATGGCGCGGGCAAGACTACGACGCTGAAAACATTATGCGGCGTTATTCCCGCCATGTCGGGCACCATAGAGTTCGAAGGCCAGAATCTGGCCGGCAAAAACACCCATGACATCGTGGAAAGCGGCATCAGCATGATTCCTGAAGGGCGGCAGCTGTTTCCCAACTTCACCGTGCGCGACAACCTCATCATGGGTTCGTTCAAACGCTCGGCACGGCCTATCGTCAACCAGAAAATGGAAGAGGTGCTGCAACTCTTTCCTAGGGTCAAGGAGCGCCTGAACCAGTTGGCAGGCTCCCTGTCGGGCGGCGAACAGCAAATGGTGGCCATCGCACGCGGAATGATGGCCGATCCCAAGCTGCTCATGTTCGACGAGCCCTCGCTCGGGCTCTCACCGATTCTGGTGCAACAGATGTTCGATATTGTGCGCGACATCACCAACCACGGCGTGACTGTACTGCTTGTTGAGCAGAACGTGTTCAAGACGCTGCGCCTGGCCGATCGCGGCTACGTACTCGAGAACGGCGCCATCGTCATGACGGGCACCGGTGAAGAGCTTCTGGGCAGCGCACATATCAAAAAGGCCTATCTGGGCCACTAAGAGCAAGCGGGAAGTAAACATGCTGAAGCCAGTCAAGCATCGATCATGGCCATTTGCGACGGCGACGGCGGCGGCGACGGCGAGCAACCGGCATATCGGCAGGACCGCGCTGAACATCAAGGATGAAGCATGAAATTCGAGAATAAGACTGCACTGGTCACAGGCGCCGCAGGCGGCATCGGTTCCGCCATCGTCAGAGCCCTAGTCACCGAAGGCGCCCGCGTGGGCATGGTCGACACCAATGCCGGTGCAGGCAAGGCCCTGGAAACGGAACTGAAGGCGGCCGGCCACAAAGTGCTGTACGTAAGCGCCAACGTTGGCGAATTTACCGAATGCGAAGCGGCTTTTTCCGCCATCAAGGCAGAGCTTGGCGCCGTCGATATCCTGGTCAATAACGTAGGCATCTCGCCCAAACAGAACGGCAGGGCATTAAAGGTCTGGGAGATGCCGCCGCAGGAATGGGATACCGTGGTGTCGGTCAACCTGAACAGCGCCTTCTATATGACCCGGCTCGCCGCGCCGGACATGATGCGCAAGCGCGAAGGGCGCATCATCAATATGTCGTCCGTGGCAGGCAAGGCCTACTGCGATATCGTCGCCGCCCATTACGCCGCCACCAAGGCGGCACTGATCGGAGCGACACGGCACTGGGCCGCTGACCTGGGCGAATACAACATCACCGTCAATGGCCTGGCGCCCGGCCGCATCAGCACGCCCTTGCTGAAAATGGTATCCCAGGAAACCAACGATGCTGTCGCACAGGTCACAGCCCTGAAACGCCTGGGCACGCCTGAGGAGGTTGCGGACGCCTGCGTTTTTTTTGCGTCAGACCAAGCGCGGTTTGTAACGGGCCAGATACTGGATGTGGCGGGCGGGTGGTTGATGACCTGAGCATGAAGCTCAAGTACACCCAGCACGGCGTTTTATCGCATTTTGCATGCAAAACGCCCCAAAAATTGAAGCCATGTTCAATTTTTGGGGCGTAGACCATAAGCCCAAGGCGCGCCGGTGGTTGGTTCGCGACGCTGCCCCGGGGCTACCTTAGAACGGAATATCGTCGTCCATGTCGGCCAGGTTTGCGGGGGCGGACTGGGGTGCGGCGCCACGTTGCTGCTGCTGCGCCGGGCGCTGGCTGCGCTGGGGAGGTGCCTGGTTGAAATCGCCGCCACCACCGCCGCCGCCCATTTCGCCGCCTTCACGGCCGCCGAGCATCTGCATTTGGTCGGCAACGATATCGGTGCTGAAGCGATCTTGCCCCGTTTCTTTGTCTTGCCACTTGCGGGTTTTGAGGCGGCCTTCGACGTAGACGGAACGGCCCTTGCGCAGGTATTCGCCGGCGATTTCGGCCAGGCGGTTGTAGAACACGACGCGGTGCCACTCGGTTTCTTCACGGCGTTCGCCGGTGGCCTTGTCTTTCCATGTCGATGTGGTGGCGATCGAAACATTGCAGATAGCCGCGCCGTCGGGGCTGTAGCGGACTTCGGGGTCGCGGCCGAGGTTGCCGACGAGAATGACTTTGTTGACTGAGGCCATGACAGTAATACCTATGAGAACTGGAAAACCGGCGCGCGCAATAACCACGACGGCTATTTGAAGAAGACCGGGCGAAAACCACGGCCGGCCAATGCATCATTATCGACGATAAATCCGCGCCTTTCCACCAGCCTTGGTACAAGCACGCATGACAAAACAGCCCCGCCTGGTCAGTTGGGTTGACGGAAGCCGCGCGAGGTGAGAAACCAGACGAAAGCCAGGCCGGAGGCCAGCAGGAATACCGCCGAGCTGCGGCCGCTCGCGGCCAGTAGCCCGCCAGTGGCGCCCCCCAGGAAAACCCCCAGGGACTGGGCCGTGTTATAGAAGCCCAGCGCCAAGCCTTTGTATTCAGGCGGCGCAACGCGCGACACCAGGGAAGGCTGCAGCGCTTCGAGAATATTGAAAGCGATAAAAAAACCGATGAGGGCCACAACAATGGCCAGGAAGCTCTGGCTGGCCAGCGGCATGAGCGCCAGCACCACGACCAGCGCCGCCACCGAGATCTCAAGGGCGACTTTGTGGGCGTGCCGTGTTTCGGTGTAGAACACCGCAGGCACCATCAGCACGAAGGACAGCAAAATGACAGGCAGGTAGACTTCCCATAGGCTGGACGACGCATACCCACCCAGCTTTTCAAGCAGGCCGGGCGCCACGATGAACAGCGCCATCAAGATGAAGTGCAGGCAGAACACACCGAAATTCAGGCGCAGCAGGTCGGTGTGCCCGAGTACATCGCGCGGGCTGGCCTGCACGATGGGCGTGCCAGCCTGGGGCACGGACGGCACCGCGAAGGCGGCGATCAACAGACAGGCGAAGCCCAGCAGGCTAATGGCCCAGAACAGGCCCGAGAGGCCGAATTCGCCCACCAGCATGGGCGAGAGCACAAGCGATACGGCGAAGGATATGCCGATAGAGCCGCCCACCATGGCCATGGCGCGTGTGCGCACCTCGGGGCGGGTGGCATCGGCCACCCAGGCGGTGATGGCCGCCGATACGGCGCCCAGGCCCTGGATGATGCGCCCGGCAAGCACCCAGTTGATGTTTTCGGCCAGCGCACAGATGACCCCGCCGATGATGAACAACAGCATCCCGAAGATGATGACCGGACGGCGGCCGTAGCGGTCGGACGCCATGCCGAGCGGAATCTGCATCACAGCCTGGGTAAGGCCGTATGCCCCAAGTGCCAGGCCGACACGTGCGGCATCGTTGCCCCCCGGCAGCGTCTGCGCCACCACGGCGAACACCGGCGTCAGCAGAAACAGGCCCAGCATACGGGCGGCAAACAGCATGGCCAGCATGACACTGGCCCGGCGCTCTGTAGGCGTAAGCCGCAGTTTGGCGCGAGGCCTTTGCGTGGAGGAGGAGTTGTGCGTGCTCATAAGGGAACGATCAATTAAACCATAAGGCCCGCCGCGCGCGTGCCGGCCAGGGTGGCACGGGCGATGGATGGCCCGGCGCGTTATAGTAACAAGTTGGCCTTTTGAAATCCCCGCACGCAACCAGCCAGACAGAGCCAGACAGCAAGCATATGGAATCGATACGCATCCGTGGCGCCCGGACGCACAACCTCAAGAACATCTCCGTGGATCTGCCCCGGCGCAAGCTGGTCGTGGTCACGGGGCTGTCGGGTTCGGGCAAGTCGTCGCTGGCATTTGACACGCTGTACGCGGAGGGCCAGCGGCGCTACGTCGAAAGCCTGTCGGCCTATGCGCGCCAGTTTCTGCAACTGATGGACAAGCCTGACGTGGACTTGATCGAGGGCCTGTCGCCGGCCATTTCGATCGAACAGAAGTCCGCGGGCCACAACCCGCGATCCACTGTGGGCACGATCACAGAAATCCACGATTACCTGCGCCTTCTGTACGCCCGTGTGGGCACCCCCTATTGCCCTGATCACGCCTTACCCCTGCAGGCGCAGAGTGTGAGCCAGATGGTCGACAAGGTGCTGGCTCTGGCTCCCGAAACCAGGGTGGCCATCCTGGCGCCCATTGCCCGCGCGCGCAAGGGCAGTTTCGAAGAAGAATGCGCTGGGTTGCAGGCACAGGGCTTTGTGCGCCTGCGCATCGACGGCGAAATGGTGTCCATCGACGAGCAGCCGCCGCTCAAGAAAACCGAAAAGCACGACCTGGACGTTGTGGTGGACCGTCTGCGCATACGGCCCGAAAGCCAGCAGCGCCTGGCCGAAAGCTTTGAAACTGCAATCAAGCTGGCTGATGGGCGCGCCATTGCGCTCAACATGGACAACGGTGAGGAAATACCGTTTTCCAGCCGCTACGCCTGCCCCGTCTGCCATTACAGCCTCACTGAGCTCGAGCCGCGGCTGTTCAGTTTCAACAATCCCATCGGCGCCTGCCCCACCTGTGACGGTCTGGGCGTCGTTGAAGTGTTCGATCCCAGGCGGGTGGTCGCCTTCCCTGAGCTTAGTCTGGCCAGCGGTGCTATCAGCGGCTGGGACAAGCGCAATGCCTTTACGCATACGCTGCTTGCCAGCCTGGCCGCGCATTACGGCTTCGACCTGGACACACCCTTTGAGGCGCTGCCGGAAGACATCCGCCAGCGGGTGCTGTACGGCTCGGGCGACGAGCAGATATCGTTTCTGTACATCAACGAGAAAGGCCGCACCACCGTCAAGAAGCACCCATTTGAAGGCGTCTTGCCCAATCTGGAGCGTCGCTGGCGCGAAACTGACTCCAGCGCAGTGCGCGAAGAGCTGGGCAAATACCGCCAAATCAAAGTGTGCCCCGATTGCCACGGCTCGCGTCTGCGGCCCGAAGCACGCAACGTGCTGTTGGGCGGCGGGCCCGGCGACGGCGGTCGCGCGATCTACGAAATCGAGGCACTGTCGCTGGCGACTTGCCTGTCGTGGTTCCAGAATCTGGCGCTAACGGGCGCCAAGAAAGAAATCGCCCAACGCATTGTGCGCGAAATCGAAGCTCGGCTGCAGTTTCTGAATAATGTCGGGCTCAATTACCTGTCGCTCGACCGCAGTGCCGACACGATCTCGGGTGGCGAAGCGCAGCGCATCCGCCTGGCCAGCCAGATCGGCTCGGGCCTGACGGGCGTGATGTACGTACTGGACGAGCCCTCTATCGGCCTGCACCAGCGGGACAACGATCGCCTGATCCACACCCTGCATGACCTGCGCGACCTGGGTAACAGCGTGATCGTGGTGGAACACGACGAAGACATGATACGGGCCGCCGATTTTGTGTTGGACATGGGGCCTGGCGCAGGCGAGCATGGCGGGCAGATCGTGGCGCAAGGCAGCCCCATCGAGCTCGCCGCCAACCCCAACTCACTGACCGGCCAATACCTTACCGGCGCGCGCCGTATCAATATCGGCACGCACCGGCCCGTTACACCAGACCAGGACTGGCTGGTGCTCAAGGGCGCGCGCGGCAATAACCTGAAGAACGTCGACCTGGCCATCCCCGCCGGGCGCCTGGTGTGCATCACGGGCGTCTCAGGGTCGGGTAAATCCACCCTGATCAATGACACGTTGGCCACCGCTGTGGCACAGAAGCTGCACCGCGCCCAGACCGAGCCAGCGCCCTACGACACACTGGAAGGCCTGGAGCATTTCGACAAAATCATCAACGTAGACCAGAGCCCCATCGGCCGCACGCCACGCAGCAATCCGGCCACGTATACGGGCATGTTCACACCCATCCGCGAACTCTTTGCCGGTGTGCCCGAGTCACGCACGCGCGGCTACGACCCGGGCCGGTTCTCGTTCAACGTCAAGGGCGGCCGATGCGAAGCGTGCCAGGGCGACGGTGTGGTCAAAGTGGAGATGCACTTTCTGCCCGACATGTATGTGCCCTGCGACGTATGCAGCGGCAAGCGCTACAACCGCGAAACCCTGGATATCCGCTACCGCGGCCGCAACATCAACCAGGTGCTGGACCTGACCGTCGCGCAGGCGCTGGATTATTTCGACGCCGTGCCTTCGGTGGCGCGCAAGCTGACAACGCTGATGGACGTTGGCCTGTCTTATCTGCGGCTGGGCCAAAGCGCCACCACGCTGTCGGGCGGTGAAGCGCAACGCGTGAAGCTTTCGCTGGAATTATCCAAGCGCAGCACCGGGCGCACCCTGTACATTCTCGACGAACCCACCACGGGCCTGCATTTCCAGGATATTGCCCTGCTGCTGGATGTGCTGCGCAAGCTGGTGGAAGGCGGCAATACGGTTGTCGTCATTGAGCACAACCTGGACATGATCAAGGCGGCGGATTGGGTGGTGGACATGGGCCCCGAAGGCGGCGACGGAGGCGGGCGCATCATTGCACAGGGTACGCCGCGCGATATCGCAGCCACGGCCGGCAGCCACACCGGCCGCTATCTTGCACCGCTGCTGCGGCGCCACCAAGACACGCCCTCACCAGGCCCGGTGCCGACCTCTACAGGTGAGAGTCACCACCCATCCTGAACAACTGGGTGTGCTCGCGAATGGCAAAGCGGTCTGTCATGCCCGCGATATAGTCGGCGATGGCGCGCGCCTGCGCCACTTCGTCATCGCGACGGTACTGCTGCGAGAGTAGCCGGGGGTCATCGATGAAGGCGGTGAAGAGTTCGCGCACGATCTGCCGCGCCTTGGTTGTCATGCGCATCACGCGGTAGTGCCGGTACAGATTGTCCATCAGGAAGCGCTTGAGCGCGTCGGCCTGGCGCCGCATCGCAGGCGAGAAGGCGGCCAACGGCGGCGCCGCGCGCACGTCGTCGGCGCTGGCCGGGCCATGGCGGCGTATGTTTGCCAGCGTCGTATCGGTCAGGTCGATCACCAGCGTATTGATCATGGCTCGCACAACCTCAGCCACGAGGCGGCGGTCGTCGATGTTGGGGTACTTGCGCCGCACCTGGGCATGGTGTGTGGCGAACAGTTCCAGCACCAGCAGTTGATCCACAGTGATCAGCCCGGAACGCACGCCGTCGTCGATATCGTGATTGTTGTAGGCAATCTCATCGGCCAGGTTGGCGATCTGGGCTTCCAGCGACGGTTGCGTGCGCTGCAGGAAGCGCTCGCCCACATCGCCCAGCAGGCGCGCATGCGACACCGAACAATGCTTGAGTATGCCTTCACGCGTTTCGAAGCAAAGGTTCAGCCCATTGAAGGCGGCATACCGTTCTTCGAGCTCGTCGACCACACGCAGGCTCTGCAGGTTGTGCTCGAAACCGCCTGCTTCCGGCGCCAACTCGCGCATGCAGGCATTGAGCTCATCCTGGCCCGCATGACCAAATGGCGTATGACCCAGATCGTGCGCCAGGGAAATAGCCTCGGTAAGGTCTTCGTGCACCGCCAGATTACGCGCCAGCGAGCGCGCAATCTGCGCCACCTCGATGCTGTGCGTGAGCCGTGTGCGGAACAGATCCCCTTCGTGGTTGATGAAAACCTGGGTTTTGTACTCGAGCAGGCGAAATGCGTTGCAGTGAATGATGCGATCACGGTCGCGCTGAAAGGCGTTGCGCCCGGTGGGAGGCGGCTCGGTATGGCGACGGCCGCGGGAGGCTTCGGGATGACACGCATAGGGCGCCAGCATAATCATTCTTGCCTCCGGCGCGTCAGGCCGGCGCGCCCGCTCGGGCCAGCACTTCGTGCAGCGCCGCTTCGGCGGCCGGCTGTACGCAGGCTTTACCGACCTCGGGCAGCAACACAAACCGTATTTGCCCGCCCTCTGCCTTTTTATCCACCTGCATCAAGTCAAGCCAGCGGGCCAGGCCGAGATCAGGCGGCGAGACAGGGCAGCCTATGGCCTGCACCATGTCGCGCACCCGCTGCACATCGGCCTGCGGCAGACCCAGCTCCAACGCGGAAAGTTCCGCAGCCTGAACCATGCCACAGCCCACGGCTTCGCCATGCAGCCATACGCCATAGCCCAGGCCGGATTCGATCGCATGGCCGAAGGTATGGCCCAGATTGAGAATGGCCCGCAGTCCGGATTCGCGTTCGTCCTGCGACACCACGTAAGCCTTGAGTTCACATGAGCGACGAATGGCATAGGCGATTGCCTCGGGCTCCAGGGCCCGCATACCCGCCGCATTTGCCTCGCACCACTCGAAAAACGAGCGGTCGATGATCAGGCCATACTTCACCACCTCGGCCAGGCCGGCGGAGATTTCGCGCGCGGGCAGGCTGGCCAGCACGTCTGTATCGATCTCGACCGCGATCGGCTGATAAAACGCGCCGATCATGTTCTTGCCCAAAGGATGATTGATGGCTGTTTTGCCGCCCACCGAGGAGTCCACCTGCGCCAGCAGCGTGGTGGGCACTTGGACGAAGCGGATGCCGCGCATATAGCTGGCGGCCGCGAAGCCGCACATGTCGCCGATGACGCCGCCACCCAGCGCCACCAGAACCGCCTTGCGGTCGAACTTGTGTCGCAGCAGCGCATCGAAGATCAAGTTCAGGGTCTGCCAGTCTTTGTGGGCTTCGCCATCGGGCAGCTCGATGCGGATCACCGGCTTGCCCGCGGCCGCCAGGGCACGCTCGGCACGTGTGCCGTACAGCGCAGCAATGGTGGGGTTGGTGACGATGGCGATCGCGGTAGCATCGGCCGGGATGCTCTGGGCCAGGGCATCGAGCCGGCCTGCACCGATATGAATGGGATATGCGCCGCCCGGCGTGTCAACAGGCACGGTAATCATGTTTCGACCTCATGTTGCTGCAGCAAGGTAAGCAGGTTGCGGGCGATCTGCGCCACGGGGGTGTCGCCGGTGTCGACCGTAATGTGGGCCACGCTTTCATAAAGGGGCTCGCGCTGAGCCAGCAGTTCGCGCAGGCGCGCTTTTGGGTCTGCCGTCTGGAGCAGGGGGCGGCTGCGATCGCGCGCCACACGACGATAGAGCTCATCCGCGCTGGCGCGCAGGTACACGACCAGCCCGCGCTCTTTGAGATGACGACGGTTTTCAGGTGCCAGCACGGCGCCGCCGCCGGTGGCCAGTACGATATCGCGGCGCCGGGTGCATTCTTCGAGGACACTGGATTCGCGTTTGCGGAACCCTTCTTCGCCTTCAATGTCGAAGATCAGCGTAACCCGTACGCCGCAGCGCGCTTCTAGTTCATGATCCAGGTCGATGAACTCGCGATGCAGCAAGCGTGCAAGCTGGCGGCCGATGGTGGTTTTGCCCGCCCCCATCATGCCAACCAGAAATATCGGGCAGCTAGCGGCCGGTGTGGCAGGCTGGCGCTGTGGCCCCGCCTCGCCGTCAGGTAAAGAATGAGTCATTTGTGTATTATCCCACTTGCAATCCGCCCGTCCCGGCCTTCCAGCATCACTCGGTTACATAAACCTGTTGTGCAAATCATAGTCTGATCGCGGTTAGACTTAAAATCGCCCTTGATGAGTTCTTCTACAAATTCCCAAAACGACAGCACCGGCACGCCCCATTCATGGATCGGCCGCTTCGTGTTCAAGGCGGCCATCTTCGTGGTGGGGCTAGGCGTCTGCGGCGCATTACTGCTGTCGCTTGCGCTGGCGCTCGCATGGCCCAATCTGCCCGACCTGAGCGCCATGATCGACTACCGTCCCCGGGTGCCCCTGCGCATCTATACGGCCGACAAAGTCCTTATAGGCGAATTCGGCGAAGAGCGACGCAACGTGCTGCGTTTCGATGAAATCCCCGATGTCATGAAATCGGCCATTCTAGCAGCCGAGGACGACAGTTTTTACAAGCACGGCGGCATCGACTGGACCGGCGTGGCGCGCGCAGCGCTGGCCAACCTTACCCACATGTCCAAGACACAGGGCGCCAGCACCATCACCATGCAGGTGGCGCGCAATTTCTACCTGTCATCCGAAAAAACCTACACCCGCAAGTTCTACGAGCTGCTGCTTACCTTCAAGATCGAAGCCACGCTCACCAAAGACCAGATCCTCGACCTGTACATGAACCAGATTTACCTGGGTCATCGTGCATACGGGTTCGCAGCGGCGTCGCGCACATACTTCGGCAAGCAGTTGGCCGACATCACCCCCGCCGAAGCCGCCATGCTGGCCGGCATCCCCAAGGCCCCGTCGCGGCTCAACCCCATCGCCAGCTTCCAGCGCGCGCGTGATCGCCAGCTTTATGTGCTCAGCCGCATGCACAGCCTGGGCTACCTGAACGATGCCGAATACGAGCAGGCCAAAAACCAAGAAATCATCCTCAAGTCGGCACCCGGCACGCCTGCGGGCGGCTATGCCATCCACGGCGATTACGTCGCCGAGCTGGCACGCCAACTACTCTACTCGGTATACCAAGACAACATCTATTCACGCGGTTTCAACGTCTATACCACGGTGCTGTCCACCGACCAGGAAGCCGCCTACCAGTCGGTGCGTGATGGCATTCTCGACTACACCCGGCGCGCCGTGTACCCGGGGCCCGAAGAAACCATCGACCTGCCTGCGGGCATTGAAAACAAGCCCGAAGAGTTCAATGCGCTGATCGACGGGCTGCAAGAAAAATACCCCGACGACGACGATCTGTTGACAGCCGTGGTGCTCGAGGCCAACCCCAGCAAAATCCGCGTGGCGCGCTCGGCCAAAGAGATCATCGAGATCACTGACAAAGACGCGCTCAAAATTGTCGCCCGCGGCCTGGGCAAGAACGCCAAGGAGCAGTACCGCATTTCGCGCGGCTCGGTGGTGTATGTACACAAGAACGGCGACCACTGGGAAGTCATCAACATGCCAACCATCCAGGCGGCATTTGTCTCAGTGCGCCCGCAAGACGGCGCCATCCAATCCATGGTGGGCGGCTTCGACTTCGCCGAGGGTAAATTCAATCGCGTAACACAAGCATGGCGCCAGCCCGGCTCTGCGTTCAAGCCCTTCATCTACGCCTCGGCGCTCGAACGCGGCCTGACGCCGGCAACGCAGGTTTCCGACGAACCCTTCATGCTCACAGCCGCGCAAACGGGCTCCAAGGCCTGGACGCCCAAGAACTACGGCAACAAGTACGAGCCCATGCTGACGCTGCGCGAAGGGCTCTACAAATCGAAAAACATGGTGTCCATCCGCATCATGCAGGCGGTCGGCCCCAAATACGTGCAAGACTACATCACCCGTTTTGGCTTCGACCGCGAGCGCCAGCCTGCCGTGCTGCCACTGGCACTGGGTGCGGGCAGTGTCACGCCGCTTCAGTTGGCGGGCGCCTTCTCGGTATTCGCCAACGGCGGCTATCGCGTTCCGCCCTATCTCATCGATCACGTCACCGACAGCAGTGGCAAAGTCATCATGCAGGCCAAACCGGTTGTTGCCGGCGATGCCGCCGCCCGGGTCATCGACCCGCGTACGGCTTACGTCATGAACGACCTGATGCGTGGCGTGACCAAATACGGCACCGCCGCACGTGTAGGCCGGGAGTTCAAACGCACCGATATCGGTGGCAAGACCGGCACTACCAACGATTCCAACGATGCCTGGTTTGCCGGCTTCACGCCCAAGCTGGTCGGCATTGCCTGGATGGGCTTCGATCAGCCGCGCTCCATGGGCCAGGGTGAAACCGGCGGCGGTGCCGCACTGCCGATTTGGGCAGGCTATATGCACGAGGCTCTGAAGCGTGTGCCGCCCACAGAGCCCGGTCCCATGCCCGAAGGGCTCAGCAAGATCAACGGCGATTACTACTTCTCGGAGTTCCCGCCAGGGCAGGCTGTGGCACGCGTCGGCCTGCCCGCGCCGTCCGACGTCGATACCTTCCCTGTGCCCGGCACCGGTGGTCGTGGTGGCGTGCTCGACGGCATTGGCGACCTGCTCAACCAACTAGGCCGCCGCGGCAACGTTCCACCGCCGCCAAACGTGCCCTTCTGACGCCGATCCGGCGCCACGGCTTCCGGCCCGCGATGCGGGCCTTTTTTATTGCGGCCCTCCCCACAGGACAAAGCACCACCGTACAGTGCATAATCATCCTTTAATCCGGAGTATCCATCATGTTTACCCTGCACCGCCGCGCGGCCGCGATCACGGTACGCTATGTCGGCGCGGCCGGCTTGCTGGCCGGCCTGGCTGCCTGTGGCTACAAGGGCCCGCTTTATATGCCCCCGCCTCCACCACCGCCCAGCGCAACACTCACCGCGCCGCCCGATGTGGTGCCTGAATCCTCTGTCCAAACCTCGCCCGTACAACCCGCGGCCCAGCCCGCTCCCGCTCCATCCGGCTATACCCAATGACCGTCGCTCCGCACTTCCAGCATCAAAATGGCGTCCTGCACGCCGAAAACGTCCCCCTCACAGAGCTTGCCCACCAGTTCGGCACGCCGCTGTATGTATATTCGCGCCAGGCATTGCGCGATGCCTGGCAGGCCTACCAAGACGCCGCCCAAGGCCGCAAGGTGCTTGTCTGCTACGGTATGAAAGCCAATTCCAACCTGGCCGTGCTGAACGAGTTCAAGAATCTGGGCTCGGGTTTCGATATTGTCTCGGGCGGCGAGCTGGCGCGCGTGCTGGCCGTCGGCGGCGATCCTGCCCGCGTGGTGTTTTCGGGTGTAGGCAAGCAAGTCTGGGAAATGCAGGCGGCGCTCAAGGCGGGCGTCAAGTGCTTCAATGTCGAATCCGAAGCCGAGCTCGAACGTCTTGACGCCGTTGCGCGCGAGATGGGTCTGGTGGCGCCCATGTCGCTGCGCGTCAACCCCGATGTCGATGCCCAGACACATCCCTACATCTCCACCGGCCTGAAAGAAAACAAATTTGGTATTGCCATCGACGAGGCACTGCGCGTCTACCGGCGTGCAGCCGGCATGTCCAATGTGAAGGTCGTCGGGCTCGACTGCCACATCGGCTCGCAAATTACCGAGGCAGCGCCCTACCTTGATGCGCTCGACAAACTAATCCGCCTGATCCAGGCCCTTGCCGGCGAAGGCATTCATATCCGCCACTTGGATCTGGGCGGCGGCATTGGCATCCGCTATACCGACGAAACCCTGCTCTCGCCCACGACGCTGCTCACGCAGGTGTTCGCCATGCTCGACCGCCATAGCCTGGGCCATCTCGAACTGGTGCTGGAGCCTGGCCGTTCGCTAGTGGGTAACGCCGGCGTGCTATTGACCCGGGTCGAATACCTCAAGCACAGCGACGCCAAGAATTTCGCCATTGTCGATGCTGCCATGACAGACCTTATCCGCCCCACGCTGTACGAAGCCTGGCACGATGTCGAGGCCGTCAAGCCGCGCATCGATACCAAGCCCGCCGTTTACGACGTGGTCGGGCCGGTGTGCGAAAGTGGCGACTGGCTGGCGCGCGACCGCAGCCTTGCGCTGCAACAGGGCGATCTGCTGGCGGTCATGTCGGCAGGCGCCTATGCATTCACCATGTCCAGTCAGTACAACACGCGGCCGCGGGCGGCCGAAGTCATGGTAGATGGCTATCAGGCGCACGTGGTACGCCCGCGTGAAACGGTCGACAGCCTGTTCGAGAACGAATCCGTGCTGCCCTGAGGTGCGATGGGCCGCCAAAGCGCGGCCTAATCCACCGGCATCCATCAGGCACCGATTCGGCAAAACGGCTTGCCGGGCCCGGCGACGGGCCGCAGCCGTGCCTGTGTAGGGCCCGACGCTGCCCGGGCCAGCCTGCTTACAGCTCGCCGTACGAATGCAGGCCCGACAGGAACATATTCACGCCCAGGAAGGCGAAGCTGGTGACCAGCAGCCCCGCCAACGCCCAATAGGCCGCCATGGTGCCGCGCAGGCCTTTCATCAGGCGCATATGCAGCCAGGCGGCGTAGTTCAGCCACACGATCAGCGCCCAGGTTTCCTTCGGATCCCATTGCCAGTACGTGCCCCAGGCATCTGCTGCCCACAGCGCCCCCAGCACAGTAGCAATGGTAAAAAAGGCAAAACCCACCGCGATAGCGCGGTACATGATGTCGTCCAGTATCTCGAGCGAAGGCAGGCGTGCCGAAATCGGGCCGCGCAACGCCAGGATGGCACCGACGATAATGGCGCCCAAGCCAAAATAAAGCATCCACGTAGGCGACAGCTCGCGCGAGCCGAAAACCATGGGTTCGGCGCACAGTACGGCGCCCAGCACGAACAGGGGTACCAGTTTGGCTAGTGAACGCGTCTGGCCATGCTCTTTGACCAGATAGGCAAAGCCCACCATGGCCGCCAGCGAGAACGTGCCGTAGCCAATGAAATTGGCAGGCACATGCAGCTTCATCCACCAGCTCTTGAGCGCCGGCACCAAGGGCTGGATCTGGAAAGCATCTCGCGTGAATGAATACCACAGCAGAAAAACCACCGCCGAACTGATGACCATCAGCACAAAACCGCCCAGTGCGCGGGTAGCGTAGCGGCGTTCATAATACAAGTAGAACAAAGCAGTGATCAGGGCAAACAGCACAAAGACTTCGTACAGGTTGCTGACCGGTATATGGCCGATGTCGGGCCCCAGCAGATGGCCTTCGCGCCAACGCACAAGCAGACCGGTGGTGCCTGCATAAACAGCGCCCCAGGTGAGAACCGAACCCAGCCATGCAGCGGTGGTGCTAAAGAACCCGACCCAATAACAGACCGTGGCCAGCACGAAGAGCGCACACATCCACAGGATGGCCGATTGCGATGAAAACAGGTACTTGAGGAAGAACACGTTTTCGGCGCGCGAAATATCGCCCTGATCCAAAGCGCCGCCCGCACTGTATAGCCAGATGGCGAACAGCGCGCTCAGGCCGCTGGCCACCATTAACGTGCGCAATGGCCGCCATAGCCAGGCCATCCACGACAACAGCACCACCGCGCCTGCCAGGATAAGCTTCTCGTAATAATCCATGGCATAGCCAAAGCGCGACAGGGCAAACCCAGCGCCAACGGCAAGCAGCAGGAAGAAAACCGCATCCGTCCAGTCGGGGCGGCCGCGCCGGCCCCGCGCGTCGCCGCTGGCCGACATGGTGGATTCCCACATGGGCGCGTGACCTTGCAATGTAGACTCGGACATATAAACCTCTCAGGTAACGATGCGCTTGAAAGCCTCGCGGAAGCGCTCGAACTCGTGATTGAAATCGAGCGTGCGGCGCTGGGAGGTCATCGCCGCCAGCAGCCCGCTGCCCTCGTCACGCCGACGGATCCAGATCCAGATCCGCCGATCGCGCACATAGAACATAGTAAAGATACCGATGATCAGGAAAAGGCTGCCCAGATACACCGTATTCTTGCCCGGACTGCGCGCAACCTGGAAGACACTGGCCTGAACATGCTCGAACGACGTCAGTGTCATGAGCACCGGTGCGGGGAAATCGGGCAGGTTGGCCAGCGCCAGCAGTGCGCTTTGCACCCAGCGGTCTGCCGCAATAGCCCCGTCGCCTGCGGTATCGATCGGCGGGAGCCCGTTCTGCTCCCTTACGATATCGCGCAATTGGGCCAAAGACAACTGAATCATGGGGACCGCGAAACCCAACACCCGCTCTCGCTCCTGTTCGGGCACGCGCGCGATAATGCCGTCAAAGCCCTCGGTACGGAAGGCATCCAAGGCGCCCTTGGCCGCCTTTTCAAGCAATGGGGCCTGCAGAGTGCCATTGGCATTGCGCGCGGCGAAACCCCGTGCAGCGGCATCCACGAGCGCCGGGTTGGCCAGCGCGGCGCGCAATTGCATGAACTCTCGCATCGAGCCTTTTTCATCTGCGGGGATGCGCACGTAGCGGAACGGTTCGGCGGCGGACCTGCGCACCCCCACCAGAAACACCAACGAGTCGTCGAGCGTCATCGGCAGCATATACGACGTAAACTCATGCGACTGCCCGTCTGCGCCCGTGATGCTGTACTGCACACTGGGGCCCACGTTAATAAGGTTCTCGTTCTTGCTGCCCGCCGCGCTGCCTGTTACGGCCGCCACATGCTCCATCATGGGTTTGGCCTGAGGCGCCTCGCCTGTCCCCAGGTTTTCCACGTTGATGACGCGCAAGCCTGTAAACTTCACCTGCAATGGCCCGGTCTTGGCTTGGCCGGTGGGCGTGATCTCGGCGCCCTCGCCCACGATACCGCTCACATCAAAGGGTGCGCTGCCGGGCCCCACCAGCGGGTATCCGGTAAGCCGCAGCTTGCTGCCGCCGTCGTCAAAACCCGATTGATACACTGTCACGCCCTTGTAGCGCAGCGGCTCATTGACTTCGATCGTGCGGCGGAAGCTGTCGCCGGATTGAGGGTCGGTGACCTCCACCTCACTCTTGAAGCTGCTGGGCATCCCGGTGGAATAGTAGTCCACCAGGAACTTGTCCAACTTCAGCGTGAACGGCAGCGGCTGCACCAATACGCCGTTGTCGACGGTGACAATGGCTGTGCTGCTGCGGGAACCCTCGGGCACCATCATATTGGCGCGAAAGCTCGGATTGGCGGCTGGCAGCCGGCCGCTTTCTGGCACTTCGGAGATCAGCATATTCTGGGTGATCGGCGATTTGCCGCCCAACCATGCCTGGATGCGCACGGGTAGCTCGCTGTCAAGCAGGCCGCCCAGGCAGATCACCACGATTGCAGTATGCGCAAAAATGTAGCCCAAACGATTAGCGCCCCCCTTCTTGGCGGCCAGCATCATGCCTGCCTCGTCGCGGCGCACCTTGTAGCGATAACCATTGGCGCGCAGCCACCCCTGCGCGCGTTCCAGCACGGCATCAGGCGCCAGGCCAGAGTCGGCCTCGACGCGATGATGAAAAGCGCGCAAGCTGCTGGCGCGCACGTACTCGCGGAAAGTGCGCGCATCGCGCAGCATTTTGGGCGCGTTGCGCAACACGCAAATGGTGGTGGACACCACCAGAAACGTCATGATCAGCAGAAACCACCAACTGTTGTAAATCTGCCAAATCGAGAACTTGTCGAATACCTCGAACCAGAATGGCCCGAAGCGATCAATATAGGTATTGGCGGGCTGATTCTGCTGCAATACCGTGCCGATCAGACTGGCCACGCAGATAAACACCAACAGGCTGACCGCAAACCGCATGGAACCCAGCAGTTCGATCAGATCGGGGCCAATACGCCGCGTGTGAGAAGATTGAGACACAGATCGAAGCTTCATGAAAAAAGGGGAGCGCCGGCTTCAGCCTCCCCTTGGTTGGTACGTTTTGGCCCGGCATCAGGCCGGGCCTGCGCGCCCACGGCGCGGATGCGTGCCTAGCGCAGGCCGGCTGCGTAGTCGGCCACCGCCGCGATGTCGGCATCAGACATGCGGTCGGCGATGGCAGTCATGACGTCGTTGTTCTTGCGTTCGCCGCTGCGGAACAGCTTGAGTTGGGTGGCAAGGTACTCGACATGCTGGCCGGAAAGGCGGGGATAGCTGGCCGGCAGGCCGGCGCCGTTGGCTGAGTGGCAGCCCGCGCAGGCAGGTACGCCGCGGTCGGGCAGGCCGCCGCGCCAGATCTTCTGGCCGCGTTCCATGGTTGCCTCTTTAGTGGCAGTGGCCGCAGTGGCGGGATCCAGCGGCTGCTGAGCCAGATACAGCGCAATGTTCTGCCTGTCTTGCTCGTTCAGGGCCGACGCGAAAGGCGTCATGACAGACGGCGCGCCGTTTGCACCGCCACGCGCGGGTGCGGTGTCACCCTTGGGCGCAAAATCGACCAACTGCTTGGTGATGTACTCATGCGGCATGGCAGCCAGGTTGGGATTGAGCGGAATGACGCTGTTTCCGCCCGCGCCGTGACAGGATACACAGGCCAGGATACCGCGCGCCGGGTCACCGTTGGTGTACAACTGCTCGCCTTTGGCCGCATCGGGCTTGGGGGCGCCCTGCGCACCAGCGGCCCACGCCGTGGCAACGAGCGAAGAACCCAGCAGTAAGCCGCTGGCCATGACAATACTGGAAAGCATGTGCTTCATGAATACCTCGACGATCGACGGACGATCGATGGACGATCAAGGTGCCAAGACACCACGGTAACGACGCCATTTCGCAACCGAGAGACGCCTAAAATGCGCAACCGGGGAAAAGACGCAACAGTTTCAAATGCGCGATTATACAATAGCGGTTGAAACAAACCGCCTCTGGATCTACTACGTGTCCATTCTGCACCGCGCTACTTTTACCACGTCGGCTGCCCGACTCGATCAGCTTCCTCCGCCCACCACGGCCGAAGTCTGCTTCGTGGGCCGCTCCAATGCGGGCAAATCATCTGCCATCAACGTGCTCACCAATCAGCGTCGGCTGGCCTTTTCCAGCAAAACGCCGGGCCGCACGCGCCTGATCAATATGTTCGGCATCCCCGATCCCGTCGAACCCGGCGCCTTTCTGGGCTTTCTGGTCGATCTGCCTGGCTATGGCTATGCATCCGTCGCCCGCGAGGCGCGTGAAGAATGGGCCGACGTGCTGGGTGAATACCTGCGCGCGCGGCCTTCTCTGGCCGGCATTGTCATGCTGATCGACATCCGGCGCGGTGTCACGACGCTGGACCGCCGCTTGGCGGACTGGGTGGCGCCGTCTGGCCGCCCCGTACTCGCCCTGCTCACGAAAGCGGATAAACTGCCCTATGGCCAGCGCATCAAGGCTGTGCAGCGCGTACGCAAAGAGCTGGCCGATATTGGTGCCCTGAACGCCCTGCCATTTTCCGCCACCGAACGCATCGGCCTGGAAGAAGCAACGCAACAAATCGAAAACTGGATTTCACCCAAGGTAGTGCCATGACCGCTTTCCTGCCCCACACCGACTTTCCCGTCACCCGACTGCGCCGCAACCGCCGCGATGAGTTCTCGCGCCGCCTGGTTCGCGAGAACGTACTCACCACCAGTGACCTGATCTATCCAGTATTCGTGCGCGAGGGCCAGGGCGTGCTGGAGCCCGTCCCGTCCATGCCCGGCATCGTGCGTTATTCGCCCGACACAGTGCTCAAGGTGGCAGAAGAATGCATGGCGTTGGGCATACCCGTACTGGCACTCTTCCCGGTGATTGATGCCTCGCTCAAGACGCCAGACGGCATCGAGGCCACCAACCCCGAGGGCCTGATGCCACGCGTTGTGGCATCACTCAAAAAACACTTTCCCGAATTGGGCGTGCTCACCGACGTCGCGCTCGATCCTTACACCAGCCACGGGCAAGATGGCGTGATCGACACCAATGGCTATGTCCTCAACGAGCCCACGGTGCAGATCCTCACCCGCCAGGCTCTGGTGCAGGCCCAGGCCGGCGTCGATATCGTCGCTCCCAGCGACATGATGGATGGGCGCGTCGGCGCCATTCGCCAAGCGCTCGAGGCCGATAACCATATCTACACACGCATCATGGCCTACTCGGCCAAGTACGCCAGCGCCTTCTACGGCCCGTTCCGCGACGCCGTGGGCTCGGCCGCCAATCTGGGCAAGTCCAACAAGTTCACCTACCAGATGGATCCGGCCAACCGCCTTGAGGCCCTGCGCGAGGTCGCAGCCGACATCCGTGAAGGCGCCGACATGGTTATGGTCAAGCCAGGCATGCCCTATCTGGACGTGCTGCGCGAGGTCAAGAACGCCTTTGGCTTGCCCACCTATGCCTATCAGGTCAGCGGCGAGTACGCCATGATCAAGGCCGCCAGCAACAATGGCTGGCTCGACCACGACAAGGTGATGATGGAGTCCCTGCTCGCATTCAAACGGGCGGGTGGCGACGGCATCCTTACCTACTTCGCCATCGAGGCGGCCAAGCTGCTCAAGGCGCAGTAAGCTGGCGTCGCCGATCGGTGCAGTTCGCCAACCGCCAGCGCGCCCGCTGGCGGGCGCTGCCCCCATCCACTGGCCGCTCGACACCGCAGCCTGCAAGCGCTTTGCAACAGGCATGCATTGCACGCACCGCCGCGTAATGCGTGCCCGCAAGCTTTCTATCTATCAGATGCTTTAAGGGTTGTGCGTGCGCGGATGGCTTCTGTGTGCTCCCCCAGCGCCGGTGGCAGGTGGCGCAGTGTGGCGGGCGTGCGAGACAGCTTGATGGGCGAGCCAATCGCACGATATTCGCCCGATTCAAGCACCATCCCACGATGCTGTGTATGCGGATGTTGAAGCAACTCCTCTACATTCAAGATGGGCGCGGCGGGCACGCCCTTGCGCAGCAGCGCCTGCGCAAGCTCGGCGGCGTCATGGCCGGCCAGCAGGGCGCCCAGGGCCTCGCGCAGCGCGGGCCGGTTGGCCAGACGATCTGCATTGTCCAGAAAGCGCACGTCCTGGCTCAGCCCGGGTTGGCCCAGCACCTGCGCCAGGAGGGCAAACTGGCGATTGTTGCCCACGGCCAAGAATATCTCGCCCACGCGCGTGGCGAACGACTCATACGGCGCGATGTTGGGATGCGCGTTGCCAGTGCGGCCCGGCACCTTGCCACTCAAAAAGTAATTGGCCGCGTGAGGGTGCAGCAGCGAGATCGCACAGTCAAACAGGGTGATGTCCAGAAACTGCCCCAGGCCGCTGCGCTGACGCTCATTGATCGCCATCAGGATCGCCACCGCCGCGTTCAGGCCCGTCACCATATCCACCACTGGCAGGCCCACCCGCGTCGGCGGGCCATCCGCTTCGCCGTTTACGCTCATGAGCCCGCACATGGCCTGGGCGCAGGCGTCATAGCCTGGCAGGCCGCCCAGCGGGCCGTCGGCGCCAAAGCCGCTGATGCGGCAATGCACCAGGCGCGGGAATGCCTCGCGCAACACGTCAGGGCCCAGACCCCATTTTTCCAGCGTGCCTGGCTTGAAGTTTTCCACAAGCACATCGGCGTCCGTCAGCAGCGCCTTCAGGAACGCCTGCCCATCCGGCTGCGATAAGTCTACCGACAGGCCATATTTATTGCGGTTGACGCCCAGAAAGTAAGAGGCCGTACCATTCAGAAACGGCGGCCCCCAGCCGCGCGTCTCATCGCCCGCCGGTGGCTCTATCTTGAGCACCTCCGCGCCATGGTCAGCCAGGATCTGTGTGCAGTAAGGGCCGCCCAGCACGCGGGAAAGGTCCACGACCTTGCAGCCATGCAGGGCACCGTGCGTTTCGGTCGTTTGGTTCATCAGTCACTCCGCTCAATACATAAGCAGTGCCGCACGGCAACAGGCATGCACAGCACTGCAGTCGATTCACTCATCATGCGGCCAACCGGGCGATCATCGGCCATCGCCCATGCCAACCCGGCGGCTTTCGGTCAGTTCAAGGCGATGTGTGCCGACTTGATCGTTTTGCTCCATTTATCCACTTCCTGGGCAATGAAGGTTGCCAGACCTTCGGGCGTCGTATCGTCGGCGCGCACAATCCCCTGCGCGGACAATGTCTTCTGGATTTCGGGATCCGACATGGCCTGGTTGAAGGCAGCATTCAGTTTCTGAACCACCGCCGCGGGCGTATCCTTGGGGGCAACGATGCCAAAAAAGACGCTGACGTCGTAGCCATTGAGCCCTTGTTCGGCCAGGGTGGGCAGATCCGGCAGCACGGGCGAGCGCTGGGCGGTGGCCAAACCTATGGGGCGCAGCGTGCCGCTCTTGATGTGCGGCAGCGCGGTCAGGATATCGGTGAAGGCCATAGACACCTGGCCGCCCAGCAAATCATTGAGCGCCGGCCCCGTGCCGCGGTAGGGCACATGCAGGATCTTCGTGCCCGCCAGCTCATTGAAAAGCACGCCGGCCAAATGCGACGACGCACCGTTGCCCGAGGACGCAAAGCTCAGCGTATCGGGATGCGCCTTGGCGTAGAGCACTAGCTCCTTCAGGTCTTTGGCCGGCACCTTGGGGTTGACCACCAGAATATTAGGCAGGTAGCCGATGCGTACGATCGGTGCAAAGCTGGTGCGCGGATCGTAGCCCAGCTTCTTGTACAGGCTGATGTTGATGGCCAACGGACCCGAGGTACCGAATAGCAGCGTGTAGCCGTCGGGCTTGGCATTGGCTACGTATTCGGCACCGATGTTGCCACCAGCGCCCGCCTTGTTCTCCACGATTACTGTCTGCCCCAACGGCTTGACCAAACCTTCGGCAAGCCGGCGGGTCATTGCGTCGGTCGGCCCCCCAGGCGGAAATGGCACGATCAGCCGGATGGGTTGATCTGGATAAGCCTCGGCCGCGTGGCCAGGTACGGCCGCTGCCAGCGTCACAGCCGCGACGGCAACAGCCGTCAGCAGTTTTTTGAACATGATGTTTGTCTCCTTGATGTTGTCGTGGACGGCCCAGGTGGTCGTACGGCCAGCGCCATACGCCCAGGCACGCGCCTTGGGTACACAGGGTGCGTTGCCCCGTGTGGGATGCGAGTATCACCCGCCTTCAACCGGCCTCATGCAGCAGTTCGTCCAGGCCGGTATCTTCCGTCGCCGCGCAAGGGTCATAGGGTGCCAGCTTGTGCACCAGCACCATATCGGCCAGCCTGCCGCGGGCGGCCAGACCAGGCCGGGTGGCCTCCCAGCGCATGGCAGCCAGCGACACCACGTTGTACAACGCCGATGCCGCCTGCCGCGCGAGCGGCGAATTGGCATCCGGCGCCGCGTGCAGGGCCAGCGCAAAGGCCTTTTCTATACTGTCGCGCTGCAACGCGGCCAGCGCTTCGCTGCAAGGCTTACCCTCTTCCAGCAAACGTTCCACATGTGTGCGCAAGGCGGGCAGACAGTTATTGCGCCGCACGGCTCGCAGGACATCGAGCGCCACGATATTGCTGGTGCCTTCCCAGATCGACCCCAGATGCGCATCGCGCATAAGCCGAGGCTCTATCCACTCTTCGATATAGCCGCAACCGCCGCGAACTTCCATGGCGTCGCCCGTCACTTTGCGCGCATCCCGGCAGGCGCGGAACTTGATCAGCGGTGTGAGAATGCGCGCCAGCGACTTGGCTTGCGCATCACCTGTATCCGCCTTCTCCAGCGCCAGTGCTGTCTGGAACATCACCGAACGGGCCTGCTCGGCGCTGACGATCATCTTGGCCAACTGGCGCTTCATCAAAGGCAGCTCGACAAGCAGCTTACCAAAGGCGCGCCGGTTGCGCGCAACATACATCGCCTCGGCTACCGCGCGACGCATCAGCCCCGCTGCACGCATGCCGTTGGACAAGCGTGAATTGTTGACCATATCCGCCATCTGCTGAAAACCGCGCCCGCGCTCACCCACCAGCCACGCGTGCGCACCCTCCAGGCGAATCTCACCGCTAGCCATGGACCGCGTGCCCAGCTTGTCTTTCAGGCGCAAAATGCGGTAGTGATTATGCGTGCCGTCGGGCAGGTCACGGGGCAGCAGAAACAGGGACACGCCCGCCAGCCCTTCCACCGGCTCACTGCGCGCCAGCACCATGGCAAAGCCAGCATCGGGGTTCGAGCAAAACCATTTATCGCCATACAGCCGCCACCCGCCATCCGGCTGGGCTTCAGCCTGCGCCTGCGTACCGCCCACGTCCGAGCCGGCTGCCTGCTCAGTCATGAACATCGCCCCTTGGCGCAACTCATCGAAATCCAGCGCCGCCACCTGGGGCAGCACCTGCTCGACCAGCGCCGGATCGCCAAACTTACGTAGCGTACGCGCCAGCGAATCGGTCATGCTTACAGGGCAGCATAGGCCGAACTCGGCCTGCACGAACAGGTACGTCAATGCGTATTTGGCCGCTGGCGGCATGGGCGCGTTCCAGCCCAATACACCCGGGCGGTGCGCCAAGGCCGCCAACCCGAAATGGCTGTATGCATACCGCTCCAACTCCACATAGGACGGGTGCTTGTCAATGCGCGACTCATCCACGCCACGGCGATTGCGCACCGAAAGTGTAGGAGGATTGCGATCTGCCACGGCTGCCAGCTCATCCAGTGTCGACCCCGCCAAGCGCCCCAGCTCCGTAAAGTGCGGCAACAGGTGTGCATACAGGTCAGCCGGCAGATAAGCCTGCAGCATGGCCTCCCCAAATGGATCGGCACCGAACAGATTCCGGCCGGCGGAATCGGGAATGTTAGACGCCGGTTCGACCACTTGCACGGCGTGATGGGGAGCGGGTTGATTCATGGCGGCCTCTCGGGTTATGGATCAGCCCATGGTAAGACTCCACATTTATTCGAACAAATACTATATTTATTCAAATCTATACTTGTAAAATATACATGCGCCCATGGATATTGACTCCCGCCTGCTTCGTTACTTTGTAGCCGTGGCCGAAGACCTCAGCTTCAGTCGCGCTGCCGCACGCCTGCATATTTCGCAGCCGCCGCTCAGTTATGCCATCAGGCAACTCGAAGAAGAACTGGGTGCACGCTTGTTCACCCGAACCAGCCGGCAAGTCGAACTCACACCCGCCGGCCGTACGCTATACAACGAAGCTCTCTTCCGGTTGCGGCGCGACACCGATCTGCGCAGCCTTATTGCGCGTATCGATGCAGGCCTGGAAGGCCAGATTACCGTCGGTTTCGTAGGGTCTATGCTGTACCGCGGCTTGCCGCAAGCGCTGGCGCTATGCAAGCAACAATACCCCAATGTAGACCACGCCCTGTACGAGCTGAACTCGGCCGAGCAGATCGACCTGGTGGCGCGCGGCGGCCTTGATATCGGCTTCATTCATGCCAACCCCGTGCCCGATACCGTATCGTGTGTGCAGCTCGTGGCCGAACCGTTCTGCATCTGCGTGCACCGCGACCACCGGCTGGCGCGCAGCAAGCATGCCGACCTCGCCGATCTCGCGCGTGATGACTTCATTTTTTTCTCGCGCGCGTTTTCTCCAGTTTATTATGAGACGCTGATGGCCATGTGCCTGGATGCCGGCTTTCTGCCCAATGTGAAGTATGAGTCGCGCCACTGGCTCAGCGTGGTATCACTGGTGTCGCAAGAAATGGGTGTATCGCTGGTGCCGGCCTGCCTCGCGCGCAGCGGCATTGCCGATATCCGCTTCCTGCCATTTACGCACACACAGAAATCTGTAACAAATTTAATCTGGTCAACGTCGGGGCAGTCCCGCATCACCGAAAACCACATCGCGCTGATGCGCGACGCTTACGCCAGTAAACGCGTGCCTATCGCGCCAGCGGCCCGCTAACGAGGCTGCAGTTAGCCGCAACGAGGAAGGGGGGCACTTCGTACTGGGCCCCAAAGGCCGCCATGCACCACGCGGTGATGGGCAGCATGCGGCTGATCAACCGATGCGAGGTTCATAGTGCCGCAGCGGCACCGCGAGCCACCAGTGCCAGGTGTCAACGCACCAACTGCAGTACAGCTTGAGCACCGTCACGAGTAGGCACATCCACTGCCGCGTCACGCCACGTCGGCACACCGGGCGACACCGCCGCGCTGGACGCCGCACCGGCACCAGGCACCACCGCCCCTGTCGGCCGCGTAGCCCCGGTGGCCAACACCTGCTCAAGCTTGGCGGCGAACGGGGCGGCCTTCATAAAGCCCACCACCCGGATGTCGGTGAGCTCTCGGCCCTGTGCATCGAAGAAAATAATCCCGGGCGGGCCGAACAGCTTGAAGCGCTTGAGCAATGCACGATCCTGCGCATTGTTTTTGGTGACATCGGCCTGCACCAGCACCATCTGCGACATGAGTTGCGCCACGCGTGGGTCGCTGAACGTGAAGCGCTCCATCTCGACACATGAAACGCACCAATCGGCATAAAAATCGAGCATCACCGGCCGGCCGGTATTGGCGAGCAGATTGTCCAGTTCGTCCACGCTGGCGACCCGCGTGAACTGAACTGGCCCACCCGCCACAGGAGCTTGCACCTGCCCCGACAATATGGTGGCGCCACCGCGTGCGCCCAGCGGCGCCAAGGGCTGGAGAATATCGCGGCCACCGGCGGCTAGCCCCACCAGCAGCAGCACCGCCCAGGCCGCCAATAGCAGGCCCAAGGCCTTGCGCAATTGCACCCAGGGGCCTGCCACGCCGGCTGCCGCCTGGAACGCGCCCATCATGGCTGCGCTCCATAGCGCCAAAACTGCCCAGCCAAGCATATACAGCCAGCCCGGCAACACGGAGTTGACCATCCACCACGCCGTTGCCAGCAGGAGTACACCAAACAGGTACTTGATGCCATTCATCCAAGGGCCGGCCTTGGGCAGCAGCACCCCCGACGAGGCCCCCACCGCCAGCAACAATAGGCCCTCACCCCAGGCCAGCGCAAAAAGCGCCGAGCCTCCCAGCATTACGTCGCCAGTCTGGGAAATGAACAGCAGCACACCGGCCAGCGGCGCGGCGACGCAGGGCCCCACAATCAGCGCGGAGACCATGCCCATCAGGAACACACCGCTGTAGTGGCCCCCCGGCATACGCGACAGCCGGGCGTTCAATGCTGTTTGCATGCCCGCTGGCGCCTGCAGCGTGAAGACATCGAACATAGCCAATGCAAAGATCGCCAACAACACGGCGAACACGCCCAGCACCCATGGTGTCTGGAACCAGGCCGCCAGGCCGGCGCCCACAAGGCCGGCCACGACACCCAGCACGGTATACACCAGCGACATCCCGAGTACGAATATCGCCGCCAGCGACAGGCCGCGCCAGCGCGATATCTTATGCCCCGTACCCGCCGTGCCGGCCAATATCGCCAGCAAAATAGGCACCATGGGCAGCACGCACGGCGTGAACGACAACAACAGCCCCAATACCAGGCACAGCAGCACAATCTGCACCACGCTCGCGCTGGCAAGATACGAAGCGATACCGGTGTCGCCGAGGTTCAGCGCACCCGCCAGCCCCGGCGCTGCCGCGTCACCTTTGCCCTTGCCCTTGGCGGTTTGAGGCGCAGGCGGTGGCACGCTGGCCTTGATACCGTCGCCCGAGGCTGCGTATCCGCCCGCCACCGGCGTCAGCGTCACCGTACGCGTATCGGGCGGATAGCACAGGCCCGCGTCAGCGCAACCCTGGCTGGTGATCGAAAGCGTGAGCGGCGCAGCCGCCTTGCCCGCGGCAAGCGGCAGCAGCACCGTGACCTGGTCGTAATACACCTCCATGTTCTCTTCGAACGTGGGGTCATACTTGACAATGCCGGCAGGGTATACCGGCGCACCCACGGCGCCCGCAGCGCCGGCGGGTTCGACCGCAAACTCGAAGCGCTTGCGGTACATGTAATAGCCCGGCGCAATGTCAAAATGCACCGCCAGCTCACCCGGCTGCTGCGTCGCCGCCGAATACGCAAACGCCTTATCGGGATCCAGATACTCTTCTTCGGCCTGAGCCACCCCCGCATGCAGCCAGCCCGCCAACAGCAGACACAGCAGCGCGAAGATCCGCCGCCAGCGTTCCGCGCCTGGCATACGCGCCCTGGGGGCACTGCCCCGCGCGTCGGCGTACTCGCCGTACTGGACACCGGAGCGCGTAGAAAATGCCAGCCCAGCGGACCGCATCGCTCTAGCAGCAAGCTGCGGATTCAACATCTTTACCTTATCCCTGTATCGATGAGTTCTTGGCGCTGAAAACCCGGAAACGCCATGGCCCCGCCCGCACCGAGTTGCTGCACGCAGCAAAGGCCGAGACCTGTATTGGCAGGGTGGGGGCGATCAACATTGCACGCCGCCGCCCCCAGGCGGATGCGCCGACCCGGTTTGCGCGCGCACCCAGTCGAGGTACGCGGCACTGCCGCCGGCGACCGGCAACACCAGGATCTCGGGCACATCGTACGGATGCAGCGACCGAAGCCGCTGCGCCGCCGCCTCCGCACGCGAAGCATGGGTCTTGATAACCATGGGCACCTCTTCGATACCTTCGAGCCCCCCCTGCCACATGTACATGGACAGGCCCGGCGCGCCAAGGTTCACACACGCGGCGTAGCGCTCTTCGACCAACACATGGGCGATACGCTTAGCGAGCAGCATGTCTGGCGCGTTGGTCAACAACACCACGACATCGTCGCACGATTGAAGGACGCCGGCTGGATCAGCCTGAGAAGTAGGACTAGGGCTCACGAACCTGGTTCCGGGAATGCGGCAAACCTCATTGTACCCAGATGCGAGCCGCGCCTGCCTGCGCCAGGTCAAGATGCGGGGGTAATCGGCACGGTGCGGTGAATCGCCTTTCCCGTGGCGTCCACCGCGACGACCACAGGCATGTTCTCGACCGTGAATTCGTAGACTGCTTCCATGCCGAGGTCTTCGTAGGCCAGTACGCGCGCCGACCGGACCGACCGGGAAACAAGGTAGGCCGCGCCGCCAACCGCCATCAAGTATGCGCCACCCGCCTTCCGGATGGCGTCAATTGCCACGGCGCCGCGTTCTGCCTTCCCTATGGTGACGAGCAGGCCCGCGTTCTCCAGCAACGCGGGCATGAACTTGTCCATGCGGGTGGCCGTCGTCGGCCCCGCGGGGCCTACCGCTTCGCCGGCGATCGGATCAACCGGCCCGACATAGTAAAGCGCCCGCCCACGCAGATCGACCGGCAAGGGCTCGCCCCGCGCCAGGCTGTCCGCCATCCTTTTATGCGCAGCATCGCGGCCCGTCACCAGCCTGCCCGACAACAACAGCACATCGCCGGCCTTCCATTGCGCCACTGTCTCCGCCGATAATTCGTCCAGGTCGACCGGCACCCCGCCTTGCGGCGGCATCTCGTCGGGGATATCCGCCCAGATTGCGGGGTCCGGGACCGGCATAGGCGCCGGCCCGTCGCCATCCAGGACAAACGACAGGTAACGCGTCGCGGCGCAATTGGGCAGGATCGCAACGGGAAGCAATGCCGCGTGCGACGGCGCATGCGAGACTTTCACATCAAGCACCGTCGTGTCGCCCCCCAGGCCCTGGGCGCCGATGCCCAGCGCGTTGATGCGTTCAAACAGGGTCAGGCGCAGCGCCTCGGCCGCATCGCGCGGCCCCCGGCGCCTCAGTTCGTCGATATCGATCGGTACGAACAGAGATTGCTTGGCCATCATCATCGCCTGCTCGGGGCTGCCCCCTACCCCTACTCCCAGCACGCCCGGCGGACACCAGCCCGCGCCCATGCCGGGAATCTGCGAAACCACCCAGTCCGCAACGGAATCGCTGGGATTGAGCATGGCGTACCGGGCCTTGACGTCGCCCCCCCCACCCTTGGCGACCACGGTAAGACCGAGCGAGTCGCCTTCCACGAGTTCGACGTGCAGCACCGCCGGCGTATTGTCGCCCGTATTGGTGCGCGCCCCGAGGGGGTCGCGGATCATGGATGCCCTGAGGGGATTGGCCCGATCAAGGTATGCCTGGGCCACTGCCCGATTCGCCAGGGCCTGCAGGCTGGGGGTGCGCGACGATGAACGATCGACGATGCGCGCATCCATGCCGAGACGGGCATAGACGTGGACGACCCCCGTGTCCTGGCACACCGGCCGGTGGCCACGTGCAGACATCTTGCTGTTGACCAGCAGCTGCATCAACGCGTTGCGGGCGGGCCCGCTGCGTTCCGCCTCGTAGGCGCGCTTCAGCGCCTGGACGAAATCAGCTGGATGGTAATAGCTGATGTGCTGCAGGGCCGCGGCAATGCTGGTCACAATGTCCTCGGCCTCGACAATTCCACGTGCCATGATGCGTTCCTTATCTCCGGTACAGATGCTCGTGCATGCAAACAGCGTGGGCAAGAGGGCCGGCCGCGGCCCGCTATCCTGCCTCCTTTTGCGCACAAGTGGGGCCTGCTTGCAATAGCTGTGCGATCAGTTCAGCCGGATGCCCGCCTGTTTTATCACTTCCGCCCACCGCTTGCCTTCTTCGGCGGTGAAGGCCTGGAATGCGGCGGGCGCATACTCGGCGTCGGGCAGCAGCCGGATACCCTGGTCTGCCATCGATTTGGTGAATGCCTCGTCACGCATGACCTCCCGGTATGCCGCATACATGGTGTCGATGACTTCCCGGGGCGTGCCCTTCGGTGCGTACAGGCCATACCAGGTGGCAACGGTGAAGCCCGGCACCGCAGCTTCCGTCATGGCAGGCACACCGGGGAACTGCGGCATGCGATCGGTGGAGGTCAGCCCCAGCGCACGCACGTGCCCGCCCTTTACCTGAGGCAAGGCTGTGTTGGTCTGGTCGAACATCGCATCCACCTGGCCGCCCATCAGGTCGTTCAACGCAGGCCCCGCGCCTTTATAGGCAATAGGCTGTATCTCGATCCCGGCCTTGCTGGCGAACATCGCCGCAACGAGGTGTGAGGTTGATCCCACCCCCGCATTGCTGAAGTTCAGCGCCTTCGGATTCGCCCGGGCAAAATCGACGAGTTCGCCAATGGCCTTGAACTTCGACTTTGCTCCTACCAGCAGCACAAGCGGTGTGTCCGGAAAACGAAACACAGCATCGAAATCCTTGACGGGATCGTAGCGCAGGTTCTCATAGAGCGACGGAGCGGCGGCCATGTAGCCGATATGGCCAACCAGGAAGGTGTAACCGTCTGGCTTCTCGCGCGCCGCGCGGGTGGCGCCGATGGTGCCGCCCGCACCCGGTGCATTCTCGACCACAATCGACTGCCCCAAGCGCTGGGATACTTGGTTTGCGATATTGCGGGCCATGGAGTCTGTCGGCCCTCCCGCTGAGAAGGGAACAATCCAGCTTATCTGCCGCGATGGATACTTGTCTTCTGCGTACGAGGGCGCGGTGGCGGCGAAAGCGGCCGTTGCGGCAGCGATCGCCATGAATCGGGTCCAGTTCTTCATGTATGTCTCCTGTGTGTACAAGTGTGGCCCGATTGCCGGGCCATTTATTTATGTGCGAGCGCCGGTGCCGCCCCATGCGAGCATCCGGTCAACCATCGCCGGGGCGCTGCCCAAGTAGTTCGCCGGATCGCAAAGCCGGTCAATCGTGGAGCGGTCGAGTTTGCCGGCTACCTCGGCGCAGCCGTAGAGAACCTGGGCGAGCGGCTGGCGAGACGTTGCCGACGTACGGCACGCATCGTAGACAATGTCGTGCGCAGTTTGGCGGCCCAGGTGAGGGGCCAGGCCCATCATCACCGCCTCGGCCACGATCAGGCCGCCGGACAATGCCAGGTTGCTGCGCATCCGCTCCGTGTCGATTTCGAGCCCGGCAAGCATGAACCTGGCCTGGTTCAGTGCGCCGGCCGTCAGCACGAACGATTCGGGAATAGCAGTCCATTCAATATGCCAGGGTCCGGTGGCGCGTTCGAAATCATGCATCATGCCGTCCAGGGCCAGGCCGGCATGCTGGCGCACCGTCTTGGCCGCGCTCCAGATCAGTTCACAGGAAATCGGATTTCGCTTCTGCGGCATGGTGCTCGACGCGCCCCGTCCCTTCACAAACGGCTCGAATGCTTCGCCAAGCTCATTTGTCATCATCAGCATCACATCCACGGCGATCTTTCCCAGCGCGGATGTCACCAGCCCCAGGAACTGCACCGTTTCGGCCAAACCGTCACGCGCCACATGCCAGGTGACCGGCGACGCCCCCAAGCCCAGCTCGCGCATGAGCGCCTCGTTAACGGCCAACCCTTGGTCACCCAGCGACGCCAGCGTTCCCGCGGCGCCGCCGAACTGGCCGACAAGTACGCGCGGCTTGAGTTGGGCCAGGCGCTCGCGGTTGCGGCGCACTGCCAGCAGCCAGACTGCGGCCTTGTAGCCGAACGTCACCGGCAAGGCATGCTGCAGGTGCGTGCGGCCCGCCATGGGCGTATCACGATACCGCCCGGCAAGCCCTGACAACAGCGCGTCCACCTCCGCCAGGTCGGCGTCGACGAGCTCGAGCGCATCGCGCACCTGGAGCACTGTTGCCGTGTCCATGATGTCCTGTGTCGTGGCGCCCCAGTGCAGGTATTCACCCTCCCGCCCGCAGATCCTGGAAAGCTGGTGCACGAGCGGCAAGATCGGATAGCCGACGATCTCGGTTTCGCGCTTAAGTTCGTCGAAATCGATCTTCGATGCATCCGCCCGCTCCGCAATCGCCTGGGCGGCACTGGCGGGAATAATGCCCATCTCGCCCTGGACCTTGGCCAGCGCGACCTCGGTCTCGACATACCGGGCGACCATTGCCTGATCATCAAAGACGGCACGCATCGCGGGGGTGCCGAACATGTCCTTGAAGATGCTTGATTCTAGAATTGAAATCGACATTTAGTTGTCCGCTCTTTATAAGTTGTTCGGACATTTTAGATAGCGCCGGGGCGCCATGTCAATTTTTTTGCGCCGTCGCGTGACGGAAGTCGCCCGTGCCTGCATACTGTCTGGCGTCGCACCGGCAGGCCGGCGCCTGCGCCCGTTTGCTGGCGTATACGGTATATATTGCACGTTCTCCACTTGCCCGAATTTCAGATGCGTTTTACCGATATTGCAGCCATTCTCGCCCGTCGCATCAGCGAAGGCCTTTACGCGGTAGGTTCCTTCATGCCCACCGAAAAGGCCCTGATGGACGAATTCGATACCAGCCGCCACACCGTCCGGGCGGCGCTTCAACAGCTGCAGGACGCCCGCCTCGTTTCCCGACGTCGTGGAAGCGGCACCATGGTCGAGGCCCGCACTGCGCCAACGGGCTTTGCGCAATCGCTGGGCTCGCTCGAAGACCTGGTGATGCTGGCGGCAACGCAGCCGCGCCAGTTGAAATCCGCGCGCGATGTTGTGATGGATCTGGACACCGCCCGCACCCTGAAAGTAGATCCGGGCACCCGGTGGGTGTGTTTTAGTTCGACCCGCCAGGGGCTGGACGGGGCGCCTATGGTGTTGACCGACGTTTATGTAGACAGCCGCTACGGCAGCATCAAGCAGCGCGTCAGGTCAAACCCTGACGCGCTTATCTCTTCGCTGATCGAAGAGAAATACGGCTTGCGCATCGCATCGGTCAAGCAAGATATCAGCGCCTGCATCCTGCCCGATGCCGTGGCGGACAAGCTCGACGCACCGCGCGGATCCCCGGGCCTGTTCATCGTGCGACAGTACCGCGACGCGGCACAGCATGTCATCGCCGCTTCAACCTCTTACCACCCCGCCGATCGATACCAGTTCTCTACCACCCTGGTACGCGAGCGCTGAACGCCACAACGTGGTGAAGCGGCGAACAACAAAAAAGCGGGCCAGGCGGCCCGCTTCAGGTGTTGCTGTGGCGGGCAAGCCCGCCCGCTGCCGATTTTACTCGGCCGCTTGTTCTTCGACTTCAGGACGGTCGACCAGCTCCATGAAAGCCATGGGAGCGTTGTCGCCCTGGCGGAAGCCCATCTTCAGTACACGGGTGTAACCACCGTTGCGCGCCTTGTAGCGGGGGCCGATTTCCTCGAACAGCTTGACCACGGCAGCGCGGTCGCGCAGGCGGGCAAATGCCAGGCGCTTGTTGGCCAGCGTGGGCTCTTTGCCCAGCGTGATCAGCGGCTCGACAACGCGGCGCAATTCTTTGGCCTTGGGCAGCGTGGTCTTGATGGCTTCGTGCGTAAGGAGGGAGACGGCCATGTTGCGGAACATGGCGAGACGATGGCTGCTGGTGCGATTGAGCTTACGCAGACCGTTGCGGTGACGCATGGTGATTTCCTTTGAATCTAGGTAGCGGAGAATCCGCGGTTAACCGGCTCTTCTATCAGCACGCTGCGGACCGGTTGAGGGGTGGAACTTTACCACAAAGTGGCGTGGGCTCCAGTACGGCATGCCGCCCACGCTGGGGCTTGCGGACGGCATTAAAACAAGGGCGGTGCATGCACCGCTTGATGCAACCCAGAGGGCCGGCAGGCCCCACCGGGATCAGGGGCGCTCGAGGCCCAGCGGGGGCCAGTTTTCGAGCTTCATACCCAGCGTCAGGCCGCGCGCGGCCAACACTTCTTTGATTTCGTTAAGCGACTTGCGGCCCAGATTGGGCGTTTTGAGCAGTTCGTTCTCGGTGCGCTGGATGAGATCCCCGATGTAGTAGATGTTCTCGGCTTTGAGGCAGTTGGCCGAACGCACCGTGAGTTCGAGGTCGTCCACCGGGCGCAACAGCACGGGATCAATCTGTTGCTGGCGACCGCTTACGGGCATGCTGACGGATTCGTCGCTATCACCCACCATGGATGCAAACACCGAGATCTGGTCCATCAGGATACGGGCCGACTGGCGCACCGCTTCCTCGGGAGAAATCACGCCGTTGGTCTCGATGTCGAGCACCAGCTTATCCAGGTCGGTGCGCTGTTCCACACGCGCGTTCTCGACCGCATAGCTGACGCGGCGAACCGGGCTGTAGGATGCATCCAGAACGATACGACCGATGGTATGCGTACGATCGTCGGCGAGTGCGCGCACGTTGCCTGGCACATAGCCGCGGCCCTGGTCCACCTTGATCTGCATTTCAAGCTTGCCGGCATCGGTGAGCGTTGCAATGACGTGATCAGGGTTGATGATCTCGACGTCGTGGGGCAGCTCGATATCGCCCGCCACCACCACGCCCGGACCCTGCTTGCGCAGCGTCAGGGTGACTTCTTCACGGTTGTGCAGCTTGAATACGACCCCTTTCAGGTTCAGGAGAATGTCGACCACGTCTTCACGCACACCGGCGATTGTGGAGTACTCGTGCACCACACCCGTCATCTGGACTTCGGTGGGCGCATAACCTGTCATGGACGACAGCAAGATACGGCGCAGGGCGTTGCCCAGCGTGTGGCCGTAGCCGCGCTCAAAAGGCTCCATGATGACCCGGGCGTGATTCTTGCCAACGGATTCGACATCAATGGAGCGGGGCTTGAGAAAACCTTGAGACATGAATATTCCTTTTCAATACCCTCGGCTCGTTACACCGATAAGGCTGATGGAAAACCGGCGAAACACCGGCGGGGTAAGACTGCAAAAAATGCACCACCGCCGGTGTGCGCATAAACACGCAAACCGGCGGTGGGATACAACAATTAGCGCGAGTACAGTTCGACGACCATGGATTCGTTGATGTCGCGTGCAACATCAGCGCGATCCGGCGCCTGCTTGAACGTACCAGCCAGCTTGCTGGTGTCGACCTCGACCCACTGGGGCAGGCCTTGGCCAGTGGCCAGATCCAGCGATTCGCGGATACGGCCTTGCGACTTGGCCTTTTCACGCACCGAGATGACGTCGCCTGCCTTCACGATGATGGAGGCGATGTCGGCAGTGCGGCCGTTCAGTTCGATGGCGCGGTGGTTCACCAGCTGACGCGCTTCGGCGCGGGTGGAGCCGAAGCCCATGCGATAAACGACGTTGTCCAGGCGCGATTCCAGCAATTGAATCAGGGTCTCGCCCGTGTTGCCACGGCGACGCTCAGCTTCAGTAAAGTACTTGCGGAATTGCTTTTCAAGAACGCCGTACATGCGCTTGAGTTTCTGCTTCTCGCGCAGTTGCAGACCGAAGTCGGACGTGCGAGCGCCCGAGGTGCGGCCGTGCTGACCAGGCTTGGATTCAAGCTTGCACTTGGAATCCAGCGAGCGGCGAGCGCTCTTCAGAAACAGGTCGGTGCCCTCGCGGCGCGAGAGCTTGCATTTAGGTCCAATATAACGTGCCAAGATGCTTCCCCTTAGATACGACGACGCTTGGGCGGACGGCAGCCGTTATGCGGCACGGGCGTGATGTCCGAAATGCTGGAAATCTTGATGCCCAGCGCGTTCAGCGCGCGCACCGAGGATTCGCGACCGGGGCCGGGGCCCTTGATGCGCACTTCGAGCGTCTTGATACCGTATTCCATGGCCACGCGACCCGCGGATTCGGCCGCAACCTGCGCCGCGAACGGCGTGGACTTGCGCGAACCCTTGAAGCCAGCACCACCAGAGGTTGCCCACGACAGGGCGTTGCCCTGACGGTCGGTAATGGTGATGATCGTGTTGTTGAAAGAAGCGTGAACGTGCGCAATGCCGTCAGACACGCTCTTCTTGACCTTCTTGCGTACGCGCGAGGCGCCGCTGTTAGTAGCTTTCGCCATCTTCTAGTCCTCGATTATTTCTTCAGGGAAGCCGCCGCACGACGCGGGCCCTTGCGGGTACGCGCGTTGGTGCGGGTGCGCTGGCCGCGCACGGGCAGGCCGCGTTTGTGGCGCAGACCGCGATAAGTTCCCAGGTCGATCAGACGCTTGATCGACAGTTGCACTTCACGACGCAGGTCGCCTTCGACCGTGAACACACCAACATGCTCGCGGATACGCTCGAGTTCGGCGTCGGTCAGATCCTTGACCTTTTTGGTAACTTCGATACCAGCTGCTTCGCAGATTTTGCGAGCACGGGTACGACCGATGCCGAAAATAGCGGTAAGTCCGATTTCGGCGTGTTGATGCGGCGGAATATTGATGCCAGCAATACGGGCCATGACTTTTCCTTGTTAAATCCGTTGCGCCCGGCCTTAGCCCTGACGCTGCTTGTGACGTGGATCAGTGCAGATGACGCGCACCACGCCGTGACGTTTAATGATCTTGCAGTTGCGGCAGATCCGCTTTACCGATGCCATTACCTTCATGGTTGACTCCTAGTTTCCTGTGACCGGCCGCTTATTTAGAGCGGAAGACTATCCTGGCGCGCGACAGGTCATAGGGCGTGAGCTCCACTGTGACCTTGTCTCCCGGCAGGATCCGGATGTAATGCATACGCATCTTGCCCGAGATATGGCCAAGCACCACATGGCCGTTTTCCAGCTTGACGCGAAAAGTTGCGTTGGGAAGGTTCTCGAGAACCTCGCCCTGCATTTGTATGACGTCGTCTTTTGCCATGCTCTTTTACCGCAGTGGTAGGCTATTGCCCTTGAAGTTGGCCTTCTTGAGCAACGACTCGTACTGGTGTGACATCATCTGAGCCTGCGCCTGGGCCATGAAATCCATGGCAACCACGACGATAATCAGCAAGGATGTGCCGCCGAAATAGAACGGTACGTTCCAGCGCGCCTGCATGAGCTCGGGCAACAGGCAGACCACCGTGATGTAGATAGCACCGGCCAGTGTCAGACGCATCAGAATCTTGTCGATGTAGCGCGACGTCTGTTCGCCTGGACGAATGCCCGGAACGAATGCACCGCTCTTCTTCAGATTGTCCGCAGTCTCGCGGCTGTTGAACACCAGCGCCGTGTAAAAGAAACAAAAGAAGATGATCATGGCTGCGTACAGCGTGATGTACAGGGGCTGCCCGGGCGAAAGCGCCGCGGCCAAGTCACCCAGCCAACGCATGTTCGGGTTGCTCGAGAACCAGCTGGTGATCGTGGCCGGCAGCAGAATGATCGACGACGCGAAAATGGGCGGGATCACCCCGGACATATTCAGCTTGAGCGGCAGATGCGAGCTCTGGCCGCCGTAGATCTTGTTGCCGACCTGGCGTTTCGCGTAGTTAACCGTGAGACGGCGCTGGCCGCGCTCGACGAACACCACGAAATACGTAACCGCAATCACCAGGGCGAAGATAAACAGCGCCGACAGCACAGACATGGAATCTGTACGGACCAAGTCCAGCATACCCGTAAGCGCGCTAGGCAGACCCGCAACAATACCCGCGAAGATCAGGATCGAGATCCCGTTGCCCATGCCGCGCTCGGTGATCTGCTCGCCGATCCACATCAGGAACATCGTACCCGTCACCAGCGTCACCATGGTGGTGAAGCGGAACATCATGCCGGGATCGATGACCAGGCCTGGTTGCGATTCGAGCGCCACCGAAATGCCCACCGCTTGGAACAACGCGAGAAACACCGTGCCGTAGCGGGTGTACTGCGTGATCTTGCGGCGGCCGGATTCGCCTTCTTTCTTGATGGCCTCGAGCGAGGGCACCACCACCGCCATCAACTGCATGATGATGGAGGCAGAGATGTACGGCATGATACCCAGCGCGAACACCGAGAAGCGTTCGAGCGCGCCGCCCGAAAACATGTTGAACAGCCCCAGGATACCGCCCTGGTTCTGGCGGAACATGTCTGCCAGGGCATCGGGATTGATGCCCGGCACCGGGATATGCGTGCCCAGCCGGTAGACCACAAGGGCGAGGATCAGGAACACGATACGCCGCTTGAGATCGGCGTAACGAGAACCCGATTTACCCTGAGCCTGAGCTTTAGCCACCGTCGCCCCTTACGCCAGCGAACCGCCAGCAGCTTCGATCGCGGCGCGCGCGCCGGCCGTTGCGGCAATGCCCTTGAGCGTCACCTTGCGGGACAACTCGCCCGACTTGATGACTTTGGCATAGCGCACCTGCTGGCCGACCACACCGGCCTGCTTCAGCACCTGGACATCGATCTCGTCGACAGGCAGGCGCTGCAGGTCGGACAGGCGGACTTCAGCGGAAAGATGCTGGTTAAGCGACGTGAAGCCACGCTTGGGCAGGCGACGCTGCAGCGGCATTTGACCGCCCTCGAAGCCGACCTTGTGGAAACCACCGGCGCGGGACTTCTGACCCTTGTGGCCACGGCCGGCAGTTTTGCCCAGACCGGAGCCAATACCGCGGCCGACACGACGACGAGCGTGCTTGGCACCCTCGGCCGGCTTCAGCGTATTGAGTTGAGTGTGTGACATCCCGATTCCTTTCAGACTTCCGAGACGGTGACGAGGTAATCCACTTTGCGGATCATCCCACGCACCTCGGGTGTATCGACCAACACGCGGCTGCTGTTCAGGCCACGCAGACCCAGGCCGCGAACGGTATCGCGGTGGGATTGCTTGGTGCCGATCACAGAGCGCACGAGCGTAACTTTAATTTGCTTCTGTGCCATGGTTTACCCCAGGATATCTTCCACCGTTTTGCCACGCTTGGCGGCAATTTCGGCGGGGGTCGAGCAGGCGCGCAGGCCATTCAGCGTAGCGCGGACCATGTTGTAGGGGTTGCTGGAGCCGAGGCTCTTGGCAACGACGTTGCGTACGCCCATCACTTCGAAAATCGCGCGCATCGGGCCGCCGGCGATCACGCCGGTACCTTCGGCAGCGGGCGAGATCAGAACCGTGGAGGCGCCATGCTTGCCGACCACTGTGTGATGCAGCGTGCCGTTCTTGAGGGCAACCTTGAGCAGGCCGCGGCGGGCCTGTTCCATCGCCTTCTGGACGGCAACAGGCACTTCGCGGGCCTTGCCCTTGCCCATGCCGATACGGCCATCGCCGTCGCCAACCACGGTCAGCGCGGCGAAGCTCATGGTGCGACCACCCTTTACCACCTTGCTGACGCGGTTGACCGCAATCATTTTTTCCCGCAGGCCGTCGTCGCGCTCTTGCTCGGCGGCGTGCTTGCCTTGTGCTTTAGCCATTTGACAATCCCCTGCTTAGAACTTCAGACCGGCTTCACGCGCGGCCTCGGCCAGCGCCTTGACGCGGCCATGATAACGGAAGCCCGAACGATCAAATGCAACCTGCTCGATGCCGGCCGCCTTTGCCTTTTCGGCAACACGCTTGCCCACCAGCGTAGCCGCGGCGGCATTGCCACCGTTGACTTTCTGGTCGACCAGCGCCTTGCGCACTTCGGGCTCGAGCGTGGATGCGCTGACGAGCACACGGTCGCCTTCCGGCGAAATGATGTTTGCGTAGATGTGCTGGTTGGAGCGATGCACCGACAAACGGTGTACGCGCAGCTCGGCGATTTTCCGGCGAGTTGCAACCGCACGACGCAAACGGGAGAGTTTCTTGTCCATAATTCGTCCTTGTCCGCGCGCTTATTTCTTCTTGGTTTCCTTGATGATGACGCGCTCGTCCGCGTAACGCACACCCTTGCCCTTGTAGGGCTCGGGTTCGCGATATGCACGGATCTCAGCGGCCACCTGACCAACCACCTGCTTGTTGGCGCCCTTGACCACAATTTCGGTCTGGGTGGGGCACTCAATCTTGATGCCTTCAGGCATCTGATGGAGGATGTCGTGGGAAAAACCAAGCTGAAGCTTGAGCGCGTTACCTTGAACCTGCGCGCGGAAACCCACGCCGACCAGGTTGAGCTTGCGCTCGAAGCCCTTGCTAACACCTGTCACCATATTGGCGACCAGGGCGCGCACGGTGCCCGACATCGCATTGGCGTGGCGGGAATCGTTGGCGACAGTAAAAGTAAGCTGACCGTCTTCCTGGCGAACCACTACGTCGCCGGTGAGGTCTTGTGTCAGGGTGCCCAGTGGGCCCTTGACCGTGATCTGCCCGGCGCTGATGGTGGCTTCGACGCCTTGCGGCACCGGAACGGGATACTTGGCTATACGTGACATGTGATTCTCCTTACGCCACGTAGCACAGCACTTCGCCGCCCACGCCAGTGGCGCGTGCCTTGCGATCGGTCATGACGCCGCGCGGGGTGGACACAATAGCCACGCCCAGGCCGTTCATAACCTGAGGAATGGACTTGCTGCCCTTGTAGATGCGCAGCCCGGGGCGCGAGACGCGATCGATGCGCTCGATAACCGGACGACCTGCGTAGTATTTCAGGGTGATTTCCAGCACAGGCTTGGATTTCTCGCCGATGACTTGGAAACCGTCGATGTAGCCTTCGTCCTTCAGCACGGCAGCAATGGCTGCCTTCAGCTTCGAGGAGGGCATGCTGACCGACGTCTTGTTGACCTGCTGCGCGTTGCGCACACGGGTCAACATGTCGGCGATGGGATCGCTCATGCTCATGTGTATTTCTCCTACCAGCTTGCTTTGGTCATGCCCGGAATCTCGCCACGCAGCGCCATTTCGCGCAGCTTGTGACGGGTGAGACCGAACTTGGCGAACACGCCACGCGGGCGACCCGTGACGACGCAGCGGTTGCGCTGGCGCGTGGGGTTGGCGTTGCGAGGCAGTTGTTGCAGTTGCAGGCGAGCCTGGTAGCGTTCTTCGTCAGACTTGGATTGGTCGTCGATGACAGCCTTCAGGGCAGTACGCTTGGCGGCGTATTTTTCTGCCAGCTTGGCGCGCTTGATATCGCGATTGATGAGGGAAAGTTTTGCCACGTCATCGCCCCTTAGTTGCGGAACGGGAAACTGAAGGCGGACAGCAGTGCCTTGGCTTCCTCGTCGGTCTTGGCAGTGGTGGTGATGCTGATGTTCATACCACGCACGGCGTCGATTTTGTCATATTCGATTTCGGGGAAAATGATCTGCTCTTTCACCCCGATGTTGTAGTTGCCGCGGCCGTCGAAGGCGCGACCCGACACGCCGCGGAAATCGCGTACGCGCGGCAGCGCGACGGCGACCAGGCGGTCGAGGAATTCGTACATGCGTTGGCCACGCAGGGTGACCATGCAGCCGATGGGATAGTTTTCACGGATCTTGAAGCCAGCGATAGCTTTGCGCGTCTTGGTGATGACGGGCTTCTGGCCAGAGATCTTGGTGAGGTCGCCCACGGCGTGCTCGATGACTTTCTTGTCGGCAACCGCTTCAGACACACCCATGTTCAGGGTGATCTTGGTGATGCGCGGCACTTCCATGATGCTCTTGTAGCCGAACTTGGCTTGCAGGTCGGCCATGACCTTGCTGCGATAAAACTCTTGTAAACGAGCCATGTTCTACGCCCCTTAAGCCTTGGCGCCAACGACAGCGCCGTTGGAACGGAATACACGAACCTTGTTGCCGTCCACAACCTTGATGCCAACCTTGTCGGCCTTGCCGGACTCGGGGTTGTACAGCGCAATGTTGGAAATGTGGATGGGCATGGTCTTGTCGACAATGCCGCCTTGCGTGCCGGCCATCGGGTTGGCCTTGACATGCTTCTTGACAACATTGATGCCTTCGACCAGCACGTGGTCGGCGTCGATGCGCTGCAGCACCGTGCCGCGGCGTTTTTTGTCGCGACCGGTCAGTACGATGACCTCGTCGCCTTTACGGATCTTTTCCATGTGCGCTCCTTACAGCACTTCGGGAGCCAGGGACACGATCTTCATGAACTTTTCTGTACGCAGTTCGCGCGTGACAGGTCCGAAGATACGCGTGCCGATGGGTTCCAGCTTGGCATTGAGCAGAACGGCGGCATTGCCACCGAACTTGATCAGCGAGCCGTCCTTGCGGCGAACGCCCTTGGCGGTACGAACCACCACGGCATTGTAGATTTCGCCTTTCTTGACGCGCCCGCGGGGAGCCGCATCCTTGACGCTGACTTTGATGATGTCACCGATTGCGGCATAACGGCGCTTGGAGCCGCCCAGCACTTTGATGCACATGATTGAACGTGCACCTGTGTTGTCGGCCACGTCCAGCGTGGTCTGCATTTGGATCATGATTTTTCCTGTTCCAACTTAGTTGCATGAGACGCCAGGGCTATTGGCTTCCCCGCAACCAGTTTTGGTCCCGTCAGGCTATTGGCCAATGCCCGTCGCCCTGGGTTGAAATCTTGCTAAAAAATCGCGCTCAAAACACGTAGATTGTGCCGCGTTTTGCTTCGCGTTTTGTCTTTGCCGGCGCTCATGCTGCATGAAGCACCACGGGTTTTTGCCAGCAAGTTCTCTATGGTATTCTAGTTTTCGTTGGTTTGCAAGTAGTTAGGCGCGTTTTGGGTGAGCGCCCGCTTGCCTGTGGTGTTTTGTCTGCTTCGCCATTTTGGCGTTACGCGGTAGCATGGTGGCTTGCTGCGTGCCAGCGCCGACAGCAAACGCATGGCACCCGTATCTATCTACTATATCGATACCTTCAGATCCATATCAGGAGCAGGAACCAGCATGTACGAGACATTGGCATTATATATAGACGGCGAGTTCATTCAGGGCGATGGGCGCAAGACCCAGCCGGTCACCAACCCGGCAACGCTCGAGGTGCTGGGCCAGTTGCCGCACGCCACTACCGCAGACCTGGACCGCGCTCTGGCCGCTGCAGCCCGGGCATTCGAGACCTGGCGCCACAGCTCGCCCGTGCACCGCGCCGAGATCCTGCGCAAGGTCGGCCAGCTTGCCCGCGAGCGCGCCCAGGAGATCGGCCGCAATCTTACGCTAGACCAAGGCAAGCCTCTGGCCGAGGCGGTGGGTGAGATCGCCACCTGCTCCGAGCACGCCGACTGGCACGCCGAAGAATGCCGCCGCATTTACGGTCGCATCGTTCCGCCGCGCAATCCCGATGTGCGGCAGATGGTGCTGCGCGAACCAGTAGGGGTGTGCGCGGCCTTCACGCCATGGAATTTCCCGTTCAACCAGGCCATCCGCAAGATCTGCGCCGCGGTCGGCGCCGGCTGCACCATCATTCTCAAGGGCCCCGAAGATGCCCCCAGCGCCGTGATGGCCATCGCGCGGCTGTTCCACGATGCGGGCCTCCCGCCCGGGGTGCTGAATATCGTCTGGGGCGTGCCCGCCGAAGTCTCTGATTACCTCGTCCGTTCGCCTATTGTGCGCAAGGTGTCGTTCACGGGCTCGGTGCCGGTGGGCAAGCAGCTTGCCGCGCTGGCCGGCGCGCACATGAAGCGTGTCACCATGGAATTGGGCGGGCACTCGCCGGTGCTGGTGTTCGATGACGCCGATATCGATCGCGCCGCCAAGATGCTGGCCAAGTTCAAGATCCGCAACGCCGGCCAGGTGTGCGTGTCGCCCACCCGGTTCTATGTGCACGACAAGGCGTACGACCGCTTCCTGGCTACCTTCGTCGATACGCTCAAGGGTATCAAAGTAGGCGATGGCATGGCGGCCGACACGCAAATGGGCCCGCTCGCACATGAGCGCCGGGTACCCATGATGGCCAAGTTTGTCGAAAATGCGCTCGAGCGCGGGGGCAAAGTGGTACTGGGCGGCGATGCGCCCGACCTGCCGGGGCATTTCTTCTCGCCCACGGTGGTCACCGACCTGCCGGAAGACGCCATGCTGATGACAGAAGAACCCTTTGGGCCTATCGCGCCGATAACGCGCTTCAACGATACCGACGACGTGATCCGGCGAGCCAACTCCCTGCCCTTCGGCCTGTCGTCTTACGTATTCACCAACTCGCTGCAGACCGCCACCAAGGTGTCCAATAACCTCGAATCCGGCATGGTCAACATCAACCATTTTGGCAGCGCGCTGCCCGAAACCCCGTTCGGCGGTGTTAAAGACAGCGGTATCGGCAGCGAAGGCGGCCTTGAAACCTTCGACGGCTACCTCGTTACCAAGTTCGTCACCCACATCTAGGCGCAGGGGCCGGGCTACGCCCGGTCACCAATAGCGCCAACCAATACGGCTACGCCTCGGCGTAGCTTTTTTTTGCGGGCAGGTGCAGATGCCCCCTCCGCTCGGGCATCGACGCTCCGTGCACGGCACGCGTAGGTACAAACCCCCTCTACCCAAACGTACTAGCACAAAGGTAGAGTACACCCCAAGGATTCAAACAAACGTTTGATTTATTGCGTTTGATTTATCGCGTTTGATCCCGTCACGCATCAACACATAATCAAGAACAACAGCGAGACATCCGGCATGACACAACACTCTACGCATTCAACCCGTAGCCGTATTCTTGACGCTGCCGAGCTACTGTTCGCCCAGCATGGGCACGACAATACCTCTATGCGGCAAATCACCGGCGCCGCGCAGGTCAATCTTTCTGCCGTGAACTACCATTTCGGCAGCAAGGACGGCTTGATCAAGGCCGTCTTTCAGCGCCGTGTGGCAGCGCTTAATAAAGAGCGCCTGACGCTGCTCGATGCGCTCGAGCACGAAACCGGCGGCGAACCCCTCAAACCGTCCCAGATCGTCGATGCCTTCTTCGGGCCGCTCATCCGCCATGCATACAGCGGCACATCCGACGGCCGCGCCTTCGTTCCCCTGCTCGAACGCAGCATGTCCGACCCTGGGGGCTTCATCCGCGCCACACTCATCGATGAGCACTCCAGCGTGTTCATCCGCTTCAAACAGGCACTGCTGCATGCCCTGCCCGGCGTGCCCGAGGTCGAGATCATCTGGCGCTTTCATTTCATGCTGGGCGCCTGTTCCTACGCGCTGGCGGGCACCGAGGTGCTGCAGACGGCAATTGGCTGGCAGGCCTCGGGCGCCGAGGCCGGCGACCCAATCCAACGCCTACAGGGCCGCCTGATGAGCTTTCTTCTGGGCGGGTTGCGCGCACCCTTGCCGGGTGCCGACGCCGCTGCGCATCCACACTGCCAGGTAGCCTAACGAGCAAGGACGCGAAAATGGCTTTCCAACCGGTCTATGTCATCGATGGCGCCCGCAGCCCCTTCCTGAAGGCGCGCAATGCACCGGGGCCGTTTTCCGCCTCTGACCTCGCCCTACAGGCCGGCCGGGCGCTGCTGCTGCGCCAGCGTTTCAACGCCACCGATCTAAGCGAGGTCATCATCGGCTGCGCCGCCCCGTCACCCGACGAAACCAATATCGGCCGCGTCATCGCGCTGCGGCTGGGCTGCGGCCATGCCGTACCAGGGTGGACAGTCATGCGTAACTGCGCGTCTGGCATGCAAGCGCTCGATGCCGCCATTATGTCCATCCAGACGGGGCGTTCCGACGTGGTGCTGGCCGGCGGCACCGATGCATTATCCCGCTCACCGGTGCTATTTAGCGATGAAATGGTGAAGTGGCTGGCCACGTGGAGAGAGGCCCGTGGCGCAGCTGCGAGGCTGCGGGCGCTGCGGCAATTACGGCCGAGGTTGCTGGCTCCCGTCATCGGCTTGCTCAGGGGGCTAACCGATCCGGTTGTCGGCCTTTCCATGGGGCAGACAGCAGAAAACCTGGCGCATCAGTTCGGCATCGGGCGCGACGAGATGGACCGCTATGCGGCACTGAGCCATCGCCGCGCCCTGGCGGGCCGCCAGAATGGAGCCTTCGACGAAATCGTCCCGCTAATAGACAGCCAAGGTAAGCTATACGCCAGCGACGACGGCGTGCGGGATGATTCGACGCCCGAGCGGCTGGCCAGGTTGAAGCCCGTATTCGACCCGCCCTGGGGCAGTATCACGGCGGGTAATAGTTCGCAGGTCACCGATGGCGCAGCGCTGTTGGTGCTGGCATCGCATGCAGCCGTTCAGCGGTGGGGTCTGCAGCCCATCGGTCGCATCACGGACGTGCAATGGGCCGCGCTTGACCCCGCCGAAATGGGCTTGGGGCCCGTCTTTGCCGCCACGCCCATTTTGCAGCGCCACCATCTTGGCCTGAACGATCTTGATCTCTGGGAAATCAACGAGGCCTTCGCAGCCCAGGTGCTGGCCTGCCTGGCGGCATGGCGCGACGACGCGTGGTGCCAGGCGCACTTGGGGCGCGGCGCATTGGGCGAGCTGGACACTGGCTGCCTGAATGTGAATGGCGGCGCCATTGCAATCGGCCACCCGGTAGGCGCCTCCGGCGCGCGCATCGTGCTGCACCTGCTGCAGGCGTTGCGCCAGCGCGGTCTCAAGCGCGGCATGGCAGCACTGTGCATAGGCGGCGGGCAGGGCGGTGCGATGATGGTCGAAGCCTGCGACAGCGAGGTCTGACATGGCCACATCGTTCGATACCCTCGGGCTAGTCAATTTCCGCTATCACACCGACGAGCAGCATGTAGGCTGGCTTACGTTCGACTGCGCGGGCAACACCGTCAACCAGTTGTCTGCCGGTGTCATGCGCGAGCTCGAGGCCGCGCTGCAATGGCTCGCCAACAACCCGCCAGCAGGGTTGGTGCTTCGATCAGGCAAAAAGGCTGGCTTCATCGCTGGCGCGGATATCGGCGAATTCGCGGGGCTGGATACGCGTGAACAAGCCATTGCGCTGGTTGAACGCGGATGGCGGATCGCCAACACGCTGGCTGCGGCCCCATACCCGACACTCGCCCTGATCCACGGGCATTGCCTGGGCGGCGGGCTTGAGTTGGCCATGGCTTGCCGCTACCGCCTGGTGATAGATCAACCCGAAACCAAGCTGGCGTTGCCCGAGGTCATGCTGGGCATCTTCCCTGGCTGGGGCGGCATGCAGCGCCTGCCCCGCCTCGTTGGTGCGCCAATCGCCCTTGACATGATGCTGACCGGGCGTTCCGCCGATGCGCGACGCGCGGTCAGCATAGGGCTGGCCGATGCGCTTGTGCCGCAGCGCCTAGCCCGCCGGGCCGCCGCCATGACAGTACTGAGCGGGCGCCAGGCCCGCACGGCGCGCGGCGTGGGGGCTTTGCTGAACCTGTCTTTCATCCGCCCGCTGGTGGCGCGCCAGGCCGTGCGCAAGGTACAGCAGCGCGACCCAGGCGGGCATTACCCCGCACCCCGCGCCATTCTCGATATCTGGGCCCGCCACGACGGCAATGCGCTCGAAGCACCTGAGTGCATCGATGCCATCGTGCGCTCCGCCACTGCCCGCAACCTGGTGCGCGTGTTTCATCTTCAAGAACGGCTCAAAGCTTTCGGCAAGCCGCAGCGGGGGGAGGCTCCTCCGCATTCTGTGGGCCATGTCCATGTAGTCGGTGCAGGCGTCATGGGCGGCGACATCGCTGCATGGTGCGCACTGCGGGGCATAGCTGTTACGCTGCAAGACCAGGACGCGGCCCGCATCGCCGCCGCGCTGGGCCGCGCCGGCGCGCTGTTCGCCCACAAGCTGAAAAACCCGCGCGAAGCACGCGCCGCATTCGACCGGCTGATACCCGATTCACACGGCGATGGCGTGCCCCGTGCCGATCTCGTCATAGAGGCCATCACCGAAAACGCCGAGGCCAAGCGCGCGCTCTATCGCCAGCTCGAGCCGCGCATGAAGCCCAGCGCCCTGCTGGCCACAAATACCTCCAGCTTGGCACTCGAAGCGCTGCGGGCTGAACTGTCGGCGCCAGAACGCTTCATCGGCCTGCACTTCTTCAACCCGGTCGCCCGCATGCCGCTGGTCGAAGTCGTACACACCGAAGACACTGCTGGCGCGACGCGCGCAGCAGCCTGCGGATTTGTGGTGCGTATCGGTAAGCTGCCCCTGCCGGTGCACAGCACGCCTGGTTTTCTGGTCAACGCCGTGCTCGCCCCCTACATGCTAGAAGCCATGCGCTGCGTCGACGAAGGCGTGCTGCCCGAAAGCATTGATGCGGCAATGGTGGCTTGGGGCATGCCCATGGGGCCAATCGAACTGATCGATACCGTCGGCCTGGACATCACCCGTGATGCGGGGGCACAACTATCGGACGCGGCAGCCATGCCGGCCTGCCTTGCACTACATCTGCACCGAAACGAATTGGGCCGCAAAACCGGTCGAGGCTTTTATCGCTGGAAAGATGGCAAACCGGAGAAGCACACCCCCACCACCGTACCAGACGGCCTGGCCGTACGCCTGATCACGCCCCTCATCGAAAAGACGCGCGAGCAATTGGCCAAGGGTGTGGTGGCCGACGCAGACCTTGCCGACGCGGGAGTAATTTTCGGCACCGGTTTCGCACCCTTCAGGGGCGGCCCACTGCATGCACCGCCGCAGGTATCTACCACACGATCCGACGGTGCCGCTTGAAGGCGCCGTATCGATTCGCAAATTGCCGCAAGCGATGCACGGCATGAAACCAGCAGCAGGCGGCATCGTCATTATCAACATCGCCACGCGAAAGGTGCGGACAGAACGCCAGCGTGTATTTTCATCAAGCAAGCAGACAGGAGGTGACACATGAAAGATCTGAAAACCAGCGCAACGCTGCGCGTCGTATCGGTATTGATTTCAGGCCTGTTCGCAGGCGGCGCCCACGCAGCGGGCTTCCAGCTCCTGGAACAGAACGCCAGCGGGTTGGGCAATGCCTACGCAGGCTCGGCTGCCGTGGCCGACGACGCCAGCACAATCTATTACAACCCCGCCGGCATGACCAAACTGGAAGGCGTCAATGTATCGGGCGGATTCAATGTAATACGCCCGTCCTTCAAGTTCGACAACAATGGCAGCCGCGGCCCGGGCGGGATGCCGCTCGGCGCCAACAACGGCGGCGATGCCGGATCGGCCGGCGTGGTGCCCAACCTGTATGGCTCCTGGCAGTTGTCGCCTCAATGGTTTGCAGGCCTGGGCGTGGGCGCCCCTTTTGGGCTGATGACCGAATATGACGACAACTGGATCGGGCGCTATCATTCACGCAAGTTCGAGATCCAGAGCGTCAATATCAATCCTTCAGTCGCGTATAAGGTTTCTGATCGCCTGTCGTTGGGTGCGGGGCTGAACTGGATGTACCTCGATGCTGAATACCGCCGTGCCGTCCCGGCGGCAGCCATGCGCCTGCCGCTGGGTACGCCCGACCTGGGTGCGCAGGCCAACCTGCGCGGCGACGGCTGGGGGTGGAACGCAGGCCTGCTCTATGACATAACGCCCGCTACCCGCGTCGGTCTGTCGTACCGCTCACGCGTGAAGATTGATGCCGACGGACACACCAAGCTTGATACCGCGGGCGGCAGGAGCCTGGCGCGCGTCGCGGCCAGCACCTCAGTCACACTACCGGACACCGCCGTGCTCAGCCTGGCGCATGACATCAACAGCCAATGGCAGGTGCTGGCAGATATTTCATGGACGGGCTGGAGCAGCCTGCAGTCACTGAACATCGAGAACACACGGCCTCTGCCCTCCGATGACCTCACACTGCGTTTTCGCGATACATGGCGCTTGGCACTGGGCGCACGCTACCGCATGAACCAGGCATGGACGCTCAAGGCAGGCGTGGCATGGGATCAGTCTCCGATCCGCAGCGAAACCTACCGCCTCACCTCGCTGCCTGACAACAACCGCATCTGGGCGTCGATCGGCGCACAATATCACTTCAGCGAGCGCGGCACGATCGATATCGGCTATGCCCACCTCTTCGTGCGGGACGCGGACATCAACAACGATACGGACCCCACCAAGGGTATCGTGCGCGGGACATACAACTCGAATGCCAATATCATTGGTGTACAGGTATCGTACCGTTTCTGATGATCGCGTCGATGAGAGTCGTTGGCGCTCCGGGGCTGGCGCGGCGCGCCAACGGCAATAAAAGAGGATAGACAGCATGGAACCCGTCTGGCTTGACCATTACCCGCCCGGCATACCGGCAGATATCACCGAGGCCGCCGCACGCTACGGTTCGCTGGTCGCCCTGTTCGAGGAAAGCTGCACAGCGCACGCTGACCGCACTGCCTACTACAGCCTTGGCGCCAGTATGCGCTATGCCGAGCTCGAAGAATATTCGCGCTATTTCGCGGCCTGGCTGCAATCGATAGGCCTGAACAAAGGGGATCGCGTTGCGCTGATGATGCCCAATGTGTTCCAGTACCCGGTCTGCCTGTTCGGCGTGCTGCGCGCGGGCGGGGTGGTGGTCAATACCAACCCGCTCTACACCCCCTCCGAGCTCAATCATCAGCTCGCCGACTCAGGCGCCACGGTTATCGTCATCGCGGAAAATTTCGCTCATACACTGCAGGACGCGCTGCCCGGCACCGCCGTCAAAACGATTGTTGTCACAGGCATCGGCGACTTGCTGGGCGGTATCAAAGGCATGGCCACCAACTTCGTGATCCGGCATGTCAAGAAAATGGTAAAACCATACGCCCTGCCGGGTGCCCTGCGCCTGAAGGATTGCCTGCATAAGGGTGAGCGCGCCACTTACAGCCCGCCCACGCTGTCACACCAGGATCTGGCGCTGCTGCAATACACCGGTGGCACGACCGGCATTGCCAAGGGCGCCATGCTCACGCATGGCAACATGGTGTCCAATGTGTGCCAGGCGCATGCATGGGTAACGCCCTACCTGGGCGGCGCTCGCCAGCTTATCGTTACCGCCCTGCCGCTTTATCACATCTTCGCACTGACAGCCAATTGCCTGGTATTTGTTGTGTTGGGCGCCAGCAATCTACTCATCATCAATCCGCGCGACATCCCCGCAGTCGTCAAAGAACTGGGCAAGTATCCATTCACCGCTATTACCGGTGTCAATACTCTCTTCAATGCACTGCTGCTCAATAAAGACTTCAATAAACTTGATTTTTCCACGCTCAGGATCACCCTGGGGGGCGGCATGGCCGTGCAGGAGGTTATCGCACAGCGTTGGCTGGCAGCCACGGGCGTGCCGCTGGCGCAGGCTTACGGCCTGACGGAAACCTCGCCGGCGGTCACCATCAACCCGCTCGACCTCAAAACTTTTACGGGCTCGATCGGGCTGCCTGTGCCGTCCACCAGCATCGCCATCCGCGACGCGGACGGCAACGATATGCCCGTGGGCGAAAGCGGCGAGCTGTGCGTGCGCGGGCCGCAGGTTACCCCGGGGTACTGGAATCGGCCGGATGAAACTGAAAAGGTCTTCGACAAAGACGGTTTCCTGCGCACGGGCGACATCGCCCGTGTGAACGAAGAGGGCTACGTCTTCCTGCTAGACCGCAAGAAAGACATGATTCTAGTTTCAGGCTTCAATGTCTATCCGAATGAGATCGAAGCGGTGGCGGCGGAGCACCCCGGCGTGAAAGAAGCGGCCGCCATCGGCGTGCCCGATGAACACTCCGGCGAAGTGGTCAAGCTGTTCGTCATCCGCAAAGACCCGGCCCTGACCGAACAGATGCTCATCGAATACCTGCGCAGCAAGCTTACTGGCTACAAGGTGCCCAAATACGTAGAGTTTCGCGAGGACCTGCCGCGAACCAATGTGGGCAAGGTGCTGCGGCGAGCGCTGAAGGACGGCGAGCGCGATACCGTCGCCAGCACACAGAAAGTACAAGCATAACGCCCAGTATCAATGAATACGCCGCTTCACAGTGAAGCGGCGTATTGCTGGGCGTATTGCTGCGGCCATTGCTGGGTGCCCATCGTCCCATTCAGTGCGGGCGCAAGCCGGTAACCCAACGCATTTCGTCCACACGACCCCGCGTGCGCGCCGTGGCGCGCACGCGGCATGGCTCAGAATAAGGCGTCGTCAAACTCCAGCATCGCGGCGCCTCCCGCCAGGATAGCGGACAGCAGCGCGCCGGTTTCGGGCAGCAGGCGTTCGAAGAAGAAGCGTGCGGTGCCCGCCTTGGCGCGGTAGAAGCCTTGGGCATCGTCACCTGCCTCGATGTGGCGGATGGCCAACTGCGCCATGCGCGCCCACATATACCCTTGTGCCACCAGGCCGAACAGCCGCAGATACTCGCTGGAGGCTGCCGCAGCCTCTTCGGGCGTGACAAGACCCGCCTTCATGATGTGCACCGTGGCCTGCTGCAGGCGCCCGAACGCCTTGCCGAGCTGCCCCGCCATGACACCCAGTTGGGCATCCTGCGTATGCGCCTCGATGAACGCCGACACGGGATGGAAGAACTGACGCAACAGCCGCCCGCCATGGGCGGGAAGCTTGCGGCCGACGAGATCCAGCGCCTGCACACCGTTTGTACCCTCGTAGATCAGCGTGATACGCGCGTCGCGCACGAGCTGCTCCATACCATGCTCGCGGATGTAGCCGTGGCCGCCGAACACTTGCATGCCCATATTGGCGCATGCCAGGCCGATGTCAGTGAAGCTGGCCTTGAGCACCGGCGTCATCAGGGCGACCAAGTCGTCGGCATCCTGCCGCGCAGCCGGGTCTTCGCTCTTGATGGATACATCCAACGCCTTGGACACCCAGGCCCCCAGGGCGCGTGCGCCCTCGATATTAGCGCGCATGGTCAGCAGCATCCGTCGCACATCGGGATGCACCAGCAGCGGATCGGCCGGCTGGTCAGGATAGCGAGGGCCGGACAGCGCACGGCCCTGCAGGCGCTCGCGCGCATAGGCGACCGCCCCCTGATAGGCCGCCTCGGCAACACCCAGGCCCTGGATGGCCACCCCCTGGCGCGCGGCATTCATCATGGTGAACATGGCGCGCATCCCCTTGTCGGGCTCACCCACCAGCCAACCCGTGGCCGCGTCGAAATTCATGACGCAGGTTGAAGATGCCTTGATGCCCATCTTGTGTTCAATGGCACCGCAGACCACGGGGTTGCGTGCGCCGAGGCTGCCATCGGCGTTGACCAGGTACTTGGGCACCACGAACAGACTGATGCCCTTGATACCCCTGGGCGCGCCATCAATGCGAGCCAGCACCAAATGAATATTGTTTTCAGTGAGGTCGTGCTCACCCGAGGAAATGAAGATCTTGGTGCCGGTGAGCTGGTAGCTGCCATCGGGCTGGGGCGCCGCGCGGGTGCGGATCAGGCCCAGGTCGGTACCACATTGCGGCTCGGTCAGGCACATGGTGCCGCCCCATTCCCCGGCCGCCATACGGGGCAGAAAGATCTGGCGCAATGCGGGCGTGGCATGCGCCTCGAGCGCCTTGTAGGCGCCGTGCGTCAGCCCCGGATACATGCCGAAGGCCAAGTTGGCGCTGCTGATCATCTCTTCGATCATCATGTGCACCGACACCGGCATACCCTGCCCCCCGTGCTCGGGCGCACACGATATGCCGACCCAACCGCCGGCGGCGAACTGTTCGTAGGCTTGCCGGAATCCTTTCGGCGTAAAGACTTCACCGTTCTCAAAACGACAGCCTTCCTCATCACCCGAGCGATTCAGGGGCTGCAGCACTTCGGCCGCAAACTTGCCGGCCTCCTCCAGAACAGGATCGATCAAATCAGCGGTCATGTCGGCATAACCCGGCAGGGCAGCCAACTCGGCATCATTGTGCAGCTCGTGCAGTACAAAGCGCATATCGCGCAAGGGAGCGGTGTATCGAGGCATGGCGATTCTCTTCAGTTGCGCAAAGGTTTACCGGTTTCCAGCATATGGCTGACACGGGCGAGGGTATCGGGATGGCGGCACAGCTTGAGAAACGCCCGCCGCTCCAGCGCCATGACCGCCTGCTCTGCCATCGGTGTCAGCGGATCTGCGTCATCGCCGCCGCTGAGCACCGCCGCCAATGCCTTGGATACCACGACATCATGGCGGGTTGCCAACCCGCGGCGGCGTGCATCGTCCACCGCCCCTTCGAGGGCGACTCGGCCCGATGGGCCCGGCAGCCGCAGCTCGGGTGGCTGAGGCGGGACGTAGTCTTGCGCCAGTTCGAGTGCCAGCGCCTTGGCGTCGCTCAGCAAGCGGTAGCGGTTCATGGTGATGCGATCACCTGGCCGCAGGAACAACAGTTCTTTGGCCTCTTGGGCCGATGTGGAGGCCTTTGCCGTACTGATCATCTCGAACACCTTGCCAACGGGCGCCATCGGCCCCTTGGCAAACGCAGGGTTGGTGGACCAGCGATGCAGCATCTCTTTGCAGCCGCCCCAGGCCGGCACGAGCCCTACCCCGCATTCGACCAGGCCGATATAGCTTTCGGCATACGCCTGGACCGCGTCCGAATGCAGCAGGATCTCGCAGCCGCCGCCCAACGCCATGCCGGCTGGCGCCGACACCACCGGAAAGGGTGCATACTTGAGCGCCAGATAGGTTTGCTGGCCACCGCTTACCATCTCCGCAATCATGTCCCAAGCCGCAATGTTGGCGGCAAAGGCGGCCAGGCCCAGGTTAGCGCCGACGGAAAAATTTCGGCCTTCGTTGTAGATAACCATGGCCTTGTAGCCACCTTTGACCACGCCTATCGCCTGGTTGAGCAAGGCGAGGATGTCCTGATCCAGTGCATTCATCTTGCTGGTGAACTCAAAGCACGCCACACCGTCGCCAACATCCCACAGCGCCGCCGAAGCATTGCGCAACAGCGGCGTGGACACACGCTTCACGTCCTCGAGCATGAGCACGCCCGGCGGCCGCGCAAGGTCGCGGTACTGGCCATCCATACCCAGGTGCTGCCGGCGACCCTGCGCTACCTGATACAGCGGGCGCTCACCCGCCTGCGCCAGATAGGCAGGCACCTGCATGCCATTTTCGGCCAGCCGCCCGGCCACCCAAGCCGCACCCAGGCGGTCGATCAGCTCGAAGGGGCCGTACTGCCAGTTGTAGCCCAGGCGCATAGCTTCATCGATAGCGGCGATATCATCGGCCGCTTCGCCCACTAAGGCGGCCGCATAGGCAAACACCGGCCCCATCACCGACCATGTATAGCGGCCGTACTTATCTGGCGCCGACAGGATGGCGCGCAAGTCACCGCGCGCCTCGTTCAGCAAGGCCGGCGCGGCGTGCCGCTGGAGGCGATAGACACCCGTGGCAAGATCCATGACCTCTTTAACCTTGGCGCCGCCCTCGCGGTTCAGGCGGTAAAAGCCACCCTTACCCTTGCGGCCGGTATAGCCGCCGGCCACCATTTCTTCCAACAGCGGCAGCGGTTGCCCCAAACGATGAAACAGATCACCCTCAGGCAGCAACGCGGCCATGCTGGCGTCCACATAGCGCATCAAATCAAGCCCCACCAGGTCCACCAGACCGAAAATGCCTGTTTTCGGAACACCGAAAGGCTTGCCCAGCAAGGCGTCAGCTTCTTCGACATCGATGCCCTGCGTAAACGCGTTGGCAAGCGCAGCCTTGATCCACAAGGTGCCCAGGCGATTAGCGATAAAGCCCGGGCTATCCTTGCAGGGCACCACAGACTTGCCCAACGCCAGGTCGATGAACGACGTCAGCGCGGAGATCTGTTCCGGTCGGTTTGCAGGGCTGGTGACGAGCTCCAACAGGCGCAGGTAGCGCGGCGGATTGAAAAAGTGCGTAATGCAGAAATCGGCCGCAAACGCGTCGCCCATACCCTGCACCAACCTGGCCAGGGGGATAGTGGATGTATTGGACGACACGATGGAGCCGGGCTTGCGATACGCGTCAATTTTCTTGTACAGCGCGTGCTTGATATCGAGCTTCTCGATCACGGCTTCCACGATCCAATCGCAGTCGGCCAGCAGCGCCAGATGATCCTCGATATTACCTGGCGTTACCAACCGGGCCGCCTTTTTGCTCATGAAGGCGGCGGGCTGCGCTTTGAGCAATGCCGCGATCGCCTTCTCCGCAATCTGGTTGCGGTTTACCGCGCCTTCGGGCACCACGTCCAGCAACACTGCAGGTACCCCGGCATTGGCCACTTGGGCGGCAATGCCCGCGCCCATGACCCCCGCGCCGATGACTGCAACCTTATTGATTTGCCCCGCCATCACGCACCCTCCAGGATGGTGGCAATGCCTTGGCCACCGCCTATGCATTGGGTGGCCAGTGCATATCGACCGCCGGTGCGCTTGAGCAGAGAGGCAGCCTTGCCGACCAAACGAGCCCCCGTTGCGCCCAACGGATGCCCGATCGCGATTGCGCCACCATCTATGTTGACGCGGCTGACGTCCAGCCCCAGGTCGCGTATGCACGCCAGCGACTGGGAGGCGAAGGCTTCATTCAGTTCAATGACGTCAAGCGCATCCGCAGCCAAGCCGGCCCGGTGCAGCGCCTTGCGGGTGGCGGGCACGGGGCCGATACCCATGATATCGGGTGCGCAGCCAGCAACCGCGATCGACCGCACGCGCGCCAGGATATCCAGCCCCTGCTCCCTGGCGTAAGCTTCGCTGGTGACCAGAACTGCTGCTGCGCCGTCGGTCAGCGGCGAGGACGTGCCTGCCGTCACACTGCCCAACTGATCGAAGGCAAGTTTCAGGCTCGCCAAGTCGTCCAACGTCGTATCGGGCCGCAGGCAGCCATCTGTGTGCACCCCCGCCACCGGCGCAATTTCATCGTTCAACAACCCTTGTGCCTGCGCCGCGCCAGCCTTACGCTGGCTCTCCACCGCAAAGGCCTCCTGCTCGGCACGTGAGATCCCCCACTGACGGGCCACGTTCTCAGCCGTCTGGCCCATGCTCATATAGGCTTGGGGGTGTGCGCTAGCAAAGCCCGGGTGAGGCATAGGATTAAACCCCGTCATGGGGACGCGACTCATGCTCTCCACCCCTGCACACAGGAAGACGTCGCCCGCGCCCGCCGCGATTGCACCCACCGCATGGTGTACAGACTGCATGGAGGAACCGCAGAAGCGGTTGATCGTAGCGCCGCCGACCGTGTGCGGCAAGCCCGCCATCAGGCCGGCAAGCCGCCCAATATTGAGCCCCTGCTCACCTTCCGGGATGGCGCAGCCTAGCAGCACATCCTCGATATCCGCTGGTGTGACCCCGGTGCGAGCTATCAGCGCCCGTATCACCTCGGCCGCGAGTTCATCAGGGCGTACTTTCACCAGCCCACCCTTGTTGGCGAGCGTGAAGGGGGAACGGGCATAACCCGCGATGACGGCTGCTGTCATTCGTATTGGCTCCAGATCATTGCGACGCGGCGGCGCGGGCGCCAGGCGTATTGCCCAACGGCAGGCCTCCGAAAAGAGTCACCATTCTAGGGAGCGTGATTTGTTTGATATAGACATACAATACGAATACGCTATTCGATGACACCACATAATATGGATACCAAATATGCGAGGCCAGGACTTCGTCGAGCTACACACGTTTGTCACTGTCGCCGAGCAGCGCAGCTTCACCAAAGCCGCCGCCCAGCTCAGCCTGGCGCTTTCCACCGTCAGCCAGACCGTGCGTGCGCTCGAAGAACGGTTGGGGGTGCGGCTCCTTAACCGCACCACGCGCAGCGTTTCGCTCACCGAAGCAGGGGAAAACCTGCTAGCCAATATGCAATCGGTGCTCAACCTGCTTGATCACACACTTGAAGGGGTCAATCTGTTTCGTGAAAAGCCCAAAGGCACCCTGCGCCTGCTGGCCATTCGGCCCGTAGCTGCGGAGCTGATCGCACAGATTGCACCGGCTTTTCTGGCCCAGTACCCCGATATTGCGCTTGAGATCGCCGCCGACGACAGCAATCGCGATATTGTGCGAAGCGGCTTCGACGCCGGCATACGCATCGCCCCGCAGATCGAGAAAGACATGATTGCGGTGCCCATCCTGAAAGCATTTCGCGTGTTGCCCGTGGCTGCGCCCACCTACCTGGCGCGGCGTGGCAACCCGGCCACGCCAGAAGACCTAAAGCAGCATGAGTGCCTTCGCCTGCGCCTGCCTTGGGATGGATCTATCCAGCGCTGGCGTTTGTGCAATGCGGCGGGGCAGACACTAGACGTCAACGGCAACGGCTCACTGATCGTGAACGACATCTATATGGTGCTGACGGCGGCACTGGAAGGCATGGGCATCGGCTACCTACCCGAACCCATGATTACCGCGTACCTGGCCAATGGCCGCCTGGTGCCACTGCTACCTGAATGGTCGAGCTATCGCGGTTCGCTGTACCTGCATTACTCCAACCGGCGGCAGATGCCGATGCCTTTGCGGGCATTCATCGATTTCCTGGAGCAACACAGGCGCGATATCAAGACGGGTAGCTCGGTAACGCTGCACGTGAATACCTGATTGGCCCCGGCCCAATAGAATAAGCCCCGGCAAAATGCCAGGGCTTATTCTTTGTGCGGAGCACAGTACCGCGATGTGCGGCGGGCCTTGGGGGCCAGCCTGACAGCGGTGCTTAGATCACGCGTGCGGCTTCGATAAGACGCACAACGGTCCAGGCCTTGGAGCGGGAGATCGGGCGACCTTCTGCAATTTCGACCGTGTCACCTTCGTTGTACTGGTTGTTTTCATCGTGCGCTTTGTATTTGTTGGAGCGCACGATCGTCTTGCCAAGAACGGGGTGCTTGACGCGGCGCTCAACGCGCACGACGACAGTCTTGTCCATCTTGTTAGACACAACCTGGCCAATGAGGGTGCGTTGACGCTTAGCCGGTTGGCTGGTTTGGGTTTCGCTCATTTTACTTTCCTGCGTTCTCAGTCATGATGGTGCGGACGCGCGCGATATCGCGGCGAACCTTACCAAGCTGGCTGGTGTTGGAAAGCTGCTGGGTGGCACGCTGCATACGCAGATTGAATTGTGCCTTCAGCAGGCTTTCGAGCTCGGTATTGAGCTCGGCGGCGGATTTGGAACGGAGTTCGCTGGCTTTCATTACAGGTCTCCTTAAGCGCCGACGTGACGCGCCACGAACGTGGTGCTGATCGGCAGCTTGGCGGCGGCCAGGCGGAAAGCTTCACGCGCGAGTTCTTCGCTCACGCCTTCCATCTCGTACAGCACCTTGCCGGGTTGAATTTCAGCGACCCAATATTCCGGGTTGCCCTTACCGTTACCCATACGAACTTCGGCAGGCTTCTGCGAAATGGGCTTGTCCGGAAAGATGCGGATCCAGATACGGCCGCCACGCTTGATGTGACGGTTGATCGCACGACGAGCGGCTTCGATCTGGCGAGCCGTCAGGCGGCCACGACCAGTGGCCTTCAGGCCGAACTCGCCGAACGATACCTGGGCACCGCGCGTAGCCAGACCGGTATTGCGGCCTTTTTGCTCTTTGCGGTATTTCCTGCGGGAAGGTTGCAGCATGTTTTATTCTCCTTCGGACGCGGCAGGCGCGGCACCACCCGGTGCGCCAGCGTCTTTACGAGGGCCACGACCACGGCCACCGGGGCGACGGCCTTCGGGGCGCTCGCCACGGGGGCGGCGCGGACGGCGTTCGTCTTCGCGCGGTGCAGCGGTCTCGGCGGGGTATTCGCCGTTGGGCAGCATGTCGCCCTTGTAGACCCACACTTTGATACCAATGATGCCGTACGTCGTCTGGGCTTCGGACGTGCCGTAGTCGATGTTGGCGCGCAGGGTGTGCAGGGGCACACGGCCTTCGCGATACCATTCGGTACGGGCGATTTCGATACCGTTCAGACGACCCGAACTCATGATCTTGATGCCCTGGGCACCCAGACGCATGGCGTTCTGCATGGCGCGTTTCATGGCGCGGCGGAACATAATGCGCTTTTCCAATTGCTGGGCAATGGAATCGGCGATCAGTTGAGCATCGGTTTCCGGCTTGCGCACTTCTTCGATGTTGACGTGCACGGGCACGCCCATCAGACGCTGCAGATCGGACTTCAGGCTTTCGATGTCCTCGCCACGCTTACCGATCACGACGCCCGGGCGAGCCGAGAAAATCGTGATGCGTGCGTTCTTGGCGGGGCGCTCGATGACCACGCGGCCAACCGAAGCGTTCTTGAGCTTCTTCTTGAGATATTCGCGGACGCGGATATCTTCACCGAGCATGCTGCCAAACTGCTTGTCGTCGGCGTACCAGCGCGAGCTCCAGTTGCGGTTGACGGCGAGGCGGAACCCAATCGGGTGAATTTTCTGTCCCATTGCGACTCCTTAAGCCCCGACCTTGACCACAATGTGGCAGGTCTGCTTCTCGATACGGTTACCGCGGCCCTTGGCACGGGCGGAGAAACGCTTCATCGATTCGCCCTTGTCGACGTAGATAGTCGTGACCTTGAGCTCATCGATGTCAGCGCCGTCGTTGTGCTCGGCGTTGGCGATAGCGGACTCCAGCGCCTTCTTGAGGATGCCCGCTGCTTTCTTGGGAGTGAACGTCAGGATGTTCAGCGCCTGGGCAACGGACTTGCCGCGGATGAGATCCGCAACAAGGCGCGTTTTCTGGGCCGAAATGTGAACGCCACGGATAATTGCTGTAGTTTCCATCACTTACCTCTTGGACTTTTTGTCCGCGGCGTGACCCTTGAACGTACGGGTAAGCGCGAACTCGCCGAGCTTGTGACCGACCATGTTCTCGTTGATGTAAACGGGAACGTGCTGGCGGCCATTGTGCACAGCAATCGTCAGCCCAATGAACTCGGGCAGGATGGTGGAACGGCGCGACCAGGTTTTGATCGGCTTTTTGTCTTTGCCTTCGACGGCCGCATCGATCTTTTTGATCAGATGCGCATCGACGAATGGGCCTTTCTTGATCGAACGTGACATAGTGTTCGCCCCTTACTTGCGCTTGCGACGCGAGACAATCATATTGTCCGTGCGCTTGTTACGACGGGTGCGATAGCCCTTGGTCGGTGTACCCCATGGGGACACCGGCTCGCGGCCCTCGCCGGTACGGCCTTCACCACCACCGTGCGGGTGATCCACCGGGTTCATGGCAACACCACGAACGGTCGGGCGGATACCACGCCAGCGCATGGCGCCAGCCTTGCCATATTGACGCAAGCTGTGATCTTCGTTACCGACTTCGCCAATGGTTGCGCGGCAGTCGATGTGTACGCGACGGACTTCGCCCGAACGCAGGCGAACCTGCGCGTAGGTGCCTTCGCGAGCCAGCAGCACAGCGGATGCGCCGGCCGAACGGGCCATTTGCGCACCCTTGCCAGGCAGCATCTCGATGCAGTGGATGGTGGCACCCACGGGGATGTTGCGGATAGGCAATGTGTTACCAGCGCGGATGGGGGCATCCATGCCGGAGAGCAGCGTTGCACCGACTTCAAGGCCACGAGGGGCGATGATGTAGCGGCGCTCGCCGTCGGCGTAGCACAGCAGCGCAATGTGCGCAGTGCGGTTGGGGTCGTACTCGAGGCGCTCGACCTTGGCGGGGATGCCGTCTTTGTTGCGACGGAAATCGACCACGCGGTAGTGTTGCTTGTGACCGCCCCCACGGTGGCGAACCGTGACGTGACCATTGTTGTTGCGGCCGGAACCGCGCGATTGCTTTTCGACCAGACCGGCGTAGGGCGCGCCCTTGTGCAGCTCAGGGTGTACCACCTTGATCATGCCGCGGCGGCCAGCCGAAGTAGGCTTGACTTTTACGAGTGCCATTTAGTTCACCTCCGTAAAGTCGATTTCCTGACCGTCTTTGAGCGAGACATAAGCCTTGCGTTCGTTACGGCGGCGACCGACAAAACGGCCGAAACGCTTTTCTTTACCCTTGCGGTTCAGGACCTGCACGGACTCGACCTCAACCTTGAAGAGGAGCTCGACGGCAGCCTTGACTTCCTGCTTGGTGGCGTCGGGAACGACGCGGAAAGCGATCTGCTGGTTCTTTTCTGCTACGAACGTGGCTTTTTCAGTCACGACCGGAGCCAGGATTATTTGCATCAGACGTGCGGCGTTCATCCCAACATCTCCTCGAGTTGAGCGATAGCCGGCTTGGTGATCAACACGTTTTTGTAGTGGATCAGGGAAAGCGGATCGGCGTAGCGCGGTTCGACCACGGCAACGTGAGGCAGGTTGCGCGTAGCGAGGTAAACGTTTTCGTCGAGCGCGTCGGTGATGATGAGCACCGACTCCAGGCCAAGGTCTTTCAGCTTTTGTGCAGCAAGCTTGGTCTTGGGGGCTTCGAGGGCGAAGCTGTCGACGACGGCGATGCGGTCTTCACGCGCCAACTGGGAGAGGATCGCACGCAGGCCGGCGCGATACATCTTCTTGTTGACCTTTTGCGAGAAGTTCTCGTCGGGCGAGTTGGGGAATGTGCGACCACCCCCACGCCACAGCGGCGAGGACGTCATACCGGCGCGGGCGCGGCCCGTGCCTTTCTGGCGCCATGGCTTCTTGGTGCTGTGCTTGACTTCGGCGCGCGTCAATTGCGCGCGGTTGCCGGCACGAGCATTGGCCTGGAAGGCCACCACGATCTGGTGCACGAGCGCTTCGTTGAAGTCGCGGCCGAAGATGGTGTCGGGCGCGGCAACGGTGGAAGCCTGACCGTTGTCATTCAGGAGCTTGAGTTCCATGTTTAGGCTCCTTTCTTGGCCGACATCTTGATGGCGGGACGCACGACAACGTCGGAATTCTTGTGGCCGGGGACAGCGCCCTTGACCAAAAGCAGACCGCGTTCGGCATCGACACGCACGATGTCGAGGTTTTGAACGGTACGGGTAACGTCACCCAGATGGCCGGACATTTTCTTGCCGGGGAAGATGCGACCCGGATCCTGTGCCTGACCGATCGAGCCCGGAACGCGGTGCGAACGGGAGTTACCGTGCGACGCGCGCTGCGAACTGAAGTTGTGGCGCTTGATGGTACCGGCAAAGCCTTTACCGATCGTGGTGCCCGTGACGTCGACCTTTTGGCCGGCTTCGAATACGCTTTCGACGGCCACAACGGAACCGGCTGTGAATTCAGCCGCTTTGGCGGGATCGAGGCGAAACTCTTTGAGGATGCTGCCAGCTTCGACGCCGGCTTTGGCATATTGGCCTGCCAGGGCCTTGTTCACGCGCGTGGCGCGACGGGTGCCGTAGGCAACCTGAATGGCAGCGTAGCCATCGGTTTCTGGCGACTTGACCTGGGTAACGCGGTTGTTCGACACGTCCAGCACAGTCACCGGGATGGACTCGCCTTCCTCGGTGAAAATACGGGTCATGCCGACCTTACGCCCTACCAGGCCCAGCCGATGCGCGGCAGGCGTAGGTGTCGGGTTCGACATTGTTTTCTCCATTCCCGACTGCGATTGGTCGGGGCTAATTACCGTATACATGCGCCCGCTGTGCAACCAGCGGGCCATTGCATACACGAATCTATTTAACCAAAGCTTTTTTGGCTAAGCCTCGTAATTTAGCATGAGTCAATAGGTGATAGCAAGCAGCAATGCCGGCTGCGCCCTCCCGCACCCCCCTGCTTGGTGGAAAAACGACAGGCACGCGACGAACCGGGCTGCCACGGCGGAATGAGCGGGCGGCCGGACGCCGGGCTCAGTTGAAGAGGAAGGGCCAGGCAGCCAGGCCGATCATCCCGCCGCCACCGCCACGACCAGCGCGATCTCGACCGGCGCATTACCTGGCAGCGACTGCACGCCGATGGCGGTGCGGCTGCCGATGCCGGCATCGCCCAGCGTGTCGTACAAATAGCCGGAAGCGAAATCGGCGATTGATGAATGTGTCGTGAATGGCTCCTGGGCCGCCACGTATACCGTCATATTCAGCACGCGGCCGATGCGCTCGCCATCGGCCAGCAAGTCGTGCGCAGCGCGCAGCGCGTTGGCGGCCGCCAACTCGACCGCCGGCCGGTAATGCTCGGCTGGCGTCTGCGCATCGATCTTGCCTTGCATGATGAGGGCGCCATCACGACGTGGCGTCATGCCGGCGGTGAAGATACGGTTGCCGTCGCGGGTGGCGGGCGCGTAGCGGCCCTGCGGCTTGGGTGACTGGGTGGTTTGCGGCATGAGTGGTGGGGTTCCTATCGACGGTATCGCGCGATCAGGGCAACCGTACGTTCGACCGCCTGTACCGCCGCCTGGTGATCCTGCGAAAAGTTGAAACGTATGCTGTTTGCTGCATGGGGGCTGAATTCTGTGCCCGGCGTGACCGTCACCCCGGCTTGCAGACGCAGGGCGCGCACAAAATTGGCGGGCGGGATGGACAGCTCGGGCAGACGCGGGAACAAATAACTGCCGGCCTCGGGCGTACGCGCCTCGAGCCCACCCACCGTCCGCAACAGCGCCAGCAGGTCGTCGCGGATGGCTTGATGGTATGCGATGCGCTGCGTCATCCAGCCCGCTGGCTCATCAAACCATGTCTTGAGCACCGCCTGATTGTAGCCGGCCGCGCGCAATGAAACGATGGCCTGCAGCTTCTCCATGCGGCTGATGATTGCGGGCGCGCCAAACGCTACACCCAGGCGGTAGCCGCTCATGGACTCTGTCTTGGACGGGCCAATAATGGTAATGACGTTCTCTTGGTCGACGGCCTGGGCGCGCAGATGCGTGTAGGCCGCATCGGAATACAGCAGCCGGGAATATAGCTGGTCCACGATGACCGTGACACCATAGCGCGACGCCAGCGATGCGATATCGCGGATTTCACCGGACGAGTAGATGACCCCGGCGGGATTGTTAGGATTGGAGAACAGAAACACTTTCACCCCCGCCTTGAAAGCGTCTTCCAACTGCGTGAGGTCCAAGCCTGCACCCGCCCGGGCGCCCAGGTAATCCATGCGCACCGGCACCATGTCGCCTTCGAAGAATTCCACCAGCTTGCGGTTGGCGAAATAGTCGGGCTGGACAATGGCCACTTTGGTGCCACGCGCGACTGTGCAGGCCACAGCCAGGAACAGCGCGCCTTGTGTGCCCGACGTGATTATCATGTCATCGTCGCCCTGCACCGGGCTGCCGGTAAAGGCGGTCAGCTTCGCGGCCAGATCCTGCCGGATCGCCAGAGCGCCACGGTATTCCGTATAGGCTTGTGCGCCCCCACGTTCAACACCTGCCGCAAAGGCTTCGAAGGCGCCCGGGATGGGCGTGAATGCATCCACATCGCCGTGCGAGAAGTCCACCGGCCGGCCGGGTAGGTCGTGTCCCTTGAGTTGCAGTGCGGCTCTGTCGTTCTGTTGCCGCACCTCCTGGCCAGGCGCGTCGTCTGTGCCCAGCTTCCTGAATTTTTCACTGATCCAATCCATGGTCTTGCCTCTTGAAATTAATGGGTCGGCCGCGTCGTGCTTGGCGGACGCTCATGCGTTGTATGCGTTAACCTTGCGCGCCACGCTTGAACGCCTCGTAGCGCGCAAGGTTTTCTTCGTTGGCCGGATACAGGCCTGGCAGTGCATGGCCAGCGCGCACCTGCTCGATGGTCCATACCTCCAGGCGTTCCTGTTCGGGCGCCAACGCCAATACGTCGTCCAGGTAGGCAGCCGGTATCGACACCACACCGTCCTGGTCAGCAACAATGATGTCCCCCGGGTAAACGGCCACGCCGCCGCAGCCGATAGGCTCCTGCCAGCCGGCGAACGTCAGGCCTGCCACGGAGGGCGGCGCCGCCTGCCCGCGCGACCACACTGGCAGCCCCGACGCGATCACGCCTGCAGCGTCGCGCACTACGCCATCGGTCACCATGCCCGCAACCTTACGCCGCACCATACGCTCGCACAGAATGTCGCCCCAGACACCGGCATCCGTCGTGCCGAAGGCGTCGATCACCGCCACCACGCCTTCCGGCATGGCCTCGATCGCTGCACGGGTAGAGGTGGGCGAGCGCCAGGATTCTGGCGTTGCCAAGTCTTCGCGAGCCGGGATAAAGCGCAGCGTGAAAGCGGGGCCCACCACGCGCGACAGCCCTTGCGCCAGCGGCTGAGCACCGCGCAGCCAGGTGTGGCGCAGGCCTTTCTTGAGCAGTACTGTGGTGATCGTCGCAGTCGTCACCTCCTGGAGGATCTCGAGTGCCCGGTTATCTAATGTCATGCTTGGCTCCTGTTGTTGAATACAGCACGGCGGGCCGCCGCTCGCTCTGCCTGCCGCCGGCCTCTCGGATCTTTTTTTGGCGATACGGGACATAAGCGATGGCGGCTTGCGGGGGATCATGGCTTTTGCCGTGGTAACGGGCTTTTGCCGCCATAAGGGGCTTATGCCGCTCACCGTCAGTTTCACATTAGAATTGGCAGAGAAAAAGCGATAATTTCTTATGTTAATCATCATTTTTGCTGATGAGTTCCGCGGATGAACACCCTGACCCTAGCCAAACCATGCTGACAGAGCTACGCACTTTCATCGCCGTCGTACGCCACGGCAGCTTTGCACGCGCCGGCGCTCACATCGGCCTCACGCAGGGAGCCGTCAGCGGCCAGATTCAGCGCCTGGAACAGCATATTGGCGTGCAGTTGTTCGACCGTACCGGTCGCAAGGCCGTCCTCACCGACATGGGCCGCGATGTTCATGCACGGGCCCTGGAAATCGTCGCTGCCATTACGCATCTTGGCGATGTTGCGCCGGCTGACGACAGACGCGGCACCCTACTCATCGGGGCGATTACTTCGGCGCAGCAATCGTGGCTCATGGACGCACTAGCCAGGTTCCGGCGCGAGTTTCCCGGCATCGCGGTCCGCGTGCTGCCGGGCGCTTCGCTCAACATTCTGGGTCAGGTTGATACCGGCGAGCTCGACATGGCAGTGATGATCCGCGCACCCTACGTGCTACCGCCTGAGGTGCATTGGCACAGTCTGCTGCGCGAGCCCTTCTTGGTGTTGGTGCCCGCCTGCCATGAAGGCAATGATTGGCGTGAGGCGCTCATGCGGTATCCGTTCATCCGGTATGACCGATCCTCGTTCGGCGGCCGCGCCATTGACCTCTTCCTGCGCAGGCAGCAGCTCACGCTGAACGAGGCGATCGAGCTGGATGAGGTTGTAGGGTTGGCTCGGGCGGTTCAAATGGGCATAGGCGCGGCAATGGTGCCGGCCGCGTCCGCCTGCCTGCCCTTTTCGAAACAGGTACGCGTTCTGCCGATGGGCGCTGATACCGTTTTTCGCGAGATCGGCATCGCGGCACGTGGCCAGCGCCAGCATCCCGAAGTGACCAATCGGCTTATCACCTTGATGCAGGAATGCGCCAGCGCCGACCAGGCTCGCGTACTGAAGCACCTGAGCAGGCACGGTGTTCATCTAGGCTCAGAATAAAGCCAGGGCGCCGAAAGCACTGCACGCTAACGCTCGCCCATGACTTCCACCAACGACACGTTGAACGCAAGAAAGCTGTCACACGGCAACACTGTGTTCAGCTGTGAACGGTCGCCCGTGGCTGGATCGCGCGCACCATCACACCCAGAAGCGGGAAGAACGCTTCTTGTGGCAAGCGCTTACGGTTGTGCGCCCCTGCGCCTCACGAAACGCGCCACGTAATCGTTGGCCGGGTGCTTGCGGATATCCTCTGGCGTACCTGCCTGCTCGATGCGGCCATCGCGCAGAATCACGATATGCTGTCCCAGCCGCAGCGCCTCGTCGATATCGTGCGTAATGAAGACGATGGTTTTGTGCAGGCGCTGCTGCAAAGCCAGCAGCTGGTCCTGCATCTCGTCTCTAATCAACGGGTCCAGCGCAGAGAATGCCTCGTCCATCAACAGCACGTCGGCATCCGTCGCCAGGGCCCGCGCAAGCCCAACGCGCTGCGACATGCCTCCCGATAACTCATCGGGATAGCTGCGCGCGTATTCCGCCAGGCCCACGCGCTCCAGCCAGCGTGCGGCGGCCTCACGCGCCCGTTGACGTGTTTCGCCACGGACCACCAGGCCAAACGCCACATTGTCGAGCACATTGATATGCGGCAACAGGCCAAAGCCCTGGAACACCATGCTTACCTTGTGGCGCCTCAGCGCACGCAGCTGCGGCATACTCAAGGCAAGGATATTCTCGCCATCCACCAGGATCTCACCGGCAGAGGGATCGATAAGGCGGTTTAGATGCCGAACAAGCGTAGACTTGCCCGACCCCGACAGGCCGATGACGCAGGTAATACAACCCGCCGGCACCTCTACCGCAACCCCGGCCAGGCCAACGTTAACACCGGTCTGCACCTGCACGGTGGATTTATCGGCGCCCTGGCGCAACAAGCCTACTGCACGCTGTTCATTGCGACCAAATACTTTATAAACATCGCGGATCGCGATCTTGACGGCACTCGCATCCACGGCGCCGGAGCTCGCCGCCGTACCAGCCTGACCGTCCCAGGCTGCCTGCGGCAACTGCGTGCCGTCGTCGCTGGAAACCTCGGTGCGCTGCGCGTCGGTAGCGGCCGCGAGGCCTGCCGTGGGCTGCGTCAGGGCCTCAGCACGGCGCCGCACCGCCTGCCGCCTGCGCAAAGGCTGCCCATAGGCCTGGGTGATCCGATCCATCACGATCGCCAGGATAACGATCGCCACGCCCGCCTGCAGCCCCCGACCAACGTCCAGTGTCTGGATACCCGCGAGCACGTCCTCACCCAGGCCCCGCGCACCGATCATGGAGGCCACCACCACCATCGCCAGCGCCATCATCGTCGTCTGGTTGATGCCAGCCATGATACTGGGCCTGGCCAGTGGCAAGGTTACCTTGGTGAGCATTTGCCACGGCGTCACGCCAAACGACTGCGCGGCCTCGGTCACCCCGCGATCGACCTGGGCCAAGCCCAGTATTGTCAGCCGTATCAGCGGCGGCACCGCATAGACGACTGTGGCAAACAAGGCGGGTACTTTGCCCAGGCCGAACAGCATCAGCACCGGAATCAGGTACACGAAGCTGGGCAATGTCTGCATGACATCCATGACGGGTGTCAGCACACGTCGTAACGGCCGATTTGCCGCCGCCAGTATGCCCACCGGTATGCCGATCAGGATGGCGAACAATGTAGCTGCCAGCACCAGTGCAAAGGTCTGCATCAGTTTGTCCCACAAGCCGACAGCACCGATCAGGTATAGGCACACAACATACAAGACGGTCGCGACAGGCTTGCGCGTAGCATGCCAGGAAAGCAGCGCCACAATAAACAGGAAAAACCACGGCGGCACCGCCTGCATAAGGCCTTCGAGCGGCAGCAGCACAACGGTGAGAATGAGGCCACTCACTTCCCGCAGGCTGTCGCCATAGGCCTTTACTGCGGCCGCCAGGCGTTCGTTCACGTGTTGGGCCGCGGACCAATTGGGGAAGAAGCCGCTACCCGGTGTGTGCTGCACATCTACGCTGGATGGCGCCTCAGCTGTGGCCTTCTGCTCGCGTTGCGCATCCCTGCTGGCCGAGGAGGCCGGGGCCGCGCTGAGGGCAGATCCATCGCCGGCGGATATCGCAGGTACATTCACCGTTTCGCCGCCCGAGGCGACGGCGATGCGCAGCTTTCGTGCCGCATGCAATGCTTGCTCTGCGGGCAACCAGGCTGCCCAGGTTTGATATTGCTCACGCAGGAAGGTCGCAGCCATATCTGCGCCACTGGCGCGCGTTTCCGCCATCCGCAGAATCATCCGATTGAGCAGAGGAGGTTCAAACTGCAGCCGCTCAAGAAAGCGCACAATCGCCTGGTTGCCTTGCACAAAGGGCACTGATAAACCCACACCCAGATGTGCTCGCAGGAAGTCCGACGCGCAAAGCGTGCCCTTGCCGCTCACAATGACGTCCCAGCATTGCTGGTTGAAGGGCCCTAGGTCGATTTTGAAGAAACGATACTTGGCCATGAGGCCTGCCGGCTGCCAGTAGTAGAACAGAATGGGCTGCCCGCGGTCATACGCCGAGCTGATGGCCGAGTCGAGCGCTGCGCCGGTACCTGCGCGAAAGTTGTTGAAGTCCTTGTCCAGGCCGTGCAGTTGCAGCAGGCGTGTATTGGTCTTCTCACATACCCACCCCGATGGGCAATTCAAGAAGCGACCCTTGCTTGGCACTTCCTCATCTCGAAAAAGCGCCTTGTAACGGGGCAAGTCATGCCAACTGCGCAAGTCGGGGGCCATGGGTGCAATTCCTCGCGCGGGATCGCCCAGCACAACATAATCAGGCACGTACCAGCCCTGCTCCGCACCGCCAGCCAGCGTGTCCCCAACCACTTGTGCCCGTCCGGCCTCGATGGCTTTGGTCATGATCTCCGAACGACCCGTCCAGATCTCGGCAATGATCTGTATATCGTTCTGCGCCAACGCGGTCTCTATCGCGGCGGGCGTACCAGGCACCACCTCTGTCTTGCAATCGAAGGCGGCCTCGAGCAACGCCTTGATGACGTGCATTGTGAAGGAAGCGCTTTCCCAGGTTTGGTCGGCCAGCCTGATGGGTCGCCCGCTGTTGCAAGTATCGCTTTCCGCAGCCCGCGTCGCACTATCCTGGGCGCCATATGCCCCACCCGCCACCAATAATGACAGCACAGCCAGTAACGCTATCAACCCTCTGCGCAGATTCGCCACCACGTGTCTCTCCTCATGAACCGCAATGGGCCAGACCAATGGCGGCATGCGGCGCGGACCGTTTGATCGTCATGGGCCTTAACATGGAGCGGTCGCCCAACGGCCTCCGCCACCCCTTGTGCGGCGCCTTCACGATAGCATGCGCAGAACACGCGCCGCCCGCACTGCGCTGCACAACCGACTACAAGAGGCGGAAGGCGGCACCCAGCAGCGTGCTCCGATAAGCAGCAAGGCGCCATGCTCAGCCATACTTCCAGAAGCGATCCCGTACTTTTTTGGATAGCCTCTTGAGACGCAGAAACAAAAACGCCATGCACAAGGCATGGCGTTTTTGCTGGCGCTCGTGGCGCAATGCGCCCGAACCCTTTACCACAGCGAATTACTGCAGGGCGATTTCGACGTCTACACCTGCAGGCAGGTCAAGGCGCATCAGCGCGTCGACAGTCTTGTCGGTGGGATCCACGATGTCCATGAGCCGCTGGTGCGTACGCATTTCGAACTGGTCGCGCGACGTTTTATTGACGTGCGGTGAACGCAGCACGTCGTAGCGACGGATGCGGGTAGGCAGCGGAACGGGGCCGCGCACCACTGCACCCGTACGCTTGGCCGTTTCAACGATTTCGGCTGCGGATTGATCGATCAGCTTGTAATCGAAGGCTTTCAGACGGATGCGGATTTTCTGGTTTTTCATGGGAATTCCTAAAGAACGAAGTTGACGGGGGCAAGATTGCCCCCACCGATTGCGGCTGAGCCTTACTTGGTGATGCTGGCCACGACGCCGGCGCCAACGGTACGACCACCTTCGCGGATAGCGAAGCGCAGGCCTTCTTCCATGGCGATCGGGGCGATCAGGCTCACCTTCATCGACACGTTGTCACCGGGCAGTACCATTTCCTTGTCCGCCGGCAGCTCGATCGTGCCCGTCACGTCCGTGGTGCGGAAGTAAAACTGGGGACGATAGCCCTGGAAGAACGGCGTGTGACGGCCACCTTCGTCTTTGGACAGAATGTACACCTCGGCGTTGAAGTCCGTGTGCGGCTTGATCGAGCCGGGCTTGGCCAGAACCTGGCCGCGCTCGACTTCCTCGCGCTTGGTGCCGCGCAGCAATATACCCACGTTGTCCCCAGCCTGGCCCTGGTCCAGCAGCTTGCGGAACATCTCTACGCCCGTGCAGGTCGTCTTGACCGTATCGCGGATACCGACAATCTCGATTTCCTCGCCAACCTTGACCACACCGCGCTCGATACGGCCCGTGACCACCGTGCCACGGCCAGAGATCGAGAACACGTCTTCCACAGGCATCAGGAATGTGCCGTCCACCGCGCGCTCGGGCGTGGGGATGTATGAGTCCAGCGCCTCGGCCAGTTGCAGGATCGCCTGCTTGCCCAGCGGACCTTCGTCGCCTTCGAGCGCCAGCTTGGCCGAGCCCTTGACGATGGGCGTGTCGTCGCCCGGAAAATCATACTTGGACAGCAGCTCGCGAACTTCCATCTCAACCAGCTCGAGCAGCTCTTCGTCATCAACCATGTCGGCCTTGTTCAGGAACACGATGATGTAAGGCACGCCCACCTGGCGAGAGAGCAAAATGTGCTCGCGCGTTTGCGGCATCGGGCCGTCTGCAGCAGACACCACCAGGATCGCGCCGTCCATCTGCGCAGCACCCGTGATCATGTTCTTCACATAGTCAGCGTGGCCCGGGCAGTCAACGTGCGCGTAGTGACGGCTCTTGGTCTCGTACTCTACGTGCGAGGTGTTGATCGTGATGCCGCGCGCCTTTTCTTCGGGCGCGTTGTCGATCTGGTCGTAGCCGCGCGCCGCGCCGCCAAATTCCTTGGCCAGCACCGTCGTGATCGCTGCCGTCAGCGTCGTCTTGCCGTGGTCAACGTGACCAATCGTGCCGACGTTGACGTGAGGTTTGGTCCGTTCAAACTTCTCTTTTGCCATGATTTATCCCATTAATGTTTGCAATGAAACAAAAAAAGTTGCCTGCCCTCACCGGTATCGAATTGAACCGGCGGGACAGGAAATTGGTTGATTACTTGCCGCGCGCGGCGATGACCTCGTCGGCCACGTTCTTCGGAGCCTCAGCGTAGTGCTTGAACTCCATGGTGTACGTGGCGCGGCCTTGCGTTTGCGAACGCAGGCTGGTCGAGTAGCCGAACATTTCAGCCAGCGGAACCTCGGCCTTGATGATCTTGCCACCGCCAGGGATGTCGTCCATGCCCTGCACCATGCCACGACGGGAGGACAGGTCGCCCATGACCGTACCCGCGTAGTCTTCCGGCGTTTCGACTTCGACCGCCATCATGGGCTCGAGCAGCACAGGCGACGCCTTGCGCATGCCGTCCTTGAAGGCCATGGAAGCAGCCATGCGGAACGCGTTTTCGTTCGAGTCCACATCGTGGTACGAACCGAAGAACAGCGTTGCCTTGACATCGACCACCGGGTAACCAGCCACCACGCCAGCAGGCAGGGTTTCCTGGATGCCCTTGTCGACCGCCGGGATGTATTCGCGCGGCACCACGCCACCCTTGATCGCATCGACGAACTCGTAGCCGCCGCCAGGAGGCAGGGGCTCAAGCTTGAGCACGACGTGACCGTACTGGCCGCGGCCGCCCGACTGCTTGACGAACTTGCCTTCGATTTCCTCGCAGGTCTTGCGGATGGTTTCGCGATAGGCCACCTGAGGCTTGCCGACGTTGGCTTCGACACCGAACTCACGGCGCATGCGATCGACCAGCACCTCGAGGTGCAGTTCGCCCATGCCGGAAATGATGGTCTGACCGGATTCTTCGTCGCTGCGCACGCGGAACGACGGATCTTCCTGAGCCAGACGCGACAGCGCGACGCCCATCTTTTCCTGGTCGGCCTTGGTCTTGGGCTCGACGGCCTGCGAGATCACGGGCTCGGGGAACTCCATGCGCTCAAGCAGGATGTGCTGGCCGACGTCGCACAGGGTTTCACCCGTGGTCACGTCTTTCAGGCCCACCACAGCGGCGATGTCACCCGCCAGAACTTCCTTGATTTCAGCACGGTTGTTGGCGTGCATTTGCAGGATGCGGCCGATACGTTCTTTCTTGCCCTTGACGGGGTTGTAGACCGTTTCGCCCGAATTCAAGACGCCGGAGTACACACGCACAAACGTAAGCTGACCGACGAATGGGTCGCTCATCAGCTTGAATGCCAGTGCGGAGAACTTGGCCTCGTCGGAAGCAGGCAGGCTGATCTCGTTGCCGTCGTCGTCCAGACCTTGGACCGGGGGGATATCCACCGGCGAAGGCAGGTAATCGATGACCGCGTCGAGCATACGCTGCACGCCCTTGTTCTTAAAGGCGGTGCCGCACAGCATGGGCTGGATCTCACCGGCGATGGTACGCAGGCGCAGGCCCTTGTTGATGTCTTCCTCGGAGAGCTCGCCCGATTCAAGGTACTTGTTCATGAGCTCTTCGTTGGCTTCCGCAGCCGACTCGACCATCTTTTCACGCCATTCGCTGGCCTGATCGGCCAGTTCGGCGGGAATGTCGACGTAATCGAACTTCGTGCCCTGGGAGGCTTCGTCCCAGATGATGCCCTTCATCTTGATCAGGTCGACCACACCCGTGAAGGTGTCTTCGGCCCCGATGGGGATGACGACGGGCACGGGGTTGGCCTTCAGGCGCGTCTTCAGTTGGTCGTAGACCTTGAAGAAGTTCGCGCCCGTACGGTCCATCTTGTTAACGAAGGCCAGACGAGGCACCCCGTATTTGTTGGCCTGGCGCCACACCGTTTCGGACTGAGGCTGCACGCCGCCCACGGCGCAATACACCATGCAGGCGCCATCGAGGACGCGCATGGAGCGCTCGACTTCAATCGTGAAGTCGACGTGCCCCGGGGTGTCGATGATGTTGATGCGGTGCTCGGGACGATTGCCCGCCATGCCACGCCAGAACGCCGTGGTGGCTGCGGAGGTAATGGTGATGCCGCGTTCTTGTTCCTGCTCCATCCAGTCCATGGTGGCCGAGCCTTCATGGGTTTCGCCAATTTTGTGGTTGACGCCGGTGTAGAACAGGATGCGCTCGGTGGTCGTGGTTTTCCCTGCATCGATGTGCGCAGAGATACCAATATTGCGATAGCGCTCGATTGGGGTTTTGCGGGCCATGATTGTGTCCTTAGATTACCAACGGAAATGGCTGAATGCCTTGTTGGCCTCTGCCATCTTGTGCGTGTCTTCACGCTTCTTGATTGCCCCACCACGGCCTTCGGAGGCGTCAATCAGCTCACCGGCCAGGCGCAGATCCATCGACTTCTCGCCACGCTTCTTGGCTGCTTCACGCAGCCAGCGCATGGCGAGGGCCAGGCGGCGCACAGGGCGCACTTCAACCGGCACTTGATAGTTTGCGCCACCGACACGGCGGCTTTTCACTTCGACGATAGGCTTGATGTTGTTGATCGCGGTGTTGAACACCTCGATAGGCTCCTTGCCAGTTTTAGCCTGGATCTGGTCAAACGCGCCGTAGACGATGCGTTCAGCAACGGCTTTTTTGCCAGACAACATAACAACGTTCATGAATTTGGCGAGCTCTACGCTGCCAAACTTGGGGTCGGGGAGAATCTCACGTTTGGGAACTTCGCGACGACGAGGCATTTTTGCTTCCTTGTGACAGTTCAGTTGTACCGCCTGCATGCTGCGGCGGCCACGATCACCCAGTTGGGGGATCACTTACATGCCATAGGCCATTGCCCATGGCTGCACTGATACGACCGGACGAGCCGGACAGAAATTACTTGCTTAGGCCTTCTTGGGGCGCTTGGCACCGTATTTGGAACGGGACTGCTTGCGATCCTTGACGCCCTGGAGGTCAAGGGAGCCGCGGACGATGTGGTAACGCACACCGGGCAGATCCTTTACACGGCCGCCACGGACCAGGACCACGGAGTGCTCTTGCAGGTTGTGACCTTCGCCGCCGATATACGAAATGACTTCGAAACCGTTGGTGAGGCGAACCTTGGCAACCTTACGCAGGGCCGAGTTAGGCTTCTTGGGGGTGGTGGTGTATACGCGGGTGCAGACCCCGCGGCGCTGGGGGCAGTTTTCGAGCGCGGGGCTCTTGCTGCTGACAGCGCTGACTTCGCGCGGCTTGCGCACGAGTTGGCTAATGGTTGGCATAACCTTTACGCATCCTGTGACGTTGCGTACCCGGAGCTTGCGCACCAGGCAGACGTTGACATTAACGCCCGGGCTGGCACGTACCCTATAACACGTACAGGAAAAACATGGCAGCTTCGAACGGTTTGCACAAAACCGCCTGCCACGAAATACGTAAAAGAGCGGTCTTGCAGCAAAGCTGAAAATACTTACACGCAAGGAACTTTGGCAAGGAAACCTTACTGTAAGCTAGCCATAGTAGCATGCGGGACGAAGCCTGGTCAAGACACCCAAACCCCGCACACAAGGCCCTTGTTGCACTGCGGCATATATGCCACAGACCCGTCGTTTTGTAACCATAGGTATCTCGACACTCTGTGTGCAGCCATGTAACATGGTATTTCCCTGGTTCGTTTGCTCGATAAGCGGCCTTAATTCCTTTTAATTCCCGGTTTAATGCATATTGCTTTTCTGGAAGACGACGCCAGCCAGGCGCAACTCATCCAGTCCATCCTACTGGAGGCCGGCCATCAGTCCACCGCGTTTTCGACCGGCAGGTCGATGATGGCCGCGTTAACGCGCGAGCCCGTATTCGACATGCTCATCCTGGACTGGGAGCTTCCTGATATTTCAGGCCTGGATGTATTGCGGTGGGTGCGCGCCAATCTCGGGCACGCGCTACCAGTGATGTTCGTCACCAGCCGCATTGACGAAGGCGACCTCATCATCGGTCTGCACGCGGGGGCGGACGACTACCTCGCCAAGCCTATCCGGCCCGGTGAATTCATCGCACGCGTCAGCGCTCTGCTGCGGCGGGTCTCCACCGGCCGGCCCGACGGGGCATCCTTCACCTTTGCGGTTTATCAGATCGACCCAGTCCAGGCCATCATCTCGCTGGCGAGCCGGCCGATCGAGCTCGCACCCAAAGAGTACGAACTTGCGCTGTTGTTCTTTCGCAACCCGGGGCGGCTGTTTTCACGCGATGTGCTCAGCAGCACCGTCTGGAATCGCGAGATTCCCGCAACCTCGCGCACGCTCGACACACATCTTTCAAATATCCGACGCAAACTCGAGCTACGGCCCGAGAACGGTGTACGTCTGGTGTCATCCTATGCCCTCGGCTATCGCCTGGAGCTGCTTGCCGAACCAACCGAACCGCTGCTCTCATGATTTCACGCTGGCATCCATTTCGCATCATCAGCCTGTTCGGCATACTCACGCTCATGGCATCGCTAGGCCTGCCACACATCGCTGCGGGGCAGCCCGCCGGCGCCGACGGCGACTACTTCCTGTATGCAGCCGAACACGGCGACACGCTGATCCGCCTATCCGACCGCTATACGCATGACGGCGACAATTGGCGCAAAATTCAGCAAATCAACAATGTCGGCGAGCCTTCCAAGCTACCCGTTACCCAAGCGCTGCGCATTCCGTTCTCGATGATTCCCGAAGAACCGTCCCAAGCACGCGTGGGCCACGTGGCGGGCACAGCCACCGCCAACGGGGATCCTCTCCAAACAGGCGCGACGGTTCAGGAAGGCGACATCATTCACACGGGCGCACGTGCCTTCGTCACCCTGATCATGAGCGATGGCAGCAGCGTCAGCCTGCCGCCATCGTCCACCGTTCATATCGAACGCTTGCGTGTCTTCAAGAAAACCCGGCTGCTGGATTCCATTTTCACCGTGCGTGACGGTGGGCTTGAATCTTCTGTGTCCCCCCGTGGCGCGGGGGTGGGCAGGTTTGAGGTGCGTACGCCGGTCAGCATTACTGGCGTGCGTGGCACGCAGCTCCGTGTGCGCCTGCACGACAACGGCTCGCAAAGCGAGATCATCCACGGCAAAGCCATACTGGATACGCGTGACAACCAGCGCGCAAGCCTCAATGAAGGCCAAGGCGCGGCAACCAGCGGCACTGGCCACTTCCTGGGCGTGCGGGCACTGTTGCCTGCTCCCGAACTCTCCATCCCTGAGCGCAGCCATGGCGAATGGGTAACGGAAGTCACTCCTGTGCCCGGTGCTACCCGTTATTTGGTCCGGGTAACACTGGACGAAGCAGGCACACAAGAAATCTACCGCGCCACATCAGACACGACGACGGTGCGCTTCACAACCACGCAACCCGGCAAACTGTATGTCAGGGTGCGCGCCATCGACCAGGACGGCGTCATGGGGCACGACAGCACACAAGCTTTCGTCAACGTGGCCGCACTGCGCACCGCTTTCGGCGAAATCATCCGCTCCACTTTCGGTACTGCGATATTCCTACGGGCTTTCTGAACCATGGTCTCTGGGCAAGAGGCGCAAGCGCAATTCTGGAGCAGCCTGGAGTTGCGCGCCCGCGCAGAATGGCTGATTGTCACCCCCTTCATCCTGACGCTCACCCTGGCGCTGTGCTGGTTTGCGCAGCCCTTGGGCATCGCGCGCATCGACAATACCTTCTATGACCGGCTGGTTGGTTACACCCACAACGAACCGCCCAACAAAGAGATCGTTATTGTGGCCATCGACGACAGCAGCATCGAGGCCCTCGGCTACTGGCCCTGGCGCAGAGCCACACATGCCCACCTGCTCAGAAAGCTGGACCAGGCGCGCGTGGTTGCGCTCGATATTCTGATGTCCGACCGCAATACCGCCTACCCCAACGACGACGAACTGCTCGCTGCAGCAATGAAAGCGCATGGGCGCGTCGTGCTGCCAACCATGCTGTCGTCGGATGGAGACACTCTCACCCGGCCCTATGGCAGCCTTGCCGATGCCGCCGCCGCGCTCGGCTATGTCAACATCTATCCCGACCGCGACGGCATTGTTCGCGCCATCACACTGAATCAGGTATCCACCAACGGCCAAACCCATCGCCACTTCCTGCTTGCCGCGCTCAAGGCCGCCCGCCAGAAACCGCCCGACCCACAGGTCTTCGGCCATCGCAAACAGTTGCTCATTCCCTATCGGTCTTCTCAAGGGCACTACACTGTTTATCCCTACGATTCCGTATTGAACGGTGAGGTACCCGCCAGCGTGTTCGCCGACAAGTACGTTATTGTCGGCGCCTGGGCTACCGGGCTGGGCGACCTTTTCCCCACACCCGCGCAACCCGCCGGCGATCTCATGCCCGGTGTCGAGATCCTCGCCAATGGCCTCCAGAGCATCCTCGAAAACCATTGGGTGCACACACCCGATCCTTGGCTGTATATGCTGTTGGCTTGCTTGCCCGTATTGCTGGCCTGCCTGTCCTTCCGCTCTCTATCGCCCCGCAGGGGCTTTGTCGCCGCGCTTTCCATCGTCATCCTGGTGTTCACAGGGTGCGTCGCCTTGCTGTGGCTGTTCGATGTCTGGGTGCCCGTCATGGCCACATTTGTGGGCATTGCGGTGGCACTGCCGTTATGGAGCTGGCGCAGTCAAGAGGTATCGCTCCAGCAGATCGGGCGTGAGCTCAATGCGCTTGAACGTGAACGGTTCTCGCTGGACGGCAGTGGCCCCGAAGGCCATACATCCAACTATCAGCACTTATCACTACCTTCGCATATATCGCAGCTACACGATGCCATCGAGCAGCTGCGACGGGCCTACCGTCACCGCGAAAATACAGTGCGATTCCTCTCGCACGATATGCGTTCACCGCAGAACTCCATACTGGCACTCACACAATTGCAACAACACGCCGATACAGCGCTCGAACAGAAAGAGTTCCTCCAGCGCGTGGCCACTTACGCCAACGAAACGCTGCGGCTGGTCGACGGCTTTGTTCATCTAGCCAGAGCCGAGGCCGTAGCGCTTATTCTCAACCCCGTTGACCTTGCCACCCTTACTGAAGAAACCGCGGACGAATTCTGGGCCTCTGCGCGGCAACGCAATATCTCGATCGATACGCAGGCTATGCCAGCCGCCGCCTGGCTCCAGGGCGATGCCGCACTGCTGCGGCGCGTATGGGGTAATCTGTTTAGCAATGCCATCAAATTCAGCCCTCCCAATACCGTTATCCGCTGCCGGATCGACCGCCAAGGTATTTACTGGCGCATACGCTTTACCGACCAAGGCACAGGCATCCCGCCCTCACTGCAACCTTCACTATTCCAGCCCTTTGCCCGCGCAACATCGCATGCGCCAGAAAGCCCTGCCGGCACCGGCCTTGGCCTGGCGTTCGTACATACCGTAATTCAACGGCATGCCGGCCAGATAAGCGCTGCCAACACCGAAGGCGGTGGCGCCGAGTTCACAATTCTGCTGCCCGCTTCCGAGTAATTCGGGCACCGGCACAAGCAAAAAAGCCAGGCTCGAAAGCCTGGCTTTTTTGCTTGTGCATGCCAGCCGCCCTTGCGGTGCGGCCGGCTGCGGTCTGCTTACTGTTGCGTCGCGTCGCCTTCGACGTCCGGCGAGGTGGCACCTTCGTCGCCATGGGCATGTGATGCCACAGTCTCGGTCGGCGTTTCCTCGAACGGGTTGGCCATGGCGCGCGCGGCCTGACGTTCGGCGGCCTCGTGGGCCTCCTTGTCTTTGCGAGCCATGTGATACGACATGCCGGTACCAGCGGGGATCAGGCGACCCACAATGACGTTTTCTTTAAGGCCACGCAGATCGTCGCGCTTGCCCATGATGGCCGCTTCGGTCAGCACACGGGTGGTTTCCTGGAACGACGCCGCGGAGATGAACGAATCGGTCGACAAGGAAGCCTTGGTAATACCCAGCAGCACGTTATCGTACGAAGCGGGGATCTTGCCTTCAGCTTCCATGCGGTCGTTTTCGTTCAACAGCTCGGAGCGCTCGACCTGTTCACCGGTAATGAAGTTGGTATCGCCCGCATCACTGATGTTCACGCGACGCAGCATCTGGCGAACGATCACTTCGATGTGCTTGTCGTTGATCTTCACACCTTGCAGACGGTACACATCCTGCACTTCATTGACGATGTACGAAGCAAGCTTCTCGATGCCCTGCAGGCGCAGGATATCGTGCGGATCAGCTGGACCGTCGACAATCATTTCGCCCTTGTTCACCACCTGGCCGTCGTGCACCAGCACCTGCTTCTCTTTCGGAATCAGGAACTCGTGGCTCACGCCGTCCATATCGGTGATGACCAGTCGCTGCTTGCCCTTGGTGTCCTTGCCGAAGGAAACCGTACCTGTGACGTCGGCAAGCATGCCGGCATCCTTGGGTGAGCGGGCTTCGAAGAGTTCGGCCACACGCGGCAGACCACCGGTAATGTCGCGCGTTTTCTGAGATTCTTGCGGAATACGCGCCAGCACCTCACCCACGTTGACCTGCTGGCCATCGCGAACCGTGATCAGTGCGCCGACCGGGAAGGAAATGCTGACCGCATGCTCAGTGCCTGCGATCCGAACCTCTTCGCCAGCATCGTTCAGCAGGCGAATCTGCGGACGCATCATGGTCTTGCCGCCACGGGTCTTGGGCGTAATAACCACCAGCGTCGACAGGCCGGTGACCTCATCGACCTGCTTGGCTACCGTTACACCCTCTTCGATGTTCTCGAAGCGTACCGTACCCGCATACTCGGACACGATCGGGCGCGTGAGCGGATCCCACGTCGCCAGGCGCGTACCGGCCTTGATGACCTCGCTGTCGCCCACAGTGATCGTGGCGCCGTACGGGATCTTGTGGCGTTCGCGTTCGCGGCGGTTGTCGTCGAAGATGACGATTTCACCTGAACGGGAGATTGCCACACGCTCACCCTTGGCGTTAGTGACATAACGCAGGCCCAGGGCGAACGCCACGGTACCGGCGGATTTGGTTTCGACCGAGCTGGCCATCGCCGAACGCGAAGCCGCGCCACCGATGTGGAAGGTACGCATCGTCAACTGCGTGCCTGGCTCACCGATGGACTGGGCTGCGATCACACCCACCGCTTCGCCGCGGCTCACTAGCATGCCGCGGCCAAGGTCGCGGCCGTAGCAATGAGCGCACAGACCGTAGCGGGTTTCGCAAGTGAGCGGGGTGCGGATCTTGACTTCGTCCACGCCCAGGCTGTCGATGTAGTCGACCAGGTCTTCGTCGAGCAGCGTGCCGGCCGCAACAGCGGTTTCCTGCGTATCAGGATTGACGATATCCACCGCGGCTACACGGCCCAGGATACGGTCGCGCAGCGGCTCGATAACCTCGCCACCTTCGACCAAGGCCTTCATGGCATAGCCACGCGACGTGCCGCAATCGTCTTCGGTGATTACCAAGTCCTGCGTCACGTCAACCAGACGGCGAGTCAAGTAGCCCGAGTTTGCCGTCTTCAGTGCCGTATCGGCCAAGCCTTTACGCGCGCCGTGGGTCGAGATGAAGTACTGCAGCACGTTCAAGCCTTCGCGGAAGTTCGCGGTAATGGGCGTTTCGATAATCGAACCGTCCGGCTTGGCCATCAGGCCGCGCATACCTGCGAGCTGGCGAATCTGGGCTGCGGAACCGCGGGCGCCCGAGTCGGCCATCATGTAGATGGAGTTGAATGACTCCTGGCGTACCTCTTCACCATGGCGGTTGGTGACAGGCTCAGTGGAGAGTTGCTCCATCATCGCCTTGCCGACCTTGTCGCCCGCCTTGCCCCAGATATCGACAACGTTGTTGTAGCGTTCCTGGGCGGTTACCAGACCAGAGGAGTACTGCTTGTCGATTTCCTTGACCTCTTTGCTGGCCTGGGTAAGGATTTCATCCTTGACCGTGGGGATCAGCATGTCGTTCATAGCGATCGAGATGCCGCCGCGCGTTGCCAGGCGGAAGCCCGACTGCATCAGCTTGTCGGCGAAGATCACCGTGGCACGCAGGCCGCAGCGACGGAACGACTGGTTGATCAGGCGCGAGATTTCTTTTTTCTTGAGCGAGCGGTTCAGCACCGAGAACGGCAGCCCCTTGGGCAGGATCTCGGACAGCAGCGCGCGGCCCACGGTGGTTTCGAAGCGCTTGAGCACCGGCTGCCATTCGCCCTGCTCGTCCTTCTCGAACTCGTTCAGACGAACAGTGATGCGGGTCTGCAGCTCGACTTCGCCGTTGTCGTAAGCGCGCTGCACCTCACCGACGTCGGCCAGGAACATGCCCTCGCCCTTGCCGTTGATGCGCTCGCGCGTGGCGTAATAAAGGCCAAGCACGATATCCTGCGACGGCACAATGGATGGCTCGCCGTTGGCAGGAAACAGCACGTTGTTCGAGGCCAGCATCAGCGTGCGGGCTTCGAGTTGGGCCTCGAGCGACAGCGGTACGTGGACAGCCATCTGGTCGCCGTCGAAGTCGGCGTTGAACGCCGCGCAAACCAACGGGTGCAGTTGGATGGCCTTGCCCTCGATCAGCATCGGCTCAAAGGCCTGGATGCCCAGACGGTGCAGCGTGGGGGCGCGGTTGAGCATCACCGGATGTTCGCGGATGACCTCTTCGAGGATATCCCAAACGACCGGTTCCTGGCTTTCTACCAGCTTCTTGGCAGCCTTGATCGTGGTGGCCAAGCCCATCATCTCGAGACGGTTGAAAATGAAGGGTTTGAACAGCTCCAGCGCCATCAGCTTGGGCAAGCCGCACTGGTGCAGCTTGAGCTGCGGGCCCACGGTAATGACCGAACGGCCCGAGTAGTCGACGCGCTTGCCCAGCAGGTTCTGGCGGAAGCGGCCGCTCTTGCCCTTGATCATGTCGGCCAGCGACTTGAGCTGGCGCTTGTTGGCGCCCGTCATGGCCTTGCCGCGGCGGCCGTTGTCCAGCAGCGAATCAACGGCTTCCTGCAACATGCGCTTTTCGTTGCGCAAGATGATGTCGGGCGCCTTCAATTCGAGCAGGCGCTTCAGACGGTTATTGCGGTTGATGACGCGGCGATAGAGATCGTTCAGGTCGGACGTGGCGAAGCGTCCACCATCGAGCGGCACGAGCGGACGCAGATCGGGCGGAAGCACGGGCAGCACTTCCATGACCATCCACTCGGGCTTGATGCCGGACTTCTGGAAGCCTTCCAGGACCTTCAGGCGCTTGGAGATCTTCTTGATCTTGGCGTCGGAAGACGTGGCCTTGAGCTCGGCACGCAGCGTTTCGACATCGCGGTCGATGTCGATGGTACGCAGCAGCTCGCGCACGGCTTCGGCGCCCATCAGGGCATGGAAGTCGTCGCCGTACTCTTCCGTCTTGGACAGGTAGTCGTCGTCAGACATGATCTGGCCGCGCTTGAGCGGCGTCATGCCCGGCTCGATGACGCACCATGCTTCGAAATACAGCACGCGCTCGATATCGCGCAGCGTCATGTCGAGCACCATGCCCAGGCGGGATGGCAGGCTCTTCAGGAACCAGATATGCGCAACGGGGCTGGCCAGCTCGATGTGGCCCATGCGCTCGCGGCGCACCTTGGCAACGGTGACTTCAACGCCGCACTTTTCGCAGATGACGCCGCGGTGCTTAAGGCGCTTGTACTTGCCACACAGGCACTCGTAGTCTTTGATCGGGCCAAAAATCTTGGCGCAGAACAGGCCATCGCGCTCGGGCTTGAAGGTGCGGTAGTTGATGGTTTCGGGCTTGCGCACCTCGCCGAACGACCACGAACGCACTTTTTCCGGCGACGCGATGCCGATCTTGATGGCATCGAATTGCTCGTCTTGCGAGACTTGCTTGAATAGATCGAGTAGCGCTTTCATTATTGACGCTCCAGGTCCATGTCCAGAGACAGGGACCGAATTTCCTTGACCAGAACGTTGAACGACTCGGGCATACCGGCATCGATGACGTGGTCGCCCTTGACGATGTTCTCGTACACCTTGGTGCGGCCGGAAATGTCATCGGATTTGACCGTGAGCATTTCTTGCAGCGTGTACGAGGCGCCATAGGCTTCCAGCGCCCAGACTTCCATTTCACCGAAGCGCTGGCCGCCGAACTGGGCCTTACCGCCCAGCGGCTGCTGCGTCACCAGCGAGTATGGGCCAGTGGATCGCGCGTGCATCTTGTCGTCAACAAGGTGGTGCAGTTTCAGGTAGTGCATGTAGCCGATCGTGACCGGGCGCTCGAACTGCTCGCCGGTGCGGCCATCGAACAGCCACGCCTGATTGCGGGCAGGCGTCAGCATCAGCTTCTTGGCGATATCATCAGGATAGGCCAACTTCAGCATCTCGCCGATTTCTTCTTCAGTGGCACCGTCGAACACAGGTGTAGCCAGCGGCACACCGGCCTGCAGGTTCTTCGCCATCGCAACGACTTCCTCGTCGCTTAGCGCGCTGATCTGTGCACCCGCGCCGGTGTTGTTGTACACCTTCTCGAGATAGGCACGCAGTTCTTTGACTTGAACCTCACGCTCTTCGTCGAGCATCTCGGCAACGCGATGGCCCAGACCCTTGGCGGCCCAGCCCAAGTGAACTTCGAGCACCTGGCCCACGTTCATCCGGGACGGCACGCCCAGCGGGTTGAGTACGATGTCGGCAGGCGTACCATCGGCCATGTGCGGCATGTCTTCGACGGGGGTGATGCGGGAGACCACGCCCTTGTTACCGTGACGGCCGGCCATCTTGTCGCCAGGCTGCAAGCGACGCTTGACGGCCAGGTAGACCTTGATCATCTTGAGCACGCCCGGAGGCAGCTCATCGCCTTGCGTAAGCTTCTTGCGCTTTTCCTCGAAGGCCAGGTCGAACTGATGGCGCTTCTGCTCGAGCGACTCCTTGGCCTGCTCCAGCACCACAGCGTGATCTTCATCAGCCACGCGGATGTCGAACCACTGCCAGCGATCCAGATCAGCCAGGTATTCTTTGGTGATCGTGGCGCCCTTGGCCAGCTTGCGCGGGCCGCCATTTACCGTCTTGCCGACCAGGAACTTACCGATACGGTCGAAGGTATCGCCTTCGACGATGCGAAGCTGATCGTTAAGGTCTTGGCGGTAGCGGCGCAGCTCGTCGTCGATGATGGACTGTGCGCGCTTGTCGCGTTCGATACCTTCACGCGTGAACACCTGCACGTCGATCACCGTACCGACCATGCCCGACGGCACGCGCAGCGAGGTATCTTTGACGTCGGAGGCCTTTTCGCCAAAGATGGCGCGCAGCAGTTTCTCTTCCGGCGTGAGTTGGGTTTCGCCCTTGGGCGTAACCTTGCCGACCAGCACGTCGTCAGCGCGGACTTCAGCGCCGATGTGTACGATGCCGGAATCATCAAGGCGATTCAGCTGCACTTCGGGCAGGTTGCTGATGTCGCGCGTGATTTCTTCGGCGCCCAGCTTGGTGTCGCGCGCCACAACCGTCAGTTCCTCGATGTGAATCGAGGTATAGCGGTCGTCGGCCACAATCTTTTCGGAGATCAGGATCGAGTCTTCGAAGTTATAACCGTTCCAGGGCATGAACGCGATCAGCATGTTCTGGCCCAGGGCAAGCTCGCCGAGGTCGGTCGAGGCGCCATCGGCCAGCACATCGCCGCGGGCGACGGTGTCGCCACGCTTGACGATCGGACGCTGGTTGATGTTCGTGTTCTGGTTAGAGCGCGTGTACTTGATGAGGTTGTAGATATCCACGCCCACTTCGCCGGCAACGTTTTCTTCATCGTTGACGCGAATCACCACACGCTCGGCATCGACGTGATCCACCACGCCGCCGCGGCGCGCCTGCACCGTGGTGCCCGAGTCGACCGCCACCGTGCGCTCGACACCCGTGCCAACCAGCGGCTTCTCAGGACGCAGGCAAGGCACCGCCTGGCGCTGCATGTTGGCGCCCATCAGTGCGCGGTTGGCGTCATCGTGCTCGAGGAACGGAATCAGCGACGCGGCCACTGACACAATCTGCGACGGCGCAACGTCCATATAGTGCACGTTGCCCGGTGCCGTCAGCATGGTTTCGCCAGCCTCACGGCAGGCGACCAGGTCGTCGATGAAGCGCCCTTCTTCGTCCAGATGCGCGTTCGCCTGTGCAATAACGTACTTGCTTTCTTCGATCGCGGACAGATAATCGATCTGGTCGCTCACCTTGCCGTCGATGATCTTGCGGTAAGGTGTTTCGAGGAAGCCATACTCATTCAGGCGCGCGTACAGCGCCATGGAGTTGATCAGGCCAATGTTCGGACCTTCCGGCGTTTCGATGGGGCATACGCGGCCATAGTGCGTGGGATGCACGTCGCGCACTTCGAAACCTGCGCGTTCGCGCGTAAGGCCGCCAGGGCCCAGTGCGGACACACGACGCTTGTGCGTGATTTCCGACAGCGGGTTGGTCTGGTCCATAAACTGCGACAGTTGGCTCGAACCGAAGAACTCTTTGATCGCCGCGGAAATCGGCTTGGAGTTGATCAGGTCATGCGGCATCAGGTTTTCGGTTTCGGCCTGGCCCAGGCGCTCCTTGACGGCGCGCTCGACGCGCACCAAACCGGCGCGGAACTGGTTCTCGGCCAGCTCGCCAACGCAGCGCACGCGGCGGTTGCCCAGGTGATCGATATCGTCGATCTGGCCACGGCCGTTGCGCAGCTCCACCAGCACCTTGATGGTCTCAAGGATGTCTTCGTTGGTGAGCGTCATCGCGCCACCCGCGTTCTCGTCGCGGCCAAGACGGCTGTTCACCTTCATGCGACCCACGCGCGACAGATCGTAGGTTTCTTCGCTGTAGAACAGGCGCTGGAACAATGCCTCGACCGCCTCTTCGGTAGGCGGCTCGCCGGGGCGCATCATACGGTAGATAGCGACGCGCGCAGCCGTCTGGTCGGCCGTTTCGTCGGTACGCAGCGTTTGCGAGATATAGGCGCCGCGATCCAGCTCGTTGATGTACAACGTTTCGATTTCACGAATGCCCGCGGCGCGAATATCCGCCAGCAAGGTTTCGGTGATCTCGTCATTGGCATTGGCAACGACTTCGCCCGTGTCCGCGTTGACCAGGTTCTTGGCCAGCACACGGCCAATCAGGAAGTCTTCGGGAACGGAGATGTAGTCGATACCCGCGTTGGTGAGGTCACGCAGGTGCTTGGCATTGATGCGCTTGTCTTTCTCGACGATCACATTGCCGGATTTGTCTTTGATGTCGAAGCGCGCGATCTCGCCCTTCCAGCGCTCGGCCACGAACTCGAGCATCCCGCCTTCGCGCATGATTTCGATGTGGTCGAAATCTGAGAAGAACGCCAGGATGGCCTCCGGCGACATGCCGATGGCTTTGAGCAGAATGGTGACCGGCATCTTGCGACGACGGTCGACACGGAAGAACAGGACGTCCTTCGGATCGAATTCGAAGTCGAGCCATGAGCCACGGTAGGGAATGACGCGCGCCGAGAACAGCAGCTTGCCCGAACTGTGCGTCTTGCCGCGATCGTGCTCGAAGAATACCCCGGGAGAACGATGCAATTGCGAAACAATCACACGTTCAGTGCCGTTGATGACAAAAGAACCCGTATCCGTCATGAGCGGAATCTCGCCCATGTATACTTCCTGTTCCTTGACCTCCTTGATGGTCGGCTTGCTTACTTCGCGGTCCATCAGGACCAGACGCACCTTGGCGCGCAGGGGCGATGCGTAAGTAAGGCCACGCATCTGGCATTCTTTGACGTCGAAAACCGGCTCGCCGAGAACGTAACTGACGAACTCGAGGCGTGCCATTTGGTTGTGGCTGACGATAGGGAATATTGAGCTGAAGGCAGCCTGAAGGCCTTCATCTTTTCGCTTGGAAGGTGTAGTATCCGCCTGCAAAAATGTGACGTATGATTGCAGTTGAGTCGCCAAAAGGTAGGGGACGTCCTGAACGTCTTCCCGTTTGGCGAAGCTCTTGCGTATGCGCTTTTTTTCGGTGTACGAATAAGGCATGAGCACTCCGACTCGAGGGTTACATGGGCCGTAAACCACGGCCCTGGTTTACGACTCCAGAAAACCCCATTCGGTACGACAGCAGCCAGTAAGAATGCGCAGCAGCGCCTTCTTCATCATAACTTTCCGCACCAAATCACGGGTTTTCTGGAAACGCAAAAGCCCGGGAAGGCTTGAGCGCTTCCCGGGCAAGGCGAAAAAAGTCTTACTTGAGTTCGACTTTCGCGCCAGCTTCTTCAAGCTTCTTCTTGGCGGCATCGGCGTCAGCCTTGGCCAGACCTTCCTTCACAGGCTTCGGAGCGCCGTCGACCAGGTCTTTGGCTTCCTTCAGGCCCAGGCCAGTGATTTCACGCACAGCCTTGATGACGCTGACCTTGTTGGCGCCGACTTCTGCCAGCACAACGGTGAACTCGGTCTGCTCTTCAGCAGCGGCAGCAGCGCCACCAGCGGCGGCGGGAGCGGCCACAGCAACAGCGGCGGCAGCAGCCGACACGCCAAACTTCTCTTCCATTTCCTTGATGAGCTCGGACAGCTCGAGCACGGTCATGCCGGCGATAGCGTCAAGGATTTCAGCTTTAGATGCCATTTTAAGAACTCCAGATAGATATAAATGCCAGGGTTGGGTATCGCCCGGTAAAACGAAGCGCAAGGCCGCTTAGGCGGCTTCCTTCTGGTCGCGCACAGCCGCGAGGCCGCGAACGAACTTGGTCGGAACTTCGTTGAGCGTACGCACAAATTGCGTGATGGGTGCTTGCATCGTACCCATGAGTTTCGAGAGCAACTCTTCACGGGAGGGCATGGTGGCCAGAGCCTTCACACCATCCGCGGACAAGAGATTATTGGGCAGCGCGCCGCCCTTGATCACCAGCTTGTCGTTGGTCTTTGCGAAATCAGCAAGTACTTTTGCGGCAGCGACGGGATCGGTGCTGATGCCATACATCAGCGGACCGGCCAGCTGGGCGGAGATCTCCTCGAAGGAGGTACCAGCCACAGCGCGACGCACCAGAGTGTTCTTGAGAACACGCAGGTACACGCCCGACTCACGCGCGGTTTTGCGCAATACGGTTACGGAGGCGACGTCCAGACCACGGTACTCGGCGATAATGATCGATTGGGCCTGCGCAACCTGTGCGCCGACTTCTTCGATGACTACCGCTTTCTCTTCACGATTGAGACTCACGGTTTGAACACTCCTTCTAACGACGCTTGAGAAAGCCTCTTGCGTCAACCGAATGCGGCGCACCTGGTCGAGTTCTTAGTACAACAAGAAATCTTCCATGGGACGCCGTCTGCGCTGGACCCAAGCCTGTATGGCCTGAAATTAAGCGCCGCCGTACATCAATACTGCCGTCCGGCGTGGCTCCAGCGGTCTTTGACAGCTATGCCGGAGGCTTTCCGGCATGGCCCAAAGTTCTGTGCTGCGCAGCGATCAGGCTGCGAGCGAAGCTACTTCAACGCGAGCACCGCCGCCCATCGTGGACGAAACGGCCAGCTTGCGCAGATAAATACCCTTGGCAGCGGTAGGACGTGCTTTGTTCAGCGCGTCGACCAGGGCATTGAGGTTGGTTTGCAACTGTTCCACGCCAAACGAAGCGCGGCCGATAGTTGCGTGAATGATGCCGGCCTTGTCGGTACGGTATTGGACCTGACCTGCCTTGGCGTTCTTGACGGCGGTGGCGACATCGGGCGTGACGGTGCCAACCTTGGGGTTGGGCATCAGGCCGCGGGGGCCGAGGATCTGGCCCAGGGCGCCCACGACACGCATGGCATCGGGCGAAGCGATGACGACGTCAAAGTCGATCTGGCCACCCTTGATGGTCGCGGCGAGATCATCCATACCGACGATTTCCGCACCTGCGGCCTTGGCGGCCTCAGCCTTCTCGCCTTGGGCGAACACCGCCACACGCACCGACTTGCCGGTGCCCGCGGGCAACACGACCGAACCGCGAACGATCTGGTCGGATTTTTTAGGGTCGACACCCAACTGAACCGCAACATCGATGGACTCATCGAACTTGGCGGTTGCGGTTTCCTTTACCAGTGCCAAAGCTTCGGCGACCGGATACAGCTTGGTGCGATCAATCTTGGCGGCGATAGCGGCCGCGCGCTTGCTCAACTTGGCCATGCTTACACCCCTTCGACAGTGATGCCCATGCTGCGGGCGGTACCGGCAACCGTACGAACGGCAGCGTCGAGATCGGCAGCCGTCAGATCGGGCTGCTTGGTCTTGGCGATTTCTTCAGCCTGGGCGCGGGTAAGCGTACCGACCTTGTCGAGGTGAGGACGCGCCGAACCCTTCTGCACGCCACTGGCCTTCTTGATCAGAATGGTGGCCGGCGGCGTCTTCATGATGAAGGTGAAGCTCTTGTCGGCATAAGCGGTGATCACCACGGGGATCGGCAGACCGGGCTCCAGGCCCTGCGTCTTGGCGTTGAACGCCTTGCAGAATTCCATGATGTTCAGGCCGCGCTGACCGAGCGCCGGACCGATGGGGGGTGATGGATTAGCCTTACCAGCCGGCACTTGCAGCTTGATAAAGCCAACGATTTTCTTCGCCATGCTTTACTCCTTGCGGGTATTAACGCCGCCTATACGAGACAGGCGGCTCCCCGGGGTTGAAAATTCAGGTTTTCTCGACCTGACCAAAATCGAGTTCGACAGGGGTGGCACGGCCAAAAATGGTAACCGTGACGCGCACCTTGCTTTTCTCGTAGTTGACGTCTTCGACGTTGCCGTTGAAGTCTGCGAAAGGACCTTCCTTGACGCGGACCATCTCACCAACCTCGAAGAGAATCTTGGGCTTGGGCTTCTCGACGCCCTCTTCCATTTGCGAGAGGATTTTTTCGACCTCGCGTTCGGAGATCGGTGCGGGCCGATTACCAGACCCACCCAGAAAACCGGTTACCCGATTGGTGTTTTTCACCAAGTGCCAGGTTTCGTCTGTGAGATCCATCTCGACCAGCACATAACCTGGATAGATACGGCGCTCAGTGATCGACTTGCGACCGCCTTTTACCTCGACCACCTCTTCGGAAGGAACGAGAATGCGGCCGAAGGATGTTTGCAACCCGGCACGCTCGATGCGTTCCAGGAGCGCCTTGTGCACGCTTTTTTCCATGCCGGAATAAACGTGTACGACATACCAACGCTTGCTCATTTGTGCCCTTTAATTCCAGCCCAGCAGCAAGCCGTAGATCACCCAACCAAGAAGCTTGTCGATAACCCACAAAAACAAGCCCATGACGACCACGAAGGCAAACACGATGCCAGTCATCTGGGTAGTTTCTTTGCGGGTCGGCCAGACAACGCGCTTTACTTCGCTGTAGGAATCGCGACCGAAACTGAGTGTGCGACGCCCCGGCTCGCTGAACCAGGCGATCAGGCCGGCAACCACAAGGCTGCCCACGAATACACCCACGCGTACAACAGCGGGTTGGCCTTCCAGTATCGAATAGCCGACTATGCCTGCGATGATGACGAGCACCGCCAACCCCAGCTTGACGCGATCTGCGGCACTGGTAACGGTATCTACATTGCTATTCGACATAATTCGGCAGGTGGCGCCGCGACGGCGGCTTGATGACAGAAGGTCTGGCAGGGGCAGTAGGAATCGAACCTACAACCTTCGGTTTTGGAGACCGACGCTCTGCCAATTGAGCTATACCCCTAGACTCTGAAAGCGATGAAGCCGTACGGCCCACCGCCCCCTTTTCAAACTACTGATTTTACAATCATTACTACTTTTTTGCCGCTTTGCGGCACAACATGATCGAAAATCTGATTTCGATCGCGGCTGACGCACCAGGCGCCAGCCGGTATTGCGTTACTTACTTGGTGATGCTGGCCACGACGCCGGCGCCAACGGTACGACCACCTTCGCGGATAGCGAAGCGCAGGCCTTCTTCCATGGCGATCGGGGCGATCAGGCTCACCTTCATCGACACGTTGTCACCGGGCAGTACCATTTCCTTGTCCGCCGGCAGCTCGATCGTGCCCGTCACGTCCGTGGTGCGGAAGTAAAACTGGGGACGATAGCCCTGGAAGAACGGCGTGTGACGGCCACCTTCGTCTTTGGACAGAATGTACACCTCGGCGTTGAAGTCCGTGTGCGGCTTGATCGAGCCGGGCTTGGCCAGAACCTGGCCGCGCTCGACTTCCTCGCGCTTGGTGCCGCGCAGCAATATACCCACGTTGTCCCCAGCCTGGCCCTGGTCCAGCAGCTTGCGGAACATCTCTACGCCCGTGCAGGTCGTCTTGACCGTATCGCGGATACCGACAATCTCGATTTCCTCGCCAACCTTGACCACACCGCGCTCGATACGGCCCGTGACCACCGTGCCACGGCCAGAGATCGAGAACACGTCTTCCACAGGCATCAGGAATGTGCCGTCCACCGCGCGCTCGGGCGTGGGGATGTATGAGTCCAGCGCCTCGGCCAGTTGCAGGATCGCCTGCTTGCCCAGCGGACCTTCGTCGCCTTCGAGCGCCAGCTTGGCCGAGCCCTTGACGATGGGCGTGTCGTCGCCCGGAAAATCATACTTGGACAGCAGCTCGCGAACTTCCATCTCAACCAGCTCGAGCAGCTCTTCGTCATCAACCATGTCGGCCTTGTTCAGGAACACGATGATGTAAGGCACGCCCACCTGGCGAGAGAGCAAAATGTGCTCGCGCGTTTGCGGCATCGGGCCGTCTGCAGCAGACACCACCAGGATCGCGCCGTCCATCTGCGCAGCACCCGTGATCATGTTCTTCACATAGTCAGCGTGGCCCGGGCAGTCAACGTGCGCGTAGTGACGGCTCTTGGTCTCGTACTCTACGTGCGAGGTGTTGATCGTGATGCCGCGCGCCTTTTCTTCGGGCGCGTTGTCGATCTGGTCGTAGCCGCGCGCCGCGCCGCCAAATTCCTTGGCCAGCACCGTCGTGATCGCTGCCGTCAGCGTCGTCTTGCCGTGGTCAACGTGACCAATCGTGCCGACGTTGACGTGAGGTTTGGTCCGTTCAAACTTCTCTTTTGCCATGGCTGACTCCGATGGAAAGGTGCTGGTTTAGTGCTATGTAATGATAAAAACTGCTGGTGCCCATGACGCGGATCGAACGCGTGACCTCTCCCTTACCAAGGGAGTGCTCTACCACTGAGCCACATGGGCATCTTGCCAGCCCCTGCATAACATGCAGAAACCGGAATACCGCAAACTGGAGCGGGTGAAGGGAATCGAACCCTCATCATCAGCTTGGAAGGCTGTTGCTCTACCATTGAGCTACACCCGCGAAGGATTCTTCCTGCCCGTCACACGCAGCGCGCCTTGCAGGCGCGCCGTATGCCAGTTTGTAAATTCTTGGTGGTGGGAGTTGGATTCGAACCAACGTAGGCGCAAGGCCAACAGATTTACAGTCTGCCCCCTTTAACCACTCGGGCATCCCACCAGAAGCGAACTATGAATTATGAGCCCTTTTAAAAATGATGTCAAGCAGTGGCCAGGGCCGGACGCTGCGCCCACGTTACAAAAAGGCGACATTGGACGATGCACCGGCCGCGACGCGCGGCAGGTGCTGTCTTTTCGCCGCTTTCGCCCAAGCGGAGCATTGGCCGGTGTCGCGGCTTGAAGTGGCTTGACGTGACTTAAAGCGGCTTGAGAGAGCTAGAAGAAGGTAAGGCCAATAGATACGATGAGGCCGGTGACAAAAAGCTGGATCAGGCAATATCCCATGATGTCTTTGGCTTTCAAGCCTGCGATCGCCAATACAGGCAACGCCCAAAAGGGCTGGAGGAGATTGGTCCAGGCATCTCCCCAGGCCACCGCCATGGCCACGCGCGGTATGTCGGCACCCAGGGCGTGCGCACTGGCGATCACCACAGGGCTTTGCACCGCCCATTGGCCGCCGCCGGAAGGGATGAAAATATTGACGATGCCGGCGCTCATGAATGTCCAGAAGGGCAGGCTTTCGGCCGTGGCGAAGGATGTCATCCAGTCGGACAGGCTGGCGGCCAAGCCCGAATGCATGATGATGGCCATGATGCCGGCATAGAACGGAAACTGGATCACGATGCCGGCAGCACCCTTGATGGCGTCATCAAGGCTATCGAGCAGGTTGCGAGCATTGCCATGCAGGACGATGGCCAGGAACAAGAAGGTGAAATTGATAATGTTGAGGTTAAGGCCACCGTTGCGGATGACGTAATAGTTGAACATATACGCCAGCCCGGCAAAACCAATCAGCATCGCCAGCAGCTTGCTGTTCTCCAGACGGGCGGCTGGGCGGGTGTCGGTGCTGCCATGCCGCGCTTTGTCTGCAAGTGCGGCAGGATCGACATACACGCTGTCTTTTTCATCCGGCATCATCCACCGGTTGACCAGCGGCACCACGATGAACATGGCCAGCACGATAATCAAGTTGTAGCTGGAGAAGATTGTGTCGGCTGTGGACACGACACCGATCTTGTCGGCTTGGAAGTGGCCCTCGGTGGCGATGGTCAAGGGGATGGAGCCCGCCAAGCCGCCGTGCCAGACTACAAAGCCGGAATAGGCACTGGCAACGAGCAAGCGATAGTCCACACGCACACTGCGGGCCAGTTGCTTGGCGAAAAGGGCGCTGACAACCAGGCCGAAACCCCAATTGATCCAGTTTGCAGCCAAGGCCACGACGGTAACGAGAATGATGGCTGAACCGGGCGAGCGCGCCAAGCCTGCAAGCGCGGCCAGAATGCGTTTGACCAGCGGTGTGCTGGCCATCATATAACCGGCCACAAGCACCAGCACCATCTGCATGGTGAAAGCCAGCAGGCCCCAGAAGCCGTCGCCCCACATGGTGACAACCTCCATGGGGGTTTTCTGCTCCACCAGCACCGCCGCCAAGCCGGCGAGCAGCGTCAGCAGCACAACAAAAATATAAGGGTCGGGCAGGTACCGCTCAACCAGCTTGACGGATGAGCGAGTCAAGGCCTTGAACATCTTCTTGCTCCAGCTGTAGTACCGGGTCGCAGCCTGGCAGGCCGGAACCGCGACCAGAAACTTAACGAGGGAAATACACGGGACGAGGTGCCGAGCATGGCGGTGATCGCCGTGCTAACCGCAGCGCCTGGGCCGGATTCGGTGAATGCAGGCGGATGCTATCACGACACAGAATGCGATAGCCTGATCTTTAATAAGGGAAAACCCGTGTTTCTGTTACAACTCAGGCCCTTGAAACCGCAAGGTTTGAACATTAAAGAATGACGTCACGCGCCGTGGGCAGAGCAACAATGAGCAAGAGGGCTTGCACCCCCTTTTTTGTGTCAACAAAGCAAATAATGCGCTGAAAAACGGTGGATCAGCGGTCGAGCAGGGCGGACATGCCTTGACGTTCGAGCAAGGCGTTCAGGTGTTCCCAGCCGTGAAAGTCGATCATCAACTGGCCCTTGTCTTTGGCGCCGATTTTCAGGCTTACCCGCGTACCAAGATAATCGGACAGTGCTTCTTCCAGGCGTTTGGCGTCGCCGGACAGAGCGGCGGGCTTGCGAGCAGGCTTTTCTGCGGCATCAGCGTCGCGTTGCACACGGCTGACCAGTTTTTCAGCTTCACGCACCGATAGCCGGCGGGCAATAATTTCGTTGGCCAGCAAAATCTGATTGGCGGCATCGACAGCAAGCAGGGCGCGTGCATGACCCATGTCGATGTCGCCCGCGAGCAGCATGGTTTGTACCGGTTCGGCCAGGTTGAGCAGGCGCAGCAGGTTACTGGTGGCCGAACGTGAACGGCCAATCGCCTGGGCAGCCTGTTCATGCGTCAGTGCAAACTCATCGAGCAGGCGGCGCACGCCGTGCGCTTCTTCCAACGGATTCAGGTCTTCGCGCTGGATATTTTCGATCAGGGCCATGACGGCAGCGTTTTCGTCTGCCACTTCGCGCACCAGTACGGGGACATCTTTCAGCCCCGCCAGCCGCGCGGCCCGAAAACGACGTTCGCCGGCAATGATTTCGTACCGGCCGGCGGCACCGCCTGAAAGCGGCCGCACCAGGATGGGCTGCATGATGCCCTGTGCGCGGATGGAATCGGCGAGCTCAGCCAACGCACCTTCGTCCATCCTGGTACGCGGCTGGTATTTGCCCGCCTGAAGCAAATCGATGCTGAGGGAGGAGGGCAGGCCGGCGGACTCTTGTTTGCCAAGGGTATTGATGACTTTGGCGTCTTCGCCCAGCAAGGCGTCCAGGCCACGGCCCAGGCCTTTCGGTTTTCTCGTTGCCATAATGATTTCCGTTAGTTCAGATGCGCGGGCGGGCTTGTTGGCGCAAGGCTTCTTTCTTGACTCGACGCAGTAGCTCGTCGCCGAAGTCGAGGTAAGCTTTGGCGCCACGCGAGCTGCGGTCGTAGACGATGCCGGGCTGCCCGTGGCTGGGTGCTTCGGCCAACCGCACATTGCGCGGGATAATGGTTTCGAAGACCCGGTCGCCAAAGTGCGATTGGATCTGCGCGGCGACCTGCTGCTGCAGGGTAACGCGCGTGTCGAACATGACGCGCAGCAACCCGATCAATTGCAGACTGGGGTTAATGTTCTGGTATACACGTTTGATGGTGTTGACCAAGTCGGACAGGCCCTCAAGGGCAAAGTATTCGCACTGCATGGGGATGATAACGCCATGCGCGCACGCCAGGCCGTTAAGTGTGAGCAGCGACAGAGTAGGAGGGCAGTCGATGAGAATGAAATCGTAGCCGTCCTGGACCTTTTCGATCGCCTTCTTGAGCTGCTGTTCACGCTCGTCCATTTGGATGAGATCGATTTCGGCACCAGACAGTTCGCGATTGGAGGGCAGGACATCGTACCCACCCGATTCGGACTTTACGGTGGCCTGTTCGATGGACGCATTGCCAATGAGCACCTGATATAGATTGGTGGTGGCCGCATTCTTGTCCACGCCGCTGCCCATGGTTGCGTTGCCCTGGGGATCGAGATCGATCAGTAGCACACGCTTGTGCAGGGCCGCCAGCGCGGCGGCCAGGTTAATTGCCGTGGTGGTCTTTCCGACGCCGCCTTTCTGGTTTGCGATGCAGAAAATATTGGCGGTATTGTTTGGGTTCATACGGCTCCTTGACGGCTCATCCATACCAGGCAGCGCTGCGCGTCGAGCTCCGGTACCTGCAGTGGTACAACATTGACAACGCGCCAATCGGTTTGCTTGGCCAATTCGGCAATTTCCTCTTCGGGCTGCACGCCTTTCATGGCCAACAGCCACCCTCCTGGCGCCACATGCCGACCAGCCAGCGATGCAAAATCGGCCAGCGACGCGAAAGCGCGGGATACAACAATATAGGCCTGTGCGGGCGCCAGTTTTTCGATGCGCCCATGCACCGCCTGAAGGTTAGGCAGGTGCAGGGTGCCCGCCATCTGGCGAACAAATGCCATTTTCTTTTCAACTGCATCTACGCACTGTATGCGCCAGCCTGGACGCATGATAGCCAAGATGACGCCTGGCAAGCCTGCACCGGAGCCAACATCCATAATGAGTGGCTTATTTACTGTATTTTTATACAGTAATTTATCTATGGGCCCGACGATGGAGAGACTGTCGAACACATGCTGTACCAGCATCTGCTCAGGTTGCCGCAGTGCCGTCAGATTATAAGTGCGATTCCATCGTTGCAGTTGGCCAATGTAAGCCTGCAATGTGGCCGCCTGCTCATCAGAGACAGGCAGCGCCATCGCTGCACCGGCCGTCTGGATACGGGCGCTGAAAGTATCAGTGCCGGACATCAGGCGGCTCGTTTCCGTAATTGCATACGCTTGATATGTATAAGCAGAAGAGAAACAGCGGCCGGTGTAACCCCCGAGACGCGCGCGGCTTGGCCGATAGTTTCAGGGCGGCTGGCTTTGAGCCGCTGACGCACTTCGATGGAAAGAGAAGTGATGCCGTCGTAATCGATGTCTGCAGGGATAGGTTCAGACTCTTGAGACGCCTGCCGTTTGATTTCCTCTTGTTGCTTGGCAACGTATCCCGCATATTTGATCTGGATCTCAACCTGTTCAGCCGCCACCGGATCCTCCAACGCTGGACCGCCCGGCACACTGCCATCAACAGATTGCAGTGTGGTAAGTATCGCGTAGTCGACTTCGGGACGCTTGAGCAGGTCGTGCAGCGAATACTCGCGCTCCAGAGGCTTGCCGAATACCCGCTTCGCGGTTTCGTCTTCAAGCGTGCGCGGGTTGATCCACGTGGACTTGAACCGTTCAATCTCGGCGGCAACTGCATCGCGTTTTCGATTGAACGCATCCCAACGGGCATCATCCACCAAGCCAAGCTGGCGGCCTATTTCAGTCAGGCGCATGTCGGCGTTATCTTCGCGCAAGCTCAAGCGATACTCAGCACGCGAAGTGAACATACGATATGGCTCGTTAACCCCACGAGTGATCAGGTCGTCCACCAGTACGCCCAGGTAAGCGTCGTTACGCTTGGGCGCCCACTGCTCACGGCCAAGGGCCATGCGTGCTGCATTCAGGCCCGCCAACAGGCCCTGCGCGGCGGCTTCTTCGTAGCCCGTGGTGCCGTTGATCTGCCCCGCGAAAAACAAGCCAGCAATCGCACGGGTTTCCAAGGTGGGACGCAAAGCCCGAGGGTCGAAATAATCGTACTCAATCGCATAGCCCGGCCGCATGATCACTGCATTTTCCAAACCGGGCAGCGAGCGTACCAATGCAATCTGGATGTCGAAGGGCAAGCTCGTCGAAACACCATTCGGGTAGATTTCCGTCGAACTGAAGCCTTCGGGTTCCAGGAAGACCTGGTGGCTTTCCTTGTCGGCAAACCGGTGGATTTTGTCTTCAATGGAAGGGCAATAGCGGGGGCCGATACCTTCGATCGTCCCCGCATCGCTGTACATGGGTGAGCGGTCTAGCCCAGAACGAATGATTTCATGCGTGCGTGCATTGGTATGAGTAATCCAGCAGGGTAACTGCCGGGGATGCATCGATGCCGCGCCCATGAATGAAAACACCGGCACAGGGTCGGTATCCCCCGGCTGCATCTCTGTTTTGCTGAAATCAATCGTGCGGGAATCGATGCGGGGAGGCGTGCCTGTCTTCAGGCGGCCTTGTGGCAGCTTGAGCTCGCGCAAGCGATTACCCAACGATATCGACGGAGGATCGCCGGCCCGGCCGCCTGAATAATGATCCAGGCCCACGTGAATCAGGCCATTCAGAAACGTGCCGGCAGTCAACACAACCGAGCGAGCGCGAAACCGCAAACCGATTTGTGTCACCGCCCCCACGACGCGATCACCTTCCAGCATCAGATCATCAACGGCTTGTTGAAAGATCGTAAGGTTAGGCTGGTTCTGCAGGCGTGTCCTGATTGCTTTCCGATAGAGTGAGCGATCTGCTTGTGCACGGGTAGCGCGCACAGCTGGACCTTTGGATCGGTTGAGAATCCTGAACTGGATGCCGGCTTCGTCGGTGGCCAATGCCATCGCTCCGCCAAGAGCATCAACCTCTTTGACCAAATGTCCTTTACCGATTCCACCGATAGAGGGATTGCAGGACATCTGCCCTAGGGTTTCCATGTTGTGTGTAAGAAGGAGGGTTCGTGCGCCGGCACGTGCTGAAGCCAGGGCGGCTTCCGTGCCAGCATGACCTCCACCGACGACGATGACGTCAAATTCGTCCGGATAAATCATTTTCGCTCGAGCGAGTGTGGGCATTTAATGGGCAATTATAGCCGGTGGGGTTTCAATCCGGCCAACTGATTCTGCAATTGTTGCAGCAATACGGAAAGTAGCTGTTTGTCTCTCTCACCGTACCCTCAGACAGATCTTTGTGCTCGAGCACGGTCAGCATTTGTTCCACGTGAAACACTATAAGTTGCTCCTAACTAGGGATCACAATCTCTTAATCCAGTAGTGATGAATAGAGCTGTGCAAGGCCTAGCTTCAGTATGCAATACGTATGCGTATCCTTACGGAAAAAATCACACTTCGCTTTCTTCCGCCGTTCGGGGTTGTAAGCTGCGATGTTCGCGCCGGGAGTGCACTGTTTCACGTGGAACAATCCTACTCCAGCAAACACTCATGTTTCACGTGAAACACTGTCTGTCTGCGTAGAAGAAGGGCCGCACAACATCTCGAAAGCTGAAGTGCCACTGGAACGAATCTCCCATTTGAGTACAAAACCCATTCCGTACACAAAGAGAACATACGATTGCACTGCGGCACTATTTAGGCACCCCCACAACTTGCAATAGGGAGCAGGCGTATGGTTTCACGTGGAACAATCCCAACAGCTAGGGCGACGGGTGTTGAGGTCACCATGAACCTATCTGAGCAATAGCCGATAACGCGAGCGTACGAGTACAACAGTGTCCGGCGATCCCTGGCCCGCACACCATGAGAGATTTAAAATAAAAATTAACGCAAGTATCGGCCTTGGATGCGATGCCAAAGGCAGGTTCAAAAGCTGAATCAGGGAACGCGTATCAACTGCCCGCAGCAAGCTCTTGCGTAAAGGAGGCAACCGCACTAATGAAACAAGATTGCAAGTAAGTAATGCCACGAGAAAAGCCTTCAGTCCCCTGTGGACAACCTTGTGAATAAGCAGTGGAAGAAAACTGAACAACTAAAAAATGGGGATAACTCTGTGGGAATCGTATGTATATCGCGTGGACAAGCGCACTAAACCTTTGATTCTACGATCGAAATTGGATAAACAAATACTCAAGCACCAACCAAACATCCCCCTGGTGTAATCCTTTGCCCGACTTTCTTGTGTTTTTTTCTCAATCCTTAAAGCTCAAGTCGACCTTAAAGCTCAAGTCGATATACTTATATATAAACAAAACTACCAATAAACCCTATCACCACGCGGCCATATTGCTACGTCATCGAGTAACATAATAACCATATATCGGCAGCCGGCTGAAAATCATCGATGCAAAACTAAATTAATAAAAAAATTAATAAAAACAAAAACGCCCGCCAAAGGCGAGCGTTTCAGCTGCACCGTGCACCAGTGTTGGTACACAGCGTGAGGCTTGATACTTACAGCGGGCGGATACCTGCTGCCTGGGGACCCTTGGGCCCATCCTTGACTTCATACTCAACTTCCTGGCCTTCGTTCAGGCTGCGATAACCGCGGCCTTCGATAGCGGAGAAGTGAGCGAAAACATCGCTGCCGCCTTCATCAGGAGTAATAAAGCCGAAACCTTTATCGGCATTGAACCATTTAACTTTGCCCTTTTGAGCCATGATTTGTAGCGTCCTAAAAAATAAAAAAAAGCGTATAACCAAGGACGCCGGCGCGAACCAGCCATTTATCCCCCGGTAGCACCGGAAAATATTAACCGGCCGAAATGAATAAATGATTACCACCCGCGAGCCACGCGCGCTGCTTGATTAAGACGGCACTCGTGAGCATAACCATGCGAACTGGCGTTATCAAATGCTAGTTAACCCGTATGTGGTATTTTTTCGTCATATTTCCCCATCCCGCCGCGATAAAGTTTGATCACAGCCTCTGTCTGAAGGCATAACTCTTTCGTCTGACTATCCCCATGAATTTCGAATCGAAACTGCCGAATGTCGGCACGACAATTTTTACGGTCATGAGCCAATTGGCGGTAGACCATAATGCAATCAACCTTGGACAAGGTTTTCCGGATTTCAACCCGGATACTGATCTGCTCGATCTTGTCTGCAAAGCCATGCAGAACGGCCACAATCAATATCCCCCGATGGCCGGCATTGTGGCATTGCGCCAGGAAATCGCCGACAAAATGGAAACCCTGCATGGCCGGGCTTATGACTGGGATACCGAAATCACCGTTACCGCAGGTGCAACCGAAGGCTTGATGACCAGTATCCAAGCGTTTGTGCGCGCGGGAGACGAGGTTGTCATTATCGAGCCGTTTTACGACCTGTACATACCGGCTATTGAGCTGGCAGGCGGCAAACCGGTGGTTGTGCCTATGCTTGCGCCTGACGCCGCCCATGCCACCTATCGTGTCGACTGGCAGCAGGTGCGTGATGCCATATCGGCGCGTACCCGCATGCTGATCGTCAATTTTCCGCACAACCCCACTGGCATTTGCCTACAAAACGATGACATCGCTGCGCTGGAACGGATTGTGGAGGAGACCGGGATCCTGATCTTATCGGACGAGGTGTACGAGCACCTGGTGTTTGACGGCCACGAGCATCTAAGCCTGGCCCGCAGCCCGATACTCGCCCCTAATACGATCGCCGTGTTTTCGTTTGGCAAAACCTACAGCGCGACAGGTTGGAAAGTGGGCTACTGCTGCGCCCTTGCCGCACTGACCAGCGAAATCCGCAAAGTTCACCAGTTCACCGTTTTTACTGTGACCTCTCCGATGCAAGCCGGCTTGGCCGAATACATGAAAAACCCTGACCCATATCACGCGCTGCCTTTGTTTTACCAGCAGAAGCGCGACAGGCTTGCCCGCGGACTGGCTACTACACGCTTCCGCCCCTTGCCTAGCCAAGGCACGTTTTTTCTGGTGGCCGACTACAGCGCAATCTCCGATATGCCCGAAGCGGAGTTTGCGCGGTGGCTGACCACAGAGCACGGTGTGGGTGTGATCCCATTGTCGGCGTTTTACCGCAACCCCAGTGCGGCTCAATCCAACCATGGGCTTGTGCGCTTTTGTTTTGCCAAGCGCGATGACACGCTGAACACCGCCGTCGAACGCCTGCAAGCTGTGTAAGCGGGCCTTTTCCAACATCTGCCTGTTGCTTCCTCCTTTTCTGACCTGGCGAAGTATAGCGCTGCTTAAAGTTCTGTGAAGCGAGGCTGGCAGGGTGGGATCTAAGGGGTTTTTAATAACTTCTTTTATATGAAATTGGTAATGATGATGGGTGTCTGTGGATAACTGGGATAACTAAGGGAACAGTGCATAGGCGTTGGCTTTCCGGGCTTTTGGATGATGGGCATAAGGTCTGTTTTTTTGGTGGATGGATTGCGGACAATTTTTCGCTTTGAAGTGTTGTGCATCGTTATCCAGAACTCATCAACAAGCTATGCACATTTCCGCTTCCCTCTAGTTATCCACAGGCTGTACGCGGCGTCGCCCGTAAATTTATTTTGAAACTATTTGTAAATACAAGGCGAAGAATAGAGGGCACAGAAGGCCAGAGGGGCGGATTGTCCCCAGCAATAGCCTCATTCCGCCAGTACAGCCCGAAAATTGTCATGTAAGGCGTCTTGGAGCGTGCCATGTGGCATGCGACGCCTGAGCCTTGCCCTCCGGATGGCTGCTTGAGCTGACGCGGTGCAGCATTGCATAGCCGGGATGGGCGGCACGCGCCCTGCCTGCCTACAATGCAAGCAAAAACATCGAAGCGGAGAAATGCGATGACGACGCGATACGATGTGAGCGGTGCCCAGGCAATGTTCGAACCTGGCTCAGACGATCAGGTATTGGCCAATAAGCTTGGCATTTCTTCATCCGCCGATATGGACGAGGCGGAACTGATACTGCTGCAGAAGCTGTATCACTCAGTGCTGGAAGATAATCTGCCGCTGGGTAGATTGACGATGGCGCATATTCGCACCTGGCACCAACGCTGGCTGGGCAATATTTATGTCTGGGCTGGCCAGCCGCGCTCTGTGAATATGAGCAAAGACGGGTTTCCCTTTGCGCCCGCCGCACAAGTGCCGCGATTAATGACGGAATTTGAAAAGGTGTATTTGGCGCGTTATACGCCATGCGTCGGTTTTGCCCGCGATAAACTCGTCGAAGCGATCGCGGTCGTCCACGTGGAATTTATTCTCCTCCATCCATTTAGAGAAGGAAATGGCAGGATTTCACGCTTGTTGGCAGACGTTATGGCTGCACAGGCCGGGTTTGGCCCTTTGGACTACACGAGTTGGGAAGCCAATCGCGCCGGATACATTGCCGCTATACAGGCTGGCCTGGGCTGCGACTATGCCCCCATGCAGAAGTGGGTAGATAAAGCGCTGGCGCGTTAATAGCGGGAAGATCAGGCAGAAGCTAGCGCAAGCTGCTGGAACTTGCTGGTTTGAGCCTTGAGCAGACTTTCGAGATCTTTGATGGGCTGGCCCGTTTCGATAGCCGTGGAACTGGCTACCGCGCGGATGATGCGCAATTGCAGCGACAGGGAGGTATCGGCAATGATTGCGGGCTCGGCGTTCATTGAGAGGCTGGTATTTTGCACAGGTCGATTATACGCTTTTATGGGCTTGATATAAAACGATAATATCGCTCAGCTGTTGCATGAACGCACGGCAAAGCGGTTGTTGGCGCCATCGCGACTAGGCGGCTTCCTGCGGCATGGCTGATGCTGGCAACCCGAAAATGCGGTCAAACATCAGATTGAATGCAAAGGTATAAGCCAGAAAGAACAAGAGCAGGCCAATGTCCAGCACAAAGGCTTGCCAGAGTGTGATGTTGAGCCACCAGGCGAACAACGGTACCAGCATGAAGACCAGGCCGCCTTCAAAACCGATGGCGTGTGCGACGCGGCGCAGGATGCTGCGGCCGCGTCGGGTTTGGCGTGCTTCCCAGTATTCGAACAGCGTGTTGAAGACCACATTCCAGATGATGGCGATGATCGACGATGTAACTGCCGCGACCGTGGCGTGGCCCAACCCGTGGCTGGTCAGTGACGACAGGCCGAAGCTGGTTACGATAATGGCGATCAGTTCGTACAGGGTGACGTAGACGAGTTTGCGTTTTATGCCCTGCATGGCTGCTGTAAAGAAAAAATCATGAAGCGGGTCGGACATGGTCGCGACACAGTGGAAGAGGCATTGTAGCCAATGGCATATTTCAACGCCGCGTCACGGAGGTATGAACATGGCATCGGACAATGGCTTGCCTGATACGCTACTGCAACGCCCCGTGCCTGCCGCAGTCGCTGTGGTGGTGCGAAACGGGTGTGTACTGATGGTGCAGCGCGGCCGGCCACCCAACGCGGGCCGGTGGGGCTTGCCGGGGGGCAAGATCGAATGGGGCGAATCGATGCTGGCGGCGGCGGAGCGCGAATTATGCGAAGAAACTGGTGTTTATGCGCAGGCGCGGCAGGTTGTTACGGCGGTAGAGGTATTGCATCGCGATGAGGGGGGCACCGCGATATGGCATTACGTGCTTGTCGTGGTGCTGTGCGACTGGCTGCGGGGTGAGCCGGTTGCGGGCGACGACGCAGGTGATGCGCGCTGGGTGCCGGTGGATGACATGGACAGCCTTCCCCTGGTGACCAGCACCGATGTTGCTGCGATAGTGCGGCAGGCAATGGCGTTGCACAGATAATGTAGTAGGGCCGTGGGCGCGGTGTTTCTCCGAGGCTTGGCGATGCAAGCGCCTGATGCGGTTTATGCCTTGTGGTGATTCAGGGTTTAATCGGCGCCGCAGGCGCCTGCCATTTGCGCGGCGGCGGCGTATATTGGCGAAAGCGCGATAGTATGGTCTCCAGCGAGTTGGTGAATACCAGCATGTCGGCATACGATTGCAGCATGAAGCCTTCAGCGACCATTCTTTGGGCCATTTCGTGTACGGGATCGTAATAGCCGTTGATATTCAGGAAGCCGCAGGGTTTCTGGTGTATGCCCAATTGCGCCCATGTCCATTGTTCGAATATTTCTTCCAGCGTGCCGCTGCCGCCAGGTAGTGCAACAAAACCGTTGGCCAGCTCAGCCATCTTTGCCTTGCGCTCGTGCATTGTGTGTACGACGTGCAGATGAGTGAGCCCCGTGTGTGCGATTTCGCTGTCGACCAGCGACTTGGGCATGACGCCATATACCTCGCCGCCTTCGGCCAGCGCGGCATCGGCCATTGCGCCCATCAAGCCAACGCGGCCGCCGCCATAAACGATGCCTATGCCTTGGCGGGCCAGTAGGCGCCCGGTTTCGCGGGCTGCGTCCAGGTATGCTGCCTGGTTGCCGACTTTCGAGCCGCAGAAAACGGCGATATGGGTGATGCGTTGCGTCATGCTGGGTGGGGAAGGGCGTAAAGAAACGAGGGTATTCCAAAGAAGGCTTCAGAAGCAAGGCCGCATATCAGTGGACTGCTGGCATCAAGTAAGAATGCCCGCCCCTCTAAACCGGACAATCCTGCTATCCACCGCTGAGGGGTCTTGTCAGCGAACTGCTGATGGAAATGCGGCCGTTGTGGGTGTGCGCTTATACGTATGATGCAGTCTTGAAGGAGCGGGATAAAATGCGTTGTCACTGCGGCAAACGGTTGTAGCCAACAAGCTCTGTCGTTGCACCCACTATTCAAGGCCAGGCAGGGGCAGCAAACCCTGGTGCGCGGCCCGGCAGATTTCCTGATAGGAGATGCGGCATGAAACAGCAATCCCTGGACATGATCACTCGCTTGGTCGGGTTCGATACGGTGTCCCGCAATTCCAATCTCGCATTGATCGATTATGTGCGCGAGTATCTCGAAGGCTTTGGTGTGCAGAGCCATCTGGTGAAAAGCGAGGATGGGCGCAAAGCAAACCTGTATGCGACGGTCGGACCAAGTGTGGAAGGCGGTGTGGTGCTGTCGGGGCATACAGACGTAGTGCCGGTGGACGGGCAGCCATGGGATAGCAACCCCTTCGTCATCACACAGAAGGACGGCAGGCTGTTCGGACGCGGCACTTGCGATATGAAATCCTTTATTGCCATCGGGCTTGCCATGGTGCCGGACATGATCCAAGCGGGGTTGAAGCGGCCCGTGCATTTTGCGCTGAGCTACGACGAAGAAGTGGGCTGCCTGGGCGCACCGGCCATGATTGAACGCATGGTGAGCGATATACCGCAGCCCAGCGCCGTAATCATTGGCGAGCCCAGTAGCATGGCGCCCATCATGGCGCACAAAGGGATGGTGGCTATGCGCACGACGGTTATCGGCCACGAGGCGCATTCAAGCCAGATACAGCGCGGCGTCAGCGCGGTGATGACGTCTGCGCGGCTGATCACGTTTCTGGAAGATATGATGGCCGAGAACAAGGCGCGGGCCAATCCGCAAAGCCCCTTCGTACCACCGTATACCACTATCCACGTCGGTGTTGTGCATGGCGGTACTGCTCTCAATATCATCTCGCGTGAATGCTCATTTACGTGGGATGTGCGAATGCTGCCCGGCGACAGCGAGCGCACGTATCTGGATCGTTTTCACGCCTATTGCGATAGCCTGCTCCCGGCAATGAAAGCCGTTTCGCCCGATACCTCGATCACCACTGAATTGATCGCGTATGCTCCCCCACTGACCAGCGACGGCGACGACGAGGCTCAACGCATCGCCATGCGGCTCTCGGGCTGCGCATGCTGTGGTGTCGTCCCTTATGTCACCGAAGGCGGCCTGTTCCAGCAGCGCGGATACTCCGTCGTCGTATGCGGGCCGGGCTCTATCGATCAGGCGCACCAGCCTAACGAGTACATTGATATCTCGCAGGTGGAGGCATGTGAGGTGTTTATGGGTAAGTTGATACATAGTTTGAGCCTGAATGACGACACGATAGTGGCATAGGCTGCGGTAGTGAAATCATTGGCGCAACAGAATATATTGAATCTATTGAAGAACAAAAGGAATGTCAGGATGTCGTGGACAAGCAGAAAGGTGGCTTATCAACTTGGTGGTGAGGTTATTCGCGGGACGTTTTATCTGCCGGGCGCCAAGGATGGTCAACCGTTGCCGTGCGTAGTGCTTGGCCATGGCTGGGGCATGGTCGCAGGGGGTGATCTCGAAGAATATGCGCACGCTATCGTTGCACGCGGTATTGCCGCATTGACGTTTGACTATCGACACCTGGGAAAGAGCGACGGCCAGCCACGTCAGCATCTTGATCCCAATCGTCAGATCGAGGATTTTTACGCAGGCATCAGCTTTGTTCGAAGCCAGCCGGAAATCGATGGAGCGCGTATCGGTGTCTGGGGCTCAAGCTATGGCGGTGGCCATGCCTTGAGCGTGGCGGCGACGGATCCGCGTGTTAAATGCGTGGTTTCCCAGGTGCCAACGATAAGCAGTTGGCGGGCTGCTAAAGAACGGATGACCACGGAAGCCTGGACGGCGCAGTGGGACGCGTTCATCGCGGATCGTGAGGCGGTATTTGCGGGTGCTGACATGAAGACGCAGAAAACCGTGAGCGATGATCCAGCGGAACGGGTGACCTATCCCGATAATGCGTCGTTTGAGTATATGGCGTCTGAAGGCCGGCGCTGTCCTGAATGGCGTGATTACACAACGCTGGCGTCCGTAGCCTTGGCGCGCAATTACGAGCCGGGAAGCTACCTTTACCGAATCACAAGTGTGCCGGTGTTGATGATTATCGCCGACCAGGACACCACGACACCTTACCAGCTTCAGCGCGAGGCATTCGATGCGTTGACCACAACCAAGAAACTGCTGGAAGTTCCGGGTGGGCATTACTCTGTATATCGGGAGCATTTCCAAGAGACGAGTACGGCCGCAGCGGATTGGTTTGAGGCGCATTTGTCGATAGGTTCGTAGATCTCCATCAGGATCTCCATCAGGATTGATGGGAGTGCTGCCTTGGCTCCTTGATGGCGAATTCCTCGACGATCCAGGTGGCTCACTTGCGGAATGGCACCGCACGCTCGGCATTCGCTTTGTAGCCTATGGCGATGATGGCAGTCAGGTTGTAGTGCTTGGTGTTGTAGGTTACTGGCCGCAGCCGGGTACTTGGCGCAAACGGACGTCGATCATCACGATTTGCCTAGCGTGATGACGTCCGAGACTTGAGCATCAGGCTGGACTGCCTCCCTCTGCAGCGTCCTTGACTTCATATCGCAGAGGTGTCGGAGTCGAACTTCTGCAGGGGGTACAGGCAGCGGGTGAAACTACCGAACAGCATCTGTTTGATGCGGCTGGTTTCCGTAACGGTTTCCCTCAGGTTATGGGCAGTCTGCCCCTCCGTAGCGGTGTAGTTGCATGGCTTCAGCTCGGTGAAGCCTCTGCTGACCTGAACGTTATAGCCTGCGGCTTTCCGGGTGGCCACTTTCACGGCTCAAGATGAATTGTTCGCTGGTACGTAATGTCTGGCCGACGATCTCGCGCTGCCCTGGCTGGAAGTTGGGCAAGGCTCCCAGGTGGAACGGATGAAAGCCCGTGGTGACTTCGCCGGTAGGCGATGTGCGGCTTGCCGGTCTTGGAGTTCTCGACCGGAATATGCCATTCACCTTCGTCCAGATGCACGTCTTTCCACTGCGCCAGCATCAGCTCGGACTTGCGCACCAGGGTCATCAGGATCAACTGGAAGGCGATCTTGAACTGGCGGCGGATGTTGGAGGTTTGCATGGCGCGTAGGAACTGCCGGGCCTCGTCCGGCGTCAGCGCCCGTTCGCGGGCGGCGGCGCGGTAGACGTGCCGAATCGGCAGGGCCATGACCGGGTTGGCCTGGATGAGGCCGCAGATCAGTGCGTAATCGAACATGCGCTTGAGCAGGCCGCGCACCTGGCCGGCGGCGGCATCGAAGCCTTGTTCCTTCTTGCGCCAGATGACGCTGCGCACGTCCTCAGCGGTGATGTCGCGGATCGGCTTGCTGCCGATGTGCGGCAGGATGTCCTTTTCCAGGTAGCGGCGAGGCATTGTCACGCTCTGGCGGTCGCCTGGACCCCACCTCACTTCCCGATGCAGAAACTAGAAAATATCTCCCCCAGCAAATCGTCGCTTGTGAACTGGCCGGTGATTTGGCAGAGCGCTTCGTGGGCAAGGCGGAGTTCTTCGGCAAAGAGGTCGAGTACCTGGTCGCTGTGGCTGGCGTGTTCGGCGGCGAGGGTGAGGTGGTTGCGGGCGGCTTCGAGGGCGGTGAGGTGGCGTTCGCGGGCGAGCCACGGGGATTCGTTGCCGGGGTTCCAGCCAGCGATATCGAGCAGTTGCCGACGCAGGGCGTCCAGGCCTTCGCCGGTTTTGGCGGAAATGTAGAGGACGGTGGGCGATGTAGGGGTGTTGGCGATGCCCGCTGCACTGCCGGCGCCGTCTGGCAAGCCGCCTTTTGTGGCGGCGCTTGTGGCAGTGGCGGCGCGCGCGGCTGCTGCGCCGGGCTGGGTGGGGGTGTTTTTGCCGATGGCCGCGGGAAGCGCGGCGGGTTTGGTTGAAATGTGGGGCGTTGAAAGGGCGTCGGGCGCGCTGCATGGGCCGGCCTTGCCAACGCCTGCCAGCAGATCCCACTTGTTATATACCTTCAGCACGGGCGTGCGCGCGGGCAGGCGGGCGGTGATGGCGGTGTCCAGGGGGCTGTCTGGGTCGCGGGCGTCTTGCAGGTGCAGGATGACGTTGGCTTTTTCGATTTCGGCCCAGCTGCGGGCGATGCCTATGCTTTCGACGGTGTCGTCGGTTTCGCGCAGGCCGGCGGTGTCGATGATGTGCATGGGCACGCCGTCGATGTGGATCTGCTGGATGACTTTATCGCGGGTAGTGCCGGCGATAGGGGTAACGATGGCGATGTCATCGCCGGCCAGGGCGTTGAGCAGGCTGGATTTGCCGACGTTGGGCTGGCCGGCCAGCACGACGTGCAGCCCTTCGCGCAGGATCATGCCTTGGCGGGCCTGAGTGGTCAGGGCAGCCAGGTCTTGCCGGATAGCGGCGAGCGTGGAGGCGGCCTGGTATTTTTCAAGGAAGTCGATTTCTTCTTCAGGAAAGTCGAGGGTGGCCTCGACCAACATGCGCAAATGGACGATGCGGTCGCTCAGCGCGTTGACCTGGTTGGAAAAGGCGCCGCTGAGTGATGCCATGGCGCTGCGTGCGGCGGCGTCGGACGAGGCGTCGATGAGGTCGGCCACGGCTTCGGCCTGAGCGAGATCCATGCGGTCGTTCAGGAAGGCGCGCTGGGTGAACTCGCCGGGCTCGGCCAAGCGCAGGCCGAATTCGCTACCCGTTCGCAGGCAATGCTGGAGCAGACGGCGCAATACGGCAGGGCCGCCATGGCCTTGCAGTTCGATAACGTCTTCGCCGGTGTAGGAGTGTGGTGCCTTGAAATACAGGGCAATACCTGCGTCGATGGCTTGGCCGGCCTCGTCGTTGAAGGGCAGGTAGTGGGCGTGGCGCGGTTTGAGCGGCGCACCGAAAAGCTTCTGCACCAAGGGGGCGAGGTTGCGTCCTGAAATGCGTACGACGCCGATGCCGCCGCGGCCGGGGGCGGTGGCGATGGCGGCGATGGGTTCGTGGGCGCGCAGAGACATGGCAAAATCCGGAATTCACAATCACACAACAAGGAGCCATCATGCCATACCTGATCGAAACCTTCGACAAACCCCACAGCCAGGCTTTGCGTCAGTCGGTGCGCGACAAGCATTTGGATTTTCTTGAAGAGAACAAAGCGTTGTTGCTGGCGTGCGGCGCCAAGCTGGAGGATGACGGCACAGGGGGCACGGGCAGCGTATATATCGTGGATGTGGAAACCCGCGCCGAAGCTGAGGATTTCGTGAATCGTGATCCGTTCGCGATCGCGGGGCTGTTCGAGCGCATGACGATCACGCGCTGGCGCAAGGCGTATCTCGACGGCGAGTGCTATTTATAAGCATCCCTGCCAGGCCGGGTTGTAACAACCAGCCCCCGCAATGGGCCTGCTCAAGAGCCATTGCGGGGGCGTTGTATTGTTGCGGCCTGGCCATCTGGCTGGCCGGAATCACGGAGCGCGAACGGCGGCGACGTGCAAAATGTGCTTGTTGGGCGGCGTCGCCGGGCCGGGGGCTGATATCAGCCTTGTTTCATCGCGCTTTCCACTTTTTCGATCGCTGCGGCCACACCCGCGCCGTAGGCAGGGTCCGCCTGGGTGCAGTGGTCGATATGGCGCTGTTGCACGTCTTTGGTAACGCCGGCGATGGCGCGGGCGGTGTTGTCGAACAGAGCCTGCTTTTGTTCGTCGCTCATCAGGCGGAACAGGTTGCCGGGTTGCGAGAAGTAGTCCGTGTCTTCGCGGTGGTTCCAGTGGTCGGCCGCGCCCTCGATGGACAGGGGCGGCTCGCGGAAGTCGGGTTGCTCTTCCCATTCGCCGCTATTGTTGGGCTGATTGCCCGTGGTGCCGCCATAGTTACCGTCTACCCGCATGGCGCCGTCCCGGTGGAAGGCATGGTAGGGGCACTTGGGCGCATTGACGGGGATTTGATGGTGGTTGATGCCCAGGCGGTAGCGCTGGGTGTCGCCGTATGAAAACAGCCTGGCCTGCAGCATGCGGTCGGGCGAGAAGCCGATACCGGGTACGACATGGGCGGGGTTGAAGGCGGCTTGCTCCACTTCGGCGAACACGTTTTCGGGGTTGCGGTTCAGTTCCAGTTGGCCCACCTCGATCATCGGGTAGTCTGCATGCGGCCACACTTTGGTCAAGTCGAAGGGGTTCAGGTGATACGAACCGGCTTCTTTCTCGGGCATGATCTGCACATACATCGTCCAGCGCGGGAAGTCGCCGTTTTCGATCGCGTCGAAAAGATCGCGGTGCGAGCTTTCGCGGTCGCGGCCCACCACCTCACATGCTTCGGCATCGGACAGGTTCTTGATGCCTTGCTGGGTTTTGAAGTGAAATTTGACCCAGAAGCGCTCGTTCTGCGCATTGATGAAGCTGAATGTGTGGCTGCCGAACAGATGCATATTGCGATAGCCCGCAGGGATGCCGCGGTCGCTCATCACAATAGTGACTTGGTGCAGGGCCTCGGGCAGGCCGGTCCAGAATTCCCAGTTGTTCTGTGCGCTGCGCATGCCGGTGCGCGGGTCGCGTTTGACGGCGTGGTTCAGGTCGGGGAACTTAAGTGGATCACGGAAGAAGAACACCGGCGTATTGTTGCCAACCAGGTCCCAATTGCCCTGTTCGGTATAGAACTTCATCGCAATACCGCGAATGTCGCGTTCGGCGTCCGCCGCGCCGCGCTCGCCTGCCACGGTGGAAAAGCGCGCAAACATGGGCGTTTTCTTGCCGACTTCAGAGAACATCTTGGCGCGGGTGTATTGGGTAATGTCGTGTGTGACGGTAAAGGTGCCATAGGCGCCCGTGCCCTTGGCGTGCATGCGGCGCTCGGGGATGACTTCGCGGTCGAAGTGGGCCAGCTTCTCGATCAGCCAGACATCCTGTAACAAGGCGGGGCCGCGCGGGCCGGCAGTCATGATGTTTTGGTTGTCGGCGACGGGCGCGCCGGCGGCGGTAGTGAGTTTCTTCATGGCATATCCCTTCTGGAGAATGATGGCGGCTGAGGCTGCCTGACCGGTTAAGGTATGTTGCATGCTGACCCCCCTGTGCGGGGCCATTTTATGGACATGGATGAAAGTCTAGAGAATGCCGGTTGTTAAGTAAAATTGATTATAAATAAATAACTGATTGATCTAGACTATTAACCGGCAGTAGTTAAAGCGGTAATGGCTTGAGCGGCGCTGGTTCAAGCGGCGCTGGCGCTGCGACCCGTCGTCGGCGCCAAACCTTATGGCCCCCGGAGCACACTGGGACGACACCATCGCCTGCGATATGTAAGGCTTATAAGCGATGGCGTGCGTGTGCATAGCATGCCTTGACGACGTATACGCATTGTTGCCCTCCATGGCATGTTTGGTTTTACACCCCCAGATACGCCTGTAGTGCAGGCTTTTGCGCCTCAAGCTCTGTGGATGCGCCCCGCCATACCACGCGTCCCTTTTCAACGATGTAGTGGCGATCCGCCAGCCGCAGCAAGGGCCCGAGGTTTTTGTCTATACACAGGATTGTCATGCCCAGTTGCTTGAGCTCGGCCAGACAGCGCCAGATTTCCTGGCGGATGAGGGGCGCCAGCCCTTCGGTGGCTTCGTCCAGGATCAGCAGGCGCGGGTTGGTCATCAGCGCCCTGCCGATGGCCAGCATCTGCTGCTCGCCGCCGGACAGCGTGCTGCCCGATTGGCCCGCGCGCTCCCGCAGGCGGGGAAAGAGGGCATAGATTCGTTCCGTCGTCCAGGGGCGAGCCAGGCGCTGCCTGTTGTGCGCGGTAGCCACCAGGTTCTCATGCACGGTCAGTGTTGGGAAGATCTGCCGCCCTTCAGGTACCAGGCCAATGCCGGCACGGGCAATTTTATGAGGTGGCAGGCCGTTGATGGGCTTGCCCGCAAAGTCGATGCCACCAACGGCGGGCGCCATAAAACCGACGATGGCCTTGACGCTAGTCGACTTGCCCATGCCATTGCGGCCCAGCAGTGTCACGAACTCGCCTTCGCGGATCTCGAAATCCATGCCGAACAGGGCTTGGCTCGCGCCGTAGAAAACATCGATGCCGCGCACCGCAAGCAGCGCCGTCATGCCTCATCTCCCAGGTAGGCGGCTCGCACGTCGGGGTGCTTGCGAACGTAGGCGGCATCGCCAGTGGCGATGATGCGGCCATACACCAATACGGATACGCGGTCGGCAAGACGGAACACGGCATCCATGTCGTGCTCCACCAACACGATGCCGTAGCGCCCCTTGAGCGATTGCAGCAGGTGTGTCATGTCGGCTGACTCCGCCTGGCTCATGCCGGCCATGGGCTCGTCCAGGAGCAGCAGGCGAGGTTCGCCCGCAAGTACCATGGCCAATTCGAGCTGGCGCTGCTCGCCATGGGCGAGATCGGCGGCAGGCGTGTCGCGCCGGTGCGCCAGGCCTACCCTTTCCAGCATGGCCTGCGCGGGGCCCGTGAGCGACGGCTGAGCCGCCACAGGCTGCCAGGCACGAAAACTATGGCCTTGGTGCGCCTGCACCGCCAACATCACATTCTGCTGAGCAGTGAATTCCGGAAAGACAGAGGTGATTTGGTATGAACGCGCCAGGCCAAGCAATGCGCGGCGTTCGACCGGCTCTCGTGTAATGTCTTTGCCTTGTAGTGTGATGGTGCCCGAGTCGGGCCGCAGTTCTCCGGCCAGTTGCCCGATCAGTGTGCTTTTGCCGGCGCCGTTGGGGCCAATGATGGCGTGCAGTTCGCCGGTGGCAATGTCCAGGTCGACACAGTCGGTGGCTTGCAGCCCACCGTAGCGCTTGCGCAGTTGGCGTACAGAAAGCAGACTCATGCGCGGCGCCTCCCGTCCAGTGGTGCTCGCGCGCGGCGGCGGTGCTCCCACCCTGCCAGCAGGCCCACCAAGCCTTGTCGGCTGGCGAGGGCCACAATCACGATCAGTGGCCCGAAAATCACCATCCAGTGGTCAGTGACGGCTTTCAGGCCTTCCTCGGCGAGAATCATCGCCACGGCGCCGAACACGGGGCCGAAGAGTGTGCCCAGGCCACCCAGCATCACCATCACGATCAGTTCGCCTGACGTTGTCCACGACATATAAGACGGCGAGGCGAATTGCGTGAGATTGGCATACAGCAGGCCGGCCACGCCGCATATCATTGCGGCCAGTACATAAACCGCCAAGCGGTAGCGAAAGGTGGGGTAGCCCAGCGCGCGCATGCGTTTGTCGTTGCTGTTGCTGGCGCGCAGCACCATGCCCAAACGGGAATGGATGAGGCGGTGGCAGCCATACAGGGCGGCGCACACGAGCGCCAGGGTAAGGAGATACAGTACCGGGCCATCACCCAACTGCAGGCCACCGAAGCGGCTGCTTGCCGCCAGGCGCATGCCATCGTCGCCGCCGTACTGGCTCAAGCTGACGAACAGAAAGTAGAACATTTGCGCAAAGGCCAGCGTAATCATAATGAAGGAAATGCCTGTCGTGCGCAGCACTATGCAACCGGTAATCAGCCCTACAGCGCCGCACACGGCCAGCGTTACCAACAAGTGCGCCCAGCCGCTGGCTATACCGTGGTGGCTCAGGATTGCCGCACTGTATACACCCAGGCCCAGGAACAACGCATGGCCAAAGCTCACCATGCCGCCGTAGCCCAGGATCAGGTTGAGGGACAGCGCCGCCAAGGCAAAGATGAGAATACGCGTGAGCAGTGTGATGGCGAAGGGTTCATCTTGTGCAAACACGGGGGCCAAGGCGAGCAGCAACAGCAAAAACAACCCCGCTCGGGTGGCGAGGGGCAACTGGCAAAACCGGTCTATCATTTGGCGCATAACGCAATACATCAATCGAGGCATCAATGCCGTTGTACCGGAAACAGCCCTTCGGGCCGTAATGCCAACACGATGGCCATCAGTAGATAAATCATCATGGAAGCCAGCGCAGGGCCTGCGACATCGGCCGCACTGCGCTCGAGCATAGTGCGAAGTACGGCGGGCAGCACCGTGCGCCCAAGGGTGTCGACCACCCCCACGATGAGCGACGCATAGAATGCGCCCCGTATGGAGCCTATGCCGCCGATCACAATCACCACCATGGTCAGAATCAGGATGGGCTCGCCCATGCCGGCCTGCACCGACATAATCGGCCCCGCCAGCAAGCCCGCGAAGCCTGCAAGGATGGCGCCCAGGGCAAACAGGAGCGCATTGAGCAGGTTGATGTTCACGCCCAAGGCATCCACCATGGCGCGGTGCGTCGCACCAGCGCGTATCAGCATGCCGATGCGCGTACGGTGGATGAGCAGGTAACAGCCCAGCGCCACCAGCAGCCCCGCAGCGATCACCACCAGGCGATATGCGGGGTAGCGCACGCCCAACACGTTTACCGTGCCGATCAGGTATTCGGGCACTTCCATGTAGTAGGGCGAAGGCCCCCAGATCATGCGGGCGATTTCATTGAAAAATAGGATCAGGCCGAAGGTGGCCAACACCTGGTCCAGGTGGCTGCGCTGGTATAGCTTGCGCAGCGCAATCTGGTTGATGACAAGCCCCAAGACCGCCATGGCCGGTATCAGCAGAACAGCCGCCAGCAGAAATGAGCCGGTGTAGTTGTACAGCGAGGCCGCGAAAAACGCGCCCATCATATATAGCGAGCCATGCGCCAGGTTGACGAAGCTCATGATGCCGAACACCAGTGTCAGCCCCGCCGCCATGAGAAACAGCAGCACGCCCAGTTGCAGGCCATTGAGCGTCTGTATAAAGAATAGGGCAGGGCTCAAGCCTGGCCTCCGCGTTGCGCGGACGGCCCAATGCACACGGGCCGCCTACGGGGTTGGCGTTATTTCATGTCACATTGCGCGGCAAAATTGGCGCGCTTTGCGATTTTGATAGGTGTGGATGCCTGCAGCACTGCGCCGTCCGGCCCGTCTACCACGTCTACACGGTAGAAGGGGGCGTCGGGAAAGTGGTTGGAGTCGAACTTGAAGCTGCCGCGCACCGATTGGAAATCGGCCTGCTTGAGGGCTGCGCGGAAGGCATCCTTGTTGCTCAGGTCGCCCTTGACCTTCGCAAGCGCGGAATCGATCAGGCTGGCCGCGTCATACGATTGCGCCGCATACATTGAGGGCTGACGTTTGTAGGCTTTTACGAAGGCTTCCACAAACTGCTTGTTCTGCGGGTTGTCGATATTGGGCGCATAAGGCGCGCTGGTGATAGCGCCCACGGCAATCGACTTGAGCGCTGGCAGGGTGGAGCCGTCGATACTGGCGGCCGATAGCAGGGGCACCGTGCCCAGCAGGCCCGCCTGACGGTATTGCTTGACGAAGTTAACCCCCATGCCGCCTGGGTAGAACACGTAAACGGCGTCGGGTGAGGCCGCCTGCAGTTGCGCCAATTCGGCCGAGTAGTCGGGTTGATTGACTTGCGTGTAGACCTCGTTGATGACGGTGCCGGTGTAGTCGCGCTTGAAGCCAGACACCGCGTCGCGGCCAGCCTGGTAGTTGGCGGCCATGACGTACATATTCTTGTAGCCCAGGTCGGTGGCCAGTTGGCCACCGGCCTCATGCAGCATGTCGTTGTCCCACGAGGTAGAGAAGAAATTGGGTGAGCACTGCTTGCCGGCGATGGGCGCCGGGCCGGCGTTGGAGCCGATCAGGAACACGCCCGCATCGGTGATGGGCTTGTGGATGGCCATCATTACGTTGGAGAACGTAACGCCGGTGATAATCTGCACGTGTTCGCTCTTGAGCAGGCGCGTTGCGGCTTGTACGCCCACATCGGGTTTGAGCTGGTCGTCTTCGCGGATCACCTGAACCGGGACGCCACCTAGTTTGCCGCCCTTTTGCTCAATGGCCAGCATGAACGCGTCGTACATATCTTGCCCCAGCGCGCCGCCGGGGCCGGACATGGTGGCAATGAAACCGATTTTAATGGGGTCTTGCGCCGCTGCGGGGGCTGCTACCCCCAGTGCGCCGCATAGCAGCGCCGCCGCCATGGCGCCCGGTGCGAGCAGCCGATGGCGGGGTGTAGCCGCCGGGCTTGTGTGAAGGCTCGCGGAAGTGTGCGGCTTGTGGTTACAGGCACAAGATGTGGCCATGGTGTCTCCTTTTGCGCCGCTGCGGCGGTGCTCGGCTTGTTGTTGCGATGTCTGGGCACACGCTTGAAACCCGCCGCGATGCCCATGGGCAATCCCCCGCTGGCGGCTTCAAGACTGGTCTGGGGACGTTACAGGAAGCCTAAAGCGCCCGGTATCGGGAATAACCCATAATGCGCAAAGCCCCGCGCATTTGTGAACTGATCCCCTGGAGGGGTGCGGTTCATTGCGCGGGGCTTTGGTGCTGCACGATACCTGTGCGCGCCCTTTTAAACCAGGGTGCGCACAGTGGTGGTTTAGCGTGATGCGGCGGCCGTTTCTTTGTCTAGCTTATGCATGATGTAGCGCTGCTGCGCGATGGACACGGCGTTGTTGACGCACCAGTACAGTACCAGGCCGGCCGGGAAGAAGAACATCATCCCGCCGAACACCAGCGGCATGATCATCATGATCTTGGCCTGGGTGGGATCGGGTGGCGTGGGGTTGAGCTTGATCTGCAGGAACATCGTGGCCATCATGATGGCGGGCAGGATGAACCAGGGATCGCGGGCCGAGAGGTCGTGGATCCAAAGCACCCACGGCGCGCCGCGCATTTCGACGCTGCCCAGCAGCACCCAGTACAGTGCAATGAACACCGGGATCTGGATCACCATGGGTAGGCAGCCGCCCAGCGGATTAATCTTTTCGGTGCGGTACATCTCCATCATGGCGGCGTTCAGCTTGGCCTTGTCGTCGCCGAATTTTTCACGCAGCGCCTGCATGCGCGGCGCCACCTGCTTCATTTTGGCCATAGAGCGGTAGCTGGCGGCCGACAGCGGGTAGAACACCAGCTTGATCAGCAGCGTGAGTACGACGATCGTCCAGCCCCAGTTGCCCAGAAGGCTGTGGATCCAGGTCATCAGCTTGAACAGTGGCTTGGCAATGATGGTGAGCCAGCCGTAGTCGACAACCAGTTCGAGCCCCGGCGCGATGGCGCTCATGGCTTTCTGGTCTTGCGGGCCGACCCACAGGCTGCTGTCCACGGCGATGTGCTGGCCCGGCTGGATCGTGCCGACCGCCTCGATGGTGCGGATGGCATACAGGTTGTTGGACAGGCGCAGGGCTTCGTTGTGGCGGGTTACGCCTTCCTTCGGCACCCAGGCGGAGGCGAAGTAGTGCTGCACCATGCCGATCCAGCCGTTGTCGGCCTGTTTGACATAGCTGGCATTGCCCTTGTCGATGTCCTTGAACGGGATCTTCTGGAATTTTTCTTCGGCCGAATAGAGTGCGGGGCCGGTGAACGTGCTGTAGAACGCGGATTTGTCGCCAGGATCGTTGCTGTCGCGCGTGAGTTGCAGATACAGCGACGGCGAGACAGGCTGGCTGCCGACGTTGTAGATGTCGTGGCGCACGTCGATGTCGTAGCTGCCGCGGCGCAGCGTGTATGTTTTGACGACGCGCAGGCCATCGGACTGTGCCTCGAATACGACGTCGAGCTTGTCGCCCTCAAGGCTGCGGCCCTGCGAAACAAGGGTGAACGGCGTCAGGTGCGTGGGGTAGCTGGCACCCTGTGGCGCGCCGATGACGCCTGTCTGGGCCAGATAGGTGTTGGACGGAACGTTGTCGAACAGCACCATGGGCTGGTCTTTGCTGCCAGGCGCCGTATAGTTCAGCAGTTCGGCCTTGACCAGTTGCGCGCCCAGGGTATCGAAGGTCAGGTCATAGACATCGGTTTTGATGTTGACTTTTTCTGCCTGGGGCTGCGCCGTCTGCGTACCGTTGCCGCCGGGCACATTGGCAGCCGTGGGCCCAACGGCCGCTGCGGGCGCCGGCACGCTGGTATCTGCCGGGGTGGCCGCCTGCTGGCTGTCGGCCTGCTGTGTTGCAGGCGGGTTGCCGCCGAACAGCGATGGCTTGCCGTTATGCACTTGCCAGTTATTCCATAACAGCAAGAGCGAGAAGGAGAATATCATCCAGAGGATGGTGCGTCGGATTTCCATAGCGCCTGTTTCGAATTGAAGCCGAGCAAAAGCTCAACAGTTTAACGTAGCCCGGCTGAATCCTGCTTGAGCGGGGCAGGGTGTGGATAAAGACCCGTGCCGTTGTGCGAACCGGCGTTCAGGGGGCGTCTTGGCCATGCCGGCTTTGCGTGAACAACCCTTTTGCCGGCGGGACGGGATCGAGCCCGCCCTGGCACCACGGATGACAGCGGGCGATGCGCCGCGCCCCCAGGTACACGCCGCGGGCGGCGCCATGGGTTTCGATGGCCTCGATCGTATACGCCGAACACGTAGGCGTGAAGCGGCACCCATGCCCCACCCAAGGGCTGAGAAAGTATCGGTAGAACCGGATCGGTGCGACCAGCAGCGTTTGCAGCGGTGTCATTGGCATGCCTTGTCGAGCAGTGCGTCGGCCTCGGCGCGCACTTGCTTTTTGAGTTCGGCAAGTGACGCCGGCGCCACGCGCGTATGCAGCCTGAATACCAGGTCAATGCCCCCAAGCCGGTGCTGCTTGTGGCGAAAAGCCTCGCGCAGCACACGCTTGATGGCATTGCGAGTAACCGCCCGCACGGCAAAGCGCTTGGCAATGATCATGCCCAGGCGTGCCTGAGGCTCGGCCCCTGTGGCGGATTGGGCCGGCGTGCCGCGTGGCGTGGTTACAACGAACAAAGCCCCTCTGGCAACACGCCGGCCTTTGAGGGCTGACGCATACTCGGAGGGGCGATGCAGGCGTGCCGCAGGAGGAAATGTGGCGCGCATCAACGCGGCAGAGCCGGCAGCATACGGCCGGCTGGCCTGAGGGGCGGCGGCAGGCTTAGACCGTAAGCTGCTTGCGACCCTTGGCACGGCGCGCATTGATAACGGCACGCCCGCCACGGGTTTTCATGCGGACGCGGAAACCGTGGGTACGCTTGCGGCGGGTAACAGAAGGTTGGAATGTGCGTTTCATGGGTTGATCCAGGTAAAAAGAACGGCCCGGAGCGCAACGGTAAGGTAAGGCCTGAAAGTGCGCCCTGGCCAATGTGCCGGCCTATGCGGTGGCGCCCCTGCAGCCCCTGTCGGGCCCCGTGGGGTTGAAAATTCGGTGTCAAGCCCGCCATTTCATCAATTTTTTATAGTTTTGTCAAATGGTTAGAGGCCAAACGGCGTGTCAAAAGCGTCAGGCGTGGGGTGCGGCTTGTGGATAACTTGGGCTTCGACGGGGTAGAATCGAGGTTTACTGAAGTGACCGACATGAATGAATTCTGGCAGTCCTGCGTTCACCAGTTGGAGCAGGATCTACCTCCACAACAAATAAGCGCCTGGATACGCCCGTTGGTACCGCTGGCTTTCGATGAAGCCGAGGCGGTGCTGCGTGTGTCTGCGCCCAATCGGTTCAAGCTCGATTGGGTGCGCAAGAATTTTTCCCACGAAATCGAGCGCCTGGCCACAGACTGGTACTCGCGTCCGGTACAGGTGCAGTTCGAGCTGGCCACTGGCGGTGCGCCGGTGGCCCCGCGAGCGGGTGCCGTGCGTGCGCCCGCCGCCCCGGCGCCGGCTGCGCCTGCTCAGGCGGCTGCGGCAACACCCGCAGCCGCAGCCGCCAAAGTTGCCGCCAGCCCGGGGGCGGTTGCCGCAGCTGCCGCGGCCGCCGAAGCCGTGCACGACCGCTCGCGCCTGAATACCGACCTCACCTTTAAAAACTTCGTTACTGGCAAGGCCAACCAGCTTGCCCGCGCGGCCGCCCTGCAGGTGGCCGAAAACCCGGGCGTGTCGTACAACCCGTTGTTTCTGTACGGCGGTGTGGGCCTGGGTAAAACCCACCTCATCCATGCCATCGGCAATGCGCTGGTGGCCAATGGCACCGGCACGCGTGTGCGCTATGTGCACGCAGACCAATACGTATCCGACGTGGTCAAGGCATACCAGCGCAAGGCGTTCGACGAATTCAAGCGGTACTACCATTCGCTCGACCTGCTGCTCATCGACGACATCCAGTTCTTCGCCGGCAAGAACCGCACGCAGGAAGAATTCTTCTACGCCTTCGAGGCCATGGTGGCCCAGCGCAAGCAGATCATCATTACTTCTGATACCTATCCGAAGGAGCTCGCCAACATCGACAGCCGTCTGATCTCGCGTTTCGATTCGGGGCTTACAGTGGCGATCGAGCCACCCGAGCTCGAGATGCGCGTGGCCATCTTGCTGCACAAGGCGCAAACCGAAGGCATCAGCATGCCCGAAGAAGTGGCCTTCTTCATTGCCAAGCATCTGCGCAGCAATGTGCGCGAACTCGAAGGCGCACTGCGCAAGGTGTCCGCCTTTGCGCGCTTTCATGGCCGCGATGTGCTTTCCGTCGACGTCTGCAAAGAAGCGCTGAAGGATCTGCTGTCGGTGTCCAACGGCCAGATCACGGTAGAGAATATCCAGAAGACAGTCGCTGATTTCTACAAGATCAAGGTGGCCGACATGTATTCCAAGCGCCGGCCGGCAAACATTGCCATGCCGCGGCAGGTTGCCATGTACCTGGCCAAAGAACTCACCCAAAAAAGCCTGCCGGAAATCGGCGATCTCTTCGGCGGGCGCGATCACACCACGGTTCTGCACGCCGTGCGTAAAATCGCCGACGCCCGGTCCAAGCAGGCCGAGCTGAATCACGCTCTTCATGTACTGGAACAAACCCTCAAAGGATAATCATGCAACTCGTACAAGCGACACGCGATGAAGTGCTCAAGCCGCTCTCGACGGTGGCAGGTATTGTCGAACGGCGCAACACGCTGCCCATTCTTGCCAACATCCTGTTGCGCAAGGAAGGCGACCATGTTGCATTCATCGCGACCGATCTTGAAGTCCAGATTACGACGCATGCGCAGTTCGGGGTGGGCGGTGACAATGAATCGACAACCGTGGCGGCGCGCAAGCTGCTCGATATCCTGCGCGCGCTGCCCGATGCGGGCGATGTGAAGCTGGCGCTATCGGGCGCGAAGATGTCCGTACAGGCTGGCAAGAGCCGCTTCGCGCTGCAGACCATGCCGGCGCCCGAGTTCCCCATTTTGGCTCAGCCCGAAAAATGGGATGTCTCGTTCACGCTGCCGCAAAAAACGCTCAAGCACCTGTTCAACTCCGTGCACTTTGCCATGGCGCAGCAGGATATCCGCTACTACCTGAATGGCCTGCTGTTCGTATTCGAGCCCGGCTTTGTGCGTGCCGTCGCCACTGATGGTCACCGCTTGGCGCACAACGGCACCGCTGTCGAAGGCATCGACACCAAGCACGATGTCATCGTGCCCCGCAAGACCGTGCTGGAAATGCAGCGCCTGCTGTCCGACACCGAAGACCCTGTCTCCATCGACGTGGCCACTGGCCAGATCCGCTTCCGTTTCGGCGATGTCGAGCTTGTGTCCAAGCTGGTTGAAGGCAAGTTTCCCGACTTCACCCGTGTGATCCCCAGCAACTACACGCGCCACTTCACCATTGGCCGCGATGTGCTGCAGGGTGCGCTGCATCGCGCCGCCATTCTCACCACCGACAAGCTCAAGGGCGTGCGCCTGCAGCTGTCAGACAATCAGCTCAAAATATCCTCCTCCAACGCCGAGCAAGAAGAGGCTCAGGAAGAAATCGACATCGACTACGCCTATGAAGGCCTGGATGTCGGCTTCAACGTCAGTTACCTGCTTGATGTGCTGGGCAACGTGAAGACGGAAGAAGTGCGCTGGTCGGTGCAACCCGACGTCAACGCATCGGCGCTCATTACCGCACCCGACGACGACCAGTTCAAGTATGTCGTGATGCCAATGCGCATCTAGCGGGCGCGTCAGCCCGCATGCCGGCTGGCCTCGCTGCCCGCCGGCGCCGCCGCCCGTGTGATCGAAGTTCGGGCACCCGCAAGGCTTATATAAGGTTTTCTCAAAACTATGTCAGATCAAAACACGAACGCCGCCGCTACCGGTTATGGCGCCGATTCCATCAAAATGCTCAAGGGCCTTGAAGCGGTACGCAAGCGCCCGGGCATGTACATTGGCGACACGTCCGATGGCACGGGCCTGCATCACATGGTTTTCGAGGTGGTCGACAACGCCATCGACGAAGCGCTTGCGGGCTACTGCGACGATATCGTGGTTACCATCCATGCTGACAACAGCATTTCGGTCAGCGATAACGGCCGGGGCATCCCCACCGACATCCACAAAGATGACGAGCACCACCGCAGCGCCGCTGAAATCGTCATGACCGAGCTGCACGCCGGCGGCAAATTCGATCACAACTCGTACAAGGTGTCCGGCGGCCTGCACGGCGTGGGCGTTTCGTGCGTGAATGCGCTGTCCGAATGGCTGCGGCTCACCATTTCGCGCAACGGCCAGGTACACGAGATGGAGTTTCGCCGTGGCGAGCGCGTCGAGGCGCTGAAAGTAACCGGCACCACCGAGGCCAGCGGCACGCGTGTACAGTTTCTGGCCGATTCACAGATATTCGAGAACATCGAATACCACTACGATATCCTGGCCAAGCGCCTGCGCGAGCTGTCCTTCCTGAACAACGGCGTCAAGGTGCGTTTGGTTGACGAGCGCACGGGCAAGGAAGAAAACTTTGCCTTTCTGGGTGGCGTAAAAGGTTTTGTGGAATACATCAACCGCAGCAAAACGGTGCTGCACCCCAACGTGTTTTCGGTGACCACCGAATCCATGGTGGGCGATACCACGATCGGTGTTGAAGTAGCCATGCAATGGAACGACGGCTACAACGAAACTGTGCTGTGCTTCACCAACAACATCCCGCAGCGTGATGGCGGCACTCACCTTACGGGCCTGCGCGCGGCCATGACGCGCGTCATCAACAAATACATCACTGATAACGAGCTGGCCAAGAAGGCCAAGGTGGACACCACAGGCGACGACATGCGCGAGGGGCTGGCCTGCGTGCTGTCGGTGAAGGTGCCCGAGCCCAAGTTCAGCAGCCAGACCAAAGACAAGCTGGTATCCAGCGAAGTGCGCCCCGCGGTTGAGGAAGCCGTGGCCCGCACGCTGGAAACCTGGCTGCTGGAACACCCCAACGATGCCAAGGCATTGTGCAACAAAATCATCGAAGCCGCCCGTGCGCGCGATGCGGCCCGCCGTGCGCGCGAAATGACGCGCCGCAAGAGTGTGCTGGAAGGCGCCGGCCTGCCCGGCAAGCTGGCCGATTGCCAGGAAAAAGACCCATCGCTGTGCGAAATCTACATCGTAGAGGGTGACTCGGCCGGCGGCTCCGCCAAGCAGGGGCGCGACCGCAAGTTCCAGGCCATTCTGCCGTTGCGCGGCAAGGTGCTCAATGTAGAAAAAGCCCGCTTCGACCGCCTGATCGCCAGTGAACAGATCGCCACGCTGATTACCGCACTGGGCACCGGCATCGGGCCTGATTTCAATATCGACAAGCTGCGCTACCACCGCATCATCATCATGACGGACGCCGACGTCGACGGTGCGCATATCCGCACCCTGCTGTTGACGCTGCTATACCGCCAGATGCCCGAACTGGTCCAGCGCGGCCACGTGTATATCGCCCAGCCGCCGCTGTACAAGGTCAAAGTCGGCCGCGAAGAGCGCTACCTGAAAGACGACGCGGAAGAAGCACAATTCATGCTCGAGCTAGCGCTCAAAGACGCCTCGCTCGTCACGCGCGAAGGCGCCGAGCCCATCACCGGCGATGCCCTGGGCGCCTTGGCGCGCCAGTACGTGCTGGCCGATTCCGTCATCAACCGCCTGTCGCGTCACCTTGACCTGGCCGCGTTGTCGGCCATGGCCGAAGGCGTCGAAGTGAATCTGGAAAGCGCCGAGACGGCCGAAGCCTGCGCCAAGCGCCTGCACGAAGCCTTGTTCGACCCAGCCCAGCCCAACGCCGTTTCGGTGGCGTCGCAGGCCAATGAAGAAGGCAATGCATGGCGCCTGGTACTCAGCCGCATCCACCACGGCAACGTGCGCGTCAGCATCTTCGACCGCACGTTCGTCCGCGGCGCCGACTACGCCGCGCTGGCCCGCGCCGCCCAAACCTTTCACGGTCTCATGGGCGAGGGCGCCGTCATCGCCCGCGGTGAAGGCGACAAGCGCAAAGAGAAATCAGTCGGTGACTTCCGCGAAGTCATGCAATGGCTGCGCGGCGAGGCCGAACGCGCCATCAGCAAGCAGCGCTACAAAGGCCTGGGCGAAATGAACCCCGAGCAGCTCTGGGAAACCACCATGGATCCGACCGTGCGCCGCTTGCTGCGCGTGCAGATCGAGGACGCCATCGCGGCTGATCAGGTGTTTACCACACTGATGGGCGACCAGGTCGAGCCTCGGAGGGAGTTTATCGAGGCACATGCACTGCAGGCGGGGAATATTGATGTTTGATGGGTGTTGGTTTCGGGAATAATTGGCCAAGTGTTATGAGATAAGTTGGCCACTTTTCTGGATGTGAAGAAGCGGCCTACTTTTTAGTGGCCGCTTTTTTATGCGAAGCGCAAGTTTCACTGGGACATTGAATTCCTGGAACGGGGCGACACTCTCAAATCCATACAGCCACGCTTACATCCTATTTGTTGTAAACTGCAATTACATCAATTATGATGTTTTTTGCATTTACATCTTATTTGATGTATTTCGAAAGAACATCATTTATGGTGTGTTCATCCTTAGTTGATGCAAGACACGGCCATGAAATCGGTACTTTTATTAAAAGCTGAGCAACTTTCACCGCTCATCCGCTCTCTGAGAGAAGAAAAAGGATGGAGCCAGGCTAAGCTCGCCCGTGAGCTGAACACCAGTCAGCAAGCCGTTTCTCGCATGGAAAAGGACGCCTCCGGCCTTGCCTTCGCAAGAGTTTATGAAGTTCTTTCCGTCCTGGATACACAACTGGTGGCGGAGCCTCGACGACCCTTTAAAGATTCCATCGAGGACTGGTAATGAGTGTCCTTGATATTTGGATGAATGGTGTCTTTGTGGGACAGTGGCATCAAAAAGGCAGAACAGCGTCCCGCCTGGTGTACGACTCATCCTGGGTAGACCATCCGCAAGGCAGACCGCTGTCGCTTTCACTGCCAATGACGGGTGCCGGCGATGGTCTGCGTGATGGTCCCGTCGACAATTACTTTGACAACCTATTACCTGACAATGAAGCGATACGCCGTCGTATAGGCGCCCGATTCAAAGCCGCATCCCTGGATGCTTTTACCTTGCTACAGAGCATTGGCCGTGATGCTGCGGGCGCCGTACAGCTACTTCCAGAAGGCTCTCCACCTCCGGATGTGAAATCCATTTCCGCTAGACCATTAACGGAAGCCGAAGTTGCAGAACACCTGAGAGGCGCGATAATGTCGACAGGAGATGACTCCAGTGACGACTTTCGCTTCTCATTAGCCGGCGCACAAGAGAAAACAGCGCTTCTTTGGCATAAAGGCTCTTGGCACGTCCCTCACGAAGCAACACCAACGACTCACATTTTCAAGCTGCCGCTCGGCTTGGCCGGGAACACGCGCTATGACCTGCAACACTCCGTAGAGAACGAATGGCTTTCAATGGAACTATTGAGAGCCATGGGGCTGCCCATTGCGAGAACGGAGATGGCTCAATTCGAGGACCAGCGGGTACTCATCGTTGAACGATTTGACCGTGCTATTCATCCAGATGGCTGGATTGTTCGCATCCCGCACGAGGACATGCTGCAGGCGCAAGGATTGCCATCGCATCTCAAGTATGAGTCGGATGGCGGACCAGGTGTGTCGGACATCATGCACCTTCTTCGCGGCTCTGCCACCGCGAGAGATGACCGACAAACCTTCTTCAGGGCGCTGCTGTATTTTTGGCTTCTAGCGGCTACCGACGGTCACGCCAAGAATTTCAGCTTAGCAATTGCTCCGGGTGGCACATTCAAGCTCGCCCCGCTCTACGATGTACTGTCCGCCTGGCCCTGGGTAGGGAGCGGCGCCAAACAAGTGCACCTGCGAAATGTAAAAATGGCCATGGCTTTGCGCAGGAAAAATGTTCATTACCGTATGCGCGAAATTTACCGAAGGCATTGGGTTTCCGTGGGTGAGCGGTATATCGGCGTAGAGCCAACAACGACCATCCTGGAAGAGCTACCAGGTATCGTGGAAGGCGCAATAACACTTGTGCAAAAGAAAATTCCGGAAGGATTTCCCGCTCATGTAATGGACACAATCTTTGACGGCATCAGGGGCAATCTGGCTCACCTTGCGCTGCAGCGATAATGCATGACGAGATCCCGCATCTACGCCGTTCCCTCGACGCAAGTTCCACAACCTGCACATCAACCACCAGAGACAGATCGCCACCCAGGTCAGGCCCATTTCGACGAGTTCGCGGCGATTCGCCGGAACATCCACCAGCACCCGGAGCTCGGGTATGAAGAGCGGCGCACCAGCGACATCGTTGCCCGGCTGCTGGGCGAATGGGGCTACGACGTGCATCGCGGGTACGGCATAACCGGCCTGGTCGGTGTGCTGAAAAAGGGCACGGGCAGCCGGCGTATCGGCATAAGGGCCGACATGGACGCTTTGCCTATCCGCGAAACCACGCAGTTGCCCTACGCCAGCAAGCATGACAACGTGATGCATGCATGCGGCCACGATGGCCATACCACCATGCTGCTGGCCGCTGCAAAATACCTGGCGGAAAAGGGGGAATTCTCGGGCACGCTGAACCTGATTTTCCAGCCGGCCGAAGAGAGCCTGGGCGGCGCAAAGAAAATGATGGATGATGGCCTGTTTGAGCAGCACCCGTGCGATGCCATTTTCGGCATGCACAACGCGCCGGGGTTTCCGCAAGGCAAGCTGCTGCCCCGCGATGGGGCCTCGATGTCGTCATCCGACTACGTGACCATTACCATTACCGGCGTGGGCGGGCATGGGGCCCATCCGCATATGGCCAAAGACCCCATCGTCGCGACCGCCAGCATCATTATGGCGCTGCAGACCATTGTTTCGCGCGAAGTGAACCCCAGTCACTTGGCGGTGATCACCATCGGAGCGGTCAACGCCGGGCACATCAGCAACGTCATCCCCCAGTCAGCCGTTCTGCAGCTGTCGGTACGCGCGCTCGACGCCGACGTCCGGGCGCTGCTGGAACGGCGCATCAAGGCGCTAGTGAATGCGCAGGCCGAAAGCTTCGGCGTGCAGGCTGACATCGCCTACGAGCGAGGCTATCCGGTGTCGGTGAACACCCCTGACGAAACCGGCTTCGCCCGCCGCGCCGCCATCGAATTCAACGGCGCGGAAAACGTGGTGGAACAGACCCCGGCCCGTCTGGGCAGCGAAGACTTCGCCTACATGCTGGAAGAAGTCCCGGGCTGCTATCTGTTCATTGGCAATGGCGCCGGAGACCAGCACGGCGCCTGCGCGGTGCACAACCCCAACTACGACTTCAACGACTGTAATCTGGTGGATGGCGGCGCCTACTGGGCCTATCTGGTCGAACGCTATCTCGGCGATACGGAATAGCGCGCGCTGGAGGACCGAAAATGCACTGACGTGGGCCGCTGAGACCGGCTCGCACCCTCGCGACATTCCGCCGGCGATACGGTGCATGCATGCCAACCTTGCACATAGTCCTTGACGAATATTGGAACGAAAATCGGTTCCCATAGTTAGCGAAAAAATGCCGCAGTGAGGCGGGTAAGGAAAACGGGCTCCGGCAATGCTGCCGGAGCCCGTTCTGTTTGAATGGGTCAGCGTGGCCTGGCGACGTCAAACAGCATCCCTTTGATTCGGACCTTCTTTCGCATAGTAGTGCCAGCCAGCGCCGAAACGGGCGCTTGGAACACCTATCTCGGCGATGCCTGACGCGAGAAAGGCGAGCGCAGGCATCGGGGTTAACCAGCCCTTAAGCCGCCTTGCGCGCCAGCATGGTCGCGAACCGCAACCGGGCGCCGTTGTGCATGGCCCCCACGTCTTCGTTGTACTTGACCAACTCCCAGCCTTGGTACGCTGCGCTCAACTCGCCTGGCCGGAAGGTGAACGGAAAATTCATGGGGCAAGGGTAGTCAGGGCTATCCATGGCGCAGACGATCAGGTTGTAGCCGCCCGCCCTGGTACGCTGCTGCATGTCGGCCAGCACGGCGGCGACCCTGGAGGGTTCGATGAACATGAGTGTCACTGTGCAGGCAATGAAATCGTAATCGGCGTCCAGGCTTGCATCGCTGATGTCGTACAGGCGGGGCGTGATGGCATTTATGCTTTCCTGGTCAACGATGGACTGCAATTGCCCCAGCGCATGGGGGTTGACGTCTACCGCCGTGACCTGGAAACCCCGCTGCGCCAAATACAGCGCATTACGGCCATTGGAGCACCCCATATCCAAGGCATCGCCGGGGTTGACAACCTGACAAGCCGACACGACTTCGCTATGGGCCGGGTTTAATCCGTATTGTTGGTTTAAATCTGCAGACACTTGGCTGTGCTCCTTGTTACATACCCGCCCAGTGTAAAGCGCTCGCGCCTGATTCGGCTGCAAAACCCCGCTGTCATCAACGACAAGGGTGTGAGCGCGTTCTGACTACGCCAGTGACATTGTGTCCGCGCGTCAGCGCTTCAATTGCAATGCGCCGGCCGACATTCTCGGCGGCGCCGTAAACCGTGATATCCATCGGATAGTTCCTCCAGTCTGTATGGTTACAAGCTTATTTGGATGTGGTTTTGCCCAACGTCAGCAGGGCGATCCCGGCGGCGATCAGGGCCGCGCCTGGCAGCAGACCTTCGGGCGGTGCTTCGCCTTGCAGGAATATCGCGACTGGCACACCGACGACAGCGCCAACAGACCCCAGCAGGCTCAGGAGTACCGGCCCGCCTGTTTTCTGCAGCATGAACAGCAACAGAAACATGCCAGCGAAAACCACCGATTGCGTGGCGATCAGGCCCAGCGGCAGGGCTCGGTTCAGCGGCACGGCGAGCGAGAAGCCGGGCAAGAACCCTGCGGCCAGCAACATGGCGCCAGCGGCGATCAGCATTCCGGTAGCCAGGGCATCCGCAGACGCGCCAGCGGGCCAGCGCAGCGTCCGATAGAGGTTCCCGATCGCCAGCAAGACTGGGCCGATCAGGGCGAGGAGAATCCAGAACCCCTCGGCATCAGGCGAAGATAGTTTACCGGCCGCGAGAACAACGGCCCCGGCCAGCGCGGTTGCGACGCCGGCCGCGCGCATCGTCTTGAATCGCTCCATCCTCAATGCCAGCGCGCCCACATAGGTTAGTAGCGGCGGAAGTGAGATGATCAGCGCGACAAAGCCGGCACCAACATGCGGGATGGCCGAAAAGAAAATCAGGTTGGATCCCGCTACCCCCACCAGTGCCGAGACGACGTAGTATTCAAATGCACGCGCGTTGATCGGCGGCAGGTCGCGGCGCAGCGCAGACACAATCATCAGGACAAACGCCGCGCCGATGATGGACCAGCACAGGAATGCTAACGGCGATAGCTGTGCTTCGCCCGCGAGTTTTGCCAAATTGGTCGACAGCCCCAACAGTGCGCCACCAAAAAAAAGACATAACAACGAAACCAAACCAGCCCTTTGATGGGTGGCTGGGCGTTCGTTCGCTGCGGAACTCTTCATGATTTGCGCCTTCCTATTTATCTTGACATCAAGATATATCCTCAGAATCTTGATGTCAAGATAAAACCATACGAAAATATGACGCATGGACGCAATCGATAAAATTCTCCTGCAATGGAAGCAAGAGCGGCCCGATCTCGACGTCGGCCCGATGGGGACGATCGGACGCATCAAGCGGCTGAACCAGCATTTGGTTCGCAGCATGGAAACAACCTGGGCCGAGTATGGCTTGAATGCGGCGAGCTTCGACGTTTTGGCAACGCTGCGGCGGGCGGGCTCTCCCCATGCGCTATCGCCGGGGGATCTGATGGCGTCGACCATGGTGACGTCGGGCACGATGACGCACCGTATCGATCAACTGGAAAAGGCCGGGCTCGTCGAGCGGGTAAAGAATCCCGACGATGGCCGCGGCTTTCTGATTTCGCTTTCGTCAAACGGATACAAGCTCATCGACAAGGCGGTTACGGCCCATGTCGAGACTCAGGCAAGGCTGGTTGCCACCCTTACAGATGAGCAACGCAGTCAGCTGGATGATCTGTTAAGGCAGTTCCTGGCCAGATTCGAGTGCGGCTGAGCGTAAGCCGGACGTTTTCGAGTGCATCTGCCAAGGACGGGCATAACGCCTCGTGGGCGTGAGCGGTGGTTGTGTGATCCACTGCAGCAATGGCTTGGGAGTTTCTTTGATGCTGGCCTCGACAGGGCGGGTGTCCTCAGTCAGCACAGATAGTGTCTATGCTGAGTAAATGGCAAAGCCTGCGTAGCACGACAACGGTGCGGTAGCGGGCCGTTGCCTATGCTAGCCGGCCAGTGTGTTGGCTGCAGCTTGCAGTCCGTTGAGGATACTGTCCGCCAGATATTCCGGAAAGTTCTTGGGTAGCAGTGCACGGACTGAACGCACGACTTCGGGAGTGTGCGCCACGATATCGTCGAGCACCACATCGGCGCCGCGACCATCCGGCGCTACGATGCCATGCTCTTTCCCTACAGCCAGCCAATGGCGACGTGTAATGTCCCGCATGACCCAGTGCGTGTTCTTTGAGCGCACTGCCATGGCCATCCTTGCCTTGAACGGGGATAGCTGATTTGCGCCGGTGCCTATGACAGGGTAGGCAGAGAGCACGTCGTACAGCGGACTGAGTTCGTAAGTTCCGCCAGGACGCAGGAAAATGCTGAAGTTCTTCGCATGGCCGTCGGTGGCGCGAAGCATCCAGAAGAGGACTTGCGCCTGGAAGAACGTACGCCGGTCACGGTCGGGGCCGCTGGACGTGCCCAGGAGTGTCATGATTGCGCGGATGCCGGGGCCACCGTCGGACTCATACTTCAGGTGAGGCGCGGTTCCTGTCGCCTGGCACATATCTTCCTGCGGTAGCCGCAGAAGCCATCTCTTGCCTTCTTCGTCCTCCCACCACGTGCGGTCGAAGCGCTCGACAGCAAGCACCTTCATGTCCTCGAACTGAAGGACCTGCGTGCTCGCCACCGGCAGCCCGTACGCGTGAAGTATCTTCGAACATAGCCACTCGTTTTCGACCGAATCGCTCATATCGAACCTGAGGTTGCCGACCAGGCCCAGAGGTAGTTTGAAGATGTGCGTGGTTGGCGTCGCGCCATGCGGCAGACACCACTGATCATTGAGCCACAACAACGCTGTCTTTTCCTGCGCCCCGGCGATGGAAATCCGGAAGTCAACATCGCCGCTGTCTCGGCCGGCTATTGATGCCGGCGCCACGGTGTAGCGCAGCACTTGGGCCACCTCGGCATCGTTCAATGGCGTTGCCTTCACTTCTTGAACGCTTGGCGGTGGAACGTTGCCAGGGAGTATCTGCAGCGCTCCCACGCAATCCCGTCCGACCTCTGCCAGCAGCGCAAACGCCTCCGTCGAACCCGCCTGAAACCGGCGCGCGAGACGTTCGCGGATAGCCTTGCTGTCTGGCAGCAGATTTTCAAAGTAGGCACGTACGGCATCGCCGCGATGCGGTTGGTTGCCCGGCGTAAAAGGCAGCGACAGGGAGAGCGGCCGACCTTGTGCCGAGGCCACCCAGCTGTCGTCGTACTGCACGATTTCGCCGACGTGGGGCCGCATACGCCAGGTGCCGACGAAAGCGCCGTTCATCCAGAGGTACAGAACCTGTAAGTGAGAGCGTCGGCCCATCGCCTACCAGTTCGGACCCGTTGGCGGCGTTGGCGCTGGCGAGCCGCTGCCCTGGCGCAGCACCAGTTCCACGCCCAGGATGCTCAGAAGCGCCAGCAGCCGGTCGGCGCTGACTTTGTCCGCGTTACGCTCCAGGGCTGAGAGCGTCTGTTGCGTGATGCCCAGGCGCATTGCCACAGCGGACTGGGACAGGCCAGCCTGCTTGCGAAACGCGTGAAGCAGTACGGGAAGCTGCTCCGCCGTGCGAATAGTAAAGTCGGCCATGAGAACCCCATGCTGGATCCGAATTTACGCATTCTAATCTGTAAAATTGAAATACGCAATAAAACCTGTATTTTCCAGTTTACAAATCTAAGACTGTAGGACCGTTGTATACGCCCGGGCAAGCCTAATTGAATTAAAGCTATTAATCGTTAGAGCACGCTGGATGCGGTTATTCACCTCGATCGGATCTGCCTGGCCGTTGAACCTATGGACATGCGCGCTGTTGACGGACATCTCGCTTGATCTTGTGTTGCCGGTATCAGTATTTCTGGCGCTTCTTCAAGGGGCATACCGGCGTCTCGCCGTCCACCTTCCGGCGGGCCGCTTCGGGGGCGTTACCGGCGACTGTGACCGGTATCCATCCATAGCGCGGCCGCAGCGTGTTTTCACTGCGCGTAGGCCGCCCGGTCGGCGCCCACGTTTTCCAGGGGATACAGCGGTCGTACGCGTTGCCTGAATGGAAACAGCTGCCAGTCAGCGCTGGTGGCGCCGGGGCTGTCGCATTCGACCAGGCCGCCCGAGATGGGCACGAACACTGGCCGGCAGTACATGCGGGATTTGAGCAGCAGGAATCGCGCCTTGCGCGGATCCTGGCCGAGACTCTCGAAAACGCCGAGATCCCAGGGCTCGTGCGTGCGTTCGGTCAGCACCAGGCGCGCGGCGCCGATGTCCAGAACGGCGCTGCGCCCCATGCAGACGCGTTGGCCGGTGTAGGTAGGGCCGGTGATGGTGTACCAGCCGTCGCTTACGGCCAGCACGGTGCCGCGCAAGGGCACGGGCTGGGCGTCGCGGCCCAGGTGGGCCAGGGATTTCTTGTTGCCAACGGGCAATGAGACAACCGCGCCGACGCCGGCCGCGTGCAGGGTAGCGACTGCCTCGAGGTCGCAATAGAGCCCCGCCAGGATGCCATCCAGCCCTTGCTCCAGCGCGGCCGACAATACGTCCATGGTGTCGCAGGTGCCGCCGGACATGCAGTTGTCGCCATGATCCAGCAGCAGCACCGGGCGGTCCGCAGCGCGGGCCATGGCCTCTGCGCGCGCCAGGGATTGCTCCAGTGGCTCTCGCTGGTAGCTGAACCCTTCGCGCTCTCGCCAGATCTGTTCGGCCAGGTCTCGTGCCGCGCGCTGCGCGGCTTCGCGGTCGCCATCCGCGACGACCACCACGCTCAGGCAGGGGTGGGGGATGTCCGCAAGGCCGAATCCGGCCAGCACCGAGACGGCCAGCAGGCCATCGTCCTCGGCCGCGCGCGCGGCCTCGACCGCGTTGCGCATGGCAGGCGACTCTGTGGCGCTGCGCAGCGTATGGCTGATCAACGGCAGCCGCTGCCAGGCGACGACCGGCCGCTTGCGCCCGGCCAGCATGTCGAAGAGCAACCGTCCGGCGTGCGCGCCGGTTTCGTACATGTCGATGTGCGGATAGGTCTTGAAGCTGACGATCACGTCGGCGTTGTCGATCATTTTTTGCGTGACGTTCCCGTGCAAGTCCAGCGCCACCGCGATGGGCACGCCGGGCACGGAGGCGCGCAGCCGTTCCAGCAGGTCGCCCTCGCCGTCGTTGGTGGTCTCGGCCACCATGGCGCCATGCAGGTCCAGCAGCAGGGCGTCGCAGCCTGCCGCGGCGGCGACGATGTGGTCACAGATGTGCTGGTAGGCGTCCCCGTCCACCGGGCCGCTGGGATAGGCAGAGGCGTCGATCGGTGTGACCATCTGGGCGCCGTGCTGCTGCGCCAGGTCGATGAAGGCTGCCATCGCGGTGCGCTTGCCCAGGTTGGCTGCCAGGGCATCGGCGCCGTAGACAGGGCCTTGCGGGCCGAAGGCGGACAGGGGCGTGGCCACGGGTGAGAACGTATTCGTTTCGTGGTTCATGCGGGCGATCAGGACTTTCATGCGATATTCCCCTCGATAGCGCCCACGCCGGCGACCCGCAGCATGGCATGCAGCAGCACATTGCAGCCGGCCTCCAGATGCTCGGGCCGGGCGTCCTCAATCTCGTTGTGGCTGATGCCGTCCCTGCACGGCACGAAGATCATCGCGGTGGGCGCCACGCGCGCCAAATACACGGCATCGTGCCCCGCGCCGCTGACGACCGGCATGACGCTGTAGGAGAAGCGCTCGGCGTATTCGCCCACCAGGCCAACCAGTTCCGGATCGAAGGCCTGCGGCGGGAAATACACGACCTGCTCCAGCGATACGCTCAGCCCGCCGCCATCCTCCAGTGCGCGGCAGGACTGCGTCAGCGCCTGGTCCATGGCGTCCAGTACTTCGTCGTCCGCGGCGCGCAGGTCCACGGTCAGGCGCACGCGGCCGGGGATGACATTGCGCGAATTGGGGAAATTGTCGATCCAGCCGACAGTGCCGCGGCCATGCGGCGCATGTCGCAGGGCGATGACATTGACCGACTCGATGAGCCGCGCGGCCGCCAGCAGGGCATCCCGGCGCATCGCCATGGGGGTGGGCCCGGCATGGGCTTCCTGGCCCTGGATCGTGACGTCGTACCAGCGCTGGCCCAGCGCGCCTTGCACGGCGCCGATTACTGTGCCGTTGGCTTCCAGGACCGGACCCTGTTCGATATGCGCCTCGAAATAGGCGCGCACGCGCACCGGGCCGTTGGAAGCGTGGCCGGCATAGCCGATGCGCGCCAGGGCTTCGGCCACCGAGATGCCCTCGCGGTCTCGCTGCGTCAAGGCGTGCTCCAGTGTAAAGGCGCCCGCAAACACGCCGGAGCCCATCATGACCGGCACGAAGCGCGAGCCTTCCTCATTGGTCCAGGCCACGACCTCCAGTGGAGCTTCAGTGCGGATGCCATGGTCGCGCAGTGTGCGCAGGACCTCGATGCCCGCCAGAACGCCGTAGTTGCCGTCGAACTTGCCGCCGGTCGGCTGGGTGTCGATGTGGCTGCCCGCCATGACGGCAGGCAGATCATCGCGGGTGCCGGCGCGGCGCATGAACAGATTGCCGATGGCGTCCACGCGGATCTCGCAGCCCAGCTCCACCGCCCATTCCCGGACCAGGTCGCGGCCCTGGCCGTCCAGGTCCGTCAGCGCCAGGCGGCAGACCCCGCCCTTGTCAGTCGCGCCGATGCGCGCCAGGCGCATCAGTGAATCCCACAGGCGTTCGCCGTCGATGCGCAGCCCGGAGGCATCCAATCCCGGACGTTCATTCGCTGTTGCAGTCATACGTTTACTCCCAGGTAGCGGTCCTTGACCGCATGGTCGGCCCGGAATTCCTCGTTCGAGCCCGAATAGACAATTTGCCCCTGCTCGAGGACGAAGTGGCGGTCGGCCAACTGGGTGCAGACCTCAAGGTTCTGCTCGACCAGCAGGATCGAGACGCCTGCCTGCCGGATCTGCCCGATCTGTGCCACGATCTCCTCGACGATGACCGGCGCCAGGCCCTCGACCGGTTCGTCGAGCATCAGCAGGCGCGGGTTGTTCATCAGTGCGCGCCCGATCGCCAGCATCTGTTGTTCGCCGCCCGACAGCTGCCCGCCTCCGTTGCCCCGGCGCTCTTTCAGGCGCGGAAAGATGCGGTAGATGTCGGCCAGCTGCCAGGGCGACTCGCGCCGCAGGCCCAGCTTGAGGTTTTCCTCGACGCTCAGCAGCTTGAAGATGCCCCGGTTCTCGGGCACCAGGCAGATGCCACGTGCCGCCACGCGATGCGCCGGCAAGCCAGCGATGTCCTTCCCGCGAAAGGTGATCGAGCCGGGGCGAGGCGCGATCAGTCCAGCGATGGTCTTGAGCGTGGTCGACTTGCCGGCGCCGTTGCGGCCCAGCAGGGTGACCACGCTGCCCTCCGGTACCTCCAGTGAGACGCCTTGCAGGATGTGGCTCTTGCCGTAGTAGCTGTGGATTTCCTTGACAGACAAGCTCATGCCGCGCCTCCGGTGATCATGTTGCCCAGATAGGCGGAACGTACCCGCGGGTCGTTGCGGATGTCTGCGGGCTTGCCCTCGACCAGCACCCGGCCTTGTTGCATGACGGTGATGGTGTCCGAGATGTCCATGACGATGCCCATGTTGTGCTCAATTAGCACGACCGTATGGTCGCCGCGCAGGCCGTGGATCAAGGCCTTCATGCCGCCGATGTCGTCCACGCCCATGCCGGAGGTCGGTTCATCCAGGAAGATCGCTTTGGGCCTGGCGGCCAGCGCCATGCCGACCTCGAGGCGGCGCTGCTGGCCGTGCGACAGCGTGGCCGCCGGCAGGTCGCCCACGCGCGTGAGCCCCATACGTTCGAGGATTTCGTCGACAAGCTCACGACGCGCGCGCTGCCCGGTCGGTGGGAGCCAGCCGTCCGCCACCGTCAGCTTGTGCACGCCCTGCACGGCCAGCCGCAGGTTCTCGCGCACGTCCAGCGAGGGGAACAGGCTGGTGACCTGGAATGAGCGCGCGATGCCGTGGCGCACACGCTGGTGGTCGGCCAGCGCCGTGACGTCGACACCATTGAACTCAATCGTGCCGGCAGTGGCCGGCAAGGTGCCGGTCAAGGTATGGAACAGCGTGGTCTTGCCTGCTCCGTTGGGCCCGATGACAGAATGGATGGTATTGGGCATGACCGACAGGTTCACGTTCTGCACAGCGGCAAACTTGCCGAAGCGCTTGACGATGCCCTGCGCGCGCAGGATCGGACGGACTGACGTGGCGGTCATGGGCGCTGCTCCGGTTGAGTGGTTTCGGCCGATACGCCGCGGCGACCGCGCAGCAGGCGCCATAGGCTTTCCAACACCCCCCACAAGCCGCGCTGCATGTACAGGCTGATCACCATGAGCAGCAGGCCCAGCAGGAGCAGCCAGCGCGGCCAGATGAACGAAAGCCAGTCTGCCGTCAGTACATAGAATCCCGCACCCAGAAGCGAGGCGAACAGGTTGGCTGTGCCGCCGATGATGGTCATGACCAGGATCATTTCGCTGCTGTGGTATTCGATGCTGGACAGCGGCGCGATGCCGGCCATCATCGCCAGCAGCCCGCCGGCCAGCGCCGTGACGCCGCCCGACAGCGCAAAGACCACGAGTTTCAGGCCGTGCACGTCATAGCCCACTGCGGCCGCGCGCGTCTCATTGTCGCGGATGGCCAGCAGGGTGCGCCCGAACACTGAGGTGGTGACCCGCTGCAGTAGCCAGAACGACACGAGGAAGCACAGTGCGACGAAGCGGTAGAACTGCCAGGGAGATTCCAGCGACAGCAATTCCACCCCCAGGATCGACAGCGGCGGGCGTGGCACGTCCAGCAGGCCATTGTCGCCGCCCGTCACGTCGGTCATGGTGTAAGCCAGGAAGTAGAACATCTGGGCCATCGCCAGCGTCAGCAGAGCGAAATATACGTTGCGCCGCCGGATGGCGAGCGAGCCCACAAAGACAGCGCTGGCCACCCCGGCCAGGATCGTCAACGGCAGCGTCACGGCCAGCGGCAGGTCCAGGCGCACCAGCAGATTGCCCAATGTGTAGCTGCCTACCCCGAAAAATATCCCCTGGCCGAACGAGAGCAGGCCCGTAAAGCCCAGCAGCAGGTTGCAGCCCAGCACGGCCAGTGCGTAGATCAGCACCTCCGAGGCCAGCGACCCCGAATCGATGAACAGCGGCATGGCCAGCACGACGGCCAGGGCCATCAGAAATTGGTGATTGTCCTTGATCGCCTGCATCATCCCCTCCCGAGCAGCCCGTACGGACGCAGCAGCAGCACCGCGCCCATGGCCACGTAGATCATGAGTTGCGCGCCTTGGGGCCATATCGAACTCATCAGGCTTTGTACGATGCCTATCAGCAGGCCGCCCACCAGGGCGCCCGAGAACCGGCCCATGCCGCCCACCACCACCACCACGAAGGCGATGCCCAGGGCCTCAAGACCCATGAAGGGCTCGGCGCCGCGGATGGGTGCGGCCAGCACGCCGGCCAGCGCGGCAGTGGCCACGCCCAGCCCGAAAGTCAGGCTGAAGATCTGTGTGACGTTGATGCCCAGCAGCGAGACCATGTCCGTGGATTCGCTGCCGGCGCGCACCGCGCTGCCCAGCCGGGTGCCTTCCAGCAGCCACCACAGTCCGGCGGCGATCACCGCGGTGAAGACGATCACGAATAGCCGGTACTTGGGATAGATGAAGGAGCCCCACATGACCACGCCCGACAGGATGTCGGGCGGGGCGACGTTCTCGCCGATCGGCCCCCAGACCATGATCACGGCTTCCTGGATGATCAGGGCCAGGCCGACCGTCAGGAGGATGTGGAATTCATGCGCCTTGTCGTAGACGTGGCGCAGCACGATGCGTTCGAGCGCCCAGCCCATGAAGCCCACTGCCAGCGGCACGATGGCCAGTGCCAGCCAGAAGTCCAGGCCCCATTCGACGGCTTGGAAGCAGAAATAGGCGCCCAGCAGATAGAACGCGCCGTGGGCGAAGTTGACGAATCGGAGCAGGCCAAAGATGATCGACATCCCCACCGCCAGCAGGAAGTAGAGCATGCCGATGCCTATGCCGTTGATGACTTGCAGCAGGTAAACGTTCATGAGGGCCTTTGTCCGGGCGGACGCAAGAGATGGGCGGGGGCGCGGTTGGGGCCGGGCCCCCGCCATTCGGTTGGGGTCGCCCGCGCGGATACAGGCATCCGTGCGCGGCGAGGCCGAACCTAGAGCTTGCAGCCCGCCTGTTCGGGCGACAGAAAGGACTGGCCGCTGCTGATGATGTCGGCGTAGTCGTCCTTGTCCTTCATGGCGGACTTGGCCTTGGCCTTGAGCAGGTAGTAATTCTTGAGCACCTGGTGGTCCGCGGCGCGGATGGTCTCGGACCCGGTCAGGCCCTCGTACTGCATGCCTTCCATGGCCTTGATGACCTGCGCGGGGTCGGCGCTGTTCGCCTTGGCGATGGCGTCCAGCATGATCCGGGTGCAGGTGTACGAGCCCGCCAGGCTGTAGTTGGGGTTGTAGCCGAGCTTGTCGCCGCACAGCTTGACCAGCGCCGCGTTCGCCGAGCTGTCGATGCCGTGCCAGTACTGGGCGCCGAAATAGACGCCCTCACAGGTGTCGGCGCCCAGGCTCTCGAATTGCTCAAGGCCCGAGGCCCAGGCTACCAGGATGACCATGTTCTTCTTCATGCCGAAGCTGACGGCCTGGCGCAGCGTGTCGGAGTTTTGCGAGCCGAAGTTCAGCAATAGCAGCACGTCGGGCTTGGCCGCCATGGCGTTGGTCAGATGGCCGCTGAATTCTTTTTCCGTCAGGGAGTGGTAGCTGTTGCCGACGTGCTCGAGGCCTTTTTCCTTGAAGATCGCCTTGGCCGCGTTGAGCAGGCCGTCGCCGAATACGTACTGCGGCGTGATGGTGTACCACCGCTTGGCGTTGGGGTGCAGGTCAATCAATGGGCGCACCGTCTGGTTGATGGCGCCGAACGTGGGGACCGACCAGCGGAATGTGGCGCGATTGCAGTCAGTGCCCGTGATTTCGTCAGCGCCGGCGGTGGTGATGAACACGCCGCCCAGACGCTCGATTTCCTTGCCCATGGCCAGCGACTCGGACGACAGAATGCCGCCCGCGAAGAACTTAGTGCCGCGCTGGCGTGCCGCCTCTTGCACCTTGCGCACGGCGGTGGCTGGCTTGCCCTCGGTGTCCAGGGCGGTATAGGAGAGCGGCTTGCCCAAGACTTTACCGTATTCCTCCAGTGCCAGCTTCATGCCGATATCGGCAAACTTGCCGTTGGCGGCGAACGCGCCGGAAATCGGGACTGGACAGCCGAACTGGATGGTGTCGGCCTGGGCCATGGCGGCACGCGCCGAAAGCAAGGATCCGGGGAGGGCGCTCAGCGCTGTCAATTTGAGTAGGTCGCGGCGATTCACGTGATGTCTCCTGGCCGCCGAAGGCGGCGTGTCGATGGATGGGGCCTTGTCGGCGGTGTTCCATCTGTGCCGGGAGCCCTCGGAAGACAATCCTATTTATCATGATAAATAGGATTATTGGTATAATGAATTTCTGAAATTTTCATGTCAAGCCAATTCATCTCAGGTGAAACCCGAAGGCGCCGTTCGCCGCCTGCGCACGGGACGGAAAAGGTTGTGAATAGGCCAAGGAGCAGAATTGTTGAACGTCACACGAGGCAAACGACTGGCCGTGGCGCGCAGCGTGGCGCAGCCCAAGCGCAGCGATCTGGTCGCTGAAGAAATCAAGCGCCTCATGACGGCCAAAAACCTGCTGCCGGGCGATCGCCTGCCACGCGAGACCGAGCTGCAGGAAATGTTCAACGTCAGCAAGAGCACCGTGCGCGAGGCCTTGAAGTCACTGGAGGTTCAGGGCCTGATCCGGGTGACCACCGGGCCCAGCGGCGGCGGCATGGCGGTCGAGGTGCCGCTGGACCGGGCGTTCCAGCTCATGCAGAACTATTTGTTCTTCAAGGAAGTCTCGATCGACGACATCTATCAGGCGCGCAAGCTGCTGGAGCCTGAACTCGCCGCCAGCGCCGTGCCGCACTTGACCGAGGCACAATTCGAAGCGCTGGAGCGCAACATCAAAGAATGCGATCCCCTGAGCGACCCGGATGCCGACCAGCTCTCGCAGCGCCAGGAAGACATGACCTTTCATGACATTCTGGCCGCTGCCAGCCCCAATCCTTTCCTGCGCTTCATGTGCGAAATGATCAACCAGATGCTGCGTCAGCTCACGGTCTACGACAACCAGATGCCGATGCACGAACAGCAGCATTTCGGCGCCAGCAACGTTGACTACCACCGGCGGCTGCTGGCGGCCGCCCGCGCGCGCGATGCCGAGACCGTACGCACCCTCATGCGCGAGCACATGCAGGACGCGCAGGCATCCGTGCAGCGCCTGCACGGTCGGCTGCATGGGCGCCTGATTCTTGACTCGGAAATGTCGCGCCGTGCGGTGGCTTCACGGGCTCGCCGTCTGACGCGCAAGGCGGATCGCGCCTGAGGCGTTCGCTCGCGCCTCGAGCCCCGGCCACTCCACGTGCCGACGAAGGCGCCGTTCATCCATAGGCGCAGAGCCTGTGCGTGAGAGCGCCGGCCCACGACTTACACCGTATCAATGCTTATGCTGATGATGAATATCCGGGTAATGCTCATGCGCGTGGGTGATGGGCGCGTGCCGATGCCAATGCGTGTGCCGCCCAACGGGTGTTGAGCCATCCGCATGCATGTGCTGGTGATGTTCGTCGTGTTCGTGTTCGTGGCTGTGTTCCAGGGCATCGTGAGTATGTGCGTGGTGGTGCTTTTCGGTGAGATGCAGCCACACGCCGATTGCCATCAAGAGGCCTGCTATCAGCAGCCTGGGTGACGCTGGCTCGCCCAGCAGGACGATGGCGAGCAGGGTGCCGGCGAAGGGGGCTATCGAGAAGTAGGCTCCGGTGCGTGCGGTGCCCAGGTGCCGCAAGGCGATGACGAACAGGACGAGGCTTGTTCCGTAACTAAGAAAACCGATGATAGCGCCGAGGGTGATGATGCCCACTGACGGCAATGCAGCGCCGGTGGCCAGGGCGAGCACCAGGTTGGTGGCGCCGGCGGCCAGGCCTTTTACCATTGCGATGAAGGACGCATCGGCAACAGACACTTTGCGGGTCAGGTTGTTGTCGATGGCCCAACACAGGCAGGCGCCCAGGACGGCAAGGGCTGGCCATAGGCCTGTCAGCCCTGCTTGCTGTGCGGGCCAGCTCAGCACGATGGCGCCCGCAACGATGGCAAGCATCCCCAGGGCGATGCGGCCGTCGACGTTCTCTTTGAACACAAACCAGGCAAGCACCGCCGTGAAGACGCCTTCGGCGTTCAGGAGCAATGAGGCATCGGATGCGGCCATCGCCGACAGGCCGCTCATCAGCAGCAGTGGCCCCAGCATGCCGCCAGCAATGACGGCAGCGGCAAGCCAGCCTGTTTCGCGGCGTTCAAGCCGCACTGCAGGCGCGGCGCGGAGCAGCCGGTAGACCCATAACCCCAGGCCGGAACCCAAGTACACAATGCCCGCCATCAACCAAGGGCTTGCATGGGCCAGCAACATCTTTACAGCCGGCGTACCCGCGCCAAAGAGCACGGCGGCGCTGAGAGCCGCTGCGACGCCACGGTTTGTGAGTGCGTTCATGGGGGTGATCACGTGAGTAGGGTTTTGCTGCCAATGTACATCGCGTGAAGGCGCCAGATGCGCTCGACATCTGGCGCTGGGTGCACGACGATGTCGACAGTGCCCTTTTTATTTTCGCGATCAAGGGTGACGTGGCCATCGCTGCGATCGAAGCGGCTGCGGTTGGTTGACGTACCTGCGTGCAGCACTTCGAAGTGTACAAAGGCGTCAGCGCCCCTGTCGCTCCAGTAAATACGCCATCACGGCGTCGCGGTCGCCGCGAAAGACGATGCGTTCGCCCTTGCTGTCGCGTTGATATGCGTACATGGGGTCGTAGTAGTCGTTCAGCAGGTGGTGTATCCATTGCGTGTGCAGTGCCACGTCGCCTGTGCGCAGTTGCACAACCAAGGCTTCGTCCATCAGCGCGGCGAGTTCGGCATAGCGCTGCGCGCCCAGGCGGCGGGTAATGTTGGCCAGGCTTTGGCGCAGTTGGGCGGCAAAGGCTGCCAGGCCGGCATCGGGGCCGTGCAGGGCGGTGAATTCGGCTGCCAGGTCAATGACGTAGTCTTTGAGAATGCGCTGCACGCGGTTGTCCAGGCTGTCTTCCAGCCAGACGATGCTATGTTGCTGCATGGCCAGCCGTAGTGGCTCGGGCAGGCAGCAGCTGCCCACCATGCGGCCCTCTTCTTCGAGGATGAACTGCCGCATGCCTCGGGCGCGCTTCTTGATCAGGTCGATGGCGATGCGGTTCTCGAAGTCGATCTGCGCCGGTTGCGGGGTGGCATGCTTGCCGAAGCTGGAGCCGCGGTGATGCGCATGGCCTTCGAGGTCTATGGCGTGCGGCAGCTGTACCAGCAGTTCTGTTTTGCCGGTGCCCGTCAGGCCGCCCAGCAGGGTAAGGTCGCATTCGGCTACGGCACGATCTAGCTCGTTGATCAGGTAATTGCGCATGGCCTTGTAGCCGCCGGCCACGCGGGGGTAGGTGATGCCAGCTTCGTTCAGCCACTGTTGGGTGATGCGCGAGCGCAGCCCGCCGCGAAAGCAGTACAGATAACCGTGTGGATGCTGGCGCGCGAAGTTTGCCCAGGCCTGGATGCGGGCTTCGCGCAGTGGGCCTGACACGAGCTGGTACCCGAGTTCGATGGCGGCTTCTTGGCCTTGCCGTTTGTAGCGGATGCCCACGGCTTGCCGCTCTTCGTCGTTCATGAGCGGCATGTTGGTGGCGCAAGGGAATGCGCCTTTTATGAACTCGACCGGTGCACGGACATCAAGCAGCGGGATGTCGTTGACAAACAGCGCTTGGTAGTCGCGAGTCTCTTCGTACGTGTCCGCGCGGGTGTCTTGAATCATCATTGAATAATTACGCCATGCTCGCCGCGCGCTTCGAAGTGGCCGATGGGCGCCAGGGCAAGGCCTTCGGCGGCGGCGACATCAAGAAACTCGTCCACGCCGTCGGCTGCTACGGCAACCAGCAGGCCGCCGCTGGTCTGCGGGTCGCACAACAGATGGCGCTGCGCTTCGGGCAGCGGCGCGACGCCCTGGCCGTAGCTGTCGAAGTTGCGCAGTGTGCCACCCGGGATACAGCCTTCGGCCAGGTAGTGGGCGACGCTGTCGATGCGCGGCACGGCGTCGTAGTGGATGCGGGCGCTCAGGCCGCTGCCGTTGGCCATTTCGAGCAGGTGGCCCAGCAGGCCGAAGCCGGTGACGTCTGTCATGGCTTTGACTTGCGGCAGCAGACCGAAGCGCGCGCCGGCGGTATTGGGGGTGCACATCCAGTCGCGAGCAACGTTGACGTCTTGCGGGCGCAGCTTTCCTTTTTTTTCAGCGGTGGTAAGGATGCCCACGCCAAGTGGCTTGGTGAGGAACAGTGCACAGCCTTCGGTTGCTGTGTCGTTGCGCTTCATGTGGGCCTTGTCGACCGTGCCGGTGACGGCCAGCCCGAAGATGGGCTCAGGTGCATCGATGGAGTGGCCGCCGGCGAGCACGATACCCGCCGCGTCGCAGGCGGCGCGGCCGCCGCGCACGACTTCACGTGCGACGTCGGGCGGGAGCACGTTGACGGGCCAGCCCAGGATTGAGATAGCCATGATGGGGCGCCCGCCCATGGCGTAGATGTCGCTGATGGCGTTGGTGGCGGCGATGCGGCCGAAGTCGAACGGGTCGTCGACGATGGGCATGAAGAAATCTGTGGTGGACACAATGCCGCGCTGCGCGTCGATGCCATAGACAGCCGCGTCGTCGCGCGAGGTATTGCCGACCCAGAGATTGGCGTCCGACGTCTGTGAGCCGCTTCCGGCCAGGATGACGTCGAGCACCTTGGGTGAGATCTTGCAGCCGCAACCCGCCCCGTGGCTGTACTGAGTAAGGCGGATGGGTTCGGTCATGGCGGTGGGCTCCGACGAAAAACTGGGAAATGTTGGCTATAGATTGTATCCCTCCGGCAGCGCTGGCTCGTGCGGGCCGGCGCACTGAGGCGGCATCCGTTATCCGTTCGGCCTTGACCTATCCCCGGCGTGTTCTCCTGCGGCTTTCGTTATCCGTCCATCGTCCGCTGTCCTGTGCCCTATGGTTGTGCAGCCTGCATTCAGCCCTCAAGGCTTCTTCTCGTCAACTTAGTTCACCCGCACATCGATGCGCCGGGAGCGCTCTTGCATGAGCTTGGGGATACGCAGGCGCAACACCCCCGCCACGAACGATGCCTGGACTTTGTCGGCATCGAGTTCGCGCGAGAGCGTGAACATGCGTTGGTAGCGCGGGCTGGTGATCTCTGCGTGGATCGCGGTGAGTCCCGCGGGCAGATCCAGGGAAATGGATCCCTCAATGGTGAGGGTGTTTTCCTTGATGTTGACCGAGACTTGATCCTTGGGCACACCCGGCATGTCGGCCCACAGCGTCAGGCCGTCGTCATCTTCGTATACGTCTACCGCGGGCGCCATGGGGTCGGTCGTGGGCGGCGAGGCGGACAGTTCGGCAGCGCGGTCTTCACCGCTGGGGTAGTCGGCTGAAAGCGTGACCATGGCGTCCTCCTTACTGGATGTCGAGACGGCGGCTGCGGGCGGTTTCGCGCCGCTGCAGACGGATGTACAGGATGCCGTCCCGGTAGTTGGCCTGGATATTGTCGTCGTCCACGTCGTCCGGCAGGATGATGGCGCGGCGGAAATGGCCGGAAAATCGTTCGTCGATATGCAGCGTTTGGTGCGGTGCTTCGGCGGGGCGCTCCACGCTGCGTTCGCCGTGTATCGTGAGTACGCCTTTATCAACCTCTGCGACGATGCTCTCGGGGGCCATGCCGGGGAGAAACAGGTACACCAGCACAGCCTCGGGTGTGTGGCCCATGTTCATGGCCGGGAAACCGCCCCATGCCGAGCCGCGGATAGCGGGCGCGATGCCCAGGGCCTGTTGCATGTCGCGCTGGAAACGGTCCAGCTCTGCAAAAATATTGCGCGGAAAGGTAGAACGGTAGGCCATGGCGCCTCCTTTGTGTGAAGCGTGGCGTCTCGGTGTGGCGCCACAATATGGTGTGGCTGGGTGATACTGCTTCGTGGTGTAGCCGCACAGCGCTGCGAATGATTGCTGCGCATCAAGCCATGCCAGCAATTTTTATGCCGCGATCCAGGTCATGATAAAGCCATGGCCAAACCACACCAAACCAAGAACTGGCCGTGAGGGTATGCGTCAACGTGTGCCGCTGTCGGGCTGTTTAGGGGTGCGAAGGTGCGGCCAGGCGGCATGGAATTCCGCGGCATCGGGCACTTGTATGCCAAAGCGTGTTTCCAGCACACGCAGCGCTTGCGAGGGGTCGCGGATGACCTCGCGCTGTACGGTGCCGTCGGGGTGCACCAGTGTCAGGCGGTCGTTCAGCAGCGACAGGCGGCCGTTGGACCCCGCCAACGCTGCGTACAGTGCATGACGGAAGTGCGACAAAGGGTGCATGCAAAGGTAGTAGCTCATCGCTTCGTAGTCGATCGGCAGTTGCCGCGCCAGATCAAATGCGTAGAGCCTCCGCCATTCCTGCTGCACAAAAGCCTCGAGCAGAAAGTCTTCGTCGTCGCGCGGCAGCACACGGAATGCGCCGTGGGGCGTTTCCTGGCGGGCAGTATCGCGCAGCAGGATGGGGCCGGTGAGCGTATTGCCGCCAAAGCCCGTGTCGACGATGTAGTCCTTGCCGTCCACAGGCACCAGCAGCAGCATGTGAGAGCGCGGTGTGACCGCGTGTTCGGGTTGGTTCCACAGCACCCGGGCGGCCAGGCGCCGCGGCGCGAAGCCAAGGCGTTCGAGGACATGTGCGAACAGCAGATTGTGCTCATAGCAGTAGCCGCCGCGGCTGCCGGCCACCAGCTTTGCCTCGATGGATGCCAGATCGAGCCGTACCACGCGCCCGAGCAGCGGATCCAGGTTTTCAAAGGGAATGGTTTCGGCATGAAGGGCGTGCAGCGTGCGCAGCGTGGCAAGCGAGGGTGCAGGCGTGCCGGTATAGCCGATGCGCCTGAAATAGGCGTCCACGTCTACATCGTGCGGGGGTAGGGCGTGCATGGCGATGCTCCGGTAAATCGCTGCCATGTGGCCTGCGTGCGGCGGGTGTTCAAGCCCGCGTCAGCTGCGCGTGCCGGAAGCAGTCAGTGGTGTGATCCATGATGGCGCCGAAGGATTGCAGATACGATTGGCAGATCGTCGGGCCCACAAAGGTAAACCCGGTCTTCTTGAGCGTGCGGCTCATGGCCTGGGCTTCGGGCGTGATCAGCGGGATGTCCTCGTGGCGGGTGTAGTGATGCACCAGTGGACGGCCGCCGGTGAAGGACCACATCAGGCTGACCGGATCATCCTGGCGTAGCCAGGCTTGAGCATTCTGCCGGGCGGCGTTCAGCTTGAGGCGATTGCGGATGATGCCGGGATCCTGCATCAGGGTATTGTGGATGTAATCGTCGTCCATGGCTGCGATGGCGTGGGGGTCGAAGCCGAACAGTACCTCGCGGTAACGCGGCCGTTTACGCAGCACGGTAATCCACGACAGACCAGCCTGGAAACCTTCGAGCAGCAGCATCTCGAACAGATAGCCTGGGTCGCGTGAGGGCGTGCCCCATTCTTGATCGTGGTAGGCGATATAAGACGGATCGTCGGAACACCATTTGCAGCGTTTCATGCAGGGGTCTCCATCTGCGTCAGAGGGGAAAGCGGGCAGCAGCGTGCGCAGAAGCCAGGGGCGCGCCTGCAAGGCGAAGCTGTCGATGCGCGTATGCGCGGGCGGGTATCAGGCTGTGCCGGATGCGTCGCTCGTATGGCTGGGCCTGGGCTGCGTAAGCCGAATGCCCGTGCGACAGCAAGCGCCTTGCGCTACTTGCCGCGCCCGCTTTTGCGGCCCCCTCCGGCGCGGGCGGCGTTGCGGGCGGCTTCGACGCTGTGGGCGAGCTGCTCCATCCATGATAACGCGTCGAGGTGTGCAAGAAAGTGTTGCAGATACCCCGGCGATAGTTCGCGCATCAACACCATGGCGCGATGCACGACGCTGCTGGAGTTGAGCGGGCCGGCGTTCTCGGGGGCGTTGGCCAGCGCTTGCCGCAGCTGACGGCGCCCGTTCAGGCGCGTCCACGTGGCGCGGAAGTACTCCATGTCGTGTACTTCTGGGTAGGCGGCGCGCATGGCTGCCAGGATGCCGTCCGGCGGTGCCGCGTTGGCTTTGAGCCGGGCGATGTCGGCCACCAGCTCGGCCAGTGGCGCTGACGCCGTGGGCGCATCCCGCTCTTCCGCTGTCGGGCGCTCATCCGACGGTTGCGATGTGGCGTGCGCCGCCGACGGCTGCAATGCGGGACGCTGTGCCTGCGTTTCGGACACCGGATGCCTATTCATGGCTTTGCGTCGTCCCGGCCGACGACTGCGGAATGGGCGCGATTTCAACGCGGCGGTTCTTTGCACGGCCCGCTTCATCCGCGTTCGAGGCTACCGGCTGCTCGGCGCCGAATGCGGCGGCGAACACGCGTGACGGCGCAATGCCTTCCTCGATTAATACGCGCGTCACCGTCAGCGCGCGCTGGGCGGACAAGTCCCAGTTGTCGCTAAAGCGGCGGTTTTGCTCGTGCACGCGCTGGTCGTCGGTGAAACCGCTCACCATCAGAATCTCATTGTGCATGCGCAGGTATTCGGACAGCGGCCCCACCAGGCCTTTCAGCACCTCGCGGCCTTCGGGTTGAAGTTGGTCTGAGTTGAGTGCAAAGAGCACGCTGCCGCTGATACCGATGCGGCCGTTGATCAATGTGACGCGCCCCTCGGCCAGCGGCCGGGCAAGCGCCTGCTCGAGGCTTACGCGCCGCTGGGTTTCTTCTTGGCGGTGCTCGATTTCTTTTTCCAGGCGGGTGGAAAGCTCGAGCTGGATGCCGATCACGCCTACAAGCACCAGTACGAAGGCGCCCAGCAGCACCGACATCAGGTCGCCGAAGACGGCCCACACCGGCACAGCCGGTTCCACCCCGGTATCGAGGTCGTCTTTCATGCGGCGCCTGTGCCGGTGGTGGCGCGTTGCTCGGATAGCGCCTGCAGTTCTTCCAGAATCTGCTTCTGCGACAGCACGCTCAGGTCGACGACCTCGCGGGCTTGGGCGACGTAATAGGCCAGTTGTTCGTCGCTGCGTGCCAAAGACTTGTCGAGTGCGGCTTCAAGGCGCTGCAAGTGGGCTTCGAGGGATGCGCTGGATGCGCCGAAGGCTTGCACCGCTGTGCTGAACGCCTGAGCCAGGGCCGCGACGTCGGCGGCGCCGCCAGCCACATGCTCGCCCACGCCAGCCAACCTACCGGTTTCGGCACTGACCGTGTCCGCCAGCCGGCGGGTTTCCGTGCCGATGCTGTACGTGAGCCGTTGCGCCTCGACATCTATAGTGTCTGTAAGCTTGCGGGCTTCGGTGCCGACGGTATCGCTAAGCCTGCGTGCCTCAGTGTCAACTGTATCGGCCAGTTTGCGGGCCTCCGTGCTGACGGTATCCGTGAGCCGCGCGGCCTCGCTTTCGACCTTGTCAGTGAACTGTCGGCCCACGCGTTCGAGCATGTCGGCCGAGGTGCTGACCAGCGCGTCCACGGCGGCGCGCTGCTCGGAGGAGGCGTGGTTGACGGCATCGAGTAGTGTGCCCACGGTTTCGAGCAGACGGCTGCGTTCCTCCAGCATGGCGTTGTCGCGTGCGAGGCTGTCGGAGAGCTTCTGGCGGACTTCGGTGATGACGTCGGCGGCGGCTCGTGGGGCTTCGGATGCGGCCTGCACCAGTTGGCCGATCTCGGCGATGGTGCCGCGCGCCTGCGCCTGCGTTTCGCTGGTGATCTCGCGGGCCGCCTGCGCCAGGGTGTCGCAGATTTCGCGTTGATGGGCGGCGGTTTCTTGGCCGGCCCGGGCCCATTCTTGTCGAAGGCCGGCCGCAATGGTGTCGAGGCTGGCGGACCATGCAGCCAGCCGCTGTGTTTCCTGCTCGGTCAGGCTGGACCGCAGCGCATCGTGCGAAGCGTCGACGGCCTGTATGAGCGACGCCGAGTGCTGTCCAAGCGCGTCGACGGTGGCCGTGAGGGCCTGCCGGCTATCGTTGGCGAGTTTGGCGCTGGCTGATTCCTGACGCGCTAGGGCGTCGGCCCAACTGCGGGAAAGATTGCCGCTGATTTCATCCAGACGGCCCGCAATGCCTTCAAGCAGGTCGCTGGACTGCTGGCGTGTGTTCGCTGCAAAGCCCCCGAGCGAGGTACGCAGTTCTTCGGCCAGTGTTGCGCTGGTTTGCTGGTGCGAGACCAGCGCCGTTTGCCATGCTTGCGACACGTCGCCGGCGACGCCATCCAGGCGGGCCGCAACGCCTTCGATCAGGCTGGAAGACTGGCTGCCCGTATGGGCGATAAACGCATCGAGCGAGGCGCGCAGGCCGTCGGCCAGCGATTTGCTGGCGTGGCGGTGTTCAGCGACGGCGGTAGCCCACGTGCCCGCCATGGCGGTGGTGGTCTTGTCCAGTTGCTCCGATACCCCATTCAATTGTTGCCGCATCGATTGGGCAATGTTGTCGTGCAGGGTGGCAGTCTCGGCGGCCAACCCGGCCATGGTGGCTTGCGCGATGGGTTCGATGGCAGTGCCTGCGGCGCGTGCGCCTTCGGCAATCCCGTCTTTGAGGGACTGCTCCACCGATGCCGCCAGGCGGGTATAGGCGGCTTCCGTCTTGGCGTGGAAACTTGCCTGGCCGGCGGCCAACTGCTGGTTCAAGGCTTCGTTGTGCCGCTGCATGGCCGTCATCATGGCTTCGAGCTTGTCGATGACGGATGGCATGGCTTCTGCCTGGCGCTGCAGCAATTTGTAGCTTTCTTCGCGGTGGTGCGCGTGAGAATGCGTGCGCAGCGTGGTGGCAATATGCGTGTCCAGTGCCTGCGCGGCGCCGAGGCGCTCGCGGCGCAGCAGCGCGGAAAGCAGGCCCAGCATTGCCGAGGTAGCGACGCCCGCGACAGAGGTGCCGAAGGCAAAGCCCAACCCCTTTACGGGCGTGGCCAGTGAATCGCGAATGGCTTGCAGGTCGGTGGCGCTTTCGAGTGCCAGGCCCGTGCCGCGTAGTGTGGCCACCATGCCCAGGAAGGTGCCCAGCATGCCCAGTAGAACCAGCAGCCCGACAAGATAAGGGGTAAGGGACGGCCCGGGCAGGCCGACACGTGCGCCATCTATGCGCAGCCGCACGGCATTGCGCAGGCTGGGGTGCAGCGAAGACAGCCAGCCCTCGAGATTGCCAGGTGGGGCGGATAAGCCTGCGACTGCGCGGCTCAGGCCCGACGTGGCCTGGCTGTAGCGGTACAGCTCTGCCGTGCCGGCCAGATAGGCCGCGATGATCATCGCGATGACGGCCAGGGCCAGCGGGTTGGTGCCGATGTAGCCGGCGCCTATCCAGCCTGCGACCGCCAGGCCCGCGATGAAGATAATGAAATAGAGAATTCGGTTCATAGGTTAGGTTAACAAGCGCGGCAGGCTGCCAGCAGCCCTTCGAGCGGTTGTAAGCGGATGCCGAGCTCAGCACGCAACACGCTTTGCATGTCGTGGCGAAAGGTATCCAGCCACGCCCCGGTGTTTGCGGGGGCGAGCTGCCCGTTGGCCTGAGCCTCGGCCAGTGCGTCTTCCTCGGCCTGCCGCAGGCGTTTGAAATGCCGCTCGAGCAGCGCCGGGATGCCTGCCAGCAGGCCGTATTCTTTGACCATCAATGCCTGTTCCATGGCTGCATCGATAACGGCCAGGCGCGCCATTTCTGGTGAACGGGCCGCCAGGCGGGCACGCAGCCTGCCCCGCAGCGCCGTAATGCCGGCCTCCATCGAGCGTTGCAGTGATACGTACTCGCCGCGAAACACCCCGTAATCGGCACTGGAGGGCGCCTTGGCCTTGACTTGGCCGGGTGGCGGCCGCCGATGCGCCGGTGTGCGGGCCGTTTGTGGCGCGGCGATGCCCAGGATGGCTTTTTCGAAGCCTGCACGCAGGCGGGCGAACTCGTCGGTGCTGTCGTCGGCTGCGGCCTGTATGCCCCCGCGCGGCACCGGTGGCGCGCTGTTGAGCACGCCAGACAGGGCGATAGCGTCGCCCCAGCCCAGCCACTGACTGAGCTGGTCTGAAAGCGATTGCCTGGACTCCCGGACATCTGTGTCTGTCAGGCGGGCCAGCAGCCGAACCAGCGTCGGGCCGCTGAAGCCTGTGCGCCGTGGTGGTTCTTGCACCATACTAACAGCATTAAAAACCGTTGATTTTACACATTGGGGGCGCTGGGCTGGCGGCCCCATGGAGACGTGGCGTGGATACAGCGCTTGCGCAGGCGGCAGATGCATTGGCAGCGGGGGACCCGCTGGGCGCACTTAATTGTGTTGCCTTGCGCGATGACGCGCCGGCGCTGGCCTTGCGCGGCATTGCGCTGGCCCAGTTGGGCGATTATGGCACTGCAAAGAAACTGGTCAAGGGCGCCGCGCGGGCTTTTGGCGGGCGCGATATGGTGGCGCGCGCCCGATGTGTAGTGGCCGAAGCCGAGATCGCCCTGGCCGCGCGCGAGTTGAAGTGGCCTGTCCATACGTTGGATACTGCGCGCAAGGTGCTGGAGGCGCATGGCGACGTTGCCAATGCGGCATATGCGCGGTACCTGCAGGCACAGCGGGCTTTGCTGGTCGGGCGGCTGGACGATGCGGGCGACGCGCTGGCGCATATCGATGCACATGCATGCTCGCCAGCGTTGCAGGCGCTGCATGCGCTGGTTATGGCCGGCATTGCCATGCGGCGGCTGCGCGAGGAAGCGGCCCGGGCGGCGCTGTCTCGCGCACGGGATGCGGCCCAGCGCGCCGGTATATCGGCGTTGCAGGCCGACGTGGCGCGTGCCGCAGCCTTACTGGAGCAGCCGGTGGCGCGGCTGGTGGATCAAGGCAGCGAGCACGTGTTGCGGCTGGGCGACGTAGCGCGGCTGTTTGTGTCGGACGCGCTGATTGTCGATGCATGCCGTTATGTCTTGCGTCAATCGGAAATCGTGGTGCCGCTGGCGGGGCGGCGGGTGCTGTTTGCGTTGGTGCGCGCCCTGGGCGATGCCTGGCCGGCGGACGTGGCGCGCGATGCGCTGATTGCGCTGGCATTTCGCACCCGCCATCCCGATGAGACGCATCGGGCGCGGCTGCGGGTGGAGATCGGGCGGCTGCGCAAGGCGATTGCGCCATTGGCGGGCATCAGGGCAACACCGCAAGGCTTTGTATTGGCGCCGCGAGGCGAAGGCCATGTTGTGGTGCTGGCGCGCCCTGTGGAAGATAAGCACGCGGCAGTGCTGGCCTTGCTGGCCGAGGGCGAGGCGTGGTCGACCTTGGCACTGGCAATGGCGCTGGGTACGAGCCAGCGCAGTGTGCAGCGCGCTGTTGATGAGCTGGCGCGGGCGGGGACGATCGAGCCCTTTGGGCACGGACGCGCGCGTCGCTGGGTGATGCCGCTGCTGCCTGGTTTCGCGACAACCTTGTTACTCCCCGCGCCGCTGCCAGACGCTTAGCATGGGAACCGTCAATCACTCTACTACGAGGAGCACATCATGAAACAGTCACTAGCCACCATCACCCGCGAGTTTGGGCCCTTTGGCCCCACAGGCCATGTGCACGGTGTTACGTTTGACGGCAAGCATGTCTGGATCGCAACCGGTGATGCTATTGAGGCGGTGGACCCGGCCACCGGCGCGGTGGTCAGGCGGATCGCCGTGCTGGCCGACGCGGGCACCGCGTTTGATGGGCGGTATCTGTATCAGATTGGCGAGGGGCGTATCCAGAAGATAGACCCTGAGACCGGCAAGGTGTTGAGCGCTATTGCTTCGCCGGAGGGCAAGGAGAATTCGGGGCTTGCGTGGGCTGAAGGGTCGTTGTGGGTTGCCAATTATGAAGGCCGCAAGATCCACCAGATCGATCCGGAAACCGGTAAGGTTTTGCGCACCATCACGTCCAACCGCTATGTTACCGGCGTTACGTGGGTGGATGGCGAGTTATGGCACGGCACCTGGGAGGGTGGCAGCGGCGAGCTCAGGCATATCGATGCGGGCACGGGCGATGTGCTCGAGCAACTGGATATGCCGGAGGGCGTCGGTGTAGCAGGGCTGGAGTATGACGGCGCGGGCCTGTTCTACTGCGGCGGCGGCAACAGCGGCAAGCTGCGCGTGGTGCGCCGGCCGGTGGACACCCTGGCGGCGCGCAAGGCGGCTGACGCTGTGCATCAGTAAGCAGCCTGCGCTGCGCGCAGGCGCGCGGCATAGTGCGCCTGCATGCTTTCCATGACTCAGCGCCACATGTAGGCCCGATACTTGCTGTTCGCTCCGGCGTTGGCCATTGCGGGGTGCTTCCCGCAGGCCGCAATAAGGAGAACAGTATGTCATCACGTCAACTTTCCACGCCGCGTAAAGTGGCCACTGCCCTGGCGTTCGCTGTCGCAGGTATGGTGTTTTCAGGGTGCACGACTACTGCGCCTGACAGTGCGCAAAGCACCTCCGAAAGGCGTGCCGCGGTGGACTCCAGGGTGGATGCGACCCTACAGCGTCTATATGAGGTGGCGCCGGCCGCGCGCGCGGAAGTGGCGAACGCCAAGGGCGTGCTCATCTTTCCGAAGGTATTAAGCGCGGGCTTCATCGTGGGCGGTGAGCACGGCGATGGCGTGCTGCGCGTGGGAGGACGTAACGAAGGCTATTACAGCACCACCAGCGGCTCTTTCGGCTTGCAGGCGGGGGCACAGTCCAAGGCGATCGTCATGCTGTTCAAGACACAGGAAGCACTGGATCATTTCCGCAAGAGCAATGGCTGGAAGGTGGGAGCCGATGCCACAGTGGCCGTCGCCAACATCGGTGCCAACGGTGTCATTGATTCCAATACCTTGCGACAGCCTGTGGTCGCTTTTGTGATGACCAATGCCGGCTTGATGGCTGGGGTATCGCTCGAAGGCACGAAAATCAGCAAGCTATAGAGCAGCGCCTGCCGCAGGTGGCGCCGTCGATCATGCGGCGGGGGTTGGGCGGGTGTGTGCTGGGACGTCGCGCGGCACACTGTCAGCGCGGCGCCGCCTGCGGATGTATCCACAACAGGCAGGCCAGCGCCAGCAATGCCAGGCCGCTGGACAGCCAGAGTGCGCTCACGCTCCAGTGTTCCAGGCTCAGGCCGAACACCCAGGGGGCGGCGGCCTGCGCAATGCGTGATGGCACCGTAAGCATGCCTTGGCGCGCCCCGTACCCTTTCGGGCCGAACAGCACGAGGGGGAGAGTGCCGATGGCGATGGTCAGGATGCCATTGCCGGCGCCATGAAAAATCACGAATGCGGCGGCGGCTGGGCTGCCGATCAGCAGGAGCAGTGCTGCGCCTACAGGATGGGCCGTCGCCGCCAGGCGTGCCGAGAGCAAGGGGTGGAAGCGCTGCAGAAAGCTGAATTCGAGTATTCGCGCGCCGACCTGAGCGGGCCCGATGAGCGCGCCAATTGCCACCGCGGTGGCAAGGGTTGCACCGCTGGCTATAAGCAATTGCGGCAGATGTGCAGCCATGGCCGTGCTGTTGAACCAAGCGGCCGCAAAGATGATGGACAGCAGCACGGAGATCAGGCGTGGTGACTGGGCTGGTGGCAAACCGGAAGTGAATGCAGCGGTGGCGGTGCGAATGGGTGCCTCGGCAGATGTAGGGGCGAACGCGGTAGTGGAGCCTGTAGCGGGAGTGTGGCCGCTTTGCGTCATGCAGGTGGTGGTTGGCGCGGGTGTGTTCGCTGTGTGGGGTGCACAGGCGGCAGTGGCCGACGATGCGGGCCCGGATTCGGGCGGTGTCGGGGTGGCCGACGGCAGCAGGCTGTTCAGCGGCAGACCAAGCACCAGATGCAGGCCGGCCCAGCCCAGGCAGGCGCCTTGCCAACTGATATGCAGGCCCATATACGTGCTGAGCGGCCAGCCAACGGTGCTGGCAAAGCCGCCGATCAATGTAATGCCCGAGATCGCCGCGCGGCTGTTGTCGCCGTACAGACGCACGAGTGTGGAAAAGGCGGCTTCGTAGAGGCCGCTGCCCATGCCGACGCCGATGAGTGCCCAGGCGGTGAACAGCCCCGCCACGCTGGTAACCTGGCTGAGTATGGCCAGGCCCATGGCGAAGATAACGTTGCTGGCAATCAGGACGGGTCGTCCGCCCCAACGATCGACGGCGCGCCCGGCCAGCGGGCCGGTGAGGGCCGAGATCAGAAGCGCGAAAGAGAACGAGGCGAATATGGTGGGCACGCCGACGCCCAGATCCCGCGCCATGGGCGCGGCCAGGATGGCAGGAAGATAGTAGGTTGACGCCCATGCCAGCATCTGTGTGATGCCCAGGGCGCCTACCACGGCGCCACGATGGTTCAGGCGCATAGGCGGATCGTGCGCGCGCGGCGCCGTGCGTGCTGGCTGTGGCTACCCAAGGCCCCCTCCCCGAGGCTGCATGTGCAAGCCGACACAATAACCCGAGCACGGCGGGCGGAAAAGCCCGACGTTGTGATTGGCGGATTAACCCGCGCGGCGGCTTTCGGCGAGGCCGCCGTCGCTGGCTGCTGCGGTATTGGCCCCTAAGGGTTGGCAGGCCGCTTCGGCCACGACCTCGCCAAGGATGATGACGGCGGGGCTGGCAAGATCGTGCGCTCGCTGGGTAGCGGCAAGTTGCGCCAGCGTGGTGATGGCATGGCGCTGCTCAGGTCGCGACACATGCTGCACGATGGCCACGGGCAGTGAGGCGGGGAAGCCTGCAATCAGCAGTTCTTGGGTAAGAGCTTCCGGCTTGCTCATGCCCATGTAGCACACGATCGTCATGCCGCTATCGGCCAGCGCACGCCAGTTGGGCCGCGAACCATCGGTTGTATGCGCGGTTACGAAGGTGACCCCTCGGGCGCGCTGGCGGTGGGTGAGCGGCAGGCCTAGCGCACTGCTGGCGGCCAGGCCGGCGGTGATGCCGCTGATGCTGTAGGCGGCGATGCCGCGCGTGTGCAGCCAACCGAGCTCTTCGCCGCCACGCCCGAAAATGAAAGGGTCGCCGCCTTTTACACGGGCAACATTGTGGCCCTGGCGGGCATAGCGCGCCATCAGGCGCAGGATGAATGATTGCGACGTGGACGGACAGCCGCCGCGCTTGCCCACAAGCAGGATGCGGGTGCCCGGCGTGGCATAAGTCAGCACGCCATCGCCGACAAGATCATCCACCAGCCAGACACTGCAGTGCCGTAGCACGCGCAAGGCCTTTAGCGTCAGCAGTTCGGGGTCGCCGGGGCCTGCACCGACGAGCCAGACCTGGCCGAGGGGGCGCGAAGAAGGGGGGGCGACAGTGTGGGCAATCATGATATGTGCTCCGTGGAGTTGGGGGCTGCATGAGTGCGGGCATATTGCCCGGCCAACTGTCGCACTTGCGGCAGGCAGGTGCCGCAGCTTGCGCCACAGTTGAGCTTGGTTTTGAGCCCGTTCAAGTCCAGGCCTTGTTCCAAGCCCTGGACAATGGCTTGATCGGTGACGCTGGCGCAACTGCAAATGATGCGGGCGCGCGCAACGAGCACACTGCGGCCCGACAGCAGCTGGCCGGGCGGGGCGGAGGGCGTGCCCGTCTGTGTCCAGTCCAGCAGCGCCGGCGCGGCGCGCACGTCGCCAGTAAGCAGCCAGGCGCGCAGGGCGCCGGTGCTGATCTGTGCATCTGCCTGACGGGGCGGCGACGGAAGGGCGATGTGTGATGCAGCGGGCGTCGCGCCAGGCATTGCAGTCAATGCGCCAGTCGTTGTTCCCGCAGGTGTTCGCGTAGAGGCTGCGCCAGCCGCCGCAACGGTAGAGAGCGCTGGGATGTCGCGCAGGAGGCGCCGCACGATGCCGCGTGCGGGATCGTCGAAGGCGAGATCCGCAGCGTCCAGGCCGAGATCGTGGATCAGATGATCGAGTGTTTTGCGATCCGGCGCGGCGGCGCTCGCCAGCCGCAGCCGCACACCTTCTCCGCCCAGCGCGCTGGGCACCAGTACGGCATAGGGAAAGCGCCGCAGCCAAGGCATCAGTCGCGTTCGCAGCGTGACGGCGCAGCCCTTGATCCATGCCTGTGCGTGCCAGGTCATTTCCACCGGCGCTACATTGGCCGCGCTATGTTTCAGCTCTGGCTGGCGCGAGGCCGGGTCGCGCGCGCTGCAGGCCAGCGCGTTGACGCCGGTGCCAGCAATAAAGCCGCTTCCCCAATGCATATGCAAAAAGGCATGACCGGGTTGCAGCCCTTCATCGACCGCGACAGGCAGAATCACTTGCCCGCGCCGCGTCCTGACGCGTGCCAGGCCGCCTTCCTGCAGGCGGTAGCGTCGCAGGTCGTTGGCGTTCAGGTACACGCAAGGCTCCTCGACATGGCGCATCAGTGCCGGCACCAGTCCGGTGCGGGTAAGGGTGTGCCATTGGTCGCGCATGCGGCCTGTGGTCAGGTGCAGTGGGTAATGGGGCGATATGTTTTCGGCGACGGGTACATAGCCCGTGTCGTAGAAGTGTGCGCGGCCATCGTCAGTGGGGAAGTTGCCATCAGCATACAGGCGCGCAGATGCCTGCGTGCCGACGCCCGCATACGGCCATTGCTGCGGCCCGTCTCTTTCCAGTATTGCGTGCGTCAGGGCGCTGTAGTCCAGATCGCGTCCCGCTGTGCAACGGGCGTGTTCCGCGAAAACTGCCGCCTCATTGGCATAGTTGAACAGTTCGGTCTTGTGCGGTGCGATATGTCCGGCCAGCCTGCGCGCCACGGCGCAGACTATTTCCCAGTCGGGGCGTGCGTTTCCAGGTGGGTTGATGGCGGCGCGCACGCGGCTGATGCGGCGTTCAGAATTGGTGACGGTGCCGCTCTTCTCTGGCCAGGTGGCGGCGGGCAGCACCAGGTCCGCAAAGGCCAGTGTTTCGGTGTTGGCGTAGGCTTCTTGCACAATGACGAGTTCGGCTTTCTCCAGCGCGGCATGCACGCGGCCTGTGTCGGGCAGGGACTGGGCGGGGTTGGTGGCGGCGATCCACAGCACTTTGATGTCTCCCGCAAGTACGGCGTCGAACATGTCGATAGCGGTTTTGCCAGGTTGTTCGGGCAGGCGGTCCACGCCCCACAACCGCGCCACCTCTTCGCGGTGGGCGGCATCGCCAGGCTTGCGGTGGCCAGGCAGCAGCGTAGCCATGCCTCCTGCTTCGCGTCCGCCCATAGCATTGGGTTGGCCGGTCAGCGAGAAAGGGCCGGTGCCGGGGCGGCCGATGTGCCCGGTGGCCAGATGCAGGTGGATGAGTGCTGCGTTCTTGGCTGTGCCGCTGCAGGACTGGTTCAGGCCCATGGTATAGAGCGATAGTGCGGCCTTTGCCTCGCCGAACCAGCGCGCCGCCTGAACGATGTCGCTGGCCGCCACGCCGCATACGTCCTGCGCCGCGCTGGGTGTGAACTCGCGGATACGCTGCTTTAGAGCCGCGAAGCCGCGCGTGTGGTGCGCAATATAGCTGCGGTCGATCAGGTCTTCCCACACCAGCACGTTGAGCATGGCGTGAAACAGGGCAACGTCAGTGCCGGGCTGTATGGCCAAGTGCAGATCGGCGATGCTGGCAGTATCGGTGCGGCGTGGGTCAACCACGATTATTTTCATGTCCGGCCGCCGTGTCTTTGCCGCTTCCAGGCGCCGGAACAACACAGGGTGCGCGTACGCCATGTTTGACCCAGCGATCAGTACGGCGTTCGCGTGCTCCAGGTCTTCGTAGCAGGCGGGTGGTGCGTCCGCGCCTAATGTGAGGCTGTAGCCGCTTACCGCGCTGGACATGCACAGCCGCGAGTTGGAGTCGATGTTGTTCGTGCCGATCAGCGCGCGCGCCAGCTTGTTGAAAACGGTGTAGTCTTCGGTCAGCAACTGGCCGGACAGATAAAAGCCGATTGCATCGGGCCCATGCATGGCAATGGTTTCGGCGAGCTTTGCAGCCGCGATGTCATAGGCATCGCTCAGCGCAATCTCGCGCCGGGGCTGCGACCGGTCGGCCCGCCATTGCGCGGCCAGGATACGCCCTTGATCATGGCGCACCGTTGCCGTCAGGTTTAATCCCTTGCCGCACAACTGGCCGAGGCTGGAGGGATGGCTTTCGTCGCCTTCCACAGCCAGCACGCGCTCGCCGCGGCTGTGGATGCGCACGCCGCAACCTGTGCCGCAATAGCAGCAGATGGATGAGGTCACGCGGACGGCCGTTTCCATGGCTACGCCACACCCTTCAATGCGAGCAGCACACGGCCGTGCTCCACACGCACAGGGAACGTGTCCGCGCAGCCTTCGTCGGGCGCGCAGGCGTGGCCATTGTTCAGATCAATATTCCAGCCGTGCAGCGGGCAGGTTACGGCGTAGCCGTGCACCAGGCCGTCCGATAGCGGGCCGCCCTTGTGCGGGCAGCGGTCGAGCAGGGCAAAGACGCGGTCATCGGATGCGCGGAATAGCGCCACGGGGTGTCCGCTGGCGCGGTGTACGACGCGCGAGCCAGCCTGCGGGATGTCTTCCAAGCCGCAGACCTCGGTCCAATCCAGCATAGTAGTGTCCATTATGACTCCAGAAAATATCAGGCCGGCAGGGCTTCGAATTCACGCCGCGCGTGTTCGTCCGCAATGCGTTCCGCCCACGGATCTTTCACGAAGGAAAGGGCGAACTTGAGCCGGGCGTATAGCTCGGCGCGGTTGGTCGCATCCTCGACCACCCGGGCGCGGGCGTGCTCCAGCCCCACGCGCGCCAGATAATGGCAGGTGCGCTCCAGGTAAAACGCTTCTTCGCGGTACAACTGCAGAAAGGCGCCGCAATAGCTCAGCACATCCTCCGCGGTCTGTACCTTGGCGAAGAACTGCGCCACTTCTGTCTTTATGCCGCCGTTGCCGCCTACGTACAGTTCCCAGCCGGAGTCGACCGCGATGATGCCGATGTCCTTGATGCCTGATTCGGCGCAGTTGCGCGGGCAGCCGGAGACAGCGAGTTTGACCTTGTGTGGGCTGCCCATGCCGGCAAGCTCTTTCTCCAGCGCGATACCCATACTGGTGGAGTCCTGTGTGCCGAAGCGGCAGAACTCCTTACCCACACAGGTTTTCACGGTGCGCAGGCTTTTGCCGTAGGCATAGCCCGAGGGCATGTCCAGGTCTTTCCAGACTGACGGCAAATCCTGCTTGCGCACGCCCAGCAGGTCGATGCGCTGGCCGCCCGTGACTTTCACCATGGGCACCTTGTACTTGTCGGCCACGTCGGCAATGCGGCGTAGCTGCGCCGGCGTGGTGACGCCGCCCCACATGCGCGGGACCACCGAGAAGGTGCCGTCTTTCTGGATGTTGGCGTGGGCGCGTTCGTTGATCAGGCGCGATTGCCCATCGTCACGCGCCTCGCCGGGCCAAGTGGATGTCAGGTAGTAGTTCAGCGCAGGGCGGCAGCTGGCGCAGCCGTCGGGAGTGCGCCACTCCATGAAGCGCATGGTAGCGGCCGTGGTGGTCAGGTGCTGCTCGCGGATCACGCGCCGCACATCACCGTGGGTGTAATCCGCGCAGCCGCAGATGGGCTTCTCGGACTTGGGCTTGATGTCGGCCGCGCCGCCCACACAGTTGATCAGTATCTGCTCTACCAGCCCCGCGCAGGAGCCGCAGGAGCTGGCGGCCTTGGTGTGCTTCTTGATATCGTCCACCGTGAACAAGCCTTGCTCGCGGATGGCTTTGACGATGGTGCCTTTGCATACACCGTTGCAGCCGCACACTTCTGCGCTGTCGGGCATCTGGGCAATGCTGGTTTCACCCGCATGGCCGGTGTCGCCGATGGCCGCTTCGCCAAACATCAGGTGCTCGCGGATCTCGTTGACGGGCTTTCCTTCGCGGATCAGGCGAAAGTACCACGCACCGTCCACCGTGTCGCCATACAGGCAGGCGCCCACCAGTTTGTCGTCCTGAATCACCAGCTTCTTATAAACGCCGCCCACCGGGTCGGCGAGCGTGATGGCTTCAGTTTCCGGCCCGCCCGTGAAATCGCCGGCCGAAAACACATCGATGCCGGTGACTTTCAGTTTGGTGGACGTAGCGCTGCCGCCGTAGCGGCCAATGCCGAACATGGCCAAGTGGTTGGCGGCGACCTTGGCCTGTTCGAACAGCGGCGCTACTAGTCCGTACGCCACGCCCCGATGACTCACGCATTCGCCCACCGCATAAATGCTGGGGTCGAAAGTCTGCATGGTGTCGTTGACGACAATGCCGCGATCACAATGGATGCCCGCTGATTGGGCCAGTGCAGTGTTGGGCCGTATGCCCGCTGCCATCACCACGACATCAGCGTCGATATCGGTGCCGTCGCTGAAGCGCAGGCCGCGCACCGCGCCTTCGTCGTTGCCCAGAATTTCGGACGTTTGACGCGACATCAAAAAGCGCAGGCCTCGTTCTTCCAGGCTGCGGCGCAGCAGGGCAGCGGCTTCGGAGTCCAACTGGCGGTCAAGCAGTGCCTCGCCCAAGTGGACCACCGACACATCCATGCCGCGCGAAACCAGGCCGTTGGCGGCCTCCAGACCGAGTAGGCCACCGCCGATCACCACTGCGCGCTTGAGGCGGCCGGCGGCTTCTATCATCAGGTTGACGTCATGGATGTCGCGAAAGGCGACGACGCCGCGCAGGCTGTTGCCGGGCACCGGCAGGATATAAGGTGTGGAGCCCGTGGCGATCAGCAGGCGATCATACGGCGTTACCTTGCCATCGCCGGTCGCCACTTCCCGGCGCCCGCGGTTGATCTGGGTGATGGTGCTGCCCATATGCAGCGCGATGCCGTTGTCGCGATACCAATCGAGGTCATTCAGAATGATGTCCTGGAGCGTCTGTTCGCCCGACAGCACCGGCGAAAGCAGGATGCGGTTGTAGTTTGGGTGAGGCTCCGAGCCGAACACAGTGATCTCATAGAGATCGGCGTCCAGCTTGAGCAATTCTTCGATAGTGCGTATGCCGGCCATGCCGTTGCCGACGACGACGAGTCTGCGTTTCTTCATGATGCATCGGAGGTGGAGGGTTGAGGGCGGGGCGTATTGGCGCGGCGCGCGTTATCGAGAATATGCGCGGCTTGGGCGCGTACATCCGTGCTGGCCTGCCCGGCGCCCAATGCGTGGCGGCTGTGGTGCCGCTCGTGCAGGAAGCCGAGTACAGTGGCTCGGCAGCCGACATAGTCGGGATCGGTGAGCAGCGCAACGCGGTCGCGCGGGCGCGGCAGCTTCACGGAAAGGATCTCGCCAATGGTGGCGGCGGGGCCATTGGTCAGCATGACAATGCGGTCTGACAGCAGTACGGCTTCGTCCACATCGTGCGTCACCATGATCGCGGTGGTGCCGGTGGTGGCTACGATGCGCATCAGCGCGTCCTGCAGCTGTGCACGGGTAAGCGCATCCAGCGCGCCGAAAGGCTCGTCCAGCAGCAAGACGCGCGGCGCCATGGCCAGTGCGCGCGCAATGCCCACGCGCTGCTTCATACCGCCAGAAATCTGGGCAGGCAGTTTGTGCATGGCGTGATGCAGGCCCACCATGTCGATGGCCGCTTCGGTGCGTGACGCCAGAAGGGTGCGGGATTCGCGTTTGCCGAACACGCTTTCCACCGCTAGGTAAACGTTCTGGAAACATGTGAGCCAAGGCAACAGGCTGTGGTTCTGAAACACGACCGCGCGTTCCGGGCCCGGCCCGGCGATCTCGCGCTCTGCGCACAGCAGCACACCGTCGTCGCTGGGGCGCTCCAGGCCGGCGATCAAGTTCAGCAAGGTCGATTTGCCGCAGCCCGAGTGGCCGATCAGCGACACGAACTCGCCCTCTGCGATATTCAGGCTGATATTGCGCAGAGCCTCATAGGTGCCGCTGCGTGTTGAAAAGCGTTGGTGCAACGACTCGATGCGAACGAATTTTTCCATGATGTCTCAGGCCTCGCGATGATCCAGGCGGCGTGCCAGGGCAAGCAGCAGAGTGTCCAGCGCCATGCCGACGGCACCGATGATGAGGATGGCGATCAGGATGTTCTGCACATTCAGGTTGTTCCATTCGTCCCACAGCCAGAACCCGAGGCCGGTGCCGCCTGTGAGCATCTCGGCGGCCACGATCACCAGCCATGCCGTGCTGATGGACAGTCGCACGCCGGTCATCATGCTGGGCAGCGTGGCGGGCAGCAGGATGCGCGTTAAGATTTTCCATTCGCTCAGGTCCAGCACCCGCGCCACGTTCAGGTAGTCGCGCGGCACTTGGCGTACGCCGTCGGCGGTGTTGATGACCATAGGCCAGATGGCGCAGACGAAGATGGCCCAGATGGCTGCTGGGTCAGCGGCCTTGAACAGCAGCAGGCCGAGTGGCAGCCAGGCCAGCGGCGACACCGGGCGCAGCAGGCTGATCACGGGGGCGCAGATACGGTCCAGCACGTGCACACGGCCGATTGCAAAACCTGCCGGGATGCCGACGGCGGCAGCCAGCAGGAAGCCGAGCGCCACGCGGCCCAGTGATGCCAGCAGGTTCCAGCCTATGCCTACGTCGTTGGGGCCGTTGTCGTAGAACGGATCCCGGAACAGTTCAACCGCTGCGGCGAGTGTGGTTTCAGGGGGTGGAATGTCATCGATCGTGATCGCCACCAGCTTCCAGGCCAGTGCAAACAGGGCCAGGCCGATAACCGGCCCGGCGCACGCTGCGGCCATGCGTTCGAGCAAGTCGCTCAGTCGGCCACGACGCGGAGGGGCATATGCTTTGATGTCGACGGAATCCATGATCTATACCTCCTCAACGTGTCTTGATCTTGAAGTGGTCGGCATAAGCGACCGGGTCGTTGCCATCCCACCTCGACCCATCCATCAGCACGCTGGACCGCATTTCGCCGGCCGGCAGCATAGTGCCGGATGCATTGGCGGCGTCTCGGTACAGATCGAGGCGGTTGATCTGCCTGGCGACACCCGCATAATCAGGGTGCGCCGTGAGCAGGCCCCAGCGCTTGTGTTGCGTGAGAAACCACATGCCGTCGCTCAGATACGGAAAGTTGACCGCGCCCTCGCCGTAAAAACGCATGGCATGTGCGTCTTTCCATTTCTTTCCCAGGCCATTCTCGTATTCCCCCAGCATGCGTCCTTCTATCAAGCTGGCATCGGTATTCACGTAGGCCTTGGCGGCAATGGCACGGGCGGTTTCGCGCACATTCCCTGGCGAGCTGTCGATCCAGCGGCTGGCCTCCAGGATCGCCGCAGTGACGGCCCGGGCCGTGTTGGGGTTGTGGTCGACGAACTCGGCGCGTGTGGCCAGCACTTTCTCGGGGTGATCCGCCCAGATGTCCTGCGAGGTAGTGGTGGTGAAGCCGAGCTTGTCGCGGATGGCGCGCGCATTCCAGGGCTCGCCTACACAGAAGCCATCCATGTTGCCGATGCGTATGTTGGCAACCATTTGCGGCGGCGGGATTGTGACGTTGCGCGTAGTGGCCGGATCGATGTCATGGGCAGCGAGCCAGTAGTACAGCCACATGGCGTGTGTACCGGTGGGAAAGGTATGCGCAAAGGTGTAGGCGCGCGGAGCCGCCGTCATGCGCTTGCGCAGGGTCGCGCCATCGGTGACGCCCGCCTCGTGCAATCGATTGGACAATGAAATGGCCTGCCCGTTCTGATTCAGGCTCATCAAGACCGCCATATCCTTTTGCGTGCCCGCCAGACCGAGGTGCGTGCCGTAGATCATGCCGTACAGCGCATGAGAGAAATCCAGGTCGCCGTTGGTCAGCTTCTCGCGCACGGCGGCCCAGGAGGCTTCCTTGGACGGCACGATTGTGACCCCATGCTTCTTGTCGAAGCCCTTGAGTGAGGCCATTACCACTGATGCGCAGTCGGTAAGGGGGATGAAGCCGATCTTCACCGTGGTCTGCTCAGGCGCGTCGCTGCCCGCCGCCCAGACGGCAGCACGGGTCCAAGGGTCCAGCAATGACATCAGCCCGGCGCCGCTAGCCAGTTGCGCCGCACCGCGCAGCAGCTTGCGACGGCTGGCGTTGTGGCCGTGGCCAGTGTGAGACGCCGTTATGGCGGGTGCCGCGCAAGCGTCTGGCGTATCTTTGCGATTCATTTCGTCCATCCTTGCTAAGTTTCCAGGATGGATAACGCAAAAGCTGTGCCAACTATGCTTCGCCTGGATGGCCCCTGCGGGCGCCGCAATGGTGCGCCGTAGTAGAGGTGCGACCCATCCATGCGCCAAAGTCGTGCCATTTGTGGAGCGTGGTGTGGCACATGGGGGCGACTTATAATGCTGTGCATGTATACAGGCGCAGTTGTGCAGGCGGGCCACCACATGCCTGCGGGGCCATGTGCCGCAACCCCAATCACAAGCCGGATTCCCAACGCCGATGCGGTGTGCCAGGCTTGGCACCACCGCCGTATGAACCCATGAACGAGGACGCCATACCGCAAGCACCCGAGGCGCGCCGCATTGCGCACCTGGATATGGATGCGTTCTATGCGTCGGTGGAACTGCTGCGCTACCCCGAGCTGCGCGGAATCCCGGTGGTGATCGGCGGCGGCGCGCGGCATCAGCCACGCATATTGCCCGATGGCACGCGCGAATTCTCGGTGCTGCGGCACTATACGGGCCGAGGCGTTGTCACCACTTCAACCTATGAGGCGCGCGCGCTTGGTGTGTTCTCGGCCATGGGCATGATGAAGGCGGCCCAGTTGGCGCCCCAGGCCGTCCTGCTGCCGACCGACTTCACTACGTATCGCCACTATTCGCGCCTGTTCAAGGCGGCGGTAGCGGGCATAGCGCCCGCCATCGAGGATCGCGGCATCGACGAAATCTATATAGACCTGACCGATCACCCTGAGGCCTCGCTGCCGCTCGCGCAGCGCCTCAAGGATGCTGTGCGCGAGGCCACGGGCCTGTCGTGTTCGATTGGTATATCGCCCAATAAACTGCTGTCCAAGCTGGCGTCCGAACTGGACAAGCCGGATGGCATCACCATCATCGGTCCGGGTGATCTGGAGCGGCGGATCTGGCCTTTGGACGTGGGCAAGGTGAATGGCATCGGCCCCAAGGCCACCGCGCGGCTCAAGGCTTTGGGCGTGCATACGATTGCCGACCTGGCGCAGGCGCAGCCCGACTGGCTGCAACAGCACTTTGGCCTTAGCTACGCACGCTGGCTGGTGGACGTTGCCCATGGCATTGATGAGCGCCCGGTGCGCACGTATTCCGAGCCCAAGTCCATCAGCCGTGAAACCACGTTCGAGCGTGATCTGCACGTGCGCCATGACAGGGCCGAGTTGTCAGCCATATTCCTGCGCCTGTGTGAACAGCTGGAGGGTGACCTTGCGCGCAAAGGCTATGGGGCCTGTACGGTGGGCATCAAGCTGCGCTTCGACGATTTCCGCACCGTCACCCGCGATCTCACGCTGCCGATGCCCGTGCGCGATGCCCAGGCCATCCATCGCGCCGCGGGCCAGTGCCTCAAGCGCGTGGTACTGGATCGCCGCATTCGGTTGTTCGGTGTGCGTGCCAGCGGCCTGACGCAGGATGATCCCGGCCACCCGGCGCCCGTCCAGCTCAGCCTGTATTAGGAAGGTCAGCATTAAGAAAGGGTTTGCTAACGCCAGGCCCGCCAATTGCTGCAGCCGCAACGGCCGCCGAATCCGCATCCTTGCTTGTCAGGCGGCCAGCGGGCGGGATTCAATGTGTGGCGCATGATCAAATAAGCGCCAGGCATAAGATACTAATCAACCTGTAGTTATAAAAAAATCAATTGCTTGCTAGCATCCATATAACGGCCGCGCGATGCACACTGAGTGCAGTGACGCTGCCAGGCCCGGGCGTCTGCCCGGCTCCTTGTTTCCAGACTGGAAGATCTCATGAAATTTTCTACCTTTGTGCGCAGCCTGCTGGCGGCGGGTGCGGTGGCCGGTTCGTTGCTGGCGGGTGGCGTGGCGCAGGCCGCCGACCTGCTCGATACGGTGAAATCGCGCGGCAGCTTGATTGTGGGGGTGGAGGGCACGTACCCGCCCTTCAATTATGTGAATGCCAAAACCGGTCAACTCGAGGGTTTCGACATCGACGTGGCTGACATGATTGCGCGCCGCTTGGGTGTGAAGGCCCAGTTTGTCAAGACCGAATGGAGCGCTATCCTTGCCGGCCTGGGTTCGGGCAAGTTCGATGTGATCGTCAACCAAGTGGGCATAACGCCCGAGCGGGAGCGCGCCTTTGATTTTTCCATCCCTTATGTGGCGTCCAGCCCGCAGCTGATTCTGCGCGCCAAGGACGACAGCGGCTACAAAAGCTTTGCCGACCTGAAGGGCAAGACACTCGGCGTTTCGCAGGGCAGCAACTACGAGGCCTTGGCCAAGTCGCAGCCAGGCGTGACGGTAAAGAGCTACCCCGGCGCACCTGAGTATCTGTCCGACCTGGTTAACGGGCGCGTCGATGCCGCGCTCAATGATGTGCTGATGACGGCGTATCTGGTCAAGACCTCAAACGTGCCCATCAAGGGTGGCGCCGTCGTGGGCGAGCCGCAGTTCAATGGCATCCCGTTCCGCAAAGGGAACCCGGCATTCAAACAGGCCATCGACAAAGCGTTGGAAGATGCATTCGCCGATGGCGAATTCGCCAAGATCTCCAATAAATGGTTCGGCATTGACGTCAGCAAAGTACGCAAGCCGGAATAATCAATGAACCTGTCAGAATTGTTGACGCTGGCCGCCCCTGTGCTGCTCAAGGGGGCGGGTTATACATTGATCTTTGCATTTTCGGCTATGGTGGGCGGCCTGCTGGTGGGCATATTGCTGGCGGTCGCCCGCATCGTGCCCAGCAAATGGACGCAAATCCCCGCGCGCGTGTACGTGAGCATGATGCGCGGCACGCCGCTGCTGGTGCAGGTTTTCATTGTGTATTACGGCCTGCCCAGCATCGGCATCTCGTTCACGCCGCTTACGGCCGGCATTCTGGCACTCAGCCTGAACGCCGGCGCGTATATCTCCGAGAGCCTGCGCGGCGCCATTCTGGGTATTTCGACCGGACAGTGGCATGCCGGCTACAGCCTGGGCTTCAGTTATTGGCAGAACCTGCACTACGTGGTGTTGCCGCAGGCCTTCAGGCTTGCGGTGCCGGCGATGAGCAATTCGCTCATCAGCTTGATCAAGGACACCTCGCTGGTGTCCGTTATTACCGTAACGGAGCTGCTGTTGGCGACCAAGGATGTGATCGCCACTACTTTTCAGCCGCTACCGCTGTACATGGCCGCGGCCGGCATCTATTGGGTGATGAGCCTGGTGCTGGAGCAGGTGCAGGGCCGGCTGGAGCGATACTTTGGGCGCAGCGTGCGCCGGGTGTAGGTGTGGCTGCTGGCGGCGCACGCCGTCAAACCGTGTATTCAGGCTCTAGTGCATCGCCCGTGCGCAGCACGGCGCCGCCCACCGGGCAGGCCGCCACCGCGTTCACCCCAAACATCACCCCCTCGGCAAACTGGCGGTGCTGCGCCAGCACCAGCCCGGTTTCAGGCGATGGTATGGCGGTGACAGGATCGATATTGGGGATGCTGCAGCGAGCGCAGGCTTTGACGATCGCCAGCGACAGCGCCCCGCTGCGCATGCCGCACAGATAGTCTTCTTCGTAGGCTGCCAGCCCAGCCACCACGATATTGGGCCGAAAGCGCGCCATGTCGACCACGGGCGCACCTTGGGCCGCCAGCCGGCGGTTGAGTTCGGCCAGTGAGGCCTGGTTGGTGACCAGATAAGGATAACCGTCGGCAAAGGCAAACACATGCTCATCCGCCAGCGCCGGCGCCCGATCGCCGTATTGTTCCCGCCAAGCCTGCACGCGCCCCGGGCTGGCCACGCGGTGCGCGTCGGGGTGTACCCGCAGCAAGCGGCAGCGTGTGCCTAAAAATTGGGACAGCCATTGTGCGGGTGCGTCGCCTTCATCGGCGCCGAGTGTGTCGGCCCCCCAGATACGCACCGGCACTTTGGCCGGTGCCGCGCTTTGCGGGGCGGCGTGCAATTGCGCGGGCGGGACGGCCAGCACCGGCATGCCGGGCGCTGACAGCGCGAGCGCGCCATCGAAGCCTTCGGGAAACGCCGGGTGGATCAGCGCCATGCGGGGGTATTGGCGCTGCGTCATGAAAATGCCGTAGCGGTCGACCAACACCCATTGCCTGTCCATGGACAAGCCGCCCGTGCCCGCGCGGATTTCATCGTGGCGCAGGCCGGCACAGGATTTTACGGGGTAGGTGTGCAGGCTGAGAATGCGGAGGGTCATGGCGCATAATACCGGTTTCGCCAAAAGCAGAAAAGGTCAGCCGTGCCGCTCAAAGATCTGTTGTCCGCGCTCATCGTCATCATTGCGTGGGGCATGAACTTCGTCGTCATCAAAGTGGGCCTGAGCGAGCTCCCACCCTTGCTGTTGGGGGCACTGCGCTTTGCCTTCGTGGCGTTTCCCGCTGTTTTCTTCGTGCGACGGCCTGCCATCCCGTGGCGCACCATCGTGTTGTACGGCTTCACCATCAGCCTGGGGCAGTTCGTGTTCCTGTTTCTGGCCATGTCGCTGGGCATGCCAGCAGGGCTGGCGTCGCTGGTGCTGCAGTCGCAGGCTTTGTTCACGGTGCTCATCGCCGCGCTGTTTCTGGGCGAGCGCCTGCGCTGGAATAATCTGGCGGGGCTGGCGGTGGCGGCCGCCGGCCTGGCCATGGTCCAGGCAGGCGCCGAGACAGGCAGCATGACACTGATTGGCTTCATGCTTACGCTGGCCGCCGCGCTGTCGTGGGCAACAGGCAATATTGTGGTCAAGGGCGCCGGCACGGTCGATATGCTGGGGTTGGTGGTATGGGGCGCATTGATCCCACCCCTGCCCTTTCTGGCGCTGTCGCTGTTGTACGAGGGCCCGGCATTGATATTCAACAGTGTGGCGCATGTGACCTGGGCGGGCGTGCTGGCAGTCTTTTACCTCGCGGGCGTCGCCACGATAATTGGCTATTCGCTCTGGGGCCGGCTGCTCTCGCGCCATCCAGCCGGCAAGGTCGCACCGCTGAGCCTGTTGATTCCGGTGATTGGGCTGATATCGTCGGCGCTGTTGCTTGACGAGCATCTTGCGTCCGTGCAATGGTATGGCGGCGCGGTTGTGATGCTGGGGTTGGCCATCAATCTGGTCGGTGCGCGGCTGCTGGCGGTGCTGCCCGTGCAGCGCGGCACGCTGCGGTAAAATTCGAGGCTCACAACAGGCTATTCCGGGCTGGCAGCCGTTCTTCCTCTTTTTTTACAGGATCTCCTCATGAAATTTGATCGGTCGGGCGTGGACGCGCTCATGGAAATCACATCGCGTCCCGAGCTGGTTTTCGTCCGCGGGCAGGGCTCGTGGCTTGAGGATCACAACGGCAAACGATACCTGGATTTCATACAGGGCTGGGCCGTAAATTGCCTGGGCCATTGCCCGGCGCCGGTGGTCAAGGCACTGAACCACCAAGCCGCACAGCTGATCAACCCGTCGCCCGCGTTCTACAACCAGCCCTCCATGGAGCTGGCCAAGCGCATTACGGGTGCATCCTGTTTCGACCGCGTCTTCTTTGCCAACAGCGGTGCCGAGGCCAACGAGGGCGCCATCAAGCTGGCGCGTAAATGGGGCCAGGTCAACCGCAATGGCGCCTACAAAATCATCACGTTTGATCACAGCTTTCATGGCCGTACCCTGGCCACCATGTCGGCATCGGGCAAGCCGGGCTGGGATCGCATTTTCGCGCCCCAGGTCGAGGGCTTTCCCAAGGCAGACCTCAACGATCTCGACTCGGTGCGTGCGTTGATCGACGGCCAGACGGTGGCGATCATGCTTGAGCCGGTGCAGGGCGAGGCTGGCGTTATCCCCGCCACGCGAGAGTTCATGCAGGGCCTGCGCGCGCTGGCCGACGAGCACGGCCTGCTGCTCATCGTCGACGAAGTGCAGACAGGCTGCGGCCGCACCGGCACAATGTTCGCCTATCAGCTTTCGGGCGTCGAACCCGACATCATGACGCTGGGCAAGGGCATAGGCGGCGGCGTGCCGCTGGCTGCCTTGTGCGCGCGCGAGGCGGTATGTGTCTTCAAGCATGGCGACCAAGGCGGCACCTACAATGGCAACCCGCTCATGACGGCTGCCGGCGTGGCGGTGTTCGACACGCTGCTGGCTCCCGGCTTCATGGATTCCGTTCAGGCGCGCGCCAAACAGCTTTCCAAAGGCTTGCTCGCCCTGTCGGCCAAGTGGGACATGGAGGGCGAGCGCGGCGAAGGCCTGCTACGTGCCCTGATGTTGGGGCGCGATGAAGGCAACGCGATTGTCGAATTCGCCCGCGACATGGGCCCCGAAGGCCTGCTGCTGAACGCACCCCGGCCTTCGTTGCTGCGCTTCATGCCATCCCTGAACGTCACCGAGCAGGAAGTCGACCAGATGCTGTCCATGCTGGATGAGATCATCGGCAAGGTGCGCGGCCGCTGATCGGCAAGCCAGGCAGCGATAAGAGGCGGGGCCATTCATGGCCCCGCCTCTTCCGTTTTGCATATCCAGGTTTGTATATCCGGCTTTGCAGGTCTGCGGGCTCGTGACCCGCGCTGTTCATTCCGGCTTCGCACATCCCGCTTTTTTAACGCCTGGCAGTAATCGTGCCGGCGACACGCGTTGCGAGCCGTCGGCCTGCCGCCAGCGGCTGTGCCGGGCGCTTCTCAACCCTGCTTTCGTGCCAGTGCCAACCCGCTTGCGCGGTGGGCGCCAACGTCGGGCAAACGCAACGCGATGGCGGCAGCGCAGAACAGCAGCACACCCGCCGCACCAAATGAAATCAGGTGGGTGCCGAAGGCTTCATACGCCCAGCCGCCCATCCAGGCACTCAGGGTGCCGCCCAACTGGTGGCCCACATAGGCCCAGCCGAACAATATCCCCACCAGGCGTGTGCCGTAAATGTCGGCCATGAGTGCTGACGAGATGGCGACGCTGCCGGCCCACACGACCCCGCCGATAATGGCGACGGTATAGAGCTGCCACGAACTGGCAGCTTCGACCAGCCCCAGGAAGCCCAGGCCGCGAACGGCATAGATGAGTGCCAGGACATTGCGGCGCGGTACGCGGTCGGACAGCTTGCCCAGCGCCACTGAGCTGAAGATGGCCACTAGGCCGATCAGCGAAATGCCAAAGGCGCTGGTTTGCGGGCCGAAGCCGTGGTCCATCAACATGGGCACGGCATGAGTGCCCAGCAAGTTCATACTGAAGCCGCAGGCGAACAGGCCAAGCGTGAGCAGCCAGAACGGCCGGGTGCGCAACGCGTCGCGCATGCTGATGGCGGGCGTGGCTGCAACGCCCGCATCGTGCGAGCCACCCTGCCGGCCCTGTGCGCGCGACGCGGCCGCGCGTGGCGTGTCTGGCCGTGTATCGGCGCCGGGCGGCACGTTCTCGTGGATGATGAACAGCGCTGACGGTACACACACCAATGCAAAAATCACTGCGAAGCCGATCAAGGTTTCACGCCAGCCCGCAATTTCGATGGCCCAGCTGAAGACGGGCGTAAGCAGGGCGATGCCGGCCATGGAGCCCGCCGACAGGACGAACATGGCCAGGCCGCGCTGGCGCACGAACCAGAGGCTGAGCACGCGTGTGAGCGCGACGGGGCTGGTGAACGCCAGCCCGACGGAAAGACCAATGCCGAAAGACAGCAGCAGGCCGGTGCCTGAGGTTGCAGTGACAGTGCCGGCGATCGAGAGCGCCATGATCAGTGTGCCCAGCAGCAGCACGCGGCGGGTGCCGTAGGTGGCGACCAGATAGCCGGCCAGTGGCATGGCCAGCCCATAGGCCAGCATGCCGGCGGCGATGACGCCTGACAGTTCACTGCGCGACAGCGCAATGTCGTGGGCCATGGGCAGAAAAAACGGACCGATGCTCAGCCGCGCCCCGACCGTGAGCAAGGTGAGCAGTGTGCCGGCAAAAGCGATATACCAGCCAAAGTAGACGGGGCCGGCACTGCGCGCACGGTTGGAAGCGGGGGGAGTGGGAGGTGTTGAACTGCTGGACATGGCCGGTTTCCTGGCGAGTTGGGCATGCGTCGGCTGACGCTGCCATGTGTTGTCGCATGACCGTGCGAACTTCGGGTTTATACGGAGTTATATTGAATCCGTAAAGAACGCTATCGGGTTTTGTATGCGAAGCCGGACAATTTCTCCAGTAAATTTGTTTGCGCGGGGATTGAGGCAGACAATGTGCTCCCGCATTTTGCGGCAACCATGCCGCTGAAATAAGGCACATCGTGCGGAGGAGACATAACATGAGCAAGACCCAGGTGCTTGCCGACGAGCGCATATCGAGCGGCAAGCTGGCCGTGCTTGGCTTGCAGCACGTCCTGGTAATGTACGCAGGCGCCGTCGCCGTACCCCTGATCGTGGGGCGGGCGCTGAACTTATCGTCGGATGAGGTGGCCTTTCTGATCGCGGCGGATCTATTCTGCTGCGGCTTAGTCACGATCATTCAGTCGCTCGGCGCGACGCAGTGGTTTGGTATCAAACTGCCTGTCATGATGGGGGTGACTTTCGCGGCTGTAGGGCCCATGGTGTCCATCGCCACCAGTAATCCGGGGCACGAGGGGGCGCAATTACTGTTCGGCACAATCATTGCGGCCGGCATTATCTCCATCATCATTGCGCCTGCCGTCAGCCGCATGTTGCGATTTTTTCCGCCTGTCGTGACAGGCACCATCATTGCCATCATCGGCATCACCTTGATGCGGGTGGGTGTTAACTGGATTTTCGGCAACCCGGTCGGGCCAACCGCGCCCAACCTCGTTGATCCCAGCTATTCGCAATGGCTGGAAAAGGCCGCCCAGTTGGCCGGCGCACCCGGCTCGGCATTGCCGCCGCTGCCGCAAGGGCTTAAATTGCAGCCATCCATGCCCAATCCGCGCTACGGCAACCTGACGGGCGTGGGCATTGCGGCCCTGGTGCTGGTGTCTATTCTGGTGATCGCCAAATACTGCAAGGGCTTTGCGGCCAACGTGTCGGTTCTGCTCGGCATTGTGATCGGTGCAGTGGTGGCGTCGTCCATGGGCCTGATGACCTTTGAAAAAGTGGCCCGCGCCAATTGGTTCGATGTGATCTTGCCGTTTCACTTTGGTATGCCGCGCTTCGATCCGGTGATGATCGCCACCATGGTGCTGGTCATGATTGTGGTGATGATCGAGTCTACGGGCATGTTCCTGGCGTTGGGCGACATGACGGGCAAGAAGGTAACGGAGCAGGATCTGGCGCGTGGCTTGCGTACAGATGGCCTGGGTACCTTGCTGGGCGGTATTTTCAATACCTTCCCGTATTCCAGCTTCTCGCAGAACGTGGGGCTGGTGGCGGTGACGGGCGTGCGCAGCCGTTTTGTATGTGTGGCCGGCGGTATTATTCTGGTGATCTTTGGCCTGCTGCCCAAGCTGGCGGCGCTGGTTGAGTCGTTGCCCACCGTCGTGCTGGGCGGTGCGGGCATCGTGATGTTCGGCATGGTGACGGCAACCGGCATTCGCATCCTGGCGGGTGTAGACTTCAAAAGCAATCGCCACAATGCCATGATCGTGGCGATTTCGATTGGCCTGGGTATGATTCCCCTCGTGGCGCCCCACTTCCGCCAGTGGATGCCGCATGCCATACACCCGCTGATCGAGTCCGGTATCCTGCTGACGTCTGTGTCCGCCGTGGTGTTGAACTTGTTCTTCAATGGCGCTCGGCACGATCGTGAACAAGTTGTGCAGGCCGCGCTCAACGTCGAGCACTGAGCATAGCGTGGCACAAGGCGCGCGGGCCTACCGGCCACGCGTCTTGCGCCATGTTTCGAACTCCGGCAGCGTGGCCGGATCAGTGGCCGGATACAGGCCTAGAATCGAGCGCCCCTCGCGCACCTTCTCCGTCACGAAATCTTCGAACACCGTCATGTCCAAGGCTTCCTGCGCGACCTCGGCCACCAGGTGCGCGGGGATCACAACGACCCCTTCCTCATCACCGAAAATAATGTCGCCCGGGAAAACCGGTGCGTCGCCGCAGCCGATCGGCTCATTCAGCGCGATGGCTTGATGGCACGTCAGGTTGGTGGGTGGCGAGGGATGACTGTGGTAGGCGGGCATGTCCAGCGCGCCGATTTCGGGTGAGTCGCGAAAGCCGCCATCTGTCACCACACCGGCCACACCGCGCTGTTGCAGGCGCGTGACGAGTATCCCGCCTGCGGACGCCGCCCGGCCGTCTTTCCGGCTATCCATGACCAGCACCGCACCCGGCGGGCATTCTTCCACGCCTTTGCGCTGCGGGTGGGCGCGGTCGCGGAAGACGGATAACTCGTTCAGGTCTTCGCGTGCGGGGATGTAGCGCATGGTGTAGGCCGGCCCGATCATGCGCTTTTTCTTGGGCGCACCCACCGGATACACCTGTTGGATGAGTTGGTTGCGCAGACCGCGTTTGTACAGTGTGGTGGTGATGGTTGCCACGCTTACCTGTTCGAGCTTGGCCCGAATCTCGGGCGTCAATGCCTGCATGCTGAAGTTCTCCTAGAAGATGTCGGGTTCGCCGGCGGAGGGCCCAAAGCTGGTTTGCAGAAAATCGAAATCGCAGCCGGTGTCGGCCTGTTGAATATGGCGTGAGAACATCCAACCATAGCCGCGCCCATAGCGAGGCGTGGGCGGGACGAGGGCGGCGCGGCGGCGCGCCAGTTCCTCGTCCGCCACGTCCATCGATATCGTACGGCTGGGCACGTCCACGGTGATCATGTCGCCCGTCCGCACCAAGGCCAGCGGGCCGCCGATATAGGCCTCAGGCGCCACATGCAGGATGCAGGCGCCATAGCTGGTGCCGCTCATGCGCGCGTCGGAGATGCGCAGCATGTCGCGCACGCCTTGCTCGACCAGCTTCTGCGGGATGGGGATCATGCCCCATTCGGGCATGCCGGGGCCGCCCTGCGGGCCCACGTTGCGAAGAATCAGTACATGATCGGGTGTCACGTCCAGGTCGGGCAGGTTGATGCGCGCCTTCATGTCTGGGTAGCTGTCGAACACCAGGGCGGGGCCGGTGTGCTGGCGCAGGCGCGGCTCGGCGGCGGCGGGCTTGATCACACAGCCGTCGGGAGCAAGGTTGCCGCGGAGCACGGCCAGCGAACCTTCGGCATAGATGGGCCGGTCCAGGCTGCGGATCACATCGTCGTTATAGACTCGCGCGCCCTCAAGGTTTTCTCCCAACGTGCGACCGTTCACCGTCAAGGCGTCCAACTTCAGATGCGGCTTCATCTGCGCCATCATGGCGGGCAGCCCGCCGGCGTAGTAGAAGTCTTCCATCAGGTAGCGTTCACCGCTGGGGCGGATGTTGGCGATGACCGGTACCACGCGGCTGGCGCGATCGAAATCGTCAAGGCTGATGTCGCAGCCCGCGCGGCGCGCCTGGGCGATCACATGGATGATGGCGTTGGTGGAACAGCCCATGGCCATGGCGACATTGATGGCGTTCAGGAAAGCGTCGTGGGTTTGTATCTTGCCGGGTGTCAGGTCTTCAAGAATCATCTCCACGATGCGGCGGCCCGACGCTGCGCACATACGGATGTGGTTCACGTCGGGCGCGGGGATAGACGATGCGCCCGGCAGTGTCATGCCCAGCGCCTCGGCGATGGCGGTCATGGTGCTGGCCGTGCCCATGGTCATGCAGTGGCCGTGCGAGCGTGCGATACCGCCTTCAATGCCCAGCCATTGCACAGGCGTGATATTGCCCGCGCGCCGCTCGTCCCAGTACTTCCAGGCATCCGAGCCTGAACCCAGCGTCTTGCCTTCCCAGTTGCCGCGCAGCATGGGGCCGGCCGGTACATAAATGGCCGGCACGCCGGCGCTGGTGGCGCCCATCAGCAACGCCGGCGTGGTCTTGTCGCAGCCGCCCATCAGCACTACGCCGTCGATGGGGTGACAGCGGATCAGTTCTTCGGTTTCCATGGCCAGCATGTTGCGGTAGAGCATGGTGGAGGGCTTTACGTATTGCTCGGCCAGCGACTGCGCGGGCAGTTCGATGGGGAAGCCGCCCGCCTGCAAGATGCCGCGCTTGATGTCGTGCACACGCTCTTTGAAGTGAGCGTGGCAGGGGTTGATATCGGACCAGGTGTTGATGATGCCCACCACCGGCTTGCCGGCCCAGTCGTCGGGGCCATAGCCCATCTGCATCATGCGTGAGCGATGGCCGAAACCGCGCAGATCGTCGGGTTCGAACCAGCGCGCGCTGCGCAGTGAATCCACCTTCTTGTTCATTCTGTTTCCTGTTAGCAATCAAAGCATGGGTGTGGCGTGGGGTCAGCTTTGCATGCCCCAGCGGCGCACGGTTCTCTTCTCGATCAGGCGGAACACCAGGTTCTCGACGATCAGACCGATGATAATGACCGTGAGCAGCCCGGCGAACACAGCAGGGATATCGAGCAGATTACGGTTTTCGAAGATGAACCAGCCCAGCCCGCCCTGGCCGGACGCGACGCCAAATACGAGTTCTGCGGCGATCAGGGTGCGCCATGCGAAGGCCCAGCCTATCTTCAGCCCTGTGAGAATAGATGGAAACGCGGCGGGGATCAGAATATGGGCGACATAGCTGAGGCCGCGCAGCTCGTAATTGCGGCCCACCATGCGCAGTGTTTGCGAGACTGCCATGAAACCTGATTGCGTGTTCAGCGCTACCACCCATACCACCGAGTGCAGCAGCACGAACACGATGCTGGTGGTGCCCAGACCGAACCAGATCAGTGCCAGCGGCAGCAAGGCGATGGCGGGCAGCGGGTTGAACATCGCCGTCATCACTTCTAGAAAGTCGGTGCCGATTTGCGTGGTGATGGCCAGTATGGTGATGGCCGCCGCGATCACGATGCCCAGCGCATAACCCATCGTGAGTACTTGCAGCGATGTCCAGGCCCGGTCGCTGAGCGAGCCGTCGCCGATGCGATCGATAAATGCCATCACGGTGTCGGACAGGGTGGGAAACAGCAGCGGGTTGCCAAGCGCGCGTCCGTAGATTTCCCAGGCGATGGCCAGCAGCAGCACGATGGTGGATTTGCGCACGAAGGCATCGCTCCACAGGCGCTGGATGAGCGGCAGCGTGCGTGCGACGACAACATGCTCGCCCGTGCCGGCATCGGGGCCGCCCTGCTGTTTCATGATGATGCTTGCGCGAGTCATGCTGTCTGTACTCCTTCCTCATGTGCGGTATGTGCGGGCAGCGGCTTTGCCGCAGCCTCTCCAGTTTGCGGCGGCGGCCCGCCGTCGTCAAAAAGCAGGTCGTGGATATCTTGCTCAAGTGCGGCGGCGGCCACCGGGTCGTTGGCGGCCGCTTCCACATCAACCACTTCTGCCTTGACCTCGCCGGGATGTGGCGAGAGCAGCAGGATGCGATTGCCGATGCGGATGGCCTCAGCAATCGAATGCGTCACGAACATGACGGTAAAACGTGTGTCGTCCCACAACTGCAGCAGCTCATCCTGCATCTGGCGCCGAGTCAGGGCGTCGAGCGCCGCGAACGGTTCGTCCATGAGCAGGATGTCCGGCTCCATGCACATCCCGCGGGCAATCGCCACGCGCTGCTTCATGCCGCCCGACAGCGTATGCGTATAGCTGTCTGCGAAGCTGCCCAGATGTACTTTTTCCACAAAGGCGCGGGCGCGCTCCTCGGCCTGCTTGCGGGGCATTTTGCGCGCCACCACAAGCGGAAACATCACGTTCTCCAGCACGGTTTTCCAGGGCAGCAGTTGATCGAACTCCTGGAACACCATCATGCGGTCGGCGCCGGGCCGTTGTACGGCCCTGCCCTTGATGCGGATCTCGCCTTCATCAGGCGTCAGGTAGCCGCCCACCGCCTTGAGCAGCGTGGATTTGCCGCAGCCCGACGGCCCCAGCAACACGAAGCGGTCCCCGGCCGCGACGTTGAAACTGACGCGGCGGGTGGCAGTGATGATGGCGTCGGAAGTCTTGTAGCGCAGGGTGACGTTGTCGACTTCCAGTAGCGTGGGCGTAGCGTTTGCAGTCATGATCAGTTGCCGTTCAGGCTCGCCGACACGGGCAGGAAATAATCCGTCCACTTGGCGGGCATGGTCTTGAGAATGCCGACCTTGTGCATGTGCGTGGCAAACTTCATCGAGCCGGCGGGCGCCATCTGGAAGTCCATCATGCCGGGCTGTTTGAGCATGTCCAGCAGCTCGTCGCGCGGGGTCTGGTCACCGCTCACTTCGCGGTAGATGTCCACGGCCTGCGGGGTGTCCTTCTTGATGAAGTCGATCGCCTCGCGAGAGGCAGCCAGCACGGCCTTGATGATCTTGGGGTTGTTGTCCGCGAACTTGGTGGTGGTGAACAGGGTGGACTGTGACAGGCCTCCGTCGATGATGTCGTTCGAGCGCAGGATCACATGCGCGTTGGGCACTGTCTTGAGTTCTTTGTAGTAGAAAGGCGGCGCGGCAAAGTGCGTGCCGACCTCGCCCTTGGGGTTGGCCAGCATTGCAGCGGCGTCGGGGTGTCCAAGCTGCACCGTGTTTGCATCCAGCTTGGACCACTTGTCGCTGCCCCATTCTTTTTCGGCCGCCATCTGCAGCAGGATGGCCTGCGTGGAGACGCGGATGGTGGGCACTGCGATCTTGTCAGTGGGGCCGAAATCTTTCAGCGTTTTGATCCTGGGATCGCGGCTGACCAGCGCCAAGGGAAGCGCCGAGTTGGTGGTGATGCCCTTTACTTTGCCTTTGGTACGATCCCACAGCAGCAGCAAATTGCCCAGGCCGCTATTCACGATTTCGACATTATCGGACAGCAGCGCATCGGTGGCCGCGCCGCCGCTGGTGAACGAACGCCAATTCACCTTGAGATCCTTCACGCCTTCTTGCGCGGCGTGTTTTTCGATCAAACCTTGTTTTTGCATCACCAAGGCGGGCAGATACAGGATACTGGGCTGCTTGGTGATGGTGATTTCGGTTTTTTCCTGTGCGGCCGCGTGGGTGGTGGCCAGGGTCAGCACAGCAATGGATAGGGCTGCGGCAAGCTTGCGCACGTGCGTCATCGTTGTCTCCGTGTTTGTTGGATGATCTGTTGAACGATCTTTGGGCCGGTGTGGCGGGTGGCCCTGCAAAAAACAGGTGTTGCAAGAATGGTTTTTATTGTGTGTCGCGTATTGAAATACTAATATATCAGTATCCGCGTTGTAAACGATAAAATTAAAACTTCAACCTTCAAAATCAAATGCCACGTGCTCGCTCAATCCATCACGTGAACTCGGCCGAGGAGGCGGGCTCGCACGATGCGCCGCTTAACCCGTCGGACAAGCTCGCGGCGGGTGGGTCTGCCCGGCCTGCGCAGCCGGCGTCATCGGGGCCGCCTGCGCGCGCAGCCGACCAGCTTGCCCCGTTCGCCGCCGGCGCCGCATCTGATGCGCGAACGCAGGTTGCGCTCGATCGTGCGCGTCATGCCGTGCCCCAGCTCTATGAATTGCTGCGGGCGCGCATCGTCGCCCTGGATCTGCCGCCTGGCGCGGCGCTGTCACGAGCGGAACTGGCCCAGGCGTATGGCGTGAGCCAAACGCCTGTGCGCGAAGCGCTGCTCAAGCTGGCCGAGGAGCAGCTGGTAGATGTATTTCCGCAGTCGGCTACGCGCGTCAGCCGCATCGATCTGGCGCATGCGCGCGAAACGCATTTTCTACGCAGAGCCATCGAGCTGGAACTCGTACGCGAGCTGGCGTTGCGCCCGTCGCCCTGCCTGCTGGCGCAGCTGCGCGGCATTGTTGCAAACCAGCGTGCGCTGCACGAGCAAGACGATGATCGCTTCACCGAAGAAGATCAAGCCTTTCACCTCTGCCTGTACCAGGCAGCCGGCAAAGAAGGCTTATGGGCATTGGTGAAGGCGCGCAGCGGTCATATCGACCGCCTGCGCCGGCTGCACCTGCCGGCCGCCGGAAAGCGCGAACGTATTGTCAGTGATCACGCCGCTGTGCTCGCCGCCATCGAAGCGGGTGATGCAGAGGGCGCACAGGCGGCGCTGCGCCAGCACTTGTCGGGCACGCTCGAGTACGCCGACACCATCCGACAGGCGCACCCGGCGTTTTTTAGCGATTGCATGCCCTGAGCGCATGGCTGGACGCCGGGTTCAAGGCCCGTTTCCGAAGCGCAATGCAGCCTCAGATCTTGAATTCAGGCCCGTTGTACTCGGTCTGAACTTTTATCTGGCCCGACAGAATCTGGTGCTGATAGCTTTCGATCCGCTGGCGCACGGGTGCGGGCGTGTCGGCCGCCATAATCAGCCGCACCGCGTCGGGGTTCTTCAGGCCCACCTTGAAAACCTGGCCGCCCTTGAACGTATTGTTGGCGACATCTTTGCAGGCTTCATAGACGCCGATGCCCACATCGGCGTAGGCCGAGGCAATGAACACAGCAGGATCGCGGGCGACCCAGTCGGCGACGTTGCCGATCTCCTTTATGCCCAGCGCGCGGCAAGCTTCGGTGGTGCCTGAGCGGCCAGAATTGAGCATGGTGTAGATAATGTCCGCGCCCGCCTTGGCTTGGGCGCGCGCGACGCGATCAGCCAGCGCCACATCGTCCTGGTTGCCCGAGAAGTTGGTTAGCAGCTTGACGGATGGATCCGCAGTGCGCACACCATGCGCATAGGCAGCGCGTGCGCGCAGGCCCGGCGGTACGCGGATACCGGATTGGTGCGCCACCACCTTGGTGCGCGTCATCATGGCCGCATAAGCGCCGGCCAGCCAGGCGGATTCTTCCTGCAGCACATCGTAGCTCGACAGATTGGCCGCATGCACGCTGCCCTGCGTCACCACAAACAGGATGTCGGGATGCGCAGCTGCAACCTGCTGCGCCGCTTTGTTGTTCTGCCCCCCATGCGCCACGATAAGCCGCGGCCGCCGCGCCGCCAGTTTTTCCAGCGCGGCGATCTGCGCATTTGTTTCGTTGGCGACGCCGTCCAGATGATAGGTGGAAACACCCAGCTTGCGCTGCGCCAGCATCAAGCCTTCATACCCAGCCTGCATGAAACCGCCGTCATTCACATTGCCGCAGAACAGTGCCGCAACATTCACGTCTGAACGCTTTGTGTTGCCCAGCGGCGTGCAGGCGGCCAAGCCGGCCACCGAACCCGCCAGCAAGAGCCGGCGCCTTAGGGTGTTCATCATCATTCGTCTCCAGGGGTGTTCTTATCAAGAAATACCGGCGCCAAACTGCCGGCGTTTCAACTGTAAAGGAGGAGAGGGGGCCGGCGGTATACGGTGTTTACATAGCCTGGATAGGAGTTTGAACATAGTTGCAGGAGGCATGTGCAGGGGGCTATGCCAGATGCGTTGGAGGTTGACGATCAAGGCACCGCGTTTGTTACAGGGGCCATGAGTATCAGTGGTTGCAGACATGCCCCAGGTTGATCCATGGAGCAAACTTCAGGCTAATGCCTGTTGCGCTATCCATGGTGCCGGTACCCAATGATCGCCGTGCATGGCATGAAGGTTGTGAATTTTCTCCAATACCAGCCCCCAACCCAGCGTCTGAGCATAGAACATAGGCCCGCCCCGCCAAGCCGGAAAGCCATAGCCATTAACATAGACAACATCCACATCGGACGCGCGTTGTGCAATACCTTCATCAACTATATGCGCGCCTTCGTTGACCAGTGCAAGCACACAGCGCTCAACAATTTCTTCGTCGGTTACCTGACGGCGCGCGATGCCGGCTTCGCGAGCGCACTCTGCGATCAGTTTTTCGACACTTGGATCGGGGATCGGTGTACGATTTCCCAACTCATAGCGGTAGTAACCCGCGCCGGTTTTCTGGCCGAAACGCCCTAGTTCGCATATTCTGTCGGCCACCTTGGAGTAGCGCAGATGACTAGGGCGAGTGGGTGCGAGCCGCTTGCGCGTCGCCCAGTTGATGTCCATACCGGCCAAGTCAGCCATGGCAAGCGGCCCCATCGCAAAGCCGAAGTTCTGCATCGCTGCATCGATCTGCGCTACGGATGCACCTTCTTCGAGCAAAAAGCCTGCTTCGCGCCAGTATCCCGTGAGCATGCGGTTGCCGACAAACCCTTCGCATACACCGACCAGCACCGGGATCTTGCCGATGGTTACCGCCAACCGCATCGAGGATGCGATGACGGCGTCCGATGTCTTCTCGCCCCGCACCACCTCAAGCAGCTTCATAACATTGGCCGGACTGAAGAAATGTAGTCCGATCACGTCCTGTGGGCGTTGTGTGACGGCTGCGATGTCGTTGATGTTAAGGCGCGAAGTGTTGGTCGCCAGAATCGCGCCAGCCTTGCAGATGCGATCCAGCTTCGTGAAGACGTCGCGTTTGACGCTTATGTCTTCGTAGACAGCTTCGATAACCAGATCTACGTCGGCGAAGGTCGTCATGTCCAGTGTGGTCTGTATGCGGCGTAGCCGCGCCCCTACAGCTTCGGCCGTCAGGCCACCCCGCGAGACGGAGATCTGATAGTTGCGTTCTATGAGCGACATGCCGCGATCAAGCGCAGCCTGATCCTGCTCACACAACACCACCGGAATCCCGGCATTCGCGAGTGCCATGGCAATACCACCGCCCATGGTGCCTGCTCCCAGAATGCCCACACTGCGCACTGGAAGCACCGCCTGGCTGGTATCCGCCATGGCAAACTTGGCTGCCTCCTTCTCGGCGAAGAACATATGTCGCAGTGCTTTGGATGGCGTGCCCGCCACAAGCTCCTCGAACAAGGCGCGTTCCTTATCGAGTCCCTGCTCAAAAGGCAACTGTGTCGCAGCTTCGATGCATGTGATAGCTGTGCGTTGAGCAAGCGCATTGCGTGCTTTGGGCTTGACGCCGTTGCGCAATGTATCGAAGTCCGGAAGATCAGATGTCGGAATCCGCGTGTTCGCGAGCAGGGGCAAGGGTTCTTTAGACGCAGCCGCTGCCTGCGCGAATGCGACGGCCGCATGTACAAGATGGCCGTCAAATATATGATCTACAAGCTTTAACGACAACGCTTCTTCAGCGTCAATCTGCTTCCCGGTGGAAATCAAGCGTACAGCATTATTCACGCCGATCAGGCGCGGCAGGCGCTGTGTGCCGCCTCCGCCGGGTACGAGCCCAAGGTTCACCTCGGGCAGCCCCACACGAGCTGAACGCTGGGCGATGCGATAGTGGCAAGCGAGCGCCAGCTCAAGACCACCTCCGAGCGCGACCCCGTGAATACATGCGATAACAGGCTTTACGCAACGCTCGATGTCTCGATTTACGTCACGCAGCAACGGGCGCGCTTTGGCGGCGGGTGTATTGAATTGGCGGATGTCGGCACCGCCGCAGAACACCTTTCCGGCACCCATCAGCACCACTGCCCGTACATCCGCGTCTGCGCGGGCTAGGGTCAATGCATCCGAAATGCCGCGACGCACGGTGTCGCCCAGCCCGTTGATCGGCGGGTTATCGATGATGATGAGCGCCACGCCCTCGATCGTTTGGTAACGGATGGTGCCAGATATCTTAGCCCCGCCTTCTGTGACATTCATAGTTAATCTCCCTTTCAGTATGTAGTGGCTAGACGCACCGCCGATAGTGGCTGCGTCATCCGCACGAACTGCTGGATATGATGCTGTTGATCGCCCAGTGTGTGGGTGATCGTCATCAACCGTTTAACGAACTTGCCTAACGCCAGCTCGTCCGTCATGCCGATGCCACCGTGAATCTGGATAGCGCTTTGGCTGATGAAGCGCGCAGATTGACAGCACATTGCCTTGGCCGCGGACACTGCGGTGAGAAAGCCGTCTGTATTGGCCATGGAGCTCGCGCGCTGCGATAGCGAGCGCGATTTTTCGCACTGTATGTACATGTCCACCAGACGGTGTTGAATTGCCTGGAAGCTGCCAATGGCGGTGCCAAACTGCTTGCGCTCCTTGGCATACGCGGTTGTGGCATCCAGTACCGCCGACATCGCGCCGACCGCTTCCGCGCACAGTGCTGCGTTAGCGTATGTGCAGGCGCGCTCGAATATCTGCCACGCCCCATGCTCCATGCCGATAATACTGGAGGGGGAAAGCTGTACGCTATCAAACCAGATCTCGGCGCATGAAGAACCATCCAGATTGAAGTAGTTGCGGCAACGAACGCCATGTGCCTGCGGATCGACAATAAAAAGTGATAGTCCGTCTTGATCGAGCGGTGCTCCGCGTGTACGTGCGAGTACTAGCCACGAATGGGCCTGCGCGGCGTAATGCACGAAGACCTTGTGACCGTCGAGCACCCATCCGGACGCGTTTCGGACAGCACGCGCTTCAATGTTATGTAGGTTGTAATCCGTTTGCCGTTCAGCATGAGCCAGCGCGAGCTGGCAGTTGCCTTCGAGCACGAGATTGAGCAGTGTGCTCGCCTCCGGTTGTGCGCGGGCAGAATGTGCCAGGATCCGCGCGCCCTGTACGATTGTGCCCAGGTAAGGTTCGCGCACAAGATGACGGCCGAACTGCTCCATAGCGGCATGCACGCATACAGGATCGTCCTGAATGCCGCCTTGAGCTTCATCCACTGAAAGGGCCAGCAGGCCGAAGTTGGAAAATGCTGCCCAATGCGCAGACGGAGTGTCGAGATGCCGGGCACCAGGCAGTTGAACTCCTGAATCGGGCAGACGGTGCTCCCGCTCCAGATATCGCGTCAGCGCGTGCACCAGCTGGCGCTGTTCGTCATTCAGATAGTCATTCATGATGCGTTACAGGCCGAGGGCTGTCTTGGCAATGATGTTGCGCTGAATTTCGTCAGCTCCGCCATAGATGGAAATTTTTCTGAGGTTCAGGTAAAAGCCGGCCAGTGTTGCCGCCCAATCTTCCGCGCCTGGTTCGGCAAGCTCGAACGCCTGCTGGCAGAATTCCATGCCCAAGGGACCGGCCGCCTGTACTTGATATTCGGTGATTGCCTGCGCAAGTGTGGTGCCCATCAGCTTTAGAATGGACGCCTCGGCACCGTTGCCGGCAGTATCCTCTGCTTGGCGCACCAGGCGCTGCACAGACGCTTCCAGAGCGAGCAGCTCCAGATCGAGTTGGGCAATGTTTTGTCTCCAGTTTTCACGTTCAGCGAGCACAACGCCGTCCACGACGCGTTCATGCAAAACGCGCTTGAGAAATGTAAGCTCGCGCTTGCAGCGCCCCACGCGTGCCGCGCCAAAACGCTCGTGCGACAGTAGGTACTTCGCGTAGGACCAGCCTTTGTTTAGCTCGCCCACCAGGTTTGCCTGGGGCACTTGAACACCGTCCAGAAACACCTCATTGATTTCTGTGTCGCCATCGATAGTACGGATTGGCCGCACCGTTACGCCGGGTGATTTCATGTCTATGAGGAGGAATGAAATACCGGCCTGTGCCCTGGCCTGCGGATCCGTGCGGACTAGGCAGAACATCATGTCCGCATACTGTGCATAGGTGGTCCATGTCTTTTGCCCGTGAACAATGAACCCATCGCCGTGGATCTCGGCGCGCGTACGCAGCGAAGCAAGGTCCGAGCCTGAGCCGGGCTCGGAGTAACCTTGGCACCACCAGTCTTGCCCTGAAAGGATACGGGGGAGGTAGTAGTCCTTCTGTGATTGTGTTCCGTACCTCATTAATACCGGCGCAACCATCCGCAGGCCAAATGGTACGGTTTCTGGTGCACCAGCGATCGCGCATTCGTCGTCGAAGATGAGGCGCTGGGCAAGCGACCAACCCGTACCGCCAAACGCTGTGGGCCAGTTGGGTGCTGCCCAGCCTCGGGCGTGCAGAATGGCTTGCCAGCGAAGAAAGTCCTCCTTTTTTAGGCGCTTGTGTTCCAGCACCTTGCGGCGCAAATCATATGGCAACTGTTCTTCGAGGAATGCGCGAACCTCGTCGCGAAATGCCTCCAGCGCCGCATTGTCATCTGGCAGCGTCATGCAATCACCTCTCCCGTCTAATTGGTTTCTTTATTAGTGGCTTTCTTCCACTCAGAGCGAAGACGATAGAATCGCCGTTGCTTGGCTTGACAGCACGCCGCCGTTGCCGTGCACCAAGGCTACCTCTGCACCGTCGACCTGCCGAGCATTGGCTTGTGCGCGTAGCTGTGTCACTGCTTCAATGATCAGAAAAATGCTGTACATACCGGGGTGAATACACGACAGGCCTCCACCATTGGTGTTCATGGGGAAGGCGCCACCTGGTTCAATCCGCCCGCCTTCGATAAAGGAGCCGCCTTCGCCCTTGCTGCAGAACCCGAGATCTTCGAGAAAAAGAATCGGATTTATGGTGAATGCGTCATACAGCTCGACGACATCTACGTCCGCAGGTGTGAGTCCAGCCTGTGTAAATGCTTTGCGGCCGGATTCCAGTGCTGGCGTGACGGTGAGATCGTCCATGCAGGATATCTGGCGATGCCAGTGTGCAAAGCCGCTACCAAGCACATAGATAGGCTTGCTGTGCAGCGCCTTGGCTCGCTTGGAGGACGTGACAACGATAGCCCCTGCGCCGTCCGTGACCAGGCAGCAGTCGCGCACCGTAAGCGGATCGGAAATCATCTTTGCATTGATGACATCATCCACGGTCAGCGGCGTCCTGGAGAATGCATCCGGGTTGAGTTGCGCCCACTTGCGTGCCGCCACGGCAACTTCAGCTAGCTGTTTTCGTGTCGTTCCATATTCGTACATATGCCGGGCGGCGGCGAGTGAATAGCTCGACACGGGATTGAACGCCTTATACGGGTGTTCGTAAGGCTGGGGATCCAGCTCTGCGCGCATCTGGTTGATGCGCGAACTGCTCGGCGCGCTGCGCGGTGTGCTACCGTAGCAAATCAGCACATTCTCACATTCGCCAGCATCAATGGCCATTTGCGCAATCTTAAGGTCAGCAATGAATGCCGATCCGCCAAACATGGTGCTGTCGGAAAAACGTGGACGAATGCCCAAGTATTCTGCCATGCGCATCACCCACCAAGGCGAGGTAAGGCTGGAGGTAATGATGCCATCGATATCGGACTTGCGCAGGCCGCTGCGGTCAATCGCCATGCAAGCAGCTTGGGCAATGATTTCTTGCTCAGTGGCGCCGCCAGCATGCCCCATGCCCGCGAGCCCCGTGCCCAGAATGGCAATGGATCCGCGTGAAGACCTTGTACTCATGGTTGTTCCTCTGCGGCGATAAATACAAGGAGCGGGCCTTCGGTTGTTTGATCGATGCGTGCATGCACTGGCATGCCAATTTGCACTGCTTCCACGGGCATGTCCACGACGCGGCTCATCATGCGCGGGCCTTCTTCCAGATCTACCAAGACCACTGTGTAGTCGTCGCCTTCGCGGGCACGCACAATCGTTACGGAATAGACGGTTCCCTTACCCGAAGGCGCTACCCAGTCCAGCGCCTGCGCGCCGCAATGCGGGCAGCACACGCGAGGAAAGAAATGAAATTTGTCGCAACTCCGGCATTTGGGGATCTCAAACCTGCCCTGCGCCAGTGCGCTGAAGTAGCGCCTGTCGCAGGCTTCGACCGCAGCGGCCCGTGGCACGCCCATATTGATGAATGCGTCACTCATCGGTCTTCACGCCAGTTTCCTGTACCACGCGCTTCCATTTGTTCACTTCATCTTCGACGAATTGATGCGTCTGCTTCAGATTCATCACGCCAAGAGGTTCGCTGTACTGTAGGCGCAGGCGCTCAACCATCTCGGGTGAATTCATGATCTTGTTGATTTCTTTGTTCAGCATCGTCATGACTGGGGCGGGGGTGCCCGCGGGAGCATACAAGCCGAGCCAGGTGTAGACGTTGAAGTCTTTGAAGCCCGCTTCTTGCATCGTCGGCAATTCGGGGAACAGTTTGCTGCGCTCGGCGGCCATGTTAGCAATGGGACGCAGGCGGCCGCTACTGATGAAAGCGGATACGCTCATGGAGTCCTGTACAGCTACCGGGATCTGGCTCGCCACAACGTCGTTGATGGCCGGCGCGGCGCCCTTGTACGGCACATGGACAAATGCGTAGCCAGTGGCTTTGCGCAGCCATTCACCACCCAAGTGTGTGGAGCCCGCCACGCCTGCTGTGCCAAAGGGAATGCTGGACTGAGTCTTGGCCCAGCCCAGGAATTCAGTCAGATTGTTCGCGGGGACTTTTGGGTTGACCACGATGAGGTTGGGTGATTTGGCAAGTACCGCTACCGGCTCCAGGCTTTTGAGCGGGTCATAGCCCACTTTTTTCATCGCGGGCGCGATCACATATCCCGTAGCCCCCACCAGAAAGGTATAGCCGTCGGCTTGCTGCTTGGCGACATATTCTGTTCCTACTTGTCCGGCGGCACCGGGGCGATTCTCGATGATGAATGGCTGCTTCAGGTTCTGCGACAGCTCATTAGCCAGCGCGCGAGTGACGATATCTGTCATGCCTCCGGGCGGAAAGGCCACCACTATGGTTACTGGCTTGGTGGGATATGAGGTGTTTCCTGCGAGTGCCTGACTGGTGGCGCCCGACATGGTGAGCGAGCCAAATACTAGGCTATAGCCGAGTAGGCCGAATTTTCCTGAGCGCGTCAACGCCATGAGAGTCTCCTTATTTATCTGTACGCAGCGAATGCTGATCGACGCTTGTCAAAGCGGTGATTCAGTGTATGGATCGCTATCTACCAGATCAATCAGAAAGATTCGAACGCGTTGTTTGAGAATTTGAGATGAATAGGCTTGTCGGTGCCGACATATTTAACTTGCGAACAAGCGGTGGTGGTGTGATTCACCGCCCGAAACCTTCGCGGCTGCGGCAGAACATCACGCCCGCAGCGGCAGCACCGCGCCGATGGCTATGAAGATGCCGCCGCATACCTGGTTAAAGCGCCGTCCCACGCGTATCAGCCAAGGGCGTACGTGGTTGGCTGCACTGGCCAGCGCGTACTCGGTGGCGATTTCTGTTGCGGCGAATGTTGCCGCCACCACCGCGAACTGCTGCAGCAGGCTGCGGTTGGGGTCAATGAATTGCGGAAGAAAAGCGCTGAAGAAAAGCAGTGCTTTAGGATTGGTTGCCGCCGACAGCACGCCCTGGCGAAACAATGACCAGCCGCTGGCGGTATCAGGCCGCGCGACGGCCGATACATCGATGGCCGGCGAGCGCCACACTTGTATGCCCAGCCACACCAGGTAAAGCCCGCCTGCCCATTTGAGCGCCGTCAGCCACAGCACGGATGCCTTGATCAGCGCGCCGATCCCGAACATGCAAAGGCCGATGACGGCCACAAAGCCCAGCGCCCCGCCGAAGATCGTGAACAGCGTCTTGCGTCGCCCGTGCATGGCGCCGTGCGTAAGCGCAAGCAAGCCGTTAGGCCCTGGCGACAGCGACAGGCCAATCGAGGTGACGAGAAAAACAAGCCAGGTTTCGAATTGCATGATAAGCGCCCCGCCGCTTAATGCGGCGGAGCGGTTATTTGCCGGCTAGGTGGCGGCCGGTCAGGCGCCGGCCTTCACCTTCTGGCGCCAGGCGTGCAGCAGTGGCTCGGTGTAGCCGCTGGGCTGTTCCAGGCCTTTGAAGACGAGGTCGCAGGCGGCCTGGAAGGCGGCGGATTTGTTGAAATTGCCGGTCATGGGACGGTAGTTCGGGTCGCCGGCGTTTTGCTTGTCGACCACGGCGGCCATGCGTTCCATGGTGGACTGCACCTGTTCGCGGGTGACGATGCCGTGGCGCAGCCAGTTGGCCATGTGCTGGCTGGAGATGCGCAGCGTGGCGCGGTCTTCCATGAGGCCGACGTCGTGGATGTCGGGCACTTTGGAGCAGCCGATGCCCTGGTCGATCCAGCGAACCACATAGCCCAGGATGCCTTGCGCGTTGTTGTCGAGCTCTTCCTGCTTTTCGGCATCGCTCCAGTTGGGGGCAGCCGCAACGGGCACGGTGAGGATCTTGTCGAGCAGGTCTTCGTGTTTGCCTTCCATGCCGCGCTGGATTTCCTGCACATCCACTTGGTGGTAGTGCAACGCGTGCAGCGTTGCAGCGGTGGGCGAAGGCACCCACGCGGTGTTGCCGCCAGCTTTCAGGTGGCCGATCTTCTGGGCCAGCATGTCGGCCATCAGGTCGGGCATGGCCCACATGCCCTTGCCGATCTGGGCTTGGCCGCGCAGGCCGCATTCCAGGCCAGTCTGCACGTTGCTGCGCTCGTAGGCGTCGATCCAGACGCTGCGCTTCATGTCGCCCTTGCGCACCATTGGGCCCGCTTCCATCGACGTGTGCATTTCGTCGCCGGTGCGGTCCAGGAAGCCGGTGTTGATGAAGGCCACGCGCTCGCGTGCGGCGGCAATACATGCCTTGAGGTTGACGCTGGTGCGGCGCTCCTCGTCCATAATGCCGATCTTGATCGTGTTGGCGGGCAGGCCGAGCAGTTGCTCCGTGCGCGCGAACAGCTCATTGGCGAAGGCCACTTCGTCGGGGCCGTGCATCTTGGGCTTGACGATGTAGATAGAGCCGGCGCGCGAGTTGCCTTTGCGCTGCAGGTCGTGCATGGCAATAAGCGAGGTAATGACGGCGTCCAGGATGCCTTCGGGCACTTCGTTGCCGTGCTCATCGAGTATGGCGGGATTCGTCATCAAATGGCCGACATTGCGGATGAACATCAGCGAGCGGCCATGCAGACGGTGCGTTTTGCCATCGGTGCCAGTGTATTCGCGGTCGGCGTTAAGCTTGCGCGTGAACGCTTTGCCGCCCTTGGCGACTTCTTCGGTCAGCGTGCCCTGCATCAAGCCCAGCCAATTGCGGTAGGCCAGTACTTTGTCTTCGGCATCCACCGCCGCGATGGAATCTTCGCAGTCCATGATGGTGGTGACGGCCGACTCGAGGACGATGTCTTTGATGCCGGCCTTGTCTTGCGCGCCGATGGGGTGCGACTTGTCGATCAGTACTTCGAAGTGCAGGCCATTGTGCAGGAACACCAGTGCCTCGGGGGTGGAGGCGTCGCCGCGGTGGCCCACGAACAGCGTTGGCTTGGCCAGGCCGGTGGTGCTGCCGTCAGCGAGCGTAACCTGCAGCGCGTTGCCGGAAACGGCATAGGCGGTGGCGTCGGCATGCGAGCCCTTGGCCAGCGGGATGCTGTCGTCCATGAACTTGCGCGCGAAAGCGATGACCTTCTCGCCGCGGACGGGGTTATAGCCGCCCGCGCGGGTGGCGCCGCCTTCTTCGGAGATGGCGTCAGTGCCGTAAAGAGCATCGTACAAACTGCCCCAGCGGGCATTGGCCGCATTCAGCGCATAGCGGGCGTTGGTGATCGGCACAACAAGCTGCGGGCCCGCCTGCTGGCTGATCTCCGTGTCAACGCGGTCGGTTTTGACGGCAACCTGCGCAGGCACCGGCTTGAGGTAGCCGATCTTGGTCAGAAACTCGCGGTACGCGCCAGCGTCGGCGATGGGGCCGGGGTTCTGGCGGTACCAGTTATCCAGCTCTTTCTGCAGGCGGTCGCGTTCGGCGAGCAGTTCGCGGTTGCGTGGCGCCAAGTCATGAACCAGCGCGTCGAAGCCGGCCCAGAACGCGTCGGCGGCGACGCCTGTGCCGGGTAGCGCCTCGCGCTCGACAAATTGATGCAGTTCGGTCGCCACCCGCAGGCGTTTGCAGGCTGTTCGCTCGTTCATGTGATGTCCTCGCTTTAGATTGAATTCTTCCGGGTTTTTTATTCTTGGAAGTGAATAGATGTGCACAATGTGCGTATCGTCAAGTCTACTATAAGACTGAAGTCAGTCTACTATAAGACATAATAATTGAGACTATACGTTTCACTTTACGAAGCCTGTGATATTGCAGTGCATCATTGGTTGTGGCTTGGCTGAGAAAACCGCCGCGCGGCGTTTCACACAGCGCCCTCCCAGTAGCCGGGCTGGTTGTAGATGCCGCGCAGGTAATTGACAAAATGCTTCACCTTGGCGGGTAGATAGCGTTGCTGCGGATACACAGCCTGGATGTCGTATTCGGGCAGGGCGAAGTCGTCCAGCACCGTCATGAGCGCACCCTGTTTGAGTTCGGCCTGGATTTCCCAGGTGGAGCGCCAGCCGATGCCCAGGCCCTGCTTGACCCAGTCATACAGCAGCTCGCCGTCGTTGCAGGCAAGGTCGCCGTCCACCCGAACCGCGAACGGCTTGCCGTCGCGGACGAAAATCCAGCCCCGCTGCTGGCCGCCCTGCAGATTGAATGCCAGGCAGTTGTGCTGAACAAGGTCTTCGGGGCGCTGGGGCACGCCATGGCGAGCGAAGTATGCCGGGGTGCCGCACACCACGCGCTGGTTGGAGTAGAGGCGCAAGGCGACATAGTTGGGGTCGCGCACTTCGCCGATGCGTATGCCCAGGTCGTAGCCTTCACGTACCAGATCCACCACGCTGTCGGTGAAGTTGAACGAGAGGCGTAGTTCTGGGTAGCGGGCCCGGAAGGCGGGCGCATGGGGCGCAATGTGGCGTCGGCCGAAGGCCGCCGGCCCGGATACCACCAGGTGGCCGCGTACCGCGCCGCTGCCTGACCGGATGCTGTCTTCGGCAGCCTCGAAGTCATGCAGAAGCTGCTGGCAGTTTTCGAGGAAGCGTTCGCCCAGATCCGTGAGTGTGAGCCCGCGCGTGGAGCGGTGCAGCAGCTGCACACCCAAGCGCCGCTCCAATGCGGTGATGCGGCGGCCCATGACAACAGGTGTTACGCCCTCGATCAGGGCGGCGGCGGCGAAACTGCCTTTTTCTGCGACGAGTACAAAGCTGCGGATCGCAGTGTATCGATCCATTGCATACCTCACATATCGGTTTTCATATACGGCGACCTTGCCGCCTACATAGACAGGCGCTAGACAGGCGTGCGCTCACTACATACTAAAAGTATCGGCAAAAACGCGTCTTGGTGCAATTCCAAAGTGACGGCAAGTTACCTATTCTCATCCCAACGACCACGTAAACAGTGTCAAAGCGTTAGGCAGGCAGGCGTTACGGCCGTCGAGCAGCAAGGCTTTCACGGCATGCTGCAACAAGGCAATAACGCACCCAGGCACTGAAGCAATTAAGCATTCACGAAAGAAAGGAGCAACCATGGCCCGCATGAGAGCAGTAGACGCAGCCGCCGCCGTTCTGCGCAAGGAAGGCATCACGACGCTGTTCGGTGTACCGGGCGCCGCCATCAACCCGCTGTACTCCGCATTGCGCAAGCACGGTGGTTTCGAGCACTTTCTGGCGCGCCACGTCGAAGGCGCTTCGCACATGGCCGAAGGCTACACCCGTGCGCGCCCCGGCAATATCGGCGTATGCATCGGCACATCGGGCCCCGCCGGTACGGACATGATCACCGGGTTGTACTCTGCGCTGGGTGATTCGATTCCCATTCTGTGCATCACCGGCCAAGCGCCGCGCGATCAGCTGTACAAAGAGAGCTTCCAGGCTGTCGATATCGAGTCGATTGCCAAGCCCGTGACCAAATGGGCGGTGACGGTGCGCGAGCCCGCGCAGGTGCCTCGGGTCTTCCAGCAAGCGTTCCATATCATGCGCTCGGGTCGTCCCGGCCCCGTGCTTATCGACCTTCCTGTGGATGTGCAACTGGCCGAGATCGAGTTCGATCCCGACACCTATGCGCCGCTCGCGGTATATAAGCCTGCGGCCACCCAGGCCCAGGCAGCCCACGCCGTGCGCATGCTGAACGACGCCGAGCGTCCGGTGATTGTGTCGGGTGGCGGCGTATTCAGCGCGGATGCGGCCGGCAAGCTCCAAACCTTTGCCGAGTTGCTGGGTGTGCCGGTGATCCCTACGCTGATGGGCTGGGGCGTGATTCCCGACGATCACCCGCTGATGGCCGGCATGGTGGGCCTGCAGACCTCGCACCGCTACGGCAACGCGACGCTGCTGGAGTCGGATTTCGTCATGGGCATCGGCAACCGCTGGGCCAATCGGCACACCGGCTCAACCAGCGTGTACACCAAGGGGCGCACGTTCGTGCACATCGACGTCGAGCCGACGCAGATCGGCAAAGTCTTTGGCCCCGACTACGGCATTGTGTCCGATGCGGGAGTGGCGCTGGATCTGATGATCGAGGCCGCGCAGGATTTGAAGAAGGCGGGCCTGCTGCGCGATCGCGGCGAATGGGCGGCAAAGTGCCTGGCGCGCAAAAGCGAGCAGTCCATGCAGCGCAAGACGAATTTCGATGAGGCCCCGCTCAAGCCGCAGCGCGTCTACCAGGAGATGAACCGAGCGTTTGGCCGCAACACACGCTATGTCACCACGATAGGCTTGTCGCAGATCGCGGCGGCACAGTTCCTGCACGTGTACGGCCCGCGCAACTGGATAAACTGCGGCCAGGCCGGCCCGCTGGGATGGACGATACCCGCCGCGCTGGGTGTGCGCGCCGCCTGCCCCGACGACGAGATCGTGGCGATCTCGGGCGACTACGACTTCCAGTTCATGATCGAAGAGCTGGCGGTGGGTGCGCAGTTCAAGCTGCCTTACATTCATGTGCTGGTCAATAACGCCTACCTCGGCCTGATCCGCCAAGCGCAGCGCGGCTTCGACATGGATTATTGCGTGCAGCTTGCGTTCGACAATATCAACAATCCGGGTACCAAAGGCTATGGCGTGGATCACGTCGCCGTGGCTGAGGGGCTGGGTTGCAAGGCGCTGCGCGTCGAGCGTCCGGAGGATATTCAGCCGGCTTTCGAGCAGGCTCGAAAGCTGATGAAGGAGCATCAGGTGCCCGTGGTGGTTGAGCTGATTCTCGAGCGCGTCACCAACATTGCAATGGGTGCGGAAATCGATAACATCAACGAATTCGAGCCCATGGCGGAACAGGGTGCCGATGCCCCGACCGCCCTGGCTCTGCTGGACTGATTACGAGACAAGGAGTACAGACATGCCAAAATTTGCCGCCAATCTCACGATGCTTTTCGGCGAACTGGGGTTTCTGGAGCGTTTCAAGGCCGCCGCTGAAAACGGCTTCACCGGCGTGGAATACCTGTTTCCCTACGCCTACGATAAAAACGTGCTGGCCGAGAAACTGAGCGAAAACGGCCTGCGGCAGGTGCTGCACAACCTGCCCGCCGGCGACTGGGATGGCGGCGAGCGTGGCATTGCGTGCCTGCCAGACCGCGTTGGCGAGTTCCAGGCAGGTGTGGGGCGCGCCATCGAGTACGCTACTGCGCTGGGCTGCCCGCAGGTGAACTGCCTGATCGGCAAGGCCCCGGAAGGGGTGGACGCCGACAAGGTGCGCGCGACCATTGTCGACAACCTGCGTTTTGCCGCGGATAAGCTCAAGGCGGCGGGCATCCGCCTGCTGATCGAGCCCATCAACACATTCGATATACCGGGCTTTTATCTGAATCGCACCGATCAGGCCATTGCCTTGATCGATGAAGTCGGCACCGACAATCTATGGGTGCAGTACGACATCTATCACGCGCAGCGCATGGAAGGCGAGCTGGCGGCGACGATCGCTCGATACCTGCCCCGAATCGGCCACATACAGTTGGCCGACAACCCGGGCCGCAACGAACCGGGCACGGGTGAAATCAATTATGCGTGGCTGCTTGCGCAGCTCGACAAGCTGGGCTACGCGGGCTGGGTAGGCTGCGAGTACAAGCCCGCGGCAGGCACCGTGGCAGGGCTGGGCTGGATCGATGCCTTGTCGTCGAAAGAATACGCGCTGTAAACACACGGCGCGGCTGTAACGTCCGCGGGACAGCACTGCAATGTGCACCGCAAGAACGCATTGTCAGAAATCTGGAAATATCGAGGCGTATCACTATGACTACTATCGCATTCATCGGGCTGGGTATTATGGGCACGCCCATGGCTGAAAACCTGATCCAAGGCGGCCACACGCTGTTTACCCACACGCGCAGCAAGACGCCGCAGGCGCTGGTCGATGCTGGCGCCACGCCATGCAAGACGGCTGCTGAAGCCGCCTCCAAGGCGGATGTCGTTATCGTCATGGTGCCTGATACCCCTGACGTCGAACAGGTGCTGTTTGCCGAGAACGGTGTAGCCCATGGGCTGCGCAAAGGCAGCATCGTCGTTGACATGAGTTCGATTTCCCCCGTTGCCACCAAAGACTTTGCCCGGCGCATCAACGAGCTGGGCTGCGACTATCTCGACGCGCCAGTATCGGGCGGTGAAGTAGGCGCGAAGGCCGCAACACTTACCATTATGGTGGGCGGTCCACAGGCGGCATTCGACAAGGTCAAGCCCTTGTTCGAGCTGATGGGCAAGAACATTACGCTGGTAGGCGGCAACGGCGACGGCCAGATCACCAAGGTTGCCAATCAAATCATTGTGGCGCTTAATATCGCTGCCGTGGGCGAGGCGTTGCTGCTGGCCTCTAAGGCTGGCGCCGATGCGGGCAAGGTGCGCCAGGCGCTGATGGGTGGGTTTGCCAACTCCCGCGTCCTGGAAGTGCATGGCGAGCGCATGATCAAGCGCACGTTCGAACCGGGCTTCCGCATTGCGCTGCACCAGAAAGACTTGAATCTGGCGCTTAGCACCGCCCGGCAGCTTGGCGTATCCCTGCCCAGCACCGCAGTGTCGCAAGAGTTGTTCAATTCCTGCACGGCGCATGACGGTGCGGCATGGGATCACTCGGCGATGGTGCGCGCGCTGGAGAAGGCGGCCAACCATGAGATCGGCCAGTAATTCACGGATCATGCCGTCATGACCGCATCGCCCCGCGAGCTGCTGTCCCAGATGTTTCAAGCCGCCATCGAGGCGGCTCAGCCGGCGCATTGTGTGCCGCCGTTTCTGCCCAGGCCGCCCAAGGGCCGCACGCTGGTGATCGGTGCGGGCAAGGCATCCGCTGAAATGGCGCGTGCCCTCGAGGTACATTGGCCGGGCCCTTTGAGCGGGCTGATCGTCACACGCTACGGCCATGGGGCGCAATGCAGCAGGATCGAGATCGTCGAAGCAGCCCATCCGGTGCCCGATGAGGCAGGCCGGGCTGCCGCGCTGCGCATGATGGAAATGGTGCAGGGGCTGTCCGATGATGACCTGGTCATCTGCCTCGTCTCGGGCGGTGGCTCCTCATTGCTCGCCGTGCCTGGCGAGGGGCTTACGTTGGACGACAAGCAGGCGATCAACCGCGCCCTGCTCAAGTCGGGCGCCAATATTTCCGAGATGAACTGCGTACGGCGGCATTTGTCCGGCATCAAGGGCGGGCGGCTGGCGGCGGCCTGCCATCCCGCTCGGGTCGTCAACCTGCTTATCTCCGATGTGCCCGGCGACCAGCCGGCCGATATTGCATCAGGCCCGACGGTGCCGGATGCGAGCACCTGCACCGATGCACGCGATATCGTGCGCCGCTACGGCATTGCACTGCCGCCGGCCGCACGGCGCCTGCTTGAGTCTGGCGCGGGTGAAACAGTGAAACCGGGCGATCCGCGGCTGGCGCGCGTGGAGACCCACTTGGTGGCAACACCCCAGAAAGCGTTGGCAGCCGCCGGCAAGGTGGCCGAAGCAGCGGGTGTAAGCTGCGTCATCCTGGGCGATCGTATCGAAGGCGAGGCGCGCGAGGTCGGCAAAGTGATGGCCGGCATTGCGCTGCAGACGCGCGAGCATCACCAGCCCGTGCGGCCGCCGTGCGTGCTGCTGTCGGGCGGCGAGACGACGGTGACGCTGCGCGGGCAGGGCCGCGGCGGTCGCAATGTCGAATTTCTTTTGTCGCTGGCTGTTGCGCTGAACGGCGCACCGGACATCCATGCGCTGGCCGGCGATACCGATGGCGTTGACGGCCAGGAACCGCGCGCGGGCGCCTTCATCGACGCCGACACGCTGACGCGGGCGTTTGAGATGGGCATTCGCCCGCGCGACAGCCTGGACGACAACGATGGCCACGGGTTCTTCGAAGCGCTGGGCGATTCAATCATTACCGGCCCTACGCTGACCAACGTGAATGATTTCCGTGCCATCCTGGTACTCTGATTTTTTGACTGGCAGCAACAAGAATAGTAAAGCGGTGTGTGCCACCAACGGCCCTCGCGGGCCAATGACCACGCATCACACCAACGGCCTTTCGCGGGCCACCCCTCAAAGCAGGAGACATCTCATGTCCAGCAACCAGCGCCGCGCACGTATTTTGGCCACGCTCGGCCCCGCCACTTCCAGCCGCGAACGCATCGCCGCCTTGCTTGACGCGGGCGCCAATGTCTTTCGTCTCAATTTCAGCCACGGCACGCATGAAGACCACGCGGCTCGTTTTCGCATCATCCGCGAACTGGAGGCAGAGCGCGGGCAGCCCATCGGCATTGTGCAGGACCTGCAAGGGCCCAAGCTGCGCGTGGGCGCCATCGAAGGCGGCAAGGTGATGCTGGCGCCAGGCCAGCGCTTCAGGCTGGACCTGGACCCTGCGCTGGGCAATGCGCAACGCGCCAACCTTCCGCATCCCGAGATTTTCGCGTCGCTGGAGCCGGGCGCCGACCTGTTGCTGGACGATGGCAAGCTGCGCCTGCGCGTTGACACCTTCGGCCCGGACTTCGCCGATACGACGGTGATGGTGGGTGGGCCTCTGTCGGACCGCAAGGGCGTGAACGTGCCCGGTGTGGTGTTGCCCATCTCGCCGCTGACGCCCAAAGACCTTGCCGACCTGGAGTTTGGGCTGGCGCTGGGCGTGGACTGGGTTGCGCTGTCGTTCGTGCAGCGCCCTGATGATATTGATGAAGCGCGTGCGGTCATTGGCGGGCGGGCGAACGTGAAGATTATGGCGAAGCTCGAAAAACCTGCCGCCATTGAACACCTGGACGAGATCATTGCCCGTGCGGACGGCATTATGGTGGCGCGTGGCGATCTCGGTGTAGAGGTGCCACCCCAGAAGGTGCCGGTGCTGCAGCAGCGTATCGTGCGCGCATCCCGTGCGGCCGGGCGGCCGGTCGTCGTGGCGACGCAGATGCTGGAATCGATGATTACCTCGCCGGTGCCGACGCGCGCCGAGGCGTCTGATGTTGCGAACGCGGTCTACAGCGGTGCGGATGCGGTGATGCTGTCGGCGGAATCCGCTTCGGGCCAGTATCCGGTGGAAGCGGTGACGATCATGGCGGGGATTATCCGCGAGGTCGAGCAGGATCCGGCCTGGCGTGCCGGCCTGGACGCCACGCATAGCGAGGCGCAGGCAACGCGGCCAGATGCGATTTGCTGCGCGCTGCGCCGCGTGGCGGGCTTGCTGGACCCGGCGGTGACGGTGGCGTACACGGCGTCGGGCTTCAGTGCGCTGCGGGCCAGCCGCGAGCGTCCGACGACGCCCATTCTCGCCCTGACGCCGGATGTGACGACAGCCCGGCAACTGGCGCTGGCCTGGGGTGTGCACCCGGCGGCGTTCGGTGCGCAGCTCGAGGATGTTTCGCAGATGATCGACCAAGCGGTCGGGCAGGCCGTGGCGCGCAGGCTGGCGGCAGAGGGCGACCAGGTGCTGATTATTGCGGGCCTGCCGTTCGGACGCAGCGGCAGCACGAATCTGCTGCACATCGCGAAGGTTGATACGACATCGCAGCGCGTCGAGGCGCCGGTTGAAGGAGCTGCTGTGCCGGCTTGAGTGGGTGCCTGCTTTCAGTCTTTGTTCTTTCCAATCATAAATTCCGTTGCTGTAGTTCTTTCGTCCGCACCTCCTACTGATTCAGATTCCAACCGACGTTGGCACTTACGCAGCGGCGGTTTCTGTTTCTTGTTTTTGGTGGGTCAGTTTTGGGAGCTGGAGGCCATTCTTGAGCCGTCACGCTCGCTGTGCGTGGAGAAGGAAAATCAGCGGCTCAGTGAGAGATCTCTAGTTCTTACGGGCAGGAAATTTCCGGACAGGTCAGGGGGGTATTCAATGCTCGCAGCGATATACATGGGTGGCTCTAACGGCGGCCACGTCAAAAAAACCTGGCACTGGCGAAAGCGTATGCAATCAAGGCAGCGCATATGGGCCATGCCGAGTCGGCAGCCTATCTGGAGCATTGGGATGCTTACTTCCGGCTGATCGTTACACAGGAGCGTCGCTAGTGTGCCTCGCTGTTCAAGAATCGACACTGCGCGCGTTCAAGCGCTGATGCGATCAGCACGGGCTGGCGATCTGGCAGGGTTGGGCGAGGTCGATGACGTCGCAGTTGTCGCCGGGGCCGCTGCGGTCGATGACGAGGAAGTCGCTGACGGCGTCGAGCGCCAGCAGGGGGTGGTGCCATACGCCGGCGGCGTAGTTGACGCCCTGGCCGGGTTCACAGGTGAACAACCGTAGGTCGTCGGGACCTGGGGCGTCGCCGGCGGGGGCGACGATGACCAGATAGGGGCGGCCTGAGAGCGGGATGAAAGCTTGGCTGGCGCGAGGGTGCCGCTCCATCATGGTGACGGTAAAGGGCAGGGCGCGCGGCAAACCCCGAAAAATGGAAACAATTGCTTTGCCGTCGGCACCCGGATCGATATTGGCCAGGTCGTGATAGCGTTCTGTATTGCCGTCATTGATGGTGAAATGCCGGACGGCGTCAGACACCTCGATCACATCGCCGAATGGGGCAAAGGCTTCGCGCGTCAAGGGGGCGGCGGCCAGCGCCTTCAGGGTTACAGACACACTCACAATCATCTCCTCAGGCAAATAGGGCATCCAGACGGAAGCGCGCAATCTTGGCGATCTCGGCCAAGCATGTCGCGCGTTCCGTATCGTGATCATTGTGCAGCCGTGCGTCGATGCTGTCCATGATCTGGTAGCGTGTCAGCCCTTTGACGGCGATCACAAACGGAAAACCGAAGCGCTCGTGGTAACGGGCGTTCAGGCCGCGCAGGCGCGCCAACTCGTCGGCGCTGCATTGATCCAGCCCGGCGCCGCGCTGCTCGTTCGTGGAGGCATCCGTCAGTGTGCCGTTGGCGGCTTCTTTGCCTGCCAGCTCCGGGTGAGCGAGGATCAGTGCAAGCTGCGCCGCTTCGTCAGCCTGGTTCAGTACGCCAAGCATTGCGCCATGCAGCGCCTCCACGCTTGTAAATGGGCGCGCTTGCCACGCGCCGCGGGCAATCCAGGGGGAGTGCTCGAAGATGCCGCTAAGTCGCTCTGTAAATTCATCCTGCCCCATGGCGGACAGCGCGGACAGTGTCAATTCGGGTGCCTGGATCTGCGTCATAGTCGGCTCGATTTTTATTGAATGTGAAAGGCCGTGCTAGGGGCCGGGTTGCCGGCCGGACGTGGTCGAGACAGTCATGTTCCCGCCAGCTTGGCCTTGCCCGGCTAGTTTAAGAGCTATCCAGGTGGATCGAGAGGGGCAAAAATGCATAATCCATATAGGCGAGCGCTATGGTCTCTCGCTGGCCCGCCTGCTGGTTTTCGGTGCGGCATGCCTGCGCATACCCCCATTGCCATCCTTCGGGATGCGCGCCATGATGTGTCTTATGGGCATCGCTGCATCGGCATTGAAGTTACCGCATTGATGCGCGGGCGCCGATGCGGGGCGCCGCTGCACAAGCACATTGAGGCGAACCAGACCATGGAAGCTCAAAAGATACGGTTTTATTGCCGGGGGCAGGTGCGCGAGGTATGGGGTGTCGCGCCTACGCGTACGCTGCTGCAATATTTGCGTGAAGACTTGCGTGCCACGGGCACCAAAGAGGGCTGTGCAGAGGGTGATTGCGGTGCATGCACCGTGGTGATTGGCGATCTGGATGCACACGGGGCGGTGCGTATGCGTGCCGTCAACGCTTGTATCCAATTGCTGCCCACCCTCGACGGCAAGGCAGTGTTTACGGTTGAAGATCTGGGCCGGCCAGGCGGTGCGCTGCATCCCGTCCAACAGGCCATGGTCGACCTGCACGGCTCGCAATGCGGCTTTTGCACGCCCGGTTTTGTCATGTCGATGTGGGCGCTTTATGTTGAGCATGCCGCCGATGCGCCGGCGCCTTCGCGTGCGCATGTCCAGGATGCACTGTCGGGTAATCTGTGCCGCTGCACGGGCTATCGGCCCATCATTGATGCCGCGCTGGCCATGTTCAGCCAACCACGCGCCGCTTTCGACGTCGATGCACTGGCCGGGATACTGGCGGGCCTGCGCCGTGGTGCCGCGCTTGATTACGCGCACGAGGGCCATACGTTCCGGGCGCCGCGCACGCTTGCCGAGCTGGCCAAATTGCGCCTGGCGCATCCCCATGCGCGCATACTTGCCGGGGGCACCGACGTTGCGCTGTGGGTGACCAAGCAGCTGCGCCCGCTCACCGAGGTTATCTATGTCGGCGAGGTTGATGCGCTGCGCGAGATCCGTACTGAAGACGGCCATCTCTACATAGGGGCCGGCGCGCTGCTGAGCGACGCCTTTGACGCGCTGGCTGCACAGTACGACGAACTGCGCGAACTGCGCCGCCGCTTCGCCTCTTATCCTATTCGCAATGCTGGCACACTGGGCGGGAATGTGGCCAATGGCTCTCCCATCGGCGATTCCATGCCAGTGCTGATTGCGTTGGGCACGCGCATTGTGCTGCGCCGCGGCGACCACGTACGTACGCTGCCGCTGGAAGACTTCTACCTCGACTATCAAAAAAACGCATTCGAAGTGGGCGAGTTCATGCAGGGGTTGGAGATCCCGCTTCGCGATCAGGCGCTGCGTCTGCGCAGCTACAAGCTGTCCAAGCGCTTCGACCAGGATATATCGGCGGTTTGCGCGGCATTCGCCATCCATCTTGGCGCTGGCGGTGAGGTAGCGCAGGCTCGTATCGCCTTCGGTGGCATGGCCGCCACACCTCGGCGCGCACTGCTGGCCGAGCAGGCGCTGGTGGGCCGCCCCTGGAACGATGACACGGCGCAGGCGGCCATGCAAGCGCTTGCGCGGGACTATACGCCGATGTCGGACATGCGCGCGGGCAGCGCTTACCGGATTAGCTCGGCGCAGCATCTTTTATGGCGCTTTTATCTGGAAACACGGCCCGAGGCGCCTTTGTCGCCGGCACAAGTCAATGTCTATGCCTGTGCCGATGCCCAGGAGGAACAGGTATGAATACGCAAGCCGATGCGCGTATGCACACCCCTGTGTTGACAGGCGCCGCTGGCAAAAGCCTGCCGCATGAGTCCGCTGTCCTGCATGTCAGCGGCACGGCGACGTACACCGACGACCTGCCCGAACTGGCCGGGACACTGCATGCGGCGCTGGGCCTGTCAGACCAGGCCCATGCGCGTATCCGCGCCATTGATCTGCGTGCCGTACGCACCGCGCCGGATGTGCTGGCCGTGCTTACCGCACAGGATATTCCGGGAGAGAATAATTGCGGTCCGGTAGTTCACGACGACCCCTTGCTGGCCGACGCATGCGTGCAATACATCGGCCAGCCGCTGTTCGTCGTGGTGGCCGCCAGCCGGGATGCGGCGCGGCGAGCCGCCCGGTTGGCAAGCGTGGATTACGAGCCGCTGGAAGCGATCTTGACGCCTTTGCAGGCCAAGATGCGGTCCGCGTTGGTGGTGCCGCCCATGCGGCTTGCGCGTGGCGACGCCGCTGACGCCATTGCGCGCGCGCCACACCGCCTGACGGGTACCTTCGCGTGCGGCGGGCAGGAGCAGTTTTATCTGGAAGGGCAGATCGCTTACGCGGTGCCGCGCGAGGGTCAGACCATGCATGTGTGGTGTTCGACGCAGCACCCCAGCGAAATGCAGGCGTTGGTGGCCCGGGCGCTGGGGTGGCAATCGCACCAGGTCGTTGTGGAATGCCGCCGCATGGGCGGCGGCTTCGGCGGTAAAGAGTCACAATCGGCATTGTTCGCGGGCGTGGCGGCGGTATGCGCGGCGCGCCTGGGCGTGCCGGTGAAGCTGCGCCCCGATCGTGACGACGATATGATGATCACCGGCAAACGGCACGGCTTTCATTACGAATACGACATCGGTTTTGACGACGCGGGCCACATCCTGGGTATGAATGTGGACATGACGCTGCAGGCGGGGTATTCGGCTGATCTGTCGGAAGCCGTCGCCACGCGCGCCGTTTGCCATGTAGACAACGCTTATTTTCTGCCGCACATCGGTATTGCGGCGCTGTGCGGCAAGACCAACACGCAGTCCAATACCGCTTTTCGCGGCTTCGGCGGGCCGCAGGGCGCGTTGGTGACCGAGGTGCTCATCGATATGATTGCACGCCGGCTGGGGCGCGACCCGCTGGATGTGCGCCGCGCCAACTTCTACGGAATAGGCGAGCGCGACATCACGCCCTATGGTCAGCGCGTTCTCGACAATGTGCTGGAACCGTTGGTCAGCCAGCTTGAGGCGGACAGCAGCTATCGCGCGCGCCGAGAGGCCGTGCAGGCATACAACCGCGACAGCCCGGTACTTAAGCGCGGCCTGGCGCTGACGCCCGTGAAATTCGGCATTTCATTCAACGTGCCGGCATTCAATCAGGCCGGCGCGCTGGTGCATGTATACCGCGACGGCTCCGTCCTCGTGAACCATGGCGGCACCGAAATGGGCCAGGGCTTGAATACCAAGGTGGCGCAGGTCACCGCTCAGGCGCTGGGGCTGGACATCGCGCACGTTCGCGTGACGGCCGCCGATACCAGTAAAGTGGCCAATACCTCGGCAACGGCCGCGTCCACAGGTTCGGATCTGAATGGAAAGGCGGCGCAGGACGCTGCCCTGCGCATACGGCGCCGGCTGGCCGGCGTGGCCGCTGCGAAGTGGGGAGGTCAGGCTGAGGATGTCGTGTTTGCCGATAACCGCGTGTACGTCAACGGCGAAAGCTTGCCGTTCGCAGAGGTGGTGGATGCAGCCTACTGGGTGCAGGTGCAGCTCTGGTCCGAGGGGTTTTATGCCACGCCGGGCATACGGTGGGACAAGCACACGATGACCGGCGAGCCGTTCTACTACTACGCCTATGGCGCGGCGGTGTCTGAGGTGGTGGTCGATACGCTGACCGGCGAATTCAGACTCCTGCGCACTGACATCCTGCATGATGTGGGTGAGTCCATCAATCCCGCCATCGACATCGGGCAGATCGAAGGGGCGTTCATACAAGGCATGGGTTGGCTCACAAGCGAGGCACTGTACTGGAACGGCGACGGCCGGCTGATGACGCATGCGCCGTCCACATACAAAATACCCGCCGTCAGTGACTGTCCGGCGGACTTCCGCGTCAAGCTGTTTGGCAATCGCAATGCCCGGGATACCATCCATCGCTCCAAGGCGGTGGGAGAACCACCGCTGTTGCTGTCTTTCAGTGTGTTCAACGCCATCCGCGACGCCGTTGCCAGCGTTGGCAATTATCGGGTCGAACCGGTGCTGGACGCGCCTGCGACGCCCGAGGCGATTCTCAATGCGGTGACGGCGCTGCGTGGGCAGGAGGCGCCATGAGTGTCTGGCTTGATGCCGCCTGCGCGCTTGCTCGTGCGAACACGCCCGCGGTGTTGATTACTGTGGCGGATGTGGAAGGTTCCGCGCCCCGCGAGGTGGGCGCCAGGATGGTCGTTTCGGCACAGGCCCAATGGGGCAGTGTAGGCGGGGGCCAGTTGGAATGGCGCGCCATACAACAAGCGCGGGCGCTGCTGCACGATTATCCTGGTGGCGCCTGCGCGACGCAGTGGCTTTCGTTGGGCCCCAGCCTGGCGCAATGCTGTGGTGGCGCCGTCACGCTGTTGTTTGAAACGCTGGGCCCGGCCGACACGGGCTGGCTGATGTCTTTGCGGGCGGCGCTGGCTGCCGGCCGCCCATGCTTGCGCGAACGCGAGCTGGGCGATATGCCCGCATCGCCGCATGCGCAGGGCGGGCCCTGGCCAGGCGCCGGGCATGTGCGGGTGTGCGACATGCCGCCGGACGCGCAGCCCGCGCCGGTCGCTGGTGGTGCGGGCATGCTTGTGCGTGCGGGCGGCCGTGCGGCGCTGCGCGAGTGGGTGGCGCCTGTTTCCATGCATGTGGTGCTGTTCGGCGCAGGGCACGTTGGCCAGGCGTTGGTGCGTGTGCTGGCGTATATGCCGTGCACGGTAAGTTGGGCTGACGAGCGTGATGCGCAATTTCCAGACAATGTGCCGGCCAACGTGCGCGTCGAGCCAACCGATGTACCGCAGGCCATCGTCGACGAGGCGCCGGCAGGCGCGTTTTACCTTGTGATGACGCATTCCCATGCTCTGGATGAGCAGCTTTGCCGCCATATCCTGCGCCGTGGCGATTTCGCCTATCTGGGCCTGATCGGCTCCCGCACCAAACGCGTGAAGTTCGAGCGCCGCCTGGCGCGGCGTGGTGTGGCCCCCGAGGCGTTGGCGCGCATGACCTGCCCCATCGGCGTTGCCGGTATCCATGACAAAGCACCCGAGTCGATTGCCATTGCTGTTGCCGCGCAGCTCCTGCAGACGCGCGAACTGATTGCGCACGTGCACGCGGGCGCGCAATGAAGCCTTTCAACGCTCGTGACGACGCTGGTGCGAACGTGGAACGCCGAGGGTATCGTGCTCGACTGCTCTATTTTGCCGACCGTGCGGCGCACGACGAGGCACCCCAGTCCATCATGCTGGAAGATGGTTTGCTGGTGATCGAGGACGGCCGCGTCGCTCAGGTGGGTGAATACGGTGCATTGGCGCCCACACTGGGTGAGGCCACACCCGTGGTGGATTGGCGCAATCGGCTGATCACGCCGGGCTTCATCGATACCCACGTGCATTATCCTCAGACAGACATCATCGCTTCGCCGGCCCCTGGCCTGTTGTCCTGGCTGGAGACATACACCTTTCCGGCCGAACGCCGCTTCCAGGATAGCGGCCACGCCGCCGAAGTCGCCGATTTTTTCCTCAATGAGTTGCTGCGCTGCGGCACCACGAGCGCATTGGTGTACTGCACGGTTCATCCACAATCCGTCGATGCGTTCTTTGCCGCCAGCCACGCCCGCAATATGCGCATGGTGGCGGGCAAGGTGATGATGGATCGCAACTGCCCCGACGCGTTGCGCGATACGGCTGATGAGGGGGCGCGCGATAGCGAAGCGCTGATCATGCGCTGGCATGGCATCGGCCGGCAGATGTATGCGCTCACGCCGCGTTTTGCACCCACGTCCACGGCTGCGCAGCTTGGCGCATGCGGAGAACTGGCGCAGCGCTATGGCGACGTGTTCATTCAGAGCCACGTGGCGGAGAACCGCGACGAAACTGCGTGGGCCGCTGCGATGCACCCCGGCTACCGCAGCTACCTCGATATCTATGCGGGATACGGCTTGCTGCGCCCGCGTGCGGTGTACGGCCATTGCATCTGGCTCGATGACGAGGATCGCGCGCGCATGCGCGACGCGGGCGCGCTGGCGGCGCACTGTCCGACATCGAATCTGTTCCTGGGTAGCGGCCTGTTTGACTTGCATGCGGCCCGCCGCGCGGGCATGCAGGTGGCGCTGGCAACTGACGTAGGCGGCGGTACGTCGTTTTCGATGCTGCGCACCATGGGCGAGGCGCACAAGGTGGCGCGTCTGGGCGGCCATCATCTCAGCGCGACGCATATGTTTCACATGGCGACCCAGGGAGCAGCGGCGGCGCTGGGCCTGCAGGGGGTGATCGGTACGCTGCAGCCAGGCGCCGAGGCGGATTTCATCGTTCTCGACCCCGGCGCCACGCCGCTGCTCGCGCGGCGCACTGCTGCCGCGACGTCCCTGGAGGAGCTGTTGTTTGCGTTTGCCATGCTGGGCGACGACCGTGCGGTGGCCGCAAGCTATGTGGCGGGCCGGCTGCTGTACGCCCGCGATACACAAGACGATGCGCGCCAGCCTCAAAACTGACGCAGCAGCGTTAGATTCCTATATCATGGCCCGTTCCGGGGTCGGAGATAAAAAGCATCGAAGAGGGAGACGAATAATGGTGGTGCGGCGCAGCGCTGAACTACTCGATACTTACCTGCTCAAGGTCTTCTGCTTGCTGGTGACAGAGCGCAGTGTGTCGCGGGTGGCGCTCAAACTCAATCAGTCGCAGCCTACCGTCAGCGTGGCGCTGCGGCGCTTGCGCGCCATTCTGGGCGATCCACTGCTGGTGCGTGAGAAGGGCGGCATGGTGCCCACCGAACGCGCGCTTAGCCTGCTGCCGCATGCCCGCGCGGCGCTAGAGCAAATCGACAGCATGGTCGCGCAGCCCGATGCTTTTGAGCCCTTCAATACGCGTCAAGAGTTTCACATTGGCTCCCCCGACTACTTGGCCCCCGTGTTCATGAGCAGTGTGTCAGGCAGGGTGCGGCGTGAGGCGCCGCACGCCCGGCTTACCGTGCATGCGCTGGGCCCAGACTTCGACTTCGAGCATTCGTTGGCCGAGGGCGATCTGGATGTCGTGATCGGCAACTGGCCTGAGCCCCCCGACCGCATGCATCTTTCGGTATTGCTCGAAGATGAGATCGTATGCCTGGTGGCTGCCGACAGCCCCTGGGCCACACGGGGGATGACTCGGCAAGACTACGAAAACGCGTCGCATGTTGTGCCGCTGCCGTATTCGATCACACAGCGTGGCGTGATTGACGGCGTGCTGGCAAGCGAGCGTATCGAGCGCGACGAGCGGGTGGTGGTGCAGTCGTTCAATATCGCGCCTTATCTGATTGCGGGTACTGATCTGATATTCACCACCACGCGGCATTTCGCGGCATTTTATGCCCGGTTGCTGCCCCTGGCGATTGTGCGTCCGCCCATTGCGTTTCCGCCCATGCGGTTTTACCAGCTTTGGCACCAGCGCAATCATCAATCGGCGGCGCACAAGTGGCTGCGCAACCTGCTGGGCGATTGCGGTCGCCAGCTCGCCAAATCCTAGCAGCCTTTACCGCACCCTTTATCACGTGGCCGTTATCACACAGGCTGCCGGCGTGCGCCGGCAGCCTGTGTCGCTTCAGCCCACGGGCCCATTGGCCCATGCCGCTGGCCGTATGCGCCACCTTCGATAGCCAGCGGCAGTCGGCCTACGATGCGGCGGATGAGGATGGCGCCGTCAGGAGATCGGCCAGCATGCCGGCCACTACCTTGGTGGCACCGCGCAGGTCGGCCAGCGCCACGTTTTCGTCCGCCTGCTTGGCGCGCGATTCCATCAACGTGCGCGGGCCCGCTCCGTACATCACCACCGGGATGCCATGCTCGCCATAGAGACGCGCGTCGGCATACAGCGGCGTGCCCACCGCGGGGATATCCTCTCCGAAGACGGCGCTGGCATGGCGTTGCAGGCTGGTGACCATTTGTTCGTGGCCGGGCAGGGGGCGCAATGCGCGCGCCAGCAGAATGCGGCGCACGTCCACTGAGATGCCTGGCAAGCCAGCCACGGCCTGATCGATCAGGACGCGCACATCTGTTTCCACCTGCGCCGGGTCCTCTTCGGGAATCATGCGCCTGTCCAGCTTGAGTACGACCTTGCCAGGCACGACATTGGTGTTGGTGCCGCCATCGATGCGGCCCACGATAGCGGTTGGGCTGAGGATGCCCGGGATGGACGATCGGATTGTGTCCAGCCTCTCCGCATAGGCATAGTACGCCTGCAGGATGCGCGTGGCGGCTTGCAGGGCGTCGTGGCCGGTCTTGGGCATGGAGCCGTGCGTGGCTTTGCCGTTGACCGTCACTTCGAACTGCAGGCAGCCGTTGTGCGCGGTGACAACCTGATAGCTGAATGCCGCACACAGCGCATAGTCAGGCTTAGTGAGCCCTTGTTCCAGCAGGTAGCCGGGGCCCAGCAGGCCGCCAAACTCTTCATCGTACGTAAAGTGCAGCTCGATGCCGCCGCGCAGGCGTGGCGTATCGCTGCCCTGCGCCCAGGCCTCAAGCGCGCGCACAGCGTACAGGTAGGTGCTGAAGTCGCTTTTGGAGACGGCGGCGGCGCGGCCGTACAGCCGGCCGTTCTCGACCACGCCCTCATAAGGCGGTTTGCTCCAGCCGTCGCCGGGCGGCACTACGTCGCCGTGTGCATTAAGCGCAATGGTAGGGCCATCCTTGCTATAGCGCCGCCGGACAATCAGGTTGGTGATGCTGCGCATGCCGTAATCCCGAACCTGCTGTTCGGATACCGGGTGGTGTTCCACCTCCCAGCCCCAGCTTTCCAGCAGGGCGGCCACGGCCTGGGCGTGCGGCGCGTTGTCGCCGGGTGGCGTATCGGTGGGGATACGCACCAGCGATTGCAGCAGTGTCACTTGTTCGTCGAAATGCGCGTCGATCCAGGTGGCCAGCGCGGCAATGGAGGGGGCGCTGCTTGTGTCGCCCCCGCTCGCCAGCGCGTCGCCGCGCAGGCTCACGGTTGAAAGCGGATTGACCATGGCTTATTTTGCCAGCCGGCCCCAGATGCGCACGCGGCTGATGCCGCCATCCGGGAACATGTTGACGCGCACGTGCGTGATGGGGCCCAAATCTTTGATCTGCGTGCCGTCATAGAAGTGCTGCTTGTCCATCTCGGTCTTCTGTTCGCCCAGCAGCTCGGGCCAGAACATGGCCTGAGTGACCAGAGACTGGTCTGTGGACTCGCCCACGCGTGCCGCCTGCACGGAAACGCGGTCGGGGTAGTTGCCCTTGAAGTGGGCGGTGTCGATCTCGATCTTCTCCACGATTGCGGCATGGCCGAGCTCGATCAGGCACCAGTCGTAGCCCGGTTCGCGGCGGCGGCGGGTTTCCCAGCCGTCGCCCATGTTCACGCCGCGGCCCGGCATGATCAGGCGGAAAGGAACACCGAAGTGCGCGTCGTTGTAGGCCACGATGCGTCCACCATTCTCCAGCGCCGATACTTCATGAAGGGCCGTGGCGTCGCGGGTATCCCAATTGCAGGCGGGCTGGCCGTAGACGCGCAGGCGCGCTACACCGCCGTCGGGGTAAATATTCAGACGCAGGTGCGACCAGACGCGATCGTTATCGATCTCGACAAAATGGTGAGCGTTCCCAGACAGCGAGCGCGGGGCCACGATCTCCGTCCATTGCGTGGCGTCGTCGGGATCGCCGACGATGTTGCATGCCTGGATTGAGGCGGCCGGTGGGAAGTTGCCGGTGAAGTGGCTGGTGTTGATGTCCAGCCCCTTGATCACGCCCGGCAGGCCGAGCTTGATGATGGCGGTGTCGTTGCCGCCATTGCGCCGGCGCTTGGTTTCCCAGCCGTCCATCCATTTGCCGTGATCATCGAACTTGCCGACGATGAAGACAGGCTCGGAGGCCTGCAGCATACGGTCTGCGCCGGCGAAGAATTCATCGGTGCACGACAGCACTTTTGCGCCGAAGTCCGCGCTGGCCAGGTTGGCATAGCGGGTGGCAAACGCCGGCAAGTCGACGGGATCCGCGTCGATCACGGTTCCAACTGGGAGATTGGGCTTGGCCATTTCTACTTGCTCCAGGTAAAAAGGTTTTGTTCAGAACAGGCAGGGCGAAACGCCCCGCCGGGGTTGGCGGTGCAAACAACGGGTGTAACGGCCGGCAAGCCTTGGCGGGCCGGCGGTGGGCAGCCGGCCCCAGCCGGCGATCAAGCGCCGGCGGAGGCCTGGTAGGGATGCGTGGCGATCCAGTGGCGCGCAATGTCGGCGCGGCGCGGGATCCATACGCGGTCGTGGCCCTGGACATAATCCAGAAACCGCTTGAGCGATGCGAAACGGCCGGGCCGCCCGATCAGCCGGCAGTGCAGGCCCACTGACATCATCTTGGGGGCTTCGTCGCCTTCGGCGTACAGGGTATCGAAGGCGTCTTTCAGATAAGTGAAGAATTGGTCCCCGCTGTTGAACCCCTGGAACGACGCGAAGCGCATGTCGTTGGTATCCAGCGTGTAGGGGATGATGAGCTGCGGCTTTTCGGTGCCGTCACCCAGCGGTACGTTCTTCCAGAAGGGCAGATCGTCGCCGTAGTAGTCGGAGTCGTACAGAAAGCCGCCTTCTTCGGCCACCAGACGCAGGGTATTGGGGCTGTCGCGGCCGGTGTACCAGCCTTCGGGGTGGCGGCCCAGCAGCTCGGAGACAACCTGAATGCATTGCTGCATATGGGCGCGCTCGGTTTCGATGTCGGTGTGCTGATAGTGAATCCAGCGGTAGCCGTGACAGGCGATTTCGTGGCCCAGTTCAACAAACGCCCGGGCGACCTCGGGGTGGCGCTCAAGCGCCATGCCGACACCGAAGATCGTGAGGGGCAGGCCGCGACGCTCGAACTCGCGAAGGACGCGCCAGACACCGGCACGCGAGCCATATTCGTAAATCGATTCGATAGACAGGTGGCGATCCGGGAACGTGTCGCAACCGATGATTTCGGAAAGAAACTGCTCCGAACCGGGATCACCATGCAGTACACAGTTCTCGCCGCCTTCTTCGTAGTTCAGCACAAACTGAACCGCAATTCGCGCCTTGCCGGGCCAGTCGGCGAATGGCACATTGCGGCCGTAGCCGATCAGGTCGCGTGGGTAATTGTGTTGCTGCATGCATGTCTCCGCTGCGATTATTAGCGCTTGATATTGAGTGCGAGCCAAGGGTCCGTCGGCTTGGCGGGTATAGGGTCCATGCGCTCCTCGCAATCGGCGAGGTGGTGGTGCATGGCTTCGCGGGCGGCCTGGGCATCGGCGTGCGATAGATGGTCGAGGATGATCTCGTGCTCGAAATACGAGCAGGCCGTGTCGCCGGGCGTGTCGTGCAGCGCGATAATGAGCGTGGTGCGCGCGCACAGGCTGTGCATGGTTTCGGTCAACACATCGTTGCCCAGCAGGTTGGCCAACTCGACGTGAAACGCGTTTGACAGGCGTATCCAACTGATGCGGTCGCCGGATTCAAAAGCCTGGCGCTCGCGCGCGACCATTTCGTACAGTGGCGCGAGGCGTTCGGGCAGATCCGGCAAATCGAGCAGCATGTCGATGATCATGCATTCCATGCGGCGGCGCATGTCGAACAAATCGCGGGTTTCCTTCGCACCCGGTTGTGACACAAAGGCGCCGCGGTTGGGCTCGATGTTCACGATCTTGTCGTGGGCCAGCGCCGCCAGCGCTGTGCGCACGGTATTGCGCGAGCACGAGAAAATCTGACACAGCGCGGCCTCGGTCAGTTTGGCGCCGGGCAACAGGCGGCGATCCATCACGGCATCGAAGATATCGTCATAGACGCGGTGGGCGTCGGTGCGCTCGCCGGTTTCCATGGCGGCCCGTAATGATGATGCCTTGGGCGCCTCGAGGCTGCCGTTTACATCACGTTGCGAAGAAAGATGCAGCATGGCGGAAATTAATGAAGAGAATTGTTGACAATTATTGGTGATCCGTTCAGAATCGTCAACATAAATTGTTAACAATTATTGGAGACAGCATGGGTAAGCTATCCACCCACGTTCTCGACACCATGCATGGCAAGCCCGCACAGGGCGTACACGTGCAGCTTTACCGTCTTGAAGGCGAGCAGCGCACCCAACTTGCCGATGTCGTCACAAACAGCGATGGCCGCTGCGACCAACCCCTGCTGCAGGGCGATGCGGTGCAGCGCGGCACGTACGAACTTGTCTTCCACATCGGCGACTACTTCGCGGGCAAGGGCGTCAAGGTGCCCGAGCCACGCTTTGTCGACCAGGTCGTGCTGCGCTTCGGCATTGCCAATCCAGCGGAAAACTATCATGTGCCGCTGGTCACCACGCCCTGGACGTGGTCAACTTACCGAGGCAGTTGAAGCCTTAACGTTTTCATCGGCCGCGCAGGCGGCCGCATCCTGGGGCGTATACCCAGGGCCGGGTTACTCGAGCGTATGGCGATCCTCTGGCGCCCCTAGCCGGCGGCGCTCCAGACCCAGGCCCAGGCGTCTGCATTGCCGCAGACGCCGCCCAGACATACAGGAAACTTCATGGAAGCGTATCTGATTGAATACGGCAACCTGCTGCTGCGCTGGCTGCACGTGATTGCCGCGATTGCCTGGATCGGCGAATCCATCTATTTCGTGATGCTCGACAACAGCCTGCATCCGCCGCGCGGCGCGCACGGCAAGAAACTGGGCGTGTTCGGCGAAATGTGGGCCGTGCACGGCGGCGGTTTCTACCATAATCAAAAATACCTCACCAATCCGCCCGAGCTGCCCGACGACCTGCATTGGTCGTTCTGGAAGTCCTACACCACGTGGCTGTCGGGCTTTGCGCTGTTCTCCATCATGTATCTGATGAAGCCGGCGTTTTACCTGGTCAATCCCAACAGCCCCTGGGCTTGGGCGGCCGCTATGAGCGGCGTACAGGCCAGTGTCCTGGCGGTGGCCTTTCTGGTGCTTGGCTACATCATCTATTCGCAACTGTGCCAGCGCATCAGCCCCAATATGGAACGCGATGGGCTGCTCAGCGTCGCCGTCGGCGTCATGATGGTGATTGTTGCGTGGCTGACGGTGCAGGTTTTCCCCGGGCGCGCGGCGTTCCTGATCACGGGCGCGCTCATGGCCACCTGTATGTCCGCCAACGTGCTTTTCTGGATCATCCCCGGCCAGCGTCGCATGGTTAAAGCCCTGAAAGCCGGCCAGGCGCCCGACCCGCTTGATGGCAAGCGCGGAAAACAGCGTTCGGTGCACAACACCTACTTCACGCTGCCCGTCGTCTTCCTGATGCTCAGCAACCATTATTCGTTCACCTACACCAGCAAATACGCCTGGATCATCATGGCGCTGTTCATCTTCGCCGGCGCCGTGATCCGCCAGTACTTCGTACTGCGCCACATGGGCAAGAACCAGCTCGGCTACCCCGCCGCCGGCATTGTTCTGTTGGCCATCATTGGCTGGCTGGCCGCGCCGTCGCCAGCACCTGCCGTATCCAAAGCGCCGGCCGCACCCGTCAGCACCGCGTCGGCGGATGCCGCGCCCTCCAAGACGGCGCTTGCCGACAACGGCGTCTCGATAGAGAAAGTACACGCCATCGTTGCCGCACGCTGCACGGAGTGCCACTCGGCCAAGCCGACCTTTGCCGGTATCGCCTCCGCCCCTGCGGGTGTTGCACTGGACACCAACCAGGAAACCTTGCTGCACGCCGACCAGATCAAGCAGGTCGTCGCCAGCAAGTACATGCCGCTAGGCAATATCACCAAGATGACCGACGAAGAGCGTGCGCTCATTGCGTCGTGGGCGGTGAAGTAGGCGTCGTTTTCGCCAACATCAGCCGATGCGGCTGATGCAGCCGATACAGCGCAGGCAAAATGACCGGGCCCCGTGCGGACAAGACCGCACGGGGCCCGGTTACGTATATGCGGCTGAGCACTGCGGCTGCTGCGGATTGCACCTGAATGGCGGAATCCGCACAGCGCATACGCCTGCGCCTGCCTTGCCAACATTGCTTGCGTCAATCTAGAATGAGAAGCGTTATTGTTATTGACGGGCCGCCGGCACGGTGCGCGGCGATACGAAGCATCATGACGGCGAGCAGCGTCGCACTCCCTCGGCAACTCGAAACTTTATACGTTGATCATGCTGGCTGGCTGCGTGGCTGGTTGCGTCGGCGCATAGGCAATGCATTCGATGCAGAAGATATCGCGCACGATACTTACATGCGCATCCTGGCTACAGGTCGCATGCCGGCGCCGGCCGACCCGCGGCGCCATCTGGCACTTGTTGCAAACGGCCTGATGATCGACCTTCTGCGCCGCCGCCATATCGAAACGGCCTATCTCGAAGCCATTGCGGCACTCCCGCCCGCGCAGGTGCCCAGCGAAGAAAAGCGTGCGCTGATCATTGAGGCACTGGTAGACATCGATAGGGTCTTGTGCGGGCTTCCCGCCAAGGTCCGCGCCGCCATGCTCATGTGCAAGCTGGAGGGGCTTGGCTACCGCGATATCGCGCAGCGCCTGCGGGTTTCCGTTTCGTCGGTCGAGAAGTACATCGCCGCCGGGCTTGTGGCGTGCCACGCGGCCATGTCAGCGAAATGAGCCGGGCTGCGCGTTCCCCGGCCCCGCCCGCCCCCATCCCTAACAGTTCCGATGGTGCGGGCTTGAATCCCGCTTCACCCTCTAGTACGGTGGCTGCCGCGGCGACCGATCACGCGCCCGCCGCAGCCGCCAGCAGCTCGGAAGCGGCGAATCCGGGCCCTCAGAACCTCGATCCCAACGTTGTCAGGCAGGCCGCCCGCTGGATGGCACGACTGTGGTCCGATACCGCAAACGACGCGGATGATGTGGCCTGTGCCCGCTGGCGCGCCGCCCATCCAGACCACGAACGAGCCTGGCGCACGTTGCAATCCCTCGAAGGCAAACTCAGCGCCATACCGCCTGACATCGCGCGCCACGCCCTACGCGAGCCATCTATCAAAAGCCGTGGCCGGCGGCGAGTGTTGGGCATGGCGGCGCTGGCCGCGGCGGGTGGCGCGCTGGTGCTGCGGGAAAGCGGCGCCTGGCAAAGGGCAACGTCCGACTACGCCACGGGCAGGGGCGAGATTCGGTCAGTCATCCTGCCCGACGGCACTGCTGTGGTGCTGGATACCGTGTCAGCCTTTGATGCGGTATTTGGCGCCACGGCTCGCATGCTGGTGCTCCATGCCGGCCGCATCCTTGTGGCTACGGCGCGGGACTCTCGGCCATTTTCAGTGCGCACCGTGTATGGCGATGCGACGGCACAGGGTACGCGCTTCAGCGTTGCGTTATCCGATCAACAGGCGCATGTCGCGGTTCTGGAAGGGGTGGTCAGTGTGCGGCCGGTGCTTGCGCCGGCGGCGTCGGTGCGTTTGCATGCGAGCCAGCGGGCCGCGTATTGGGCTGCTGGCGTTGCAGGGCCGGAAGCGGCGCTTGAAGATGCCGCGTGGACGCGGGGCAGGCTCGCCGCCGTCAATATGCGTTTGGGAGAGTTTGCGCAGACGCTGTCGCGATACCGGGCAGGCCGCCTGCGCTGTGATCCGGCAGTGGCCAACTTGCGTGTAAGCGGCGTGTTCCCCCTGCGCGACACGGATCGTGCGCTGCATGCGCTTACGCAGGTTCTGCCGGTGACGGTGCGTTATCGCTCGCCATATTGGGTGACCATTGTGCCGCGTTGAGGTGCTTCGCGCGGCCGCGCGGTGTGCGAAGGCGATGAGATTGAGGGTTTTGCGGTGTTGGCCGGAATACAGGGTAGGCACTGTTCAACTTCCGGCACATAAGGAACCGCTCCATGGCACCTCCCCATTATCTGTCCAGAACGCACGGCCAAACCCGCATCGAGCAGCGGGGCAGGCAGTCATGCGCAGGCGCGCGCGGCCCCAGCCTGCCGCTGTTGGTCTGCCTGATGCTCGTTGCACTGCCCTGCGCACCGGTATGGGCCAGCCCGCCCGCAGCGGTTTACGGCGGTGCGGCGCATGTGTTTCAGATCGTCCCCGGGCCGCTGGATCGTGTACTCAACGCGTTGGCCACCTCTGCGGGCGTCGATGTTGCCGCCGATGCGGCCATACTGGCCGGCCGCCATAGCGCGGGGCTGTCCGGCACGTACTCGCTCGAGGCGGCATTTGCGCGCCTGCTCGATGCCCATGGGTTGCGGGCCGTGCATCAGGGCAACGGCAGCTACACCGTGGTCAGGTCCAACACGTCTGCCACAGTGCTGCCCGACATCGTGGTGAAGGGTGAAAAATCCGCTCGCCCGCTCTCGCGTACCGGCGCCAGTGTCGATATCTTCGACGCCGATCGCATTGTGTCCCTCCCCAACGCCACGCGCGTGCAGGATATCTTGCAGGCGACCGTGGGTGTTGTGGATACGGGCGTAGGCAATGACCTGCCTGCCATACGCGGTGTCGACGGTTCAGGGCCCGTGCGGGGTGCGGTGGGTTTTCTCACCGGCACGCGCCCGCGCCTGAACATGTCCATTGATGGGCGCTCGCTTCCCTACAACGAACTCGCCTTCGGCCCGCAGTCTTTGTGGGATATTGAACAAATCGAGGTGTTTCGCGGCCCGCAGAGCCATATCCAGGGCCGCAATGCCATTGCTGGCGCAGTCGTGCTTACCTCCAAGGATCCCAGCTTCCACTGGGAAGGCGCCGTCAAGGCCGCAGCCGGAAACCAACATGCTCGCCAGGCTGCCGCCATGCTCTCGGGGCCTGTCGGCGACAGCGACCTTGCGTTCCGCCTCAGCGTCGATCGGCAGCAGCGCCGCAGCTTTGCCGATCTTGACGCCTACGCGCCGGTGGGCGATCCGCGCCGCATCGAAGCCACCACTGCGCGGGCCAAGCTGTTGTACGAACCGCGCGATCTGCCCGGGCTCACATCGCGGCTTACAGTCGGCCATTACGATGGCCGTGCCCCTCAAAACGAAGTATTGGTGCCGCCACCCGGCATCCGCAGCAACCGCTTCGATCCGCGTCGCCCGGTTCAGGAGAACCGCTCCACCAGCGGGAAATGGGATGTCGCCTGGCAGTTCTCGGAGACGGCGAGGCTGGAAAACACGTTGGTGTACACAGGTTTTGACAACCACCGTCGAACTGCCCACGGCCTGCCGCATGCCGAGATCAATGGCCATGAGTTCCACAACGAGGCGGTGCTGCATTGGGGCCGCAGCGATGATGTCGTGCGCGGGTTGGCGGGCGCGCGCTACTTCCATGCCGCACAGGATGAGTTCGTCAATATCTTCCGCGGCAGTGGCTTTGATGACAAGGTCGATACCGTCTCGCTGTTTGGCGAAGCCACGTATGCGGTGCACCCGCAGCTTGACCTTACCTTGGGCGCCCGCTACGAGCGTGAGCGCCGCGACAGGCTCGGCGGCAGCAGCGCGGTGGCCATCGACCTGCACGACACCTACACCGCATTCATGCCCAAGCTCGATATTGCCTGGAAGCCCTTGCCAGACCATACCTATGGCCTGCGCGCCGCCCGCGGCTATTCCGCTGGCGGGGCCGGCGTCACCTTCGGCAGGCCCATCGTCAGCTATACCTACGATTCCGAGTATGTCTGGAACTACGAGTTCTATACGCGGCACCGCCTGGACGGCGGGAGGCTGGCGTTCACCACCAATGTTTTTTACAGCAATTACACCGATATGCAGCTTCCGTATTACCTCAGCCGGAACGCCACCGTGGTTCGCAATGCCGAACAGGTCCACACCTATGGCGTTGAACTGGGCGCACGCTGGCTGCCCGTCGATGCGCTCGACGTGTCGGGGTCGGTGGGCCTGCTCAAAACCCGGATCGCACGTTTCGCCGACAGCGGCATCGAGGGCAACAAGCTCCCGCGCGCACCGGCTTATACCGTCAACGTGGCCGCTGCCTATACCTTTGCAAACAAGGCGGTGCTGAGCGGTAATGCAAGCTACATGGATGCCTACTACTCCTATTACGACAACGACCCGCGAGGCAGGATTTCCGCGCACTGGATCGTGAATGTGCAGCTGGACTATCCCTTCAGCAAGCATGGGCGCGTTGCGTTCTACGCGCAGAATCTTTTTGATGCGAGCAACCCGATCATGATTACCGCGAACGATCTCTCATCGCCTGCGGTGCCGCGGCCTCGAACATTCGGTGTATCGGTCGCACTGTCTTTCTAGCGCTGCGGTTATCCGGGTGCAGGAATAGACGCGCGGTTTCCTCCGCGCCCACACTTCCGACCCACCATGCCGACCCATGCTTCCCATACGTGCTTCCCATACATGCTTCCCATACATGCTTCCGATAGGTGCTTCCGACCCAAGCTTCCGATACATGCTCCCGACGCATGGCCCCATATTCACCCTTGAGGTTGACATGAAACTCTCCACGTTGGTTGCGCTGCCAGTGATCTTCGCGGGCTGCGCCATGTTTTACCTGGCCTCGCCCCATCAGGCACTGCGCCACGCGGCCTGGCCGCCCCGTTCGGCGGTCCCCGCCGGCCTGGCACTGCTGGTGGTCGGCCTGGCAATGTTGTGCCTGCACCTGCAGGCCGCCGCCGCGGCATTTACCTTCTGCATCAGCCTGATGCTGGCCTGGGTGGCGTTACCCTATCTCGGCGCGCTTGCCGGGGCGCGTCGGGCCGCCGCGTCGCAAACGGCAGTTCGCCGCCCACCCATCCAGCGCGATTGGTTGTCCAAGACTGTGGCGGGAACGGTGCTCGGCCTGGCCTTCGCCCTGGCATGCAGCGGCTGGTTTGTGCACGTCGCAGCCGACCTGCCGCTGAGCGTCAAGGGCCAGCTTGCCATGTGGCTGGTGCCGCCCGTCTGGGTGGCTGTGCTGGGTGTTTCATACGTGTTGCAGAGTGGCGCGCGGGCCTGGCTTTGCTTGGCGGGTGCCAACACGATCGCGTGGGGCTTGCTGGCCGCCACGCAGCACCTTTCCTGAGGAGGCCGGGCGATGCGCGCCGATGTGATCCGCCTATATAAAACCCTGCACACCTGGACAGGCATCGTGGCTGGCATGGCATTATTCATTGCCTTCTATGCCGGCGCCTTCACCGTGTTCAAAGCGCCGCTGGCGCGCTGGGCCTCGCCGCCCGCGCCAGCACAACTTGTCCCGCTTGCCGACGCGCCCGCACTGATCCACCGCACGCTGGCCGCGCATCCCGAGGCGGCGCGCGGCTTCACGCTGCATCTCAAGCCCACGGAGCACCAGCCCGCCCGCTTGACCTGGGAGGTGCATTTGGACGACGCCGATGGCCACGACCCCCGGTTCATGCGGCACTATGCAGCCGCTCTGGACGCCGAGGGCACGGTGCGGGTGCATGAAGCCCACCCTTCCATGCTGGCGGAAACCATTGATGTGCTGCACCGCGTGGTCGGGCTGCCGATCGATTCCGATGCCAACCGGTGGGTGATGGGCGTTGTCGCCATGCTGTATGCGCTGGCGCTGGTGTCGGGCGTTGTGGTGCTGCTGCCCACGTTGGTGAAGGACTTCTTCGCGCTGCGGCTGGGCAAAAACCTCAAGCGCATGTGGCTGGATGCGCACAACGTTGTCGGCATTGTCAGCCTGCCGTTTCATATCGTGATGGCACTGACCGCCGCGGTGTTCGCCTTCCATGACGGCATTTATGCCGCACAGGATCCGCTTTTTCACCACGGGCAGCTTTACAGCGCGTTTCGGGCCGGTCCACCGCACGCGGCGAACAGCGCGCCGCGTAACCCCGCCCTCATGCTCCCCCCCGAGGGGCTGGTGGAACGGGCGCGCGCTGTGTCCTCCACCTTCGAGCCCGAGTCGCTGCACTATGCACAGGTTGCGGGGCCGGGGGCGCTGGTGCGCATCTGGGGTCATGATGCCACCGGCATATCGCCGCGTGCTGCAGGCGGCTTCATCGCATTGGATCCTTACAGCGGCGAAGTCAGAACCACCGATTACATGCCTAACCGGCAAAGTGCGGCGCACGCCACGCTCAGCAGCTTTTTTGCCTTGCATTTCGCCACCTTCGGCGGCACGGCGGTGCGCTGGATGTATTTTGTTCTGGCGCTGGCGGGCGCTTGGCTTTTCTATAGCGGCAATCTGCTCTGGATAGAAAGTCGCCGCAAACTGCGCAGGCCCGGCGGCACACTGCCCGAGCAGCGCCGCGACGCACGGTTGATGGCCGCCGGGACGGTGGGGGTCTGTCTCGGCTGCGTGTGCGGCATTTCGCTGATGGTGGCATCTGCCAAGTGGCTGCATGGGTGGGTTGTCGACCTGACGCTATGGCATATGGCGGTCTACTACGCGGGGTTCTTCGCCTGCGTGGCGTGGGCTTTCCTGCGCGGCGGCGCCCGTGCCTCGGTGGACTTGCTGCGGGCGGCCGCGTGCGTGACGCTGGCCATCCCCTTCACGACGCTACTGGCCTGGGCCATCCCCGCCCTTGGCTGGTGGGCAAGCTCCACCCCGGCAGCCCTGGGCGTGGATATCACGGCGCTGGCCATGGGGCTGGGCTATCTTGCCCTCGCACATGCGGCGGCGGCGCGGGCGCGGCGGGGCGTGCCTGATAGCGTGTGGTCGCCCCCGGATCGCGGAGACGAAGCGGACAAGGAGCCGGGCACTGTCATCATCCGGGGATAGCCAACCCACCGTCTGCGCAGGTAGACTGTACATTCCGGCACCAGCCCGGGTACCGGCGGGCCGCGGCGCCAAAGGTGCCGCCCACGAAAAGGACAGCCACCATGAAGAACCAGCTCAAGCTGATCGGCGCGCCTTCGGCGTTGCTGCTCCTCGAGGGGTGGGCCGCGGTGCAGGGCCGCGACGCCATTCACAAAACCTTCATTTTCAAAAACTTCAGCGAAGCTTTTGGCTTCATGGCCCGTGTGGCGATGCAGGCCGAAAAGCTCGATCACCATCCTGAGTGGTCCAATGTCTACAATCGCGTCGAGGTAACGCTTACCACGCACGATGCCAAGGGTGTCACTGAGCGCGACGTCGCGTTGGCGCTGTTCATGGACCAGCTCAACTGAATACGCGCCGTGCCTTCCATATGCGTCGCCGCATGCCGAGGGGCATTCGGGCGGGGGAGAGCGGCAAGGGCATCGTTGGGCCATCCGCGACGATTCAGGTAACGATACAGGCGGGTTGCCGGTGAACGACGATGTTCGCGGTGGTCAGCGGTCGGTCATCCACGCCACCAGCACCGACACGCTCGCCAGCGACAGCACGGTGGAAATCAGGATCGCGCGCGAGGCCACGGCCGGTTCGCGCCGATACATCTGCGCCAGCATGAACGGCCCTGTTCCCACCGGCAGGGCGGCCAGCAGCACTGCCGTGGCGGCCCACATGGGCGGCATGTCGAACACCCAGTAGGCCAGCACATAGGCCACCAGCGGGTGCAGGAGCAGCTTGAGCGCCACGATCCGCCACACCGCGCCAGAATGCGTGGCCGGTTGCGCCTGCGCCAGAAACAAGCCGATCGTCACCAGCGCACAGGGGCTGGCGGCCGCGCCCAGCAAGGTGGTGAACTGTGTGATGCCGCTCGGCAACTGGATGCCCGCCCCTGCGACCAACAAGCCCAGCAAGGGTGCGGCCACCAGCGGGTTGCGCAATACCGACCACGCCACTTTGGCCAGTGTCCGGCCCAGTCCTGGTGAACTTTGCAGGTCAAATTCGATCAGCATGATCGAAAACGCAAACAGCCCGCATGCGGTCAGTAGTGTGGCCAGCACGACCGCCGGCATCCCTTCCTGTCCAAACAGCATCAGGCACAGGGGGATACCCATATAGCCGGCGTTGCCATACGAGGCGGATAAGGCTTCGATGCTGAGGTCGCTCAGGCTGTGCGTGCGCCGCCGCTCGATGGCGAACGACACCGCGAATACCACGGCAATGGCCAGGATTGTGGCCGCCAGGTAACCCGGCTGGTTGATCTCGCTCCAGGTGATCTGCGCCATGGATTGGAACAGCAGCGCGGGCAGCGCCATCCATACCACAAAGGTATTCAGGCTTTCGACCGCAGTGCCGCCCAGCAGCCGCCGGCGGCCGGCTACATAGCCGATCAGGATGAGCGCAAACAGAGGGAAAACGGCACTGACGATAATGTCCACAGTGTTTGGGGCCGGCCTGGCGCCGGGAACATGAGATTGAAGGAGATTGATCGAGACGTGCGCGACAGACGCGATACGACGATACGACGATACGACGATACGACGATACGACGATACGACGATACGACGATACGACGATACGACGATACGACGATACGACGATACGACGAATGGCGATACGGCTAGCCTGGCATCACAGCGGCCGCGACAACACCGGCGCAACACCACAACAACACCACAACAACACCACAACAACACCACAACAACACCACAACAACACCACAACAACGGCCACGACCGACACCACGACCGACACCACGACCGGTACCGCGACCGCAGCCGCATATGGTACATCTCTATACAAATATTGCGGCCTGCGGCATTCTAGTGAACAACACGTTGTCATTGTTCCTGCGCTAGACTGCAAGTAACAAAGTTGCCCAGAGCAGGTCATTGGCATACGGTTACGGGCGGGTGCGGCGATCCTGTCGCACCGCTTTCCCATCACGACAACAACACATTTATTTGCTGGCTATGTACGACGCTTCCGATTCGCTGGCCTCGCTGCACCTGCCGCCGGTCATCCCCTTCGTCAGCTTCACCGACGCCGACGCCGCTGTGGCGCGGTTGATCGAAATCTACGAACGAAATACCGGCTTCATCCGAGCGCGGTTCGCACACTACCTGAAGGAGGGTGCCGATGGCCGCCGCGTGCGGGCCTATTACCCCGCCATCCGCATTCGGGTCGACACCTACCAGGAAGTCGACAGCCGCCTGTCATACGGGCACTTGGTCGAGCCTGGTGCTTACATGACCACGATTACCCAGCCCAGGCTGTATTACGACTACCTGCGCGAGCAGATCAGCCTGCTGGTCCGCAACCACGGCGTGCCGGTCGAGATTGGCGAGTCTGACATGCCCATCCCGCTGCATTTCTCGTTTATCGATGGGCAGCAGTATGTAGAGGGCGTTTATTCCGATTCGCTGTTGGGCGAAACGCTGCGCGATCATTTCGATGTGCCCGACCTTGCTGTCACTGACGACACCATCGTCAACGGCACCTGGCAGGCGCGCCGCGGCGAGGCCCTCCCACTGGCCCCATTTACCGCCCCGCGCATTGATTATTCGCTGCACCGGTTGCAGCACTACACCGCTACCGCGCCCGAGCATTTCCAGAATTTCGTGGTGTTTACCAACTACCAGTTCTATGTCGACGAGTTCTGCCTATGGGCCAAGGGGATGCTCGCGCGGGGCGAAGGCGGCTACACCGCGCTGGTCGAGCCCGGCAATCTCATCACCCTTGCCGGTGCGGCCGATAGCGGCGCTGTTGTCCCGCCGGTGCGCGGCCCGCAGATGCCGTCCTATCATCTCAAGCGCGACCAGCACAACGGCATTACGCTGATCAACATCGGCATTGGGCCGGCCAACGCCAAAACGATCACTGATCACGTGGCCGTGCTGCGGCCATCGGCCTGGCTGATGCTGGGGCACTGCGCAGGCCTGCGCACCACGCAGCGCCTGGGCGATTACGTGTTGGCGCACGGTTATGTGCGGCAGGATCATGTGCTGGACGAAGACTTGCCCAACTGGGTGCCGATCCCGCCCTTGGCGGAGATCCAAGTTGCGCTGGAGCAGGCGGTGGCCGAGGTCTCGGGCCTGGATGGCTGGGAACTCAAGAAAATCATGCGCACTGGCACGGTGGCATCCACCGACAACCGCAACTGGGAACTGCGCGACAATGTCGAGCCTGTACGGCAGTTGTCGCAGTCGCGCGCCATTGCCATGGATATGGAATCGGCCACCATCGCCGCCAACGGCTTCCGCTTCCGGGTGCCCTACGGCACCCTGCTTTGTGTGTCAGACAAGCCGCTGCACGGCGAGTTGAAGCTGCCCGGCATGGCCAGCGACTTTTACCGCAAGCAGGTGGGGCAGCACCTGCATATCGGCATCCGCGCGCTTGAACTGCTGCGCGACATGCCGCGCGAGCGCCTGCATTCGCGCAAACTGCGCAGCTTTATCGAAACGGCGTTCAAATAAGGTGTGCGGCAAGCAGGTCTACTGTCGCGCCCCGCAAATGTCGGGGCGCGGGGCCTTTCACTGGTGTTAAAAAGGCGAACGGCCGTGTGTACCACGGAAGGAGACCAGCGCTTATGAAACAAATCTATCTGGCGGGCTTTGATGTTTTCCGCCCCGATGCGCGGGAACACGGCGAATACCTGAAGCAACTTTGCCGCAAATATGGATTTGAGGGCATGTTCCCGCTCGACAACGAAGCCCCCTCTGGCATGCACGGCGGCCCGCTGGCCCAGTGGATCTGCGACACCAACCTGGCACTGCTGCGCAGCGCCGACCTAGTGATGGCCAACCTGAACACCTTTCGCGGCAACGAACCCGACTCCGGCACAGTGTTCGAGGTGGGCTACGCAGTGGCGCTCGGAAAGCCCGTGTGGGCCTACACGAGCGAAACCCGCACGTTGGTGGGGCAGGTCGCGATTGGCCAGGCTAGCGATGGCAGCGGCCCGTCGCGATTCGTTGACCACGACGGCTACACCGTGGAGGACTTTGGCATGCCACTGAACCTGATGATCGCGTGTACAACACAGGTCATCACAGGCGACGTGGAGGACTGCCTGCGCAGCCTGGCTGCCGCGCACGACGGCTGACCCTCGTGCGCGGCGGGCCCAGGCTTTCAGGCCGGGGCCTTCGACCGGAACGCGCGCGTTGCTACCTTACTTCTTGCGCGCGGCGATGTCCTTCTGGGCCTGGTCGACCAGTTCTTCGCCCACCGTCTTCTTCCATTTCTCGAACACGGGCTTGGTAACCTTCACGAAGGCATCATGCTGCTCAGGTGTCAGGCTGGTAACGGTGACGCCTTTGCCTTCGATATCTTTGAGCATGGACGGGTCTTCCGGCGTCACGCCTTTGCGGGCGATGGCGATTTCTTTCTTGCCAGCTTCGATCGCCGCTTCGCGGACGATCTTCTGGTCTTCAGGCGTCCAGGATTCCCACACCTGTTTGTTGACCACAAAAATCAGCGGATCGGCTACGTAGTTCCATAGGGTCAGGTATTTCTGGGCCACGTCGTACAGCTTGGCGCCGGCGTAGATTGAAATCGGGTTTTCCTGGCCATCCACTGCGCCGGTTGCCAGCGCGGGCTGCGCGTCGGCCCAGCTCATCTGGGTGGGGTTGGCGCCCAGGGCGGTGAAGGTGTCGATGTACAGCGGCGAGCCGACCACACGCAGCTTCAGGCCTTTGAGGTCGTCGGGCGAGTCGATCACGTGCTTGGAGTTGCTGAGCTGACGGTAGCCGTTCTCGCCCCAGGCCAGCGGCACAACGCCGGATTTCTCCAGCACCTTGAACAGATCTTCGCCCACCTTGCCGTGGATCAGCGCGTCGATGGCGGCATAGTCAGGCATCAGGAAGGGCAGCGAGAACAGGTTCAATTGCTTGACCTGCGGCGACCAGTTGATGGTGGAGCCCACGGCCATGTCGATCAGGCCCTGGCGGATGGCGGTGAACTCACGCGTCTGGTCTCCCTGCACCAGCGATGTGCCGGGGTAGATTTTCATGTTGATGCGGCCACTGGTGCGCTCGCGCACCAGGTCGGCCCAGATCTGCGCGCCCTGGCCCCAGGGGAAGGCGGTGCTGACCACGATGGAGGTCTTGTATTCGGATTTGTAGTTGGCCGCCTCGGCAGGCAGTGCGGCCGAAAGCGCGATGGCCGAACAGGCGAGGGCGCCGAGCAGGGAACGGATTTTCATGTCATCTTCTCCTTGTTGTTACGGGGATATGTCGTCGTCAAGTTAAAAAGCGAAGCAAAGGCATGCCGATGCATGATGCGAAGGCAGGCCCGCGGCGGGTGTGGCGCGGGCTCAGAAACCCAGATATCTGGGCAGCCATATCGCCAGCTCGGGGAAAACAATGACCAGCAGCAGTACGGTGAACATGGACACCAGCAGCCACAGCACCCAGCGCACCGTGCTTTCGAGCGGTATACGGGCAATGCGGCAGGCGACCATCAGATTCACCGCCAGCGGCGGCGTAAACTGCCCCACCGCCACCATCAACGTCAGGATCACCCCGAACCAAACATAGTCCCATTGATAGTGGCCCGCAATCGGCATGATCAGCGGCACGAAAATCAGGAAAATCGAGATGCCGTCCAGGAACATGCCCAGTACGACCAGCAGCACGATAAGCAGCGCCAGGACGCCATACTCGCCCAGGCCGGACTCGACAATGGCGCGGGTGAGCGGGTCAATAATGCTGAGTGTGGACAGTGCCCAGGCAAAAATACCCGCCAGCGTCACCACCAGCAGAATGACGGCTGACAGCTCGGCGGCTTCGCGCAGAATGGGGAACAGGTCGCGCACCTTGATGGTGCGGTGTATAACCATGCCTACGAACAGGCCATAGAACACCGCCACCACGGCTGCTTCCGTGGGCGTGAACAAGCCCATGCGCATACCGCCCAGTATCAGTACCGGTGCGATCAGGCCCCAGGCTGCTTCACCCAGGCTGGCCCAGAACGGCGGGCGCGGCAGCTCGCGCTCCAGCGCCCCCATTTTGTGGCGGCGTGCCAGCCAGACGGCGGGCACGATCAGGGCAATGCCCACGAGTATGCCGGGCACCATGCCAGCGGCAAACAGCGCCGGCACAGACGCCTGCGGCACCAGCACCGAATACACGATAAAGGCGATCGAAGGCGGGATCAGGATGTCGGTGGAGGCCCCGGCCGCCACAATGCTGGCCGAGTACGAATCGGGATAGCCCGCGCGCCGCATGGCGCCAATCATGACGGCCCCCACCGCCGCCGCGCAGGCCGGCCCTGAGCCCGAAATGCCACCCAGGAACATGGCCACCGCAATCGCCACCAATGGCAGCATGCCCGGCCCGCGCCCAACGATAGAGATGGCGAAGTTGACCAGGCGGCTGGCGACGCCGGAGCGGTCGAAGATAGACCCCACCAGCACAAACATGGGAATGGCCAGCAGTGGATACTTGGCCAGGCCGGCATAGAAGTTCTGAGGCACGGCCAGCAGGCCGAACCATTGGGTGTCCAGGTTGGTCAGCACGATGGACAGCGTGCCGGCTACGCCCAGCGCAACACCGACGGGCGTGCCGATGACCATCAGCACGGCGAAAACAACGAACAGCAAGGTGGCGATCATGCGCCGCCCCGCAGCGTGCGTTGCAGCATGCCGGCCATGCGCAGGGCGATGGCGGCCGATAGCACCGGCATCCAGATGGTGTACCACCAGTTAGGCACACCGATCGCCGGGGAGGTGACGTCCCAGTTGTATTCGTCGTAGGCCATGCGGGCCGACAGCACGGTAAGCAGGATGAAGAACAGCAGGGTGATGGTCTGGCTGATGACGGCCAGCCGGCGCTGGCGGGCGGGCAGGCCGCCGTCGGCGTACAGTTCGATGCGAATGTGCTGCCGCCGCACGAAGGCGGTGGCGCTGGCGGTCATGGTCAGCACAATAAGCAGGAAGATCGAGATTTCTTCAGTCCAGGCAAACGAGCTGCTGGTGAAGTAGCGAACCAGCACGTTCGCAAACGTGATCAAGGCCAGGGCCGCCATCAGCAATACCGAGATCCAGTCTTCGACCGCAAGCGGTATGCGGACGGGAGGATCCGACGCTTCCGGGATGATGGGTTCTTTCGGCGCTTCCGGAGGGTGATGCAAAGGTGGGGACATAAAAACGGATCTGGCTGGCTGACACAACAACCGCGTCACGCATCCAGATGATGCAAAAGATTACATGCTAACCCGCGATGCGGCCTTTTTGGTACTCGGGGCTTTCCCGTGCCGCTCAGATCGTGCCTGGCGCCGCTGACGCGGGGCCGACCCGGCGTCGGATGATGTGTGCGGCGACCGCGGTGGAAAAAATAATGAAAGCTTAAAAAAAACTGAAAAAAATACCTTAACGGTGTGGGTTTGCTGTCGTTATATGACTGGTTGGCCAACCTCGCAGCAGTCAATACACAGTCAATATCAGGCGCGGCGACGCCGTCTCGCGCCGGAGTACACACACACATCATGCAGAAAATACTTCAAAACCTCAGCGTGACGGGCAGGCTCGCCCTGCTCGTTGCGAGCGCCATTCTGGGCATCATGCTGATCGGCGTAATCTTCCTGGCATCCGAACGCACGCTGATGTTGGACGACCGCAAAGCCACTGTCCGGCAGGCCGTGGAAGTGGCGCATTCCACCGTCCAGTTTTACTACGACGAAGTGCGGGAAGGCCGCCTGCAAGAGGCCCAGGCCAAGGAACAGGCAATGGCCCAGCTTGCGTATATGCGCTACAACGGCGCGGAATACTTCTGGATCCACTCGAAAGACAACGTCTATCTGATGCATCCCATCGTGCCGTCCATGGTGGGCGTGAAAGCTGAGGATCACAAGAATCCCGCAGTGACCAGTCTGCTCAAGGGGTTCGACCGTGAGATTCGCGCAGCAGGGGCGGGATACCATGCCTATGACTGGCCCAAGCCGGGCCGCGACGAGCCCGTTCCCAAGATTTCCTACGTCAAGCTTTTCGAAGCGTGGGGATGGGTGATCGGGTCAGGGATTTATGTCGACGACGTCGATGCAGTCTTTACCGAACGCCTTATCGAGCTTGCCGTTTGTATGCTGCTGGTCGCCTTGGCGCTGTTGGGTGTGGGCGTGCTTATTGCACGCAGCCTGTGGCGCCAGTTGGGCGGTGAGCCACGGTATGCGGCGCGCATCGCACAACAGATCGCTGAAGGAAACCTCGCCGTGGATATCCGGACCCGGCCAGGCGACACCCGCAGCCTCATTTATGCCATGCAGTACATGCGCGACAATCTCACCCGCATTGTGGCGGAAGTGCGTGCGAGCACGGCCTCGATTGCGGGTGCGGCCACCCAGATTGCCTCGGGCAGCCAGGATCTTGCATCGCGCACCGAGCAACAATCCTGCTCCCTCACCGAAACGGCCTCCGCCACGCAGGAACTGACGGCCACGGTCAAGAACAATACCGACAATGCACGGCAGGCCAGCGGCATGGCCAACGACGCCCATACGGTCGCAGGGCAGGGCGGCGACGTGGTGGCGCAAGTCGTTGAGACGATGCGATCCATCCATGCGTCCTCGCGCAAGGTAGCCGAGATAACCGGCGTCATTGACAGCATTGCCTTCCAGACCAATATCCTGGCTCTCAACGCCGCGGTCGAAGCCGCCCGCGCCGGTGACCAGGGCAAAGGTTTCGCGGTGGTTGCCGCTGAAGTGCGCACGCTGGCGCAGCGCTCGGCCACGGCGGCGAAAGAGATCCGCGGTCTGATCGAAGACTCCGCCAGCCAGATCGCCGCGGGCAGCCAACTCGTTGATCGCGCCGGCGAGATCATGGGCGAAATCGTCGGCCGTGTGAACAAGGTCAATGAGGTGATCAGCGAGATTTCAGCCGCCAGCAGCGAGCAGGATGCCGGCATCAGCGAGGTCAGCACTGCGGTCAGCCAGATGGACACTGTGACGCAGCAGAACGCGGTGCTGGTCAGCGAATCGGCCGCCGCTGCGGCGTCGCTGCAGCAGCAGGCCAGCGTGCTCGAAGCCTTGGTGGATCGCTTCCGGCTGCGCGCTGACACAGCCCATGGCGCTGCGATCGACGCTGCCGGCCGTTCTGGCCAGGGCCCTCGCGCCGTGCCGGGCGCCATGCTGATCGCGGCCAACTGACGTTTTCATCCGCTGCGCGTCGCCCGCCGATCCGGCCACCCGATCGGTGGGTGGCACGCGCCGCTACAGGGCGCGTGCCATGACCCATTACTTGCGTTTTTTCTTCTTGCCGGTGTCTGCCTCGGCGGTTCGGCCCTTTCCGCGCGCACTTTTCGCCATGTCTTTCTCGCGGGCGTTTTTTGTCTTTTTGTCGCCGGCTTTCTTTTTCTCTTTCTTTTTCTTTTTGCTGGAGGCCTGCGCGTCAGCATTGGTATCAACATTGGCGCTGGCATCGGTGGCGATGTCGCCGACCGCGTCAGTGCCCGTTGTCCTGGGTTGGGTGGCCTTGGCGTCGGTAGCCTTTTTCTTGGGCTTGGCGGCTTGGACTTCAGCGGCCTTGTGTTTTTTCGCCGGCAGCGCCAGCATCGTGCCCCGGCATTGCGCCGCGCCGCACAGGCATTTGTATTGGTCGCGCAACGTGCGCGTAATGCGCTCGTCTATCACCAGGCCATAGTCATAGAAGAGCTCTTCGCCAGCTGGGATGTCGCGCAGGGCGATGATATACACGGACTTGCCCGTGGCGCTTTCCTGCGCCTCGCAGTTAGGCGCACAGGAGTGGTTGATCCAGCGCGCATCATTGCCGCGCTTGCCGCCATCGATCACCTTGCCGCAGCTCAGCGCGAAGAAGAAGGTATGAAATGGATCATCGGGGTTTACCGGGAACATTGCATCAGCTTGTTCAGGCGTAATGCGCTGCCCGCCGTACTGAAGAATGTGTGTGCCCGCGGGGATATCCGTGGCGGCGAAGACCCCGTTGCCGTGGAGTGTGGATTGCCGGACTGTGTGCCAAGTGGGAAGCGTGCGTGCCATAAGAGGAGAAATTCGGGCCTTCGCGTAAAAGAGAATAAACTTGAGAGATCATAGCTTATGAAGACCCGCGCATCCCTGTGAACACCTTTACTGAAGCCGTCACCCGCAACGGCGCCCAAACCCTGCTCAACACCCTCATCGCCCACGGCGTCGACACCATTTTTGGCTACCCCGGCGGTGCAGTGCTGCCCTTGTACGATGCCCTGTACGCCGAGCCTCGCATCCGCCACGTGCTGGTGCGGCACGAGCAAGCCGCCGTACACGCAGCCGAAGGCTATGCGCGCTCCACCGGCAAGCCAGGCGTGGTGCTCGTCACGTCGGGGCCCGGCATGGCCAACACCACGTCCGGCCTGCTCGATGCCTTGTGCGACTCGATCCCCGTGTTGTGCATCAGCGGGCAGGTGGCCACCAGCGCCATCGGCACCGATGCCTTCCAGGAATGCGATGCCATCGGTATTTCGCGCCCGGTCACCAAATGGAATGCCCAGATCCGGCGCACCGAAGATGTGGCTACCGTGGCCGCCAAGGCTTACCAGCTCACCACGACGGGCCGGCCGGGCCCCGTGTTGGTCGACTTCCCCAAAGACATCCAGATCGGCCTGGTGCCCGAGAGCGGCGCTGAGCCCGTCGAGGCGCCACCAGTAGGTGTAGAGACCACGGGCCCCACCGCCGAGGCCGCCATCAAGCGCGCGGCCACGCTGATCGCCAATGCCAAGCGCCCCGTGTTCTATGGCGGCGGCGGGCTCATCAACTCGGGTGCCGATGCCTGCCACGCGTTTACCAGCCTGGTGCGCGACCTCGGTGCGCCCTGCACGCTCACCCTTATGGGCCTGGGCGCCTTTCCCGCCGACGATCCGCTGTTCCTGGGCATGCTGGGCATGCACGGTACGCTGGAAGCGAACCTGGCCATGCATCATGCGGATCTCATCGTGTGCGTGGGGGCGCGTTTCGATGACCGCATTACCGGCCGGCTGTCTGATTTCTGCCCCTACGCCAGCAAAATCCATCTCGACATCGACCCTGCCTCCATCAACAAGGTGGTGCGCGCTGACGTAGGCATGGTGGGCGACTGCTACCCGCTGCTGCGTGCCCTGCGCAAGGAACTCTCGCAGATGGAGCGCGTCCCGGTGCCGCTGGACGAGTGGTGGGACCGCATCGGCGTGTGGCGCGCCAAGGAGTGCCTGCGTGTCACGCCATCGGCCGAGCACATACTGCCGCAGGATCTGATGCAGCGTGTAAACCGCCTGCTGCAGGGCAAGGATGCCATCGTCTCCACCGACGTCGGCCAACACCAGATGTGGGCGGCGCAGTACATCAAGTTCACCCGCCCCAATCGCTGGCTCACTTCGGGCGGCGCGGGCACCATGGGCTACGGCCTGCCGGCCGCCATCGGCGCGCAGGTCGGCAACCCCGGCACACCGGTTGTGTGTGTGTCGGGCGATGCATCCATTCTGATGAATATCCACGAGCTGGCCACCGCCACACAGCATTGCGCGCCCGTCAAGGTGGTGCTGTGCAACAACCAGCACATGGGCATGGTGCGCCAATGGCAAGAGCTCATTCACGAAGGGCGCTACAGCCATAGCTACAACGCTTCGCTGCCCGATTTCGTTGCGCTGGCCAAGTCCTTTGGCTGGGGCGCGGCGCGGGTTTCCGACCCGACTGAGCTGGACGCCGCGCTGCAGGCTTGCATGGACTACAACGGCCCCTACTTTCTCGATGTCGTGGTACAGCCGCAGGAAAACTGTTTTCCGATGATGCCGGCGGGCTATGGGCACCAGCAGGTGATGCTGTCCGAAGACACGTGGTATGTCGAGGATTGACGCCCGAGGCCGCGTGTTCACGGCCAAGATGCCTGCGACGGGATGTCCAGGCCAATGATGTTCGTAGGGGCATTTCCATGGTGATGCGGGCCGATCGACATCGGCCGCAGCCACCTTGTTGCGCCGCACGCTAGAAAACCCTTATATTCCCTGCTGCCGCATTCAGGTAAAACAGCAGGCGGGATTTCCACGGCCGTACCCGGGCCGCGTGGATGCCGCCGGTTCCCTTTGCCAGCGCCGTCGCCGCGGTTCATGCGGCCATACGACACTGTTGGGGAAAAAATGCGTACTTCAAGATTTGCAACATGGGTGCTGGCGCTTTCCGCTGCCGGCATGTTCGCCGCTGCGCCGGCGCTGGCCCAAACCAAGCTCAAGATGGCCTACGCGCTGTCTACCAGCTCGCACTATGGCGCGGGCGCTGCGGCCTTCGCCAAGACCATCGAAGCCGAAAGCGGCGGCAAGTACAGTATCGAGCAATTTCCCAACAGCGCGCTGGGCGGCGAACGCGAAGTCATCGAAGGCCTGCAGCTGGGCACCATTGACGTGGCCATCGTGTCCACCGGCGCCACGCTCAATTTCGTGCCCAGCACAGGCGTGTTCGACATTCCCTTCCTGTTCCGCGACCTCGCCCAAGCCCGCAAGGTGCTCGATGGCCCCATCGGCCAGAAGATGCTGGAAGCCTTCCCCAAGCGCGGTTTGGTCGCGCTGGCCTGGGGCGAGCAAGGGTTTCGCCACCTCACCAATAACGTTCGTCCGGTGGTCAAGCCCGAAGATGCCAAGGGCCTGAAGATTCGCACCACCGAGAACCCCATCCATATTGCAGCCTTCCGCCAGATGGGCATCCTGGCTACGCCCATGGCTTGGCCCGAAGTGGCCACGGCCCTGCAGCAAGGCACTATAGACGGGCAGGAAAACCCCTTGTCCGTCATCGTGTCGGCCAAACTGCCCCAGTTGCAAAAATACCTGTCGCTTACCGCGCACGTATACGGCCCCGCGCTGGTGCTGATGTCGCCCAATGTCTATGACGGCTTGTCAGACGCCGACAAAGCCAAGTTCAAGAAGGCGGGCCACGACTCCGCCATGGCCATGCGCAAGTACGTCGACGACATCGAAAAGAGCGGCGTCGAGGAAGTGAAAAAACAGGGCATGCAGGTCAACGAGGTGGACCATGCCGCTTTCGTGAAGGCGGTGGAGCCTGTCTACCCGCAGTACTACAAGCAGTTCGGCAAAGAGCTGGTCGAGTCCATCCGCAACACGCAATAATCGGCGCGCGCGCCACTCTGCTCGCATAGCGGCATGATGCCTGTACGGCATCGCGCCGCTGCGTAAAGCGGGGCGCGAGCAAGCGCCGGCCAAGGCGCTGCGCGGCCAAAAGCTGCGCGAGCCGCGGCACACAGGACATCATCGTGATCATCATCCGTTTTCTGGATCGCACACTATTCCGGCTCGTCTCCTTTCTCACGCAATTGCTGCTGCTCTCCTCCGTGGCGGCGGGCTTCTATCAAGTCATCACACGCTTCGTCCTTGAATCGCCAGCCGACTGGAGCGAGGCCTGGACGCGCGCATCCCTGATCTGGACAGTGATGCTCGGCATCGCGCTGGCCTTTCGTCATGGCGCCATGCTCAGCGTCGAAGTACTGCACGGCTTCCTGAAAGGCCGCGCCAAGCGCTGGCTGGAGCACGCCGTCATGGCGGTTTGCGTCGGTTTTCTGGGCTTCATGGCCTGGATAGGCGGCCAGATGACGTATCGCGTCCGCTTTCAGACGATGCCCAGCCTGGAGGTCTCGATTTCCTGGGTCTATGTCGCCATCCCCATAGGCGCCGGCCTGGCCATACTCGGTGTGCTCGCGCACTGGGCCAGCGGCTCGGCAGAAGCCGTCGTAGACGAAACAACCATCTGAGCCCCGCCACAACTTTCTTCCTGGTGTCACATGTCGCAGTTAATGGTCGTTTCAATGTTGGTGTTTTTCACCGTATCGGTACCGGTGGCGGTGTCGATCGGCTTGGCCAGCATAGTGGGCGTGGGCGTTGAAGGGCAAATGACCCTGCTGGTCTATGCACAGCAAATCTACGCCTCGCTCGACAAGTACCCGCTGGTGGCCGTGCCTTTCTTTATCCTGGCCGGCAACCTGATGGAAGCGGGCGGTATCTCGGAGCGCATGGTCGATTTTGCCAAAAGCGTGGTTGGTGGCATGCAGGGCGGGCTTGCCTGCAGCTGCGTGCTCACCTGCATGATTTTTGCCGCAGTGGCGGGCTCCAGCGTAGCCACGACGTTCGCGGTGGGGGCGATCCTGATCCCGGCGATGGTCAAGCATGGCTACCCCAAGCCGTTCGCCGCGTCGCTGCAGGCGTCGGCGGCCGAGCTGGGTGTCATCATCCCGCCGTCCATACCCATGATTCTGTTCGCGGTCTCCACCGATACGTCGGTGGGCGAGCTGTTCATTGCGGGCATTGGCCCCGGCATCCTGATCGGCGTCGCGCTGATGTTCTACGTGTGGTTCTATGCGCGCCGGCATGGCTACGGCAAGAACGACGGCCAGGGCAGGCTGGGCCTGTGGCCCGCCCTCAAGCGCGCCTGGCTGGCCCTGCTGATGCCTGTGATTATCCTGGGCGGCATTTATGGCGGCATCTTCACGCCTACCGAAGCGTCGGCGGTAGCCGTGGTCTATGCCTTGGTGGTGGGGTGTTTCGTCTACCGCCGCCTTACGTTTTCCACGCTCTCGCACACCCTGCACCGTTCCGTTATCTCCACCGCCGTCATTATGTTCGTGATCGCCAACGCTGGTGTATTCGGCTTCCTGTTGAACCGGGCCGGCGTGCCGGCGGCGCTGGGCGAATGGCTGAGCACGGTGTTTCACGACAAGTACGCATTTTTGCTGGGCATCAATGCCGCGTTGTTTGTCATCGGCATGTTCATCGAGACCTCGGCCTCCATTGTGGTGCTGGCGCCGCTGCTGCTGCCAGTCGCTATGCAGTTCGGCGTCGATCCGGCGCACTTTGGTGTGATCATGGTAGTGAACCTGGCGCTGGGTATGGTAACGCCGCCGTTTGGCGTCAATCTGTTCGCCGCCTGCGCGGTGGCCAACCTCCCCATAGAGCGCTTGGTTCGGCCGCTGCTCCCGTTTGTCGGTGTCGTGGTCGCTTGCCTGCTAGTGATCACCTATGTGCCGGGCATCAGCCTGTTTTTCAAGCATCTCGTCTATGGCTAGTGATCTGTGTATGCGTCATGCGTTCGGGTGCGCCGATATACAAAACGGCAGCTGCCCATATAACCGGTAGTTTGGGTTATTGTGGCGTTTGCGTATAAAGCGCAGACGCATTCGAACCGACTCTGTAAGGCAAATGCCCCATGGCTGCTACACCATCCCCCAGCATCACGGCAGACGCCGACCCGCAGGCGCACGTCGCCCGGCGCAATATCAGGCTGCTGTTCACCGCCCAGGCGCTCGGCGGCTCCGCGCCACCCATCATCATTTCCCTGGGCGGTATTGTCGGCCAGCAACTGGCGGGTGATCCTGCCTTGGCCACGCTGCCGGTCAGCCTGTATTACCTGGGGCTGGCCATGTTCACCATTCCCGCAGCCCTGCTGGCGCGCCGTCTGGGCCGAAGGCTGTCATATGCGGGTGGTGCGGCGCTTAGCATTGTGGCCGGCCTGGTGGCGGCCTATGGCATCGTCAGTGGCCAGTTCCTGATGTTTTGTCTCAGTACGCTGCTGGCGGGGTATTACGGCGCCTGTGTGCAAAACTATCGTTTCGCCGCTTCCGATTCAGTGACTGCGCCTGAGCGCCCCAAGGCGATCGCCCGCATTATGGCTGGCGGTCTGGTCGCAGCCGTGATCGGGCCGCAGGTGGTCATCTGGACACGCGACGCCTGGCCTGGGGCGCCTTTTGCGGGCAGCTTTCTGGGCATGACGGCGCTGGCGTTGCTTGCCATGCCGATACTGCTGTCGCTGCATACACCGCCGCCCGCAGCGGCCGCCGTCCACGAAGACGCGCAAACACGATCGCTCTGGGAGATCGCGGGCAATCCGCGTTTTGCAGTGGCGGCCATCGCCGGCATCATCTCTTATGGCCTGATGTCTTTCGTGATGACGGCGGCGCCCATGGCGATGGTGCATCACGGCCACAGCGTCGGTGAGGCCGCGCTGGGCATTCAATGGCACGTGCTGGCTATGTATGGCCCCAGCTTCTTCACCGGCCATCTCATCACCCGCTTTGGCAAGATCACCATTACCACACTGGGCTTGCTCATGATCGCCGCTGCCGCGGCGCTGGCATTGACCGGTCTGGGCCTGTTCCATTTCTGGGGTATGTTGATTCTGCTGGGGCTGGGCTGGAACTTCGGTTTCATTGGCGCCACGGCGCTGGTCACCGATACCTATAGGCCAGCGGAGCGCGGCAAGGTCCAGGCGCTCAATGATTTCCTGATCTTCGGCACTGTGGCCATTGCGTCATTTTCGTCGGGCCAATTGCTCAACGCAGCCGGCTGGGGGCGCATTAACGGCCTGATCCTGCCCGTGATTGCGGCGGTGCTGGTGCTGCTGGCTTGGCTGGCGCTGTCGAATCGGCGCAGCGCGCGGGCCTGAGGCGGAAATGAATCGGGGCCCGCATGGGGCCCCGGTTCAAGGGTTGTGTCGCGCCGGCATGGCGGCCGATGACAGTGTGGCCCATTTCAATGGCCGCACCAGAGGCCGCCAAAGTGGCCCCAGAAGAGGCTAAGCGGCCTTGACGCCCGCCGCCCCAGGATCAGAACGGCGGATCGTCGTCGTCGTAATCGGACGCTGCCGCCGGCGCTGCCTTCTTGGCGGCGCGCTTGGTGGCTGTTTTGGCAGCGGCCTTGGTGGCCGTTTTGCTTGCCGTGGCCTTTTTGGCAGCAGGCTTGGCAGCACTCTTGGTTGCGGCCTTCTTGGCGGCGGTTTTCTTTGCCGCCGTCTTGGTCGCTGTCTTGGCAGCCGCCTTGCCCGCTGATTTCGCCGCCGTTTTGGCTGCAGTGCCGGCGTCCGCGCCGTCTCCCGCCGCGGCGGCTGCCTTGCGGGCGCCCGCCTTGGCCGGGCGCGGCTCGAACTCGAAGCCGATCTTGCCGTTGTCCTGCTTGACCAGGAAGGCCTTGAATTTGCGGTTGGTGCGGCTGGACACGAAGCCGTCGAGCAGATCCGTCTTGCCGTCATTCAGCAGCTTGCTAACCTGCTCGGCCGAGATCTCTTGCTGCAGAATCACCTTGCCGGTGCGGAAATCACAGGTTTTCTCGGGGCCCACAGACTTTTCGCACACATAATTCATGCCGTATTCGAACACCTTGTGCCCGCACTTTGGGCAGTTGCCCACCGGTGTGTGGCCCGAGAAATCCACAGGCTCAGCGTCGTCGTCGTCTTTTTGGCCGAAGTCGAACTCGAGCTTGTAGTCGTCGGTAATACGCAGCAGCGCCGCAAAGGGGCGGCCCATCTTGCTGATGAAGCCCGACAGTGGGCCGAGCTCGCGCTTGGCCAGCAGGTCTTCGACCTCCTGGATTTCGAATGTGCGCCCGCCCGGGTGCTTGCCGATGGAGAAATCACAATTGGTGCACGCGTAGCGGCGGTAGTTTTCTTTCACCACGCCGCCGCATTTAGGGCAGGGCGTCTGTAGCGTGGCGTAGTCGCCCGGTACAGTATCGCGCTCGTACTCTTTGGCCCGCTTGACGATCACCTGTGTCATTTGGGCGATTTCGCGCATGAAGGCATCGCGGTCCAGCTGGCGGTGCTCAATCTGCTTGAGGCGGTGCTCCCATTCGCCAGTGAGTTCGGGCGAGGTGAGTTCGTTGACCCCCAGGCCCGAGAGCAGCGTCATGAGCTGGCGCGCCTTGGCACTGGGCACTAGTTCGCGGCCCTCGCGGCGCAGGTAGCCTTCATTGAGCAGGCCTTCGATGATGGCCGCCCGCGTGGCTGGTGTGCCCAAACCGCGCTCGGACATGGCCTCGCGCAGCGCTTCGTCGTCCACGAGCTTGCCCGCGCCTTCCATCGCCGACAGCAGCGTGGCTTCGGTGTACCGCGCGGGTGGCTTGGTGACCAAGCCGCGGGCCTCGACGTCTTCGGTGCGCACTTTTTCGCCGTCGGATACAGGCACAAGGCTGGTGTCGTCGCCCTGGGCCTCGCGGCCGTAGATGGCCAGCCAGCCTGGCGACACCAGCACCTTGCCTTCGGTCTTGAAGTGGTGGCCCGAAACTTCGGTGATGCGCGTGGTGATTCGGAATTCGGCCGCCGGGAAGAACACGGCCAGGAAGCGGCGCACCACCAGCTCGTAGATCTTGCTTTCGGCGTCGCTCAGCTCGCGCGGGATCTGCAGGGTGGGGATGATGGCGAAGTGGTCCGACACCTTCTTGTTGTCAAAAATGCGGCGGTTGGGCTTGACCCATTTTTCGCGCACGACCTGTTCGGCAAAGGGGCGTACACCGGCGGCGGTGGCGGAGCCCCCGGCGGCCAGGGCTTGCATGGTCTGGTTGACCGTGCCCACGTAATCTTCGGGCAGGTAGCGCGAATCGGTACGCGGATAGGTGAGCGCCTTGTGGCGTTCGTACAGAGTTTGGGCCAGTGCCAGCGTGGTCTTGGCGGAAAAGCCGAAGCGCGAGTTGGCCTCGCGCTGCAGCGACGTGAGGTCGAACAGCGCGGGCGAGGACTGCGTGGACGGCTTGGACTCTTCGCTGACAATGCCCGGGTTGCCGCGGCAGGCGGTAACAATGGTTTGTGCCGCCATTTGCGACCACAGGCGTGAGTCGCGTTTTTCGGCGTCACGCTCGTCTTTGGTAAAGCGGGGGTCGAACCAGCGGCCCTCGTACAGGCCGGCGGCAGCCACGAAGGTGGCATGCACCTCCCAGTAGTCGCGCGGCTGGAACTTACGGATGCGCTCTTCGCGCTCGTTCACAATGGCCAGCGTGGGCGTCTGCACGCGGCCCACGGGCGTCTTGAAGAAGCCGCCATCTTTGCTGTTGAAGGCTGTCATGGCGCGCGTGCCATTGATGCCGACCAGCCAGTCGGCCTCGGCGCGCGAGCGCGCGGCCGCCTCCAGCGGCTTCATGGTTTCGTCGTCGCGCAGGTTGTCGAAGGCCTCACGGATGGCGGCCTGCGTCATGGATCGCAGCCACAGGCGCTGGACAGGCTTTTTGACGCCCGCGTATTGCACGATGTAGCGGAAAATCAGTTCGCCCTCGCGGCCCGCGTCGCAGGCGTTGATGATGGCGCCGACATCTTTGCGCTTGAGCAGCTTGACCAGCAGCTTGAGCCGCTCGGACGAACGCTTGTCGGCCGGGCCGAGTTCGAACTGGGGCGGAATGACCGGCAGGTGGGCGAAGCTCCATTTGCCTCGCACGGGGTCGTTGGGCGCCACCAGTGTCAGCAGGTGCCCGACACTTGAAGAGAGTACGTAGTCGTCGCTCTCGAAGTAATCGCCCTGGCGGGTGAAACCGCCCAGGGCCCTTGAAATATCGAGGGCGACTGAGGGTTTCTCGGCAATAATCAGCGTTTTTGTCATGTGTTTCCAGTAACTGCACGAAAGCAGCAATAGCGCGGGCAATGATACGGGGGGAGAATCGCACTATGCAAGTCGGATCCCATCATCTCGTCTTCCGCCAGTCACCGGACTGGCGCGCATTTTTGCGCAAAACTGCGTTGGCCATGGCCTGCCTGCTGCTGGCGGCAGCCTTGGTGTGCTGGATTGCGGCCAATTGGCCGCGTGTGACCAACCTGCAGAAACTGGCTGGCCTTCAAGGCCTGCTGGTGCTGCTGACGCTGCTGGCTGGCTGGGCTGGCTTGCGCTCTAGTGGCGGGCAGGCGCGCAATACGTCGCCGGCGGCCATATTGATGGCCCTGGCGGCGGTCGCAGCCGGTGCGCTGCTGGCTGTGATCGGGCAAATATATCAAACTGGCGCGGATAGCTGGCAATTGTTCATCCTGTGGGCGTTGCTGCTGGTGCCCTGGTTCCTGGCCCGCCCCACGGTCGTCATGGGGCTGTTGCTCGCTGTGCTGATTAATCTGGGTACCGGGCGTTATTTATACATTAGCCCGGCCGGCCCCGCGTTCTGGATGCCAGGCCCGGCAACACATGTACCCATGATACTGGCGGCGCTCAACCTTGCGTTGTTGGCCGCCTGGGAGGCTCTCATCGCACGGTTGGACGACAGGTGGCGGCTGGGCCCGCGCCTGCTTGCGGCAGCGGTGGCTGGCGCCTTTTGCACAGCGGCGCTAGCGGGTGTGGGCGGGCGCCCCGGCGCCTGGCCTGCCGCGCTTACGGGCATTGCCGTCATGGCCGCCCTGTACGCCGTGTATCGGTGGCGCAGGCGCGATCACGTTGTCGTGGCCGTCGCCATGGCGGGGGTGTTCGTCTTGCTCGCTATCCCGGCGGTCGAGGCGGTGCGCGGCACGGGTACGCTAGCGCTGGCGATCGCACTGCTTCTTGCCGTGGCGCTCCTTGCCATCCGGCACCTGAGCCGGATGGCGGGCAGTCGGGGTGCGCCGGGTGCGGGCAGCCTTTGGTTCGTCGCGCTGTTCCGTTTCCTGGCCGTCAGTGTGGTGGCGATACTGCTGATCGCACTGTTGGCCATGACGCTGGACATCCCCGAGTCCTTTGTCTGGGTCGCCGGCCTTGCGTTGGCGGCTGCGGGCGGCCTCCTGTACCGCAGCGAGCCGTTTCGCGCCCTGGGGCCGCCGTGGCGGGATGCCGCATCGCCCCCATCCGCGATCGTGCCGGCCACCCCTGCCGCCGCGCTGCCCGATACCACGCCGCGCTTGTCCTGGCTTCGCCGCGTCGGCCCAGAGGTGATGCGGGACATGGCCGTGGTGCTGGGCGTGACGGGTGCGGTTCTGTTCTCATTTGGCATCTTCTTCGCCGAATACCAGCCTTTTTTCGCATTATTGCTACTAGGAGGCGGCGGTGTTCTCCTGTATCTGCTACTGCCGGGCGGCGTTTTTCGGGCTGTGTGTGCCTTCGCTGTGCTGGCTACGATCGCCGTATTGAGTTGGCCCGACGGCGTGCCGGGTGTCGTGTCGGGTTTGGACGCGGCAACGTCTGGCTGGCTGTATCACGTATACGTGCGGGTATGGCTGTTCACCATGCTGGCGGTGTTGGCGCTGGTGGCGGCGGTTCGGCCTGGCGGGCGCGCCATCTGGGCGCCATTGGCCTGCGCGCTGATCCTGCTCGCGCAGTTCGGGGCAGCGTTTGCGCCCGCGCCCACACTGCTGGCCTCGGCCATGCCGCCGGCCTTGTGGATGCTCTGGGCAGCGTTTGCCGTGCTGCCGCCGCTCGCACTGGGCGTGCTGCTGCAGCTTGGTACGCACAACCGTGTGCTGCGCTTGGGGGCGCCCCTGGCATTGGCGGTGGCCAGCACGGGCTGGCTGGGCGCGCCTGGCATCTCCATTGCCCTGCTGTGGGTTTTGTTTGGTTATGCCCTGAGCAGCCGGGTGCTGCTGGCTTTTGGGGCTGCCGCCTTGTTGGCCTACCTGGGGGTCTTTTATTTCCAGATCCAGGCCACACTGCTGCAAAAAGCCCTAGTCCTGGCGGCTACCGGCGCGTGGCTGTTGCTGTGCTGGGCGGGGCTGCGCCGTGCAGGCACGGCAGCGGGCCGTGGAGGTCAAAGCGAAGCCCGGCCCCCCCGATCGGCCCTGGCCGCGTTTGCAGGCCCTGTTGCGGGCTTGCTGGTTGTGTTGGGGGTGGCAAACGGGCTGATCTACCAGCGCGAACAGATATTGGCACATGGGCAGCGCGTCGTGCTGGCCTTGGCGCCTGTCGATCCGCGCGCGCTGATCCAGGGCGACTACATGGCTCTGGATTTCGCTGTGGCGCGGCAAGCCTACGGGCAGATCATGCGGCAATCGGATGCTGCCTGGCTGTGGCGCCGCGGTTATCTCAGGCTGCGGCCCGACGGCCAGGGGGTGTTCCAGCTGGTGGGTCTGCAGCACGCGCCTCAGGAGGGTGTCGCGCAGGAGGGCGATACGGTGCTGGCGTTCTGGCTGCGGGGTGGGCAGTTGCGGCTTGCAACGGACGCGTGGTTCTTCCCCGAGGGGCAGGCCGCCCGATATGCGCCGGCCCGCTATGGCGTGTTTGCCGTGGATCGCCGCGGCAGTGCCTTGCTGACGGGTCTGCTGGACGCACAGCTTAAGCCTATCGCCCCGCGGTGAGGGGCCGGCGGGGCGAGCCACGCCTGTGTGGCGCCATGGTGCGGTGGTGAGGATGAGGCACGCGCAGAGCGATACGTGGCAGCCACCCCCGCCTGCGTGTTGCGCGGCGGTGCGCCTGCTGGGGTGTCAGGCGCGGATACCGAAGCGTTCTGCCCAGCGCGGCAGGGCCTCCTGCCAGAACGCGTCAATAGTATCTGTGTGCAAGGGCGTGAAGCCCAGGCCCGCCCAGGCAAGGTTCAGGGTCTCCAAGGGGTGGGCCAAGTCCATCGCCGCAGCGTGGTTCTGCTTTGAGAGCTTGCGCCCCGAGGCGTCGCACAGTAGCGGCACATGCATTACTTCAGGGCATCGATAGCCCATGGTGCGGGCCAGCATGCGCTGCCTTTCGGTCGAATCGAGCAGGTCGGCGCCCCGCACAATATCGGTGATGCCCTGTTCGCCGTCGTCGATGACCACCACCAACTGGTACGCCCAGCAACCATCGGCGCGTTTGATGATGAAATCGCCCACTTCGGCTTGCACATCCTGCGCCTGGGGGCCGAACCAACGGTCGGTGAAGCGTTCCACGCCTTCGGGCACACGGAAGCGCCACGCGCGTGGTGTACGCCCCGGCGGCAGGCCACGGCTGCAGGTGCCAGGATAGCGGCCTTCGGCGGCCAGCTCCTGGCGCGTGCAGCCGCAGGGATAGGCGAGCTTGCGTTCACGCAGGGCGTCGAAGATGGACTGGTATAGCGCCAGCCGTTGCGACTGCCACGCGGGGTCGCCGTCCCAGCGCATGCCCAGGTGTTGTAGTTGGCGCATGATGACGTGATCGGCGCCGGGGATGGTGCGGGGTGTATCAATATCTTCGATGCGCAGCAGCCACTGGCCCCTGTGGGCGCGGGCATCCAGATAGCTGGCCATGGCGGCCAGCAGCGACCCATTGTGCAAGGGGCCGCTGGGGCTGGGCGCAAAGCGCCCCCGATAGCCGGGCATGGTGTCGCGGAGACCGTCGGCCATGGGGGGCTGGAACAAAAGCAGCTGGATTAATGCGACAGGCGGGTGCGGTCGTCGGCCAGCAATTCTTCGAAAATCAGGTGGTCGACCTCGGCCTCCTGGCTCCAGAGCACCATGAGCGCAATGATCTTGATTTTGCCGAGCGAAATGGGTGATTCGTGTGTGGCCTGAGCCCGTTCGATCACGATCTCGCGCAGCGCAGCGGGCAGCACACCAGAGTTTTCCAGGAAGGTGATAAAGCCGATGGCTTGGCTGCCCAGCGTCTGGTATTCGTAATCGGTGAAGATGCGCCGACTGTTGCTTTGAGGCAACTGGGCCAGAGGCCCGCACTGTTCGGTGGTTTCCGCTAGCCCATTGAGCCAGCCCAAGGCCTCGTTAATGTCTTCGTGCTCGAAGCCCACGGCGGCCAGTTTGTGGGCCAGGACGTCTGCCTCGGGGCAGGCCTGGGGCGTGTAATAATTTTCGAACAGATAGACCAGAATATCGTACATAGCTGAGAGGTTCCGGTTGCCGTTTACAAGAAAAACTGAAAACTTTTGAAGGGAAAACCGGGATACAGTCGGATCCACTGTACGCTGATTTCTGGCCCCCGGCAACTTGGGATTGTTGCGGTAATCCTACGTCGCCCAAGGGGGCTCGCGGCTTAGCTCTCCAGTGTAATCAATTCGGCGCCATCTGTTACCTGATCGCCCACCGCAAAGAATATCTCGCCCACCGTGCCGTCCTTCGGGGCAGAGATCGTATGCTCCATTTTCATGGCTTCCATGACCAGCAAGGTATCGCCGCTGCGCACGGTATCCCCCGCCTGTACGGCAATAGCGATGATTTTGCCCGGCATCGGGGCGGCAAGGCTGCCACCATGATCGCCGGCGTCATCGCTGGCATGGGTGACAGGGTCGTGCAATTGCAGGACACGCGTGGCGCCTTGCGCATACACATGGATGCGTTCCCCCTCAATGACCACACTGGCATTGGCGTCCGTGCCGTCCAGGCGGATGCGGATCTGATAAACGCCGCCGGCTTCCTGTACCCGCCATTCCAGGTGGTGCGCCAGCGTTTCGCCGGGGTCGGCCGCCGTGGCGCCTTCAGGTAGCACGGCGAATGTCCACGCGCCGTCCGCGCTCGCGATGCGTACCTGACGGCTGATACTGCCATCAACCAGGGTAAACGCTTGCCGATATTGGCCCGCCACGCGCCAGCCGTCTGCCGCGTTCCATGGATCCTGGCGACGTTCCGCATTGCGCGGATTGTGGCTGGGCAGCCCCTGGCGCGCCAGCAAGGCTGCCACGGCCAGGGCGAGTTCGGTTTCCGTTGCGGGGCGCGCAGGTGGAAACAACGCATGGTTGCGACGTTCGATCAGCCCGGTATCCAGGTCGGCGGCCGCAAAGGCGTCGTCGAGCATCAGCCGGCGCAGAAAGGCAATATTGGTCTGCACACCCACGCTGCGGATGTCGGCCAGCGCTTGCGCCATGCGTGCGCGGGCCTGGTCGCGGTCATCGCCTCGTACGATAAGCTTGGCAATCATCGGGTCGTAGTAGGGCGTGATGGTATCGCCGACGCGCACGCCGCCATCGACGCGGACGTCGCCATTGCGAAACGCCACATGCGGGGGGAAGACCAGCGTGGATAGCGTGCCGATAGAAGGCAGGAAGCCATTGTCGGGGTTCTCGGCATAGATGCGCGCCTCGATGGCGTGCCCGGCCAGGCGCAGGTTTTCCTGGCGGGCGGGCAGCGGCTGGCCCGCAGCCACCCGCAGCTGCCACTCGACCAGATCGTGGCCGGTGATCATTTCGGTGACCGGGTGCTCTACCTGCAGGCGGGTGTTCATCTCCATGAAGTAGAAGCGGCCGTCGGGCTCGGCAATGAATTCCACCGTGCCCGCGCCTACGTAACCCACGGCTTTGGCGGCCGCCACGGCGGCTTCACCCATGGCGCGGCGTCGTTCCTCCGTCATCCCCGGGGCGGGCGCCTCTTCGATCACTTTCTGGTGGCGCCGCTGCACAGAACAGTCGCGCTCGAACAGATAGACACAGTTACCGTAGGTGTCGGCAAACACCTGGATCTCGATGTGGCGCGGCTTGGTGAGGTAGCGCTCGATCAATACCTTGTCGTCGCCAAAACTGCTGGCGGCTTCTCGCTTGCAAGATGCCAGCGCATCGGCGAACGCATCGGCGCTGTTCACAATGCGCATGCCTTTGCCGCCGCCACCGGCGCTGGCCTTGATGAGCACCGGATAGCCAATGGCATCGGCCTGCTGTTGCAGAAAGGCTGAGTCCTGGTTGTCACCGTGGTAGCCGGGTACCAGCGGTACGCCGGCTTTTTCCATCAGGCTTTTGGCGGCGGATTTGCTGCCCATGGCAGCAATGGCGCTGCCGGGCGGGCCCACGAACACAATGCCCGCGTCGGCGCAGGCCTGGGCAAAGGCTTGGTTTTCCGACAAGAATCCGTAGCCTGGATGGATAGCTTGGGCGCCGCTGCGGCGCGCGGCGTCGATGATGGCATCGGCGCGCAGGTAGCTCTGGCGCGGTTCGGGGCCGCCGATATGTACGGCGGTGTCGCAGGCGGCGACATGGCGCGCGGTGGTATCGGCATCGGAATAGACCGCGACTGTGCGCAGGCCCATGCGCCGCGCGGTGGCGGCTACGCGGCAGGCGATTTCGCCGCGATTTGCGATAAGCAGGGTGGTGAACACGTGGACTCCTTGCGCTTACATGCGGAACACGCCGAAGCGCGTGTCGTCGATCGGGGCATTGAGGGCGGCGGACAGTGCCAGCGCCAACACGCGGCGCGTGTCGGCGGGCTGGATGATGCCGTCGTCCCATAGCCGGGCGGTGGCGTAGTAGGGATGGCCTTCGTGTTCGTACTGGTCGCGGATCGGCGCTTTGAACGCTTCTTCTTCGTCGGCGCTCCAGGTGCCGCCGCGAGCCTCGATACCGTCGCGCTTGACGGTGGCCAACACACTGGCCGCCTGTTCGCCGCCCATGACCGAAATGCGTGCGTTGGGCCACAGGAACAGCATGCGCGGGCCGAAGGCGCGGCCGCACATGCCGTAATTGCCGGCGCCGAATGACCCGCCGATGAGCACCGTGAACTTGGGCACCGATGCGGTGGATACGGCTGTGACCATCTTGGCGCCGTGGCGCGCGATGCCTTCGTTTTCGTATTTGCGGCCCACCATGAAGCCGGTGATGTTCTGCAGGAAGATCAGCGGTATCTTGCGCTGGCAGCACAGCTCGATGAAGTGCGTGCCTTTTTGCGCGGCTTCGGAGAACAAGATGCCGTTGTTGGCGATGATGCCGACCGGCATGCCGTGTATGTGCGCAAACCCTGTCACCAGCGTGGTGCCGAAGCGCGCCTTGAACTCATCGAATTCCGAGCCGTCGACGATGCGGGCAATGACTTCGCGAACGTCATAGGGCTTGCGGGTGTCTGTGGGGATGATGCCGTTCAGTTCCCGCGGATCGTACAAGGGTTCAGCCGGTATGCGCAGCGCCATGGCGGGCTGCTTGCGCAGGTTCAGCCGCGCGATGGCCTGGCGGGCCAGGTTCAGCGCGTGCAAGTCGTCGTTGGCCAGGTGATCGGCTACGCCCGACAAGCGGGTATGCACGTCGCCGCCGCCCAGGTCTTCGGCGCTTACGACTTCGCCCGTGGCGGCTTTGACCAGCGGGGGGCCGCCCAGAAAGATCGTGCCCTGATTTTTGACAATGATGGACTCATCGCTCATGGCTGGCACATAGGCGCCGCCAGCTGTGCACGACCCCATCACCACAGCAATCTGGGCAATGCCAAGGGCCGACATGGTGGCCTGGTTGTAGAAGATGCGCCCGAAGTGTTCTCGGTCTGGAAAGACTTCGTCCTGGTTTGGCAGATTGGCGCCGCCCGAGTCCACCAGGTAAATGCAGGGCAGGCGGTTCTCGCGTGCGATCTCTTGCGCGCGCAGGTGTTTCTTGACGGTCAGTGGATAGTAGGTGCCGCCCTTTACTGTTGCGTCGTTGCACACCACCATGCATTCGATGCCGGCAACGCGGCCGATGCCCGTGATCAGCCCTGCGCCGGGCGCGTCGTTGTTATAGACATCGTGGGCCGCCATGGGCGAAAGTTCCAGGAAAGGCGTTCCCGGATCGAGCAGTTTCTCGACACGGTCGCGCGGCAACAGCTTGCCGCGCGCCAGGTGTCTGGCGCGCGCGGCATCGGTGCCGCCGCGTGCGGTGCGCAAGAGCTGGTCGCGCAAGTCATCGACCTGGGCTTGCATGGCGGCGGCATTGTCGACGAACGCCTGCGACCGGGGATTTATTTTGCTTTCTATGACGGGCATAGCGATTCCAGAAAAAATGTCTCCTCTGGCCGGCCCGTTTCAGGCTGGCGCGGGTGGCCGGTTACGTCGGCCGGACGTGTGCAGCACGCCTGGCTGCCGTGCCGGCCAAGCAATGCCGGGGCCGATGACTTGCCCCGGATGCCTGGTCAGCCGCACTGCAGCCCGGCATTGCCGTTCAGACCATTTCGATAGCCATGGCCACTGCTTCGCCGCCGCCGATGCACAGCGTGGCGATGCCGCGTTTGCCGCCTGTTTTGCGCAGCGCGCCGACCAGCGTGGCCATCAGGCGGGCGCCCGATGCACCGATGGGGTGGCCCATCGCCGTGGCGCCGCCGTGCACGTTCACTTTGTCGTGCGGCAGGTTCAGCTCATTCATGGCGGCCATTGTCACCACCGCGAAGGCTTCGTTGATTTCGTACAGATCGACGTCTTCGGCTTTCCAGCCCGCGCGCTCGAGCAGCTTCTGCAGCGCGCCCACGGGCGCTGTGGTGAACCAGCCAGGTTCTTGCGAGTGCTGGCTGTGGCCGACGATGCGGGCCAGTGGCGTGGCGCCGAGTTTCTTGGCGGTGGATTCGCGCATCAGCACCATGGCAGCCGCGCCGTCCGAAATAGACGAGGCATTGGCGGCCGTTACCGTGCCATCTTTCTTGAAGGCGGGCTTGAGGCCGGGAATTTTCTCGGGCATGGCCTTCATGGGTGCTTCGTCTGTGTCGATCACCGTGTCGCCCTTGCGGCCGGCCACCGTCACGGGTGCGATTTCCCACTTGAAGCTGCCGTCTTCCGTGGCAGCGCGGGCGCGGCGCAGCGACTCGAGCGCGAAGGCGTCCTGCTGCTCGCGTGTGAAGGAATACTTGGCGGCGCAGTCTTCGGCAAACACGCCCATGGCGGTGCCGCGCTGGTAGGCGTCTTCCAGGCCATCCAGGGCCATGTGGTCGTATACGGTGGAATGGCCGTAGCGATAGCCCTGGCGGCCGCGCAGCAGCAGGTAGGGGGCGTTGCTCATGCTTTCCTGGCCGCCAGCCACGATGACGTTTGCACTGCCGGCAAGCAGCAGGTCGTGGCCGAACATGGCAGCCTTCAGGCCGGAGCCGCACACCTTGTGGACGGTGGTGCAGCCCACGCCCTTGGGCAGGCCTGCGCCCAGCGCGGCTTGGCGGGCTGGCGCCTGGCCCTGGCCAGCCTGCAGGACGTTGCCCATGATGACTTCATCGACGGCCTCGGGCTGGATACCGGCGCGTTCGACGGCAGCCTTGATCGCAATGGCACCCAGTTCATGGGCGGCGAGGCCGGACAAGCTGCCCATCATGCCGCCCATGGGCGTACGGGCAATGGACACGATAACGACGGGATCGGACATGATAATGCTCCTGTGATTCAGCGTGGGGTGTCTGATTGAGGGTGAAAGGCGAGAACGCTTGGCAAGCGTCGGCTGGCCTCGTACGGAAAAATATCTTCGATGCGTCCGGCGCCGGCGCGCGCGCGGCAAGCCTGCCACCAATCGGCATCGAGCAGGTCGGCGTGATACTTGAGAAAGGCATGGCGCACCCGCGGATCGCCCAGCAGGAAATGCCGGAATTCTTCCGGAAATACATCGTTCGCGCCCACCGGATACCACGGTTCGTCGGACAGTTCGGCCTCGGGGTTGGGGGCGGGCGGGATGCGGCGGAAGTTCATCTCCGTCATGCGCTGGATTTCATCGTAATCATAGAACACGACCCGGCCCAGGCGGGTGAGGCCGAAGTTCTTGAACAGCATGTCGCCCGGGAAGATGTTGGCCGCCGCCAGTTCGCGGATGGCGTCGCCATAGTGGCGCACGGCCTGCTCTACCGCCGTATCGGATGCCCGCGTCAGATACAGGTTTAGTGGCGTCATGCGGCGCTCGATATACACATGCCGCAGTACGATGGTGTCGCCGTCTTCTTCGAGCAGGCTGGGTACTTGGTCGCGCAGCTCGGCAAGCAGGGCGGGCGAAAAGCGCGCGCGTGGCAGGGCAACCTGTGAATACTCCCACGTATCGGCCATGCGGCCCACGCGGTCGTGCTTCTTGACCATCTGATACTTGCGGCGCACCGTTGCGTGGTCCATGCCCGGCTTGGCAATGCGGTCGCGAATCAGCTTGAACACGTAGGGGTAAGACGGCAGCGTGAACACTGTCATCACCAGGCCGCGTATGCCCGGTGCCAGGTCGAAGCTGTCGCGCGAATGCACCAGGTGATACAGGAAGTCGCGGTAGAACAGCGTCTTGCCTTGTTTCTGCAGGCCGATGGTGGTGTAGATCTCGGCCTTGGGCTTGCGCGGAAACAGCGAATTCAGGAAGCTGACATATTCGGCCGGCGTTTCCATGTCGACCAGGAAGTACGCGCGCGTGAAGCTGAACAGCGTGCTCAAGTCGTCGGCGGTATGCAGCAGTGCGTCCACGTACACATGGCCCGACGGCGTATGCAGCAGGGCAATGGCGAAGGGGTGGATGGCACCCTGGTTGATCAGCCGCCCCACCACATAGGCGCCTTTGTTGCGAAAGAACAGCGAGTTGAGCACTTGGATCTGGCAGTCGTCGCCCAGGCGCGGCGAGCCGCCGCGCGGCAGCCGCTCGCGCAGCTGGCGCACCGCCATGCGGGCCAGCGCGCGTGCGTCGGCGGGAAGGTCGGCAAACGGTGCGGCCAAGCCAAAATCAGCCAGCATGCGGATCAGCGAAGCCTGCAGGCCTTCGCGGGTAGGGTAGTACACACGGTAAGAAGGAAGGCGGCTGTCCAGGTATTCGGTGGCGATGGCCGGGCGCACAAACAGAAAATCGTTGTGAAAGTAATCCCGATGCAGGATGCGGCACGACACCGAATTGAAGAACGTTTCAGCGCATTCGGGCTGGCGATGGCCCGCCAGCAGCGTGACGAATTCAGCTTTGACGGCCTGCCAGTAGGCTTCCTGAGCCGGCGTGAGATTTTTGTAGCTGGTATCGTCCGGCCTGGCGTCGCTGCCCTTGAGGGCCGCCGCCAGCACCGTGGTGCATTCGCGCACACGTGTGTCGTAGTACTCGATACGCTCGCGCGCGAGCTGTTGGATGCCATGCCAGTCGCCCGATTCGAACAGCGACTTGGCGCGCTGTGCGCCATAGCGAAACAGTGCGTAGTGGCGGTTGAAGCCATCGAGCATGGTTTGCGCAACAGCGCGCGGCGCGAGGCCGGCGCGCGCTGCGGGTTCGATGCGTTGATGGTCGCCGACGTAGGTCATGGCAGGCTTGGAAGAGTCAGGTGTTTCGGTTGTTCAGGCGGCTTGGCTGCTTATACGATACCCCGCTTCAGGCTGTTTCGTTGAATAGCTCGCGCCCGATCAGCATGCGGCGGATCTCGCTGGTGCCTGCACCGATCTCGTACAGCTTGGCGTCGCGCCACAGGCGGCCGGTGGGGTATTCGTTGATGTAGCCGTTGCCGCCCAGGATCTGCACGCCTTCGCCCGCCATCCAGGTGGCTTTTTCGGCGCAATACAGAATGACCGCGGCACAGTCTTTACGCACCTGGCGCACATGCCCCGCCCCAAGCTGGTCAAGGTTTTTGCCCACGGTGTAGCAGAATGCGCGGCTGGCCTGCAGCGTGGTGTACAGGTCGGCCATCTTGCCTTGTATAAGCTGGAATTCGCCGATGGGCTGGCCGAACTGCTTGCGATCATGCACATAGGGCACCACCACATCCATGACGGCCTGCATGATGCCCAAAGGGCCGCCCGCCAGCACCGCGCGTTCGTAGTCCAGGCCGCTCATCAGCACCTTGACGCCGCCGTTTAACGCACCCAGCACGTTTTCTTCGGGCACCTCGCAGTCCTGGAACACCAGCTCGCCGGTATGGCTGCCCCGCATGCCGAGTTTGTCGAGTTTTTGCGCCACCGAAAAGCCCTTGAAGCCTTTCTCGACGATGAAGGCGGTGATGCCGCGCTGATGGGCTTCGGGGTCGGTCTTGGCATAGACGACCAGCGTATCTGCGTCGGGGCCATTGGTGATCCACATCTTGGTGCCGTTGAGCACGTACCGGTCGCCTTTCTTGTCAGCGCGCAGCTTCATGCTGACCACGTCGGAGCCGGCGCCCGGTTCGCTCATGGCCAGTGCGCCGACGTGCTCGCCCGAGATGAGCTTGGGCAGGTACTTGCGCTTTTGCGCCTCGGTGCCGTTGCGGTGGATCTGGTTCACGCACAGATTGGAATGTGCGCCGTACGACAGCGCCACCGATGCGCTGGCGCGGGAGATTTCTTCCATGGCCAGCATATGAGCCAGATAGCCCATATTGGCGCCGCCGTACTCTTCGCTGGCCGTCATGCCCAGCAGCCCCAGTTCGCCGAATTTTCGCCACAGGTCCATGGGAAATTGGTCGCTGCGATCGATCTCGGCGGCGCGGGGGGCGATCTCGGCCTGCGCGAACGTGCGTACGGCATCGCGTAGCATGTCCAGGTCGGCGCCGAGGTCGAAGTTCAGGCCAGGCAGATTCATTGTCGTCTCCATGTTGGCGAGGTGGCAGCCCCGAGGGTGCCCCTGTGTATGTTTTACAACTGTCCGCCTAAGCGTGCAGCATAGCGAAATAGTGTGTCAGGGATTTTATATTACGTTTACGTAAACGTAAATTGGTACACACATCAAAAATCGATGCGGATCAAGTCTGCAGCCCTTTACTGGCGCGGCCCTTGGCGCTGCGGCCCCTGCCGGCGTCGGCGGGCTGAGGGGCGGCCTCAGGCGTGGCAGCCTTGCGGCCGGTGCCCGCTTGTTTGCGCGCCAGCAAGCCACGGCTGATGGTTTCCTGTTCGTCAATTTCCTTCAGCGTGAGGTCGATGTCCTGGCGCTGGCGCAACAGTTGCGCGCGATGTTGGCCCAGCACGTCCAGGTAGTGGCGCAACTGGGCCTGTGTGTCGGTGGGTGCATCGTACATATTGATCAGGCTGACGATTTCGCTTAACTGCAGGCCCAGGCGTTTGCCGCGCAAGGCGAGCTTGAGCCGTGTGCGGTCGCGTGCGGTGTAGACTCGGTTGCGGCCTTCGCGCTGCGGGCTGACGATGCCTTGGTCTTCATAGAAGCGTATGGTGCGCGGCGTAATGGAAAACTCTTGCGCCAGTGCGGAGATGGTCCAGGTAGGCTCGGCCATGATTTGACTTGCCGTTAACGTTAACGTAAACATGATGCCATAATACGTCATCGAATCACAGCATCCCTATCGGAGACATACCGCATGAACCCTAACGAGCAGAAACTCGAGTACCCGCTTGGCGAACAGTTGCCCCAGCCGGGCACCGCGCTGGCCGTGGCCGACGGCGTACGCTGGGTGCGTCTGCCGCTGCCCTTTGCGCTGGATCACATTAATGTCTGGCTGCTGCGCGATCAAATCGATGGACGCGAGGGCTGGACCATCGTCGATTGTGGCGTGGCTCGCGACGAGGTGAAGGCACAATGGGAACAGATTTTTGCCGAGGCGCTTGATGGCCTGCCTGTGCTGCGGGTCATCGTCACTCATATGCATCCCGACCATATAGGCCTGGCGGCATGGCTGTGCGAGCGCTGGCAGGCGCCGCTGTGGATGACGATGACCGACTATGCGACAGCGGGCTTGTGGTCTACGGGCAGCCATACGGGCGGGCCCAGCGGCAACGGTGCGCTGGCGCACTACATGCGCCACGGCTTGGTCGACCCCGAGGCCCAAGAGGCCATCGGTAAACGCAAAAACTACTATCCTGGGCTGGTGCCGGCCGTCCCTCACACGTTCCGCCGCATTATGAACGGCGACCGTATCCATGTGGGTGGCCGCGAGTGGCGCGTGATTGTTGGCTACGGCCACGCGCCCGAACATGCTTCGTTGTACTGCGAAACCCTGCAGGTGCTGATCTCGGGCGACATGTTGCTGCCGCGCATCTCCACCAACGTCAGCGTGTTCAACTTCGAGCCCGAAGCCAACCCGCTGCCGCTTTACCTGAATTCCCTGCGCGCATATGACGACCTGGCGCGCGAAACCCTGGTGCTGCCTTCGCACGGACGGCCATTTCGCAATATGCACGAGCGCCTCGCTCAGCAGCATGCCCATCACGCCGAACGTCTTGACGAGGTGCTGGCCGCCTGTACGCAGCCCCAAAGCGCCGCCGATATCGTGCCCACGATGTTCCGTCGCAAGCTGGATCACCATCAGCTCACCTTTGCCATGGGCGAGGCCTTGGCCCACCTGCACGCCCTGTATTACGAAGGCCAACTGCGCCGCATTCTGGGCGAGGACGGCATCTACCGCTTTCAGCGTGTCGGTGCTGATTAGGTGTTGAGCCCCGAGCGGTCGAGCGCCTTGGGGCCATGCTTTGAGGCGCCATACACCCAGACATTCCGCCGATGGCCCAATGTGCTTTGTTGGGCAAGAGATATATCGTTCACGGCAGTGCGGGGGGCATGCTTGGGGCGGCCGCGCCTCAGCGCCCCGACACCGCCAGCTTGACGGCCAGCCCCAGAAAGACAATGCCGGCCAGGCGATCCAGCGCACGCTGGATGCGGGGCGATGACTGCAGGCGCTCGCCCAGTGAGCCCGAGAACCAGGCGAGCAGGCCAAACACCAGCAGCGTGGCAAGCATGAACAGGCCGCCCAGGGCCAGCGTCTGCAGCGCCACCGAGCCGCGCGCGGGCGCGGTGAACTGCGGTAAAAAGGCCAGGAAGAACAGCGACACCTTGGGATTGGTGAGGTTCATGATGATGCCGCGGCGGTAGAGTCGGCGCGGCGTGAGCGCGGCGGGCTTGCCGTCGGCACGGGCGCCGCCGCGCGAGCGCAGCGCCTGCCAGGCCAAGTAGACAAGATAGGCGGCGCCAGCCAGCTTCAGCACGGTGAAGGCGGCCTGCGAGGCGGCAAACACAGCGGCCAAACCGACAGCCACCGCCACTGTGTGACCGACCAACCCGGTGCACAGCCCCAGCACCACCAGCATGCCCGCCTTGCGGCCGCACATGGCCGATTGCATCAGCACAAAAAGGTTGTCGGGGCCCGGCGCCAGCGCCAGCAGCACGGCGACACCGAAGAAGGACAGGGCAACTTCTACTGGAATCATGCCGGGAGACGGATACACTATGAGCCGGAAGGGGCGGAGCTGCCATTCTAAACCTGGCCGCGTGCGGCATGCGGCTGTGCAATGCCCAACCATGAACCTCACAACACGCGCCGGATGACCATGACAACCAAGCACCCACGCCACCTCGATACAACGCTGCAGCATACGGGCATTGCGCCCTTTGACCCTGAAACCGGCGCCGCGCCGGTCGCGCTGCCGTCCATGCGCACCAGTACAGTGCGTTTCCGCGACTTGGCGTCGCTGGAGCGAGCCACCGCGCACAAGGCCAAGGGCGAACGTGGGGTCACGTATGGGCGCATTGGCATGGAGACGCACGCCGCGCTCGAACAGGTGTTCTGCGAGCTCGAGGGCGCGCGCCGCGCCTACCTCGCCTCTTCGGGTCTGGGGGCCATCACACTGGCGCTGTTCAGCCTGCTTGGCAACGGCGACCACATGCTGGCGGCAGACTGCGTCTATGGGCCGGTGCGGCATCTGGATCACTCGGTGTTGTCGCGCATGGGCATCGCCACCACGTTCTGCCGCGCCACACCAGAGGCGTTAAAAGCGGCGCTCCAGCCCAATACCAAGGTGCTGTACGTAGAATCACCCGGTTCGCTGTTGTTCGAAATGCTGGACATGCCGGCGCTGGCCGAGTTTGCGCACGCGCACGGGCTGGTACTGGTCACCGACAATACCTGGGGCTCGGGCTATATCTACCGCCCGTTGGATCTGGGCGCCGATGTGTCTGTCGTGGCGGGCACCAAGTATCTGGGCGGCCACTCCGATCTCATGCTGGGTGCCGTCATGGCCAGCGATCCGGCCATTGTCCGGCGGATCAACGATACGCACTACGCCATGGGCTACTCGATCAGCGCCGACGATGCGTGGCTGGCCCTGCGCGGCGCGCGCACGCTGCCTTTGCGGATGCGTCAGGCCGGTGAAAACGCCCTGCGGGTATGTGAGTTCCTGCATCAGCGCCCCGAGGTTGCCCGCATCTATCACCCGGCGTGGCCGCAAGATCCTGGCCACGGTTTGTGGCAGCGCGACTGCACCGGGTCCAATGGCATGCTGTCCGTGGCCCTGAAGCTGGATGATGCCGCCACCTGCCGGTTTGTGGACCGGCTGGAGCTCTTCAGCATTGGGTTCTCATGGGGCGGGTTCGAAAGCCTGGTACAGCGGGTAGACCCGGGCGCACTGCGCGCGCATGGTTACTGGCCGCACGACGAACATGCGGTCGTGCGTCTGCACATTGGCCTGGAGTCACCCGACGACCTGATCGCCGACATTGCCCGCGCGCTTGACCGGGCCCAACGTTCCGAAGCGGCTCAGTAGGCGGCCCTATACGCAAGGGCTTGGGCGAACGGCCGGGCCAAGGGTACTGGAGAAAGGCGCGGATACATGCGGGCGGCCGGTGCCATTGAAGGGCTCCGTTGTACGCCTTGCGTTGCCTTCAGGCCGGCGCCTGCTCCGTATCCTGGCGCCGTACGCGCATCCGGTAACGCTCGACGCTGTCGTTCAGGTGTTTGAACATCGCGGCGCGGGCCGCGCCGGCGTCTCCCCGCATGATGGCAGTGACGATGGTGTCATGCTCGCGCGCTGTACGCTTTTCGTAGGCGGCTAGTTCGGCGTCGGGCCTGCCGGTGCGTTTGACGTTGAGATCAAGCATCACGTCGCGGATCGACGACTGGAGCAGCTGCGGAAAATGCGGGTTGTTGGACGCACGTGCAATGGCCAGGTGAAAGGCATAGTCGGCCTCCGCGGCCCGACGGGCATCGGTGATCGTATTGCAGGCGTCATAGGCGGCCACGATGTCGGCCATGTCTTGCGGCGTGCGCCGTTCGGCCGCCAGGCCCGCCGCCTCCACCTCCAGGCCGATGCGCAGTTCGAGCACATGCAGGGCTGCGCGGCCGTCGGCGGTGCTGACGTGCGGCAGGCTAACGGTTGATGCGGGCGGCGGCACCACAAATACGCCGACCCCGGGCTTGCTGACCAGCCGCCCCGCGAGACGCAGCGACGCCACAGCTTCGCGCACCACCGTACGGCTGACGCCGAACTCTTTGCACAGCTCGTGTTCGGACGGCATGCGTTCGCCCGCGCGATAGATCTGGCGGTCGAGGCGGTTGGATAGTTCGCGGATAAGCGTGCCTGTGAGGCTGCCGCGTGAGTGTGGCTGCGTAGTTGGGGCGCGCACGGCGCATCCTCCTTGGGGACAGCATTCTGGCGGGGATAACCCTAGCTTTCCAGCAGGTTCCGGGCTCGCTTATTCTACACCTGTATGATGGCAGCGATATGAGGGCTGGCCAGATCAGACCGCACTGGCGCCGTGCATGCATCCGCTGCTTCCCGACACCTCTTCCGGAGAACGTGATGCGACGCTTCATGAAGCTGGCCCTTGCGCTGGCGCTGTCGGCCCCTGGGCTTGCACTATCCCAAACCACCTGGACAATGGCCACCGGGTATCCCGAAGACAGCTTTTTCACCAAGAACATTCGCCAGTTCGCCCAAGAAGTCGAGAAAGAAAGCGGCGGCCGCCTCAAGTTTGATATTCGCAGCAATGGCACGTTGATCAAGCATGATGCGATCAAGCGCGCGGTGCAGTCAGGCCAGGTGCAGGCGGGCGAGATCCGCTTTGGCGTATACGGCAACGAAGACGCGGTCTATAACCTGGATGGCCTTCCCAATATTGCGTCCACCTACAAAGAGGCGCGCTTGCTCGCCCAGGCCCAGGATAAATACTTCGATAATCTGTTCGGCAAGAACGGCATGCGCGTCATTGCTTATGTGCCCTGGCCGGGCCAGGGGTTCTACACCAAGACACCCGTCAAGAAGCTGGAAGACTTCAAGGGCATGAAGCTGCGCATCTACTCCAAGCCCACACAGAAAATGGGCGAGATGTTGGGCTTCGAGGCCACCATTTTGCCGTTTGCAGAGGTGCCGCAGGCTTTTGCCACCGGCCTGATCAACTCCCAGTTCACCAGTGCGCAAACCGGTATCGACATCCAGGCCTGGGACAACGTCAAATACTTCATGTACGCCGGTACCCTGTACAACAAAAACGGCATCATCATCAACGATCGCGCGTTCCGCAAGCTGGACAAAGACGTGCAGAAGATCGTGCTGGATGCTGGCCAGCGGGCCACCGACCGTGGCTTTACATTGAGCAAAGAGGCGGGCGAATCAACCATTGCGGTGCTGAAGCAACATGGCATGGAAGTCACCGAGGCACCCAAGGATATCCAGGAAGCGCTGGCGCGCATCGGTGAAACCATGATGAAGGACTGGCGCGAGACCGCCAGCCCCGAGCAGCAGAAAGTGCTCGATGACTACCTGGCCATGAAGAAGAAGGGTGGGGATGCGTAAGGCACTCGACGGCTTGTATTTGGCCAGCGGTGCGCTGGCCGCCATTTTTCTTGCCGCGATCGCTGTCGTCATTATCATCCAGGTTGTTGCGCGCATGCGCGGTATTGCCTTCGACTCCACAGAGCTGTCGGGCTTCTTCATGGCTGCGTCGACGTTCCTCGGGCTGGCCTACACCTTTCGCGCGGGCGGCCACGTTCGCGTGAGCCTGCTGGTCAACAGCATGGGTGGCGCGCGCCGAAAGATGCTCGAACTGTGGTGCTGCGCCTTCGGTGCCGGCCTGTCTGCCTTCGTGTCCTGGAACGTGTTGTTGTTCACGCTCGAGTCCTTCGAATACCAAGACGTCAGCCCCGGCCTGATGGCCATCCCGTTCTGGATTCCGCAGGCGGGCATGAGCGCCGGGATGATTATTCTGACGATTGCGCTGCTTGACGCGGCCGTGGCCGTCGCCACAGGGCGCCGCGCGGGCTACGAAGAAAACGTCGACACCGCGCTGGACTGATCCCCCGCGCACCCGTATCAACGAGACTTCAGGAATCATCCTCCATGGATCAGCTTTCGGCTTTTGTCATTTCCGGTATCCTGCTCGCCATTCTGCTTGCGCTGCTTGCCAGCGGCGTATGGATTGCACTGGCCTTGGCGGCTATTGGCGTATTCGGGCTGGCGTTGTTCTCCAGTTCGCCGGTCGGCTCGCTGGTGGCTTCATCGATGTGGGACGCCAGTTGGGGCTGGCCCATGACGGCGCTGCCGCTGTTCATCTGGATGGGCGAAATCCTGTTCCGCTCGCGCTTGTCCGAGGACATGTTCAAGGGCCTGGCGCCTTGGGTCAATTGGTTGCCGGGGCGCCTGTTGCACGTCAATGTACTGGGCTGCGGCATCATGGCGGCGGTGGCGGGCTCCTCGGCGGTCACATGCGCCACGGTTGCACGCATGAGCCTGCCTGAGCTCAGCCGTCGACGCTACGATGAAAGCCTGATGATCGGCACGCTGGCGGGTTCGGGGACGCTGGGGCTGATGATACCGCCCTCCATCATCATGATCGTGTACGGCGTGGTGGCACAGCAGTCAGTGGCCCGACTGTTCATTGCCGGCATCCTGCCGGGGCTGATGCTGATCGCGCTGTTCATGGGCTACGTGATGATCTGGTCGCTGCTTAATCCAGGCAAGGTGCCTCCGCGTGATCCGCCGCTGACACTTGCGCAGAAACTATGGAATTCCCGTCGGCTGCTGCCGGTTGCCGGCCTCATTATCGCGGTCATTGGCGCCATCTATGGCGGCATCGCCACGCCTACCGAGGCGGCCACGGTGGGCGTGATCGGTGCGCTCGCATTGGCCGCCGCCTCTCGCACACTCACCTGGCGCGCCTTTGTGGACAGCCTGATGTCCGCGATGAAGGTCTCGTGCATGATCTCCTTCATCGTTGCCTGCGCAGCCGCGCTGTCCATAGCCGCCGCCTTTCTCAACATCCCCCAGGCCTTGGCGGCCAAGGTGCAGGCTATGAACATGTCGCCCGCCATGCTGTTGGTGGTGCTCACGCTGTTCTTCATCGTGATGGGGTGTTTTCTCGAAGGCATCTCCATTTTGGTGCTGAGCAGCGCCGTCGTGCTGCCCATGGTGCAGGCCGCAGGCATAGACCTCATCTGGTTTGGCGTCTACATGGTCGTGGTGATCGAGATGGCGCAGATCACACCGCCGCTGGGGTTCAATCTGTTCGTGCTGCAGTCCATGACGGGGCGCGACATCGTGCAGATCACACGGGCGGCCTTGCCATTCTTCGCGCTGCTGGTGCTCGCCGTCATTCTGCTGGCGCTGGTGCCGGGCATCGCCACCTATCTGCCGTCGCGGATGTCGGCCATGTGATCGCCCTGCGATGCGCGAGGCCCGCTGTAGCGAGGGCCGCGTGCATGGCGATCAGCGTGGTGTCAGCGCAGGCTCGCGCAAGCCGCCGCGATGCGATCGCAGGCCAGTGCGATATCCGCCATCGACGCCGCGTACGAGATGCGAAAGTAGGGCGCCAGGCCAAAGCAACTCCCCGGCACCACGGCTGTATCGAAGCTTTCCAGCAAATAGCGACAGAACGCGGTGTCGCTGTCGATCACCGCGCCCTGCGGCGTCTTGCGGCCGATCATCCCCGCGCAGCCCGAGAAGGTATAGAACGCACCCTCAGGGCGCCTGCAGGTAATGCCTTCGATGGCATTCAGGCGCTCCACCACCGCATCGCGGCGCTCCTGGAAAATATCGCGCCGCTGCGCAATGATTTCCTGGTTGCCGTCCAAGGCGGCGACTGCCGCTGCCTGGCTAATGGAACAGGGGTTGGAGGTGCTCTGGCTCTGGACAGTGGCCATGGCGCTGATGAGCGCGCGCGGCCCCGCGCCGTAGCCCAGCCGCCATCCTGTCATGGCATAAGCCTTGGACACGCCATTGACGATCAGGGTGCGCTCGCGCAGGCCCGGCTCCAACTGCAGCGGCGTGACAAAGTCGCGGCCGTCGTAGAGCAGATGCTCGTAGATGTCGTCCGCCATCAGCCATACGTGGGGATGCCGCATCAGCACTTCCAGCAGCGGGCGCAGCGTGTCGGCCGAATAGGCCGCGCCGGTGGGGTTTGATGGCGAATTGAGCAGCAGCCAGCGGGTGCGCGGTGTAATGGCGGCCTCCAGATCCCGCGCCGTCAGGCGAAAGCCGTTCTCTTCGGTACAGGTGATCAGGCGTGGCGCACCCCCGGCAATCTTCACCATATCGACGTAAGACGTCCAGCATGGGGCGGGCAGCAGTACCTCGTCGCCAGGATCCAGCGTGGCCATCAGGGCATTGTGCAGGACCTGCTTGGCGCCGGTGCTGGCCATGATTTCCTGTGGTGCGAAGTGCAGCCCGTTTTCACGTTCAAACTTGCGCGCGATGGCTTCCTTGAGTGCGGCCGTGCCTTCCAGTCCGGTGTATTTGGTATCGCCCGCCTGGATGGCGCGGATAGCGGCTTCCTTGACGTGATCAGGCGTGTCGAAATCAGGCTCCCCGGCGCCCAGCACAACCACAGGGCGGCCTGCGGCGCGACGTTGAGCCGCCAGCGCGCCAATGCGCAGTATCTCGGATACTTCAATGTCGGCGATGCGCGCGGCGCGGCGGAATGCGTGCTGAATATCGCTGCGCGCGCCCGCCAGGGCACGGTCATTCATGATGAACTCCATTCACGGTTGCCATCGGAAGGTCGTCGGGTTGCAGCCCATAGTCTCGCGCCAGTGTGGCCGGGCTGAGATACTCGTTGCGCAAATCGTTGGCCAGTGCCTCGCGGCTGCGCTTTGCGGGGTCGCCGAAGCCGCCGCCGCCGGGCAGCTCCAGCACCAGGCGCTGCCCCTGCGGCACGAATTGCGTGCCTTTTCCGCGCAGGCGCGTGCCGTCTGTCAGGTGCACGCTGCCGCGCTCCCCCGCCTTGCCGCCGGCGCGTCCGCGCGCCGGGTTGTCGATGCGATCGAACATAGCGTTGAAGCGAAAGGAATAGCCTTCACGGGGGCCGAGTTCCATGATCTGGCCCAGGCCGCCCCGATACTCGCCCGCGCCGCTCGATTCGGGCCGCAGCTCCTTGCGCCACACAATCATGGGGCCGGCCTGCTCGGTGGCTTCGGCAGACATCGAGTGCACGCCGCTCGGAAAGGCGGTGGACGACAGGCCGTCCAGGGTCGGCCGCGCACCCGTGCCGCCGCTGTTGAACATCAACATCTCTGCATGTGGCAGGCCAGAGTCCGGCGACAATGGCCGCGCGCTGACGTGGATGTTCCATAGCGCGCCGCTGCCTTCGGCGGGGATGCGCCCGGGGAGGAAATGATGCAGTGCGCCCAACACCAGGTCTGGTACGAAATGGCCCAGTACATGTCGCACCGCTACCGGGCTCGGGTGCTTGGCGTTCAGGATGCAGCCTTCGGGTGCCTTCGCCATAAAGGGTGCCAACGAGCCTGAGTTGTTGGGCACATCCGGCGCGATCACGCACTTCAGGCCATAACAGGAGTAGGCGCGCGCATAGGAGAGCGGCACGTTGATGCCAAAGGGGCTGGCCGGCGACGTACCGGCAAAGTCCGCCATAAGGTGGTCTTCAGCCACCTCCAACTCTACCTGCAGGGTGACATGCTCGTCATAGCCATCCAGCGTCATGGTGTTGCGGTATGTGCCGCGCGGCAAGGCGGCAATGCGTTCACGCGTGGCAGCCAGGCTGTGCGTCAGGATAAATTCGCCGATCTCTTCCAGATCGTCCAGCCCGAATTCGTCCATCATCGCCTGCAAGCGGCCGTGGCCCGTGTCATTGCAGGCCGCCAGGGCGTACAGATCGCCGATCACCATGTCGGCCGAACGCACGTTGTGGCGCAGCATCAGCATCAGGTCTTGGTTGATTTCGCCGCGCCGAGCCATCTTCATGATGGGCACGCATATGCCTTCTTCGTATACTTCGCGGGCATCGGGCCCGAAGCCGCGCCCACCCACATCCACCACGTGCGCTGTGCAGGCGAAATAGCCCGTCAGCCGGCTGTTGCGAAACGACGGCGACACCACCGTGAAGTCGTGCAGGTGTCCGGTGCCCTTCCAAGGGTCGTTGGTGACATACACGTCCCCTTCGAAAATATTGTCGGCGCCGATGGCGTCGATGAAATTGGGTACTGCTTCGGCCATAGTATTGACGTGGCCGGGCGTGCCTGTCACGGCCTGCGCCAGCATGCGCCCCTGGCGGTCGAACACCCCCGCCGACAAGTCGCCCGCTTCGCGCACGCTGGTGCTGAATGCCGTGCGTATCAAAGCCAATGCCTGCTCTTCCACAACAGAAATGAGTCGGTTCCACATCACCTGCATATGGATGGTGTGTACACCTGTCCGCGTCTGCTCAGTCGCCATAATCATGCTCCTTGTGCCGGCTTGCGCTGCACCAGCAGGCAGCCGTCGTGCTGGACAATTGCTTCGAAGGCACTGGTCACCAGCGTGGATGTTTCGTCCTCGACCACGATGGCCGGCCCTTGCACACGCATGCCCGCCGACAGCCGGCCACGCTCGATGATGTCAGCCTGCACGTCCTGTGACAGCCGCGCATCGAAAATGCTGCGCGTTCCGCTGACTGGCGCATCCTTGCCCGGCTCGGCGAGCGTAGCCCGCGTTGCGGGCGGCAGGGGCGAGCTGGCGCGTACGGACCAGGACATGGTCTCGATATCCAAGCCCTCGATAGGCCGGCCGAAATATGTCGTATATGTTTGCTCGAACAGCGCGCGCAGCGTGTCGGTGCGTGTCAGGTCAAAGCCCTCGGGCAGTGCGACCGGGATTTCCCAACCCTGGCCCACATAACGCATATAGACCCGCGATTCGATCACCGGCGCGCCTTCGCGCGTCCCCTGGCTGGCAAAATGCACAGCTTCGTCGCGCAGCTGCGTCATCAGCGCACGAGCGGCATGGGCGTCGAAACGGGAAAGGCGCTGGTTGGCGCTGCGGATGCTTTCGTAGCCAAAGGGCGCCCGCAGAAAGCCGATGGCCGATCCCACACCTGCGCCTGGCGGCACGATGAATCGACTGATGCCCGTTTTCTCGCACAGGCGGGCAGCATGCAGCGGCCCTGCGCCGCCGAAGGTGATCATGGTGTAGCTGCCGATCTCCTTGCCGTTTTCCACCGCGTGCACGCGCGCCGCGTTGCTCATGTTCTCGTCTACGACTTCGGCAATGCCGAAGGCGCCCTGTCGAGGCGGCAGGGCGAGCGTATCGGCGATGCCGCTGCGCACGGCCTGCTCCGCGCGCGCCGCCGACAACTGTATCGAACCACCGGCAAAGTTGTCAGGATCCAGCCGGCCCAGCATCAGGTCGGCGTCGGTGACGGTGGGCTGCGCGCCGCCGCGCTGGTAACAGGCGGGGCCGGGCTCCGAACCCGCGCTTTGTGGCCCGACGCGAATTTGGCGCATACTGTCCACGCTGGCGATGGAGCCGCCGCCAGCGCCGATTTCCACCATTTCGACCACCGGTATGGAAATGGGCATGCCGCTGCCTTTTTTGAAGCGGTAGGTGCGGGCCACTTCGAACGTATTGGCTGTCTTGGGTGTGCGCTGATCAATCAGGCAGATCTTGGCTGTGGTGCCACCCATATCGAAAGACAGCACGGCATCCAGTTGGTACCGGTCGGCGATGTGCGCGGCAAAAATCGCCCCACCCGCAGGGCCCGACTCTACGAGCCGCACCGGGAACTGTGCCGCGCTTTCCACGGATACGATGCCGCCTCCCGAGTGCATGATGAACACCGGGCATTGTGCCCCGGCCTCGTGGATATTTTCTACCAGCCGATTCAGGTAGGCGGCCATGCGCGGGCGCACATAGGCATTGGCGCATACCGTATTGAAGCGTTCGAACTCGCGGATCTGTGGCGACACTTCGGCGGAAATCGAGATCGACAACGCTGGATTGTGCCGCAGCAGCGCTTCGCGCATAAGCTGTTCGTGGGCCGCATTGACGTAGGCATGCATGAAGCCGATCGCCACGCTTTCGTAGCCGCCGGCGGCGATGCGCGCCGCGAGGGCTTCAACATCCGCCGGATCAGGTGCGATGAGTGCATTGCCATCGGCGTCCATGCGTTCGCGCAGGGTATGGCGGTGACAGCGTTCGATGAGAGGAGGCGGGAGCCGGATGTCCAGATCGTACTGTTCGAACCGGTTTTCGGTTCGCATTTCCAGGACATCGCGAAAGCCTTCGGTGGTGATGAAGGCAGTATGCGCGCCATCGCGGGCGATCAGCGCGTTGGTGGCCAGGGTGGTGCCGTGGATGATGATGCCAATATCGGCCATGCCGATGCCGGCCGCCTCGCAGGCACGCTGCAGGCCGGCGACAATTGCGCGTTCCGGCGCAGTGTAATCGGTCAGAACCTTGATGGAGTGGAGCTGGCCGTCCAGCTCCAGAGCGACATCGGTAAATGTGCCGCCGATATCTACGCCTGCGCGCGCCCGTGTGTGTGCAGCCAATCCATGCTCCTGTGTGCGTGAACAGAAGCCCGCGCGCGGCACCGGCAGGCGCCGGGCGCTACGGCGGGCTGGACAGCTTGTATGATGGGCGCACTATGACAGGTGGTCAATTCATGGTTTTCCCTGCCAGCTCCACCAGCTTCTGGGCCTGCTCGATCGTGCCTTCGTAGGTACCGGTCATGCTGGGCGAGGTGACATACTTGCCGCCTACTGCCAAGCTGGGCGTACCGTCAATCTTGTACAGCTCGGTGAGCTCGTCGGCGCGGGAGATCTTGGCGTTGATGCCGAAGGAGTCGAACACATCAAGGAAAGCCTTGCGGTCTATACCCTGGGTGGTTATCCAGTCAACAATAGCGTCTTTGGTGTACAGGCGCTTATGCTCATTGTGAATGGCATTGAACACTTTGCTGTGCAGATCCAGGCGGTTCATGGCCTCGAGTGTGTAGTACAGACGCTGCATGTCTTTCATGCTGGCATTGAAGGCCACGGGTACGGCCCTGAACGCGACGTTCTTGGGCAGGGTGGCCACCCATTTCTCTACCATGGGCTCCAGCTTGGCACAGTGCGGACAGCTGTAGGAAAAGAACTCCAGCACCTCGATTTTGCCGGTGGTGTCGGAGGGCTGGGCCTGCGGCAGTGTTACGTAGGGGTCGGCCGCTTGTGCGGCGGGCGCCAGCAAGGCGCTTGCGGCCAAGGTGGCAATGGCGAGGGTGCGAGCCAGGATCTGTTTCAGCAGCATGATGTTTGACGGTATCCGTGTTGTTGTGGAAACTGTTCAGACTGTTCCGGCCGCCGCAAGTTCAAGGGCGTACGACCGAGGTTTCGATTTTCTCGGCGCCCAGGCGAGCTCGCGAGCGATTCATTTCGTCGATGCCCTGGAACGGCCCGACGCGAACCCGATTTACCGTGGCGCCGTTGACCTGTGCTTTCTGCACCTGCGCCGGAAGCCCCAGCATGACGATGCGCGCCATGACCGCCTCCGCGTCGCTGGCCGAGCGGAAGGCCCCAGCCTGTAGGAAATACGTGCTTTGGCTGCCTGCGGCGGCAACGGGCTTGCCTGGCTTGCCAGCCGCGGCCTCGGTGCCCGGTGCGGGTTTTTCAGTGCCGGGTGCGGGCTTGTCGGCCCCGGGTGCGGGCCGCGGGGTGACCGCGGGCGCGGTGTTTTCTTTCTTGGTCAGCGTTGAGATCAACTCGCCCAAGGTGTCGGGCCCCGCCGGTACCGGTGGGACCGCGGCATCGCGGCCCGGCAGCGGCGTGGTGGCCAGATCGGGTTGGCCGTTGGCAACGGTGCCAGCCGGGGCGCCCTTGCCGTACAGGCCCAGGTTGGGGTCGGGCGCGTCTTTGACGTCGGGCAGCAGCACATTGGCGGGATCGCGGCTGGCCTTGTCGGCGAAAGGCATGGGCACCTTGGTGACAAACAGGGCGACCCCGACCGCAGCCACCAGCCCCAGCATCAGGCCGACCAGTATGCCAAACAGTGTGCCGCCCCCGGAGCGGGGGCTGGAGGATTTGCGACGTTTAGCAGCCATAGAGAGGGGTTACATCCTTTCGGGGGCGGATACGCCCAGCAGACTGAGGCCGTTGGCGATTACCTGGGCCGTGGCGCGGGCCAGGCGCAGCCGCGCAAGCTTCAGGGATTCGTCGTCGACCAGTACGCGCTCGGCGTTGTACCAGGCATGGAAGTCGGCCGCGCAATCGCGCAACCAGAACGCCAGGTGATGAGGCGCAAGCTCTTGCGCGGCCTGGGTGATGGCCTGTGGGTATTCGGCCAGGCGCTGCAGCAGCGCGAACTCGGTGGGCGCCACCAGCGTTTCGAGTGGGGCGTCAGTGATGCGATCGGCCATGTCGGGCGACTGCGCCAGCATCGAGCAGATGCGGGCATGCGCGTACTGGATATAGTACACCGGGTTTTCGTCGCTCTTGGACAGAGCCAGATCGATATCGAAGACGAACTCGGAATCGGCGCGGCGCTGGGCCAGAAAGTAGCGCACCGCGTCGCGGCCAACCCAGTCGATCAGGTCGCGCATGGTGACATAGCTGCCGGCACGCTTGGATATCTTGACCTCGGCGCCGTCGCGCACCACCTTGACCATCTTGTGCAGGATGTAGGCGGGGAATTCTTTTGGAATGCCGATTTCGAGGCCTTGCAGGCCGGCACGCACACGGGCGATCGTGCCATGGTGGTCGCTGCCCTGGATGTTGATGGCGCGATGGAAGCCGCGCTCCCATTTGGCGACGTGATAGGCCACGTCGGGCACGAAGTAGGTGTAACCCCCTTCGGACTTGCGCATCACGCGGTCTTTGTCGTCGCCCGTTCCCAGTTCGGTGGTGCGCAGCCACAGCGCGCCCTCGCTTTCGTAGGTATGGCCCGCGGCAACCAGTGCCTGCACGGTTTTTTCGACCCGTCCGCTGGTGTAAAGCGAGCTTTCGAGGTAGTAGTTGTCGAACTGCAGGCCGAAGGCCTGAAGGTCGAGGTCTTGTTCGCGGCGCAGGTAGGCTACGGCAAAACGACGGATATCGTCCAGGTTGGCGGTGTCGCCGGTGGCCGTGACTGAGTCTCCGTCGACCGCCTGAACCGTTTTGCGCGCCATGAAATCGTTGGCGATGTCGAGGATGTAGTCGCCTTTGTAGCCGTCGGCCGGGAAGTCGGCGGCGTCTGGCAGGATGCCGCGGGCGCGCGCCTGCACGCTGATGGCCAGGTTGTTGATCTGGTTGCCGGCGTCGTTGTAATAGAACTCGCGCGTGACGTCGTACCCTTGGGCGGCGAACAGGCGGCACAAGGCGTCACCCAGCGCGGCTTGGCGGGCGTGGCCTACGTGCAGCGGGCCGGTGGGGTTTGCGGAGACGAATTCGACCAGCAGCTTCTCGCCCGTGGGCGGACGGATGCCGAACTGTGCGCCGTCTTGCTGGATGGCGTTGAGTACGGCACGCCGCGCGCCTGGCGTGATGCGGAAGTTGATGAAGCCGGGCCCGGCGACCTCGGCGGCGGCGATCAGCGTATCGGCCTCGGGCTGGGCCAACACGGCGTCCACGACCTGCTGGGCCAGCTCGCGCGGATTGCGGCGCGCCGGCTTGGCCAACTGCATGGCAACGTTGGTGGCCACATCGCCATGCGATGCGATTTTGGGGCGTTCGAGCAGGACGTTGGCCTGCGCATCCGGCACAAGCTGCTCGACGGCGGCCCGGATCATGGAAATGAGCTGTTGTTGTTGCCCTGGGAGCATAAGGAAAGTAAGTGTTAACGAACGATGACAAGCGAGACGTCGAGCGGCCTGGGAGACGGGCCGGCCCGTTTGGGGTGGCACCAGGCGAAAGTTTGACCGTGCCGCGGGCGCGGCGCCGGATGCCCGGAAGACGGACTACAGTGTAACGCTACAACGCCGCAGGCGGCGCGGACATGGCCTGTGCCGCCGACGGCATCGCCCCGCCCGGGCCGTTGAATGATAGCGTGATTTTCCGCCCTGCGCCCTCCCGCATTCTCCTCTTGGCACTGCCTCGAAGTTGCGTTAGTGTAGTGGTGTGTGTCCAGAGAAGGAAACTCATATGCTAGTTGTCTTTCATTCCAAGGCCGCTGCCGAGGTGTTGATGTTTTCCCAACATGCGCTGCCCATTCTGCGGGCCGCGGGCAAACCGTACACGGACACGCTGCCCGAGCGCGGCGTCATCACCCGCGAGCAATTGCCCGATGCCATACGGGGTATCGAACAGGCCATGGCGATCGACGAAGAAGTTGATCCCGGCGAAACCGCCGACGACAACGACACCAAGGCGCACCCCATTGCCGAACCGGTCAGTTTTCGTCGCCGGGCCTTTCCGCTGCTCGCCATGCTGAGGCTGTCTCTCGAGCACGATGCGGATGTCATCTGGGAACCCGCTCCCGCTTGGTAGCCGCGAGGAAACTATGCGCAGTACTGTGACCATCATCTTCAACAGCCGCCAGTCGATCGAACGCAGCGTCGACGTCCAGGCCGGCAATGGCGAGGCCCAGGCCGCGCGCGACTGGTTCGATGCAACCTGGTTGCGGCTGGGTTGCGAGCCTTTGCGCCCCAGTGGCAAGGTGCTGCTGCTGGACAAGGTTCTGGGCGTTGCCGACGCCATGGGCTACGAAGCGCTTTCGGCCGGCAGTGCCGACGAATTCGCTACGCAGGCGGCGTTGGCGTTGGGCAAGCCGCGTATTACGGTCGATCTGCCGGGCAGCGTCGTCGGGTTCTAGCACTGCGGGCCTCTCCTGGCGGCCACGCGTTGGCGGTGGGCGCGCGGCCTAGCGCCACCGCTAGCGTATCCCCGCCCGCATAAACGACTGCACGAACTGCCGCTGGAACAGCAAAAAAGCCACCAGCAGCGGTGCGGCGCTAAGCAGCGTCGCTGCTGTGATCACTGACCAGTCTATACCCTGGTCGGTCGAGGCAAACACCTGCAGCCCCACGGTAAGGGGTCGCGTTTCAACCGAGTTCGTGATGATCAACGGCCACAAAAAGTTATTCCAGTGGTAGCTCACCGATACCAGCCCGTAGGCCACATAAATGGGTTTGGCCAGCGGCACATATACTTTCATTAGTACCTGCCATGGGTTGGCGCCTTCCACGCGCGCGGCCTCCTCCAGTTCGCGCGGTACGGTCTTGAAGGTCTGGCGCAGCAGAAAGATGCCGAAGGCCGACGCAAAATAAGGCAGGCCGATGGCAAAAATTGTGTCACGCACGCCCAGCCAGGTCATCAGCCGGTAGTTTTCAACGATCAGCACGTCGGGCATGATCATGAGCTGCAGCAGCACGAGCACGAACATCAGGTCCCGTCCGCGGAAGGTAAAACGCGCGAAGGCATAGGCGGCAAGGGTGGACAACACGAACTGGGCCGCCAATACCATCGTCACCAGCACAAAGGTATTCACGAAGTAGCGCCCGAAGGGCGCGGATTCCCAGGCCGTGATGAAGTTGCGCAGCGTCAGCGGCGCGCTCAGGTCGAATCGGGTGGCATAGGCGCCGGGGTGAAAGGCGGCCCATACCGCATAGGCCAGCGGCAGGAACCAGATCAGGCCCAGCAGCCAGGCGCCCAGGGTGTCGAGTCGGGTGTGTGTGGTCATTGATAGTGTGTGCGGCGGTCCAGCCAGCGAAACTTCACCAGTGCAGTGATAGACAGGATCACCAGCAGCACCACAGACAGCGTGGCCGCATAAGCGGTATCCCAATAGCTGAAGCCAACTTCATAGATATAGAACAGCAGCAGCGTGCTGGCGTTGTCGGGTCCACCCTTGGTCATTACCAGCACATGGTCTACAAGGCGGAAGGCATTGATCAGCGCGTTGACCAGCACGAACAGCGTGGTGGGCATGAGCAGCGGTAGCAGAACGCGCCAGAAATACTGCCAGCGTGTGGCGCCTTCCAACAGAGCCGCCTCGCGCAGTGAGGGCGGTACCTGCTGCAGGGCGGCCAAGTAAAAAATCATGAAAAAACCGGCTTCTTTCCAGATCGTCACCATCATCAACGCGGGCAGGGCGGTGTCGCGCCGCCCCAGCCAGTTGGTGTTGCTGATGCCGAAAAGCTGGCCAACCTGATCCAGCAGCCCATATTGCGGCGTGTAGAAGAACAGCCATATATTGGCCACCGCCACCATGGGCAGCACGGTGGGCGTGAAGTAGGCCATGCGCAGAAAGCCACGCCCCGACAGCTTGCCGTTCACCCACAGTGCCATCACCAGCGCAACGATTACCGACACAGGAATGGTGATCGCCGCATACAGCAGGTTGTTCCACAAGGCCTGCCAGAAAACGGGATCGTCGGCCATAGCCAGGTAGTTGTCCGCGCCCACGAATACGGCCGGCCGGTTGGCCTTGGACGTGGAAAACATGCTGTTCCAGAGCGTTGCCAAGGCGGGATAGTGCGTGAACGCGGCGAGGAGCACCATGGCCGGCAGCAGGAGCAGCCAGCCATATACGGCGTGGAGCGACGGCTTCATGGCAGGCCTGGCCCCTTACCTGTAAGGCCGCAGCAGACGGGTTGCCTGTGCCTGAGCGTCTTTCATGGCTTCCTCGGGCGTTTTGGCGTTGGTGAGGACTGCCTGCAGGTTGTCGTTCAGCAGCTTGGTGACGCGCTGGTTATCATGCGTGGAAAACTCGGCCACGCTGACCTTGAGTTGGTCGCGTGCCACGGTGGCCTGCGGTACTTCCTTCACATAGGCCTTCATGGCGTCGGTTTCCCAGGCTGCCGGCGACACGGCAACGTAGCCCGTGGCAATGCTCCAGGCGGCGGCGTTCTCGGGGCTGGTCATCCACTTCACGAACGTAAAGGCGGCGTCGCGCTGCGCCGGCGTGGCCGATTCAAATACGTAGAAGTTGCCGCCGCCGGTGGGGCTGCCGCCGCGCTTGGCCTTGGGCATGGGCGCCACGCCGAAGTCGAAGCTTGCGTTCTTGCGCACATTGGTCAGGTTGCCGGTGGTGGTCCACATCATGGCCGTCTTGCCCACCAGGAAGTCTTTGGGCGTAGTGCCCCAGTCTATCGTGCCGGCAGGCATCACTTTGTGCTTGTAGGCCAGGTCGTGCCAGTACTGTACGGCCTCGATCACGGCAGGCTTGTCGAAGTAGATTTCATTGCCCTCCGGGTTCATCAGCAGCACATCATTGGGTGTGGTGAGTGCCTGGAACAGCCAGTAGGCAAAGGCGCCACCGGAGGGAATTTCCAGGCCCCATTGCGTGGTCTGGCCATCGGCGCCGCGCTGTGTCAGTTTGTCCGCCTGCTGCACCAGTTCATCCCAGGTGCCGGGCGGGGTGTCGGGGTTCAGGCCTGCCTTCTTGAACAGATCTTTGTTGTAGTACATGACGATGGTGGAGCGCTGGAAGGGGATGCCCCACGTCTTGCCGCCAGTCTGGCTGTTGGCCATGAATGCTGGGTAAAAGCCGCTTAGCCACTTTTTGTCTTCCTCCGTCTTGATCATCGGATCGAAGGGCACAATCGCGCCCTCGTCGATCAGCGTGAACATGTCGGTGGACAGCAGCACTGCCACTTGCGGCGCACTGCCGCCCTTGTGCGCCGTCAGGGCCTTGGCCACTGAATCCTGGTATGAGCCGGCATAGACTGACTTTACCTTGATGTCGGGATGGCTCTTCTCGAAGTCGGCCACCATGCCGTCGACAATTTTGGTGATGGGGCCACCCACTGCCACCGGATAGTAGAACTCCAGTTCCACGGGTGCGGCTTGGGCCCAGGCCGGCGCGGTGCTCAGGGCGCCCGCCAGGCCGATGATCAGGGTTTTGAGGACAGTGCGTCGCATAATGTCGTTTTCCTTGTGAGAAAGAAGTACGGTGGGAGGGGATTCAGGACAATTCGTTTGGGCTTGCCGCGCCGGCGTCGCGGGGTAGCACTTGGCCGGCGTCGTCGAAGAAATGCAGATACTCGTGGCGCCATCGCAGGCAGATGTGCTCATCGGCTTGTGCACGCACGTGGCCGGCAGCGCGCACCGCCACGCCTCGGTTGCCGCCGATCCGGCACACCACGATGGAGTCGGCGCCGAAGTACTCAACGGTTTCCACGGTGGCATCCAGGCACGCGCCAGCCGCGGCAGGGGGCGCCACAAGTTCGATATGCTCGGGCCGTATACCCAGTCGGCCGGCGGGCGTGATGGGCGCATCCGCGGGCAGCCAGCCTTGCAGTGCCTGGCATGTGGCATTGTCCAGCGTGAGCAGGTTCATGGGCGGTGTGCCGATGAAGCGCGCCGCGAATGTGCTGCGTGGCTGGCTGTACAGGAGGTCGGGCGTATCGTTTTGTTCGATGCGGCCGGCGTTCAGCAGCACAACGCGGTCGGCCATGCTCATGGCCTCGGTCTGGTCATGCGTTACATAGACCATCGTGATGCCCAACTGCTGCTGCAACGCGCGGATCTCGCGCCGCATGTCGTGGCGCAGTTGCGCGTCTAGGTTGGACAGCGGTTCATCCATCAGGCACACCGGCGCCTGCGAAATCACGGCGCGGCCCAGCGCTACACGCTGCTGCTGCCCGCCCGACAATTGTGACGGTTTGCGTTCGAGCAGCGCGGTGAGCCCCAGCAGTTCGGCCACTTGGCTCAGGCGCTGTGCATAGCGGGTACGCGGTTCTTTGCGCACGCGCAGGCCAAACAGGATATTTTCCTTTACGGTGAGATGGGGAAACAACGCATAACTCTGGAACACCATCGAGATCTTGCGTTGTGCGGGCGCCAGATCAGTGACATCGCGGCCGCCGATATACACGCGCCCGCTGGTCGGGGTGTCCAGCCCGGCGATCATGCGCAGGGTGGTCGACTTGCCGCAGCCCGAGGGGCCGAGCAGTACATTCAGCGTACCTGCCTGTAGCGTGAAGCTGATGTGATCCACCGCTGGCGGGGGCGTCGCGGCATGGCGTGGTGTTTCGCCGTACTGCTTCACGACAGACTCAAGAACAATCTCAGACATGCGTTTCCTGGTGTGTTGCTCGAAGCGTTTGTTGATGCGTTTGTTGATGCGTTTGTTGATGCGTTTGTTGATGTGTGGTGGCGGCACACTTCGGTACGGATCGCTATTCGTCGATCAACGCACCCTCTTCACGAAAGGGGTAGGGGCCGGCGAACTTGCCGATGTAGGCATGGTGGGTGATCAATGCGCCGCCGCGCCATTCATGCAAATGAAAAGCGGACGGCTCCATGATGAAGGCGTCGGGCCCGTCGGGGCGCAGGTCCAGGACGATCTGGTGAGCGGTGCTGGGACAGATCGATACCACGGTTCCGCCGAAGCGCCGGAAAATCGTGCGGTGCACGTGTCCGCAGATAATGCGCTCTATATTGGGGTAGCGTGCTACCAGGCGCTCGAGCTCGGGTGCGCCTTCGAGCAGCCCCATTGCATCCATATGGGCGATGCCGGTTTCAAAAGGGGGGTGATGCATGGCAATAATCGTCGGCCGACCCGGTTGTTCCGCCAAGCGCTCTGCAAGCCATGCCAGCCGCACCGGGCACAGCTGGCCATGGCTTTCATGCGATACCACTGTATCGAGCATCAACAGGCGTACCGGGTAGTCATCAACGGTGTACTGCAGAAACTCGCTGTCGGTATGCAGGTAGGCGTGATCATTGAAGGTGCGTTTCAGCTCGTCTCGTGCGTCGTGGTTGCCGGGCATCAGAAAATACCGGCACTTCAATGCGTCGAGCATCTGGCGCAGGTGCGCGTATTCCTGCGGGCGGCCGAAATCGGTGAGGTCGCCGCTGATGATCACGGCATCGGGCCGCACATACAAGTTGTTCAGCGCTTCGATGGCGGGCGGCAGGTATTGGCCTGTCTCCACCACCCTATAGGCTTTTTGGCCTGGCATGCGTATGTGCAGATCGGTGATTTGTGCAATCAGCATAGAGGTTCTCGTGTGCTGGGATGTTGGAAGGATTTCAGCGTGCGGCAACGGTTCCTCCTTCGACAATGCAGTGTGCCAAGCGTATTGAAGGTGGGCGATGGCCCGCCAGGTTAGTGAGGAGCATGGCACAGGCGCGCGCGCCGAATTCGCGGCTGGGTTGCGCCACAGATGTGAGTGGGGGCGTCATCAGGCTACCGATCTTGATGCCGTCGAACCCGCATACAGAAATATCCTTCGGGACACGCAGACCCAATGTTGCAAGCTGAGAGATCACCGAACAGGCCAACAAATCGTTGGAGCAGAACAGCACTGTTGGTGCTTCGGGGCCATTGATCAATTGATACAGTGAGTCCATGTGCGCGCCGGTATGTTTGGGCGCAATCCAGTGCCGCACCTCGGGCAGCCCAAGCACTTTCGCCTGGCGGCGCGCCCCCTGGAGCCGCAGGCGTGCGCGGTCAGACGCCGCCAGCGGGCCGCTGATGAAGCCGATGCGGCGATGCCCGAGTGTGGCCAGGTGCGACACCATCGCCGCCGCTGCCGCGCTGTTGTTTACTGAAACAAAAGGCAGCGTGCGCGACTCGTTGTAGACCAATATGTATGGCATGCCCTGTTTGCGCAGTGCGCGCAGCATATGGTTGCGGGCGGGGTTGCCTACCGTGAGAATCAGCCCTTCCACACGGTGGTCCAGAAGCTCATGGACAGCGCTGGCCTCGGTTTGCGGCTGGTAGCCTGAGGTGGACATCATGACGCTGTATCCTGCCGCTCGGGCGTGGGCTTCGGCGCCTTCGAAGCATTCGGCGAATACGGGGTTTGTGAGGGTAGGCAGCAGCAAGCCTATGGTGCGTGTATGGCCCGCTCGCAGGCTGCTGCCTACACGGTTGGGCCGGAAACCGCTGTTGTGTGCAACGGCACGTATGGCTGTCAGTGTTTCGTCACGGACGAGTTCGGGGCGGTTGAAGGCACGCGACACTGTGGCGGGCGATACGCCTGCCTGGCGTGCAATCTCGATGATCGAGACTGGGGTTTTGCGCCGCATGTCGTCCACAATGTTCTCCCGGGAGGGGTGGGGATTGAAAACGTTTTCATCATAAGCATCAAATGTTGCCGCCTGATTACTGCAACTGCGCGCAAGCCCGGCGCGCGGCTCATCGGCACGCCAAGCTTTAGCCGCAGTATACGAGCCGGTGAGAGCGAGCGTATGCAGGAAACCCCGGGTTGTGTCATCTGATTGGCTGTGGCTGGCAACGCGATGCCGGGCCTAGTGGCGTTCAAGCCCATTACCTGCCCGAAAGGTTGCGGGCTGCTATGCACTGGGTCAACCGTGATCTGGCGGCAATTGGGCCGATGCGCGCCGACATGCGCAGGACGCGACGATGGGCACTTGGGCCCGCGCCAGCGCCACCGTTCGGGCGTAATGCAACAGCGCGGTGCTGAAAGGATAAAGCTTGGCATCTGTGGGGAATGGTTCCCGGAGGATGCAAGACCAGTGGCCGAAGCGGATGTACACATGGAGCCGCATCGGTACAAACGCCTCGAATAGATCTGGAAGATAACGAACAACTGACTCGGGTAGCGCTTTGCGCATCGCCGGCAATGCTGAAGACGCCTCACCCAAGACCATAACGGCTCAAAAACAAAACCGGCGTCGATTGTGTCGACGCCGGTTTTCGGGGTATATGCAGTGCCGTTCCGATCAGGAATCTGGCTGCCGGTCTGTCGCGTGTGGCGACAGGACGGCGGGAATAACAAGCATCAGGCGGCGATCGCCTCAGCCTTGCGGCTGACCGCATGGCGATTGACCGCGCCCAGAATGGCCAGGAACGAGGCTGTGACAATATCCTCGTGAATGCCGACGCCAAACCCGGTCGGTGAATCCCCTACGCGCACCTCTACATAACTGGCTGCGCGCGTATCCGCACCTGTGCCGATCGCGTGTTCGGTGTAATCCATAATCTTGATATCCGCATCCAGCGCGGCCACGAAGGCCGAGATCGCACCATCACCTCGGCCGACCAGATTGCGGATTTCGCCGTTTTCTTCCAGTTCGACTTCGATCTGGAACTGCTGGCCCTTGCCCGCCTTCGGATCGCCCGTTACGCGGTGGCGCACCAGCTTCCACGGCTTGTCCAACTTCAGGTACTCGTCGGCGAAAATATCGTATACCTGCGTCGCCGTGACTTCGGCGCCTGTTTGGTCTGTCACGCGCTGGATGGCGCGGCTGAACTCAATCTGCAGGCGGCGCGGCAACACCAGGCCGTGCTCCTGTTCGAGCAGGTACGACACGCCGCCCTTGCCCGACTGGCTGTTCACGCGGATCACCGCATCGTAGCTGCGGCCCAGGTCGGCCGGATCAATCGGCAGGTACGGGACTTCCCAGAGCGCATCGGGCTGCTGCTGCGCGAAGCCCTTTTTGATTGCATCCTGGTGCGAGCCCGAAAACGCCGTGAAGACGAGATCGCCCGCATAGGGGTGGCGCGGATGTACCGGCAATTGGTTGCAGTATTCGACGCAGCGGCGCACTTCATCGATGTCGGAGAAATCCAGGCCGGGGTGGATGCCCTGGGTATACAGATTCAATGCCAGCGTAACCAAGTCTACGTTGCCGGTGCGCTCGCCATTGCCAAACAGGCAGCCCTCGATGCGGTCGGCACCCGCCATAACGGCCATCTCGGCGGCCGCCACCGCGGTGCCGCGGTCATTGTGTGGGTGCACGCTCAGCACGATACAGTCGCGCTTGTTCAGGTTATTGTGCATCCATTCAATCTGGTCGGCATACATATTGGGCGTGGTCGCCTCGACCGTTGCCGGCAGGTTGTAGATGATCTTGGATTCGGGTGTGGGCTGCCACACTTCGGTCACGGCATTGCAGACGTCCAGGGCGAATTCGGGTTCTGTTGTGCTGAACACCTCGGGCGAGTACTCGTAGCGCCAGTATGTTTCAGGGTGCTCGGACGTCAGTTGCTTGACCAGGCGTGTGCCGTTCAGCGCAATCTGCTTGACCTCTTCTTTGCTCATGTTGAAGACGATCTTGCGGAACGCGGGTGCGCAGGCGTTGTACAAGTGGACGATGGCTCGCTTGGCGCCAGCGGCGGATTCGACCGTGCGGCGGATCAGGTCGTCGCGCGACTGGGTGAGCACAATAATGGTGACGTCTTCAGGGATACGCTGTTCGTCGACCAGCTTGCGCACAAAATCGAAATCCGTCTGTGAGGCAGACGGAAAACCCACCTCGATTTCCTTGAAACCGATCTTGACCAACTGCTCGAAGAGGCGCAGCTTGCGTTCTACGCTCATGGGTTCGATCAGTGACTGGTTGCCATCGCGCAGGTCGGTGCTCATCCAGATGGGCGGATGGGTGATCCGCTTGCTGGGCCAAGTACGCTCGGAAAAATCACGTGCGAACGGCACAAATGGACGGTATTTGTCGGAAGGGTTGGCAATCATGGGGGCACCTGTATTCGATATTCTGCTGTACTTATGCGTTCACCTGGGTATTGCAGCGGCTATGCCTGCGAGGGGCGGGTAGCGATAAACGGTGGGTGAACGGAATAGGATTGTGGCGTGGAACGGCTGCCGAACTGCCACGCAACGCTAGGCCCGGCAACCGATCGGTAGCAGCAGGGGTAGGGCCAGTAGCGAGAGGGAGGCGCTGCGCGAGGATACGCAGGCAGGCAACGCTACTGCCGTGGAGCCGGCAGTAATGACATCTGGCGAGATGGCGTTGCGAATATTCATAAGGTGATAGTCCACCATATTTCTAGTGTGTTGGCAAGCCTTTTGTATCGCCCTGCGGGGCGGATGGCGGTGCGTCGGGCGCCGGCTCGGTTGATGCGCGTGGCGGCCGAAGCAGGGCGGCGTGGCTGCGTGCAAGGTGGATTTTGGCGGCGCGGCCGTGCCGAAGTTCGGCCGCTGTGCGTTGCAAATCGCCAACGGTAATAGGGTGGCGGCTATCGCGCCAGACCCAGCGCAGCACTTCCAGGGCCGGCTCGGACAACTGCGACGCGAGCATGGCGACGGTGGATTCGTTGACCAGGCGCTGCCGCACGCGCCTGCGGGTGCTTTGTACGAAGCCATACAGAAAATAGGCAATAATAAGCGTGCACAGGGCGACCACCGCCCACCAGAAAAACGGGTTGTACTGCTGCAGCAAGGCAACGGCCTGTACCCCAAGGGCCTGCAGGCCGCTATAGTCGATGCCTCGCCCGAAATCCACCAGGCGGTTCAGCAGGTCATACCAAACCAGTGCCACCACTGCAACGACCACCACGCAAAGTATGATTTGCGAGGCGGTCAGCTTCAGCAATGTGCTGCGCAGCAGGGCGTGGTCGGCGGCGGTCGGCTGGTGTGGGGATGTGGTCGGCTTCATACTGGGTATTTTATCTATGCAATCGCGTCAATCACTAGAGCTTCGTCAGCATCAGCAACTGGCCCTGACGCCGCAGCTGCAGCAATCGATCCGGTTTCTGCAGTTGTCGACGCAGGATCTTGAGCTTGAAGTGGCGCACGCGCTGGACGAAAACCCCCTGCTCGAACGCGAGGAAGAGTATGACACCGAAGCCGATGGCTCGGTGGCGGGGGAAGAGCGCGCGCAGGAAGACCGATGGGCGACGCAGGGCGTTGGCGGGCGCGCCAGCACTGCGAATGCCGACGATGAAGCGGTGCGGCCCGAGGCCGCCATCCCCGAAACCCTGCAGGACCACCTGCTTGAGCAACTGCAGCTCACGCGCGCCTCTCCGCGCGACCGCGGTCTGGTCACGATCCTGATCGACGAACTCGACGACAATGGCTACCTGGCCACGCCACTGAGCGATATCCACGCCTGTCTGCCGCCAGAGCTGAGCGTTGAGCCCGAAGAGCTGCATGCTGCCCTGCGGCTGCTGCAATCGTTCGACCCACTCGGAATCGCCGCCACCTCACTTGGCGAATGCCTGGCGCTGCAACTGAAGAGCCGCCACGCCAGCGGCGACCTCGCCGCCGACGAGCAGGCCTATGCCTGTGCGCTGCGCATTGCTGATCAGCACCTCGAGATACTTGCCACGGGCAACCTGACGCGCCTGCGCGGTGCGCTGGGTTGTGATGCAGCCACGCTGCAGGCGGCCCATGCCTTGTTGTTGTCGCTCGAGCCCCGGCCCGCGCGCAATTGGGCCGGCTCGCCGGCCGATTACATCATCCCCGACGTCTTGGTGCGCAGTGTGGGCAAGCGCTGGCGGGCCAGCATTAACCCGGCGGTCATGCCACGGCTGCGCGTGAATGTTATCTACGAAACGCTACTCGATAAGGCGCCCGAATCCGCCGCTATGCAGGCACAGCTGCAGCAGGCGCACGGTTTGATTAAAAGCATGCACCAGCGCTTTGTCACCATTTTGCGGGTGGCGCAGGCCATTGTGGATCGCCAGCAGGGTTTTTTCGAAGAGGGCGTGCAGGCCATGAAGCCGCTGGTGCTGCGCGATATCGCCGAGGTCCTGGGCATGCACGAGTCCACCGTGTCACGTGCCACGCGTCAAAAGTATGCCCAGACGCCCTGGGGGGTGTTCGAGCTCAAGCGCTTCTTCGGCACCGCGGTGCAGACGGACGACGGCGAAGCCACGTCCGCCACCGCCGTGCGCTCCCTGATCGCCAAGCTGGTACAGGCCGAATCACCACGCAAGCCGCTGTCCGACAGCCAGATCGCGGCGAGACTGGCCGAGCAGGGCGTCGTCATCGCCCGGCGCACTGTGGCCAAATATCGCGAGGCCGCCGGCATTGAGCCTGCGATTTTGCGCAAGGCCCGCGCCAGCCTCGATCCAGGCACTCCAGGCTGAGTCCAGGCACTCCAGGCTTAGACGAACGCCCAATACCGGCTATCACCTCTAGCTTCGATGCGGTTGCCGGCACAGATACCTGGCACAGATACCGGCATTGATACCGGCATTGATACCGGCATTGATACCGGCATTGATACCGGCATTGATACCGGCATTGGTCCATCGATGAAAACCCCTTTTAAAACAGGGGATTGCGTGATGAAAAATAACGACAAAAGTTACAGATGGACAATTGCATTACATAAAGGATTGGCTGATAATTATTCTCATGTTTATTTGTATCTGTAATGCCATCACTGAACGCCAAGTTCAGGAAGCTGTCGCCCAAGGGGCTGACACCATGGGCGCCTTGCAAGGGCAGCTCGGTGTCGGTACGTGCTGCGGTTGCTGTTCCGATACAGCGGCTGAGTACCTGCCGGGTGGCCGCTATGCCAGCGAAAACGTGCTTCGTTCCGCGCAAGCCACTCCTGTGGAAGCTGCAGCCAACGACACGGGCTTGGGCGGTATGGTCGAAGTTGCCATCCGCCGCGCCTGATCATACCCGCCTGCGCGCATCGTTCCGTAACATTTGCTGGCAATTTTGTTTTGTCAGCTGGCTGGCCTGTCGTTGTCTTCGGCACACGTCAATGTACGGCTTATTTATGCGTCCTAAAGCGGGGCGTATTGTCGGTTTTTCCGTTCTCGCCTCCCTGCGTGATACGCCCATAGCCCTGTATCCGCCCATCTCACCCGCCGGCAGCACGCCCATGTGGGTATAAAAGCATTCAAAAAATCAATTCATTCTTATTCTTACACAGCGTCCGAACACGCCTGTAATGCCTTGATTTGCAATGATGAAAGCCTAAACAATTGACTGCGCAACATGGTAGCCTTATGGCTAGCCCGCACGTTCTTGCAGCGTGTGGCGATGATTAACGATACCAAGCAGGAGCGCGGCCATGAAAGGCGACCCCACCGTAATCAAACATCTCAACGCACAGTTAAAGAACGAGCTTACGGCCATCAATCAGTATTTTCTGCATGCGCGCATGCTCAATCACTGGGGCATGGACAAGCTCGGCAAGCATGAATACGACGAGTCCATCGGCGAAATGAAGCACGCAGACCGCCTGATCGAACGTATTTTCATGCTCGATGGTCTGCCCAATTTGCAGGATCTGCACAAGCTGCTCATCGGGGAAAACGTGCCCGAGATCCTTTCCTGTGATCTCAAGCTCGAGACGGCGGCCCAGGCCACCGTGAAAGAAGCCATGGCTTACTGTGAATCCGTGCGCGATTTCGTTTCTCGCGATCTGTTCCAGGACATCCTGAACGACACCGAAGAGCATATCGACTGGCTGGAAACCCAGATCGAATTGGTTGATCGCGTCGGCCTGCAGAACTACCTGCAGTCGCAGATGGGCAGCGCAAGCTGATCGTAATCACGCCGGCTGCGGTCGGTATGTACGCCAGAAGGGCCCGGTGCACGCCCGCGTAGCGCTGCGAACGGGCAAAAAGGCTCCCCAAAAAAGGGAGCCTTTTTGTTGAGCAGCAGATGTAATGGGTGCGGGCGTGCGGCAGCAAGGATGCTGATGCAACGGGGTGTCGATGCAAGTGCCGTTTACACGGATTGAGTGCCGTCACACAGCGTTGGCGACAGCGGCAGGCCTGGGACGCTAGAACGACTTGGCTGGGCAGTCGGGCACACGACCCCAGGCATTATTGGGCTCGCAATACTTGTTGCGCGCCGCCCAGGCACAGCTGGGACGATCGAAGAAGCCCTTGGCGCTGCATGCCTGCAGATCCTGGCGTAGGCTGGCTTGCCAAGCGCGGTTGTTGGCGGGTGCTGTGGGTGGCGGCGGGGGAGGAGGCGGCGCCATCTCGACCGGTTGCAGCGGCACACTGTCGCCCCCCAAGCCCAAGCCGGTGACATCGGCAATCCCCTTGAGCGCAGGCACATTGCCTTCGGCCAGCATGCGGGCTTCGTCCATGGTGATGGTCGTGGTGGCGACGTGAATGGCTGGGTTGGTAGTTACACTTTTTGTAGAGGGTTCTTCCAGCTGCCAGGCCACTTGCGTAGGCGCATCGGGCACACCCAGGCGGCCATTGACCAGCGGCTGGGGCGGGCGGGCAGTGAACGGGCGGCCGTTGGCATCTAGCACAGGCACGGCGTCCAGTTCGGGGTGCGCGGGAATGACGGGCGCTGTGGGGCCGTGCGCCACCAGCCAGTCGCCCAGTTTCAGGCCACCCCAGGCTGATGCGCCTGCGGCCACCAACAGTACTGCAAAAATAAAACGCCAGGACATTGTTACTCTCTGTATGCCACGATAGGCCTAGTGTAAACACGTTGGCATGCGGGCCCGGTTGATACCGCTGTGCTGACTCCTATGCGCCCTTGCCGAAAACCTTGCCACCGTGTTCGCGCATGGTATGAAAAGTAATGCCAGGGTAAAGCTCTTGCGCAACCCGGAGCTGGGCAGCCGACGATGCCAGAAACGCAAGGGCTTCCACCACATCATAGGCGATGTTGGCCGCATTCGCGTTCATGAATTTTCGCAATACCTGGGGGTCTTCCGCTGTAAACCAACGTGCCATGTTGTAACGCGAGGACATCATGCGGGCATCGACGCCGTACTCGGTCTTGAGGCGGTGGGCCACGACCTCGAACTGCAGTTGCCCCACAGCACCCAACAACAGCGCGCCACCGGCGATTTCGGGGCGGAATACCTGGATAGCGCCTTCTTCGCCAAGCTGAGTCAGGCCTATGCGCAATTGTTTGGTGCGTAAAGGATCTTTGACTTCTACGGCTTGGAAGAGTTCGGGCGCAAAAAACGGCAGGCCAGTGAACTGCAGCACCTCGCCTTCAGTGAGCACGTCGCCAAGCTGGAGGACACCGTGATTGGGAATGCCGATGACGTCGCCTGCGTAGGCTTCGTCGAGCAGTTCGCGGCGCTGCGACAGGAATGACACCACGTTGTTGGGGCGGATTTCTTTACCTGTGCGGGCGACTTTGAGCCGCATGCCGCGCTCGAACTTGCCCGAGCTGACGCGCACGAAGGCGACGCGGTCGCGGTGGGCAGGGTCCATATTGGCCTGTACCTTGAAAACGACGCCGCTGAACTTGCCTTCGTCGGGCTCGACGGTACGTTGCAGCGCGGCGCGTGGGCCGGGCCTGGGCGCAAGCTCGACGAGGGCATCCAGGACTTCCTGAACCCCGAAATTATTGATGGCGGAGCCAAAGAACACAGGGGTTTGCCGGCCAGCCAGAAAGGTTTGATGATCAAATGCGGGTGCGGCGGCCTGAATAAGCTCGATCTCGTCGCGGGCCTTGCTGAAATTGTCGCCGAAACGCGCGGCAATCTCGGGGTTGTCCAGGCCGTTGATCAGGTCGTCGTGGTCGTCGCGGCGCTCCTGGCCGGCGCGGAAGACGCGCATGCGATCGTTGCGGATATCGAACACGCCGCCAAACTGGCGCCCCATGCCGACAGGCCAAGAGAACGGCACAGCGTCCATCCCCAGGTGGGATTCGATTTCGGACAGCAGGTCGAGTGGCTCGCGCACTTCGCGGTCGAGCTTGTTGATGAAGGTGATGATGGGGGTATTGCGCGCCCGGCAGACTTGCAGCAGGCGGATGGTTTGGGGCTCGACGCCGTTGGCGGCATCGATCACCATCAGGGCTGCATCCACCGCGGTCAGTACGCGGTAGGTGTCTTCGGAGAAGTCTTGGTGACCCGGGGTATCGAGCAGGTTGATCACGCAGTCGCGGTATTCCATTTGCATGACCGATGACGCGACGGAAATACCGCGCTGCTTTTCGATTTCCATCCAGTCGGAGGATGCGTGGCGGCTGGCCTTGCGCGCTTTGACGCTGCCGGCGATTTGGATCGCGCCTGCAAACAGCAGCAGCTTCTCGGTGAGCGTGGTTTTACCGGCGTCTGGGTGGGAGATGATGGCGAACGTGCGCCGGCGGGCGACTTCTTGCTTGATTGAACTCATGGAGGGATTTTAGCTTGGCTGGCCTCAGTCTTTGGCGTGATGGCTGAATGTGGCGAGTACCGTGCCCGCCAGCACAAACAGCGTACCGAAAACACGGTTGAGCCAACGAATGTGGCGAGGGTTGCGCAGCAGCCGCAGCAGGCGCGCGGCCAGGGTGGTATAGCAGCCCATCGCCACCAAGTCGGTGGTACACAGGGTGGCGGCCATGGCGGCGTACTGCAGCGCCATGGGTTGGGAAAGATCCAGAAACTGCGGCACTACGGCCAGCAGAAACACAGTGCCCTTGGGGTTGGTGATATTGATCAGAAAGCCGCGCAGAATCAGGTCGCGCCGGCGGAACTCGGGCTGCTGCTGAGCGTGAACGGCAACCGGGGCGGCGTCTGTGGTGAACTGGCGCCAGCCCAGGTATACCAAATACCCCACCCCCAGCCATTTGACGACCGCGAAGGCGGTTTCGGAAGCCGCCAGCAGTGCGCCCAGACCGACCGCCACAATCAGGAACTGCGCCAGCAGGCCCAGTTGCAGGCCTATGGTCGTCCAGTAGCCGCGCCGGAAGCCATAGCGCAGGCCCGAACTCATGGCGCTGATGGCGCCAGGGCCGGGCGAAAACGAAATCGCCCAGGACGCTGCGAAAAAGGCCAACCAGGTTGAAAACGACATGATTGCGGCGAAGCGAGAGATCAAAAGCCCTGCGGCGGTTGCACGCAGGGGCGGGAGGGTGGCTTACTTGGCCAACAGGGCGGCGCGCTGCGGCGCGGGGCGCTGCGACGGGCGATTGTCGCGGCGACCGCCCTCGGCAGCCGCACGCGGCATGGTGTCGCTGTGTGCGCCCGGGCGTCGGGCCTCGGCTGTTGCGTGTGCGGCACCCTCGGTACGGGCAAAGTGCTCGCGGCGTGCGGGTGCGTTTTCACGTGCACCAGCCGGCCGCCCTTGCCCGGCGGGGCGTCGGGCGCGTTGGCCTTCGGGGCGGCCCTGGCCGGCACTGGCGCGGCGCTCATCACCGCCGTTGCCGCGGGGGCGATTTTCATTACCCCCGCGTCCGTTGCCGGTGCGCCGTGCGCCGCCATTAGCGCCCGCGCTGCTGCGGCGCTCGCCACCGCTGCGCTCGGCATCGCGCTCCTGCGCCGGTTCGGCGCGGACCATGTCAGGCGTCCAGCCTTCGATGGTGGTGCGCTCAATTGGGCGTTTGATCAGTTTCTCGATGGCGGTCAGCAGCTTGATCTCAGTGCGGTCGACCAGCGACAGGGCCGAGCCCTCGCTGCCGGCGCGGCCCGTGCGGCCGATGCGGTGCACGTAATCTTCAGGCACATTGGGCAGCTCGAAGTTGACGACATGGGGCAACTGGTCGATATCGATACCGCGGGCGGCGATATCGGTGGCCACCAGCACGGCAACCTTGCCGTCCTTGAAGCCGGCCAGTGCACGCGTGCGGGCGGCCTGGCTCTTGTTGCCGTGTATGGCAGCGGCGGACAGGCCGTCCTTGACCAGTTTTTCGGCCAGGCGGTTGGCGCCGTGCTTGGTGCGCGTGAAGACCAGCACCTGGTGCCAGCCGCTTTCCCGGATGATGTGGCTGAGCAGGTCGCGCTTGTGCGATTGCTCGGTCAGCACGACGCGTTGGCTGACCAGCTCGGAGGCGGTGTTGCGGCGCGCGACGGAAATCTCGATCGGATTCTTTAGCACGGTGTGCGACAGTTCGCGGATTTCGTCGGAGAACGTGGCTGAGAACAGCAGGTTCTGGCGCGTTTTGGGCAGCAGCGCCAGCACGCGGCGGATGTCGCGGATAAAGCCCATGTCGAGCATGCGGTCGGCTTCATCCAGTACCAGGATTTCGACGCCCGATAGGTCGACGGTTTTCTGCTGCGTATGGTCCAGCAGGCGGCCGGGCGTGGCTACGAGGATATCAAGCGGCTTGCGCAACGCGCTGATCTGCGGGTTGATGTTGACCCCGCCGAACATCACCATCGAGCGGATCGGCGTGTACTGGCTGTATGTGCGAACGGATTCTTCGACCTGTGCGGTGAGTTCGCGTGTGGGGGTGAGGATCAGGACGCGTGGCCGGCCAGGTTTGCGCGCCGTCGCGGGCTGTTGCAGCAGGCGGTGCAGAATGGGTAGCGTGAAGCCGGCCGTTTTGCCGGTGCCGGTTTGGGCGGCGGCGAGGACGTCGCCGCCCTGGATGACTTGTGGGATGGCCTGGGCCTGGATAGGGGTGGGGCGTTCGTAGCCAGTATCGGCAACGGCGCGCAAAAGGGGTTCTGCCAGGCCAAGGTCGGCAAATGTGGGTTGGGTAGACAAGGAAATTACTCCAGCGACAAGCCTATCGCTCGGAGTCGAGAGATACCAATCTAGGCAGGCGATGCTAGGGGTTGAGGGCAAATAAGCCGGATGCAAGACGGAACCGCTTGCGAAACGTGCGGTGATTGGCACCACGCACAAGTTGTCAATTGTAGCGCAGTGCGGCCGCCTATGTCCAAATTTGTGACGTAAGTGTTTATGTCGTTCGCAGAGGTGGGCTCATCCGGCACCGACACCAGCACCGGCACCGGCACCAGCAATCGGCACCAGCAATCGGCACCAGCAATCGGCACCAGCAATCGGCAATTATTTCAATGAGAGTAATTCTCATTAAGATATAATCTAAGCGATGCATTAAAGCTTTCTATCGGGCCGCCTTCCGCAAAGCGGTCGGGCAGTCGGGCGCCCTGGGCAGGCACCTCTTGGCAGGTCACGCATTTTCCCTATCGTTGAACCTCATCATTATTCCTGTAAGCAGGAGGCATTCCATGCAAATGCATTATGTACTGCAGTCCGGCCCTCTAGGGGCGATCACGGCGCGCGGGGCAGATCCCTGGGCGCCGTCGCGCACCGATGGGCCTCATTGGTTGGGTGTGGCCTGGGCCTGCCTGCTGGTCGCGGCGGCCGGTGCGAGCGGAGGGCTGGCGCTGGCATTGCCGCTGGCGTTCGCAGCCGGTGCGGCCCGCCAGATGCGCTACAGCGGGCGCAAGCCGCGCCGCTACGCGCGGAGCGGGTGCTGAACAATGCCAGCGCTATTTGCGCAGCGTATGGCCGATGCCCTGCAGGTACTGCTGCTTCCGCTGCTGGCAGTTTTGGTAGCCGTCTTTCTGTATGCGGTCTACGAACTGGGCAGGCTGGCCATGGCGGCCTGGCAGCGGCGTGGCCGCCGCCCCGGAGAAGCATGGCAGGATTTGCGTTGCTTTACGCTGTTGCATTGGGCGGCTTGCCATCCGGCCGCCAGCGATGGCGACTGGGACATCGCCGCGCGACGGCTGCTCGCATGGCCGCGGCTGCTTATTGTGGCTGCGCCCATGCTGGGGCTGGCGGCTGGCCTTGCCCTGGCGCAAGATGCGGCGGGTGCCTCGGCCGCCATTTTGCAGTGGCCGGTCGGCATGCCGGCGGTTGCACCCCAGGGCAGCCCGTTCGCGGCCAATGCACTGGCGCCGTTGGCGATCGGCCTGCTTATCTCTGTGCATATGTTGGTCATCGCCACGGTGCGCCGCGGCTGGCTCGACGAGGAACTCGCTTGGCTGCATGCGCGCACCGCCCAGCAGCGTGAGCGCGAAGCCAGGTTGGCTGCGGGTGTGGGTGGGCAGCCGGCAGGGGGCGGGCCCTAGGGGGTTGTGGCTCATGCAGTCGGCCCAAAAGCAGAAGGCCGCGGCAGCGGGCGTGATCGCCGCATGCGGTTTCCCGTTGCGTTTACCGGCGGCGGCTGGTGTAATTTATGCGTTTCCCTTCACCGAGACTGCCTCATGAAACGCATCATTCTTCTGTTGCTCGCCCCGCTGCTCTCCGTTGTACTGACCGGCTGTGGCTATAACGAAATCCAGCGGCTCGATGAACAGGTCAAGGCGTCGTGGTCGCAAGTGCTCAACCAATATGAACGGCGGGCCGATCTGGTGCCCAAGCTCGTCAATTCGGTCAACGCCTACATGGTGAACGAGCGCGCGGTGCTCACGCAGGTCACCGAAGCACGCGCCAAGGTGGGCAGCATCAATATCACCGCCAACGACCTGAAGGATCCAGCCATCATGGCGCGCTTCAATCAGGCACAGGGCGAACTGTCTTCGGCGCTGTCACGGCTGATTGCGGTATCCGAAAACTATCCCCAGCTGAAAAGTGATGGCTTGTTCCGCGATCTGATGACGCAGCTCGAAGGCACGGAAAACCGTCTGGCCACTGAACGGGGCCGCTATGTGCAGGCGGTACAGGCGTACAACCTGTATATCCGTCAGTTCCCGACGTTGATCACCGCCAAGATTTTCGGCTATCAAACGATCCAGAATTACGGCACAGACAAGCAAGACCAGATCACCCGCGATCCTGAAGTCAAGTTCACGCTGCCGGAGCCAGCCAAGCCATGACGTGTACGTGGGCATGTGTTCAACCCATGTCGCGCGCGGGGCGGGGTGATGTCCCGCAGGCGTTGGTGCGCACGAGGCGTGGGCATTACGGCGTCCAGGTCGCGCGGGGTGTGCGGCTGGGTGCGCTTGCGCGCTGCTTGGCATGGCTGGCGTTGTGCGCGGCCATGATCTTTGGCGTGCTGCAGCCTGCACAGGCGCAGCAGGTAAAGGTGCCAGCGCTCAAGAGCTGGGTAACCGACCTGACAAACACGCTGGACGCGGCCACAAAAAACAGCCTGGAACAGAAGCTGGCCGATCTCGACCGCCGCAAGGGGGCGCAGATTGCCGTGCTGATGGTGCCCACCACTGGCGAGGACACGGTTGACAGCTACGCACGGCGGGTATTCGATGCCTGGCGCATCGGCCGCGCCAAGGTTGATGATGGCATCCTGTTTCTGATTGCCAAGGATGATCGCCGGCTGCGCATCGAAGTAGGTTATGGGTTGGAGGGTGCGGTGCCCGATATTGCTGCCGGTCGCATCATTCGCGAGATGGTCGCCCCGCGCTTCAAGCAGGGCGATTTCGCAGGCGGCGTGTCGGCGGGCGTGAGCGCGCTGGTGGGCCTGGTCGATGGCGAGGCCTTGCCGCCCCCGCCCAAGGCAGAGGGTGACGCAGGGCAAGACGAGAGCCCGCTGGCCATGATTGCGCCCATGGCATTCATCGCGTTCTTCATGCCGCCGCTGTTCGCGGCGGCGGCGATCGGTATTTTTGCCTTCCTGCTATTCGGTAGCGTGGCCGGTGCCTTTATCGCCGCGGGCCTGGGTTTCATCGTCGCCAGCGTCGGGCGCGCCCTGGGTGTCAAGAGCCGCCATTTGGGTTCGCGCGCGGCGCGCCGGGGCGGGGTTATTGGCGGCATAGGGGGTGGCTTCGGCGGCGGTTTCGGTGGTGGCGGCGGCTTTGGCGGGGGTGGCGGTTTCGGGGGCGGCGGCGGTGGCAGTAGCGGCGGGGGCGGCGCATCGGGCAGCTGGTAGGTTGCGCCCTTTGGTGCTTTTATCTCACGCAAGCCCAGGCCGATCGCATGTGGCAGTCGCGGTGCATCGCACCTTACTGATCGATGCACGCGGTGTGCAAGCCAATTGAATCAGACACGGAAAGAAAGTGTATGCAACACCCACGTAAATGGAAGGCGATGACCGGGCTGGCCGCGCTCGAGGGGCATTGGCTGCGGCACCGGCATTTTGGAGATGCCCTGCTCGCGCGGGTGGCCGAGCGCATCCGACAGAGCGAGGCTGGCCATACGGGCGAACTGATGATCGCCATCGAGGCCGTCAGCCCCACACACGAGGGCGACAGCGGCTTGCGTGCGCTCGAGGTGTTTGGCCGCTTGCGCGCCTGGGACACGCCGTTGAACACGGGCGTATTGCTGTACTTGGCATTGGATCGGCACGCCATCCATATCATCGCCGATCGCGGTATCCGCGCGGAGAACACGCAATGGGCGGCCATTTGCGATGGCTTGCGCGAGCAATTGCGCCAAGGAAAATTTGAAGACGCCCTGTTCATGGCCATTGATGATATCGAGGCTGTGCTGGCTGGCGCCTGTCCGCCTCTGCCCGAAGGTGCCGTCAATACCAACGATTTGTCGAATCGGCCTGTGCTGCTGTAGCAACTCGGCGGGGGTGGTGCGATCAGTCGCTGGCCAATGCCAAGGCGAGAGACTTCACCGCCTGCCGACGGCGAGAGCCGTTGTCGAAGTCTTCGGACAGGGCTGACCACTGCGGCTGGCTGCGAGCTTCGATGAGGGCGTCGGGCAAGGCCTGTTTGCGCCAGCGTGCCCGTCTGGCTGATTCGGGTTCGTCGGTGCTCACCGCAGCCGCCATTTGTTCGTAGCCCGACGCTACGCCTGCCGCCTCGGCTGCTTCCTGTGCCGCTCCGGCGTGCGCCGCCATTGCCCGCGCTTCTCCGGTATGCGCCGGTTTCAGCTGTGTTGCGAGGGAGGGATCCGCTGCCATCTGCGCTTCGCCTATATGGCCTAGGTCGGCCAGCGCGATGGGGTCTTGTGCGGCATGGCCCCGGCGCTCGAGCGCATCGAGTAGGGCAAGCTGGCGCAAGGCCAGCAGACGCAGCACGGCGTCGTTTACCGTAATCTCGCGATACCCCTGCAGGCGCCCCATGACCCGTTTGCCGAGCTTGTCGGCGCCCTGCCACAGGCCGCCCACGGCAGCGCCCAACAAGGTGGCCGTGCCCAGGCTCAGGCCTGCTGTAAAGACATCGAGTGTGGCACCCGCCATGGCGCCCGCCGCCATGCCCTTGCCGACGTGCAAGCCGAAATCTTTCATGGCCTGCGGATGGAATAAGTCCATGCCCCAGCGCTCGCCCTCCAGGGGTAGCGTGTGAGCGGGGAAGACACTACTGTTGAAGTTATAGCGCTGCAGCAGCGCCCGCACGCAGGCCGTTTCACGTTCACGAACACGGCGGCGCAGGGTTTGGGTAGCCTGTTCCACGGCGTCGTCGTCGGGCTCGGACTGCAGCCGGAACGCGGCCACATCGAGCAGCATCTCAGCGATCAACCGCATGGCATCCTCGCGCCGCAGCTGGTGTTGCTGCGCCACGTCCGCCTTCAAGGCGGCCAGCAGGGGCGCGTGGGTGTCCATCAACAAGGCCAGTTTGTCGTAAAGCTGGGCTTCGCCGTCCAGCGCCGGCGCGACGGTATCGAATTCGGCAATGGCATGCAGGCCCAGGCGGGCCAAGGCCTCGCGCCATGCCTTCAAGCGCTGCCGTGGGCCGTGTGTGAAATTGAGCACCGGCAGCAGCGGGTGGCCGCAGGCAGCCAGCAGTGTGAGTTCGTCTTTATGCTTGCCCAATACGGGATCGCGCACATCCACCACATACAGCCCGGCATCGCATTCGAGCAGCTTGCGCAGCACGCGCGCTTCTTGTTCGAACCGGCCACGGCTTTCGGGGCTTTGCAGAAAACGTTGGATGCGGTCGGGGCCGTCCAGACGCTCGCCCGGCGCGGTGAGCCGCTCCAGATAATCGAGCAGGGCGATCCCGTCTTCCATGCCGGGAGTGTCGTACAACTCGATGGCAGGTACGCCATCGACCAGCAGGCGCGCGCCTTCGACGTGACGCGTGGTGCCAGGCCTGTCGCGCACTTCGCCAAAATCGGGGTCGCGCGTGAGCGTGCGCAGCAGCGATGTCTTGCCCGTGTTGGTGTGGCCGACGACGGCCAACCGCAAAAGTGACGGCGAGGTCATGGTCCACCCTCTGTGGGCGCGGATGCTGGAGCCGGTGCCTGGCTTGCGCCCCCCGCCAACCAAACCAGGGATTCGCCCAGGCCGGATTCAATGTCTGTGTCGGCAAAACCCGCCGCCTGCAGGCGTTCACGCCATAGTGCCTCGCGGGAAGACTCGCCCGGCGGCACCGGCAGTGCCAGCCGTGTCTGGCTGGCCAGTTGCGCCAGCTCGGCGACGAGGGCAAGTGTGCCGCGGTCGGGTGTCTGGCGCGCATCGCAGACCAGCAGCATGCGTGCAGGCGTGGCGTGGGTGAGGCGGTCGAGTACGGCCTTGCGCTGCGTGCCGCTGTCGATCACCCCCACATTGGCTACGCCGGCGGCCAAGCCGGGCGGGGGCCAGCGCACGTCGGCGGGTAGCTCGATGCCCGCCAGCAGCGGCTGGCCGGGGCGCAGTGCGGCGGGTGTGGCGGTGCCGATCGCAGGGGTCACGTCTTTGCCGTCGGGGGCATCGATGCCGGCGCGCTCGCTGGCGGGCCAGAGGCGATCGCGCAGCTCCGCAAAACCCGGCAGAGAGGTATCCAGGCGAGGATGACGCAGGCGTGTGGCAGATATTACGAGGCTGATGGCCAGCGCCAGCACGCGGGGCAGCAGGGCGTAGATCACCAGGCAGCCGATGAGCCAGCCCGACCATTGCGCCTGCGCCTCAGCGGGGAGCGCTTGCAGCCCGTCGCTGGCACGGATTAGCTCGGCCGATGGCATGGAGAAACCCAATCGCGATGGCAGCCAGCCCAGCGTCGTTACCGTGGACACGAAGGCGTCGGGGGAAAGCAGCGTGGTTTCCCAATTGAATTGGTAGCGGCGCGTGGACAGCACGGCCAGCATCACCGCCAGCGCACTACCCAGACCCAGGCTCCAGAGCCCATGGCTGACGGCGCCCAGCACCCAGCGCACGGCGTTGTGCCGGGACAGCAGTTCGAGCAATGCGCGGGGCGCCAAGGCGGCGTCGGGCCCGCGCGCGAGCCGCCGTGTAAGCCATAGCCATGCTTCGCCCAGCCAACTGCCGCCGGTAGCCCCGGCCGGCCAGGCAAAGCTGGCGAGCCAGAACAGCAGCGTGAGGGTGTTCAAGCCTAGCAGCGCCGCCAGCGCCAGCATGATATTGACCGGCCGGCTGCCGTCGCCCAGCGCCCCTGATGCGGCGCCCGCGCCAGCGAACAGCGCCGCGACGGCCATGATGAGCAGCGCGGCGCGCGACATGCTTGCCCAGCGTGCAATGGTGGTGTCGAGCTTCTCACGAACGGCCAGCAGGCGCGCGCGTTCGAGAATGCGGGCGGCGAAGTCGCCGCCCCGTGTACGGGCGCGGCGCGCCTCGGCCTCATCATCCAGCGGGCCCCATAGGGTTTCGCGCAGGCGCAGGGTTTCGGCCAGCCAGTAGTCGCGCAGGGTAGAGGGTTCAGGCATCCGCGCGGACGTTGGTGGTGTGGGGACCGAGCCAGCCTGTGAGCTTGCGCTGTGCCTGGGCCTTGACCTCGGGGGTAATGTGGAAGGCGACGGTTGCAAGCGCCGCTGCCATTACCGTGAGGTCATCGGTGTAGCCGACGATGGGTGCCAGGTCGGGCAGTGCATCAAGCGGGAAGATGAAATACCCCAGCGCGCCGAGCATGACCCGCCGCGCCCATTTTGGTGTGGCTGGGTTCTGGACGGCGTAATAGAGATACAGCGCTTTTTCGAGCGCAAACCGGCTGATGCCCTTGACGCCGGGCCCGAGCTTGCGCCAGAAACGAGCCGGCGTGTAGGCCTTGCGGTAGCGGGTGTCGGTCATGTGTCCTCCGGTTTGGATACGCATGGTGCAAACATGATCCATTGTATCCGCAAGGAGAGGAGCGCATGGCGGCGCGCCCCATTGCGTCTGGGCGGCTGGCCGCCGCCCAGGATGACGCGGGGGCCTATGCCTTTTTCTTGACGATGAGCCCGTAGATGAACAGCACAATGATCGCGCCGATGATGGAGCCGATCCAGCCCGCCCCCTCGCCAGGCGCGTACAGGCCCAGCGCACTGCCGAGGTAACCAGCGACCACTGAGCCAACGATGCCCAGGATGACGGTGAGGATGATGCCCAGCTTCTGGTCGCCCGGCATGATAGCCCGTGCGAGCAGGCCTACGATAAAGCCGACGATCAACATGCTGATGATGCCCATGGTGCATTCCTTCTTCTTACGTGTTGAGAACAGCATCCCGCACGGAGGCGCCAGACTGGATGCAGGCTTTGCGTGTTTCCATCATAGGGTGCCTGTATGACACCTGCCATGACGCGACGATGCAAGTTGTATCAATGCATGTCCAGGCCATCGCGCGACAGATAATCCATAGTGGGCATCAAACCCAGCAGATGCTGGGTATACGGGTGCGCGGGCACGGTAAACAGCGTTTCGGTATCGGCCACTTCGAGCAGCTCGCCGTGTCGCATCACGCCAACACGGTCGCACATCTGGCGGATGACCGGCAGGTCGTGGCTGATGAACAGCATGGTCAGGCGCAGTGTTTCCTGCAGATCCTTGAGTAGATTGAGGATCTGGGCCTGGATCGACACGTCCAATGCGGATGTGGGCTCGTCGCAGATCAGAAAACGCGGCCGGGTGGCGAGTGCGCGCGCGATGCAGATGCGCTGACGCTGGCCACCGGAGAACTCGTGCGGAAAGCGCATCAGCGCGCGCTCGCCCAGGCCCACGTAGTCGAGCAGCCCGGAAACGATGCGGCGCACCTCGGCGTCGCTGCGCGCCAGGCGATGAAAACGCATGGGCTCGGCCACGATGTCGAGTACACGCATGCGCGGATTGAGCGACGAGAACGGATCCTGAAACACCATCTGGATCTGCCTGCGGTATCTGCTCATCGCCTGGGGGCTGGCTGTGCCGCCGACATCGATACCCTCGAACTGTATGGCGCCGCTGCTGGGCGTATACAGGCCCGCAATCAGGCGTGCAATCGTGGATTTGCCCGAACCGGACTCTCCGACCAGCCCGAATACCTCGCCTTCGCGCAGCGCGAAGCTGACGCCCTTGACGGCATCGAGCGTAAGGCGTCGGCGGGCGAAAAAGGAGTCGCGCAGCAGAAAGCGCATGCCCAGGCCCTGGACTTGTACAAGCGCCTGATCTGTCTGCCGAGCAGATGTGCGCCGTTCGCGCAGCCAGGCAATGGCCGCCTCTTGCGCTGCCGGGTCGCCAGGCGCTTCGGCGCTTTCGATATAGCTGACCATGGGAAATCGGCGCAGCTTGATGTCTGCGCGCGGCACGGCCGAGATCAGGCTGCGCGTATAGCGGTGCGCGGGCTCGCCCAGCACCTGCCGTGTGGGGCCTTCCTCCATCAACCGGCCGCGGTACAACACGGCGACGCGGTCTGTGACTTCGGCGATTACCCCCATGTCGTGGGTGATCAGGATCATACCGACCTGGCGCTCCTTGCACAGTGCACGCAGCAACGCCAGGATCTGGGCTTGGATGGACACATCCAGGGCGGTGGTGGGTTCGTCGGCGATGATGACTTCGGGTTCGCAGCACAGCGCCAGCGCAATTACCACGCGCTGGCGCATGCCGCCAGAGAACTGATGCGGATACTGCGCCAGCCGTACGTCTGCCTGCTCGATGCCTACGCTTTCCAGCAGGGCAATGGCGCGGGCCCGGGCCTGGGCTGCGTTCAAGCCCAGGTGCAGCCGCATTGTTTCAACGAGCTGCTGTTCTATCGTCTGCAGCGGATCCAACGAGGTCAGCGGATCCTGGAAAATCATGCCAATGCGGCGTCCGCGTATCTTGCGCAAGGCGGCTGGCGGAAGGTGGTCGATGCGTTCGCCATCGAGCAGCACGCGGCCGCCCGTCATTTTTCCGGGAGGCTCCAGCAGCCCGATCACCGCGTTGCCAATGGTGGACTTGCCCGCACCGGATTCGCCCACCACCCCCAGGATCTCGCCTTTGTCCAGTGCCAGGCTGACACCCTGTATCGCCATGACGTTGCCGCGGCGGCTGGCGAACTCGATGTGCAGGTCTTCGATTGTCAGCAGGGCCATGGCATACCTAGCGCAGCTTGGGGTTGAGCGCATCGCGCAGCCAGTCGCCCAGCAGGTTGACAGAGAGCGCCAGCAGCACAAGCGCGACACCCGGGAAGATGGAGATCCACCATTCACCCGAAAACAGATAGCTGTTGCCGATGCGGATGAGTGTGCCCAATGATGGTGTGGTGGGCGGTATGCCCACGCCCAGAAACGAGAGGGTGGCCTCGGTGATGATGGCGATGGCGAGGTGTATGGTGGCAATCACCAATACCGGCCCCATCACATTGGGCAGGATATGGCGGCGCAGAATGGTGAACGGGCGCATGCCGATCAGCCGCGCAGCCTGCACGTATTCCTTGTTGCGCTCTACCATGGTCGCGCCGCGTACGGTGCGCGCGTACTGTACCCACCCCGAAATGCCGATCGCGAAAATCAGCACATACAAGGCCAGGGTATCGTGCAGGTCGCGCGGCAGCAGGCCGCGTGCAATGCCATCGATCAGCAGTGCGATCAAGATCGCGGGAAATGATAGCTGCACATCGGCGATGCGCATGATGACGCTGTCGATGCGCCCGCCCGCATAGCCGCTGATCAGGCCCAGTGAAACGCCTACCACCAGCGAAAACAGCACCGAGGCGATGCCAACCAGCAGCGAAATGCGCGCGCCATAGAGAATTGCAGACAGTAGGTCGCGGCCCTGGTCGTCCGTACCCAGCAGAAAGCGCGGATCGCCATCCGCATGCCAGATGGGCGGCAGGTTGGCGTCCAGCAGATCCAGCGAGGCGAGGTTGAAGGGATCATGCGGCGCCACCCACGGTGCGAGCACGGCGCCCGCGATGATGAGGAACGCCACTGCGGCGGACAGCAGGGCGTGCGGAGAATGGATGAAGCTGTCGAACAGGTCATTGCCGCGCAGGCGGGCCAGCCGGCCCGGGGGCGCCAGGGCTTCGGCGCGCGAGCGCCTTGCCTGGGGTGCGTTTGCCGGTGTTTCCTTTTGGGTCATAACGTGTGTCGCTCAGAAGCAGTGCGCCAAGCGGTCAGGCTTTCTGCACGCGCAGGCGTGGATCGACGGCAAAATAGAGCAGATCCACCACCAGATTGATGATGACGAAAAAAAATGCGATCAGCAGCAAATAGGCTGCCATGACAGGGATGTCGACCACGCCGATGGACTGGATAAAGAGCAAGCCCATCCCGGGCCACTGGAACACCGTCTCGGTAATGATGGAAAAGGCGATGATGGCGCCCAGTTGCAGGCCGGTAATCGTGATCACCGGCACCAGTGTGTTCTTGAGCGCATGGCGGAAATTGATCATGCGCTCGGTCAGCCCGCGCGCCCGGGCAAACTTGATGAAGTCGGCCTGCAGTACTTCCAGCATCTCGGCACGCACCAGCCGCATGATGAGCGTCATCTGGAACAGAGCCAGCGTGAACGCGGGCATGATGATGGACAGCCAGCCGCTGCGAGTCAATAGCCCCGTGCTCCACCAGCCGAGCTGGACCACATCGCCGCGCCCGAAGCTGGGCAGCCAGCGCAGCAGCACGCCAAACACCAGAATCATAAGAATCCCGATCAGAAAGGTGGGCAGCGAGATGCCGATCAACGACAGCGTCATGAACGAGCGGGACAGCAAGCCTTTGCGTCTGAGCGCGGTATACACCCCCATGGGTATACCCAGGCCCAGCGCAATCAGGGCCGAGACGAATGATAGTTCGAGCGTGGCCGGCATGCGGCTCTGGATAAGCTCGCTGACTGGCCGACGCTGCCGATAGGAGGTGCCGAAGTCGCCCCGTGCCGCATTGCCCATGAAGCGGGCGTACTGCGTCAGGAACGGGTCATTCAGGCCCAATCGTTCGCGCAACTGTTCGCGCTGCGCGAGCGTGGTGTCCTGCCCCACCATGTTGCTGATCGGGTCGCCCACATAGCGGAACATGCTGAAGGCGATCAAGCCCACAGCCAGCATCACGAACACCGACTGCGCCAGCCGGCGCATGACGAAGCCCAACATGCAGTCAGGGCATCACGACATTACGGATGTCCAGCACGTCATCGGCCCGCTGGGCAACCTTGATGCCTTTGCGCACCCCCCACGACATCGGCTGTTGGTGCAGCGGTAGATAACCATAGTCGTTGCGCAGCATGGTGAAGGCTTCCTTGATCATCTGGTTGCGCTTGACCTGATCGGTTTCGACCTCGATCCTGGCCAGCAGGACATCGATCTCCTTGTTGCAATAACCGCCCAGATTGAACTGCCCCGAGGCAGTCTTGCTGTCGCGGCAGGCGACCAGGTTCTTGAGCACGTTCGCCGCATCGATGGAACTGGGCGTCCAGCCCAGCATGTACATACTGGTGTTATTGCCCGCCTGCAGCAGAATCTTGGCAAAGTATTTGGATTTGGTCTGCGCCAGAAGGTCAATCTTGATGCCTACGCGCGCCAGCATGCTGGCCACGGCCTGACAGATCTTTTCATCGTTGACGTAGCGATCATTGGGGCAGTCCAGCTGTACGCTGAAGCCGTCGGGGTAGCCCGCGTCGGCCAACAGCTTCTTGGCCTTGGCCACGTCTGGTTTGTAGGGTTTGCCGAAGGATTCGTCGTAGCCGTTGATCTTGTCGGCCATGACGGTGCCGAGCGGGTTGGCGGCGCCGCGCATGATTTTCTTGTTGATGACATCGGTGTCTACCGCCAGTACGACGGCTTCGCGCACACGCTTGTCCTTGAACGGGTTTTTGCCTTTGACGCTTGAGAACAGCAGTTCGTCGCGATGTTGATCCATGCCGATGAACACGGCGCGTGCTTCGGGCTCATTGAGCACGGCGGCATTGGGTTCGTTTTCCAGGCGCGGCCAGTCTTGTACCGGAACGGGCATGACCAGGTCCATCTCGCCGGAGATCAGCGCAGCGACCCGGGTGGCTTCCTGGGAGATGGGCTGGAACACGATATCGGTGACGTTGCTGGGCATGTCTTTGTCCCAGTAGCCGTCATAGCGCTTGAGCGTGGTCTTGACGTCGGGCTGGCGATCGACAATGGTGAAGGGGCCCGTGCCGTTCTCGTGCATTGCAGCATAGTTGCTGGCGCCGCCCTTGACGTTGGCAGCTTCGGTGGTGTCGTGCTTTTCGGCCCACGACTTGCTCATGATGTAGAGAAAAATCCAGTCGCGCGGCAAAATGGGATTGGGCTGCGGGGTGGTGACTTCTACCGTGTGGTCGTCGATCTTGCGGATGTCGGACGCCTTGGCGCCGTAGCCTTTCATGTCCGAGCCTTCCGTCAGGCTGCGCTTCCAGGAGAAGATCACATCGTCGGCGGTAAAAGGCGAGCCGTCATGGAAGGTGACGCCTTCGCGCAGATGGAAGATCCACTTGGTGGGCTCGGGGTTTTCCCATTTTGTGGCCAGCCGGGGCACCAGCTTCAGGTCTTTGTCGTAGGCCGTCAGGGTTTCATAGAACCAGCTTTGCAACCCCAGAGTGAAGGTTTCATTCAGCGACATGGGGTCGAGTGACATCATGTCGCCCTGGTAGGCCCAGCGGAAGGTTTTGCCTTGCTGCGCCGCGGCACTTGGTACAACCGCGCCAAGCGTTGCCGCGAGCAGGGCCGCCATCGCCGTATGCCTGAGAATGTGCTTCAGTTCCATCATGCGTCTCCTGCCTTGATCGAGGGTTAGAGTGATGCAGATTGCACGTGAGACCGTGCCGACGCGCCATGGCTGGCTTTTGGCGAGCAGGTGGGCGGGTCGTGTGGGGAAGCGCTTACAGCCGCCCCAGTGTAGTGACCGAAGCCCGTGTTGAAAATGTGGGTAATCCCCATGCCCATGCCCAAAACCCGGCGCGCTGCAGTATGCTGCATCTTATGGACACCCCACGGGAAACCTTGCGTCTGTTTTTCGCTCTGTGGCCGTCCGCCGAGGATGCCAGCCGCATCATGGCCTGGGCCCGGGCGGCGCACGATTTGTGCGGCGGTCGGATCATGCGTCCGGAAACCCTGCACCTTACGCTGGCTTTTCTCGGGGCGACGCCTGCGAGTCAGGCAGCGGCGCTTATCGAAGCCGCGCCAGGCTGGCCCGCGCCGGTAGCGCCGCTTGCGCTGGCGCATTTCGGTCGCTTTATCGGGCCACGCATCGTTTGGGCCGGCCCGTCGGGCGAGGGCCGCATCCGCTGGCTTGATGCGTTGTACGACGACATCTGGGCGCGCTTGATCAGCATGGGTTGGGCACGGCCGGCGGGTGTATTCAGGCCTCATGTGTCGCTGTTGCGCCGTGCGGGGCCCTGCGAACTGGGCGGGCTGAGCCAGCCACCGCTGGTCTGGACGCCTGCGCAATGCGTGCTGGTGGCGTCGCAGCCGGCCGAGTCGGGTTCTTATTACCGCGTAGTGGCGCGCATGCCTCTGCAGGCAGCCGGTGCGCAGTAAAGTAGGTAGCAGGGGTGCTTGGCCGGTGCGGCAGGCGGCGCAAGCCGGGGGCACCGGGTGCGTTCATTCATGCACATAGGAGGCCATCATGTTGCTCGAAGGTTCCTGTCACTGTGGCGCGGTGCAGTTTTCGGTTGCCAGCAGCAATCCATATCCCTATCAGCGCTGTTATTGCACGATATGCCGCAAGACGCAGGGCGGCGGCGGATATGCCATCAATCTGTCGGGCGATGCCCGCACCCTCAAGCTCAAGGGCGCTGAGAACGTCACCGTCTACCACGCTGTGATCAACCGCGGCGGTGGCGAGGATCCACGCGTCAGTTCGGCCGAACGGCATTTTTGTGCCCTATGCGGTAGTGCGCTCTGGCTGTTCAGCCCTGAATGGCCCGATCTGATCCATCCGTTCGCCAGTGCCATCGACACCAACTTGCCGATCCCGCCCGAGCGTACGCATCTGTTTCTGGATTCCAAGGCTTCGTGGGTAGAAATCGAAGCCAAGCAGGGTGACCAGATGTACCGGGAATATTCCGAGGAATCCATTGCGCAGTGGCATGAGCGGCTGGGCCTGGAGGGCCGCGACCAGTAAGCCTGCAGGCGTACGGAAGGCGGGCCGGCTGCCCCGGCGCCGAGGTCGCGAACGGCGAAGTGGCTAAAATGGCGCTTATCGCATTCCACCCTCAAAGGCACCGACCGCAATATGGACGACAGTAGTTTCAGTTTAAAGAAAATAGCCGTCCCCGCTTTCGGTCCGTCTCTGCTGTTTGGCCTGGGTAATGGTGCCTTCCTGCCCGTGGTCGCGCTCAGCGCGCGTGACGCCGGCGCTTCGCCCGCCATTGCGGGCCTGATTGTCGCCCTGATCGGGTTCGGCTCGCTGGCGGCCAATATTCCGGCGGCCCTGATCACCAGCCGCATCGGTGAGCGCCGTGCGCTGTTGGGGGCTTCGGCCATCACCGTGCTGGCGCTATTGATGTTCATCGTGTCGATGCAGCCAGTGGTGCTTTCTGTGGCGGCTCTTCTCATTGGGGTCGCAACCGCCGTCTTCTACCTTGCCCGCCAGACCTATCTCATCGAGGTCGTACCCTTTGGCATGCGTGCCCGTGCACTATCGATGCTTGGCGGCGTGAATCGCATCGGCATGTTCATCGGCCCATTTGCGGGGGCGGGGCTGATGCATTTCATGGGCCTGGCCGGCGCATACTGGTTCGGCATTGTGGCGCTGCTGGCTGCCGGCGTGGTGTCATACTACATGCCCGAGCTGCGGGTGGACGATAAACGGGCCCAAGGTGTCGCAGTGCCGCCGCGCGTGGGGCAAGTCGCGCGAGCGCACGCGCGGGTATTCCTGACGCTGGGCCTTGGCATTCTGCTGATCAGCGCCATGCGTGCCGCGCGGCAGATCGTGATCCCGCTCTGGGGCGATCACATCGGCCTGGGGCCGGCCGCAACATCGGTTATCTTCGGCCTGTCATCCGCGGTGGACATGCTGGTCTTCTATCCGGCAGGCAAGATCATGGACCAATGCGGCCGGCTGTGGGTGGCCCTCCCTTGTACGCTCATCATGGGCCTGTCGCTTGTCCTCATGCCGCTTTCCACCGGCACAATTTCCTTCATGATGATTGCCATGCTGCTGGGCATCGGCAATGGCTTCGGATCGGGCATCAATATGACGCTGGGCGCCGATGCGTCGCCCGAGCACGGGCGTACGGAATTTCTGGGCCTGTGGCGCTTGATCAGCGACGTGGGCACTTGCGCCGGGCCCTTCGTGCTGTCGGGCGTCACGGCGCTGCTGTCGCTGGGCGCAGGCATCGCCGTAACAGGCGCCTTCGGGTTTGTGGCGGCGGCGCTGTTCTGGCACTGGCTGCCGCATACGAGGCTGCGGCGCTGACGCTTGCCGTTCGACGCATAGCGGGCATTCAACGCCGCCACCTCAACGCGCGCCATTGCGAACCAGCCCGTGGCTGCAATGCGTCAGCCGTTTCGCTCCGTCTGCATAAGCAATTCGCTGCCCCGCTCTCCGATGGCAAGTGCTGCCGCATTGGTGTTGCCCGATATCAGGGAGGGCATCACAGAGGCATCGATCACCCACAAGTTTTCTATGCCATTGACTTTCAGATCAGGTGTCACCACGGCATGGGGATCCCGGCCCATCCGGCAGGTGCCGACCGGATGATAGATCGAGGTGCCGTTATCTCTGGCGAAGGCGAGAATCTCGTCGTCGCTTTGCGCGGCCGGGCCAGGCGTAAATTCTTCCTGGATAAGGTGGCTGATCGGTGGCGTCGATGCCAGCCGGCGCGTGAGCTTGACACTGCGTATGGCGGCCTCGCAGTCGGCCTGTGCACTTAGGTAATTGGCGTGGATGCGGGGGTGTGCGGCGGGATCCGCGCTCTTGAGCAGTAGCTCACCTCTGCTTTGTGGGCGCAGGTAGCATACGCTGTAGGTAATGCCGGGGAAGGCGTGGGGAACACGCGTCTCGCCGTCTATGCTGTAGTTGGAAAAGTGGTATTGGAGATCGGGGGTTGCGGCATTGGGCGTGCTTCGCGCAAAAAGCGCTGTCTGCGCCGTGGGATATGCCATGGGGCCCGACCGGTGCGCGACATAGTCCCACACCATGCGTGCCTTGCCGAATATCGAGCGGGCTTGCTCGTTGAAGGTAATGGGCTGATGCAGCCGGTAAACCATGCGCAGTTGCAGGTGATCCTGCAGGTTTTTTCCCACGCCGGGGGCGTCGTGCAATACCGGGATGCCCTGTGACCGCAGGTGTTCCCCCGGGCCGATACCCGAAAGCATCAGGAGCTGCGGCGAGTTGATGGCACCGCCCGCCAGTATTACCCCCTTGCGTGCGCGCAGCTGCCGAATCTGGCCCTCGGAACGGCATACGATGCCGCAGGCCCGCTTGCCGTCGAACTCGATGCGGTGCGCCAGCGTGTTCACCATCACATGCAGGTTGCGTCGCGCGCGGATGTTTTTCAGATAGCCCGTTGCGGCGCTGCTGCGTATGCCGCGCTTGATGGTTGTCTGGTAATAGCCAACGCCTTCTTGTGTTGCGCCGTTCAGGTCGGGATTGAATGCAAAGCCCGCCGCTTCGCCCGCGGCAATGAAGGCGTCCCATATGGCATGCCGGTTGGTGCGGTCCTCGACCCGTATTGGCCCGCCTGTGCCATGGAACGCGTCGGCCCCGCGCCCCTGATCTTCGCACTTCTTGAACAGGCGCAGCATCGTGTCCCAGCCCCAGCCAGTTGCGCCCTCGCGCTCCCAGCGGTCGAAGTCTTCTTTCTGGCCGCGAATATAGACCATGCCATTGATGCTGCTCGACCCGCCGATCACCCTGCCGCGCGGCCAGTACAGGCTGCGGTTGTTCATGCCTGGATCAGGTTCTGTTTTATAGAACCAGTTATAGCGGGAGGACTTGAGCAGGTAGGAGATGCCTATTGGGATATGAATCCATTTATCGGTGTCCCAGGGGCCTGCTTCGACCAACGCGACGGTGCGGGTAGGGTCTTCGGTCAGTCGATTGGCAAGCACACAGCCTGCGCTGCCCGCACCGACGATGATGTAATCAAAGAGTTCTGGTGTGATGGCCGCGGACATGTCGGATTGTTCCCGGAGTTGGCGTTGTGGGGGGGGGTGGAACCTGCCGGTGCGCGTTCAACTGAGCGGGATGTTGGCCTTCTTGACGATATCCCTATACAACTCGGATTGTGCGCGGATGAATGATTGCGCCTGCGCGGGCGGCAGCCCCACGGGAACCACCTGCAGCTTGTGCAGCCCCGTCTTCACCTCATCGCTTGCAAGCGCCGCCGAGACGGCTTCATACAGGCGGTCGATCACGGCTTGGGGGGTGCCCTTGGGCGCGGACAGCGCATACCAGATATTGATGTCGAAACCAGGAAAGCCGAACTCGGCGAGACTGGGTATGGTCGGCGAAAAAGAGGAGCGTTTCGGCTGCGTCACCGCCAGCGCATTGATGCGCCCCGATTGCACCATGGGCAGGCCGGTGAACAGCCCATCGAACATGGCGTCGACCTGCCCGCCGGCCAGAGCATGCACCGCCTCCACGCCTTTGTACGGAATGTGATTGAGCGTGGTGTTTGTTTCGTTCTGGAATATCTCGGCGATGAGGTGCGTGGACGTCCCGATGCCGTAAGAGGCATACGATACCTTGCCAGGATTCTGTCGCGCATAGGAGATGAACTCGGAGAGAGTCTTCACCGGCAGCTTGGGGTTCACCCCTAGCATAATGGGGGTATAAGCGACGTAGCTGATGGGGATGAGATCCCTCTGTGCGTCGAAGGGCGGTGTGTGAAAAAGATGCGGGACGATGCTGTAAGTCGTATTGGTCGACAGCAGCAGTGTGTAGCCGTCCGCAGGCGAGTTGATGACATCCTTGGTGCCGATAATCGTGCTGGCACCTGGCTTGGCGACGATCACAATCGGGACATCGAGCGTCTTGCTCATCTGCGCGGTAATGACACGTGCCAACGTATCTGTGCCGCCACCCGCCGAATAGGGGATGACGATTTTAATGGGGCGGTCCGGATAGTTGCCGGCAGCGGCGGGTTGACTGGCGGCGCCAAGCGCCAGCGCAAGCGCGAAGGGCGCGGCGAGCAGGGTGCGGCGTAGCGTTCGCGGCGACACTGACAGACCAGTGATTGCAGCGGGAGACAACTTCCTGAATGGATGCTTCATGGGTAACGTCCTTACGGCTGGTTGTTGATTGCGTGGTGCTGCGTGTAGGTCTGGAATTCTATGTAATTGCCTATAGTGCAACAAAGATTCCATTAAATGGAACGAAATGGAGGGGGCAAGGATTGTTGGCAATGGCCTTGGGTTCGGGGCGCACGTCCGGCGCGGGGCGCATGCGGGTGAAGGGAGCGTCGCGGCGGAGTGCGGTTGAAGCAAGCCGCTTGTTCCATCTTGCGAAATAATTGTCTAACGCTCGGCAAACTGATTAGGATGCTGCCGAGGGCGCGGAGTACGCATAGGTGCCCGCGCCGGTGATGCGTCGGCTTCCACGCAATGATCATGACCAAGACACCATGAAGACATATACCGCGGCCCATTGGGGTGTTTACGAAACTGTTCACGAGAACGGCGTACTGTCGCGCCTTGAGCCGATCCCGGAGGATGATGCGCCGTCGCCCATAGGCGCGGCGATGCTTGATGCTTGCCGCGATGCGTCAGTGAGGGTAAAGCGCCCCAGTGTGCGGCAAAGCTGGCTGCGCCACGGGCCGGGCGCGATGCCGGAGCGCCGCGGCAAAGAGCCTTTCATCGAAGTGCCCTGGGACGAAGCGCTTGATCTCGTGGCCGGCGAGTTGCGGCGCGTGCGGGAACACCATGGCAATCAAGCCATCTTCGGCGGATGTTATGGCTGGTCCAGCGCGGGGCGCTTTCATCACGCCCAAAGCCAGACGCACCGTTTTCTGAATGCGATTGGCGGCTATGTCAGTCATCGGGACTCATACAGCCTGGGCGCGGCGCGGGTATTGATGCCGCATATTGTTGCACCCATGGAAACGCTGATGAGCAGCCATACGTCGTGGGACGTGCTGGCACGCAATACCAAGCTTTTCGTGACGTTCGGCGGTGTGCCCGAGAAGAATGCGCAAATCAGCGCGGGCGGGCCGGCGCCGCATCGCGTGCGCGGCGCACTTGCGCGCATGGCCGATGCGGGCGTGCGCTTCGTTAACATCAGCCCGGTGCGCGACGACCTGCTGACGGGGCGCGAGAGCGATTGGTGGCCGATTGTGCCCAACACCGATGCGGCGCTGTTGCTGGCAATCGCGCATACCCTGTATTCGGAAGGCCTGCATGATCGCGCTTTCCTGGACAAGTACTGCGTTGGTTTCGACGTCTTTGCCGCGTATCTGTCGGGTGAGGCCGATGGCCGACCGAAAAGTGCGGAATGGGCGGCGCCGATCACCGGAATCGACGCGGCTTGTATACGCGCGCTGGCACGCGATTTGGCGGCAACCCGATCCATGATCAACGCCGCCTGGTCGCTGCAGCGCGCCGAGCATGGCGAGCAACCCTATTGGCTTGTGGTCGTTGTCGCGGCCATGCTGGGCCAGATCGGCTTGCCGGGCGGTGGGTTCGGCGTGGGGTACGGCGCGGTGAACATGATAGGCAGTGCTGTGCCCAAGTTCTCGGGGCCCACGTTGTCGCAGGGGCGCAATGCCGTGGCAGACTTCATCCCCGTTGCCCGCCTCTCGGACATGCTGCTGCACCCCGGCGAGCCGTTCCAGTACAACGGGGCCCAATACCGGTACCCCGATATCCGTCTGGTCTACTGGGCGGGCGGCAATCCCTTCCATCATCACCAGGATCTGAACCGCCTGGCGCGGGCCTGGCGCAAGCCCGAGACGATTGTGGTCAATGAGCCTTTCTGGACGTCAACGGCGCGCATGGCGGACATTGTCCTGCCTGCCACGACTACGCTTGAGCGCGATGACATCGGCTATTCGAACCGCGAGCGCTACATGGTAGCGATGCACCGGGCCATGTCACCCTATGGCGAAGCCCGCGACGATTATCAGATTTTCTCCGAGCTGGCTCAGCGCCTGGGTGCGTGGGACGCCTTCACCCAATCGCGCAGCACGATGCAATGGCTGGAAGCCATGTATAGCGAATGCATAGGCAGCGCCCATAGATCGGGCATCGCGCTGCCCGATTTCGACACTTTCTGGAAGCAAGGCCGGATCGACTTGCAGCCCGAGGGCGAGCCGGAGGAGGGAGTGGTGATGCTGGCGGACTTCCGCCATGATCCCGCCGCCAACCCGCTGACCACCCCATCGGGCAAGATCGAGATACACAGCGAGCGCATCGCCGGTTATGCCCTTCCCGACTGCGCCGGTCACCCGGCCTGGTACGAACCGAAGGAATGGCTGTCGCCCGCCGTGGCTTCCGAGGGATGGCTGCATATGATCTCCGATCAGCCCCACACACGCCTGCACAGCCAACTGGACCACAGCGCATACAGCCGGGGCGGAAAAATCAACCAGAGAGAGCCCGTGCGCATCAATCCGCGCGATGCGGCGGCGCGCGGCATCAGCGAAAACGATATCGTACGCGTGTCGAACGGCCGGGGCGCCTGCCTCGCCGCGGCATTGATTACCGAGGGCGTGCGCCCGGGCGTGGTGGCGCTGGCCACCGGCGCCTGGTTTGACCCGTGCCTGGCGCCGGACGGATCCAATCTAGAAAGCCATGGCAACCCGAACGTATTGACGCAGGACAGGCCGGCATCAGCCCTGAGCCAGGGCTGCGCCGCGCAGTCTTGTCTGGTGCGCCTTGAACGCTATGTGCACCCCTTGCCGCCGATCACCGTTTTTGAAAGCCCCGACATAATGCCGGCGTGAACATCGGGACGCACAGCCGCGGCGCCCCGCCCCGACCGGCGCTACTTTTTGGCGCTGACCATATGCCGGGTAATGTACCCGAGCGCATGGTAGCTTTGGTTGCCCCCAAGGCTAAGGGTGATCGCCTCTGCAGCCCTGCCGAGGTGATCTGCGAAACCCTTTATTTGCTGGGGGCGAAAGCGGGCGGCCGGGCCTGAGAGGCCGATGGCGGCGATGACCTGGCCCGAGCCATCGAGAATGGGGGCGGCAACACCATACACGCCTTCACGCCACTCGCCCCGATTGACCGCATAGCCTTGTTTGCGGATTTTCTCGATTTCCTGTGCGAAGCGCTTGGGGCTGGTGATGGTTGTTGGGGTGATCGGCTTGAGGTTGCCCGCTATCCGCTGAAGCATGCTGTCGGAGCGATAGGCCAGCATGGCCTTGCCGGTTGCCACGCAATAGGCGGGTATGCGCCCGCCGATTTGTGTATAGGCCCGGATAGGGTTGTCGCTTTCGATCTTGTGAACATAAACCACCTCGTCTTCATCCAGCACGGAGAGGTGAACGGTTTCGCCCGTTTGATCCATGAGCGTAGACATCCATTGCTCTGCATGCCGTTTGAGATCCAGCTTGGAAAGTACGGCGGAGCCGAGTTCCCACAGCTTGATGGATGCGCTGTAGCCCCCTGTGACGTCATCGCGTATGACGTACTTTAGTTCGGACAGCGCCTGCAAAAGCCGATGAACATTGCTTTTGGCCAGACCGAGATTGTTTGCGATGTCGGTAAGGCTTTGCTGCCTATCGCTGTGAGCCAGGAACTCGACGACCTGCAACCCCTTGATGAGGGTGTTATTCATGCCTTGGTTCCATTATATGGAAATGTTTTATTGTAATTTGGAACCCTTATAGAATCAATCCTGTCATTGATATTGCCTGCGCCTATGCGCGGAAAATTTTTGAAAAGGGCTCGAAATGAATGAGATCGAAACGAGCGCTCTACCATTGACCGGGATCAGAGTGATTGAATTCTGTTCGGTGGCGGCCGGCCCGTTTGGGGCAATGCTGTTGGCTGACATGGGGGCGGAAGTGATCAAGGTGGAGCCGCCGGGTGGGGATGCGCTGCGGCAATGGCCACCGATCCGGGAAGGCTTTAGCGAAAACTTTGCATCGTTGAATCGGAACAAGTCGTCGGTTGTGCTGGATCTGAAAAATGCGGACGATGTTCGGCTGGCAAAATCGTTGATCCTGGGTGCGGATGTGGTGCTCGAGAACAATCGCCCCGGCGTCATGGACAGGCTGGGGCTGGGCTATGCGGCGCTTTCCGCCGAGCACCCCAAGCTCGTGTACTGCTCGATCTCCGCCTATGGGCAGACTGGCCCCCGGGCGACCGAGGGCGGTTTTGATCTGACCATACAGGCAGCCTCAGGCGTCATGAGCGTGACGGGAGAGCCTGATGGCGCGCCGGTGAAATGCGGCGTTCCGTTGTCGGATTTCGCGTCTGGCCTGTATGCGGCGTACGCCGTGGCCTCCGCGCTGCTGCGCGTGCGCGCTAGCGGGCGCGGCGCGCATATCGATGTCCCCATGTATGGCTGCACCTTGGGTATCGCCGCCTTGCAGACCAGCGAGTATTTCGGCACCGGCAACAGCCCGAGGAAGCTGGGATCGGCGCACCCGAGAAACGCACCCTACCAGGCTTACCAGGCCAAGGACGGGTATTTCGCCATCGCGGCGGGCAATCAGAAGCTATGGCGGGAGGTGTGCAGGGTCGTTGGCCTGGAGCATCTGTTCGATGATGCGCGCTTTGCGTCGCCCACTGAACGCGCCCGCAATCAATTGGCGCTAAAGGATATTCTGGAGCCGGTGTTTCAGACGGCTCCCGTCGATACATGGATAGAAAAATTCAGAGAGGCGGGCGTGCCTCATGCGCGCATCAATGACTATGCCGCCGCCCTTGGCGACCATCAGGTGGCCCATATGCAATGGGTGCGCGACATCTCGCTGCCGGGCGGTACGCAGACACGCACATTTGCATCGCCTCTTATGATGGATGGCAAAGCATTTCCCATAAGAATGAATCCGCCGGCGTTGGGCGAACATTCCGAGAATATCCGTGAGGCTTGCGCACAGGGGGAGGGTAGTCGGTAATGAGTACGAATCAGCAGAACACAGAACGCTTGCGAAAGTTTGTTGGCGCCGTCGACACGTTGCTTGATGCGCCTGCGCTGGACGAATCAGAAATACGCGCGGGGATCGAGCCGCTGATGAAGCAGCTCGTTGCTCACGACGACTGGCTGCCGCGCGAAATGGCGGAGCCCGACGCGCAATACTATCGTCAGTACCTGTTGTATGGAGATCCGCGCGAGCGTTTTTCCGTCGTCAGCTTTGTCTGGGGGCCGGGCCAGAAAACACCGGTTCACGATCATACGGTCTGGGGCGTGATCGGTGTGCTGCGCGGCGCGGAAATCAACCAGATGTACGAGGCATCAGGCAGTGGCCTGCGCAAAGCGGGCGAAGCCGATGTACTGCGGGCGGGAGAGGTAGCCTATGTGTCGCCGGCTTCTGGCGACATTCACCAGGTAAGCAACGCATTCTCCGATCGCGTGTCGATCAGCATACACATATACGGTGGAAATATCGGGCGTATCAATCGATCTGTGTTCGATCCCGACACCGCGGCCAGCAAGGCGTTTGTGTCGGGATATGCCAACGCGTTCGTGCCGAATCTGTGGGTGGGTTAAAGCGCATGCTGCAGGAGATACTGAAAACAGAGCGCCATGCGGGTGTTGTCCGCCTCACGCTTCGGCGGCCCGAGCGGGGCAACAGCCTGTCTCCCGACCTGGTCGACATGCTTGCTGAGCAGGTGCGCATAAGCTACCAGGACGGCACGCGTTTACTGGTGCTTGAAGCGGAAGGCAAGCATTTTTGCACGGGTTTCGATCTGTCCGATCTCGATGCCGTGACCGACGACGACCTGCTGGCACGCTTTGCCCGGATCGAGCTGCTGTTGCAGGCGTTGCATGCCGCGCCGTTCACGGTGGTGGCCATTGGTCATGGGCGCATCATGGGTGCGGGGGCTGATCTGTTCCTGGCCTGCGAGCAGCGCTGGATCAAGGGTGACGCAAGCTTCTGCTTTCCCGGTGCGGCATTTGGCCTGGTGCTGGGGACGCGCCGCCTTGCGTCCATTGTGGGTACGGCCCGCGCCCGCGCCTGGGTGCGGAGCGGCAGTCTGATTTCCGAGGCGCAGGCGCATGAGGCGGGCATGTTTACCGACCGTGTAGACCACGCTGAGATCGACATCCGCATAGAACAATTGGCCGCTGAATCTTCCCGTCTTTCCCTGAATACCCATGCTGCTGTGCAGCGAGCCACTCGCAGCACAGCAGACGAGCTCAATGCAGATTTGTGTGCACTGCTGAAATCCGCGGCTGAGCCAGGGCTGAAGTCGCGCATCGAGGCATACCGCCAAGCTTCGCGAAAATGAACGCTAAACAACGGACGTAAACGAATGGACAATGCAAACGCGGCGCTCGCGCTGAGCGCGTATATGAATCCCCGCAGTGTTGCGGTGATTGGCGCATCGGAAGACCAGTCTAAATTTGGAGGGCGCTTGTATCGCATGCTGCTGCGGCATGGGTACTCGGGTACGGTTTATCCGATCAATCCGGCGCGCGAGACGTTGCTGGGCATCAAGACATACCGCTCGGTGGCCGAGCTGCCCGAATCGCCTGACATGGTGGTGATGGCGATCCCCCACGCCAAGGTATTGGAAGAAGTGAGCGCATGCGCGCAGAAGGGTGCGCGCTGCGGCATTGTCATCACATCGAAATTCTCTGATGCGGGGGAGGAAGGCGCGGCGCTGGAGCGCGAAGTCGTCCGTGCTGCGCGGCAGGGTGGCATGCGCCTGATCGGCCCGAATTGCCTGGGCGTCATCAGCCCCGCGCATCGCCTGGTGCTATGTTCATCGCCCGCCCTGGACGTGGAGACGCTGGCGCAAAGCCCGATCGGTTTTGTCAGCCAGAGCGGCGCATTGATGGCGACCTTGTTCGACCGCGCACAAGGCCAGGGCATCGGATTCAGTCATTGCGTCTCGGTGGGCAACCAGGCCGATCTGGAGCTTTGCGATTTCGTGGAGTGGATGATTCACGACCCGGCGACAAAAGTGATATGCACCTATATCGAGGGCGTCAAGTCACCGGCTCGTTTGGTGGCTCTCGCCAGGAAGGCCCGCGCGGCCGGCAAGCCCTGGTTGGCCGTGAAGGCAGGGAAAACAAGCATGGGCAGCCGTGCCGCGTTTTCCCATACGGCAAGCATGGCGGGTGATTACGCCTCGATGGAAGCGGTGTTCCGGCGCGAGAACATCGTGCTGATGGAAGACCCGGCCGCCATGCTGCTGCTGGCAAGCGCAATGGCGCGTTATCCGGGCCGCCGCGTGGATCAAACCGCAATCATCACAACCTCTGGCGGTGGCGGTGCGCTGAGCGCGGATCGTCTTTCCGAGGCGGGGATCCCGCTGGCGGAATTCGAGCCGGCAACGCAGCACAAGCTTGCCGAACTCTATTCGGAAGGGCAGGCGCAGAACCCGATTGATGTGGGCGGGCGCCGTCACGACGTGGCAGCCAATGCGTCCGACATCGTCGAGCGCACCGCACGCATCGCCTTGGAGGATAGCCGCGTGGATGCGGCGCTGATGGTGTTGACCACTGCGCCTGCGCTGCACGATGTGACACGCTATCTGGAAGAGGGCGCCAGGCATAGCGGCAAGCCCTCGCTGTTTGTGATGCAGCCCGGGCAGGCAGCAGACGCATCGCGTCAAGTGCTTGTTGAGCGTCGCCAACCGTTCTCGGACAACCTGGGCGAAGCGGTGCAAGCGCTGGCCGCCTGGCGCGCGTGGTCCGCGTACCAAGAACCTGGTGAGGCTGTGCGTCCAATAGGCTGCACCGCTGCCGCACTGCCCTCGGGCGAACTGGGTGAATTCGAGAGCAAGCAGCTCCTGGGCTCGATTGGCATACCCGTCAATCGTGAACGGCTGGTGGGTTCCGAGCAAGAGGCGCTTGCATGCGCGGCCGATGTAGGCTTCCCGTTGGTAGCCAAGATTGTTTCGCCCGATATCGTGCACAAATCGGATGTTGGCGGCGTACTGCTGAACATCATGGATGAAGCCCAGTTGGCCCGCGGTCTTCGGACAATGCGCGAACGTATCGCGGGCGTCTGCCCGAACGCCCGGATCGAGGGCTTTTCGCTGCAGGCGATGGAAGGCGGAGAGCTGGAGCTGATTCTGGGCGCGCGGCGCGATGCGCAATTCGGCCCGCAGGTGGTTGTGGGAAGCGGCGGCGTGCTGGTCGAGGCGCTGAAAGACATCGTGGTGCTGCCCGCGCCCTTCGACGTGGACACGGCCAAAGCAGCGCTGGCGCGTTTGCGCGTGGCCCCGCTTCTGCAGCCTTACCGCGGCCGTGCCGGTCTGGACATCGATAGCGTCGCCGACGCGTTGGTGCGCCTGGGCTGGCTGGCGTCCGATCTGGCCAAGCGCGATTTTGAAATCGAGATCAACCCATTGAAAGTGAAAATACAGGGGCAGGGATGCGTCGCCGTGGATGCGCGCGCCCGGCTGTCCTGACGCTGAACCCGCAAAGGAGGAATCAAGGCGATGAGTGTCGTGACGATAGAACATCATGGGGCCGTAACGCTGTTTACGATCAACCGGCAGGACAAGCACAACGCCATCTGCAAAGATACGGCGCTGGCGCTGCAGGATGGATTTGCCGAGTTTGACCAGTCGGACCAGCGGGTTGCCGTGATTACCGGCGCGGGCGACAAGGCATTCTCGGCCGGTGCCGATGTGTCCAACCTGCCAGAGCTGTGGCGCTGCATACCCACCGTGGGGATCACCACTGAAAAGCCGATCATCGCGGCGACCGCTGGGTGGGTTGTGGGCGGCGCCATGGTAATGCATATGATGTGTGACCTCGCGGTGGCGGCCGAGAACACACGCTTTTCTTATCCCGAGGCCAAGCTGGGCTTCACGGGCGGGATGATTGCCGGCCTTGCCGCGCGGATTCCCCATAAGGTGGCGATGGACGTTATGTTGCGCGGTGCCATCCTTGATGCGCAGCGCGCCTACGATGTGGGGCTTGTGAATCAAGTCGTGCCAGTGGGCAAGCAGGTGGAGGCCGCGCTCGAGATGGCCGCCTCGCTGGCCGAGATGGCGCCGTTGGTTCAGCGCACGCTCAAGCGCTTCGTGACGGGGCACGTGCTGGCCAAAGGGCCGTCCGAAGACATGGCGCACATCGTGCGGGATCTGGGCGTGGTGCGTGAAAGCGCCGATACACAAGAAGGCATGCGCGCATTCCGCGAAAAGCGCAAGCCTGTATACACCGGCAAGTAATGCACGGAAGGCGATCTACAGATAACGATGCAGGGACAACGTCGCGCGATTGTCTACACCGGAGCGGATGCCCAGTGGAAGATGTCGCGCGGCGAACGATACACAACAGGAGGACGATGATGATGAGACTGGGGAAATGGCTCGGCGCGATGGCGATCGGTCTGGTGATGGGGGCGCCTGCGATGTCGGCGCCGCAGGCGCCCACGGGCCCGATCAAGCTGGTGGTGCCTTATCCGCCGGGCGGCGGGGCTGACAAGGTAGCGCGATTGGTCGGGCAGCGTCTGGGCGAGGTGCTCGGGCAAACCATTGTGGTGGAAAACAAAGGTGGTGCGGGTGGCTCGATCGGTACGCAATACGTTGCTCGCAGCGCGGCCGATGGAACAACATTGCTGCTTGCGCCGACGGCCATCATGGCCGTGACGCCTTACCTGCGGCATGTCGAGTACGACCCGGAGAAGGACTTTGTGTCGATTGCCAAGTTAACGTCTTCGATCGGTATCGTGACGGTCCGCAAGGATTTTCCAGCCCAGAATATTCAAGGTCTGATCGAGTATGGAAAACAGCATCCGGGCAAGCTCACATATGGTTCGGCCGGCCTGGGCACCCTTACGCACTTGCAGGCGGCCGCACTGATGCAACGTCTGGGCATAGAGGCACTCCATGTACCCTATAAGGGATCCAGCGAAGCACTGAATGATCTGATGGGAGGTCGGATCGATCTTGTCGTTGATAGCCTTACATTGCCGCAAGTCCTGAATGGTTCGGTCAAGGCGCTCGCCATTACGCGAAACAATCGGTCAGCCGCGCTTCCCGATGTGCCAACGCTGGAAGAGCAGCGCGCAGTCCTGGGGATACCAAGCTGGTTCGGTATATATGCGCCCGCAGGCACACCGCAGGCGGTTGTCGACCGACTGGGGAAGGCGGCAGGAGAAGTCATGGCAGGGCCGGACATGGAGGAACAACTGGCATCTATGAGTATGTATCCGAGCTTTCAGGGTCCAGCGGAGTTTGCAAAGCAACTCAAGATCGATACGGCCCAGTGCCGTGAGTTGATCAAGCAGGTGAATATCAAGCTGCAGTGAGTTTTCGGAAAGGCCTGCGCGGCAAACGTGCCGCGCAGGCCTTTCCGCTTAGAACCGGAAGCTCACCCGCGCCCATACCGTGCGGCCGGGCTCGTTGAATGGTGATGTGCCCGAGTAGCCGAAGCCGCTGTTGCCGAGCAGGTTCAAGTGTTCGGTGTAGGTCTTGTCGAACACGTTATCCACGCCAATGGCCAACGAGGCCCGCTTGTCGAAGGCATAGCCGGCATTGAGCGACAGCACGCCGAAACCGGCGCTGGGCCCGAAATCCTTGCCGACGACGTTGCCCTGATTGACGGCGTAGCGATGCTGGCTGGCCACAAGCCGCCATACCGCACCGGCTGACCATGGCCCTTGCTCGTACTGCGCATTGAGCGAAACTTCCAGCGGGGGAATCTGCGCCATAGGCCGGCTGTCGCTCTGGTTCTTGCCCCAGGCATAAGCGAGGCTGCCGCCCAGCTTCCACGACGGCGACACCCGCCAACTGCCGCCCAATTCGCCGCCCATGATGCGGGCATCGACGTTGCGCGCGCGCGAGATGGAGCCCATCATGCCGCCCGGCATGTAGTCGAACAGTATGTAGTCCGCAATGGTGCCGGCATAGGCCGAGACCCATGCCTCCACGGTGTCGGTCTTGTACTGTGCACCGATATCGATCTGCGTGGTTTTTTCGGGCTTGATGCCGTCAAATGCGTTGCGTGCGCCGCTTGGCCCCATCTTTGGAGAGAACAGTTCCCAGTAGTCGGGAAACCGCTGCACATGTCCGATCCCCGCATACAGCGTGGCTGGCAGGGATTGAAGATCGTGTTCGTAACGCACGAATCCGCTGGGCAGGGTGTCTGAGCGGCGCTCGTTGGCGGTGGGGTTGAGCCGCTGCATCCCGCGCATGCCCGTAACGCTGCGCATATCCTTGGTCGACGCATGATCCAAGCGAGCACCGCCCACGATCCGCTGATGCGGCGCCAGTTTCCACGTCAGTTCGCCAAAGACGCCAACATTGCTGAAGTTCGCATCCTGCGTCCATGGCGAATATGGCATCGCGCCCATCTTGCTGCGCGCTCGGTGGTCGCTGTCCATGAAGTCCATGCCCGCAATCATTGATACCGTATCGGAGAGCGCCAGCGTGGCGGCCAGGCGGCCTCCCTGCGTCCTGCGATCCACATTCGATGCCATGGGATGATTCATGCCGCCACCGGGCTTGAACTGCCGCAGCGTGTAATTGTCCATGACGTGATCCGCATAGTTGTAGTAAACCTGGCCCTCCAGCGTTGTGAACACATCGCCCAGATTGGCTTGACGAAATCGGAAGGCGGCGCTTTCGCGCCGGAACTGCGTGCCGTCCATGCCGCGTCCCGCATAGCGCGCTTCGCCGTCGCCAGTGCCGGCGCTGATCTCATAATAGGAATCCGCGTCGGGCGTGAAGCCAAGCGCCACATCGGCATTCCATTTATCCCAGCGTGAAGGCACCACGTTGCCGTCGCCATCTTTGTAATCCTGGGCATGCGAATGATTGAACCCGACCCGGCCATAGATGCGCTCATTGCCGACCGTCATGTCCACGGCCTGATCGTTGCGCCCCCACGACCCGCCCATCAGCGAAGCGTCTGCCAGGAAACCGGCTTCGGTAAAGCCTGGCGGCTCGCGGTCGAAGCGCACCGTGCCCGCTGACGCACCCGGCCCCCACAGCACAGTCTGTGGACCTTTGATGACCGTCAAGCGGTCAAAAGTCTCGGGCGAGATATAGGATGACGGAGCATCCATGCGGGAAGGGCATGCGCCAATCATATTGCCGCCGTTGGTCAGAATGTTCAGCCGCGAGCCGAACATGCCGCGCAGCACAGGATCGCCATTCGAGCCGCCATTACGAATGGCGGAGAAACCGGGTATGGTCGTCAGGTAGTCGGTGCCGTCGCTGGCAGGCAGGGGTTGGCGTGGCAGCTTGGGGTCGGTCACGATCGTCACGGGCGAGGTCGGCGCAACGCCGGTGATGACGATGTTTTCGAGCGTGGTGACGTGTGCCTGGTTCGTGTTGTCGGCCTGTTGGGCCCTGGCGGGAAAGATGGCAGCCAGCACAGCCAGTGCAAGCGCGTTGCGCGCATATTCGATCGGGTAGTTCATTTTTTATCCTAGTGCATACCGTAAAGGGCGATGACAGCGCGGGTGTGCGTCGTCGCGCCCGTACACCCGCCCGCAAGCACGGGGGCGCGGGCCGCACGCGTAGCGGCAGCGCAGCCGGCGTGTTGCGCGAGCGGGCACAGAGGTTCAAGAAGAGGGAGGGCGGAAACCAGGCCGGGTGCCACCGTCGCAGGCGCTGCCCAGACGGGCCGCGTCGATGCATCGATGCGAGTCTATGGGCAGGCGGATCCGCGCACGGAGGGATCTCCATGCGGGTCATGCGTCTGTAAGGTAAAGCCGGCCGTCGCCCTTAGGCGAACAAGGAGATAGGCGGCGCGCGCGAACCCAGCGGCGGACCGCGCAGTATGTTGACGACCGGTTCGGCAAAGGCGGCAGGCCGCAGCGGCAACACTGCCGCCATGGCAAGCGGCTGTACGGAAGGCGTAGCCGCGCCGGCGATTGCGGCAAGATGGGTCAGCAGGCTGAAAGGGCATTCCAGGCTGCCGTTTGCATGATGGTTGCCGCGATCGCTGCCGTGATCGTTCCCAGCTTCGGACGCCGTCTCGGTGGTGATGTGGTATTTCGCGCCCGTCACATGCACAAGCATGCCAGCGGCCTCGGCAGGCCGCGACATGTGCGCCAGCGGCCCCGCGTCTTGCGCAGCCAGTGCGCCGGGCGGCATGCCTACCGAACAGATTGTGATGCGCAGCTCGCCGCTGCGTATGGCCGTCAGGTCGGGCATATAGCCCAATGGCATCAGCCCACGCAGCAGAATCGCCAGCGCCAGCAGCCAAAGCGCCGGACGTGCACGGCGCAGTACTGGGCGGGAGGAATGAGACGGGCGAGCCATGCCCGGAGTGTATCGTGATCATCTTGCCGGGGCAGGCATTATCATGCTGAGTGTCTGCGCAAGGTCAAAACAGGCGCCATCTACCCCGTGATGGATTTCCTCCCGGCGCCTCCACCCGCGAAACGTTCAACCACCGCGAACTCCGATCGATGATCACCGTCAACAGAATCATCACAATGAGGTAGGTGCTGGCGCGCTCGAAGCGGAACCACTCGAAGTTGAAGCTGAACTGGAAGCCCAGGCCGCCGACACCGATCAGGCCGAGTACCACGGCGGCCCGCACATTGCTTTCGAATTGGAAGAAGGTGTAGGTGCGCCAGTCGCGCCACACCAAAGGCACGGCCACCGCGGCGTAGGTGACGGGGCGCGACGCGCCGCAGGTAGACTCGAAGCGCCGCAGCGGCTGGTTGTCGAGCGCTTCACCGAACACACGGGTCAGCACACCCAGGGTGTGGGCGGCGATGGCAAGCATGCCCGCCACGAGGCCCGGCCCGAAGAAGGCGATGAAAAGAAACGCCCACATCACTTCGGGTACACCGCGTGCAATGACGGCAACGGCCCGTGCGGCGACCAGTTGCAATGCACGCCACGCCCGGCGCCAGGACGACGGCGTTTCACCGGTGAAGCGTTCGGACAGCCACTGGAAGCTTGTCGAATGCAGGTAGGTGAGCAAGACGGTGGCTGCTACGCCCAGCATTGTGCCGACGACCGCGATGGCCAGCGGTACGGCGGCGGACTCTATTGCGCGCCACACAAACCATTTGCGAAGCTCATCCAGCCAGGCCGACCAAGCGGCCGGACGCCAGGCATCACTCGGCCCATAATGTGCGAACAGGTCTACCGCCTTTCCGGCCGATTGCCGGGCTGCAATGGCCTCGGGCTTGCCGAGCCCGAGGGCTGCCAGGTCGAGGTCGGGCGACAGCAGCCGTTCGAAGAAACTGAGCTTGTTCCAGGCCTGGCCTGTGATCAGCGCCACGGCGGGCGCGAGATGATTCCGTGCCTGCCCGCCATCGCCTGCCCGGTTGCCCCAGCCCATGAACCAGAGCGACCACACCAATATCGCGGCCACGAATCCTGCCGCGTACCATGCGCGCAGGGGCGGGCGGGGGTGCGAGCCCATGCGAGCGGTGATCGGCGCCCGGCCTTGGGCCTGGGCCGGATCTCCGCGCAGCGCCTTGCGCACATGATTGCTTGCCAGATCTGCGGTCAGGGTCAACAGCAAGGTGAAGACGATCAGCGTACCGATCTTGTCCCAGGCACCGAAACGGATCTGATACCAGATTTCCGCGCCAAGCCCGCCGCCGCCCACCGCGCCGATCACCGCCGCATTGCGAATCGCGCATTCAGCCCGCATCAGCGTGAATGAAAGCACATTGCGCGAGGCGAGGGGGCGGATGCCGTACAGAAAGGTCGCCAGCCTTCCACCGCCCAGGCTGCGTACCTGTGCATACCGCGATGGGTCGATGCTGTCCCACAGTTCGCTATAAACCTTGGCCAGGATGCCGGTGATATTCAGTGCCAGGGCCAGTGCGCCGGTCAATGGCCCCAGGCCAATCATGGCGACGAGGATAATGGCCCACACAAAATCGGGCACTGCCCGCAAGACGTCTTGCAGCAGGCGGCAGGCCGCGCACAGCAGCGCGGCCGGTGAACGCAGGGGGAAGTGGCGCCACAGGCGGTGAGCGTAAAGGCCCTGCTCGTCGCCCACACACACTGCGCGGCTCGCACCCATCGCCAGCGGCCACGCAAACAGCACGGCGAGCGTGGTGCCCAGCACCGCCGCCGACAGCGTCTGCAAGGTGAGGTCCCAGGCATGCAACAAGAAATCCCCGGACAAGTCAGGGGCCAGAAAAGCAGCCAGCCACGTCGCTATTCTTGCGGCGGCCTGTGCTCGCCGCTGCGCATCGGTTAGCGCCGCCCAGTCCCATTCGACGGAAAAACAGGCGGCAAGCACAGCCAGCGCCAGCAGCAACAGCGCAAGGAAATTGCCCAGCGGGCGCCGGGTTCGGCCGTGCAAGGCCGCGGCTTCTATTGCAATCGCCGTCATGCCGGCAGCGCCAGATCGTCCAGGCGCAGCGCCCGGTATTCCGCACCGTACAGATCGCGCAGCAGTTGCTGACTGATGTCGGCGGGCACGCCTTGCCAGAAAATACGGCCCTCTCGCAACGCAACAACGCGGTCGAAATTGCCTTGCAACAGATCAAGGGTATGCAGGTTGATCAACAGCGCCGCCTCGTCGCGTCGCGCCAGCTCGCACAGCAGCGCGATGATCTCCTGGCCCAGCCGCAAGTCCAGCGCACTGACCGGCTCGTCCGCCAGGATCAGCCTGGGTTGCTGCACCATCAGGCGCGCCACAGCGACACGTTGCTGCTGGCCACCCGAAAGCTCATCGGGCAATGCCCATAACCGATCGGCCAGCTCAACGCGCGCAAGAGCAGCGCGTGCAAGATGGATCTGTTGCGGCCACAGCAAGGAAAGCAGCGCGCGGGGCAGCGGCCAATGACCCAGCCGCCCCATCAGTACATTGTGCAGCACGCGCAATTGAGGGATGAGGTTGTCTTGTTGATGGAGGAAGCCAACTTCTCGCCGCAGCCGCTGCAACCGCCTGCCGGATAACCTGGCCGTGTCCTGATGGAGTGTTGTGACCTGGCCCTCGGCGGGCTTGATCAGGCCCGCCATCAGGCGAAACAGCGTGGTCTTGCCCGCACCCGAAGGGCCGATCACGGCCACGCGTTCCCCGGGCGACACAGACAGGCTCACGGCATCGAGCACGCGTCGATGCCCGTAAGACACCGAAGCGTGTTCAAGCACAACAGATGCCGGGGCTGCGGGGCGGGCGCTGGATTCAATCATCGCAATCGTTTGAAGCAGACATCAACCGCCGATATCGAGGCCCGACTGCAGCAAGTCAACATAGCCCTGCCATTCGGACATATCCGCCTCGACGAAGCGCTTCGCCTTCAGGTAGCTGAGCACCTTTGCGCCGTTGGCATCGCCCGCGTCCAGCACAAGCAGAGCCGCGCGCAGCCGCTGCAACAGGCTTTCGTCCAGGTCGGCGCGCGCCGCCAGCCCGTAATCGATGTAGGGCGGCGTCTTGTAGATGATCGGCGCCCTGGCTTTGAGCGCTTCGGAGGCTTTCTCCCATGACGCGTAGTTCAACGCCCCGACATCGTACGCGCCGTTGGACACCATTTGCATCACCACATCGTGGCTGCCCGAGTATGCGACCGTGCGGAAGACGTTCTCCGGCGCGGTGCCGGCTTGGTCCATGAAGAACTTGCGTGGCCGTACATGGCCCGACGTGCTGCTCTTGCTGCCGAATGTGAATGTCCATGATTTACCCTTCGCCAGCGCGGCCAAGGCTTTCAAGTCGGCCACCTCGCCCAGCCCTGTGGTGGGGTTGGCGATGAAATAGCTGACGAACCGCTTGTCGATATCGCGACAGCCAAGGATGGTGAGCTTGTCGCCCATCATCATGCGCGCTTGCGCGATCGTCACCGCGCCCAGCCAGGCAATGTGGGCGCGCCCCGTCGCCAGCGCGGTGACACTGGCCGCATAGTTCTCGACATGCATGTATTCCACCGGAATGCCGACGGCCTTTCCAAGATAGGCGGCCAGCGCGCCGAAATTCTCCCGCATACGATCGGCATCGCCATCGTCGGGGATGGCAGTGATGATGAGTTTTGCGGGTTGCTGCCGGGCCAGCGCACGCGCGCTGAAAGACAGTGGTGTCGCCAGTGCCAGGGCGAGTGCGGACGCGGAACGCAAATACTTCCTGCGCACGGCAGAGAACGTATCGGTCATGGAGAAGCTCCGGGTTTGGTGGGGAGCCCTATAGTACTGCGGGCAACGCAGTGCATGCACAGCGCGTAGCGACGACGCTTAACTACCCTATCTCACGAATCAGGCTGATCAGTTTGGGGGCGATTGTTTCCCGCAGCCAGGACGCGTCGAGCTTTACGCCTTGGAACGAGCAGCTCAAAGATGCAGGTTCGTCTTGATCGATGCGGCCCATGGGGACGGCGACCGCCTGCACGTCCGGATACAGTTCGCCGACGTTGGTACAGCAGCCGTGGCGGGCGAACTGCTTGATGTTTGCCATGGTCGCCTCGCCAAACCGTTGCCAGTCTTCCGGCGATCTGATCTGGATCTGGTTCAGAATTTGCATGCGCTCGTCTTTCTGGCAGGACATTAGGCAGGCCCTGCCCAGTGCTGTGCCGATGAGGGGGCGCACCTCTCCGACGTCCATCCGGTAAAGGCGATTGTTATCGGCGCGAATGGCCTCTATGCACACAATACCCATTTGATCGCGAACACCGATGGCAACCGTGCCACCGGTCTCTTTGGCCAGTTGCCACATTAATGGGCGAGCCCGTGTTCGTATCCGGTACGACTCCAACAACGGAGAGCCCAGCACCAGAATCTTGTTGCCCAGCCGGTACTTCCCGTAGTTCTTGCTCTGGGTCAGGTAGCCCATGCAAAGCAGCGTGTAGGTAAGCCGGGACACCGTGGCGGCGGGTAGCCGCAGCATGTTCGCCAACTCTTTATTGCCCAGCTCAAGGGTGTCGGTGCTGAAGCAGCGGAGTAGCTGCATCCCGCGGGCCAGCGTCGTGGCGAATTGCCTGTCTCCCTCGTACTCCTCATAACCCAGCGGCACTCGACTCTGAGGCTTCATGGCACGATCCAGTCAAGAAAATATGACATAGCGAAATGCAATCATACATAGCAGAACTGCCAGCCACAAGTTGTATAGGGCTAAACATAATCCAATCCATCACATTTGATTAATTCAAATTTAAAGGAGATGCATGGTGACGACGCTGAATCGAGAGCCATTGCCGGTCAACGATATTCCGGCATTGAACGGCAACAATGCGCCCGTTCATGAAGAAGATATTTTTGAGGACATGGTGACGATCGGCACTGTCCCCACAGATTTGAATGGTCTGTATGTCAGGAACGGGCCGAACTCGTATTTTCCGCCCGATTGGCGATATCACGCCTATGACGGCGATGGCATGCTGCATGCCGTGAAATTTGAGAACGGAAAAGTCACCTATCGCAATAAGTTCGTGGCGACCAGTGGCTTGGAAGAAGAAAAAGAAGCGGGCAAATCACTTTGGAAAGGGCTCAAAGAGCCGGTCAGAGCCGACAGGCCAGATCAGCTCTGGAAAAATACCGCCAATACCGATGTCAAATATCATGCCGGCAATCTGATTGCCATGTGGTATCGCTCGGGTATGCCGTATGCCGTCAATCCGGAAACACTGGAAACGGTTGGGCACTACGCTTTCGATGGCGTTTCGACACGGGTGTCCGCGCATTCCAGGCCCGACGAACATACCGGGGAGTTATTGTGGTTCGATTACGATGTGAAGCCGCCCTACATGACGTACGGCGTGGTGGGGCCTGATCGGCAACTGAAACACAAAATCGAAATCCCCCTGGACAGCCCGTCGCTGCCTCATGACATGGCCGTCACCGAGAACTATGTCATCTTGCATGATTTCCCGTTGCGGCCCGATAGCGAGGCGCTGCAGGCCGGCCGCTACAAGGTGAAAATGTATGAAGACCGGCCCAGCCGGTTCGCCATTGTTCCACGCTATGGCCAGCCCGATGACATCCGGTGGTTCGAAGCCAAGCCCACTTACCTGCTGCACGTCGTCAATGCCTGGGAAGATGCGGACGAGGTTGTCATGGTGGGGACACCCTATCGCATGCATTCGGCGAAAGACGGCAGTCTGGATTTCCGCCGTTTGGAGGAAACCATACATTGGCGTCAGCGGGATTATGTGCTGTACGAGTGGCGCTTCAATCTGAAAACAGGTGAAACCACAGAAAGAGTCATTGATGATGTGCTGAATTCAGAATTTCCCGTCATTAATTCGGCATATCAGGGGCGCAAAAATACATTCACCTATAACGTGATTTTTCCCCACGGTGGAAAGGAAGAACCACGCTACCCAGGCCTGGTGAAGTTCAACCTGAACACCGGCGGCTATGTCGCCTATAGCGAGGGCCCGCAATTTTTCTACAACGAGCCCGGTTTTGCCCCGCGCGACAACAGCGTAGCGGAAGACGACGGCTATCTGGTTACGTTCGCCTGGAACCCGCGGGAAGAGCGTTCCGAGATCCAGATTTTCGATACGAAGAATGCGAAGCTCGCGGAAGGCCCGGTTGCAAGGGTGATTCTGCCGCGCCGAGTGCCGCATGGTTTTCACGCGACCTTTGTCAGCAAAGCCAATCTGGATAAGTGGAAATAAGATGATACTGGCATCCAAAGACATCATCGCTCAATACACGGATAAGGGGTGGTGGGGTACTGAAACCTTGGGTGAGCGATTCATTCGGACTGCGAATCAATTGCGGGATACCTTCGCGGTAGCCGATCCGCCGAACCTGGCGAGTTTGACGGACATCGCGCCGCGACGGTGGAGCTGGGCCGAGCTGCTGCACAAAGTGGGCCGATATGTTGCGTTCTTTCAGGAGCAAGGCGTTCGTCCCGACGAGGTCGTCGTCGTGCAGCTGCCGAATATGGTTGATCTGCATGCCATATATTTGGCCTGCGCCATCAGCCGCATTATTGTTTCGCCCGTGCCCATGCAGTACCGCTATCACGAGTTGAAACACGTGTTCGAGGTGACGCACGCACGCTGCGCCATCACAGTGACCCGTTTAGGCAATCATCGGCCCTTGCAGGAGCTGCTGAGCAACGCCGGGAAACTCGAATCGCTCGAAAAGGTCTGGTACCTGGGGGCGGAGGCCGGGCTCCATACCGAGGCTACGAATATCGAGGAAAGCATCAGTGGCTTGCCCTCTCTCGATGCCGCGCAATTGACGCAAGCGCTCGCACAGTCGAACGTGACGGCTAATGACGTGTTGACGATATGCTGGACGTCGGGCACCGAAGCGCAACCCAAAGGTGTACCGCGCAGCCACAATGAATGGTTTATTGTCGGTAGTTCTGTCATCGATGCGGGGCAATTGTCCCAGGGCGACCAGTTGTTGATCCCCTATCCCTTCGTCAATATGGCGGGCATATCCACCAGCCTGATCGCCTGGCTGATGATAGGCGGTGGCCTGCATCACCACCATCCTTTCGATGTGGATGTCTTTGTTGACCAATTGCGCGCCGAGAACATCAACTATGCGGTTTCCGCGCCGGCCGTGCTGAGTATGCTGTTGAAAGACGTGGAGAAGCTGGCCGGCATCAATTTCGACGTGCTGACGCGTATCGGATCGGGCGGCGGACCAGTCTCGGATTGGCTGGTGGAGCAATACCATACGCGCTTCGGCGTGGAAATCGTGAATTACTACGGTTCCAACGAGGGGGCGGCACTGGCCTCGACGCCACAGGATATTCCCGACAGGCGCCAGCGCGCCAACTTCTTTCCTCGATACGGCGTCACAGATTTCAACTGGTCGGTCGGAAATTCGCGTCGAGTCAGCACCCGTCTGGTCGATCTGGAGACGGGGGCGGATATAACTTTGGCGAATCAAGTAGGAGAGCTGCGTTTCAAAGGGCCGACGATTTTTAGCGGCTACTATCGGGCGCCCGAGCTTTCCGCCAACGCCTTCGACGATCAAGGGTACTACCGCACCGGCGATCTTTTCGAAATAGCGGGGGACGATAAACAGTACTACCGCTTCGTCGGTAGGTCGAAAGATATCGTTGTTCGGGGCGGCATGAACATATCGTCGGAGGAGATTGAGAACCTGCTGCTGGGGCATCCCGCTATTCGCGAGGCGGCCATTATCGGCTGGCCGGACGAGCGCCTGGGCGAACGTGTCTGTGCGGTCGTGGTACCCGGAAACGGCGTTGCGTTGAGCTTGCCGGTGCTGGTGGATTATCTGCGCAACGAAGAGAAGATCGCCGCCTTCAAACTGCCCGAGAAGCTGATCATCGCGGACAGCCTGCCGCGCAATCTGCTAGGCAAGGTGCTGAAGCGCGAGCTGCGTCAGACCTATTTCGGCGACGGGGCGGCGGGATGAAGCCTGTTCTTGTTTTTGTGCCAGGCATGTTGTGCGATGAACGCCTATGCGTGCCTTTGATATCGGCCACCTCTGAATTCGACCTGCAGATAGCCGATACGCGACAGCATAAATCCATTGAAGAGATGGCCAACGCCGCCTGGCAGCTGATTCTGTCTTTGCCGGCAGAGCGGGAGATCGTGTTGTGCGGATTCTCCATGGGCGGTTACGTCGTGTTGAACATGTTAAGTGACATGAGACGCCCCATTGAAGCGGCCGTGTTGATATCAACGTCGGCACGCGCAGCTACAGAGGATGAAAAGGCGAACAGACGGAAAGCCATCGAATATATCGGGAGCAATTTCCCCAAGATGTTGGAGCATCTTGCCGCGGTGGGCTTTTCTCAGCCTACGCCAGCGACTGGAAAGTGCATCGTCGATATGGGAATGCATATCGGGCCGGAGATCGCCATCCAGCAATGCAGGGCGATCATGGATAGGCCTGACGTCAGGTCCATGCTTGGCCGTATTTCGATACCAGTGCATGTTCTCTGCGGCGAAAACGACAGGCTGACACCTCAGCACTTATCCGAGGAGATGGCGTCGCTTATCCCGGGCGCCTGTCTGCAAATTGTGCCGGATGCCGGCCACATGCTGCCCCTGGAAAAAACGGAAGCGTTCAAGAAGTTGATTAACAAGGTTTTCATGGAAAAGAAAACCACTCAAACCAGAATGGAGACACTGTGAAGTATCGGTTATTTAAAAGCGTCGCTTGCGTGGCGGGAGCCTGTCTTATCGCGTCCGGTGTGGCCGTTGCCAATACGTTTCCCGAACGACCCATCAGAATCATCACCCCCTTCCAGGCCGGCAACGTGCTCGACGCCGCCACCCGGGATCTGGCCGACCAGTTTCACAAGAACACCGGCAAAACCATGATTGTCGAGAATCGAGCAGGTGGGGAAGGGGTGATTGCCGCCCAAACTGTGATCAACGCCAAAGACAGCGGTTATAGCCTGCTGGTTTCCACGACCTCCATCATGGGCATCAATCCTCATCTGATGAAGAACCTGCCCTACGACCCGATCCGGGATTTCACGCATGTTTCGAGCATGATAGGAATGACACTGGTGCTGGCTGTGCGCCAGGATATGCCCGTGAACTCGTTGGACGAATTCATACGCTGGGTGAAAGAGCACCCCAAGAGCATTACATACGCCTCATTCATCGCTTCGTCTCAGTATCTGGGGGCCTTGCTGAACAGCAAGGCGGGGATCGATATGTTGAGCGTTCCCTTCAATGGCACACCAGCCGCCGTCCAGAACCTGATGGGCGGGCATGTGGACGCGGCCATACTGCCTTTGGCGGCGATCAAGACGCTCACGGATACGGGCAAGCTCAAGGTGCTGGCGGTATCCAGTCCAGAGCGGTCCTCGCTGCTGCCCGACGTGCCCACATTCCGCGAAAAAGGTTTGGATGCCTTGACCGTATATATCTGGGCCGGGCTGTCCGCCTCGCCCGACACTCCGCCGGACGTGGTGGCGTGGTTGAACAAAGAGATCGTGAAGATTCTGCAAGACCCTGCATTGAAGGAAAAATGGGCTCGCCTCGATATGACACCGCTGCCTTCTACCTCGGCCGAGTTTGTCGCGCATATTCAAGCCGACCAGCGCTTGTGGGGTTCCGCCATTGATGCTGCCAAGTTTCTGGGGGAGCGATGAGCAATATGTCCAGAATCCCATTTCGTTTGACGGTGCCAGTTGTGGCAGCCCCCATGTTTTTGATATCCGGACCTGAGCTGGTTATCGAAGCCTGTAAATCCGGGATTGTCGGCGCATTTCCAACCTCGAACGCCAGGCCTATTGGCGTTTTGGAAGCGTGGATGGAGCAGATTGTCGTCAGCCTGGCGGAGTTCCGCCAGGCCAACCCCGACAAACTGGTCGGTCCATGGTGCGCGAACCTCATTACCCACACATCAAACCAGCGTCTTCCAGAGGATCTGCGGCTTGTTGCGAAATACCAGCCGCCTATTGTTGTGACCGCCTTGGGCAGCCCGAAACCTGTCATTGAGGTTGTGCATGGTTATGGGGGATTGGTAATCGCCGACGTCATTAATCTGGCGCTGGCCCGCAAGGCAGTCGCTGCAGGAGTTGACGGGCTGGCTTGCATCTCGGCTGGGGCAGGCGGGCACACAGGTCAACTCTCGCCCTTTTCATTCGTGAGTGCGGTGCGGCGATTCTTTGACGGCCCGATTGCCATCGGCGGTGGAATCAGCGATGGCTGGGGAGTGGCAGGCGCGATCGCTGCGGGGGCAGATCTGGTCTACATGGGAACCAGATTCATACCTACCCACGAAAGTATGGCGCAGGACGCTTATAAGCAGATGGTCGTGGACAGCACGGTGGACGATCTGATCATTAGCGCTGCGCTGACCGGCGCCCCGGCCAGTTGGTTGAAACCCTCGCTCGAGGCCAATGGTGTGGACCTGAACAATATGCCCGCCGTGCCCGAACGGAACTACGACAGCAGCAAGTCTTTGGATGCCAGGCGTTGGAAGGATATCTGGGCGGCGGGCCAGGGTGTGGAGTCCATCGAGCGCGTGGAATCAACGGGTCATGTGATCGCTCAAATTACACATGAGTATCGACATGCCCGCGAAAGAATGCTCGCCCTGAGCGCATGAACAAGGTGGCCTGGCAGCAATGAATATTCTGTTGACCAACGATATTCAGAACAATATCGCGCAGCTCGTCGTGTTTCGCGATCTGTTGGCCGGTTCGCGTATGAGGGTATTGACGCTTCAGGTGGTTCCCGGGGGCTCAATAGGCCAGGGCTTGTCGCGGGTACCAGAGGCAGGCCCGGAGCATCCTGTTTACCTTAACGCGGGGCATGCCGAGGAGGGCGTATCGGCGGCGTGCTCGAAAGCCTGGATAAACAGCGAAACATGGGTTGTTTATGTGTGCCAAGCGTTGCCAGCCGTGAACGCTGTCGCCCAACGCGCACTGACCCATGGTTTGTCCTGCCTCACATTGCACATCGCCCGCCCAGACGCGCTTTGCATTCAGGTAATGGACCTGGTGGCTGAGGTTGCCGCACTGGCCTTGCATCGCCCGCCCCCGATCCCGTGCGAGCTGGTGGCGAGCGTGGAGAGCGATCGTACCAAGGCAAATGTCGTGGGCCGGGATCGCGACAGCGTCGGTTTGCGACTGTCTGTACGCATGGATACGGACACCCCCGCGCGGCCCTGTGCTTTGACGGAATGGCTGGACCGCCTGTTGATGGCGATACATGGGCGCATGAGCATGCATGGCGAAGCGTGCACATGCTGTGCCCTGGCGCCGGCTCAAAAATTGAACTTCACATCCCTTACAACAGAAGAAGGAATTCTGAAAGCATGACAACGATCAACTGGAAGCGTATTCAAGATGGCGTGGAACGCGATAATTCGAGAATGATCTGGAAGCCTTACGGCGCTCCGCAGATTCTTGATTTGGAGCATTCCTCATTACATGATGCGGCTATTTCTGTGCCTTGGCGTATTCCTGAAAAACTGGCGATTTCCGTTGCCATCACAGGCGCATTCTTCAAGCATGACCAGAACCCGAATCAGCCGCTGACCACCGATGCCATCAGGCAGTCGTCTCTGTCCGTTCTTGAGGCGGGGGCGAGCACTGTGCATATCCATGTACGGGATGACGACGGCTACAACACGCTCTCCCTGGAGCGCTTCGAGGCTGTTATCAAGCCGTTGAAGCAAGCCTATCCCGACTTGGCCGTCGATGGGTGTCTGGTGCCCGCGCTTGAAGGAGAGTGGGACGAAATGCGGCGCGTGCTGAATGCGGGGCTGCTGGACGCCGCACCCGTCAACGCAACCGTGACATATATCGGTGATTCGCTGTTTGCCAAGCCGGCACCGCTGCTCATGGAAAAGACGCGCTTGATCGTTGAATCGGGCGCCGTGCCCGAAATTGCGGTATACACCGATGCGGACATCTCCAATGCCGACCGGTTCCTGATTCGCAGTGGCTTGATCCAGACACCTGCCGTCTGGCTGATATTGCCCGCGTTGCCAGGTTGCAGCCCCATGGAAAACCCACGTCAGATGGTCGAAGGCCTGACCCGCATGGTCAGCGCCATTCGCGACATTGACCCCGAAGGCATGATCATGGTGTGTGCAGCCGGCCGGGCCAGCATGTATGTTGCCACGCTTGCCGCACTCATGGGCCTGCATATCCGGGTCGGTATGGAAGACACATACTGGCTCTGGCCGCATCGCGATGATCGCGTCGAATCCAACCTGCAAGCCTATCAACTGGCGACCCACATATCTGCGGTGACGGGCAGGGACATTGCTTCACCCGCCGAGTATCGCAAGATGATTGGCGCCTGAGCCGGCCATCGCACCGGCACGCGTTTCGTCCCGAACGATCCGGGGACGAGCCCGAATGGGTTGGAGGCCCCGGCTGGCGTGGTGGCGCAAATTCAAGGACACAAGCCCAGCGCCATTGCCGAAAAGCACTACCGCCGCCGCCCGTTGGACTTGCTGCGCATAGAGGCATGGCTGGGGCTTGAGCGTCGCGGCGAAGCCCGCTTGTGGCTGGCGGAACAAACCGCCTATGACATGTGGCAGGCCGAGCAAAAAATAAAGGCTGCACCGCTGCACGTTCAGCGAGCGCCGGCGTTGCATGACTTAATGCGCCCCCGTATTTCACGAAAGTGTTTACAAGGTGCTTACATGAACCCGGAAAACAAAACGCCAACCCCGGAGGATTGGCGTAAGTGCTTGAATCACTGGTGCCGGTTAGAGGAGTCGAACCCCTGACCTTCGCATTACAAGTGCGCTGCTCTACCAACTGAGCTAAACCGGCGAAAGGCGTCATTCTACTCGAAAAGCGGAGGCGGCGTGGAGAGGGGTGCCTGCGTAGTGATATGGGTTTGATTTTATAGATAAAAACATATTACAGAGAAATAGGCCGGAGATAGGCGTATATGGCCGACATGTTCAGCGGTCAATTATCGCGCTATGTTGGGGAAAATGCTGAGATGGTAGGCACTTGTAGCCATTGACGTGCCTCTTCGCCGCGACTACGATCTATTCCTATATAAAAATGTATTTTTCTATATGAATATCTGCCTCATGGCAGGCCGTTTTCCGTAATCAATGACAAGGAACTTCAATGGCAGGACGTCTGGAGGGTAAGCTGGCGCTGGTTACGGCCGCCGGTCAGGGTATTGGGCGCGCCACGGCGCAGCGTTTCGCGCGCGAGGGCGCGACTGTCATTGCGACAGATCTGAACGAAGGGCTGTTGACTGGTCTGGAGGGGTGCCGAGTGGAGCGGCTTGATGCCACCGACGAGGCCGCCGTCAGGGCGCTTGCCGGCCGCACAGGCCCCATCGATATACTGTTCAATTGTGCGGGTTTTGTGCACGATGGCACTGTGCTCACCACAGATACCGATGCCTGGGAGTTCTCCATGCGCTTGAACGTCAGCTCTATGTATTACACCATCCGTGCCTTCCTGCCGGGCATGCTGGAAAAGGGCGCGGGCTCTATCATCAATATGTCGTCTGCGGCATCGAGCATCAAGGGGGTGCCCAATCGCTTTGTGTATGGCACGACGAAAGCGGCGGTGATTGGGCTCACCAAGTCGGTGGCGGCCGACTACGTCGGGCGGGGTATCCGCTGCAACGCCATCTGTCCTGGCACCATCGAATCCCCGTCGCTCGAAGGCCGCATCGCCCTGCAAGCCGAGAAGTACGGCAAGTCGCAAGAGGCCATTCGGGCTGATTTCATCGCCCGCCAGCCCGTCGGGCGCGTTGGCAAGGCGGACGAAATTGCCGCGCTGGCGGCGTACCTGGCTTCCGAGGAAGCCGCGTTTACAACCGGGACCACGCACGTCATCGACGGCGGCTGGTCTATCTGAACTTATGGTTGAGGAGAAATTGTAATGAAACTGCTGCGTTACGGCCCGGTGGGCCAGGAAAAGCCGGGCTGCCTGGACGCCGACGGCAAGGTACGCGATTTGTCGGGCAAGGTTGCCGATATCACTGCCGCCTCGCTGAGCAGGGCTGGGCTGGATGCCCTGAAGGCAATCGACACGGCCACGCTGCCGGTGGTGGCCAACCCTGGCCGCATCGGCACGCCGTACGCTGGCGTGGGCAAGTTTATCTGCGTGGGCCTCAATTACAGCGATCACGCCGCCGAAACCGGCGCCGAGCCGCCGTCCGAGCCCATTCTGTTCAACAAGTGGTCCGAGGCCACCGGCCCGAACGATCACATCGTGCTGCCCAAAGGCTCAAAGAAAACCGATTGGGAAGTCGAGCTGGGGGTGGTCATCGGCACCAAGGCGCGTTATGTGCCGCTCGACAATGCACTGCAGCATGTCGCTGGGTACTGCGTGGTTAACGACGTGTCAGAGCGCGAATACCAGATCGAGCGCGGCGGCACGTGGGACAAGGGCAAGGGCTGCGACACGTTCGGCCCCATCGGGCCTTGGTTGGTGACGGCCGACGAGGTGGCCGATCCGCAGAATCTGGCCATGTGGCTGGACGTGAACGGCAAGCGCTTCCAGAATGGCAATACCCGCACCATGATCTTCGACGTGGCCTACCTGGTGCACTACATCAGCCAGTTCGTCACGCTGAATCCGGGCGACCTGATCTCAACCGGCACGCCGCCGGGCGTCGGCCTGGGCCAGAAGCCGCCGGTGTACCTGAAGGATGGCGACGTGGTGCGTCTGGGCATTGAGGGCCTGGGCGAGCAGCAGCAGAAGGTGCATGCCTGGAACGCGGAATTGCTGCGCTGACGGGCAGGCTTGCTGCTGTCCGTACCAGGCTGGCGCCATAAAAACGCCCGGGTTCCACGCAGAAGCGGCACCCGGGCGTTTGCGCAACAGCGCCTTTATTTACACCGTCACGCCCACTTGCCAGGGCGCGAACTCGTTCTGCCCGTAGCCGTGCAGCTCGCTTTTGGTGGGGGCGCCCGACGCCGCCGCCAGCATGCCGCGGTAGATCTTCTCGCCCAGGCTATCGATGGTTTCTTCACCGCTGATGATGGTACCGCAGTTGATGTCGATATCCTCTTCCTGTCGTTCGAAACAGGCATTATTGGTGCTCAACTTCAGTGAGGGTGAAGGCACGCAGCCGTAAGCCGAGCCCCGGCCCGTGGTGAAACAGATCAAATTGGCGCCGGAGGCCACCTGCCCCGTGGCCGAGACTGGGTCGAACCCCGGCGAATCCATGAACACCATGCCCTTGCTGCTCACAGGCTCGGCGTACTCATAGACATCGTTAAGGTTGGTGGTGCCCGCCTTGGCCACCGCGCCCAAGGACTTTTCCAGGATGGTGGTCAGCCCGCCCGCTTTGTTGCCGGCTGACGGGTTGTTGTTCATCTCGGCGTGGTTGCGCGCGCAGTAGTCTTCCCACCACTTGATGCGCCGCACGAGTTTTTCGCCGACCTCCCGGCTCACGGCACGCTGTGTCAACAGGTGCTCGGCGCCGTAGATCTCGGGGGTTTCGGACAAGATTGCTGTCCCGCCAGCCTTGACCAGACGATCAACCGCGGCACCCAGGGCAGGGTTGGCCGTAATGCCCGAGTAGCCGTCCGAGCCGCCGCACTGCAGGCCCACCATAAGGTGTGACGCTGATACAGGTTCGCGCCGCACTTGATTGGCTTCGGCCAGCATCTCCTTGACCCGTGCAATGCCTTGTGCCACCGCTTTTGTCGTGCCGCCCGCGTCCTGGATTGAATACGTGTAAAGCCGCCGCCCTTCCTGCAGCTTGCCGGCCGCCATTACCCCGGCGATCTGATTGGTTTCGCAGCCCAGGCCCACCATGAGGACAGAATAAAAATTGGCGTGGCGTGCATAGCCCGTGAGCGTGCGGCGCAAAATATCCATGGCCTCGCCCGCCGAGGCCATGCCGCAGCCAGTGGAGTGGGGCAATGCCACCACGCCGTCCACGTTGGGGTAGTCCGCCAGCGCGGCCGGGTTGATGTCGCGGCGGAAGTGGTCTGCAATTGCCTTGGCCACTGTCGCCGAGCAGTTCACGGACGTCAGGATGCCGATATAGTTGCGCGTTGCCACCCGGCCGTCCTCGCGCACGATCCCCATGAAGGTATCCGCGTTTTCATTGATTGCAATATCACGGCGGTGCGCACAGAAGTTGTAGTCGCGCTCGAACGTCATCATTGCCATGTTGTGGGTGTGCACATGCTGGCCGGCGCGGATGTCGCGCGTGGCAACACCGATGATCTGGTTGTAGCGGCGCACCGGCGTGCCGGCCGGGATGTCACAGGCGGCGATCTTGTGTCCCGACGGGATCAAGCCCAGCAGCGCAATGCCGTCCGCCGACTGGCCCTGCATGAGCTGCGTGGTCGCAATGATGACGTTGTCGTGTTTGTTGAGCCGGATGGTGGTCTTCTGCGGGTTGCTCTTCTGCATGGTGGATCCTGGAAGCGAAGAAAGAAAAAAGGGCGCCCGGCCCTGATGCGCGGGCCCGGCGCTGTTGTCAGCCGATCATGGTCATTAGTCTGCCGTGCGCGCGCATTAAGTGGCGCTGCATGGCGGCCATCGCCTGCAAAGGGTCGCGCGCCGCGACGGCCTCGTAGATATCCTGGTGCTCTTGCACGGCAACGCGCCAGGCGTCGAAATCGTCGAAATGCTTGTGCATGGTTTGCGCAACAGGGCTATAGCGCTGATCGAAGAGATCGCCCAGCGTTTGCAGCAGCAAGGCGTTGCCGGTGGTTTCGGCCAGGGTGATGTGGAACTGTCTGTCGGCGTCAGTGATGGATTGCGTGCGCTGCTTGCCGGGCTGGCGCAGCGCACGCTGCATGGCTTGCAGGCTCTTCCGGAGCTGGCGCAGTTGGCCGGGGGTGATGTGCAAGGCTGCATAGGCCGCCACACCGCCCTCTAGAAAGCCCCGCATCTGATTAACGTCGTGCGGGCTGTCGCCCAGCGGCGTTGCGGCGGCCTGCGCAGGGGCGGCCTCGATGTTGCGCAGATAGATGCCCGAGCCCACGCGTATCTCGATCTCGCCTCGCAGTTCGAGCGCGATCAGCCCTTCGCGCAGGCTGGGGCGCGAGATTTTCAGCAGTGCCGCGAGTTCTCGCTCAGAAGGCAGGCGGCCATTGTCGTCCACCTTAAGCGTGGGGATGGCGCGCCTGAGCGTGTCGGCAACGTGCAGATAGCTGCGGAAATTGCGCGCGGGGGCGGCGGAAGTCATCGTAATGCGATCCGGCAATGTGCCCTGTGCCACGCGGTGCGTGGCCAATGGCGGTGAAAAAGGGGGCGTTGAAAACGCTGCGCTGGAAAACGATGCATTCGCCAACGCTGGAGCTATGGTAGGAAACGCACGCCCAACTGGTCAAACCAATATTCCAAAAAAATGCGCGTTTTAGGGTTATCGATAACTGGTTTTACCAATTTGTGCGGTTAGCATAACGCCAGGCTCGCTGTTTCACCCATAAAACAGGGTTTTGGGATGACATATCAGTTTGATTTCGCCGCCGTGCTCGAATACTGGCCCATGTTCCTCCAGGGGGTGCGCACCACGCTCCTCATGTCGTTCTGGTCGACATTGGCTGGTTTCTGCATGGGCGTGCTCTGTGCTATCGCCCGCAGTTCGGGCGTGCCCTGGCTGCGCAAGGTGGTGGGTGCCTATGTAGAGGTGATCCGCAATACGCCGCTCATCATCCAGAGCTATTTCCTGATCTTCGGCCTGTCCAGCATCGGCATCACGCTGCCCATCCTCACGGGCGCCGTGCTGGCGCTGGTGGTCAACATCACCGCCTATACCTGTGAGATCGTGCGCGCCGGCATCGAATCCGTGCCGCGCAGCCAGCGCGAAGCGGGCGAGTGCCTTGGCCTGTCGCCGCTGCAGGTTTACTGGCACGTCATCCTGGCGCCCGCCCTCGAACGCGTATACCCGGCCCTTACCAGCCAGTTTGTGCTGCTGATGCTGGTTACCAGCGTGCTGTCTGCCGTGGGCACGGAAGACCTGTTCGGCATCTCGGGCAATGTGCAAGCGCTCACCTTCCGAAACTTCGAAGTATTCATTGTGCTGTGGGTGGTGTACCTGGCCATGTCTTTTGTTGTGCGCGGCGCCTTCGGGTTGGCCGGAAAAGTCATGTTCGTGCGTCGGCGCCGCCTGGGCACGCCGCTATGATCAGGGGCCGCGCATGAATCACGAACAAGCGCTTTATCTGTTGCACGGAGCCTGGGGCACCCTGGTGTTGTCGGTGCTGACGTTTTTATTTGCCAGCATCGCCGGATTGACGGTGGCGCTGATGCGGGTATCCGACAGCCCGGGCATACGCGGAGCGGCCTTCGGCTACATCAACCTCATCCAGGGCACGCCATTGCTGGTACTGATGGGCGTCTGTTTCTATGGTCCCACCATTGTGGGTTATAGCTCGGTGCCGCCCATGGTGGCCGCTGTGCTGGCGCTGACCATACAATCGGCGGCTTTCCTGGGCGAGATCTGGCGTGGCTGCATACAGGCCGTGCCCAAAAGCCAGTGGGAAGCCGCCGAATGCCTGGGGCTGGGCCGCACCCAGCGTATGTTTCAGGTCATCCTGCCGCAGGCGCTGCGCATCGCTACGCCGCCCACCGTGGGTTTCATGGTGCAGATCGTCAAGAACACGTCGTTTGCCTCGCTGGTCATCGGCTTTGCCGAGCTGTCATACAACGCCAAGATTCTCAACAACGCCACCTTCCAGCCCTTCCTGTATTTCGGTGCGGCGGCGGTGCTGTACTTCATTATCTGTTATCCGCTGTCTTGGATGAGTCTGCGCCTGGAGCGCCGGCTCACGATTGCGCGCGGGTAGGTCTCATCCATCACAAGCCCGGCCTGAGCCGGGCGCTACTGGAGCTGTGCATGCACGCATCTGAAGTTGTCCGCCTGAGCAATGTGCACAAATGGTTTGGCGACAACCACGTTCTCAAGGGCGTCGACCTTGCGGTGAACAAAGGTGAGATCGTGGCCATCATCGGCCAGAGCGGGTCAGGCAAGAGCACCGCGCTGCGCTGCATGGACCATCTGGAGCAGATCAACGAAGGAGAGATCCGCGTCTGCGGCCACACGTTTGGCGCCGGCATACAGCGCAAGAACCTCAAGCAGTTGCGCCAGGATGTGGGTATCGTGTTCCAGAGCTACAACCTGTTCCCGCACCTGACGGTGGGCCAGAACATCATGCTGGCGCCGCGCTCCGTGCGCCGCATGTCGCGTGCGCAGGCGCGCGAGGTTGCCGAATCGGTGCTGTCACAGGTCGGCCTGCTGGAAAAAATCGATTTCTATCCTGAACAGTTATCGGGCGGCCAGCAGCAGCGTGTGGCAATCGCGCGCTCACTGGCCATGGGGCCCAAGCTCATGCTGTTCGACGAGGTGACCTCGGCGCTCGACCCGCAGCTCACCGGAGAGGTGCTTCGCGTAATCGAAAAACTCGCCAGTGAGGGCATGACCATGGTGCTGGTGACGCACGAAATGGGTTTCGCCATGAAGGTGGCCCATCGCATTATTTTCATGCACCAGGGCCGCATCCACGAAGAGGGTGGCCCCGACATCCTGCGCCAGCCCGTCACACCCGAACTCAGGCAGTTTGTCAGCAATGGCCTGTGAGGCAAGTGCCACGGCTGCGGCAGCGCAGGCCGGCAGCAACGCAGCAGGTTATGCAGAAGCAGGTTATGCAGCAGCAAATCACGCAGCAGCAAATCACGCAGCAGCAAATCACGCAGCAGCAAATCACGCAGCAGCAAATCACGCAGCAGCAAATCACGCAGTACCAAATCTAACAGTACCAAATCCAACAGTACCAAATCCAACAGTACCAAATCCAGCAGTAGAAGCCCGCGCAGCGGCTGCCGCTGCCCAACGACAGGCAATCATGCCATCCCTCAGGAGACAACAATGAAACCCTTCACCCGCCGCGCTACGCTTGCCACGCTGGCATGTGCCACCGCTATGCTGACCTTGGGCGTTACGCCCGTCCAGGCCAATACGCTGGAAGAAATCATGGCGCAAAAAGTACTGCGCGTGGCCATCGACCTGAATGCGCCGCCCTATGGCATGAAAGATCAGGCTATGAAGGAAACCGGCTCGGACGTGGACACCGCGCGCCTGATCGCCAAGGCGCTCGGGGTGCAACTGGAAATCGTGCCCACCACACAAGCCAACCGTATCCCTTTCCTGCTGACCAACAAGGCGGACATCGTCATCTCCAGCCTGTCCATCACAGATGAGCGCAAAAAGGTCATCGACTTTACCGAGCCCTATGCGGCCATCCAGTCGGTGATCGCCGCGCCCAAGGCGGCCGCCATCAGCAAGATGGAGGATCTGGCTGGCAAAACCGTTGTGACTGCGCGCGGCACCACTAACGACGCAAATGTTACCCGCCTGGCGCCAGCAGGCACCAACATCGTGCGCTTCGAGAACGACGCCACAGCCATCACCGCCATTACCAGCGGCCAAGCCAGCATCTTTTCTACCGCGCCCGCCATCGTTGCGGCGCTGAACAAGAAAGACCCGGCCAAGGCGCTGGACATCAAGGTCGTCATGGCCACCGCCAAAATGGGTATCGGCGTCACCAAGCAGAACACCGCGCTCAAGGAAAAACTCGACGCGCTGATCCGCGAGAACCTGAAGAATGGCGAGATCAACGCCATTTTCAAGAAATACCACGGCACCGACCTGCCCAAGGAAATAACCGGGGGCGAGTCGGCCTGAACGGTGGGGCGTGGCATCACGCCCCACACAGACTATGTTTCAGCACCGGGGTAATACCGCCCCGCGTGGGCGCCCGGCGCGGGTTTCAATCCACCGTAACGTTGGCGGTCTTGATTACCTCAGCCCATTTCTTCGTTTCGCTCTGGATGAAGTCGCGGAAGTGTTCCGGCGTGTCGCCGCCGATCTGGCCACCGGTGGCGTCGAAGGCCTTTTTGACCTCGGGCTTCTGGAGGATGTGGTTGAATGCCGCGTTCAGCTTCTGGATGATAGGCTGGGGTGTGCCGGCAGGGGCGATAATGCCTTGCCAGTTGTAGGACTCGAAGCCGGGCAGGCCGGATTCGGCCACGGTGGGCACGTCGGGCAGCAGGGCGAGGCGCTTGGCGCTGGTGACCGCAATGGGGTGCACCTTGTTGGCCTGGATGGCCGGCAGCGCGGCGTAACCCATTTCGAACATCATGTCGATATGGCCGGCCATGAGGTCGGTTGCAGCGGGTGCGCCGCCCTTGTAGGGCACGTGCGTCATCTTGACGCCTGCCGTGGATGCAAACAGCTCGCCCGACAGGTGGTGCGCACCACCTACGCCCGAGGAGCCGAACGTGAGGGCGCCAGGGTCTTTCTTGGCCAGCGCAATCACTTCAGCGAGGTTCTTGACCGGCACTTGCTTGTTAACGTTGAGGATGAGCGGGCTTTCTTCGATCAAAATGATCGGCGCAATGTCTTTCTTGACGTCGTAGGGGACGTTCTTGGGCATCAGCGTGGGGTTCACCGCCAATGGGGCCAGATTGCCGCTACCGATCGTATAGCCATCGGGCTTGGCGCGGGAGATGTCGGCTGTGCCAATCACGCCGCCGGCGCCCGCTTTGTTCTCGACGACAACTTTGGCATTCAGCTCTTTGGCCAGCTCTTCGCCGAGCATACGCATGCGTGTGTCGGCGAAACCGCCGGCGGCATACGGGACAATGATGGTAATAGGCCGGCCGGTGGGCCATTCCGCCGCGTGTGCGGCAACGGGAATCAGGCTGCATGCTGCAGCCACAAGCGCCGTCAGGCGAAGATGCTTGGTGAGTTTCATGACTTTCGCGGGAAAAATAAACGACGCCGCCCCCGGGAGTGGGTGCGGCGCCAACATTGTATGCGCTTATGCGGCAAGGAGTCGGGTGCGCGGCCCCTGCAAATGCCTGCCTTGTTCTTTTACTTGACGATCGTCAAGCGGGGCGGCTTGGGGTCGTCGTCGGGCGGTGTGGGGGGGCGGCCTGTGTTGTCTGACACTACTTTGGGGCCGCTGCCTTCTTCCGCCGGTGCAGGTTCGGTGCCGGGATAGGGCTCGGATGCGACCACGTCGAAGCCCATGCCCGCGCCGGTTTCGCGCGCGTAGATGGCAGACACAGCCGCCACTGGCACATAGATTTGCTCTGTAACCCCGCCAAAGCGGGTTTGGAACTCGATGTAGTCGTTGCCCAGTTTGAGGCGGTTGGTGGCAAGGGTGCCTATGTTGAGTGTGATCTGCCCGTCGTGGATATGCGCGCGCGGCACGATGGTGTTGGCGTCTACCGTCACCACGATGTGTGGTGTGTAGCCGTTGTCGGTGCACCATTCGTGCAGCGCGCGGATCAGATAGGGCTTGGTCGAAGACTCTTGCATGGTGGTGGCTTAGCGGCGCATGACCTTCTCGGATGGCGTCAGCGCTTCAATGTAGGCGGGCCGCGAGAAAATGCGCTCGGCGTATTTTTGCAGCGGCGCCGCGTTCTTGGGCAGTTCAATACCGTAGTGATCCAGGCGCCACAGCAGCGGTGCGATGGAGACGTCCAGCATCGAGAACTCTTCGCCCAGCATGTACTTGCTCTTGATCAGCATGGGAGCAAGCTGCGCCAGGCGGTCGCGGATGTTCTGCCGGGCGGTTTCCTGGGCCCGTGTGTCGGTGTTCGATCGGTCTTCGAGCACCGACACGTGTACGAAGAGCTCTTTTTCGAAGTTATAGAGGAACAAGCGCGTGCGCGCGCGCATGACAGGATCCGCCGGCATGAGCTGGGGATGCGGAAAGCGCTCGTCGATATATTCGTTGATGATGTTGGATTCGTACAGGACAAGATCGCGTTCGACAAGAATGGGTACCTGACCGTATGGGTTCATCACCGAAATATCTTCCGGCTTGTTGTAGAGGTCGATGTCACGGATTTCGAAATCCATGCCTTTTTCAAACAGTACAAACCGGCAGCGTTGGGAGAACGGGCAAGTCGTTCCAGAATAAAGCACCATCATGTCGGGGGTTCCAATCTCAAGAATAATAGGGCAGGCGGGCGCACAGCCGATCACACTGCCGAAAAGGGAAACAGGCGTACATGCTACGCCTGTTTCCCTTATATAGTGTAATCGCTTCGCACCTTGCAAAGCGAATCGGTTACTTAACTACGGTTATCTGCGGTGATAACCACGTTATTTTACGTGTTTCCAGTAAGCGGCGTTCAAACGCCATGCCACCACCAGGAACAGGCCAAGGAACAGCAGCACCCAGACGCCCAGTTGCTTGCGCTGCAGTTGCATCGGTTCGGCCATCCAGCCCAGGAAGTTGGCCAGGTCGGCCACGTTGTTATCGAACGTGGCCGTAGCACGCGGGTCTGCCGAGGTGAATACCGCCTTGTCGCTGGCGTGGCCATGGTAATCGGCCAGCACCTCGGTCTTGATGGTGGAATAGCCTTGTGCATCGTAAGAGGCGGTCACGCGCTCCCAGGCTTTGCTGCCGTCAGCCTTTTCTACCTGGTGCACGGTGGTGCGGTCCATGGTGCGCGGGCCTTGCAGCTGCCAAAGGATATTGGGCATGGCGATGTTGGGGAACACGGTATTGTCCCAGCCGCTGATCTTGGTGGTATCGCGGTAGAACGAGCGCATCAGCGTGTAGATGTAGTCGACACCCGAGGCACCCATATTGACGGACTTGGCGCGCGCGATCACGGATAGGTCGGGCGGCATGGTGCCGAACCACTTCTTGGCATCTTCCGGCTTCATGGCGATGGTCATCAGATCGCCCACCTTGTTGCCCGTGAACAGAAGGTTCTTCTGGATCATTTCGTCGGTCAGGCCGATCTCGGTGAGCTTGTTGTAGCGCATCGAGTTGGCACTGTGACAGCCCATGCAGTAGTTGACGAACAGCTTGGCGCCGTTCTGCAGCGACGCCATGTCATTGATGCGGTCTGGCGCCGTGTCGAGCTTGACGGTGGACGCGGCAAGCGCAACCGTGCAGGACAGTGACAGGGCGATGACGCTGAGCAGCTTTTTAATCATGATCATTCCGTATCGTGTTGGGTTGCCTTAGTGAGCATGGAACGTGACGCGGTCGGGCACTTTCTTGAAGGTGCCCAAGCGGCTCCACACGGGCATCAGCAGGAAGAAGCCCAGGTAGATCAGCGTACCGATCTGGCTCATGAGGTTGAACGTGGGATTGGGCGCTTGCGTGCCCAGGTAGCCCAACACCAGGAAGTTGACAATGAAAATGGCGTACAGAACTTTGTGCCAGCCTGGGCGATAGCGGATCGACTTGACGGGCGAGTGATCCAGCCAGGGCAGGAAGAACAGGATGACGACCGCGCCGCCCATGGCCACCACACCCCAGAATTTGGCATCGATGACGCGCAGCAGGACGGCCACCACCAGCAGGATCACCGGCACAGCGATGCGCCAGATACCCTGCAGGTTGCTCTTGATGAACAGCACGATGGCGGCGAGCACCGCAGCGCCGGTAAGCACCAGGGTGAAATCGGCCGTCGTGGCGCGCAGCATCGAGTAGAAGGGCGTGAAGTACCACACCGGTGCGATATGCGGCGGGGTCTTGAGCGGGTCGGCCGGCAGGAAGTTGTTGTATTCCAGGAAGTAGCCGCCCATCTCGGGCGCAAAGAAGATGATGGCCGCGAACACAATCAGGAAGCCCGCCACGCCCACCAGGTCATGCACCGAGTAGTAGGGGTGGAAGGGGATGCCATCCATGGGGCGGCCGTAGCGGTCTTTCGGGCCTTGCTTGATCTCGACGCCGTCGGGGTTGTTCGAGCCCACTTCGTGCAGTGCGATGATGTGCGCCACTACCAGACCGATCAGCACCAGTGGAATCGCAATCACGTGGAACGCGAAGAAGCGGTTCAGCGTAGCGTCGGATACGACGTAGTCGCCGCGGATCCAGATGGCGAGGTCAGGACCGATAAAGGGGATGGCCGAGAACAGGTTGACGATCACCTGGGCGCCCCAGTACGACATCTGGCCCCAGGGCAGCAGGTAGCCGAAGAACGCTTCGCCCATCAGGCACAGGAAGATGGCCACGCCGAAGATCCACACCAGTTCGCGCGGCTTGCGGTACGAGCCGTAGAACAGGCCGCGCAGCATATGCAGGTACACCACCACGAAGAACATCGAAGCGCCGGTGGAGTGCATGTAGCGGATCAGCCAGCCCCAAGGCACTTCGCGCATGATGTATTCAACAGACTCGAACGCCAGCTTGGCATCGGGCTTGTAGTTCATGACCAGGAAAATGCCGGTGACGATCTGGAGGACCAGAACCAGCAGCGCCAGGGACCCAAAGAAGTACCAGAAATTGAAGTTCTTGGGCGCGTAATATTCCGACATGTGCTCCTTGAACAGGGACGTCAGCGGAAAGCGTCTGTCTATCCAGCCCAAGAGTCCAGTCGTATCGACGGTTTTCTCGCCAGCCATGAAACGGCTCCTTTTTTATCTCTCTGTGTAACGGGTGCGGTGCGGAGGGCGGGCCGAGGCGCCGCCATCCGGTGATCAGGCTTTGTTGTTCTCGTCGACACCGATGACAACTTTGGTGCCGTCGTCGGAGAAGACGTAGGGCGGCACCTCGAGGTTGTCGGGTGCAGGCTTGTTGGCGAACACACGGCCCGCCAGATCGAACGTGGAGCCATGGCAGGGGCACAGGAAGCCGCCTTTCCAGTTGGCCGGCAGGCCGCCGGCCGCGGAAAACTCGGGCGTGGGCGAGCAGCCCAGATGGGTACAGATACCTACGGCAACGAAGTATTCGGGCTTGCGCGAGCGGTATTCGTTCTTGGCGTATTCGGGCGTATAACCCGGCCGCTCTGACTGAGGGTCGGCCAGCTGGCTGTCGAGTGAGGGGAGGTCTTTGATCTGCTGCTCGGTGCGGCGAAGGATCCACACAGGCTTGCCCCGCCATTCGACCGTCATCATCTGGCCAGGCGCCAGACCGGAGATATCGGCTTCGACCGGCGCGCCCGCCGCGCGGGCCTTTTCGGACGGAGCAAAGGAACCGACGAACGGGACGGCGGTGGCCACGCCTGCGGCCCCACCCACCGCACAGGCGGTGGTCACCCAGAAACGCCGCGACGGGTCAACCGGCAGATTGGGATCCACCGCGCCGGAGTCGTCCAGCTGTGTCGTTGTGTCACTCATTCTAGTATCCTTGTTGATGCCCGCACGGGCATTGCCTTTTCACGATTTCTGGCTAGGTACAAACTTATCAACCGCGTATTATAGCGATACCCCAGTATGCAGGTGTACTGGGTTAAATCAAAACAACTTCACGCATGGTGCGCAATGAGGGGTAATCATGAGTAAAGCACGCGGCTTTTTGCAAGAGTTCCGGGAGTTCGCGGTAAAGGGCAACATGATCGACCTTGCCGTAGGTGTGATCATCGGCGCTGCGTTCGGCAAGATCATCGATTCTTTGGTCAAAGACGTCATCATGCCGATCATCAACTTCATTCTGGGCGGGCAAATCGACTTCACCAGTAAATTCATTGCATTGAGCATCCCCGAAGGCTATACGGGTCCGCAAACTTACGATGCCTTGTCCAAGGCCGGCGCCAACCTGCTGGCGTGGGGCAACTTCGTCACCATCTTCATCAACTTCATTCTGTTGGCCTTTGTCGTGTTCTGCCTGGTCAAGGCCGTCAACGCAGCGCGTCGCCGCGTCGAGCGCGAAGAAGAAGCGGCGCCACCTCCTGCGCCGGCTGAAGACGTGGTGCTGCTGCGCGAAATCCGCGATCTGCTCAGCAAGCGGTAAGGCACTGCCGCGCCCTTGGGCTTCGCCCGGGCAGCCATCAGCATCACAGGGCGCGCTGCATGCACAGTATGTCGCGCAGCGCGCCCTGTTTATTGTTGTATAGGCTCGGATGGCTCTTTTGTTGCCGCTAAACCGGGTTGTCCAGATCCACAAACTCGACGTCGATACCGAACTGCTGTGCAATGGCCTGGCCCAACGCCTGTATGCCATAGCGTTCGGTGGCGTGGTGGCCGGCACTGATAAAGCCCACGCCCGTTTCATTGGCAAGGTGAAAGGTGGGTTCCGACACTTCGCCGGTGACATAGGCATCCGCGCCCGCTTCGATGGCCGCGTCCATCATGCTTTGCGCGGCGCCGGTACACCATGCCACACGCCGCACGGGCCGTTGTAAATCACCAACAGTCAGCGGCGCACGATGTAAGCGCTTGCTAACAGATGTAGCCAAATCCCCCAGCGTGGCGACCGCCGGGCATGTACCCAGCCAAACCAGGTCCCCCGGCCCGCAAGTGAGCGGTGCGCCAGTGTCGTCGCGGTCGGGCGTCAGGCCCAGCACGCGCGCCAACTGAGCGTTGTTACCCAGTTCGGGGTGGGCGTCCAGCGGCAAGTGGTAGGCGAAAATATTCAGCTCGTTGGCGAGCGCCAGGGCCAGTCGCCGCCGCTTGGGCCCCCGCACGCGCGGGTCTTCGTTCTTCCAGAACCAGCCGTGGTGCGCCAGCACCGCGTCCGCGCCACGTGCCACGGCATGCTCCAGCAAGGCCTGGCTGACGGTTACGCCGGTGACGATACGCTGTATGGTGTCGCGTCCTTCCACCTGTAGGCCGTTGGGGCAATAGTCTTTAAAGCGCCCTGCCTGCAGGGTGTCGTCCAGCCAATTGGCCAGCGTGTGCGTGGAAACATGATTCATGGGTTGATTATCCTGTCGTCGGTGCCGGTGTGCCGGCGCCTGTTGTGATGGGGTGCACAGCGTTCGAGCATGCCGTGCCTCGCCAAGTCGCGTATACCCCTGTGTGTGCATGGTTGCGGCCTGCCGCGCATCTCGGTAGGCTTTGAGGGTACTGGCCTTCGCCGCCTGCCAGCCATTCTCTTTCATCAGATAGTCTATGCGCCGATTGTGGTTGTTATTTGCCCAGACAGTGACGGTATGCCTGGGTATTTTATTCATCGTCACCACACTGCGCCCAGATTGGCTGCGAGGCATGTCCGTCGCGCCCGAGCGAGAAGGGGTGCGCGGGCAGGCTGCCGCACCGGCCAAGCCTGCGCGAACCGCACAGCCAGTGTCGTCGTTCGCGGATGCCGTAGCCCGGGCCACGCCATCGGTGGTTAATGTCTATACCCGCAAACACATCGATGTGCCGCTGCTTCCGCTGCCGCCCGACCCGGAGCTTGAGCGGCTGTTTCGCGAGGTACCTGGGTTCAGCCGCCGCAAAGAGTCGACCAACCTCGGTTCGGGCGTCATCGTGCGTGGCGACGGTTATATCCTCACTAATTATCACGTGATCGAGGCCGCAGACGCCATCGAGGTCGCCGTAAGCGACGGCCGCGAAACGCGCGCCAAACTTGTGGGCGCCGATCCGGAAAGCGACCTGGCGGTCCTCAAGGTTGATCTGCCTAAGTTGTCGGCTATCGATTTTTCAGACGAAGCGGTGGTACGCACGGGTGATATCGTGCTGGCGATCGGCAACCCCTTCGGAGTGGGGCAGACGACGACAATGGGTATTGTCTCCGCGATGGGCCGCAACCGGCTGGGCATCAATATCTACGAAAACTTCATCCAGACCGACGCCGCGATCAACCCGGGCAATTCCGGCGGCGCGCTGGTGGATACGGCAGGGCGGCTGGTAGGCATCAATACCGCCATCTACTCTGAAACCGGGGGCTCGCTGGGCATAGGCTTCGCCATCCCCGCCGCTGCGGCGCGCACGATCATGGATCAGATCATCCAGACGGGTACCGTGACGCGCGGCTGGCTAGGCATCGAGCCGCAAGACATCACCCCTGATCTGGCCCGTGCATTCGACATGAAGGTCGACCATGGTGTGATCATTGCCACCATTCTGCGCGGCGGGCCTGCTGCCCAAGCGGGCTTGCGGGTGGGCGACATCATCCTGCGCATCGGCAAGCAAGAGGTTTACGATTCCATCGGCTTCCTGAACCAGATCGCGCCATTGAAGCCTGGCGAAACCGCGCGGCTTACCGTCCTGCGCAACGGCCGCGAGGTTTCCGTAGACATAAAGGTGGGCACCCGGCCGCCTATCCGCAAAGGGTAAGCCGCCGGAATCTCTGCTTCGGTTAGCGTCCTAACCCGTCGCTGTCACCGCGCAGGGATCGTGGCCCACTGCGGTGGCCCTTCGGGCTACCCGCGCAGGCACCCTGAGCCGAGGCGCCCCGCCCCGTACGCGGCGACATCGACTAAGCAGTTGGGACTGAGTAGAGCTTCCAACAACAACATCCGTGAGCGACCACGTAACAAATAGGCTGCCCGACCCCCCAACAGCATTCCATGTGAGGGGCGCCGTGGCGGGACAGGCTGGGCGAGCGATCGAAGCGACCGGCCTGTCCCGCCACGGCGCCCCGGCTAAAGAAGCCCACCCGCGTGCAAGCAAAAATGCCCCGGCTAAAGAAGCCCACCCCCGTGCAAGCAAAAAGCCCGCGTGCAAGCACCGAGCAAGCACCGACGCCAAGCTACAAAATACGACCGTCAGTCACCCTCCCGGGTGACCTCCGTGCTTTCCGATACATCCTGAGACTTACGCTCCAGCATACTGGCTACCAGCACCCCCACCTCGAACAGCAGACACAGCGGCGCCGCCAGCATGAACTGACTGAGTACATCGGGCGGCGTAACGACCGCAGCAATAATGAAAGCCCCCACAATCACATAACCACGCGCAGAACGCAGCTTGGCCACAGTAACGATGCCCGTCTTCACCATCAGGATCACCGCCACCGGCACCTCAAACGTAATGCCGAAAGCCAGAAACATCGTCATCACAAAGCCCAGATACGCCTCAATATCCGGCGCCGGCGTGATCGACTGCGGTGCAAACGTTGCAATAAAGTGGAACACCGTACGAAAAACCACGAAATAGCAGAACGCCATCCCCGCCAGGAACAGTATCGTGCTGGACGCAATCAGCGGCAGCGCCAGGCGCTGCTCATGCTGGTACAGGCCCGGCGCCACGAACGCCCAGGCTTGATACAGCACCACCGGCAGCGCCACCACAAAAGCCGCCAGCATCGTCACCTTCACCGGTACCATGAAGGGCGTGATGACACCCGTGGCGATCATGCGCGTGCCCTCCGGCAGCGACGCCAGCATAGGCGCGGCCAGCACATCGTAGATGGTCGATGGGCCCGGATAAATGAACAGCACAACAAACACGGCGAGCACCGCCATGACTGCCCGCAGCAGACGTGTGCGCAGCTCGACCAGATGCGAAATAAATGTGTCCTGCGTAGCGTCCGGCTGTGTCACGATGGCTTACCTGTTTTGGTGTCGGGCGTGGCCTGATTGTCGAAACCAGGCAGGGACAGGGAGTCGTTCTCGGGGGCCGTACTGGCGCCAGCAGGCGTGTCGGCGGACGCCGGGACAGCTCTTGTCGACGCGTGCGCGCTGGCGCCCGCCTGCTCAGCAGCCTCAGCCGCGTCGGATTCTGACGCAGTCGTGTCGCTTTGCGTTGGCGACTTCACCGTACCACTGGCGGCAACACCCTGCACACCCACCGCCTTTTGCGCCAGGGCCTTCGGGTCGACGCCCGATTCGGCGTCGCGTGCGATATCGCCAAGCGACTGGGATGCATCTTCGAGCACCTTGCGCGCGTCATCGAGCGGCTCGCGCAGACTGCTGGAAGCGGCTTCCATCGAGGACTTTACCGACTGGGCCGCGTCTTCCATCTGCCCCTTGATGTTCTTGAGTTCGTCGAGATCCATTTCACGCTGTATATCGGCTTTGACATCGCCGACGTAGCGCTGGGCACGGCCGATAAGGTGCCCCAAGGTGCGTGCCACCTTGGGCAGCCGCTCGGGGCCGATCACGATGAGCGCGATCACCCCGACCAGCATGAGTTCACTGAAGCTGACGTCAAACATGATGCCGCATGCTCATTGAAAAAAGAAAAGACAACCGCCCGGACGCGCGCCTTGTGCGCATGCCGGGCATGACATGATCGGAGCTGCGCCGTTCAGGCGTCTTTCTTTTCTTTGGCCTGGACGTCGATCGTATCGTCGGACTGAGCCGTGCGCTGCGTGACCGCTTCGGGGGCCGCCTTGGTGTCGGCCTCTTCATTGGCGTCGCGCATGCCCTTCTTGAAACCCTTGACCGCGCCGCCAAGGTCTTCGCCCATATTGCGCAGCTTCTTTGTGCCGAAGACCAGCGCCACGATCACCAGGACGATGAGCCAATGCCAAATGCTGAAACTACCCATGATGTTACATCTCCGTTAGGCGGCCGGAGCCGCGCGTTTATCCCAGGGGCGATGGCCCCCGATTATATGCATGTGCAGATGAGCGACCTCCTGGCCGCCCTCTGTGCCGGTGTTGATGACCAACCGGAAACCGCCCTCGGGCCCCGGTGTGCAGCCGTTGTCGTGCGCCAGCCTGGGGGCCAGCGTCATCATCTTGCCCAGCCAACCTGCATCCTGCTCTGTGATGTCCTGCATCGAGGCCACATGGTGTCGCGGCACCATCAGCAGATGCACCGGGGCAGCCGGGTTGATATCGTGAAAAACAACGAAATCGTCGTCTTCGTAGACTTTTTTCGAAGGGATTTCACCGTTGACAATCTTGCAGAACAAACAGTTGTCGCTCATTGAGGTTGTTCCTTCAATTCAGGATTGGGGGCGAGAAGCTTTCTCGGCCAGGCCCGACGTACCCTCACGGCGAGCCAGTTCGGCCAGCACCTGTTCGGGGCGCAGCCCATAATGCGCCAGCGCCACCATGCAGTGAAACCACAGATCGGCCACCTCGCTGACGATGCGATCGGGCTGGTTGTCTTTGGCGGCCATCACCACTTCGGTGGCCTCTTCGCCGATTTTCTTGAGAAAGGCGTCGGGGCCGCGCGCAAGCAGCTTAGCCGTGTAGGACGAAGACGGATCGCCGCCGTTCGCGGGCAGGCGCGCCTCCAGTGTATCGGCCAGCCGGGCCAAAATGGTTGCGGAATCAGGCTGGTTCATTTGTAGATGAGCTCTGGGTCTTTCAGCACTGGATCGACGATTGTCCAGGAAGCCGATGCCGGTGTGCCGTCCAGCCGCCGGTAAAAGCAGCTGACGCGGCCCGTGTGGCAGGCAATACCGCCTTCCTGGCGCACTTTGAGCAGGACGACGTCGCCGTCGCAGTCCAGGCGGATTTCGTGCACGATCTGCACGTGGCCGGATTCTTCGCCCTTACGCCAGAGGCGGTTGCGGGAACGCGACCAGTACACCGCGCGGCCAGTTTCAACGGTTTCTTGCAGCGACTCGGCGTTCATCCACGCCACCATCAGGATCTGACCGTTGTCGGCGTCCTGGGCAATGGCCGGAAGCAGGCCCGCATCGTCGAATTTTACGGCGTCCAGCCAAGCTTCTTGCGGCGTGGACCTTTCAGTGCTGTGTGTCATACAGGTAATCGTACCCTAATACCTCGGGCCGCCATGAATTCTTTTGCCTCGCGCACCGTGTGCTGGCCGTAATGGAAAATACTGGCGGCCAGCACCGCGCTGGCACGGCCGACGGTGACGCCATCCGCCAGATGCTGCAGATTGCCCACGCCGCCCGAGGCAATGACCGGTACCGGCACGGCGTCGGCCACCGTGCGGGTGAGCGTGAGGTCGAAACCCGCCTTGGTGCCATCGCGATCCATGCTGGTGAGCAGCAGCTCGCCCGCGCCGTAGGCGGCCATGCGGCGGGCCCATTCGACGGCATCAAGCCCCGTGGCCTTGCGCCCGCCGTGGGTGAAGACTTCCCAGCGATCGGGTTCGCCTTCGGCCGACACGCGGCGCGCATCGATGGCAACCACGATGCATTGCGAGCCGTGATAGCCGGCGGCTTCGCGTACCAGCTCGGGGTTGGCGACCGCCGCGCTGTTGATCGAGACCTTGTCGGCGCCGGCGTTGAGCAGGCGCTGGATGTCGGCCACACGGCGCACGCCGCCACCCACCGTAAGCGGGATGAAAACCTGGCGCGCCACCTGCTCGATAATGGGCAGGATGAGATCGCGGTCGTCGCTCGTGGCAGTGATGTCGAGGAAAGTGAGCTCGTCCGCGCCCTGTTCGTTGTAGCGCTGCGCGATCTCGACCGGGTCGCCGGCGTCGATCAGGTTGACGAAGTTCACGCCTTTGACCACCCGCCCGGCAGTGACGTCCAGGCAAGGAATGATGCGGCGAGTAAGGCCAGAGTCTTGGGTTGAGTCGGGGTAAGTCATGGTTTGCCGAGTTCGTCCGCCAGATCCTGCGCGGCGGCGAAATCCAGCGTGCCTTCATACAGACTGCGACCGAGGATCGCGCCTTCGATGCCTTCACCTTCGACCGCGCACAGGGCTTCGATGTCGCGCAAGTCTGTGACGCCGCCTGAAGCGATCACGGGGATGTTGACGTGGCGCGCCAGGTTGACCGTGGCGTCGATGTTGACGCCGGACAGCATGCCGTCGCGGCCGATATCGGTATAGACAATGGCCTCGCAGCCGTAGTCTTCGAACTTGCGGGCCAGGTCGAGCACGTCGTGGCGGGTGAGTTTGCTCCAGCCGTCGGTGGCCACCTTGCCGTCGCGGGCATCGAGCCCGACGATGATGGCACCCGGAAAGGCGCTGCAGGCATCGCGCAGAAAACCGGGGTCTTTCACTGCGGCCGTGCCGATGATCACGTATGAGATGCCGGCGTCCAGATAGGTTTCTATCGTGTCCATGTCGCGGATGCCGCCGCCGATCTGTACCGGGATGTCGTCGGCGACCGACTTGAGGATGGACTTGATGGCCGGGCCATTTTTGGGCTTGCCGGCCACCGCACCGTTCAGGTCGACCAGGTGCAGGCGGCGTGCGCCCTGTGCCAGCCACTGGGCTGCCATGGCGCCGGGGTCTTCGGAAAATACCGTTGCGTCGGCCAGGTCGCCCTGGCGCAGGCGAACGCAACGCCCGTCTTTGAGATCGATGGCGGGGATGAGTAACATGATGTCAAGGATTCCAGTCTACGAAATTCCGGTACAGCCGCAGGCCATGCGCCGCGCTTTTTTCGGGGTGGAACTGTACCGCGAAAATGTTAGCGGTTGCCACGGCGCAGGTAAAGCGCAGCCCGTAGTGGGTTTCCCCAACGGTGATGGATGGGTCGTCGGGCTGCGCGTAATAGCTGTGCACAAAATAAAAATGGGTTTCGTCGGGGATGCCCGCCCAGAGGGCATGGGCGCGTGACTGCGTGACGCGGTTCCAGCCCATATGGGGCACTTTCAGCAATTCGTGCCCGGCGCCGCTACTTGCGTGCCCCGCAAGGGTGTCGAACTGCGGGCCCGCGAAACGTCGCACCTTGCCCGGGAAAATATCCAGGCAGCGTACATTGCCTTCTTCGCTTTCGGAGAACAGCATTTGTTCGCCGACGCACACGCCCAGCAGCGGCTTGCTGCGCGCCGCGCGCAGCACCGCGTCGCGCAGGCCCGATTCGTCGAGCGTGCGCATGCAATCTGGCATGGCGCCCTGGCCGGGAAACACCACGCGCGAAGCCTGGTCGATCTGTGCCGGTTCGCGGCAGATACGGATGTCGGCATCGGGCGCGGCAGCCTGCAGGGCGCGGGCCACCGAATGGAAATTGCCCATGCCGTAGTCAACAATAGCAATGGTATTCACGATATTGGCCGTTGTACGGAGTGACGCCGTTACAACACTCCTTTGGTGGAGGGCACGACGCCCGCGTTGCGCGGGTCGAGTTCGGTAGCCATGCGCAAGGCGCGGCCAAATGCCTTGAATACGGTTTCGGCCTGGTGGTGCGAATTATCGCCCTTCAGGTTGTCGATATGCAGCGTGACCAGTGCGTGGTTGACGAAGCCCTGGAAGAATTCGCGCGCCAGGTCGACATCGAAGCGGCCGACATGCGAACGCGTGAAGGGGATGTCGTAGTACAGCCCGGGGCGTCCCGAGAAGTCGATCACGACGCGCGACAGTGCCTCGTCGAGCGGCACATAGGAGTGGCCGTAGCGGACCATGCCTTTCTTGTCGCCCACAGCCGCCGCGAAGGCCTGGCCCAGCGTGATGCCGACGTCTTCGACAGTGTGGTGATCGTCGATATGTGTGTCGCCGTCGCAGTGGATGTCGAGATCGATCAGGCCGTGGCGGGCGATCTGGTCCAGCATGTGATCCAGGAAGGGCACGCCGGTATTGATTGCCTGGCGGCCGGTGCCGTCCAGATTGATGGACACGCGCACGCGTGTCTCATTGGTGTTGCGGGTGATGTCAGCGGTACGCATGTTTACGAGGATTCAGGGGGTGAGAGGCGGTACTCGGCGCTGCGGGCATGAGCCTGCAGGCCCTCGCCGTAGGCCAGCGTTGCCGCTACGCTGCCCAAGGTTTGCGCGCCTTCGCGCGACACATAAATAATGCTGGTGCGTTTCTGGAAATCGTACACGCCCAGCGGCGAAGAAAAACGTGCCGTGCGCGCGGTGGGCAGCACGTGATTGGGGCCCGCGCAGTAGTCGCCCAGCGATTCGGAGCTGTAGCGGCCCAGGAAGAGAGCACCGGCATGGCGAATCTGGTCGGCCCAGGTGCGTGGATCTTCGGCAGAGATCTCTAGGTGCTCGGGGGAGATGTCGTTGGCGATCTCGCAGGCTTCTTGCATGTCGCGCACCCGGATGAGCGCACCGCGATTGGCCAGGCTGGTGCGGATGATGTCTGCGCGCGGCATACTGGGCAAGAGGCGATCGATGGCTTCTTGTACGGCATCGAGGTAGGCGTCGTCTGGGCACAGCAGGATGGCCTGCGCCATTTCGTCGTGCTCGGCCTGCGAGAAAAGATCCATGGCCACCCAGTCGGCCGGCGTGGTGCCGTCGGCGAGAATCAGGATTTCGCTGGGGCCGGCAATCATGTCTATGCCCACCGTGCCGAAAACGCGGCGCTTGGCCGAGGCTACGTAGGCGTTGCCCGGGCCGACGATCTTGTCGACCGGCGCAATGGCGTGAGTGCCATAGGCCAGCGCGCCCACAGCCTGCGCGCCGCCGATGGCCCATACGCGGTCGACACCCGCAAGGGCGGCCGCAGCCAGCACCAGGTGGTTGCGCTGCCCGCCGGGTGTGGGCGTGACCATGACCACTTCGGGTACGCCGGCCACCTTGGCGGGGATGGCATTCATGAGAACGGAAGAGGGATAGGCAGCCTTGCCGCCGGGCACATACAGGCCCACGCGATCCAGCGGTGTAATCTTCTGACCCAGCACGGTGCCGTCTTCTTCGGTATACGACCAGGACTCGGCGCGTTGGCGTTCGTGGTAGCGGCGCACGCGGCTGGCAGCGGTTTCGAGTGCGGCGCGCTGGGCGGAATCGAGCGTATCGAGGGCGGCATGCAGCGCATCATGGCCGATTTCAAGCTCGGCCACCGAGGCGGCGTCAACGCGATCGAAACGCCTGGTGTATTCGAGCAGGGCGTCGTCTCCCCGCTGCTGGACATCGCGCAGGATGCCGGTGACAGCCTGTTCGATGGACTCATCCTGCGAGGCGTCGTAGGCCAGCAGGGCGCGCAGTGAGGCCCGGAACCCGTCATCGCGGGTGCTGAGGCGCTTGATAGAAGGCATGATGCGAACCAGTAGGGAATTACATTCTGTTGATTCGAGTTTATACCGGATGCGGCGGCCTTGCCCGAATACACTGCCGCGTGCGCTGGACTGCCGCGGCATGTGGTCCAACATCCGCTGCCCGGCAGTCGGCCGGGCTTGCGGGGCATGGGCGGTATCGCATGGCCGCGCCGTTCAGGGCTTGGCTGTGCTTGACGCCTTGGCGAAGGCGGCAATCAGTGGTTGCAGCGCGGCCGCGCGTGTCTTGAGCGATGCTTGGTTTACGATCAGGCGCGAGGAAATCTGCGTGATTTCTTCCACGTCGACCAGATTGTTGGCCTTGAGCGTGCCGCCCGTAGAGACCAGGTCGACAATGCAGTCGGCCAGGCCGACCAGCGGCGCCAGCTCCATCGAGCCGTACAGCTTGATGATGTCCACATACACACCCTTGGCGCCGAAGTGCTCGCGCGCCGCGCGCACGTACTTGGTGGCTACTCGCAGGCGCGATCCTTGACGTACGGCGGCCTCGTAGTCGAAGCCGCGCGGCGCGGCCACGCACAGGCGGCAGCGCGCAATGTTCAGGTCGACGGGTTGGTACAGGCCGCCCGGGTGGCTGGCGGCATGCTCGTACAGGACATCCTTGCCAGCGATGCCGAAATCGGCCGCGCCATACTGCACATAGGTGGGCACGTCCGACGCGCGCACGATGATGATCTGCAGGTCTGGGCTGCTGGTGGGCAGGATCAGCTTGCGCGAGGTTTCGGGGTTTTCAGACACCTGTATACCCGCCGCGGCGAGCAGCGGCATCGTTTCATCGAAGATGCGCCCTTTGGACAGGGCCAGGGTGAGCGGTTTCTGCAAGCTGGCGGGGCTCATGCGGTTTTCCCGGAAATACGTTGCACATCGGCGCCCAGGGCGCGCAGTTTGACTTCCATCTGCTCGTAGCCGCGGTCCAGGTGATAGATGCGCTCGACGGTGGTGGCGCCTTCAGCGGCCAAGCCGGCAATCACCAGGCTGGCTGAGGCCCGCAGGTCGGTGGCCATGACGGTGGCGCCCAGCAGCGTGTTTACGCCCTGCACGACGGCGGTATGCCCGTCGATCTCGATCGACGCGCCCATGCGGACCAATTCTTGCACGTGCATGTAGCGGTTCTCGAAAATAGTTTCGGTGATGACCGCAGTGCCGTCGGCGATGCTGTTCAGCGCCATGAGTTGGGCTTGCATGTCGGTGGGCAAACCTGGGTATTCCGCCGTGCGAAAGCCCATGGCGCGCGGACGGCCCTTCATGGCGCCGCGTATCCAGTCGTCGCCGCATTCGATGCTCAGGCCGGCTTCGCGCAGCTTGGCGATCGTGGCGCCCATGGTGTCGGGGGCGGCGCGCCGCAGCATGATTTCGCCGCCTGCCGCGCCTACGGCGCACAGGAAGGTGCCGGCTTCGATGCGGTCGGCCACCACGGTGTGGGTGGCGCCGTGCAGGCGGTCGACGCCGTCGATGATGATGCGGTCGGTGCCGTGGCCCTGGATGCGGGCGCCCATGCTGATGAGCAGCTCGGCCAGGTCGGTGATTTCGGGTTCGCGCGCGGCGTTTTCGAGTGTAGTGCGGCCTTCGGCCAGCACGGCAGCCATCAACAGGTTTTCAGTGCCGGTGACCGTGACCATGTCAGTGCGGATCGAGGCGCCTTTGAGCCGGCTGGCTTTGGCTACTACAAAGCCGTGCTCGATCTTGATGTCGGCGCCCATCGCGGCCAGGCCTTTGATGTGCTGATCCACCGGCCGCTGGCCGATGGCGCAGCCCCCCGGCAGACTGACGCGCGCCTCGCCGAAGCGGGCCAGCAGTGGGCCCAGCACCAGGATGGACGCGCGCATGGTCTTCACCAGCTCGTAAGGCGCTTCGAGCTTGTCGACCTGCCCCGCGTTCAGCGTGACCGTGCCGGGCGCCGGCTTCTCGGCCCGCACGCCCATCTGGCCTAGAAGCCTGAGGGTGGTGTTGATATCGTTGAGTGCCGGTACGTTGTGCAGTGTGATGGTGTCTGCCGTGAGCAGGCTGGCGCACAGGATGGGCAGGGCGGCGTTCTTGGCGCCTGATACCTCGATGTCGCCGGCCAGAGGGCGGCCGCCGTTGATGAGCAGTTTATCCATTCGGGTTCGCTTTGTATTCGGCGGGGGTGAGCGTGCGCATCGACAGCGCGTGAATTTCAGCCTTCATGCGATCGCCCAGCGCGGCGTAGACGATCTGATGGCGTGCAATCAGCCGCTTGCCTTCGAAGGCGGGGCTGACAATGATGGCTTCGAAATGAGAGCCGTCGCCGGATACCTCGAGGTGTTCGCAGTCAAGGTTGGCGGCGATGTACTCGCGTACTTGTTCGGGGGTAGGCAGCATGGCGGTCAGTTCCTGAGTTTGTAGCCGCTGGCCAGCAGGCGCAGCGAAAATAAGCCCAGCGCAGCAAACACGGCCAGCACCACGGCCAGGCTGTGCCAGGGAGAGACGTCGGAGACGGAGAAAAACCCGTAGCGCATGCCGTCTATCATGTAGAACACCGGGTTCCAGCGCGAAACGGCCTGCCAGAAGGGCGGAAGGCTGTGGATGGAGTAGAACACGCCGGACAGAAAGGTGGCGGGCATGATGAGGAAGTTCTGGAATGCCGCGAGCTGATCGAATTTTTCGGACCACAGGCCGGCGATCATGCCCAGCGAGGCCATGATCGCACAGGACAGCACCGCAAACGCAAGCACCCAGCCCGGGTGGGCTACCGGCAGCGGCACAAAGAACAGCGCCACCACCCAGATACAGGCACCCACGCACAGCCCGCGCACGATCGCCGACAGCGCATAGGCGGCGTAGATTTCGCGGTGCGACATGGGCGGCAGCAAAATAAACACCAGGTTGCCCGTGATGCGGCTTTGAATCAGCGACGACGAAGGGTTGGCAAAAGCATTTTGCAGCATGCTCATCATCATGAGCCCAGGGATCAGGAAGGAGGTATAGGGCACCGACCCGTACACGTTTACCCGCCCCTCGAGCACATGGGCAAAAATCAGCAAATACAGCAGCGCGGTGACCACTGGCGCTGCGATGGTCTGGAAGCCCACTTTCCAGAAGCGCAGCAGCTCTTTGCGCAGCAGGGTGGGAAAGCCGGAGTTTTGCAGGCTGGCGATCACAGCGAGGCCTCCATGGATTCGTCTTCGCGGTCGCTTGTGCCGGCATCGACTGAGCCTTGCTCGCCACGCATGATGCGTACAAAAGCCTCTTCGAGGTCTGCCCCGCCGAAACGGGCCAGCAGGTTGTGGGTGGTATCCAGCGCTGCGATACGCCCGCCCTTGAGCATGGCCAGCCGGCCGCAGAGTGCCTCGGCTTCTTCGAGATAGTGCGTGGTAAGCAAAATAGTGTGGCCTTCGCGGTTCAGCCGCGAGATGAACTCCCACAGTGTGCGGCGCAGGTCTACATCGACCCCCGCCGTGGGTTCGTCGAGGATGATGACGGGCGGGCGGTGCACCAGCGCCTGCGCCACCAGTACGCGGCGCTTCATGCCGCCCGAAAGCGCGCGCATGTTGGCATCGGCCTTGTCCAGCAAGCCGAGGTTGTCCAGGACTTCGTCGATCCAGTCGTCGTTGTTGCGCAGGCCGAAGTAACCTGACTGGATGCGTAGGGTTTCGCGTACGGTGAAGAAAGGGTCGTAGACCAGTTCTTGCGGCACCACGCCCAGCGCCCGGCGTGACTGCCGGTAGTCGGCCTGCACATCGTAACCGCACACCTTGGCCGAACCCGAGCTTGCCCGCACCAGGCCGGCAAGGATGGAGATAAGCGTGGTTTTGCCGGCGCCGTTGGGGCCCAACAGCCCGAAGAACTCACCGTGTTCGACCGTGAAGCTGACGTCGGAAAGGGCCTGGTGGCCGGGCTTGGCGGGCAGGCCGCGCAGGCGCTTGCGCAGGCTGCGCGGCGCGGGCGCGTAGGTTTTGGAAATATGTTCGAGGCTGAGCGCGGTCATGGGCACAAAAAAGAAGCCCGGCCCTGAGCGCGGGCCGGACTTTCCATTATAGCCGTGCCGCGGTCAGAGCCGCGAACCGGTGCCTAGCGCCGCGCCGCTGTGGCTTGCGCCGGCTTGACCTGGACCTTGTTCAGCGCATCGATCAGGCCGTCAAAGCCATTTTGCGCGATCTGTTCGGCGAACTGATTGCGATAATTCTGGATCAGCCAGATACCTTCCACGTTCAAGTCGTAGATCTTCCAGCCCGTGGCGGTTTTCTCGAGGCGGTAGTCGACAGCGATCGATGGCGCGTTGCTGCGCGTGAACGACGAGCGCACCACGACGTCGTCGGCATTGGCGTCGCCACGGAAGGGATCCATGCGGATGGCCGATGTGGGATCGATATTGGCGAGCGCGCCGCTGTAGGTGCGGATCAGGGTGTTGCGAAAGGCGGCAACCAGGCGCTGCTGCTGGTCTTGGGTGCCCTGGCGCCAGTAGCGGCCGGCCGCCAGGCGAGTGGTTTTCTCGAAGTTGACGTAGGGCAGGATGTATTGGTCGACCAATTGGTTGATGCGCGTGAGATCGCCGCCTTGCGCGGCCTTGTCGTGCTTGATGGCTTCGAGGGCGTTGTCGGCGGCGGCCTGCACGAAATCATTGGGGTCGGCCTTGGGGTCGACCGGCTTTTCGGCACGCGCCTGTGCGGCAGCCAGTGCCAGGATCAGGCCGAGCAGGGCCCCAGCGAACAGGCGTTGCAGGAGAGAAGTGGAACGTAGCATAGACATCATAAGGGAGAGGCCTCCGGGTTACGGTTTGGTCGCAGTGCTGGTTGCGGGAGCGCCGCCGGCAGGAGCTTGCGCGCCCTTGCCGGAAGCGCCCTCGGGCGCGCCTGCGTCGTCCGAGTAGTCGGGCAGGTCTTCTTCATAGTTGGGCAAGTCGTCGCTGTAGTCGGGCGCGGATTGGCCGTTCAGGCGGCTTTGCACCAGGGCCTTGCGGCGCTGCATGTACGCGTCGCGGATGAAACTGTAACGATCCAGGGCGACGTCGTTGACGAGCTGGTCGGCCTTGAGCAGGCTGGCCCGTGTGTCTACGACATACACGCCCAGGATGCTGTTGCGCACCGGCACGTCGTTGATGGACATAACGGGTGTGAGGGCGGACAAGCCTGTGCCAAGCGACACCGCTGTTGCCGTGCCGTCGCGCAGTGAGCTGGAACCCAGGAAGGGCAGGACGACGTACGGACCGGGTTTAAGGCCCCATACGCCCAGCGTGACGCCGAAATCGTTGACGATGCGCTTGGAGCCGTTCATGGAGGCGACGTCAATGCAACCGCCTAGGCCCATAGTGGTGTTGAACATCACCCGGCCCAGCGTGTTGAAGAAATCATGCCCGCGGGCTTGCAGGAAGCTGTTGAACGCTGACCACACATCGCCCAGGTTGTTGAACATGTTGTGGATACAGGTTTGGGCTGGGTCTGGCATAAGCTGGTCGTAGCCCGACGCAATAGGCTTGAGCAGCGCGCGGTCAACGGTATCGTTGAACTGGAACATGCTGCGGTTGTAGCTTTCCCAAGGATCTTGTGGATTGGGATGTTTGACGGTGGCGCAGCCGGCCAGCACGGCAACGGTGCCGATCAGGGCGGCATTGCGAAGGTGGCGATGTGCCGCTGAGGGCACGGGGAAGTTATTGGTTTTCATGCAATGAGTTTATGTCCGCGATAGGGGCATTTTACCCCTCTGCATTACAACAACGGTGGCTGCGACCCTGGCCGGATGGCCTTGCGCGTGTGATGTCAAATGTGCGCGATATGCTCAGTTTTGCGGGCTACTGCCTTGTTTGCTGGCCGAACCGTACAGAAACTTGCTGATCAGCTCTTCGAGGACCACGGCGCTTTGGGTATAGGTGATTTCGTTGCCATCAGCCAACATTTTCTCTTCGCCGCCCGGGGTGAGGCCGATGAATTGTTCGCCCAGCAGGCCCGAAGTGAGAATGGACGCCGATGAATCGGTGGGGAATTCGTAACCCTTGTCCAGGTCCAGCGTGACAACGGCCTGGTAGCGGGTGTTGTCGAAGCCGATGGCGCCCACCCGGCCCACGACCACGCCGCTGCTCTTGATGGGCGCGCGCACCTTCAGACCACCCACATTGTCGAAATAGGCGTCGACTTTATAGGTGGAGGAGGACAGGGAAAATGTGCTCAGGTTGCCGGCTTGCAGGGCAAGAAATACCAGGGCAATGGCTCCCAGCAGCACGAACAGGCCGACCAGGAAATCTGTTTTTTCGCGCGTCATGTGTTGATCCGTGTATAGATAAGTGTTTGGTCAGGCGCTGAACATCAGCGCGGTCAGGATGAAGTCCAGCCCCAGCACAACCAGCGAGCCGATGACGACTGTGCGGGTGGTGGCGCGGGAGACCCCTTCGGGGGTGGCCTTGGCCGTCCAGCCGGCGTACAGTGCGATCAACGTGACCGCCAGGCCGAACACCAGGCTCTTGATGACGCCATTCAGGACGTCGTCGATGACATCTACGCCGTTTTGCATCTGTGACCAGAACGCACCCGCGTCGATGCCGATGAGTTTTACGCCGACGATCCAGCCGCCGAGCACCCCCACCATGGAGAACACCGCCGCCAGGATGGGCATGGCAATGAAGCCCCCCCAGAAACGCGGCGTGAGTACACGGCGGATTGGGTCTACCGCCATGACTTCCATGGCCGAGAGCTGCTCGCCGGCCTTCATGAGGCCGATTTCTGCGGTGAGCGAGGTGCCTGCCCGCCCCGCGAACAGCAGGGCGGTGACCACCGGGCCGAGTTCGCGCGTGAGCGACAGCGCCACCAGCAGGCCCAGCGCTTCTTCGGAGCCGTAGCGGTTGAGTGTGTAATACCCCTGCAGGCCGAGCACAAAGCCCACGAAGAGACCGGACACGATAATAATTACCAGCGAGTAATTACCGATGAAATGCACTTGCTGCGATACCAGGCCCGGCCGGCGCAGGACGATGTCGCTGCGCGCCAAAATCGCACCGGTCAGGCGCATGAAGGCGCCCAGCCCCGTGACACCGCGCCGTACGCGCGCGCCCAGGGTCGAAATCGATTGGACGGGAGACATTATTTGCGTCCTTGGCGGGCCAGCCAGGCCTCGAAGGCCGGTGTGACCGGATAGTTGAATGCAATGGGGCCGTCGGATTCGCCATTGATGAACTGCTTCACGTAGGCGTCTTGCGAACCCGACAATTGCCGCGGGGTGCCCGATGCCAGCAAGGTGCCCTGGCCCACCACGTAGACGTAGTCCGCAATCTTGAAGGATTCGGGCACGTCGTGGGTAATGAGGATGGATGCGCAGTGCAGGCGGTCGGTCAGGCTGCGGATGAGTTCGGCGGTGATGCCCAGCGAGATCGGATCCAACCCGGCGAAGGGCTCGTCGTACAGAATGAGCTCGGGCTCCATGACGATGGCCCGCGCCAGCGCCACCCGCCGCGCCATGCCGCCGGAGATTTCCGAAATGCGCAGGTGCGCGGCCGCCCGAAGGCCGACGGCGTTGAGTTTGTCCAGCACGCGCTCGGTAACTTGCGCCTGCGTCATTTGCGTATGCTCGCGCAGAGGGAAGGCGACGTTCTCGAATACGTTGAGGTCGGTGAACAGGGCACCCTGCTGGAACAACACGCCCATGCGCTGGCGCGCCTTGCGCAGGGCCTCGCCCTGCAGCGTGCGGATATCGTTGCCAAATACACTGATGGTGCCTTGCTGGGCCGTGATCTGCGCCGTGGCGGCGCGCAGCAGCGTTGTCTTGCCCGACCCGGAACCGCCCATCATCGCCACGACCTGGCCGGGCTTGACGACCAGGTCGATACCTTTGAGGACGGTGAAATCTCCGTAGCCCAGCGCAACGCCGCTGAACTTCACGACGGGGTCGTCGGCAGGCTGCTCGGTGTGCGATGTCGCGGTGGCGGTCATAGGCGGGATTGGTAAACGATCAACCTCGCATTGTAGCGTTTTGCGCGTGGCCTTCGTTACAGACCCAAGCCTGGCACTCGCGCACCAGCAAGCGGCCCATTTCTTCGCGCCGCGTTGCGTCCAGGCGCTGGCTGATGGCGCCGAAGCTGATCGCCGCCGTGGCAATGCGCGAGACAGCGAACGCGCAGCCCACACCTGATACGCCGGGCGTGATGCCGTCGATGATTTCCGAGTAGCCGCGTTCGCGGACTGCGCTGGCGTGGCGTAGCAGCATCGGCAGCGGCAAGCCCGCTTTCAGGTAGTCGGCCTCGTGGCGTGCGTGGATCTGCGCGATGGCTTCGTCGCTGTACCGCGCGATCAGGGCCAGCCCGCCTGCTCCGATGCCCAACAGGCGTTTTTCGCCGGAATCGATGGTGAAGATGCGAACGGGGAAATCGCCATGCTCGCGCAACAGGCATAGCGCGTAGTCGCCCTGCTGCACCACCAGGAAGACCGTATCGCCCGACAGCCTGCACAGGCGCTTGGTAAGCGGCTGCAGCACATCGACGATGGGCGCCCGTTGCATGGCCGAAAAACCCAGTTGCATGGCATCCACGCCCAGGTGGTAGCGGCGGGTGCCCGGATCGCGGGAGGCGAAGTTTTCGTCGACCAGGCAACTGACCAGGCGGTGGGCGGTGGACCGTTCGAGCCCCGACTGGGACATGATGTCCCGCAGCGCCAGGCCCTGGGCGTCATGCTCGGCCAGTAGCCGCAGCAACTGCAGCGCCCGGCGAATGCTTTGGGTGCCGCGTTGTGCTCCGCCGCCCGTCTCTGCCTCTATGCCCGTATCCATTGCCACTCCTTTGTCCGCACCCGCATAGATGACCACATTGTGGGAAATAAATCAATAAATGTTTGTATTGTAGGAAATATAAGGGCTTAATCCGCCCTGAGCCAGGCGGCGCGCCGCATCCGGCTGCGGGGTTATCCGCAATCCCGGCTGCCCATCCCGGCAAGTTATCCCTGGCAACCAGTTACGCAACCTTTATTGGATTGAGACGGTAATGTCCTATACCTCGTTGATTGTGGAAGACCATGGCCCCGTGAGGCGCATCAGTCTGAACAGGCCCCAGGCCCGTAATGCGCAGAACCAGCACCTGCTTGATGAACTGGATGATGCGGTCAGCCGCGCACGGGATGACGATGCGGTGCGTGTGATGGTGATCGCGGCGGCGGGCAGCCACTTTTCGGCCGGGCATGATTTGAAGGAGGCGCAGGCGAGCCGTGCGTCCTTCACGGTCGAAGAGCGTTGGGCGTACGAGTCTCTGCGCTATTACGACTACTGCCTGCGCATCTGGGATTTTCCCAAGCCCACGATTGCCCAGGTGCAGGGCGCCTGTGTGGCGGGTGGGTTCATGATCGCCAATATGTGTGATCTCATCGTATGCGCCGACGACGCTTATTTTTCGGACCCTGTCGGCCATACGCTGGCCGCCGCGGCCACCGAGGTGCTGATTCACCCCTGGGTGATGGGGCTGCGCAAGGCTAAAGAAATGTTGTTCACGGGCGAACGGCTGGACGCGGCCGAGGCGCATCGCATCGGCATGGTAAACCGCGTGGTGCCCGTCGACAGCCTGGATGCCGACACGTTGGCCCTGGCGCAGCGCATTGCCCAGGCGCCGCCCTTCGGGATGCGGCTTCTGAAGAAGTCCCTCAACCGCAGCCTGGACGTCCAGGGCCTGCGCGCGGCGCTGTCGGCGCACTTCGATACGCATCAGCTGTCGCACATGAGCAGCGAGTTCCAGGCGGTGCGCGACAAAGGGCTGGCTCAGGCGATCCAGCGCAACAAGCGCGGAGAAACGGCATGAGGCAGGATCTCCGGCCGCTGCTCGAACCGGCATCAATCTGTTTTATCGGCGCCAGTGACAACCCGGGCCGTATCGGCGGCATGCCCCTTTCACTGCTGACCCGTTATGGCTACCAGGGCGATGTGTATCCCATCAATCCCAAATATACAGAGGTGTTTGGGCTGCCCTGCTATCCCGATGTGGAATCGCTCCCGCAAACGCCAGACCTGGCGGTGCTCGCCATCGGTGCGCCGGATGTCCTGCCGATGCTGCAGCGCTGCCACAGCCGGGGCATCCGTGCCGCAGTGGTCTATGCGGCAGGTTTTGCCGAAGAAGGGGAGGCCGGGCGCGCATTGCAGGCCGGCATCGAAGCGTTTGCCCAGTCGTCGGGCATGGCGGTGGCGGGGCCAAACTGCATGGGCCTGGCCAATCTGAACACCCAGGCGCACACGGCGTTTGCGTCGGTATTCAATGCGGTGCCCATGCAGCAGGGGCGAGGCGCGGTCAGTCTGTTGACACAAAGCGGAAACGTTTGCGCGGCCCTGTATGCATTGGTGCGTGAACTGGGGCTGTCGGTGTCGCAGTTCATTAATACCGGCAACGAAGCCTGTGTGGAGTTTGCCGAATACCTGGAGTATCTCGCCGACGACCAAGACACCGAGGTGGTGCTGGGATACGTGGAGCAATTGCGCAACGGCCCGCGCTTCGTCGACGCATGTCGTCGGCTGGCCCGCAATGACAAGGTGCTGATTGCGCTTAAAGCCGGTACCACGTCCAAGGGCGCGGCGGCGGTTCAGTCGCATACCTCGGCGCTGGCGGGCGACCAGCGCGTGTATCGCAGCGTGTTCGAGAAGGTGGGCGTGATCGAGGCGCACGATTTTGCGCAGATGGCACAGCTTGCCATGCTGGCCCGGCTGCGTCACCGTGAGGCCGGCCGGCGTGTTGCCGTCGTCACCATGTCGGGGGCCTTGGGCGCCATTTTGGCCGACCGGTTCATCGAGAGCGGGCTTGAGTTGCCCGATCTGCCAGCGCACGTGCAGGCAGTGTTGCGGGAAGGCATTCCCGACTACGGCATGGTGGGTAATCCCGTCGATGTCACCGGCAATGTGGTGAACAATCCCGGCTTTGTACGCAATGTCCTGGAAGCGTTGGCCACGTCGCCGGCGCTGGACGCGGTGGTTATCTACGCGCCGGGCTACATGCTTGACCGCATGGCGGACAGCCTTGTCGAGGTGGCCCGGGCGCATGCGCGCTTCTTTGCCGCCATCGATACGGGGCGGGCAGCCTGCCGCGACACGCTGCGTGAAGCGGGCGTGGCGGTGTTCGACGATCTGGGGCGGGCGGTTGCGGCGCTGGGGCCATTTCTGTCCTGGCAGGCCCGGCGGCGCGCCGCGATGCCGGCCGCTTTGGAGAGCAATGCCGATGCGTCCAAAGGCGTGTCGGGGTGCGCGGCCGAAGGCGGCCCGGCGGCGTATGCGGCGACCGAGGCCTCTAACAGGGATCCCGCAGCTGTGGCGAGCGGCTCGCAGGGTGTGGACGAGGCATGCGTGCCCGGGAAAACGGCATCCGGCCTCGCTCTCGACATTGACATTGGCCTCGCCGGCCCGCTCAACGAGGCACAGGCGCTCGGCTTTCTGGCTGCGCACGGCGTACCAGTCATGCAGGCGCGTATTGCCGCCAGCGCAGAGGAAGCCGTCGCGCATGCCAGAGCGGCCGGCTTCCCGGTGGTGCTCAAGGTTTTGAGCGCCGACATTGCGCACAAAACCGAGGTAGGCGGCGTGGCGCTGAAACTGGCCGATGAGGCAGCGGTGGCGCGGGCCTATGAAGACATCATGCGGTCGGTGCGCGAAAAGGCGCCGCGCGCACATGTGCAGGGTGTGCTGGTACAGGCCATGGAGGCGCCGGGGGTGGAACTGATTGTGGGCGCACGCCGCGATCCGGTTTTCGGACCCATGCTCACTGTAGGCCTGGGCGGTGTGCTGACCGAGCTTTATCAGGACAGCGCGCATGCGCTGCTGCCGCTGGAAGCAGGCGAAGCCGAGGCGCTGCTGCGCCGTCTGGTGGCATTTCCACTGCTGGATGGCTATCGCAACGCGCCGCGCGCGGATATTGCCGCCGTTGCCCGGGCGGTGGAGGCCGTGGGCCGCGCCATGGCCGCCGCACCCGCGTCGGTCGCCGAAATAGAAGTAAACCCCCTGCTGGCGAGGGTGCGGGGGCGGGGCGCGGTTGCCCTGGATGCCTTGATCCTCGGCGGAGATGCGCGAGCCGCGCATGCTCCGAACAATTCCTAATAGATATAAGGAGAAGACAGTGATGTTCAAGAATATATTTGCCAGTCTGTGCGTGGCCGCGCCACTGGCTGTTTCGCTGGCGATGCCTGCCGCGGCGGCTTATCCGGAAAAGCCCATCAGCATTGTCGTGCCGTTTTCCGCCGGCGGTGCCACCGATACGCTGGCGCGGCTGCTGGCGGGGCGCATGGAGGCCAAGCTGGGCCAGCCGGTAGTGGTGGAAAACAAGCCTGGCGGCGGTACGGTTATTGCGTCCAATTATGTGGCGCGCGCTAAGCCCGACGGCTACACGCTGCTGCTGGCCGCATCCTCGCTGGGTATTGCACCCAGCGTCTATAGCACGGTCTCGTATGATCCTGTCAAAGACTTCACGCCTGTGACACAGGTAGCGTCCGTTGTGCACGTGCTTGAAGTGCATCCTGCCTTACCCGTCAAGACAGTTGAAGAATTGATTGCGTATATCCGCGCCAAGCCTGGCGAGCTGAGTTACGCCTCGGTCGGTGTGGGCACGTCCACGCAACTTGAGGCGGAGCTCTTCAAGAGCATGGCCGGTTTGCAGATGCAGGAAATCCCTTACAAAGGCAGCTCGCAGGCGCTTACCGATCTGGTGGCTGGCCGTGTGCAGATCATGTTCGATGCCTGGGCGTCGTCCGGCCCCTTTGTGAAAGATGGCCGCATTCGGGCGCTGGCGGTGACGACTGAGCAGCCGTCCAAGTCCGTGCCCCATGTGCCGCCTATCGCTTCCGCCGTCCCTGGTTTCTCTGCCATGCCTTGGCTGGGCCTGGTGGCGCCAGCCGGCACCCCAGATGCGGTAGTGCGCAAGGTTTATGCCGCGGTAAACGAAATCATCCAAGAGCCTGAGGTGCAGCAGAAATTCGAGTCGCTGGGCCTGGATGCCATCGGCAGCGATCCGGCCGCGTTTGGCGCTTTCATCAAGAAAGATATCCAGACCTGGGCCAAGGTAGCCAAAGAAGCAAATATCCGCATCGACTGAGGCCGTGCGCCTTTCCACGCTTTGATGCTGGGCCGGCCGGCCCAGCGTGCGGCACCGCCATTGCGCCGGCCATCGCCTGCGTGGCGCGCGCTGCCGCCACGCGGCACCCCGGCTTGGAGGAGCTGTGCAAGGATGAAGTATGTCAACGATAGAACACCCCGAATTCCCTTCTGACCACGATGCTTTCCGGACATACGTGCGCGGCTGGCTGACATCGCATTATGCGGCCTTCCGCTCGGGTTGGCCGGGCGATGGCGACCCACGCTGCCTCAAGTTTCGCAGGGCCTGGGAAGATGAATTGTGCCGCTATGGCATGGCGGGCCTGGGCTGGCCGCGCCAGTACGGCGGCCATGAGTTGGATCTGGCCCGCCAGGCGATCTTCCATGAAGAGCATGCCCTGTGCGGTGCACCGCTGGGCGTCAATTTAATCGGCCACGGTATTCTCGCGCCCACGCTATTGCATTTCGGCACTGAGGCGCAGAAGCGGGAATTCCTGCCCGGAATCCTGAAAAACAGCAATGTCTGGTGCCAGGGCTATTCCGAGCCCGGCGCAGGGTCGGATCTGGCTGCCTTGCGCACCCGGGCCCGGCGTGATGGCGACGACTACGTGCTCAATGGCCATAAAATCTGGACATCTTTCGCTGACCGTGCCGATTGGTGCTTTGTGCTGGCCCGCACAGACCCGGATCGCCCGCGCCATCGCGGCCTTAGCTTTCTGTTGGTGGATATGCGCCTGCCCGGCGTACGGGTCGAGCCCATCCGCCAGCTTACTGGCGAGGCGGAATTTTGCGAGGTCTTCTTCGAGAACGTCCGCGTCCCGGCGGATTGTCTTGTCGGCGCGGAGAATGACGGCTGGAAGATCGCCATGGCGGCCGCCAGCTTTGAGCGGGGCACGTATTTTCTGCCGCGCTTGGTGCGCTTCCGTCAGGAGCTTGCCGAGTTGCGCGAGCAGTTGCAAAGCGATCCATTCACCAATGCGGCGGTACGCCGCCAGTGGGTGCGCCTGGCCGCCGACAGCCGCGTGCTGGGCCTGAAGACACGCCGTGCCCTGCGGCAGGCAATCGCCGGCGAGCCGCCTGGGCCCGAGGGGTCATCCACCAAGGTGCACTGGAGTGAAGCCCACCAACGCATGCTGGACTTCGCCGTCACGCGCTTGGGCATCGATGTTTGCCAGCCCGGCGCAATACAACAGGGCGGCACAGCGCAGACGCTGCATGCCTACCTGTGGTCGCGCGCCGAGACCATCCTGGCCGGTACATCGGAAATCCAGCGCAATATCATCGCCGAGAAAATTCTTGGCCTGCCCAAGGGGGCCTGAACATGAACGAGGTGATCAACGCCGAGCACTCCTTGCTCGTGGACGCAGTCCAGCAGTTTCTGGACGGAGAAGGTCTGGCCGTGACCGGTCGCACCGGTGCGCTGGACGCCACCGACGCGGCTGCATTGTGGCGGGACTGCGCCCGGATGGGGTGGACGTTGGCCTGTGTGCCCGAGGAGTGCGACGGCGTCGGACTGCCCCTGCCTGTTGTGGCGTCCATGGTGGAGGAGATGGGTAAGCGCCTGCTGCCTTTGCCGGTTGCCGATGCCACGGCCATTAATGCCTTGCTGCACCGGGGCGTGGAGCAGTGCGACGGCGCGGATGCGTTGCGCGACAGGCTGGCCGGCTGGCTGGGTGGGGACGCGCTGCTGGCTATCGTGCGGGGCGCCGGAGCGGGCAGTGGGCGACCGTTCGCAGAGTTTGCGACGCCAGGTATCCCGGCGCTGGATCTATCATGGGCCGAGGGGATGCTGACAGTTACCGCCGTGGCGACTGAGGCGCACGGCCATGGCGTTGATCCGCTGATTCCTGTGGGGCTGCCCGCCGACGGGGCACCGGCCTGGCGGCATGAGGTACCCTGCGGGGCAAACGCATGGCAAGCATTTTGCGGCTTGCGTCGGGCGCTGCGCCTGGGAGAGTTGTTGGGCGTGGGGGCGCAGGCCCTTGCGCTGGCCTCCGCGCATGCGCGCGAGCGCGAACAGTTCGGCAAGCCGATCGGCATCAACCAGGCCGTCAAGCATCGTCTGGCTGATAACTGGATGGCGCTGGACAACGCCCGGCTGGTATTGCAAGACGCCTGCGGCCTGCTCGACGAGGCCGGTTGGCACAGCCCTGCTGGTCGCGACGCCGAGGCAGCCTTGCTTACTGCCGTGCTGCTCGTCACCGAGGCGGCCCACGCCAGCACCGCCCAGGCCATCCAGACCCACGGCGCCATGGGTATCACCTGGGAATGCCCCGTCCACTTCTTCCTGAAGCGCGCACGTCATCTCGGCGCCATCCTGGCTCACGACGGCGACGAAACCGCCATGCTTGATCGGCTTTGGGCGCTGGGCTAGGGCGCTCAGCCTTGCATGCTAAGATTCTCGCCGTTGCCCAGTAACCCTGACGGCTATGTCATTACGTTGTGAGATGCGGCGGCGGTTGAGCTGCATTGTGCTTCTCGCGTTCCTGTTTTCCGCGCTGGCGCCTGCCTTCGGGTCGGGCCAGGGCGGCGGCGCTGCTTTGCGGGCCGTATGGGGGGAGATCTGCACGGCCACCGACGGCCTTCACAATGGTGCCTACGATAGCGCTCCGGGCGACGCGCATGATATGTCGCACGCGGGCCATTGCCTGCTTTGCTTTTTCCCCTCCACGACACCCGACAACAAGCCGCTGGCACCCCTGGCTGGTGTGGCGCCCATTATCCGGGTGGCGGCGCAGCAATCGGCGCCTGGCTGGTACTCCCAGGGTTGGCACGCGCCGCAGGCACGCGCGCCGCCTGTTTTTCCTGATCTCCTCGCATAAGCCGCAGTCGGCCGCCATGGGCGGCGGCTGCGATTCCTCGCAGAAATAGTGGCCAGCCGCATTGCGCGGCGGCTGCGCGTTTTCTGTGGATTTATCGCGAGTACGACGGGCCTGCGCAGCTGGCCATAATCACCACGCAATAATCCTGCCGTAGCCCCTTGGCCGGCGATGGAAGATGGTGCCGCAAGTGCGTGGTGCTCGCGCATCGCATCAGGAAAACCTCATGAATGTCCTTCGCATCACTGCCCCATGGCGCATAGGCCCGCTGGTTATGCGGCCGCGCGCACTTGCCTTGCTGCTTGTCTCATCATTCGTCGCGCCTGTGTGGGCGCAGGCCCATCCGCAACAAACCGACGGCAGCCGTGTCGATGTTGCATCGCCCGCCGTGCTGTCTGCCATCGAGATCAAGAGCGGGCAGCCGGGCGTGCTGGATACGCCTGTTTCGACAGGATCCAACCTTGATCTGACCCCTCGGGAAACCCCTGCAAGCCTGGACATCATCGCCCGCCAGCAGCTGGAGGAGCGTGGCGACGCCAGCGTGACCGAGGCCATTACGCGGGCCGGCGGCATCAGTGCCATGGGCCATCCAGGCAACGGTGGCTCGGCGCTGTCAGCGCGCGGGTTCACGGACAGCAACTCGGTCATGCGGCTGTATGACGGCTTGCGGCAATACGGCGGGGTGGGGGTAACCTTTCCTTTCGATACCTGGTCGGTGGAGCGCATTGAGGTACTGCGCGGCCCGGCGTCCGTTATCTATGGCGACGGCGCCATAGGCGGCGTGGTCAATATCGTGCCTCGCAAACCCACACATGGCCCCATTGAGAACGAGGCACAAGCCACGCTGGGTACGGACGATACCGCCCGTTTTGGCCTGGGCAGCGGGGGCAGTATCACCGACCGCCTGACCTACCGCGTGGACCTGAGCGGCAACCGTTCGGACAACTGGGTGGATCGCGGCGATTCCCGTGACATGACGTTTTCCGGCGCCCTGCAGTTCGATGCAACGCCTGACTTGAGCCTGAAGTTCAGCCATGCCTATGGCTATCAGAAGCCCATGCCTTACTTTGGTACACCGCTGGTCAATGGCGGACAACTCGACGCCTTGCGGGACAAGAACTACAACGTCGAAGATGGCACCATCCGGTTTCGCGACCAGTGGACACAATTGGATGGCCTTTGGACGCCCAACGATGCAACCACCGTGCGCACCAGGCTGTATCACGTGCGCAGCAAGCGCGACTGGCGCAACGCCGAACGCTATGTGTACAACGATGGGACAGGTCTGATCGACCGTTCGAGCAACACCGACATCGGGCACGACCAGAAGCAGACCGGCTTTACGGCAGATGCAGCCTTCGACGGCAAGCTGGGTTCGCTGCCCAATACATTCTCGGTGGGCTTTGACGTCAACCGCAGCAGCTTCCAGCACACCAACAACACGTATGCCGGAAGCTCAGGATCGGTCGATCCTTTCGATCCGGTGCCGGGGTTCTTCCGCAGCGACGCGCCAACGCTCCCGCGTTACCGCAATGAAGCCACCCAGTACGCCCTTTTCATGGAAGACAGGCTCAAGCTCACGCCACAGTGGTCGGTGTTGGGCGGCCTGCGCTACGACCATGCCACAGTGTCGCGCGACGATCTGTTGACAGGCAAGCAGGCGCTGGATCGGTCTTACTCGGAGCTGGGCTTTCGCATCGGCACCGTGTATGAGCTGCAGCCCGAGTTATCGCTCTATGCGCAGTACGCCGAAGCGGCGGACCCGGTCAGCAGCCTGCTGATGCTCACTGCGGCCAACAGCCGTTTCGACATGGCGCGTGGCAGGCAGATCGAAGTCGGGCTCAAGCAGGGCTTTTGGGCGGGCAAGGGCGAATGGACGCTGGCCGCCTACCATATCGTCAAGAACAACCTGCTGACGCGCGACCCGCTTAACCCCAGCGAACGTCTGCAAGTGGGCGAGCAATCGTCACGCGGGCTCGAAGCGTCGCTGGCTATGGAGTTTGCGCGTGGTTGGACGGTTCAGGCCAATGCTGCCATGCTGCGTGCGCGGTTCGACGACTTCAATGAGCCTGCTGGCTCGCCCCCGGTTACGGTGTCGCGCAGCGGAAAAGTGCCGCCCAATGTGCCGCAGCGCCTGGCCAACCTGTGGCTGGGCTGGAACTTTGCGCCGGGGTGGACGGCTATGGGTGGCGTGCAGTATGTGGGCAAGCGCTACGCCGACAATGCCAATACGCTGACGCTGCCTTCCTACACCACTACGGATCTGGCCTTGCGTTGGGAGGCGGGCAAACGCACCACGATTACGGCGCGCGGCTATAACGTGTTCGACAAGGGCTATTTCACCACCGCTTACTACACGCCTACGCAGTGGTTGTATGGGCCGGGCCGCCGCTTTGAAGTCACGCTCAACCATCGTTTCTGAGTGGAGGGCCAGTGATGCGTATGGGCGCGATGGCAAAGCGGTGGACGTACTTGCTCCACCGGTGGATGGGTGTTGCGGGCTGCCTGCTGATGCTGCTGTGGTTCGTCAGCGGAGTGGTGATGCTGTATGTGGGGTATCCCAAGCTCACGCCCTGGGAAAGGCTGGCACCGCTGCCGGCGCTGGATCCGGCAGCGTGCTGCGTGCCCTTGGCCCGCCTGCCTGACGCGGCGCGTGGCGGCGGTGCTGTGGTGTTGACGTCGATCGGCGGCAAACCCGCCTACGTGATGCGCAAGCCAGGCAGCGCGCCGGGCGCCTATGACGCCCTGACAGGGGCGCCGCGTGAAGCTCCCGTCAGCGCCGCGAAGGCGCTGGCGTCCGCACGTGCATTTGCGAAGCGGCCAGCCCACTACGCTGGCCTGGTGGACGTAGACCGCTGGACGCATTCGCGCGGGCTGGATGTGCATCGGCCGCTGCATAAGGTTCACGTCGATGGGCTTGCCCCCGCTTCGCTTTACGTGTCGTCCCGAACGGGGGAGGTCGTGCTGGATGCGCCTGTGGCGCAGCAGCGTTGGAACTACGTTGGCGCCTGGCTTCATTGGCTCTATATGCTCCGCTCGGGTTCGTCTGATCAGGGTTGGGCGTGGACCGTGATCGCCCTGTCCGCCTTGTGTACGCTGCTGGCCGTGTCGGGCCTGTGCGTGGGCCTGTGGCGCTGGCGCTTTCGGGGCCGCTACAAGTCCGGGTCTCGCTCTCCCTACCGCGAACCCTGGATGAAATGGCACCACGTGGTGGGGCTGTTGTTCAGCGGCGTTGTCTGCACATGGATTTTCAGCGGGCTGATGTCGATGAACCCCATGGGCGTGTTCTCGGCGGATCAACGGCCGAACGAGGAGGCTTATCGCACTGCGGCGACGCCGGTTGATGGGGGGCTGACACAGCCTGCCCGCGTCATTGAGGCATTGCGCACTGCCGGCTTTGCGCCGGTGGAACTGCAATGGCGTGCTGTGGGTGGGGACCCCTACGTGCTGGCCTATGACGCCGCCGCGGATACGCGTATCGTCAGGCAGGTACAGGGTCGCCTGAGCGTGGCAGTGCAATTTGACGCCGCCGACGTGCTGCCTGCTGCGCGCCGCCTGTTTGATGCCCCGTTGCATGCACACAGCGTAATGCCGGCCTACGATGCCTATTATTACCAGCGTCACCCGGAGGCCATGAACGGCGCCCTGCAATACGGCCTGCCCGCCCTGCGCCTGGATTTTGGCGACTCGGGCCGCACACGTGTCTACATAGACCTGCGCACTGGCGAGGTGGCGCGCAGCCTGTCGGTGGCGCAACGCGCCGGCCGCTGGCTGTTCTACCTGCTGCACAGCTGGGACATGCCGATCCTGCTGCGCGGCGGTGCGTGGCGCGATGCAATCCTCATCCTGCTCAGTATCGGGGGCGCCATTGTGGCCGCGACCGGCACTGTGATCGGCATCCGCCGGCTGCGCGCAACCATGCCCGGGCGGCGTACATAATCATGCCGTCGGATTAAATCCGGCGCTCATGCCATTGGCGCGGCTGGAAACAGGCCCGGCATCCAGCGCTCGGCATACCTGGCGGAAAGCGCCAAGTGCAGCGGCGCGCGCGGGCTGTTCGACTTGATCACATTGGCCTGGAGCAGGGCCGAAGTAATGCGGCGCGACGCGCGTTCGCTCATCCCGAGCGCCTCGTTGGCTTCGCGGCGGGTCAGTTCTCCGCGATAGAGCAGGGCAGCCATGATGACATCGGACCGCACAGGAAGGATTCCCGCGCTGATTTGCTCGCGTGTCCAAAGCATTACGTGATCGTGCAGGCGATCGGGCGCCATGAGTGCTGCCATGAAATCTACTTGATCCATGCAGGTTTGCAGGAAAAATTCGGTGAATGCTGCAAGCGCTGCTTCGCTGAGATTTCCTCGGCCGTCTAGGTCGCTGCGGCGGCTGCCATCGCACGCCTGCAGGTGGCTTTTATATGCCTGCTCGGCGCGGGCAAGTCCGCGTGCCACTGACCATAGTCCGCGGGTATCGAGCGTGCTGCGCAGCATGGCATAGGACATTAGGCGGGCGACGCGGCCATTGCCATCGAGAAATGGGCGGATCCAAAGCAGTCTGTGATGTGCGCAAGCCGCCGCCAGGATCGCCGTGACACGATCCGTGCCCTGAAAAGCGGCGTGCAGGCATGCGAGTAAACGCGGTACGGACCCCGGGCTAATTGGCACGCGCCGGCCCACTTCTACGTAGCGCGTTCGCAACTGGCCAGGCACATTCGCCAAGCGTTCGCTTGTTTTGGGGTTCTCGACAAAGAGCTGATCGTCAGGCAGCAGTTCGCAAAATCGGCGGTGCATCTCGAGAAGCATTTCCGGCGATGTTGCGGGCAGTGTCATGCCGCCCTCGTCAATCCACTTTTGTACGGCAATATGTGCTTTGGCCTCAAGCTGGAGGTTGCGCTTCTTCGCATTCTGGCTGTAGTCGCCGGCTAGTGCGCGCTCGATATCGATCGGATGCGTGTTGTGGCCTTCGATCAGGTTCGAGTAATAGCAGTTCATTGAACGAACGAGATCTGACAGCGAGGAGGCGATGGAAGGCGGAAGCGCGCTGCGCAATGCGGCAGACTTTTCCGCCAGACTCAGCGCAAGCTCATTCAAGGGAATGCGCCGGGGGGAGCCCTGAGCAATCATCAAGGGCTCGAAAAGGCCAGTATGCTCACCGTCGTCTTTTATCATATCGTCCATATTTTGGCCGCTTTGATGACCGGTTCTATCACTCATTCCGCAGTCGATCCAGTCTCGGCGGCCGACCGAGTCCTTGGTTCGTAGCGTAGCCGCTAACACGATAAGGCGGTTTTTGCAGCAGGGTCCATCCATCCGGGCGGGGCGTCATGGTAAACCCGCAAAATGACGCTGGACTTACAATTTTTACTACCTCGCCCTTCGATTCATCTATATCATCCAGTTTAAATGGTATCGATACCATTTGATGCCATGAAGTATCCTTGTGGGCATGATTCAATACTCGCAGCCGACACCATTCGATCAGAAAAATAACAAAAATCAGTAGCTTATAGCTTGGTAACAGGCGACCTCGCACCTTGGTCGGCCAGTCAACCAGGCTCCTTTCTGGAGACAAGCCATGAGGCAGGCAGAAAGCAGTGTGCAACTGAATAACGTATCAGTCTGGTTCGATGCGAATCGTGAAAGACGCGTACTGGATAACGTATCGCTGGATATTGCCGAGGGAGAATTCGTCGCGCTGGTAGGAAAAAGCGGCTGTGGCAAGACAACGATCCTCAACTTGTTGGCGGGTATCTTCCAGCCAAATGAGGGATCAGTCCGCGTACATGGCAGGCCGGTAGATGATCCTCAAACCCATCTGGGCTATATGTTCGCGCGTGATTGCCTGTTCCCGTGGCGCAAGGTGATCGACAACGTCGAGCTCCCGCTGGAAATCAACAGGGTTGAAAAAGCTGCAAGGACAAAGCGGGCAGCGATCGAGCTTGAACGCGTAGGGTTAGCAAAGTACCTCCAGTATTATCCGGGCGGGCTTTCCCATGGGATGCGGCAGCGCGTGGCGCTGGCCCGCACATGGGTGCTTGACCCAGACGTGCTGCTCATGGATGAGCCGTTTGCTGCACTGGACGCCCAGACACGTCTTGGGCTCGAGCGCGATTTCCTGAATCAATGGAATGAGCGCAAATCAACGGTGATCTTCGTCACGCACGATCTTACCGAAGCTATCGCGCTGGCCGACCGTATCGTCGTGTTGGCGGACGGCCAGATCACGCTCGATGAGCCCATGCCGTTCGGCTGGCCGCGCGACCCCGAAGGCGTCATCGTCGACCCGCGGTTCGGCGAGATTTTCAAGCGTGTGCGCGCCGCACTTTCAGTGGCCAGCCCGGACGGAACAGATCCGCGCGAAGTAGCTGCGGCAGTTTGACCCGGAGGCAGCCATCATGGCGACAAAAATCACAGTGGCGCTACGCGACATGGATAGCTCGACAACCGCCACCAGGCCGGAGCGCACAACCAATCCCCTACCCGTGAACAGGTTCCAGGCGATGAACAGGCTCACACCCGGGCCGCAAGCGCCGGACACGCCCAGAGGCACAGGCGGATCCGCACCGACGCTCGACAAAGACCCGGGCAAGGCAGTCGGTGCGCCCATTCCGATCAAGCCTCGCCAGCCCGGGCTGAACCGCCGGCTGGAGCAATTTATCCCCGGCATCGTCGGCGTGATTATCTGGGCGCTGATCATCAAGTGGGACGAAGGGCTCACCTACTACTTCAGCAGCCCCTGGGCCGTGGCCGAATTCCTGGGGGACAGCGTCGTGTCGCCCCAGTTCTGGGGCCATTTCTGGTCGACCATGCAGGCAACCATCATCAGCTTTGCATTGGGAAGCGTGGCGGGCATCGCGTGCGGAATCATCGTGTCGCTCATGCCGCGGCTGGAGAACGCGATAGAACCCTACGCATCGGCGCTCAACAGCTTGCCCCGCATAGCGCTGGCGCCTATCTTCATCGCCTTTCTGGGCCTGGGCCTGGCAGGCAAGGTTGCCGTGGGCGTTTCGCTGGTCTTCTTCGTGCTTTTTTACAACTGCAGGGCCGGGGTCAAGTCGGTCGACCAGGATCACCTGATGCTCGCCGGCGCGCTCAAGTTCAATAAATCCCAGATGTTCTGGAAACTGCTCCTGCCGGTCGCCTGGCCGTCTATTTTTGCCGGCCTGAGGCTGGGATTCACGTACGCCTTGCTTGGCGTGGTGAGCTCTGAGATTGTTGCATCCCGTGCAGGCTTGGGCCAACTGATCATGCTGTACTCGGCGCAGTTCCGCATGGACGCCGTATACGGGACTCTCATCTGGATGGGTATCGTGTCCGGTAGTGTTTACTGGGCTACAGGTCTGGTGGAAAAGCGGTTGTTGTCGTGGAAAAAAACGGGCTGATCACAGCCTGCATGACGTCATTATCAGACGAAGGAGACATACATGCGCTGCACATTTTCAAAGAAACTCATGGGGCCCCTGCTAACGGCGCTGGCTTGCATGGCGGCGGGAGGCGTCGCCGCAAAAGAGCTCACGCCGGTGACGCTCATCTACTTTACCGGCTCTTCGGAATCAATCCAGATTGGCGTGATGGTCGAGCACAAGCTATTTGAAAAGCATGGCTTGAAGCCCGAGTTCGCCAACGCGACCAGCGGCCCCGCCATCACTTCCGCACTGGCGAGCGGATCGGTTCAGTTCGGGCCCGGATACCCCGGGCTTTATCTGCCAGCACTCAAGCAGAAGCGCGACCTCGTGGTCGCAGCGCCGTTCGCCGAGACAAGCTTCTACTCCATCATCGGCCACGCAGACGCAGATATCAAGGATCCTGGCAAAGGCCTCACCGATCAGGCAAAGGCGAATCTGAAGCAGCTCGAAGGCAAACGGGTCGGGGTGACCGCCCTTGGCGCGCAGACCCAGATTTTCGTCCAGTTGCTGGCACAGCAGGCCGGCGTTGACGCGAGCAAGATCACCTTCATTCCTACGGGCGGCGCGGCGAGCGCATTATCGGCATTCAAGACCAACCAGGTCGACTACCTGGTGACATGGATTCCTGAAGATGGGCTGATGAAAGATGCAGGCATCGGCTACAAGAACCTGGTGAACGTCAATACCGGTCCCGACAATACCTTCGGCGACCTTATCAATGATCTGTGGCTGGCCAACGGAAAGTTTGTCCGCGAAAACCCCGAAGCGGCGCTGGCATTCTGCAAGGCCACGATCGAGGCTCGCCAGTTCATCGCGGACCCGGCAAACAAGGACGCAGTGCTGGCGGTGATGCAGAAGTACCAGGCCTTGAAACCAGAAGGCGCGCAGACAGTCTACAACGATCGCCGCTACGTATATGAGCCCACTGAAGCGACGTATGTGGACGAAGACCTGTGGAAGGCCCAGAGCCAGTATCTGACGGGAACATCCCTCGAAGGCTATGTGCCGCCTTACAAGGATCACATCAATGCCGAGTGCATGAAGCTTGGCAAGGACGCCATCGTCCGGTAACGCAGGTATCGCGCCGGCCCTGCGCGGCCCGCATCGCTCGGAGAGCAAGAATGAAGCAAGAGGAATGGTCTGGCCGCACTATCGCCATTACCGGCGCGGGCGGCGGGATAGGTCACGCCTGCGCGCAGCAACTGGACCGGCATGGTGTACGGCTGGTACTTGTAGACCGGAATGAGGCGGCATTGAAATCGGTGGTTGGATCGCTGCAAGGCACAAAGCACGAGGTGCGGTGCAGCGATCTTGATTCACCGGAAAAATGCGCTCAGGCGTTGGCTTGCGATGGCCCGCTGTATGGCCTGATTCACATGGCGGGCATCTACGAGCAGGATGATCTCGGCGAGCAGTATCGCAGCGTGTGGGATCGAACGCTGAAGGTCAATCTTGACATGGTGTTCGACCTTGTGAGTGCTGCGATCTCGCAGATGAGCGGCCCTGGACAGGGCCGGTTGGTGCTGGCCGCTTCCGTGGCCTATCGCCGGGGTTCCTGGGATCATCTCGCGTATTCGGCATCCAAAGGCGGCGTCGCCGCAATGGTCCGTGCATTGTCCCGCAAGATGGCGCCGGGCGTCCTGGTGAACGGCGTTGCGCCGGGAATCATCGATACCGGCATGCCCGCGCAGGTGATTGCGTCGCGCGGCGATAGCCTGCGCAGGGAGATACCGCTTCAGCGCTGGGGCACGGCGGAAGAGGTGGCCAATGTGGCGATATTCCTGTGCAGCGATGCATCCAGCTATATCACCGGCCAGATCATCAATGTCGATGGCGGCATGGTGAACAGTTGAACCCGCGACTAGAAAGGCGGCACGATCATGGATGCACCGACTCCTACTCCTACGCTGACACCAAACCCGGCGCCGACTTCGGCCGCGAGCCGGAACTCGCCGGCCATATCGGCAGCAACACCGGATGAGACCCCGGCATCCACACCGGCATCCACTGCGCCATCCTCACCGACCGCACGCGATCTTGTCGCAGGGCCGCATCACACAGCCTTGTGCGTCGAGGATTTCGATGCGGCCTTGCAATTCTTCACTGGTTTCATCGGTATGCAGCTCGAGTGGGTAGTAGATCGGCGAGATGGAGAGGCGTTCAGCCGTGTCACAGACCTTCCCGCTGCGGCCGCCCGGATGGCCATGTTGCGGCTCGGTGCATATCGCGTGGAGCTCTTCGAGTACATGAGTCCCCGCAGCGACCGCGCCTCGCAACGCCAGTGCGATAACGGATATACCCATATGGCGTTTGAGGTGACCGATGTGGAAGCTCTGCACCAGCGCCTCATGCAAGCCGGGTATCGTACGACAACCGAACCGTTATCATTGCGGCCCGGATACTCAAAACTGGTATACGCATACGCGCCAGAGAATGCTGTCATCGAGTTCATCCAGTTCTTCGATGAAAGCGGATCAATCCCGCAGGCACGGCCCGGAAAGACAGGAGGCGCCGCATCATGAAGCATGAAGCGATCGACAGGCAAGCACCGGCAAGCAACGTTCACCGCAGGAAAACGAAGATGGCTAAACGCATTGCGCTGTCGTCAGCGGCAGACTGGGTCGAGCTGCGGGCCGATGACCAGGACTGGAAGTCGGCCTCCCCTACGCTGCTCGGAACCATGCTTGCCCAGCTTTATCTGATACGCGGGTTCGAGGAAGCTGTCCTGGAACTGGCTGGCGAAGGACTGGTCCATGGACCGGCGCACTCCAGCGTCGGACAGGAGGGCGGAGCGGTCGGCTCCATCGTTTTGCTAAACGCGAACGACCACGTGAACGGATCACATCGAGGTCATCATCAATTTCTCGCGAAAGCCTTGCAGTACGTGGCACCTGACGGCATCGATCCGAAGGCGGAGTTCAGCGCGCCCGCTCGTGAGGTTCTGCACAGGACATTGGCTGAGATCCTGGGGCTATCGCCACGCTCCTGGTTGGCCAGGGCGATGAAGTCGAAGTTGGCACACCGATTGCCATTATGTCTGATGAGGGTGACACGGGTGTTCCTGTCGCTGTTCCGTCGAATGCGAACGAGAAAAATGCCCCGCTTGGGATCCCGCCGGCACCCGGCCACGCGGACGCGCCTGCGACCAGAATCTTTGCCAGTCCTGTCGCCCGGCGTACTGCGAAAGACGCTGGCATAGCGCTATCAGTGTTGTACGGAAGCGGGTCGAACGGCCGGATCGTCAAGGCAGATGTACAGCGGGCTGGCTGTATGCCTGTTATTGATGAAGCACACGCGCCATCGGCACAGTCGGGCCAGGGGGCTGACAGATTGCCCGCGCAAGATGCGTTGCCAGGCATTCAGTCACGGGCAGGCATTGTGCCGACTGCGCCACCCGCACCCGCGCATTGCCCAGTCCTGCACACCAGCATGCGCAAGACCATCGCGCGTCGGCTGTCCGAAAGCAAGGCCACCGTCCCGCATTGCTACCTTTCGCAGACCTTCCGCGTCGACAAACTGCTGGCGCTGCGTGCCGAGGTCAATACGCAGCGCGAAGGCCAGGAGCGGTTGTCCGTCAACGATTTCATCATCCGCGCCGTGGCGCTTACCTTGCGCGATGTCCCGCAGGCCAATGTCCGTTGGACGGAAGAGGGCATGCTGCATTTCGATCACGCGGATATCAGCGTAGCCGTTTCCACAGATTCCCGTCTGATCACGCCTATCGTCCGGTGCGCAGAAACAAAAGCAGTTTCGGCAATCAGCGCTGAGATGGCGGGCCTGGTCGTGCGTGCGCGTGAAGCCGGATTTAAGCCGGAGGAGTTCCAGGGCGGGACTTTCGCAATCAGCAACATGGGCATGTACGGTATTGAGAACTTCGTCGCCATCATCAATCCTCCGCAGGCGGGCATACTGGCGGTTGGTGCGATCCGGCAAGCCCCGGTCGTGGAAGAGGGCGAGATTGTCGCCGCCTCAGTGATGGGCGTGACGTTGTCGGCAGACCATCGCGCGATGGACGGAGCAGTGGCGGCGAAGTGGATGCAAAAGCTGTAACACTATCTGGAACGCCCGCTTGCCATGCTGGCCTGATCGTGGCGGCGGCCAACGCTATCGCGCGCCACTACCTCAAACCCTACGTCAATGATGCGGGCGGGCTCCGATGCCGCTTCCCCGTCAAGGCGATTCAGAACCAGTTCCGCGACTTTGTCGCCAATCTCGTATTTGTGTACACGTATGGTGGTGAGTGAGGGCGTCATCAGGCTTGCCATCGGCGAGTCATCGAACCCTGCGACGGCGAGCCGCCCGGGCACCGGCCAGCCCAGCTTCGCGCATTCGAGCAGGACGCCTACCGCCAGGATATCGCTGCTGGCAAAAATGGCTTCGGTATCCGGCCGCTGCTGCATGATCTTCCGGAAGCTGATGGCGCCGGCCTCAAACTCGAAATCCGTGCGCTCCATCCGCTCGCGATCGATCTCTATGCCCGCTTCGGTCAGCGCCGCCATGAAGCCGGCCTCCCGTTGGCGTGTCCGGTCATTGTCCATGACCAGGCCGCCAATGTAGCCGATGCGGCGGTAGCCTCGTTCGAGCAAGTGCTGCGTCATGGTGCGAGCCGCTCCGAAGTTGGAGTATCCGACCATCATGTCCAGAGGGTCTTCGCAGAGGTTCCACATTTCGACAATCGGGATCTGCGCTGCTTTCAACAATCGCGTGGTGGTTTCGGTATGGGTGTAGCCGGTCAGCACAATGCCGTCGGGTCGCCGCGATAGCAAGGTGGCGACCAGGTCTTCTTCTTCTTTCAGCGAATAGCCGGTGTGTCCGATCAGCAATTGATACCCATGATCGCGGAAACGATCTGCCATGCCCTGCAGTGTCTCGGCAAATGCCGAGTGGGAAATATTGGGCACAAGCACGGCAATCATGTTGCTGCGATTGGAGCGCAAGCTGCCGGCGGCGCGATTCGGCAGATAACCCAATGTCTCGATGGCCGCCATGACCGCGTTCATGGTCTTGGGTGAAACTCGCTGTGGTTCAGTCAATACGCGGGAGACTGTGGTGACGGCGACGCCGGCCATTTTTGCGACATCGCGCATGCGGACATGGCGGGGGGGCTGCACGGACGACGCCACCATGCCTGGCGGAGTATCGGCTGTGGTGATGTCAGTAGCCCGTTTTTTCATTTCGCGGCTTGCCCTTTCGTGGCCTAGGACCTCGGCGATCAAGCTTTGGTCCCAGACATCATTCGCCGACGCGATACTGAAATGATCTGTCGGCCCGCATTCTTCAGTGCGAATCTATATAAATGCAGGATACACGGCAAGTGCCCGCCGTGCGCATCCGTACTGTGCGGCACAGTGCATTTGCGATCGTTCGGGGGGCGCCTCGTGTCAAACAGCGCACTGCCATGATGCCGCCCTTGATGACGGAGCGGCCGTGTCATCCCGCGTGGGGCGCTCAGCGCGGCAGCGTGGTCGCCCCCATCAGGTATTCGTCCACAGACTTCGCGCACTGGCGGCCTTCGCGGATAGCCCAGACCACCAGGGATTGGCCGCGCCGCATGTCGCCGGCGGCGAAGATCTTGTCGTCGCTGGTGCGGTAGTCGTCGGTGTTGGCGCGTGCGTTGCCGCGCGGGTCTACCTCGATGCCGAAGGCGTCCAGCACGGTGCGTACGGGGGATACAAAGCCCATGGCAAGAAAGACGAGATCCGCGGGCAACTCAAACTGCGAACCTTCCACTTCCCGCATCTTCATCTGGCCGGTTGCTTTGTCCCGCGTCCATTCCAGGCGTGCGGCAATCAGCTTGGTGATTTTGCCGTCTTTGCCCTCGAACGATTTGGTCGACACTGCCCAGTCGCGCTCACAGCCTTCTTCGTGCGACGAAGATGTGCGCAGCCTGGCGGGCCAATATGGCCAAGTGAGCGGCTTGTCCTCTTCCTCGGGCGGGCGGGGCATTAGCTCGAATTGGGTGACTGATGCTGCACCCTGGCGATTGCTGGTGCCCACGCAGTCCGAGCCGGTGTCGCCGCCGCCGATCACGATCACGTGCTTGCCTTTCGCATTGATCTGTTTGCTGACGCGGTCGCCGTTATTGGCTTTGTTCTGCTGGCGCAGAAAATCCATGGCGAAGTGTATGCCGTGCAGTTCGCGGCCGGGGGCGGGCAGGTCGCGCGGCTGTTCCGCGCCGCCCGACAACACAATGGCATCGTACTGCTCGCGCAGTGCCTTGGGCGTAATTACCGTCAGGCCTTCCTGGGCGTCTTCCGGGTTGCCGATATACGTGGAGGGACAGAATTCCACGCCTTCTGCCTCCATCTGCGCCAAGCGCCGGTCGATGTGAGATTTCTCAAGCTTGAAGTCGGGGATGCCATAGCGCAGCAGGCCCCCGATGCGATTGCTCTTTTCGTACACCGTTACCGAATGGCCCGCGCGTGCCAATTGTTGCGCGCAGGCAAGGCCTGCAGGGCCCGAGCCCACCACCGCAACCTTCTTGCCCGTGCGCCGGCTGGGCGGCTGGGGCGTCACCCAGCCTTCGCGCCAGCCCTTGTCGATAATGGCGTGCTCAATCGACTTGATGCCCACGGCGTCATCGTTGATGTTGAGCGTACAGGCGGCCTCGCAGGGGGCGGGGCAGATGCGGCCTGTGAACTCGGGGAAGTTGTTGGTCGATTGCAGCACGTCCAGCGCCTGACGCCATTCCTGGCGATACACCAGGTCGTTCCAGTCGGGGATGATGTTGTTCACCGGGCAGCCGTTGTTGCAGAAGGGGATGCCGCAGTCCATGCAGCGCGCACCTTGCTTCTTGGCTTCGGCGTCCGTCAATGGTGCCACGAATTCGCGCCAGTGCTTCAAGCGCACCGCGGGCGCTTCGTATGCTTCCTTGACGCGTTGGAACTCCAGAAATCCAGTTACTTTGCCCATTATTCAAATCCTCAGGCGGCAATTTGTTGCAGGTTGGCGGCGCGCCACATTTCGCCCAGCGCGCGGCGGTACTCAATGGGCATGACTTTCAGAAAGGCCTGGCGGCTGCGGTTCCAGTCATCCAGAATGTCGCGGGCGCGGAAGCTGCCCGTCAGGCGGTAGTGATCCTCGATCAGGCGACGCAGGATGGCTTCGTCTGTTTCGCGCGGGCCGCCGCGCAGAGCGCTGTGCCAGGATTCTTGGTCGTCCTGCTCGGCCTGTTCTTCGTGTGCCATCAGACGCTCAAGCTCGACCATCGCTGTGTTGCAGCTGCGATGGAAGGTGCCCTCCGGATCCCAGATGTAGGCCACGCCGCCCGACATACCAGCCGCAAAGTTGCGGCCGGTCTTGCCCAGCACCACGACGGTGCCGCCGGTCATATATTCGCAGCCGTGGTCGCCGGTGCCTTCGACAACCGTGGCCGCGCCGGAGTTGCGCACCGCGAAGCGTTCGCCCGCCACGCCATTGAAATAAGCCTCGCCGGCCAGCGCGCCATACAACACGGTGTTGCCGACAATGATGTGATCCGGGCCGAAGCCGCGGAAGTCGTTGGGCGAGCGCACAATGATTCGACCGCCCGACAGGCCTTTGCCGACATAGTCGTTGGCTTCGCCCACCAGATCCAGGGTGATGCCATGCGCCAGGAAGGCGCCGAAGCTCTGGCCTGCGGAGCCATTGCACTGGATATGGATGGTGTCGTCGGGCAGGCCGTCGTGGCCATAGCGCGCGGCCACCACGCCGGACAGCATGGCGCCGATCGTGCGGTTGCGGTTGCGCACCGGGGTAATGAACGACACCTTGTCGCCGCGTTCGATGGCTGCCTTGCTGCGCTCGATGAGCTGGTGATCCAGAGCATGGCCCAGGTTGTGATCCTGCGCTTCGATCTGGAACAAAGAGCCATCGGTGTGCACGGTATGAAACACCTTGGAGAAATCCAGGCCGCGCGCTTTCCAGTGGTCGATGCCCTTGCGGGTGTCGAGCAGATCGACACGGCCGATCAAGTCTTCGAAGCGGCGGATGCCCAACTGGGCCATGATCTCGCGCACCTCCTCGGCGACGAAGAAGAAGAAGTTGACGACATGCTCGGGCTTGCCCTGGAACTTCTTGCGCAGTACAGGGTCTTGCGTGGCCACGCCCACCGGACAAGTATTCAGGTGGCATTTGCGCATCATGATGCAGCCTTCAACCACCAGCGGCGCAGTGGCAAAGCCGAATTCGTCCGCGCCCAGCAGCGCACCGATCACGACGTCGCGGCCGGTTTTCATCTGGCCGTCGGCCTGCACGCGGATGCGGCTGCGCAAATTGTTCAACAGCAGCGTTTGCTGGGTTTCAGCCAGGCCCAGCTCCCAAGGCGTGCCGGCGTGTTTGATGGACGAAACCGGGGAAGCGCCTGTGCCGCCGTCGTGGCCGGCGATCACCACGTGATCGGCCTTGGCCTTGGCAACGCCTGTGGCCACAGTGCCTACGCCCACTTCCGACACCAGCTTCACCGAGATCGATGCCTGCGGGTTGACGTTCTTCAGGTCGTGGATGAGCTGGGCCAGATCCTCAATGGAATAGATGTCGTGGTGCGGCGGGGGTGAAATCAGGCCCACGCCCGGCACCGAGTAGCGCAGCTTGGCGATGTACTCGCTGACCTTGTGGCCGGGCAACTGGCCGCCTTCCCCGGGCTTGGCACCCTGTGCCATTTTGATCTGAATCTGGTCCGCGCTGCTGAGGTATTCGGCGGATACGCCGAAACGCCCCGATGCTACCTGCTTAATGCGCGAGCGCAGCGAATCGCCCGCGGCCAGCGGCACGTTGGCTTCGATGCGTTCGTGGCCCAGCACCGAGGCCAGCGTATCGCCCTTCTTGATCGTGCGTTTGCCGGTGCGCATCTCGTCGCGGTAGCGCAGCTCGTCTTCGCCGCCCTCGCCGGTGTTGGATTTGCCGCCGATGCGGTTCATGGCCACGGCCAGCACCGTGTGGGCTTCGGTGGAGATTGAACCCAGCGACATGGCGCCAGTGGCAAAGCGCTTGACGATTTCTTTGGCCGGCTCGACTTCGCTCAGCGCAATGGCGCGCGAAGGGTCGACCTTGAACTCGAACAGGCCGCGCAGCGTCATGTGCCGGCGCGTTTGGTCATTGATGAGCTGCGCGTATTCTTTGTAGGTGTTGTAGTTGTTGGCGCGCGCCGAATGCTGCAGCTTGGCAATGGAGTCGGGCGTCCACATGTGATCTTCGCCGCGTACGCGCCAGGCGTAATCGCCGCCGGTGTCCAATGCATTGGACAGCACCGGGTCGTCGCTGAAGGCGGCGCGGTGCGTGCGCAGGACTTCTTCGGCTACTTCGAAAATACCGATGCCTTCAATGTTGCTGGGCGTGCCGGCAAAGTACTTATTGACGAGGCTGCTGCTCAGGCCAACGGCCTCGAAAATCTGGGCGCCGGTGTACGACATATAGGTGGAGATGCCCATCTTGGACATCACCTTGTTCAGGCCTTTGCCGATCGCCTTGATGTAGTTTTTGGTGGCTTGCTGCGGCTGCGGCATGGCGGCCAGGGTCTCCAGCGCCAAATACGGGTGAATGGCCTCGGCGCCGTAGCCGCCCAGCAAGGCGAAATGGTGCACTTCGCGCGCCGAACCGGTTTCCACCACCAGGCCAGTGCCGGTGCGCAGGCCCGCGCGGATCAGATGCTGGTGGATGGCCGATGTGGCCAGCAGCGCCGGGATGGCCACATGCTCGCTGTCCATGTTGCGGTCGGTGATCAGCAGGATGTTGTAGCCGCTGCGTACGGCGTCGGCCGCGTTTGAACAGAGCGCGGCGATACAGGCTTCGATGCCGTCCGGGCCCCAGGCAACCGGGTAGGTAATGTCGAGCTCGTAGCAGCGGAACTTGTCGGTCGTCAGTGCCGAGATATTGCGGATCTGCGCCATGGCGGCAAAGTCCAGCACAGGCTGGCTTACTTCCAGGCGCAGCGGCGGGTTGACGTTATTGATATCGAGCAGGTTGGGCTTGGGCCCAATGAACGACACCAGCGACATGACAAGCTGTTCGCGGATCGGATCGATAGGCGGGTTGGTTACCTGTGCGAACAACTGCCGGAAATAGTTATAGAAGGGCTTTGATTTGTTCGACAGCACCGCCAGCGGTGCGTCGTTACCCATGGAGCCGGTGACTTCCTCGCCGTTGGCGGCCATGGGCTGAAGGATGAATTTGAAGTCTTCTTGCGTCCAGCCGAAGGCCTGCTGGCGATCCAGCAAGGCTACGTCTTTGCGCGGTGGCTCGGCCTGCTGTATGGGCAGCGACTCAAGCTTCATGCGCAGCCGCTCGATCCACTGGCGGTAGGGGTGCATATTGGCCAGTTGCGACTTGATCTCGGTGTCGTCGATGATGCGGCCTTGCTGCAGGTCGATCAGGAACATCTTGCCTGGCTGCAAGCGCCATTTCTTGACGATGCGGTGTTCGGGCACCTGCAGTGTGCCAGCTTCGGACGCCATGATGACCATATCGTCGTCGGTGATCAGGTAGCGTGCCGGCCGCAGGCCATTGCGGTCTAGCGTGGCGCCGATCTGGCGGCCGTCTGTGAATGCAACAGCGGCGGGGCCATCCCAGGGCTCCATCATGGCAGCGTGGTACTCGTAGAAGGCGCGGCGGTTTTCGTCCATGTCGGCGTGCTGCTCCCACGCTTCGGGGATCATCATCATCATGGCGTGGGCCAGCGAGTAGCCCGACATCACCAGCAGCTCAAGGCAGTTGTCGAAGGTGGCCGTATCAGACTGGCCTTCGTACACGATGGGGTAGAGCTTGGGCAAGTCGCTGCCCAGCACGGCCGACTGCATCATGCCTTCGCGGGCGCGCAGCCAGTTGAAGTTGCCTTTTACCGTATTGATTTCGCCGTTGTGGGCGATCATGCGGTAGGGGTGGGCCAGCGGCCAGGCCGGGAACGTGTTGGTGGAGAAGCGCTGGTGAACCAGGGCCAGGGCGGACACAGCACGGGTGTCGGCCAGGTCGCGGTAATAAACGCCGACCTGATTGGCCAGCAGCAAGCCCTTGTAGACGACGGTGCGCACCGAGATGGAGGGCACAAAATATTCTTGCCCGTGCGCAAGCTGCATACGCTGGATGGCATGGCTGGCGGTTTTGCGGATGACATACAGTTTGCGCTCGAGGGCATCGGGCACCATGATGTCTGGGCCGCGGCCAATGAACAACTGGCGAATGACGGGCTCACAGGCGCGGACGGTGGGCGACATGGGCATATCGGAATCGATGGGCACGTCGCGCCAACCGAGCACGACCTGGCCTTCGTCGCGCACGGCGCGTTCGAGCTCTTGCTGACAGGCCAGGCGCGAGGCGGTTTCTTTGGGCAGGAAAACCATAGCGACGCCGTATTCGTCTACCGGCGGCAATTCGACCCCTTGTGCGGCGAGGTCTTCGCGGTAGAGCTGGTCGGGGATCTGGATGAGGATGCCCGCGCCATCACCCATGAGCTCGTCGGCGCCGACGGCGCCGCGGTGGTCGAGATTTTCGAGGATCTTCAGGCCCTGCTGGATGATGGCGTGGTTTTTGCGGCCCTTGATGTGGGCCACAAAACCGACGCCACAGGCGTCGTGCTCGTTATGGGGGGAGTACAGGCCTTGCGCGGCGGGGGCGGTGGCGCGCGGGGTGCCGGCTGCGCTGGTAGCGTTGGCGGCAGGCTGGGCGGCGGCGACGCGGGGCACGACGGTGGGGGCGTGGCGGTGATCTTGAGGCATGGCGGGAGACTCTAGGAATCTTGATGATGGTGCGGTGCAATAACAAAGACCGCACTCCGAATGGTGAAGATATACGCTAACTCTCTGCCATGCAACAGAAAATTTAGTGGTGCGTCCCTAATTAAATAATTTATTATTCCTGCTCAAATTAAAAAGGGACGCATCTAAGTTATTAAATTTATTTGAGGTGTATTGTTGGTGTTAACCCCGATACGTTGTCCGCGAAGGGTAAATTTTTTGTTGTTTGGCACTGGTTTGGTGCTTGGTTAAGTGCGGGTTTTGCGACAACTTTAGCGCGGCCATGTTGCGATGCGGAAACTGTCGTGTACCACCGCTTGCGGTTTGCGCACGTTCCGTACACGGCGGCGCTGGCTAAGCAGTTTGAGCTGGCGCGTGTTTTTGCCGTGCGGCGAGCAGGGCGCACAGTGCGGCCGTCACCGGCTTTTTGTCGTGCACATGCCGCTCCAGCATGCCGACGGCGCGCATGATGGGGCGGCCGGGCAAGGTTTTGACGGCTAACTGTTGGTCAGCCCATTCGGCGTTGGCCAGATGGGGCACGATGGCCACACCATAGTGTTGCCGCACGAGCTGGGCAATGGCCTCGATAGAGTTAAGTTCCAACGTTACGTGGGGTTGGACGTCCAGCATTTTCAGGGCGTATTCCACCAGTCGGCCCGTCCATAGGCTGCGGTCGAACTGTACAAAGGGTTCGTTGTGCAGCAGGTCCATCACGCTTTGGCGGGCGAGGTCTTGATGCGCGATCAGTACCAGAGGTTCTTCATAGAAGGGGGTCCATACCAGCCCGCCGGGCGCGCCGTCGGGCGGCTCGGTGACGACGGCCGCATCCAGTTCGCCGCGCGCCACCATGTCAGCGAAGTTGCCGGATTGGCCGGCGAACAGGCGCAGATCCAGGTCGGGGTAGTTGCTCTTGATGTCGGCCAGCGCGGCGCCGAAGGAACCCATCAGTGCGGAAACCAGCGCGCCCACGTGCAGGGTGCCGCGCAGGGCGCTGTCGGGCCGCACCCGCAAGCGCTCATACTCGCCCACGATGGCGGCCAGGCGATCCAGCGCCTGCCGGCCATCGCGCGTCACTGCAAGCGAATGCGCGCCGCGCTCGAACAGCCGTAGGCCCAGGTCGTTTTCCAGGTTCTTGATCTGCAGGCTGACGGCGGCCTGTGTCAGCCCGACCTGCCGGCCAGTTTCGGCGAAGCTGCCCAGGCGTGCGGCGGCCAGTGCGGTTTTGAATTGCCGGATCGAGGACATAAGCGAGATAAAGAATGAAGCAGGCAGCCGCAAGGCAAGGACGCGTTGCGGGTGGAAGCGGCGACATATTAAAAATACTTGGCCTAGTCACAATAATTAATAGTTTTACTTTCGTCAACAAACGCGCCATGATGGCTTCACCGATAGGCTTGGCATTCGGTCGGCCGCCCGTAGCAGCCGGTGGCCGTCATCACGGACATAAAGTAAAGCACCGCCACCTTTGCGGCGGCGCGATGCGAATTGCTTCCGTCCGCGCACGGCGAGCCTTGGGTGATGCATCGGCGCGGACAGGCAGTTCACGAAGGTTTTACGTTCCACGAACTTATTACACGAAACATGCCTACTTCATCATCGATTCTGCAGGTGCAGGTATGGCGGGGTACTGATAACGGCGCATACCAGACATTCGAGGTGCCGCGTCGGGAAAGCCAGACGGTGCTGGACGTGGTTACGCACATCCAGCGCTATCTCGATCCCACGCTTTCCTATCGTTATGCCTGTCGTGTCGGTATGTGCGGCTCCTGTGCCATGCAGGTCAATGGCGTGGCGCGTTGGACATGCCGCACACACGTGTCCAGCGTATGCGCGGGCAACAGGCTCCAGTTGGCGCCGTTGTCCAATCTGCCGTTGATCAAGGATCTGGTCGTCAATATGGACGATTTCTTCGGCAAGCTGCAGGCCGCCCACGGGCGCTTCAAAGGTGAGCGCACCCGCAATGATCCAGTGGTGCCGGTCAACCCGGCCTCGCCGCAACGCCAGGAGGCCGAGGCGGGTATCGAATGCATAGGCTGCGGCGTATGTTACTCATCCTGTGATGTGGTGAGCTGGCGGCCGGATTACCTCGGCCCGGCCGCGCTGAACCGCGCCTGGACACTGGTGAATGATGTAAGAGACGTCGACCGCGCCCGTCTGGCCGCCGTGGCGGGCGACGCGGGCTGCCATAGCTGCCATTCGCTCGGCTCCTGTACAGAACGCTGTCCCAAGCATATTTCGCCGACGCGCAGCATTGCGGGACTGAAGCGCGCCACCGCGCGCGCTGCCATGCGCGGGGAGCTTGCCGTGGAGACGGGCGATGGAGCCGGACATGATTGATGCACTTCACGCCGCCGTGCGCTCGGCGCAGCGCTGGTATTGGCAGCGCGTCACGGCCATGGTGATGGCCTTGTTTGTGGCGATTCACCTTGCAGTGATGATCTATGCCATCAACGGCGGCCTATCCGCGGCCGAGGTGTTGGGCCGTACGCGTGGCAGCGTGCTGTGGGCCGGTTTCTACGGGATTTTTGTGTTGCTCGTAGCGGTGCATGCATCGATCGGCATCCGCAACATACTGGTGGAGGCTACCGCCATGAAGGATGCCATCGCGGGTGCCCTTGCCCATGCGGTAGCCCTGCTGTTGCTCGGCATGGGCCTGCGCGCCGTGTGGGCTGTTACGTTTGGGGCGGCGTGATGAAAACCAATGACATGCGCGCCCGCCGCCACACGAGCTGGGTGGCCTTTGCCGTGCACCGTGTATCGGGCCTGCTGCTTACGCTGTTTCTGCCCGTGCATTTCTGGACGCTGAGTCTGGCGCTGAAGGGCGAGGCCGCGCTGGATAACGCGCTGCGCTGGTATCAGGCCCCGGCCTATAAATTCGGCGAATGGGCGCTGGTGCTGCTGCTGACTGTGCATGCACTGGGCGGCATACGTATTCTGCTGCTGGAGTTCAAACCCTGGCAGGGCGCCCGCAAGAACCTTGTGCGCATGGCCTTCGGCGCAGCGGCGGCTGTGTCGGCGGTATTTGTGGTGGCGATGCTGATGTAGCGTGGCAAGCGCAATGGCGACAGCGCCAAGCACAGCGACGCCAGTCGAGCCCAAGCCTGCGGGTGTCTATATCGGTATTGATGCCGTGGTGACGCGCATGTCGCCGTGCACGACATTGAACAAATGGGATGAAGCGATGAAAACCGTAGATTACGAACAAGTTGAGGAAGCAGCCCGCAACCTATACATACGCGCGCTCAAGCTGCTGCCCGACGATATCAAGACCGGCTTTGGCAAGCTGCAGGAAATGGAAACGTCGGAACGCGCGCGATCCATCCTTGACACCATGGTGGTCAATATTGCGGTGGCCGAGCAAAACGAGAACCTGCTGTGCCAGGATACCGGTATCCCAATCTACAACGTATTGATTGGCCGCGAAGTCGTGGTGGACGGCTGGCGCCTCAAGCAAGCCATCCGCAAGGGCTGTGAGCGCGCCACACGCGAACATCCGCTGCGCTCCAGCGTCGTGCATCCTATCAGCCGCCAGAATGAACACACGTCCTGTGGCCCCGGCGTGCCTGTGATTCACATTGACTACACCGATGCGCCGGACACGCTCGACATTCAGATGATCCCCAAGGGCAGTGGTTCGGAAAACAATTCCTTCCTGCGCATGGCCATCCCCGCCGAAGGCTTGGCGGCCGTCAAGCGTTTTGTGATCGACTGTGTCATCAATGCCGGCGGCAAGACCTGTCCGCCAACCATTGTGGGCGTGGGTGTGGGCGGCACCTCTGATCTGTGCGTGCACCTGGCCAAGAAAGCGGCCACACGCCCGTTAGGCTCTGCGTGCGAAGACCCGCTCGGCGCTGAGCTGGAGCGCGAACTGTCGCAAGCGGTGAATCAACTGGGCGTAGGCCCGCAAGGCCTGGGCGGTGACGCCACTGCCTTTGCGGTACATGTGGAATTGGCCGCCACGCACATCACCATGAACCCTGTGGCCGTCAACATGCAATGCCATTCGGCGCGGCGTGCGACGGCGCATCTAGGCGGCGGCATCATCGAGTACGGTTTTTGAGAAAGGGGCATCAACCATGGCACATTACGAATTGGACATGCCCATCACCGAAGCGCAGGTGCGCCAATTGCGCGTGGGCGACACGGTTACTTTGCAGAAAACCCTGTTCGGCATCCGCGATGCCACCTACATCGCCATGTTCGACAAGGGCCGTACGACCCGTTTCGACCTCAATGGCCATGCAGTCATCCACACTGCGCCCAATGTACGCAAAGTGCAGGTGTCGGCGGAATTTCCCGCAGGCTATCAGTCCATATGCATCGGCACCACCACATCATCCCGCATGGAGCGCTTTACGCGCCAACTGATTGCGCAATGCGGTGTGCGCATCATCATCGGCAAGGGCGGCATGCACGAAGGCTCGCAGGCGGCGTTCAAGGAACTGGGCGGTGTCTACCTGGGTATCGTCGGCGGCACCGCGGCGCTTGAAACCACCTGGATCGAACAGATCGAAGATGTGGATCTGGATGACTTGAACCCTGAATCGCTGTGGAAGTTTCGCATCCGCGACTTCGGGCCGCTGCTGGTAGGCATGGACAGCGAAGGCAACTCGCTTTATGACGATGTCAACGCCGAGGTGCAAAGCCGCCGCGACGCGGTACTGAAGTCGCTGGGGGCGGCGTAATGGCAATCCTTTCACAGCACTTCGGCGGTGCCAGGGGGCAGGCCGCGCAAGGCATGCAAGTCACGCGAGGCATACAGCGCTTGCGCGGCATATACGGCCTACCGGACCATTATGCATGCGAGCACGGGGATACCCAGCCAATCACAAGCAACCCAAGCGGAGACGCACCATGGCAAAACTGGACGTCGTAACCACAGACGTACTTATCCTGGGTTCTGGCGGCGCGGGCTTGTTTGCCGCGCTGCATGCCTACGATGCCGATCCCGCCCTGGACATCACCGTGGCCGTGAAAGGCCTGCTGGGCAAGTGCGGATGCACGCGCATGGTGCAGGGTGGCTATAACGTCGCACTGGCGCAAGGTGATTCGCCTGAACGGCACTTCATGGACACGATTACAGGCGGCAAATGGCTGCCGGACCAGGACTTGGCCTGGACCCTGGTGAACACCGCCATCACGCGCATTCACGAGTTGGAAAACGAGCTAGGCTGCTTCTTTGACCGTAATGCGGACGGCACGCTGCATCAGAAAGCCTTCGCGGGGCAAACCTTTGATCGCACTGTGCACAAGGGCGACCTCACCGGCATCGAGATCATTAACAGGCTTGCAGAACAGGTGTGGGCGCGCAACATTCGCCGTCTGGAAGAGCACCGCGCCATTGCGTTGATACCGTCCGCTGATGGCACCGCCATTGCCGGCGCGCTGATGATAGACCTGCGCACCGGCTTGTACCGTCTGGTGCGCGCCAAGGCGGTTCTGTTGGCCACGGGCGGCGGGCCCACCATGTACAAGTTCCACACGCCCTCAGGCGACAAGAGCTGCGACGGCCTGGCCATGGCCTTGCGTGTGGGCTTGCCGCTGCGCGATATGGAAATGGTGCAGTTCCACCCCACCGGGCTGCTCGCGGGGCTAGACACGCGCATGACAGGCACGGTGCTCGAAGAAGGCCTGCGCGGCGCCGGCGGCTACTTGCTCAACGGCGACAACGAACGCTTCATGCACAACTATGATGAGCGCGGCGAGCGCGCCACGCGCGATGTTGTCTCCCGCGGCATCTACAGCGAAATGCGCGCCGGCCGCACCACACCCAATGGCGGCGTCTATATCAGCATGAGCCATCTGGGGCCGGACAAGGTGCGCAAACAGTTCAAGGGCATGGTGGAACGCTGCGCGGATTGCGGTTTTGACCTGGCTGGCGGGTTGGTCGAAGTGGTGCCCACTGCTCACTACATGATGGGCGGCGTGGTCTTCAAGCCTGACTGCGCCACAGACCTGCCGGGCCTGTTCGCCGCCGGCGAGGATACCGGCGGCGTGCATGGCGCCAACCGGCTGGGCGGCAATGGTGTGGCCAACTCCACCGTATTTGGCGGCATTGCGGGTGACAGCATTGCCCAGTGGGTGCAGGGCCGCGCCCTGCAGGATCACGATGCCGGCAGTGTTGAAGCCGCGATCAGGGCGGCCGAACGCCCATACGCTATGCCTGCGGGCGATTTGTACGCGCTGCGCGCACGGCTGGCCGACTGCATGTGGGATGACGCCGGTATTGTGCGCGACGAGGCAGGGCTGAAGCGTGCTGCCGCTGCGCTGGAGATCCTGCACGACGATCTGCTGCAGACCGGTGTCGACGACAGCAACCGCGCCTACAACCTAACGTGGCAGGACTGGCTCAATCTCGATAGCCTGATTCTCGTCAGCAAGGCCATCGTCAGTGCCGCGCTGGCACGCGAAGACTCGCGCGGCGCACACTTCCGTGAAGACTTCCCCGAGGTGCGCGACCTGGAAAACTCTTGGTTCTCGGTGGTGCGTATGGAGGCGGGCGCCCTGACGCTGACGCGGCGGCCCGTTGCATTCAATCGTGTGGCACCCGGCCAAACTATTCTGCAAGAGATGCACACTGCATGAGCACATCGACACCGCGCGGCGCGCAGGCGCTCGTCCAGGCCATCCTGCAATCGGGCGCTGATACTGTCTTCAGCCTATCGGGCAACCATATCATGCCGGTGTACGAGGCGCTGCGCGAAGCGCGCGTGGACTTGCTGCATACGCGGCACGAGGCCGCTGCGGTGCATATGGCCGATGCCTGGGCGCGCCTGACCGGCAAGGTTGGCATCGCGCTGGTAACGGGTGGCCCGGGCCACGCCAACGCCGTGTCCGCGCTTTATACCGCTGCAATGTCGGAGTCGCCCGTGGTGCTGTTGTCGGGCCATGCACCCGCCGCCATGCAGGGCTGGGGCGCCTTCCAGGAAATGGATCAGGTGGCCATGGCCCGCCCGGTCACCAAGGCTGCGTGGGCCGTCACATCGGCCACTACCATTGCCGATGACTTTGCCCGCGCCTGCCGCATCGCGTTGTCCGGCAGGCCGGGCCCGGTACATCTCAGCCTGCCCACCGATGTGCTGGAGGGCGATGCACGCGAAGCAAAACGGCCCGATCCCGATGCATTCGAACCGATGGTTACGCCGCTGCCCGCCGCGTTGGCCGGGCCACTCCTCCAGCGCCTGCGCAGAGCCCAGCGGCCACTGGTGCTGGTGGGTCCGCAGGGCCTTACCGGGTCGGGCCGTCAGGCCGTAGCGCAATTGCGCGTGCAGTCCGGCATCCCCGTGATCGCCACCGAAAGTCCTCGCGGCGTCAACGATCCGGCGTTGGGGGCATTTGCCACGGTATTGGCCGAGGCCGACTGCGTGCTGCTGGCTGGCAAGCGGCTGGACTTCACCTTGGGCTTTGGCCGCGACACCGTGTTTGCGCAGGACTGCGCCTTTTTGCAGGTGGACGCCGACACCTCGGAATTCGATCGCACGCGACAGGCCGTCGGTCAGCGCCTCGAAACCGCGCATCAGGCTGACTTGCTGCCCGCGTTGCAGATGCTGGCGCGCGAGGCCGCGCATGGGCCCGCGCCCCACAGGGCCTGGCTGGCACGCGTGGATGCCTGCCTGGCTTACCGCCAGCCCGATGCGCAACGCCACGCGCAGCAGGGCGGCGGCACCCACCCCACAGCGGTGTGCGCGCCCATCCAGGCGCTGTTGGATCAACACCCCGATGCGGTGCTGGTGATCGACGGCGGCGAGTTTGGCCAATGGGGCCAGGCGTGCCTGGATGCCCGGCATCGCATCACAAACGGGGCGGCTGGTGCAATCGGGGCGGCGTTGCCTATGGCGCTGGGCGCCAAGCGGGCGCGGCCCGATGCGCCAGTGATTGCATTGATGGGGGATGGGACTTTCGGTTTTCATTGCGCGGAGCTGGACACCGCGCACCGCTATGGCCTGCATATTCTGTGTGTCGTTGGTAACGATGCACGGTGGAATGCGGAATATCAGATACAGCTGCGCGACTATGGTCCGGGCAAGACATACGGCTGTGAGCTGTTGCCCTCGCGTTACGACCATGTAGCGGCGGCATTGGGCTGCCATGGCGAGCAGGTGCTGGACGCGGCGCAATTGCCGGACGCACTGGCGCGCGCGATGGCATCGGGGCGCGCCTCCTGCCTCAATGTGATGGTAGCCGGGCTGCCGGCGCCCACCTTGCGCATGGCCTGAGCATGGCGCTGGAAATCTGGCTCAGTATTGCGGTGGGTGGTGCGTTGGCGGCGTTTGTGCAGGGCCTGTCGGGCTTTGGCTTCGGTCTCGTCGCGCTATCGGTCTGGTCATGGGTGATGGAGCCCGCACTGGCGGTACCCGTGGTCGTATTCGGATCGCTGGTGGGGCAATTGCTGGCCGTGGGCTCGCTGCGTGATGGTTTCAGCGGGCGACGCCTGTTCCCCTTTGTTGTGGGCGGCGTGCTGGGTGTGCCCACCGGCATCTGGCTGCTGCGTGTATTCGACCCCTTGCTGTTCAAGTTTGGCGTCGGGTTGCTGCTGGCGGTGTTTTGCTCCATGCGTCTTTTTCTGGCGCACCTGCCCGCCATACACTGGGGTGGCCGTGCGGCCGATGGCATCGTGGGGTGGGTGGGCGGCACCATGAGCGGCTTTGGCGGCCTGCCTGGCGTGGTGCCCACGCTCTGGTGCACGCTGCGCGGCTGGCCGCGAGATCAGCAGCGCACTACGTTCCAGGCCTTCAATCTCTTTATGCACATCGTTACGCTTACGGCGCTGCTGGCGCATGGCATGATTACGCGCGAGCTGGTGGGTCCATTCCTGGTGTTGGTGCCTGCGATTCTGCTGCCTTCTCTGCTGGGCATACGGCTGTTCCGACGTTTCAGCGATAGTTCTTTCACCAGTATCGTGCTGGTGCTGTTGGCAACATCGGGCTTTATGCTGCTGGTATCCACCGCGCCGCAGGTATTCAGGTTGTTGATGGGTTGATACGTTGATGGGTATGGGGCGGCGCGGGCCGCCCCATACCCGTGGCGTTGAATCACACCTACTGTTGAATCACACCTACTGCTGAATCACGATTTTCCTTTCCTTGATGATCTTGGCCCACTGCTTTGACTCATCAGCTACTTCCTGTTTGAAGGCTTGCGGTGTGTTGCCCACGCCTTCCATGCCTAATGAGGCCAGCTTCTCCTTCACTGCCGGCATGGCTAGAACCTTGGTGGTGTCCGTCTGGATTTTCTTCACAACATCGGCAGGTGTGCCTTTAGGCGCCAGAAAGCCGAACCAGCCATAGTTGGTAAAGCCTTTAAGGCCGGCCTCGTCCGCCGTTGGCACATCAGGCAGCATGGCGGCCCGCTTGGCGCTTGCCACTGCAAGCGCTTTCACGCGGCCATCCTTTACCAGTGGGGTTGCTGCGCCGATATTGCCTACGATCACATCGATTTGGCCCGCCATCAGATCCGCCAGCGCGGCCGCCTCGCCGCGATAAGGCACGTGAGTCATGGCGATGTCGGCCGAATAGCCGAAGTTCTCGCCTGCCATGTGCACTTGGCTGCCCAGGCCGGCCGAGCCCAGATTCAGTTGTTTGGGGTGATTTTCTGCGTACTCAATCAAATCCTTGAGGTTCTTGGCCTTCACTTTCTTGGCGGTGACAATCACCATCGGCCCGCGTGCCACGTTCGTTACCAACTCGAAGTCTTTCTCCGCATCAAAGGGCAGGTTTTTATACAGATGCGGGTTCACGGTAAGAATGCTGCCCGATGCCATCAGCAGTGTATTGCCATCGGGTTTTGCCTGAGCCACTGCGGCCGTGCCAATATTGCCGCCCGCGCCCAGCTTGTTTTCAATGACCACTGACTGGCCCCACATCTCTCCCAGTTTCTGGCCCACCAGGCGTGCAACAACGTCAGTGGTGCCTCCGGCGGAGAAAGGTACGACAATGGTAACCGGTTGAGTAGGCCAGCTTGCCGCACAGACAGGCGCGGCAAGGCCGGTGGAAATGGCAGCGACCGCCAGCGCGCGCTGTATGTGCCGCAAAGGGTTGCGTTGATGTTGCATGAGTCGTCTCCAATGTAGTTATGCTTGCGTGCCTTGAAGGCTCAGGCACTTTCGTACAGACGGGTTAGTACAAACTCACGATGTCCCAGCGCTTCGGCGGCGGTCCATCGGCCGTTTGCCGTGGCCAGCATGCATTCCAGCAGCATGTCTCCCGCCTTGTCCAAGTCAATGCCGCGCTGCAGCAGCGCCGATGTGTCAACGTCGATATGCTCGGACATGGTGCGCACCGTACGCGGGTTGGCGCAAATCTTGATCACCGGCAGGATCGGGTTGCCGATCACATTGCCTTGGCCGGTGGGGAAGAAGTGCACCGCATAGCCCGAGGCTGCGCACAGCGTCACCATTTCGGCGGCGGCCGACGAAGAATCCATGAACCACAGGCCGCTGCCGCTGGGTACCTCGGCCTTGTCCAGCACGCCGTCCACCTTGCACTGCTTGCCGATCTTTTGGATATTGCCCAGCGCTTTTTCCTCAATGGTTGTCAGGCCGCCCGCGATATTCCCCTTGGTGGGCTGTGATTCTGACAAATCGCTGGTCTTCCAGCGGTTGATCATCTCTTGATAGCGGTTGAACATGAACATGAAGCGCTCGCGCACCTCGGGGCTGGCGCAGCGCGCCGCCACAATGTCTTCGCCGCCTGTGATTTCCGACGTCTCGCCAAACACCAGGGTATTGCCCAGTTTGTAGAGCTTGTCGAAGGCATTGCCCACGGTGGGGTTGGAGCCGCAGCCCGAGGTGGTGTCGGATTCGCCGCATTTGGTCGACACCCAAAGCTCGCTGATGGGGCAGGTTTCGCGCTGCAGGCCGGTGGCGTAGTGCACGAACTCCTTGGCTTTGCGCGAGGCCCGCATGATGGTGTCGTGGTCGCCGTGCAATTCGATGCTGAATCCCGCCACCGGCTTGCCCGTTGCCGCGATGCCGTCCACCACCCGTTGCGTCCAGCCTTCCTCGATGCCGATCACGATCACGGCGGCGACATTGGGGTTGCTGCCGGTGCCAATCAGTGTGCGAAAGTGCAGTTCCAGATCTTCGCCGAACTGCAGGCGGCCATAGGGGTGGGGCAGGGCCAGAGTGCCCTTGATGTTGTTGGCGACGGCTTCCGTGGCCGCATTGGAGATATCGTCCACCGGCAGGATGATGACATGGTTGCGGACACCGACGCGGCCGTTGTCGCGGCGGTAGCCCATGAAGGTGGTGGAGGCGTTGATGACTGACATGCTGGGTTCCTTTTGCTGGTTCTTTGCGGCCTGCTTGCGGGCCTGACGTGGTGCGGGGTGGATGGCCGTTTGGCCCCCTTACCAGCGCTTGGTCTTGATGTTGTGTACGTGTGCGTGCTCACCGGCGGCGATCGGCGCCACCACCTTGCCGATATCGACGCCGTATTTGTAGACCGTGTCGCCTTCTTTCATGTCTTTGAGTGCAACCTTGTGGCCGATAGGGATGTCCTGGCGTGCTGTCAGGTTGATGATGCGGTCTTCGTCCATCAGCCAGGCGCGCAGCTCGGTGCCGGCCTGTATGCCTTCCACCACAGCCACGGCCACCGTGTCTTTCGGGTCGTGCAGGATTGCATGGATCATGGGAGAGTCTCCTTGGGGGGTGACGGCCGTAGGGGCGGTGTCATCGAGAACAGTGTTGCTCATGTGTATTCCTAGTGTGCGAAGCGTGCGCCGCCGAACGTCGGGCGCGAATGGCATGAGGAGATGCGAGATGCAGGATGCTGTGGCCCTACGGGCCATTTTTCTTGATACGGATTCATCTTATTTTGCGATATCATCCATGTCAAGCAGATCATCTAGATGAATTGTAAAGGGGGAGTAAAATGCTATGTTCTCGGTTCAGCCGCGCGGTCGGCACGGCATACCGGCTCGATGGCGCGCTGCTTTGAAGAAACAGATTTTTTGGAAGACCCTATGAGTGCAAGAATTTCGGCCTTGAGTCCGTCCGGTGTGCCGCTGTACCAGCAGGTAAAGCGAGCCGTGCTGGCTGCCTTGGCCAATGGCGAATGGCCGCAGGGTGAAGCCATTCCGCCTGAGAAAAACCTGGCCGAACGCTTCAGCGTGTCCATTGGCACGCTGCGCAAGGCCATCGACGAGTTGGTGCTGGAAAACATCCTGGTGCGGCATCAAGGCAGGGGCACCTTTGTTGCCCTGCATGCGCACAATCAGTACTTCTTCCGCTATTTTCGCGTCGTCCGGCATGACGGCGTTAAAGGCTACCCCACGCCCGAGCTGTTGGGCTTTCGCCGCACGCGGGCCAGCGGAGAGGCGCGCGAGAAGCTGGCGCTCGCGCAGGGTGCCTATGTATTCGAATTCGTCAACGGCCTGTCGCTGCATGGCGAGCGCGTGCAGGTCGACACCATCTGCGTGCCCGAGGCATTGTTCAGCGGCCTTACACGCGAACAACTGCGCGACCGGCCGGGCACTATCTACAGTTTCTACCAAGAATATTTCGGCGTAAACGTCATCGGCACCGCCGAAAGCGTCCGTGCAACGTCGGCTGACGATATCCACGCCGAGTGGTTGGGCGTGAAAAAAGGCACCCCGCTGCTCAACGTAAGGCGTGTGGCCTACACCTACAACGGACGGCCGGTGGAATGGCGCGTCTCACGCGTCAACACCGAACGTTATGAATATATCGGGCAGGAGCACGAACCCGGCCAAACGTAAAAAAGTACGCCGCGCGGGCACGTCACGCGGCCGCATGCCAAGGAGACCTTAGATGCCCACCTTCACCATCGAAGCGCTTGAAACCCGGGCCGCCGCCGCGCTGGAGCGGGCCGGCGCCAGCCCAGCCATGGCCCGCAGCACCGCGCGTGCCCTGGTGGCGGCCGAAGCGCAAGGCTTGGCCTCGCATGGCCTGTCGCGCGTTCCCCAGTACGCCTCGCATCTGCGCAGCGGGCGTGTCAATGGCGCCGCCGTCCCGGCAGTGCTGCGCGCCCACGGCGGCGGTGTGCTCATCGATGCGGATGAAGGCTTGGCCTTCCCCGCCTGCGATTTGGCCGTCGAGCAGGCCATAGAGCGCGCCCGCCAATATACGATCGCGTTCGCAGGCGTCACGCGCAGCCATCATTTCGGCGTCGCGGCTGGGCATCTGGATGCTGTCGCACGCGCGGGGATGGTGGGTTTTGCTTTCAGCAATTCGCCTGCGGCCATGCCAGCGTGGGGCGGCACTCGTGCATTGTTCGGCACCAATCCCATTGCCGCCATGTTTCCGCGTCGCTCAGGCGACCCGATTGTCATTGACCTGTCGCTGTCGGAAGTCGCACGCGGCAAGCTGATGGTGGCCGCACGTGAAGGCCGCAGCATCCCCGAAGGCTGGGCGCTCGATAAAAACGGCCAACCCACCACCGATCCCAAGGCTGGCCTCGAAGGCATGATGTGTCCAGCGGGAGGCATCAAAGGCGCACTGCTCGCCCTCATGGTCGAGTTGCTCTGCGTTGCGCTTACGGGTGCATCCTTTGGCTACGAGGCCGATTCCTTTTTCCAGGCGGAGGGCAACCGGCCGCACACCGGCCATGTCTTCCTGGTTATCGACCCACGCTCATTGGCGGGACGCTCCGGGTACGAGTCCCGTGTCGAAGACCTGATCTCCGCCATGTTGGCCGATAGCAAGGTGCGCCTGCCCGGCGCCCGCCGCTTGGACATCGCCCGCCAGGCACAGGCGGGTATCAACGTCAGCGACGCCACATTGGCAGCGCTTGATGCATAAGAACCGCGCATCTCGCGATCCATCATTGACAGCGCTTATCGCGCCGTGCATCATGCCCGTACGCTGGCTTCGCAGCCAGCAAATCCGGTCATCAGATACATAACAAATCAACACCGGCGGAGACAACACGCGTAGCCCGCACCGCGCTGTAATGCGCAGGGGCGCGGCTACACGCCCCCGCCCGGTCGCAGTGTTCCGGAGGGCAGGCATCCATGGCTGTAGCGTCAGAGGTCGTCAGGCATCTCATGGGTATCGCAGGCGGCATGGCCGCACTGCATGGCTACCCGCATGCCGATCGCCAGGCCCAGTGGGTCGCGCGTTTCGGGCTCAACATCCCAGAATTGCAATACCTCGCGTCCATGGCCGACGCTCACGGCGCGCACTATGTGGCCCGCGTGGGGCCGCTCGCGGGGCAGGGGCGGCCGCCCGACAGCGAAACACAAGGCATTTCCGCCATTGCCCGCCAGGCACGCGCCGGCGGGCAGGCACTGCTTGAGCCGACCATGCAGGCCGCGCAGGCGGCACACGAGCAAGACGGACTCAACGCCTTCACCCAATTGGTGGACGAGGCCAGCCTGAGGCAGCAACTGCAGGCTGCCGAGGCTGCGCAGCACAGCGGGCAGCCCTGTGCGCTGCTGGGTGTACCGATTACCGTCAAAGACCTGATGCACGTACGCGGGTTCAGGATGACGGGTGGCTCTGGTGCGGATACCGCGCCTTGCGCCAGCGATGCCTTGGCCGTGGCGCGCCTGCGGCAAGCCGGTGCCAGTGTCATAGGCATGGCCAACCTTCACGAACTGGCCTATGGCATCACCAGTGCCAACCCGCACTTTGGCACGGTGGGCAACCCGCGCGGTGTGGGCCATACGGCGGGCGGCTCCAGTGGTGGCTCGGCGGCTGCCGTGGCGGCGGGTATCGTACGCGCCGCCGTGGGCAGCGACACAGCAGGCTCAATACGTATACCGGCCGCCTGTTGCGGTGTCGTTGGGTTCAAGCCCAGCTACGATGCCATACCCCGCCAGGGCGCGATGGATCTTGGGCCCTCGCTCGATCATCTTGGGCCTATCGCCCAATCGGTGGACGACGCTGCCTTGATGTTTTCTATCATGGCCGGCCTACCGCCGCAGGTGCCGCGTGCCCTGCAAACACTGCGCGGCCTTCGTATTGGCATTCCCCGCGAATACTTCTATGACCCGCTCGCGCCGGATGTACTGCGTGCCGTCCAGGCGGCGGCTGATTTGCTCGAAGCGGACGGAGCCGTCACGCGCGAGGTCAGTATTGCGGGCATTGAGCACAGCGCCGCGCTGCAGTTTGCCACGCTCTGCAGCGAGGCCACCGCCATCCACTGGAACCGGCTCGTCAATATGCCGCAAACCTTGGGGGAGGATGTGCGTGTGCGGCTGGAGATCGGGCAATTCTTTCCCGCGATCTGGTACACCCGTGCGCAGGGCGGCAGGGCGCAGTTGGCGCGCGCCATGGCCGAGGCCATGTCCGGCGTGGACGTGCTGCTGACGCCCACCTTGCGCACCACGGCGCCACGCAATGGTGTGACGGCTGTGGACATCAACGGCGTCAGCCTGCCTACACACGCCGCCATGACCAGCCTGACACTGCCCTTCAACCTGACCGGCATGCCGGCCATCACACTGCCTTGCGGTACGGGCGACAGTGGGCTGCCCATCGGCATGCAGTTCGCTGCCTTGCCAGGACAGGACTGGACAGTGCTGGAAACCGCGGCGCGGGCGGAGAAGCTATTGGCAATGCGCACATAGCGCCGTTAGGGCGAGTGCAGCGCAGAAAAACCCATGCCACCGCACCTCGCGCGGCGGCGGCATAAAAACCGGGGTACACAAAGGAGGATGACAATGCATATCCACAACAAGTTCTATACAGCATTGGCTGCTGCGGCCGCCCTGATGGGCATGGCTGCGGCGCCAGCGCAGGCCGCTGAGCCTATCGTCATCGGCGTCAGCATCGCGCAATCGCCCCCGGGCTCGGTGGTGCAGGGTACGCAGGTGAAAGACGGCGTCGAGATCATCACCAAGATGATCAATGATGACGGCGGCGTGCTGGGTCGCCCGCTCAAGATCGTGTATGAAGACAACCAGGGCATCCCCGAAAAAGGCCGCGCCGCAGTTGAAAAACTGATCTCGCGCGACAAGGTGGTGGCCGTCACTGGCGGCCACCAGAGCTCGGTCTGCCTGGCCGAGATCGAAGTGGCGCATCGCTACAAGATCCCGTATCTCAACACCAACTGCTGGTCCGACGATATTCGCAAGAAAGGCTACGCGGAAGTCTTCAACCCCGGCAACTACAATACCCGCGTTTCCACCGCCATGGCGGAAACCATTGCCGCCATGGGCGTCAAGAACGTGGTGGCGTTTGCTGAAAACACCGACTACGGCATTGGCCAGGCCAAGCTGCTGGGCGAGCTGCTCAAAGAAAAGGCGCCGGGCGTCAAATACAAGTATGAGGCGCTGGACCGTGCCGGCAAGGACTTTACCCCCGCCGTGCTGCCGCTGCGTGCCAACCCACCCGACATGGTGGTGAACATCATGCTGCCGCCCGCCGCGTACATCCTGATGAACCAGTTGTACGAACAGGGCGTGGCGCCCAGCGCCAAGACGTGGTTCTACGATGGCGCCGGCATCGCCGATTACCCGGACTTCTGGCAGAACGTAAAAGAAGCGGGTAAGTACATGCTGGCTTTCGGCTTGTACCACCCCAAAATGCCCATGCCCGAAATGGGCCAGAAAGTAACCAAGGCCTATGAAGCGCAATACAAGCGCGAGCCCAATCGCCTGATCTTCCAGGCTGCGGATTCTGTGCTGCAGCTTGCCAAAGCGATCGAGCAGGCCAAGTCCACCGACAGCGCCGCCATCATCGATGCGCTCAAGGCTATGGACTACACGGGTGTGCGCGGCACGTTCAAGTTCTCGCAAGAGCCGGGCTACAAATACCAGCAGTGGGTAGACATCCCCTACGTCACCTACCAGCTTACCGAGATCGACCAGCCGCTGAGCAAGACCACGCTGATCCAGGTGAGCGGCGAGCCGCTACATGCGGACCGGCTCGTGAAACCCGCCAAATAGCGGTAAGCGGCAGGGCGGCAAGGCGGCTGGCGGTGCGGCTACCTTGGCGTTGCGGCAGGCTCGCCGGAAGGCTGGCGGCACTGCCCAGAGAGCTGATGTGCATCGATCGCGGCGACGTCCCGCCGCGATCAGCGCCCGCCGCGGAACACATCGGGGCAAACGAAGTGCTGGGGCATAAGGCCCCGGTGCCACGCAAACGGGAGACCGCATAGTGCTTGCGCTGGACCTGTTCGTCAACGGCCTGATCATCGGCCTGTACTACGCCCTCATGGCCGTCGGTCTGGCCATGATTTTCGGGATCCTCAAGATCGTCAACTTCGCCCACGGCGAGTTCTATATGATCGGCGCGTATACCTACACGCTGATCGCGCTGGGCCTGGGTGTCCCGCCCTGGCTGGCGCTACCGCTGGCGGCCTTTGCGGGCGCCATGACGGGATGGGCCACTGAACGTCTGCTGATGCGTCCGCTCTATGCCGGGTATGGATCGTGGGGCCTGATGAAAGACGAATACGCGGTCGTCGTCACGTTTGGCTTGTCGCTGCTGCTCATCAACTTGTTCGACAAAGTTATCGGCCCCTATCCCATGCGCGGCCCCGCACTCTGGGACGCCACGCGCATCAGCCTCGGCCCTTTCATGATGAGCGGGCAAAAGCTGGTGACGGCGGGGCTGGCCATCGTGCTGATGATAGGGTTGGCGCTGTTCCTGAAGCGTTCTTTGTGGGGGCGACAGATACAGGCCGTGGCGCAGAACCGCCTGGGGGCTTCGATTGCGGGCATCGATACGGCGCGCGCCAGCAGCATTGTTTTCATGGTGTCGGGCGTATTGGCCGCGCTGGCGGGCGCACTGCTCGCGCCCGTCATCAACCCCGCGCCCGATGTCGGCATTTTCCCCGCCATCAAGTCGTATGTCATCGTCGTCATCGGTGGCATGGGGTCTGTACCGGGCAGCATCATCGCGGCCCTGCTGCTGGGTGTGCTGGAGAGCTTTGGCGCGGTGTATATCTCGTACGACTACCGCGACACCTACGGCCTGGTGCTGCTGATTGTGATTTTGTTGTTCCGCCCCCAAGGCATTTTCGGCGAACGCGCGCGCGAGGTGTAAGCACATATGCGAAGCCATACCCACCCCAATCTTCACGCCCGCAAACTGCGCGGCGAATTCGTGCTCAGCCTGATCGTGCTTGCCGTACTGGCGGTGTTGCCGGTCGTGGTGCAGTCGCAATACTGGCTGGGCGTGCTGATCGTGAGCATGTACTTTGCGATGCTGTCGTCGGGCTGGAACCTGCTGGCGGGCTACGCCGGGCAGTTCTCCCTGGCGCCGGCGGCCTTTGCCATGCTGGGCGGCTACAGCACCGGCCTGCTGGCCCACCATTACCAGGTGCCGCTGTGGATAGGCCTGCCGATGGCCATCATCATCCCCGGCGTCATCGGGCTGGTGCTGGGCCGCATTGTGCTGCGCCTGAGCGGCGCCTACCTGGCGCTTACCACACTGTCTTTCGCCGAGATCCTGCGGCTGGTCATCTACAACTCAATCGATTTCACGCGTGGCGACCAGGGGCTCAACGTGCCGGCCATTGTGGACGGCCGGGTGGCCTATTACTACATCTTCGTGGCCGCGTTGGCGCTGGTCACCGGTGTCATCTACATTACTTTGCGCATGCCGTTGGGTCGCTTTCTGCAGGCCATACGCGACGATGAGATCGGCGCCGCCAGCCGCGGCATCGACACTGTGCGGTGCAAGACGATCTGTTTCTTCATGAGCTGCGCCATCTGTGGCTTTGCAGGTGGCTTGTACGGCACCTTCGCGCGCCTCGTCAGCCCCGAGCTGGGCCTGATCGCGCAAACCGGCCTGGTCATTGCCATGGTCGTCATCGGTGGTATGAATACCTTGGTGGGCCCGCTCATTGGTGCGTTGCTGGTGTACGTGCTGTCCGAATTGCTGCGCGATGTGGGCGGCATACAGATGATTGTGTTCGCACTGCTGGTCATCATCTTTGCGCGCTTCTTCCGCGAAGGCCTGTGGGGCCTGGTGCGGCGCCTCTGCTCCGGTAAACCTGCCGCCGGCGGCGGCACGCCCATCACCCGCAAGGAGGCATCATGACGCTGATGGTGGTAGAAGGCCTCGCCCGCAGCTTCGGCGGCTTGCGCGCCGTTGACGGCGTGAGCATGGAAGTGCATGACAGCGAACTGCTCGGCCTGATCGGGCCCAATGGCTCGGGCAAAACCACGCTGCTCAATATGCTGTCGGGCCACTTGTCGGCCGATCGCGGCGCCATCCGCCTCGATGGCGTAGACGTATTGGGCAAGAACCCCACCCAGCTCGCGCGCCTGGGCGTACAGCGCATGTTCCAGATGACGCGCGTCTTCAACCGCATGAGCGCCTTCGACAATCTGGTGGTGTGCGGCTTGGCGCAGGGCTTGTCTCAGACACAGTCATACGATCGTGCCGACGCGCTTTTGGCCGAGCTGAAACTGGAACACGTGATGTATTTGGACGCCGGGCAGTTGTCGGGGGGGCAGCGCAAGCTGCTGGAGTTTGGCGCCTGCTTTATGGTGCCGCCCCGCATCGCCTTGCTGGACGAGCCTTTCGCTGCCGTGCACCCGGTGATGAAGGACATCATGTCCGCATTCATCCGCCGCCGCAACGAGGCGGGGCAGACCTTTGTACTGGTAAGCCACGACATGCCGGTGATTGTCGACCTGTGTCCGCGCTCGGTGTGCATGAATGCGGGCAAAGTGCTGGCCGAAGGCCCCACGCACGACGTGCTGCAGTCCACCGCCGTGATCGAAGCTTACCTTGGCGAAACACCTGTGGGCGAGGCGGCGGAGCATTCCTTGACGGGGTGAGTGCAAAGCCCTATGCGGACGCAGGCGCGGGCGATGGCTTGAAAAATGCAGCAAACGTGCAACCCGCCAAGGTGCTTCAACGGGACAATAAACATCAGTTCTGGACAATAAACATCAGTCGCACAGGAAACGTGGAATGCCCGAAACAGTGCTAGAAATGGAAAATGTCACCTCAGGCTATATGGGCGACATCGACGTGCTGCGCAACGTATCGCTGGCCGTGCACGCCGGCGCCATTGCCGGCCTCATCGGCTTGAACGGCGCCGGTAAATCCACCTTGTTCAAAACAATCTACGGCTTCCTCACCCCCAAGGCAGGCGCCGTGCGCCTGAATGGCAAGCCCATTACCGGCCGCGCCCCGCACACCCTCATTGACGAAGGCCTCTGGTACATCCCGCAGGAGTCCAGCCTGTTTCCCTTCATGAGCGTGCGCGACAACTTGCGTCTGGCCCTCGAAGGCCGCAGCAAAACCTTCGGCAAGGTGCTTGAGCAGCGCTTTGACGACACCCTGCAGCGCTTCCCCATGCTGCGCGAGAAACTGAACGCCCAGGCCGGCGACCTATCGGGCGGGCAACAGAAATCCCTGGAATTCGCCAAAGCCTACATGATGCGGCCGCGCGTCTGCTTGATCGACGAGCCCAGCATCGGCCTCGCGCCCAAGGTTGCCGGGGAAATCTTCCAATGGATCCGCCAGTTCGCCGAAGACGGCATGGGTATCCTGCTCGTCGACCACAACGTGCGCCGCGTAGTCGGCATGGCCGACCACGTCTACGTCCTTAGCCTGGGCGAAATCACCGCCTCTGGCTCCCCGGACGAGTTCCGCGGTGACTTGCATGCACAGGTGAAGGAATGGCTGGGCATCAACTTTTGATTTGATCAGATGCGCGGCAAACCTCCCCCTTCAGGGCGGGGAAGGATAGCGCGGACGCCGTAGGCGTCCTACACGCAGCTAATGCGGCGTCCGCTGCTGTTCGATGTACTGGCGGATGACTTCGATGGGCGCACCGCCACAGCTACCGGCATCGACATCTGCCACGGTTACAGCACAGGCGCAGGCACGGGTTCAGGCGCAGGCACGGGTTCAGGCGCAGGCACGGGTTCAGGCGCAGGCACGGGTTCAGGCGCAGGCACGGGTTCAGGCGCAGGCACGGGTTCAGGCGCAGGCACGGGTTCAGGCACGGACTTCCACGCGGGTGTTGAAGATGGGGCACTCAGGGCTGGCCTTGAAACCGGTTGCGTGGTAACATAGCGCTTCTAACTGCTTGCCCCGCAAGCAAAAAGTAGCCTCCACAAGGTTCCCTCGACACCAAGCCATCACGGTCGGCCGCAAGGCTCTCAGGCTTGTCAACCGCGTACCGCAGTACCGCCACGCGCCTTTCCGCTTCGTCGCACGGTAAACCAGCAGGTCTTGCGCGCTGCTTCGCATTTCCCTTACACGTTCGCGCCTGGCGCGAGCGCAGCATGTGGCGCTTCATTGCAAGCGCCGCACAGCATTCTACTACCCCGCATCGCGCGGTGGCGGCCCTTGCACCTGCAAGGGCCAGCCTGTGGCAATGGCACATTGCGTGCCGTGGCCGCGCACCGCTATTGGCATTTTTACAGGAGAAATTATGGCTAAAGAAGAACTCATCGAAATGGGTGGTCTCGTTACCGAAGTGCTGCCCGATTCCCGCTTCCGCGTCACCCTGGACAACGGCCACCCTATCGTCGCCTACACCGGCGGCAAAATGCGCAAGCACCATATCCGTATCCTCGCCGGCGACAAAGTTTCGCTCGAGATGTCGCCCTACGACTTGACCAAAGGCCGCATCACCTTCCGTCACATTGCAGGCCGCGCCCCCGGTCCAGCGACCCGCCGCCGCTAAGACATGGCCTGCAATCATCAGTTGGCAGGCACGCTGTTGCAGCGGTTGCCGGCCGCTTGGTGATTGCGGCGCTGTAGCCGCTACACCCCGCACCCAACACCCAATACCCGCGTCAGGGGCTGCTCGCCATCTGTACGGCGCCTGCGTCGTACCGTCTCTTTCTCTCTGGGCCTCTAATTTGCTGGCATTACAATGCCGAAAACAACAGCAAGACAGACACCCAGGGGTATGCATTGAACAGCGATTCGCTCACCAGCCAGCTCGAGAACTTTCAGCCGCTGCACACATTGCCGCAATGGGCCGCGTTTGAGCGCGCCGCTGCCAATTCGCCTATCCATACCGGCCGCTTGCGCGTGCTGAGCGCGGCCGGGCTGGATGTGGACATCAGCGGCCAGGGCTATTCGCCCGAACTGGCGCAGGCAGCGCGCGCGCTGCTCGAGGTGCGCAAATTCGAGGCCGTGCGGGCGCAATTGCTGGACGGCGGCATCGTCAATATCACCGAAGGGCGTGCCGCCTGGCATACCAGCCTGCGCGAGCCGGACCCCGACGAAGAGGTAACGACCGAGCGCCAACGTCTCACCGAATTCGTGCGCCAGGCAGATTCCGAGCGCCGCTGGCGCAGCATCGTCCACATTGGCATCGGCGGCAGTGATTGGGGTGTGCGGCTGGCCGTCAATGCCTTCGGCTATGCCCGCGCCTGGCGCACAGCCCATTTCGTTGCCAATATCGACGGCCACGCCATGCAGGGCGGGTTGGCGGGGTTCGATCCGCACGACACCCTTATCGTCATGGCGTCCAAATCCTTCACCACCACCGAAACGCTCAAGAACGGCGAACGCGCGCTGGAGTGGCTGCGCGCAGCAGGTATCCAGAATCCCCATGACCACATCGTGGCCATCACCGCGCGGCCCGATGTGGCCGAAAAATGGGGTGTGCCCAGCGCCCAGGTCTTCAAGTTGTGGGATTGGGTCGGCGGCCGCTTCTCGTTGTGGTCGGCCGTCAGCCTCACCACCGGCCTGGCGTGCGATATGGACGTCATCGCCGGCATGCAGGCCGGCGCTGCCGCCATGGACGCGCACTTCGCACAGGCCGATATCGACGACAACGCCCCGGTGCAGATGGCCATTTCGGGTATCGTGAACCGCAGCGTGCTGGGCTATGGCTCGCTCAACATCGCCCCCTACGACTTCCGCCTTGCAGATTTGGTGCCCTATATCCAGCAACTCGAAATGGAATCGCTGGGCAAGTCCGCAAACCTGGCTGGCGGTCGGGTAGAGGTGCCAACCGGCCCCGCCGTGTGGGGCATGCCAGGCACCGACGCGCAACACACCTTCTTCCAGTGGCTGCACCAGGGCAGCGACGGCGCGCCCGTCGATTTCATCGTATGCCGTCACGCGGATCACGGTTGGGCCGAACACCATCGCATCCTCTTGGCCAACTGCCTGGCCCAGCGCGAGGCGCTGCTCAAGGGCAAATCGTACGACAACGCGCTGCGCGAATGCCTGGACGCCGGCATGCCGCAAGATCGCGCTCAATGGCTCGCCCATCACAAGGTGCACGCGGGCGGCCGCCCCTCCAACCTCATTATGTTGCCCCGTCTGTCCCCCTACGCCCTCGGTGCGCTGTTGGCCCTTTATGAGCACAAGGTCTTTGTGCAAGGCTTGATCTGGGGCATCAACCCTTTCGATCAGTGGGGGGTTGAATTTGGCAAAGTGCTGGCCACGGGTATCGCCAATGAGCTGGCCGGCGCAGTTCCCGCCGATCCGGGGCACGATGCTTCAACGGCTTATTGGGTGCAGCAGCTGGCGGGCACAGCGCAGCGCTGACCGACCATTGCCGCGCCACCGCATGCAGTGGCGCGGCGCCTTGCCTTGTCCTTCAAAGCGCCACATAATGAATAACAATGGTTTGCCGCCAGACGCCGTCCTCGCGCACTTCAAGGCCTTCTCCGTGTTATCCCTAGCGTAAACAGGCCAAAAACCCCGCCTTTCAAAAAGAGAAATACCGGGCGTGGATTGATCCCTCTACACTGCGTTGAGCGAGAGGAGGCAGCGCAACAACAATAACGCAGCCACTCTCCGCGGGGGCGTGGCATACCGCACATGCATGGCCGGGCGGTACCCGCACACCCGCACACGACGACGTGCTCACAAGGCACGCATCATGGGGGGAGACACCTTGTTTTTCGACATACTGCCACTGGCGTTGATCGATGGCATTGCCTACGCCAGCCTATTGTTCCTGGTATCCATGGGCCTGACGCTCATCTTCGGCGTCATGGGCATACTCAATGTAGCGCACGGCGCCTTTTATGCCTTCGGTGGCTATGCGGCATCCACCTTTGTGATGATGTTGGCGCCCACCACAGAATCCGCCGTGCTGCCGCTGTTGACGCTATTTGCCACGGCGTTGGTGGTTGGCGTGGTGCTGGGCGGGTTGATGGAGATCGTCCTCATCCGCCGCGCGCATGGCTACGATCCTACCCTCAAGCTGCTTATCACCTTTGGCGGCTTTCTCATGCTTGAAGACATCCAGCGCCTGATTTGGGGCGCGCAGCCGTATAGCGCAAGCGAGGTTGTGAGCCGACTCGGCAACATCGAACTGGGCAATATCACCTACACCACTTACCAACTGGTCATCGTACCGCTCACGGCACTCATCGCGTATATGCTGCTTGAATACTTTCTCAAGCGCACCCGGCTGGGCAAACAGACCGTCGCTGTCACGCACAACCGTGAAATCGCTACAGCGCTGGGCATCAACGCCCGCAAAATTGGCTTTGTCACCTTTGTAATCGGCGCTGTGCTGGGTGTTATGGGCGGCGCCATGGCTGCCCCCACCACATCGCTCGTACCCGGGGCGGGCACAGACATGATTGTGCTGTCGTTTGCCGTGGTCGCCACGGCGGGTCTGGGCCAGGTCAGCGGGGCATTGGTCGCCTCGCTGCTCATCGGCATCGTCCGTGCCATCGCCGTATATATGGCGCCTGAATTCGAAGTGGCCGTACCGTACATCATCATGGTTGCAGTGCTGATCGTGCGACCGCATGGCTTATTCACGGTAGCGCAGGCGAGGACGATCTGATGCTTATTCCGGTACTCAGCATAGCTGCCGCGTTGGCGGCTCTTGCGTCGGGTCTGTTACTGCCCTGGACGATCACTCCCATTGTCATTGGTCTGACATATGCAATTGCGGCGCTGGGTGTATCCGTCATGGTGCGCGCGGGGCAAGTATCGTTCGGCCATGCCATGTATGCGTGTATCTCCGCCTATACCGTGGCGTTTCTGGCCCGCGCCTATCCTGGCCTGGATGCCGTCGTATTAATCGCAGCGGGCACGCTTGCCAGCCTGGCTGCCAGCGCTGTCATCGGCATTTTCATCGTGCGCTACCGCAGTATTTTTTTCGGTATGCTCAATCTGGCGCTCAGCATGGTGCTGTTCGCGCTGCTCGGCAAGCTTTACGAAATCACCGGTGGCACCGATGGCATCCGTGTCGTGCGCCCTACCTTTGTCGGCATGGAGCTCGACCGCGGCGGTTTTGAACAGGCGCTTCTTGTGTTCACGCTGCTACTGTGCCTGTTGCTTGCGGTATGGGTGCAGCGCTATTTCAAGTCGGGTAGCGGAGAAGCGCTGGCGGCCATCAAAACCAATGAAACCCGTCTCGAGTACTTGGGCTTTTCCGCACATCACGTCATGTGGAAGGGCTATTTGCTGTCCGCTTTTGTAGTCGGCTTGTCGGGCGCCATTCTTGCGCTGATGCAGGGTTTGGTCACGCCAGAGATTGGCGCGTGGCTGCGCTCGGGAGAGTACGTGTTCATCACGATCCTGGGCGGCGCGGGCAATGCGGCGGGCGCCTTCCTCGGGGCCATCGCGTTTGAGGCCGTTAAGCTCCTGTCGGCGGCGTATTTCCCGGGGCTGTGGCAGTTTGTGCTGGGCGCTACGTTGGTGATTGTGATTTTCATGTTTCCCATGGGGTTTGTCGGCGAAATCAGCCGGCGTGTGAAAAAAACACCCAAAGGGTTTGCCGGTAAGGTTGCCCAGCGTGTGAATGCATAGGTGCATGATATGCAACCACTCATCAAGACAACAGACCTGTATCTGGCGTTCGGCGGCGTTATCGCCGCGGACCATATCAATTTCGAGCTGCACAGTGGCGAAAGGCTGGCGGTAATCGGTCAGAACGGAGCCGGCAAAACGACATTCATCAACATCTGCACAGGCTATCTCAAGCCCGCCTCAGGCAAGGTTTACTTCGACGGCGTCGATATTACAGCCATGACGCCGCGCAAGATCGTGCGTCTGGGTGTGGGCCGATCATTCCAGTTGCCTCAGCTTTTCACCGAGCATACTGTGCGGGAGTGCATACAGATCGCGGCGGCGCGCCAAAACAAAGACCTCAGCTGGTTTCGTTCGCTGTCCAGTACAGTTGACGGGCGCGAAGTGGATGAAACCCTCGACCTTGTCGGCCTTGCACATGACGCTGATGTGCTGTCCGTTGAACTGCCCGAAGGCAAGCGCAAACTGCTTGACGTCGCGATGGCGCTTGCGCTGCGGCCCAAGCTCATCATCATGGACGAGCCTACCAGCGGCGTTGCTTCCGAAGACAAGCACGGCCTCATGCAAACGGTGATGAACGCGCTCGATCAGCGCAAGGTAACCAGTTGGTTTGTAGAGCACGATGTGGACATCGTCGCCAAATACGCGACACGGGTTGCTGCATGGATCTCGGGCGCTGTGGTGGCAGACGGCGCGCCCGCCGACGTATTAAATAACCCCCGCATCAAAAGCGAAGTACTCGGAACCTGACCCATGCTCAAGATCAGCCAACTCAATGTTGACCTCGCGGGTAACCGTATTTTGCGCAACGTCACTGCAACATTTGAACGCGCGAGCACCATTGGTATCGTCGGCCGCAACGGCGCGGGCAAAACGACGCTGCTGCGCGCCATCATGGGCCTGATTCCCGTGCAGTCGGGGCAGGTGTTTCTTGACGATATCGAGCTCACCCGCCTGCCTGGCCATGCCCGTGCCGCCCACCAGATCGGTTATTCACCGGAGGGCCGGGTTATCTTCCCCACAATGACGGTGGAGGAAAACCTGCGCCTGCCCTGTGACACGCAAAAGCTCGCGCGTGCCGACACCGACGCTCGCCTGCAGCGTGTGCTGCAAGTTGTGCCGCAACTCGAGTCCATGCTGCGCCGTTCGGGCGCAGGGCTATCGGGCGGACAGGGCAAGATGGTGGCGCTGGGCCGGGCGCTGATGGTGGGCACACGCGCGCTGCTGCTGGATGAACCCTACCAGGGCCTGGCGCCCAAGCTGGCGCATGATTACACCGAGTCGCTCGCGCGCCTGAAGGCCGTGCAGCCAGACCTGTGCGTGATCGTCACTGAATCAAATATCAAACTGTTGGGTGATATCCCTGACCAGACGTGGATGATCGAACGCGGCGCCATGGAATGCCTGACGACTACCCAAGAGGCTGAGCAATGACGCAGATGATTATCGATGGCCAGAAAACCGGCGCGCTCGATGGCGCGACGCTGGATGTACTTTCGCCTGTGGATGGGAAGGTGTTTGCCACCATCCCGCGTGGCCGCGCGGCAGACGTTGACCGCGCCGTGAAGGCGGCGCGCGCCGCCCTGAGTGGCGCCTGGGGCAAGCTTGCTGCGTTTGAGCGAGGCCGTCTTATGCAGAAACTCAGCCAGCGGATTCTCGATAACCTCGAAGAACTGGCCCAGCTTGAAGCACGCGATACCGGCAAACCGATTTCCACGGCGCGCGCTGACGTCGCGGTGCTGGCGCGTTATTTCGAGTTCTACGGCGGCGGCGCCGACAAGGTGCACGGCCAGACACTGCCTTTTCTCAATGGCTACGCTGTGCAGGTCGTGCGCGAGCCACTGGGCGTGACGGCGCACATCATCCCCTGGAACTACCCGGCCCAGATGTTTGGCCGCAGCGCGGCGCCGGCGCTGGCCATGGGTAATGCCGTGGTCGTCAAGCCCGCTGAAGATGCTTGCCTGTCAGTGTTGCGCGTGGCCGAGCTGGCGCAGGAAGTGGGCTTTCCCGCTGGTGCGCTGAACATAGTGACTGGCCTGGGTGAAGAGGCTGGTGCGGCGTTGTCCAAGCACCCCGACATCAACTTTATCTCGTTTACTGGCTCGAACGAAGTCGGCGTGCTGATCCAGCAGGCTGCGGCGGTAAATGCCGTGAAATGTACACTCGAGCTGGGTGGTAAGTCGGCTCATATCGTGTTCGACGACGCTGATATTTCGCGCGCAGTGCCCGCCATTGTCAAGGGCATCGTCTACAACACGGGGCAAACCTGCACTGCTGGCAGTCGTCTGCTGGTACAGCGATCGATCTTCGACGCTTTCATGGACGCGCTCGCTGTCGAGTTTTCCAAGGCGCGCGCGGGCACGCCCGACATGGATCTGATGTGCGGCCCGCTCGTCAATAAATCGCAGTTCGACCGTGTAAACCGCTACATCGATCAAGGTAGGAAAGACGGTCTGGAGATCATTGCACAGGGCGCGATTGCCGACGGCGTGCCTGAAGGCGGCTATTTCGTGACGCCGACGCTGTTCCGGGCGCCGGACCACAGTAGCTGCCTGCTCACCGAAGAAATCTTTGGGCCCGTGCTGGTGGCCGTGCCTTTCGATGATGAAGAAGAAGCGATCCGCCTGTCCAATGCTACGGCGTACGGCCTGATGGGCGCGGTTTGGTCCGCCAATGGCAACAGGCAGCAGCGCGTGGCCAAGGGCATGCAAGCGGGCCAGATTTACATTAATGGCTTTGGCGCGGGCGGTGGCGTGGAGCTGCCATTTGGCGGCGTCAAGCGCAGCGGCCACGGCCGCGAAAAAGGCTTCATCGCTCTGGAAGAAATGAGCACTATCAAAACCATTGTGCACTTTCACGGCGAATAATCAGCGGAGGCAGAGATGAGTCAATTAGCAGGCAAAGTAGCAATCGTCACAGGCAGCGGCAGCGGGTTTGGCGAAGGCATTGCCAAGCTGTATGCCAAGGAAGGTGCCAAGGTCGTTATCGCTGACATTAATGCTGACGCGGCCCGCCGCGTCGCAGCGGAAATTGGCAGCGATGCGTTGATGATGCACACAGATGTGGGCAAGCGCGCCGACATTGATGCGCTGGTTGCATCTACCCTGGAGCAGTTCGGTGCCGTAGATATTGTCGTCAACAATGCCGCCATTACGCACAAGAACCAGCCCATGCTGGATGTGGACGAAGAGATGTTTGACCGCATATTCACTATCAACGTCAAGTCCATTTACCACATGGCGCAGGCCGTGGTGCCCGTCATGCGTAAGCAGGGCAAGGGCGTGATCCTTAACATCGGGTCCACTGCGGGCATTCGCCCCCGGCCGGGGCTGAGCTGGTACAACGCGTCCAAGGGCGCGGTCAATGTGTTGTCCAAGTCCATGGCCGTCGAGCTCGGGCCTGAAAACATCCGTGTCAATGCCATCTGCCCGGTGATGGGTATTACAGGCATGTTCGAACTCTTCATGGGCTTGCCCGACACGCCTGAGAATCGTGCCAAGTTTGTGTCCACTATCCCCATGGGCCGCTTCTGCATGCCGGACGACGTGGCCGCCGCTGCGCTGTACCTGGCCAGCGATGCCGCCAACTTCATCAATGGTGTGGAATTTCCGGTAGACGGCGGGCGAACAGTGTAAAACGCAGGGTGTGGGCGTGCGGTGCCCGCAGGCATGCGCATATGCGCTGCACTGGAGCGTCCGTACGCATGAATATGCCGCCACTACATGAATACGACTGGAGGTTTCAACATGAAAATCAGGGCCGCCGTAATCAGGGAAATGGGTCTACCCGCTCCTTACGCCAAAAGCCGTCCGTTGGATATCACCGAGGTCGAGCTTGATCCACCAGCGTTTGGCGAGGTACTGGTCAAGATAAAGGCGGCCGGGCTCTGCCATTCAGACTTATCCGTCATCAACGGCGACCGGCCGCGCGTCATGCCCATGGTATTGGGACATGAATCCTCGGCAGAGGTAGTGGAAGTGGGCGCAGGTATCACCGATCTGAAACCGGGCGACCATGTCATCATGGTGTTTGTGCCCAGCTGCGGCTGCTGCGCGCCCTGTATGCGCGGGCGCCCGGCACTATGCGAGCCCGGCGCGGCCGCCAATACCAAGGGCACGCTGCTGGGCGGTGAGCGCCGCCTGCACGATGGCAGCGGTTATCTCAATCACCATACCGGCGTTTCGTGTTTTGCCGAGTATGCCGTGGTGTCGCGGTGCTCTTGTGTCAAAGTTGAAACCGGTCTCACGCACCGCGAGGCGGCGCTGTTCGGTTGCGCCGTGCTTACGGGCGCCGGCGCAGTGCTCAACCGCGCGCGCATCAAGGCGGGCGATACTGCGGCCATCGTCGGCTTGGGCGGTGTCGGCCTTAGCGCCTTGATTGCCGCCGTGGCGGCGGGTGCGCGCCGCGTAGTGGCAGTGGACCTCAGCAACGAGAAGCTTGCGCTAGCGCGCGAGCTGGGCGCCACGCATGTCATCAACCCGCGCAATGTCGAAAGCGACGCGGCGCTGGTCGACGCGGCCGGGGGGCGCGTGGACTACGGCTTTGACATGGCCGGTGCCGTGCCTGCCTTCACCACTGCCTACACACTGACAGACCGAGGCGGCTCAACCATCACGTCGGGCTTGCCTAATCATAAGATGGGCTTCACGCTGCCGCTGGCACAAATGGTGGGCGAAGAGCGCGAGATTCGCGGCAGCTACTTGGGCTCGGGTGTTCCGGCCATTGATATCAACCGCTACATCGGGCTTTACAAACTCGGCCGCCTGCCGGTCGACAAAATGCTGGGTCAGTCGTTCACGCTCGATCAGGTGAACGAAGGCTTTGATCACCTTGCGTCGGGCAGCAGCCTGCGCGACGCGATTGTGTTTGATTGATAAAGCATTTATTGGCAAGACCAGGCTTCAGGGCGCCGCCCGTTGTAATCAGTGGCACATGCCCTGTCCAGAAGTGGACCGCTTATTTTTCACCGTTTACCACGGAGAGGGGAGACACCACATGTTGAACAAAAAACTCGCCACACTTTCACTGACCATCGCTGCTCTACTCGGCAGTGGCACCGCCAATGCGGCCGAGAAACCGCAGGAACTCAAGCTCGGCATCTCGACATACCTGTCGGGTTCGGCCTCTGTATTCGGCGTACCTGCGCGCGATGCGGCGGATATCCTGATTGCCGACCTGAACGCCAAGGGTGGCATTGGGGGCGTCAAGATCAGCCATACCTATATCGATGAAGGTGGCGGCGGTGAAAAACTGCTGTCCGAATATCGGCGCCTGTCAGAGGGTGGCACCGATGTGATGCTTTCCGCGATTTCCAGCGGCCACTGCAACATCGTGGCCCCCGTCGCCGAGGATCTCAAGCAGCTTACCGTGTTGTGGGACTGTGGTACCGAGAAAGTTCTGGAGCAGAAAGAATTGAAGTATGCGGTGCGCACCGGCGCCAATGCCACAACCGAAATGATGGCTGCCGTGCTTTACTTGATGAAGCAAAAGCCCGATTTCAAGACGTTGGCCATCGTCAACCAAGACTATGCCTGGGGCCGCGACTCACGCGAGATCTTCCTGGCCGCGCTCAAGAAGTTCAAGCCGGATGTGAAGGTGGTCGCCGAGATGTTCCCCAAATTTGGTGCCGCGGATTTTTCGACCGAGATCAGTCGCCTTCAGGCCTTGCGCCCCGATGTGATCCTGTCCACCTCTTGGGGGGGTGATCTGGACAACTTCGTGCGCCAGGCCGCGCAGCGCAACCTGTTCAAGAACTCCACCTTCGTGCTGCCGCTGGCCGAAAGCTCGTTCGAGCGCCTTGGCAATACCCTGCCTGAAGGGGTGATCGTCGGCGCGCGCGGCGACCACTACTTCCTGCATCCCGAAACCGCCAACGATGCCGCGCATCAGGCCTTTGTCAAGAAATTCCACGATAAGACCGGCGCCTATCCCATCTATCCGGTTTATCACATGACGCAGGCGCTATACGGCCTGAAAGCGGGCTACGAAAAAGCAATCAAGGAAAATGGCGGCAACTGGCCCAGCACAGAGCAAGTCGCAGCGGCCATGCACGACATCACCTTCAAGGGCTTCGGGCGGGAAATCTCGCTCACCCGCAAAGATGGCCAGGCACTGGAAGCGCAACTGTTCGGCATCACCAAGGCCAGTGACAAGTATAAATTCCGCGTGCTCGAGAAAATGGCCATCATCCCCGCCGAACTCATCACGCCGCCCGTAGGTGAAAACTCGCTGGCCTGGATCGACAAAAACGTCGGCCCCGACATGCTCAAGAGCGACAAGATCACTACGTTCAAGTAAGCAAACAAGCAACAAGACAGGGCGCCCCAGCGCGCCGAATTACCTGTCGAAACCTTTACCCCCTGCCTTCACAAGCAGGGGGTTTTTTTACATCATTACGCAATGCCTGCCGCGTTGCCTATTGCGGAAGATATTTGCCGCCAGGTTGATACCTTGCCGTACGGTCGCCAATGGCAAGTGCGATATGTAGTCGCTAGCGTCGGTGTAATACCGGCTCGCCCGCAAGGGCGAATGGGGCGGCAACAGCATCTACCCCAGCACCTCCCAAATCACTCGCACTATCGTCTTGGGGTTGCGGCGCGCGCGATACAGGCGGATTTCCATGTCGATGTCGGATGACGCAGTATCGGCGCGTACGAGCGTGCCATTTTCGAGATCGCCTCGCACCAGCGATAGCGGTAGCCAGGCCAGGCCGGCGCCTTCGCGGGCCATGGCGTGGATGGCTTCGGCCAAGTCTGATTCGTACACTGCGTCGAGCCGCTCGCTGGGGCAGATGGCGTGCAGGCGGCTGCGCAGGATGCGTCCCAGTGACATGACGGGGGCGAAGTCCAGGAAGGGCACGGCGGCGTCGTGGGCGCCGCGTGGCACGCGGTAGCGGGGATGAGCGCCTGGCAGCGGGGCGCTCACGGCCACTAGTTTGTCGCGGCCCACGCGCAGGTAGGCGTAGTCGCGCGTGTCCACCTTTTCAGGCAGGGCTTCGTGCGCATGGCACAGCAGAAGATCGGCGCGTCCGTCCATCAGCATGTCGATGCCATATTGAAGGCTGGTAGTGGTGACCTGGGCCTGGAAAGTGGGCATGGCTTTGCGCACACGGGTAAGCAGCGGCGGCAATACAGAGTGCGACAGCGTGCGGCCCGAGGCAAAGTGCACCTTGCGCACGCGCTCGTGCGCGGGTTCGTGCAGCGCGGCGCGCGTGTCGCGCAGGATATCCAGTATCTCGGTAGCGGATGCCAGAAATGCGCGGCCCGCGGCGTTCAGGGCCACGCCCTGTGGCCCTCGATCCAGCAGGGGCACACCGGCCCATTCTTCCAGTGCTCGTATGCGTCGCCCGAACGCCGGGTGCGTTACGTTGCGCGCCTGCGCGGCGTGAAACAGCGAAGGCGAGTTCGCCAACGCCACGAAGTCGTCCAGCCATTTAACTTGCATGATGAGCGTGAATGATTGTGGGGGATTGACGATGGTTGTTGGGAGGATTCATGGCGTCTTTGGGGCCTGCCGGATCGTTGGGGTGTATCGCGCTTGCGAAAATTACCGGGTTGTTGGGGCAGGAGGGCAGAGAAGAAAAAGGTGAAGCGCCGCGCTTGTCATTGTGCCATTTTGGCACAGTCAGGGTGTAAAAAGCACAGTCGCCACGCATCGACGCATTAGCATGTTGATACATTTTGTTCGCCCGCGAATCGTTCATCGTGAGGCAAATCACCAGGGCCATCACCGCCATATGAGGTTCCCAGTGGCAACTGCCGCCACAGCCAAAACAGCGGCGGCAGCTATTACAGCAACAGCAGCTATTACAGCGATAACAGACATCACAGCGCCTTTACTCGAAATGCCCCCGGAAACCATCACGCTCCGCAGTGTCAAAAGCTTTTACGTCGGCGGAACAGATCTCACGCTAAGCGGCTTGCCTGTGCAAAAACGGCAGATCATCCCTGCGGCGCAGGCGCGCGAAGTAGACATGAACGGCAGTTACGTCGTGGGTCAGCTTTACGTGCAGGAATACCGGTTGGCAAACCCCCGCTATCCCTATCCCATCCTGCTTTGGCACGGCGGCGGCATGTGCGGCAGTCAATGGGAGGCGACCCCCGACGGCCGCGATGGCTGGCTGTGGCATTTTCTGCAGATGGGTTTCGACGTGCTGGTGTCCGATGGCCCCGAACGCGGCCGCTCGCCCTGGCTGATACCGCCGCAGGGCGCCGTGTGGGCGCCTGCCCACACGCAGGCCGACGCTTCCGCGAGCATGCCGCCTACCGAGATGCCATCCATCGGGACGCCATCCACCGGGACGCCACGTGCCAAGATGCCGCCCGCCAAGATGCCTGTCGTCACACTCACTGACCTGCCTGTGTACCGCAGTCGCCAGGAAGCGTGGTCACTGTTTCGGATCGGCGCGGCGGAGCAATATGCGGACGATCCGCGCGCCCGCGTACCTTATGCCGGCCAGCAGTTCCCCGTGGACGCTTTCGACGCGTTCGCCAGTCAGTTTGTGCCGCGCTGGCTCGGCCGCGCCGACATGGAGCAGCACGCCTACGAGGCGCTGGTGCGCAAGGTCGGCCCGTGCATTCTCATCGGCCACAGCCAGGGCGGCGGCTACGCTCTGCGCGTGGCTCAGGCCTGCCCGGCCCAGGTTCGCGCCGTCGTGGCGCTGGAGCCTACCGGCATGCCAGAAACTGCCGACTACGCCTACGCGCCACATCTGGCTATATGGGGCGACCACCTCGCGCAGAGCCCCGTCTGGACGGGTTATCGCAATGACGCGCAGGTTTTCTGGGCCCGTCTGGCGCGGCACGCGCCAGCGTCGCAGATCGACCTGCCCGAACAAGGAATTCGTGGGAACTCCCACTTCATGATGCTCGACCGCAACAGCCGCGATATTGCCCGCCTGGTCGGCGAGTGGCTGCAACGCAGCATCCAGGACTGACGCACAACCACCAAGGAGATCACATGCTGTCCAAAACCCTTTCCACGCTGATGCTGGGCTGCCTGGGCGCCCTGAGCCTTGCCGCGCCGGGCTCCGCCGCCGCGGCCTATCCCGAGAAATCCATCCGCATGATTGTGCCGTTCGCCCCGGGCGGTACGGCCGACATCATCGGCCGCCTGTTCGCCGACCGCCTCGGCGCAGCGCTGGGCCAGAGCGTGATCGTCGAGAACAAGGCTGGCGCCGGCGGCTCTATCGGCACGCGCTTCGTCGCCGATGCCGCGCCCGATGGCTACACGTTGCTGTTGGCCTCGTCCAGCACCCATGGCTCCAACGCGGCGGTTTACAAAAAGCTACCCTATGACCCCGTGGTGGATTTCACGCCGATTACCTTGATCGAGACCATTCCCGGCGTGTTGAGCGTTACCAAGAGCTTTCCCGCCGACGATATGACCGGCCTGATCAAGGAATTGCAAGCCAAGCCCGAAGCCTACACCTACGCCTCCTCCGGTGCGGGTGGCCTGGGCAACCTCGCTATGGAACTGTTCAAGTCCATCGCCGGTGTTAACGTGCTGCACATTCCATACAAGGGCGCGGGCCCCGCGTTCACCGACGTGATCAGCGGCGAAGTCGCCATGATCTGGGAACCCATCGCGGCCGAACTGCCCTTCATCCGCAATGGCCAGCTAAAGCCCATTGCCATCGCGGCCGAAGCGCGCTCCAGCGAACTGCCCAACGTGCCTACCTTCAAGGAAGCCGGCATCGCCAACTACAACGCCCAGGCGTGGAACGGTTTGCTTGCACCTAAAGGCCTGCCCGTGGATGTCCAGGCCAAACTGCATGATGCGTCAGTGAAGGCGCTGAAAGACCCTGCCATGGTGGAAAAACTCGCCCAACTAGGCGGCACCGTCGTTGCAAACACCCCCGACGAATTCCGCAAGGTCATCGTCAGCGACATCGCCAAGTGGAAGAAAGTCGCAGCCGAATCCAACATCAACTTGGATTGATAGGCGCGGCAGCGTCACCAAAGTACGCAGCAAAAAAAGCGGCGGCCCGCTCACAGAGCGGCCGCCGCTTCGTCATTGGAGCATAACGCGGGGATTGAAGACGCATGTGAAATCATGCAGACTATTGCGCAGCTCACGCAAGGTGAAACACATACGCCATTGCGCCACGGCCCACGCCTTGGCCGTGGCGCAACGAACTGTAGCGATTAAACCCGCTCGAAAATCCCTGCTGCGCCCATGCCGGTGCCTACGCACATGGTCAGCATGCCGTAGTCGAGCATGCGGCGGCGGATGCCGTGGATGACGGTGGCGGCGCGGATGGCGCCGGTGGCGCCCAAGGGGTGGCCCAGGGCGATGGCGCCACCCAAGGGGTTGACGCGGTCGGGGTCCAGGCCCAGGTCGCGGATCACGGCCAGAGATTGGGCGGCGAACGCTTCGTTAAGCTCTATCCAGCCCATTTGGTCCAGCTTCAGGCCGGCGTGCTTCAGGGCTGCCGGGATGGCTTCTTTGGGGCCGATGCCCATGATCTCGGGCGGTACGCCGCGCACCGAAAACGACACGAACCGCGCCAGGGGCGTCAGGTTGTGGGCCTTCAGCGCGCGCTCGGACACCACCAGCAGCGCACCCGCGCCGTCCGACGTCTGCGAACTATTGCCCGCCGTCACGCTGCCCCGCGCCGCAAACACCGGCCGCAACTTGGCCAGCGCTTCCAGGCTGGTATCGGGGCGCGGCCCCTCGTCCAGCGTTACAACGCGGCGGGTTTCAGTGACCAAGCCGTCATGGCCTGAGGAAGCGCCAGCCGCGCGGCTCGCACGCGTCGTGCGGCCATCCCGCGAAGCCGATTGTTCAGTAGCGTTTTGCGCGGCGCCGGCGCCGGCGCTGGAACCGCCGCCGTCATCAGACGCCGCCAGATTCGGCGTGCGCCGCACCACCTCCACGGGCAGGATCTCGTCCGAGAACTCCCCGGCCTGCTGCCCCGCCAGGGCCCGCTGGTGCGAGCGCAGGGCGAAGGCATCCTGGTCTTCGCGCGACACCTTCCAGCGCCGCGCCACCTCTTCGGCGGTCAACCCCATGCCGTAGGCAATGCCCAGGTTTTCATCGTGCTCGAACAAAGCAGGACTGAAGCTGGTATTGATGCCCATCGTCGGCACCAGGCTCATTGACTCCACGCCCCCGGCGAGAATCACGTCGGCCTCGCCCACACGGATGCGATCGGCCGCCATGGCAATCGCCGTCAGGCCCGAGGCGCAAAAGCGGTTTACCGTCACGCCCGCCACCGACGCGGGCAGGCCGCCCAGCAACACCCCCATGCGGGCCACATTCAGCCCCTGCGGGCCTTCAGGAATGGCGCAGCCGATGATGGCGTCTTCGATCGCGGCGGGGTCCAGCCCCGGCGCCTGTGCCAGCAGGCCGCGTATCACCGTGGCCAGCAAGTCGTCTGGCCGCATATGCGAAAAGAAACCGCGGGGCGCCTTGCCGATGGGGCTGCGCGTGGCGGCGACGATATATGCCTGTTGAAGAGCGCTCATGGTTCAATCCTTTCGCGGGCAACGCCCGCTGCGTTTCGATACTGATGAATGCATCGCAATAACCATCGTGGACCAAGGTTCGGTAGATAAGTAAACGCAGTACGCCAGGCAGCCTGCCTGCCTGCCAGCCCCAGCACGGCAACTCAATTCCGCACCGGCTTCCCCGTTTTCAACATCCCGACCACACGCTCCAGCGTCTTCGGGTGCGCCAGCAAGGTCAGAAACGCTTCGCGCTCCTGCCGCATCATCCATGCCTCGTCCACCAGCGATTCGGGGTCGACATCGCCGCCGCAGATCGCTTGGGCAACATGGCTGCCCACCAGGAAGTCGTGATCCGAAATAAACCCGCCCACTTTCATATTCAGCAGTTGTGCCTTCAGTGTGGCAATGCCGTCGCGCCCCGCCACGGGAAAGCGCGCCGGCAGGGGTGGGCGCCAATTGCTGTCGGCCAATTGCCGCGCCAGCCGAGCCGCCACATACACGACCTCGTGCCGGTTCATCACCACCGGGTCGGATGGCAGCAGATACCCCATCGCCTTCGCCTCCAGCGCAGAGCGCGATACCCGCGCGCTGGCCACCGACAGCGCAAACCCCTTCAGAAAAGCCAGCAGCGGCGCCTCGGGTGCGCCCAGGGCACGCAATTCAGCCGCCCGCCGGGCGCAGTACGTCAAGCCGCCCGCGCCCGGCACCAGGCCGATGCCCACTTCAACCAGCCCGATATACGTTTCAAAATGCGCCACCCGCGCCGCGCAATGCACAGACAGCTCGCAGCCGCCGCCCAGTGCCATGCCGGCCAGCCCCGCCACCACCGGCACCTGCGCATAGCGCAGCCGCAGCACCATCTCCTGCATCTCGCGCTCGATGGGCGCCACCGCCGCCGCGCCGCCTTGCTCGAATACCGGCAGCAGCGCCTTCAAATCCGCCCCCGCGGAAAACGGCTCGCCCTGCTGCGCAATCACCAGCCCCGCGTACGAGGCCTCGGCAAGGCCCACCGCCTTCACCAGCCCGCGTACCACTGCCGGGCTCAAGGTATGCATCTTGGTCTTGAACGACACAATCAGCACATCGGCGGGGTGTGGCGCGGGCAGCGTCCAGCACACCACGCCCTCGTCCTCGTGTACCACCGTGCGCGCCAGCGCAGGTGCCTCGCCTACCAGTCGCGGCGCATCCACCTGCCGCGCATACACCGGCAGCGTATTGCGCCCTTCATATCGCCCCGCACGCGGGTTCCATGAACCTTGCGGCGTATGCACCGCCTGCGCCTCCCATACCGGACCGCTCAGCGCCCAGTCGGGCAAGGGCGCATCAGACAGTGCTTTGCCCGCCGCGATATCCTGCTGTATCCACTGCGCTACGTCGCGCCAGCCTGCTGCCTGCCAAATCTCGAACGGCCCCTGCGCATGGCCAAAGCCCCACTTCATCGCCAGATCCAGTTGCGCCGCCGTATCCGCGATAGCCGCCAGATGCACCGCGCTGTAATGGAAACTGTCGCGCAGCACGGCCCAAACAAACTGCGCCTGTGGGTGATCGGAATCGTGCAGCGCCTTCAACCGCTTGGCCGGATCGCGTTCGGCCAAGATCGCCGCCACGGCGTCGTCCACCTTCGCGCCGGCAGGCACATACTGCTTCGTGGACGGATCAAGCCGCAGTATCGCCTTGCCTTCCTTGCGGTAAAAGCCCGCGCCTGCCTTCTGCCCCAGCGCGCCCTGGCCGATCAGCGCCGTCAGCACGGGTGGTACCGCAAAATGCGTATGGAAGGGATCATCGGGCAATTGCGCTTGCATCGTGCCGATCACATGCGCCAGCGTATCCAGCCCCACCACATCCGCTGTGCGGAAGGTGCCCGACTTGGCCCGCCCCAGCCGCGTGCCCGTCAGCTCGTCCACAAGATCGTACGGCAGCCCAAAGCGCTCGGCCTGCGCAAACACAGACAATATCCCGAACACCCCGATGCGGTTGCCGATAAAGTTTGGCGTATCCTTGGCCCGCACTACCCCCTTGCCCAACTGTGACACCAAAAAGCTTTCCAGCTCGTCCAGCATCGCCGGCTCAGTGTGCGCCGTGGGGATCAGCTCCACCAGGCTCATATAACGCGGCGGGTTGAAAAAATGCACCCCGCAAAATCGCTGCCGCAGCGCCTCGGGCAAGGCATCGGACAGACTGGTAATGGACAGCCCCGACGTATTGCTGGCCACATAGGCATCGGCCCGCAGCGCAGGCGCCAGCTTGTGATATAGATCGCGCTTCCAGTCCAGCCGCTCGGCAATCGCCTCAATCACCAGATCGCACTGCGCCAGCAGGGCCAAGTCATCCTCGTAGTTCGCGGCCGTAATCAGCCCCGCCAGCTCGGGCGCGCCCAGCGGCGCCGGGTTCAGCTTCTGTAGATTGGCAATCGCCTTGTTGACGATGCCATTTTTGTCGCCTTCTTTGGCGGGCAGGTCGAACAGCACAACCGGTATGCCGGCATTGACGCAATGCGCCGCAATCTGCGCCCCCATCACCCCCGCGCCGCACACCGCCACCTTGCCAATACGCGCCCGCGGCGCCGCCATCGATGAACTGGACTGCATAGCACTCTCCGTAGAAAAGTCTTGCGCAGCGCACGCACCCGCGCCGCGCGCGTTCGTTAGAGAGTAGAGTAGTGGATTCCCGCGCGGCATGCACTAAGCCGCGACAAGGACTGGATAACCGACGGGCCGCGTGAGCCCCTGATTTCAGGCGGTAAGCGCTTCTTCGTTTTCTTGGCGCAGCCGGTAAGGGCGGATCAACACCTCGGCGGGCAGGTTCAGGCCTTCCGCCAGCTTGCGGATCATGTCCAGCGTTAGTGGACGAACACGGTTCAGGATGTCCGACACCCGGCCGCGTGGCCCGATGTAGGGTTCCAGATCCTTGCGTGTCAGGCCGCGTGCCTCCATGACATGAGCCAGGAAGTCAATGGGATCCGGGTCGGCAATCGGAAAATGCGCGCGCTCGTATTGTTCGATCAGCAAGGCCAGCACATCCAGTTTGTCACCGTCTGGCGAATTGGCAGGGGCGTCCCACAGGCGATCCACCTCAGCCAGCGCCACGTGGTACTCCTTCCTGGTTCGAATCAGCTTGAATTCCATTGCTGGCCCCTTCAAATCGTTTCCACGTTGATCTTGTCGTACTGGCGATGCGTACCGACAAAACGAACGTACATCAGCCCCTTGTCATAGCGCACCGCCACGACCAGACGGTAGTCGTTCCCTTTGATATTGAATACCACCCGGCTGTTGCCGACAAAGCTGGCGTTTCGGTAAGCCGCTTTGATGTCTGCCGGCGTCTTCCAGTTTGCCCGGCTTGCCAAGGCATACCACGCCCGCAGTGGTGTTTCAGCGTCCGGATGGGACTCCCAGAACATCCGCAAGGAGGAGTGGGTAATGATGCGCATGATGTACCGTGAATTATGATACCAAAATGGTAGCGAAGGAGCCAGCTATATGTGTTTTGCAACCACCCTGGCGTCGACAAATGTGACCTTGAACGCCCCCAAAGAACGGCTGCCCACCGCGGGTGGACAGAACACGGCAGATTTCACAGCCTGGGGCCGATCACGTATCAGCCGCAGAAAAGTTGTTGGGCTTAGCGTTTCGGTATTGGTGATGGATGCACTAATTTGCACCCGGTTTGGGCAACACCGAGCGAGCGCGGTATGGGAGCGGGCATGGACCATAGCAATCTACCTGTATGTCGAACGTAATGGTTCAGCGAAATATACAGGCTTGTTGAGCACGTTACGACTGTAAGTTTGTTCACGCTTGCGGCGCGCGCCCAAACAACGCCCGCAAGGTCTCGATCACCAACCGCAGCGGCGGCGTGTGGACGGGGTCCTTGCGTGTCAGCATCTGGACGTTGCCGAAATTGATACGGGTATCCACAGGCAGGATATGGACGCTGCCCTGGCGCTGGAAATGTTCGGCAATCACGCGGGGCAGGGCGGTTACCCAGGGGTGCTGGTTGATCAGCGTCAGGTTGGCCAGAATTGCATTGGATTGCACATGCCGCGCCGGCCGTGTCATGCCCAGGCGGGCGAACATCTCGTCCATGCGGTCATTCAGCACCGACGTGCGCACCGGCAGTATCCACATCGCCGTCTCAAGTTCCGCCACAGACACCGCCGCTTGGCGCGCAAGCGGGTTGCCCACCCCGCACACCAATGCAATCGGGTCTTCGTACAGAAACATGCCTTCGATCTGCGTAGCGTCGATGCGGCTGGTGGTGCGGCCAATCACGCAATCCAGACGGCCCGCTTGCAGGCTGTCGATCAGTTCGTGCAGCAGGCCCTCGTGGATCGTGATCTCTAGCTCGGCGTCGCGCTCGATCAGGGCGCTGACCAGGCGCGGCACGATATGGATGGCAGCCGACGGCAGAATACCAACGTGTAGCAGGCGCCGGTGCTGGCTGTGCTGTACCTGCAGCGCGGTCGCCATGCGTTCGGCCGCACCCGCCAGGTTGCGAGCATGGGCCACCACCATCTCACCCAGCGCCGTGGGCACCGTCCCGGTGCCTGTGCGCTCGAACAGCGTATACCCCACTTGCGTCTCCAACTGCGCCAGCGACTTGGACGCCGCCGGTTGACTCATGTGCAGTGCGGCCGCCGTCTGCCCCAAGTGCCGGGTGCGGTCCAGAGACAACAACAGATCGATATGGCGCGGCTTCAGGAAAACCGACGCAGGCGTGCGCTCCGTCATAACCAGCAAGTTATGTTTTATAAAATTTAATTCATTATACGGAAACATCTCACGGTGGCAGACTATTGATCCATATCAAGAATATCGAGCCAACCATCGTCCGTTCGCCTCCGCAGGCGCCGGCCGCAGGAGACAGCCATGAAGAATCCCCTCGCCATCCTGGCAGCCCCCCTGGCCGCGCTGGCCTATGCAGCCGCGCCCGCACAGGCAGCAAATGCCTATCCCTCCGCCCCGATCTCCATCGTCGTGCCCTTTGCCCCCGGCGGCGCCACCGACATCACTGCACGCCTGCTAGCCGAGCAAATGGCCAAGCAGACCGGCTATGACTTCATCGTCGAAAACAAGGGCGGGGCGGGCGGCAGCATCGCCGCCGGCTACGTGGCCCGCGCCAAGCCAGATGGCTACACCATCCTCTTTGGCACCACCAACACCAACGGCATCAACACCTACATCTACCCGCAAACCAGCTACGACGCCGTCAAAAGCTTTGCGCCCGTGGGCCTCGTTGCCGAAAACATCGTCGTGCTGCTTGCCAATGCCAACTTTCCTGCAAACACCTTCGGCGAAGTCATCAGCGTGCTCAAGCAACACCCCGGCCGGTACAGCTATGCGTCGCCCGGCCAAGGCACCTCCCACAACCTCGCCATGGAACTGCTTAAGAAATCCCTGGGCCTGAACGTGCTGCACATACCCTACAAAGGTGCCGGGCCGGCCATGATCGATCTGGTCGCCGGCACCGTGCCGCTCATGATGGGCGGCATCGCACCCGCCAAGCCCTTCATCGCTTCGGGCAAAGTCAAAGTGCTGGCTGTCGCCAACGACCGCACGTTCAACAACGTGCCGGCGAGCGTCACATACTTCAACGACGCCGCACCGGGCACTGCCATCAGCTCGTGGATGGGCCTGCTTGCGCCTGCCGGCACGCCCACCGACCGCATCGCCAACCTTAGCGCCACCCTCAAGAACGCGCTGGCCGAGCCCGCCTTGCAGCGGGCACTGGAAGAGCAGGGCATGCAGGCCAACTACATGGCACCCGAGGAATTCAGCCGCCATATCGCTGACGGCATGCCATTCTGGAAGGCCGCCGTCGAAGCCTCCGGGGGCGCAAACAAATGACGCGCTCCCATGCTGACGCCGCCCCGGTCAATTTCCTGCTCATCATCACCGACCAGCACCGCGCCGACCACCTGGGCTGCTATGGCAACCCCATCGTGCAGACGCCCAACCTGGACAGCCTGGCGCGACGCGGCTGGCGCGCCGGCAACATGCACGTCGCCACCCCCATCTGCATGCCTAACCGCGCCAGCCTCATGACTGGCCGCTACCCGTCCACCCACGGTGCGCGGCACAATGGCATCCCCCTGTCGCTGCGCTCAGCCACTTTCGTGGACGCTCTGCGCGGCGCCGGCTATCGCACCGCGCTCATCGGCAAAGCCCACCTGCAGAACATGACCGACATCCCGCCCAGTTGGCCGGTGCGGGCCGAGGACCGCCTGGCGCGAGAAGCCGTCGCCCCTGAGCCCGGCAACTACAGCCAGGAAAAGCGCAAGCTTTGGCTGGAACGCAACGACTACGACCTGGACTACCCCTATTACGGCTTTGAGCAGGCCCGCCTGGTAGACGACCACAGCGACGACGTGCACGGCCACTATCGTTACTGGCTGCGCCGCAACCACCCTAAGGTGGAAGCCTTGATTGGCCCCGATGCCGCCATCCCAGCGCCCGACTACGTACTGACCGGCATCCGCCAGGCTTGGCGCACCCGTGTGCCCGAGGAGCTGTACCCCAGCGCATACATCGGCGACGAAACCATACGCGAGATCCGCGCTGGCATCGCCAGCGACAAACCCTTCTTCATCCAGTGCTCCTTCCCCGACCCGCACCACCCCTTCGCCCCACCGGGCAAATACTGGGACATGTACCGGCCGGATGACATCCCTTTGCCGGCCTCCTTCAACGCCAGCACCCACCCGCCTCCGCACATACAGTGGCTGCGCGAAAAGCGCGACAACGGCACCGCCATCAAACACACCCCCGCCATCTTCGCCTGCAATGAACGCGAAGCACGCGAGGCCATCGCCCTGAACTACGGCGCCATCTCCAACATCGATAACCAGATCGGCCGCATCCTGGCCGCGCTGCAAGAAAGCGGCCAGGCCGATAACACCGTTGTCATCTTCACCAGCGACCACGGCGACTACCTGGGCGATCACCAACTGCTGCTTAAAGGCCCCATCCACTATCGCGGCCTCACACGCGTGCCCTTCATCTGGGCCGACCCTACCGGCCGCGCCGCGGGCATCGCCAGCGAGCACGCCCTGGCCAGCACCATAGACATTGCCCCGACCATCCTGGCGCGGGCCAGCGTCGCGCCGTTCAACGGCATGCAGGGAAAGAACATGCTGCCCCTGATGGATGGCACCCAGGCAAGCTTGCGCGACGCCCTCATCGTGGAAGAAGAAGGGCAGCGCGTCATCCTCGGCTTTGACGCGCGCATACGCTGCCGCACCCTGCTGAGGGGATCATTACGCCTTACCGTCTACGACGGCACCTCATGGGGCGAACTGTACGACCTGGACGCCGACCCCCATGAAACCCGTAACCTATGGGCCGACCCCGCCGCCGCCCCGCGCAAAGCTGCCGTGCTTGAAAGGCTGAGCTACGCCATGCTGGCGCATGTGGATACCTCGCCGTATCCGACCGCACTGGCGTGAGGTGGGGTGTGGCCCCTGGTTCAGTGGCCACCGAAAGCGTTAAGGGCTGTAGGGGTCACCGGTAGGTTGCCCGGCCCTGCGGGCCACAATGCACCCGGTGCAGCCCATCCGGACGGTAGAATTAACAATTAACGTTCGCTGCGCCGCCCCTCAGCCACCATGGCCCGCCTTCCCCGCCTATACGTACCCGACACCCCGCAACTGGCGCAGGCCGAGTTCCTGCGGCCGCTGGCTGGCCCGGCCGAGCCTACACCTGCCGCCGCGCTGGATCAGCTGCTGGCCTGGCTGCGCGATGAAGCACGTGCCAACGGCGTCCCGCTGCACGGCTGGCTGCTGCTGAACGACCGCATCACCGTGCTGGCCACCCCGCGCGATGCGCGGGCGATTTCACGGCTCATCCAGGGCCTGGGCCGCCGCATGGCCGCCGGCATGCGCCATGGCCGCGTGTTCAAAGGCCGCTACCGCAGCGCCCTGATCCAGCCGGAGGCGTGGCTGCTGCCCACCCTGGTGTGGCTTGAATCCCTGCCCGTACAGGGGCATTACGTTGACACCGCCACCCGCTGGCCCTGGTCGTCTGCCGCCCCACACGCTGGCCTGGCCTCGCCGGCTGCAGACCTCGCCACCGACCACGCCGACTACTGGCAGCTCGGCAACACCCCTTTCGCCCGCCAGGCCGCCTACAGCGCCCTGCTGGAGCGCGGCCTGAGCCAGGCCACCCGACAGCGCATCGAGCGGGCCTTGTTCGGGCAATGGGCATTGGGGGAAGAGCGCTTCATGCAAAGCATAGGGGCAAAGGCCAGCCGAAGGGTGGCGCCGGCGGCGCGGGGGCGGCCGAGGAAGGCGGCTGCTTCATCCGACGCCTGAAGTGTCCGTTGCCGGGCCCGGCTTCGCCGCGTCGTGTTACAGATAGTCAGTGCGTGGCCAGCAGGCTTGCCTTTAAAAAGCACCGCCTCCAATACAGCCAGCTCGTCTGCTGGCGCGCGTAACGCAGGCCAAAAAACCCCCAGCGTGTCCCCTGGATCGATACACGCCACGCGCCCAGAGCTAGCCATGGGCGAAGCAGTTTGATGCAAAAACCGAGCCCAGCCCTACATCTGCCAAACAAAACAGCGATAATCACCTCGCCAGCATGCCCAGCACATATCCATATGTGGCACCGCGGGGCGCCAAACTTGCGCACACCCGCCGCGTGCGGCCAAGCATCCTCTGCCTATAATTATTATTTTCCGTAAGTTTTGTATCGCCATATGAAAAGCCAGCCGCTACCGCTATTGACCATTGCATCAACAGGCGGTGCCGCGCTCTTCTTCGCCTCCATCATGGCGGCATCGCAAGCCTATGCCCTCGGCGCCGCCATCCTGCTGCTGGGCGGCCTTGCCTGTCTGGTGCGCATCCCCGCCGCGCGCCTGCGCCGGCAAGACACCATCCTCATCACCCTGTTGTGCGCCATGTTCGGCGTCGGCCTGTTCAGCTACCTGTACCACCGCGATATCCCCCGGGTGCTGGATTTACCCAGCCGGTACCTGCTGAGCGTACCCGTGTTGCTGCTAATGCTGGCCTACCCGCCACGCCGCGCCTGGGTATGGGCCGGCATCATCGCCGGCAGCGCCCTTGCCGCCGGCATCGCGGCCTGGCAGCTACAGGTACTGGATACAGGCCGCGCCATGGGCGTCACCGGTGTCATCCAATTTGGCAACATGGGCCTGATGCTGGGCACCTTCTGCGTGGCCGCCCTGGCTGAAGTGGGCAGCTACCCGCGCGCCACCCTGTGGCGCATCGCCTGTGCCATCGGCGCCCTGTGCGGCGTGTACACCTCGCTGGCATCCGCCAGCCGCGGCGGCTGGCTCGCCGTACCTTTCATCCTCATCATCTTCGCCCTGGCCTTCATCAACCGCCGCAACATCAAATACGCGGCCGGCGTAGCCGGGGTCGTCATCGTCGCCCTCGTCATCGCCGCGTTCAGCATCCCCACCATCGAAGAGCGCTACGACCAGGCCGTCTCCGACATCACCCTGTACGAAGCCGGCCAGCCCAACACATCCCTGGGCCTGCGTTTCGACATGTACAAATCCCTGTCCGCCATCATCCCGCAAAAACCCTGGCTGGGCTGGAGCACGGCCGACTACGCAGCGGAACAGCACCGCCTGGTAGAAGAAAAATTCGTATCCCCCGTCATCCTGGACATGGCCAACACCCACAATACATTCCTGGAGCTATGGGTCTTCCAGGGCATATTCGCCGTTGTCATCTTGCTGGCCCTGCTGTGCTGGGCGCTGTACCAGTTTGTGCGCCTGCTGCGGCACAGCGACGCCCGAGTGCAAGTGCCAGCAATATGCGGCGCGTCGTTGGTGGTGGGCTACACCATTTTCAGCCAGTCGCAGGTCATGCTGGGGCGCAATAACACCTTGATGTTTTTTTTGATTGCGTTGGCGGTGATGTGGGGCCTTGCCCGTCCGTACCATCAGGCCATGGACGTCCGTCAAGCGGGCAAGACGGCTGCTCTGGGGGCACGCTGACATGAATCGCCCACCGCATTACATCCCCACCCTGGCAGAACGATACCCCATCGCCTTTGCGGCGGGGGTCGTCGACTTCTTACTCATCATTTCCGGTGGATATCTCGGCCATTACATTCGCTTCGGTGATTTCTTTCTGTTCGACAACTACGTCACGGCCAACCTAGTCATCGCGCTAACCGTCGTCCTCTGCCAGGTGCTGGTCGGCAACTACCTGTCGTGGCGGGGGCGGAGTTTCCCGCGACAACTCGGTCGTGTATACCTGGGTTGGCTGCTGGCCATCGCGGTGATCACTGGCTTGGCCGTTTTCCTGAAAGTTTCCACACATTACTCGCGCCTGTGGCTGCTTACCAGCTTGGCCATATCCGTGGGCCTGACGACGTTGTTCCGCCTGTTCATGTTCCTGGTGTTGCGCAAAATGCGTGCGCGCGGCCGTAACCTGAAGCACGTGTTGCTAGTGGAAAGCGGCCGGGCCGCCGCCGCATTGCGTGCGCGCTGGCCCACCCTGCGCGAACAAGGCTACAACGTCGTCAAAACTATGCCGTTGGAGCATACCGAAGACTGGCTGCGCCAGATCGCGGGCGAAGTCGTAAGAAGCGGCGTACATGAAGTGTGGCTTTGCCTACCCCTACAAGAGGGCGAAGCCATTAAAACCATCATGCACGCCCTGCGGCACCATACGGTGGACATCCGCTACGTGCCAGACCTGGGCGACCTGCCACTGCTGAACCACCGAGTGAGTGAAATCGCCGGCCTTTACACCCTGGACATCAGCCGCAGCCCCATGGAAGGGCCGGCGCGCCTGCTCAAACGCACCGAAGATCTGGTATTGGGCGGCTTGATTTCGCTGATTGCTTTGCCCGTCTGTATTGTCATTGCCATTGCTATCAAAATTACCTCGCGTGGCCCCGTCGTGTTCAAACAGTACCGCACTGGCATCAACGGCCGCCGCTTCAAAGTGTATAAATTCCGCTCCATGGAAGTGCACGAAGAAAGCTCTGGCCAGGTTACCCAGGCGCATTTCGGCGACCCCAGAGTCACCAAGTTGGGCGCTTTCTTGCGCCGTACCAGCCTGGACGAACTGCCGCAGTTTTACAACGTACTGCAGGGTCGCATGTCCATCGTCGGCCCGCGGCCGCACGCCATCGCGCACAACGAGCATTACAAAGACATGGTCGAATCGTACATGCAGCGGCACAAGGTGAAGCCGGGCATCACGGGGTGGGCCCAGGTGAACGGCTACAGGGGGCAAACCGATACGCTAGACAAAATGGCCAAGCGCGTGGAACATGACCTTTGGTACATCGACAACTGGTCTTTATGGCTGGATATGAAAATCATCGTCATGACTGTCTACAAAGGCTTTGTGAATGGACAGCCATAATGCAGCCCTGTATGACGCATTAAGGCGCGCCGATGCCGCCAGCCTGTAAACCACATCTTTTGCCTAGACGCACCGTGGCACAGTTAGCCACCCGGGGGCAAGCCGCGTGAGCACCGCACAGCAGCTGCGCGTGTGCGTAATCGTGCCCACCTACAACGGCGGCGCCATCTGGCACGAATGTGCTGTCGCATTGGAACAGGCACAACTCGCCAGCCGGTACAAGGTAAGCGTGCAGGTAGTGGATTCCACATCCAGCGACGACACCGTCGATGTAGCCCGGCAACATGGTTTTGCCGTTGCCGTCGTGCCATCCAGTACCTTTGACCACGGCGGCACCCGCAACCAGGCCGCCATGGCTTGTCCAACCGATGCCGACATCGTCGTCTTCATTACACAAGACGCCATTCTTAACGAGCCCGATGCGCTGGATGCCTTAATCCACGCGTTTGAAGACCCAACCGTGGTGGTAGCCTACGGCCGCCAATTGCCTCATACAGATGCCAACCCCATCGCCACCCACGCTCGTTTGTTCAACTATGGCACGCAAAGCCATGTAGTGGGCCTGCAAGACAAGGCAAAATACGGTATCAAAACTGTCTTTACCTCGAACTCATTCGCCGCCTACCGTCTAAGCGTGTTTCGGGCGCTTGGCGGCTTCCCCGAGCAGACGATTTTGAGCGAGGATATGTACTTTGCCGCCCGCGCCGTGCTGGCGGGGCACAAAATAGCGTACGTAGCGCAGGCGCAGGCCCGGCATTCACACAACTACACCCCATGGCAAGAGTTTCGCCGATATTTTGATATTGGCGTGTTTCATCATGACGAGGCTTGGATAGGGCAGGAATTTGGCGGCGCGGGCGGGGAGGGTAGCCGGTTTTTGAAGTCTGAATTGCAGTATTTGCTCAAATATGCGCCGCTGTGGGTATTGCGGGCGAGTTTGCATAATGTGCTGAAGATTGTTGGGTACAAATTAGGGAAGCAGCATGGGGTACTACCGGTCCAGATAAAACCTTTCATGAGCATGCATCGGGAGCATTGGCGATAGGTCATTGGCGGCAAAGCAAACCAGCTATGGGCTGGAAATGGAGCCGGAGGCGTTTACGGACTGGGCTGCCAGCAAAAAGGCATTGCGATCCGTTATATCCAGCCTGGCAAGCCGAATCAGAACGCATTTATTGAGCGCTTCAACCGCACCTAACGGACGGAAGTCCTCGATGCCCACCTCTTTGCAAACATCGAGCAGGTCCAGGCAATCACTTCTCAATGGCTGACTGGTTACAACGAATACTGCCCAAACGAAGCGTTGGGCGAACTCCCACCGGTGCAATTTATGCCCCGGTTAACCTTTGCTCCGAATCTCTATCAATCCGCGTCTACTTGACGGGGGAGCTTACGTCATCACCGTAAGCGTACGCCCAGTACCGTCTAGCGCTCTCATGTAAATCTCATCAAGATAGGTGTCCATGAATTTTGGTAAATGGACATTTGTTTTAATGAGCGAATCCTCTACTTCTCTTGCGGCTGCACCGA
>NZ_WWER01000025.1 GCF_009857885.1 Pusillimonas sp. TS35 | reverse complement strand
GTCCGTCTCGCTTCCCGGTTTTCTCTGTCCTGCCGGGGCTTGATCGATCTTCTCTTTGTCTGCTGTCTCCGCTTCGCCGTTGTTGCGCTTGCCCTGGTGTGCGTTTTAGATTGGCCGCCCTGGTCCGAGGGGGTGGGCGGGTGGAGAATGGGCGTGGCAGGCCCCATTGTTACAAATTAATTTAAGCGCTGGCGAATCAAGGGTTTGGGTGTGTTTGGCGGGGCAGGCGAGGCAAACGGGTGCGGATTTGGGGCGCG
>NZ_WWER01000024.1 GCF_009857885.1 Pusillimonas sp. TS35 | reverse complement strand
GAGCCTATCCGTAATTTTGTGGGTGAGGCATATCATAGGGGTTAAAAACCATGGATATGCCAATGAAGAAGAAGCGTACTGTTGCCGCTCAGGCAGCTGCCCGTGGGCCGTTGCCTGATCTACCCACAGAGCTGCTCGATGAGCTGGTCAAGGGGCCGATGACGGCTTCGGAAGTCCAGGATCTCATGCTGGCGTTCAACAAGGCGATCATCGAACGGGCCATGGGTGCAGAGATGAACATGCACCTTGGCTACCGGCCCGGTGAAGCCAAGCCACCAGAACAGGCCAACGAGCGCAACGGTGCCAGCGGCAAAACGATCATTACGGATCGCGGCCCCGTGCGGGTGGATATTCCCCGAGACCGCGATGGCAGCTTTGAACCCG
>NZ_WWER01000023.1 GCF_009857885.1 Pusillimonas sp. TS35 | reverse complement strand
ACTCATCACGATGCTCCTGAACCAAGCGCACCGCGCGTTCACGTACTTCAGGGGAAAACTTGTTGTTCTTGCTCATGACTCCATTCTCTCAAGAATTGAAGCCTCCTCAAAACCCGGTTCGATTCAGAAATGCATCGCTTGAATACCGATGTCCTGATAGATAGCAGGGAGAAAAAGGGGTTACTGCAACACGCGCTAGCAGAGTCCTCGGGGCTTTCAGTACAAGGACTTCAACGCATAGAAAAATTTGGCCAGGCAACGGCTGACGATATCGTCGCAATAGCGCAGGCACTAGGTATGAATCCCAATCTCTTGGTTGAACGCCCAGAAGGGGAAATCGGTGTCCATATTTCTGAGGCCAAGCATTTGCTCAACGCTATGAGGAATGTTCATCAGTATGGAATAAGCATGCCGGATGAGTTGTCGGTGGACAGAAAGGCGTATGTTAAGGGCGTGGGAGAGCATTTAACTGAGCTATGCGACCTCGTGCAGATGCAGGACGGTGTGTTTTCGGAGCTCACAGAAGGCCTTGAGCCCATAAACGAAGGGAGCTTGTTAGCAGAGATGCAGGATGTCTTAGACGAGCTTCCCAACGAAGGACTGATGCTCATAGTAAGCAGAGGCATCAAGTTCGCAAAGGGTGACGGAGACTTGGCGGCAATAAACAATATGCCGCTGTATACCATCACGTTCCGGTTCCAGCCTATTGAGACCGCAGATAGCCTTGCGGTAGGGTTATAGGCGCAGATGATGGGCTTGGGCGCTGCATCGAACGGCGAAGTTAGGTCTATTTGATGCAACGCCCAGGCCAAGGGTAAGCGTCCGCCCAGTACCGTCTTGCGCTAGAGCTGAATTTCCATCAGTCGTTGATTGACTTCATTCAGATCGAACGCAGCCGAGTCGAAGGGGCCGCCGTGCCACTGAGTCATATTTTCATG
>NZ_WWER01000022.1 GCF_009857885.1 Pusillimonas sp. TS35 | reverse complement strand
GGTGCAGCCGCAAGAGAAGTAGAGGATTCGCTCATTAAAACAAATGTCCATTTACCAAAATTCATGGACACCTATCTTGATGAGATTTACATGAGAGCGCTAGACGGTACTGGGCGTACGCTTACTCCTTTCGTACGTCGAACGGCCTCCCTTCTTCATACCTTTTGAGCAAGGGACGCAGTACAGCCTGCATAAGCGGTCTGTTCTTTGAGAACGCCCGCTCCATGAAAGAGGCATACACGTCCTGCTTAGCGAAAAGCGGTTTGGCAAGCGCAAAGCTTTGTTCTGCCTCATGGCCTTCGGTATAGCAGGTGTAGCCGGCCCACCAGAGCCGTGCAATCCCATGCCGCGTGACACCGCGCGATCGATCCCCCACCAAGAAATATCGATCAAGCACAGTGCCATATCCTGGCTCCAGATCCTCTTCTTTAGCACGCTTCTCTATTGGCCATCTCTTGCGCATGTAGCTCCAGAATGTGACATGCGCTAGATAGGACCAAAGCCTCGGATCGCTCGCCTGCGTCAGCGTCAGGCCGTGCAGCGCTTCATACAGCCGCTGCACGTTCTCCAAATCATGTTCGCCCGCCTCGTCAGGCAGCAGCAGCAAGTCCTCGGGCAGCGCAGCTATCTTTGAGGGCGCCGACCAGACACGGCCTGGAAAGACTTCATCGATCCAAGAAGCATTGCTCTTGTATCTCGCAAGATTAGGTCGAATGTCGTTGACGAGTTGGCCGAGCGCATGTTCTCGAAAAACTGGAAGCTTTTGCATGTCAATCCTCCGCACGCAGCAGAATCTGCGTCAAGTCCTCGAGGGCCGCCGACAGCGGATCTCCTATCAGCTTATTGCTGAGCACCAAGCTGTTTTCGCCGCCTTCCGACAAGCTCTCTACATCGATGTCAATATCTTTGAGTTTTTTAATGACGGTGCGGCACCATCGCAGGTCCATAAGCACTTCGCGGTCTTCGGGGCGCATGATCTTTTCTAGAGCAAGCACCAGCGCGGGGACTAGCAGCGACGCAGAAAGCGTGCTTCGCACCAGCTCGTCGCTGTTCAGAGACGTAAACTTTTCATATGCCGCGGGCGCTAAGTGAACTACTATTCGATCGCCTGTGAGATCGACGTCCTGAATCGAACCGGAAATCGCGGAGGCTGTTGGGTTAAAGTAAAACAGGTTCCTCAGCCGGTGCTGCAAGTTGTCGATAGTATCGCTCTTCGGCTTCGGCCGGCGGGATATCACCGATCGAGCCC
>NZ_WWER01000021.1 GCF_009857885.1 Pusillimonas sp. TS35 | reverse complement strand
TGAATCGAACCGGGTTTTGAGGAGGCTTCAATTCTTGAGAGAATGGAGTCATGAGCAAGAACAACAAGTTTTCCCCTGAAGTACGTGAACGCGCGGTGCGCTTGGTTCAGGAGCATCGTGATGAGTACCGATCGCTGTGGGCAGCTGTCGAATCGATTGCGCCGAAGATCGGTTGTACGCCCACGACGTTGCTGGACTGGATTAAACGATCAGAGGTCGATAGTGGGATCAGACCCGGCGTGACCACAGAGGAGCGTGAGCGACTCAAGGCGTTGGAGAAGGAGAACCGGGAGTTGCGCCGCGCCAATGAGATTCTGAAGTCGGCAAGCGCTTTTTTCGCCCAGGCGGCGCTCGACCGCGAACTGAAGAAGTAAACGCCTATATCGATCAGCATCGGGATCTGTACGGGGTCGAGCCGATCTGCAAGGTATTGCAGGTCGCCCCGTCAGCCTACAGGCGATATGCCGCCCGGTGTCGGAATCCCCAGCTACGCAGTCAGAGGGCCCAGCGCGACGAACAGCTCAAGCCGCAGATTCATCGCGTCTGGGAACAGAACTTTCGCGTCTATGGTGCTCGCAAGGTCTGGAAGCAGATGAATCGCCAGAGCATTCGCGTGGCACGGTGTACGGTCGAACGTCTGATGGGCGACCTGGGCATTGAAGGGGTGCGTCGTGGCAAGCGGGTTCGCACCACGGTGCCCGGTAGCGCGGTGGCCTGCCCTCAAGACCTGGTCCGACGTCAATTCGAGGCAGATCGTCCGAACCGGCTCTGGGTAGCGGATTTCACCTATGTTTCCACTTGGCAGGGGTGGTTGTATGTGGCCTTCGTTATCGATGCCTATGCAAAACGGATCGTTGGCTGGCGTGCCTCCAGCAGCATGACAACGGACTTCGTTCTGGATGCGCTGGAGCAAGCTGTGTATGATCGCCGCCCCAGTCAGTCAGACGGCCTTGTTCATCATTCGGATCGCGGGTCGCAATACGTGTCAATTCGCTATTCTGAACGCCTGGGTGAAGCCGGCATCAACCCTTCTGTGGGCAACACTGGCAGTGCTTACGATAACGCGCTGGCCGAGACCATTAACGGCCTGTACAAAACGGAAGTCATTCACCGCCGGGCCCCCTGGAAGACCAAGGCCGCCGTGGAACTGGCCACGCTGGAATGGGTGTCTTGGTTTAACCATCAGCGCTTGCTGGGCTCGATCGGTGATATCCCGCCGGCCGAAGCCGAAGAGCGATACTATCGACAACTTGCAGCACCGGCTGA
>NZ_WWER01000020.1 GCF_009857885.1 Pusillimonas sp. TS35 | reverse complement strand
GTAAGCGTACGCCCAGTACCGTCTAGCGCTCTCATGTAAATCTCATCAAGATAGGTGTCCATGAATTTTGGTAAATGGACATTTGTTTTAATGAGCGAATCCTCTACTTCTCTTGCGGCTGCACCGACCAACTATCGTCGTCGATACACAGTTGATTTCAAGCGGCAAGTCGTGCAGGAGTCCATGGTCAGTGGCGCGTCTATTGCCCGGGTTGCCATGGCCCATGGGCTCAATGCCAATCAACTACACAATTGGCGCTGGCAATATCGGCGAGGCGACTTTGGGCCGTTGACCGAAACGCCTGCGTTATTGCCGGTGCACATCAACGCTCTGCCTGCGGCACCTCGTCGTGAGCGCGCGGGCCATCAGGAGTTCAATAATTCTGGCATCGAAGATGGGCGAATTGAACTGCATCTGGGCAACGCCAGAATCCTGGTGCACGGTGCGGCTGATCTTCAAACGCTGCGGTGCATGATCGAGATGCTACACCCATGATGGGTTTGCCGGCGGGAACCCGCGTCTGGCTGGCTGCCGGGGTCACGGACATGCGACGTGGCTTTGATGGCTTGGCGGCCATTGTGCAGGCCAAGCTCACCGAGGATCCGTTCAGCGGTCACGTGTTTGTATTTCGGGGTCGCAAAGGGGATCGCATCAAGGTGCTGTGGTGGAGCGGCGATGGCATGTGCTTATTGGCCAAGCGATTGGAGCAAGGCCATTTCGTCTGGCCTCACGCCGAATCAGGCTCAGTGTGTTTGACGCCGGCGCAGCTGTCGATGTTGCTTGAGGGTATTGATTGGCGCAGGCCCCAACGCACGCATCGGCCTGCTCGCGTTTGACGTGTCAATAGGCACTGCAAACCCGCATATTTATTGGGTTTAGCGCTTATAAAGCACGCTTCTGATGACGGTTGTTTGGTAAAATAACGGCCATGCAAAACGCCGCCAACACCGCAACTGACACCACTGCCTTGCTGGCCGTGATCAAGGCGTTGCAGCAAGAGAACGACTACTTGCGGTTGCAGTTGGCCAAGGCCCGGCGCGAACGCTTCGGGCGCAGCAGCGAGCGAGCCGGCGATCTATTGGGTCAGTTGCCGCTGCTGCTTGGCGAGGCGGTCACTGCTACTTCACAAGCCCATAATACCGAGCCCTGCAAGCCCGCGCCCAAGAAGCGCACGCGGCCTGCTCAGCGCCAGAGTCTGCCCGAGTTCCTGCCTCGCGAAGAGCATGTGCTTGCCGCCAATGACTCGTGCGACTGCCCGGCCTGCGGTGGGACGCTCAAGTTCCTGGGCGAAGACGTCAGCGAAACACTCGAATTCATCCCCGCCAGCTTCAAGGTCATTCGCACCGTGCGGCCCAAGCTGGCGTGCGGGCGATGCGACACCATTGTGCAAGCCAGCGCGCCACCTCGACCGATTGCCCGCGGCTTAGCCGGTCCGGGGTTGCTGGCACAGGTACTCGTGGCCAAGTATTGCGACCATCAACCGCTGTATCGTCAAAGCGCCATCTATGCCCGTCACGGCGTGACGCTGTCGCGCTCCACGCTGGCTGACTGGGTGGCGGGCAGCAGCAAGTTGCTGCGTCCATTGGTGCAGGCCCTGCACCGCTATGTCATGGGTAGCAACAAGGTACATGCGGACGACACCCCGGTGCCAGTGCTGGCGCCAGGCCGTGGCAGGACCCGCACGGGACGTCTATGGACCTATGTGCGCGATGACCGGGCAGCAGCCAGTGAGCAACCGGCGGCGGTCTGGTTCGGCTACTCGCCGGATCGCAAAGGCGAGCATCCGCAAAAACACCTTAAAAACTTCCAAGGCATTGTGCAGGCCGATGGATATGCGGGATTCAATGCCCTTTACGATAGCGGTCGGGTCCAAGAAGCGGCTTGCTGGGCCCATGTTCGACGCAAGTTCTACGACATTGCCGAACAACAAAGCAGCCCGGAAGCCTTGCATGCCATCGGGCGCATTGCTGAACTGTACGCTATCGAAGCGCAAATCCGGGGGCAGCTGCCCGATGTGCGACGTCAGGTGCGACAAGCACGGGCCGGTCCACGGCTTGGCGCACTGTACGATTGGCTGCATGACACATTACGATCCGTCTCACGTAAATCCGCATTGGCCGGGGCGATTCGCTATGCGCTCACGCGCTGGACCGCCTTGAGGCGCTATGTAGAAGATGGCCGTATTGAAATCGATAATAATGCGGCTGAGCGCGCACTGCGGGTGGTCGCCCTTGGACGCAAGAATTTCTTGTTTGCGGGTTCCGATGCGGGTGGCCACAGTGCGGCGTCCATTTATAGCCTGCTCGGTAGCGCGGCACTGAACGGGATCGAGCCTATGGCTTACTTGCGTGAGGTGCTGGCCCGCATTGCCGAGCACCCCGTGAACCACATCGACGACTTGTTGCCATGGAATCTAATCCCACACTGCGCCGCTCTGGATCGCGCCGCGTAACCTCCCGTAAGGTCACGCCCTTAAGCGGTGAGGCCCTGGTCCTGCGCATTGAGCTGCGTGACAGCACCCCGCTAATCTACCGAACCATTCTGGTTCCCGCCAACATCACCTTGCGTAAACTGCACGTGACGTTGCTCTGGGCTATGGGGTGGCACGGTGGGCATTTGCATGAGTTCATCATCAACGACACGCACTACGGTGAGCCCGATCCCGATTACCCAGAGCCCGACTTGAAAGACGAGCAGCGGGCTCGCTTGGAAAAAGCATTGGATGGTGCGCCTACCTTCGACTATATCTACGATTACGGTGATGCCTGGTGGCATCACGTCACACTGCTGGAACGAACTCGATTTGAAGGGCCGCTCGATTCGCCCTGGTGTTTGGATGGAGCAAACGCCTGTCCGCCTGAAGATGTCGGCGGCATCCCCGGCTATGAAGACTTCCTTCAGATCATGGCCGATCCCTCACATCCCGAGCATGAAAATATGACTCAGTGGCACGGCGGCCCCTTCGACTCGGCTGCGTTCGATCTGAATGAAGTCAATCAACGACTGATGGAAATTCAGCTCTAGCGCAAGACGGTACTGGGCGGACGCTTAC
>NZ_WWER01000001.1 GCF_009857885.1 Pusillimonas sp. TS35 | reverse complement strand
CTGGGCTCGATCGGTGATATCCCGCCGGCCGAAGCCGAAGAGCGATACTATCGACAACTTGCAGCACCGGCTGAGGAACCTGTTTTACTTTAACCCAACAGCCTCCGCGATTTCCGGTTCGATTCAACATCAACAGAGTGGGACGGCTGCAAGATCATCGGCCCGGGTTACCAAGACCGTACAACGCCCCGTTGATGCATGTACTGGAAGTCGTTCGCTATTAAGCGCCGGCGGAACCGAGCGTGGTTCATTGACACTTGAGGGGCGGTGGCTTGGCTTTTCCCTTGGTGTCCAACTTGTTTTTTTCCAGTGCGAGGAAAGCGCAAGGAAACCGGTTGGAAAGTCCGGTTTTATCGCGATTCGATAGCGATTTTTCACGATTACAGCGCGATTCTGCCGATTGGACAGCGATTGCGGAGCAATCGCAGATAAATAGCGACGGAATAGCGATGGATTCCAACCTGCATACGTGCAGAAAACGCGGCTGTGACGCGGGCAGGATGTGTGAAGTAGGCCCACCCGCAAGCGGGTTGTCCTTCTTCACTTGCCCTTATTCGCACCTGGCGGTGCTCAACGGGAATCCTGCTCTGCGAGGCTGTTTTCAGCCGTAGGCCGGAGGATAAATGAACGACGAAAAGAAAGTCACACGCAAAAATAGTCCGCCCATCAAGGTGTACTGCCTGCCTGAAGAGCGGGCCGAGATCGAGGCGAACGCCAAAAGAGCGGGGATCAGCGTTGCACACTACCTGCGCGAAGTAGGTCAGGGCTACCAGGTCAAGGGCGTCATGGATTACCAGTACGTGCGCGAGTTGGTGCGGGTCAATGGTGACCTGGGCAGGCTGGGCGGCTTGCTCAAGCTATGGCTGACCGACGACCCGCGCACGGCCCGTTTCGGTGATGCCACGATTCTTGCTCTGCTGGGCCGCATCGAGGCTACCCAGGCGGAAATGAGCCGGCTGATGAAGTCCGTGGTGCAGCCGAGGGTCGAGCCTTGAAAATTTTAGCCGCTAAAAAACCGGAGGCTGGCTGATGATCGCCAAGCATGTACCCATGCGTTCGTTAGGCAAGTCCGACTTTGCCGGCCTGGTGAACTACGTCACTGACGCGCAAAACAAGGATCATCGGCTGGGTCTGGTGCAGATCACCAACTGCGATGCTGGGTCGGTGCGGGACGCCATCACTGAGATTCTGGCGACCCAGCACACGAACACGCGGGCCAAGGGCGACAAGACCTATCACCTGATCGTCAGCTTCCGTGCTGGCGAGCAGCCCGATGCTGACACCTTGCGGGCGGTTGAGGAACACATCTGCGCCGGACTTGGCTACGGCGAACACCAGCGTATCAGCGCCGTGCATAACGACACCGATAACCTGCACATCCACATTGCCATCAACAAGATTCACCCGACTAGGCACACGATACACGAGCCGTACTATCCGCACCTAGCGCTGGCCGACTTGTGCGAGACGCTGGAGCGGGACTATGGCCTGGAAGCGGATAATCACCGACCGCAGCAGCGCGGGGCGGCATCGAGGGCCGCCGACATGGAGCGCCATGCAGGCGTTGAAAGCCTGGTGGGTTGGATCAAGCGCGAATGCCTGGACGACATCAAGGCGGCGCAGTCCTGGAAGGAACTGCACCAGGTCATGCGTGATAACGGTCTGGAGATTACGCCAAGGGGTAACGGGCTGGTGATCCGGGCCGATGACGGAACGATGATCAGGCCCAGCACCCTGGCCCGCGATCTGTCCAAGCCTGCCTTGGAAAAGCGGCTGGGAGCCTTTGAGGCGTCACCGGATCAGCAGGAGAAGCCGCCCAGGCGGCAGTATCAAAAGAAGCCGGTACGGTCACGCACTGACACTACCGAGCTTTATGCCAGGTACAAGGATGGGCAGAAGAATTTGACCGCCGCCAGGGCCGAGGCATTGGCGGCGGCGAAGCGGCGCAAGGATCGGGCCGTGGTCGATGCCAAACAGAAGGCCACCATCAAGCGGGCGGCGATCAAGTTGGCCGGCGGTGGGAAGGTGTCCAAAAAGCTGCTGTATTCACAGGCCAGTGCGACGTTACGGGCCGAACTGAATGGGATACACAAGGCCTACACCAGGGAGCGAGAGTGGCTTTACGAAGGCCACCAGCGTCGCCAGTGGGCTGACTGGCTCAAGCAGGAGGCTACCCAAGGCAACAGCGAGGCGCTGACTGCCCTGCGCGCCCGCGATGTGGCCCAGGGCTTGAAAGGCAATACGTTGATGGCCCAGGGCAAGGCGAAGCCAGGTCATGCGCCGGTGATCGACAATATCACCAAGAAGGGCACCATCATTTACCGCGCGGGGAAAAGTGCTGTGCGCGATGATGGCGACCGGCTGCAAGTCTCGACGGGAGCCGACCGAGCCGGTGTGCTGGAAGCTTTGAGGCTGGCCGCCGAGCGATACGGCGACCGTATCGCCGTCAACGGCACTGTCGAGTTCAAGGCACAAGCAATCCGGGCGGCGGTGGATGGCAAGCTGGCCATCACGTTTGCCGATCCGGCCCTGGAGAAGCGCCGCCAAGCGCTACTGCAAGACAATTTCAGCGTGAGCAGAAAAGCGGGTGTTCCTGGTGTTGGGAAAGCACCGCCGCCGGCGGCCAGGGCGGGCCGCTTGAGGTCATTGGTCCAGGCTGAAGCGTTGCAGATTGAGGGGGTAGTGGCAGCGGTTACGCCGCAAGGGTCGGCACCTGTACCGACGCCCACGCTGAGTGAGCTGGCCCGTCGTAAAGCCAAGCTACAAGTCGAGTTGAGTGTCAAAAAAGAAAGGACAAGCAAGCACAAGGGGCGGGGTCGGTAGCCCTTGATATGATTGAATGCAGTTTGTATAATTGATTTCACGGCAATCAACAGGAGGTTGCAGACATGAGAGCAGTAACGATCAGGAATGTGCCGGAAGAGGTGCATCGTGCCATCCGGGTTAGGGCGGCGCAGAACGGCCGTACCTTGCAAGCCGAGATGTGCGAAATATTGGCTACCGCTGTGAAACCGGAAGGCCGGGTAAAGCTGGGTGACTTATTGGCAGGTATCGGGCGCAAGGTGAAATTGACCGACGAAGAAATGGCTGTTTTTGAACGTGACCATTCACCTGCCCGCGCAGCGAGTTTTGAATGATCTTGCTGGATACGAACGTTATATCGGAGCAGTTTCGAGCCGTACCCGATGAAACGGTGATCGGCTGGTTGAATCGCCAGCCGCTGGAAACGCTATATCTGGCATCCATGACCGTGGCCGAGCTGCGCGCCGGTGTAGCCCTGATGCCCGCTGGCAAGCGCCGGACGGTGCTCAGTGACAGCATCGAACACCAGGTGTTGCCGGTATTTGTGGGCCGGGTGTTGTCGTTTGATATGGCTTGCACACGCGCCTATGCCGATGTGCTGGCAGCCGCCCGTAAGGCCGGTAGCGGCATTGAGGCCGCTGATGCCGTCATAGCGGCGATTGCCCTGGAGAGCGGTTTCAGCGTGGCAACAAGGGACGTAAGTCCGTTCCTGGCGGCCGGCGTGAACGTCATTAACCCTTGGGAAGATCAAGAGTAAAGCAGTTATTCGTGCAGGGCTGCACGGCACACACCGATCTCAACAAAAAATTGCAAGGGCGTGACGGTGTCGCCCGGGCGGGTACCTTGGCAGATTTTGGCGAACTGCCACGTGATGGCCCAACCCCACAGAAAAACGTGGGGCAGATTAGCCGCAATAGCTAACTCATCACATCGAGAGGTACTCGGCCATGAAGCCTGTCCGTTTTTTAGCGGCTAAAACCGCGCTCGCCGCCGTCCTGGCTTGCAGCATCATCACATCGGCGCACGCCGGCATACCCGTCATCGACGCTGGCAACCTGACGCAGAACGTCATGACGGCCATGGAATCGGTGGCGCAGACACTCAAGCAGATCGAGCAATACCAGACCCAATTGCAGCAGTACGAAAACATGCTGCAAAACACGATGGCCCCGGCGGCCTATGTCTGGGATCAGGCGCAGGCAACGATCAGCAAGCTGGTTGAGGCTCAAAATACGCTGGCGTACTACCAGAACCAGCTCGGCAGCCTGGACAACTATCTGTCCAAGTTCCAGGACGTGGCTTATTACAGAGGCTCGCCGTGCTTCAACGGCACAGGCGGTTGTACAGATACCGAATGGGCCGCAATGGACGAAAACCGCCGCCTGGCCAGCGAAGGTCAGAAGGTTGCCAACGATGCTCTATTCAGGACGCTAAAAAATCAGCAGGAAGCCTTGCGCAATGACGCTCGCAATCTGGAGCGGTTGCAGGGTGCCGCCCAGGGCGCACAAGGCCAGTTACAGGCCATAGGGTACGCCAACCAGCTTGCCAGCCAGCAGGCCAACCAACTCTTGCAGATTCGTAGCCTTCTGATGGCTCAGCAAACGGCAGTAGGAGCCAGGATGCAAGCTGATGCTGACCGGAAAGCAATAGAGCAGGCGGCACATGAGCAGCTTTATAAAGGGTTACAGGAGCCGGTGAACCGTTCCAAAAGCAAGGAGTACTAACCATGAAAACAATCATGATTACCCTTGCACTGTTGTTTTCAGCCTTGATTACGGGCTGCGGCGAGTCAACAGATCGCGATTTGAACACCAGGGCACCGGAAGAGCAGCAGGCCGCAGATGATCTCTATAAGGGCTTGGAAACGCCTGTTGATCGCTCAAGAAGTAAGGAGTACTGACCATGAAATCTGTACTTGTGCGTTTAGGGTTCGGGTCGGCGTTGGTGTTCCTTTCTCAATCCGCTGCTGCTGCCATCGAAAAGGGTGGTGTTCTGAACGAGGTGTCAGACCGATTCTTAACGGCCAGTTCAACCTGGGCCGGAACAATTACGCAATATGCGTCCTGGCTGTTCTGGACGCTGGTTGTTATCTCGATGGTCTGGACGTTCGGCATGATGGCCTTGCGTAAGGCCGACATTGGCGAGTTCTTTGCGGAGTTTGTCCGCTTCACGATATTCACTGGCTTTTTCTGGTGGCTGCTCGTCAACGGCCCTAACTTCGCTATGGATATTGTCAATTCGTTGAGAACGATTGCCGCAGACGCATCTGGACTGCCGAGAGCATTGAATCCGTCCACGCCAATTGATATTGCCTTCGATATTTTGGCGAAAGCGGCGAAGTCTTACAGCGTTACTAGCCCTATCGACAATCTATCAATTTTCCTGACTACTCTGGCGATCCTGGCGTGTATGGCGGTGGTGGCGGCTAACGTGTTGCTGGCACTCATTACCGCCTGGGTGTTGGCCTATGCAGGGGTTTTCGTCCTTGGCTTCGGCGGAGCGCGTTGGACTTCAGATATCGCCTTGAACTATTTCAGAAGCGTAATGGGCATTGCCCTCAAGCTGATGACTATTACTCTGCTAGTCGGTATCGCTGTGTCCATCATTGATGGTTACCACGCTGATCTAGCCAATAAAGCCTCAATGGACGAGCTGCTGGTTATTTTTGTTGTATCGCTTGTCCTGGTGATCCTGGTGAACACCATACCGAACGTTATTGCGGGCTTGGTCCCTGGCGGCGGTGCGGCTGCGAGTGCCGGTAGTTCTTTCGGTGCTGGTGCCATTATGGGAGCGGGTATGGCGGCGGCCGGCATGGCTACTGGTGGTGCGGCTCTTGCGGCAAAAGCAACAATGGGCGCCGCTACCGGTGCTATGGGCGGTGCATCGGCGATCCAGGCGGCATTCCAGAAAGCATCAGCCAGCATCAGCGGCGGAGGGGATATGCCCAGCATGGGGTCGGTCATGGGCGGAAATTCCGGCAGTGTCGGCCGTAGCGGTGAAGCTGGGGCGGCTGGTAGTACGCCGTTTGCGCAGGCCGCTGGTTTTGGTGGCAGCGGTAGCGGCTCACATGGCAGCGGTTTTGCCAGGGCGGCGAAGCTGGCCACGGGCACGGCATCGGAGTTGGCCAAAGGCGTCGGCTCCCAAGTGAAACAAGGGTTTCAGGAGCGGGTGAACGAAACGGCAGGCGGGAAGATGGCTGCTGCAATCCTGGAAAGCATGGAGCCAAACGAAACGGGCCAGTCCGGCCAGTTCGATGGCAATAGCCTGGGCGGTTCTCAGGGTAACGGCGAAGCATCCCCATTCGTGAACCGCGATACCGATACCAACCATGACAGGAGCTAAACCCATGACGACACCATACATGGCCGCATTGGCGGCCCTAGATGAACGCCAAGAGGAAGTGCAGGCGTTTGTTTCACCTTTGGGCGATCAGTCGACGGAGATTGATGCAACAGCAGAGACAGCGGCTTTCGTGGCAAAGGCAAGCCTTGAGCGAGGGATCGAATCCAAGCCGGTCAGCGTCGAGATAAAGGGGGGCAGTAACCAGCGGTCGGCATTCGCCGAGGCGGCAGGCCTATATCTGTAGGCGCACCGGGCGGGCCTGTAACCCGCCCGGCACTTTCAATCAACACCTGTCTGAGAGGTGAATCATGACAACACAACATCTTATCGAACCGGGCCAGGTCGTGCACCAAGCGGCCGCTATCCTTGCTTCCTTGGAGTACATCGACCAAGGCGCAGCGCAGCGGCTGGGGCCGCTGGCCGAGGCCGTGGCGAATGCTTTCATGGTGGTGTACTACCAGGCCGAAACAGGCCGTGCGACTCGGAATGACTTCTGCGAAGCCCTGGAGGCGATTCGCCTATCTTTGCCCCAGGCGTAGCGCGGCGGAACAGGTAAGAATAATAAGAAGATTATTATTCTTACCGTCTTACCCACCCCAGCAGTAACCACGAGGGCGGCCGCATGGCCGCTTTCTGCTATTCGATGCCGTACCTAATCTTTGCCTGGGCCGCAATTTCGCGGGCGTGCGCGATATAGGCCATGTCGCCGGTGGCCTCAGCGTGGGCCAGGTACGCCTGTATGGTTTCCACGCTTTGCAAGTCTTCGACCAACAATTCGCGGCCAATGGCTGGGGCATCGACCCATTCGCGCTGTGTCGGTGGTAGTGGATAGCCACCCACGGCTATGGCCTCGACCAGCACATCGTCCACGTTCAGCTCGGCCACGGAGCTACCGCGCATCACGTGATCGGCTCGGCTATCTGCCGCCGCGTCTTCAGTGTTTTTCTTGCCCATGTCGACTCTCCGTTTGATAGCGGCCGTTCAAGCCTCTCTGAATCTCTTGAGTTTTTCTCTTATTGAACAATATACAGGGATCGCATCCTTGAAAATTATGTACTATTATGAACCAATTTGACACACTGCAGAGCAGGTTCCGCCATGCCTACAAGCAACGACGACGAGTTCCTTACCATCAAGCAGGTAGCAGAACTCCTGAAGGTTACGGAACGAACGATATACAGGCTGGCGGCGGCCAAGCAGATTCCCGCGTTCAAAGTTGGCGGAACGTGGCGATTCTCCAGGGTTGAGATCAATCAATGGATTCAACGGCAGCAAGAAGGCTGCAAAGCCGATAAGACGCAACTCAAAGGAGGGCTTGATGACTCAGCAGACCGAAGGGGCTGAACAGATGGAGCAATCGCTGATCGACATTGCTGTCGAGAGCTGGCGCTTTTCGCGCCTGTTCGGAAAAGTGGTCAGCAAGCTCGACGCAGGCGAGTCAGGTCGCTACATCAACCAGATCCGCTACTTCCAGAAGAAGGTCGAGGAAAGCCTCGACTCGAACGGTCTGAAGCTGGTCAATGTCGAGGGGCAGCCCTACGACGCAGGGATGGCGGCTTCTGCCTTGAACTTGGGTGATTTCGGTCCAGACGACACGCTTCTCGTCGATCAGATGCTGGAACCAATCATTATGGGGCCGAATGGCTTACGTAAAGAAGGTACGGTAATGCTCAGGAAGGTGAAAGCATGAAATACGTAGGTATTGATCTCGGCACGACTAATAGTGCCATCGCTTCGTGGGATGGAGAAAATATCCGGCTTTATAAAAGCCCTGAGCAGCACGATGTCACGCCGTCCGCAATTTTTATTGATCGTCGGGGCAACAAGTACTTAGGCTCACGCGCTTATAACAATGCTGCACGTAGTCCGGAGAATGCTGCCACGCTGTTCAAGCGACTTATGGGCACCAGCACTCCCGTAAAGTTGCCTGCCGTCAATCTAATCATGACCCCGGAGGAATGTTCTGCGGAGGTACTGCGCGCACTCTTTGGTTATTTGCCAGAAGAACTTCGCACCGATGGTGACACCGGCACCGTCATCACTGTTCCGGCCGCGTTCAACCAAATGCAGAAGGACGCCACGATGGCTGCCGCCGATGCAGCCGGACTCGGACGGGTAGCGTTGATGCAAGAGCCGGTTGCTGCGGTGATGAGCGTCATGCGCCAGCGCAAGAACGACGGCATTTTTGTCGTGTACGACATTGGCGGTGGCACGCTGGATGTCGCCATTGCCGAGAGTATCGGTGGCCGCGTGAACCTGCTTGCTCATGGTGGCATTGCTATGTGCGGTGGGCGCGACTTCGACCGAATTCTGTTCGACAATGTCGTCAAGCCGTGGCTGCTCGAAAACTTCGATTTGCCAGAAGATTTGGCCTCCAATTCCCAGTACAAATCCTTGCGCACCATTGCGACTTGGGCGGCTGAGAAGGCGAAGATTGCACTATCGCAGAGCGAAGAGTCCGTCATTAGCCTTGCTGAGAATGAGCTTGGTGTACGTGATCAAGCTGGTGAAGAAATCTACCTCGACATTCCGATCACCCGGAGCCTTTATGACGATTTGATTGCAGCCAAGGTGGATGAGTCCATTCAGGCCACCCGCGAGAGCATTGAAAAGGCTGGTCTGAGTTCACACGACGTGGAGCGGATTGTCTTTGTAGGCGGGCCTGCACAGTATAAAAACCTGCGTGATAAGGTGGCATTCGAGCTTGGCATCGCGCCGTCCACCGACGTGAACCCGATGACCGCCGTTGCCGAAGGTGCGGCAGTGTTTGCCGAGTCCATCGATTGGGCGTCGCAGAGCCGTGGACGCAAAAGTTCCCGTGGCGCACTCAGCGCTGGTGGCGCGCTCGACCTTTCATTCAACTACATCGCGCGTACGCCGGAGCACAAGGCCAAGATCGTCGCCAAATTGTCGCGTGCGCCCGCTGGCATCGAGTTCCAGATCGACAGCCTTGACACAGGCTGGTCGTCGGGGCGTGTCGCACTGAAGGACGGCGCGAGCGTCGAACTCAGCCTGACCAAACCCGGCGACAACGTCTTCAAGGTGTTCGTGTTCGACTCGAACGGTGCACCCATTGCTCTGGGCGAAGACAAAATCGTCATCGCCCGCACCGCCGCCAGTATCGACGCCATTCCCGCGTCCCACTCCATCGGCGTGGAAGCCCGCGACAAGGTTGGCGGGCGCTTGATACTGGACTACCTCGTGCGTGAAGGCGACCAGTTGCCTAAAAAGGGCAAGAAATCGTTCAAGGCGGGCGAGTCGCTCAAGGCCGGCAGCGCCGGTTCGATCAAGTTCAAACTGTGGGAAGGTGAAATTTCCGACCCCATCAACGACAACCGCTTCATTGGCATGTTCGAGATCAAGGGCACGGACTTCGACGATGGCGTCATCGCCGCAGGCGCGGAGATGGTCTGTGAGTTCGAAGTGCTCGACTCCGGCAACATCAAGTTGGAGGTTTCAGTTCCCTCCATCAGCGGCTCATTCCAAAGCGGTCGCAACTTCTACTCCAGCCAGGAAGGCAAGCTCGACTACTCCAATCAGGCAAGAAATATTCAGGAGCAGTCGGAGCACACGATGGAGCGCCTCGAAGAAATGGCATCTAAAGTGGACGACCCGCGCTTGGAGCAGGCCCGCGAGAAACTGGAGCAGGCCAGCACTATTGAGTCGGCTGAAGCCGATCCAGAAACGGCGAAACAGGCCATGGATAACGTGCAGGAGGCCAAGCGCCTGCTCGCGCTGACCCGCAAAGAGCACCTGAAGGACATCCGCCAACTCGAACTGGATAGGGCGGTCGATTTCTTCGAGAAGGTCGTACGCCAGCACGCTCGCCCCACCGAGGCGTCGTCGTTCGACAACTTGGCCAAGACGGCGCAGCGCGCGCTTGAAAACAACAGCAGCGACTTCGAGTCCCACCTGGACGATCTGCGCAGCCGCAACTTCATGATCTTGTGGCGTCAGGATTGGTTCGTGATCGACCACTTCAAGCGCCTAGCCCAAGCAAGCTACCTTTTTTCTGATGCCAGAGAGCATGCACAGCTTGTGGCGGTCGGAACCGAAGCCATCAAGGCCAACGACATCGACAAGCTGCGTGCAGTGGTTGGCCAACTCATCTCGATCCAAGTCGGCTCTGCGGGTGACGATGACATGATGGCCGGTGCCAATATCGTTCGGAGTTGATACTCATGGCTCTTGATGCATGGCTTCCCATTGGATTCAAGCTGCCAGACGGTGCGAAAGTACGCACCGTGCTGTTCGAGGGTGTGGGCTGGCAGATCTACGAAACGATGGGTGGCGGTCGTGCGCTCGTTGTGTTGGATACGCTGGCGCAGCATTGGCTGGATACGGGGCTGATTGAAAACGGAACCTTCGACGCCGCGCAGTTCGGCGACCGCCAGCTTCGGTCAATCTCCAGCGCGCCAAGCCAGATGCTTTGCCCGGTCGACGAGGGAAAGTCTCCCGACAATAAATCGGAGGCACTGTCTTTTGCTTTGGCGTTGAAGGCAACGCGCGACATCGACGCGGAGTCGCCGCTGCAAGACGCACTGTATGTCGAGAAGATCACCCGGCTGCTGCCGGTCTACAGCATCAGTTCCAGAACCGGCGATAATTTCGTGCTCGGCTACTGGCTGACGGGCGGCACGAACATTCCGGCCACATCCTTTCGTCGGTTGCGTCAGTCCATGAGCTGGCTCGGTGCGGGACATTTGAAGGATGTCGTGCTGGCGGCGGGCTTCGAAGTCGCGGAAATCATCCCGTTAGAGCGCAAGCCAACGGGTCCCGCCGAAAAATCGGAAGCCGCGCCCGTCGCCGAGCAGGTAGATCAACTCAAACGCGCCGTGCCGGAACCCAACAAGGCCTTCGAACTCGCCGGACGCTCCGAGCTGGCTGCCTTCTTCAACGAACACATCGTCGACATCATCCTGCACCGCGACCGCTACAAGGCGCTCGGCATAGAGTTCCCGTCGGCGGTGATCCTGCATGGCCCGCCGGGCTGCGGCAAAACCTTCGCGGTCGACCGGCTGGTGGACTTCCTTGGCTGGCCGAGTTTCCAGATCGACGCTTCCAGCGTCGCCAGTCCCTACATCCACGAGACCAGCAAGAAGGTTGCGCAGGTGTTCGACAACGCGATGGAGAGCGCGCCATCCGTCCTGGTGATTGACGAGATGGAGGCTTTCCTTGCTGACCGCGAGATGGGATCGGGTCACCACCGCGTCGAGGAAGTGGCCGAGTTCCTGCGCCGCATTCCGGAAGCGGTGAAGAACGATGTGCTGATCATCGCCATGACCAACCGTATCGACATGATCGACCCGGCCATCCAGCGCCGGGGACGTTTCGATCATGTCATCAAGGTGGATTTCGCCAGCGAGGTTGAAGTGCAGTCGCTGCTGGACAAGCTGCTCTCCTCCTTGCCCAAAGAGTCGGACGTGGATGCCAAGCCGCTGGCGAAGGAGCTGGCAGGCAGGCCCTTGTCCGACGTCTCTTTTGTGGTACGCGAGGGCGCGCGGTTGGCGGCCCGATCCGGTAAGGAGAAACTGGATCAGGCCAGCTTGCTGGCTGCACTAAAAACGGCACCAGCGCGAGAGCGCGAGGGTGGCGAAACCAAGCGGCGTATCGGATTCGTTTAAAGGGAGATGGCAGTGACGGGGGGAGAAGAAGAACCGAAGAAAGGGGAAGGCAAAGGCTTCGCAGGCCTTTCTTCGCTCGTGTCCGACGTGGACACGACGCCAACACCGCCTGCCCCCAAGAAAGAGCCAGCCGCCGCTGCGCCGAGCGCCGGGCATGCGGCCTCGCAGCCGCGGCCACCAACGAGCCAACAGCGTCAAACGTATCAAGAACCTGCGCAGCCGTCCGCTGGCGGCTCGTCTGCTGGCAAGTGGGTGTTGGGCATCGTCGCTTTCATTGGCGTGTTTTGGTTCATCGGCCAGACCTACCAGCCCGCCAAAACTTTGCCGGTTCCCGCATATTCCCCGCCCGTGCAGAACGCTGCACCAAGCTATCCACCTCCGGCACAGAGCACCGCGCCGAGCTATTTGCCGCCAGCGCCAGCAACAACACCGCCGCCACCACAAGCGCCTTCGCGCCCGACCGAGTCTAAGCCGCCGGTCGGGCAAGACCTCGTATTCTCAAGGGAGCAGATTCGCTATTGCCTGGCCGAAGACATCCGCATGGACGGTGCGAAGTCCGCACTCAACAACTACAGCGACTACGACGTGGAGAGCTTCAACGCGATGGTGGCTGACTACAACAGCCGCTGCGGGAGCTTCCGCTATCACAGTGGTGCGTTGGAAAGCGCGCGGCGAGAGATCGCGCCATACCGGAGCCAGCTTCAATCCGAAGGCAGAAGCAGATTTGCTCGTTCATCTACTGGCTCGCATTCGACTCCAGCACCCGCGCGTCCTGCGCTGGATGCGACGATGCAAGCAATCCAGCGCAAGCTCAACGAACTCGGCTACGAGGCTGGCCCAGCCGATGGGTTGATGGGACGGAAGACTCGTTCGGCAATCATTGCTTTCCAGCAGGACAGAGGTTTGACCACGACTGGCGTGGCAGATCAGGCGTTACTGCTCCAGCTACAGCGTGCTCCTGCTCTCACATCAACGCCATCGGTAGATAGCCGTTCCGGCAGCACTTCAGTTCAGTTGTCATCTGCGGAGGCCGCTTCGCTTGAAGCAGTATGCTCAACAGACAAGTACGTTAATGGCCCTGCTGCGTATCGAGCATGTGTGGATCGTCAAAAAGCAGCTTTGGCTGCAGGTGTGCGGAGGCCGAACCTCAGTGCTTTGTCCTCTGCCGAACAGCAGTCCATTGAGGCCGCCTGTTCGACTGACAAGTACGTCAATGGGCCAGCGGCCTACAACCATTGCCTAGCACATCAACTTTCGGCCATGTCTGGGCAAGGGAGTAGGAGGCCTGATCTTTCCCGGCTTTCTAATTCTGAGAGGCAGTCTATCGAAGCTGCGTGCTCAACCGACAAGTATGTCAATGGCCCCGCTGCCTACAACAGATGCCTCAACACCCAACTCGCAGCACTGGATCAACAGGGAGGCGGGCCGGATTTGTCCCGGCTTTCGACGGCAGATAGGAGGTCAATCGAGTCTGCCTGTTCAACGGACAAATATGTTAACGGGCCAGCGGCATATAACAGATGCTTGTCTCAGCAGTTGGCAAGGCTACGGTGATAGTGAGCGAGCGAAGTTATGGCAATGGCAATCTGTTTTAAATGTGGTTCCGCGAAGTCCGGCGCACTGGTCGCTTGCCGGAGCTGTCATGTTGTCCCAGGCACGAACAGCGAGTATGCCGTTTCGCTCGCGTTGTCCGATCACCTGTCGTCGAACAGTCAACTCGCGCAATACAGCCATGAGTTGCACAGCGGCAAGAAGCTGTCCGTCCCGCGAGATGCGCTTGTTCAGGCTCTTGAGGCCCTGAAAGACCCTCAGCTTCTGGCGATGCTCGGCGCGCAACCTCAACCGGCAGCCCCGCAGCGGGCTGCTCCGCCGCTACCGCCGGTCATATCGGAATCCCGCCTCACCACGACCGTACTGCATCAGTCGGCGTTCTCGGTCTTGGGCGTGACCACTCGCGACAACCGCAGGCGCATCGTCGAGTTGGCAGAAGAGAAGTCGCTCGAACTGGATCACGACGTTTGCCAGAAGGCGCGCTCCGACCTAACGAATCCGCGTACCCGCTTGAGTGCGGAGATCGCATGGCTTCCCGGCGTCTCGCCACGCAAGGCGGGCCAATTGGTCGAAAGCCTGCTCAACGACCCGATGGCCATTCGAGAGGAATCAGGTCTGCCGACGCTCGCCCACCTGAATCTGCTGGCCGCAGCGTTCGAGGCCGTGGATGGCAAACACGATGCGGACGACTTGGCCGGGTTCATCATGGACACCGCGTACCTCGCGGAAGAGTTGACCCCGGAAGAGGTTCTGCGCGATATCAATGAGGATCGCGCCGTGTCTGCGTTTCCGGAAGTAAGCACGCTCGACCAGATCGAAGCCGAACTGGCGGAACGCAAGCGGTACTACCGGACTGCCATCAAGGATGCGCTCGACAGGCTACCGCCGATGACGCTCATCCAAGTGATGACCGAAACCGTGGATGGCGTGACCTCCGGCGGTGAGGATCATGCTCCTGGTCTGATCGACGACCTTGTGGACAGCTACGAGGTGGAAACTCAAGGCGTTCTGCAAAAGGAGGCAGAGAACGTCCACAAACTCATCAAGGCGGCTAGAGACCATGCTGGCTCCGGCGAGTACGCCGTCAAGCACTACGTGGACAAACTCGATGCTGTTGCGCGGAATTGGGACAAAATCGCCCAGCCCATTCAACTGAGTTCAAAGGCGCGCGGCATCCACCACGAAGCGAGCCGCGACTTGGCCTACGAGATTCGTAGCCTTGCCATCGATCTGTTCAACAAGCACGACATGCTGAAGGAGGCCCAGCGGCTCACAAGTTTGGTGCAGGAAATCTTTGCCGAGGTGCCGGACGTCTCTGAGAAGGTTGGGGAAGATGCAGAAGCCCTTGCTGACATTCAACAGCGTCGAAACGAATCGGCTGCAATTGAACCAATCCGAAATCTTGTTGAGGGGGTGCTTAAGAGCATTGATAACAGTCCAAGTACGGCAAACAACGACGGTGAAAGATTACTGACTGAAGGCATGACCCTCTTGAGAGACGCGCAGATCAAGAACAACTCCCCGACGTATCGTGAAGCTCAGAACATTCTCGCGGCGGGTATCATGCAATGCGCCATTGCTTTTGGGAATCAGACTTCTAAGTGGGGGCCTTGTATATCCCTTCTGCAAAAAGCATTGGAGATCGCTTCAGATACGGAGCTTCGGAAGAAGCTGAACGAGAACCTGATCGTCGTTCGGGGGAATCACGATAGTCTGGGAGACCTTGAGCCAATCAAGAAGGCTCCCTCACTGCGAACAATTAATGGGATCGGTACTACGATTTATGGAGGAACCGATCCGAAGCCGGATGGATCGCGCATGGCGACCTATTACTTCGTGTTTTTTGGTATTCCCATTTTTCCGATTGCACGATATCGAGTGATCTCTACGGGCAGCGGTTACAGATTCTTGGGCAAGGGGCCGCTCCGCCCATTCGACTATTTGCATATCGCAATTTCGATTGGATTGATCCTGTTCATGTTCAGTAATGGCTGAGGAGGTCGAGAATGGGATTTCTATCAAGCCTATTCGGTGGCAACAAGGAAGACAAGGCGTTGCGCGAAGCAATGGCACACATTCACCGCATCCTTGATGACGAGGCCTTTCAGTTGGAACTCGTTCACCCAGCGATGAAGGCCATTCTGGAATCTGCCCCAGCCTACGACAAAGACCCGAACGGCACTGGCCCGTTTGGCTTCACCGAGGCCAACCCGATTCCGGTCAACGGGCCCATCGGCCAATTGGCGTATCTGTCCAAACTTGAAACGCAGTCGGGACAGCGCATCCTCTTCCACCGTCTCGGAGCCATCGGCACGGTGGATGTGTTCGAGGCCGTGTCATTCAACGGAGCCGAGTGGTTCATCCTGTTCGTCGATCTGTACCATCCGCGACGCTCGCGCATGACGCCGGATGGCTTCCGATTCACGAAGGAAGTCGCCCAGTTTTGCGGCTTCCACAAATTCTGCGAGAACTTCCCCTACGACTTCGTCGAGAAGAAGAGGTCAGAGCGCGAGTCGGACTTGAGCATGGCGTATATCGCCATAAGCAAGGTGTCCGATCAGATCCAGAACCGTGTTTTCAACCGGCCATTGGCTCATAAGGCCAAGCTCGATCTCGTGAACCGCCGCTTGTCGAGCGTTCAAGCCCAATAATAATGATGAAACTACGCCAGTTCGCCTTTCTAGGTCGAATTCACGAGTAAGCCGCATTGACCAGCGATCGATAAGTATCGTTCGAGGGCATCGGCATCAGCTTATCCTAGATTTTTTGCATCATCCAAGAATGGGGGCGATAGATCACGGGAAGGACCTACAATAGTCGGGAGAAAAAGAAAGTGACGAAGCAGTTTCAAGACACCCAGGACGAACCGTTTTTCATCACCGAGGAGATCGGGGCCGAAATGGTCGCCGCCGGCTACGAATTCGAGCCGCCGCCCATCGCCTGCACGGGTCGCCTGTGCGACGTGCTGGAGAGCATGAGCGATGCCGAACTGGTATTGCAGCCGGGCGAGATTGCCGACCAGGAGCGTAAGCGTCGGCAGAACAAGCCATTTTCGGTCGGCTAAGTTGAGCATGGTATTTTTCGTGGTATTAATGAAATTAGTTTTTTTAAGTGATTGTAAATAAACAGAAATTTAATTCTGTTTACAATCGAGTGGGAATGATCCCGCGTCTGGCACGACCAGGCGTCTAATGGCATAGAAAGCCGCTAAGCCCGCGTAATTGCGGGATTTTTTGTGATTTCGTCTGGCATGGTCTGGCAACTAAAGGAAGCGCCAAGCACCGTTTGAGCATGGTATTAAAGCGGGTATTATCGGCTGATGATGCCATGATGGACGTTGATGTACCAGTACATGGAGCGGGTAGGTACCCAAGAAACTGTTGCATTCACAGACCAGCGCGACGCTACGGACCGAGCTGGACGGGAGCCGACCGGGCCGGTGTGCTGGAAGCTTTGAGGCAGGCCGCTTGCGTTCATTGGCTCAGGCCGAAGTGTTGCGGATCGAGGGGGTAGCGGCGGCGGTTACGCCGCAAAGGCCGGCAGCGGCATTGAGGCCGCTGATGCCATCATCGCGGCGATTGCCTTGGATAACGGTTCAGCGTGGCGACAAGGGACGTAAGCCCGTTCCTGGCGGCCGGCGTGAAAGTCATCAACCCTTGGGAAGATCAAGAGTAAAGCAGTTACTCGTGCAGGGTTGCACGACACACACCGATCTCAACAAAAAATTGTAAGGACGTGACGGTGTCGCCCGCACGCGACAGCGCATACCAGCGGCACAGAGGCTCTCCTCATCCAGGCCCTGCGAGCTGCTGGGCAGCTCACTGTGTCATTGGTGGCCGAACTGGGCGGGTTTGGGTTTTCAATGCATCCGAGTGACCGCTCGCAGGGGCCTGGAAACGGTAGTCACATGCCGCGCCTCTGCTAAGAGAAGGTGCGGTCTTACCCCAATGCGGCCTGTGAATACGCATGCACGCTTCCTTCCCTCTCCACTGAGCTACCCCTCCACTATTGCGGCGCGGATATTTTGCGTGCTAAGATAGTAATAGATTACTTACTTTATAGGGTCTGAACGATGAGTGGACGTCCTCAATATCTGTCGGCTGAAGAGCGGCGCGCAGCCACAGTACAAGCTGTGGTGGACTTGGCGGCAGAGCAAAATCCGGCCGACATAACGACCACGGCCATCGCCGATCGGATGGGCTTGACACAGGGGGCGCTGTTCCGCCATTTCCCCACCAAGGACGCGATTCTGGAAGCAACCATGTCCTGGGTCGGTGAACGCCTGTTGATCACTGTCGACAAGGCGGCCGAAGGCGCCGCGTCGCCAGCCGCCGCGCTCAAGGCCATGTTCATGACGCACATCGACTTCGTGGCGAAGCACCCAGGTGTGCCGCGCATGCTGTTCGGGGAGCTGCAGCGGTCTGGCGAGACACTCGCCAAGCGGATGGTGCAAACCTTGATCCGTCAATACGAACAGCGCCTGCGCCGTCTGATGGAAGCAGGCAAGGCGCAGGGCGAACTGGACGCCGATCTGGACGTGGGCGCTGCCGCCGTGCTGTTCATCGGCACGATTCAGGGGCTGGTCATGCAGTCCCTGATCGCCGACAAGGTCAGCCACATCCGTCGTGACGCACCCGCCGTGTTTGACATCTATCTGCGTGGCATTGCGCACATCCCATAAAACACTTTCCGTCTTGCCGCCCCAACTGTTCGGCCCGTCCAGCGGTCCGCCAGGTTCAGGCGATTGCTTTGCACGCCCAGCGTGGCTCTTCGTTATGCAGTCTTCAGTCCAACCACCCGTTCTTAGCGCGTACGCACGTACGACGTGACGATTGTTGAAACCAGGTATTTTCCCCATTCAAGCAAAGGCCATGAAGATGAACACTTACCTGCAACGCAATGCTTGGAACTGGCTGATCTCTCTGCTCGCCATCGGCTTTGGCCTGATGACGCTTCGGGAGGGCGGCGCAGTTTTGTTTGTTGATGGCGCGGCGCGCCAAGCCGCCGGCCACTATGTACCTTTCGTGCTTTGGTTCAATTTCCTGGCGGGGTTCGCCTACATTGCTGCGGGCGTTGGCTTGTGGATGCATCGGCGCTGGGCAGTGTGGCTGGCGATTGCCATTGTGGGGGCAACAGCGCTTGTATTCCTGGCCTTTGGTGTGTATGTGCTGCTGGGTGGCGCCTGGGAGCCGCGCACTGCGGTTGCTATGACGCTGCGCACGTTGGTGTGGGCTGGCATAGCTGCCATAGCCTGGCGCTGGTCGGCGACGAATGCGCCGGTCGCACGCGAGCACTGAGCACCTATCTTTAGCGGAAACTCATTGATGACAACGCCAAACCCCCATTTCAAGAAAATTCGTTGGGCCGTGATCGCCGTTGTCGTGATCGGGCTTGGCGGCGTACTGGCGCTCTGGCTATTGCGCAGCCATGACACAGAGGATTCGTTGCGCCTCTACGGCAACGTCGACATCCGCGAGGTGCAACTCGCGTTCCGTCAGCCTGGGCGCGTGATGCAGATGGCTTTCGATGAGGGTGATGTCGTCAGCGCCGGCGCACACCTGGCGACGCTTGACGCGCAACCCTATCGGGAAGCGCTTGCGGCAGCGCAGGCCCAAGAGCAGGTGGCGCAGGCGGAACTGGCCAAGCTGCGCCATGGCCTGCGGCCGCAGGAAATCACCCAAGCGCGTGAGGCGCTCAGGCAGGCGCAGGCGCTTGCCACCGAAACCGAGCGCAATTTCCAGCGTCAGCGCGCCCTGTTGGCGTCGGGTGCGAGCAGTCAGCGTACGGTCGATGCCGCCCGCTCGGCACGAGACCAGGCAGTTGCTGGTGTCGAGGCTGCCAAGGCAGCGCTGTCGCAAGCATCTGAAGGTTTTCGCAAAGAAGACATCGCCGCCGCAGAGGCTCGCCTTGCGGTTGCGCAGGCTTCCGCGGCGCAGGCCACTACAGCGTTGGCGGACACCGAATTGATAGCACCTAGTGACGGCACCATCATCGCACGGGTGCGTGAGCCCGGCAGCATGGTTGTAAGCCAGAATACGGTTTACAGCCTGAGCCTGGACAAACCGGTTTACGTGCGTGCCTATGTGGGTGAGTCGGATCTGGGGCGCATCGCCCCCGGCACTGTGGTGCACGTAAAAAGTGATTCATCGGACAAGGTCTATCGTGGCCAGATCGGTTTTATCTCGCCACGCGCCGAATTTACCCCCAAGACGGTGGAGACGACGGACCTGCGCACCGATCTGGTATACCGCCTGCGCATCGTCATTGACGAAGCCGACAGTGATAGTGCCTTGCGCCAAGGCATGCCAGTGACGATCAAGGTTGATGCGAACGCCGGCAGCCGCACCCCGGTGGGGGGACGTTGAAATGGGGTCGAGCGCTGCCATCGCCCCTGTGCCTGCTGGCGTGGGTGCAGACGTCGCGGTCGTCATCGAAGATGTGGACAAGCATTTCGGGGACGTGAAGGCGCTGCGGGGTTTGAGCGCGCGCATTTACTACGGGCAATTGACGGGCCTGGTCGGCCCCGACGGCGCAGGCAAGACAACGCTGATGCGGATCCTGACTGGCCTCCTGGCGCCGAACGCCGGCCACGTCACCTTGGCTGGCTATGACGTGGTCAAGGACAACGACGCCATTCACGTCGCCAGCGGCTACATGCCGCAACGCTTTGGTCTGTACGAAGACTTGTCGGTGATGGAAAACATGCGCTTGTATGCGCAGTTGCGCGGCATGGACGCGGATCGCAACGCCGATCTGTTTGCCGAGCTGCTGGACTTCACCCGGTTAGGGCCCTTTACGAAACGTTTGGCCGGCAAGCTCTCCGGCGGTATGAAGCAAAAGCTGGGCCTGGCCTGTGCGCTGATGGCGCGCCCCAAGGTTCTGTTGCTGGATGAGCCTGGCGTGGGTGTCGACCCCGTTAGCCGCCAGGATTTGTGGCGTATGGTGCAGGCGCTGACAGACGAGGGCATGGCCGTGGTCTGGTCCACCGCCTATCTCGACGAGGCCGAGCGTTGCGAGAGTGTGCTGTTGCTGAATCAGGGGCAGCTTCTGTTCGACGGCCCGCCGCAAGTGCTGACCGCGCAGCTCGAAGGCCGAAGCTTCCGTCTGGAAGACGTCGGTGCGGAGCGCCGAGCGGTCCTGACACAAGCCCTCGATTTGCCCAGCGTCAGCGATGGCGTGATCCAGGGTGCCGGCGTGCGTGTGGTGCTGCGTGAAGGCGCGGACACGGAGCAGATCCAAACCCTGGCAGATCAAGCGCAGGTGCAACTGACGCAGGTGCCCGCGCGCTTCGAAGACGCCTTCATCGATCTGCTCGGCGGCGGCCCCGGCGGCACGTCGACGCTGGCCGAACGCCTGCCGCCCGTTGAGCTGGGTTCTGACATTGCCGTGTCTTGCCGGAATCTCACCAAGCGTTTCGGCGCGTTTACTGCCACCGATCAGGTCAGCTTTGAAGTGCGGAAAGGCGAAATCTTCGGCCTGCTCGGCCCCAACGGCGCCGGCAAGTCTACGACCTTCAAGATGCTGTGCGGCCTGCTGAAACCGACAGCTGGCGATGCGCATGTAGTGGGCCATGATCTGCGTCACGCCACCGGTGCAGCCAAGAGCCACCTTGGCTACATGGCGCAGAAGTTCTCGCTTTACGGCCTGCTTTCGGTACGGCAAAACCTGGAGTTCTCGGCCGGTGTCTATGGGCTGGACGGCAATACCCGGCGCGCGCGTATCGAGGAAATGATTGCAACCTTCGATTTGGGCAACTGGCTGTCCGCTACGCCCGATTCATTGCCGTTGGGGCACAAGCAGCGCTTGGCATTGGCCTGTTCGCTCATGCACAGGCCGCCGGTGCTATTCCTGGATGAGCCGACTTCGGGGGTAGACCCCATCACCCGGCGCGAATTCTGGACACACATCAACGGTCTGGCGCGCAAGGGCGTGACCATCATGGTCACCACCCACTTCATGGATGAGGCCGAATACTGCGACCGCGTGGCCATGCTCTCGCGTGCGCAACTGATTGCACTCGATACGCCTGACGCCCTCAAACGTTCGGCAATTAGTCCCGAACGGCCCGACCCAACCATGGAGGACGCGTTCATTTATTTGGTGGAATCTGCTGACCGCGAGGTGGAGGCCGCCTCATGAATCGCGCCACAAAGCACAGAGACGGGGGTGGATCGCTACGGACTGACTTGCGCCGTTTTGATTTGCGGCGCTTGACGGCCCTCGTCACCAAGGAAAGCTACCAGGCGTTGCGTGACCCTTCGACGCTGCTGATCGCGTTCGTGCTGCCGTTGGTATTGCTGCTGCTGTTCGCCTATGCGGTGTCGCTGGATGCAAAGGATGTCCGCGTTGGCGTGGTCCTGGAGTCGCCCGGTGCATCGGCACAGTCATTGGCCGCAGCGCTTTCGGGCACACGTTTCCTGGATACACACTTCGCCCATGACCGGCGCGAGGTGGCCGATCAACTCGTCTCCGGTGAGCTGCGCGGCTACATCGTGATTCCGCAGGATTTCGAGCAGCGTCTGGCCCAGCGCGGCAGCGAGCCGCTGGTGCAGATCGTCACCGACGGCTCTTACCCCAATACTGCCAACTACGTCGAAAATTACGCCCGCGGCGTGGTGCAGTCCTGGCGTGCCGGGCTGGACGCCGCAGCGCCCGCGCAATCCATTGTGCTGGAGCCGCGCTACTGGTTCAACCCCGAGCTGGAAAGCCGCCGTGCACTGATTCCCGGCGCCATTGCCATCGTCATGACCATCATTGGCACCATGCTGACTGCACTGGTGGTGGCGCGCGAATGGGAGCGCGGCACCATGGAGGCGGTGCTGTCCACGCCTGCTTCGGTAGCCGAAATCCTGATCGGCAAGCTGCTGCCATACTTTGTGCTTGGCATGCTGTCCACGCTGGGTGCGGCGGCGCTGGCGGTGTTCGTGTTCGGCGTCCCAATGCGTGGCTCCTTGCTGTCCCTGTTGCTCTTGTCGGCGGTTTTCATGGTGCCAGCTCTGGGTCAAGGCCTGCTGATTTCCTCATTGGCACGCAACCAGTTCCTGGCAGCGCAGATCGCGCTGTTCACGGGCTTTCTGCCGGCGTTCATGCTGTCGGGCTTTCTGTATGAGATCGACGCGATGCCCGCGCCAATCAGGGTCATCACCCGGCTGGTTCCGGCGCGCTACTTCGTCGACTCCCTGAAGACGGTGTTCCTGGCTGGCGACATCTGGGCCGTATTCCTACCCAACCTGGCGGCTATGACGGCGATCGGGCTGTTGTTCTTCATGATCGCCAAGCGCGCCACGCGCAAGAACCTGGAGTAAGGCCGTGTTGAGCTCAGCGTTCTCATTCACCCGCTTGCGCGCCCAGTTCATCAAGGAAGTGCTTAGCGTCTTGCGCGACCCGCGCAGCCGCATGGTGGTGTTTGTGCCTCCGATTCTGCAGTTACTGGTGTTCGCCTTTGCCGCGACACTGGAAGTACGCAACGTCGACATTGCTGTCTACGACCAGGATGCAGGGCGCTGGTCGCACGAGTTGGTGCAGCGTCTGGACAGCGCCCACTTCATCGCGCACGTCCGGCATGTCGACAGCCAGCAGCAGCTGCACGCGCTGATCGACGGTGGCGAGGTGATCGCCGCACTTGCCATCCCGATGGATTTCTCGCGCGCCATCGCCGCTGGCGAAAGTGGCCGCGCGCAGGTGCTGGTCGATGGCCGGCGCAGCAACTCGGGACAGATCACGGTGGCTTATCTATCGACCATCGCTGCGGATGTCGGCGCCGAAGTTGTGCCCGACGCCCAAGCACCAACGCCCGTGGTGGTACGCCACTGGTTCAATCCGAATCTGGTCTATCGATGGTTCATCGTGCCGGGCCTGACAGGCATTCTGGCGCTGTTCAGCGCGCTGCTCATCACCTCGCTGTCGATTGCGCGCGAACGTGAGCTCGGCACCTTCGATCAACTGCTTGTGTCGCCCACCTCGACGCCGGAGATCATTATTTCCAAGTCGCTCCCTGCGTTGACCATCGGCACTTTGCTGGGCCTGTTCATGATCAGCGCTGGCGTGTTCCTGTTCGGCATACCATTCACGGGCTCGTTCGCACTTCTGCTTGCCAGCCTGGTGCTGTTCATTGCCTCGGTTGTGGGCATCGGCCTGATGATTTCGGCCGTCAGCATGACGCAGCAGCAGGCCATTCTGGGGGCCTTCGCTATCGGCGTGCCGGCCGTGTTGATATCTGGCTTTGCCACGCCGGTGGAAAACATGCCCATCGTCCTGCAATGGTTGGCCCAAGCCATTCCGTTGACCCACTTTCTCATCATCGTTGAAGGCAGCTTTCTCAAGGCCATGCCGCCCGGTGACATTCTTGCCAGCGTGTGGCCGCTGATGGCTATTGCGCTTGCAACGCTGACAATGGCCTCCGTATTTGTCCGAGGACGCTTGCAATGAAATACAAGACCCACAGTCCCTTTCTACGGGAAACCGCTGCTGGCTTGAACCCAGGGCGCGCACGTTCGCTCGCACTGACCCTGTCCTGCCTGCTGCTGACTGCCTGTACGACCGTGGGCCCCGATTACCGCGAACCGCCGCCGGTCGATGTCGGCAGCGGCTGGACGCTGCCGCTGGCCAGCGACTCCCAGTCTGTGGACTTGAGCCAATGGTGGTCTGCACTGGGTGATCCAGTCCTCGATCACTTGATCACCACGGCACTGGCACAGAATCTGGATCTGCGTCAGGCTGCCGCACGCATTGATGAGGCGCGCGCCTTGCGTGATCGTGCGGCGGGCGAGCGGCTACCCTCTGTCAACGCTGGCGCGAGTGTCAACCGGCGCCGTCAAAGCGAGAACGGCCCTTTGCCTGTAGGCTCCATCCCCGGTCTCGACCCTACGCAGACCATCTACGATGCGGGCTTCGACGCGGCCTGGGAGGCCGATTTGTTCGGCGCCAGGCAGCGGGCCCTGGAAGGCGCCAGCGCCCGCCTGCAGGCGACCGAAGCCGAGGCACAGGGCGTACGTATGCGGATCGTGGCCGAGGTTGCGCGCACCTGGTTCACCGTCGTCGGCGCCCGTTACGAGCTGCGGGCACAACAGGCCACACTGGACACACTGCGGCAGACTTTGGCGCTGGTGCGCAAGCGGCACTCGCTGGGTGACGCGTCGGCCGCTGACGTGGAAGCGGCCAATGCCCAGTGGGCGGCCGTGAACGCACTGATCCCGGATATTCAGACGCGCCAGCGCACAGCAGTGCTTGGCTTGGGTGTACTGCTGGGCGCACCGCCCGAGCGGGAGCTCGCATTGCTTGATGGCCCATTGGCGGCGAGCACGCTGCGGGCGCTGCCGGTGGGTGAGCGCGCAGATGTGCTGCGCCGACGCCCTGATGTACTCGCTGCGGAACGTCGCCTGGCAGCGAGCTCCGCCGATATCGGTGTAGCCATGGCCGAGCTGTTCCCCAAACTCTCTATCGGTGTCGGCGGCGGGTTTCAAGCACTCAGTACGGGCGATTGGTTCGACGCATCCAGCTCGCGTTTTTCCATCTTGCCGCTAATATCCTGGCGCCTGTTTGATGGTGGCCGTGTTCGGGCCGAAATTCGGGCGCGTGAGGCGGCGGAGCGGCAGGCTGCATTGGCCTATGAGCAGGCGGTGCTGGCGGCGCTGGGCGATGCCGAGCGCGCGCTGAGCGACTATTACGGCGGGCTGGACACACTGCAGCGCCGGGGCATGGCACTGGATGCTGCACGCACGAGCTACGGCCACGCCAAGGCGCGCTACGCGGCGGGCGACATTGCGCTGGTCGAGTTACTGGCTGCCCAACGTAGCTTGCACGAGGCCGAAACCGCGGCTGCACGAGCACATACCAATGCTGCTGTGCAATTGGCAGCGCTATACAAGGCACTCGGAGGCGGCTGGGATGCGCCGACCTAAGTGGCCAAGCGAGGTGTGCTTGGAGGCCTTCCAGCACGGTGACTTGCTAGGCCGAACGCAGACGCGCCGGGCACTTGCGCACGATTGGGTGCCCGCAAGGCTCTTGACTCGTGTCATCTATGTTGGGAAGGCCCGAAGCGCGTCATACACGGCGACGCTGTGTGTTTATGGCTGCCGATACCAGCTCGACCACGGTTTGTGGCTGCTCCCGCTGAGGCATATGCCCAACGCCGGAGAGAATTTCGATGCGCACTGGACCGCCACTGTGTTGGCCAATGAGTTGGGGATGGCGGGTGGAACCGTACTCATCCTGTTCGCCATGAATGGCGAGTACTGGGCAGCGTACGCGCGGAAGTACATCCACCATCGACCAGGATGCAAAGCCAGGGTGCAGCCAAATTTCTGTCCAGGCGTCCAGCACCCAGCGCGCCTTGTCGCCATGGTACTTCGCCAGTCGCTCGATCTGCGCCGCTTCGTGGAACTGCATGCGCGCGATCCGTATGCCCTCCAGCGTCCGGTCTTCCGGGAATATCTGCGCGGCCAGCGTCACTAACGCTTCGCAACGTCCCACCTCATTGGCCGCACATTGGATTGCCATGCCGCCGCCCACGCTATGGCCCAGCACTACAAAGCCATCCACACCGAGCTGCTCGCAGACCCGCGGAAAGAAGTCACGCGCTTCCTCGGCTACAAAATCCAGCGACGGCAGCGCATCCCTGGCATCGGAGCGCCCGAACCCAAGCCGGTCGTAGGCGATCACTTCGCGGCCGGTGGCCTGGCATAGTGCAGCGGGGAAGTCGCGCCACAATGCCACACAACCCAACGAGTCATGCAGCAGCACAATGGGATTGCCGTGTGGCGGGTGCCCGGATGGCTGCCAGCGGCGGGTGAAGAGGCGCCCTTGCGGGTGTTGCACCCAATGGTCGCGGAAGGAGGGGAGTGTCGTAGCGTCAATCATGTTTTGAATATACGAATAGACATAACGATACGGCCTCCCTATGATGAAGTCCAGACGTCTAATCGACGAGCAGCAAGCGGCGTGTGGTTAGGGCGTTCGCGCCAGTGCGTATTGCATCGCCTGAAAACATAGGCAGGCATTATCAGGAAGGCAACATGGCCATCAGCGTATTCGATCTGTTCAAAATAGGCATCGGCCCCTCCAGCTCCCACACGGTGGGCCCCATGCGGGCGGCCGGAATGTTCACGCGCGCGCTGGCACGCCACGGCTGCATGAGCGCGGTGACACGGGTGCGGGTGGGCTTTTATGGCTCGCTGGGCGCCACCGGCAAGGGGCACGGTAGTGACAAGGCCGTGCTGCTGGGCCTGGCAGGCCATGAACCGGATACGGTGGATGTGGACCAGATACCAGCCATGCTGCAGGCCATACGCGATGCAGGGGTAATCACGCTGGCCGACAGCCACCCGATTTGCTTCGACGAAGCCCGCGACATTGTCTTCTTCCGCCGTCAAGCCTTGCCCTTCCATGCCAACGGTATGCTGTGTTCGGCCTTTGACCAGCAGGGTGCGGTCATCCACGAAGCCACCTACTACTCGGTGGGGGGCGGCTTCGTTGTCAGCGATGCGGTGGCCGCCGATGGCTCCAGGCAGAAGGTGATTGCACCAGATACGACAATTCTTCCGTTCACTTTCCACCACGCGGATGAGCTTCTGGCGCTCACACGCCAGCACGACATCAGCATTGCCGAACTGATGCGCGCCAATGAGCGCCATTGGCGCACCGACCACGAAATCGATGCCGGCCTGCTCAATATCTGGCAAGTGATGCAGGCCTGTGTGCGGCGCGGCTGCCATGCGCAAGGCATTCTGCCCGGCGGCTTCAAGGTGCGGCGCCGTGCGGCGGATATCTTTGAACGCCTGGGCACGTTTGCATCAGACCCCGATGACCCGCTCCGGATCATGGACTGGGTCAATGTCTGGGCCTTGGCGGTGAACGAAGAAAATGCGGCGGGCGGTCGCGTGGTAACGGCCCCGACGAACGGGGCGGCGGGTATTGTTCCGGCTGTCTTGCACTACTACACCCATGCCATCCGCGGCGCCAGCGACAAAGGCGTGATCGACTTTCTGCTGACGGCGGGCGCCATCGGCATTCTGTACAAAGAAAACGCATCCATCAGCGGCGCCGAGGTGGGCTGCCAGGGTGAGGTCGGCGTGGCGTGCTCCATGGCGGCGGGTGCCCTGTGCGCTGTGCTGGGCGGTACCCCTGCGCAAATCGAGAACGCTGCCGAAATCGGCATGGAGCATCACCTGGGCCTCACCTGCGACCCGGTGGGTGGGCTCGTGCAAATCCCCTGCATCGAGCGAAATGCCATTGCGTCGGTCAAGGCCATCAACGCGGCGCGCATGGCGCTGCATGGCGATGGCTCCCACTATGTCAGCCTGGACAAGGTCATCAAGACGATGCGCGATACCGGCGCCGACATGCTCAACAAGTACAAGGAAACCGCGCGCGGGGGGTTGGCGGTGAATATTGTCGAGTGTTGAGTCAGCTACCATACAGCCATTCACGATCCAGCCTTCAACCTTGCCCTCAACGCTGTCCGCCCGCGTCACCGCACAGAAGGGCGGTGAACCTTATCCGCGAGCCTGCGCCATGACCTCCCTACAGCAACTGAACACTCCCTCCGCTCTCGTCGACGTGACGCGCATGCAGCGCAATATCGCCCGCATGCAGGCACGCATGGATGCGCTGGGCGTGCGTTTCCGTCCCCACGTCAAAACCAGCAAATCCCTGCCCGTGGTGCGGGCACAAATGGCGGCGGGCGCGCAGGGCATCACAGTGTCTACGCTTAAAGAAGCTGAACAGTTCTTCGAGGCCGGCATTGACGATATCTTCTACGCGGTCGGCATGGCGCCGGGCAAACTTGCACAGGCGCACGCGCTGGTCCGGCGCGGCTGCGCGCTCAAGCTGCTTACGGACAACGTGGATGCCGCGCAGGCAATCTGCACATACGGCGCCGAGCACAGCGTCATGTTCGAGGTATGGATAGAGATCGACACCGACGGCCATCGCTCGGGGATCAAGCCGAACGACGAGATATTGTTGGCGGTTGCGCAAGCACTGCGCGATGGTGGCATGCGCATTGGCGGCGTGATGACACACGCCGGCGCAAGCTACGAGCGCGATACGCACGAGGGCTTGCTCGAAATTGCCGAACAAGAGCGCGCAGGTGCGGTACGCGCCGCCCAGCGCCTGCGCGAGGCCGGCCTGCCGTGTCCGGGTGTCAGTATCGGCTCTACACCCACGGCATTGACGGCGGAGCATCTCGAAGGGGTGACTGAGGTGCGCGCCGGCGTGTATGTGTTTTTCGATCTGGTCATGCACAACGTCGGTGTCTGTTCGACCGACGAGATTGCACTGAGCGTGCTCACGACGGTGATCGGCCACCAGAAGGAAAAGGGCTGGGCCATTGTTGATGCTGGCTGGATGGCGATGAGCCGTGATCGCGGCACGCAGGCACAGAAGCGGGATTTCGGCTATGGCCAGGTATGCACCGAAGACGGCAGTATGCTGGAAGGCTATGTGCTTAGCGGCGCCAACCAGGAGCACGGGATATTGTCGCGTGCCGACGGCACGCAGAGCGATGTCGCCAAGAAGTTTCCGGTTGGCACACGGCTGCGCATTTTGCCCAACCATGCCTGCGCCACCGGCGCCCAGTATCCCGAATATCAGGCACTTCAAGCGGACGGCAGCGCCCAGGTGTGGCCGCGCTTCTATGGCTGGTAATGTTTGCTGGCGTGCTGCACGTGGGGCTTACATGGCCGCATGCGCCGGCTGTCACCCTTGCGTGGGTGGGCCCCGGGGGCAGCGGCCTGCCGCCGGCCCTGCGACCGTTGTATGCAACTGGGCTTATTTGGCGAACAACTGCCCCATGTCTTTAAACGCCTTGAATTCCAGCGCGTTGCCACAGGGGTCGAGCAGGAACATGGTGGCCTGTTCACCCACCTGACCTCTGAACCGGATGTACGGCTCGATCACGAACTTGGTATCGAAGGATTTGAGCCGTTCCGCCAGCGCTTCCCACTGGCTCCATTCAAGCACGATACCGAAATGCGGTACAGGCACCTCGTGCCCGTCTACCGGATTGGTATGGGCATGATCCTGTGATGCCGTCTTGGGGTGTTCGTGGATGACCAATTGGTGGCCGTAAAAGTTGAAATCCACCCACTGCGTGCTGGAGCGGCCTTCTTCAAGGCCAAACACCTCGCCGTAGAAACGGCGCGCGGCGGGCAGGTCATAGACGGGAATGGCCAGGTGAAAAGGGGAGAGGCTCATTAGGGGTTCCGTGAATGGGTGGGGCCGGCTGGCAGTGCCTGCGGCCTGTCGATTGGGGATGCAATGTTGCAGGTTTCAACAGGCACGATCATAGAATACTTGGCCTTTGCGTGCAGCGTATGCGGCCCGCGTAGCGCCCCTCCGCCTGCCACGTTGTACAACAGCTTCAGGCGGTCTTCAGGGCCGTTGCGAGGTCTGCCGTTGTGCCTGGCGCGGCCGGTGTGGCCGATGACAGCGTCCATGCGCCTGACCCATCACCAGCCAGCGTGAACAGCGTTTGGTGGTGGCGCACCAACGTGCCGCGGTGACCCACACTAACCAGCAATGTGTCCGAAAGATGTGTTTTTATCAGCCGGTACATGGCATCTTCCAGGCCTTCGTCCATAGCTGACGTAGCTTCATCCAGCAATGCAAGCTCAGGGCGTGTCAACAACAGGCGGCCGAACGCCAGGCGCTGTTGCTCGCCAAGCGAGAGGATGCGGCTCCAGTCCGCGTCCTCGTCCAGCCGTGGTTCAAGATGCGAGAGCTGCACCGCGGCCAGGACGGCGCCAATCTCTGCGTCTGTGTCTTTTGAGTCCGGCAAGGGCAGTGGGGGAGTGGGCGTGATTGCCTTGGCTGCAGTGGCCACCACTGCATCGTCTGCTGCGGGCGTGTTCTCCTGTGGCCTTGAGCCCGGCACAGGGTGCGGGTAATACAAGGCGTTGCGCAGGGTGCCCAGGGGCAGGTAGGGCTTCTGGGCAAGAAACAGCGTGCTGTGCATGGGCCGGATGATGCGGCCCGTCGCGTGCGGCCACAGACCGGCAATGGCGCGCAGCAGCGTGGTCTTGCCCGCGCCTGAGGGCCCGCGGATAAGCAGCGGGCCGGTGCTGGCCAGATCCAACGATGCGTTCCCCAGCAGTAGATGTCCGTCGGGCGTGGTAACGGTCACACTGTGCAGGGCCAGCGCGCCCGGCTGATTCTGCAGGGCGGGCGATGGCAGTTGGGCTGCGTTATCGACTGCTCCGGAGAATCCGCTCAGCCGGTTCAGCGTGGCGCGGTAGGTGGCGAATTGGTCGTAGGCGTTGCGAAAGAACGAGAGGTTGTCTTGCAACTGCCCGAACGCCTGCGCCGTCTGCATCAAATCGCCCAGGCTGATCTGCTTGCTGAAGAAGCGCGGTGCCTGGATGATGAAGGGGAATACCACGGCGGCCTGAGACACAGAAAAATTGAAACCCAGGAATTTGAGCGACCGGTACACAATCGACCAGGCATTTTCGATCACTCGAGAGAAGCGATTGTTCAGCAGCATGCGTTCTACCTTCTCGCCGCCATAGAACGCGACGCTTTCGGCATACTCGCGCAGGCGCATCAGTGCATAGCGGTAATCGGCGTTAAAGCGTTCGTTAAGAAAGTTCAGCCCGATCAGCGGCCGGCCTATGCGGACCGCGCAGGCGGTGGCCAGTAATACATAGCCAAATACCAGGAACACCATACCGCGCGGTATATCGACGCTGCCCAGCGTGAGAGGGCCCGACAGGTTCCAGAGTATGAGCGTGAACGCGATCGTGGAGACCAGCGCATTGATCACGCCGAACGACAGCGTGAGCGAGCCTTGCACAAAACTGGCGATATCCTGTTGAATGCGCTGGTCTGGGTTGTCGGCCGGGGTGTCAAGGTATTGGGTGCGGTAATAGGCTTGGCCTTGCAGCCAGCGATCCAGCAGGCGCTCGTTGAGCCACACGCGCCAGTGAATCGTGAATGCCTGCTGCATGTAAAAATCGAGTAGCGAGCGCACCACATGCGCCAGGGCGAGCATGCCGAACAGGCCCATGGCGAGCCAGAATGCCTTCGCGTCCAGTTGCTGCAGCGCCGAATACATACTGTTGTACCAGTTGGAAAACAAGACTTGCAGGCGGACGGCCGCCAGCGTCAGCAATAGCAGCAGCCCCAGTGCGGCCAGTGGGCGCCAGTTGCGTCGAGGCGAAAAATACGATGCGGTCAGCACCCAAAACTGCCGGCCCCAGACGGTATATCGCGCCAGTGCGAACACCGTCGTCGCAGCGGCAAACATGGTGAGTAGATATGCCTTGAGCAGCCAGATGCCGCTTTCAATGAGCAGTGGATACAGGTTCATTGTTGTGTGTTTGTGGATGTGGTCTTGTTGACTGCGTGGGCGCACGCGTACAGATGATGCCTGCAGGCCGCCGGCACGCGACTACGCGGGTTTGACTGCGTCGACGGAGAAAAATTCCTGTAAATGTTTCATCAAGAACAGCGACGGTAGATTTACGGTATAAACAAGTCAACTATGACGAAGGGGGCGCTATGATTCGTGTTTTTGCTGTGTCCAGCCTGTTGGCGGGCCTTGCGGCGTGTACCGTACCAACGGCCGAACCACCCGGCCCGCCGGGCATGTGCAGCGCCCAGCGCATCAGCCCGATTCCCGGCCGTCATATGACGGCAGAACTGGAGCAGCAGGCGCGCCAGCTCAGCGGCGCCAGTGTCGTAAGGGTGATCCGGCCCGGCCAGGCCATCACGCGCGACTATAATGCCGGGCGGATCAATCTCCAGCTGGACAGCTACGACGTGGTGGTTCGCGCCTATTGCGGCTGACGGCGTGGCGGCCGGCGAATTCTCCGGGCACATATGACGCGCGAACGCTCAACCGCATGGCGGGTTTTTCTTGTTTTTCTCCGGCTAGGCCTGACCTCTTTTGGCGGGCCCATCGCGCATCTGGGGTATTTTCATGCCGAGTTCGTCAATCGCCGCCGTTGGCTCGATGAACACGAATACGCCGATCTGGTGGCGTTATGCCAGTTTTTGCCTGGGCCGGCCAGCAGTCAGGTGGGGCTGGCGCTGGGCCTGCGCCAAGCGGGCTGGCGCGGCGCATTTGCCGCATGGGCGGGGTTCACGCTGCCGTCGGCGTTGGTACTCATTGTTTTTGCATATGGGGTGTCCGGCATTCCAGGCCTGGCCGCGTCTCCCGTGGTTCATGGTCTGAAGTTAGCAGCCGTTGCAGTGGTCGCCCAGGCGGTTTGGGGCATGGCCAGATCGCTCTGCCCCGACCGCCCGAGGGCGGCACTGGCCATTATCGCCGCTCTGCTGGTGCTGGCCGTGCCGTCCGCACCGGGGCAGGTCGCCGCCATCGTGCTGGGTGGGGTGGCTGGTGCACGTTTGCGTGACGCGGGCAGCAGCCCCACCGCAGCCCAACCTGGTGGCTATCCCATCACGCGTCGCCAGGGCTTGGCGGCCCTGGTGTTGTTTGTCGGCTTGCTTCTGGCGCTGCCGTTGTGGGCTGCCGCAGCCGGTTCACCAGTTGCCGCCATGATAAGCGGCGTGTATCGCGCGGGCGCACTCGTGTTCGGCGGTGGGCACGTTGTGCTCCCGCTGCTGCAGGATACCGTTGTGCCTGTCGGGTATGTTAGCAATACAGATTTTCTTGCGGGTTACGGTGCAGCGCAGGCTGTACCGGGGCCGTTGTTCACCTTTGCGTCTTATCTGGGGGCGGTCGGGCAAGGGCCGCTGCATGGCTGGGTTGGTGGGCTACTGTTCCTGGGTGTTATCTTCCTTCCCGCTTTTCTTCTGGTGATTGCCGCTGTGCCCTGGTGGGACGCTGTACGCAAGCACACCACTGTGCGCCGCGCGATGGCGGGCATCAACGCCAGCGTGGTCGGCATACTGGGCGCCGCGCTGTACGACCCGGTCTGGACCAGCGCAATACATAGCCGGCTGCAGTTCGCCGTGGCCTTGGCCGCCTTCGGCCTGCTGGTCGTGGCGAGGCTATCGCCGCTGCTGGTTGTAGCCTTATGCGCAATAACTGGCGTCCTTTTATTGTAAGTGCGAATCATTCTCGTTTATGATCTTGGCTTTTAACTAATGCGCGGGCTGCGTGCTGCCCGCCAGAGAGGCCAGCGTCATCATGAAATGTTGTTTCGATTGCATCAACAGATATCGCGTGCGGGCATGCGCAGCCGAAGAAGCTCTTTCCCTGACTGCATTATCGCGGGCCATAGTTGCCTTAGGCGTGGCGTTTGCGAGCCTGTATTTGCCGGCAGCGGTGGCACAGGTACCGGCAGCCCCTGAAATCTCCCGTCTTCCCGGCGTTACCGTGCATGGCGATGCGCAAGCGATGCCGGCCGCACTGCCAGGTGGGTTGGCCGCTAGCGGCGGGACTGCTTGGTACCCAGGATGTTATGGATGTGCCGTTCAACCTCGTCAGCTACACCAGCCGTTTCATCGAGAGCACTCAAGCCACCACCGTTGCGGAAGTGCTCGCGTATGATGCCTCGGTCGCCATCAGCCAGACCAGCGGCATGGTCGATTCGCTGTCGATACGCGGCTTTCCAATAGGGGAGGGCAATGTTGGAGAAACGGCCTTCAACGGCGTCTTTGGCATCGCGCCAAATTACCGCATCCTTACCCCCTACGTAGAGCGTATTGAGGTGCTCAAGGGCGCCACAGGCATGTTATATGGCATGCTGCCAGACAGCGGCGTGGGTGGAGTGATCAACATCGTGCCCAAGCGCGCAGCTACCGAATCGCTCACCCGTCTTTCGACCAATTACAGCTCTGAATCGATGGGCGGGGTGGAGTTGGATATCGGCCGCCGCTTCGGAGCCGATGGCCAAGTGGGTGTCCGCTTGAACAGCAGTCATCAGGCGGGTGCCACGGGGGTCGATAACCAGCAACGCAAAACATCCGTTGGCGCACTGGGGCTGGACTACCAGGGGGAGCGTCTGAGCGCAACGCTGGATACCATCTGGCAGCGTGACCACTGGAAGGCCCCCTCGCGGGTCTATTCGGTCGCGCCGGGCGTGCAGGTGCCCGACGCGCCAGATGGCTCAGCCAACCCCACCCAGAAGTGGGGCTGGTCCACCCTTGAAGACAGATCCGTACTGCTGGGGCTGAAGTACCGCGTCGGCGAGCAGTCCTCCCTGTTCGCCAATTTGGGGCGTGGCTTTTCCGAAGTTGACCGCATCTTCGATCAGCAGATGGTCTTGTCCAACGAGCGCGGCGATTTCTCCACGACGCCGCGCAGCGCGGTGTTCCAAGTAACGCGTGAAACTGCCAACGCAGGTATACGTACCCGTTTTGCCACCGGCCGCATCGACCACGCAGTCACGGTGGAAGCCAGTACCCTGGAAATCGAAAACGGATTCGGGATGCGTAACGGCACCAGTCTGCGATCCAATCTCTATGCGCCGGTACAGTACCCTGATCAGTACTTGCAGGGCCCCAACTCGGTATTGCGCGTGGCGCTCACGCGTCTGCGCGGCCTTGCGGTGTCCGACACATTATCCTTGTTCGACGACCGCATCCGGATCATTACCGGCCTGCGCCATCAGCACATCTCATCAAGAAGTTGGAGCACCGGTACCGGAGCGCTGGCGTCCCGTTATCGCGAAAGCGCCGTCACCCCGTCTGTTGGTCTGATCGTTCGCCCCACCAGCACCACCATGGTCTATGCCAGCTATATCGAAGGTTTGAACAAGGGCGATGTGGCGCCGCTGTCCGTCAGCAACGCCGGCGAAACATTTGCACCGTACACGTCGCGCCAGCACGAAGTGGGCGTCAAGTTCGAGGGTGAACACTTCAACGCCGGGGTAAGTGCATTCCAGATTATCCGTCCCGCCGGCGAAATAGACGGTGGGGTTTTCGGCGTCACTGCCGAACAGCGCAACCGTGGGCTGGAGTTCTCGCTGCAGGGGGAACCGGCGAACGGCTTGCGTGCGCTGATTAGCTTGATGCTGCTGGACGCCAGGCTAACGCATACCAGCCGCCTGGGTGTTGCCGGCAATCGTCCCATTGGTGCGCCCAACCGGCGCGCCAGCGCAGCGCTCGAATGGGATACCCCCTGGTTGGCGGGCCTGACGCTTATCGGCGGCGTGGTGTATACCGGCAGCCAATACGCAAACCAACAGAATACGGCCTTGCTCCCCGCATGGACGCGGGTGGATCTGGGCGCCCGCTACCGTACCCGTGTCAGTGGTACGCCCGTTACTTTGCAGGGTACGCTGCACAACACGTTCAACAATGGATACTGGTCGGGCGTTTCGCAGTGGGGCGCGTTCTCGCTGAGCTCTCCGCGCTCCCTCATGGTTACGGCATCGGCCGAGTTCTAGGCGCCGCCACGCGCGGCGACGATCTGGGGGTCGTTCAGTAGGATCGCGGCAAACTCGCGCACAAGGTCGGGCTGGGCAGGTTGCAGGGCATGTACCAGGTACAGCTCGCGTGCCGCCCAGGGGTCGATGATCTCCAGCGTTGCGATCCGCCCCTGGTGTGTTGCAGATGCCGCCACGCTGGCAGGCACAATGGCCGCGCCGACTCCAGCCTCCACCATGTACAACACAGCGCTGAAATTCTGCACATGAACCCGCACACGCATCGGGTTACCGGAAATCCGCGCCTGATTGCTCAGATACAGAAAATTGCTGCTGCTGCGCTCCAGCGATACCAGGTCGTGCGCAAGTATTTGCTCAAACGATGCCGTGACTGCGCCGGCAAGCGGATGGTCGGGCGCGACGGCGCATACCAGACGGTCGATGGCATATAACTCCCGACGCAGGCCGGGCCGCTCTTCGAGGCCCGCCCCAACGCCGATGTCGGCCTGGCCTTCTTCGATGGCCTGGCTGATCGTCGGGCTCTCTTTTTCTTTCAGGTCGACGTTGATGCTTGCATTGGAAACCAGAAAGCGGGCCAGGCTGGGGATGATGAAACTATTGAGCGAGCTGCTGTTGGCCAGCAACCGTACGCTGCCCCGCAGCCGGGTGGAATAGTCGCCAAGCTCTCTATGCATGGTTTCCACATCTGAAAGCAGTTTTCTGGCGTGTTTGGCCAGCACTTCGCCCGCGGGCGTAAGCTTCATGCCTTTCGGGGTGCGCAGAAACACAGGGCTGCCGACAGCATACTCGAGGTTCTTGAGGCGATAGCTGGCGGACGATGCTGTCATGTGCATGGCCGCCGCGCCCGTCGACAGATTGCCAACTTCGGCAATCGCTTGGAACAGGCGCAAGTCTTTCAGTTCGTAATGCAAGGCCGGCCTCCGTACCGGTAGCGTGCCGGGCCGTCCCGGTACACTACATCGTAACGGCTTTTCAGCCTGCATAGATGACCGTGGCGCGGCCCCACTGCGGCGGTTCACATGAGTGCGGTCGACCGCCTGCGCGCCCGATGATTAATGATGCGGGCGCGCGGCACGACCGACAGGGCTGCTGCTTCGGCTCGGGATCAGGCCTTCTGCTGCTTTGCGCGCACGAACTCGCCCATGTAATGCTGCGGTTCGCCGGTGTCGAAGGCCTGAGCGAATTCCCGCACACCGTTCAGGATGGCGGTCTCCAGCGGTTGGTCTTCCCATTCGCGCAGCAGGCGCTTCTGCTGCGCGAGCACTGTGGGGCCAAAACCCGCCAGCAGCTGCGCTACACGCGCGACTTCGGCATCGAGCTGATCAGCCGGCACGACGCGGTCCAGCAGCCCGTAGGCCAGCGCCTCGCGCGCCTCGATAATCTCGCCCGTCAGCAGCATCCAATTGGCGCGCGCCTGCCCAACCAGGCGGGGAAGCAGGGCGGCGTGGATGATGGAGGGGATCCCGACCTTGACTTCCGGCATACCCAGTTTGGCCTGTTCCGAACCGATGCGCAGGTCGCAAGCGAGTGCGAATTCCAGGCCGCCACCCAGGCACCAGCCAGGTATTCTTGCGATGACCGGAACCTTCAGCGCCCGCACCGCGTCCGACAACTGACGCAGCCCATCGATGAAGGCAGTGGCCGACGCAGTGTCGAAGTTGACCATCTCCTTGATATCGGCGCCAGCAACAAAGGCCTTATCGCCGTCCCCGCGCAGCACGACGACGCGCACCCGGGAATCCTGCGAGATGGCGTCCAGCGCCTGCCTGAGCGCGGCGATGACAGGCGTACCGAGAATGTTCAGGGTACCGGCATTGGCGATGCGCAAGGTTGCGATGCCTTGCTCGTCAATGCTCAGGTCGGCGTGATGTGCCCATTGTGTGCTGTCCATGGTGTGCCTTCTCACAGTTTCTCGAACTTGATATCGGTGACGACTTGCTGCCAGCGTGTGTTGGAGTCCTGAATCAGCTTCTTGAAGGCATCGCGCGATGTATAGTCGGGCACCGCGCCTTGTTGCTCGATCTGCGTGACAACTGCCGGGTCTGCAAGCGCCTTTTTCACGGCTGCATTCAGCGTATCCAAAATATCATCCGGTACACCGGCTGGCGCCGCCAGGCCAAACCAGGAAGGCGTATTGAGTTGAGGGTAGCCCACTTCTGCATAAGTGGGCACATCGGGCATTTGCTTGATGCGGGCGGGTGCGGCCACGGCCAATGGGCGCAGCGTGCCAGCCTTGATCTGGCCGGCGGAAGAGGGCAGGTTGTCGAACACGACGTCGATCTGCCCCGCCAGCAGGTCGGTCAGCGCCGGGCCCAGGCCTTTATAGGGTACATGCAGCATCTGGGTTTGCGTGGCACTCTTGAAGCGCTCGCCGAACAGATGGCTGTAGCCGCCGTTGCCGGATGAGCCGAAAGAGAGCTTGCCGGGCTCGGCCTTGAGTGTATCGACCAACTGCTGGAAAGTCTTGATGGGTGAGTCTGCCTTGACATCCAGCACACCCAGCACATTGGCCAAGTTGCTGATGGGTGAAAAATCTTTCACGGGGTCGTACAAAGAGGTTTTCTGCACGCTGGGGTTTACCGCGTGTGAGCTTTCAACGGCCATGACCAAGGTATAGCCGTCAGGCTTTTCGCGAGCCGCGGAAGCGCTGCCGATTGCGCCGCCCGCGCCGGGCTTGTTCAGGATGACCACCGGCTGGCCCAGCGCTTCGCCCAGCTTGGGCGCCACAATGCGGGCGATCAGATCAGTGGTGCCGCCGGGGGCGTAGGGTACGACCAGGCGAATGGGTTGATCCGGATAGGCGGCCAATGCCGATGAGGCCAGGGCGATCAGACAGGTGCCGGTTGCAGTGCGTACGGACCAGCGGCTTACGAATGTCGAAGTCATAGGGGGCTCCTCTAGATTGGTGGTTTGGCGTTCAGGCCAGGTCTTCAAGCATGCGGGTGTGCTCGCCCAGAAGCGGCGGCGCGGCGGTTGCGGCGAGGGTGCGCGATGCGGCCAGCATGGGGTTGCCGACCAGCCGCATTTCACCCATCACGGGATGGTGCACGGTATTCAACATGCCGCGGTGCCGGACTTGCTCGTCGTTGAACACATCCTCGAGTGTGTTGATGGCGCCCCAGGATATGCCGAGTTCGTCCAGCGCGTCAGTCCAGTACTTGCGGGGGTGCTCGGCGATAATGCGACCGAGTTCGGCGCGCAGCGACGCCAGGTTTTGTATCCGCGCGCTGTTAGTGGCATAACGGGGATCCTCTGCCAGCGCGGGGTGCCCGCTGAAGACGCAGAACTTACCGAACTGGCTGTCATTGCCGATGGCCAGGATGAAGTAGCCGTCTGCAGCGCGGAAAACCTCGTAAGGTGCCAGATTGGGGTGTGCGTTGCCGCTGCGCTCGGGGTTCTTGCCCGAGACGAGATAGTTTGCCGCCTGGTTGGCATTCATCGCCACGGCAACATCCAGCAGCGCGAGGTCCAGCCAGACGCCCTGACCGGTTTGCTGGCGTTGGAATAGCGCAGCAAGGATGGCGGACGTGGCATACATACCGGTCGAAATGTCCACCACCGCGACGCCGGTGCGCAGGGGGCCTGCACCAGGCGAACCGTCGGCGTGTCCGGTATAACTCATCAAGCCGCCCAGACCCTGGAAAATATAGTCATAGCCTGGCCGCTGTGCCTTGGGCCCCGTCTGGCCGTAGCCGGTAATCGATGCGTATACCAGGCGCGGGTTGATGGCCTTGAGGCTGTCATAATCGAGCTGGTAGCGTTTGAGTGTGCCGGCGCGGTAGTTCTCGACCAGCACATCCGCGTCACGAATAAGATTCAGCAACTGCGCACGGCCGGTGTCGCTCTTGAAATCCAGGCATACCGAACGTTTGCCGCGATTGCAGCACATGAAATAGGCCGACATCGTCTGGCCATCCGGGCCTTCCAGATACGGCGGCCCCCAGGCGCGCGTGTCATCCCCGGCGCCCGGCTTTTCGATCTTGATCACTTCCGCGCCCAGATCCGCCAGGTTCTGTGTACACCATGGCCCCGCGAGAATGCGGGACAGATCCACGACGCGTATACCTTTCAATGCGTTCGCAATCATCACTGCCTCGTTGAAAACAACAAGCAGTCTACGTCGCGCGCGCCTTCTCGATCCAGTTCAAATATTCGATCGCGGTGTTCGAAAAAACCGCAGGCCTATGTGCCGCATGGCGCTGCGCACCAGATCCGCAAGGTATCACGGTGCGCAGGCGACGATGCCTCAGCTGATTTGCAGGTTCAGCTTCTTGACGACGTTGTGCCAGTAGCCGATCTGGCTATCGATGAAAGCCTTGAGCTCTTCGGGTGTGCTGCTGGCGGGCTCTGCGCCCTCATGCCGGAAAGTGGTCTGTAGCTTCTGCGAACTCATGACCTTCACCACGGCGGCATTCAACGTCTTGATGACTTCGTCGGGTGTGCCGGCGGGCGCAAGCAGCGCGTTCCAGGTGTTGATCTCATAGTTGCCGAACTTGCTGTTCTCGGCCATGGTGGGAATGTCGGGCAGCTGGGGCGAGCGCGCTTTGGTGGTGACGGCGAGCGCGTCAAGCTTGCCAGCCTTGACCAGCGGCAGGGCGGCCGGCAGTGTGGCAAACGTGAACTGGGCGTCGCCGCTCATGATCGCGGTGTTGGCCATGGCGCCGCCACGGTAGGGCACATGGACCACGTCCAGGTTAGCGGCATCGCTGAACATCGCCGCAGCGATATGTACCGGAGACCCGTTGCCGCTGGTTGAGTAGTTCAACGTTCCGGGTTTGTCGGCGGCGGCCTTCACCAGCCCGTCCACCGTTTTATAGTCGCGCTTTGGATCGGCCACCAGCACGAGCGGGATAGACGCCAGCATTGAGACGGGCGCGAAGCCCTTGACCGGATCGTAATTGAGCGAGCTGTACAGGGCCGGGTTCATGCCGTGGCTGGACACAGTGGCAATAAACACTGTGTAGCCGTCAGGCTTGGCATTTTGCACATAGGCCGCGCCTATGCTGCCGGCGGCGCCTGGCTTGTTCTCGATCACGACGGAAGCATTGAGCGCTGTAGCCAGTTGTTCGCCCAGGGCGCGGGCAAGAATATCTGTTGTACCGCCCGCCGCATAGCCCACCACCAGCCGGATAGGCTGCTCGGGATAGGCTGCCGCAGCGTTGCCTGCCGCAAATGCCAGCGCCAGCGCCGGCAGTACATGCTTCAATAATGTCATCCTCTTCTCCTTGTCGATGAGGTGGTTCAGCGGCCTTTGAAATCGGGCCGCCGTTTTTCGGCGAAGGCGCGTTTGCCTTCCTTGTAATCGTCACTTTCAAAGCACTGGATCACCAGCGCTTTCATTTCGTCCAGGTCAATCTCTTCGCAGCGGTCGGCGAGGGTATTGATCATCTTTTTGCCTGCCTGCAGCGTCAGCGGTGCGAGCGCGTTGATTTTGTCCAGGTAGGCCGCTACACAGGTGTCCAGCTCGTCGCGTGTCGTCACCGCGTGCAGCAGGCCCTTTTCGCGCGCTTGCCTGGCGGGGAAGCGGTCCGCCGTCAGGAATATTTCGAGCGCATTGGCAGTGCCCGCGGCACGCACAAGATTCTGGATCGCACTGAAGCGGTAGCCCAGGCCCAGCTTGCCCGCCGGAATGGCGAACGAGGAGCCGTCGCTGGCGATGCGCAAGTCGCAACATAGGGCAATATTGAGCCCGCCCCCTATGCAGTAGCCATTGATGCGTGCCAGCAGCGGCTTGGGGAAATCGCGCAGCGCGAGCTGGGCGCGTTCGGCGACGATCTCGTATTGTTCGACGGCGTCGCTGCCCGTGCGCAAGGTGTCGAACTGCGAAATGTTCGCGCCGCTGACGAACGCCTTTTCACCTGCACCGGTCAACACGACGCTTTTGATCTCCGGATCGTCCTGAAAGGTGGTCAACGCCAGCGGAATGCCGTCCCACATGGCATAGGAGATGGCATTGTGGCGATCCGGGTCATTGAAGGTGATCCAGCCGGATGGGCCTTCTTTCTCCACGATGAGTTGCTCACAGAGCTCGTTTTGCAGAATACGCTGGCGGCGGGTCATGTTTGTTCCTTATTCATGTATGCGGTAATGCCGTTGTTCAGGTGTTTGCGCACCGCGGCTCGAGCAGCATCGCTGTCCTGGCGCTTGATGGCGTCGAAGATCTCCTGGTGCTCGGCATCCACATGGCCGATGCGAGCCGTGCCGCTGTGGTGGTAGCGCAGCGTGCGCACCGCGTTGTGGATGACATAGCTCAGGTGCTCCATGAGGCGGATGAAATACGGGTTGTTGGCGCAGTGCGCAATCGCCATGTGAAACGCGAGGGCGGCATCGGCAGCGCGTTCCCAGTCTTTGCCAGCCTCGTCGGTTTTACGCAGCGCGGCTTCCAGCGCGGCCAGTTGTGCGGGCGTGCGCGCTTTGGCCGCCAGTGCCGCAGCGCCAGCTTCGATTTCGACGCGTAGTTGGGAGACTTGCAGTAGTTGCTCAATGTCCAACAAGTCGTCTTGAATGATTTCGAACCGACGGCCATTGGCATTGCCAGCCACAAAAGTGCCCACGCCCCGGCGTGTTTCAACCAAGCCATTGAGTTTCAGGCGGGCGATGGATTCGCGCACAACATTGCGGCTGACGCTGAACTGTCTGGCCAGATCATGCTCGGTGGGCAGCCGTTCGCCTTCCTTGAAGTCGCCCGATAGAATTTTCAGGCGAATTTGTCGGGCAATGGCATCGGGCAGGTTGTCCGGCCGTTCGAATGCGGTAAACATGGCGCACCTCGTGAAATGAATGACGGGCTGTTATATCACCCCTTCCGCCCTCAGTGCGTCGATCTCCCCGGCTGACAGGCCCAGCATGCCGTAGACGGCTGTATTGTGCTCGCCGTGCGCCGGGGCATGGACGTATTCGCCGGTATCCGAGCGACTGAAGCGGATGGCTTGCCCCATTACTTTGATGTCGCCCAGCTCGGGATGGCGCAGCGGGGCAGCCATGTTCAGATGCTGTACTTGTTCATTCTCGAACGTTTTGTCCATGGTCAGGATAGGACCGCAGGGCACCCCTTCCTGATTCATCAGGTCTATCCATTCATGTGTCGGCCTCATCTGCGTACGCGCACCAATGGCGGCATTCAGAGAAGGGCGATTGCGGGCGCGCAGCGGCACCGTGGCGTAGCGCTCGTCTTCCAGCAGTTCTTCGGCGCCGATCACCTTGCACAGCCGCGCGAAAATGCCATTGCCCATCGCAGCGATATTCATGTGCCCGTCGGCGGTCGGGAACACCCCGGTGGGGCTGCTGGTGGGATGATCGTTGCCGCTCTGGCCGGGCACTTCTTTGTTCATCAGCCAGCGCATGGCCTGGAAGTCCATCATCCACACTTGCGATTGCAACAGCGAGGTTTGCACCCATTGGCCTTCACCAGACTGTTCGCGCTCGAGCAAGGCAATGAAAATACCGATGGCGCAGAACAGGCCTGCGGTCAGATCTGCAACGGGGATGCCGGCGCGCATGGGGCCGCGACCGGGTTCGCCCGTCACTGACATGATCCCGCCGATACCCTGGGCGATCTGATCCAGCCCCGGACGGTCTGCATAGGGGCCATCCTGCCCGAAGCCCGACACGCTGGCGTAGACGATGCGCGGGTTGACCTTGCGAAGGCTCTCGTAATCGATGCCTAGCTTGAATTTGACGCTGGGGCGGTAGTTTTCGACGATGACGTCGGCCTGTTTGACCAGTTCCAGGAAGAGGGCTTTGCCTTTTGGATGCTTCAAATTGAGCGAAATGCTCTTTTTGTTGCGGTGCGTGTTCTGATAATCGGCAAACTGGGCTGAGCCGCCTGGCTTGTCATCCGCGGCGGTAGAGGGCTCTTCGATTTTGATTACGTTGGCACCCCAGTCGGCAAACTGCCTGACGGCCGCCGGCCCCGAGCGCACGCGGGTCAGGTCGAGTACGGTAAAACGCGCCAATGGTTTCATATGCAGCTCCTCATGCTTTTCCTGGTGCACTGCAGACCGCAAGTAGGGCTGCATACAATTGATTTATTTGTTGGTTGTTGGACATCCTATAGGAAGAGCAAAAAAAATGCAAAAACATTTCACACATATCGAATTACCCGAAACGGAGCGTGGGGTGGAAGGAGAGGTGGGAGAGGTGGGCAGCTGCCGCCGATACCAGGGGGACAAGAAATGCGAGGCCGTGCGGGATAACAGGCCAAGGGCTCGGTTCAACCTTTTGGCGCGGCCGTCAGGGGTGGAAGACGACGGGCGACTGGGGTGGACTTGATGATGGCTGTGCTGGTTTGTGCGTGGTCGGCCAAGGTATCGAGTATGGCATCGAGCTGCGCCATGCTTTTGACGTCGAGCCGCGCAACGAAACAATCTTCGCCCGTTACTTTGTCGCATTCGGTAAATTCGGGCGTGGCGGCGATGCGGCGCTCGACGGTGTGCATTTGGCCGGGCAGGGGGCGGATACGCACGATGGCTTGCAGCAGATAGCCGAATGCGACTGGGTTGATCGTGATGGTGTAGCCCGTAAGGATGTTGCGTTCTTCCAGGCGCTTGAGCCGTTCGGACACGCTGGGGGATGACAGGCCGCTCAGGCGCGCGAGTGCCTTGATAGACAGTCGGCTGTCTTGCATCAGGGCGTTGAGCAGGATGTGGTCGATGTCGTCGGTCATGTGGTCCCCTTGATAGGTGGTCATGGGCGGTAAACCGCCCGCTCGTTGATCGGGCGCGTGAATCAACCTTGAGCAATGCGTGTGATGGAAGGGCACCGCCGAGGCCGTTGGCGCACACCAGCGGCCTCGGTTTTGCCATGATGGCGCACCTGTAAGGTATAAGGCAAGTTTTGCTTTCGAGAAACAGGCGAAATGCATTTCCCGCTTAATCAATTCCATGGTGCGACTGGCGATTTGGCTGCACACTAAAGGCCATGAAAAAGACGTCGCAAATAGGTCTCGCCCGGGCCTGGTGTTAACGGACAAGCAGTGCTGGCCAATGGTTGAGACGGCAGGCACTCAAAACGACACCCAATGCAGAGTGGCCAAGGCCCGAGGTCAACCTTGCGGTTTCCGCGTGTAAATACTCTGGAGTAGATCATCATGGATGCATCCATACGGCGCGGCTCGTTCGAGATGACGGCCGCCATGCTGGTTTCCGGCACCATAGGCTGGTTTGTGCTTAGTTCGGGCCAGCCATTGGCTGACGTCGTGTTCTGGCGCTGCGCGATCGGTGCGATGATCTTGCTGCTGATCTGCGGCGGGATGGGCATGCTGCGGCGCGATGCAATATCCGCCGCCGGCCTGGGTTGGGCTGTCATCAGTGGCCTGGCCATCGTGGGCAATTGGCTGCTGTTGTTCGCCGCATACTCACGCGCATCGATAGGTATTGCCACAGCGGTCTACAACACTCAGCCGTTTATGTTGGTGGCGCTGGGTGTACTGTTTCTTGGCGAACGGGTGACCGCCGACAGAATCCTCTGGCTGCTGGTCGCCTTTGGCGGCATGCTTGCCATTACGCAACAGCATGGCGGCCCCACATATGGGCACGGAAACTATCTCTACGGCGTGCTGCTGTCCTTGGGTGCCGCCTTCCTTTATGCAGTGGCGGCGCTGTTGGTCAAGCGCCTCACCGGCACACCGCCGCATCTGATTGCCTTGATCCAGGTACTCGCCGGCGCGTTGCTCATGGCGCCATTTGCCGGCTGGGAGGGCATGCCGTCGCTCGATGGACGGGCGTGGGCGCTGCTGGCGACCATGGGTGTCGTGCATACAGGCTTCATGTATGTGCTGCTGTACAGCGCCATTCAGCGCCTGCCCACCGCATTGACCGGGGCACTGTCCTTTATTTATCCCATTGTCGCCATCGTGGTCGACTGGGTCGCGTTCGGACACCGGCTTGGATGGTTGCAATGGGTTGGCGTGGTGCTGATTCTCGCGTCGGCGGCTGCTATGCGGCAGGGATGGTCGCCATTCAGCCTTCCTCATCTGCGCGCTGCGCGCCGGGTTTCGCGGTAGGTGTCACTGCGGATGGTCAAACAGGTGCATGGGGGCTATCATTTTCCGGAAAAATCAGGAGAGTTCCATGTCAAGCATATTCGACCAGGATCTGCCGCAAACACCGGCCAACCACGCACCCTTGTCTCCGCTGTCATTCATTGAGCGCAGCGCGCAGGTGTACCCCGATCGTCTTGCGGTCGTGCATGGTTCGGGGCCTTCCGCGCTGCGGCGCACCTGGTCCGAAACCTATGCGCGTTGTCGCCGGCTCGCCAGCGCCTTGGCGGCCTCAGGCGTACGCAAGGGTGATACGGTAGCGGTCATGCTGCCCAATACGCCGCCCATGGTCGAGGCACATTTCGGCGTGCCCATGGCCGGCGCAGTGCTCAATGCGCTCAACACCCGCCTTGATGCCGACATGATCGCCTTCATGCTCGACCATGGCGAGGCCAAGGTGGTGATTGTGGACACTGAGTTCGCCCCCACCATGCAAAAGGCATTATCTTTGCGCAAGGCGTCAGCCCCCATCAAGGTGATCGACGTTGCGGATCCGCTCTTCACGGGCACCCATAAAAGCGTGGGCGAAGTCGCCTATGAAGACTTCCTGGCACAAGGGGATCCAGGCTACGTCTGGGAACTGCCCACCGACGAATGGGACGCCATCGCGCTCAACTACACCAGCGGCACCACTGGCAACCCAAAGGGCGTGGTCTATCACCACCGGGGCGCGGCGGTCGCCGCCATCTCAAATATCCTGGAATGGGACATGCCCAAGCACGCCGTCTACCTCTGGACGCTGCCCATGTTCCATTGCAATGGCTGGACATTTCCCTGGACGGTCGCGGCCCGTGCGGGGGTCAACGTCTGTCTGCGCAGGGTCGAGGCTCAGGCCATTTTCGATGCCATCCGCGAGCATGGGGTCACGCACTACTGTGGCGCGCCCATTGTGCACAGCCTGCTGGTCAATGCGCCGGACACCATGAAGGTCGGTATCCCGGCCGGCGTCAAGGCCATGGTGGCCGGCGCCGCGCCGCCCGCATCAATGATCGAAGGCATGGAGCGCCTGGGGTTCGACCTGACACATGTCTACGGCCTGACTGAGGTCTACGGGCCGGCCACCGTGTGCGCCAAACACGACGCCTGGAACGATCTCGACATCGGCGACCGGGCGCGGCTGAACGCACGCCAAGGGGTTACCTACCATCTGGAGCGCGGTATCAGCGTCATGGATCCCGCCACCATGCAGCCAGTGCCGGCCGATGGTGAGACCATGGGCGAAATCATGTTCCGCGGCAATATCACCATGAAGGGCTATCTCAAGAACCCCAAGGCGACTGAAGAGGCGCTGCGGGGCGGCTGGTTCCACAGCGGCGATCTGGCGGTGATGGATCCCGATGGCTATGTCAAAATCAAAGATCGCAGCAAAGACATCATTATTTCGGGCGGTGAAAACATCTCGTCTATCGAGGTGGAAGACGTGTTGTATCGTCATCCCGCTGTGCTGGCGGCAGCGGTGGTGGCGCGCCCCGACGAAAAATGGGGCGAAACTCCGTGCGCCTTTGTCGAACTGAAAGAGGGTGCCCAAGTTTCGGCTGCCGACATCACGGAGCACTGTCGCAAGCATCTGGCGGGCTATAAGGTGCCGCGTACTGTGGTATTCCAGACGCTGCCCAAGACGTCCACCGGTAAAATCCAGAAATTCGAGCTGCGTAAACAGGCCGAGGCGCTGGACGCCGCGCCGGCGAAGTAGGCGCAGGATGCTGGGCGGGCCGCAGCCGTCGCGGCCCGCTTTTTTATTTTTCGGGAGAATATACGAATGCCATCTTTTGATGTGGTGTCTGAAGTCGACAAGCACGAATTGAGCAACGCGGTCGATCAGGCCAATCGCGAGCTGTCCACCCGTTTCGACTTCAAGGGCACCGACGCCACCTTCGAGCTCGAGGGCTATGTGGTGACGCAGTCAGCGCCCAGTGTGTTCCAGCTCAACCAGATGCTGGATATCCTGCGTGGGCGGCTTTCGGCGCGCAGCATCGACGTGCGTTGCCTGGAAGTGGGCGACGCGCTGGAGAACGTGGCCGGCGCGCGGCGCAAGGTAACCGTGCGGCAAGGCATCGAGCAGGCTGTGTCCAAGAAGTTGATTGCCGAGATCAAGGCCGCCAAGCTCAAGGTCGAGGCGCAGATCAACGGCGATAAACTGCGCGTCACTGGCAAAAAGCGCGACGACCTGCAAGCGGTAATGGCCTTGCTGCGAAAGTCTGATGTAGACCTGCCTTTGCAGTTCAACAACTTTCGCGACTGATCCGCTGCGCAACGCGGCGGCCAGGCGGCCGCGTTGCGCGCCCACGCAGGCCGTACTGTTCAAGGTTTGAGGCGATAGCCCGTCCTGAAGATCCACCCCACCAGCGCCACACAGAGCCCCAGGAACAAGAGCGTCATGCCCAGGCTGAGCCATAGGCTGACATCCGCCTTGCCGAAAAAACTCCAGCGAAAACCGCTCACCAGATACACCACCGGGTTCAGCAAAGTAACCTTTTGCCAGAACTGCGGCAGCATGTCGATCGAATAGAAGCTGCCGCCCAGGAAGGTGAGCGGTGTGACGATAAGCAATGGCACCAGTTGCAGCTTCTCGAAGCCGTCGGCCCAGATGCCGATGATGAAGCCGAACAGGCTGAAGGTAACGGAGGTGAGCACCAGAAAACCGATCATCCACAGCGGATGATCAATGTGCAGCGGCACGAAGAACGCCGCCGTGGCCAGGATAATGGCCGCCAGGATCAGCGATTTGGTGGCTGCGGCGCCCACATAGGCGATGGTGATTTCCAGGTAGGAAAGCGGTGCCGACATCACTTCGTAAATGGTGCCCGTAAAGCGTGGAAAATAAATGCCGAAAGAGGCGTTGGAAATACTGTGCGTGAGCAGCGACAGCATAATCAGGCCGGGCACAATGAAAGCGCCGTAGCTGATGCCGTCGATCTGGGTGATGCGGTTGCCGATTGCCGCACCGAACACTACGAAATACAGCGAGGTGGAGATGACCGGTGCGATCAGGCTTTGCAGCAGCGTACGCCAGGCCCGCGCCATTTCGAAGCGATAGATAGCGCGCATGGCATGCACGTTCATGGCTGGGCTCCAGTGGGTGCGACGGCGGATACTGCTACGGGCTGAGCCTGCGGCGCGGGTTCGCGCAGCAGGCTCACAAAGATATCTTCGAGAGAGCTCTGCGTGGTGCGCAGGTCGGAGAACGGAACGCCGGCACGATCCAGGGCCTGAAGCAGGGCGGCGATATCGTTGTGATCCTGGCGTGCGTCATAAGTGTAGATAATTTCGCGACCATCGTCCGACAGGGCGAGCTGGTAGGGCGCCAGATGTGCGGGCAGCGCTGACAGGGCGTCGCGCAGCTGCAGAATGAGTTGTTTTTTTCCTAATTTGCGCATGAGTTCGCGTTTTTCTTCCACCAGGATGATGCGGCCGTGGTTGATCACACCCACCCGGTCGGCCATTTCCTCAGCCTCTTCGATGTAGTGGGTGGTCAGGATGATGGTTACCCCCGTGCCGCGCAATTGGCGGACCAACGCCCACATTTCCTGGCGCAGCGAGACATCGACGCCTGCCGTGGGTTCGTCCAGAAACAATATTTGCGGCTCGTGCGACAAGGCCTTGGCGATAAGTACCCGCCGCTTCATGCCACCTGACAGTGTAATGAGCTTGTTGTCCTTCTTGTCCCACAGTGTGAGTGCGCGCAGCACCTTTTCGATGTGGGCTGGGTCGGGCGCCTTGCCAAACAGGCCGCGGCTGAAGCTGACCGTGTCCCACACGGACTCGAAGGCGTCGGTGGTGAGCTCTTGCGGCACCAGGCCAATGCGCGCCCGTGCGGCGCGGTAATCGACCACGATGTCATGCCCATCGGCGCGCACAGTGCCGGTGGTGGCATTGACCAGGCCACAGATGATGCTGATGAGTGTTGTCTTGCCTGCCCCGTTGGGGCCGAGCAGCGCGAAGATTTCGCCGCGCCGGATGTCGAGGTTGATATCTGTGAGGGCCTGGAATCCAGAGGCGTAGGTTTTGCCCAGACCGCGTATTGAGATGACTGGCTGCATGCGTGATTTTCCTGTGGCTCTGGGGCACAATAGCACATCCGGGGCGTGTCCCGTCGCCCGCGCGGGGGCAAGCGCTAGCATGACAGCAGACGATACTTTTTTTCATCCACCATCCATCGGCCTGGCAGGCCCGGGGGGGGCGGATACGCACAAAATCTTGCGCCAAGCGCTGCTGACGCCACGCCAGATGGCGGTGGCCGATCAAGGCGCCATTGATGCCGGCGTCAGCGGCGCCGCACTGATGGAGGCCGCCGGCGCGGCGGTTGCCAACGCGATAGTAGGGCGCTGGCCCAGATGCCCGATCGTGGTGCTCTGCGGCCCAGGCAATAATGGCGGCGACGGCTTTGTTGCGGCGCGTCACTTGCATGCTGCGGGCTGGCCTGTGCGGCTTGCACTGCTTGGCACACGCGAACATCTCTCCGGCGATGCCGCCTTGCACGCCCACGCCTGGGAGGGCCCGATCGAAACCATGCAACCGTCTGTGCTCGATGGCATGGAGCTGGTTATCGATGCGCTATTTGGCGCAGGCCTCGCCAGGCCGATCGAGGGTGCGGCAGCCGATGTGCTGCAGGCGGTGCAAGCGCGGGGCCTGCCGGTGTGCGCGGTGGATATCCCCAGCGGCGTTGATGGTGCCAGCGGGGTGGTCCGCGGGATGGCCGTACAGGCTGCCCTTACTGTCACCTTCTTTCGCAAAAAAACCGGCCATGTGCTCGAACCCGGCCGAGGGCTGTGTGGCGACCTTGCTGTGGTCGACATCGGCATTCCGGCATCTGTACTCCAAGCGGTCCAGCCTTCGGTTTTCGAGAACGACCCAGTTCTATGGTTGTCCGCCTATCCTTGGCCGCAAGCCGTCGGGCACAAGTACATGCGTGGCCATGCCTTGATTGCCGGCGGGCGGCTCATGACGGGGGCGGCCCGCCTGGCGGCGCAGTCTTGTGCGCGCATGGGTGCGGGGTTGGTTACCGTTGCGGCGCCGCTGGTCAGTTGGGCAGTCTATGCGGCGTCGCTCACTAGCATCATGGTTCATCCCATGAAAGAAAGCGGTACGCTCGAAGACATCCTGGCCGATGCCCGCATAAATACCGTGGTGGTCGGCCCTGGCGCAGGCGTGTCCGACCTCACCCGCAAGCATGCGCTGCAGGCTCTGTCCGGCCAGCGCGCAGTGGTGCTGGATGCGGATGCCATCAGTGTCTTTGCGCCCGATCCCGATACGCTATTCGGTGCCATCAACGGGCCTTGCGTACTCACCCCGCACGAGGGCGAATTCAACCGTATTTTCGATGCGCAGGGCGACAAGCTCAGCCGCGCACTCACCGCGGCCCGCCAGAGCGGCGCGGTGGTCGTGCTCAAGGGCGCCGATACAGTCATCGCGGCGCCCGACGGCAGGGCGGCCATCAACACCAATGCGCCGGCCGAGCTGGCCACAGGCGGTACGGGCGACGTCCTGGCCGGCATGGTGGCGGGCTTGCTGGCGCAGGGCATGCCGCCCTATCTGGCGGCTGCAGCGGCGGTGTGGATACATGGCGAGGCCGCTCGCCTGTTCGGGCCTGGGCTTATTTCCGAAGACCTTCCCGCGCTGATTCCACGCGTCCTCAGGCGCATGCGGCGTCGGGCCGGTTAAACTGCACGTGTTCAGTTAAACAGCACTGCGGGGTATTGCATTACCGCCCCGTGCTCCCCGTTGCCATGTCCGACGTCATTGCCCTGGTTTTCGATTTCGACGATACGCTTGCCCCCGACAGCACCTCTGGCTTCCTGGCCGATATCGGTGTCGACGCAGCGCATTTCTGGGCCGAAGACGTCGGCCCACTGCTCAATCAGCACGATTGGGATCCTGTGCCCGCCTACTTGTACCGTATGATCGAGCTATCGCAGCGGGGGCAGTACGGCGCCATCACCCGCGAGCGCCTGCAAGACTGGGGGCGCCGCCTGCCGCTGCACAGTGGTGTGGATACGCTGTTTGAACGCCTGCGCGCCATGGTGCGTGCGCGGCATCCCCATGTACAGCTCGAGTTCTACCTGATTTCCAGCGGCATCGGCGATGTGGTGCGCAGCACCCGTATCGCGCACGAGTTCACAGACATCTGGGCGTCAGAATTCGTCTATGCCCCCGACGAAGGCGGCATTCATTTCCCGCGGCGCATTGTCAGCTTTACCGACAAAACGCGGTATCTGTTCCATATCCAAAAAGGCATCATCGGCGCCCAGTCACGCAACAAACCCTTCGAGGTCAACCGCAAGGTGCCGGCTGAAAAACTCCGCGTGCCGTTCGAGCAGATGATTTTCGTGGGCGACGGGTACACCGACATCCCGTGTTTTTCCTTGATCCGGCGCTCTGGTGGCGTTGCCTTTGGTGTCTGGGACCCTCGGCACCGCGACAAGCGCAGCCGGGCCTGGGGCTTCATCCAGGAAGGGCGGGTGTCCAACCTCAACCAGGCCCGTTACGATGACGAAGCCGAACTCTATCAATGGTTGGAAGAGGCTGTCGAAAGTTTGGCCGGCCGTATGGCGCTGAACAGCCGGACCTATCGTGGTTGATACGCCAGTGTTCGACGATGCCGACGCAGCGGCTATGCGGCTGGCCATGGCGCAGGCCGACCTGGCCCGCCTGGCCGGTGAAGTGCCTGTGGGCGCGGTGGTGCTGGATGCCGACGGATGCGTCATTGGCCAAGGCTACAATCGCACCATCTGCGATCACGACCCCAGTGCGCATGCCGAAATCGTTGCCTTGCGCGACGCCGCCGCATGCTTGGGCAACTATCGCCTGCCAGGCGCCAGCTTGTTCGTCACGCTCGAACCCTGCGTGATGTGCATGGGTGCCATGCTGCATGCCCGCCTGGCGCGCGTCGTATTTGGCGCTGCCGACCCCAAGACGGGCGCCTGCGGCGGCGTGCTCAGCTTGCACCAGGAGCATCGGCTGAACCACCATACGCGCGTTGAAGGCGGCCTCTTGGCCGACGCCTGCAGCGATATGCTGCGCGACTTCTTCCGGGCGCGCCGCCGCGCGGCCAAAGAAGTCTAAGGCCTGTATTACTATACGGCTGTTCCATTTTCTCTCTCCTTAAGCGAGTCCATCCATGGCTACGTCGCAAACTCGACGCCCCTCAAAAATCTCTCGCGCGCGCAAGGCGCTCGAGCACGCGCATGCAGATGCGCATTCGCGCGATCATGGCGACGGCGAACCTGGGGATGGTATCGAGGCGACTGGCAAGGGCGCTCAAACGCATGAACATGCCGACGATGAGCACGGCCACGCGAGCCATGCACCCGGCCAGGCGAGCCAAGTCCATCGCCACCGCGCTCCTTCAGGCATCTATCTTATTTCGCCTTCCGGCGCCGTGCCCGAGCCCAAGGCGCTGGAGAAGGCCCGCACCAGGCTCGAAAAGCTGGGCTATCGCATCGCCATAGACCGCACCGCACTCGCGGTGTACGAACGGTTCGCGGGCACCGACAAGCAGCGCCTGGCGGCGATTACACGCGCCCTCAAGCAGAAGCACCCGGTGGTCATGGCCACGCGCGGCGGCTATGGCCTGAGTCGCCTGCTGCACCATATCGATTGGAAGGCGGTGGCGGACAGCGGCAAGGTTTTTGTTGGCCACAGCGATTTCACGCTCTTCAACCTGGCGCTGCTGGCCCAGACAGGCGCCGAGAGTTTCACCGGCCCGATGGCGCTTTACGACTTTGGCGGGCCGCGCTTGGATGACCTCACTGCCGATCTGTTCGGCGAGGCCATGCGTGGCGAACTCGAGGTGCTGGGCTTCGAAACACCCGACGCCGACCCGGTCGATGCACGCGGCGTGCTGTGGGGCGGCAACCTGGCCATGGTTGCTTCGCTGGTCGGCACGCCCTATCTGCCGCGCATCCGAAATGGCATTCTGGTGCTCGAAGACATCAGTGAGCATCCGTTCAGGGTCGAGCGCATGCTCACGCAACTGCTGCATGCAGGTATCCTGGCGCGCCAGAAGGCCATCGTGCTCGGGCGCTTCACTGATTACCGCCTGGCCGCCCACGACAATGGCTACGATATGCCCTCCGTGGTCGCTTGGCTGCGCGCCAATGTGAAGGTGCCGGTGGTCACTGGCCTGCCATATGGGCATGTGAAAGTAAAAGCTACGCTGCCGGTGGGCCGCAAGGTGGGCATCGCCACCGAACACGGCCTGGCGCACCTGGTTATCGACGAGCATCATCACTGATCACGGCATCCACTGATGCAGGGCGCGGCGGTGTCGCGCCCATGTAGTACTGATTAGTACTGATCGCCCGCGCGCCACATCCAGCCCGCGCTCAGCCCGCACTCAGCCCGCATCCAGGCCGCACACATCACACCTGCAGCGCACGCATGCTGCACAATGTTGCGGTCGCGGGTCGTTTGGCCTGTCTTTCATCGCCGCAGCCCGCCCGCCGCGTCGGGGTCGGCATAAACACGGTGTGCTTGGTAAACTCACCGGTTTACTGACTTTTTTCATACAAAGTACCCCATAACGTGATCTCCACCGCTAATCTCACCATCCAGTTCGGCCCCAAACCCCTGTTCGAGAACGTCAGCGTCAAATTCGGTGAAGGCAACCGCTACGGCCTCATCGGCGCCAACGGTTCCGGCAAGTCAACCTTCATGAAGATCATCGGGGGCGATCTGGAGCCGTCCGGGGGCAACGTTTCGCTCGACCCCGGCGTGCGCCTGGGCAAACTGCGCCAAGACCAGTTTGCCTATGAAGACGTGCGCGTGCTCGATGTCGTGATGATGGGTCACGTTGAAATGTGGCAGGTGATGTCCGAGCGCGACGCCATCTACGCCAATCCCGACGCCAGCGAAGAAGACTACATGCGTGCGGCCGACCTCGAAGCCAAGTTCGCCGAATACGACGGCTACACGGCTGAGGCGCGCGCGGGCGAGTTGCTGCTGGGGCTGGAGATTCCGGTCGAGCAGCACAACTTGCCGATGCGCGAGATCGCGCCCGGCTGGAAGCTGCGCGTGCTGTTGGCGCAGGCGCTGTTTTCCAACCCCGATGTGCTGCTGCTGGACGAACCCACCAACAACCTGGATATCAACACCATTCGCTGGCTTGAGGACGTGCTTAACGGCTATCAGAGCACGATGATCATCATCAGCCACGACCGCCACTTTCTGAACCAGGTCTGCACGCACATGGCCGATCTGGACTACCGCGAGCTGCGCATCTATCCGGGCAACTACGACGACTACATGCTGGCGTCCACCCAGGCGCGCGAACGCCAGCAGGCCGCCAATGCCAAGGCCAAAGAGCGCGTGGCCGAGCTACAAGACTTTGTGCGGCGCTTCGCGGCCAACAAATCCAAGGCACGCCAGGCCACGTCGCGCATGAAGCAGATCGACCGCATCAAGGCTGACGCCGTCGAGGTCAAGCCTTCTTCACGCCAAAACCCCTACATTCGTTTCGAACAAGAGAAAGTACTGCATCGCCTGGCTGTCACGGTCGAAGATATTTCCAAGCACTACGATCACCCTGTCATCAAGTCCTATTCGGCCATGATCGATGCGGGCCAGAAGGTTGCCATCATCGGCGCCAACGGCGTTGGCAAGACCACGCTGCTGCGCATGCTGGCACTCGACCTTGCGCCCGACGAGGGCACGGTGAAGTGGGCCGAGAACGCAGACCTGGGCTACATGGCGCAAGACGTATCCGACCAGTTCAACAGCGACAAAAACCTGTTCGACTGGCTGGGCGACTACCGCCAGGCCGGCGATGATGACCAGTCCATTCGCTCGGTTCTGGGCCGCCTGCTGTTCTCGGGCGACGAAATCTCCAAGGCGGTGCGCGTGCTGTCAGGCGGCGAGAAAAACCGCATGACCTTCGGGCGCCTGATGCTGGGCCGGCACAACGTGATGTTGCTGGATGAGCCTACAAACCACCTCGACATGGAATCGATCGAATCGCTACAGTTTGCACTTGAGCTGTACAAAGGCACGCTGATTTTCGTTTCGCACGACCGGCAGTTCGTGTCGGGCCTGGCCACACGCATCATCGAGATCCTGCCCGACGGCCAGATCATCGATTACCAGGGCAACTACGACGACTATCTCGCTTCGCGGGGCATCGAAAGCTGAGTGGTGCGGCCGTTATGCTGCATACGCTGGCGGGCATGGCCCGGTACGAAGAAGACATTCGCAAGAGCCGTTTTGCCGCCATTGCCGCGCCGGTGCAGTCGCCAGAAGAGGCCCTGCAGTTCATCGCGGCGCACAGCGTGGTCGATGCCACGCACAATTGTTGGGCCTACCGCATCGGCCAGCAGTATCGGTTCAACGATGACGGCGAGCCAGGCGGCACAGCGGGCCGACCCATCCTGCAGGCCATCGAAGGCCAGCAGTGCGATAAGGTAGCAGTGCTGGTGGTGCGCTGGTTCGGTGGTATCAAGCTGGGGGCGGGTGGGCTGGTGCGCGCCTATGGCGGCGTAGCGGCCGAATGCCTGCGAAGGGCTGCGCGGCTGCCTATTGTGGACGAAATTGAAATTGCCTGCCGGTGCAGCTTTGCGGACATGGCGCTGGTGCGTGCGCGCCTAGCCAGCCACGACGCCCGTATTATCGAAGAAAACTTCGACGCCGTGGGCGTATGCTGGCGCCTGATGGTGCCGCGCGACAAGGCGCCCGAGCTGGCCGAACGCTTCGCTGACCTGACCCGAGGGCAGGGCGGCTGGGTCGTGGCAGACAACACCAAAACCGGCGGCGCTGCGTAATCGCTGGCGAAACCGGCCTGCGCCCTGTGCCGCCGCCTAGATGCTGTTCGCCGCGAGCGGCTCAATGCGACCAAATCGCCGGCCTCACACTGATGTGCCACCCGGCCACGGGTATCTGGCGTTAGCCTTGTCCGTTGGGCTTGCCGCTTTCTTTCTGGGCGGCGATCTCGGCGTGCACTTCTGCCATGTCCAGCCCTTTTACCTGCGTGATCAGTTCCTCCAACTGCGAGGCCGACAGTGCGCCGGGCTGCGAAAACAGCAGCACCTGCTCGCGGAACACCATCAGCGTTGGAATAGAACGGATATTGAGCGCGCCGGCCAGCTCGGGTTGTTCTTCGGTATTGACTTTGGCGAAGGTGAAATCGGGGTACTTTTCGGATGCTTGCTCGAATACCGGCGCGAAGCTGCGGCAGGGCCCGCACCACGGCGCCCAAAAGTCAACAATCAGTGGATCGCCGTTCTCAACTGCTTGCTGGAAGCCTTCTTTATCGAAATTGACGGTACTCATCATTATCCTTGCAAGAAAAAAGCGGCTTTCTGTTTGCCGAAAGCCGCTTGTTCTGGATTGTTTGATCCTTCAGTGTACATCAGCCCGCATATCTGCCGGGGCGTTGCGGGGCCATGCGCTGCGCGGTTGAGGCGGCAAGGAGTAGAGCAGTGTAGTTAGGCGGCATCGGGTTGTCTGCATTCTAAGCCTCCCGCCCGGGCGGTTGTAAACTAGCGGCATGAATATCATTGGTTTCGAAAGCTCGTGCGACGAAACGGGCGTGGCCCTCGTCAACACCAAAAATGGCTTGCTCGCGCATGCGCTGCATACGCAAATCGCCATGCACCGCGAGTATGGTGGCGTGGTGCCCGAACTCGCCTCGCGCGACCACATCCGCCGGGTGCTGCCGCTGGCGCGCCAAGTCATGGCCGAAGCGGGGCTTGCGCTGGATGACATTGATGCGGTTGCCTATACGGCTGGGCCCGGGCTTGCGGGTGCGTTGCTAGTGGGCGCTAGCGTGGCGCAGTCGTTCGCTTGGGCGCGGGGCCTGCCCGCCATTCCTATTCACCACCTCGAAGGCCATTTGCTCTCTCCCATGCTGGCGACACCCAGCCCGCGCTTCCCATTCGTGGCGCTGCTGGTGTCAGGCGGGCATACCCAGATCATGCGGGTTGACGGGGTGGGCGCCTACCGGCTGCTGGGCGAAACGCTCGATGACGCGGCCGGCGAGGCCTTCGACAAGAGCGCCAAGCTGATGGGTCTGGGTTATCCCGGCGGCCCCGAACTGGCGCGTCTGGCGGAGCAGGGTAATGCACAGGCGTTCGACTTGCCGCGGCCTATGCTGCACAGCGGCGATCTCGATTTCAGCTTCAGTGGCCTGAAGACGGCGGTTCTCACCCGTATGAAGGCGTTGCAGAGCCAGCCCGGCGGGGTCTCCGACCAACAGCGTGCCGACCTTGCGGCGGCGACGCAGGCGGCCATTGTGGACGTGCTGGCTGCCAAGGCGCTCAAGGCGGTCAAGCTTTCGCGCATGAAGCGTCTGGTGGTCGCGGGTGGGGTGGGCGCCAACAGCATGCTCCGCGAGCGGCTCACGGCCGCCATGGCCAAGCTCGGTGGGGAGGTATTCTTCCCGCCTCTGGCGCTTTGTACCGACAACGGCGCGATGATCGCTTATGCGGCCGCCTGCCGGGTGAACGCGGGGTTGGTCGACCTGGCCGAAGCCGGCCATGCCTTTACGGTGCGCCCGCGCTGGGATCTGCAGGACGTTTGTATCGGGGTGCCGGCCGCTGTTTAATGTGTTTCGGCCGCAAGGCGGGCCCGCTTGCCTTACTTGCGCGGGCGGTGGCGTGCCGGGGTGTGGGGCCCCTTGCCACCCTGTTCTGCTTTTTTGCCACCAATACGGCTTTCCTTGCCCTGGACCAGGCGACTGATGTTGGCGCTGTGGCGGTAGATCAGCAGGGCGCTGATCACCACGATGGCTACAGCGTAGGCGGGCTCGAACCGCCAAGCGACGCCACCGCCGAACAGGTAGTACAGCGGCGCGAATACGGCGGCAATAATGGCCGAGAGTGACGAATAGCGGGTGACGTAAGCCATGATCAGCCAGGTGCCCGCCGTGGCCAGCGCCAGCCAGGGGCTGATGCCCAGTAACACCCCCAAGGCCGTGGCGACACCCTTGCCGCCCTTGAAGCCCAGGAAAACGGGGTACAGGTGCCCCAGAAACACTGCCACTGCGCACAACGCCACCACGGTGGCCGGCAGGTCAGTTTGCTCAGCAATGATTTGTGCCACAAAAACCGCCAACCAGCCTTTGGCGGCATCACCGAGCAAGGTTAACGCCGCAGCGGTTTTGTTGCCTGTACGCAACACATTGGTGGCCCCAGGGTTGCGCGATCCAAAGCTGCGCGGGTCTGCCAACCCCATGGCGCGGCTGACCACGACGGCAAAGGGGACGGAGCCGGCCAGATAGGCGGCAACCACAAGAGCGATGGCGATGACGATGGACATGGTATGTTTTCGAAGAGTGACCGCGGCCCGATTCTACCCGTGCCGCACAAAATACCAAAACCAACAGGTACAATTCGCTACGTTCGGTTGATGGCTGTGAAAGGCAATGCGCATACTGGTATCCAACGATGATGGCTACAACGCTCCCGGTATCGAGGCACTCGTGCGCGCGCTCGACGGGCTCGGCGAACTGACGGTGGTCGCGCCCGAAACCAACTGCAGCGGTTCGTCCAACTCGCTCACTCTGAATCGGCCGCTGTGGGTGCGCCAGGCTGGTAATGGCTATCACTACGTCAACGGCACGCCTTCCGACTGCGTCCACATCGCCCTTACAGGCCTACTCGATTTCCGCCCCGATCTCGTCGTTTCTGGCATTAACAACGGCGCCAACATGGGCGAAGACACGCTTTATTCGGGCACCGTCGCCGCCGCCACAGAAGGCTATCTGTTCGGCATCCCTTCCATTGCGTTTTCATTGGTACGCAAGGGCTGGGACTACCTCGATGCGGCCGCCGCGGTTGCGCGGCGCGTCGTGCAACGCTATACCGAATCCCCGCTGCCCGGCAATTTCCTGCTCAACGTCAATATTCCCGCGGTGCCGGGCGATGCCATGGGCGATATGCGCGTCACGCGGCTAGGCAAGCGGCATCCCTCCGAGCCAGTCGTCAAGACCAGCACGCCCTATGGCGACACCGTATACTGGATCGGCCCTGTGGGCAGCGTCTCCGACGCGGCCGAAGACACCGACTTTGGCGCCATCGAGCAAAACACCGTGTCGATTACGCCGCTGCGCTTCGATCTCACGAATTATCAACAACTCGATGATGTCCGGGCCTGGGCAAAGCCGCTATGCGCAAACCCCTAGCCCCTTCGCCCTTCCGGGCCGGCACGCATAACCGTTTCGGGCGCTCCAGCCTCGGCGGCGGTGTGTCCGCATCCAACAGCAATACGCGCATCGTCAAGGCCGTTCCGCTCGACAAGGCTGCCGCTGGCGACGCCGCCGCGCCGCCCCCGCGTCCAGCGTGGGCCGCCAACGCACAGGGCGGGGTACCGGCAGGGCGGCCCTCGGCGCCTCATCGCCTGGCGTCGCAAGCGTCCGCGCCGCCGCCGGCGCTGATTCGCCCGGCGGATACCGGGCGTCAGCTGTCCAACCTCGGTCTGAATTCCGACCGCCTGAGAGCCAATATGGTGCAGCGCCTGCGCAGCGGCGGTATTGCCGATGAACGGGTGCTCGAGGCGATGCGCGCCGTGCCGCGCCACCTTTTCGTCGACGAAGGGCTGGCCAGCCGTGCCTACGAGGACGCCGCGCTGCCTATTGGCCACGGCCAGACGATTTCCCAGCCATGGGTCGTGGCGCGCATGATCGCGGCGGTGTGCGAAAATCGGGTTCCGGTTAAAGTACTGGAAGTAGGCGCTGGCTGCGGCTATCAGGCTGCCGTGCTGGCGCAGTTCATCAAAGAAGTGCATGCCATCGAGCGCATACGCGGTTTGTATGATCCCGCGCGCGACAGGATGCGAGCCCTGAAGCTTGTGTCGCGCGTGCGGTTGATCTTCGGCGATGGCATGGCAGGTTTACCCGGTGTGGCGCCTTTTGACGCAATTATCGTCGCCGCGGCCGGAATTAAAATCCCCCAGGCGCTGCTTGAGCAGCTCGCCATTGGGGGCCGATTGATTGCTCCCGAGGGCACGACGGCGCAACGCCTGATCCTGCTCGAGCGTACAGGCGCCACATCCTGGCGCCGTACCGAACTCGAGCCGGTGCGTTTCGTGCCGCTGCGCTCGGGCCTCCAATCCTATTAGCCAGGAGAACTCTATGTATGCAGTGGCTGCGGCGTCCCAAGTGGCGCTGACATCCAGAAATACGATGCGGTCGGGCTTTCGAAGGCTGGCGCTGGTTGCCGTTGTGGGCAGCGCGCTGCTTGCCGGCTGCGCGCCCACGTCAAAGCGCGCGCCCATCGCCGATATGTCCGCAGGGTCGTCCTCTGCCGCGCCTTCAACGGGCGGGGCAACGTATACCGTGCGGCCGGGCGACACGCTGTACAAGATCGCTCAAGCCAACAACATGGATGTCGGCGAACTGGCCCGTCTGAACAACATCGGCAACAGCAATGTGCTGCGTGTTGGCCAGGTGCTACGCCTGAATGGCTCCGCCCCGGCGCCCAGCCCCGCGCCCGCCCCGAGCGCCGGCCCAGCCCAAGCCATCCCCGTCACGCCGGTCGAAACCGCCGAGCCCACCACCACCGCACGCGCCGACGACGCAGCCTTGGTAAGCTGGGGCTGGCCTGCGTCGGGCGACATCATCCAGGGCTTCAACAGCAATACCAAGGGCATAGACATTGCCGGCAAGATCGGGGATCCCATCTATGCGGCGGCCGATGGTAATGTCATGTACGCCGGCAATGGGGTCAGGGGATTGGGCAACCTCATCCTGCTTGGTCATAAAGATGGTTTCGTGACGGCCTATGCCCATAACGACCAGCTCTTGGTAAAAACTGGCCAACAGGTCAAAAAGGGCGACAAAATCGCTGCCTTGGGCCAAACCGATACAAGCTCGCCCCGTCTGCACTTCGAGATCCGGCGCCGCGGTACGCCCGCCAACCCCATGGCTTATTTGCCGGTACGATGACGCCTGTCCTGGTCTTCGATCTCGAAACCATCCCCGACGCTCAGGGCCTGCGCAGGCTAAATCCCGACTGGGATGCATCCATGACAGATGCGCAGGTCATCGAGGCGGCCATGGCCGCCCGCATGGCGTCGCATGGCACAGACTTCCTGCCCTTGCACTTGCAGAAGGTGGCGGTGGTGGGCTGTGTGTTTCGCGACGACCAGGGCTTTCGCGTCAAAACGCTGGGCAATGCCGATGATCCCGAATCCGTGCTCATTTCCGGTTTCTTCAAGACCATCGAACGCTACACACCGCGTCTGGTCAGCTGGAACGGCTCGGGCTTCGACCTGCCGGTGCTGCACTACCGCAGCCTCATCCACGGGGTGCAGGCGCCGCGCTACTGGGACATGGGCGACGACGATCGCGATTTCAAGTTCAACAACTACATCAGCCGCTATCACAACCGCCACATCGACCTGATGGACGTGCTGGCTAAATACAATGGGCGGGCCAATGCGCCGCTCGACGAGTTGGCCAAGCTCTGCGGGTTTCCCGGCAAGCTCGGCATGGACGGCAGCCAAGTATGGCGTGCGTGGTCGGAAGGGCGGGCAGACGAAGTTCGTGCATATTGCGAAACTGATGTCGTCAATACCTGGCTGGTGTACTGTCGTTTCTGCTTTCTGCGTGGCGAACTGCACCGTGAAGCCTACGAGGCCGAGGTTGCGCTGGTGCGCGACACGCTGCGGGCCAGTGACGCGTCGCACTGGCGCGAGTATCTGGCGGCCTGGGAAGACACCGGCGCGGCCTAGGTTTGCAGGGGCGAACCCCAAGCGCGCAACAGGCTGAAAGAATTGCATGCGTGCATGAAACAAGCGAGAAACGCCTGTGGCGGCATACTGAGGGCTCCCGAATACACACCAAGGAACCTCAACATGCAAGCCAAATCGCTTTCCTTCACCGCCAAAATCGCCGCCGCTGCAGTCGCACTGGCCCTCGGGGCCGGCCAGACGCTGGCTGCCCCTGCAACCACGGCCACGCCGGGTAGCGAGCAACAGGTTGTGGCGCCGCACTCCGGCCATTATGGCATGCGTGACGGCCGCGGCATGCACGGCAAGCATCATCGCCAAATGCGTGATGTCGGCTTGTGGGTGCCGGGCTATGGCCCGCTGAAGTCATCGTTCGTGGAAACGCTCAATCTCACCGACAAGCAGAAGGCGCTGATCGCGGATGCCAAGAGTGCCGGCGAGGCAGCGCGCACGGCACACCGCGACGCCATGAGCGATGTACACAAGGCACGCGCCGAGCAACTGAAATCGGGAAAACTTGATCCCAAGTCCGCGCTGGCACAGCAGCGCGACATGCACGAAAAAGCGCAGGCCGAGCGGGCCGAGCAGGATAAAAAGTGGCTTGCTGTCTGGGACGCACTGGATGCCACGCAGCACGAAAAAATCGCCAAGCAATTGGCCGATCGCACGGAGAAGTTTGCTCAACGGGCCGCCGAGCGGCACCAGAAGCACGCCGCCGAAGCCGGGCAGCAGGGCGCCACACAAGCTGCGCCCAAGGCGGGGGCCAGCGCGTCCTGATAGTTTCTTGCGGCAGGCTGAGGAAGGCTGCCCGCCAGTACGTATACTGGCGGGCAGCCTCGTCATATCGGAGTTAAAATTCCCGCCTGCCTGATCAGGACACCCCACACATGACTCTGGAAGTACTGGATATCGAATCCCTGGATCTCGAAGCGCGTGGCATTGCGCGTCGCGAGGGCAAGGTTGTTTTTGTCGAAGGGGCGCTGCCCGGCGAGCGTGTGCAAGTCACCGTCACACGGCGCAAGCCTTCATACGATACCGCTCGGGTTGAGCGCATCGTGCGCGCGTCGTCGCAGCGCGTCGAGCCGCCCTGTCCGTATTTCGGCGTCTGCGGGGGCTGTGCCATGCAGCATCTGGAGCCTTCGGCACAGGTCGCCGTGAAACAGCGTGTGCTGGAAGACGCCTTGGCGCATATTGGCAAAGTGCGCGCCGAGCGCATGCTGCCACCCATGCATGGCCCCGCCTGGGGTTATCGCTACCGCGCCCGCCTGTCGGTGCGGGTGGTGCGCAAGAAAGGTGGCGTGCTGGTTGGGTTTCGCGAGCGGCGAGGCAGTTATGTGGCCGACATGGCGCGGTGCCTGGTGCTGCCGCCGCATGTGTCGGCGCTGCTCGTCCCGCTACGGGCGCTGGTTGGCCAGCTTGACCAACCCGATCGCATTCCGCAAATCGAGGTGGCGGTAGGCGACGACACCACAGTCCTGCTGTTGCGCCACATGGAACCCTTGTCCGCCGGCGATGTCGCCCGTCTGCGCGCGTTTGCCGCCGAGCACAGCGTATGCTGGTGGCTGCAGCCCAAGGGGCCCGAAACCGTCCACCCGCTGGATGCGGCCGACGCGGATCGCCTTGCTTATGCCTTGCCTGAGTTTGGCTTGCGCATGCCCTTCAAGCCTACCGACTTTACACAGGTCAATCACCAGATCAATCAGGCGCTGGTGTCTCGCGCACTCGGCCTGCTGGATCCGCAGCCAGGCGACCGTGTCGCCGACCTGTTCTGTGGCCTGGGCAACTTTACGCTGCCGCTGGCCACGCGGGCGGCGCACGTCATAGGCGTGGAGGGCAGCAAAGCGCTGACCGATCGCGCGCTCGAGGCGGCGAAACATCATGGCCTTGAGGGCAAGACGCAATTTGCCACCCTGAATCTGTTTGAAGTGGACGAGGCATGGCTGCGCGGCCTGGGCGTATTTGACCGTATGCTGATCGACCCGCCGCGCGACGGCGCCGAAGCGGTATCCCGGGCGCTGGTTGCGCTGGCGCCGCACGAACGGCCGCAACGCATCGTATACGTGTCATGCAGCCCCGGCACACTGGCGCGTGACGCAGGTATCCTGGTGCGAGAGGGCGGCTATCACCTGGCCGCCGCCGGCGTCATCAATATGTTTCCCCATACCGGGCACGTCGAATCCATTGCTGTATTCCAGGCCTGATTGGCATTCTCCCCTCCCTAAAGAAAGGGGATTCCTACGGCGCTCACAGCGGCGCAAGGCTGCTGTGCGTCGCTTCGGTGGGTTCCTGCTTCGCAGAGGCTGCACGCTTGGCCCTTGCGGGCCTTGCGCGGGCCGGCGGCAAAGAAATCGCGTTTATAAATGATTCGCCCCGCAGTAACTGGATTGAAGTCCAGCCGCTGCGGGGCAGTTGGTATATCGGCGTTAGCAGTCGGTAGCGTGGCGGGTTGAAACTAGCCGCGCGTTTCGGCGATGAGGCGCTCGGCCTCGGCCTTGACGCGTTCAGGCGCCGTGCCGCCGATATGGTTGCGGGCCGCCACCGACCCTTCAAGCGTAAGCACCTGATGCACGTCGGCCTCGATGGAGGCATGGAACTGCTGGAGCTCCTGCAAGGAAAGGTCGGCCAGGTCGCAGCCCTTGTCTTCGCAGGCGCGCACGGCGTGGGCCACGGTTTCGTGGGCATCGCGGAAGGGCACGCCTTTCTTGACCAGGTAATCGGCCAGATCTGTGGCCGTGGCATAGCCTTGCAGCGCGGCGCTGCGCATGGCCTCCGGTTTGACCTTGATGCCGCCCACCATGTCCGCAAAGATGGTGAGCGTGTCGCGGACCGTGTCAGCGGCGTCGAATAAGCCCTCTTTGTCTTCCTGGTTGTCTTTGTTGTAGGCCAGCGGCTGGCCTTTCATCAGTGTCAGCAGTGCAATAAGGTGGCCGTTGACGCGGCCTGTCTTGCCGCGCGCCAGTTCGGGCACATCAGGGTTCTTTTTTTGCGGCATGATAGAACTGCCGGTGCAGAAGCGGTCGGCCAGGTCGATGAACCCCACGCGCGGGCTCATCCAGAGCACCAGCTCTTCGGACAGGCGCGAGATATGCGTCATGATGAGCGCCGCGGCTGCGCAGAACTCGATGGCGAAGTCGCGGTCGGACACGGCGTCAAGAGAGTTGCGGCAGACGGCGTCGAAGCCCAGCGTCTTGGCCACGCGTTCGCGGTCGATGGGGAACGTGGTGCCGGCCAGGGCGGCGGCACCCAGTGGCAGGCGATTGACGCGGCGGCGGCAATCGGCCAGCCGCTCGGCATCGCGGCCAAACATTTCAGCGTAGGCCAACAGATGGTGCCCGAAGGTGACGGGTTGTGCCACCTGAAGGTGTGTAAAGCCTGGCATGATAGTGGCCGCGTGATGGCTTGCCAGTTCGGCCAAGCGCAGGCGCAACTGGCGCAGCAGGTCGAGCGCGATGTCGATTTCGTTGCGCAGCCACAGGCGGATATCGGTAGCCACCTGGTCGTTGCGCGATCGGCCGGTGTGCAGGCGCTTGCCGGCATCGCCGATGAGCTCGACCAGACGCTTTTCGATGTTCAGGTGTACGTCTTCCAGATCGAGCGACCATTCAAAACCGCCGGCCTGGATTTCGGCCAGGATGGTGGCCATGCCCTGTTCGATGGCAGCCTTGTCGTCGGTGCTGATGACGCCCACGGCAGCCAGCATGTCGGCATGAGCCAGCGAACCCTGGATGTCGAAAACGGCCAGCCGCTTGTCGAAATCGACAGACGCGGTGTAGCGCTTGACCAGATCGGACACCGGCTCGGAAAAGCGGGCGGACCAGGCCTGCGCCTTGTTTGCAAACTGATTCTGCAGGTCGGAAGAAGTGTTTTGTGCCATAGTGGGGCAATTATAAGGGAGAGCGGTTGCGTTAATAAGGGACAACGGGTGCGTTATATTTACGCCCATTATGGAAAAAGACGCTTTGCCCGCAAGGTGGCTGGCCGATCTGCAATTGGCCGGCTATCTGCCCGATACGCTCTGGGGGCAGGTCGCCGTCGGCCTGCTGGCGCTTGCGCTGCTGATGGCGCTGGCCGGTTGGCTTACTGCGCGGGTGCTGGCCACCATCGCCCGCCGCACGCTCACAGCGATGGGGCGCGATGATTGGGCATCAGCCCTGTCGCGCCGCCGGGTCTTCCGCAGCATCAGCTACGCGGTGCCCCTGCTGGTGGTTGTCGTTAATATCGGCCTGCTGCCGCTGCAGCCGCAATACAGCGCGATCATCGCCAAGGTTTTTCTGGCGGCGGGCCTCATTTTCATCTTCCAGGCGCTCAGTGGCGCATTGTCGGCCTGGCAGGACGTCTATGCCGAAACCCGGCGCGCGCAAACACGTTCGATCAAGGGCTATCTCGAGCTCGGCAAAATCCTGTTGTGGATAATCTGCTTCGTCCTGGTCATTTCGCTTTTGGTCGATCGCTCGCCGCTGCTGATGCTTTCCGGCCTGGGAGCATTGTCTGCCGTGCTGCTGCTGGTGTTCAAGGATACCTTGCTGTCGCTGGTGGCCAGCACGCAGATGACCACCAACGATATGTTGCGCATCGGCGACTGGATCCAGATGCCTCAGGCGGGTGCGGACGGCTTTGTAATCGACATGGCGCTGCATACCGTCAAAGTCCAGAACTGGGACAAGACAGTCACTACCATCCCCACGTACAAGCTGTTCTCCGAGAGTTACCGCAATTTCCGCTACATGTTCGAATCGGGCGGCCGGCGCATCAAGCGCACCCTGCGCATCGACGCCAGCACGGTGCGGTTTCTGGATGAGGAAGAGATTGTGGCCCTGGGCCGGTTTGCGCTGCTGCGCGACTACCTGGCAGGCAAGCAGCGCGAGCTCGAGGAAAGCAATCGCGCACTGGGCGAGCTGGGTGCGCAAGAGGTCAACCGGCGCAGGCTGACCAACCTGGGCACTTTCCGGGCCTACGCCTTGGCCTATCTCCAGCACCACGAGGCGTTGCGGCGGGACATGACGATGATTGTACGCATGATGGAGCCGGATTCGGAGGGTGTGCCGGTGGAGGTTTATTGCTTCTCCGCCAATACCGCGTGGGTCGATTACGAACGCATCCAAGGCGATATTTTTGATCACCTGCTGGCCATTTTGCCCGAGATGTCGCTGCGCTTGTACCAAGCGCCATCGGGCGGGGACCTGGCGGCGGCCTGGCGCCATCCGGGCGCGGGCGCCGCGTCGCCGCCGCAATCCGGCGGGCCGCCGATGCTCTGACGCGGCCGGCGCGTCATGCGATAATTTCGCTTTATTGCGGAGCCAGACACATGAAACAGATCGCGGCCATCATCAAGCCGTTCAAACTCGACGAAGTGCGCGAAGCCCTCGCCGATATTGGCGTAAACGGCCTGACGGTCACCGAGGTCAAGGGCTTCGGCCGCCAGAAGGGCCACACCGAACTCTACCGCGGCGCCGAGTACGTCGTCGACTTCCTGCCCAAGATCCGCATCGAAGTCGTGTTGCCGGCTGCCATGGTCGACACCGCCATTGATGCCATCATCAAGGCCGCCTACACAGGCAAGATCGGCGACGGTAAAATCTTTGTCAGCCCGGTCGAGCAGGCCATCCGCATCCGCACCGGCGAAAGCGGCATCGATGCGCTGTAGGCGCGCGCGTCTATTCTATGGCTCTGCGCGCCACTATTTTCAAGGCCGATCTGCATATCGCCGACATGCGGCGCGGCTATTATGCCAGCCATACCCTGACGCTGGCCCGCCATCCTTCCGAAACCGACGAGCGCATGATGCTGCGCCTGCTCGCGTTTGCCCTCTATGCCGACGAGCAGCTAGCCTTCACGCGCGGCCTGAGCGCCACGGACGAGCCCGCACTATGGCGTAAAGACCTTACCGGCGGCATCCAATGCTGGATCGAGCTTGGGCATCCCGACGAGCGCCGGCTGTTGCAGGCGGCGGGCAAGTCGGCCCAGGTCGCGGTGCTGTGCTATGGCGGCCATGCCAGCCAGGTCTGGTGGCGCGGCGTTCAAGCAGCCATTGCGGCTCGCGTCCCGGCCATCACGATCTTGGCTGTGGATCCGGCAGACGCCCGTGCACTGGCGGCATTTGCGCAGCGCGCCATGACGCTGCACGTCAGCGTGGATGAAGACGGCGTACTGGTGTCTTCGGACACCGACAGTTTGACGCTGCGGCTGCAAGACTGGAGCCCAGCACGAGCGGGTTGATCTTCCCGCGACAGCAGCAAGGCAGTCGCCGTTTTACAAGAGCCCCGCGCGAGCGGGTTGATCCACAGCAGCATTCTCGGGCAGGCTCGCGCAGTGCGGGCGCGGTGCCGGGCATATGGCGGGCCCGAGGCCCTGTTCGCGTTTATGTTAGATTTCGTGCAGGGCCAGGCTGCGGTCGAAGGCGGCGCGGGCCGCCATGCCCCAGAATTGCGGCAGAAAGCCTTCGGCCACCAGCAGCGGTTCGCCCTGGCGCCAGAACACCGAACTGCGTGCCAGTATCTTTTGCGCGGGCGGGCAATGGGGCCCCAGGATGCGCACGGCAGTGCCGTACAGCGGGTTCTGCGGCCGCAGCCTGCAAGCCAAAAATGGCGAACGGATGATCTGGGGGTTGTGGTACAGCATGTCGGCCAGTGGGCGTGTGCGCAGCCGGCGCATGCCTTGCCACCAGCCATGCGAGGCGCGCAGCGGCGTAAAGCTGCGGGCAAACACGCTGTCGACACCATCGATGGCCATGATGATTTCGCGCACCCAAACCGGGCTGTGCACACGGCGTGCAAGCATCCAGGCTTCGGACGGCGCAAGCCCCGAGGCGTACTCGGCCGCCACGCGCAGCCTGACGTCGCCGAGCCTGCGCAGGCCCGCGGTCAGGGCGCCGGGGCGAAACAGCCAGTATTTCTGATGTTGGGTAAACGAAGGCGATGGCTCAGGGTGCCAGTCGCAGTTAGGCGGAAGGGCGGGTTGCATGGCCGTATTATCGCAAATTGCATAAACAGGCTACCACACGGGGCCGGTTAAAATTCAACAAAGAGTCACAGATCCAGGTTATGGAAGAAAAAGTACGTATTTCGAAGCTCATGGCCGAGCGCGGCTTGTGTTCACGCCGCGAGGCTGATGCCTATATCGAACGCGGTTGGGTGCGCGTGGATGGCAGGGTGGTCGATGAGCTGGGCAGCAAAGCCTGGCCGCACCAAACAATCACGCTCGATCGTCAGGCGCAGCGGCGCCAGACATCCCGCGTCACCATCTTGCTCCATAAGCCGGTGGGCTATGTGTCAGGCCAGGCAGAAGGGGGCTACCGCACGGCGGTGTCGCTCATCACTGCCGCGTCGCGCTACCGGGGCGATCATTCCCCATTGGCGTTTGATCCGTCGCATTTGCGTGGCCTGGCGCCGGCCGGCCGGCTGGACATCGATTCCACCGGGCTGTTGGTGCTGACGCAAGACGGCCGTATTGCGCGCCAGCTCGTTGGTGAAGACTCGTCCATCGAAAAAGAATACCTGGTGCGGGTAGAAGGGCGTATGGCCGGTAACGGCCTGGCGCTGCTCAACCATGGCCTGTCGCTGGACGGCCAGCCTTTGCGGCCCGCCAAAGTCAGTTGGCAAAACGAAGACCAACTGCATTTTCTACTGAGGGAAGGCAAGAAACGCCAGATCCGTCGCATGTGTGAGCTGGTGGGGCTCAAGGTGGTAGGCCTGAAACGCGTACGCATGGGGCGCGTTGTGCTGGGCGACCTGCCGCCGGGCAAATGGCGCTACCTTAAAGAGCACGAAAAATTCTGATCTGTACGGCACCCAAGCGCTTGCCCGGGCCGTTCTCCTTCACCCTTCCCGCCGCTTCAGCGCGAAACCGGCGCGGTCATCTTGCTTCAGCTTTTCCACCAGCCACGGCATGGCTTGTTCAAGTTCTTTATAGAGCGTCCAGGGCGGATTGACCACGAACATGCCGCTGCCGTGCAAACCAAAGCCGTCGCTGGCGGGTTTGCGTACCGTGAGGGATACGTTGACCCAATCTACCTCCAGGCGTTCCAGCGCACGGATCATGTCTGTGGCTTCGCGTCGCTGCACCAACGGGTACCACACGGCGAAGCAGCCTGTTGCGAAGCGCTTGAGGCCTTCGTTGAGCGCGTGCAGCGTCTTGCGGTAATCGTGCTTGTCTTCATAGGACGGATCGATGATAGTGATGCCGCGCCGTGGCCCCGGCGGCAACTGGCTTTTGAGGCCATTGAAGCCATCGGCCTCGTACACCGTGACCATACGTTGCGTGGCGCGCCCCTGGCTGTGCAGGTTTTGACGCAGCACCTCGATTTCGGCGGGGTGCATTTCAAACAGGCGCAGGCGGTCGTGGTCGCGCATGGCGTGCAGCGCCAGCCAAGGTGAGCCGGGGTAGAAGTTGGCCACCCCGTCGGGATTGAAATGCTCGATGGCTTCGAGATAGGCGGCAATGATGGGCGGCGCGTCCGGCGCGCCCAGCACGCGATCCAGCCCGTCGATGAACTCGCCATTTTTTTGCGCCCAGTCGCTGCGTAGGTCGTACAGGCCGGCGCCCGCATGCGTGTCGATCACCCAGTAGGGGCTGTCCTTTCGATTGAAGTACTCCAGAATATGAACCAGTATGGCGTGCTTGAGCACGTCGGCGTGATTGCCTGCATGAAAGGCGTGGCGGTAGCTGAACAAGGTGGATTCCGGTCAGGCAAAGTGTTCGGGGGAAAACGTGAGGATTTCGTCCGTCACGATGGCATGGCAGCCCCAGCGCAGCAATTCTTGTGCGCGGGCAAGGTCGTTCACTGTCCAGACAACGACGGTATAGCCTGCAGACAGTAGCGCATCCACGGCGGGGCGGGTGGTGTGCTTGTTATTGAGGTTGGCACCGATACATTGCAGCCGCTCGAGCCGAGCGCGCCAGTCCGGCGGCAGCTCGTTTTCAAACAACAAGGCACGCGGCAAGGCGGGCGCCGCCTCAAGCGCCGCTTGCAGTGCGGCCTCGGAAAATGAGGATAGCAACGGCGGCTGCGCGGCGCTGCGCCATAATGCCTGTGCCTGCAGAGCAACTTGCCTGCCAGTCTCGGCTTCACTGCCGGTTGTGGGCTTGATCTCGATATTGCTGGCGATGCCGTTGGCTATCGTGAACGCAGCAATGGCATGAAGCGTAGCGATGGGTTCGCCTGCATAGCCGGCACTGTGCCAAGCGCCAGCGTCGACATTGGCCAGTTCAGCATAGCTGCGGTCGGAGGCCCGTCCGGTGGCGTTGGCGGTGCGGTCCAGGGTGTCGTCGTGCAGCAGGATGGCGACGCCATCTTTGCTGAGCTTGACGTCATACTCCATCATCCGGAAGCCATGCCGCGCGCCCAGGCGGATCGAGGCCAATGTGTTTTCGGGCGCGGCGCGGCCCGCGCCGCGGTGGGCGATGAGTCGCGGGTAGGGCCAGACGGTGGAAGTGCTCATGCTTGGCGGCCTTCAGGAAAAGAGGGGGGCGGCGGAAAGTGCTCGGTTTGCGCCATGGTGATACGGGGCGGTCGGGCTATTTTAGCCTTGCGCGTCCGCGTGGCGCGCGAGATCGCAACGCCCGTGGCACCCACACCCATTGCGATGTCCGTGTGGCGCCTGCGGTCTCGGCCATATCGGCATGCTGTCCCGATGCTGCAGAAGCGGGATTTTCGAGCGGCAGGGCGCATGTCATCTCCGCCACTGTGTAATCCGCCCCGCCGGGCGGATTACACATTCGATGGCCGCTAGTTCTGGCGGAAGCAGCCGCTGGTGGTAAACTTTTGTTCTATTTTTAAGCGCGGCCGCGGCCGCTCATCTCATCTTTTGAGACAACCGTGTGCCGGCCCGATGGCTGGCGCTTGTGGGTGATTCATGTTCGATTTCATTCGTTCGCATCAGCGCCTGATGCAATTGATCCTGCTGATCCTGATCCTGCCGTCATTCGTGCTGATCGGGGTCAGCGGCTACACCAACTACGTGTCGGGCGACCGCGACCTGGTCAAGGTCGGTGACAGCGCGATCACGCAGCAGGTCTTTGATCAGGCGCGCAACAACCAGATGCGGCAACTGCAGCAAACCATGCAGGGCGGGTTCGATCCGGCCGTTGTCGACAATCCGCAGGCGCGCAAGGCGCTGCTCGATCAGTTGATCGAACGGCAGGTCCTGATCAACGCCGCCACCAGCGACCGCTTCAGCATTTCCGACACCGCGCTCCGCCAGGCAATTGCCACCATGCCGCAATTCCAGGTCGAGGGCAGCTTTTCGCCTGAACGCTACAACCAGATTTTGGCGTCCGCAGGCCTGAGCCCACGCGATTTCGAGGCCGGCCAACGGGCCGAACTCGCCATCGACCGTGTGCTAGGCCCGGTCGGCGATTCCGCCCTGGTGCCGGGCGAGGTGCTTGACCGCATCGAGCGCACACTGACAGCGCAGCGCAGCATACGCCTGCGCAGCTTCCCGGCTAGCGACTACGAGAAAGACATTGTCATCACCGACGCAGATATCCAGGCTTGGTACGACAAGAACAAAGACAGCCTGCAGCTGCCCGAGCAGGTAACGGCGCAGTACATCCTGCTCAACGAAAAAGCCGCCATGAGCAACCTGCCCGCGGTCACCGACCAGCAGTTGCGCGACTATTACGAGCAGAACAAGGCACGCTATGTGCGGCCTGCACGCGTCAACGTCAGTCATATCCAGGTCACGGTGCCGGCCGGCGCATCGGGTGCGCAGCGCACCCAGGCGCAGGAAAAGGCGCAGAAGATCCTCGAGCGTTTGCGCAAGGCTCCCGATACGTTTGCCGAGGTTGCCAAGGCAGAATCCCAAGACGCCGGTACTGCGGCCGATGGCGGCAAGCTGGGCTGGATCACGCAGGGGTCCTGGCCGGCCAACCTTGAGAGCGCTGTCTTTGGGCTGCAGGCGGGCCAGATTTCCGGCGTAATCGATGGCCCCAGCGGCTACCATATATTCCGTGTCAACGAACGCCAGGCAGAGCAAGGCGAATCGTTCGAGCAGGCGCGCGCCAAGGTCGAAACCGAAGTGCGCCGTCAGTTGGGCTCCGAGCGCTTTGCCGATATGGCCACCAAGTTGACGAGCTTGGCCTACGACAACGCCACCAGTCTCGACCCGGCCGCGCAAGCGCTGGGCCTCAAGGTACATACCGCTGCGGGCATCACGCGCGACCGCCTGCTGTCGGCCGACGAAGTGCCGGCCAATGCCGCGTCCGCCAGCCCCGACGCTGCACTGCTTGACGACGTCCGTGTGCGCCGTGCGCTGTTCTCGGTGCCAGTCTTGAACGAAAAGCAGAATTCCGGCGTCATCGAGATCTCACCCGATACGATGCTGGTTGTGCGTGCCCACGAAGTCATTCCCGCCCATGTGCCCGAACTGGCGCAGGTCACCGATCATATCCGCGCCACGCTCAAAGCCGAGCGTGCGCTGCAGGCTGCCACCAAGGCCGGCGAACAATTGCTGGCGGCGCTGCGCAATGGTGAAACTGGCCCCGCAACAGAAGAAGGCTTTGGTACTGTACAGTCGGTCAGCCGCATCGATCCCAAGGGCTTGCCCAAGGTGATCACAGACGCCGCGTTCGCGGTGCCGGCCGACAAGTTGCCCGCGTTCCAGGGCGTAACAGGTCCGCAGGGTTATGTGGTGGTGCGTATTGAAGGCGCGCAGGCCGGTACTGTCGACAGTCCGCAACTGGCCGGTTTGCAGAGCGATCTCTCGCGTGTGTGGGGCCAGGCCGAAGAGAAAGCCGTGCTCGAGGTGATGCGCCAGCGGATGGGTGTCAAGGTGCTGCCCGAAGCCGAGAAGGCCATCCAGGGCGAAAGCAGGGAAGGCTGATTCATGCCTGCCGCAACCCGGAGCCAGTCGCTGTTCTCAGACGTTCGTGCGCTTGCGGTGCAAGGCGCGCTCCCCGTCCTTCTGGCGGTAGGCATGCTGTTGGCGCCGCTGTCTGTCAGTGCGCAAGGCTATATCGCGCGTTTGCTCAACCGCCCCGTGCCGGGCGGCGTGGCGGTGGTGCCGTTGGGCGCAAGTGGTGGCACAGCCACTTATCAGGGCGAACCCGTAATGGTGCTGCGTGACAGCGACGGGCAGTGGATCGCCTTGGTAGGGCTCGATCTCAAGACCCGTCCGGGCCAGGCGTCGCTCGCGTTGGCCAGTTCGGCAGGCACACGCAGCGTTGGCTTCACGGTAGGCAGCCGTGAATACCCCAGCCAGCACATTACCCTCAAGAGCCAAAAACACGTTACGCCCGATCCTGAACAACTCGCGCGATACGAGCGTGAGCACAAGGCGCAGATAGCGGCATACGCCAGCTTCAGGCCCGGCATACCCAGCAATGTCGCGCTCGACAGACCGGTGGACGGCGGGCGGTTGTCGAGCCGTTTCGGTCTCCGACGCTTCTTCAATGGGCAGGAGCGCAACCCCCATTCCGGGCTGGATTTCGCCGTTCCGACCGGCACGCCGGTCAAGGCACCCGCAGATGGCCTCGTCACTATCGTCGACGACTACTTCTTCAACGGCAAGACCATCTTCATTGATCATGGGCAGGGCCTGGTCACAATGTACTGCCATCTCTCGGCCTTCGATGTAAAAAAAGGCCAGTCGGTCAAGCGTGGTCAGGTCATCGGGCGTGTGGGTGCAACCGGGCGTGCCACCGGGCCACACTTGCACTGGAACGTCAGCCTGAACAATGCGCGCGTGGACCCGGCCATTTTCATAAATGCCTACCAGCCCTGACGCATCGCCCGGCGGCGGGACACCCGCCCGGGCGATACGCGCGGGCTTGCGCGACAGCCTTTCCATTGCCATCGGTTACGTGCCGGTCGCCATTTCCTTCGGCCTTGCCGCTGTGCACGCTGGTGTGCCGCCTTATATGGCTGTGCTGCTTTCCCTGCTGGTCTACGCCGGCGCCAGCCAGTTCATCCTTGTCAGCCTGCTTGCCGCAGGGGCCGCGCCCGCGGCCATTGTGAGCATTGTGCTGCTCATGAATCTGCGCCATCTTTTCTATGGGCCCGCCGTGCTTGGGCGCCTGGATCCAGCGCACAGGCGCCTGCCGCTCGGCGTGCTTGCAGCGGGGCTCACCGATGAGGTATTTGCTGCCTCGATGGCCAGGCTGCATCAGTGCGCGGCCTCTGTGCGCGAATACTGGTATGCGGGCCTGCAATTGGGTGCTTATAGCGCCTGGGTGGCGGGCACTGCAGCTGGCGCCTGGTTCGGGCAAGACTGGCTGGCCCAGTCGCCCTGGCTGTCCGATACCCTGGGTTTCGTACTGCCAGCACTATTCTTCGCACTGCTGCTGGAGATCCGGCATCTGGTGGCGGCACGGGTCTTGTCCGCCGCCTGCGCGGTGGCAGTCTTGGCGCTGGTGGTGCTCCCCGTCTATGCCGCAATCATCGCCGGCATGCTTGCGGGCGTCATGCTGGCTATGCGCTTTCCGGCCGCGAGCGCCCCGCCAAACGTATCGAGCGACCCAGGAGGCCATTCGTGAGCGACACCAGTCTGCTGTGGATTGCTGTGTTATCGGGTGTTGGCACCTTCCTTGTACGCTTTCTGCCAATGGCTTGGCATATGCGTAACAGCGCCCGCCGGCAACCGCGTGGCGCGTGGCGACGAGGCATGGATGCCATCGGCCCTGCGGCCATTGTGGCGCTGCTCACGGTGTCGCTGTGGGGGCTGGTGAATGGCGCCGCGCCGATGCGTTCGATGCTGGCCGTCGCAGCGGGGCTGCTTGGTGTATGGCTGGGCCGCCGTTACGTGGGCAGTATTGCCTGGGCCACCCTGGCCGGTGTGCTGGCTTACGGCGCCATGTTGGCGGTGGTGCCCCCAGCCTTCTGAACTGCAGCGCGTGTGTCCCCGGCCCGCGCCAGACCCCGTACGAGTGAGGCAGCGGCCTGCATGGCTGTGCTCAGCCCTTTACACGAACAATTTTCTGCACCTGTGGCACGTGGCGCATGGCGCGTATTACCTGCGCCAGATGTTTGCGGCTGTCTACCTGCACCGTCAGGTGAAGAACGACGGTGGATCCGACTTCTTCCTGCATGGTCAGGTGCATGATATTTGAATCGGCCTCAGTGACTTCAGCCGCCAGGCGGCCCAATACGCCGCGCTCGTTGATGACGGTGACGTCCAGACGCGTTGTAAGGTGGCGTGCCGTATTGACATCCCAGGCCAGGGGAAGCCATCGTTCGGGCTCGCGCGCACGCTGGCGTTGCGCCACAGCACATTCTTCCATGTGCACCACCAAACCGTGGCCCAGGCGGATGCCACCGATAATGGCGTCGCCGGGCAGGGGGCCGCAGCAGGGTGCCAGTTGTACGGCCTGGCCTTCGTTGCCGTGGATGAGGATGGGGGCCCCGGTGGTCGCCGTAATCTCGTCGACCGCGGCGGCCGTGGTGGCCAGCAGCGTATTTTCTGGGGCGAAGCGGCGCGCAACCACAGCTGCTAGGCGTTTGCCCAGGCCGATGTCGGCCAGGATCTCGTCGCGCGAGGCCGCGCCCGAGCCTTTGGCAAGCTTTTCCCATTCGGGGTCGTCGTTGGCGGGGTGTGGTAATTTGAGCTGGTCGAACGCTTGGTTCAGCAGGCGCAGGCCGAATGCGACTGACTCTTCGTATTTGACCGTGCGCAGATAATGGCGGATCTCGGAACGCGCTCGGCCAGTGCGCACGTAATTGAGCCATTGCGCGCTGGGGCGCGATGCCGGCGAGGTGATGATCTCGACCGAATCGCCACTCTTGAGTTCGGTGCGCAAGGGGGCGAACTCGCCATTGATCTTGGCGGCCACGGTCTGGTTGCCCACGTCGGTGTGGATGGCGTACGCAAAATCGACCGGCGTAGCCCCGCGCGGCAGAGAGAGGATTTTGCCTTGCGGCGTGAAGACATAGACGGCATCAGGGAAGAGGTCGACCTTGACGTGTTCGAGAAACTCGCCCGAGTCGCCCGTCTGGCTCTGGATATCGAGCAGGGACTGCAGCCACTGATGGGTGCGTTTCTGCAGATCGTTCAGGGTTACGTCTTCTTCTTTGTACAGCCAGTGCGAGGCCACGCCTTCTTCGGCGATGTGATCCATGTCGCGGGTGCGGAACTGGAACTCGACCGGTGTGCCGTACGGCCCTACAACGGTGGTGTGCAGCGACTGATAGCCATTGAGTTTGGGGATGGCGATGTAGTCTTTGAACTTGCCGGGCACCGGACGGTAGAGCTGATGCAGCGTACCCAGCGCGAGATAGCATTCGGGCAGGGTATGGACGATGACCCGGAAGCCGTAGATGTCGAGGACATCGGAAAAAGACTTTTTCTGTTCAGCCATCTTGCGGTAGATGCTGTACAGGGATTTCTCGCGGCCGCTGATTTCCGCCTCGATACCTGCGGCGGGCAGCGCCACGCGTACGGCATCGGAGATCTTGCCAAGCACCTCGCGGCGATTTCCACGCGCGGCCAGCATGGCTTTGCGCAGCACCTCATGGCGGTTGGGATGGATGGCCTGGAAACAGAGATCCTGCAATTCGCGGTATAGGGCATTGAGGCCCAGGCGATGGGCAATCGGTGTGTAGATGTCGAGTGTTTCACGCGCTACGCGGCGACGCTTTTCGGGGGCCACGGCGCCCAGGGTGCGCATATTGTGCAGGCGGTCGGCCAGCTTGATGAGAATGACCCGCACGTCACGCGCCATGGCCAGCAGCATCTTGCGAAAGCTTTCGGCCTGTTGGTCGGCTTTGGAGGCGAACTCGATGCGGTCCAGCTTGGAGACGCCGTCGACGATCTCAGCGACGTCGGGGCTGAAGCGTTCGGCCAATTCTTGCTTGGAAACGCCCTGGTCTTCGATGACGTCATGCAGCAAAGCAGCCATGAGGGAGTCGGCGTCTAGTTTCCAGCCGGCACAGATCTCGGTGACCGCGATGGGATGGGAAATATAAGGCTCGCCGCTGGCCCGGAACTGGCCCAGGTGCGCCTGGTCGGCGAAGCGATAGGCTTCCTTGACCCGCTCGGCATCTTTCGGATCAAGATAGCGGCCGATGATTTCGGTGAGCGGCGCCAGCGAAGCGATGGTGTTGCGCGCCGGTTCGGCGGCAATGGCCTGCGGCGGTACGGCAGCGGGCTTCTTGCGGCGCAGGCGTGGGCCTTTTTTCAGGGCGGCCAGCAACCCCGACGACGCACCACGCAATGCGGAAAATGCCATAGGCCGCCTCGTAGGGAGTCAGGTGGGAACTTTACGCAGCATTTCCATGCCGGTGGCGCCGGCAGCGACTTCGCGCAATGCCGTTACAGTGGGCTTGTCTTTGGATTCGAGCCGCGGTTCGTGCCCTTGCGCCAGTTCGCGGGCGCGATACGCGGCCACGAGGGTGAGGTTGAAGCGATTGGGGATTTTTTCCAGGCAGTCTTCGACGGTAATGCGAGCCATGTTTAACCTTGTTGAGGGAGGGAGTGAGATCGGGAACGGCGCGGAATCCGCGAACGGATCAATGTTGCCCGCAGCCATCGGGCAAGCGGGCGATTATGTAAATAGTAGCAGGGTATGCATATCAGGCAAGCGTTTTGCTTATACCCAGCTGCGAGAACAGTTCGGCATTGCGCAACGCTTGCGCCGGATAGCGCAGACGGGCGGCCGCGACGATCTGGGAGAGTTCTGTTAATGCAGTGCTAAACTCTTGATTAATAATAACATATTGGCATTCTGAGGCGTGCGACATCTCGCTGCCTGCGGCCAGGAGGCGACGGGAGATGACCTCGGGCGCGTCTTGCCCGCGTTGGATGAGGCGAGCTTCGAGTGCCTCGACCGACGGCGGCAGGATGAAAATGCCGACAGCCTGCGGAAAATGGGCCCGCACCTGTCGGGCGCCTTGCCAGTCGATCTCGAGCAGCACGTCATGGCCTTCCCGCAGGGCGTGGTCGATGCGATCGCGCGGGGTGCCGTAGAAATTGCCGTGCACTTCGGCCCATTCGAGCAGCGCGTTTTGCTCGCGCAGGGCGAGGAAGTCTTCCTTGCTGACGAAGCGGTAGTGCTTGTTGTTTTCTTCGCCTGGGCGCGGCGCGCGCGTGGTGCAGGATATTGACAGCACCATAGAAGGGTCCTGGGCAAGCAGCGCGTTGACCAGGCTGGACTTGCCGGCGCCACTGGGGGCGACAACCATGAAAACATTGCCGGGGTAGGACGGAGACATAGCAGACGGAAACAATCAGCAAAGAAATGGATTTTACAACGGTGCGCGACCGCTGCCGTCTGTCGTGCCTGCGGCGGGTGCAAGGCCCAGCGCGTCGAGCGTAGTTTCATAGGCGGCTTGCGTGCCGCACAGAAAGACGGCGGCGTCGCCCTGATTCATGTTGAAGGCGATGTCTTCTACCTGTTCGGCGGCGGCTGATGGCTCCGCGACAGCCGCGACGTGCAGGTCGCCGTCCTGCTCGAACTGCTCGCGCGGCACGAAATCCGCCACGCGTTCGAGATCGGGTTCGCTAACCACCACGTAGGCCCGGAACTGTAATTCCTCGACTGTCACATCGAGAACGACGCCGCGCTCAAGGGTATCGACGAGTCGGCTGTGCGCGGAGGTGTTCATGCTTTGAAATCCAGTGTGGCAATGACCGGGGCGTGGTCGGAGGGCTGTTCGTTGGCCCGCGGGGCCTTGTCGATGGTGCAGGCCGTGCAGCGCCCGCGCAGGGCCGACGACAGCAGCACATGATCGATGCGCAGCCCCGCGTTGCGGCGAAATGCAAAACGGCGATAGTCCCACCAACTGAAGGATTTTTCTTCCTGGGGGAACAACCGGAAAGCGTCTGTCAGGCCGAGGTCGAGCAACTTGCGGAAAGCCGCCCGCTCGGGTTCGGAAACAAGCACTTCGCCCTCCCACTTGGCGGGATCGTGCACGTCGATGTCTTCGGGGGCCACGTTGTAGTCGCCCAGTATTGCCAGGCGGGGGTAGCGCTTGAGCTCGGACTCGAGCCAGCCATGCAGCGCCTCGAACCATGCCAGCTTGTAGCTGTATTTGTCGCTGCCCACCGATTGCCCGTTGGGACAATAGGCGCTGATGACGCGCAATTCGCCGTCTGGACAGTTTAGTGTGGTGGCGATGACGCGCTGCTGGTGATCGTCGAATGCAGGGATGTTGCGCTGTACGTTGTTGCATTCGGCCAGCGTGACGATGGCCACGCCGTTATAGGTTTTCTGGCCTGCCCACTGCGCCTTGTAGCCGATCTCGGCAAACGCATCGACGGGGAATTTGTCGTCGGGCAGCTTGAGCTCCTGCAGGCACAGAGCGTCGACAGGATTCTGGCGCAGCCAGTCCAGCACCTGGGGAAGGCGCACCTTGAGCGAGTTGATATTCCAAGTGGCGAGTTTCATGCGGTGGGCAGTGCTGATGTCAATGCCTCTATGGTAGCAGGGCGCGATGGTGTCGTACCCGCAGCGCCACCCACGGTTCATGTCCCGTTCATGTTTGTTTACCTAGTATGCCAAGAAAGAAAAGTAAATCTTGGATGCTTGATGCGGGAAGAACCAGAATGAATTTCTACATATCCCCCGGCATGTGCGGGCTGCTGCTATGCATGGTTGTGGCTGCCACGCCTGCGCACGCGACTGACGACTGCGATGCCCCCGTTGCCCGTTGGCAGCCTCGCGCCGCTGTGGCTGACTTGGCGGACCGGGAAGGCTGGACGATACGAAGCATCAAAATAGATGACGGATGTTACGAAATCCGGGGCGAGGACAGCGCAGGTCGCCCCTTCAAGGCCAAGCTTGATCCCGAAACGCTGAAGATCGTGAAATGGCGCAATCGTGACCGTCCGCGTCGCTTGCACGGGCGCGATGAGCCCGACACCCGGTAACGAATACACGCGCCTGGCGTGCACGCGGGCCGCCCGACTGTGTCAGCGCCGCGCCGCCTCCTTCCTCTTTTTTACAGGAGAACGTCTATGTCCAAACCCTTGATCGCAGCCTTATTGGCCGCCACAACACTTTCCATACCCGCGCTGGCGCAAAGCCGCACGGTGACGGTGTCGGCCGCATTGAAAAACTACGGCGGCGATGGCGCTTATCTGGCGGTTTATCTCACCGACGCCAAGGGTGCTTATGTCCGTACATTGTGGGTTGCTGGCGGCAAGGCCAAGTACTACAAACACCTGAAAGACTGGAATCGTCTGTCCGCGGGCGACGCAAAGCGTTTGGACGGGGTGACGGGGGCCAGTGTTGGCGCAGGGCGCACACTCAAGGTAACGGCGGAGCTGGCCGAGGCGTTACTGGACGCGGGTTATGAGATACGCATTGATGCCGCCGCAGAAGACATGCGCGACAGCCCTGCGGAAGTACGCGTGCCGCTGAGCACGGCGGGCGCGGGCAAAGCGTACGCGGGCAAGCAGTACGTTCAGTCCTTGACCTATCAACTTCAGTGAGGCGGAGGCACATATGAACTGGCGGCTGATCCATCGCTGGCTGGGCTTGGCGGCGGGGACTGTTGCGCTGATGCTGGGACTGACGGGGGTGATACTCGCTTTTTATCCACTACGCGATGCGTGGATATCCGTACCGGCGGAGCAGGCGATGCCTGTCTCCACGCTGGTCGAGCGCGTCTCCGCAAACATCCCCGCAGTGGAGGAAATCCGCCGCCTGCCCTCGGGTGACATTGTGGTGTACTCATTCGCCGGCGATCAGGCCCGGGCGTCCCGCGTAGATCCGCTGAACGGCACGGTGCTGGGTGATTATCAAGTCTCGGGTACTGCGCGCTGGGTCAAAAGCCTGCACCGTTCGTTTCTGATGGGCGATGCGGGGCGTCTGGGTGCCGCGACTGTCGCGCTTGCTATGTTGCTGCTGTCTCTGTCGGGGCTGGTCCTCACGGCGCGCAGGTTGGGCGGATGGCGGCGGCTCGCAGGACGGGTGCGCGGCAGCCTCACCCAGCGTATTCACGTCGTAGCGGGCCGGCTTTTGCTGGTTGTACTGTGTTTGTCCTCACTGACTGCGCTGTATATGAGCGCGACGACATTCGCGCTGATCCCGGTCGAACCCGACTGGGATCCTGATGTGGTCTCTACCCCCGTGGAGCTGGCCGAGCGTACACCAGCACAGTTAGCTTTGCTGCAGTCATTACGCGTGGGCGAGCTGCGCAAACTGAATTTTCCGGTGGCTACTGACCCTGAGGACACATGGAAAGTTGTGACGGAGGACGGCGCAGGCTGGGTGGACCGGTACACGGGGCATACGCTGGCATGGCAGCCCGCCACACTGCCGCAGCGCGTTTACGATTGGGTCACGCTATTGCATACGGGTGAGGGGGCATGGGGCTGGGCGCTGGTCCTGGGTGTGCTTGGCGCCAGTATTCCGCTGTTCTGGTTAACGGGGCTGATAATGTGGTGGCAGGGACGGCGCGATCGGCCTGTAATTGCCGAAAACAGCGCGCTGAGCCGGGCTGATACGCTGATCTTTGTTGCAAGCGAAAGCAGTTCCACCTGGGGTTTTGCGGGCGCTTTGCATCAAGCGTTGCTGCGTAATGGGCATCGTGTTCATACCGCGGGTCTGGAAACGTTTCGTACGGCGCCAGGCACCAGGCAGGTTTTTGTATTGGCGGCAACATATGGCGAGGGACAAGCGCCGGCGCATGCGGCCCGGGCCTTGCAGCGCATTGCCAGCCAGCCCGCGGGTGACGTGCCGGTCACCGTGCTGGGGTTTGGCGACCGGCAATTCGCTGCCTTCTGTGCGTACGCGGAGGCCCTGGACAGTACGCTGCGCGCACGCGGCTGGCCGCAGTTGCTTCCGCTGGAGCGCGTCAACCAGCAATCTGTGCAGCAGTTCTATCGCTGGGGCGAAACGCTGGCAGCTGCGCTGGGTGAAACGCTTGCACTTGATTATGTGCCGCGTTTACCATCCACGACCTCGCTGGTGCTGGTGTCACGCCAGGACCACGCCGGGGGCGGCGGCGGGGCGGCGGCAATCCTTCGTTTTGTCTGGCCTGCCCGCAATGGGTGGGAACGCTTGGCTGGGCGCGGGTTGTCGCGCTTCAAGGCGGGAGATCTAGTGGGTATTCTGCCGCCGGGCGCTGCCGTGCCGCGCTATTACTCCCTCGCCTCCGGGTATCGGGATGGTTTTCTGGAGATATGTGTACGCCGGATGCCGGGCGGCCTGTGTTCATCTTATCTTCACGCCCTCAAGCCTGGCGATCGGGTCGATGCGTTCATCAAGCCCAATCCGGGTTTTGTCTTGGAAGGCGGGCGCCGGCCTGTGGTGCTGATCGGGGCCGGTACGGGGGTTGCCCCGTTGGTGGGCTTCATCCGCGACAACATACGCCGGGTGCCCATGCACCTGTACTACGGGGCACGGGATCCGAGCGTGGATTTTTACTTTGGCCAGGAGATAAAAAGTTGGCTGGGGGATCGCCGGCTGACCAGCCTGCGCACGGCGTTCTCCCGCGTGCCCGACGGTGGTGGCTATGTGCAGGACGCGCTGCGCCGTGACGCGGCCCGCGTGCGGGACCTCGTTGCTCGTGGCGCCGTTTTGCGAGTGTGCGGCAGCCGTCCCATGGCGCAAGGCGTTGTTGAAACACTGGACGGCATCCTGGGCACGATCAGCCAGAGCGTTCGGCAACTCAAAGACGGGGGGCGTTATGCCGAAGATGTCTTCTGAGCTGGCAGCGGTTGAACGCCCTGGCCTCATGCGGCTGCGCCTGAACGGGCCCGTAATGGGCACCCGTTGGTCGGCACAGTGCGATCTTGCGCCGGACATAGACCCAGCGCCGCTGCGCGAGCGCCTGGCCAATGTTGTGGAGCGGGTTGACGCGCAGATGTCCCCTTGGAAACCGGATAGTGATCTGTCGCGGCTGAATCGGGCGGCGCCCGATGTGTGGGTATCACTGCCGGCAGATACGCTCGTGGTGCTCGCCCGCGCCCTGGAGATTGGTCGGCTCAGCGCAGGAGCATTCGATCCCGCTGTGGGCGCGCTCGTTGACGCATGGGGATTCGGCGCGGTGCGTGATACGCCTGACGCAAGCGCGATTCAGATGGCGGCGCGGGCCGCAGGGCGCCCAGCGCATCAATGGCTGGAACTGGACCTCACGGGCGAAAGGGCCTGCAAGCGCACGCCTATGTGCCTGGACCTCTGCGGCATCGCCAAAGGCTACGCCGTCGACCTCATGGCTGACGTCATGCGCGCATCGCGTGTCAACCATGCCTTGGTGGCCCTGGATGGCGAATTGCGCGCCTGCGGCCCGCAGGCCGACGGGCGGCAGTGGTCCGTAGCGCTGGAAAGCCCCCGGCACGATGCTCGCCTTACCCATGGTGTGATCGGGCTGGCCGATGCAGCCGTTGCGACATCGGGCGATTATCGGCACTGGGTGCACGTAGGCGGTATGCGCCTGTCGCATACGATGGACGGGCGGCGCGCGGCGCCGGTGGCCAATGATGTGGCGTCGGTCACAGTGCTGGCGCCGGATTGTATAGACGCCGATGCCTGGGCTACGGCATTGCTGGTTTCTGGGCCAGGGGAAGGGCTTGCGCTTGCGCGGCGCATGGGCTTGGACGCGTTGTTTCTTCTGCGCCGTCAGCAAGGGCTGGTGGAGCTTGGTACAGGCTGTTTTGCCTGACGATAATTTGCACGGTGCGGACGGACAGATCTGCATCCGGCAACGGAGGGCGGAAGTGTCAATGTCATTAATCATCTATCAAATTCAGTTTATATTGCCTAATTTCGTTCATAATGTTGTTATTATTCAACATTTGTGCTATAGTTGTGTTGTGTGGGGCACGCTGGGTGCCCCTATGTTTTGTGTCCGGGAGAATATGCATGGCAAAGAAACCAGTCGCCAGAAAGCAGCCTTTTGTGATTCAGCCACTTAACTGGGTGGCGCCACAGAAAGGCGATGACGAATCCTCGAAGGACCAGCAACCCGAGAAGCCGACGCCCGCACAGCCTCAGCAAGACTGATAACGCGGCGCAGCCAGGTGGCCACCCCCGTGTTCCGCGCGTTACCGGCGCAAGGTCGCGCGGGCACCCTGTTTCATCATATAGGTATGTAACAGCATGACAACAACAGCGTTCGGCCTGAAAGATCCTCATGGGCTGGATGGGTGATGTGGGGGCGACGGACAATCGCCGGCTACTGAAGGGCAGTCTGAAGCGACGGCAATATGCCGTCGCTTTTGCGTTTATGCGCCCGGCACGCAACGTTCGCGGGGCTGCTATTCGCAGCGGCGAGGGCAGGTCGGGTTGTTGTGTTGCAGTGCCGCAATCTGCGGCAAAAAAGCGTTACTATGCACCATCGATTCGGGCAGGCGGCCACGTGGTGCGCCGCTGCCCGGTCAAAGCCGCGGAGCCGGCATGCAGCGTATGTAAGCGGGTGGTCGTGGTGTCTGTGTCACCAACCGGAACCTACAGGAGACGATGATGGAAGAAGTAGTTGTTGTCGGCGCGTGCCGTACCGCAATCGGCGATTTTGGCGGTGGGCTTAAGGATGTACCGCCTTGCGATCTGGCCGCCACTGTGCTCAAGGCGGTGCTCGAACGCGCCAACGTTGCGCCCGCAGATGTCGGCCATGTTGTGTTCGGCCACGTCATCAATACCGAGCCACGCGATATGTACCTGTCCCGCGTGGCGACACTCAATGCTGGCCTGTCGCAGGATACGCCAGCATTCAACGTGAATCGGCTGTGCGGCTCCGGCCTCCAAGCCATCGTGTCCGCGGCGCAAGCCATTATGCTGGGTGATACCGACATTGCAGTCGGGGGCGGCGCCGAAAGCATGAGCCGCGCGCCGTATATTTCCCCCGCGCACCGCTGGGGCGCGCGCATGGGCGACAGCGTCATGCTCGACATGATGACAGGTGCGTTGTCCGATCCTTTCGAGAAGATGCATATGGGCGTCACTGCTGAGAACGTCGCGCGCAAATACGAAATCAGCCGCGCTGATCAGGATGCGTTGGCGCTGGCTTCGCACCAGCGTGCCGAGAAGGCCATTGTCGAAGGGCGTTTCAAGGATCAGATTGTTCCTGTCGTACGCCAGACCCGCAAGGGTGAAGTCGTGTTCAACACCGATGAGCACGTGCGCATGGGTGCCACGGCCGACAATTTCGCCACGCTCAAGCCAGTGTTTCAGAAAGAAAACGGCACCGTCACGGCCGGCAATGCGTCGGGCATCAACGACGGGGCTGGGGCAGTGCTGTTGATGAGCGCGCGCGCCGCCCAGGCACGCGGCGTCAAGCCGATGGCGCGTCTGGTCTCATACGCACATGCCGGGGTCGACCCGCGCTATATGGGCATCGGCCCGGTGCCCGCCACGCGCCTGGCGCTGCAAAAGGCGGGGCTGGATATCGGCCAATTGGATGTGATCGAAGCCAACGAGGCCTTCGCCGCACAGGCATGCGCGGTCAGCAAAGAGCTCGGCTTCGATCCGGCCAAGGTCAACCCCAATGGCAGCGGCATCAGCCTGGGTCACCCAATCGGGGCTACCGGCGCCATCATCACTGCCAAGGCCTTGCACGAGTTGGTGCGCGTGCAAGGCCGCTATGCGCTGGTGACGATGTGCATAGGCGGTGGCCAGGGCATTGCGGCGATTTTCGAACGTGTATAACGCGTCCGACGAACCCACGCTGTCCGAACAGGACGGCGTGCGCTACCTGCATTTCGGCACTGAATGGATACAAGGTGCCATGCGTTTGGCTCGGCCGGCCGAGCTGGTGTTGGCGTATACCCAGCAGATGATGGCTTGGCTGCTGTTCCTGGAACCCACCCGCCAGGACGAAATCGGTGTCTTGGGCTTGGGCGCGGGCTCGCTCCTGCGCTATACCCTGAAACACACGCCTGCGTCTGTTGTCACGGTCGAGTGGAACCCGGCCGTGACGGCGGCCTGCCGGATGTATTTCCGCCTGCCGGGCGCCAGCCGCTCCACCGTTACCCACGCCGACGCCGGCGTCTGGGTTGCGGACGGCGCCAATGCAGGCCGTTTCCGCGCCTTGATGGTGGATTTGTACGATAGCGAGGCCCAAGGGCCGGTGCGTGACAGCGTGGGCTTCTATGAAGGTTGCCGCACGGTGTTGGGTGACATCGGCGTCATGGCGGTCAATCTTTTTGGCAACCATGCCAGTTTTCCACGCAATATTGGCAACATCCGCGAAGCGTTTGGCGGCCGTGTGCTGATGCTGCCCGAAATCGATGCCGGCAATCGTGTGGTGCTGGCTTTTAAGGGGCCGGTGCTGGATGTGACGACAGGGCAGTTGCTGCGCAGGGCGGAACGTGTGGAAAGCCAGTATGGCTTGCCAGCGCGGCGCTGGGCCAGAGCGTTGCTCGCCAGCCTGAATGGCGGCGCTTACCTGACTGTTTAAAGGTAAAACAAACAAAGGGCGACGAGGCCACGCCCGCCAATCGAGTCACCGGTAAGGGCGGACCATGCTATGCATGCATTGCCGGCCGCCTTCTAACAGGGATATCCTTGAGGCGCGCGACACGCCAACGCGTTAGACTTACGCCCACCGCGGGCAATGGCCCGGCGATGTTCGTTTTCCAGAAGGAGATCCTATGCGTTTGATGAAATCGGCCCGCCTGCTCGCGGGCGTCGCGGCAACGCTTGCAGTGCTGGCACATGCGCCGGCAGGCGCGCAATCTGTGGCCGTCACCTCGATTGTGGAGCATCCCGCGCTCGACGCAGTGAAAGACGGTGTGAAACAAGCGCTGGAACAGGCGGGCTATACCGAGAAAAGCGGCCTCAAGTGGCAGTTCCAGACTGCGCAGGGCAATACCGCTATTGCGGCGCAGATCGCTCGCAAGTATGTAGGTGACAACCCCAATGTCATCGTCGCCATCGCCACGCCTTCGGCGCAGGCTGTCGTAGCGGCAACCAAGTCGATTCCTGTGGTGTATTCTGCCGTTACGGATCCTGTTGCGGCGCAGCTCGTTCCCTCCATGGAGCCATCCGGCACCAATGTAACGGGCGTGTCCGACGCGCTGGCGCTCGAGAAGCAGGTTGATCTGATCAAAAAGGTTGTGCCCAATGCCAAGCGGGTGGGTATGGTCTACAACCCTGGCGAGGCCAACTCCGTCGTGGTGGTCAAACGCATGCGCGAACTCCTGCCGAAGTCCGGCATGTCGCTGGTCGAAGCCTCCGCGGCGCGCACGGTCGACGTTGGTGCGGCGGCCCGAAGCCTGGTGGGCAAAGTTGACGTCATCTACACCAATACCGACAACAACGTAGTATCTGCGTACGAGTCCCTGGTCAAGGTCGGCAACGACGCCAAGATTCCGCTCGTCGCCTCGGATACCGACAGCGTCAAGCGTGGCGCCATTGCAGCGTTGGGTGTCAATTATCACGATCTGGGCATCCAGACCGGCAAACTGGTCGTCCGTATTCTCAAAGGCGAGAAGCCGGGCGGCATTGCCTCGCAAACCAGCGACAAGCTCGAGCTGTATGTCAACCCTGGTGCTGCTGAAAAGCAGGGCGTCAAGCTGTCCGAGGCATTCGTAAAATCGGCCACCAAGGTCGTTAAATAGCCGCTTCGCCGCGAACCGCCCCAATATTGATTAAAATCGCGATCAGGCAGAACAGGCGGGTTGTTGCAGCAGCCCGCCTGTTTATTTTTATTCGTCAACGAGCTGCTACATGTCACTTTATTCTCTATGGGGTGCGCTTGAGATCGGCCTGATTTTCGGGCTGGTTGCATTGGGCGTGCTGATTTCTTTTCGCATCCTGCGGTTCCCCGATCTCACTGTCGACGGCAGTTTTCCCTTGGGTGGAGCCACTGCGGCCACACTTGTCAGCGGCGGCATGGACCCCTATACCGCCACCGCCATCGCCACGCTGGCCGGCGCGGTCGCCGGAGCAATGACAGGCTGGCTGCACGTACGGCTCAAGATCATGGATCTGCTGGCGAGCATCCTGATGATGATTGCGCTGTACTCGATCAACCTGCGCATCATGGGGCGGCCCAATGTGCCGCTGATCACCGAGCCCACCGTTTTCACGCTTCTGCAGCCCGAGGGGCTTAGCGACTACATCTTCCGGCCTTTGCTGCTGATCGCGCTGGTGATAGTGGTCAAGCTGGTGCTGGACTGGTATTTTTCCACCGAGATCGGGCTCGCGATGCGGGCCACTGGCTCCAATCCACGTATGGCGCGTTCGCAAGGCGTGGCCACCGGCAATCGTATCCTGGCGGGCATGGCTATTTCCAATGCGCTATGCGCGCTGGCGGGCGCGCTGTTCGCGCAGTCCCAGGGCGGCGCCGATATCTCCATGGGCATAGGCACTATTGTGATTGGCCTTGCCGCCGTCATCGTCGGTGAAAGCATTCTGCCTACTCGCAAGCTGATGATCGCCACACTGGCGGTGATTCTGGGCGCTGTCCTGTATCGCTTTTTCATTGCGTTGGCGCTCAATGCCGACTTCATCGGCCTGAAGGCGCAGGATCTGAATCTGGTTACAGCAGTGCTGGTCACAGTCGCGTTGGTCATACCATTGATCAAGCAGCGCCTAAGCGGCAAAGGAGGGCGCTGACATGCTGAGCGCAAAAAACGTCTCCATTACGTTCAACCCCGGTACGCCCATTGAAACGCGGGCGCTGCGGGGCATGTCGCTCGATATCCCGGCGGGGCAGTTCGTCACGGTGATCGGCTCCAACGGTGCCGGTAAATCGACGTTCCTCAACGCCATCTCGGGCGACCTGGCCATCGACAGCGGCAGTATTTCGATCGACGGTCGCGATGTCACGCGCGAACCCGTCTGGACGCGTGCGCAGCGCGTTGCACGGGTCTTTCAGGATCCGATGGCGGGTACCTGTGAGGATCTCACCATTGAAGAGAACCTCGCGCTCGCGTCGGGGCGCGGGCGCCGGCGCGGTTTCAGCCGTGCCGTCAAGGCGGCAATGCGCGATGAGTTCCGCGAGCGCCTGTCCATGCTGGGCCTGGGGCTCGAGAACCGCCTAACCGATCGCATCGGCCTGCTCTCGGGGGGGCAGCGGCAGGCGGTGAGCCTGCTCATGGCCGCGCTGCGGCCATCGCGCATTTTGCTGCTCGACGAGCACACGGCCGCCCTCGACCCCCGAACGGCCGATTTCGTGCTGCAGCTGACTGCGCGTATTGTGGCCGAAAGTGGGCTCACCACCATGATGGTTACCCACAGCATGCGCCAAGCGCTGGACGTGGGTGAACGCACTGTCATGCTGCACCAGGGTAATGTCGTTCTCGACGTGTCCGGAGAGGCGCGCAAAGGCCTGGATGTGCCCGATCTGCTACAGATGTTCGAGCGCGTGCGCGGCGAAAAGGTATCGGACGACGCCCTGTTGCTGGGTTGATTATCTAAGGGGCCAGCTCGGTAGCGGGGCTGCTTCACCCCAGCGGCCGCCACAGGTTGCTGGCGTCGGCGGCGGCCTGCGCTTCGAGATGCGTTGGTGTGCCGCTATGGGCACACCGATTGCTGAGGGTGGGGCGGTCATTTCACGGAACCGCCGCATTCATGGCAAGAATCGACGACGTCAACCCGTTTACGCTTAAGGTGCTCACCGTAAATACCCACAAGGGGTTCACGGCACTTAACCGGCGTTTCATCCTGCATGAACTGCGCGAGGCAATCCGCGCAACGGGTGCTGACGTGGTTTTTTTGCAGGAAGTGCTCGGCGCGCATCAGCGGCATGCCGAGCGGCATGCTCGTTGGCCTGCCACAAGCCAGTACGAGTTCCTGGCGGACACCATCTGGCCGCAGTATGCCTATGGCCGCAATGCCGTCTATCCCCACGGCCATCATGGCAACGCAATACTGTCCAAGTTTCCCATTGTTTTCTACCAGAACATCGATGTTTCCATTGGCCAGCACGAAAAGCGCGGCATGCTGCACTGTGTCATGCACCCTCCGGGCTACAACGAAGATGTGCATGTTATTTGCGTGCACCTTGGTTTGCAGGAGCGTCATCGCCACGCGCAATTGAGCCGCTTGTGCCGTTATATCAACGAGGAAATTCCGGATAATGCACCCCTGGTGATTGCGGGCGATTTCAACGACTGGCGACAAGTGGGTCAGCGCATGCTGTATCGGGCATGCCGCCTGCAGGAGGTGTTTCGCGAATGCCACGGGCGGGTGGCCCGCACCTTTCCGGCCCGCTGGCCCTTGCTGCGGCTCGACCGGGTATATGTGCGCAATGTGCTGCGCTACCATGCTATGGCCCTTGCCCGCCGGCCTTGGTCGCATCTTTCTGATCACGCGCCGCTGGCGGTGGAGCTCGCGCTATGAACAGCAAATGGACAACCGGTAACGCTATTACCTTGCTGGAAAACGGCGAAGAATACTTTCCCGCAGTGATGCAGGCCATACGCGAGGCCAGGCGCATGGTGGTCATCGAAACCTTTATCATCTTCGATGACTCGGTTGGCCGCAGTCTGCAACAGGCTGTCATTGAGGCGGCAAGCCGCGGCGTACGTGTCGATATTGCCGTTGACGGTTATGGCACCGCAGATCTGTCGCCTTCCTTCATTGGTGCTATGACCTCCGCCGGCGTGGGGTTTCATGTCTTCGACCCGCAGCCACGCCGCTTCGGCGTGCGCACCAACCTCTTCTGCCGGCTGCACCGCAAGATTGTGGTGGTGGATGGCGAGATCGCCTTCGTTGGCGGCATCAATTTTGGCGCCGACCATCTAGCCGACTTCGGCCCCACAGCGAAACAGGACTATGCGATTGCCATTCGCGGCCCGCTGGTCGACGAAATCTCGCGTTTCGCCGCCGAAGCGCTGGCGCCCGTCAAGGCGGTGCGGCGCACTTGGCGAGGCCTGCGACGGCGCCATGCGCACCAACATGTATGGATGCCGGGTGATTCGTCCGCCGCACTGGTGGTGCGCGACAACGACAGTCACAAGACCGACATCGAGATGCACTACCGCGTAGGCATACGCGCCGCCAAACAGACTGTGACGATTGCCAATGCCTACTTCTTTCCAGGTTATCAGTTGCTGCGCTCATTGCGCAGTGCTGCCCAGCGTGGCGTGCGGGTGCGCTTGATCCTGCAAGGCCAGCCTGACATGCCGGCAGCACGCTTCGTTGCAACCATGCTGTACGACTATCTCTTGTCGGCTGGCGTCGAGATCTATGAGTATTGCCAACGTCCACTGCATGGCAAAGTGGCCGTGGTGGATGGCGTGTGGGCAACCGTCGGGTCCAGCAATCTCGATCCGCTCAGTCTTGCCTTCAATCTCGAAGCCAATGTGATGATTCGTGATGAGGCGTTTGGCAGCGTGCTGGAGCAGCGGCTGGATGAGTTGGTGGAGCGTCACTGCCGGCGGGTGAAGCGAGCGACCCAGCCGCGCCGCAAGATTCAACGCGTCATATTGGGCACGCTGGTATTCCACTTTCTGCGCCGCTTTCCCTCGTGGTCCAGTTGGTTGCCGGCGCGTGAGCGCACCTTGACGTCCATCCCTGCGGCGGATATGCCGGTGGAAGACAAGCCGTGAGCGGCGAGAGGCAGCAGCCGCTCGGCGGAGTCGACAGAGCGCGGGCGGAAGGCCGCTTGATTGAGGTGGGGCGGGAATGCGCCGGGCCGGAGGGCCATAGCGGTGCGCGCCCGAGCGCGAATTCGGTGCGAGGGGTAACGGCCTGGCTGCGCCGGCACTGGCCGCTGCTGCGACGTATACTGATTGGCGGCTTTATTGTTGCGGTTGCCGGTTTGTTGGCACTGGCTGCCTTTCGCGTCGACTGGGTGCAGGTAGGTCAGGCAGCGGCCTCGCTGCCACCAGCATCTCTCGCTGTCGCGTACGCGCTCACGTTCGTTGGATATCTTGCGTATGCGAGCTTCGATCAGTTGGGACGTTGTTACACAGGCCATACACTGTCGCGCCTGCGCACACTTTGCATTGCCTGTACCTCATATGCCTTCAATCTGAATCTGGGAGGGTCGATCGGCGGCCTCGGGCTGCGACTACGCTTGTATACATGCAGTGGCGTTTCGCCCGCCGACGCCGCGCGAGTGTTTGCATTCGCTGTGAGCACCAACTGGATCGGCTACTGCCTGGTCAGCGGATGTCTGTTCGCCTCTGGCTACATCGCGTTGCCTGAGACATGGCCGTTGAGCGATACCGGGCTACGCATTGGCGGAGGGGTGGCCATTGTCGCGGTCGTCGCATACGTCCTGTTCTGCTTTCTGGCGCGCAGGCGAGAATGGTCGGTGCGCGGGCATACCATTGTGCTGCCCACAGGGGCGCTGGCACTGGCACAAGCGGGCGCAGCCGCCGTGCACTGGCTGCTGATGGGCGGCGTGCTGTATGTATTGCTGCAGCACCAAGCCTCTTATGCGATGGCCTTGGGCGCAGTATTGCTCAGCGCAGTCATCGGCTTGCTGATCCGAGTGCCGGCAGGCCTTGGGGTACTTGAGGCGACAGTGATCGCGCTGCTCGCGTCGGCGGAACTGCCGCGCAGCGACGCGCTTGCCGCGACACTGGTGTTTCGAGCTGTGTACTATCTGACACCGCTGTTCGTGGCGGGCGTCTGGTATTTGGTGCACGAGGCGGATATTGGAAATCGGCAGGGCGAGGGCAGTTGAATCGGGTATGCAAAATGCTGCCCTGAATACAAGCGCAATTGCCTGGAGTTGATCATGGCTCTGATCGTCGCCGCACGTTTTGAAACCTTCGACGCCGCCAAAACCGCCGCGGCCTCTCTGATGAATGCAGGCGTCACCGCCGACAATCTGCATACCTTTTTTGTTAATCCCGCCGGCAGCCACAACCGCTACGCCATGGGCGGCGACCGTGCCGCCGACCCGGACTCGCGCGGCGCGCCATCCAGCACGCTGGGCATGGCGGCGTTATGCGGGGTGGGCGGCGCATTGATCGGTGTCGTCATAACATCCTGGTTCGACCTGGATGCAACGCTGATCGCGGCGGCGGCTGGCGTGGGTGCTTATGTGGGATCGCTCGCGGGCGCCATGCGGGGCCTGGGCCATGCCCGGCCGCCCCGCAACCCCGAGGAACAGCGTGAAACACTGCTGCGCAAAGGCCATCCTTCGGGTGTGTTGCTCGCGGCGCATGTCGGCACCGAAGATGAGCGACGGATCGCGCTGCTGCTGCGTGATGCCGGAGGCGTTGAGGTCGAGCGTGCTCGCGGCACGTGGCGCAACGGCCAGTGGGACGATTTCGATCCTCTTGCCACACCCGAGCCCGAGCGCAATTTATAAGGAAAGCGGCCTCGAAGGCGCATCACGCCTTCGGAAGGCCCCCTACGGGCCCTTAATAGGTCGATTTGACGTCTAGGTCGTAGTCGACCTTCTTCACGCCTTCCTCCTGGCGTGCAGCCTGGATAGCATCCTGGGCGGCCATTTGGTTGTCGACCGACCCGCGCAGTTTGACGACGCCGTCGGTGGTCGAGACCTGGATGTCCTTCTCATGCACGCCGCGCACACCCAGCACTGCGTTCTGTACTTTGGTGTTGATGGTCGTGTCATCGACAGGGCCGGCGGCCGAACTTTGTCGCGCGGGCTGCTGCGCGCAGGCCGCCAGCAAGGTGGTCACAGCGGCCGTCATCATGACGCGCGAGAATCGATGCTTAGTCATTGCATTACCTCCTTCATGCTGAGTTGCCCCAATCCGGGGATGTGCATCCGCAAGCAAGTGGCATGCCGCCAGCATGCTTGCAGGGTGGGCGGAGTGAAACAGAATGAAATGGAAGTTATATATCTCTGGTTACGTTTTACCCTTATACTTTGCGGTTTGACCCAGCCAAGCACCAACAAAAACAAAAGCAGTACGGCGTACCTCACAAAGGGGCCCTATTGCTTCAGGAGTTTCGGATGCCTAGTACCCGCCTGCCCACGCGGCAGCCCGCGCGCCAGTACGGCCGTTTTGTTGTCTCTTCCTTCCTGCTGATTTCTTCACTTGCGTTGTTAAGCGCTTGCGGCGAAAACGCACCGCCACAGCAAGGCGGCATGAAAGTGCCGGTCAGCGTCGTCACCGTCAATCCCGCGTCTACCCCCGTCATGGTTGATCTTCCGGGGCGTGTCGAAGCCATCAAGAACGCACAAATTCGCGCACGGGTCACGGGGATCGTCGAAGCCATCAATTTCGAGCAGGGCAGCGAGGTGAAACAGGGGCAGTTGCTGTTCACCATCGATCCGGCACCCTATGTAGCGGTGCGCGACCAGGCCGCGGCTCAGCTCAAGAACGCCGAAGCCAACGTGCGCAGCGCCCGGCTGCTCGCACAGCGTTACGCAAAGCTGATCAAGGCCAATGCTGTCAGCCGACAGGAATACGACAGCGCTGTTGCGCAGGCAGGCCAGGCCGAAGCCGCCGTTGCGGCTGCCAAGGCCGCGCTCAAGGCGGCGCAAATCGATCTGGGCTACACCAAGGTCATTTCGCCTATCAGTGGTCGTATCGGTGAATCGCTGGTCACTGAAGGCGCGCTAGTCAGCGCCGCGCAGGCAACGCAGTTGGCAACGGTGCAGCAGATCGACCAGGTCTATGTGGATGTCAATCGATCCACCGCGCAACTGGCCGAGCTGCGCCGCGCGCTGGCATCGGGCGAGTTGCGCCAGGCGGGCGAAGGCGCGGCTGCGGTCGAGGTTCTGCTTGAAGACGGCTCTGTGTACGATCACCCCGCCAAGCTTCTGTTTTCGGGCATCAGCGTCGATCCCACCACCGGTCAGGTTCGTTTGCGCACGGTGGCCGAAAATCCCGGCCACATCCTGTTGCCCGGTATGTATGTGCGGGTCAGGCTGAGTCAGGGCGTCGACGACAAGGCGCTGGTGGTGCCCAAGCAGGCGCTTCAACGCACGGCGGATGGCCTCAGCAGCCTGGTCGTGGTGCGTGAAGGCAAGGCTGCCTCGGTCACGGTCGATGTTGGCGCTGAGGTACAAGACGGCTACATCATTACCAAGGGCTTGAATCCGGGCGAACAAGTCATCGTCGAAGGGTTCCAGAAGATTCGCCCCGGTGCCCCAGTGCAGCCTATGCCCTGGAAAGCGCAAGGCGCGGGTGAAGCCACCCCGCAGGGCGGTGCGCAAGCCCAAGGCGGCAAGCCTAATGGGCAAACTCCGCCGGCCGCGCCTGGCGCGAACCAAGAACCCAAGCCAGCCACCGCGCCGGCGGGCAACGGCAAACAGGGCTGATTCGCCACCATCGCCACAACATACGGGCCCCCATAAAGGGCCCGCAGCGTTCATGCAAGAAAAGTGAGCACACATGCCTCAGTTTTTTATTGATCGACCGATTTTCGCCTGGGTAGTCGCGCTGGGCATCACGTTGGCTGGCCTGTTGGCCATACCCAACATGCCTGTGTCTCAGTATCCCGAAGTCGCGCCACCCACCATCAGCGTGCGTGCCATCTATCCTGGCGCTTCGGCGCAAGAAGTGGCCACCACCGTCGCCAGCGTGATCGAGAACGAGCTCAACGGCGCTAAAGGCCTGCTGTACTACGAGTCCGTCAGTGATTCCTACGGAACCTCCGAAATCTCTGCCACATTCAAGCCAGGCACCAACCCCGACCTTGCCCAGGTCGACGTGCAGAACCGGCTTGCCAATATCACCTCCAAACTGCCGCAGGCCGTGATCCAGCAAGGCCTCAAGGTAGAGCAGAGCAATACCGGCTTCCTGTTGGTGGTGGCGTTATCGTCCACCGACGGCTCCATGGGCCAGACCGCGCTGGCAGACTACATCATCCGCAATATCCAGAACCCGATCTCGCGGGTGCCCGGCGTGGGGAAATTCCAGTTGTTTGCTGCGCCACGCGCCATGCGCATATGGGTTGACCCAGACAAGCTCACTGGCCTGAACCTGAGCGCAAGCGAAGTCAACGCTGCCATTGCGCGGCAAAACGTACTGGTATCAGGCGGCATCCTGGGTTCTCCACCCAACCCCGACTCGCAACGTGTGTCCGCGCCCATCACTGTCAATGGGCAGCTCGCCACTGTCGAAGAGTTCGGCAACATCGTGCTGCGCGCCAACGTCGACGGCTCCAGCGTTCGGCTCAAAGATGTCGCTCGCATCGAAGTCGGATCCGACAACTACCAATTCGGCGCGCGCCTGAACGGGAAGCCCACTGCAGCGTTTGCCATTTCACTGTCGCCAGGCGCCAATGCACTGTCCACCGCCGAAGGCATCAAGGCCGAGATGGCGCAGTTGTCCAAGTTCTTCCCCGGCAACATCACATACGCAATTCCCTACGATACATCACCCTATGTGTCGCTCTCCATCGAGCAGGTCGTCCATACGCTGCTCGAGGCCATGGTGCTGGTCTTCGTGGTGATGTTCGTCTTTTTGCAGAACATACGCTACACACTGATTCCCGCATTGGTGGTGCCTGTTGCGATGATGGGCGCATTTGCGGTCATGCTGGCCTTGGGTTTTTCGATCAACGTGCTAACCATGTTTGCCATGGTGCTGGCTATCGGCATTCTGGTCGATGACGCTATCGTGGTTGTCGAGAACGTCGAGCGCATCATGGCCGAGGAAGGTCTGCCACCCAAAGAGGCAACCCGCAAGGCGATGCCGCAGATCAGCGGTGCCATCGTCGGTATTACGCTGGTGCTTACCACGGTGTTCCTCCCGTTGGCATTCATGTCCGGCTCCGTGGGCGTGATTTATCGGCAGTTTTCCGTTGCCATGGCCGTGTCGATCATGTTCTCAGGCTTTCTGGCGCTGTCCTTCACGCCTGCCTTATGCGCAACCGTGCTCAAACCTATTCCCAAAGGCCATCATGCCAGCAAGAAAGGTTTTTTCGGTTGGTTCAATCGCATGTTCGATGGCACCACCAACAGGTATGAACGCGGCGTCGGCAGTATCGTGCGCCGTGGTGGCCGCATGATGGTGATCTTCCTGGTGCTTGTGATCGTGATGGGCTGGTTGTACTTCCGTTTGCCCAGTTCCTTCCTGCCCGAAGAAGACCAGGGCTACGTCATTGCCAATATCGAGCTGCCGTCGGGTGCTACGGCCAACCGCACGCTGGATGTGATTGAGCAGGTAGAGGCCTATTTCAAAGGGCTGCCGCAGGTGGAAAACATCATCACCGTGCAAGGCTTCAGCTTCAACGGCAACGGTCTGAACGCTGCCATTGCATTTGTTCCCCTGAAGGATTTCGCGGAGCGCAAAGGCGAAGAAAACTCCGCCCAGGCAATCGCGGGCGGCGCTATCCAGCGCCTGCTTTTTGGCATCCCCGACGCGATGGTGTTTTCCATCGTGCCACCCGCCATTTCCTCGTTGGGAAATGCCGCAGGCTTCGACCTGCGCCTCGAAGACCGCGGCGGTGTCGGGCATGATGCGTTGATCGCTGCCTCGCAGCAGTTGCTGCAGCTCGCAAGCCAAAGCCCCATTCTTGCCGGTACGCGGGTAACCGGGCTTGCCGGGGGGCGGCAACTGCACATCGAGATCAACCGCGAAAAGGCTGCGGCGCTGGGCGTTGATTTCAGTGAGGCCTCGCAATTGATTTCGACTGCCCTGGGCTCGGCGTTTGTGGGCAAGTTCACTAATCACGGCTGGGTGCAAAACGTCTGGGTACAGGCCGAGCAGGCACATCGCATGGACCCTCAGGACATTCTCAAGCTCAATGCTCGCAACCTCAATGGCCAGATGGTGCCGCTGTCGTCATTCGTGTCGATCGAGTGGGCCCAGGGCCCTGTTCAGGTGGTGCGATACAACAGCTACGAAACCGTCCGTATCGGTGGTTCCGCGGCGCCGGGGCACTCCACCGGTGAGGCCATGGCCGAGATGGAGCGTCTGGTGGCGCAATTGCCCGCGGGCATCGGCTTCGAATGGACGGGGCTGTCCTACCAGGAAATCCAGGCTGGCAGCCAGTCGCTGATTCTAATGGGTCTGTCTGTTCTGGTTGTATTCATGGTGCTGGCCGCGCTGTACGAAAGCTGGGCTATTCCGCTGTCGGTGATGCTGGCGGTGCCACTGGGCATGCTGGGTACAGTGGCCTTGGTTTCCGTCCTGGGCATGGCTAACGATGTGTATTTCCAGGTAGGGATGGTGACCGTGATCGGTCTGGCGGCCAAGAACGCTATCCTGATTGTCGAGTTCGCCAAGGATCTCTACGCGCAGGGGGGGAATCTGCTCACCGCCGCTACGCACGCGGCGCGGCTGCGCTTTCGTCCCATTCTGATGACCTCATTTGCGTTCATCCTGGGGGTGCTGCCACTGGCGTTGGCAACCGGGGCGAGCTCGGCCAGCCAGAATGCGGTCGGCCTCAGCGTGCTGGGGGGCATGGTTGCCGCCACGCCGCTGGCAGTAATTTTCGTTCCTGCGTTTTTCGTAGTGGTGCTTGGTTTCTTCAAGACCAAGCCCAAATTGTTGGGCAAGCATGGCGCGCCGGATGGCGGCGGGCACGGGGCCCATGGGGCGCACGCGCCACTGTCGTCGCGCGATGGGCACACGGGAGAGTAAGCATGAGTCATCGTCTTTTCCGTCTAACCGTATCGCACGTAGTCGTCGCTGCAGCATTGGCGGGCTGCTCGTTTGCGCCCGCCTATCAGCGGCCCGAAGCGCCTGTGCCGACGCAATACCCTGACATCAGTGCGTTAGGCGTGGGCGGGCAGGGGGCCGCCGTCCAGCCAGCGACGGAAGCCGCATACGGCGGTGATCTGGGTTGGCGTCAATTTTTTACCGATGCGCGGCTGCAGGCCCTGATCGCGCTTGCATTGCAGAACAACCGCGACATGCGTGTCGCGGTGGAGCGCGTCGAAGAGGCCCGGGCGCAGTACGGTATCGTGCGCGGTGACTTGTTCCCTACGATCGGGGCGGGCGCAAATGGTCAGGTCACACGTTCACCCGAAAACCTGCGCATGGGCGGCCCTGATTCCCCCAGTGTGTCGCGCTCCTATCAGGCGGGCATTGGCCTCACTTCGTTCGAGATTGATTTTTTCGGCCGGCTGCGTAATCTGAGCGATGCGGCGTTCCAGCAATACCTCGCCACGGCCCAAGCGCGACGTACTGTGCACATCAATCTGGTGTCCCAGGTCGCAGAGGCGTATTTCCGTCTACGCACTGCAGAAACGCTCGAAGACCTCATGCTGCGCACCCAACAGGCGCGTCAGGACACCATGAGGCTGGTGCAGGCCCGTTACGACAGCGGCGTTGCCTCCGCACTCGATCTGAATCAGGCGCGCGGCCAGCTCGAGACCGTGCGAGCAGACTTGGCTGGCATACGGCGCACACAGGCGCAGGCACAAAATGCCTTGCAGTTGCTAGTTGGCGCCGAGCCGGGCCCCAGCCTGCCGCCTCCGGCGGCCTATGGGCGCAGCCAGCTTGTCGCTGCAATCCCCGCGGGGCTGCCTTCCGATCTGCTGACGCGCCGTCCCGATATCGTTGGCGCCGAGCATGCGCTGCGTGCAGCCAATGCCAACATTGGCGCTGCAAGGGCAGCCTTCTTTCCCAATATTTCCATCACCGGTCTCTTGGGCTTTGCCAGCGACCAGTTGGGTGGCCTGTTCAGTGGCAGCCAGCGCTTCTGGCAATATGCGCCGCAGATTCAAGTACCGATATTCGCGGGCGGCAGCCTGCAAGGCAATTTGGCTGTGGCCGAAGCACGCAAGAATATCGCGGTGGCGCAGTACGAAAAATCCATCCAGGTGGCGTTCCGGGAAGTCGCCGACGCACTGGCGGGCGAAGCCACCTATGCCAACCAGCTCGACGCCTTGCGTGCCACCGAATCGGCCGCGTCCGAATCGCTCAAGCTGGCACAGTTGCGCTACGAAACCGGGGTCGACAGCTTTCTGCAGGTGCAAAATGCCGAAGTGACGCTATATGGTGTGCAGCAGAAGTTTGTGCAAACTGGCATGGATTCGCTGCTTAACCGTGTAGAGCTCTATAAAGCACTGGGCGGCGGCTGGCTCGAAGTGCCGGGTGCGCAGGCCAGCGCCGAGGGGCAGGCGCCTCGCCGGTAAGCGCGGGGCCGACATAAAGGCCATAATAGGGGGCGGCGCCGCTGTGCGCCCGCGCCATCTGCGCCTGCGGCGCCTCACTGCGCCAACGGCGCTGTAGGCGCCGTTGGCGCGTTACCTATAACCCTAACCGAGAGTGCTTCATGATTGAGCTGGGCGTCAATATCGACCACGTCGCCACCCTGCGCCAGCAACGGCATACCACCTATCCCGATCCCATCCAGGCTGCGCTGCGCGCGGAAGATGCGGGGGCGGATCTCATCACCCTGCATCTGCGCGAAGACCGCCGCCACATCCAGGATGCGGATGTCGACGCGATACGGCCACTGCTGCGCACTCGCATGAACCTCGAGTGTGCAATTACGCCCGAGATGCTGGCCATTGCCTGCCGTGTACGGCCGCAAGATGTCTGCCTGGTGCCCGAGAAGCGCGAAGAACTGACCACCGAAGGCGGCCTGGATGTGGCGGGCAAGTTCGATCAGGTAAAACAGGCGGTGGATCGCCTGCATGACGCGGGCATACGCGTGTCGCTGTTCATCGACCCCGAGGCGGTGCAGGTCGATGCGGCCGTGCGTGCGGGGGCCACTGTGATCGAACTGCATACCGGCGCCTATGCCGAGGCACAAGATGCGGTGGATCGCAGCGTGCAGCAGGGCGGCGCCGCACTGTCGGGCCCCGACCATGCATTGGGCGCGGTAGATGCCGAGCTTACCCGCCTGCGCGATGCCATTGCCCAGGGTGTGGGCCATGGCCTGCGCGTCAATGCGGGGCATGGGCTGCACTACAGCAATGTTGGGGCTATTGTGGCCTTGCCGGGCATTGCCGAGCTGAACATCGGCCACGCGATTGTCGCACGGGCGGTATTCGACGGGTGGGAGAAGGCTGTCCGTGATATGAAAGCGCTGCTGGTGCGGGTCGCCTGACCCCATCCGTCCGTGCCTCATCCCTTGCGCACGTCCCTTGATACGATTTTGATGAGTTGAAGATGTCCTCGACACCTATTGATTTTCTGCTTTCCCGGCGTTCGGTCAAGTTTGTTCAGGCACCCGGGCCGTCGGATGAAGAACTCGCCCTGATCCTGCAGTCGGCCATGTCGGCCCCCGATCACGGCGGCCTGAAACCCTGGCGCTTCAAGGTCATTCGCGGCGCCGCCGTGCCGCGCCTGGCCGAAATGGTCATTGCGCGCATGGAGGCTGCAGGCGTCGGCATGCCGACGCCCAAGCAGGCAAACGCGCGCAACTGGCTGGGCAAGGCGCCGTTGGTGCTTGCGGTGGCGTGCAGGCTCGATCACAGCAATACCAAGATTCCCGAACATGAGCGTCTGCTGGCAACGGGCGCCGCGGTCACCAATATCCTGAACGCTGCTCATATGCTCGGCTACGCCGGCTTCTGGAGTACCGGCCTGGGCACCGATGTACCCGACGTTGCCGAGGCCTTGGGTTTCGATGAGCTGGACTATCGCTTCATGGGCTACGTGTCGATCGGCACACCCATCGACGCACTCATGCCTATGCAGCGGCCCGACCACCGCCAATTTGTCAGTGAGTGGACAGGCGATTAAGCCTTGCATGTATGCGGCCGCGTGCCCGTTTGCAGCCGCTGCGTCGCCACGCAGGCAGTGCGAGTTTGTATGATTGCAGGCGGGCGCCTAATAAGCCCGCCAGCGTCAGCCCTGTTGCAAAAGCGTCTGCACGCCTCTCTTGATGACATCTACCGTCTCGCTGTCGGCTGCAAGAAAGCGCGCCCTGCCTTCCTGATCGAAGAAATACACGCCACGGCTGTGAGCCACTTCATAGACCTCAGGTGAGCCAGGCTGCGGTTTCGCGATCTGGTAGGCCACACGATAGCGTCGCGCCACATCAGCCACCTGTTTTTCGGTGCCAGTCAGCCCCAAGGCTTGTCCGCCGAAGGCGTCGACATATGCCTGCAACACATCAGGCGTGTCCCGGTGCGGGTCGACGCTGATGAAGAGGATGCGCGTACTTTTTTTTGCCTGCTCGCCCAGCTCGTTCATCGCCTGGGTGAGTTGGGCCATGGTTGTGGGGCAGATGTCGGGGCAACTGGCATAGCCGAAGAACATCAGCACGACCCTGCCTTTGAAATCCTCTTGCGTGTAGGTTTTCCCGCCGGCGCCCTGCAGGCTGAATTTCAGGTCGGGCAGGAAGCCTCGTACGGGATGCAGTGCGGTGTCCGGCGTTTTGGCGGCAGGCCCGGCATCTGTAGTGGGTGCTGCGTCCGTGTTGGGTGCGGCAAACACCGGGGTCATCAGCAGCGAGGTTGCCAGGCAGGCAAGTAAACGAACAAAATTACACATGGCGACAGGCAAGCAAGGAAGTATCGCGAGACGGGCGACATGCGCCTGCGCCTCGCACGCATTAAGGGTGGTTGTCGGACAGCCCGCTGTGGCGCAGCAGGGCATCCATGGTGGGCGCACGGCCCCGGAAGGCGGCAAACGACTCGGCGGCCGGACGCGCGCCACCGACGGCAAGTATCTCCTTCAGGAAGCGCGCGCCAATGGTCGGGTCTAGTGTATCGCGCTCGCCGCCCGGGCCGACAGCAGCCTGCTCTTCGAAGGCAGCGTAGGCGTCGGCGGACAATACCTCGGCCCACTTATAGCTGTAATAGCCCGCGCCGTAGCCGCCCGCGAACAAGTGCGAGAAATTATGCGGGAAGCGGTGCCACGCCGGCGGAAAAAGCACGGCGACTTCCTTGCGTACCGCGTCCAGCGTCTCGAGCACCTGCGCGATGTCCATGCCTGCGGACTGATGGTGGATGGACATGTCGAAGAGCGCGAATTCGATCTGTCGCAGCATCTGCATACCACTCTGGAAATTGCGTGCGGCCAGCAGCTTGTCGTAGAGTGCGCGCGGCAGTGGATCGCCGCTTTCGGCGTGCGACGACAGCGCCTGCACGACTGGCCATTCCCAGCAGAAGTTCTCCATGAATTGCGACGGTAGTTCGATCGCATCCCATTCGACGCTGGCGAAGGCTGCGGCGCCTGGGTCGTCCACTTGGGACAGTAGGGCGTGTAATGCGTGGCCGCTTTCGTGGAACAGCGTGATGACGTCATCGTGCGAGAGCAGGGCGGGCTTTCCGCCCTGCGGCGCGGGGAAGTTGCAGGTAAGGTATGCAACTGGCATTTGCAGCCCCCGTGCAGTGCGGCGGCGATTGCGTTCGCTGTCGACCCAGGCGCCGCCTTGTTTGCCCTGGCGAGCCTGTAAATCGATATACAGCACGCCCAGGCGAGTATCACCAGCATCGATCACCTCGAACGCCTTGGCGTCGGTGTGCCAGGTAGGGGCATCGATGGCGCGCATACGTACGCCATATAGGCGCGCAATGACGTGAAACAGCCCCTCCAGCACCCGCGGTTCGGTGAAATATTGGCGGATTTCTTCTTCGGAATACGCATATCGCGCCTCGCGCATGCGCTCGGAGGCGTAGGCGATATCCCAGGGAGCAAGGTCGTCCATGCTCAGCGTGTCGCGCGCAAACTCGCGGAGTTGTTCGAGGTCGTGCAGCGCGTAGGGCTTGGCCTTTGCGGCCAGCTCGCGCAAGAAGCCGAGCACCTGTACCGCGCTATCGGCCATGCGAGTTTCGAGGCGAAGGTCGGCAAAGCTGCCATAGCCCAGCAGGGCAGCCTCTTCGGCGCGCAGCGCAAGCAACTGCTCGATCAGCGCGGAATTATCAAGTTCGGCCGGCCCTTGTTCGGAAGCGATGGTGGCATACGCACGGTACATCTGCTCACGCAAGCCGCGGTCAGAGGCGTGTTGCATGACGGGCAGGTAGCAGGGCATCTTGAGGACCAGCTTCCAGCCTTCCAGCCCGTCGGCCTGGGCAGCGGCGCGGGCCGCCTGCAAAGCGTCGGGTGGAAGCCCGTCCAGCCGAGCGGCGTCAGTGACATGCAGTGACCAGCGATCCACGCTGTCGAGTACATTTTCGGAGAACTTCTGCGATGCCTGCGCCTGCGCGTCGGAGATCTCGGCGTAGCGTGCGCGCTCTTCGCCCTGAAGCTCGACACCGCTGAGCCGGAAATCGCGCAAGGCGAGATCAATGATGCGCTGGCGTACCGGCGCAAGGGACGCGAACGTGGGGGCCGCCTTGAGCCGCTTGTACTGCGCGAACAGCCCTTCGTGCAGGCCGACCCAGGTGGAAAATTCAGTAATGCGTGGCAGGCAGGTGTTATAGGCCGCCCGCAGCTCGGGTGTATTGATCACCGCATTCAGGTGCCCCGCCACAGACCAGGCACGCCAAAGCTTTTCAGAGGCGTCTTCCAGCGGCTCCACCACTGCATCCCAGGTGGCGGGCAGCGTGGGATCCGCCGCTTGCTCGACCGCCCGCCGAGTATCGGCAATCAGCGCATCAATGGCGGGCTCAATGTGGGCGGGCCGTATGGACGCATAGTCGATAAGCTGCGTAATTGGGGCAAGTAGGGGATTGTGAGGCTGAGACGGATGCATGGGGCGAGAAATGGGTCTGTGTGCAGAGCGGGGAAGGGTGGTCACAGCCGGCGCGGCGCCGACTGTGGTGCCGCGTGACTCAGGCAGCCGCGCGGGCGCCCGATTGCAGGCTGCGTTCGGCGGCTTCGAGTGTGTTGACGAGCAGCATGGCGATGGTCATGGGCCCGACGCCGCCCGGCACGGGCGTGATGGCGCCGGCAACCTGGCTGGCGGACGCGAAGTCGACGTCGCCGACGAGCTTGCCATTTTCGCCGCGGTTTATGCCCACATCGATGACCACGGCGCCGGGCTTGATCATGTCGCCGGTGACGATGCCTGGCTTGCCGGTGGCCACGACCAGCACGTCGGCGCGGCGCGTCTGGGCACCAAGGTCGCGCGTCTTGGAGTTGCAGAGCGTGACGGTGGCACCCTTGGCCAGCATTAGCATTGCCATGGGCTTGCCGACAATATTGCTTGCGCCGACGATGACCGCTTCGGCGCCCCAGAGATCGACGCCTTCCGACTCGAACATCTTCATGATGCCGTAGGGTGTGCAGGGCCGGAACAGCGGCTGGCCTGTCATCAACAGGCCAGCGTTGCTGATGTGAAAGCCATCGACATCCTTGCGGGCGTCGATGGCTTCGATGACTTTGGCAGAGTCTATGTGACGCGGGAGCGGAAGCTGAACCAGGATGCCGTGGATGGCGTCATCCTCGTTGAGCTCGCGCACCTGCTCGAGCAACGCGGCCTCAGTGATGCCAGCATCGAGCCGGATGACGCGCGAATACAGGCCGGCTTTCTCGCAAGCCGCCGCTTTGTTGCGCACATAGACCTGCGAAGCCGGATCGTCGCCCACAAGCACGACGGCAAGGCCGGGTACGACACCTTGTTTTTTCAGTGCGTCCACCCGCACAGAGACGTCGGCTTTGACGGAATCGGCCAGCGCCTTGCCATCGATGATACGCGCGGTCATACAGCCCCCTCGGCTTTGGCGAGGGCAATCTTCATGAGGTCTGCCACAGTGGTGACTTCGAGTTTTTCCATAATGTTGGCGCGGTGCGCCTCGACGGTTTTAATACTGATGTTCAGGTCGCCTGCGATTTGTTTATTCAGGCGGCCGGCAACGATGCGCTCGAGCACCTGCTGCTCGCGCGCGGTAAGGCGGCTGAGCACGGCTTCGTGGTTGCGCTGCGCTTGTGCCTGAGTAAGCCGTTCGGAGGCTTGCTCGAGCATGCGGGCCACGATGGTGCGCAAGTCGGTTTCGTTGAACGGTTTTTCGAGAAAGTCGACCGCGCCTTTCTTCATGGTGGAGACCGCCATAGGCACATCGCCATGGCCGGTGATGAAGACGATGGGCAGCGGCGCTTTGCGGGCGATGAGTTCTTCCTGTAGTTCGAGCCCGCTCATGCCTGGCATACGAACGTCGGCGATCAGCACGCCGATCTGCTCGGGGTCATAGGCGTTGAGGAATTCTTCGGCACCGCTGAAGCTGCGCACACGATAGCCATTGGCTTCGAGCAGCCAGCGCAGCGAGTCGCGCACGGCCTCGTCGTCATCGACAATGAAAATGGTGTTGGGTGCTTGAAGTGTAGTCATGCATGCTGCTCCTGATTGTCTCTGTCTTCAGTCTCGGTTTGCGCTGGCGCCGTGGCGCGGGGCAGTGTAAAGCGGAATATCGTGCCACCCTCCGGATTGGCGCTTGCCCACAGGCGGCCATGGTGCGACTCGATAATAGTACGGCAGATATTCAAGCCCATCCCCAGGCCTTCCGACTTTGTACTGTAGAACGGCTCGAAAAGCCGGTCTGGGTCGCGCAGCCCGTGCCCGCGGTCGATCACGGCGATTTCCACGATCGGGGTTTGGTCGGTGATGACCAACTGCAACGTGCGGTGCTCCGCCTTTTCCATCGCCTCGATGCCGTTCTTGAGCAGGTTCAATAATACCTGCTCGATCAGGATCGGGTCTGCCATCACATCGGGGATGTTCTCGGGTACCGAGAGTTCGAGTTCGACCTGGCGCTTGTGGGCGTCGATCTCGGCGAAGCCGACGGCATTCTCGACAATGCGCATGACGGGAACGCGCTGACGGCGCGGCTCGCTGCGTTTTACGAATTCGCGGATGCGGATGATGATCTTGCCGGCGCGCTGGGCCTGCTCGGCTGCTTTCTCGAGCGCCTGCAGCAGGCGCTCGGGGTCAGCGTTGCCCGACTTGACCATGGCCACGGCGCCCATGCTGTAGTTGCTGATGGCGGTAAGCGGCTGATTCAGCTCATGGGCCAGGGACGAAGCCATTTCGCCCATGGTGGTCAGGCGACTGGTGAGCTGCACTTTTTCCTGCTGCACGCGCGACGCTTCTTCGTGCCGGCGGCGCTCGGTGATGTCGCGAGCCACCTGCAGACGCACGCGCCGCCCGTCTGTCCAAGCGAGGATGCGATGATGCACTTCAAACCAGCGCTGGGCCGATTCTGAAAAAATTTCGACAGTTTCGTCGGTGAAGCGCCCAAGGCGCCCGCCCATGAGTTCGGCGTGCCCGTTGGACTGCGCCCCGAAGAAGCGCCGGTACGTACGGTTGGCAAAGAGCAGTTCGAGCCCGTCCGACGTATCGGCTGCGACTGAAATGGCGTCATCCAGCCCTTCGAGCACGGTCATGAAGCGTTCATGCGCGGCGGTAAGTGCCTCGCGGATGCGTTTGGGCTCGGTGATGTCGGTCATCGAGGTCATCCACCCGATCTGCTCGCCATTGGGGTCGCGCAGCGGCGACACGTACATGCGGGCGGTAAAACGCGATCCATCGCGGCGCTGGGCCTCGACCTCAAGCCCGCTGCTGGGCGTGCGGCCTGAGAGCAGGATATCCAGGGTTTCCTGGTGCTGGGCGTAACGCCCCGGCACCCAATAGGGAAACGGTGTGGTGCGGCCGATGAGATCGGCCTCGTTCCAACCTATCATGCGGCAGAAGGCGGGATTTACATAAGCAATGCGCCCGTGCATGTCGAACACACGCATGCCGGTGGACATGGAGTTTTCCATGGCGCGGCGAAAGCCTGTTTCGGCGATCAGGGCTGCTTCGGCGCGGGTGCGGAAGCGCGTGTAGCGCCACAGTGCAAGCAAGCTCAGCACGATGAGCGCGGACAAGGCCACCACGATCATGATGAGGCGCTGCTGGCGGGTTTCCTGGTCGATCGTGATGAACATCACACTATCGTTGTGCAACTGCTGCAGCCAGAAGAATACGCCCATGACGCACAGATAGAGCAGCAGCACAATGACAGGCGTCAGCCAGTAAAACCCGCGACGCGTGTTATGAGCCTGCTCATAGAACGTGGTCGGGATCAAGGATTTGCGAGAGTTGCCTGCCATCTGTAGCGATAATGGGGGTACTGGTTGCGTGCAGGAAGAATACCCCCCGACGAGCCCAATATATTAGCCGGTAGCCATAAGGGGTATGCCGTGTAGCCAATAACCAGCCACTATACGGCTTAACCGCGCGTTTCTGTTGCACATTTTAGACCGTAACAACGTTGCTGGCCCGGTTTCATTTTTCACATTATAAAAAGCTATATCATAAAATGAAATTTTCCTTGAACATTCTTTGGGGCTTTCCTAGAATGGCCTCACGATGTGCCGCCGCATCATCGGGGGCCGCGCGTGCAATGCTTTTTGAAAAGAAGGGTATTGTCGCGCGGGGATGAGGCAAGCGGGCAAGCAGTTTGCCTGCGGCAACAGAATTCGATTTTTTACGCGGCAACAGAATTCACTCTTTATACAGGAGACAGTGAATGTCCTCTTCAGATCGGGCCACCAACACGGCCGGCAATACCGACGTCGATGCCCTGGAAACCCAGGAATGGCTAGAGGCCCTGGAGGCCGTCCTCGATCGCGAGGGGCCGGAACGCGCGCACTTTCTGCTTGAACGCCTCATCGACCTGGCCCGCCGCAGCGGTGCCCACATTCCGTTTTCGCCCAATACCGCCTACGTCAACACCATCCCGCCGGGCCTGGAGCCTCCGCACCCTGGCAATATTGTGCTCGAAGAGCGCATTCGTTCGTACGTGCGCTGGAACGCAATGGCCATGGTGGTCAAAGCCAACCGCCACAGCCCGGCCGACGGCGGCGACCTCGGCGGCCACATTGCCTCGTTCGCCTCGCTGGCGACCATGATAGGCTGTGGCCAGAACCATTTCTGGCACGCTGAATCCCCCGACCACGGCGGCGACCTGGTTTATTTCCAGGGCCACTCCTCGCCGGGCATGTACGGCCGCGCCTACCTTGAGGGGCGGCTCACGGCCGACCAGCTCGATCACTTCCGCCAAGAAGTCGATGGCAAGGGGCTACCGTCTTATCCGCACCCCAAGCTGATGCCCGATTTCTGGCAATTCCCCACGGTGTCCATGGGCCTGGGCCCATTGATGGCCATTTATCAGGCTCGCTTTCTCAAATATCTGCATGCCCGCGGCATCGCCGATACCAGCAAGCGCAAAGTGTGGGTCTTCTGCGGCGACGGCGAAATGGACGAGCCCGAATCCTTGGGCGCGATCAGCCTTGCGTCCCGTGAAAAGCTCGACAACCTCATTTTCGTCATCAACTGCAACCTGCAGCGCCTGGACGGCCCGGTGCGCGGCAACGGCAAGATCATCCAGGAACTCGAGGGCGATTTCCGCGGCAGCGGCTGGAACGTCATCAAGCTGATCTGGGGCGGGTACTGGGATCCGCTGCTTGCGCGCGATAAAGAAGGCATATTGCGCCGGGTGATGGAAGAATCCGTCGACGGCGAATATCAGGCCTACAAGGCGCATGACGGCAAGTTTGTGCGCGAGCACTTTTTTGGCAAACATCCCAAGCTGCTCGAAATGGTCAGCCGGATGAGCGACGAAGACGTCTGGCGCCTGAATCGTGGCGGCCACGATCCCTACAAGGTGTATGCCGCCTTCAAGGCAGCCTCCGATCACACCGGGCAGCCCACTGTCATCCTGGCCAAGACCATCAAGGGTTACGGCATGGGTCAGGTCGGCCAGGCCAAGAACCCCACCCACCAGCAGAAAAAACTGGATATGGAATCTGTGCGCGAGTTCCGCGACCGCTTCAATATACCTGTCCCGGATGACAAGCTGGAAGAAATCCCGTACTTCAAGCCATCGGCGGATTCGCCCGAAATGAAATACCTGCATGAGCGTCGCAAGGCGCTGGGTGGATACCTTCCGCATCGTCGCCAGAAGGCCGACGAACATTTCAAGGCGCCCGCGCTGGATGTTTTCAAAGCCGTGCTGGAGCCCACCGCCGAAGGCCGCGAGATTTCCACCACCCAAGCATTCGTGCGCATCATCAACCAGATCCTGCGCGACAAGGAGCTTGGCCCGCGCGTCGTGCCCATTCTGGCCGACGAATCGCGTACCTTTGGCATGGAAGGCCTGTTCCGCCAGATCGGCATCTATGCGCCCGAAGGCCAGAAGTACGTGCCGGTCGATAAAGACCAGGTCATGTACTACCGCGAAACATCCAACGGTCAGTTGCTGCAGGAAGGCATCAACGAAGCAGGCGCGTTCAGCTCCTGGATCGCCGCGGCCACGTCGTACTCGACGAATAACCGCATCATGATTCCGTTCTACATCTATTACTCGATGTTCGGGTTCCAGCGCGTGGGCGATCTGGCCTGGGCGGCGGGTGACATGCAGGCCCGCGGTTTTCTGTTGGGCGGCACCGCCGGCCGCACCACGCTCAATGGCGAAGGGCTGCAGCACGAAGACGGCCACAGCCACATCATGTCCAGCCTCATCCCCAACTGCGTGTCGTACGACCCCACCTATGCGCACGAACTGGCCGTGATCATCCGTGACGGCCTGCGCCGCATGGTGCAGGATCAAGAGAACGTGTTCTACTACATCACGGTGATGAACGAGAACTACGCGCAGCCAGGCCTGAAGACGGGCGACGAAGAAGGCATCATCCGCGGCATGTACAAGCTTAGCAGCGCTGGCAAGGCGAAACAGCCACGTGTGCAACTAATGGGCTCGGGTACGATTCTGCGCGAGGTGCTGGCCGCGCAAGCGCTTCTGCAGAGCGACTGGGGTGTCGCATCCGATGTGTGGAGCGTCACCAGTTTTACCGAACTGCGTCGCGACGGCCTGGATTGCGAACGCCATAATTTGCTGCACCCCGATGCGGATGCGCAGAAACTGCCATACGTCACGCAGCAGTTGCAAGGTGCCGAGGGCCCCGTGGTGGTATCGACCGACTACGTCAAGTCCTACGGCGAGCAGATCCGCCCCTTCTTGCCCAAAGGGCGCGGCATGCACGTCCTTGGCACCGATGGTTTCGGCCGCTCCGATTACCGCAGCAAGCTGCGCGAGCACTTCGAGATTGATCGCCACTTCGTCGTGCTTGCTGCGCTGCGCAGCCTGGCCGACGAAGGCGCGCTGCCACTCGTCAAGGTTGCCGAAGCAATCGCCAAATATGGTATCAATCCCGAAAAAGCCAATCCGCATCACGCATAAACAGAGGGGACGGACATGAGCAATATTACCGAGATCAAGGTCCCGGATATTGGCGATTTCGACGAGGTCGAAGTCATTGAAGTATTGGTTGCGGAAGGTGATGAAATCACCGCTGAGCAAAGCCTGATCACTGTCGAATCCGACAAGGCATCAATGGAGATCCCGTCGCCGTCAGAGGGCGTCGTCAAATCGCTCAAGGTCAAAGTCGGCGATAAGATCAGCGAAGGCAGTGTCATTCTGGAGCTGCAGGAGGGCGCTGGCGCAGCCGCTTCTCCAGCCGTGGCTGCGCCAGCAGCCGCGCCATCCGTGGCGCCTGCGGCAGCGCAGCCTGCGGCGCAAGCCGCAGCACCCGCAGCCCAGGATGGCGCGAACGTCACTGTATCCGTACCTGATATCGGTGGCGCGACGGACGTCGAGGTTATCGAGATCCTCGTTAAAGTCGGTGACAGCATCCAACCCGAGCAAAGCCTGATCACCGTTGAGTCCGACAAGGCATCAATGGAGGTGCCGGCGCCACAGGCAGGCGTGGTCACCGCCATCAAGGTCAAGCTGGGCGACAAGGTCAGCCAGGGTTCCGACATCCTAGAACTTCGCGCCAGTGGTGGCGCGCCGGCTGCCGCGGCAGCTCCGGCCGAGGAGCGGGCTGCAGTAAAGGCCGACGCGCCCGCTGTCGCTCCAACGCCAACCGCACCCGTGCCTGCTGCCGCGCCTGTAGTGCCATCCGGCGGCGGTATGGCCTCAACGCCGCCCGAGCGCCATTCGCCCACCGAGGCCTATGCTGATGCCGATATGCCGGCGCGCGATCTGCCGCACGCTTCACCTTCAGTGCGCAAGTTCGCCCGTGAATTGGGCGTTGATTTGCGGCGCGTCACTGGCTCCGGCACCAAGAACCGCATCACCCAGGATGACGTGCGTGAATATGTGAAACGTTCGCTGGCCACTGGCGCGGCGCCCGCAATCGGCGCGGCGACGGGCGAGGGCGGGCTGGCGGTGCTGGGCTGGCCCAAGGTGGATTTCGCCAAGTTTGGCGCTATCGAAACACGGCCGTTGTCGCGCATCAAGAAGATCTCGGGTGCCAACCTGCATCGTAACTGGGTGATGATCCCGCACGTCACCAACAATGATCAGGCTGACATCACCGAGCTCGAGGCGCTGCGCCAGACACTCAACGACGAAAACAAGAAATCCGGCGTCAAGGTCACCATGCTGGCCTTCCTGATCAAGGCGGTGGTTGCGGCGCTCAAGAAGTTTCCCGAGTTCAACGCCTCGCTCGATGGCGACAACCTGGTGCTCAAGCAGTACTACCATATCGGCTTTGCCGCCGACACGCCCAACGGCCTGGTCGTGCCTGTGATTCGCGACGCCGACAAGAAGGGCGTGTTTGAACTCGCCAAAGAAACCGCCGAACTCGCGGCGCTGGCGCGCGAGGGGAAGCTTTCGCCCGCGCAGATGCAGGGTGGCTGCTTCTCGATTTCCTCGCTGGGAGGCATCGGCGGAACACATTTCACGCCCATCATCAACGCCCCCGAGGTCGCTATCCTCGGCGTCTCACGCTCGGCGCATATGCCGATATGGAACGGCAGCGACTTCGTGCCGCGGCTGATGCTGCCGCTGTCGCTGTCCTACGATCACCGGGTCATCGATGGCGCCGCTGCTGCGCGCTTCAATACATATCTGGCCAGCCTGCTTGGCGATTTCCGCCGTGCCATTCTCTAGGAGCCGCGTGTGAGCATTATCGAACTGAAGGTTCCCGATATCGGTGATTTCGACGAGGTCGAAGTCATCGAAGTGCTGGTGGCCGCCGGCGACACCATCCAGGCCGAACAGAGCCTGATTACGGTGGAGTCTGACAAGGCCTCCATGGAGATCCCCGCGGAGCAGGGCGGCGTCATTAAAGAAGTACTGGTCAAGGTGGGCGACAAGATCAGGGAGGGCATGGCAATGGTGCGACTGGAAGCGGCCGCTGCCGCCCCCGCTGAGCCGCCCGCACCTGCGGCCGCCGCGTCCGCACCCGCTGCCGCCCCGGCGCAGCCGGCCGCTCCCGCTCAGCCAGTTGCCGCTGCGCCGCAAGCCGCCGCCTTTACAGGGCAAGCCGATCTCGAGTGTGATGTGGTCGTACTGGGTGCGGGGCCCGGCGGCTATTCCGCCGCATTCCGTGCTGCCGATCTCGGCCTGTCAGTGGTGTTGGTCGAACGCTACGCCACGCTGGGCGGCGTGTGCCTTAACGTAGGCTGCATTCCGTCCAAGGCCCTGCTGCACACCGCAGCGGTCCTCGAAGAGGCACAGTCGCTGTCCTCGCATGGCATTACCTTCGGCGCGCCCACGATTGACCTCGGCGGCCTGCGCGCCTACAAAGACAGCGTGGTTGGCAAGCTCACGGGTGGGTTGGCCGGCATGGCCAAAGCGCGCAAGGTGCAGGTCATCACCGGCACCGGCGAATTCGCCGACCCGCATCACCTGCGGATCCAGCGTGCCGACGGCGGCGTGCAGACTGTGCGCTTCGCTTCCGCCATCGTCGCGGCCGGGAGCCAGTCCGTCAAACTGCCTTTCCTGCCCGAAGACGATCGCATTGTCGATTCCACCGGCGCACTGCAGCTCGCGGGTATCCCCAAAAAGATGCTCATTATCGGCGGAGGCATCATCGGCCTCGAAATGGGCACGGTGTATTCCGCCCTGGGTTCGCGGCTGGACGTGGTCGAGATGCAAGGCGGCCTGATGCTGGGCGCCGACCGCGATCTTGTGAAGGTGTGGGAAAAGATGAATGCCCGGCGCTTCGACAACATCATGCTCAACACGCGCACCGTGGGTGCACGGGCCGACAAGGATGGCATCTGGGTCGAGTTCGAAGGCGAAAAGGCGCCCAAGGAAGCACAGCGCTACGATCTGGTGCTGCAGGCTGTGGGCCGCACCCCAAATGGCAAACGCATTGGCGCCGACAAGGCCGGGATTGCGGTGTCTGATCGCGGCTTCATCGATGTCGACCGCCAGATGCGCACCAATGTGCCCCACATCTACGCCATTGGCGATATTATTGGCCAACCCATGCTCGCCCACAAGGCTGTGCACGAAGGCCATGTGGCGGCCGAAGTCATCGCAGGGCACAAGAGTTTCTTCGATGCCCGCGTGATTCCTTCAGTGGCGTACACCGATCCGGAGGTAGCGTGGGTCGGCCTGACCGAAGAGCAGGCCAAAGCAGATGGCATCGAAGTCGAGAAAGGCCTCTTCCCGTGGGCGGCCTCGGGGCGAGCCATCGCCAATGGGCGCGACGAAGGCTTCACCAAGCTGCTGTTCGATGCGAAGACGCATCGCATCGTGGGTGGCGGCATTGTTGGCACGCACGCGGGCGACCTCATCAGCGAGGTGGCGCTGGCCATCGAAATGGGCGCTGACGCGGTGGATATCGGTAAAACCATACACCCGCATCCCACGCTGGGCGAATCCATCGGTATGGCTGCCGAAGTGGCCGAAGGCAGTTGCACCGACGTGCCGCCGGCACGCAAAAAGAAATAGGGCGGCAGCCCGGCGGCGTGGGTTTGTACCCATGCCGCTGGCGCGCCTGCCACGTCCACCCTGCGCCGCAGGTGCTAATATCAGCACCTGCGTTTTTCGTTTCCGGTTCGTATCATGTCCACCTCCGCACCCGCCGCTTCCGCCACGCTCGACCAGTGGCTGAGCTATCTTGAAACCCTGCACAAGGTCGCCATAGACCTGGAGCTGTCGCGGATCCGCAAGGTGGCACAAGTGCTGGACATCCAGACGCCGTTTGTAACGATCACTGTGGGCGGCACCAACGGCAAGGGCTCCACTTGTGCCATGCTCGAAAGTATGTTGCTGGCCGCTGGGTACAAGGTAGGGGTCTATGCGTCGCCACATCTGGTGCGCTACAACGAACGCATCCGGCTCAATGGCGAACAAGCCGCCGACACTGACATCATCAGCCAATTCCGCAAGATAGACGCGGCGCGCGGCGACATTACGCTTAGTTATTTCGAATTCTCCACGCTGGCCGCGCTGCTATTGTTCCAGGAGCGTGCCGTCGATGTGGCGGTGCTCGAAGTCGGGCTGGGCGGCCGGCTCGATGCGGTCAATATGGTCGACGCCGATTGTGCCATCATCACCAGCGTAGACATCGATCACGCGCAATATCTGGGCGATACACGCGAAAAAATAGGTTGGGAAAAAGCCCATATCTTCCGACCCGGGCGGCCGGCCATCTGCGCCGATCCTATACCGCCGGCCAGTATCGTCGAGTATGCCGCACAGGTCGGCGCCGACCTCTGGCTGTTCGGCAATGACTTCAACTACTCCGGCGACCGCCAGCAATGGGCCTACGGCGGGCGTTCGCAGCGCCGCGCGGCTTTGGGCTATCCTGCCTTGCGCGGCGCCAATCAATTGCTCAACGCCTGCGCAGCGCTGGCGGCCATCGAAGCGCTGCGCGGCCGGCTGGCGGTACCACAGCAAGCAGTCCGTGAAGGGCTTCTGCAGGTCAATCTGCCTGGCCGCCTGCAGATTCTTCCTGGCAATCCCGTGGTCATCCTTGACGTGGCCCACAACCCGCATGCCGCGGCGGCGCTGGGGCAGAACCTCGACAACATGGGCCGCTTCGGCAAGACGCATGCTGTCATTGGCATGCTCGCAGACAAAGACGTCGAAGGGGTAATCGAAAAAATTGCAAGCCGGGTTGACCACTGGTATTGCGCGAGCGTCGATGGCGCACGTGGCATGGCGGGCGATGCGCTTGCCGAGCACGTGCGCAAGGTGCTCGCCGCGCGTGCTGCGTTGGCCGTGCCTGCCGTTGCACCGTCGCCCAGCGTGGCGCCCGTGTCTTCCGCGCCCGCCATGGTCGACGACAGTTTCGATGGCCCGGGGTTGGCCGGCCATGGGTCAGCCGCCACGGATACGCGCAGCCCAGGTGTGCGCGCTGTCGCACCCAAGCAGGTCGCAGCCGGGTCCGCAACCGTATCTGTATTTGAAAATCCGGTACAGGCCTTTACCGAGGCGCAAAAGCGTGCGGCAGGGGATGATAGAATCCTTGTGTTTGGGTCATTCACCACGGTCGGGCCGGTGCTCCAATCGCTGGGGCGTTAGGCCAACGGGTATTCCGGGCCGCGCCGGCGCTACGTCGGCCAGCCTTGTACACAGCATAGGTTTCTTCACACATGGGTCTGTTCTCTCGCAACGAGTCCGCTTCCCGCTCCGAGCGTCGCCCGGCTTCCCGATCCGCGCTATCCAGCGAGGCGCAAGCCAGCGATCTGCGCAATCGCGCCCGCCGCAGGTTGATCGGTGCATTGGTGCTGGTACTCGCCGCCGTGATCGTAGTGCCCATGCTTTTCGATACCACCGAGCCGCCCGAGCAAGCGCCTACGCCAGTGGTGGTACCATCCATCGAACCACCGGCCGCCGACACCGGCAATCTGGCCGCCGCGCCCAACACCGACGCGCAAGGCAACGCCTACTCGGGCAGCATCCAGCAGCCCGATGCGCCGCAAGTGCCAGCGCCATCAACCGGTCTCGCCCCTAGCCAACCCGACACAACAACTCCGGTCGAGCCTGCGCCGCCCGAGGCGGTGCCCGCACCGCAGCCCAAACCTGAAGCCAAGCCAAAACCCGAACCCAAACCCGAACCCAAGCCCAAAGCAGAAGCCAAACCCGAAGCCAAGCCCAAGGCGGCCGAAAAAATCCAACGCACCGATGACGGCTCGGCTGCCCTCGCCATGCTGGAAGGCAGGGTGCCGCCCAAACGCGCGGCCGCGTCCGAGAAAGGCAATTTCGTGCTGCAGATCGCTGCTTACGGTGCCGAGGAAGACGCCCGGGTGCGGCGCGACCGCCTGGCTGCAGCCGGGGTCACCAACGCCTATGTAGAGCGCGGCACCGCGGGCGGGCGCACCACCTATCGCCTGCGGGTAGGTCCCTTCCCGTCGCGCGACGCCGCCCAAGCCGCGCAGGCGCGCCTGCGCGCGCTGGGTTACGATAACGGTTTCATTTCCAGCCAATAAACGTTGCCGCCTCTCCCATCCAACTTATGGGCCTTTGGCCACTGATACGTGACCAGTTTCGATTACCTCGTCCTGGCCATTCTGGCTGTGTCCGCCTTCCTCGGTCTCTTGCGAGGGCTGGTCAAAGAAATCCTCTCCTTGCTTGCTTATGTGCTGGCGTTCATGGCCGCCATCTGGTGGGGCCCTCTGGCCGGCGACTGGCTACAGGGCTGGATCGACAACCCGCTACTTCGCGCGGGTGCAGCCTACGCGCTCGTCTTCATTCTTGTCCTGCTGCTCGTGGGCCTGGTTAATGTGACATTGGCGGCGCTGATCGACCGCACCGGCCTCACGCCTGCCGATCATGGCTTGGGCGCACTGTTCGGGTTGTTACGCGGTATCGTATTCGTATTGGTGCTGGTCGGGTTGGCAGGCTATACAGAGTTGCCAAAGGAGCCTTGGTGGCAACAAGCCCGGCTCTCCGGCACCGCGGTAAAGGGCATACAGCAGATCAAGCAGATGCTGCCGCCTGACCTGGCCGCATGGTTACCATATTGATCTGATCGCATTTACAGGAATTCATCATGTGCGGAATCGTTGGGGTTGCAGGTACCTCCCCCGTCAATCAACTGATCTACGACAGTCTGTTGCTGCTGCAGCATCGTGGCCAGGATGCGGCGGGCATTTCCACCTCGCACGAACAGTTTTTCAATATGTACAAGGCGCACGGCTTGGTGCGCGATGTGTTTCGCACGCGCAATATGCGTTCACTACCCGGCAACAGCGGCTTGGGCCAAGTGCGCTATCCCACCGCCGGCTCCAGCGACAGCGTGGACGAAGCCCAGCCGTTCTACGTCAACGCACCATTTGGCATCACCTTCGTACACAATGGCAACCTCACAAATTGGCGAGAGTTGCGCGAGTCCCTATTCAAGATTGATCGCCGCCATATCAATACTAATTCCGACTCCGAAGTGCTGCTCAATGTGTTCGCGCATGAGCTGCAACAGGCGTCCAGCGGCGGTACGCTCGACAGCGACGCAATCTTCAAGGCGGTTTCGGCCGTGCACCGGCGCGCTCGGGGGGCCTATGCCGTCATTGCACAGATCGCCAGCTACGGCCTGGTTGCTTTCCGCGATCCATACGGGATACGCCCTTTGTGCCTGGGTTCCCTCGAAACCGAACAGGGCACAGAGTGGATGGTGGCATCCGAATCCGTGGCCCTGACCGGTTGTGGCTACACACTGGTGCGCGACATACAGCCCGGCGAAGCGATCTTTATCGATATGGATGGCAAGCTCGTGAGCCGCCAATGCGCAGACAACGCAGTACTCACACCCTGTGTGTTCGAGTATGTGTATTTCGCCCGGCCCGATTCTGTCATGGATACGGTATCCATTTATAACGCGCGGCTCAAGATGGGTGAGTACCTGGCCGATAACGTCGCGCGAACGCTGCGCCTGGGCGAGATCGATGTCGTCATGCCTATCCCCGATTCATCGCGGCCGGCAGCTATGCAGCTTGCGTCGCGCCTGAGCCTCAACTACCGTGAAGGCTTCATCAAAAACCGCTATGTGGGCCGCACCTTCATCATGCCGGGGCAGGCGGTGCGTAAAAAATCCGTGCGTCAAAAGCTTAGCGCCATCGATATGGAGTTCCGCGGCAAAAATGTACTGCTGGTCGATGATTCCATCGTGCGTGGCACCACCAGCCGCGAGATCGTCGACATGGCTAAGGCGGCAGGGGCGAACAAAGTGTTCTTCGCGTCCGCCGCGCCTGCCGTGCGCTTTCCGAACGTATACGGCATTGATATGCCCACGCGCCGCGAACTGATTGCGGTGGGCCGAAGCACCGAAGACGTTGCGCGTGAAATCGGCGCCTGCGGGTTGGTTTACCAAAACCTCGAAGATCTGGAACAGGCGATCCGCGATCTGAACCCCGCCATGAAGCAGTTTGAATCGTCGTGCTTCAACGGTAAGTATGTCACGGGCGATATCGATGCAGCCTACCTTGATCGCCTGGAGCAGACACGCGGAACATTGCCGCCTGCCGGCGAAATGGCCACCAACGAAAAAGAAGATTGAGGGCTGCGGGCCGCGCGCCGGGTATGGGTATACATCGTCGGCGCAGGCCTGTGTGACACCGCTGCCTTAAAGGTAGCGGTGCCAGAATGCAGCGTGATCAGCCTCGGGGGGTGCGTTGCACGAGTGCGATCACGCCCAACACGCCTGTTACAACAAAGAGCCCCATGCCCCACAGGGCATATTCGACGCCGAAGAGCTCTACGCGCGCTTCCATGCACGTCGCGTAAATGCCGAACAGCCAGGGCAGGGCGGCGTCCATGCCGGACGCCGCAATGAACTTGTCGGCAAACGTTTGCGCGCACGAGAACATATTGGCTGCGACCGTGTATTGATACCAAGCGGCAACTACCCCTGCCGCACTGAGCAGCACCACTGCCCCAGCGGCAGCCTTGCCTGCGGTCGGGCTGTGTCGGCCGGCCCAGGCGCCCAGCCCGCACACGAGCGCAATCACCAGGAACACCAGCCGCTGCAGCACACACCAGGCGCAGGGTTGCATGTCGAAAACATGCTGTGAAATCAGGGCGACTGCCACGGCGGCAGCACACAGCACGGCAATCAGATTCAGGAGTTTCACGGAACGAGTGTTCATTGTTGGAAGGTGGTGTAACGAGAGGGAGAGTGGATGTCGCTGCTGTCCAGCATGGCCAGCAGCTCGCGTTCGAAACGCAATTGCTGGCGGGGATGGCCCAGCACGTCGCCGGAGATGATAAAGATATCTTCGACGCGGTCGCCCAGCGTCATGATCTTGGCCATTTTGAGGTCGATCCCATGCCTGACGAACAGGCTGGCGACGCTGTAGAGCAGACCCGGCCGGTCTGCGGCGGTAATTGACAGGCGCCACGAGGCGCTGCGCTCATCGGGCTGCAATTCTACATTGGGCACAATAGGAAACACGCGAGAACGACGCGAGCCAGGCCGTCGCGCAGGTTGCGCGGCTTCGCCGGTGGCGTGGACGCTCGCAGGCATCAGTGCCTGGTACAGCTCGTGTTCTACCAGGGAGGCATTGGAGCGATAGTCTTTGTCATGCCCCGGCAGCAGCACAATGAAGCTGTCCAGTGCCCAGCCGTGGTGCGTGGTATGGATGCGGGCATCCTGCACGCTCAGGCCGCGCCGGTCGAAATAACGACAGATTGAAACAAATAGATCATCGCGATCGCGCGTGTAGACCATGACTTGCAGCGCTTCGTTTTGCCCCACCACGCGCGCCTTCACGACGGGTTCTGGCGCGTCTACCCGATAATAGAGCTGACGCGTGTGCCAGGCGATTTCGCTGGCTTCGTGGCGCAGGAAGTAAGCGACATCTAGCTGGCTCCAGAATGCATCACGGCTCTCGTCGCGCAGGCCCATTAGGCGTATTTCGGTGGCTGCGGCCTGCTTGCGCTGGGCGAGCACAGTGCCGGTATCTGGCTGCGCGCCGCCCAAGACGGCCAGCGTCTGACGGTAGAGGTCTTCGAGCAGCTTGCCTTTCCAGGCATTCCAGACCTTGGGGCTGGTGCCCCGGATGTCAGCGACGGTGAGTAGATAGAGCGCTGTCAGGTGGCGCTCGTCGCCCACCACTTGGGCAAACTGTTTTACCACCTCAGGATCGCTGAGATCGCGTTTTTGCGCCACCATGGACATGGTCAAGTGCTGGCGCACAAGAAATTCGACCAGATCGCGGTCGGTGCTATCGATGCCATGGTCGATACAGAAGCGTCTCGCATCGGCTGCGCCAAGCTCAGAGTGATCGCCGCCGCGGCCCTTGGCGATATCGTGGTACAGGGCCGCCACGTAAAGCAGCCAGTGCCGTTCAAACCCGGCAATCAACTGGCTGGCCAGGGGATACTCCTGGGCGTGTTCGGGCATAGTGAAGCGACGCAGATTGCGAATCACCATCAGGATGTGCTGGTCAACGGTGTAGGCGTGGAACAGATCGTGCTGCATCTGGCCGACGATGCGCCTGAACAGCGGCAGGTAGCGCGGCAGGATGTTCAGCATGGTCATGCGTCGCAGGGCATGCACAATGCCGCGTGGTTGCTGCAGTATCTGCAAAAATTGATGCCTATTGACCGGATTGCGCCTGAACTGGGCATCGATGTGGCGCCGCGCGTGCCACATGGCGCGCAGCGCCTGCGCGGTCAGCCCCTCGATCTCGGGGTGCTCCTGCATGACAAGGAAGGCACGGAAAAGTAGCGCTGGATTGCGCTCGAAGCCGTCATCGCGCACGATCCCCAGGCGCCCGCGCACCACCAGAAAATCATCGTCAATGCGGCGGGCCTGGTCTGCCGGCATGGGAAAGAGGCGTTCTTCCATGCTCTGCATCAGGATGACATTCATCTGGTTGACGACGCGCGCGGCCCAGTAGTAGCGCTGCATCAGAATCTCGCTGGGGCGCCGGTTGCGGGTGGCTTCGAACCCGTAAAGCGTGGCCAGAGCCGGCTGCAGGTCGAACAGTACGCGGTCTTCACGGCGCCCGGCCAGCAGATGCAGCTCGATGCGCAGGCGTTTGAAAGCCTGTTCGGCGCGCCGCAGCGCACGGTACTCCGATGGCATGAGCCAGTCGGTGCGAGCAATCTCGCGCCAGGTATGGCCTAGGCCAGCGGCCTGGGCCATCCACAACAGCACTTGCAGATCGCGCAGGCCGCCGGGGGCTTCTTTGCAATTGGGTTCGAGCGCGTATGGGGTATCCTGGTGCCGCGCGTGCCGCTGGTGCATTTCGGCGCGCTTGGCCTGGAAGAAGGTCTGGGGATCCAGTTGCGCCGCCATTGCCTCGCGCAGCGTATGCAGCAATTCCCGGGAGCCTGCAAGCCAGCGCGCTTCGAGCAGAGAAGTCTCCACCGTAATGTCGCCGGCGGCCTCGCGACGGCAGTCTTCAACCGTGCGCACGCTGTGGCCGGGCTCTATCCCAAGATCCCACATTGCCGCTACAAAAGCGGCAATCATTGCACTATCCTGGGGGCCGGGGGGCTGCTGCAACAGTACCAGCACGTCGACGTCTGAATACGGATACAGCTCGCCGCGGCCGTAGCCACCTACCGCAGCGAGTGTTGCGCCACTTGGCAGCGGATGCAGGCGCAAGAGGTCGCGCAGGGTTTGATCTGTGGCCCGGCGCAGCGCCGTCAGCAGGGTATCGGGGCGCAGGTGCTGGCGCCAGGCGGCAATGGCTGCCTGGCGACGCGCGGCCAACTGCCGACGCAGTGCGTCAAGCGTGGGGCGCGGTGTGGCCACCATGGCTCATGCGTTCTTGATGAACGCGGGAGGAGGAGGCATGTTTTCGGAGATCGTCAGCACTTCGTGGCCGGTATCGGTGACGAGTACTGCGTGTTCCCACTGCGCGGACAGACTGTGGTCTCGTGTGACAACTGTCCAGCCGTCAGCCAGCGTGCGAATCTCGCGGCGGCCGGCATTGATCATGGGCTCGATCGTGAAAATCATGCCCGGCTCAAGGCGCACGCCCGTGCCCGGCTTGCCATAGTGCAATACCTGTGGATCCTGATGGAACTTGCGCCCCACGCCATGCCCGCAATACTCTCGCACCACTGAAAAACCGTTTTTTTCGGCATGCTTCTGAATGGCATTGCCGACGTCACCCAGGGTGGCGCCGGGGCGCACCTGGTCGATACCGAGCCACATGCACTCAAAGGTGGTTTCGGTGAGGCGGCGTGCCAGAATGGAAGGTTCGCCCACATAGAACATGCGGCTGGTGTCGCCGAACCAGCCGTCCTGGATGATGGTGACATCCATGTTGAGGATGTCGCCGTTCTTTAGCACTTTGTCGCCCGGAATGCCGTGGCAGATCACATGGTTGACCGAAATGCAGATGGAGGCCGGATAGGGCGTGTAGCCGGGCGGCGCATAACCCACCGTGGCGGATTTGACCCCGAGTTCAGCGATTTTCTCGCTGCACAGCCTTTCGAGTTCACCGGTCGTGACCCCAGCCTGAACGAAAGGCGTGAGGTAGTCGAGTATGGACGCAGCCGTTTGGCAGGCGGTGCGCATCTTGGCGAGATCGGCGGGGTCAGTGACTAGGCTACTCATGGCAACTTGATATGGCTTACTTAAAAATAGTAGAATTATAGGCTTTCCCGGATTTCTGGCTGCCGCACTGGCAGGCGCCGGGGGAGTAAATCGCGTGCCCGGCCACCTCAGGGTGTTTGCGCGCGGGGCCGCCCAAGCAGGGCGGGCCGCAAGCAAATACTGGCCCGGTACAAGGCCCAACCCTTGGAGAATATCATGTCTTTGATGCGTGAAATGCTTGAAGCTGGTGTGCACTTTGGCCACCAGACCCGTTACTGGAACCCCAAGATGGCTCCGTTCATCTTCGGTCAGCGTAACAAGATCCATATCGTCAACCTCGAACAAACGGTTGGCAAGTTCCAGGAAGCCACCAAGTTTGTGCGCCAGCTTGCAGCGCGCGGCGGCACCATCCTGTTTGTCGGCACCAAGCGCGCCGCTCGTGAAATCATCGCGGCCGAAGCCGCCCGCTGCGGCATGCCGTATGTGGACAGCCGCTGGCTCGGTGGCATGATGACCAACTTCAAAACGGTCAAGACATCCGTCAAGCGCCTGAAAGAGATGGAAGCCCAGGTCGCCGAAGGCGGTACTGATGCCATGAGCAAAAAAGAAGCGCTCATGTTTGAACGCGAACTGGCCAAGCTGAACAAATCCATTGGCGGCATCAAAGACATGAACACGCTGCCCGACGCACTGTTCATCATCGACGTCGGCTACCACAAAATTGCTGTGGCCGAAGCCGGCACCCTGGGTATTCCGGTTGTTGGCGTGGTCGATACCAACCACTCGCCCGACGGCGTTGCACACGTCATCCCGGGTAACGACGATTCCGCCAAGGCCATCGCGCTGTACGCCCGCGGTATTGCTGACGCCGTCATCGAAGGCCGTGAGCAGAACCTGAACGGCTTGGTCGAAGAAATCGCCGAAGGCGATGAAGAATTCATCGAAGTCGACGAAGACCGCGAGTAATGTGGCCTGCCCGGCAGTGCGCCGGGCCGCCGCGGCACGCCTTGGGCGCGCCGCACCGTCATTTCGCAACAGCCCCGGCCCGACCGGGGCGTGTTTTAGATAACTGGAGAAAATTGTGGCTCAAATTACCGCTTCCATGGTCAAAGAACTGCGCGAAAAGACCGACGCGCCCATGATGGAATGCAAGAAGGCGCTCACCGAAGCCGAAGGCGATATGGCCCGTGCCGAGGAGATTCTCCGCGTCAAACTCGGCAACAAAGCCAGCAAGGCTGCCGCTCGTATCACCGCTGAAGGCTTGATCGGCCTGAACATCGCTGCCGACGGCAAGCGCGGCGCGGTCATCGAAGTCAACTGCGAAACCGACTTCGTCGCCAAGAATGACGACTTCATCGCTTTCGTCAACGCCATGGCCGTTTTGGTCACTGAAAAGAACCCCGCCGATGTCGCAGCCCTGAGCGAGCTGCCCATGGGTGAGGGCACGGTCGAAACAACCCGTTCCGCACTGGTCGGCAAAATCGGCGAAAACATGGCCATCCGCCGCTTCCAGCGCTTTGAAACCACCAACACGTTGGCCAGCTACGTGCACGGTGGCCGCATCGGTGTGCTGGTCGACTTCAACGGCCCCGATGAAGTCGGCAAAGACCTTGCCATGCACATCGCCGCCACTCGTCCCAAGGCCCTGAACGCCGATGGCGTGCCTGCTGCCGATATCGCCGCCGAACGCTCGGTCGCCGAGCAAAAGGCCGCAGAATCCGGCAAGCCCGCCGAGATCGTTGCCAAGATGGTCGAAGGTTCGGTCCAGAAGTTCCTCAAAGAAGTCACGCTGCTGTCTCAGCCCTTTGTCAAGAACGACAAGCAATCCGTCGAGCAGATGCTCAAGGAAAAGGGCGCCGGCATCTCCCGCTTCGCCCTGTATGTCGTGGGTGAGGGCATCGAGAAAAAAGTCGAAGACTTCGCCGCTGAAGTCGCCGCCGCTGCCGGCGGCCAGGCCTAAGGTCTTCAGGCAAGCCGTAACCGGGCGGGGCATCCTGTAACACTCATGCGCCCATCGTAACGCCTGTTTGCGCTTCGCTTTCAAAAAAAACGGGCCTGCGTCATCACGCAGGCCCGAGTCTGGCTTACACTTCCGTTGGTTTGTTTATTAGGAATTCTACCTATGACCATCAGATCGTATAAGCGTGTCCTCCTCAAGCTTTCAGGCGAGGCCCTGATGGGCGAGGACGCGTTTGGGATCAACCGTTCCACCATCCAGCGCATGACTGAAGAGATCGCCGAGGTATCGTCGCAGGGTGTGGAGCTTGCCATTGTCATAGGTGGCGGCAATATTTTTCGTGGTGTCGCGCCTGGCGCGCAAGGCATGGATCGCGCAACCGCCGATTACATGGGCATGCTGGCCACGGTCATGAATGCGCTTGCGCTGCAAGACGCGCTCAAGAACCGCGGGGTCGATGCACGCGTGCAGTCGGCCCTGAACCTCGATCAGGTGGTCGAGCGCTACATCCGCCCCAAGGCACTGCGTTATCTCGAAGAAGGCAAGGTTGTCATCTTCGCTGCCGGCACGGGCAACCCTTTCTTTACCACGGACACCGCGGCCGCGCTGCGAGGCGCTGAAATCGGCGCCGAGATCGTTCTCAAGGCAACAAAGGTCGACGGCATCTACAGCGCCGATCCCAACAAAGATCCCAGCGCCACACGCTACGCGCGCATCAGTTTCGACGAAGCCATTGTGCGCCGGCTGGAAGTCATGGATGCCACCGCGTTCGCCTTGTGTCGCGATCAGAAGCTGCCCATCAAGGTGTTCTCGATCAACAAGCCAGGCGCCCTCAAGCGTGCCGTGTCCGGCGAAGACGAGGGCACGCTGGTGCACGTCTGACATAAATAGAAAAGGAACCGCAATGAGTCTCTCCGACATCAAGAAATCCGCCGAATCCCGCATGGGCAAGTCCATCGACTCGCTCAAGACCAGCCTGGCCAAGATCCGCACCGGCCGGGCGCATGCAGGCATTCTTGATCACGTACTGGTCGAATACTACGGCTCTCCCGTTCCTGTGAGCCAAGTCGCCAATGTCAACGTGGTAGACGCCCGCAACATCAGCGTGCAGGTCTGGGAAAAATCCATGGCTGGCCCCGTCGAAAAGGCAATCCGTGAATCCGATCTGGGCCTGAACCCCATCGCCATGGGCGACAACATCCGCGTGCCCATGCCGCCGCTTACCGAAGAGCGCCGCCGCGATCTCACCAAGGTGGTGCGCACCGAGGGCGAAGACAGTAAAGTCGCCGTGCGCAATCTGCGCCGCGAAGCCAACGACGCCCTCAAGAAGCTGCTCAAGGACAAGGAAATTTCCGAAGACGACGAGCGCCGCATGCAGGATGATATCCAGAAGCTCACCGACCGCCATGTGGCCGAGATCGACAAGCTTGTCGCTCAGAAAGAAGCCGAAATCATGACCGTCTAACCCACACGATATACCGGGCGCTCCGCGCCCGGTCCCCTGAATGACAGTAAGTTCGTCGACACTCTCCATACCCGAATCCTCAGACGTTCCGCGCCACGTAGCTGTCATCATGGACGGCAACGGTCGCTGGGCCACCGAGCGCTTTCTGCCGCGCACTGCCGGTCATATGCGTGGGTTGCGCGCCGTGCGCCGAGCGGTCGAAACCTGCGGGCGGCGCGGCGTCAGATACCTGACCTTGTTCGCCTTCAGTTCCGAGAATTGGCGCCGGCCTGCCGAAGAAGTCTCCCTGCTCATGCGCCTGTTTATCCAGACGCTTGAAAAAGAAGTGGGGCGCCTCGAAGACCAGGGCGTCAGGTTGCGGGTCGTCGGCGATCTTTCCGCCTTCGAGCCCCGCTTGCGCGATCTGATTCGCGACGCCGAAGCACGCACCGCGCACAACGATATGCTGCACCTGTCGATCGCGGCCAATTACGGTGGCCGCTGGGACATCCTGCAAGCGATGCGCCGCATGCTGGCTGAAAACCCCGCGCTCGCCGCCCATCCAGAGGGCATCGACGAGTCTCAATTAGCCAGGCATCTGGCCATGTCTTTCGCTCCCGAACCCGATCTTTTTATTCGCACGGGCGGCGAGCAGCGCATTTCAAATTTCCTGGTCTGGCAGTTGGCCTACACCGAGCTTTATTTCACCGGCTGCTATTGGCCCGATTTCGGTGCCAAGGAGCTCGACGCCGCGTTTAAGTGGTACAAAGCCAGAGAGCGCCGCTTCGGGCGCACCAGCGCGCAGCTCGCTGCGCGGAACGAGTAGCCCAACAGGAGCGCTCATGCTCAGGCAGCGCGTCATTACCGCCGTCATTCTTCTGATCATTCTGCTGGCTGCACTGCTTGCGTCCAGCCCTTTGCCGCTGGTGCTGCTGTTGGCCTTGATCGCCGCCTGCGCGCTGTGGGAATGGCTGCGTCTCACGTCGCCGATCCCCGGGCCTGTTCTGCCCGCCGCAGTGGCACTGGCAATCGGCCTTGGGCTTGCGGTTGTAGCGCTACAATGGTTATCAGTGCCAGCCGCGCCCTGGACATGGTCGTTTTTCCTGATGATCAACCAGTGGCTGCTCCCTGCTGTCGCGCTGGCCTGGTTGGCGGGTGGTTCAGCTATGGTCGTGCGGGCCCGCACTGATCAGCGCCGGCACCCGCTATCGCTTAGCCTGTTCGCCGTCCTAGCCGCGCTGTCCGCCTGGGCGGCGTTGGTGCAACTATTCCGTGTATATGGTGCGTGGTATCTTGTATCGCTGCTCGCCACCATCTGGATCGCCGATATTGCTGCCTATTTCGTTGGCAAGGCCTGGGGCCGAAATAAGCTGGCGCCCCGCGTAAGCCCCGGCAAAACCATCGAAGGCGCGTTGGGCGGCATTGTGGGTGCAACCGCCTGGGTGATTGCCACCAGCTTCTGGCCCGGCAGCTTCGGGGCGGTGCTGGCGGGCCGTTGGCCCCTCTGGGCCGTGGTGCTGATTGCCATCTTCCTGGCCGCATTGTCGATTGTGGGTGACCTGTTCGAGTCGCTGCTCAAACGGCGGGCGGGGGTGAAAGATTCCAGCAACCTACTGCCCGGTCATGGCGGGGTCTATGATCGCATCGACGCTTTGCTTCCCGTGGCGCCCTTTGCGTTCCTGTTTTCAACGGGGCAATGGTAGCAGTCATGAATCATCAACAGGTTTGCGTGCTCGGATCCACAGGATCCATCGGCGACAGTACGCTGGACGTTATTGCCCGCCACCCGGACACGCATTCCGTGTATGCCCTGAGCGCCTATAGTCGTATGGACAAGCTCGCCGCGCAAGCCCAGGCCACCGGGGCGCGCGTGGTGGTGGTGCCTGACGAGTCCGCGCGCGCCCGTTTCGTGCATGCCTGGCCCGGGGGGCAGGCCTTGCCTGAGATCCGTGTCGGGGCGCAGGCGCTGGCCGATACCGCCGCTGATACCAACGTGACGACCGTCATGGCGGCCATCGTCGGCGCCGCGGGCCTGCCAGGCGCCATCGCCGCGGCCCAGGCTGGCAAACGCGTTCTGCTGGCGAACAAAGAGTCGCTGGTGGCCGCAGGCAGCCTGTTTATGCGCGCAGTGCGCGACAGCGGTGCCGAGCTTTTGCCCATCGACAGCGAACACAACGCTATTTTCCAATGTATGCCACGGCCGCAACAGCGCAGCCGCCCCGGCGTCGTGCCCGTACCAGGGGTGCGGCGCCTGATTCTCACCGCATCGGGCGGGCCGTTTCGCAATACGCCGCTTGAGCATCTTCAGCAGGTAACGCCCGAGCAGGCTTGTGCGCATCCCAACTGGAGCATGGGACGCAAGATTTCCGTCGATTCCGCGACCATGCTCAACAAAGGCCTAGAGGTAATAGAAGCCCATTGGCTTTTTTCCATGCCGGTGGATCGCATCCAGGTGCTCATCCATCCGCAAAGCACAGTGCATTCCATGGTCGAGTACGAAGATGGTTCGGTGCTGGCGCAATTGGGCCAACCCGACATGCGCACGCCTATTGCTTACGGCCTGGGGTTTCCCGAGCGCATAAACAGCGGGGTGGGGCTGTTCGACCTCGCCGCGCTGGGGCGGCTCGATTTCGAGCTTCCCGATCTCACGCGTTTTCCCTGCCTCAGACTGTCGTTCGATGCCCTGCGGGCCGGCCAAACCGCCTGCGTGGTACTCAACGCCGCCAACGAGGTAGCGGTAGACCGCTTCCTGCGGCGGCAAATTGGCTATACTCAGATACCCCGCATCATTGATGCTTGCCTGGATCGTGCAAGCGGCATGGCGCTGCACACCCCCGAAACGCTCGACGAAGTCCTGGCGCTCGACGCGCGCACCCGCGACATGGCGGCCGATTACTGTCTGTCCGCGGCCTGATGCCCGGGCAGTCGTCACTGCACCGATCACACCCACATGCTTTATACCCTTGTCGCCTTCGTCGTTGCCCTGGGCGTGCTGATCACCTTCCACGAACTGGGGCATTACTGGGTCGCGCGCCGCTGCGGTGTTCGCGTGCTGCGGTTTTCCGTCGGCTTCGGCAAGGTGATTGCGCGGCGCACCGACCGCCACGGCACCGAGTGGGCGCTGTCCGCCATCCCCTTGGGCGGCTACGTGAAAATGCTGGATGAGGCGGCCACCGATGCCGCGCCGGGTGCCAGCCAAGAAGCCTTCAACAGCAAAAGCCTAGCCCAGCGCAGCGCCATCGTGGCGGCGGGCCCCGCGGCCAATCTGCTGCTTGCCGCCATTCTCTATACTATGCTTAACCTGGCAGGCACCAGCGAACCCGCCGCCATACTGGGTAAGCCCGCGGCAAGCACGCCCGCCGCCCAGGCCGGCCTTATGGAGGGCGATCGCATCGAAAGTGTCAATGACCAGCCCGTGCGCTCATGGAGCGAGGCCCGCTGGCAACTGCTGGACGTCACCACATCGGGTGGCACAGCCGTCCTGAGGGTGGACCATGGCGGCCTGATGCGTGATCGCACAATACAGTTTCCCCCGAGCAACGTGGCGCCCGACGCGCCCGATCCTTTGCGCCAGGCGGGCTTGGTGCTCGCAGCACCGCGTCCCATGGTGGGCGAGGTGCTAGCGGGCGGTGCGGGCGAGGCTGCCGGGCTTCGGCAAGGTGACATCATCGTTGCGGCTGGCTCGCTGCAGCGGCCGTCGGCGGCAGCGCTGGTTGCCGAAATCCAGAAACATCCTGGCCAGCCACTGGCGCTTACTGTGCTGCGCGGCGGCACGCCCGTCACGGCAACGGTCACGCCCACACCCGAGGCGGGGTCCGGCGGTGCGCAGGTCGGCCGCATAGGTGTGCTGCTGACTGCGGATTTTCCGATGGTGACGGTGCGTTACGGCCTGTTCGACAGCATCGCGCGCGGGGTGTCCCGCACCGGTGAAACGGTGTGGTATTCGCTCAAGATGATGGGCCGGATGGTGATCGGGGACGTTTCGCTGCGCAACGTCAGCGGCCCGGTTACCATTGCAGATTACGCGGGCCAGACGGCACGAATCGGGCTTGCCGCTTACATAGGGTTTCTTGCACTCATCAGCGTCAGTATCGGCGTGTTAAATTTGTTGCCCATACCCATGCTGGATGGCGGCCACCTTTTGTATTACGCCATCGAAGCCATTCGCGGAAAACCACTTTCTGAAAAATGGCTCGAAAACGGGCAGCGTGTAGGGTTGGGCCTGCTCGCGGTGCTGATGAGTATTGCGTTTTTCAACGATTTTGTGCGCCTTTTCAGTTAGAACAAACATTTGTGCCGTACAATCTTCCACCATTTAGTCGCCAGAGGACCGCTCAGGATGTCGTTTAGCAGGAAACTCCCATTCGCCAAGCGCGGCTTTTCCGCATTGCTGGCGGCATTGCTCTTGCCGGGCATTGCCAGTGCGTTCAGCCCCTTCATCGTGCGCGACATCCAGGTCAACGGCATCCAGCGGGTTGACGCGGGTACCATTTTCAGCTATTTGCCTGTCAAGGTCGGCGAGCAGTTCACAGACGCCCAGGCCAGCGAGGCCATCCAGCGTCTGTACGCCACCGGTTTTTTCAGCGACGTCAAGATCAGCACCGACAACAACGTGCTGCTCGTTACGGTCCAGGAGCGTCCCACCATTGCCTCGGTCAGTTTCAACGGCATGCGTGAGTTCGACGCCAAGGCCATTACCGCTTCGCTGCGCCAGGTAGGCTTCGGGGAAGGGCGGGTGTTCGACCGTTCCATGCTTGAACGCGCCCGCTTCGAGATCGAGCAGCAGTATCTGTCCAAGGGCAAGTACGGTGTAGAGATCAATCCCATCATCACGCCGCTGCCACGCAATCGCGTGGGCATCAGCTTCGAGATCTTCGAAGGCGACCGCGCCCGCATTAAAGAAATTCATATCATCGGCAACAAGGCCTTCTCGGAAGGCACCCTGAAAGACCAGATGGAACTGACCACGTCGGGCATGATGACGTGGTACACAGGCACCGATAAGTATTCACGCGAGAAACTCGAAGGCGACATCGAACGCCTGCGCTCCTACTACCTGGATCGCGGCTATCTCGAGTATTCCGCGGAGCCGCCGCAGGTCACTATTTCACCCGACCGCCAGGATATCTTCATCACCTACACCATTCACGAAGGTGAGCCCTACAAGGTTCGCAGCGTGAAACTGGCCGGTGATCTCCTGGGCCTCGACGACAAGATCCAGCCGCTGGTCAAGGTCAAAGAAGGCCAAACCTTCTCGGCAGCCGAAACCAACGAAACCGCCAAGGCCATCACCGAATACCTCGGCACCCTGGGCTATGCGTTTGCCAACGTCAATCCCAATCCGGCAATGGATCGCGACGCCCACGAAACCGACCTTACCTTTTATGTCGATCCGGGTAGCCGCGTGTATGTACGCCGCATCCAGATCGGTGGCAATACCCGCACGCGCGACGAAGTCATCCGGCGCGAAATGCGTCAACAGGAAGCCGCCTGGTACGACGGCAGCGCCATCAAGACGTCGCGCGATCGTGTTGATCGCCTGGGCTATTTCAGCGAGGTCAACGTGGCCTCCGCGCCCGTTCCGGGCTCCACCGACCAGATCGACATCAATGTCAATGTCAAGGAAAAGCCAACCGGCCTGATCAACCTGGGCGTGGGTTATGGCTCCACCGACAAGCTGATTCTGTCGGCGGGCATCAGCCAAGACAACATCTTCGGCAGCGGCAACACGCTATCGCTCAACGTCAACACCAGCCAAACCAACCGCGCGCTGGTGGTGTCGCACACCAACCCTTACTGGACGCGCGACGGCATCAGCAAGACAACCTCGCTGTACTACCGCCGCACCACGCCGTACGACAACAGCTACGCCACCGGCGACTACCGGATCACGGCATATGGCGCCGGCCTGAACTTCGGCGTACCCATCTCCGAAACCGATCGCATTTTCGCGGGCGCCAAGTTCGAGCACAACCGCATCAGCGATTTCCGCGATTCGGCGCCGCAGGCATACCGTGATTTTGTTGACCAGTATGGTGAAGATACCAACGCCGTCATCTTCAACCTGGGCTGGTCCAAAGACACCCGCGACAGCGCGCTGGCGCCCACGCGCGGCAGCTACACGCGCCTGTCGGGCGACCTTTCCACGCTCAACCTGAAGTACTACATGCTCAGTGCGCAGCAGCAGTACTACCTGCCGCTTGGACGAGCATACACCTTGGCCTTCAACGGCCAAGTCGACTGGGGTCGCAGCTACGGCGACCGAGATTTCCCGATCATCAAAAACGTCTACGGCGGCGGCATTGGTTCGGTGCGCGGCTACGAGGGCGCCTCGCTGGGCGGCCGCGATATTCTCACCAACGACTACCTAGGCGGTTCGCGCCGCGTCGTAGGCAACATGCAGTTGTACCTGCCTTTCCCTGGCGCGTCGCGCGACCGTACGCTGCGTTGGTTCCTCTTCACCGATGCGGGCCGCGTCGATAACACCTCGGGCAGTTGCCCGCGCGGCATCGCCAATTCGGCCGAAGACCCTTGCGGCTGGAAGTATTCGGCGGGTATTGGCCTGTCATGGGAATCCCCGCTCGGTCCGCTGCAGCTGTCTTGGGGCCGCGCGCTCAACGCCAAGGAAGGCGATGACAAGCAGGCCTTCCAGTTCCAGATCGGCACCGGTTTCTGATGGCCGCCATTTAATGGCACAATAGCTTTTTTATCTCTGCACAATTGCAAGGTAGATTTTTCATGAAGTCTCAAATTTCTTACAAGCTTTCCGGTATCGCCAGCAGTCTGGCTCGTGGCCAGCGCGCAATGGTGCTCGCCGCCGCTCTGGGCTTGGGCGGGCTGGTTGCAGCCCCCATTGCCCAAGCGCAAGCCACCAAGATCGGCTTCGTGAGCACAGAACGCATCCTGCGCGACTCCAAGCCAGCCAAGGCCGCTCAATCCAAGATCGAAGCCGAATTCAAAAAACGCGACCAGGAACTGCAGAGCATGGCCACGCGCCTGCGCAGCGAGGCGCAGAAGCTCGACAAGGATGCACCCGTGCTGTCCGAGTCCGAGCGCGTCAAACGTCAGCGCCAGTTGGCCGACCTCGATTCCGACCTGCAGCGCAAGCGCCGCGAGTTCCAAGAGGACTTCAACCGCCGCCGCAACGAAGAGTTCTCCAATATCGTCGAAAAGGCTGACGCCGCCATCAAGCAAATTGCCGAGCAGCAAGGCTACGACCTGATCATCCAAGACGCCGTCACGGTCAGCCCACGCGTAGACATCACCGACCAGGTCATGAAGGCGCTGGGCGGTTGATCCATAATGCCGGTATTGCTCGCACCTGAACAGGCGCCGACCCTTCAGCAGTTGCTGGCTGACGCCAATACCGCAGGCCTGGACTGCAGGCTCCTTCCCCACGCCAACGAGTCCCAGCCCCGAATCCAGGGGCTGGGTTCGTTGCTGTCGGCGGGGCCGGCCGAAATCAGCTTTTTGTCCAATCCTCGCCTACATGAGCAGCTTCAAGGCTGCCGCGCCGCTGCGGTCATCCTGACGCCGGCCGACTACGAAGCCAACGTACAACCCGGCCACCCCTATCGGGTTGTACTGTGCAGCCAGCCCTACGTCATGTACGCCTTGCTTGCGCAATGGTTCGACAGCCACCGCTTGCGTAATCTGCCCAAGGGTATACACGCCACCGCGGTCATCGCAGACGGCGTCCAGTTGGGCGCAGGCGTCAGCATTGGCCCGCATTGTGTGGTCGAAGCAGGTGCGCGCATCGGCGACGGGGCGCGCCTGGGCCCAGGCTGCGTCATTGGCGCGGGCTCGATGCTGGGTCGCGATTGCCTGCTGCATGCACATGTCACGCTGTATCATGGGGTCCAGGTCGGTGACCGCGCGATTCTGCACTCAGGTGCAGTCCTCGGCGCCGATGGCTTCGGCTTCGCGCCCACACCGGGCGGGCAGGGCTGGACCAAGATCGCCCAGATCGGTGGCGTGGTGCTAGGCAATGATGTGGAAATCGGCGCCAACACCACGGTAGACCGTGGCGCCATCGAGAACACAGTGCTGGGCAACGGGGTAAAGCTCGACAACCAGATCATGATCGGCCACAACTGCCGGATCGGCGACCATACCGCCATGGCGGCATGCGTCGGCGTGGCCGGTTCCACTACCATTGGGCAGCGCTGTACCATAGGCGGCGCAGCCATGCTGTCAGGTCACCTAGTGCTGGGCGACGACGTCCACGTATCGGGGGGCACGGCTATCACGGCCAGTATCAGCCAGCCGGGCCGCTATACCGGCGTCTATCCATTTGCCGAGCATCGCGCATGGCAGCACAACGCTGCCGTCATCGGGCAACTGGCACAGCTACGCCGCCGTATCAGAACGGCCGAGAAGAACAATCCGTAATCAACTTTATACAGGAAGCGCCGTGCTGGCCGCGGTGTACAGGCAGGAATAAGAATGGAACTCGACGTCAGACAAATCATGGACCGGCTGCCGCATCGCTACCCGATGCTGCTGGTGGACCGCGTGCTCGAGATGGAACCGGGTAAGCGCATCGTCGCGATCAAGAATGTCAGTATGAACGAGCCATTCTTCACGGGCCATTTCCCGCATCACCCGGTCATGCCCGGCGTGCTCATCATCGAAGCGCTCGCACAGGCCGCCGCCCTGTTTTCGTTTGAAGACGATACAGACGTCAACCCCGCCGACAAGAAAATCGCTTATTACCTTGTCGGCGTGGATGGCGCACGCTTTCGCCGGCCGGTGGTGCCGGGCGACCAACTGCGCCTCGAAGTCACGGCCGACCGCATCAGCCGCTCAATCTGCAAGTATTCCGCGCAGGCGACGGTAGACGGGCAGGTGGCCGCCGAAGCCAAGATCATGTGCGCCATCCGCGTACTGGAAGACTGATCATGCCAGATCGTATTCACCCCACAGCCATCGTGGCGCCCGGGGCGAAGCTGGCCGGCGATGTTACCGTGGGCGCCTATAGCGTAATCGGTGAGCACGTGGTGATCGGCTCAGGCTCAGTCGTGGGCCCACATTGCGTCATAGACGGGCACACCACCATAGGCGCAGGTAACACCTTCTACCGTTTCTGCTCCATAGGCGGTATTCCGCAAGACAAAAAATACGGTGGTGAGCCTACTTCGCTGGAGATCGGCGATGGCAATACTGTACGTGAATTCGTCACCATCAACACCGGTACGGCGCAGGATATTGGCGTTACCCGCCTGGGCGACGATAACTGGATCATGGCCTATGTGCATGTTGCGCACGATTGCCAGGTCGGCAGCCACACTATCATTGCCAACAGCGTGCAGTTGGCCGGCCACATTCATGTGGGCGACTGGGCCATCCTGGGCGGCCTGTCGGCTGTGCACCAATTCGTGCGCATCGGCGCGCATGCCATGATAGGCGGCACCAGTTCGGTGCGCCAGGATATCCCGCCTTATCTCATCGGTGCGGGTGATCCCTTCCGCCCGGTCGGGATCAACTCCGAAGGCCTGAGCCGGCGCGGCTATTCGCCCGAGGCCGTGGCGGCACTCAAAGAAGCGTATAAGCTGTTGTACCGCCGTAATCTCAAAGCCGAGGAAGCGGCCGCGCAAATGGCCGATATCGCCGCTCAACGCCCGGAAACCGCCGCAGCGCTTCAGACCATGATCGACTTCCTCAATGCCTCATCCCGGGGCATTGTGCGGCCATGAGCCCGCGCATAGGCATGGTGGCGGGCGAGCCTTCGGGCGATCTACTTGCCGCCAAGGTCATCGAAGGAATCCACGGACAGCAGGCCGACAGCCGGTGCGAGGGCATAGGCGGGCCAGCCATGCGGCGCGCCGGTTTCGATACTTGGCACCCCATGGATGCGCTCACTGTCTTTGGCTATGTCGATGCATTCAAGCGCCTGCCTGGCCTGCTGCGCACGTACGGAGACGTCAAGAAGCGCTGGCTGACGGCGCGGCCCGATGTCTTTGTCGGCATCGATGCGCCCGACTTCAACCTGCGCCTGGAGCATCAGCTCAAGCAAGCGGGTGTGCCTACCGTGCATTTCGTGGGCCCGTCGATTTGGGCCTGGCGTTATGAGCGCATCCATAAAATTCGTGCGGCCGTGTCGCACATGCTGGTGTTGTTTCCCTTCGAAGAAGAGATTTACCGCAAGGAAGGCGTTCCGGTCACTTATGTTGGGCATCCGCTGGCAGGCGTCATCCCCATGCAGCCGGACCGTGCCGCCGCGCGCCGCTATCTGGGGGTGAGCGACAGCGCACGCGTACTGGCTGTGCTGCCTGGCAGCCGGTCATCCGAAATCCGGCTGCTGGCACCGCGCTTTCTCGCCGCCGCGCAGATACTTTCCAGGCAGGATCCCGACCTGGAATTCCTGGTGCCTATGGTCAATGCCCGGCGGCGGGCCGAGTTTGAGGCTATTCTTGCGCGCCATCCGGTGCCGCGCTGCCGCATCATCGACCACTCCAGCCAGGCGCCGGAGGCTTCCGATACCACGCGCGACGCGCAACCACCGGCCTGGAACGTTATGGAAGCAGCCGACGCGGTGCTGGCGGCCAGTGGCACGGCCACCTTGGAAGCAAGCCTTTTCAAGCGGCCCATCGTTATCTCCTATGTACTCTCGCCCATGATGAAGCGCATTATGGAATGGAAATCCGGCCAGTCGCGGCCCTACGTGCCATGGGTCGGGCTGCCCAATGTGCTGGCGCAGGATTTCGTGGTGCCCGAGCTGCTCCAGGACGATGCCACCCCTGAGGCCCTGGCCGAGGCGTCCTGGAAGGCACTGACCGACACACCCTATGCCGCGCAGGTCGCCGAACGCTTTCGCCAGATTCACGAATCCCTGCTGCGCGACACGCCGGCGCTGGCTGCCCGCGCCATTCTCAATGAGGCGGGCCGTGCCTAAGGCGCTTGCCCAGCCCGACCTGTTCGCGGTAGCCGATGCCGCCCGCGTATTGCATGTGGCAGGTATCGATGAGGCGGGCAGAGGTCCGCTGGCCGGGCCGGTGTTTGCTGCCGCAGTCGTCCTCGATCCCGCCCGCCGCATCCGCGGCCTGGACGACTCCAAAAAGCTGAGCGCCGAACGGCGCGAGGAACTGGCGCATAACATCCGCGAGCGGGCGCTGGCCTGGTGCGTGGCCAGCGCCACGGTCGAAGAGATCGACACGCTCAATATTCTTCAAGCAACCATGCTGGCGATGCGGCGCGCCTGCGAGGGCCTGGCGCTGGTGCCCGATAAAGCGCTCATCGATGGCAACAGCCTGCCGCGCGGTCTGGCTTGCATAGCCGAGCCGGTGATCGGTGGCGATGCTACGATCAAGGCTATTTCCGCCGCGTCTATCCTGGCCAAGACGGCGCGCGATGCCGATTGCTTGGCGTTGCATGGCCTATATCCTCAGTATGGCTTCGACCAGCACAAAGGGTATGGTACGGCCTTGCACCTCGAGCGCCTGGCCCTGCATGGCCCGTGTGTGGCGCACCGACGCAGCTTTCGTCCCGTGCGTGATCTGCTCGACGCGCAACCCGCCGTCCGCTAAGGCCTCATGAAATTCATCAGCTCCCGCGACAACGCGGTCTACAAGCAATTACTGCGCATTGCCGCCAGCCGTCATCGCGCTGGCGAAGCCCCGCAGGCCATGTTGGAAGGTATTCATCTGTGCGAGGCCTGGCTGCAGCATCAAGGTATGCCCGTCAGGGCGGTCTTCGACGCGCAGCGGCTCGAGCGTGACGAGCAACTGCAAGCCCTGGCGGAGGCGATCGACCCAGCGCTGTGCCTATCCTGCGATGAGCGCCTGGCGCGGGGGTTGTCGCAGGTGGAACATGGGCAGGGCGTGTATTTTGTTGTTTCGCCGCCAGCACCTGCCGTGCCCGCGCACATCGACCATTTGTGCCTTTGGCTGGACCGCATACAAGATCCCGGCAATGTGGGCACGCTGCTGCGCACCGCTGCAGCAGCTGGCATTGCCGATGTCTATGTGTCCGCCGGCACGGCGGCGGTATGGTCGCCCAAGGTGCTGCGCAGCGCCCAGGGCGCGCACTTCGCGCTGCGCATTCGCGAACATGTGGATCTGCTTGCTGCCTGCGAGCACCTGCGCGTGCCGCTGCTGGCCACAGCGCTGGAGGGTGGCGTGTCGCTTTACGAAGCCAGCCTGCCTGCGCATTGCGCCTGGGTGCTGGGCAATGAAGGGCAGGGCGTCGATGCGCGCCTGCTGGCGCGTGCCGATAAGCGCGTATTCGTGCCCCAGGCGCCTGGGGTGGAGTCGCTGAATGTAGCGGTGGCGGCGGGCATATGCCTGTTCGAGCAGCGCCGGCGCCTGCTTGCGGGCACGGTGTAAGCGCCTGCGGGGCTCAATACGAGCGGCGCGGCAGATCGATTTCGTCCAGCACCTTGGTGGAGATTTCTTCGATGGAGCGGGTGGTGGTGGACAACCAAGGGATGTTTTCCATGCGCATCAGGCGCTCGGCCTCGGCCACCTCGAAGCGGCACTGTTTGAGTGATGCGTACTGGCTCTTGGGGCGGCGTTCGTTGCGCACCTCGGCCAAGCGTTCGGGCTGGATGGACAGGCCGAACAGCTTTTTACGGTAGGGCAGCAAGGTGGCCGGCAGCGAACCGCGGTCGAAGTCTTCGGGGATGAGCGGGAAGTTGGCGGCCTTGACGGCATACTGCATGGCGAGATACAGGCTGGTGGGTGTTTTTCCGCAGCGCGACACGCCCACCAGGATAACATCGGCTTGTTCCAGCCCATGCACAAACTGCCCGTCGTCGTGGGCAAGGCTGAAGTTGATGGCTTCGATGCGGTTGGTGTACTGCTTGCTGAGCCCGCCCATATGCGAGCGCCCGACGGAATGGTTGGACTTCACGCCCAAGGCATTTTCGATGTGGTGCACGAAGGTGCCGAACAGATCGAGAAAGATACAGTCTGTTGCGCGGATTTTTTCGGCGCTTTCAGGGTTGACCAGCGTGCTGAACACCAGCGGGCGCGAATTTTGCGCAGCGGCGCAGCGGTTGATGCGCTGCGCCACGCTATCGGCTTTGTCAGGGCTGTCGATGAAAGGAATGCGGATCGTATCGAAGCGCACCTGTTCGAATTGGGACAGAACAGAGTTGCTGAATGTTTCAGCGGTAATGCCGGTACTGTCGGAGATGACGAATACAGTACGTTCGATGATGTTTTCAGACATGGAAAGAAAGGCAAGCGCAGGGGCTGCCAGAAACGGTACAATCGCGAAAGATTAACAGTCACCGTACCAGCAGGCAAGGCTGGTTTGCCTAGCGCGTTAGGGTTGCGGCCCGATGCGTGCAAAAGCGCCACAGTGTGGCGGCGCGCTAAGCAAACACGCTTTCTTATATTGTCAAAGGTGACTTCATGTCTTATGTAGTGTCTTTCGAGCAGCTCCGCATGACGGACGTCGACTCGGTTGGAGGTAAAAACGCATCACTTGGTGAAATGATCAGTCAGTTGGCCGGTGCCGGCGTCCGGGTTCCGGGCGGTTTCGCCACCACGGCCGATGCCTTTCGTGAATTCCTGAGCGGCACAGGGCTAGATCAGCGCATCGCCCAGCGCCTCGAAAGCCTTGATTCGGACGACGTGCGTGAACTTGCGTCTGCCGGGGCCGAGATTCGCCAGTGGATCATCGACACACCGCTGCCTGCCGAACTCGAGCAGGCTATTCGTGATGCATTCTCCAAGCTCGATGCCGACGGCAAGGGCAGCTTCGCCGTGCGCTCCTCCGCCACCGCCGAAGACCTTCCCGACGCATCCTTCGCGGGCCAGCAGGAAACCTTCCTGAATGTCGTCGGCATTGACGACGTGCTGGACAAGATCAAGCATGTATTTGCGTCGCTTTACAACGATCGCGCCATTTCGTATCGCGTGCACAAGGGGTATGCGCACGCCGATGTCGCCCTGTCGGCCGGCATCCAGCGCATGGTGCGTTCCGACGTCGGTAGCGCCGGCGTGATGTTCACGCTCGACACCGAATCAGGCTTCAATGATGTGGTGTTCATCACCTCATCCTACGGCTTGGGCGAAACCGTGGTGCAGGGCGCCGTCAACCCGGACGAGTTCTATGTCTTCAAACCCACGCTGGCTTCGGGCCACTATCCCATCATCAGCCGTCGCATCGGCTCCAAGCTCCTCAAAATGGAGTTCGATGCCGAGCGCGCGTCCGGCCACGCGGTGCGCACCGTCGATGTACCGGTGTCCGAACGCAACCGCTATTCGCTGACGGACGAAGAAGTCATCGAACTGGCACGCTACGCCGTCATCATCGAAAAGCACTACCAGCGCCCAATGGATATCGAATGGGGCCGCGACGGCATTGACGGCAAGCTGTACATTTTGCAGGCTCGCCCCGAAACCGTGAAATCCCAGGCTGGCCACAACGATGTACAAGAGCGCTACCGCCTCAAGGCCACCGGCGACGTGCTGATAACCGGCCGCGCCATCGGCCAGAAAATCGGCTCGGGCCGTGTGCGTATCGTGGGCGATGTTTCCGAGATGGATCAGGTCAAGGCGGGCGATATCCTCGTCACTGACATGACCGACCCGAACTGGGAACCCGTCATGAAGCTGGCTTCGGCCATCGTCACCAACCGCGGCGGTCGTACGTGCCATGCCGCCATTATTGCCCGTGAACTCGGCATCCCTGCCGTGGTCGGCTGCGGCAACGCCACCGATGTGCTCGACAATGGCCGCGAGGTCACCGTTTCCTGCGCCGAAGGCGACGAGGGCCGCATCTACGATGGCCTGATCGAAACCGAAATCGAGGAAGTGCGCTGGGGTGAAATGCCCGAGATCGGCGTCAAGATCATGATGAACGTCGGCAACCCGCAACTGGCCTTCGACTTCTCGCAGATCCCCAACAAGGGTGTGGGCCTGGCCCGTCTCGAGTTCATCATCAACAACAACATCAACGTGCACCCCAAGGCAGTGCTCGACTATCCCAATGTGGATAGCGAGCTGAAGCTGGCGGTCGAGTCGGCTGCCCGCGGCTACGCTAGCCCGCGCGCCTTCTTCGTCGAAAAGCTTGCCGAAGGCGTGGCCACGCTGGCCGCCGCCTTTTATCCCAAGCCTGTCATTGTGCGCCTGTCCGATTTCAAGTCCAACGAATACCGCAAGCTGGTGGGCGGCTCGCGCTACGAACCCGAAGAAGAGAACCCCATGCTGGGTTTCCGCGGCGCCTCACGCTATGTCTCGGAAGAGTTCGAAGAATGTTTCCGCATGGAATGCGAAGCGCTCAAGAAGGTGCGCGACGACATGGGGCTAACCAACGTCGAGATCATGGTACCGTTCGTGCGCACCACGTCGCAGGCCAAACGCGTGGTCGAATTATTGGCCCGCAACGGCCTGGCCCGCGGCGATAATGGCCTGCGCGTCATCATGATGTGCGAAGTCCCGTCCAACGCTATCCTGGCCGAACAATTCCTCGAGTACTTCGACGGCTTCTCCATTGGCTCTAACGACATGACCCAACTCACCCTGGGCCTGGATCGTGATTCCGGCATGGAGCTGCTGGCAGCGGATTTCGACGAACGCGACGAAGCAGTGCAGTTCATGCTGCGCCGGGCCATCCAGGCCTGCTTGAAGGCCGGCAAGTACGTGGGCATCTGCGGCCAGGGCCCCAGCGACCATCCCGACCTGGCCAAGTGGCTCAAAGATGAAGGCATTCTGTCCATGTCGCTGAACCCGGACACGGTGGTCGACACCTGGCAGCGCCTGGCGCGCGAGGGCTGACCAGCGCAGCATCTGGCAGCGGCAGCGCCTCACGCGAGGCGCTGATCGCAGTCGATCTGTCGTCGCTGCCGAGAGGGGCCCGGAATGAACTGCACCCAAAGGTTGGATCACTGTCCAACTTTTGGGTGCAGTTCATTCAGCGGGCCTTTTTTTTCTGGTCGGCGCTGATGTGGCGCACGGGTATGGGCCGCAACGGCCTCAGGCAGCACAAGGGAACGGGCAGCACAAGGGAACGGGCCATAGCGGTTAAGCCTGCACCCTGGTGTATCATGTGCTGGCCAAAAACCATCATCGGGATAAGGTAATCAGCATGAGCCATGGCAAGCACAAGGTGGTCATTGTCGGTGGCGGCGCAGGCGGCCTTGAACTTGCGGCACGGCTTGGCCGCGCTTTCGGCCCTGGCCAGATCACACTCATCGACAAGGCTGACAGCCACATCTGGAAACCTTCGTTGCACGAGGTGGCCGCGGGCACGCTCGACATCCATCGCGAAGACCTTTCCTACTCAATGCTTGCGCGCGATTGCGGTTTTACCTTTCTGCATGGCGAACTCGACGGCCTGGATCGCAACACACGCCAATTGAGCCTCGCGGCAGTATGCGGCCCCGACGGGCTGGAGATCTTTCCCGCTCGCACGGTGCCCTACGATACGCTGGTGATGGCTGTGGGCAGCAAGGCTAATTTCTTCGGCACGCCCGGTGCAGCCGAGTATGCCATCGCGCTCGATGAAACCGCGCAGGCTGAGCGGTTTCGCCAGCAGTTGCTGCACGAATTGGTGCTGCGCAACCACCGCAAGGCGGCACAAGTGGCGGGGGGCTACCGGCCCGCGTCGGTCCGTGGCGGCGACACCCGTCTCAATATCGCCATTGTGGGCGGCGGCGCCACCGGCGTCGAGCTTTCGGCCGAACTGCTCGAAGCCTGTGCCGGCCTTGTCTATTACGGCCTGACCGAACTCGACCCCGCCCGCGACGTGCATATTACCCTGCTCGAAGGGGCCGAGCGCATCCTTAGCGCGCTGCCGCCCAAGCTTTCCGCCACCGCCGCACGGCTGCTGGAAGAGCGGGGCGTCAAGGTGCTGACGTCGGTCAGGGTTGCCGCCGTCGAGCCCGACTGCCTGATCGACAGCGCCGGCCAGCGCTATCCGGCCGATCTATGCGTCTGGGCAGCGGGCATCGAGGCTCCCGCCTTTCTGGCGAGGCTTGGCCTGGAAACCAATCGCGTGCACCAGCTCGTGGTCGATGGACGGCTGCGCACGGCCGATGCCAATATTTTCGCCATTGGCGATTGCGCACAGGCGCCCTGGAAAGGGGAGGGCCGCGCCCTGCCCGCGCGGGCGCAGGTTGCGCACCAACAGGCCTCCTTCCTGCGCAAAATCATCCGGGCGCGTATCCAGGGCGAGTCTGAACCGCCGGGTGAATTCGCGTTTCGCGATTATGGCTCGCTGGTATCGGTGGGCCATACGCGTGGGGTTGGCAGCCTGATGGGGGTGTTGTCAGGCAAAAGCTGGTTTGTCGAAGGGCTGCTGGCGCGGCTTATGTACATGAGCCTGCACCTCATGCATCATGCTGCGGTGCTGGGGCTGCTGCGCACCACCTCGCTGGCCCTGGGCCGTTTGTTGCTTAAGCGAGGCGCCCCGCGCGTGAAACTGCATTGAGCAGATAGAGGGGCATAATCCCGCCATGGTCAACCAGGCCCGCACGCAAGCCTCGCACATGCCTACCGCTTACGCCGTATCGCGTGCCATATCTGACATGAACACTTATTTCGCGCACTTTCACACACCCTTGGGCACTATGCTGCTGCGCGCCCACCACCGAGCGCTCACCGGTCTTTATTTCACCGACCAGCCCGATTGCCCGGCAGGCGCACGCGTGCCGGCCGCAAGCCCGCCCAGACCGATGGACGGCGAACTGGGCGGTCGTCCCATACGCGGGCTGCGCGCACGGCGCCAGGGCTCGGCGCACGATGCGCAGACGGATCTTTTCGAGGCCAGCCCCGCACCGAAGGCGGCCTCCGACAACGAAGCAGCCCACTGTTCCGCACTGGTGTTGGCCGACGCGCATACTCCGGCTGGCGCGCGCGCTGTGTTTGCGCTGGCCCACACCGAGCTGCTGGCGTACTTTGCGGGAGAGCTGCGAACATTCTCGGTGCCCTTGGCCTTCGAAGGCACCGCCTTCCAACTGCGCGTATGGCGCGCGCTGCAAGGCATCCCATATGGCGAGTATGTCTCGTACGGAGATGTGGCGTTGGCGGCGGGCATGAGCCGCCAGCACGGGCGGCCCGTAGGCATGGCGGTAGGGCAGAACCCGATTTCCATTATTGTCCCGTGCCACCGTGTGCTGGCCGGGTCGGGGCGGCTGAATGGCTACACCGGCGGGCTGGATCGCAAAGTGGGGCTGCTTCAGATAGAAGGGTTTGAGGTGTATTGATGCGCCGTTGACGTTGCGCACACGGGCCGATACCGTTAACCCTTGTTGCGTGTGTCGTGTTTCATGACCCGCTCTTTTTCCCGCTGCCAGTCTTTGTCGCGCGCCACGTCGCGCTTGTCGTGCAGTTTCTTGCCGCGGCCCAGACCGAAATCGAGCTTGATCCGGCCGTTCTTGTAATGCAGATTGAGCGGTACCAGTGTGTAGCCGCGCTGCTCCACCTTGCCGATAAGCTTGCTGATTTCCTCTGCCTTGAGCAACAGCTTGCGTGTGCGCGTGGCGTTGGGGTGGATATGGGTGGATGCCGTAGGCAGCGGGCTGATATGCATGCCTATCACCCATATTTCGCCATCGCGCACGATGACGTAGCTTTCATTGAGCTGCACATGGCCGGCCCGGATCGCCTTTACTTCCCAGCCCTCAAGCACGAGCCCTGCCTCGAAGCGATCTTCGATGAAGTATTCGTGTGTGGCTTTGCGATTCTCAACAATACTCATGGATATGGCCAATATGACTGCAGACTGTAAAATCGGTACATTCTATCTATTAACACGGCTCGATGCATAAAATACAACGCTCAATTCTGGTTCCTTACAGTTGCGAACAGATGTTTCGCCTGGTCGAGGGCGTGGAGAAATACCCTGAGTTCATGCCGTGGTGCGGCGGCGCGCAGGTGCTGCGACGCGACGAGCAGGGCATGGAGGCATCGATTACGATCAGTATCGCGGGCATCCGGCAAACTTTCACTACGCGTAATACCCACGATTTTCCCGGTAAGATCACGATCGATTTGGTCAATGGGCCATTTTCGCACCTGCTGGGCACGTGGGAATTTCTCGCCTTGTCGGACGACGCCTGTAAAGTGGTCTACACCATGGAATACAAATTCTCCAGCCGAGCCCTCGAGGCTGTGGTGGGGCCGGTATTCAACCGCATTGCCACCAGTTTCGTCGACTCTTTCACGCAAAGGGCCCAAGCGTTGTATGGCGAATGACATCGTCCATATACAGGTCATGTATGCAGCTGGTCCTACGTCCATCTGGACGGCGTCGCTCACCCTGCCAATGGGTGCGTGCGTAAGCGACGCCATCGAAGCCAGCGGCGTTTTGTCGCAGTTTCCCGCATTGCATGAAGCCCCGCTGCAGGCCGGTATTTATGGGCAGGCCTGCACGCTTAGCCGTATGCTGGCCGACGGCGACCGGGTCGAACTCTATCGCCCGCTGAACTTCGATCCGATGGAATCCCGGCGCCGGCGAGCACTCCACAAGCAGAATCGATTGTCGCGCACATGACAAAAAAACAGGCCGATCGGCGCTATGGTTAGGCAACTATAATCAGGCTGCGCGTACGACCTCGCGCGGCAAGGCAAGGAGACATAGACGATGGATTTGCGCCTTAGCGACGAACAACAGGCCTTTGCGCAGGCAGCGCGCGACTTTGCAACGGGCGAATTGGCACCCAATGCCGCCCGCTGGGATGCCGAAGGCATTTTTCCGCGCACAAGCTTCGCGCGTGCCGGTGAACTCGGCTTCTGCGCCATCTATGCACCCGAAACCATAGGCGGCCTGGGCCTGCCCAGGCTCGATGCCACGCTGGTATTCGAGGAAATGGCCGCAGTCGACCCCTCCACCACCGCCTTTATCACGATTCACAACATGGCCACCTGGATGGTGGGCAACTGGGCGAGCCCTGCCGTACGCGATGCGTGGGGCCCTTTGCTTGCCAGCGGCGAAAAGCTTGCTTCATATTGCCTCACCGAGCCGGGTTCGGGCTCGGATGCCGCGTCGCTCGTCACGCGCGCCGAAAAACGCGGCCATGCCTATGTGATCAATGGCGCCAAGGCCTTTATTTCGGGCGGCGGCGACACCGATGTACTGGTGGTCATGGCGCGCACAGGAGGGGGCGGCGCTGGCGGGGTTTCAGCGTTGGTAGTGCCGGCAGACCTGCCCGGGATCACATACGGACGCAAAGAAGACAAAATGGGTTGGAACAGCCAATCCACCCGCTCCATTACGTTCGAAAACGTGGAAGTGCCTGCGGAAAACCTGCTGGGTGCCGAAGGCGAGGGCTTCAAGTTTGCGATGAAGGGGCTGGATGGCGGGCGTGTGAATATCGCCACCTGCTCTGTGGGTGCCGCACAGGGCGCTTACGATGCCGCGCGGCGCTACATGGCGGAGCGCAGGCAGTTCGGCCAGCCACTGTCCGCGTTCCAGGCCCTGCAATTCAAACTGGCCGACATGCTGACGCATATCGTCGCGTCGCGCCAGATGGTGCGTCTGGCCGCCGCCAAGCTTGATGACGGCGACCCGCAGGCCAGCACCTACTGCGCCATGGCCAAGCGCCTGGCCACCGATCTATGCTTCCAGGCTTGCCTGGATGCGCAGCAGATTCACGGTGGCTATGGCTATCTGAAAGACTACCCGCTCGAACGCTTGGTACGCGACACGCGCGTGCACCAGATTCTCGAGGGCACCAATGAAATCATGCGGGTCATCGTGGCCCGGCAAATACTTGAAAAAGGAGCAGACATCCGATGAACGCCCCCGTGCTTTTCCGCGAACTCGACACCGCCAGCGGTAAAAAGATTGGTGTGGCCACGCTGAATTCGCCCAAAAGCCTGAACAGCCTGACGCTTGAGATGTGCCGTATGCTGGCGCAGCGGCTGGCGCAATGGCAGGACGACGACAGCATCGCCATGGTGGTGCTTGATGCGGAGGGTGGCAAGGCATTTTGTGCCGGCGGCGACCTCACCGGGATGTATCAGGGCATGCTGGACAACACCGACAAAGACCCTTGGAACAATGTGCACGCGCGCGAGTTCTTCGATGTCGAGTATCGGTTGGATTACCAGATTCATACCTATCTCAAGCCACTGCTCTGCTGGGGCAGCGGCATTGTCATGGGCGGCGGCGTGGGGCTCATGATGGGCGCGAGCCATCGGGTGGTCAGTGAAACGACGCGTTTCGCCATGCCCGAGATTTCAATCGGCCTGTTTCCCGATGTGGGCGGCACCTGGATGCTGGCGCGCCTGCCTGGCGGCATCGGCACCTTTCTTGCACTGACCGCAGCGCAGATCGGCGCAGCCGACTGCCTGCGCCTGGGTTTGGCTGACTACATGATAGACACCGCCCGCTGGGGCGCAGTCATGGAGCAACTGCCGACGCTGCCCTGGACGGGCGAAGCCGCGCAGGACCATGCGCTGCTGCGTCAGGCGCTGCTGTCGTTCAAGCCGCCTAAAGCACTGCCGCCGGGGCCCCTTGATACACACTTTGCGCGTATTCGCGAAGCCTGCGACAGCGCGGACTTTGAAGCAGTATGCGCCAATATCGCTGGCTTTGAGGCTGAAGCCGATCCCTGGCTCCAGCGCGCCGCCAAAACCTTCAAGGCAGGTTCGCCGGGCTCGGCCAGGCTCAGCTTCACATTGCTGCAGCGCGTGCGCCTGATGTCGCTGGCCGATGTTTTCCGCGAAGAGTACATCGTCAGCCTGCAGTGCGGCGTGCAGGGCGATTTGCAGGAAGGCATACGCGCGCTCATCATCGACAAAGACAAAACCCCCAGATGGAACCCGGCAACGCCTGCCGAGGCTACCGCGCAATGGGTGCAGCGTTTCTTCCAGGCCCCGTGGCCTGCCAGCATGCCGCACCCGCTGCGCGATCTGGGGCGCGGCTGACGACACGGCAACCATAAACACACGCACAACAATATTTCTGACAGGAGACAAGCATGAGTCGTATTGCATTCATCGGCCTGGGCCATATGGGCGCGCCCATGGCCCAGAATCTGCTCAAGGCAGGGCACACGCTGTCGGTGTTCGATCTGGTGCCTGCGGCCGTCAAGCTGCTGGTGGACAGCGGCGCCGCCTCGGCCGCGTCGGCCGCCGAGGCTGTAAAGGGGGCTGAAGTCGTCGTTACTATGTTGCCGGCCAGCCAGCACGTCGAAGGCCTGTACCTGGGCGATTCGGGGCTGGTCAATGATATTGCACCCGGCACACTGGTGCTTGAATGCAGCACCATTGCACCAGAGTCAGCGCGCAAGGTGAGTGCGGCTGCCCATGCAAAAGGTATACGCATGATTGATGCGCCTGTATCGGGTGGCACGGGTGGCGCCGTTGCAGGCACGCTTACCTTTATCGTGGGTGGCACCGCGGCCGACTTGGATGCGGCCAGGCCGTACCTGCAAAGCATGGGCAAGAACATCTTCCATGCCGGCGAGGCCGGCGCGGGCCAGGTGGCCAAGATCTGCAATAACATGCTGCTGGGCATCCTGATGGCTGGCACGGCCGAAGCGCTCGCCCTGGGTGCCGCCAACGGCCTGGATCCCAAAGTGCTGTCGGATATCATCGCCAAGAGTTCCGGCCGCAACTGGGCTACCGAGCTTTACAACCCCTGGCCAGGGGTAATGGAAAACGTGCCCGCAGCCAACAACTATAAGGGCGGTTTTGGCGTGGACCTGATGCTCAAAGACCTGGGTCTGGCCGCCGAATCGGCGCTGCATGCGCGGGCTACGATACCGCTGGGCGAACTGGCGCGCAATTTGTACTCGCTGCACAGCGCCAAAGGTAGCGGCGGGCTGGATTTTTCCAGCATCCTGACGCTGTATCGCAAGTAGAAGGCCGCTGGCGTCATACGACCCGAGCGCCTTTCAGGAAGGCCGAACGGAGCTTTTGCATGGGGCTCCGTTCTACCCTTGGCTGCTGCGGCCGAAGCAGCTAGCCAGGCAGCCGCGCATAGGGGCTGCTGCCCAGTTCACCCCTCGGCGGTAATGCTGTAGGGCAGCGTCACCAACTGAATGGCCGGGCCATCCGCAGCGCCCAGCCTGTACTGGGCGTCGTCCAGATCCGACAGCTGTACCTCCATCAGCAGGTGCAGCGTATCGTCGGCGCGGGCGGCGTTGATGATGCGCCCAGCGGGAGAGTCAGGCTGCCGGGCGTCGAAGGTATCGACGCCCGGAAGGGCGCTCGGGTCAGCGCCTGATGCGTCGTTTGCCACGCCATACGCCATACGCCGCTTGACCGTACCACGGTAATGGGCGCGCGCCACCACTTCCTGCCCTGGGTAGCAGCCTTTGGTGAAGTTGACGCCGCCGATGAGGTCGAAATTCAAGGTCTGCGGGATGAAAAGATCTTGTGTGGCGGCCTGGATCCAAGGCAGGCCAGCCGCAATATCCGCCGCCTGCCATTGCGCATGCATGCCGGCGGCGGGCTCGGCAGCTTCGCCGGGTGCGCCGTTGTGTTCTTGCGTTATCACCCACCAGCGCACCGCACTGTTACCTGCCGTGGGCGCGCAAATATATGTAGCCCCTTCCGACTGCGCCACCGACCAGGCGTTGGGCTGGGCAGGCAGGCCGGCGGGCTGCTGAGCGGTGGGTGCCACGGTAAGGCCGGAGACCCGTAAGCGGGTGACCTGCAGCTTTGCCTTGGCGCGCAGAATGAACATGGCGATGCGTTTCGTCAGCGCCGCAGCAATGTCTGACTTGACCAGCGCATAGGCCACGGGGTCATCTTCGCCCTGTGCGGCAACCGGCGCCTTCCAGATCACCAACGAGCCCAGCAGCCGCCCTTTGGGTGTGCAATAGCCGGCCAGGCGGGCCTGGCCGCCGGGCAAACCCTGGATATCTTGAGTGAGCTGGCCATGCAGGAAAGCAATGGCTTCAGAGCCAGTAGCCTGCACCACTGCGATGTCGGGCAGGGGTAGAAGGGAGGCGGGGGAATTATTCATGATCGCGTTGGTCTGTAACGGCTGCGCGGCGCTCTGCCGAATGGGCGGCGACGGATGCGCCGGGCGGCGAGCTTGGGCTAAACTGGAGGGCTGATGAAAAAACTTACCCTGATCATACTCTATGCGCTGCTGGCGCTGACGTTGGCCGGTGTCATTGCGGCTGGCGGGGCTTGGTATTGGTCCGCGCGGCCGGTCGAAATGGCGCAGCCGCGCGTCGACTACCTCGTCGAATCGGGCAGCAGCCCGCGGGCCATTGCACGCCACCTCAATGCCGCGGGCATCCAGGTCAACGAAGATGGTTTCGTGGCCCTAGCGCGTCTGACCGGCCTGGACAAACGTCTGCAGGCCGGTGCATACGAAGCGGTGCGGGGCGATACGCCGATGTTGCTGCTGGAACGCATGGCCAGCGGCGACATGACACAAACCCGACTCACCCTGGTCGAGGGATGGACGTACCGGCGCATGCGCGAGGCCCTGGCGCAAAGCGGAGACGTGCGCCAGACACTCGACGGCGTGAGTGACGAGGCGCTGCTTGCTCGCCTGGGTGCCAAGGCTTCGAGCCCCGAAGGCCTGTTCTACCCGGATACCTATGTATACACGCCGGGCACTTCCGATTTTGACATCCTGCGCCGGGCATATCATGCCCAGCAGCAGATGCTGGCAGCGCTCTGGCAAGGCCGCGACGCCGACTTGCCGCTCGATTCGCCTTATGATGCGCTGGTGCTGGCCTCTATCGTCGAGAAAGAAACCGGCCACAATGGCGATCGCGGCAGGGTGGCGGGTGTGTTTATCAATCGCCTGCGCATTGGCATGCCTCTGCAAACAGACCCAACCGTCATCTACGGCATGGGCGAGGCCTACCAAGGTCGTATACGCAAGAAAGATCTCACCACCGATACGCCATGGAATACCTACACGCGCGCAGGGCTGCCTCCCACGCCGATTGCCGCACCGGGCAAGGCTGCGCTGCTGGCCGTGCTGCATCCTGACAAGCACGACTATCTGTATTTCGTTTCGCGCGGCGACGGCAGCAGTGAGTTTTCCAGCAACCTGGCCTCGCACAACCGTGCGGTCGCCAAATATATCCTGAGGCGCTAGCAACATGCCCAAACAGCGGGGATGCTTCATCACACTCGAAGGGGTGGACGGCGCGGGCAAGAGCACCCACGTCCAGTGGATGGTCGATCACCTGCGTGCACACGGCCTGACCGTGGTCTGCAGCCGTGAACCGGGCGGCACCGAACTGGGCGAGCGCCTGCGCGAACTGCTGCTGTCCTGCGAGATGACGGCCCGCACCGAGGCCATGCTAATGTTCGCCTCACGCTGCGAGCATGTGCGCAGCGTGATCGCGCCCGCGCTTGATCGGGGCGCCTGGGTAGTGTGCGATCGCTTCACCGATGCCAGTTACGCCTATCAGGGGGGTGGTCGTGAATTGGGCTACGAAGCCGTGCGGGCCCTCGATACCTGGGCATTGGGGGGCTTCGGGCCTGACCGCACCTGGTTGTTCGACGTCCCGCTTGAAGTCGCGCGAGCCAGGCTCGCCGACGCGCGCGAGCCAGACCGCTTCGAAAGGGAAGGGGCTGCGTTTTTTTCCCGTACTCGGCAGGCATACCATGAATTAGCCCGGCGCGAGCCCAATCGACTGTGTGTCATCGACAGCACGCAGCCCATTGCCGCGATACGAGCGCTGCTTGCCAGCCAACTGGACGCTCTGGTGCGCGGTTGGTCTGGCGCGCCCACACCTGCGGGCGATATCCCCGCCCAGGGGCAGGCATGAGCGAGAACCCCGTCGGCCTGCCTGGTTTTCTGCCCTGGCAGCACGATACGGCGCAGCACTGGCTGGGGCACCGTGAGCGCTTCGCACATGCCTGGCTGATTCACGGCCTGCCCGGCATAGGCAAGACACAATTCGCCCTGGCCGCGGCCGCCAGTCTGTTGTGCGAACAGCCCACCTACGGGCTGGCCTGCGGCCATTGCGCCGCCTGCCTGTGGGTAGCCCACGGCAATCATCCCGATTTGCGCCGCATTCGTCCGGACGCGGTGGCACTCGAAGAGGGCGAGCCTGGTGAAGACGAGGGTGCTGGCACGGCGGCCAAAAAGGCCCCATCGCGCGATATACGCATCGATCAATTGCGCGCACTGGGTGATTGGTTCAACACCGCCACGCATCGGGGCGGCTGGCGGGTGGCCGTGCTGTACCCAGCCCATGCCATGAACACCATCACCGCCAACGCCTTGCTCAAGGTGCTTGAAGAGCCACCCGCACATACAGTTTTTCTAATGGTGGCCGACGCACCCGATCGGTTATTGCCCACCTTGGTGTCGCGCTGCCGACGCCTGCCGCTGCCCATGCCCAGCCATGCCAACGCCGTACAATGGCTGGCTGGAGAGGGTGTCGCGCAGCCTGAGCAATGGTTGGCAGCGGCAGGCGGGGCGCCGCTGCGAGCCAGATCCATGGCACAATCAGGTGATACACCGTGCCCGCACTGGCTGGTGGAGTTCTCCACCTTGTTGGCCCGTGGGCAGGCACCTGAAATCGGCGGCTGCGCCGATCAGGTCGAAAAGCTTGCACCCGAAGCCTGGATCGACGCTTTGCAACGCTTGTTTGTCGATCTGTTGCTGGCACGCGCCGGTGCCGCCGCGCGTTATTATCCCGCGCTGCAATCCCAGGTTTCGGCCATTGCCGCCCGCGCGGCGCCGGCCGCCCTGGGCGATACCGCCAAATGGCTGGCGCAGCAGCGCGGTATTGCGGGGCATCCGCTTAATGCCAAACTGTTTGTGCACAGCGCCCTTCAGCGAGTTGCACTGGCTTGTGCGCCGGCAGCGGGCGCTCAACGGCCGTGAGCCTGATCCGGCGCACAGTCCTGCCAAGGCGTGCGCGGCCCTGCGTGGTCAGGCCGGTTCATTGGGAAGCCTCGGCGAACACCACGCTCGATGCCCGCGTAGTACAACCGTTTCACTTCATCGCTCAGAAGTACCACCACCATGTTTGTAGACTCGCACTGCCATCTCGATTTCCCTGAATTGGCCGAGAACCTGCCCGACATCCTCGCCCGCATGGCACGCAACAGCGTCAGCCACGCACTCGTGGTCAGCGTGAATCTGCCCGCCTGGCCGCGCCTGATGGAGCTCGTGGCCCCGCATGACAATCTTTACGCCTCAGTAGGCGTTCACCCGGATTACGAAGACGAAGTAGAGCCCACCGTGGCGCAGTTGGTCGAGATGAGCGCCTCGCCCAAGGTTGTAGCCCTGGGCGAAACGGGGTTGGACTACTATCGCCTTCAAGAGCCGCTGGTGTGGCAGCGCGAACGGTTCCGTACCCACATCCGCGCCAGCCGCGAAACCGGCCTGCCGCTGATCATCCACACGCGGGCGGCCAGTGAAGATACGCTGCGGATCATGCGGGAAGAGGGGGCCGGAGAGTACGGCGGCGTGATGCACTGTTTTACCGAGTCCTGGGAGGTCGCGCAGGCAGCCCTGGAGATGAATTTCTACATTTCGCTGTCGGGGATTGTCACGTTCAAGAATGCTGTCGCATTGCAGGACGTGGCTGCGCGGGTGCCGCTGGATCGCCTGCTGATCGAGACGGACTCGCCATACCTGGCGCCTGTGCCACACAGGGGCAAGCTCAATGATCCGTCAAAAGTTATCCACGTTGCTGAAAAGATCGCAGACTTGCGCGGCATTTCCGTGCAACAGATTGGTGAACAGACAACAGAAAACTTCTTCAGCTTGTTCAGCAAAATAAAACGTTAGGGCCTTAGGCCCTAAGGCCCGCTCTTGGAAATGGAAGTGCTAGCCAGAGGCTAGCCCTCATCGGCTTGGGAGTGCTTATCTTTGGTGCGGCCCTCTGTTTCTATTGATGTGAATACATCAATAAATTCAATATTTTCAATATACTACATATTTTATTTAATGTGATTTATCTAATAAATTAAATCTACAGTTAATTTTTATATAAATACTCTATCAACTTGATTTTTAACGATTTATACACATAAACATATGCGCAGCTTATTGAGTCGATTCCTGGCCTTCGCCGCCGCCATGTTGTTGACCATCGCCGCCCAGGCGGCGGTGCCGCAAAGCTGGTGGGTGGACATCGCCAACGACAGGGCCGCAAAGGTCGAAGAGGCGTTGCGTCAGGGCGCAGATCCCAATGCGGTCAGCCCCGACGGCCAGCCGGGTATCATGCTGGCGATCCGCAGTAGCGCTTGGAAGGTTTTCGATGTGCTTGCCGCAGACCGCCGCACATCGCTCAACGCCATCAACAAGAACCGTGAAACGCCGCTTATGTACCTGGCGGTCGTGGGGCAGACCGAGCGCGCCCGCGCACTCATTCACCGGGGCGCACAGGTAAACCGGCTGGGGTGGACACCCTTGCAATACGCGGCGTCGACCGGCCAGCTTGAAACCGTGAAAATGCTGATCGCCAACAAAGCCATTGTGAACGCGCCGGGGCCCGACGGCACCACCGCACTAATGATGGCCGCGCGCGCAGGCAGCGAGGATGTGGTGCGCTACCTCCTCGACCACGGCGCTGACGCGACCATGCAGAACCTGCAGAAAATGGATGCCGCAGACTGGGCCCGGCTCAAGAAGCATGACGGGTTGGCGAAAAAGCTGGACGATCTGTCCGCCCGGGTGCAGGCCGATCGCAGTGCCAAGCGCGTGGCGGCTGACCAACCAGAAACGTTTGGCGTTGGCAGTGCCAGCGTCAATGAAGGCGGCGTCGGTGCCAACAACGCGACGAACACGCCCGCCCAGGCTGGCGCGCCGGGCGCATTCGGCATCCCTGGTGTCGACACCCTGCCGCCCGATATGCCGCGCGCGACACCGCCGCAACCGCCCGCGCCCCCTGCAGCGGCACCGTCCGCAAAGCAGGGTACATCGCGCTACTTCGACCTGGATCGCTTCAACAAGCCCTCAACGCCATAGCCGGCGCGGGCGAATGAGAGCACTTTAGGCGCAACAGCTCTCCGGTAGGGGAGCATGTGTGCGTACGATTTTTCCTTCCGATTGGAGACGTGCTTGTCGCAGTAACCGTGCTTGTCACGACTTCGCCATAACAGGCTGCCTATCCCTGCGCCGGCAAAAACGCCGGCCTCAGGACATCGGCCAGCTCACTGTAGGGGATGGCCAACTCGGGCTGCCCCGCCGAATAGGGTGCGATTTCGTAGGCGTTGTAGCGCACCACCAGACCGCTGTCGGTGAAGGCGAAGTTGTCGCTGGGTTGGAAAGGCCACATACGCTCATAGGCGGCGCGGTCATGGCGAGCATCGGGGTTGGTGTCCAACCAGCGCTGGTGTGCGGCGCGCAAAGCCGCAAGGTAGGCGTCGCGGGCACCGGGGCGCAGCACATCGCCAAGCGCCAGCAGCTTGCCGGCGGAGTTGTCCCAATTCAGGTAGCGCGTTGCGGATAGCCCATGCGCCATTCCGGTGAGATATTGCCAGGTATCCAGCTCGATTGATGTAAGCGTGCGGTTGCGATACACCGTTTTGGCCGCCAACACCACGGAATCGCGCGGCCCGGCGGTTTTCCAGAAGTAGTCTTCGAACTCTGCGATGGTGGCGTAGGGGTGGGTAACGGTGGCATCCACCCCCGTCATGTAGGCCAGGCCTTGGTCCACCAGCTCGGTCAGTTCGCCGTTGCCCGGGAAGACAATGGAATCCACCTTTATGGAGGGGCATTCACCCTTGCAGCCCGGCCGGGTTCTTTCCCATTTGACGGGCTGGGTGAACACGCCCTGTTTACCGGTTTCCTGGCCCACCTGGGCCGGTATGCGCGAAATATCCCCTGGCCGGCTCGCACAGGCCGCCAGCGTGGCCGCCAGCAGGCCCGCCAGCGCCAGGCGGCCGAATCGGGCCCGCGCCGCACCAGCGCCGCGTTTCAGCGCGCCCGGTGCGTACAAGGATTGCGTCCGCGCGTCGCTGAAACCGCCGTGCGTCTGGATCCGCCACATGCTATATACGGCACACGCAGCGCCTTTCGATTTCGCATTCATCATTGCACCGTCCCTGCATCCTGGCCGAACAGTATCCGGCGAGATTCCTCGTCGCTGATCGACGGTGCGGTGTTGATTTTGCTTGCCAGCGCATAGGCGCGCTGTGTGGCGGGACGCGCAGCGATGGTGTCGAACCAGCGCTTCAGGTGCGGAAAGTCTTCCAGTGCCTGGCCCTGCCTTTCGTGAGGCACTATCCAGGGATAGCAAGCTATGTCGGCGATGGAATATTCGCCGGCGATGAACTCACGGCCATCCAGCTGCTTGTTGAGCACGCCATAGAGCCGGCTGGTTTCGCGCACATAACGATCGATTGCATAGGGGATTTTTTCGACCGCATAGCGGGAAAAGTGATGGTTCTGCCCCGCCATGGGGCCCAGGCCACCCATTTGCCAGAACAGCCACTGTGTGGCCTGCACGCGGCCCCGCAGGGTTGTGGGCAGGAAGCGTCCGGTTTTCTCGGCCAGGTACGTCAGGATTGCGCCGGACTCGAAGACGGACAACGGCTCGCCGCCGTCGGCCGGTGCGTGATCGACAATCGCGGGGATACGGTTGTTGGGCGAAATGCGCAGGAAGGCGGGATCGAACTGTTCGCCCTTGCCGACATTGATCGGTACGATCCTGTACGGCAGGCCGGCCTCTTCAAGAAAAAGCGTGATCTTGTGCCCATTGGGCGTGGTCCAGTAATACAGATCGATCATCAGTGAATCCTCTGTGATGGGCGCCGGCGGTGCGTGCGGCAAACTGCGTTAAGATAATGAGCAACGAAACACGCCTGTTTCACGCATGTTTCGCCATTCTGTAATCTCTGATTTGCCTTCGATGCACACCGGCAAGACAACAATGACGAAAATCTATCATAACCCTCGCTGCGGTACGTCCCGCACGGTGCTACAGACACTGCAGGATAACGGCCATAGCCCCGAAATCATCGAATACCTCAAGACACCGCCTTCACGCGCACAGATCGCCCAGTTGATCGCTGACGCAGGCCTGACGGTGCGCGAGGCCATGCGCGCCAAAGAAGCCATCTATCAAGAACTGCACCTGGACGACGCCACGCTCACCGACGATCAGCTACTGGACGCAATCGTCGAACATCCCATACTGCTCAATCGTCCCTTCGTTGTCGGCCCCAAAGGCACGCGGCTGTGCCGGCCGGCAGAAGTCGTGCAGGAAATCCTCTGATTACTGAGTCACGGCCGTGGGCCACGGCGGTTAATGGGTCGCCCGCATGACGCTGGAAACATTCCTGCTCGTCATTTGTGCGGCCGCGCTGCATGCCACCTGGAACCTCATCTCCAAGAAGGCAGCGGCGGCGGCGGGCGATTTTGTGTTTTCCTACCGGCTGCTGTCAGCGATTTTCTATGCCCCCTGGGTGTTGTATATCCTGGTGGTGGACGGGATGACATGGAGTGTGCCGGTGGTGCTCTTCATTGCATTGTCCAGCGTGCTGCATCTAGGATACAGCTTGAGCCTGCAATGGGGATACCGGGCGGCGGACTTGTCGGTGGTTTACCCTGTGGCGCGCGGCACAGGGCCGCTCCTTTCGAGCCTGGGCGCGTTCATCTGGCTGGGCGAAGAGCCCACGGCAGTTGGGGTGGCCGGCATACTCTGCGTGGTGGCCGGCATCCTGCTCATTGCAACCGGTGGCGCGCTGCGCCGTTTTGCCTCGCCGCATGCGTGGATAGGCGTAGGCTGGGGCGGTTTTATCGGCCTGTTCATTGCGGCTTATACGGTGGCCGACGCCTATAGCGTCAAAGTGCTGCTGGTGGCGCCAGTGATTCTGGACTGGCTGTCGGCACTCGGCAATGCAGCGCTGCTGGCGCCGCGCGCCTGGTTGCGCCGGCGCGCCATGCGCGAACAGATGCGCGGCAAATGGAAGTATGCGGTGGCTGTCGCGGTGCTGTCGCCCCTGGCCTATATCCTGGTGCTCTATGCCTATCAATTGGGCGGCCAAGTGAGCCTGATCGCGCCTTTACGCGAAGTGTCGCTGATGCTGGCGACGATCGCCGGCTTTTTCATTCTCAAAGAAGAGGCATCGATTGCCCGCTTGGCGGGCTGCGCAATCATTGTTGCCGGGGTGGTGCTGCTTTCTGTTTAGCGGCGGGGCAGGGCAGCGCCAGTACTGGCCATGTCGACGGCAAAAGGTTAAGATATCCATCTCTGGATAAAATAAAATCCAGATAAGGAGTCGTCGATGAGCTTCGCATACGCTTACCCGCTCAGCCGCTTCGAGCCAGCCGTCGTGCCCGACCTGAACGACAAGGCTGCGCGCGAACGCCTCTCGCATTCGGCCCTGAAGGCTTTCTTCAAACTCGCGCAGGCCTGGAAGCTTCGGGACGAAGACGCCTGCACGCTGCTTGGCGGCATTTCCAGCAGCGCCTTCTACGAATGGAAGAAACACCCCGACAGGGTACTGGAGGTCGACCGCCTGACGCGCATCTCCTATCTGTTGGGCATTTATAAGGCGTTGCATATCCTGTACGGCGACAAGCTCGCCGACCTATGGGTCTCCATGCCCAACCGCAACCTGCTGTTCGGCGGCAAGACGCCGCTCAGCTACCTGCTGGAGGGTGGGTTGCCGGCCATGCAAACGCTGCGCCAATTGCTTGACGCGCGTCGCGGCGGCATCTAGGCATGCGGCTGCCGCCCCTTACGGCGCTGCGCCAAGCCGATACCTGCCGCCTGCTGCCTTCCCGTTTTGCCGCGGAAGAAGACTCTGTGCTGGCGCCCTTGGCCGACAACGACACCGAACTCGCCGACCTGTTCGCGCTCGACAATGCCACCAACCAGCGCCTGGCGGCCGAGCGCGGTGCCTTGCCGGGTATAGGCATCGATGAGCTGGTATTCGGCGTGCCCAATTTCAGGATCATCAATGGTGCGTTCACCTATGCACGGCCCGAAGGCAGCCGCTTCAACGACGGGCAGCGGGGCGCCTGGTACTGTGCGTTTGACGTCGACACCGCGCTGGCCGAGGTCATTTTCCATAAAACAGTGGAATATGCCGAGATCGGCTACTTTCACGATACCGTCAGCTACCAACTCATGTTGGCCGATTTCAGCGGCAGTTTTCACGATATCCGCCAGGCGCGGGGATACGCCCGCTGTCTCGACACGCGCAGTTATGTCGCCTCGCAAGCACTCGCGGCAAGCTTGCTGGAGGCCGGCTCTCTCGGTATCGTGTACCCTAGCGTGCGCCATCCCGGCGGTACCAATCTGGCCTGTTTTCGCCCTGCGTTGGTAGGCAATGTGCGGCGTGATGCGGCATACGAACTGAGCTGGTCTGGCACCCCCGAAGCTGTATCGGTGCGCCGCAAGCCTGCCAGGCGCCGCGTGGCGGGTGGGCGCAAACGTTAAGGCCATCACCTGGCATCGTTGCTGCACGGGCGCGCAAAGGGGCAGGCTGCGGCATTTCCCGGCAGCACGGCACCGCAATTCAGTAAAACCGTCATCCAGATCAACAAAGGAAGAGGCAATGAGTTTGTACCTGAAACTGCAGCAACGGCAGGCCGACAACCGGCCCGTGCGCATTGGCCTGGTGGGCGCGGGCAAGTTCGGTTCCATGTATCTCGCCCAGATACCTCGTACGCCAGGGGTACATCTGGTCGGCGTGGCCGATCTGTCTCCCGAGGCAGCGCGGCGCAACCTGGCCCGTGTTGGCTGGGATCCCGCCCGCGTGGCGGCCACATCGGCCGCGCAGGCGCTGCGCGACGGCACCACGTGGATCACCGACGATTGGCAAGCGCTGGCCGCGCTGCCTGAGCTCGATGTGCTGGTCGAGTGTACGGGCAACCCCGTGGCTGCCGTCGAGCACTGCCTGGAGGCATTTCGCAACGGCAAGCATGTGGTCAACGTCACGGTCGAGGCCGACGCCTTCTGTGGCCCGCTGCTGGCCCGGCGCGCGGCCGAGGCCGGGGTGGTTTATTCGTTGGCTTTCGGCGATCAGCCAGCCCTGGTGTGCGACCTGGTCGATTGGGCGCGCACCTGCGGTTTCCCGGTGGTGGCAGCGGGCCGCGGCCATAAATGGCTGCCGCATTTCTGCGAATCCACGCCCGATACGGTCTGGGGCAACTATGGCCTTACCCCCGAGCAGGCCGAGCGCGGTGGCCTGAATCCCAAAATGTTCAACAGCTTTCTGGATGGCTCCAAGCCTTCCATTGAAAGCGCTGCCATTGCCAACGCCACTGGCCTGTATGTGCCATCCAACGGCCTGCAGTATCCACCTGCAAGCGTTGCCGATATCCCCAGCGTCACGCGGCCGCGCAGCGAAGGCGGCACTCTTGAACGCAAGGGTATGGTGGAAGTGGTGTCGTCGTTGCACCGGGATGGTCACACCATCGATTACGACATCCGCATGGGGGTATGGGTAACAGTAGAGGCCGAAACCGACTATATCAAGCATTGCTTCGAGGAATACAACGCACAGACGGATCCGAGCGGACGCTACTTCACTCTGTACAAGCGCTGGCACCTGATCGGCCTGGAGGTGGGTATGTCGGTGGCCTCGGTGGCGCTGCGCGGCGAACCTACCGGTGCGGCCACGTGTTGGCGCGCCGATGTGGTGGCCACCGCCAAACGCGATCTCGCTCCCGGCGAGCTGCTGGATGGCGAAGGCGGCTACACGGTGTGGGGCAAACTCACGCCTGCCGAAATATCGCTGGCGGCGGGCGGCCTGCCACTGGGCCTGGCGCATGGCATCAAGGTGGTGCGGCCGGTGCGCAAGGGGCAGAGCCTGACGTGGGACGATGTGGCCATGGACACATCCACCGCGGCTTACGCCATGCGGCGCAACCTGGAGCAAATGTTCTCGCCCGCAGGCGCCGCTGAGGCGTCGGCCTGACAGGCCGACGCCCTGGGGCCTGGCTGGCAAGCGCCGGCCCCGTGGGGTTTACACATCCCAGTAGCCCTGGCGGCGGTAGTGCTCGTGCAAGCGTTTCTCGTAGTCGCGGGCAATGGGGAGTTCTTCGACATACTCTGGGCTGTTGCGGATTTCCTCACGCGTCAGGCGTGTTTTTACCAGCGCATCGGCCCAATCGATATGCTCGATCCATTCGGGGGCGAGCAGTACCTTTTTGCCGCCTGGCCACCAATTATGCGTGTCAACCAGCAGATAGCGCAGCGCCCAGGTTTCGTCGTCGAAGATGAAGTCGGCGACATGGCCGATCGCGTCGTCGGTGCCGGCGATATGGTAGCCGTGCACTTCAGCGCTGCTGCGTAAATGTGTGTCGGCGGCATGGCCAAACTCCTCGGCCACAGCAGCGGAAGCGACCTCGGTGAGCGTGTTCGGCAATGGCATGACGGGCGCGCCATCGGCGCCCCACAAGTAAGGCCCGGTCCAGTAGTGGCCATAGCCGTAATAAGCGGAAAACTCACCTTCGAGCTGGCGGGACAATGGTTGATGGGTATCGATGTCAGGGCTGTTTTCGACCTGCTCGCGTGTGAGCGACACCAGCACCTTCCCGTGCTCGTCATCGATACCGTCGACCGAGTAGGGCGAAATCAGGACCTCGTGCCGCGTCAGCCATTTACCCGTGTCCACGACCAAGTAGCGGACGGCCCACTGCTCCTCGTCGAAATACATCTCGCGGATCTTGCCCAACTCGCCATCCGTAGCCTGGATGGCATAGTCTTTCAAACTGCCGACTCTGCGTAGCATAGTGCCCTCCTGATTGTGAACCAGCGTGACGCATGCCCCGAACCTGCTCCATACAGACTCACTATAGCCCTCATCCCGCTTTGATGCCATCCATATCCAGCAAGCCTCATGCCCGTCGAGTCAGGACAATTTGTCACTTTCGCCCGTCCGCACGCTGCGCTACAGTGGCCGTATCGAGCAGCCCGCACCTCGACAGCCGAGGTCGCCCGGGCTGGATCGCAAGGAGTGCGGCATGGTATTTGACGCCCTGATGCTGGCGCGGATCCAGTTTGGTTTCACCATTGCTTTCCATATCATTTTTCCCGCCATCACCATCGGCCTGGCCAGCTACCTGGCCGTACTCGAAGCCTGTTGGTTGGCCACTGGCAAGCCTGTCTATCGCGATCTTTATCATTACTGGATCAAGATATTTGCGGTGAACTTCGGTATGGGCGTAGTGTCGGGCATTGTGATGGCCTATCAGTTCGGCACCAACTGGAGCCACTTCTCGCGTTTTGCGGGCGGCATCACTGGCCCATTGCTGGCCTACGAGGTACTGACTGCGTTCTTTCTGGAAGCCGGATTTCTGGGCGTGATGCTGTTCGGCTGGAAGCGCGTTGGCCACGGCCTGCATTTGTTCTCCACCATTATGGTGGCGCTGGGCACGCTGATCTCCGCCACATGGATTCTGGCCTCCAACAGCTGGATGCAGACGCCGGCAGGTTTCGAGATCATCAACAACCAGGCGGTGCCGGTAGACTGGCTGGCAGTAATCTTCAATCCTTCGTTTCCCTATCGGCTGGTGCATATGTCGTTGGCAGCCTTTCTGGCTACGGCATTAATGGTGGCCGCATCGGGCGCCTGGCATATGCTGCGTGGCAACGACACGACGGCCGTGCGCAAGATGCTGTCCATGGCGATGTGGATGCTGCTGTTCGTGGCGCCGCTGCAGGTTTTTGTGGGGGATTTGCACGGGCTCAATACGCTCAAGTATCAACCCGCAAAGATCGCGGCCATGGAGGCGCACTGGGAGAACGAGGAGGGCAAAGGTGTGCCGCTCACGTTGATTGGTTGGCCCGACATGGAGGCCGAAACCACCCATTTTGCCGTGTCCGTGCCGCATCTGGGCAGCCTGATCCTGACGCATAGCTGGGACGGGCAGTTTCCAGGATTGAAATCCTATGCGCCGGAGGACAGGCCCAACGCAACCGTGGTGTTCTGGAGTTTTCGCATCATGGTCGGGCTAGGCCTGCTCATGGTGGCTCAAGCGCTGTGGGGCGCCTGGCTGCGGTGGCGGGGCACCCTGTTCGAGCGGCGCGGCCTGCTGCGTTTTGCCCTCTGTATGGGCCCTGCGGGCCTGATTGCCATCATCGCCGGGTGGTTCACCACCGAGGTCGGTCGGCAGCCCTGGATTGTGTATAACGTCATGCGCACCGCCGACGCGGTCACGCCCAACGGCCGCGGCGAGGTCGCCTTGACACTGGCCTTGTTTGTGATCGTGTATTTCGTCGTATTTGGCGCGGGCATCGGCTACATCCTGCAATTAATCAGGCGCGGGCCGGTGCCACATGAAGCCGCACCGGTGGCCGATGAGCACGGCGAATCGCGGCGGCCGGCCCGGCCTATTTCCGCCGCCCGCGAAACCGCTGCCGAGGGCACAGGCCAGGGCCCCGATCGTGACAACGGTATGCACAGGCCTGCGAGGTGACATCATGGGTATTGATCTGTCTTTGCTGTGGGCGGTGATTATTCTGTTCGGCGTCCTGATGTATGTCGTCATGGACGGCTTCGATCTAGGCATCGGCATTCTCTTTCCATTCTTTCCGAACAAGGAAGACCGCGATGCCATGATGAACACGGTGGCACCCGTGTGGGACGGTAACGAAACATGGCTCGTGCTGGGCGGGGCAGGGCTGCTGGCCGCCTTTCCGCTTGCCTATGCGGTGATTCTTGATGCCTTCATGCTGCCGCTGATTTTCATGCTGCTGGGTCTGATTTTCCGGGGCGTCGCCTTCGAGTTCAGGTTCAAGGCCAACGAAGCGCACCGCCATTGGTGGGACAAGGCCTTCATCGCGGGCTCAATCATGGCCACGTTTTTCCAGGGAGTGACGCTGGGCGGCTTCATCCACGGCATGCCGGTGGAGAATGGTGCCTATGCTGGCGGCCCGCTCGACTGGATCACGCCGTTCTCAGTGTTCATCGGCCTGGGGCTGCTGGCCGGCTATGCCTTGCTTGGCTGCACCTGGCTGATCGTCAAAACGCAAGGGAGCCTTTATGAGCGCATGCGCAGTCTGGCTCGGCCGCTGACGCTGGTTCTGCTGGCGGTGATCGTGGCCATCAGCATCTGGACGCCGATGGAGCACGCTGCCATTGCGCAGCGCTGGTTCAGCTTGCCCAATCTGTTCTGGTTCGCGCCGGTGCCGCTACTGGTGCTGCTGGCCACGTACTTTTTGCTGCGCAGCCTGGCCGCCAAACCGCACGCGGGGCCATTCATGCTAACGCTGGCACTGGTGTTCCTGGCCTATAGTGGGCTGGGGATCAGTGTGTGGCCGTACATCATACCGCCCGCCATCACTATCTGGCAGGCGGCGGGGCCGCCGCAGAGCCAGGGCTTCGCGCTGGTCGGCGCCCTGTTCATCGTGCCCTTCATCCTGATGTACACGGCATGGTCGTATTATGTTTTTCGCGGCAAGGTGAGCGCCGATGCGGGCTACCACTGAACGCGGCCACAACGCGGGCAATACCGCACGGCGCTGGGGCCGGCGCTTGGGTTGGCTGATGCTGATCTGGGCCTTGAGCGTCGCAGCGCTGGGTGTGGTGGCCTGGGTGCTGCGTATTTTCATGAATGCGGCGGGTATGACTGCTTGACCTTCCCATGATGTCAAGGATTATCCTTGTCAGTATCGCGTGAACAATATCGAGATACTGGCATGACTATGGATAAATCATTTGCCGCAGGCAATCCCGGCACCTCCGGTGCGGGCACAGCAACGGCGGCTGCGCCGTCTCAGACGCTGGATCTTGCCATTACTGGCATGAGCTGCGCATCGTGCGTAATGCGCGTGGAAAAGGCGCTGGCTGCTGTGCCTGGCGTGGTGTCCGCCAGCGTAAACCTGGCGACCGAGCAGGCCAGGGTGGCTGTTGGGCGCGGGGTGGACGCCATGCCACTCATTGCTGCGATCGAGAAGGCGGGCTATGACGCCCGGCTGCTCGAAGCAGAGACCGGCGGCATGGATGCACTGGCCGAACGCCAACGCCTGGAGATGAACGCATTGAGCGCGGCGCTGTGGCTGGCTGCCGCGCTGACCCTACCGGTCTTCCTGCTTGAGATGGGGTCGCACTTTATCCCAGCTTTCCATCACTTTATCGACAGCACGCTGGGGCGCCAGAACAACTGGTATTTGCAGTTTGCGCTGACCACGGCAGTGCTGCTGTTTCCAGGTCGCCGCTTCTTTACGGCGGGGCTGCCAGCGCTGATGCGGGGCGCGCCTGACATGAACTCGCTGGTTGCGGTTGGCGCTGGCGCAGCCTATCTCTATTCCATTGTGGCAACCTTTGCGCCCGGGCTGTTGCCAGCGCAGACAGTGAATGTCTACTACGAAGCGGCGGCGGTCATTGCTACGCTGATCCTGCTCGGCCGTTATCTCGAGATGCGGGCCAAGGGGCGCACGTCCGAAGCGATCAAACGACTGCTCCGGCTGCAGCCAGCTACGGCGCGCGTAATGCGCGACGACGGCTATGTGGAACTGCCGGTGGCTGACGTACGGCCGGGTGACACGCTTCAGTTGCGGCCCGGCGAACGCGTGCCGGTGGACGGCACGGTCACTGAGGGCAGCAGCTATGTGGACGAGTCGATGATCACGGGCGAGCCCATCCCCAATCGCAAGGAAGCGGGCGCCGAGGTGGTGGCGGGTACCGTCAACCAGAACGGTGCGTTGACGATGCAGGCAACCCGCACCGGGTCCGATACCGTACTGGCGCGGATCATCCGCATGGTAGAGCAGGCGCAGGCGTCCAAACTGCCTATCCAGGCGATGGTGGACCGCATCACATTGTGGTTCGTGCCTGCCGTCATGGCGGCTGCTGCGCTGACCTTTCTGGTATGGATGGCTTGGGGCCCGTCGCCTGCGCTCAGCTTTGCACTCGTCAATGCGGTAGCAGTGTTGATTATCGCCTGCCCCTGCGCCATGGGGCTGGCCACACCTACGTCCATCATGGTGGGCACGGGGCGTGCGGCACAGCTTGGCGTATTGATTCGTAAGGGCGATGCCCTGCAATCGCTGCGCGATGCGCGTGTCGTCGCCATCGACAAGACAGGCACGCTGACCGAAGGCAAGCCAACGCTGGGTGACATCGTGCTTGCCCCGGGCGCCGATCGGGACCGCATCCTCGCACTCGTCGCGGCTGCTGAAACGCGATCCGAACACCCGATCGCGCAGGCCATTGTGCGTGCCGCGCGCGAGCAAGGTTTGCCGTTGGCCGACGCCCAGGCGTTTGAAACGGATGTGGGCGCGGGTATACGCGCCACCGTTCAGGGTGTGCGCGTTGAGGTTGGCGCGGCTCGGTACATGCGGAGCCTGGGCATAGGTATCGACCGCTTTGGCGCGGCGGTCGACGCAGGCGGGGAGGGCGGCTTGGGGCCAGGCAGCGCCCCGCAGCGCGGCATACACGATAATGGGGTGCAAGATGCGGTTGCGCTGACTGAACAGGCGCAACACTTCTCCGAAGAAGGCAAGACACCGGTCTACGCCGCGCTGGACGGCCAATTGGTTGCGCTGATCACAGTCACCGACCCCGTAAAGCCATCAGCGGCGCCAGCGGTCCGCGCTCTGCACGCGTTGGGGCTGAAGGTAGCGATGATCACCGGGGATGACGCGCGTACGGCGCATGCCATCGCACGTCAGTTAGGCATTGATGACGTCGTAGCGGAAGTCATGCCCGAGGGCAAAGTGGAGCAGGTAAAGCGGCTTCGCGAACGCTACGGCACACTAGCTTTTGTGGGCGATGGCATCAATGATGCGCCAGCCCTGGCTGAGGCGGAGATCGGCATCGCCATCGGCACCGGCACGGACATCGCCGTAGAGGCTGCGGATGTGGTGCTCATGTCGGGCGATATGCAGGGCGTCGTGAACGCCATCGATCTGTCGCACGCGACATTGGCCAATATCCGCCAGAATCTATTCTGGGCCTTTGCCTACAACACCGCGCTGATACCTCTGGCGGCGGGCGCCCTATACCCTGCAGCAGGCATTTTGTTGTCGCCGATCTTCGCTGCGGGCGCAATGGCGCTGTCCAGCGTATTCGTGCTGACCAATGCGCTGCGCTTGCGTCGTTACGCGCCGCCAGCGGCGGTGTAACAAGGAGCGAGAAATGACGCGTTACAGGCAGCCGATGGCCTCTGCCACGACCCAGCAGACATCCGTGAAACTGAACATCGGCCAGGCGGCGCTGGCATCGGGCGTATCAGCAAAGATGATCCGTTATTACGAGCAGATCGGGTTATTGCATCAGGCCCAGCGCAGTGAGGCAGGCTACCGCCGGTACGGCGATACGGATGTGCAAACATTGCGCTTCATAAAACGTGCGCGCGACCTGGGGTTTTCGCTGGAGCGTATCCGCACATTGCTGGCGCTGTGGCAGGATGGCACACGCCATAGTGCCGATGTAAAAAAGCTTGCACTGCAATACGTTACGGAACTGGATGCCGACATTCGCAAACTGCAATCCATACGCACCGAGCTGCAGCACCTGGCCAATTGCTGCCATGGTGATGATCGACCCAACTGCCCCATTCTGGATGAGCTGGCCGAGCACTGACGAGGCGGCCCGGCCATGAAAAACGAGCGCGGGCAAACGTGTTTGCGAGGCCCGGCGGCGATGCCGACGCGGCACCGCGCATGATACGGATGCGCATGAAACAGGGGCGGCCTGGGCCGCCCCTGTTTCATGCCGGGCGCAGGGCCCGGCTGCGGTACAGCGATACGCCCCGCCTTAGCCGGCGAGTGTAAGCTTGCCGGTCATGACAGCCCAGTGGCCGGGGAAGGAGCAGAAAAAGGCGTATTCCTGGCCGGCTTCAAGCTTGGAGACATCGAACTTGACCGAGGTGGTTTCGCCGCCGCCGATGACCGCCGTGTGTGCGATGACGCGGGCGTCACCCGGTTTGACGTAGTCCTTGTCCAGACCCGCAGCCATGCCGTCGGTGGCAACGCCTTGCTCGTCGGATTTCTTGGAGATGACCACGTTGTGGCCCATGCTGGCCTTGGGCAGCTTGCCGACGTGCTTGAGGTTCACGGTGAACTCTTTGCACGACTTGTCGACCGTGACTTCCTTGGTGTTGAACTGCATGGCATCGTTGGCTTCGATGGTGATATCGCACGCCGCCATGGCAGGCACGCTGGCAGCGGCAAGGATAGCGGCGAAGGTGATTTTTGCAAGCATTTAAGATCTCCGATAAGCAAAAACAAGGCGCGCCGAGCAACCGTTAGGAAAACCGCAGCGGCTAACCGTACGATTGAAACCCGAAGCGCAGGAAGCGTTCTTGATCTAGCACAAAGAACCAGCCGGTCCAGTGTACGCGAACAAGACAGGTCACGCAGCAGGCTGCATGCGCACGATGAACCGCCGTCACGACTTGTGCAGAAGCCGAGCGCGCAGAGCATGCACTTCGGACTCCAGCGCGTCAACGCGCGCCAGCAGGCGCATGGCCAGCGCCAGGCCGTCGGCGTCCAACTCGAAATCATCGCGCAAGCGGCGCGCCTTGCGGGCAATGACCACACATTCGGTATGGAAAAAATAATGAGTGCGATCCTGGTTGGACGGCTGGAGAATGCCTGTATCCACAAGGTCCAGGATATCGGCCTCGCTCAGCCCTGATACCTCGACCATGTGCTCAATCGAACAGATGTCCGAGGCATTGAGCCATACGGTTTCCGTCAGATAGCTAGGCATGTCAGGCTCCTGTGCGCTGCGCGCGCGGGGTAAATGCGGATTCGGCGGACAGTGCGGTGAACAGCTCGCGCTCGCGCGCGGACAAGGTGCGAGGCACATCGATGCGCGCGATGGCGTAAAGGTCGCCCGCCTTGCCTTCGGGCGCCCTGGGCAGACCGCGCCCGCTCAGGCGCAGCTTGCGCCCCGAAGAAGTGCCGCCCGGAATGGACAGCTCGACCGGGCCGCCGGGGGTGGCCACCTGTACCGACGCGCCCAGCGCGGCTTCCCAGGGCGTAAGCGGCAGGTCAACATACAAGTCGCGACCATCGACACGATACAGCGGGTGCGGCTGCAGTTTCATGACCAGGTACAAGTCGCCGGCCCCACCGCCATTACGGCCGCTGCCGCCTTTGCCGGGCAGGCGCAGACGCTGGCCGTCGCCCGCGCCCTTGGGGATGCGCACGCGGTAGGTGCGCGACGCATGGTGGGGCCTGCCATGCTCGTCCAGGCCCGGGAGGTTTACTGTGAACTCGGTTTCGGTGCCATCGTAAATCTGTTCCAGCGTAACTGGGACGGCGATTTCGTAGTCTTCACCGCGTACAGGCCGTCGGGCGCGATGCATGTGCTCCTGGCGCTGGGCGGCAGCGAATGCGGCTATTAGGTCGGCCAGATCCATTTCTGAAAAATCGCCAAAGCCACCATCTCGAAATGCGCCGTCGCCGCCGGTGAAATCGCGTTGCCAGGCATGCGGCGGTACGAAATCCTCGCCTTCGGCATGCTGGCCGAGCTTGTCGTATGCCGCGCGTTTTTCGGGGTCTTTAAGTGTGGCATAAGCCTCGGCCACCTGTTTGAACCTGGCTTCGGCATCTGCATCGTTGGAGACGTCCGGATGATACTTGTGGGCAAGACTGCGATAGGCCTTCTTGATATCGGCCTGGCTGGCGTCCCGGGGGACGCCCAGGACATGGTAGTAATCGACGTATTTCATCGAAGTGCCCCTGTGCGCCGTGCATGGGTGACCGTAGTCTGGATGATCAATAACATAACGTTGAGGAGGCCTTAATGCAAGATGCATCCTGAACGCATCCGCCGCCTGCTGTGCCGATGTATGTGCAGCGGCAGGCAACCCTCATGCCTGAGGTGCTTGCCATGTCTTTGTATACGACACGCGGCGGCGTGTATGCCGCATCGCCCGCCGGGTATATAGAGCGCAGACATAAGCAATCGAAAAACCTGTAGTTCCGTTCAATGCCGAGCACAGGCAAGATGACAGCCATCATGCAACACGGAGTCATCATGCAGATCAGGATGGGGCGCTACGCATTATTGTTTCGTGCATTCGCACTCGCGGCGGCCATTGCGCCTATCGCATCCGCGCACGCCCAGCAGGCGCAGACTTTGCTCAACGTATCGTACGACCCCACGCGCGGACTCTATCGAGACATCAACGCGGCCTTTATTACTCGCTACCGCGAGGACACGGGCACCATGCTGCACATCAGGCAATCACATGGCGGGTCTGGCGCGCAGGCGCGCTCCGTCATCGAAGGCCTGAGGGCCGACGTGGTGACGCTGGCGCTTGCCTATGATATCGACGCGATTGCATCGCAAGGCCTGATCGATCGCGAATGGCAAGCGAGATTGCCCCGCAATAGCGCGCCCTATACGTCAACGATTGTGTTCCTGGTGCGCAAAGGCAACCCCAAGGGTATTCATGACTGGGGAGACTTGATCAAGCCTGGCGTTCAAGTCATCACGCCCAATCCGAAGACATCCGGCGGCGCACGATGGAATTATCTGGCGGCCTGGGGTTACGCGTTAGAGCGTGCCGCGGGCGACCAACGGCAGGCCGAGGCGTACGTGCGCGAGCTGTTTCGCCACGTACCAGTGCTGGACAGCGGGGCACGCGGCGCCACGACGACATTTGTGGAGCGAGGGCAGGGCGATGTACTGCTGGCCTGGGAAAACGAAGCGCTGCTAGCTCGCGAAGAGCTGGGCGCGGGCAAGTTCGATATCGTTATCCCCTCTGTATCCATACGCGCTGAGCCGACTGTGGCGGTGGTGGATGACATCGTGCGCCGACGCGGCAACGCGCGGGCTGCGCATTCGTATCTCGCGTTTCTGTATACCCCGCAGGCGCAAGAGATCATTGCCCGCAATGGCTATCGCCCCACAGACAGCACAGTGGCCGCGAAGTACAAGACACAGTTTCCGACGCTGCGGTTGTTCGACGTCAACACGCTGTTTGGTGGATGGCAGGCTGCGCATCGCGCGCATTTTGCCGACGGTGGCACCTTCGACCAGATCTATATGCAGCAATGACAGATATGACGACCAACACAACAAGTCGGAGTACAGGCCCAGATGCGGTGCGCCGCATCGGCGGAAGGGCACGCGGGCCCGCGTCCTCGCACGGCGGCCGGGCCGGTGTCCTTCCGGGTTTTGGCTTGAGCATGGGCTTCACAGTTTGCTACCTCAGCTTGTTGATCCTGATACCGCTCAGCACCTTGCCGCTGCGCGCGTCCGACATGGGATGGGATGCATTCTGGGCCGCTGCCACGGCGCCCCGTGTGCTCGCGTCGTATCGCATCACCTTTTTGTCGGCGCTGATTGCTGCGCTCATCAATACAGCATTCGGCGTCGTGGTGGCCTGGGTATTGGTGCGCTATCGGTTTCCGGGGCGCGCCATCGCGGATGCCCTGATCGATCTGCCTTTCGCCCTGCCGACAGCGGTGGCGGGCATTGCGCTTGCCACGCTATACGCCGGTAATGGCTGGTTTGGCGGCCTGCTGGAGCAGGCGTTGGACTGGAAGGTGGCCTATACGCCCTCGGGGATTGTGGTGGCGCTTATCTTTATCGGCTTGCCGTTTGTTGTGCGCACAGTGCAGCCGGTGCTGGCGGACCTGGAACGCGACTTGGAAGAAGCTGCGGCCAGCCTAGGCGCGGACAGGCTGCGCATCGTCGTCAACGTGATATTGCCCGCCGTGCGCCCGGCCATACTTACCGGCTTTGCACTGGCCTTTGCACGCGGCATTGGTGAATATGGCTCGGTCATTTTCATCGCTGGCAATCAGCCCATGGTGTCGGAGATCGCGCCGCTGCTCATCGTCTCCAAACTGGAGCAATACGACTATGAAGGCGCGGCGGCCATCGCCACCACCATGCTAGTGTTTTCGTTTTTGCTGTTGCTTGCCATCAATACGCTGCAAGCGCGCCAACACCGACGGCCTCGGGAGGCGCGTAAATGAACAGCACAGTTGTCGCCACAGCCGCCGCCCGCGCGCCGCATACGCAAGCCCCGCTTGCTGGGCGTGATGCCCAGCACCTTACCGAGCCACGCTGGATGCGTGCGCTGCTTATCGTTACCGCCTTCGCGTTTCTAACCATCTTCCTGATGGCACCACTGGGCGTGGTATTCGTCGAAGCCTTCCGGCGGGGCGTCGATGTTTACCTACAAGCAATCACCGATCCTGACGCGTGGGCGGCCATCAGGCTGACCTTGTTGGTGGCAGCCGTCTCCTTGCCGCTGAACATTGTTTTCGGGCTGGCGGCGGCCTGGGCTATTACAAGGTTCCGTTTTCGCGGCCAGCGCTGGCTGATCACCCTCATTGACCTGCCGTTCACGGTGTCGCCTGTAGTGGCTGGCCTGGTGTTCGTGTTGCTGTTTGGCCGCCAGGGTTGGTTTGGTGACTGGCTGCGCGATGCCGATGCAGCCATCATCTACGCCGTGCCTGGCGTTGTACTGGCCACGTTGTTTGTCACCCTTCCTTTTGTGGCACGCACGCTGATCCCGCTGATGCAGGCGCAAGGCAGCGACGAGGAGCATGCGGCGCTTACCTTGGGCGCCAGCGGCTGGGTGATTTTTCGCCGCATCACGCTGCCCAAAGTGCGTTGGGGCCTGCTGTATGGCGCAATCCTGGCCAACGCACGCGCCATTGGCGAATTCGGTGCCGTGTCCATGGTATCGGGCCATATACGAGGGATGACCAACACCATGACCCTGCATATCGAAATTCTTTACAACGAGTACATGTTCTCGGCGGCGTTCGCGGTGGCCTCGCTGCTTGCCTTCCTGGCACTGGCCACGCTGGCGCTCAAGCGCTGGGTTCAGCACCGGAGTGTTGCATGAGTATTGAAGTCAGTCACGTATCACGGGCGTTCGGCGGGTTTCAGGCGCTGGACGATGTATCGCTGCATATCGAACGCGGCGAGCTGGTGGCATTGCTGGGGCCCTCGGGCTGCGGCAAGACCACACTGCTGCGTATCATCGCAGGCCTGGAGCGGCCCGATACAGGCAGTGTGCGGTTCGAGGGTGAAGATGCTACGCGTGTAGACGTGCGCGAGCGCCAGGTGGGTTTCGTGTTCCAGCACTATGCTTTGTTTCGACACATGACTGTCTTTGAAAACGTGGCCTTCGGCCTGCGTGCGCGACCACGGGCGCGGCGCTTGCCCGAAGCCGTGATTCACGAAAAAGTGCATGCGCTGTTGGACCTGGTGCAGTTGGACTGGCTGGCTGACCATTATCCTTCGCAGTTGTCGGGCGGGCAGTGCCAGCGTATTGCCCTGGCGCGCGCACTCGCGGTCGAACCGCGTGTATTGCTGCTGGACGAGCCATTTGGCGCGCTTGACGCCAAAGTACGCAAGGCGCTGCGGCGCTGGCTGCGCCGCCTGCACGACGAGCTCGATGTCGCCAGCGTGTTTGTGACGCATGACCAGGAAGAAGCGCTGGAGGTGGCTGATCGAATTGTTCTGATGAATGGCGGTCGCATCGAGCAGGTGGGTACGCCGCAAGCCGTTTGGGAGGCCCCGGCATCGCCTTTTGTGTATGGATTTCTGGGTGAGGTGAACCAGTTCAACGGCCGCCTCGTGGCGGGTGTGTTGCATGCGGACGGGCTGCGGCTGGCCGCTCCCGCCCATGCAGGCTTTGATGCGACGACAGCCACGGCCTATGTACGACCGCACGATGTCGAGCTGGCGCGCACGCCGCTGGGGAAGGGCGGCGATGCCGTACCTGTGCGGCTAAATCACGCATACGTGGCGGCATCCGGCGCATGGCTGGAACTGGCACATGCGGCCTCGGGCAAGATCATCGAGGCACATCTGCCTGAATATCGCTTTCGCGAACTAGCGTTGCGCGAGGGCGATACGCTGTATGCGCTGCCGCGCCGCATGCGTATTTTTGCAACGCCTACATCGACGGAGGCCGCGGCATGAAAGACACGACACAAGGCCTGTGGCAGACGCTGCGCGCGCAATTGAGCGACATCGCGGGCCAGTACCCGCGCGCCGCATTGGCATCGTCGCTGGCTGCGGAAGACATGGTGCTCACGCACGCCATCTTTGATGCGCGACTGCCAATTGCGCTGTTCACACTGGACACGGGCAGACTGCATCCGGAAACGTTGGCGCTGATCGACACCATCCGAGGCCATTACGGCAAGGATATCGAAGTGTGGCAGCCGGACGCCCCTGCCGTAGCCAACCATGTGGCCGAGCATGGCGCTTTTGCTTTTTATGAAAGCGTGGCGCTGCGCAAGGCGTGCTGTCAACTGCGCAAGATTGAGCCACTGCGGCGTGCGCTGGCCGGCCGCGATGCATGGATCACGGGGCAGCGCCGCGAGCAGTCAGCCACACGCGGGGCGCTTGACGAGCACGAGACGGATCCATTGACCGGGCTGCCCAAGTTCAATCCGCTGGCAGGCTGGGGGCATGAAGACGTATGGGAAGTAATCAGGCACTTCGGCATCCCCTACAACCCCTTGCATGACAAGGGCTATCCCTCCATTGGGTGTGAACCTTGCACGCGCGCCGTCAAGCCCGGCGAGGACCTGCGTGCGGGCCGCTGGTGGTGGGAGAACGCCGACAGCCGCGAGTGCGGCCTGCACGCCGGCAACCTGCGGACGCAGGCGCCGCGCGTGAGCGCTGGAGCGAGGCCGTGAAACCGCTCTATCCCGACCGCACGCTTGGCCACGCTGGCGCGCAGCCAGGCGTGCGCAACGATGCGCACGCAATGACATCTACGCATTCATACAGGCAAACACTATGACCGCAACCTTTGCACCTGAAGCCGACACACTTGCCACCGCCACACACATCGACGACAACCATCTTGGGTGGCTCGAAGCCGAAGCCATCCATATCCTGCGAGAAGTCGCGGCAGAGTGCACGCGGCCCGCGCTGCTCTTCTCGGGCGGCAAGGATTCCTGCGTGCTGCTGCGGCTGGCGGAAAAGGCCTTTCGGCCGGGGCGTTTTCCTTTTCCACTCCTGCACATCGACACCGGCCACAATTACGACGAGGTAATCGCTTTTCGCGACCAGCGCGCCGCCGAACTGGGAGAAACGCTGATCGTGCGCAGCGTCGAGGATTCCATCCGTCGCGGTTCGGTAGTGCTGCGCAGGGAAAATGATTCGCGCAATGCCGCGCAGGCCGTCACGCTGCTTGAAGCCATCGAAGAATTCGGCTTCGATGCCTGCATCGGCGGCGCGCGGCGTGATGAGGAGAAAGCCCGTGCCAAGGAACGTATTTTTTCCTTCCGCGACGAGTTCGGCAAATGGGACCCAAAATCCCAGCGGCCCGAGCTATGGAACCTGTACAACACCCGTGTGCATGCTGGCGAGAATATGCGCGTGTTCCCCATTTCGAACTGGACCGAAATGGATGTATGGCAATACATACAGCGCGAAAACATCGCCTTGCCCAGTATCTATTACGCACATATGCGGCCCATTGTGCGGCGGCGCGGCCTGCTGATGCCCGTGACAGCGCTCACACCGGCAGGCGAGGGCGATACCGTCGAACACGTGTCGGTGCGCTTTCGCACCGTCGGCGATATTTCGTGCACCTGCCCAGTGGCTTCCAAGGCCGCCACGGCCCATCACATCATTGCCGAAACGGCGGTGGCCACGGTCACCGAGCGCGGCGCCACACGCATGGACGACCAGGCCTCCGAGGCCTCGATGGAGCGCCGCAAGAAGAATGGCTATTTCTAAACTTCAGGACCACAGGTACTACCCATGAACGCGATCAACGACCAGTTACTTCCCGCGGCGGCGCATGGCGTGCTGCGCTTCATCACTGCTGGCTCCGTCGACGATGGAAAATCCACACTGATCGGCCGCCTGCTGTACGACAGCAAAACGGTGTTCAGCGACCAGTTGCGGGCGCTGGAAAAAACCCGCCATCGCCGCCCCGACGATGAGAATGTCAACCTGGCGATGCTGACCGACGGCCTGGAAGACGAGCGCGAGCAAGGCATTACCATAGATGTAGCCTATCGCTACTTTGCCACGCCGGCGCGCAAATTCATCGTGGCCGATGCACCAGGCCATGAGCAGTACACGCGCAACATGGTGACGGGGGCGAGCACAGCACATGCCGCCATCATCCTTATCGACGCTGTCAAGGCGGCCGATGGCCGTCTGCTGGTGCAGACCGTGCGGCACAGCACTCTTGCACACCTGCTCGGCGTACGGCATCTGATCGTCGCCGTCAACAAACTCGACCTGCTGGACTGGCGCGAGGATGTGTTCAGGCGTATTGAAAGCGCCTATGCGGACTTGGCCAACCAGCTTGGCATCGGCGATTTCACGGCCATACCGGTTTCGGCGCTGCTGGGCGACAACGTCGTCCGGGCATCGGGCCGCATGCCTTGGTATCGCGGCCCCACGCTGCTCTCGCATCTTGAAGCGCTGGACACCGGCGAGGACCGTGCCAGCGAGCCACTACGCATGCCGGTGCAATGGGTGATGCGACACAACGGCAGCCGCACGGACGGGCTGCGCGCCTACGCGGGGCAGATCGCCAGCGGCACACTGAAGGTGGGCGATACGGTCGTGGCCCAACCGTCAGGTGCGGCAGCCATTGTCAAGTCCTTGCATACACCGGCCGGGCCAGTGCAAAGGGCCATCGCTGGCACCCCCGTTACGGTCGAACTGGCGCAGGAGATCGACGTTTCTCGCGGCGACTGGTTTTCGCATGAAAGCCACGCACCCATCATTGCGCGGCGCCTGGTGGCAGACATGTGCTGGCTGGACAGCCGCACGCTCAGCCCCGCGCGCAAATATCTGATCAAGCATGGCGCCCGCCTGAGCAGCGCCAAGATCGAGCGGGTATTGACGCGACGCGACCTGATGCAGCTCGCGGAGGCGCCCGCATCCGACGGTGCCACGCTGTCCATGAACGATATTGGCTGCGTGGCGCTGCGCACACGGGACGCACTGCCTGTGGACTGCTATGCGAGCCTGCCGGCGAGCGGCGCCTTTATTCTGATCGACGAAGCCAGCCACCAGACAGTGGCCGGTGGCATGATACGCGCAGCAAGCCCCCTCTGACGCGCAGGCACGCTTCTTGCTGCAGTGTTCGCTGTTCCATTCGCCGCATATGGCGGGAGGAAGGCAACACATCGTCTCACACGAAGGAGCATGCCATGATCACCAAGAAAGCATCGGCTGTCTGGAAAGGCGGGTTCAAGGATGGCGGCGGATCGATATCAACGGCGACCGGCGCGCTCAGCAACGCCGCTTACGGCGTCAAAGGCCGGTTCGAGAATGGCGGCCCCGGAACCAACCCTGAAGAACTCATCGCCGCCGCACATGCCGCATGCTTTTCGATGGCGCTTTCCCTCATGCTGGGCGAGGCAGGGCTCAAGCCGGAAGAGATCAGCACGACAGCCGCCGTAACGCTGGACAAGGTGGGCGATGGCTACGCCATCACGCGCAGTCATCTCAGCACCACGGCAATCGTGCCGGGTACCGACCAGGCAACGTTTGCCCGTATCGCTGACCAAGCCAAGTCGGGTTGCCCGGTCTCCAAGCTTTTCAACGCCACCATCACGCTGGACGCGACGCTGCGAGCCTGATCGTGCGGCCTATGTGGGAATCCGGATTCGCAGGGCCGCAGACCAGCGGCGCCTCCACCCATCAGCTCGGCGCCCATGTGGACGTGCATGCGGGGCAGGCTGGTGCGCATTTCGCGGTATGGGCGCCCAATGCCAGCTCGGTTGCCGTGGTGGGAGATTTCAATGGCTGGGATGCCGACCGCAATCCGATGCGGCGAGATGCTGACACAGGGGTCTGGACTGAGTTTGTGCCGGGTGCGTGGCCAGGCGCTTGCTACAAGTACGCCATTCGCGACAGACAAGGCGCGCTGCTGCCGCTCAAGGCCGACCCCTGCGCACGCCAGGCCGAATTACCACCCGCCACAGCCTCGATCATCCCCGATCCCACACCCTTGGCATGGACAGATACGGCGTGGATGGCGCAGCGCGGGGCACGGCAGGGGCCTGACGCCGCCATGTCCATCTATGAAGTCCACCCGGCTTCCTGGCGTCATGCCGAGCTGGGCCGTGTGTGGGAAACGTTGGGACCTGCGCTGATCAACAGTGTGCGCGAGATGGGTTTCACCCACATCGAACTACTGCCCATCATGGAGCACCCCTTCGGCGGATCGTGGGGTTACCAGCCGCTGGGCATGTATGCGCCATCGGCCCGTTACGGCACACCCATCCAATTCGCTGCCTTTGTGGATGCCTGCCATGCCGCCGGGCTGGGCGTCATCCTGGACTGGGTACCGGCGCATTTTCCCGGCGACTTGCACGGCATGGCGCGCTTTGACGGGACGGCACTTTATGAGCACGAGGATCCGCGGCAAGGCCGCCATCCCGATTGGAACACACTCATCTATAACTACGGTCGGCACGAAGTACGCGAGTTCCTGCTCGGTAGCGCGCTGGAATGGTTGACGCGTTATCACGTGGATGGTTTGCGGGTGGACGCGGTAGCGTCCATGCTGTATCTGGACTACAGTCGCGCGCCCGGTGAATGGATCCCGAATCAGCACGGCGGCCGCGAGAATCTGGAGGCTATCGATTTCCTGCGCACCCTGAATGCCCGCGTTCATGCGTATTGTCCGGGCGCTGTGATGATCGCCGAAGAGTCCACCGCCTGGCCAAGCGTCACCGCGCCGGCAAGCGACGGAGGTCTGGGCTTCGACTACAAATGGAATATGGGCTGGATGCACGACACTTTGCGCTATATGCGGCGCGATCCGGCGTACCGGCGCCATCATCATGGCGACATCAGCTTCGGCTTGACGTATGCCTGGTCCGAGCACTTCATCCTGCCGCTGTCGCACGATGAGGTCGTTCACGGAAAAGGCTCGCTTCTTGGAAAAATGCCGGGCGACACGTGGCAGCGCTTTGCCAGCCTGCGCGCCTACTTGGGCTTCATGTGGATGCACCCAGGCAAAAAGTTGTTGTTCATGGGCGGAGAATTTGCCCAATGGAAGGAATGGAATCACGATGCTTGCCTGGACTGGGCGCTCCTGGATGAGCCCGCCCAGCCTGCCGTGCGAGACGTCCAGCGCAGCGATGCGATGCCGGTACATCAGGCCGGTCACACCGAAGACGCGCTGAGTGGGAACCCGCATCGCGGCATGCGGCGCCTGGTGGCCGACCTGAACCAGATTTATCGAACGATGCCGGCCCTGCACGCAAGCGACACGCTGCCTGAAGGCTTCCAGTGGATCGTTGGCGATGATACACAGAACAGCGTGTTTGCATTTCTGCGCATTCACGGAGGCCAGATGCTGCTGACTCTCAGCAACTTCACACCCATAGTCCGGCAGGCTTATCGCGTAGGCGTGCCGCGCGGCGGATACTGGCGCGAACTCTTGAACACGGACGCCCATTGCTACGGCGGAACCAATACCGGCAATGCCGGTGGCGCTGCGGCACTACCGTATCCGTCGCATGGCCGCCCGCATTCGCTCGTGCTGACGCTGCCGCCGCTGGCCACGCTGGTACTGGCGGCGCAGGAGTAGCGCCATGAGGCAGTCATTCGCAGACATACTATCGCCGGGGCTGCCATACCCGTTGGGTGCCACCAGCGATGGACTGGGGGTCAACTTTGCCGTGTTTTCAGCCAACGCCACCCGCATCGATCTTTGCATATTCGACGCGCGCGGGCGCAAGGAAACGCGGCGCTACACACTGCCCGAATGCACAGATGAGATCTGGCACGGCTATTTGCCCGGCGCCGAGCCCGGGCTGCTGTATGGCTATCGCGCCTACGGCCCTTATGATCCGCAGAACGGCCACCGCTTCAATCCGCAGAAGTTGCTGCTCGACCCTTACGCCCGAAAACTGGACGGCGCTGTGCGCTGGTCTGATGCGATATTCGGCTACCGTGTCGGTCACGCCAAGGCAGACCTGAGCCTGGACAGGCGAGATTCCGTGCTGTGTGTGCCCAAATGCGTGGTCGCTGGTGACGGTTTTACCTGGGGTGCGGCTTCACGCGCCGCCACCCCATGGGATCGCAGCGTTATCTACGAAGTCCACCTGCGGGGCGCATCCATGCTGCGCGAATCCGTACGCCCAGAATGGCGCGGCACCAGCGAAGCACTCGCCCATCCTCGCTTTATCGACCATCTGCACAAACTGGGTGTCACCGCCATCGAACTGCTGCCCGTGCATGCCTTCCTGACCGACCATTTTCTGGCGCAGCGCGGCCTGCGCAACTACTGGGGCTACAACACTCTGGGGTTCTTCGCGCCCGAACCGAGCTATCTGGCCAACGGCCGAACCAACGACCTGCGCATGGCGATACGGCGCCTGCAGGACGCCGGAATCGAGGTCATCCTGGATGTGGTCTACAACCATACCTGCGAGGGCAACGAGCTAGGCCCGACGTTATCCTGGCGCGGACTGGACAATGCCAGCTACTACCGTCTCCCGCCTGGCGACGAACGCTATTACGTCAACGATACCGGCTGCGGCAACACGCTCAACCTTTCACACCCGCGTGTACTGCAAATGGTGATGGACTCGCTGCGCTACTGGGCGCAAAGCTATCGCATCGATGGTTTCCGCTTCGATCTGGGTGTGACGCTGGGCCGAGAAGGCACGGGTTTCGACCCTGGCGCGGGTTTTTTCGATGCCATCATCCAGGATCCGGTGCTGGCACGCCTGAAGCTGATTGTTGAGCCCTGGGATCCCGGCCCCGATGGTTACCAGTTAGGCAATCACCCCCCAGGTTTCGCAGAATGGAATGACCAATTCCGCGACGGCATCCGCCGTTTCTGGAAAGGCGAAGCCGGGTTGCGCGGCGATATTGCAGACTGGCTGCTGGGCTCGCCCGCGCTGTTCGACCGCCGTCACCGCAGGCCGTGGGCATCCATCAATTACCTTGCCGCACATGATGGGTTTACCGCGCGCGACGTGGTGTCATACAACCACAAGCATAATGAAGCGAATGGCGACAACAATGCCGACGGCCAGAACGAGAACCACAGCTGCAACTGGGGCCGCGAAGGCCACAGCACCGAGCCCTCCATCGAGCGTGTGCGCGGCAGCGTGTTGCGGGCTATGCTGGGCACAGTGTTTCTATCCTGCGGCACCCCTATGCTGCTGGCAGGCGACGAGTTTGGCAACACTCAGTCGGGCAACAACAATGCTTATTGCCAGGATAACCCCACATCATGGCTGGACTGGCATCTGGCCGACACACCGGCGGGGCGCGAACTGACCGATTATGTCGCGCAGCTGACCGAACTGCGCCGGCGCCATCCTTCCGTACGGCTGGCCCGCTTTCGCGATGGCGACATTGAACTGGCGCCCGGCTTGCGCCGCATTGCCTGGTACGACATGGACGCCAAGGAGATGTCGCGCGCCGCCTGGGAGTACCACGAAGGGCGGGTGCTCGGGCTGCGGCGCGCGGCTACGCTGGTCAACAACGACATTGACGTCACCTTCCTGCTGCTGAATGCCAGCGCTCTTGCGATAGATTTCGTGTTGCCTGCGTCGCCATGCGTGCTGTGCACGGTACTGGACAGCAACGTGCCGGCTGACCGGTGCGAACGCCCAGTGCGCGAGAGCGTCAAAGTCGCCGCGCACAGCATTGTGCTGCTGGCAGGCACGCTGTCAGCCGGGCGCGATATGGACAACTCCGGCGAGAGGCCCTGAATGAGTATGCCACCCGAGTTGCAGTCACTCGCGGAGGCCGCCGGGCTGCAGCGCGTATGGATCGACTACACCGGCGCCACGCGCGAGGCCAGTCCGCAGACCGTGCGACAGTTGCTTGACGCCATGGCGCTTCCCTGCGCAACAGCGGCGCAGGCCGCTGATAGCCTGGCCATGTTGCGCACGGAACAAAACGCTTATGCCGATCCCGCCACGCGGCCGCTGTGGATCCTGCGGACCGATGAGCCGCTACGCCTGCCGTGGCAAGGCTCGCGCGCATATCGCATCGAACTGGAATCGGGCATGGCCGCGGATGGACTGGCCGAAGCGCGAGCGCCTGGTCACATACAGCTGCCTCCCATCGGTACACCGGGCTATCACACTCTCTTTCTTGGAGACACTCGCGTGAATCTTGCCGTATGTCCGCCGCAGTGCCCGCGAATTCCGCAGCAGCCCGAATGGGCAGCGGGCAGGGAAGGGCGGGCGTGGGGTGTGGCCGCCCAGATGTACAGCCTGCGCCATGGCGCAAGCAACGAACTGCCGGACTTCTCCTTGCTGGTGCAGTTTGCTTCGTTGGCGGCCCGCGCCGGCGCCAGCGCGGTGTTGTTGAGCCCCTTGCATGCCATGTTCAGCGCAGCGCCGCATCGCTATAGCCCATACTCACCGTCGAGCCGACTGTTTCTGAATGCCTTGTACGCAGACCCATCTACAATCGCGGGCGAGAATGCGGCAATGCAGACGCTCTGGAACCACCATCTGTATGAAAGCAGCGACGAAACCCGCCGCTTGGCAAACGCCCGCATGTATGATGCCGCGGACGGCGGTACCAATAGCCCGACTGGCCCGCTGCTCGATTGGCCAGCCCAAGCCGGTCGCCGGCTCGTGGCACTGCGGCAGGTGTTCGACGCCTTTACCGCAAATCCCGGCGCCGCTCAGCGCGCGGACCTTGATTGTTTTATACGGCGTGGTGGCGACACCCTCGCACAGCATGCGTTATACGAAGCGCTGCATGCCGCGCACAGCACCACACTAGGCCCCGAACATGGCTGGCGCGATTGGCCTGCGGCACTGCATGACCCCCGAGGCGCCGCCGCACGGATCTATGCCGACCGCCATCGCGAGGCCATCGATTTTCACGTGTTTCTGCAGTGGCTCGCAGACCGTGGGCTGGCTCATGCGCAATGGGCTGCACGCACGGCTGGCATGCCCATCGGCCTGATCACAGACTTGGCGATCGGCGCAGACCCGCGCGGCAGCCAGGCCTGGAGCCACCAGGCAGACATCCTGCCCGGCGTATCAGTCGGCGCGCCACCCGACCCCATCCAGCCGCTCGGCCAGCGCTGGGGCCTGACTGCGCTCTCGCCGCGCGCGCTGACACGGCGCGGCTACGGCGCATACATCGACACCCTGCGCGCTGCCATGGCCCATGCCGGCGGCGTGCGCATCGATCATGTCATGGGGCTTGTGCGCATGTGGCTGGTGTGCGCCGATGGCGACGCCTGGGATGGCGCCTATCTCCAGTATCCGCAGCAAGATCTGCTGCGCCTGCTTGCCCTGGAAGCCTGGCGCCATCGAACTTTGGTGATCGGCGAGAACCTGGGCACAGTGCCAACTGGCTTCAATGAAACCTTGCACGACGCGGGGATATTGGGTACCAGCGTGCTCTGGTTCGAGCGCGAAGGGATGCGCTTCAAGGCCCCGGACGACTGGCCTGACTGGAGCATGGCCACTACCACCACCCACGATCTGCCCACTATTGAAGGTTGGTGGGCAGCGCGCGACATCACTTGGCGCAAGGCGTTAGGACAGTTGAACCAAGACCAGGCGGAAGGGGAGCTTGCCATGCGCGACAAAGCCAAAGCCGCACTGTGCGCAACGCTGGAACGCTTTGGCGCCACAATCGGCGGGCAGCAGTCTGGTTTGAGCGGCAATTACGTTCAGGCTCAGGGGGCTCAACCCACCAGTACAGGCATGGGGGAAATGAACAGCGCTCCGCGCCAGCAGGTGCTGGCCTTTGTCGCCGCGACGCCCGCGCCGCTGGCAATCTTCCCTGCGGAAGACTTGCTCGGCGTCATCGAGCAACCCAATCTGCCGCGCGCGGCACACTCAGCCAATTCGCCAGCGACTGGTGAACCGCATCCTGACTGGCGGCGCACCTTGCCAGTGCCTGTCCACGCATTCTTCAGCGATCCGCGCGTGCAGCAAAGCGTGGCCAGCATTGCAAAAGGAGGGGAGGGATGGCGCGCGCCGCAGAGCAGGGCGCAGGAACAGGACAGTACGGGACGGGACGGGTGGCGTAAACCATGATGGACTGCGGGGTACGCCCGGCGCCTGGCGCGGCCCACGCCGGCAGCGCTGCAGCTGCGGGCTCAACGGTTGGCCAGATATTGCACCAACGCGATCCCTGCAATCGTCAGCCCGATCGAGCCCACCACATGCAGGCCGATCGACAGCGCCGCAGTCAAATAATGACGGCCCAGCAGCAGTGTGCTGATCTCGAGCGAAAACGTCGAAAACGTAGTGAGCCCGCCAAGAAAGCCCGTAATGGCAAACAGCCGCCAGCTCGGCGCCAGGCCCGAATACACGCTGAGCGATTCGAAAACAATACCCACCAATAAGCCGCCCAGCAGGTTGGCTGCCAGCGTGCCCAGCGGCAGCATCGGCCACAGCGCATTGAGTGCAATGCCGAGCACCCAGCGCAGCAAAGCACCCAGCGAGGCGCCCAGCGCAATGGCAAGTATGGCGATCGGCATGCCCGCGTACGCCTTAATCGAGCTTGACGATATCGAATGTCAGCCGGCCCTGATTATCACGGCCGACGCTGTAGCCCAGCCGCTCGCGCACGGAATTGTCCGCATTGAATGTAAGAATAGACGGCTTGATGTTGACCAGCTCGCTTTCGTTCACATACACCGAGTTGGCAATGATCACCTCATCGCCGCGCTGGCAGGTGCGTGCCGCTGCGCCATTTAAAATGCAGCAGCGCGAACCGCGTTCGCCGTAAATCACATAAGTACTGATGCGTGCGCCTGAATTCTTGTTCCAGATCTCCACAAACTCCATCGGCAGGATACCCGCCGCCTCGCAATGATCCGGATCCAGGGTGATGGACCCGTGATAGTCGAGATCCGCACCGGTTACATGCAGGCCATGAAGTTTTCCACTGACTACTTTTCTCACTTGAAATTCCGTAAGGCTTTGATCAAGCGGCAATTGTAATCCCCGCCAAGAGGCGAAACCAGCGCCGCCGGCATGTCCTTGGCAATTCCGTCGTTCGGCGGACGCGGCAACGCGGCCGAACTTGGTAGCCGCATCTCGACCTCCTGTGCTTATCTCGTTAATACTGATAATGTATATTATGTAAAGTCACGTTTATTGGTGATGCCAACTCAATCCCACATCACTGGCTGGAATGAAAACGGCACCCGAAGGCTTGTCATGCAGTCGGATGCCGTTTTTCTTTAGCTGCTCCTGGGGTTCCTCTTGGGACTTCTTCCCTTCCCCTCTTTGGGTAGATAACTTCAACATTCTGCGTGCCCTGTCTTCTGCGTACGCTGTCCGTAGCGCCCTTCAGATGTTAGCGCCGGTTTAATACTGAGCCGCCAATGGGCCGGATCTCGACCGGCGTTAAAACCTAGAAAGTGATCGGGACCCGAAGCACCAGCTGTGCATCGGGCGCGTATCGCGTCACACCTACTCCCAACGTGAGGTTGATGTTGGTCCTGGGTGTGATCTGGTACCCATACCCGATCAGCAGTTGGCCCACCTGGATGGATTCGGAATTGGCTGCCGAGTTTCCGGCAAATTTCGTTGGCATGACGTAGGTGTGCTGATAGCCCAGGCTGAGTGACGATTTTTCATTCAGCGACATTCCCATGCCAAAGTTAAGCTTGATCGAATCGCCTGGATCCACCTTGCCGATATTCAGGGCGCCAATGGTAGTGTCAACATTCTTGGATGGGCGCCAAGTGTAGTTTAAGCCTCCGAAGAATACAACCGGATCAGATGGGTAAATCGCCAGCACACCGGCATCGAATGCGTAGAAACCGCTACCCGTCGGCTGCTCTTCCGGCATGGGTTCTCCACCAGGTGTGGTGCTGTTAAGTGCGTAAGCGATATCAAAGGGGCCTTTCCCGGTGGGTAAAGTAGCCGACAGCGACCCAATAAAGTAAGGCTCGTTCGGGCCGCCGTCGTTGAACTGATAGCGTACGCCCACTTGAACATCGCCGATCCCATGCCCCGAGTTGGTGAACACGCGGTCATTGGTTGCCCCTTCTGTCAACGGGCGCATGATGGTGCTTTGATGAGCATATACGTATGGAAGCTTCGCGTTCAGCTCTAGTCGGTTGGTCAGGCCGTAGCGAGCGCTCACTGCGGCCATCACGGTTGACGTGTCAACCTGACGCACGTCAATCAGGCCTACAAGAATGGCCGGCAGGACACTGAAACCGATAAGGTTGACTTGGTTATTCGACGAATAGTCGTATTGCAGCGATGGCTCCAGAGCGAAGCGACCGCGGGACGTCAATATGCCAGGCTGCTCGAGAATAGGAGCGACTTTTGCGGCCTCTTCTTGCTGGGGATTGGGAGGCGCCTTTCCGACGGGTTCCGGGCCTATCCCCTCATAACCCGCCTGGATCGTGTCTGGTCCAGCATCCCTGCCGCCACCATTCGCGTTGGGCCCTGGTCCATATGCAGCACTGCCGGGGGCTTGCAGGCGAATTTTCAAGCGCTCAAGGTTTTGACGTGTTTGTTCCAGCATTTTCTGCTGATCGCGGAGCTGTTGTTCAAGTTGTTGGATGGTGATGGCCGCTTCCTGGGCACAGGTTGGTAATGCTGTAGCAAAAAGCACCAAAAAAGTGGCGTTGGGCAGTACCTGTTTGATATTCATGGGCGCTCGCTTTTAGTTGGACGATTTCTTGTAATAGGCTTCTTTCCATGCGCGGCACGCTGAAGTGCGCGTACTCACGGCAATCTAGCGGGAAAACTGCAACAACGCTCCCTGTGTTACTGACTGCATGGCCATGGCTTGCGCCAATGCCTGACTCGTTATGGTGATGTTCAGCGTATTGATGGTGCTGATGACCTGGTTGTTCATGCTGTTTTGAATCACCGTGTTCATTGTGCTGTTGGACACGTTATTCAGAACGGGCAGGTTTACCACGTTATTCAACCCATTTTGCATGACAGTCAACGCCCCTCCGGACGCATCAGCCAATTGCTGTGCCGACCCAATGAATCCGTTGATGAGGGTGGCCTGCGTGATGTCCATTGCCAATTTCAAGTGACCGTAGTCATACGCTGCCGAGAATCCTCCTCGGATGTGGTCCAAAGCCAGGTCACTTACCGGGCTCACGCCATTGAAAGCATTACTGGCAAGCACTGGCGTCTGGAGCATCAAAGTGCCAGCAGCCAGAGCCAGTGCGGTGCCACAACTACGTAAAGATGTGAACATAATTCGTCTCCTGCCATCAAACCGCCTCAAAACAAGCCTGGCTTACGGTCGGAGAAAACAGTTTCCTGCGCCAGTCTTGCGGCCGACATCGCTGCGCCGAGCGATGCCAAGGGCTTCGTTTGCCAGTCGGTGCGGCCGTTGAATACTGCTTGTGCACTGTGACTGGTAATGACGAAAACAATCGGGGTGACCAGTATTTCCTTGAAGCGTTCACGGGAAACCAGCCGAGCCCCTGCTGACGGATCTCCCAGCAACACGCGATCTTTGCTCATTCCCTTGACCACGACAAAATGGTTGTACCCATGGTCATTGATCAGCATGATTGCCGGAACTGAATTTTCCATCAATTTTTCGAGCGGCACTTCATATCCGTTTGATTCGTAGCCGCGCTTGTCCAGATAGCGCTTGATATCCAGAAGTGAAAAACCATCCTGCCGGATTTTTTCCTGATCCCCAAGGTCCCACATGCTCATGAACACCTCGTGCTCACTGATCGGATCGTGATATTGATAAGTGAGCAACGTGGCGACCGCGGCAGACCCGCAGCTGAAATCATATTGCTGACGGACGGTGCGGCTGAATGCCCGTTCTTGTATGCTCTCTACATTAGCAACGTTAAGGCCGTCCAGTGCTGGCACGAATACACCGCCAGCCTGCACGGCGCCGGCGAGACAGGGTAGCAAGGCAATCGCCAACAGGTGCGCTCTCACGATGGTCACCTATTGCATTTGCACGTTGACGATTGTCGAGCTTTGGATAATGACGTTATTTCCCGAGTTCTGGATAACGGTTGAAAACCCATTCATTCCAGAAAATGCCTCACCCGATACTTGGTTATGGCCAGAAACGGTATTGGTCGCTTGATTGTTATAGAGATAACCTTCCGTGTTTTGCTGATTGAAGGTGATATCGCGGGCGCCGCGATATTGGGAAAGTTCGGTATCTGACACCGGCGCCCCTAGGGATACGGGCTGAGGCGTCGCAGCCAAGGCAAACACGGGTGCGGCTTGTAGAATCATTAGCGCAAGTAATTGCTGCCGGTTCATCATAGCCTCCTAGCGTATAGAACGCTGCGAGATGCCCCAGGATAGGCCGATTTCCGTCCATATCCTGGGTAACCGCTACCACATCACAGACGGATCATCAGAAGTTGAGGTTTGCCTGAACCGTTACCCCTTGCTGAACCAGTGAGTTTTCACCCATGTTCTGGCTGACGTTCATGATGCCAGCAGCACTGGCGAACGAATTGTTGGCGATGGAGTTGGCGGCACTAAAGCTGCCGGCGGAACCACCGTACGACGAGCCACCGGCGCCACCCATTGCGCCATTGCCCGTGGTGGCCATAGCCAAGGCCGCACCAGAGGCTGCGGAACCACCGAAGCCGCCATTACCCGCCGTATTGGTGCCGCCACTGCCCGATGCCCCACCCGAGGACGATGCACTGGAGGCTCCCGCCGTGCTGTCGCCACTTCTAGCTCTGCTCGCGCCAAGGCCAAGGCCAAAACCGAAGCCAGAGCCAGTGGATGTCGCGGAGTTGTCGCCCGTTTGCGCGGAACTACCACCGTTTGCCGCGTTGCTGAGCCCTAGACCCAGGGCCCCGGCACTGCCACCCGCCCCGCCGGCACCACCGTTAGCCTGGCCGCTCCGAACCGACGAAGTGCTGGCCGCCCCGCTGCTACCGCCCATCCCACCGTCGCCCGCCGCGTTGGCGGTCCCGCCGGTGTTGCCGCTGATGCCGCTGGAATTATTGCCGGATATGCTGCCCGACAGACTGGTGGTTGCTGTGGCTATGCCAACTGAGATATCGCCAAGACGAAGGGAGGTGTGAGTTGAACTATCCGAGTTGGAAGTATTGCCGACATTCGAGAGAGACTGGGCGTAGGATGCGGCCGAACCATTATTTGCGTTAGCACTGTCTGTAACAGTATTGTCGTTATTGTCGGCCAGAACTGGCCCGCTTAGTGCCATGGCCAGGGCTGCCCCCACCCCGGTAGCAATCAGCGTTGTTTTGCGTATTTTCATGATGACTTGCTCCTTCATAAGATCCTGCTCAACAGGTGAAAGCCTACTTTGGAAACAGCCAAGATTGCAGACAATACAAAGAACCATGACGCGTTCTCCTCAGCTGCGAGTCAAGTATGCATCTAACGCAAAACCTGAATAACAAAATAAAAAAACAGTTACTACATTTTTAATATTCATACAACTATGTTGCATTATATTTATTTAGCTACTTTATATTTCGAATTAATTGAAAGTTAATACACTAAATAAATATATCAAGCGCCATTTACAGATATTCGAAGCGCGTCGAGGTGTGAAATTCACGGTGGCAGATCGGTCTTTGCCCGAGCAATCGCGGCGCAATGTACTGAAAAATACACTCATATTGAAAATATTTATAATTTTCGAAACTTAATGTAAATATTCTCTCAAAAATAAGGGTTAAAAATGGAAAAATATAACAAACGTAAAAATGTTTAATAAAACAACACGCGTGAAACATTTACATAACAAATATTCCATTTATGCAAATGAAGCGCTTGCACTGATACATTGCCCACGGCCATAGATTTTTTTGATTTCACGCGGAAAACCACATGACATCTGGCCGATATCGCCCGCATTGGGCACGCCATCACTGAGGCATATCACAAGCGCGGGGAATCCACGTTATCGCGTGCGCCGCTTGCGGCCACGGTGCCTTCTGGTTCGATGGTGATGCTGCCGGTAAGGTTATTTGGCGTAGCATCCATGATCGGCCGCATATGCGGATTGCGGTAAAAAAATACTGCTGCACTTCCCGCTGTTGCGATCACGAATATGCAAAACGTGTTTACCGCCACGTCCATGCCCCAGTGATCGGCAATCCAGCCTATGCCCATCATGGGGATCATGCTGCCGATGTAGCCGATCACCAGATAGGTGGCTAGCAGGCCGGAGCGATTGCCTGATGTGGCCAGGCGGTTGACCATGCTCATACCGGCGAGCATGCACAGGCCATGGCCCACGGCAGTCAGCAGCACGCCCAACGCAAACAAAACGGCTGAGCTTGCCCACAGGTTCAGCATCAGAGTCAGGTTGCTCAATGCCAGGCTAATCAGCCCAGCCGTGCCGCAATAATACGTAGGCATGCGCCCAGCCATCATCTGGACGGCGGCCGAGGCAAACAGAATCAAAGCGATGGCGGTGCCGCTGACAACGGGGCCATGCCAGGGCAGCAGTTGATCCAGAAACAACGGCGCCATGGACGCATACAAGCCAAAGACGCCAAACGCAAGAAACGGCAGGCAGCAGGTCAGTAAGAAGGCCCTGGAGGTATCCCGCCCCGGCCATGTGAGCCTGGGCAGAACATCGTGCACGTTCAAGGAAAGGCCAGCCTGGTGGCTGGCGTAGTCCGGCAAGGTCAGACGGAACAGTGCCGCCAGGCCCAGCACCCCCAGGAACAACGTTGGAACATAGGTGCTTACCAATGGCGCAGGCCCCCATTGGCCAATAATGCCGCCCACCAATGGGCCCAGGCCGAAACCGAACGCCATCAGAAAGCCTGTCATCATGGCCACGCGCTGAATATCGCCCGAACGTGAGAGCCTGGACAACCCCACTGTGGCGCTGGTCGTCAGCATGCTCGATGCCACACCCATGATTATCCGGCCGACGCAAAGGCTGGCCATGTCCCATGCGACCAGGCTGATGAAGGTGCCAAGCAGCGCCAGCGCAAGGCCGCACTGCATCATGGGCCGAAAACCCACCCGGTCGGGCAGGCGACCCAGAAACAAAAGACCGCAGAGCGCGCCGCCCATGTAGACCACGTAGATTATTGAGATATCGCTGGCCTGCAGATGCCAGCTTTCTTTGTAGAGCGCGTACAGGGGGCTGATGAGCGCAGTGCCCATGACCCCGACGATCATGGCAAAGCTCACCCATGCATAGGCGGAAATTTTCAACTTCATTGTTGGATGGATGCGTAATGGACCGCCTTTTGGCGGTGCCGGCCCCTGACGGGATGATGTGGCTGCTTGCGGTTCAACTGCCCAATTCACTGAAGCGCCGCGAAATGCTTTCAAGTACGCGGCGGGTGACATCAAGCTCCTGGGGGGAATGGCCTTGCAGAATGGCGTGTTCTATTTCCATACTCTTTGCCAGGATCAGCTTGGCCATTTTGCGGCCCGAAGGCGTCAAGGTAATGTATTTTGTGCGCCGATCAGCGGGATTACAGGCCCAATCGACCAGTTCAGCTTCCCGGAGATGCGCCAGCACGCGAACCAGAGAGGAAGAATCCAGATGCAGGGCATCGGCAAGGTCTTTTTGCCGCAGCGGTTCGTCGTGCACATACAGGATCAGCAGGGGCATGCGCGTAGCGTCGGACTGCCCCAGATCTTTGAACGCGAGGTCGATTTGGCGGCGCCACTGCCTGTAAACACTGCCCAGCAGCAGCCCGAAACGCGAGCGTGCCTGAGCAATGTCAGGCGCGTCATCGGGTTCAAGGGCAGAACTAGTTTGCATGCAAAGTATTTTACTATAGAGGTTGCCAACAGAAAAGCGTGCGCGCGGCGTCAACCGCCCTGCCCGATGCCTGTCAGCGTCATGGCGGCAGCCCCCTGCCCCGCGCTTGTGCCGTGATGGTGGCATGATATTGCAGCTTGCCTACAATAGTGTGTTTATCGGCCTTTGCCCTGATTCCGTACGGAGCACCATCCATGCCTACCTCTCCTGCCGTCAATCGCCAGGTCTTCCTGAAAGCGCGCCCCTCAGCCGTACCGCAAGCCGAGCATTTCGGAATCCGTACGGTGCCCGTCGGCGCTTTGCAGGCGGGGCAATTTCTCGTGCGTAATCACTACCTATCGGTCGACCCTGCTATGCGAGGCTGGGTCAATGCAGTCGCCAATTATTCGGTGCCCGTCGGCATTGGCGATGTGATGCGGTCGTATGCGGCCGGGCGTGTCGTGCAATCACGGCACCCGGATTACCCTGTGGGCACCGCAGTGATGGGGTCGTTGGGCTGGCAGGATTATGCGATTTCCGACGGGGCCAACATACGCCGCACAATACGCGAGCAGGACCTCCCTCTTTCGCTCTCGCTGGGCGTATTGGGCCTGAACGGGCTGACGGCGTATTTTGCCCTGACGGCCTGCGGTCGACCTGAGCGCGGTGACACCGTCGTTGTCTCAACTGCCGCCGGCGCTGTCGGGTCGATTGCCTGTCAACTGGCTGCGGCGCGTGGATGCAACGTTGTCGGCATAACGGGCGGGCCCGAGAAAGTTGCCCTTTGCCAGAATGAGTTTGGCGTCAAGCATGCGATCGACTATAAGGCGCCAGGCTTTGAAGAGGCGCTCACGCAGGCCACCGACCAGGGCGTCGATGTCTATTTCGACAATACCAGCGGCTTTATCTCCGATGCGGTGATCCGGCGCATCAACCGCCATGCGCGCATTGTCGTGGTAGGCACAGCCTCCATTTCCAGTTGGGACCCTTGGCCCGCAGGCCCCAGGGTGGATCGCCACCTGCTCAACAAGGCCGCCAGCATGCAAGGGTTCCTGGCCTTCGACTATGAGGCCCGCTACCAGGAAGCCATCGACGTGCTGGCGCCCATGATCCGTGAGGGCCGCCTACGCTACCGCGAGGAAATCCTGGACGGCATTGAAGCAGCGCCTGGCTCCATCGCCGATCTCTATCAGGGAAAAAACTTCGGCAAACGCCTGATCCGGCTCGTGCAAGACTGACGCAACAGTACCGCCAATACTGCTGGCCCTCAGGGCTTTGCCGCAAGAGCGAAGCGCTGGCGTATCACCACGCTCGTGCAACAAGCACGGCTGCCACCACCACGCACACGATCGCGAAGCTGCGCTGCACCCAGCATGCCGGGATGCGCCCGCTCACGATACGGCCCAGCAGCATGCCCGCGCCGGTAGCCGCAATAAACCACCAAGCGGCGGGAGGGAAGTCAACGCCGCGGTCCAAGGCCGCCAGCACGGCGGCCGATGAGACGAGCGCAATCACCATGAGCGAGGTAGGTACGATAGTCCGCATGGGTGCGTCGGTCAGTGCGGTGAGGGCAGGCACGATGATGAAGCCGCCACCCACCCCCAGCATGCCGGTGCACAGGCCCGATACGGCACCGATCAGGCTGATCGAGACACCCGCCCTGCCCGTCCAGATGAATTTTCCGGTTTGAGGCGAAATATGGCAGGGCTTGCGGGCGTCGGCCATGGCATCGTGCGCATGCGCGGCTTGCAGGGACTGTCTGAACATGCGCCACGCTACCGCCAGCATGGCGAAACTGAACAGTACGGCGAGCCAAAATGCGGGAAGGCGGTGGGCAATGGCCAAACCCAATGGCGCGGTGAGCGCGCCGACCACAGACATGAGAGCGGCGGCTTTATAGCGGACCAGCCCACGCCGCAACCCGTCTGCCGCGCCCAGTGCGGCTGCGGCGCCTACCGCGATCAGTGCAATAGGCGCGGCTTGTGTAAGGCTCATACCCAGCCCCATCACCAGCGCCGGTACGGCGAGTATGCCCCCGCCCGCGCCAGTCAGCCCGAGGATCATGCCTATGGCTGCGCCCAGCAATACCGGTAAGATCAGCATATTTACTATATAACTAATAAAAATATGCTAATTATCATAACAAATAACGAAGAGGCAAGATACGCGGCCAGCAGCGAATACATGGCAGCGATGCCACGCTGCCACAGTCGTGTGAACGGCCTGGGAATCATCGAAGCACGCGCGAGGACGTATGCGCGTATGTATGGGAAGCACACGCAGGTGCATGTGCGGATGCATGGGAAGCTCGCAGGCGTATGCGCGGATGCGGAACGGCGCAAAACGCGGCGGCGCCAGCCATCCGGCGCCCAGTCGTCGAGAAACGCCCGACCGATGGCCGCTTTTACAACATCTGGCTGAGAAATGCGCGCGTGCGCGGGTGTTCGGGTGCCTGGAAAAACTGCGCCGCCGGCGCTTCTTCGACAACCTTGCCTTGGTCCATGAAAATCACGCGGTGAGCGGCTTCGCGGGCGAAACCCATTTCGTGTGTGACGACCAGCATAGTCATATGCTCGTCAGCCAACTGGCGCATGGTGCGCAAGACCTCGCCTGTGAGCTCAGGGTCTAGCGCAGAGGTGGGTTCGTCGAACAGCATGATGTCGGGCTCCATGGCCAGCGCTCGGGCAATGGCCACTCTTTGCTTCTGCCCACCCGAGAGCCGGCCCGGATAGCTATCGCGCTTTTCGAGCAAACCCACCTTGCGCAGCAAAGCTTCGGCCTTGGGAACGATGGAATCACGCCGCAGCTTTTTGACGGTGAGTGGGGCCTCGATCACGTTCTGCAGCACCGTCATGTGCGGGAACAGATTGAAAGACTGGAACACCATGCCCATTTTGCCGCAGATACGGCGGATCTCAGCCTCGGCCGGATACTGGCTGGCACTGGCGCCCGACGCGCGGGCAAGCGGTTCGCCTTCGATGGTGATAGTGCCGCGGTCTATACGTTCGAGGTTGATCAGGCAGCGCAGAAAAGTGCTCTTGCCCGAGCCCGACGGGCCTATCACCGCCACCACCTCGCCCTTGCGCAGAGTAAGCGAAACCTGGTCGAGCACTTTGTTGGCGCCAAAGGATTTGACGACATCACGCGCGGCGATCATAACGGGGCGCTCCGCGCCCGGTGCCTGATTGCGCCCGCCGCCGGCGTGCACGGCGCTATCGGTCGTATTTGTCATAGTGCTTTTCCAGATACTGGAACATCCAGGTCAAGACCAGCGTCATGAGGAGATAGAACGCCGCGGCGACCAAGAAAGGCGTGGTGGAGAAATCGCGCTGGACGATGCCGCGGGCCACACGCAGAATATCGTTGAGCGCAAGCACGTAGATCAGCGAGGTGTCCTTGACCAGGGTGATGGTTTCGTTGCTGAGCGGCGGCAACACATGGCGGACCATCTGCGGCAGCACGATGCGTCGCATGGTTTGCCCATAAGACATACCCAGCACTTGGCTGCCTTCGTACTGACCGCGATCAACGGAAAGGATGCCCGCGCGGAAGATTTCGGCGAAATACGCGGCGTAATTGAGTGCGAAAGCCACCACAGCGGCGGGGAAGTCCGGCAGCCGCACACCGATCACCGGAACGAAAGGCAGCGCAAAATAGATGAACAGCATCTGCAGCATCAGCGGTGTGCCCCGCATCAGCCAGATATAGCCGTTTACCAGGCGGCTGATTGTGCGCCACCTGGAAATGCGCAACAGCGCCAGCACCAGGCCGAGCGGCACAGCCAGCGCGAGCGTAATGAAAAAAAGCGTCAGGGTGACCTTGGCGCCGTCGGCCATGGGCCCCAGAAGCGAAACGATATAGTCCATTCAATGGGCTCCCGGCCGCCCGGCCTGTTGGACGTTGGCCATGCCCGCGGGCGGGCATGCAACGCCCGCCAGGGCGGCCGGTAAGGACATTATTTGATGATGTCGGCGCCAAACCACTGGGTGGCGATCTTTGCGGCAGTGCCATCCTTTTTCATGGCGTCAAGCGCGCCATCCAGCTTGGCAAGCAGCTCGGTGTCGTCTTTGCGCACGCCGACGCCGTAGTCTTCGGTGCCGAAATTTTCATCAAGCACGCGGTACTGGCCCTCGCGCTTGCTGGCCAGATAACGGCCCACCACTTCATCAACGACCACTGCGTCCAGGCGGCCGGCGGATAAATCCATCAGCGCGGTAACGTTGTCGCCAAACGTTTTGAGCTCTTTCATGTTGGCGGCGACATCGGCTTCTTTCTTGATCGCGTCGACCGCGCTGCTGCCTTCCTGGGCGCCCACTACTTTGCCGGCCAGATCAGCCTTGACCTTGATGGCGGACGCCTGAGCGACAACAATGATCTGGTGATTGGCCATGTAGGGCTTGGTGAACGCGATGTTCTTCTTGCGCTCTTCGGTGATGGTCAGGCCGTTCCAGAGGGCGTCCACCCGCTTGCCGTTGAGTTCGGCCTCTTTGGCGCTCCAGTCGATGGGTTTGAATTCGACCTCTATGCCCAGCCGCTTGCTGGCTTCTTTGGCCATGTCTATGTCAAAACCCACCAGTTTGTTGCTTTCATCGCGAAACCCCATGGGTGGGAAGTTGTCGTCCAGGCCTACGACAATCTTCTGGGCCGCGGCGGGCGCGGCCGACACCTTGGGAGCGTCTTCGCCCTTGCCGCAGGCGGCAAGCAGCAGCGACAGGGCGGATATCGTGAGTACGGCAGTGATTTTTTTCATGGTAGGCGGCGCCCGCGAGGCGCGTAGGAATCAAAATAGGGTTGGGCTGGCCGCGCCAAGGGTTTACCCGTGCAAAGGCCGAATCCAGCATTATATCCAGCCTTGCGCCAGCGCGCGCCTGTGGGCCTGTCCTTTGCTCACTCTCCGCTTGCCACAGTGACCAGACGCTGATCGCCATCGTGCAGGGTATCCGTGGCGGGCCATGCTGGGCGGCTACTATGTCTGGCCCCGAAATTGCTGGCAAATGACGATAAGCCTTTTAGCTCTCCATCCGCCTGATCATGAAACCGCTCTACCACGATCGCCGTGACGCCGGCCGGGCGTTGGGCGAAGCCCTGCGTCCGAACTACGGCCAACAGCCCAACGTGCTGGTGCTGGGGCTGCCGCGCGGCGGCGTCCCGGTAGCCGCTGAAGTCGCCCGCCTCCTGGATGCGCCGCTGGATGTGCTTCTGGTACGCAAGCTGGGCGTGCCCGGCGACAAAGAATTTGCCATGGGTGCGATCGCCACGGGTGATGTCTGCGTGGTGGACGAGCAGGTTACGCGGTTGATGGGCATCGGCGCACAGACGCTTGAGCGCGTGCGCACCATGGAACAACGCGAACTCGAGCGCCGCGAACTCGCCTACCGCGCAGGCCGCCCTCCCCTGGACTTGCAGGGCAGAACCGTGATTCTCGTCGATGACGGCTTGGCCACCGGAGCCACTATGCGGGCCGCTATCGTCGCGGCCCGCAAACTGGGCGCCGTTCGCGTTGTCGTTGCAGCGCCGGTCGGTTCAGCCGACGCCCGCGAAGACCTTGCCGGGCGTGCCGACGATATGGTCTGCCTGGCTTGTCCGGCGCAGTTCCGCGCGGTAGGGCTGTGGTACGACAGGTTTACCCAGACCACCGACAGAGAGGTAGAACAGATACTGACGGGTAGAGGCTAAAATCCCCGGGGATGGTGGCGGCCACGGGGCGCGCCGGCACGCCAAAGGGATTATGCATGTGGAATTGCCTGATTATCGAAGACGATCGCGACAATGCGCACTATGTGGCCGATGGCTTTCGCCAGCTCGGCCATCACGCGGTGGTTTGCTATGACGGCGTTGAGGGGCTGCAGAAAGCCGTATCGGGCCAATGGGACGTCATCATCCTTGACCGCATGCTGCCCGACCAGGTCGACGGCCTGTCCATACTCACCACCTTGCGCGGCCTCGGCAAGAAGGTGCCCGTACTGGTGCTCAGCGCCCTTACTACGCTCGATGAACGCGTACGCGGCCTGAAGGCTGGCGGCGACGACTATCTGGTCAAGCCCTTTGCGCTGATGGAATTGCTGGCACGCACAGAGGCGCTGATACGCCGCACCCAAAGCGACGACAGCAACCGGATACTCGAGTATGCCGATCTGCGGCTGGATCTAACCGTGCCGCGGGCCACGCGCGTCGGGAAGGTCATCCCGCTGCAGCCGCGCGAATACCGGCTGCTGTCGTACATGATGACCCACCCCGACCAGACGCTCACACGGGCGATGCTGCTGGGCTCGGTCTGGGGCTACCAGTTCGACCCACAAACCAATGTCATTGACGCCGCCATCAGCCGGCTGCGCCAGAAAATTGATGGTAGCCATGCCCCGCCCTGGTTGATTCACACGGTACGCGGCGCCGGCTATATGCTCACGGCCCGCGATCAGCCTCCCGGCGCCACGCGCGCCGACACATGATGTCCGTGCGTATATGGGCAGGGAGCCTGCTGGCGCGCCTGGATGCAAGCTGGCGGCGGCTCTGGAGCTCGGTTTCATTCCGGCTCACCTTCAACTACAGCCTGCTGGCGGTGGTCACCGCTATTGTGGTGCTGTTCTTCGTCTATCTACAGATCGTGAATCTGCTGCAGGCCCGCGTTGCGCGCCAGACCGCGCTCGACGCCGGCCGCCTGGTTGTCCAGTACCAGCAGGAAGGCGGTGCGGCGCTTATTGATACCGTCCGCACCCTGCTTTCCGACAATGCCGACGTCGACGTCGAAATGTATCTGCTCATGGATACAAGCGGCGCCAAACTGGTCGGCAATATCGATCCATTCGACGCCGACCCGGCTCGCTTGGATAAGCTCGCCAGTTCACCCATCCGCGTCAGCCGCAATGGCCATCCCGATCGCGGTTATCTGCGCGCCGTGACGCTGGACAACGGCTGGACGCTGGTGGTGGGGCGCGACACCTATGAATTGCAGGAGATCAAACACTTGATTGGCCAGGCCATGCTGGCAACAACCGCCATCGCGATCATCCTCGTCATGGCGGGTACGTACATCTTTCGCGTGGCGCTGATGTGGCGGGTGCAGGATATCCGGGATACCGCACGCCGGGTGGGCACTGGCGAGCTAAACCGGCGCGTACCTGGCAGCCCCGAAACAGACGAGTTCTCAGGGCTGCGGGGCGACATCAACCAGATGCTCGACGACATTGAAGCGTTGATGCAAGGCGTACGCAACGTGTCAGACTCCATCGCCCACAACGTGCGCACACCCTTGATGCGCGTGCTGGCGCGCCTGGACGCCGCACAGGCGCGCATGGGCGCTGATACAGCGGCCTCCCAAGCCATCGCAAATGCCCGGCGCGAGATCCTCGATATGATCACCGTCGCCGAAAAACTGCTGCTGATCGCCGAAACTGAATCGGGCGTGCGCCGTCAATCATTCCAGCAAGTCAGGCTGGACCACATCGTAGATGACGTTATTGATCTATACGAGCCGCTCGCGGCTGAACGCGGTATCGTGCTGGGCCGCGGGCAAAATGCGTCGGTACACGATCTTCGCGACGACGACACGCCCGACGCACCGCTCGCCGCCCCGGTGCTCGCCCCGCTGGTGTGGGCCGACCCCGACCTGTTGGCTGGCGTGATCGTCAACTTGGTCGAGAATGCGATCAAATACGCGGGTGATGGCGCCCGCATCGTCATCCACTGCGAGCGCGTGGACGGCGTAGTGCGCCTGGCCGTCGAAGACAACGGACCGGGCGTCAACGCGCGCCACATGCCGCATCTTGGCGAGCGCTTTTACCGCATCGATCCCGATGCCCCAGGTTTCGGCCTGGGCCTCGCCTCAGTGCGAGCCATTGTGTCGCTGCACGACGGCATCATTGTCTTCGAAGATGCGCGGCCGGGCCTGCGCGTGCGCGTCGATCTTCCCATTTCGCAAGGCTAAGCGTCGCGGCGCACACAAGGTGCCGGGCACCATCAGGCGCCCATCCTTCTCCTTATGCATTACCGATCGGTAATGTTCCGGTAATCCGCGCGCCGGTTACGCCGTCGTCTTCTCTCCTATCATTCCTTCTTCCTTTTTCGGACGGTTCCGAGGCGCGCGCATGCAATTCGCGCTTCCACCGTCATTCCGTTCACGTGTGGAGACAATGTGAAAATCAGAAACAAGCAGGACTTCTGGTCTGGCGTAATGTTCCTTGTCGTAGGGTTGGGCTTTGCCGCGGGCGCCACCCAGTATTCCATGGGTACCGCGGCACGCATGGGGCCGGGCTATTTCCCGTTCTGGCTGGGCATGTTGATGGCTATTCTCGGTGCAGGCGTGGCCCTGAGCGGCCTGTCGGCCAAGGCTGAAAAGGTCGAGGTCGAAAAGTTCGATTTCAACATTGTCTTCATCATCATTGGCTCCGTCGCGCTGACTGGCCTGGCGCTCAACTTCCTGGGGGTCTATATCTCGGTGTTCCTGCTGGTATTCCTGAGCAGCATGGCCAGCCACGTCTTCAACTGGAAGGTCGCCGCCGCCAACGGCCTGTTCCTCGTCCTTTTCTCCTGGCTCGCCTTCATCAAGGGCCTGGGGCTTATTTTCCCGCTGTGGCCCAGCTTCATCGGCAACTGATCGGCGCCTTAAGGAATTGAATCATGGAACTGTTTGAACACTTGGCGCTGGGCGCTTCCGTGGCGCTGTCGATGCAGAACATCGCCTACTGCCTGCTTGGCTGTCTGCTGGGCACCTTGATCGGGGTGCTGCCCGGCATCGGGCCCGTGCCCACCATTGCCATGCTGCTGCCCATCACTTATGTGCTGCCGCCCGTGGCAGGCCTGATCATGCTGGCCGGCATCTATTACGGCGCACAGTATGGGGGCTCGACCACAGCTATCCTGGTCGCGCTGCCCGGTGAAACCTCGGCCGTGGTTACCGTGCTGGACGGCCACCAGATGGCCCGCAACGGCCGCGCGGGCGCAGCCCTGGCCATTGCGGCGCTGGGTTCGTTCTTCGCGGGCTGCGTGGCCACTGTGCTGTTGGCTGGCTTCGCACCACCACTGGCTGAAGTTGCCTTCAAGTTCGGCCCCGCCGAATACTTCTCGCTGATGGTGCTGGGCCTGATCGGTGCCGTGGTGCTGGCTTCGGGCTCGCTGCCCAAGGCCATCTGCATGATTCTGCTGGGCCTGCTGCTGGGCATGATCGGCACCGATGTCAACTCCGGGGTGGCCCGTTTCGACTTCGGCATCCCCGAACTGCAAGATGGTATCGACTTCGCCGTGGTTGCCATGGGCGTTTTCGGCTTCTCCGAAATCATGACCAACCTGGAATTGCGCGACCAGCGCGTGGATATCACCGACAAGGTCGGTTCGCTGTACCCGAACAAGACGGAGTTCAAGGAAGCCTGGCCCGCATGTGTGCGCGGCACTGCGCTCGGCTCTGCGCTGGGCATCCTGCCCGGCGGCGGTGCAGTGCTCTCCTCGTTTGCGTCCTACACGCTTGAAAAAAAAATCGCCAAGCAACCCGAGCGTTTTGGCAAGGGCCATCCCGCCGGCCTGGCAGGCCCCGAGTCGGCCAACAACGCGGCGGCGCAGACGTCCTTTATCCCGCTGCTCACGCTGGGTATCCCCGGCAACGCCGTGACGGCACTGATGATCGGTGCGATGACGATCCACAATATCCAGCCTGGCCCCCAGGTGATGACCAGCCACCCTGATCTGTTCTGGGGCCTGATCGTCTCAATGTGGGTTGGCAACCTGATGTTGATCGTCCTGAACCTGCCGCTGGTGGGTCTGTGGGTCAAGTTGCTGCGCGTGCCCTACCGCATCCTGTTCCCGGCCATTCTGGTGTTCTGCACGATCGGTGTGTATTCGCTGAACTACAACGTGTTCGATATCTGGATGACCGCCGCATTCGGCCTCATCGGCTACGTGTGGGCCAAGCTCAGGTGCGAAGGCGCGCCGCTGCTGCTGGGCCTGGTGCTGGGGCCCATGATGGAAGAAAACTTCCGACGAGCGCTGTTGCTGGCGCGTGGCGACTATGCCACCTTTGTCACCCGTCCGCTGTCGCTGACGCTGCTGGCCATGGCATTGGCTCTGGTCATCCTGGTTGCGCTGCCTTCGGTCAAGAAGAAGCGCGAAGAAGCCTTCGTCGAGGAAGAGTGAGCGGCAATAAGCAAATATCCATTGTGTCGTTCGGGTGTGCGGCCGCCGCCTTAGAATGCAGGTATCCGCAGCGGTGAGAGCCGCCGTCGTTTCCACTGCCTTCTGAGCCGCAGCATGAGCACCCCACACATTCCTGATTACGCCGCAACCGCATCGCCGATATCCTCCGGCAACGCCGCCCTGGCGAATGCATCTTCATCCACCGCCGCCGTGTCCGCCGCCTTTGACGTTGTCGTCATCGGCGCCGGAACCGGCGGCGTTTCTGTTGCGGCGAGCCTGCGGCGTGCCAATGCGCAATTGTCCATCGCGCTGATCGAGCCTTCGGCGTCGCATTATTATCAACCCGCCTGGACGCTGGTGGGCGGCGGTCAGTACCAAGCCGCGCATACGCGCCGCGACACAGCCAGCGTCCTCCCTCCGGGCGCCACCCTGGTGCAGGGCGAGGTAGTCGCCATCGACGCCGCGCAGCGCGCGGTGGCGCTCAACGATGGCCGGCGGATCGCCTACCGCGCCCTGGTGGTCGCCGCGGGCATTACCTTAGACTGGGCCGCAATCGACGGCCTGGAGGAAACCCTCGGCCGCAATGGTGTTACCAGCAACTATCGCTACGATCTGGCGCCCTATACATGGAAATGCGTGCAAGCCCTGAATGGCGGCACCGCTATCTTCACCCAGCCCGGCACCCCCATCAAATGCGCAGGCGCTCCGCAGAAAGCCTTGTATCTCGCGGCCGACGCACTACGGCGTCGCGGCGTCAAGGCTGATCTTTCCTTCTACACGGCCGCAGGCGCAATTTTCGGCGTGCCCTTTTATGCGCGCGCTCTGGACGAGGTCATCGCCAGTTATGGCGCGCGCACAGTGCTGAACCGTGAACTGGTTGCCGTGGACGGCGCAGCGCGCGCGGCGGTTTTCGAGACGGTCATCGACGGCGAACGGCGGCGCGAGACTGTGCGCTTCGATCTTCTGCACGTGGTGCCGCCCCAGCGCGCGCCCGGTTTCATCCGCGACAGCGCGCTAGGCAATGCCGCCGGCTGGCTGGACGTCGACTCGGCTACGCTGCGGCACGTAACACATACGGATATTTTTGGTCTGGGCGATTGCACCTCGACCCCTAACAGCAAGACGGCCGCAGCCGTCAAGGCACAGGTGCCGGTTGTCGTGGCAAACCTGCTCGCACAACTGGCCGGCAGGTCGCTCGAGGCGGCTTATGATGGCTATGCAGCCTGCCCATTGACCACATCGGCTGGCAAAGTGCTCCTCGCCGAGTTCAGCTACGGGGGCAGCATTACGCCTAGCCTGCCGCTGGACCCACGCAAGCCGCGTCGGCTGTACTGGTCGCTGAAGAAAACCTGGCTGCCATGGTTCTACTGGAACCTGTTGCTGCGCGGCAAGGCCGTGCCCGCCCTGCACCGCAAGCGAACCTTCGCGGAGAGCCTGCCCGCCATCCGCGCGTAAGCAGCACCGGCGGCGCACCGCGCCTTGCCATGGGCGATCACGCTTGCACGGGTACTGCGGTACTGCTATCGCCCGCCGTATTCAGATCTGCTCAAAGCGGTCGTATCGACGCTCAGTCTGCACTTCTTCGTGCGTCACGTCGGTAACCCGGGCGGCCGGCGGGCCGGTGCGCAACCAGGACAGCAGACGATCGATGCGATCGTGCGTACCCTGGATCAGCACTTCGACCGAACCGTCATGGCCGTTGCGCACCCAGCCGCGCACGCCGGTAAGATGCGCCTGCCGCACCGTGGCGGCGCGAAAGCCCACCCCCTGCACTCTGCCCACCACGTGGGCAACAATGGTTTCCTGGTTGTGATCACTTGACAGCTTCTTCATGACAGAGCAACGACACTTGCTTGGTAATATAGGGCGAAAGGCGGCCGCCTACTGGGCGGAGGACGGCGCAAATGCCGGGGCGGCGCTGGTGCCATCGTGCACCGCGCCGCTCGCGCGATCCTGGGCAGGGCCCTTGACGCGGTGCAAGTTTAGCGCGGTATTGATGATGCCGACGTGGCTGAACGCCTGCGGGAAATTGCCCAGCATGCGCCGATCAGCCACATCGTACTGTTCCGCAAGCAGCCCCACGTCATTACACAGCCCTGCCAGACGCTCGAACAACGCACGCGCGTCGTGATCGCGCCCCTGCAGCACATAGACGTCAGCCAACCAGAACGAACACACCAGAAATGCGCCCTCGCCCGGCGGCAGGCCGTCGACGCCATGCTCGGTTTCATAGCGCAGCAGCAGGCCGTCGCGCATCAGGCGCTTTTCGATCGCCTTCACCGTACCCGTAACACGCGGATCGTCAGGCGGCAGAAAACCCGTCAGCGCGATCTGCAGCAGGCTGGCGTCGAGCAACTGCGAGCCGTAGTACTGCACAAAACTGCCCAAGGTTTCATCGTAAGCCTCGCGGCATACCTCGGCGTGAATCTCGTCTGCGATGCGACGGCAATAGGCCGAAAACTCACGGCCGTTCTCTACGCCGTCCGCCACCATGGCGATGCGGTCGAAGGCCACCCAGGCCATTACCTTGGAATGCGTGAAGTGGCGCTGAACGGCGCGGATCTCCCAGATGCCTTCGTCGGGCAGGCGCCAGGCCTTTTCCAGAAACGGAACAATAACCTCGGCGATAGCCTCGATGCGCTGGTGGCGGGGCAAGTGGCCCTTGATCGCCTGTTCCATCGCATCCGCCACCTCACCATAGATGTCGAGTTGGCGCTGCGTGGCGGCAGCATTGCCGACACGCACTGGCTGCGACCCTTCGTAGCCGGCCAACCAGGGGATTTCGTATTCGGGCAGCCTGCGCTCCCCACCCAGGCCATACATGATCTGCATTTGATCGGGGCGGCCCGCAACAGACCGGGCCAGCCATTCGCGCCAGGCATGGGCTTCATCGAAGTAACCCAGCTTCATGAACGCCATCAGCGTCATGGTGGCGTCGCGCAGCCAGCAATAGCGGTAATCCCAGTTGCGCGGGCCACCGATATGCTCGGGCAGCGAGGTTGTGGCGGCGGCCACAATGCCGCCCGTAGGGCGATAGGTCAAGGCCTTGAGCGTTATGAGCGAACGCTTGACCAGGTTGGTCCACTGGCCCACATCAGGACAGCGGTCAGAAAACTCTCGCCAGAAGTAGGTGGTCTCGTCGAGCGCCGCTTCGACATCGACGGGATCGGGTACCGGCTCGTGCGAAGGCTGGTGTGTCAACAGAAAAGGGATGCGTTCGCCCGCTGTGACCGTGAACCGCGACGTGGTGTGCTTGGCGCGCGGCTTGAGACTGACCGGGGTGCGCAAAATCAACATCTCTGGCCCCGCCACCGCAGTCAGGGTTTCGGCTCGGTGATGCTCAACCCAGGGTACGGTGTGCCCATAATCGAAGCGCATGGCCAGATCCATGCTGAACGCAACGGTGCCGCGTATGCCGACTACGATACGGGCCACGCTGGAATGCCGAAATGTCGAAGGCATGAAATCGATCAGCGCCGCCTCACCGTCATCGGTGACGAACCGGGTTTCAAGAATCAGCGTGCCGTCATGATAGCTGCGCCGAATCTCGGTTGTAGGCTGCGACGGCGCAATCTGCCATCGCCCGTTTTCGGCCGAGCCAAGCAACGCGGCGAAGCACGCTGCGCTGTCAAAGCGTGGAAAACACAACCAATCGATCGACCCGGCCCTGGATACCAGCGCGGCCGTACGACAGTTGCCGAGCATTGCATAGTCTTCGATTCGGGCTGCCATAGTCCCCCACTCTTTGACTTGATATAAATCATGCCCCACCGGGCGCTGACATCTTCTAATATAAGCGAGTCGAGCCGTGCGCAACAAATAGCATGCGCAAGCGGGGCGATAATTTCAAAACTATTCGTTTCATAAAACTACTCGTTTCACAACAGGGATGCCTCATGAAAAACATTCTGGTACCAATCGATGGCTCTGAAGGTTCGGTGCGCGCGCTCCAGGCGGCCATCAACCTGGCCAAGACGCTTAACGGCGACAGCGCCATATTCGCCGTCAACGTCCAGGCCCCCATTATTTCCGGCAATGTCACCCGTTTTTTCTCCGCTGAAGACATTAATGCCTTTTATCAAGACGAAGGCCGTGTCGCGCTCGCGCCGGCAATTCCCGTTCTCGAGGCTAGCGGTGTCAAGTTCACCCACGAAGTCGTGGTCGGCCCCATTGCCCCCACGCTGATCGAATACGGCAAAAAACACAACTGCGACCAAATCTTCATGGGCACGCGCGGCCTGGGCCCTGTCAGCGGCCTGATCCTCGGGTCCATAGCCACCAAGGTAATCAGCCTCTCCGCCGTGCCGGTCACGCTGGTCAAATAAGGCTTCCATGCAGGCAGGCGCCAAGCACGCGCGTTCCGCCGCGCGCCGAGCCTGCCTACTTCAAGCCCAGCTTCAACAACTGGCCATCGCTCTCGTCGGTCAGTACGTACACGTAGCCGTCAGGCCCGACGCGCACATCGCGTATGCGCTGCCGGCGTGATTCCAGCAGCCATTCCTCGCCGCTGATATCGTTGCCGTCCAGGCTCAGGCGAATCAAGGCACGGTCTTTCAGCGCACCAATAAATACTGAATACTGCCAAGGCGAGAAGCGCTCGGCGGCGTAGAAGGCCATGCCCGAAATCGCCGGCGACTCCTTCCAATAATAGGCAGGCTGCTCGGTGCCCGCCACAACCGCGCCTTTCGATTCAGGGATGGGAAACCCCGTATAGTTAACGCCATGCGTGGCAATAGGCCAGCCGTAATTGCGGCTGGCGCGCGGGATATTGATCTCATCGCCGCCTCGGGCGCCGTGTTCGTTCACCCACAGCACGCCCGTCCATGGATTGAGCGCCGCGCCCTGCGGGTTGCGGTGGCCATAAGACCAAATCTCGGGTCGCGCATCCGAGCGACCGACGAAAGGATTGTCGGCTGGTATGCCGCCATCGGGGAGAATCCGCACCACCTTGCCCTGCAGCTTGTCCAACTGCTGCGCAGTGGGACGCTGATTGTTTTCACCCAATGTAACGAACAGGTGCCCGTTGCGATCAAAAACCAGGCGCGAACCAAAATGCTCGCCTGTGGACAGTTTGGGCTGCTGGCGAAAGATAACCCTGAAGTTTTCAAGCCGTGTCAGATCGTGCGCCAGCACGCCATAGCCCACGGCAGTTCCCGCTTTGCCCTGATCGCCACGCTCGGCATACGAGAGATAGACACGCCGGCTCTGCGCAAAATCGGGGGCTAGCGCGATATCCAGCAAACCGCCCTGACCATGCGCATATACGCCGGGCACGCCCGCCAAGGGGGCGGAAAGCCCCTGCTCTGCGCGCCACAGCCTGAGTGTGCCCGGGCGTTCGGTAATTAGCACGCCCGCATCGGCGGGCAGAAAGGCCATGCCCCAAGGGTGTGTCAGCCCTTCGGCCAAGACCTCGACCACGACGTCGCCCGGTGTACGCACTGCGGGGGCATCGTGCTGCACAGCCGCGGCGGGCGCCGCCCGCCATAGGCCCGCCAGGCCGCACAGGGCAATACCCAGCGCCCTCAAATCGCGCGCGTGCCATTGCATGGCGACTCCTCGGGCTGCGGATTGTGCCAGCCGCCGTATCCCCGCATCAGTTCCTGTGCCTGTCGCGGCCCCCAGCTTCCTTTCGTGTAAGGCAGAGCGGCGTCGTGATCCTCAAGCACCGGCGCAAGCGCCGTCCACGCCGCCTCGATCGCGCTTTCGCTGGTGAACAACGCCCGCTCTCCGGCCAGCGCGTCACTCAACAGCCGCGCATACGGCGGATCTTCCTTCGTGTCCGTGTCCAGCAGATATAACTCATGCTGCTCACCGATGAATTCTTTGCCAGGCCGTTTAACGCGTGCGGCCAGCGCCACGGCCGAACCCGGCGAAAGACGCAGGCGGATGTAATTGGGTGCGTCCGCATGTGCGGCCGCATCTTCGAACAGTGGTTGAGGCGGCGGTTTGAAGCGCACCACGACTTCCGCCGCACTGGCAGCCAGGCATTTGCCCGAGCGCAGGAACCACGGCACGCCAGCCCACCGCCATGAATCTATATGCAGCCGCAGCGCGCAATACGTTTCGACGTCCGAACGCCGATCCACATGCGGTTCGCGACGATAGCCCCGATACTGCCCGCGCACGAGATCTTCGCGCCGCACAGGCCGCAGCGCCTTGAGCACCTTGGCCTTCTCAGCGTGCACCGCGGCGTAGTCTCGCGAGGCGGGCGGCTCCATGGCCAGCAAGGCCATGATCTGGAACAAGTGGTTCTGCACTACATCGCGCAGACAGCCTGCGCTCTCGTAAAATGCGCCCCGGCTGCCCACGCCAAAGTCTTCTGCCAGCGTGATCTGTACGCTTTCGATTTGATCGCGGTTCCAGATCGGCTCCAGAAATGAATTGGCAAAACGGAAGTACAGGATATTCATGATCGCCTCCTTGCCCAGGAAGTGATCAATGCGGAATATCGCGTTTTTTGGGAACACCGAACTGGCCAAATCGTTCAGAGACCGCGCCGATGCGAGATCACGCCCGAAAGGTTTTTCAACAATGACACGCCCGCCGTCGGCCAGGCCCGTGGTTGCCAATGCCTTTATCACCGTGGGAAACAAGGAGGGCGGAATCGCCAAATAATGCGCGGGACGGCGTGCCTGGCCCAACGCCTGCGCCAAGGCGTGGAACACAGCAATGTCACGATAGTCTCCGCTCACGTAGCTGACGCTGGCAAGCAGGTGCGCCAGCGCTGCCTTGTCGGGCCGTGGCCATGCCTCGCGCACACTGCGCCGTATGCGCTGGCGCAGTTGCGCCGGCGTGAGACGCGAACCCGCCACCCCTACGATAGGAACCCGCAGCCTTCCCTGCTCGGCCAGAATATACAGCGCGGGAAAGATTTTTTTGTATGCCAAGTCACCCGTGATGCCGAACAGCACCAAGGCATCCGCTGCAGCGATGTCGCCGCGAGCTGTGGTGACAGTGGCGTGAGCCGTCATTCGTGCCTGCCTCCCGGTTTTTTCTCTGCATGCCCGCCAAACTGATGCCGCATGGCGGACAGTACGCGATTGGCATAATCGCCATTGCCGCGCGACTCGAAACGCGAAAACAGCGCGGCGCTGAGCACCGGCGCGGGGATGCCTTCATCGATAGCTGCAGCCAGCGCCCACCGCCCTTCTCCCGAATCAGATACATGGCCGCTGTAGTTCGCCAGTTGCGCATCGCCCTGCATCGCTTGCGCGGTCAGGTCCAGCAGCCATGATCCAATCACGCTGCCTCGCCGCCAAAGCTCGGTGATCTCGGGCAGATCGAAGTCGTATTGATAGTGTTCGGGATTGCGCAGGGGTGTGGTTTCGGCATCGGCCTCACGCTCGTGCTTGCCTATATTGGCACGATGCAAAATGTTCAAGCCCTCGGCATAGGCGGCCATGATGCCGTACTCGATCCCGTTATGGATCATCTTCACGAAATGGCCCGCACCATGTGCACCGCAATGCAGGTAACCCTGATGCGCGGTGCCGCCTTCCGGGCGGCCAGGCGTAAGTGTGGCCGCCTGGACGCCGGGCGCCAGCGCGGCAAATACAGGCTCCAGGTGTTCAAATGCGGCGCGCTCGCCACCCACCATCAGGCAATAGCCGCGATCACGCCCGAATACGCCGCCGCTGGTGCCCACGTCCATATAGCGCAAGCCCTTGGCGCCCAGCGCTGCAGCGCGGCGTATGTCGTCGTGATATGACGAGTTGCCCCCGTCGATCACGATATCGCCGGGCGCCAGCAAGGGGATGAGATTATCCAACACATTGTCCACGATGGCGGCGGGCACCATTAGCCATACCGCGCGCGGCGCCTCGAGAGCGGCGACCAGATCGGCCAGCGTCTCGCACGCCACGGCCCCCTGCCCGGCCAACGTACGGCCGGCTTCGAGGTTGGGGTCGTACACCACACATGCATGGCCCTTGCCCAGCAAGCGCTGCACCATGTTGCTGCCCATGCGGCCCAGCCCGACCATACCTAATTGCATTCACGTTCTCCTGTGTATCGTCATCAACCGACCAATTCTACTTGGGCGGTCGTTCCATCAACGTGTTCAAGAGATCAACCGGGATCGGAAACACCAGTGTGGAGGTCTTGTCGCCGGCCACTTGCGTCAGCGTTTGCAGATAGCGCAGTTGCAGCGCCGAGGGCTGCGTGGCCAGGATTTCGGCCGCCTCCATCAAGGCCTGCGCTGCCTGCTTTTCACCATCGGCGTGGATGACCTTGGCGCGCCGTTCTCGTTCGGCCTCAGCCTGCCGCGCAATCGCCCTTACCATGCTCTCATTCAGGTCGATATGCTTGATCTCGACGTTGGTGACCTTGATGCCCCAGACGTCGGTCTGTGCGTCGAGTATCTGCTGGATGTCCAGGTTGAGCTTCTCGCGTTCGGACAACATTTCATCCAGCTCATGCTTGCCCAGTACCGCGCGAAGCGTAGTCTGCGCCAGCTGGCTGGTGGCATCCAGGTAGCGTTCAACTTGGATGATGGCTTTGTCGGGCGCCACCACGCGAAAGTACAGCACCGCGTTCACTTTCACCGACACGTTATCGCGCGAGATCACATCCTGGCTGGGCACGTCCATGGTGACCACACGCAGATCGACACGCACCATTTGTTGGATGACTGGGATGACAAATACCAGCCCTGGGCCCTTGACACTGGTGAAGCGCCCCAGGGTGAACACCACGCCGCGCTGGTATTCACGCAGAATCTTGATGGCGTTGATGACGACCAGCGCCAGCACAATAATGACGGCTGTGAGGCCGATATTGACGCTATAGATGAACATGGTGCCTCCATGGCAGTGAAAAAAACGCAGGCAATGGCTCGACGGGCGCGTGTCAGCCTAGGGCGGCCCGATGCCCGGCCGTCCTGCAAGCCGATCCACCTGCAGCGTCAAGCCTTCCACCCGCCTCACGATCACCCTGTCTCCCGGCGTTAGTGGTTCAGTGGCGCGCACGCGCCAGCGCTCGCCGGCGATGTCGGCATAAATCATGTCGCCCGTAACGGCGCTCACCCGCCCTTCCTGCCCTGTCATCGCTTCCTGCCCGGTCATCACCGTGCTGCGCGCGGCACGCGCCGCGAGCAAGCCGGTCAGGATGATTAGCCCTGCGCCAGCAACCGCCATACCCGCGAGAAATGGCACGGACAGATCGAAACCGGGAATACCCGTGTCGGTCAGCATCAAGCCCCCGATCACGAACGCGATGATGCCGCCCACGCCGAGTGCGCCAAAACTGGGCAGGAAAACCTCCGCAACCATCATAATGATGCCCGCAAACAACAAGCCCAGCCCTGCCCAGTTGACCGGCAGCAATTGAAAGGCATACAGCGCGAGCAACAGGCTGATCAGGCCCGCAACGCCCGGCAGCACCGCACCGGGGTTCATGAGCTCGAAGAACAGGCCATAGATGCCGATCATCATCAACACCAGCGCGATCTGCGGGTTGGCGATGAGCGCCAGAATACGCGTGCGCCAGTCAGGCTCCATCACTTGGACTTCGGCATTTTCCAGCCGTAGTGTCACCTGCCTGCCATGGTCAAGCGTAATGCTGCGCCCGTTCAGCATAGCGAGCAGGTCGGGAACATCGTTGGCGATGAAGTCTATGACGTTGTCGTCCAGCGCTTCGCGCGAAGACAGGCTGGTCGCCTCCCGCACGGCACGCTCCGCGAATTCCGCATTGCGATGGCGCAGTTGCGCAAGACTGCGTAGATAGGCGGCAGCGTCGTTGGTGACTTTTCGCGTCATGGTATCGGCCTCGCTGCCGGCAGGGGCCGTTGTACCGCTGTCCCCCTTATCTCCCTTGCCACCGTCGGCAGCCTTGTCGCGGCTATTTTCAGGCTGCGGGAAGCCAATGGATACGGGTGACGCCGCGCCCAGGTTACTGGCGGGCGCCATCGCCGCAATATGGCTGGCATACAGGATGAACACGCCCGCACTGGCTGCGCGCGCGCCGCCGGGCCCCACAAAGGTGGCGACGGGTACGGGCGAAGCCAGGATGGCGCGCACGATGCTGCGCATGGACGTATCCAGGCCGCCGGGGGTATCAAGCTGCAAGACGACCAGCGCGGCGCCGGCTTTGGCCGCGTCATCCAGCCCGCGTACAACGAAATCGGCGCTGGCCGGGGTGATGATGTCGCTGAGCGACAGCACGCGCACCAACTCGCGCTGCGCTGCCTTTGACGCCACAGCCTGTGCTGTGGCGACTCCGGCCTGTGCCGCCGGGACCGGCATCATGAACAGGCTTGCGCCTGCCATCAGCATCCCCATCAGCAGGCAGGCAAAGCACCACAACAGTCGCACATTGCGCATGGCAGCCTCCGAAAGTGCCTTCCGGGCCGGCCAGAGCAGCGATGTCCAGGCCTGCCTTCAGCCTTCAGTATAGACGGTTCATTTCCCGCGCGAGTATGAGCGCATGGTTGTGATCGGTATCCTTGGCGGCATAAACCAGGGTGATGTGCCGCTTTCCAGCGTCTTTGATCACCTCACGCATGCGATCCACCTGCGCCGGGTCGCGCAGTTCATTCTCGTAACTTTCGCGAAAGTGCGCCCAGTTCTCGACCTTGTGCCCGAACCACTTGCGCAGCTCGGGGCTGGGCGCGAGATCCTTGACCCAGGCATCATATTTGAGGTCTTCACGGGCGATGCCGCGCGGCCAGAGACGATCCACAAACACACGGTAGCCGTCGCCAGACGCGGCGGGATCATAAGCGCGCTTGATCTTCACGTGCTCAGTCATTACAGGCTCCTTGCAGCCCACGCGGGGCGCCGCAACCCCGCGCGGAAACGTCGATGCCGACTATGCGCTCGGATGCGTCATGTCGATCGGACGTATCCAGTCATCGTAGTTGGCTTCGGAAACATAGCCCAGTGCAAGCGCGGCCGCTCTGAGCGTGCTTTTTTCTTTGTGTGCCTTCTTGGCAATGGCCGCCGCCTTGTCGTAGCCGATATGGCGGTTCAACGCGGTGACCAGCATCAGGTTCTTGTCAAGATTAGCCTGGATCACCTCGCGGTTGGGCTCGATGCCGGTGGCGCAATGCTCGTCGAAGGCGAGGCAGGCATCACTGATGAGTTCGATGCTTTCGAGCACGTTGTGCACCATGACTGGCTTGTAAACGTTGAGCTGGAAATTGCCCTGCGAGCCGGCAAAGGCGACCGTGGCGTCATTGCCGAATACTTGTGCGCACACCATGGTCATGGCCTCGCACTGCGTGGGGTTGACTTTGCCCGGCATGATGGACGAGCCCGGCTCGTTCTCTGGGATAACCAGCTCGCCGATGCCGCAACGCGGGCCACTGGCCAGCCAGCGTACATCGTTGGCCATCTTCATCAGGGCGCCGGCCAGCGTGCGCAGGGCGGCCGACAGGTTGACCAAGGCATCGTGGGCCGACAGCGCAAAGAATTTGTTTTCCGCCGAGCGGAATGGCAAACCAGTGATCTCGGCGATATGCCGCGCCGCGGTTTCGCCAAAGGCCGGATGGGCGTTCAGGCCGGTGCCCACCGCTGTACCGCCAATGGCAAGGTCGTAGATGCCCGGCAGGGCTGCCTGCACGGCATCCAGGGCGAAATCGACCTGCGCGACCCAGGCGCTGATTTCCTGGCCCAGAGTGATCGGCGTGGCATCCTGCAAGTGCGTGCGGCCGGTCTTGACGATGTCGGTATAAGCTCTCGCTTTGTCGTCAAGCGTGTTGCGCAGCTTGCCCACGGCCGGAAAAAGGCGGGCTTCGAGCTGGCGCGCCACGGCAATGTGCATGGCGGTGGGGAAGGTGTCGTTGGAGGATTGGCCGCAGTTGACGTGGTCGTTGGGGTGTACAGGCATTTTACTGCCGCGTGCGCCGCCAGCCAGTTCAATGGCGCGGTTGGAGATCACCTCGTTGGCATTCATGTTCGACTGCGTGCCCGAGCCGGTCTGGAACACCACGAGTGGAAATTCGCTATCCAGCTTGCCTTCAATGACTTCGTCGGCGGCGCGCACGATCAGGTCGGCGATGTCCTGTGGCAGTTGGCCCAGCTCCGCATTAGCCTGGGCTGCGGCCCGCTTCAGGGTGCCCAGCGCCGAAATGATGGGCGATTGCCATCTGAATCGGCTCACGCCGATTGGGAAATTCTGGATGGAGCGCTGGGTTTGCGCACCCCAGTAGTGCTCGGCGGGCACATTGATCTCGCCCATCGAATCGGTTTCTATGCGAAAGTCCGCCATAATCGTGTTCTCCTGCTTTTTGTAGCGCTTACTGATACATGCGGCGCGCGCCGCTGCGGCGTCAGGCTGACGCCGCAGCGGTTTCGGCCTGCGGGGCGCGGATGCGCTCCGCCCACATACAGGCAACGTCCAACATGCGGTTGGCAAAGCCCCACTCGTTGTCGAACCAGATGAACAAATTCGCAAAACCGTCGCCATTGCTGCGTGTCTGGCTGCCATCGATAATGGCGGAGTGCGGATCATGGTTAAAGTCGATCGACGCATGCGGGTGGTCTGAATACGCGATCAGCCGCGGATGCCGCCGCCGCGCGTCTTGCATCAGTGTGTTCAGCATCTCGGGGGTAACGTCCCGGCCCAGTTTGACCATGAGGTCAATGGCCGACACGTTCAGGATGGGCACGCGTATGGCCTTGGCCTGCACTTTACCGGCCAGCTTGGGCAGCAGCCGCTCCACGCCTTGCGCCAGGCCGGTTGCCACGGGCACGATAGATTGCATGGCTGAACGAGTGCGTCGCAGGTCGGCGTGATGGTAGCCGTCTATCATGGGCTGGTCGTTCATCACCGAGTGCAATGTGGTCAGGAAGGCATGCTGGACGCCATAGGCGCGATCAAGCTCGTCCAGCACCGGCACAATGGCATTGGTGGTGCATGAAGCATTGGACACAATCCTTTCGCGGCCAGACAGGCCTTCGTCGTTCACACCAAACACGACGGTGTAATCGACATCGCTGGCGCTGTTGCCGGGTTGGGACACCAGTACGCGCGGGCAGCCCGCATCCAGAAAGCGCTGCAGCTGCGCCCGGGCGCCAAATCGGCCTGAGCATTCAAGCAATATATCCACATCCAGCGACGCCCAATCCGCCGCTTCCGGGTCACGCACATGCCGCACGGCAATGGGCTGGCCATCAATGACGAGCGCGTTGCCTTCGTGGCCAACGGTGCCCGGAAACACGCCATGCGTGGAATCGTAGCGCGTCAGGTAAGCCATGGTTTCCAGATCCGCCGCCGGCTCATTGATGGCCACTACGTCGAGCCCGCATTTACTCTTGCTTTCCTGAAGGGCGCGCAACACACTTCGGCCAATGCGGCCGTAGCCATTGATAGCAATACGGATAGGAGCGGTCATGGCGAATCCGGATGGAGCGGGTGGTCAAGGATACTGTAACTGTACTACTTTAGTTGACCGCTGGACGCCAATACCCGCACTGGGTTCAGCGTGTTGTCGCGGCGCGCCCTGCCAGAAACAACCGCATGCAAGCGCTGGCTCGCTGGCGCAGCAGCGCACCTGCCTCCTTGCAGGCCTGTTCCAGCGTAATCGGCCCAGGCGCCAGGCTGAACGCCGCGGTAATGCCGCAATCATAAACGGCCTCGAACCCCTCTCCCAGCGACCCGACAATCGCCGCCACCGGAATCCCGTGCCGCTGCGCATGCCGTGCCACGCCCACCGGTGTCTTGCCCAGCACCGTCTGCGCGTCCATACGCCCCTCGCCGGTCAGCACCAGATCCGCACCCGCCAACGCGACATCCAAACCTGCCAGTTCGGCGATCAGTTCGACGCCGGGCCGGAACTGCGCGTTAAAACACGTCTTGATTGCAAAGCCCAGCCCGCCTGCGGCGCCCATCCCCGGTATATCCCGCTCGTCGCGCCCGAACTGCCGCGCGCAGACATCGGCGAAATGCGTCAGCGCGGCGTCCAGTTGCCGCACTTGCTCCGGCGTTGCGCCCTTTTGCGGCCCGAAAATCGCGGAAGCGCCACGCGCACCGCACAGGGTATTGTCGACGTCGACCGCAATATCGAAGTGCACACTGCTCAGGCGCGCATCCACCCCGCCCATGTCCACACGCTCCAGCCGGGCCAGCGCCGCGCCACCGGGTGGCAGTTCGGCGCCATGTTCATCCAGCAGCCGCACGCCCAGCGCCTGCAGCACACCGGCACCCGCATCATTGGTGGCGCTGCCGCCCAGGCCGATGACGATATGCGTCGCGCCCGCATCCAGTGCGTCGCCAATCAGTTGCCCCACGCCATAGCTGCTGGCGTCCAGCGGGCGACGTTCGGCTGGCGAGATGCGCTCCAGCCCCGCGGCGGCGGCCATCTCGATGAATGCCTTGCCCTCTCCGAGCCAGGCCCAAGCCGCCTCACAAGCCCGCCCGTTCGCATCACGCACGCTTACAGCGCGGCGTGCTCCGCCCGTCGCGTCGAGTACTGCGTCCAGCGAGCCTTCGCCGCCATCAGCCATGGGCACGCAGACGATCTCGGCGTCGGGCAGCGCATCGCGCACGCCATCGGCCAGTGCTGCGGCCACGCCCGCCGCGCTCAGGCTTTCTTTGAATGAATCAGGTGCAATCACGACACGCACGATCAGGCCTCCCGCCGTGCTGCAGCGCCTGCAACAACATTACGCGGCTGCCCTTGGGCGAAGGCATCGATATTGTCGATAAGCTGATCGGCCAGCGATTGGATCGCCTCTTCGCTCGCCCAGGCAACGTGCGGCGTGAGGATGAAATTAGGCAGATCGAGCAGTTGCATCAGCGGGTGGTCCGCAGGTGGGGGCTCGGGTGTGGCCACGTCGCAGCCCGCACCGCCCAACTGCCCGCTGCGCAGCGCCTCGCCAAGCGCTGCGTCGTCGACAAGGCCGCCGCGCGCCGTGTTGATCAACAAGGGCCGGCGCTGCATCAACGCGAACTCTGGGGCGCCGATCAAGCCGCGCGTCTGCTCCGTCAGCGGGCAATGCAGTGTAATGACGTCGCTTTCGGCAAGCAATTGCTCGAACGGCGTGTACAGACTGCCCTGGCGCGGCCCGCCCTTGCGGGCCGAAAACAGCACGCGCATGCCCAGCGCCCTGCCCATGGCAGCCACCTGCTGGCCCAGCGCGCCCTCGCCGATAATGCCCAGCGTGGAGCCCGCCAGATCCTTGATCGGGTAGTCAAAATAACAAAACTGCTGCGCCGCCTGCCAGCGCCCGGCCTTGACTGAAGCGTGATAGGCCACGATGCTGCGCCGCAAGGCAAATATGAGCGCGAATGTGTGTTCTGGCACCGTGTGCAGCGCATAGCCGCGTATATTCGACACAACAATGCCTCTTTCATTGCAGGCCGCAAGATCAATGTTGTCGGTGCCCGTCGCGGCCAAAGCAATCATTTTCAGGCGGGGCGCCGCCAGTATCGCGGCGCGATCCAGCCGCACCTTGTTGACGATGACGATGTCGGCCTGCGCAATGCGCGCGGCTACGTCCTGCGGCGCAGTGCGCCCATGCACGACCATGTCGTGGGCGAACGCGGGCGGGCGCATAATGGTTTGCGGCGATATTGTCTCCCGATCCAGGAATACAACCTGCAAGCGGTCTGTCATGGAGGATCCTCTTCTGGTTTTTTGTTGGCTGCCTGTGGCCACGGCACGCGCGGAGCCGACTTGCGGCCGGGTGCGCGCGATGACACGATATAGTAATGGGAATTTCGCAGAACGGATTTTGATTTTCTATGCCACGCCATTACGCTGTACAAGACTTCTTCCGCAACCCCCAGCGCGCATTCTTTCGCCTCTCCGACGACGGCAGCATGCTGGGCTTCATGGAGCCGGCCAGCATCGACGAAAACCCCGCGCGCATGAATGTATTCGTGCAGGCGCTCCAAGGCAGCACACCGACGGGGCCGGTACGTCGGCTTACCAGCGAGACCGAGCGCGACATCGCCCAGTTCTTCTGGAAAGGCGCCCAGACCGTCATCTACGAAAAAGACTTCAATGGCGATGAAAACTTCCACGTCATCGCTGTCAATGCCGACACAGGCGACGTGCGTGATCTCACGCCGTTTCCCGGTGTACGGGCCAGCATCGAAGACGATCTCGAAGATGACCCGGGGCACATCCTCATCAGCCACAACGCGCGCAACGCCGAGGTGTTCGACGTCTATCGCGCCAACATTCACACGGGTGAGCTGACACTGGTCGCCGAGAACCCCGGCAACATCATCGGCTGGCAAACTGACCATCACGGCCTGGTGCGCGCCGCCGTAGCCAGCGATGGCCTGGAAACCGTGTTGCTGTATCGCGATACCGAAGACGATGCGTTCCGCCCCATCGTGTCCACCGATTTTCGCACGACCGTCCATCCGCAGTTCTTCACCTTCAACGACCGCGCTCTGTACGCGCTCAGCAACCGCGGCCGCGACTGCCTGGCATTGGTGGTGATCGACCCTGCCGATCCCGGCCGCGAGCACCTTGTGCATGAGGTGCCGGGCTACGACCTCGATGCGGCAGGCTATTCACGCCTGCGCCATGTACTTACCGCAGTCACTTACCAGACCGACAAACCGCACTATCACTTCTTCGATGAGATCACCGCCCTACGCCACACGCGCTTGCGCGAGAAGCTGCCCGGCCACGAAATCACGATGCAAAGCGCCACGCGCGACGAAACCAAGTTCATCGTAGCTGCCTGGAACGATCGTACCCCCGGCAGCCGCTACATCTACGATGCCGACGCCAACACACTCGATAAGCTGGGCGACATCAATCCTGTGCTTGACGAGAACGAAATGGCCCACGTCAGGCCTATCTCGTACACATCACGCGACGGGCTGGTCATACACGGCTATCTGACGCTGCCGCAAGACCGCCCCGCACAAAACCTGCCCTGCGTCGTCAACCCCCACGGCGGCCCCTGGACGCGAGACAGCTGGGGCTTCAATCCCGAAGCGCAGTTCCTGGCAAACCGGGGATACTGCGTGCTGCAACTGAACTTCCGCGGCTCCACCGGCTACGGCCGCGCCTTCTGGGAAGCCAGCTTCGGCCAGTGGGGCCTGGCTATGCAGGATGACATCACCGACGGCGTTCAATGGCTCATTGACCAGGGCATTGCCGATCGGGCCCGCATCGCCATCTATGGGGGCAGCTATGGTGGCTACGCTACGCTGGCGGGCATCGTATCCACGCCTGATCTATACGCCGCTGCAGTCGATTACGTGGGCGTGTCCAATCTGCTTACTTTCATGGACACCATCCCACCATACTGGAAGCCCATGCTCACAAAAATGCATGCCATGGTGGGCAACCCTGAAATCGACCGTGCGCGTCTCGAAGCCACCTCGCCTGCGCTGAATGCCGAACGCATCCGCACGCCGCTGTTCATTGCCCAAGGCGCCCACGACCCGCGCGTGAACAAGAACGAAAGCGACCAGATGGTTGCCGCTCTGCGGGCCCGCGGCGTAGAAGTCGAATATATGGTCAAAGACAATGAAGGCCACGGTTTCCATAACGACGAGAACAAGTTCGAGTTCTACGAACGCATGGAAGCCTTCCTGGCCGAGTACCTCAAGCCCTGAGGCACCCCGCCCCAAGGCAATCCGCTGTCATTCCAAGGAGATTTGATTTGAAACTGTATTACATGCCCGGTGCCTGCTCCCTGGCTTCGCACATCACGCTCGAATGGATAGGCAAGCCGTACGAAACGCAGCGCGTCAGCCGCGAGGAAATCAAGCAGCCCGCCTACCTTGCGCTAAACCCGCTGGGCGCGGTACCCGTGCTTACAGACGGTGAGAGCACCCTGACACAAAGCGCGGCCATTCTGGAATACCTGGCCGAGCTAAGCCCCGAAGCAGGCCTGGTGCCCGAAGACGTACGCGAGCGCGCCGAAATGCGTCGCTGGCTGGGCCTGTGCAATGCCGATCTGCATCGAACGTTTGGTGATGTCTTCGCCGCGCCTCGCTTGGTCCAGGACGAAACAGGCCGGAAAGAACTCATTGCCAACAGCAGCGCCAAGCTGGTAGCACTATTCACCGTGGTCGATCAGCAACTGGAAGGCAAGCAGTGGGTCTCGGGCAGCCGCTCGATTGCTGACCCTTACCTGTACACGCTGCTGCGCTGGGCCAAGGGCAAGAATATCGACATCGGCCACCTGAAAAACCTGGCGGCGTTCTCGGCCCGCATGGAAGCCGACGCCGGTGTGCAGGCCGCACTGAAGACGGAAGGCTTGGCCTGAGGAAACGGCTTGACTGGCGGCGCGCGTGGGGTGAATGCCGCATGCGCGCCCGATGGAACAGACCCGCCCATGCATACCGATGCCAGGCCTCCTTGCCAATAACAGCGAATCACCGGTCGTCGATCAGCCGCCCAGATACGCACGCCGCACGTTATCGTTGACCAGCAAGTTTGCACCTGTGTCGTGCAACACAACCTTGCCATTTTCCAGCACATAGCCGCGGTCGGCCACAGCCAGCGCCTTGCTGGCATTCTGCTCCACCAAGAACACAGTAACGCCCTGCGCCCGGATGGTGCGGATGATGTCGAATATCTGCGCAATGATCAGCGGGGCCAGGCCCAGCGTTGGCTCATCGAGCAACAGCAACTGCGGCCGCGTCATCAACGCGCGCCCGATCGCGAGCATTTGCTGCTCGCCGCCCGACATGGTGCCAGCACGCTGAGTGGCGCGCTCGCGCAGGCGCGGAAACAAGCCATAGACATGTTCCAGGCCCTGTTCGATCTCTGTTTTCTTGAGAAAGAAACCACCCATCTGCAGGTTTTCCGATACCGTCAGATCGGGAAACACCCGCCGCCCCTCCGGCGAGATGGCGATACCGCGCTGCATGATCTTATGCGTGTCCCAGCGGGTGATGTCCTGGTCGAGGAAACTGACTGTGCCACTACTGGCATGCGGCGTCCCGCACACCGTCATCAGCAGTGTCGTTTTGCCGGCGCCATTGGCCCCGATAAGCGTGACAATTTCGCCCTTGTTCACCTCGACCGACACGCCATCCAGAGCCTGGATCGCGCCATAGTGCGTATGCACGTTTTCCAGCTTGAGCACTACTCTTCCCCCAGATAAGCTTTAATGACGCGTGGATCGCTGCGCACTGCTTCGGGCAGCCCAGTCATGATGGGCCTGCCCTGCTCCATGACCATGATGCGATCCGACACGCCCATGACCAAGCTCATGTCGTGCTCGATAAGCAGTACGGCTACGTCGAACTCACGCCGCAGTTGGTCGATCAGCGCCTGCAGTTCACGCTTTTCTTGCGGGTTCAGGCCAGCCGCGGGCTCGTCCAGCATTAACAGACGCGGCCGGGTGATCATGCAGCGCGCGATCTCGAGCCGGCGCTGGTGGCCGTATGCCAGGTTGCCAGCCTCGCGGTTGGCATACTCGCGTATGCCCATGAAATCCAGCCATTGCCCCGCGTGCTCCAGCGCCTTCGCTTCCGAGGCTCGGTAGCGCGGTGTCTTGAGCAAGCCCCACAGCAGGTTGGTTTCCATTTGCGAGTGCTGCGCGACCAGCAGGTTCTCCAGCACGGTCAACTGCTTGAACAGGCGCACGTTCTGGAAGGTGCGCACCAAGCCGTGCAGGGCTACCTTGTGGCTGGGTTGGCCGGTAATCTCGTGCCCCGCCATGCGGATGGCGCCGGCGGTAGGCTTATAGAAACCGCCCACGCAGTTGAACACCGTGGTTTTACCCGCGCCGTTGGGCCCAATAATGGCGAAAACCTCGTCTTTCTTGACATCGAACTGCACCTGATCCACGGCGAGCAGCCCGCCGAAACGCATGCTGAGCCCGGACACTTCGAGTAGAACATCGCTCATGCCTTGAGCTCCACATGTGGGCGCTTGACGGGCAGCAGACCCTGCGGCCGCCAGATCATCATCAACACCATGACCAAACCAAAAATCATCATCCGGTATTCAGCGAATTCGCGCGCAATCTCCGGCACCACCGTCAGCACAACGGCCGCCAATATAACCCCTACCTGTGAGCCCATGCCGCCCAACACTACAATGGCCAGGATCAGCGCGGATTCGATGAAGGTGAAAGACTCAGGATTGACCAGACCCTGGCGCGCGGCAAAAAAAGCGCCACCGAAACCGGCGAACATCGCGCCCATGGTAAACGCGGACAGCTTGATGCGCGTGGGGTTCAGGCCCAGCGAACGGCAGGCGATCTCATCTTCGCGCAGCGCCTCCCAGGCGCGGCCGATGGGCATGCGTATCACCCGATTGGAGACGAACAGGGTAAACAGTGCCAGGGCCAAAGCCATCAGGTAAACAAACACCACAACATCCTGGGTGTTGTATTGCCAGCCCATGAAGTCGTGGAAAGTGGTAACCCCCTCGGGCGCGCGGCGCACCATGGGCAAGCCGAACACCGAGGGCTTGGGGATGCCCGAGATACCATCCGGACCACCCGTGAAACTGTAGAGGTTGATCAGCAGCAGACGGATGATTTCACCAAAGCCCAGCGTGACGATGGCGAGGTAGTCGCCGCGCAGGCGCAGCACAGGGAAGCCCAGCAAGAAGCCGAATGTGGCCGACATCGCTCCGGCCAGCGGCAAGGCCTGCCAAAAACCCCAGCCTGCCCAATGATAGAGCAGCGCATAGGTATAGGCACCCACCGCATAGAAGCCGACGAAACCGAGGTCGAGCAGGCCTGCAAACCCGACCACGATGTTCAGGCCCAGGCCCAGCATCACGTAGATCAGCACCAAGGTGGCAATATCCACTTGCGCGCGGCCCGTGAACATCGGCCAGATCAGGGCAATTGCGATCAGCAGCAGGATAAGCCCGCGCCGCATGGATTCGGGCATGGCCGGCAGCGTGCGCTTCTTGGCCTTATGTGCGAAAAGCCGCGCCAGGGCCGGCCGCACCAGCAATTGAAACACGAACACGATGCCGACGCCTGACAACAGAACCCCCCATTCTGGCTGCAGGGTGGAATCCATACCCCGGCGCACGATATTCACGCCAAATATGGGCGCAATCACAATACCGGCCACAATAGCCGCGATGAACGCATTCTTCAGATTGTTGCCCATCACACTTTTTCCACTTCGGGTTTGCCCAGCAGGCCTGTGGGCCTGAACAGTAGAATGAACACCAGCAGCCCGAAGGCGACGATATCTTTGTACTGGGATGAAATATAGGCGGCGGCAAAGGTCTCGGCCAAACCCAGAAGAACCCCGCCGAGCATGGCGCCGGGAATGCTGCCTATCCCCCCGAGTACCGCCGCCGTGAAGGCCTTGATGCCGGCCAGAAAACCGATGAAGGGATTGAGCTTGCCAATGGCCAGGGCGATAAGCACACCGCCTACAGCGGCAAGCATGGCACCGATGATGAAGGTAAAGGATATGATCCGGTTGGTGTCGATGCCAAGCAGATTGGCCATGCGCAGATCTTGAGAGCATGCACGCGAAGCACGGCCCAGGCGCGAATACTTGATGAACAAAGACAGACCGATCATCAGCAGCACCGTTACTACGATGATCATGATGCGCGAATACGGCGCGGTAACGATAAAATCAGAGCCCATGTCGAACTGCACCGAGCCGGTAACCAAAGCCGGTACAGCGACGTCGCGCGCGCCCTGGCCAATCGCCACCCAGTTCTGCAGGAAAATCGACATGCCAATGGCCGAAATCAGCGGCACCAGACGCGGCCCGCCCCGCAGCGGCGCGTATGCGACTTTTTCGATGGCGTAGCCATAGACAGCCGTAACCGCAATAGCGACGACCAGCATGGCAAGAATAATGAAGGGCAGCGGCAAGCCGCTGTTCACACCAATGGCCGAGAGCGTAACCAGGCCGACATAAGCGCCGATCATGTAGATTTCACCGTGCGCGAAGTTGATCATGCCGATGATGCCGTACACCATGGTGTAGCCGATGGCGATGAGCGCGTAGATCGCGCCCAATGAAAGCCCGTTGAAGAGCTGCTGGGTCAACTGGGGAAGAAAGTCAGACATAGGGAACGGAGGTCCGGTGGGCAGCGCGGCAGCCGGCCGTGCAAAAACGTCGCAGGATGATATGCAGCCGCCCTGGTTGATCGTCAGGGCGGGCGGCCACTGCTTATAACTAGAGTTTGAGTTGCTCGAGGTTGCCCTTGGCGTCCCACTTGAAGACCGCAAACTCGAAATGCTTCAGATCACCCTTTTCGTCGTACTCGACCTTGCCGATCGCGGTATCAAAGGTGTTCTTGTGCATGTAGTCGGCGCCCTTGACGGGGTCTTCGCCCACGGCACCGATGGTTTGCGCAATGATCTGCACCGCCGCATAGGCCGGGAAGGTAAATGCGCCGTCGGGGCTGCGCTTGCTTGTCTTGAAGTGCTCGAGCACCGGTTTGTTGGCCGGCAATTTAGTGAAGTCGGCCGGCAGCGTCACCAACAGGTTCTCGACCGCTGGGCCGGCGATCGCCACCAAATCTTTATTGGCCACGCCTTCAGGACCCATGAACTGGTTTTTAAAGCCCTGCTCACGCGCCTGGCGCAGCAAGAGACCGAGTTCGGCGTGGTAGCCGCCAAAGTAGACCAGATCAGGGTTCAGCGCCTTGAGTTTGGTGATGACCGCGGAGTAGTCGCTGTCACCCACATTGATGCCCTCGAACATGGCCACATTGACATTGGCCTTCTTGAGCGCATTGCTGACCTGGGTGGCCACGCCAGTACCGTAGGTCTGCTTGTCGTGCAGAATCGCGACGGACTTGGGCTTGAGGTGCGAGGCGATGTATTCGGCGGCAAACGGGCCCTGCTGATCGTCGCGGCCGATGGTGCGGAAGAAATAGTGCGGACGGATGGTGTCGGTGACCAGCGGCGAAGTAGCCCCCGGCGTGATGGCTACGATGCCTTCCTGTTCGTAGACATTGACCGCCGGTACGGTAGTGCCGGAGCAGGCATGGGCGACTGCGAACTTGGCGCCGGCATTGACGACACGATTGGCGGCGGGCACTGCCTGCTTGGGTTCGCAGCCGTCATCGATCAGCAGCGGCTCGAGTTTACGGCCCTTCACCCCGCCCGCCGCGTTGATCGCGTCGATAGCGGTGAGCGCACCGGCCTGGATTTGGTCGCCGTATTGGGTGGCCGGGCCCGTCATGGGCTGGGGAATACCGATTTTGATCGGGTCTGCGGCGCTGGCAGTGCCGTAGGCAGCCATGGCTGCAACCGCCAGGACCAGGGGTGTTACACGTTTACTGAAACTCATGCCCGCTTCTCCGGTTGGGCCTGCCGTCATGCGCGCGGCCCATCTTGCGGGCTCGCGTATAGAACGGCAAGCCATTGTTATTAGCTTCCGCCTTGATCGGCATGCGTATTCTGACTATCCGCTGTAAGGCTGTCACTACGTATAACCCCTTACAAATTCTTTCGCAGAGCTTCGTACCGCCAAGCGGCGCCAGCAGGGTCTACCCTTGCGGTGCCGCGGGCGGGCGATGACCGGCGGATCGGCAGATCAGTCTGCCAGCTCCCGCGACATGTCGGCCGCACGATCCCGGGCCGCATCCATGGCCTGCATGACGATGCCGGAAAACCCTTCGCGGCCGAACACATCCAGCGCAGCAGCTGTGGTGCCGCCTTTGGACGTTACGCGGTCGCGCAGGGTGGCCAGCGGCTCGGGCGACAGCGCTGCCAGCTCGGTGGCGCCCGCGAGCGTGGCGAACGCCAAGGTGCGAGCTTGCTCGGGCGTCAGGCCTTGCGCCACGCCGCCTTGTATGAGGGCTTCGAGAAACAGGAACACATAGGCCGGCCCGCTGCCTGACAGCGCTGTCACGGCATCGATATGAGCGTCTGTGTCGACCCACACAACCTTGCCCACGGCGCCCAGCATCTGCTGGGCTACCGCGCGGTCTTCCTGGGTAACGCCTTTGAGCGCCATGACGCCTGTGGCCCCCTCGCCGATCAGGGCGGGCGTATTGGGCATGCAGCGCACCAATCGTGTCCAGGGCCGCTCAGGTTCGCCCAGCCACCGAGACAGCGTCGCGGCGGAAATGCCGGCGGCAATGCTGATGACCAGGGTATCCTCGCGCAACCAAGGCTTGCATGCCAGCACGGCCTCCTTGAGCGACTGCGGCTTGACCGCCAGAATCCATACGTTTCGGCTGGCGAGTGTTTCATCCGCGGCGGCCGCCACTGTCGTGCCCTGCTTGCGCCAACGCTCGCGCGCCGCTTCGTTGGGGTCGATCACGTGGACATCATGCGCGCCGCAGCGCTTGCCGATCAGGCCTGCGCCCAGGGCGCTCGCCATATTGCCCCCGCCGATGAAGGCGAGCGTCATTGCTTTGCTGGTCATGTTTTCACCTAGAGATATACCGATGTAACGATGCCGGACGGGTTGCCCGGTTATACGGCGGGCGCGCCGCACAACCGGGTTCCCGCAACGCCGCTATTGTAGGCGCCCGCGGACGCCGTGCCATGGCCGAAGCCGACAGTGATGTTGACAGCGGGCTGCGACAAGAAGACGATTGACCCCGGCAACATAATATCGTTACAGTCACATCAAAGTCATAGACCGGTCATAAACTTGCGTCCACACGGCCAGCCGCCTTCTCGGCCAGCCCACAACGGAGAAAATAAATGCGCGCAAAATTGATTGCCCTTGCCCTGGTTACCGCCTTCGCCCATACCGGCACCGCAAATGCAGCAACTGACATCGTTTTTTGGCACTCCATGGAAGGCGCGCTCGGCGACCGCGTCAATGAATTGATCAACGAGTTCAACAAGAGCCAGTCCGATTACGTAGTGCAAGGTACCTACAAGGGCAATTACGGCGAGTCAATGAACGCGGGCATTGCTGCCTTCCGCGCCGGCAACGCGCCGGATGTTCTGCAGGTTTTCGAGGTGGGCACGGCAACGATGATGAACGCCAAGGGTGCAATCCAGCCCGTCCAGCAAATGTCCGAGAAGGCCGGCAGCGCCATCAATCCTGCCGATTTCCTGGGTGCCGTGGCGGGCTACTATTCCACCACCGACGGCCAGCTGATTTCGATGCCGTTCAACAGTTCCACGCCCGTGTTCTACTACAACAAAGATGCCTTCAAGAAGGCCGGGCTCGACACCGAAAAACCGCCCCGCACCTGGAAGGAAGTGGAAGAAGCCGCCAAGAAGCTGCGTGCCGCCGGCATGGAATGCGGCTACACCACCTCTTGGCCGTCGTGGATACAGCTCGAAAACTTTGCCGCTTGGCATAACATCCCCTATGCCACGCATAACAACGGCTTCGACGGCCCGCAGGCTCGCCTGGCGCTGACCAATCCGCTGTTCGTGCGCCATTTGAGCAATCTGGCCCGCATGTCCAAAGAAGGCACGTTCACCTACGGCGGCCGCGGCGATGCACCCAACGCATTGTTCACCTCCGGCAAGTGCGGCATGTTCACCGGTTCCAGCGGCAATCGCGCCAACATTATCAAAACCGGCAACTTCGCCTTCGGTACATCCTTCCTGCCCTACTACGACGATGTCAAGGGCGCGCCCCAGAACTCCATCATCGGCGGTGCGTCGCTGTGGGTCTTTGCCAAAAAGTCGCCCGAGGTCTACAAAGGCGTGACGGCCTTCTTCAAGTTCCTGTCCAGCCCCGAAAAAGCAGCGCAATGGCACCAGGCCACGGGTTACGTGCCAGTCACTAAGGCAGGCTACAAGCTGACGCAAGAGTCCGGCTACTACCAAAAAAATCCGGGCACCGATATCGCCGTCAAGCAGCTGGACGCCACCACCACCACCAATTCGCGCGGTATCCGTCTGGGCTATCTGCCGCAGATCCGTGAGATCGAGGATGGTGAAATGGAAAACATCTTTGCTGGCAAGGTTTCCGCCGAGCAAGGCCTGGCCAACATGAACAAGCGCGGCAACGAGCTGCTCGAGCGCTTCGAGAAGAGCGTCAAGTAAGCCAGGCGCCCGCCGCAAGCGCGCATTCGCCGGCGCCACTTTCGCCGGTGCGTGCTTGCTGTGCGGGGTAGCCGCCCGCACCATACCGCCGCGCCCGAACGGGCGGCTGCGAACCCCGCCACCACCAACGCAGGGGCTGGCCCGTCACAAACAAGGCATGCGCACTTCCCCGGGCCTCTTATACCAGGACTACAATTCGCCGCATGGAAAAACGCGTCGTCTTCACCCATAAAGTACTGCCCTATCTCCTGCTGCTTCCGCAACTGGCGGTAACGGTTGTGTTTTTCTTTTGGCCTGCCGGCCAGGCGCTGTGGCAGTCCTTTCATCTCGAAGATCCGTTCGGCCTGTCGTCACAGTTCGTGGGCCTGGCAAACTTCGCAGACCTCCTGTCCAGCAGCGACTACACCGATTCATTCCGCATCACTGCGGTATTTTCGCTGCTTGTTGCCATACTAGGGCTCGCCATCTCGTTGTTGCTGGCCGTCATGGCAGACCGCGCCGTCAAGGCGGCCGGCGTCTATAAAACCCTTCTGATCTGGCCCTACGCCGTCGCCACAGCGGTGGCAGGGGTGCTCTGGCTGTTCCTGTTCTCGCCTTCCGTTGGCATCCTCGCCGTTATGCTCAGTAAGCTTGGCATAGGCTGGAACCCACGCCTGAACGGCAACGATGCCATGACACTGGTCGTGATCTCCGCCGTCTGGAAGCAGATTTCCTACAACTTTCTTTTCTTTCTCGCCGGGCTCCAGGCCATCCCACGCTCGCTGATCGAAGCAGCCGCGATTGATGGCGCCGGCCCGCGGCGCAGGTTCTGGACGATCGTCTTTCCCCTGTTGTCGCCCACCACCTTCTTTCTGCTGATCATCAATGTGATCTACGCGTTCTTCGACACCTTCGCCATTATCGACATCATCACGCAGGGCGGTCCGGGTACCGACACTTCCATCCTGGTCTACAAGGTGTACAACGCCGGCTTCAAAGGCCTGGATCTTGGCTCATCCGCCGCACAGTCCGTAATCCTCATGCTGATCGTGATTGCACTCACCGTCGTGCAGTTTCGCTATATCGACCGCAAGGTCAATTACTGACACGCGCCCGCAACCGACTCTTCAAGCCTACGCACCATGATCGAACGCCGACCTGTCCTGGATATCGTCACCCACATTGTGCTCATCGTCGGGGTGGCGATCATTGCATTCCCGCTTTACGTCACTTTTGTAGCATCGACCCAGACCGCGCAGGAGGTCGCCGCTGCGCCCATGTCACTGATGCCGGGCGGCCACTTCATCGAAAACTACGCGCGCGTGCTCACGGGCGACGCCATCAACACCCCGGCCGTTGCGCGCATGATGTGGATCAGCACTGTCATGGCCCTGGTTATCGCCATCGGTAAGATCGCTATTTCCATGCTCTCCGCCTTTGCTGTAGTGTATTTCCGCTTCCGTTTCCGCATGTTTTTCTTCTGGATGATCTTCGTCACCCTCATGCTGCCGGTCGAGGTGCGAATCGCGCCCACCTACAAGGTAGTCGCGGATCTGGGCATGCTCAACACGTACGCGGGCCTCACCCTGCCGCTCATCGCCTCGGCAACCGCCACCTTCCTGTTCCGGCAGTTTTTTCTTACTGTTCCCGATGAGCTGATTGAGGCCGCACGGATCGACGGCGCCGGCCCCATGCGATTTTTCCGCGATGTGCTGCTGCCGCTGTCACGCACCAGCATCGCCGCCCTCTTCGTGATCCAATTCATCTACGGCTGGAACCAATACCTGTGGCCGCTCATCATCACCACCGAAGAAAACATGTACCCGGTGGTCATTGGTATCAAGCGCATGATTTCGGGCGGCGATTCCGTCACAGAATGGAACCTGGTCATGGCTACAGCAATGCTGGCGATGATCCCGCCCGTGGCGGTCGTCATCTTCATGCAGAAGTGGTTCGTCAAGGGCCTGGTAGACGCCGAAAAATAAGCCGGCTGGCCGCACTATACATAGAACTGGATGCACACATGGCAACGCTGAGTTTCCGCAACGTAAGCAAAACCTATCCCAACGGCATTGCCGTGATCCATGGCATAAGCATGGATATCAAGGACGGCGAATTCATCGTCATCGTCGGCCCGTCGGGCTGTGGCAAATCCACGCTGATGCGCATGGTGGCAGGCCTCGAAAGCGTAACCAGCGGCGAGATCGCCATCGACGGGAAGGTTGTCAACAATCTGGAGCCAGCCGAGCGCGATATTGCGATGGTGTTTCAGAACTACGCGCTTTACCCCCACATGAGCGTGTTCGACAACATGGCCTATGGCCTGAAGATACGCAAGCTCAGCAAGGCAGAGATCCAGCGCAAAGTGCAAGACGCCGCGCGCATACTCGAGCTGTTGCATCTGCTCGACCGTCGTCCCGGCCAACTGTCAGGGGGCCAGCGCCAACGGGTGGCCATGGGGCGGGCAATCGTACGCGACCCAAAAGTCTTCCTGTTCGATGAGCCCTTGTCCAATCTGGACGCGAAACTGCGCGTGCAGATGCGGCTCGAGATCCAGAAGCTGCACCGCCGCCTGGGCACCACCAGCCTGTACGTCACGCACGATCAGGTAGAAGCGATGACACTGGCCCAACGCATGGTTGTGATGAACAAAGGTGTGCCCGAACAAATCGGCACCCCGGTCGAGGTATTCGAACGCCCCGCATCGGTCTTTGTGGCAAGCTTTATTGGCTCGCCGCCCATGAACCTGATCCCGGTGCAGCTTGATGCCGAGCGGCGGGTCCACGACGAAAACGGCCAAGTACTCGATTTCGATGCCGCGCAAGCGCCCGCCTCGCTGGCCAGCCGCAAGGCCCTGCTTGGCATGCGGCCAGAGCATATCGCCTTGCATACAAGCGGCCTTGCCATCACAATCGAAATGATCGAAATTCTCGGATCCGAGCAACTGATCCACGGCCGGCACGGCGACACCCCGGTGGTATTGCGCTGCCCGATCGGCCTGACGCGCGAATACCCGCTGCAGACGGGCGAAGCGGTGCAGGTTGGCCAGGATGGCATCCATCCGCTGCATTGGTTCGACCCGGAAACCGGTAAACGCGTCGACGCGTAACCGCTATACCGCAACAAGCGCAGGGTCACATATCCCCAACCTGCCTGCCGCGGCCACGAGGGCCCTGCCGCCGAGAAAGCACGGCAGCCCCCAGGAGATAGGCTGCCATACCAGCCATGCGCGCGACCCTTCCGTGGCGAGCGGGCGGCAGCCAGGGCGGCGCCTGCGTTCATGCCTATTGTGCTAACAAGATGGCGGCAAAAAACCCCGCGAAACCAGGCCTAGTTCTGGCTGCGCGGGGTTCAGAGACGGCGTACAAGCTGTGACGCCTGTGCGCCGACTGGGCCTGTGTGGCCTTTTTATTGTTTGTTGTTATTGATAAACCGATTTGCTGCCGTCTTTATGCCATTTGAAGACGTCAAACTTGAACTCTTTCAGGTCGCCCTGCTTGTTCCAGGAAATTTCGCCGATTGGCGTCTTGACGGCATGGCTGTGCAGGTATGCAGCAACCTTGGCAGGGTCATCCGCGCCTGCGCCCTTGATGCCGGCGGCAATGGCCTGCATGGCTGAATAGGCAGTGAGCTGGAAAGCGCCGCTGGGGTCGCGGCCCTTGTCTTTGAAGGCCTTCACAATCTCGGCGTTGGCCGGATTTTTGGTGAAGTCTGCCGGCAAGGTAACCAACATGCCTTCGACTGCAGCACCCGCGATGGCGTTGATATCGGGGTTGCCTACACCCTCAGGGCCCATGAACTGCGCCTTCAGGCCTTGCTCCGAACCCTGGCGCAGCAGCAGGCCCATTTCAGGGTGATAGCCGCCGTAATAGACGAAATCAGCGCCCGTGGTCTTGAGCTTGGTGATGACGGCTGAGTAATCGGAATCGCCCGCGTTGATGCCTTCGAACAGCACGACGTCAACGCCCGCCTTCTGCAGATCGTTGCGCACAGCGCTTGCGATGCCCTGGCCGTAAGACTGCTTGTCGTGCAGAACCGCAACCTTCTTGGGCTTGATCTTTTCGATGATGAACTTGGCCGCTGCGGGACCCTGCTGGTCGTCGCGGCCGATGGTGCGGAAGATGGTTTCGTAATTCTTGCCATCGGTGACCGCCGGCGAAGTGGCCGAGGGCGTGACCATGACAATGCCTTCGTTGTTGTAGATGTCGGTGGCGGCAATGGTGGCGCCCGAGCATACATGGCCAACCACATAATGGATGCCATCGTTGACAACACGATTGGCGACCACGGGGCCTTGCTTGGGTTCGCAGCCGTCATCGAGCACCACGGCTTCGAAGGTGTTGCCACCGCCCTTAGCGTTGAGTTGTTCGATGGCGGTGTCAACACCCTGCTTGACCATGTCGCCGTATTGCGTGACGGGGCCGGTGAACGGACCGGCAATGGCAATTTTGATCGTGGCGGCCGCTGCGGGGCCTGCCATAAGCATACCCGCGGCCAAGCCGAGTGCGGCGGCGACGGGGGTAAAGCGAACTTTCATATAGCCTCCTCGAAGTGCGCTATCCAGATACGCTGCCAAGCATACACTGAACCCATGCCGCATAGCCCGCCCCAGTTGAAAACTCAGGGTTATTACTGAACGTTACGACAGACGCCCGGCACGGCGTTGACCAGCAGCCCTGTACGAGCGCATTACAACTGCCACCGGGCTGCGCATGGCCGCATGCGAGGCGGCCAGCCGCTACGATCGGGCAACGAAACCCCGCGCCAGCGTCACTGCAGCATGCTGCGCAGCATCCAGGCGTTCTTCTCGTGCACATCCAAGCGTTGGGTGAGCAGATCAACGGTAGGTTGGTCGTCGACCGCGTCAGCCTTCTTGAGGGCCTGGCGCGCTGTCTTGGCGACTGCCTCGTTGCCCTTGACGAGCAGTTCGATCATGGCTGTTGCGTTCGGCACCGTCGCAACTTCGTTGATCGACGACAGCGCTGCGTATTGCGCATAGGTGCCGGGCGCGAAATGCCCCAAAGCGCGGATGCGCTCGGCAATGCTGTCCAGCGCCTGCCAGGCTTCGGTGTACTGCGTCATGAACATATTGTGCAGCGTATTAAACTGCGGGCCGGTGACGTTCCAGTGGAAGTTGTGCGTCATCAAATACAGCGTGTAGGAGTCCGCCAGCATCTTGGATAGCTCGGCGGCCACAGTCGCACGGTCTTTGTCTGAAATACCGATGTCGATGTCGAGGCCTTTTTCCGCGGGCGCGGTGCTCTTGGCTGCATCGGGTTTGCGCTCTTTTGCCATGATGGATCTCCTTGATGAGCATTGGACGCTATGCACGGAACGCGGCGTGGCGTATCCATGCATTCGAAGAAGGGCTCAGGATATCACGGCAAAGTAGTTCGAAATGTGTTGCGCGGCATGAGATTTATTGATCGGCGTGATAGCCGTCAGCTACGCGGCGCACGGCAGCATTCACTTCGGCGCCTACCACCCCGAAATTGCCAGCACTCTCACGCCGGCTCGGCGGCGGCCGGCACAGTATCCAGGTAGTTGACGCCGGGCAACGCGCAATCATGGATGGCCTTGATCAAGGCGTCGATGGCGGCGGGACGGGGGAAACTCTTGCGGTTGACCAACACGACGCGACGGTCGGGCACCGGCTTCTTGAACGGTATGTAGGAGAGCAGGTGGTTCTCGATGCCCGGCATGGAAAGCGAACTGGCCGGCAGCACCGTCACGCCGAGGCCGGCCGCCACCATGTGGCGTATGGTCTCGAGCGACGAGCCTTCGAAGGTGCGCTGGATGCCTTCGCTGGATGCCGAAAACCGCGACAACTCAGGGCATACTTCAAGCACTTGGTCACGAAAGCAATGCCCCGTTCCCAGCAGCAGCATAGTCTCGTCCTTCAACTGAGTGGCGTCAATTTCCTTCCTGTTGCTCCAGGGGTGGTTCTTGGGAATCGCCACCAGGAACGGTTCGTCGTAGAGTGGGTGCACCGACAGCCCTGCATCCGGTATGGGCAGCGCCAGGATGGCACAGTCGATTTCGCCTTGGCGCAAAAGCTCCAGCAGCCGAGCCGTGAAATTCTCCTGCAGCAGCAGCGGCATCTGCGGCGTGGCCTCGATCTGCGTGGGCACCAGCCTTGGCAGCAGATATGGGCCTATGGTGTGGATGACACCCACGCGCAGCGGGCCGGCCAGCGGGTCATGCCCCTGGCGGGCGATCTCACGCAGCTGCGCGCCTTCTTCCAGCACGCGCTGGGCCTGTGCCACAATGCGCAGCCCGATGGGTGTAATGCCGACCTCGGCGCCGCCACGCTCGAACAGCACCACGCCCAACTCATCCTCAAGCTTGCGTATGGCGACAGACAGCGTGGGCTGGCTGACGAAGCAGGCCTCGGCGGCCCGGCCGAAATGGCGCTCACGCGCAACGGCAACAATATATTTGAGTTCAGTCAGGGTCATGGTGGAGTTCTCGCGGTAAATCTGGCTAGCTTCTCAGGTAATCCTCACGGTCCTTCATCCAGCGCCGCAAATGCGCGGCAGCATAGTCCGGATACTTTGTGCGCATATCGACCGCCGCCTGCCGCGCCTGTTCGACCAGGGACGCATCGGTGTCCAGGCTGGCAAAGCGCAGCAATGCCTGACCGGACTGCCTGACACCCAGGAACTCACCCGGGCCGCGCTGTTCGAGATCACGCCGCGCGATCTCGAAGCCATCCGTCGTTTCGTACATTGCTCGCAGGCGCTGGCGCGCCACCATGCTCAGCGGCGCCTGGTACATCAGCACGCACACCGAACGCGCGCTGCCGCGCCCTACCCGGCCGCGCAACTGATGCAACTGGGCCAACCCGAAGCGCTCGGCATGTTCAATGATCATGAGGGAGGCATTGGGTACATCCACCCCAACCTCGATTACCGTGGTCGCCACCAGCAGGTCGGTCTGCCCATCGCGAAAGGCCTGCATAACCGCCTGCTTCTCGGTTGGCGCCATCTTGCCGTGTATCAGCGCCACGCGCAGATCAGGCAGCGCCTGCGCCAGGCGCGCATGTGTATCGACAGCCGTCTGCAACTGCAGCGCTTCGCTTTCTTCGACCAGCGGACATACCCAGTAGGCCTGGCGACCCTGCCTCACTTCGGCTGTCACGCTGCCCAACACCTCGTCGCGCCGAGAGTCGGCGATCAGCTTGGTTACCACTGGTGTACGACCAGGAGGTAGTGCATCGATGGCGGACACATCCAGGTCAGCGAAGAAGGTCATGGCCAAGGTGCGCGGAATCGGCGTGGCGCTCATATTGAGCTGGTGCGGGATCAACGCCCCGTCTTCCCCCTTGCGGCTGAGCGCCAGCCGCTGGCCCACACCGAAGCGGTGCTGCTCATCGAGAATCACCAGACCCAGGCGGGCAAAGGCGATCCTGTCTTGAATCAGCGCCTGCGTCCCCACGACAAGGTCGGCCTGGCCAGACTCAGCGTCCGTCACTGCCTGCCGCCGCGACGCCGCAGACATGCTGCCGGTAAGCCAGGCCACCCGCACACCCAGCGGCTCCAGCCAAGCCGCAAGCTTGTGAAAATGCTGTTCGGCCAGGATTTCGGTGGGCGCCATAATGGCCACTTGGCAACCAGCGGACACGGCTTGCGCGGCGGCAAACGCCGCCACGATAGTCTTGCCGCTACCCACATCCCCTTGCAGCAAGCGATGCATGGGGAAGGAGCGCGCCAGATCAGCCGAGATTTCAGCGATTACGCGTTGTTGTGCATCAGTGAGCGTAAACGGCAAATTGGCCAGCAGCGTCTTTGACAGGCCCGCGTCGGGCGGGAGCGGCGTAGCCCGCTGGCGGCGCCGCGCGGCCCGCGCAGCCGCCAGCGACAACTGCTGCGCCAGCAGCTCATCGAACTTGATGCGGGCCCAGGCTGGATGGCCGCGCTCGATCAGATCGTGATAAGAAACATTGGCCGGCGGATGATGCAGCACGCGAATGGCCTGTGCAAAAGGAATCAGCCCATACTGCTCGCGCAGCGCATCAGGCAAGGTATCGGACAAGTCCGCCCGCCCCAGCGCTTGGTCGATCGCCTTGCGCAGACTAGCCTGTGAAAGGCCGTCTGTGGTGGGGTATACGGGCGTGAGCGCCTGCGGCAGTGGTGCACCGGCGGCGCTGACTTTAGGGTGCACCATTTCGTAGCCGCCAAAGCCGCCGCGAACCTCGCCGCGTACGCGCAGGCGCCTGCCCGCCTCCACCTGTTTTTGCTGGCTGGGGTAGAAATTGAGCCATCGCAGCGCCAACTGGCCGGAGTCGTCTTCGAGTACCGCCTGCAGTTGCCGGCGTGGCCTGAACAGTACCTCGCTGCGCACGACCTCGCCCTCCACCTGGCCGCTCATGCCAGGCATGAGCGAGGCGATAGGTACGATGCGGGTTTCGTCTTCATACCGCAGCGGCAGGTGAACGATGAAATCTGCCGGCTCGCGCAGGCCCAGGCGACCAAAACGGCGCTGCAATGCCGACGCCCCCTGCTCGTCTTGCGCCTTGGCGGGCGCAGCCTTGCCGCTCGACGCACGGCGACCGGCCGCCCGACCGCTGCCGCCCGGCACATCGACGGCGCCGTTGGCGGGTGCCCGCGTAGCAGAGCCCATAGGCCGCTTCAGATGACGACGACCGCTTCCACTTCGAACTGCGCACCTTTGGGCAGACTGGCTACGCCCAGTGTGGAGCGGGCGGGATATGGCTGGGGAATAAAGTCTGCCATGATGGCATTGGCGCTGGCGAACTTTGACAGATCGGTCAGGAAGAGCGTGAGCTTGACGATATTGTCCAGCGTGCCGCCGGCTTCTTCGATTACTGCCTTGAGGTTGGCGAACGCCTGGCGTACCTGCCCTTCGAAGTTCTCGGATACCAGATCGCCGGTGGCGGGTTCGAGACCGATCTGACCGGAAAGATAGACCGTTTTGCCGCCATTGACAGCGATGGCTTGCGAATATGGCCCCACTGCGGGGGGGGCTGCATCGGTGTGGATGACTTGCTTGCTCATGTGTGCGCCTTTGTGCTTTGTTGAACGATCCCTGACGCGGTGGCACGACCGACAACCCCTGGCCGCCCCGCATTAAACGCCGTGTTGAATACTATTGGAGTTTAATCTGCTATAGCCAAAACTAAAAGCCCCTTTCTTGGCCGAACGCGGACGATGCGACGAGAAAAGGGCCGGAGGGGAACCGCGAGCGTTGACACCTTGAACGTTTCACCGAGCATCGTTGCGCGGCAAAACGGCGATGCGGAAAGCATGCAGTGGTATTGAGTAGCGAGGCGTGCACTACTGGGTTGGGGCAAGCACTGCGGCCACTGCCGCCATTTAATCAATGGTGGCAGTGGCCGCAGTTTATTCGGCAACAGTACCGATGTTTTTCATTTATCCACGAAAGCGCGTTCGATGACGTAATCGCCCGGCTGACCTACGCCCGGTGAGGCCTCGAAGCCACGACTATCGAGCATGGCGCTGACATCGGCCAACATGGCCGGGCTGCCGCACAGCATGGCGCGGTCAACAGCGGGATCAAGCGGCGGCAGACCGATATCCTGGAAGATTTGGCCGGTTTCGACCAGTTTGGTGATACGCCCGTTATGACGGAAGGGTTCGCGGGTGACGGTGGGATAGTAGATAAGTTTGTCGCGCACGAGCTCGCCGAAGTATTCGTTGGCGGGCAGCTCATTTTCGATGTAGTTGGCGTAGGCAAGTTCGCTGATGTAGCGCACGCCATGCACCAGCACGACCTTTTCGAAGCGTTCGTAGATGTCGGGATCTTTGATGATGCTCATGAACGGCGCCAGGCCAGTGCCCGTGCCGAACAGGTACAGATGCTTGCCGGGGCGCAGGTCATCGGCGACCAAGGTGCCGACCGGCTTGCGGCTGACAAGCACCGAGTCGCCCGCCTTCAGGTGCTGCAGCCGCGAGGTGAGCGGGCCGTTTGGCACCTTGATCGAGAGAAACTCGAGATTTTCTTCGTAGTTTGCACTGGCGATGCTGTAGGCGCGCATCAGCGGTTTGCCTTCCACCTCAAGGCCAACCATGACGAAATGGCCGTTATGGAAACGCAGTGCCGGATCGCGGGTGGTGGTAAAGGAAAATAGCCGATCGTTCCAGTGATGAACGCTCAGGACCTGCTCAGTATTGAAGGCTGCCATATTGTTGAAAATGAAGCGCGCCGGATGCTGGTATCCAGGCCAAACGCGCGTACTGGTATGTACTTGTTGACAAAGAAGATTTTATCCCACTTGCGGCACTGTCACATAAACACCGCACACCAGGCTTGATATGACGCAAATCCAGGCAGAAAACCGCAGCACGGATACGACGTTTCCTGACAAAATATTGAAAGCGATATCGGACTCTGGTATTGTTCTCAATGTTATATGAGAATCATTAGTATTTAAAACCCCATTAAGCTTTACAATCCGTTTTCGATCACGGCCCCGCATTACCCGCGGGGCCGTCTTTCCTTCCCCCAATTTCCGGAGATACCGCTCATGTCCTTCGCCCCCAGGCTGCAACCCCTCTTTCGTGCTCTCACCTTGGCTGGCGCTGCCACCCTTGTCACCCTTCCTGGGGTCGCTCACGCCGCGGGCGGCGATGTCACGCTCTACACCACACGCGAACCCGGCCTCATCCAGCCGCTGCTCGATCAGTTTGCCAAAGACTCCGGCATCAAGGTCAACACGGTTTTCGTCAAAGACGGCCTGATCGAGCGCGTGAAGACCGAAGGCGACAAATCCCCGGCCGATGTGCTCATGACAGTCGACATCGGCAATCTGCTCGATCTGGTCGATGCCGGGATCACCCAGCCTGTCGATTCCAAGGTACTGAAGGAAACCATCCCCGCCAATCTGCGCGGCCAGGACAACCAGTGGTTCACGCTGTCGCTGCGTGATCGCGTCGCCTATGTCGCAAAAGATCTCGACCTGAAAGCCATCACGTACGAAAATTTTGCCGATCCCAAATGGAATAAAAAAGTCTGCATCCGTTCAGGCCAGCACCCTTACAACACCGCAATGATCGCGGCCATGATCGCGCACAACGGCACCGAAGCCACCGAAACCTGGCTGCGCAAGGTAAAGGACAACCTGGGCCGCAAGGCTGCGGGGGGCGATCGCGATGTAGCGCGTGATATCCTTGGCGGCATCTGCGATGTCGGTATCGCCAACGCCTATTATGTCGGCCGCATGAAGAACGCACAGCCCGGCTCCGACGCCTACAAATGGGGCGAAGCCATCAAGGTTGTGCGCCCCACGTTCGAGAAAAGCGGCGGCACGCACGTCAACATTTCGGGCGCCGCGGTCGCCAAGCATGCGCCCAACCGCAACAATGCAGTTGCGCTGCTCGAATACCTGGTGTCCGACAAGGCGCAAAGCATGTACGCCAAGGCCAACTACGAATACCCGGTCAAGGCCGGCGTCGAACTTGATCCTGTGGTTGCCAGCTTCGGCGAACTCAAGGTCGATAATCTTGCGCTGACCGAGATCGCGAAACATCGCAAACAGGCCAGTGAATTGGTAGACAAAGTTGGCTTCAACAACTAAACCGCAACAACCGTTGATCAGCGCGCGCGCGGGTGCTTCCCTTTCTGGTGCGCCCACCGCGCCTGGCAGCGTCCGCCAGGCCCGCGCTTCACAGCCGGCAGCCCTCACCACGGGGCCTGCCGGTTTTGCCTTGGGCCGTAAACTGCGAAATCTGCTCAAGGCTGGGGCGGGCTGGCCGCTCGCCGGCTTTGCCATCGCCGCCTGTGTGCTGGCACCCGTGCTGGCGCTCGCATGGTACGCCATGCAAGGGGAAGCAGGCCATTGGTCGCACCTCTGGGCGTTCGTGCTGCCCTCGGCCCTGGGCAACACATTGCTGCTGCTTGTTGGGGTTGGCACGCTGGTAGCCTGTCTGGGCGTGGGCGCCGCGTGGCTGATCACCGCATTCGATTTCCCCACGCGCGGTACGCTGTCATGGGCGCTGCTGCTGCCATTAGCCGTGCCGACATATATTGTGGCCTTCGCCTACCTCGACCTGCTGCACCCCATCGGGCCCATACAATCACTCATTCGCGATCTTCTCGGCTACGACAGCCCGCGCCAGTTCCGTCTGCCCGATCTGCGCTCCCTGCCGGGGGCCATCTTCCTGCTTGGTTTCGTACTCTACCCATACGTCTACCTGAGCACCCGCATCATGTTTTCCACACAGGCGGCCAGCCTGCTGGAAGCGGCAAGGGTGCTGGGCGAATCCAGCCGCAGTGTGTTCTTTCGCGTGGCCTTGCCTATGGCGCGCCCCGCCATCGCAGTCGGTGTGAGCCTGGCGCTGCTCGAAACGCTCAACGATATCGGCGCTTCCGAATTCCTGGGTGTGCAGACGCTCACCGTGTCGGTCTACACCACCTGGATCACCCGCAATGACCTTGCCGGCGCCTCGCAAATTGCACTGGCCATGTTGGCCATCGTCGCTGTGCTGATCGTAGCCGAGCGCATGGGGCGGCGGCGCCAGCGCTATGCGGGCACGCAACGCGCGCGTACGGTGCAGCCTATCAAGCTGCGCGGCTCATCCGCCTGGCTCGCCTGCCTGCTTGGCTGGCTGCCTGTTGTAATCGGCTTTGTGGCCCCCGCGCTGTATTTGCTCAATGAAACCGTCAAGCGTCTTCATGAGGTCGGTTCAATATCCGAGCAGTTGTTGCACAGTGCCGGCAATACCGTTTTTATTGCCCTGGCCGCCACGGCACTTACGCTGGCATGCGGCCTTGTCGCCACCTGGGCTGTGCGCTGTGCCCGGCAATCGTCGCGCACGGCCGAACGGCTGGCGCAAGCCAGCGCACGGGTCGCCACCAGCGGCTACGCCCTGCCCGGTACTGTGTTGGCGATCGGGCTGCTGATGCCCTTCGTGCTGGCCGACCATGCTATCTCCGCGCTCTGGCAGATGCTGGGCAGGCCCGACCCGGGCCTCATCCTCATGGGCAGCGGTGCGGCGCTCGTGCTTGCCTATATGATCCGCTTTCTTGCCATCTCCATCGGCGGCATTGAAGCGGGCCTGGCGCGCATTCCGCCTTCTATGGAACAAGCTGCCCGGCTGCTGGGTGAAACACCCGCCGGCACATTGCGTCGCGTCCATCTGCCGCTGCTGCGGCCAGCATTGGGCGCGGCAGCGCTGCTGGTGTTCGTCGACGCCATGAAAGAGCTGCCCGCGACGCTGCTGCTGCGCCCAGTAAACTTCGAGACACTGGCCACCTGGCTGTATGCCGAGGCGGCGCGCGGTACTTACGAAGAAGGCGCCGTGGCCGCGCTGGCGATCGTGCTGGCCGGCCTAGTGCCTGTCATTCTGCTCGCACGCACGCAGTTCAGAACCAACCAATAATCACCGCATCATCGCACCATGTCCGCCCTGCTTACTCTTGAAGGCATCTCTCTCGCCTATGAAACCGCCAACGGCTTGGTGCCTGCGGTGCGCGATCTCTCGATCTCGCTCGACAAGGGCACCATTGCCTGCCTGTTGGGTGCCTCGGGCTGCGGCAAAACGACGGTGCTGCGCGCCATTGCCGGCTTCGAACCGCTGCGCGCCGGCCGCATTGTCCTGGATCATACCGTGCTGTCCACCGTCAATGCACGGGTTCCCCCCGAACAGCGCCGGGTAGGCATGATGTTCCAGGACTATGCGCTTTTCCCCCACCTCACAGTGGCAGGCAACGTCGGTTTCGGGCTGCGACGCTGGGACAGGCAACGCCGTGAAGCCCGGATTGAAGCGCTGCTCTCTCTCACGCATCTTGAAGGTTCAGCCAAACGATATCCCCACGAACTGTCAGGCGGGCAGCAGCAGCGTGTCGCGCTGGCGCGCGCCCTGGCACCCGAGCCCGAACTGCTGCTACTGGATGAACCGTTTTCGAATCTGGACGTGGACACGCGCGAGCACTTGGCATTCGAAGTGCGCGATATCCTGAAACAAACAGGGCATACCGCCATATTGGTCACGCACAACCAGGCTGAGGCCTTCGCCATTGCCGATCGCATTGGCATCATGAAAGACGGCGCTATCGTGCAGTGGGACAGCCCCTACGGCTTGCACACCAACCCGGTTTCGCCCTTCGTGGCCAACTTTATCCGCCGCGAAGCCCTGATGGCTCAGCGTGCGCAAGCCTACTTGCGCGGCGAGGCGCACTGACCTGAAAACGGGGCTGGCGCGCACGCCAATCAACACATGCGATGCGTGGGCACGGCGGCGGCGCCTGCGAAGTTTTCCCGCAATCTGACGCATCCTCACCGGCTATCCGCAGCACGCAGCGCTCGCATATCGTTGCAGGCGCCGCCGCCCTCATCGCTCACTCAATACCCAGTTCACTGCATTTGCGCGTCAGCGTGTTGCGGCCTATGCCCAGGCGCTGGGCAGCTTCCATGCGGCGGCCACGGCAGTATTCAAGCGCAGTCTGGATGAGTACACGCTCAAAGTCACGGCTCAGTGTGGTCATGATGGCCGGCTCGTTGCGCGCGAGGCGAGCCTGGGCTTCTAGTTCGAGCAAGCCCAGCCAGCCGCGCGCAGTGTCTAGTTGACCAGCGAGGGTAGGCGCCAGCGCGGGCTGAACCGTCTGCGCCGCCGATGTTGGCTGCTCCAGCAGCTCCGCCCTGGTTGCATCCGCGGTGTGCCTTTGAGGCGACGCCAGCGCGCCCCCCCCGCCTTGATTCGCATCGCCGCCGGGGGCACCCTGCCCAGCCGCGCCGTCGGAGGCCGCAGCGGCCAATACCTCGGGCGGCAGATCCTTGGCCTCGATAAGCTGGCCAGATGACATGACAGTGAGCCACTGACAGAAGTTTTCTAGCTGGCGGATATTGCCCGGATAATCGAATGCCGAGAGGGCCTGCATGGCCTCGGACGTGAGGCGCCGCACCGGCACGCCAAGGTCGTTGGCGCTGTTCTGCATGAATAGCCGCACCAGCGCTGGTATGTCTTCCTTGCGTTCGCGCAAAGGAGGCAGGCGCAGGCGGATCACATTGAGCCTGTGGAACAAATCCTCCCGAAAGCGCCCTTCGGTCACGCGCTGCTCAAGCGGTTGATGTGTGGCAGCGACGATGCGGGCATCGGCGTGGATAGCCTGAGAACCCCCAACCCGATAAAAGCTGCCTTCGGCCAGTACGCGCAGCAAACGCGTCTGCAACTCGAAAGGCATGTCACCGATTTCGTCCAGAAACAGCGTGCCACCCCGTGCTTCCTCGAAGCGGCCGCGGCGCTGCTGCGTAGCGCCAGTGAAGGCGCCGCGCTCATGGCCGAAGAGCTCGGCCTCCAGCAGATCCTTGGGAATAGCCGCCGCATTGACAGCCACAAACGGACCGTTGGCCCGATTGCTGTGCGTGTGCAGAGCGCGGGCGATCAGTTCTTTGCCGGTGCCGGATTCGCCCGTGATCAGCACGGTCACGTTCGATGCCGCCAACCGCCCAATCGCACGAAACACCTCTTGCATCGCGGGCGCGGAAGATTGCATCATCAGGCGCTCGGGGCTGCTGGCCGCCGGCGTTTCAGCCCCGTCGGCATTTGTGCCGGATTGCACCGCGCGCTGTATCAAGGCAATGGCTGCGTTGACGTCGAAGGGCTTGGGCAGGTAATCGAATGCGCCCTTCTGAAACGCCGCCACCGTGCTGTTCAAATCGGTATAAGCGGTCATCACGATAACCGGCAATGCGGGGCATTGCGTCTTGACGCGCTTGAGCAAGGACAGGCCATCCTGGCCAGGCATGCGGATGTCGGTCACCAGTACGGCCGGCGTATCGTGTTCGAGTGCATCCAGCATGTCCGCGGCGTTTGCAAACCCCTGCGCCGGGATAGCGACCCGAGCCAAGGCTTTCTCCAGCACCCAGCGGATGCTTTGGTCGTCGTCGATGATCCACACTGCTTTCATGCTTTGCTCCGTCATCGCAGGCGCTGCGCGCGCCCGCACTTGGCGTTCATGGGGATTCAAGCGGAAGCACCATCCGGAACTCCGTGCGCCCCGCGTAGGAATCGAACTCCACGATACCGCCGTGCTGCTGGGTGAATTCCTGTGCCAGACTCAGCCCCAAGCCGGTGCCGCTCGGCCGTCCGGTAACCAGAGGATGAAAAATTTTGTCGCGCAGTTCGGGCGGAACACCGGGGCCGTTGTCGATCACCGACACAATAAGGCCCATGCGGGCCTGGTGGCCACCCAGCAGCAATTGGCGCCCCACGCGGGTGCGCAAAATGACGCGCGGTGCGCCGTCGTGGGGCGCATGCTCAGTGAGCGCTTGCGCTGCGTTGCGGGCAATGTTCAGCAGCGCCTGCAGCAGGCGTGCAAAATCGCCCTTTAAGTCCGGTGCCGAGGCATCGTAATCGCGTACAAACTGAATGTGCGGGAATTCGGCCGACAACAGCGTATAAACACGCTCGCAGACTTCATGGATATTGAGCCAACCCATCACCAGCGACTCACCCTGCGGGGAAATCAGGCGATCGACCAAGCCACCCAAGCGGTCGGCTTCGGCAATGATGACTTGCGTATACTCGCGCAGGCTGTCGTCGCCGAGCTCGGCTTCGAGCAGTTGTGCCGCCCCGCGTATGCCACCCAGCGGGTTTTTGACTTCATGCGCCAGATTGCGCAGGGATTCGCGCTGCGCGGTGAGCTCGTTGGCAAGCTGCTGGTGGCGATCCAACAGAATGTGGTGTTCGATGACCCGCGCTTCTACCAGCGCAGCCCAGGGCTGCTGGTGCAGGGGCACCACCGCCAGGCTGATGGCCTGCTGGCGCCCCCAGCGCGTCATGATCAGATCCTGGCGCAGGATGCCGAACTTACCTTCGATGGCATCGGGCAGCCGCTCGCAAAGTGCACCGTGGGCATCCAGCAGCCTGCCCAGCAATTGCCCCGCAAGCTGTCTGCGCGACAGGCTGAAAAGCTCTTCGGCGGCCGTGTTGGCGTGCAGGATGCGCCCGTCGTGATCCAGAAACAGCACGGCGGTCGAAAGCAGGTCGTAGCTGGCTGGTTCCATCAAGTTTCCTTCTGTAGCGCGCGGCGCGGATGCGCCCTCCAGCGGCATAAATCCTTCGCGGGCTTTGCCGGGCGGTGACGAACGCGCCGACGCTTTCAGGCGGTGAACTTTGCTGGGTGCATACGCTTTCGCCCGCTGCCGGCGGCCTGCGCGTGCATGCACGCGCAGACCTGCAACCTTACAAGCTGTAGTACATATCGAACTCGATCGGGTGCGTGGTCATGCGCAGGCGCGTGACTTCGCTCATCTTGAGTTCGATGTAGGCATCAAGCATGTCGTTGCTGAACACGCCGCCACGGGTGAGAAACTCACGGTCGCGATCCAGGGCGTCCAGTGCTTCTTCAAGCGAGGCGCACACGGTCGGGATCTTCGCATCTTCTTCCGGCGGTAGGTCGTACAAGTTCTTGTCGGCCGGATCACCGGGATGGATCTTGTTCTGCACACCATCCAGGCCCGCCATCATCAGCGCCGCAAACGTCAGGTAGGGGTTGGCCAGCGGATCGGGGAAGCGGGCCTCAACACGACGCGCCTTGGGGCTGCCCACATAGGGAATGCGAATGGAGGCCGAGCGGTTACGAGCCGAGTATGCCAGCTTGACGGGCGCTTCGTAGTGCGGCACAAGACGCTTGTAGGAGTTGGTGCCAGGATTGGTGATGGCGTTGAGCGCCTTGGCATGCTTGATGATGCCGCCAATATAGTAAAGCGCGAACTCGGACAGGCCGGCGTAGCCGTTGCCGGCGAACAGATTCTGGCCGTCCTTCCAGATGGACTGATGTACGTGCATGCCCGAGCCATTGTCGCCCACGATAGGCTTGGGCATGAAGGTGGCCGTCTTGCCATAGACATGCGCAACGTTGCGGATCGTGTACTTGAGAATCTGGTTCCAGTCGGCGCGCTGCACCAGGGTGGAAAACTTAGTGCCGATCTCAAGTTGGCCAGGCGCCGCCACTTCATGGTGATGGATCTCGACCGGTACGCCCTGCTGCTCGAGCAGCAAGCACATTTCGCCGCGCATGTCCTGGAAGGAATCGACCGGAGAAACAGGCACATAGCCGCCTTTGAGGCCCGGGCGGTGCCCCGTGTTGCCGCCCTCAACATCCAGGCCGCGCGACCAAGGCGCCTCTTCAGACTTGACCTTGACGAAGCACCCGGACATGTTGTCGTCCCAGCTCACACCGTCAAAGACAAAGAATTCGGGTTCAGGGCCGAAGTAAGCGGTATCGCCCAGGCCGCTGGACTTCAGATAGGCTTCGGCACGCTTGGCCAGCGAACGCGGGTCGCGGCTGTAGCCCTTCAGGTCGGAAGGTTCGACGACGTCGCAGGTAAGGTTGAGCGTGACTTCTTCACGGAAAGGATCCAGGCGGGCCGAGCCAGCGTCCGGGATCAACAGCATGTCAGAGGCCTCGATCCCCTTCCAGCCAGCGATCGAGGAGCCGTCGAAGGCCACACCCGACTCCAGTTTCTCTTCGTCCACCGAATGCGCGGGAACGGTCAGGTGATGCTCTTTGCCGAGCGTATCGGTGAAGCGAAAATCGACGAACACGACCTCACGGTCTGCGATCAGCTTGGTAACGTCTTCGGGAGTGGACATAAAGGCTCCAGGGGAGGATAAATACAGAACAGGGCTGTGATATGAGACAAAAAGCAATACGCGTGCCAGATTTGCTGGGCCCGATTTTGCTGAAAACGCGGCCTGCCATGCGGCGGGAGGGCGCGTAACGCCCCGTTATGGGGCGGCACGCACATTAATGGTGCATATTTTAGTGCATAGCCAGTGCGATGCGCTGTTTACGCGACGCATCCCGGCAACGTTTCAGGGCAGAAACTCCGCCTGCAGGTCATTGAGGAAACGCCAGCCCAGTTCGCTGGCTTTCAGGCGCTCTCGGTCCGGATCCAGCAAGCCGCGGGCGGTTGCTCGCTCGATGGCGGGCATAATGGTAAGGATGGACTGCCCGGTATGCGCGATGAAGTCGCCGCGATCGACACCACCTTTCAGGCGCAGCGCGTTGAGCATGAATTCGAAGCCCAGGTCCTGCCACGGCACCTCGCGGTCTTCGGCGATATGGCTGCCATCGCGCCGAACCGCCTTGTCTATCCAAGAAGCTGGGTTGCGCAGGCGCGCCTGGCGCACAATGCGGTCGTGGAACGAGAGCTTGCCGTGCGCGCCGGGCCCAATACCAAGGTAATCGCCAAATTGCCAATAGTTGAGATTATGCCGACATTGCTGCCCGGGCTTGGCATAGGCAGATACTTCGTAACGCGACCAGCCGCCCTGCGCTGTCATGGCCACGATCATGTCCTGCATCGCGGCGCTGGCATCGTCGTCAGGCACGACAGGCGGGTACTTGGCGAAGACGGTATTGGGCTCCATCGTCAGGTGGTACAGCGATAAATGCCCGGTGCCGAAAGACATGGCTTCGTTAAGGTCGCGGGCGCAGCCTTCCAGCGATTGCCCCGGCAGCGCGAACATTAGGTCGAGATTGACGCGGTCCACCGCACGTTGCGCAATATCGATGGCCGCGCGCGCCTGCCGGCTGTCATGAATGCGGCCAAGGGCTGCGAGCGCGCCGTCGTCGAAGCTTTGTATGCCCAACGAGATGCGGTTCACGCCACTGGCAGCATAATCGGCAAATCGCCCCGCCTCTACTGTTCCTGGGTTGGCCTCCATGGTGACCTCGGCATCCGGCAATAAATTCAGGCAGGCGCGAAACAGAGCGAGCATTTGGTCCATTGCCGACGAGGAAAGCAGACTGGGCGTCCCGCCGCCAATGAACACCGAAATGACCTGACGGCCCCAAACCAACGGCAGCGCTTGTTCCAGATCAGCCTGCAAGGCCTCCAAGTACGCTTGCTCGGGTATCTCCCCGCCCGCCTCGTGGGAATTGAAATCGCAGTAAGGGCATTTGCGCACGCACCACGGCACGTGCACATAGAGCGACAGCGGCGGAAGGCTGCGCAGAATGGTGGCCCGCTGCTGCCCGCTTCCGGCAACCACGCCGGGCTGCCGCGAGGCCACGCGTACGGTGGGTGTGGTCATGACAGCGCACCCCTCACGCCTCTATCGTGCAAGCCTCGCAGCAACACCTGCAAGGCCTGGGCGCGGTGGCTGATTGCGTTTTTTTCCGCCGGGCTCAGTTCGGCGGCGGTACGGCCCAGGCCGGGCAGGTAAAAATGAGGATCGTAGCCAAAGCCGTTCTCCCCCCGCGGGGAGTCGATGATTTCGCCCTCCCAGCGGCCCTCGGCAATGAGTGGCGTGGGATCCTGCGCCGATTGCACATAGACCAGCAGCGCAACATAACAGGCTCGGCGATCGGTGCAATCGGCCAACTCACGCACCAGGCGCTGATTATTGGCGGCATCCGACTTGGGACCACCCGCCAGCGCCGCGTAGCGTGCAGAAAACACGCCGGGCGCGCCATCCAGGGCGTGCACACACAACCCGGAATCGTCGGCCAATGCAGGCAGGCCGGTGAAGCTGCTGGCGTGGCGCGCCTTGGCCAGCGCGTTCTCGACGAAGGTTGAAAACGGCTCGTCAGCTTCGGGCACGCCCAGCTCGCCCTGCGCGACCATGACAATACCCGCCTGGCCAAGTATGGCGGAAAACTCTTTCAGCTTTCCGGCGTTGTTGGAAGCGAGCACGACTTTTGTGCCGGCGATGGCATTTGAGGAATATGTATCGTTGGAGGAATTCATGTCTTTACATCGGAGGTGTGCTGGCATCGCAGGCGGCGTCGGTGGCACCTTGCGCCAGAGTTTCGTCCTGTGCGCCGTCCCTGACCAGGAGGGATACCAGGTCTTTGGCGAAAACGGGCAGTTTGTCGAATTGCCGCACGCAGATGCTGAGCCGGCGCAGCGACCAGGAGTCGTTCAGGCCGATCATGGCCAGCGGCAAGCCCTGCACATAGCGCCGCGCGGCAGATTCTGGAATGACCCCAATCCCGACCTGTGCGGCGATCAGGCGGCATGCGGCCTCGAAGTTGCTGACTTCGACCCGGAATCGCAGCACGCGCCCGATTTCGTCGGCGGCCTGCAACAGAAAGCTGTGAATAGCGCTGGCCTCAAACAGGCCAACGTAGTCCCATGACAGAGTGGCGTCAAAATCCACCGAGACATGGGCGGCAAGCGGATGATCGCGGTGCGTGACCAGCACCAGGCGATCGGTGCGGTAAGGCAGGAATTCTATGTTTTCGCCGCCGCCGCTTTGCGCGGTGATACCGATATCGGCCGAGCCGTCGGCCACCGCCTTGACCACTTGGTAGCTGAGGCGTTCGCGCAGCTCGACATTGACCTCGGGGTGGGCGCTGAGGTAGCGGGCCAGCACATTAGGCATGAATTCATTCATGGCCGTTGTGTTGGCAAACACACGGATCTGCCCCTTGACCCCGCTGGCATACTCGCGGATGTCGCCGCGCAGGTGTTCGAGCTGGCGCAGCACAATGCGGGCGTGGCGCACGAACGCCTCGCCGGAGGGCGTGAGGGTGACGCCCTGGCTGTTGCGATACAGCAGCGCGGTGCCCAAGTGCTGCTCCAGGTTCTTGACGCGATTGCTGGCGGCAGGCAAGGAAAGAAACGAGCGCTCGGCTCCCTTGGTCATGCTTTGGGCACTTGCAACATTCACCATTAATTGCATGTCGATCAGGTCGAAATGCGTGGCCATCGTAACGATCTCGCGCAGTAGTGGGTTAAGAAAGCTTGCCGGCGATGCATGCCGCCACGGGGCAGGCCGACATCAGGGCGCGCAGCGCGCTCTTCATGAATTAGAAAGCCCCGCTTAAGCAAGCAATAATTGGCAAGCCGCGACGCTTGGGGCACAGTAGCGCAACGACAGCAATCCACCTCTATTGTAATAAACCCGGAATCCAAGCCATGACCAACCCGCACAACGACTTCCAGGACATCCGCGACGCCATCCGCGACCTGTGCGCACAGTTCCCGCCCGAATACTTTCGCAAGGTGGACGAAGAACGCGGCTACCCCGAAGCGTTCGTCAAGACGCTCACCGAAGCCGGTTGGCTGGCGGCGCTCATCCCCGAAGAATACGGCGGCTCGGGTTTGAGCCTCACAGCGGCCTCGGTCATCATGGAAGAGATCAACCGCAACGGTGGCAATTCGGGCGTGTGCCACGGGCAGATGTATAACATGGGCACGCTGCTGCGCCATGGATCCGACGCACAGAAAAACCTGTACCTGCCGCGCATTGCCAGCGGAGAGCTGCGCCTGCAGTCCATGGGCGTCACGGAACCCACCACCGGCACCGATACCACCAAGATCAAGACCACCGCGGTGCGCAAGGGCGACCGATATGTCGTGAATGGCCAGAAGGTATGGATCTCGCGCATCCAGCATTCCGACCTGATGATTCTGCTGGCGCGCACCACGCCGCTGGAGCAGGTGAAGAAGAAATCGGAAGGCATGTCGATTTTCATCGTTGACCTGCACCAGGCCATCGGCAAGGGCATGGAGGTGCGCCCCATCCCCAATATGGTAAACCACGAAACCAACGAGCTCTTCTTTGACAACCTGGAAATCCCTGCCGAGAACCTGATCGGCGAAGAAGGCAAGGGGTTCAAGTATATTCTCGACGGCCTGAACGCAGAACGCACGCTGATCGCCGCCGAATGCATTGGCGATGGTCGCTGGTTCATCGACAAGGTCTCGGCCTATGCGAAGGAGCGCATTGTATTCGGCCGCCCCATTGGTCAGAACCAAGGCGTGCAGTTCCCCATCGCTCGCGCTCACATCAATATCGAGGCGGCCAGCCTGATGCGTTTCGAAGCCTGCCGCCTGTTCGATGCGCACCAGCCCTGTGGCGCCCAAGCCAATATGGCCAAGCTGCTCGCGGCCGATGCTTCATGGGAGGCCGCCAACGCCTGCCTGCAATTCCATGGCGGCTTCGGCTTTGCCAACGAATACGACATCGAGCGCAAGTTCCGCGAAACGCGCCTGTATCAAGTGGCGCCGATTTCCACCAACCTTATCTTGTCGTACGTGGCCGAGCATATACTGGGCCTGCCACGCTCGTTCTGATCGCAAGCCAATGAAACAAGGCGGCCCCGCGCCGCCCTTCCCCCAACACTGTCAAATACCATCAGGCAAACATATCATGAGCCATCCCAGCGCTGAGCTTGCCGCCTTCGCCGCAGGCCTATCCTACGAAGAAATCCCCGACGCAGTGCTGCGCCGCACCGAAGACTTGATGCTGGATACGCTGGCATCGATATTGGCCGGTTCCAGCGCGCGGCCGGTGCAGGCCATCGGGCATTTCGCCGACGCCATGGGGCCTGCCAGCGGGCCTTCTGAAAACATGGTCACACGCAAGACTACCAGCCCATTGTTTGCCGCCATGGTCAACGCCGCCTCCGCGCATATGGTGGAGCAGGATGACGTGCACAACGGCTCGGTGTTCCACCCTGCCGCCGTGGTGTTCCCGCCTGCCATCGCAGCTGCCCAGGCCTTGGGCCGCACCGGCCGCGAACTGCTCACGGCCTGTGTCGCGGGCTATGAGGTCGGTATCCGCGTTGGCGAATTCCTGGGTCGGTCGCACTACAAAGTATTCCATACCACCGGCACAGCGGGTACGCTGGCGGCTGCGGCGGCTGTGGGCCGGCTGCTCAACCTCACCGCCGAACAGATGCTCGACGCTTTTGGTTCGGCTGGCACCCAGGCCAGCGGCCTCTGGGAATTCCTGCGCGATGCGGCGGATTCCAAACAACTGCATACCGCCAAAGCGGCCGCCAGTGGCCTGACGGCCGCCTACCTGGCGCAAGAGGGCTTTACCGGCGCGCGCCGCATCCTGGAAGGCCCCCAGGGCATGGCGGCCGGCATGTCCAGCGACGCCAACCCCGCCAAGCTAACAGACGGGCTGGGCCAGCGCTGGACGGTACTCGAGACCTCCTTCAAATACCACGCCTCCTGCCGCCATACCCACCCTGCCGCCGACGCCCTGTTGGCACTGGTGCGTGAACACGGCCTGACGGCTGGCGATATCGAATCCGTTACGGCCCGTGTACACCAGGGCGCCATCGACGTGCTAGGGCCGGTGGTCAACCCCACCACCGTGCATCAGTCCAAGTTTTCGATGGGCACGGTGCTGGGCCTGATTGCCGTTCACCAGCGCGCCGGTCTGGCTGAATTCGATGCCGGCCTGGAAAACGCGCAGGTCAGCGACTTCCGTAATCGGGTGTCGATGGAACTGGACCAGGAGGTGGACGCCGCCTACCCTGCACGCTGGATCGGCAAGGTTGCCGTGCGTACACGCGACGGGCGTACGCTGGAGAGCCGTGTGGACGAACCCAAGGGCGATCCGGGCAACACGCTGTCGCGCGCCGAGATCGAAGACAAGGCCCGCCGCCTGAGCACCTACCGCAACGCGGCTACGGCGCAAGAGGCGCAGGCCATTATTGACAAAGTATGGGCGATTGCCCGCGCGCCTATGGTGGGGCACTTCCTGGAGTAAACCCGTGTACGGGCTTGGCGATGGCAAGCGCCGGGCCTCGCTGCCTGCGCAGACAGCGCTTTGTGCAAACGCCAAACGGCAACGTATGCGTTGCCGTTTGGCATGTGTGCGTGCCATGCATGATTGCCCGGCGCTTGCCCGGCTTTGCCTGACGCCTGGGCTGGCTGCGTAAACTTCGCGGTTGTATAGGCGCGGGAATGCATACCGCGCCACGCGATCAGGCGCTTTCGAGCGCCTTTTTCTGTATGCCAATCAAGTCGGCGATGCCGTTCTGGGCCAGGTCCAGAAGGCTGTCCAACTGCTCGCGGCCGAAGGTCTGCCCCTCGGCGGTACCCTGCACCTCCACGAAATGGCCTGCGCCCGTCATGACGATATTCATGTCAGCGCCGCAGCCCGAGTCTTCGATATAGTCAAGATCCAGCACTGGCTGCCCCTCGTACAGGCCGACGGACACCGCCGCCACGTGATCGAGGACCGGCGAGGCGGCCAACTGCCCATCGGCCACCAGCCGCCGCATGGCCAGCGCGGCCGCCACCCAGGCGCCGGTAATGCTGGCGCAGCGTGTGCCGCCGTCGGCCTGGATGACATCGCAATCCAAATGCAGTGTGCGCTCGCCGAGCGCGCCCAGATTGAACACTGCGCGCAGGCTGCGCCCGATTAGGCGCTGGATTTCCTGCGTGCGCCCGCTCTGCTTGCCGCGTGCCGCCTCGCGATCAGACCGCGTGTGCGTAGAGCGCGGCAGCATGCCGTACTCGGCCGTGACCCAACCCTGGCCCTTACCCTTCAGAAAGGGCGGCACCTTATCCAGCACACTGGCATTGCACAACACATGCGTATTGCCGGCACGGATCAGCACCGAGCCTTCGGCGTAGCGGGTGTAGCCCGTTTCAAGCGTGATGGGCCGCAGCTCGGCGGCGGAGCGGCCCGAAGGCCGGCGCGAAGATGTGATGAAATCGGACACTGCAACCTCTCTGGAAAACAATAAGGGCGGCCTGGCTGACGCCGGCCACCCCGGACAGAAAGGCATTTTCGCACGGAACAGCCGCTGCTCCTTCCATCCGGATGCTCCTGGCCTTGACCAGTGATGCGAATTGCATCGCCCCGCCATCGCGGCGGAAGGCCTGCACCGGCAACGCCGCGAAAGCTGCGCACTCGCGCCGAGCCATGGTGCCGCTTAGTGGTTCGGCGTCGATCAGGCAGGCTAGCGGCGAAAAACGCACCACGCCAGTACAGGCATAAGACGTGGCGTCGCACTCCGGCGCGTAGCGGGTAGCGGGTAGCGGGTAGCGGCCCTATTCGATATTTTGCGCCTGCTCGCGCATCTGCTCGATCTGCAGCTTCAGGTCAATAGCGGCGCGGGTGACGCTGAGGGCGCCGGCCTTGGAGCCCAGGGTATTGGCCTCGCGATTCATTTCCTGGAACAAAAAGTCGAGCCGCTTGCCGGCACTGCCGCCGCCTCTACGGCCGCGCCCAGATTCACCGTCAGCCACATCTGCGGCCAGCAGGTGGCGCAGTTCGGCAATATGGGAACGCAGACGCGACAGCTCTTCGGCCACGTCGATGCGCAGGGCGAACAAGGATGCCTCTTGGGCAATGCGGGCTGAAAGCTCATTGCCGCTGATCTGGGCGAAGCCTTCGGGGCTGGCCGCCAGCAAGGCATCGCGCAGCCGTGTGGCGATCTTCTCTTGATGCTCTGCCAACAGCGTCGGCAGGTCGCGTTCAACCTCGTCGACGATAACGCCCGCTGTAGCCGCGCACTCGAGCATCATCTGCGCAAGGCGTGCGCCCTCGCGTTCGCGGGTTGCCTGCAGATCCGCCAATGCCTGCGCCGTGGCTTGCTGGCACATCGCCATCCAGGCTTCGCCATCCATGCTGTCCACCTCAGTTCCGCGCGAAGCGGCAGCCAGTTCGGAGAGTGTGGGAGCGGGAACATCAGCGATGTAGCGACGGGCAAGCTCGAGCTTGCGGGCCTGATCGGCCAGGCGTGCTTCGTCGAGCTGGACCTCAATGGCGCTCGCCGCGCGGGCAAAGGAGACGCGGATATCCACTTTGCCGCGTTTCACCTGCTGGCCAAGCTGCTCCCGCACCATCCCTTCCGCCATGCGCAGCTCTTCGGGGATGCGGAAATTGATATCGAGAAACCGGCTGTTCACGCTGCGGAATTCAATATTGACGCTGCCGTGCGTAGATTCTGCGCGGGCGCTGCCGAAGGCGGTCATGCTGCGTATCATGGGCTTGGGTTCCTGAGGTGACGTGCGGCGCCGCGTATGTACGACGCGATGTTTCAATCGCAGAATTGTACTTGGACAAGCCGTAGACCCGCTGCCAACTCTGCCATTCACCGCAGGCATGCATGCCTCATCATGCGTGCCTGCTGGCGGCACGCCGTGCACACGCAAGCGCCGCCATAACAACCCCAGCCATCGACCGAGCATATGCATGATATCGCTGCCCAACAAAACGTCCGACTAGTGAACTATTTTTATTCAACCCTCTCGTCCCACCCACGAGAGCTTCATTCACTATACAGAATCATGCAGTAAAAAATGTCCGCACAATGAACACTATAGTTATGGGTCGTTGACATCCCGCCCGTGCAAATGGAACCATGGCTGCCATTCCTTTCCTCGCAACTACACGCGCGCAACCATGATCTCAAAAATCGTCGCTTCGGCCGCCGACGCGCTGGCCGACGTACCTGACGGTGCCACCGTCTTGATCGGGGGCTTCGGCACTGCGGGCCAGCCCATCCAATTGATCGACGCCTTGCTCGAACAGGGTGCCAAAGACCTTACCATCATCAACAACAACGCCGGAAATGGCACCACGGGCCTCGCCGCACTGCTGGGTGCGGGCCGTGTGCGCAAGATTATCTGCTCCTTTCCGCGACAGTCGGATTCGCAGATTTTCGACGGTCTATACCGCAGCGGCAAGATCGAGCTCGAACTGGTGCCCCAGGGCAACCTCGCCGAGCGTATCCGCGCCGCTGGCGCCGGTATCGGGGCGTTCTTCACGCCCACCGGCTACGGCACACCGCTGGCCGAGGGCAAAGAAATCCGCGAGATTAATGGCCGACAATACGTGCTCGAGTACCCCTTGTATGCGGACTACGCCCTGATCAAGGCGGACCAAGGCGATCGTTGGGGCAACCTCACCTTCCGCAAGACCGCGCGCAACTTTGGGCCCATCATGGCCAGCGCAGCCAAAATCGCCGTAGCCCAGGTGCGCGAAGTCGTCGAGTTGGGTGAACTCAATCCCGAAAACATCGTCACCCCCGGTATCTTCGTCAAGCGCGTCGTGGCGCTGGACGCCGCAGACAAGGAGCAAGCATGACCGCCAAACTTACGCGCGACCAAATGGCCGCCCGCGTGGCGCGCGACATTCCCGAGGGTGCATACGTAAACCTTGGTATCGGCCTGCCCACCCTGGTAGCCAATCATCTGCCGGCTGATCGCGAAGTGATCCTGCACACCGAAAACGGCATGCTCGGCATGGGGCCGGCGCCCGCACCCGGGCAGGAAGACTACGACCTGATCAACGCGGGCAAGCAGCCCGTCACCGAGCAGCCCGGCTGTGCCTACTTCCACCACGCCGATTCCTTCGCCATGATGCGCGGCGGCCATCTCGACATCTGCGTCCTGGGAGCATTCCAGGTTTCACGCACGGGCGATCTGGCCAACTGGCACACGGGCGCACCCGACGCGATACCCGCCGTGGGCGGCGCCATGGACCTGGCCATCGGCGCAAAAGACGTGTTTGTCATGATGGAACTGCTCACCCGCGATGGCACCAGCAAACTCGTCGAACGCTGCACTTATCCACTTACGGGCGTGGGCTGCGTGTCGCGTGTGTACACCGACATGGCTGTGTTCAACATCAAAAATGGTGAGATCACCGTCGGCGATCTCTTCGGCGACACCACGTTCGAAGATCTGCAGCGCCTCACCGGCCTGCCACTCAAACACGCCTGATCCGCACACGGGTGATGACACCCGCACGCAGCTCCAGCCTGCGCAATGGTACGCGCAGCGAAACACTGCATCGTGGTGCGCCCACCCGTCAGGTGTCTCCTCCCGACGGGTGCCTCCTCCCATCAGGCTTCACCCCTGACACGGCGCGCTTTCCGTGCAAGCCGGCACAGCAGCACGGCGAAGGGGCTACAATCGAGCAACGGGCATCGTCCATGACGATGCCCATGTTCATTCTCTCGCTCCATCGCCCATCCTTCCGCCCGGCTCATGCTTGCTCGTCTTCGCCTCGTTTTCGACAATTTCACACTGATACTGATCGCAGTAGTCGCGGCCGCCACTTTCCTGCCAGCCCATGGCCGTGGCGCAGCGTTTTTCGAGCTGCTCACCAGCCTTGCCATCGGCTTGCTTTTCTTCATGCACGGCGCCAAGCTGTCGCGCCAGGCAATCATCGCCGGGGCGACACACTGGCGGCTGCATCTGCTGGTATTTGCCTGCACCTTCATCTTCTTCCCGCTGCTCGGTCTGGCGTTGCGTCCGCTGCTGCAGCCGGTGCTGGGCGAGCCGCTGTACATTGGCGTGCTGTATCTGTGCGCCTTGCCCGGCACGGTGCAATCCGCGATTGCGTTCACGTCCATCGCACGGGGCAACATTGCAGCGGCCGTCTGCAGCGCTTCCGCCTCGAGCCTGATTGGCATCATCGTGACACCGCTGCTCGTGAACCTGATGATAAACATCGATGCAAGCGGTGCCACATCACTGCTCGACGCAATCTGGCACATCAGCGTCCAGTTGCTGCTGCCCTTTGTCGCCGGCCATCTGATGCGGCCCTGGATAGGCAACTGGGTCGACCGCAACCGCAGCTGGCTCAAGAATGTGGACCAGGGCTCCATTTTGCTGGTGGTCTACACCGCCTTCAGCGCCTCTGTGATAGGCGGCCTCTGGAACGAAGTACCGCCGCTGGCACTCCTGGAACTAACTCTCTTCTGTTGCGTCTTGCTCGCAATCGCCCTCTATGGCACGGCAAAAATGGCGCGTAGGCTGGGTTTCAATACCCAGGACGAAATCACCATCGTATTCTGCGGCTCCAAGAAAAGCCTGGCGACCGGCGTGCCGATGGCGCAGGTGCTGTTCACGGGCGCGGCCGTCGGCCCCGCCCTGCTGCCTGTCCTGATTTTTCACCAGATCCAGTTGATGGTGTGCGCCGTGATGGCCCAGCATTACGCGCGCGGCAAACACGACCTGGCCACTGCTTGATCCCTCTTCCGATACCGTCATGCCGACCGCTCTCTTCATCCTTGGACATGCCGGCGTCGGCAAATCCTTCCTGACTACACAATTTGTGCTCCAGCAACGCAAGGCGCGCCATGCCTGGTGTGTACTGGACAAGGACGTTGTGAGCGAATGCTGGTCAGGCCCGCTGCTGCAGGCCTTAGGCTTCGACCCGAACGACCGCGACAGCCCCGCCTTCAAGACACATGTGCGCGACCTGGGCTACCAAAGCACGCTGCGCATCGCGCGCGACCAGCTCGAATTCGACCTGGACGTAGTCCTGCCCGGCCCCTGGAACCGCGAACTCTCTTCGGGCGCGCTGTTTTCGCCGCAGGCGCTCGGGCTGCCGGGCGAAACGCGCTTGCGCCATGTGTGGCTCGACTTGTCACCAGAGATACGCCGCGAGCGCATCATCCGCCGGGGCGACCCGCGCGACCAATGGAAGCTCGATCACTGGGACGCCTACCTGGCCCCGCTCAGGCAGCCAGACGCTGTATTGGCGGGCAAGGTGCATATTGTGGACGCCAGCCTGCCGCTGGAGACGCAGCTTGAGATACTGCGATCGCTGACTGCCTGATAAGGCTGAGCGACCCATGCACGGACAGTGCGGGCCCAGCGGAAACAACGCCCCTTTGCTGGCAGCGTTGGGCATGGGAGCACGTTGACATCCTCCCCTCCCTAAAGAAAGGGGATTCCTACGGCGCTCGCAGCGGCGCAAGGCTGCTGTGCGTCGCTTCGGTGGGTTCCTGCTTCGCAGAGGCTGCACGCTTGGCCCTTGCGGGCCTTGCACGGCTGACGTCCTCTCCACAGGCTGCAACGCGGTGTCCCCGCGCCAAAATATTCATCGCGCCGACCACACCGGCGTTTTCCTCGTAGCCGCATTGCACGCACGCAAACCGCGCCTGCGTCTTGCGGTTATCCGCGTGGACATGGCCGCAGGCTGGGCATGCCCGGCTGGTGTTGTGCGGCGGCACGGCAATGAGCCAACCGCCCGCCCACGCCAGCTTGTAGATCAGGCCGGCTGCCCTTTAGGCGTCTGCTTGGCGGGCCGGGTCGGCGACTCGAAACGGCCGCCCGCACTCGAGGCAGGCGCCGGCGCAAGGGCGTGCTTATCCGCCAAGGCAACCGCATCGACGGCGGGTTCGGCAACGAGGGCCGCTTGCGCGACGCCGGCTGCCTCGGCTGGGACGTGCGCGCCACCCGCGACAACAGCCGTATTGCCGGCCGCCGCTGCGTCATCACCGGCCGGCATGACCACATTGACCGGTAGCGCCTCCTCGGCCTTTTCGTGTATCCATTCACGCCAGATCGCGACCAGCAGCGCCATCAGCACCGGACCAACAAAAAGCCCGACCAGCCCCATGGTTTGAACGCCGCCGACCAAGCCAAAAAACGTGGGCAGGAAAGGCAGCTTGACGGGCCCGCCCACCAGCCTGGGGCGCAAGGTTTTATCGACAATGAACAGCTCGACCGTGCCCCACAGGAACAGCCCCAGACCGGCCATGGCATGGCCCGAGCCCACCAGGTACAGTGAGACCAGTGAAAATGACAACGGCGCGCCGCCGGGCACCAACGCCATGAAGCCTGTGATCACACCGAGCAGCACCGGAGAGGGCACACCAGCGACCCAATAGGCAATGCCCAGCACTACGCCTTCGCCCAACGCGATCAACCCCATACCGGTGACGGTAGAGTTGATGGTGGCTGGCACCATGCGGGAAAAGCGCTGCCAGCGCCCAGGCAAAATACGTTCGCCGACGATGTCGAGCTGATGCAATATGCGACTGCCGTCTTTGTAGACAAAGAACAGCGTGATCAGCATGAAAATCACAGTAAGCAGCAAGCGGAAGATATCGCCCGTGGCTGACAGCAGCATGCGGTAGATATTGCCGAGATGCTCGCCGCTGACCATTTCGACCAACTCACCCAGCGCATGCGGCGCGCCGAGGTATGTTTGCCAATATTTGGCCAGATGCTCACCCACCAGCGGCAAGGCGGGAATCCAGGCGGGCGTGGGCATGCCGTCGCGGTTAGCCGCCAGCATCCAGCCGATGAAGCCACTGGCTTCACGGATGGCATACGTTAATGCGAACGAAAGCGGAACCACGAGAACCGTGATCACCACCAGTAGCGCAATGGTTGCGGCAAGCGGCCGCGAGCCGTGGCAGCGCCGCATGAGGCGGCGATAGAGCGGCCAACTGGCCAGGGCGATGATCAGCGCGGCAAGCACAGGCACCAGAAAGCCGCGAAGAAAATAGAGCCCAACCAGCACGACCAGCACCAGTAGCCAGCGTGCGATCAGGTGGGCGGGCAAGACAGGTTGCATGTTTGAATTTGGAGGTGTTCAGCGTGAACGGAACGGCGCGCCGGCTGGGCGCGTCTACGTTCCACAATAGCATGAATTTGTTTCAATCCACAGCAAAATTGTTACATAGCAAGGCTGACAAGCACGACAGTATCCCGGCAGCCGCTGTATGCTGAATACATTCGCTTTGTGTATCCACAGCGTGCCCAGGTGCTTGCAGGCCGGGCCATTCATGGAGGCTCGGGAATGCCGGACCAAAAAGATGTCGAAGAGCATTGGACACTGGACACAATTCCTTATCACATGATCGACATTGGGCGCGCACGCGCCAACGAGGACCTTTTCTATCTTGTTGCCGGTGCGTCATTTGTCGAGATCGCCGCCGAGCTTTATACCGACAATCTGATCGACTATTTCAGCGGCGATACCGAAGTCGTGCAATGGCTGGCGCAGCGATGGAAGCCCGAAGAGCTGCGCCACGGCTATTCATTGCGCGGCTACGTGGAGCACGTATGGCCAGAGTTCGACTGGCAGCGTGCCTACGAGGGTTTTTTTGCCGAATACTCCGCCCGCTGCACCCTGGACGAATTCGAGCCCGCGCGCAGCCTCGAAATGGTGGCTCGATGTGTGGTGGAAACAGGCACGGCCACGTTTTACCAGGCGCTGGGGAAAATGGCCTGCGAGCCGGTGCTGGCCGGCATTGCCGCCCGCATTCGGGCCGACGAGGTAGGTCATTACAAATACTTTTATCGTTTCTTCCGGGCCTACGGCGAAAGGCAGCCGCCAGGCCGCCTGCGCATACTCGCCGCTTTGCGGCGCCGTATGGTGGAAGCTCGCAACGACGACGCCGAGATTGCGCTGCGTCATGTGCACCGCATCCGTATGCAACCACAAGGAGAGCCAAATGCGGACGCAACGATGCGCGACGTCATGGCACGGCTGAGCGGTTCGGTGAAGCAACACTACCCTGTCGACATGGCCGCCAAAATGTTGCTGCGCCCACTCGATCTGCCGGCCCCGCTTGCCCGTTTCCTGGAAGGCCCCGTGGCACGGGCCACTGCCCGCATTCTGCTTTGACCGCACGTGACGCACGCGTGACTGACAGATCTCGCCAACACTCACGTACTGCAATATTTTCAGGAGCCAGGCGGCGTAAAATCCAAGTGCGCCAGGCGTAATGCCCGCCCACCTTGCCGCCGCCGTCGCAGCGAAAACGCTTCTTCTTGGCGAACCCTCAGCGCATAGGGTGGCTCCGCCCCTGTCCACAACGCAATGCATAGTGTTTCACCAGCCCGATGCGCATCAGGCACAGTGTGGTCATTGTTGCGGGCATGGCGCCAAAGACGCTGCTGCTGTATTCATATACAGCAAAAACCTTTAAATCAACCAGGTTTTGCACCCAAAGCTAAGAAATTACTTAAATATGGCCTGTAACTATCTAATATAAAGAGATTTTTTGATATCATTTCGGCTAATCTCTCATCGGAACGTCTCCCATGTCCGCACTTAAACGCTACGTCATGCGTTGCCTGGCACAGGTGGCCCTTGGCCCGGCTTGCCTGGCATTCGCGGTTGCGCCCGCCCACGCCGAATCCGGTGCGCCCACCCACGCCACGACGCGTGTGCATGGCACTCAAATCCTGCATCGGCAAAACCTGCACCCCGTCCGGTACGCGGCCGACAGCCATGGCGTACTCACTCGTGCGAGCCTGAGCCAGCCTGGGGCTGGCACACAACTACCCAGCGCGGTTTCACCCCGCTCCGAAGACCTCGGCATCAAACCCCTTACGGGCAAAGCCTCGCTGCGATCCGAAATCGCCTATGTACAAGACCTGGCAACCGCCACAGTGCTGTACAACAAAAACGCAGACGACACCCCGCGGCCCATCGCGTCCATCTCCAAACTAATGACCGCCCTGGTGGTGACCGAAGCAGGCCTGCCAATGGACGAAGTCATGCAGATCACCGAGGCCGATGTCGACCGCATGCGCCATTCCAGCTCGCGCCTGCGCGTGGGCACCGAATTAAATCGCGGCGATATGCTGCACCTTGCGCTGATGTCGTCCGAAAACCGCGCGGCGCATGCGCTGGGCCGCTACTACCCTGGCGGCCTGCCAGCTTTCGTGCGCGCCATGAATGACAAGGCGCGTGCGCTGGGCATGCGCAATACGCGCTTTGTCGAGCCTACCGGCCTGTCCAGCGAAAACGTTTCCACGGCGCGCGATCTGGTCAAGCTGCTGCAGGCGGTAAGCAAACAGCCGCTGATCCGTCGCTACACTACCGACGACCGCTACGAGCTGCAGGTGGGAAAAGGCCGTCAGCTCGTCTACAACAATACCAACCGTCTGGTTCGCAACGACAACTGGGACATCCGCATTTCCAAAACCGGCTTCATCAACGAAGCGGGCGAATGCCTGGTCATGCTCACACGCATTGGCGACCGCGACCTGGCCATCGTGCTGCTGAACTCCAGTGGACGCTATTCGCGCATTGGCGACGCGGTGCGCCTGCGCAACCTGGTCGAAAACTCCAACGCCATCGCCATGCTGTAGACAACGGGGCGCCATGTGCATTGCCTATCTCGCCCTCGGCGCCCATGCGCGCTGGCCGCTGTTCATCGCAGCCAACCGCGATGAGTTCCATGCCCGCCCCTGCAGCGTCGCGCAACCCTGGACACAACGCCCCGACATCATCGCTGGCCTTGATCTGCAGGGTGGCGGCACTTGGCTGGGGGTTACGCACGCGGGCCGCTACGCCCTGATCACCAATTACCGCGAGCCCGGCCATGCACTGGCCCATGCGCCCTCGCGGGGGCGGCTCGTCAGCGATTACCTGGAGGGCGCGCAGTCGCCGCTCGACTACGCGCGGCAGGTGCATGCGGACGGCACGGCATACAACGGCTTCAATCTGATTGTGGGCGACAGGCAGCAAGCCTGCTATCTCAGCAACCGTGCGGGCCAGGCGGCCCCCGTAGTGCTGCCGCCGGGGCGTTATGTGCTGTCCAATCATCTGCTGGATACACCCTGGCCCAAAGCGCGCCGCTTGCGCAGCGCGCTTGACGCCTTTGCGCTCGAAGGCCTTGAGGCGTCTCTGGCACCGGCATTCGATGCGCTTCGGGATGCCACCCAGGCCGAGGAGCACGCGCTGCCGAACACGGGCCTGACTCCGGAGCGCGAGCGCCTGCTCAGCAGCCCCTTTATCGTCAGCCCCGACTACGGTACCCGCTGCTCGACCCTGATCGCGCTTGGCGCGAGCGGGCAAGGTTTGTTGAGTGAGCTCAGCTACGATGCCCAGGGGCGCCCCGTGCAGCGCCACGACTGGCCGTTCAGGCTGGTGGGCTGAGCCTGGCGCCGCTACAGGCCGTACGGGCATAGGATGCATAGCGGCGCAGCCCTTGAGGCTCCCGTGCTTGCACTTGCAGCAAGTGGCATACACTCGTCCAGGAGTGCCCGGCACGCGCTACACGCGGCATACGATATGCTGAACTCCATCCAGCCTTTGCGTTTCCAGCTGGCACGGAACAATCAACAACAGCCCAACCAACCAGGTCTGATCAACCAGCACCTTCATATTGGGCACGGAGCACACCATGAATCGCATCTCTTTTGCGGCTACCGCGTTGGCGAGCCTGCTTGCCTTGGGGGCCGCCCAGGCGCAACTGCCGCCCACGCAAAACCAGAACGGCATTGTTTATGTATCCGGCGGCTTTGGCCAGGATGAATCCACGGCATTCAGGCAAGCCAAATCGCAATATGCCTTGGCGCTTACTTTTGCCACCCATGCCGAAGGCAGCAGCAGTTCGCCCTATGCCGCGGATGTGCAAGTGGTGATCCGCGACATCCAGGACCAGCCCGTACTGAACGTAACCTCGGATGGCCCGTATTTCCTGGCGCGCCTGCAGCCTGGCAGCTACAAGGTTTTTGCAACCTACGAGGGCCAGACACAGTCGCAAAAAGTGGTGATCAAGGCAAGCGGCACGACCGATATCAAGTTCACCTGGAAACTGCCCGCCAGCGGCCCCATGTAGCCTGCCTTGGTCAATGCAAGGTGTCACCAGGGCCGGGGCTTCTGCTTTGGCCTTCTTGGTGCTGGGCTTCGTCCAGCGAAGCGAAGGCAGCTTCCCAACTGCGCAGGGGCACGCAGGTTTGCAGCCGCACCACAGCCTGGTTGACCAGTGCCTCGTGGAGCGTGTGCCCCACCCCCGATGCGATGTCCAGCGTCGCATCGGCTTGCAGCTCGCCCAAATGTTTGAGGCTGGCTTCGATTTCACGCACAGATATCACGTCGTCTTGCGCGCCATGAAAGAAATGCAGCACTGTGGCAGGCGGAACGTGTTCGGGCAAACGGGTATAAGCACCTGAAAAGGCCAGGACACGGCCAGCCAGATCATTGCGTTCGTGCACGGCCTCAAGCGCCAATGTGGCACCCTGCGAGAACCCGGCCAGCGCGGTTTGCTGGCCGCTCAGGCCATAGGCCTGCTGGATGGCACGCACTTCAGCGATCAGCGAGGCCACGGCTTTTTGCATGCGCTCGGCCTGATTGCCCGCGTGCAGCTCTACCGGATCGACCCAGAAGTAAGCATCCGCAGCTTGGCCCGCGCCCGGGCAGGCGCGGTTTTCGAAGGCATAAGGCAATACCACCATTGAGGCAGGAAAGGCCTGCTTGATGGCGTCGGCCAGTGGAAACAACTGACGCGGCGTGGCGTCTTCGCCGTGCAGCAGCACAAACAACAACTGCGGCTTACCGCTGCGTGGCACAAATACGTAGGGCTGCGGCAACCCCGGCTTTTCAAACATCCCCATGGGTGGGCGCCTCCGGAAAACGCTAAATCAAGTCTGAAATCAATAAGGAAATTGTACGCTGAAGCGCCCTGCACGCCGGGGCTTCTTCGGGCGAATGCAGTGGCAAGCCAAGATGGAAATAGAGCCAACCACGCCTGTATAGACTGTATCGAATGCGCGCAGTCGGTCGAATGAGCACAGTGCAGTTGGGCAAAATTTTTATAAAGCTTTATACTGTGTATTCATACAGTTTTTTGAAAGACGGATACCTTGGCTCAGTTGCCACAATCCCTGACGCATCTGCGCCGGCCAATCTGATGCAGCCCCGCTTGCCGTCTTCGTTCGCCGCGGCTTTGCCTGTCCATCTGCCACGATTTATCTGTTTCGATTCCACGATTCACGTCTCGCTTCCATGGCCCAGACCGCTCCTGTTCATTCGCCGGCCGCACTCCGGCACCCCGAGCGCATCCACCCCGCTTTGTGGCGAGGCAGCCAGTTGGCGCGCCCGCCTGGGGCGGCAGTGAGCACGGGTTTTGGCGCACTCGACAAGCAATTGCCCGGCGCTGGCTGGCCTCTGGGCTCATTGGTCGAACTGCTCCCCGACCGGCCGGGCCAGGGTGAGCTTTCCCTGCTGCAGCCTGCCCTGGCCCGCCTGCCTGGCGAACGGGGTATTTACCTGCTCGCCCCTCCTTGCACACCATATTTCCACTGTTGGTCCAACTGGGGGCTGGGAGGCCGCCAGATTATATGGATCACGCCCGCCAGCATGGCCGACACACTCTGGGCCGCCGAACAGATCCTGCGCCACAATGCCGGCGCCGCCCTGCTTTGCTGGGCGGGCCCCCTGCGCCCCGCCGCACTGCGCCGGCTGCATCTGGCCGCCCGGCAAAGCGACACGCTGTTCATCATGGCACGCCCGCCCACGGCGGCCGAGCAGGCCAGCGCAGCCCCTCTACGCCTGGCGCTGGCCCCTGCCGCGCACGGCCTGGACATCCGTATCCTGAAACGGCCGGGGCCGGCCTGCGCCGTCACCATCTCACTGGCCTTGTATCCGGCGCGGGCGGCTTCCACCGCCCCTGTTCTCCATCATGCAGCTCTGGATCAGTCTTTACCTCTGCACGCACAGCCTGGACGTCAGTTTTCCGAACTGGTCGGCTGAGCAAGCGGCAGCCGTGCTGGTGCGCGACCGCATCCATACCTGCACACCCGCTGCGCAGGCCCGGGGCGTATCGTCTGGCATGAGTGCAGGGGCTGCGCGCAGCCTAGCCCCCGGCATCCAGCTCGCGCCTGACGACCCCTCGGCCCGCGAACGCCATCTGCGCGCCCTGGCTCTGGGCATGCTGCAATACACGCCCAATGTGACGTTCTTTCGCGAACATGCCGTACTGATGGAGGTGCGGGCCAGCCTTATCCTCTTCGGCGGGCCGGTTCAACTGTGCCACCGCGTCCGCGCCACACTTGCCAGGTTGGGCATGCGCGCCCAATTGGGCATGGCGCCCACTGCTCTAGGCGCCTGGCTGCTGTCCCGCCAGCACCCCGCCGGGCGGCGTGCGCTGTCCATGACGCGCCTGGCCCGCCTGCTCGACACCCTGCCAGCCCATGCCCTGCCTGCGGCGCAGCCCTATGCCGACTGGCTTGAAGGCATAGGCTGCCGCACACTGGGCCAGTTGCGTGGCCTGCCTCGCGCTGCCTTGCAGCAGCGCAGCGCGCCGGCACTCATGCGAGATGCTGACGCCGCCTACGGTCTCTCTGTGCAGTGTTTCGACTGGTTCGAACCACCACCCTGTTTCAGCCAACGTTACGACCTGGTCGAGCATATCGAACACACGGGCGGTGTGCTGGCCGTTGCGCTACGGCTCATCGAACAGCTCTGCGGCTGGCTGCAGGCTCGGCAACTGGCTGTGGGTCAGTTGGATTTCACGCTCGACCACGAAAAAGGCCGCCATGCGCGCCCACCTACCCGCTTCGCCCTGCGTTTATCCGAAAACGCCTGGGCGCCCGATGATTTTGCTGCAGTGCTGCGCGAGCAAGTCCAGACGCTGAGCCTGCCCGCGCCCGTCGTGGGCATCGCACTGAGCGCGCATCATCCAGCCGAACGGCCCCCGGCTAATACCAGCCTGCTGCCCGAACCCGCCCAGTGGCAGCGCCAAGAGCACCGCCTGCTCGATCTGTTGCGCGCCCGGTTGGGCCCGGCGCGCCTGCGGCGCAGCGTGCCTGTTGCCGATTACCGGCCTGAGCAGGCCAACCTATGGCTGCCTCTGGGCACCGAGCCCGATGGCGGCCTGGAAGGGGCTGCCATCGCCCCACCACCACAATTGCCAACACATGCCCGGCCATGCTGGCTGCTGGACCCTCCGGAGCCGCTCAATACCCGCAATAACCGCCCCATGCACCAGGGCGCGCCATTACGGCTGATTCTGGGCCCGGAGCGCATGGAAAGCGGCTGGTGGAGCAGTACCGGCCATGCCCAACGCGATTACTTCGTAGCCCAGGATAGCCAAGGCGCCCGCTATTGGGTCTACCGCCTGCGCGGCAAGCCGCCGCAGGGCTGGTTTCTGCACGGCCTGTTCGGCTAAGGGGCTGCCATGCACACTACCGCACTGTCCGGCTATGCCGAGCTGGATTGCCTGTCCAATTTTTCTTTTCTGCGCGGCGCCTCCTGCCCCGCACAACTCGTCGAACAAGCGGCCAGGCTTGGCTACCAGGCGCTGGCGCTGTGCGATGAGTGCTCGCTGGCCGGGGTCGTGCGCGCCTACACTGAAGCCGAACAACAAGGCATCAAGCTCATCGTGGGCAGCCGCTTCGAACTCGACGGCATGCATGTGATCATTCTGGCCTGCAATACCAACGGCTATGGTGACCTGTCCGAACTCATCACCCTGGCGCGGCGACGCAGCGGGAAAGGCTGCTATACCTTAGGCCTGCACGACATTGCCGAGCCGCCCGCAGGCTATGCACACCTGCGCCAACTGCCGGATTGCCTGGCCATCCTGCGTCCTGCGCATGACATCGCGCCGCCGTTGCTGGATGAACAGCTCGCCCGGCTCAAGTCCGTATTTCCTGCGCGCCTGTGGCTGGGCCTTGCCCTGCATCATGGCCACGCCGATGCCCGTCACCAGGCCACACTGGAAAAAGCCGCTGCCAATCACGCCCTGGAAGTCGTTGCGCTGGGGCAGGCCGAAATGCATGCGCGTTCACGCCAACCCCTGCACGATGTGTTGGCCGCCATACGTCTGAAGCGGCCGGTGGCGCAATGTGGCTATGCACTCAAGCCCAATGCCGAGCACCACCTGCGCAGCCGGGTGCGCCTGGCCAATCTCTATCCTGCTCGCGCACTGGCCCAGACACTGGCTATCAGCGAGCGCTGCACCTTTGACCTAAAAGACATACGCTACCAGTATCCGCGCGAAATCGTACCCGACGGCATGACACCGGCCGCTTATCTGCGCCAGGAAACCTACGCGGGCGCGAAACTGCGCTACCCAGGCGGCATCAGCGCCAAGGTGCGCAGCCAGATCGAAAGCGAATTGGCCATTATTGCCAGTCTGGCCTATGAGCCTTACTTTCTCACCGTCTATGACATTGTTCAATTCGCGCGTTCGCGCGGCATACTGTGCCAGGGTCGAGGCTCAGCCGCGAATTCCGCAGTGTGCTACTGTTTGCACATCACCGAGGTCGATCCGGAAAGCGGCAACACGCTGTTCGCACGCTTTATCAGCCATGCTCGCAAAGAGCCACCCGATATCGATGTGGATTTCGAGCATCAGCGGCGCGAAGAAATCATCCAATACATCTACGGCAAGTATGGGCGTGACCGTGCCGCCCTGACCGCGGTGGTCAGCAGCTATCGCATCCGCAGCGTATTGCGTGACACCGGCAAGGCGCTGGGGCTGGATGCGGACCTAATCGATCGCATCGCCAAGTCTTTTCATTACTGGGACGGCAAAACCGGCCTGCTGGACCGGCTGGCCGAACACGGCCTGGACCGCGACAGCCGGCTGGCAGGCATGTGGGCGCAGTTGGCCGAGGCGCTGCTAGGGTTTCCGCGCCATTTGTCTCAGCACCCAGGCGGGTTCGTGATTGCACGCGACAAGCTTTGCCGCCTGGTGCCGATCGAGAATGCCGCCATGCCCGATCGCAGTGTCGTGCAATGGGACAAGGACGACTTGGACGCCATGGGCCTGCTCAAGGTGGACGTGCTGTCGCTGGGCATGCTGTCGGCTTTGCGCCGCTGCCTGGCACTGGCCAGTGCGCGGCGCGGCCAGCCGCTGCGGATGCAGGACATCCCCGGCGACGACACAGCCACCTTCGAGATGATTGCCAACGCCGACACTGTCGGTGTGTTCCAGATCGAATCGCGCGCCCAGATGAGCATGCTGCCCCGCATCCGGCCGCGCGAGTTCTACGATTTGGTCATCCAGGTGGCCATCGTGCGCCCTGGGCCGATCCAGGGCGGCATGGTGCACCCCTACCTGCGGCGGCGCAATGGCGAGGAGCCCGCAATCAGCCCGACGCCTGCCATCGAAGCCGTGCTGCGCCGCACGCTGGGTGTGCCCATATTTCAGGAGCAAGCCATGCAGATCGCCATGGATGCAGCGGGCTTCAGCGCCGATGAGGCGGATCAGTTGCGTCGATCCATGGCTGCCTGGCGGCGCAAGGGTGGCGTGGGCAAATTCCATGATCGCCTGGTACAGGGCTTGTTAGCCAACGGTTGCCACAAGGATTTCGCCGAGGCGCTTTACCGCCAGCTCGAAGGCTTTGGCGAGTATGGATTTCCGGAAAGCCATGCGGCCAGCTTTGCCAAACTGGCTTATGTAAGCGCCTGGCTCAAGCGGCACGAGCCGGAAGCCTTTCTGGCTGCCCTGCTCAACTCTCAGCCCATGGGGTTTTACTCTGCCAGCCAACTGGTGCAGGATGCACGGCGGCACGGCGTACAGGTGCTGCCGGTGGACATCGCCCACAGTATGTGGGACAGCACTCTCGCATCCTGCGCATTGCACACGCCGCATGAGGCGTTGGTGTCAGCCACGGCGTCCGACGCGACGCCGGAGACAGCATCAGCCAGGATGCCCGGCTTTGCGCCGAAGACTGCCGCCCGGCCTGCCGTGCGCCTGGGCCTGAGCCGGATCAAGGCGCTGTCCGAAGCGGCCGGCCGGCGCATCGAAGCGGCTCGCTGCGAACGCGCGTTCGACAACGTGCACGACTTGAGTCTGCGCGCAGCGTTGAGCCGCCACGACCTGGATGCCCTGGCCGCCGCCAACGCCCTGCAAGCCCTCGCCGGCCATCGCCGCCAAGCCCGCTGGCAAGCCGCCGGCCCCGCACTCAAAGGCCTGCTGCATGGCGCACCGATTACGGAACCCGTAATGCCCGCCCTGCCCGCTCCTGTCGAAGCCGAAGAGATCCTTGCCGACTACCAGTCGCTGCGTCTGACGCTGGGGCGCCATCCTGTCGCCCTGTTGCGCCCGGCCTTGCGGGAACGCGGCTTTCTTGACGCCGCTACCCTGGCAGGCAGCTACCCCGACAGGCGCCTGGCGCGCGCCTGCGGGATCGTCACAGGCCGCCAGCGACCCGGCACCGCCAAAGGCGTCGTCTTCGTTACTCTGGAAGACGAAAGCGGCAATGTGAATGTGATCGTGCATGCGCATCTGGCCGAGCGTCAGCGCGGCGAACTGATGCACACTCGGCTGATGGGCGTATATGGTGTCTGGCAAAAGCAGTCGGGCGTCTGCCACCTGCTGGCGTCCCGGCTGGTTGATCTTTCCCCTTTGCTGGACGGCCTGCCTACGCGCAGCCGCGACTTCCATTGAGAACACGGACCAGGCCACCCGAACCATGTCTTAAAATATTCGCTTCACCATAAAGGATGTCATCATGAGCAACCTGCTCGCACAGCATATTTCCGACGCCGTCAAAGCCGCTATGCGCGCCCGCGACACGGCCCGTCTGGGCACCCTGCGCCTCCTGCAAGCCGCCATCAAGCAGAAAGAAATTGACAGCCAAAAAACGCTGTCTGACGACGACATCACGGCCATCATCGAAAAGCAGGTCAAGCAGCGGCGCGAATCCATTGCCGCCTTCGAGCAAGCCGGCCGCACCGAAAGCGCCGACCAGGAAAAAGCCGAGCTGGCCGTGTTGCAGGAGTTCCTTCCCGAAGCTGCCACACAAGAAGAAATCGACGCCACCATTACCGACGCCATTGCGCAGGTACAGGCTCAAGGCCTGACGGGCGGCGCCGCCATGGGTAAAGTAATGGCCCAGGTAAAGCAGGCATTGGCCGGGCGGGCGGATATGTCGGCCATATCAGGGCAGGTAAAGGCGAAGCTCAACGGCTGACCGCCGACAGCGGGCCAGGCTCAACAGCCGCCCCCGCGCAGACGCATGCCGCCAGGGCCATGGGCCTGGCGGCCTTGCCAGTGCGCCCAACCGGGCCGCCAAGGCGGCCTCGCCACGCCTTGCATGCCTGCACAAGCAGCCGCTACCGGCCACCCACTACTACCGATACGCCGAGCACACCGACGTATCCATCAGGACCGACTGCCGCATGGCTTGCAGCGCCCCTCCGTCCCAGGGCGCACGGCCCCACACCGTATGCCTGACGCGTGTATGGTTCTTGTCGATGGCCTCGATATCGGTGCGCGCCACCTCCAGCGTGCCCAGCATGCCCTTCACGACAACCGAGCCTTTCTGCCTATCGCCATCCACGCTGGCATAGACATCATATTGATTCTTGGCGCGCAAACACTCGCCAGCTTGATTCTGCACGCGCAAGTACACGATTTGATAGCTGCGCGGCACGACGTAAGTAATGGAGGGAGAATCATCGCCGGATTTGATACCACCGGCACATCCGGCCAACAGTGCAACCGCCATGGCGGAAACAAGTGCTTTCACCATCGCCTCCGTTTTCATTCGTGATGGCCTGGCGGAAAATGGCATACGGCGCGCAGGCCGGGCAAGATAGTGTGGCGCTTACGCGGACGGCCCTTCAAGGCCTCCCAGCGCAGCCCTGACAGCTTGAAAAATTAGCACGTCATCGCGCTTTGCGGTGAAGTTTTTTCTTCGGCGAAAAGCGTATCGTCGGCCGCAAGGACGGGATAATCGGTATAACCCTTGACACCGCTGCTGTAAAAGGTGGATGTGTCCCAGGGTGCCAGCGGCGCACCCCTGCGCAGGCGCTGTACGAGATCAGGGTTGGAAATGAACGGCTTGCCAAAAGCCACTGCATCGGCGTGGCCTTCAATGAGCGAGCGCGCGGCCAGTTTGCTGTCATAGGCTTCGTTTACAATCACCGGGCCCCGGAACAAACGCTTGATTTCAGGGCTGAGACTTTCCGCGTGGCGCGGCTCGCGCAAGAACAGAAACGCGAGGCGGCGCTCGCCCAAGGCCTGGGCGACATACGCGAAGAGCGCCTGGGGATTGGAATCATGCATGCCGTGCACCGTACCCCTGGGCGACAGATGCACGCCCACCCGGCCGGCGCCCCAGATACCGACGCAGGCGTCCACGACCTCGAGCAGCAGGCGGGCGCGATTGCCGATCGAGCCGCCGTATTCGTCTGCACGCGTATTGCTGCCATCGTGCAAAAACTGGTCGATAAGATAGCCGTTGGCGCCATGGATCTCGACGCCATCGAAGCCGGCCTCTTTGGCCTTGCGCGCCGCTTCGGCGAAATCAGCGACAACGCGGGCGATTTCCCAGGCATGCAATGCGCGCGGCACCACATAAGGCCGCTGCGGGCGCAGCAGGCTGACATTGCCTTCGCACGCGATAGCGCTCGGCGCTACGGGGATTTCGCCATTGAGATATTCGGGATCCGAGACACGGCCGACGTGCCAGAGCTGAAGCATAATTTTGCCGCCCTTGGCATGCACTGCTTGGGTAACGCGCTTCCAGCCTTCGACTTGGGCGCTGCACCAAATGCCCGGCGTATGGGGATACCCCACACCTTGGGGCGAAATTGACGTGGCTTCGGAAACAATAAGGCCGGCCGACGCGCGTTGGCAATAGTATTGCCGCATGATGTCGTTGGGTATGCGGCCCTCCGACGCACGGTTGCGTGTCATGGGCGCCATGACTATCCGATTTTCCAGCGCCAGAGACCCCAATTGGATAGGGTCGAATAAATTCGTCATAATCAAATCTGCGGCCGTTAAGCGAGGGTCAGCCTTGACTACCGACTGGCCTGTAAATGGCGCCTTATAGTTCTTTTTGCGCCACAATCAAATGTCCATAAGGGTTTTTACCAGATTTTTAGTAACAATGCCAATCGACTATCGTATCGGATTAGATTCAGCGGCACAATGCGCGGAGGAAGCGGGATGGGGCAATTTGCAGTAATCGGCCTGGGCCGCTTCGGCGCTGCCGCCTCGCTCGAACTCATGAAAATGGGGCACTCCGTACTGGGTGTCGATGCCAACCCAAAGCTGGTAGACAAACACGCAGACCAGCTTACCCGCGCCGTCATTGCCGATGTTACCGATCGTGCCGCACTTGAAGAACTGGGCCTCGAGCACTACGACGTTGTGCTGGTCGCCATCGGCGAAGACGTGCAGGCCAGCCTGGTGTGCGTGGTGCACCTTAAGACACTGGGCATCGCTACCATCTGGGTCAAGGCCTCTTCGCATGCGCAGCATTTGATTCTAGGCAAGCTGGGGGTGGATCGCATCATTCACCCTGAAGAAGAAATGGGCATACGGGTCGCACAGACACTCAGTTACCCAATGGTCAACGATTACATCTCGCTGGGCAATGGCGAATTCGTGGTCGAAATCGACGTCAGCGAACGCCTGGACGGCATGACCCTGAACGCAGTGCTCAAAGACGTGGCGGAAGATGTGCACGTGCTGGCCGTCAAGCGCAAGACACGGGTCACCCCGCATCCGCCGGCTGGCTTTGCCCTGCAGGCCAAGGATTCACTTATCCTGCTCGGCCAGCTGGCAGCACTGAAAATGATTGCGCCCAAGCTGGTCTGAGCCCATGCGAAACTGGGATCCGCTGGCGCATTTCCATTCTTATGCACGCTTTCGCCGCACGGGCACCCTGCGGGCCAGCCCGCCGGCCGTGCTTGCGGCCGGCTTTCTCGCCCTGATCGCCCTCGGCACGCTGTTGCTGTCGCTCCCGGCCGCCACGGTCAAACCCATCAGCATACTTTCGGCCTTTTTCATGGCCACGTCGGCAGTCACGGTCACGGGACTGGCTGTCATCGATACCAGCACCGACTTGACTCGTTTCGGGCAGGTCGTTCTCATGCTGCTGGTACAGGCCGGCGGCATCGGCTTTGTCACATTTGCGGTGCTGGCGTCGATCACCCTGGGCAAGCGCATGAGCCTCACCCATCAAGCTCTGGCGCTCGAGGCGTTCAACCAGACCAATGTCGGCAAGATCAACCGCACGGCCTTATCCGTGCTGCGCATCACCATTGTGATCGAGCTAATCATCATGGTGATCTTGACCATGGCGTGGCGTACTGAGCATACCCTGGGAACCTCATTATTCCTGGGGATGTTTCACGCTATCACCGCCTTTAATAACTCGGGCATCTCTTTGTTTCCCGGCAGCCTGGCCCTGTTCTCCGCGAGCCCGCTTACCCTGCTAACCATTTCAGGCGCAATCATTCTCGGCGGCATCGGCTTCTCTGTGCTGAGCGATATAAATGCCAAGCGTGCGTGGGCGCCGCTGATGCCTTACACCAAAATCATGATTTTCGGCACACTGGCGCTGAATCTTACCGGCTTCGTGATCTTTTGGGCGCTGGAGGCCGGCAACCCCGACACGCTGGGGATGCTGCCCTGGCACGAACAGGCGTTGGGCGCCTGGTTCCAGTCCGTAGCCTCACGCACGGCCGGTTTTTTCTCCATCGACATCGGCAAGATGCACGACAGCTCGACCCTGGTGATGATGCTGCTGATGTTTATCGGCGGTGGCTCGTTGAGCACAGCAAGCGGCATCAAGGTTGGTACGTTCATCGTATTGCTTGCCGCCGTGCGCTCCTATATTACGCACCGCAAAGAAGTGGTTCTGCTGGGTCGTTCGATCTCTTCCGAAACCGTGCAGAAATCCCTGGCGCTGCTGCTGGTTACCGCTGCCATGGCATTCGTGGGCGTGCTGGTGCTTACTATGATAGAAAAAGCCCCCTTCCTCAGCATCCTGTTCGAGGTAATCTCCGCGCTCAGCACAACCGGCCTGAGCCGCGACCTGACGCCAACGCTTTCGGCACCGGGGCAGATAATCGTAGCAGTGCTGATGTTCGCAGGCCGGATAGGCCCGCTGACACTGGTATACAGCATAGCCACGCAACGCCGCAGCCGCATCCGCTACCCCGAAGCAGAATTCCAGGTGGGCTAGCGCCCCGGGCGGGCCAAACTCAACGGGCACCCGACGCGCATGCTCGGCACCGCCCCCCGCTCGGATCACCCCGCGCAGGCCGCCCCGTGTATGCCTACCAATCAGGCCGCGCCGCGCATATCGTCCGGGCCTTGCTGGCCCGGCCTGCAGCTACCTGTCATCAAGGCCTCCAGCGCAGGGATGGCAGCCGCCGCAGCGGCAACAGCATCAGCGTCCAGCCTATCCATGTGCGGGATCTGCGCGATCACGGGTACGCCGCCGAATCTGCCGATGGCATCGGCGTTGCCCGACGAAGGCGGCCCGCTCATTACCACCCCCAGCACCAGTATGCCTCGCGCCCGAAGCGCACGCAGGCTCAGTAGCGTATGGTTGATGGTGCCTAGGGTGCTGCGTGCCACCAGAACCACCGGCAGGGCCAACGATTCGGCCAGGTCTATCATCATGGTCGTTTCGTCCACTGGCACATACAGGCCGCCCGCACCTTCCACTACCAGCGGCGCTGCGGTGTCGGGCAGGCGCAGGGCGTTGGCACGGATCTCTACGTTCTCGCATTGCGCCGCCGCCAGCGGCGACAAGGCGGCCTGCAATATATAAGCGGGCGGGTGCAGCACATGTGCACGCTCGCCGGCGCCCGGCGCCCCCAGCAGTGCTGCGACCGTATCCGTATCAGCCGGTAGTTCGGCTACGCCTGTCTGGAAAGGCTTCCAGTAATCAGCCTGCCACGCCTTGGCCAAGATCGCCGAGACCAGCGTCTTGCCCACATCGGTGTCCGTGCCTGTGACGAATACGCCGCGCGGCAGGCGCGCTTTGCGCCATAGGCCATAGGCTACGTTGTAGGTTACCCGGGCACCCTGCGCATCGAAGCGGGCGCATACGCGGCGCAACTGCGGCGGACTCAACGGTATGGCCGACGCGGCTGGCGTCCCCGCTCCAATCGCCTTCAGGCCCCGCGCAAAGGCGCGCCCGCTGCCACACGCATGCACCACGCGCTGCACGTCGACCCTGCCGCACAGACCCAGGCCGGCGCCGATATCCTCTGCGGCCGGATATGCGGGTGTGCCGGCGATCAAGCCCTCTTCGACATGCGCGACGCCCCACTCTTCAAAGGTGCCGCCCGCCAGCGTGGACACGCAGAGGCATCCTCCGGGGCGCAGCAGTGCGGCGAGCCGCCTCAGGCCGCCATTGAGATCATCGAACCATTGCACGGCCATGCTGGAGCAGATGAGATCAAAACCTTGCTCGGCGTCCGCCTCGGTGCCCAGCAGGAGGCTGGGAAACTCACCGTCCATCACCAGAAAACGGGCCCGCCCCCCCAAGCTTACGGTGTCGCGCGTCGCTTGCACCATGGCCGGCGCCAAATCGGTGATGATCCACTCCGCATCAGTAAAATGCGCCGCCAGTTTGCGCGTCAGATTGCCGGTGCCGCAGCCGATCTCCAGGATGCGCGGCCGCACGGGTAAATCGAGTGCCGCAATACGGCGCATCAGGTCGTCTGCAACAATGGACTGTACTGCGGCATGCCCTGCGTAAGTATCCGCAGCAGCGCCAAAGGCCCGGCCGATACGCGCCCGGCGCGCCGTATCGCCGCCGGCCAGCTTCGCCAGGAACATCTGGATGTGATCCGCGCACCATTGAGCATCGGTACAGGGCAACAGATGCCCGCCCCCAGCGCGCCAGCGAATATGGTGCGGGGAAAATTGGGCCGCCGTCATGGCCGCCGGCACGATCGGGTCGGCGTCGCCTGCAAGCGCCAGCAGCGGTACATGCCGCCGGGCCAAGCGGCTGCGCGCGTCGCCGCTCAGCATGGCGGAGAGATCACGCTGCAGCGTCTCGAGCCGCAAGGGCCGTTGATCGGTGTGCGCACCGCAGCGCTGGCGGAAATCCGCAACGACCGCATCCGGCGCCTGTGGCAGCCGCGCCAACATGCGTTGCACCACCCGCGCAGCCACCCCTTGGGGAAAGCCTTCGCCAGCGGAAAACCGCGCGAAACCATTGATTGATATCCACGCAGCCGTGCGCGCGTCCAGACCTGCAAACGCATCGAGTGCATGCATGAAGCCGAACGAATGGCCGACGATGACCAACGGCCCCTCGGGAAGCATCGCGGACGCGGCTTCTCCGCCGTAATAGCCTAGATCCAGCGTATGCTGCGGCCAGGCGTGCAACGCGGCCCGCAACGGCGCCCAGAACGCGGGGTCGAACGACCAACCATGCACGAACACCAGCGTGGGGCGGCCGCCAGAGGCGACCCCCGCCCACGCGCCGGTCGCAGCGCCAGACATTGCATCAATGCATATCATCAGTATCTGTCTCCCGCGCAGTACCGGCCCGCCGCGCCCACGCCGCAGCCAATGCCTGCGCCAGTGTATGAATATCTTCTTCTGTATGAGCCGCGCTCAATGCGACGCGCAGCCTACTGGTGCCATGCGGCACCGTCGGTGGCCGGATCGCGGTAAGCAGCATGCCCTGCGCCGCGATGTCTGCGGCCATGTCCAGCGCAACGCGCTCATCGCCTACCATGGCAGGCACGATCTGTGTGCTGGATAGACCGCACTGCATGCCCGCCGCTCGCAATGCGGCACGCAGTGTATCGCCATGCGTTGCCAGCCGCGCGCGCTCGGCACCCATTGCGGGGATAAGGTCGAGTGCGGCGTCGATGGCGCCCAGCACCGCCGGCGGCAGTGCGGTCGTGTAGATAACGCCGCCACAGGCGTTGACCAGGTAATCGCACAATGCGCGGGAGCCCGCCACATAGGCGCCAAAAGCGCCCGCAGCCTTGCTGAACGTACCCATGGCCAGATCGATGCCGCCCGGAACCAGACCTGCCAGGCCCATGCCATGCGGCCCCAGCACACCGGTCGCATGCGCTTCGTCTAGGTAGACGAAGGCGTCATGGCGCCGCGCAATATCGGCCAGGCGTGCGACGTCGCAGCGATCGCCGTCCATACTGAACACGCTTTCGGTCACGATGAAGCGCCGCCCCGGATCGCCCGCCCTGCTCTGCAGCAGGGTTTCGAGGTGATCAAGGTCGTTGTGGCGAAAACGAACCTGGCGCACCCCCGCGGCAGTACAGCCATGGTGCAGGCTGGCGTGATTGAGTTTGTCGGTATAGACCTGCAGCGTGCCAGGCTCCCGTGCGGCAAGCTGCAACAATGCCGGCAGTACAGCCGCATTGGCCTGCCATCCGGATGCCAGCAATAATGCGGCTTCTGTGCCTTTGGCTCGCGCGAGCTTGCGCTCGACCTGTTCGTGCGCACTGAAGCTGCCGCACACCAGCCGCGAGGCCTGCGCGCCCGCACCAAAACGCGCCGCCCATTCGCGCGATCGATCCACTACAGCAGGATGCTGCGACAAGCCGAGGTAGTCATTGCTGGAAAAATTGAGCATGACACGGCCGCCGTCGGTCACCCGCCCCGGGCCCGCCGGATCGCGTGTGCGCAGCACACGCAAACGGTTCCGCCGCGCAGCGTCGGCGAGGTAATCCAGGCATAGCGAATCGAGGCGGCTCATCGGGATCGGGTAAAGGCGATACGGAGGGATTCTGGCGAGGGCAGATGGAGCAAGGGGCGGAAACACGAACGGGGCACAACACAAGACCGCGCAGCATATGCCCGCGCGCTAATACAGCGCAAGCCGCGTGATCATGCGATCATAGCAAAACGATCATGAAGCCCCCTCCCGCCGCCATGCCCACCATGCCAACGCCCGCCGTCACCCATAGCCAGTCTGCCCGCCACAACTCCAACGTGCCGCCGCCATCATGGATGGCCGAAGGCATGCCGCATATCTGGCTACCCTACACGCAAATGAAAACCGCCGCGCCGTCACCAGCGGTCGTGCGCACCCACGGCTGCCACATCGAGCTGGCCGATGGGCGCAAGCTGGTGGACGGTATTGCATCGTGGTGGACAGCCTGCCATGGCTACAACCATCCACACATTGCGCAAGCAGTGCGCGAACAACTCGACACCATGCCGCATGTGATGTTTGGCGGGCTGGTACATGAGCCTGCACTCACGTTGGCAAAAAGGCTGGCGGGGCTGCTGGGGCCTGGCCTGGACCGCGTGTTTTTCACTGAATCCGGATCGGTTAGTGTGGAAGTCGCGCTCAAGATGGCCATGCAGTATTGGTTCAATCTGGGCGAGCCCCTGCGCCGCAAGGTGGTGGCCTTCAAAGGCGGCTATCATGGCGACACCTTGGGCACCATGGCCGTATGCGATCCCGATGTCGGCATGCACACGGCCTTCGATGGTGTCTTCCCTGCCCAGATCATTGCGCCTGTGCCAGTGGACGACGAAAGCGAAGCCGCGCTCGACACCTTGCTGACGCAGCATGAAGGCCAGATCGCGGCCCTGCTGATTGAGCCGCTCGTACAAGGCGCGGGTGGCATGCTGATGCATCCACCCGTTGTGCTGCGGCGCCTGCGCCGCCTTGCCGACCGCCACAGCACACTACTGATCTTCGACGAGATCTTCACAGGCTTTGGCCGCACCGGCTCGATGTTCGCATTTCAACAGGCCGGCATCATGCCCGACATCATCACGCTTTCCAAGGCGCTTACTGGCGGCACGCTGCCGCTGGCCGCCACGGTGGCCGGCGGCAAGGTGTTCGAGGCGTTCTGGTCCGATGATCCCGCTCGTGCGCTGATGCATGGGCCTACGTATATGGGCAATGCGCTGGCCTGCGCCGCCGCCCATGCGTCGCTTGATCTGTTCGAGCGCGAACCGCGCTTGAACCAAGTGCGCGACATTGAAGCCGCGCTGCGTGCCGGCCTGACGCCATGCGCCGCCCTGCCAGGTGTGCAGGATGTGCGCGTGATGGGGGCGATCGGTGTTGTGGAGCTCGCCCGCCAGCCCAACCGCGATGCACTGCGCCAGCGCTTTATCGATGCAGGCGCATGGATACGGCCATTCGGCCGCACTGTCTACCTGACGCCATCGTTTACCATGCCTGACGAAGACCTTTCCTTCCTGACCAAAACCGTTTTCACAGTTCTGCAAAACCTGCCGTGATGTGCCCTGACATACCGCGCCCTTGTCCGTACGAAAGTACATCTAGGCGGCCCATACAGGTCATGCGCATATGGCGTAACCAGCCTGTTTTCGGTGGCATAACAGCCCGGTTATTTCATCGTAATCAGGGCGCGCATGTCATTTGTGCAACTTTTTTTTATCGGATATACTCTCGTTCTTTCGGGGCGTAGCGCAGCCTGGTAGCGCACTTGCATGGGGTGCAAGGGGTCGCGAGTTCGAATCCCGCCGTCCCGACCAGAAAAACGGAGCGTAGCGCAGCCTGGTAGCGCACTTGCATGGGGTGCAAGGGGTCGCGAGTTCGAATCCCGCCGTTCCGACCAAGCCAGAAAGGCCTGCAGACAGCAATGTCCGCAGGCCTTTTTTCTTGCGCTACCACGATACCGCCGTAGCTGGCCGCAGCAATATCCACCATCGATACCTTTCTCCCCGATCGATATCCTGCGTAAATATCCGCCACCCATCCCCCCCTCTTTGGCCGCCTCGTCCTCGCTACTTCCCTATCCTCGACCACATAGCCGATACCATCCGCGCTAAGCCATCAAGCCCGGCAGGCTTAAGACGAACATCGCATGTAGCAGTGCCAAGCCATCTCTAACATTACCTCAAGGTCTGTATCTAGACATTAGAAAGCTTACTGACCGTAACGGCTGCATCAGGGAGGCAGCGAGACGGCCGCAAAGCAGGCCGCAAACAAGCGGATACAGTCAGCGGCAATTGGCAATACGCGGCGGCCAATCAGGGGAAGAGCATGCGCATAACGCTGAGTACGAACGCATCGTGGCGCGCGTCCGGACCGCCGGGAAGACGGCCATGATAAAGGCGGCAGCTCCATGGATGGGTGTGTTGAGCCTATTGCTGGGCGCTGCGGGCCAACCGGCACATGCGCTGACGCGCAATGAGTATGACGCGCTCATCATCCAGGCCCGCAATGGCGAATACGAACCCGCGCTCGCCATGCTTCGGGAGCACAGCCAACAATACCCGCACGACTTGCGCGCCGCCTATGATCGCGCGCTGATCGCGTCATGGGCCAGGCGCCCCGCTGAAACCATTGCGGCGTACGAGGCGCTTACGCCGACGCCCAACCATCCTCCGGCCGACGTGCTCGCCACAGTGGCCGCCGCTTATCGCGATACCCGGCAATGGGATAAATCGCTTGTGCTCTATCGGGACGGCCGGCGACTCTATCCCCGCCACACCGCCTTCGCCGTAGGTGAAATCAAAGTGCTGGCTGATGCCGGACGCGGGAATGAGGCGCTGGCCGCCGCGCAAGCGGCCGCGAGGCAATGGCCCGAAAGCGAAGACATCGCGCTGGCACAGGCTTATGCGGCACGCGGTGCGCACACCGCCGACGCTGCGCTTCAGCACACAACACGCGCCGCTGCGCTCGCGCCGGGCAAACGCTACGTTACCCGCGAATACATACACGCGCTGCGCGATGCCGGCCTGCCCGGCCCCGCGCTGCGAGAGGCCAGAGTAAGCCCCGGTAGCATCGACGCCGCCACAGTGCGCGTCATATGGGCTGATCGCGCGGCCGAGCTCACCCGGCTGGCTGTGCTGCCCAGCATGCGAGAGTCGGACCGCTTTGCACTGGCCGACCAGGCGCTGGCCCTCTACGACAAACTCATACCGGAATGGCAGGCGCTTGGGGAGCCGGCGCGGGCGGAACTGAACCGTGCCCGTGCCGACCGCCTGCATGCACTTCATGCACGGGCCCGGCGCGAGGATGTCGTCGCCGGATACGAAGCCATGCGCGCCGAGGGCACACCCATTCCCCGACACGTCTTGGGCGACGTTGCCGATGCGTACCTGGCGGTGCGTCGCCCCGAAGAAGCTGTCGCGCTCTACCAACTGCTGCTCAGCGACGAATCTCCTCCCCCCCTGAGCGCCCACGAACGCGTCAGCGCCCAGACCGGCCTGTACTACGCGCTGCAAGAGAGCGAGCGCTACGAGGAAGCCGACGATGTCATTGAACAAGCAGTCAGCGAGCAGCCAAAATGGGTGCGATTGAAGGGCCAGCCATCTAGTCAGCCCAACGAACTGTACCTGTATGCCGCGCATACCCAAGCGGTCGGCCAATACTACGCCCGGGACGCAGAGGGTGCTGAACAGCGTGTTCGCACACTGCTTCAGACCGCCCCCAACAACAGCACGCTGCGCGGAGATCTGGCCATGATTCTGCTGGGGCGCGAGCAACCGCGCGCCGCCGAGCGCGAACTGAAGATGGCCGAAGCTATGACACCGCGCGCGGTGCAGCTTGAAGTGGATCAGGCCAACACCGCCATAGCATTGAGGGAATACCGACAAGCTGAACTACTGGTGGCCGACGTTACTGCACGCAATCCCGAAAATGGGGAGGTGCAGCGCTTGGCCCGGGTCTGGGAAGTGCACAACAAGGCCGAGCTGCGCGTAACCGCCAATCACGACATCGCCACCGATAGCCCGGTGTCGGGCAGCGGCGATACCGGCATCGATACCGTGGTCTATACCGCGCCGATCGACCAGAATTGGCGCGGTTTTGCAGGCGGCGGCTATGCACAAGCCGAGTTCGAGGAAGGCAAATCACATTACCGCTGGATGCGTGGGGGCGTGGAATGGCGGGGGCGCGACCTGAAGGCGGAGCTCGATGCATCCGCGAACAGTTATGGCCACGGCGTGAAGACTGGCTTTCGCGCAAGCGTCGATGTCGACCTTAACGATCACTGGCAGATCGGCGCGAGCGCCGAGTTTCGCTCCCGCGCCACTCCATTGCGCGCCTTGCTGGCCAACATTTCAAGCAACCGCGCCGAGTTTCGCATCGGCTGGCACGCCAACGAAGGCCGTGCCTGGCAGTTGGCGCTAGCACCCTCGCACTTCTCGGATGGGAACAACCGGGTCGAATACAGCCTGCACGGCCGAGAGCGCCTGTTCGCCTCCCCGCGCCTGCAAACCGATCTTGAACTCGAATTCAGCGGTTCGCACAACTCGCAGGAAGGCGGCCCCTACTTCAATCCACGTGCAGACCTGTTCGTGCTTCCAGCCCTGGCATTCACGCATACGCTCTACCGCCGCTATGACACTAGCCTGGAGCAGCGTTTCATGATTGGCGCCGGCATTTATGCACAGCGCGGCTTCAGCAGCGGCGCTGTGGGCGCCATCGGCTACGGGCTGCGCTATCGCAGCAACCAGGTACTCGATGTAGGTGCTTCGGTCGTCGGTATTTCGCGTCCCTACGACGGCGTTAGAGAACGCGAGGTACGCATCATGTTCGACATGAATCTGCGCTTCTAGGAGAACGTGAATGCGCACCCGCCTGTTTCGTTGCTTACGTCTGCTGACCAGCGCACTGGGCCTCGTCCTGCTGCTGTCGGCCTGCGCCCGCGACATTCCTCTGTTCACGCCGCCCGCAGAGCGCGCGCCAATAGAGGCCGAACAGCCGTGGGCCGAGAACTCCTTTCTGGCGCTGGCCTATCACGACGTGGTGGACCGCAACCCGGACCAGACCTTCGTCGCCATTACCACTGATCACTTGAAGGAACAATTTGCCTGGCTATATGCCAACGGCTATCAGCCCGTATCCGTGGAGCAGATACTCGCCTCAAGGCGAGGCGGTGAATCATTGCCCGAACGTGCGGTCCTGCTGACCTTCGATGATGGTTATCGCAGCTTCTATACCCGTGTGTATCCGGTGTTGAAGGCCTATCGCTGGCCGGCTGTGCTGGCGCCCGTGGGCAATTGGCTGGATACGCCCCGTGACCAGTCCGTGAACTTCGGCGGCACACCTACACCTCGCGACAAGTTTCTGTACTGGCAGCAGGTGCGCGAGATGGTCCGTTCGGGCCTGGTCGAAATCGGTGCCCATACCGACAACTTGCACCACGGCGCCGTCGCCAACCCGCAAGGCAACCAAGAGCCCGCTGCCGCGGCGCGCCGCTACGACATCGCCCTCAAGTCGTACGAGAGCGAGGCGGACTACCGTACGCGCATCGAACAAGATGTCCGGATGATCAGCGGCAAGATCATGCGCGCCACCGGTACCAAACCGAGAGTGTGGGTGTGGCCGTATGGCGCCGCCTCCGGACCCGCATTGAAGATCGTGGGTGACCATGGCTACGACATCGCCATGACGCTGCAGGACGGCGCCGGCACAGTGAACACGTTGATGAATACCCCGCGGATGCTGGTGGCTAATGACCCGCCGCTGCGTGAATATGCCTCAGCCGTCATCAATATGCGCAATCACCCGCTCATGCGCGTGGCGCATGTGGATCTGGATTATGTCTACGACGATGACCCGGCGCAGATGGAGCGCAACCTGGGCGAACTGGTGCAGCGCATCGCCGACATGAGAATCACGCATGTGTTTCTGCAGGCATTCGCCGATCCGGAAGGCGACGGCCTGATCAAGGCGCTGTACTTTCCCAACCGCCATTTGCCGATGCGGTCCGAACTCTTCAACCGCGCGGCGTGGCAGTTGATGAGCCGTGCGAGCGTGAAGGTATATGCCTGGCTGCCTGTGCTCAGCTTTGACCTGGACCCGGCGTTTGCGCGCGTACAGCGCTGGGACCCCGCAACCGGCCAGATAAATGTGGACGCACAACAGTACCGCCGCCTGTCTCCCTTTGATCCCCGTGCACGCCAGCAGATCATCGACATCTACGAAGATCTGTCCAGTCACGCCATGTTCGACGGCATTCTGTTTCACGATGATGCGCTGCTGTCCGATTTCGAGGATGTGGGGCCACAGGCGCTGGCCGCCTATCGCGCCGCCGGCCTACCTGACAACATAGCCGCCCTGCGCGCCGATCCCGCCATGCTGCAGCGCTGGACGCGATTCAAGAGCAAGGCGCTGACCGATCTGACACTGGAACTGGCCAATCACGTCAAAGCGATCAGGGGGCCGCAGATCAAGACTGCCCGCAATATATTCGCCATGCCGATCATCGAGCCCGAGAGCGAAGCGTGGTTTGCACAGAATCTGGACGATTTCCTGGCGGCCTACGACTGGACCGCACCGATGGCCATGCCCTACATGGAAAACGTGCCCGCCGGGGAAGAAAACGCATGGCTAGATCGCCTGGTCGATGCCGTGGCCAGCCGCCCCGGCGCATTGAACCGCACGGTGTTCGAGATTCAGGCGCGCGACTGGCGACCCAACGCCAAGGGGCGGGAACGCGGCGCCATTGACTCGGCGGTAATGGCGCGCTGGCTCAAACGCCTGCAGCTGCGCGGTGCGCGCAATCTGGGCTACTACCCCGACGACTTCGTCGAGAACCATCCCCGTCTGGATGTGATCCGGCCGGCCATTTCCAACAGCTGGTACCCACAAGAATGATAGACCGACTGATCGCCCTTCTTGTGCTGTGCTTCGTGCTCGGCGCACCGTTCGGACTGACGCTCTCGCTCACCAGCGAGCTGCTGCTGGCCTTCGTCTTCATCTACCCCTTGTTCATGTCGGTGATCTGGATGGCGGGTGGACTGTATTTCTGGGCGCATTGGGAACGCAAATGGAACTGGCGCCCCTACCGGCCGCCCGAGCTCAAGGGCAACCCCTTGGTGACCATTGTGATCCCGTGCTACAACGAAGCGCGCCATGCCGAAGAGACCATTATGGCGGCACTGGGACAGGATTACCGCAACATCGAAGTGATCGCGGTCAACGATGGATCGAGCGACGAAACGGCGCAGCTGTTCGACCGGTTGACCACCCGCGACCCGCGCCTGCGCGTGATCCACCTGGCCCGCAACCAGGGCAAGGCGATGGCCCTGCGCATGGGTGCAATGGCAGCCCGCAGCGATTACCTGGTTTGCATAGACGGCGATGCAACCTTGGCGCCCGATGCTGTGAACTATCTGATCGCACCGTTGGTCGATCACCCACGTGTCGCGGCAGTAACGGGCAATCCGCGCATCCGCACGCGCTCCACCCTGATTGGTCGCGTACAGGTCGGTGAGTTCTCATCCATCATCGGACTGATCAAGCGCACCCAACGTGTCTACGGACAGATATTCACTGTGTCGGGCGTCTGTACGGCCTTCAGGCGCCAGGCGATCGACCAGATCGGGTACTGGGACCTGGACATGATCACCGAAGACATCGATATCACCTGGAAGCTGCAGCGCGCTCATTGGGCCGTGTTCTTCGAACCTCGCGCACTGTGCTGGATTCTGATGCCCGAAACCGTGCGTGGGCTGTGGAAACAGCGCATGCGCTGGGCGCAGGGCGGCGCCGAGGTTTTCATCAAGAACGTCACCACCATCTGGCGCTGGAATTACTGCCGCCTGTGGCCGCTGATGGTTGACTACTTTCTGTCTGTCCTTTGGGCCTACGCGCTGCTGCTGTCCATCGTCCTGTGGGTGGCCGGGCATGCTGTGGCGCTGCCGCCCCACTTGCAAGTATCCATCATCGTGCCGTCGTCGTTCACCGGCATGGTGCTGGCCCTGGCCTGTCTGATGCAGTTCCTCGTGAGCATCACGATAGACCGCCGCTATGAGCCGGATCTGGCGCGCGCCCTGTATTGGATCATCTGGTACCCGTTCGCCTTCTGGCTCATCAACTTCGTCACCATCGTCTGCAGTTTCCCCAAAGTCATGCTCAGAATCCGGCGCCGGCGCGCACGCTGGAGCAGTCCGGATCGCGGCATTAAGGAGTTGACATGATTATCAAGACATCCCGCGCTCCGTTGGGCGCCATCATCGATGCCTGTCTGACCGCGCTCGGCTGGGCCGGCCTCATCTACCTGACTTTTGCCGGCATGACAGCGACCACCGGCGAAAGCACGACGTCGGCGCTGCCGTCCTCGGGTGCGATCGCTGTATTCAGCGCCATTGCCGCAACAAGCGCCGCCGTTGTCGTGCTGTGGGGACGCTATCGAAAAAGGTTCGCGGACAAGCTGCAGCACCGGGATATTGCGGCCGTAGTGGACGAAGAAACGCGGGCCTTGCATTTCCACCTGTCCCCCAATCAGTTGCATGAAGTCCAGGACAGTCGAGTCACCGTGATTTACCACTCCGGCGAAGGCGATATTGCCTTCCTGGAAACCGACCAGTTGCGCATGCAGCCGGCGGGCAACAGCAATGTGTTCGAGCAGCAGCGTGTGGCGTGACCCGCACAAGGCCGCAGGGCGGCGATAACAGACGAAAGGGTAATTGCTTACGCCGTACGTCCTACGACCGCTGCTCGAAAGTCGTAGTCCACGTAACGGGGCGCAGCGTAAGTAATACGGCACATGCCCGAATAAATGCCCCTCCCTATCATGATGTCTTAGTCTTTTTCACTTGTTACTGATCGACGCATTTTTTTGTCTAACCGTAGCAATTCGCATTTCGGAGATGGTGATGAGGCCCAGCAACCCACGCAATTACCGAATGAGCCAACACCAGGCAGGCTGGACCTGGCGACATACCGGCCTCTGCATCGCTGTGCTGGCCCTGCTTTGCAGTCCCGTTGTGCAAGGCCAGGATCTGGCAGGCAAGCAGAACCCGCTGCCGGAGCCGAAGCTGGAAACCGACAAGGAAAAAGACGTCCGCAAGATATTCGAGGATCCGCTTGCGGGCATTGTGGTGAACCGCACGGTCACCGTGCAGGGTAACGAGTTCTACCAGTACTTTGCCCAGGCCTGGCGTCAGAGAGAACTGAGCAACGCGGTCACGATCGTGGTACGCGAGCGCCCCACTGCCCGCTATGGCAGCGAAATCTGGGTGCTGTACCGCAACCAGGCCATGCTGCATGCCTTTCTGCCGCCTGCCCGGGCGGCTACCCGGAAGATCAGCACACGGGCAGTGGAAATCGTCAACCAGAACATCACCAATAAGTTGATGGCTCAGTTGTTGAATCGGTCTCCGGATCTCGGGCCGGAAGAGTTGTAACAAGGAGAAGACATCATGATCAGGCACAAAAAACAAGCGCTGCATGCAGTACTGCTCGCCACGGGACTGCTGGCCGGATCGGCCAGCGCCTCAGAGCTGATCTATCACCCTCGCAATCCATCGTTCGGCGGCAACCCGCTGAATGGCTCGATTTTGCTGAATCAGGCGCAGATTACCAGCCACCACGAGCCGCCCGATGTAGGCGCGGACGGGTTGGGCATCGAACAGAAAACGCCGCTGGAAATCTTCAACGAGACGCTGGAGCGTTCCATCCTGGCCCAGATGGCATCGGCCGCCTCGTCCAGAATCATTGGTCCTGACGGCAAGTTCGTCCCCGGCACGCTGGAAACCATCAATTACATCATCACCGTGAAAGACATGGGCACCTATATGGAGATCACCACGACAGACAAGGTGACGGGCGCCCAGGTGACGACACAAACAGGGACGGGGATCCTGCAATGAAAACTACCCATACTAATAACAAGCGTACGCTTGCACGCTACGCACGCCTGCCCTTGATGGCAGCACTGGCCCTGACACTCACCGCATGTGCAATCCCCAACCACCCGGCCGAGGTCAACGGCTCCGCAAAGCTGACCCCTGCCACACCGTCCACGCGCGATCTGCTGAAGATGCCCCCGCCAGCGGGCAAGATTGTCACGGCCGTCTACGGATTTCGTGATCAGACCGGCCAGTACAAACCGTCTCCGGACAGCTCATTCTCAACCTCTGTGACACAGGGCGCCGCTTCCATGCTGGTCAAAGCGCTCAAGGACTCCGGCTGGTACACGCCCGTGGAGCGTGAAAGCCTGCAGGAACTGCTGACCGAGCGCCGGATTGTGCGCGCGCTGGATGGCTCGCAAAACGAACAGGCCCAGCCCCTCCAGATCCCCGCTCTGATGCCGGCCACGATACTCATCGACGGCGGCATTGTGGCCTACGAAAGCAATGTACGCACCGGCGGCGCAGGCGCCCGTTTCCTAGGCATTGGCCTGTCAACCGAGTACCGCATGGATCAGGTCACCGTGAGCTTGCGCAGCGTGGATATCCGAACAGGGCGCATCCTGCATACCGTCTCAACCACCAAGACGATCTATTCGTACGAACTGCATCCCAGCGTCTACAAGTTCGTGAACTATCGCGATCTGCTGGAAATTGAGGCCGGTATCACCAGCAACGAGCCTACGCAGCTGTGCGTCAAGGAGGCGATCGAAGCAGCCGTCCTGCACCTGACGGTGCAAGGCATCAAGGAAGGCACCTGGAACCTCAAAAACCAGAGCGACTGGTACTCACCCATTGTTCAGCGCTACCTGCGCGACAGCACCAACTACGCGCTGCCCAGCGATGCAAAACCTGTACAGGGCACGGTGGAAAGTGCCGCCGCGGCAAGTGAAGCGTCCAGCAATGAACAAGGTGCCCAAACCAACCCGGTCAGCCCTGCTGAACCACCCAAGCCTCTCTGAGCGCAGACAGAAACCAGGACAGCCATGCAAGTGTCGGGAGAGCGCGATTCAAAGACCGTCGGGCTCGCTTGTTTCAGTAGTGCCAGGTCTTTAATTTGAGGAGAACTATGATGAAATACACTTTGACTGCAGCCGCCCTGGGCATCGCAATCGCTTACGGCGCACCAGCGTCCGCTGTCAATCAGGCAACGGTGTACCAGAATGGTGATTACAACCAGGCCGTGATCGAACAAGATCACAACTACAACACGACGGCCTATGTTGGGTCGACCGGCGACTACAACGACGGTACGATTACGCAGTCGCGCAACTGGAACACCACCGCCCGCATCGACGCCAGCGGCAGCCGCAACGATGCAGTGATCGAGCAGAACCGTGTCGCAAACGCCAGCGCAACCATTTACCAAGCTGGCTATGGCGGTGATGCAACGATCAGGCAACGCCCGGACGGCGGCCATCACTGGGGCCACCACATGGGCATCAACCTGACCGCAACCATCAACCAGACCGCGGGTTGGGGCAACAGCGCCGCAGTTGACCAGATGGGCGATATGCTCTCGGCGGCCATTACACAAGCCGGCGTCAAAAACCTTGCTGTAATTGACCAGAAAGGCGACGATCACATCATGAACGTAGCCAACATCAACCAGCGCGGTTGGTTCAATGACGGTTACATCCGCCAAGACGGTCGCGGTCTGACGGCCACCATCAACCAGGTCGGTGCGAAGAACGACGCAGTCGTACTTCAATCCGGCAGCGGCCACATGGCGACTGTCACACAGGTCGGCTATCGCAACGATGCATACATAAAGCAACACTAACTCGACGTACCTGGCAGCAAGCCGGGGTCGGGCGGGCCGGGCCCGTCCGGCCTCGACCAGACCGAAGAATCAGAGGAGACACATGATGAACGGAGACGCCGATATCCAGGTCTGGCTGGAGCAGATGACCCAGACTCAACCGTCCATGATCGTACCTTATGTCGAAAGCGACCGGGGCCGCACCTTACGCTACCTGGTGCAAACCGTGAACATCGGTGCCACCGGGCGCGCGATGATGAGCCAGGGCGGCACGATCAGGTTGGAAGCAGGCGTCCCCACGGCACTTGGACGCATGTCCGTAACACGGGCACCTGAAAATAATTGCTTCGTCGAGCTATTCCTGAGAGAGGCGGGCGCGCCGGAACGGAAATATCATTTTGAATGCCCGGGATAACCCGAATCAAATTATTAAATACTGAAACAACTGTCGCAAGTCACTCATCTACAACCACATTTTCTTGCAAATGGTTAGGTTGACCAATAATATTGGTCTGTACAGCACCGAGAAGCCAATAAAGTAGCCAGCAATACCGGCTATCTATCAAGTTTCGCCGGACAACGGCCGGAGCTTACCCTCCGGGCGCGGTACCAAAGGCGGACAACACAGGGAAAAGAGCATGTCAACCATTCTTGTCATTGAACCGCACCCCTTGCTACGGCTGGGCCTTTTGCAGTTGCTCACGGATATCACTCCCAACTGTATGTTGCGGGGCGCTGATTACTCCGATCTTTCACGCGAGCCGACCGCCGAATCCGAGTGCGATCTGATTCTCCTGTCGGTGGCCGACTTCGGCGACGTACACCGGCTCGTCAACGCAGCCCGCACGGCATATTCGCCCAAGGCGGTCTTGCTCATGTCCGACACGCCGGACTTGCCCTATTCACCGCAGAGCCTCCCGCCCATCGTCACGGGATATGTGCCCAAGCATGCGTCGCCCGAAGTGCTGCAGGCGTCTGTGCGCCTGGTGCTGGCCGGTGGCACGTGCTTCCCCATGCCTGGCAACACCAACGGTACGCATGTTCAGTTGCCGCAGCAGGCCTCGCTGCCCAGTATCACGCCGGCCAATGGCCCGTGGCCGGTACCGGAGCCCGACAAGCCCCGCCGCTTCAACGGCAACGCGCACCCCGAGTGTGAAATGCTCGGACTGACGCCGCGCCAGTACGAGGTGCTGGTATTGCTGGCTCGGGGTTACCCAATGAAGACGGTGGGTCGTTACCTGAATATTTCGGTGGCAACGGCCAAGGCACATACCGAAACCCTATACCAGCGATTGGATGTGCATAATCGGAACGCCGCTGTATACGCAGCCGTTTCGCGCGGCGCCACGCTGGGCCTGCCCAGCATCACCACCCAGAAAGCCCCCGAAGCACGCGCCTGATCGCAGGTCCGGCGGCCTCCGCGCTTGCGGGGCGCCGCCGCGAACCGGCGCTAGAGCAGCCCCAGTTGCAACCGGGCTGGCTCGCTGATCATTTCGCGGCTCCATGGAGGATCCCAGACCAAGTCTACCTTGGCCTCGTCTACACCGTGGATGGTCAGCAGCTTGTCCCGCGCTTCGTCCGCGATCATGGTCCCCATGCCACAGCCGGGCGCAGTCAAGGTCATTTCGACTTCGACGCGGTAGCGCTCTTCGGCCAGCGGCGTCACCTTGCAACTGTAGACCAGCCCCAGCGCAACGATATCGACAGGGATCTCCGGGTCATAGCAGGTAGCCAGCATGCTCCAGGCCGCATCCTCGATGACCTGCGCAGTGATGGGGCCTTCATGGACGTGAACAGTCGGCTCGATGGGTTCGAAGCCCAGGGCGTCGCCATCCACGCCTTCGACGCGGTACAGATTACCCTGCACCAATACCGTAAAGGTGCCACCCAACTGCTGGGTGATGGTAGCTTCGCATCCCTTCTCGATGGTGACGGGCGACCCATAGGGCACCGTGACCGCCGGGCAGTCCCGGCTGACGATGACATCTTGGCGTGTGTAGCTCATGTATTTCTCTTGCGTGTTTACTCGGTACGCGCGATTTCACGTGCCATGTTGATGGCGTTGTGCAGGGTGTGCCATGCCAGCGTCGCGCATTTCACCCGGGCGGGAAACTCGCGCACCCCCGACAGTACTTCCAGCTTGCCGAAATCGCGCCCCTCGGGCTGGGATTCTGTGAGCATGGCATGCATGTCGTTGAACAGCGCCTCAACCTCTTGCAGCTTCATCCCTTTGACGGCTTCTGTCATCAGTGATGCTGAGGCGGTCGAGATAGCGCAGCCATGACCGATGAAGCTGACCGCCTGCACCACATCGCCTTCAACGCGCACATAGACGGTAAGTTGGTCACCACACAACGGATTGTGGCCATCGGCACGATGGCTGGCGTCTTCCAGCGCGCCAAAATTGCGCGGGTTTCGGTTGTGGTCGAAGATGACTTCCTGGTAAAGCTCGCGCAGATCACTGTTGCCGGTCATTGGCCTATTCCAAACAGTTTCAGGGCCTTGCGCAGCGCCGATTCAAGGGCCTGCACGTCCAGAGGCGTGTTGTACAGCGCAAACGAGGCGCGCGCCGTGCCTGGGATGCCAAAGCGTGTCATCAGCGGCATGGCACAGTGATGCCCGGCACGTATGGCTACGCCTTCGGTATCGAGGATGGTGCCCAGATCGTGCGGATGGATGCCATCGACCACGAAAGACAGTATGCCCGCCTTTTGCGGCGCCGTACCCACCACACGCAAACCCGGCAGCGCCTGCAGCGCCTGCATGGCCTGATCGAGCAAAGCCTGTTCGTGCGCGGCGATCACGTCCAGCCCCACCTCTTCGACATAACGGATGGCGGCATCCAGCCCCACCACGCCTGCGATATTAGGCGTGCCGGCCTCGAAACGCTGGGGCACGTCTGCATAGGTGCTGCGCTCGAAACTGACGGTGTAGATCATGTCCCCCCCTCCTTGCCAGGGAGGCATATCTTTCAGGATATCGTAGCGCGTGTACAGCGCACCAATGCCTGTGGGGCCATAGAGCTTATGCCCGGAAAAGACATAGAAGTCACAATCGAGCGCTTGCACGTCCACCGCCTGGTGGGCTACCGCCTGCGCACCGTCGATCAGTACGCGCGCGCCAACGGCATGGGCCAGCGCAACGACGTCGGCCACCGGGTTGATGGTGCCCAGTGCATTGGATACATGCGCCACACCTACCAGCCGGGTGCGCGAGGACACCTGTGCTTTGAAGGAATCCAGATCCAGCTCACCGCTGTCGGTGACTGAAGCCACCTTGAGCACGGCACCGGTCTGCTCGCACAGCAACTGCCAGGGCACGATGTTGGAGTGGTGCTCCATACCCGTGATCAGGATCTCGTCGCCCGCCTTCAGGTTGGCACGGCCCCAGCTTGCCGCCACCAGGTTGATGCCTTCTGTGGTGCCGCGGGTGAAGACGATCTCCTCGGCACGCGCTGCGTTGAGCAGCCGGCGGACGCTCTCGCGGCCCTGCTCGTACAGATCAGTGGCGTGCTGGGACAGCCAGTGCACGCCGCGGTGAATATTGGCGTTTGAGCGTTCGTAGTAGCTACGCTCGGCATCGATCACGGCGGCGGGCTTCTGCGTCGTGGCGCCGTTGTCCAGATAGGCCAGACGCCGGCCCTTCACGGGATGTACCAAGATGGGAAAATCGCCAGCGCGATCCAGCAAGGCTGTTTCCATGCTTGCAATCAACGGTGCGTTCATGACAGGTCTCCCAGCTCGGCGGGCGCCAAGGCGCGGATGGCGCCGATGACGCGATTGCGCAAGGCATCGGCCCCGATACGGGAAATGGCTTCAGCCGCAAATGCGTAGGTCAGCACATGCCGTGCATGCGCTTCGTCCAATCCGCGTGAACGCAGGTAAAACAAGCTGGTTTCATCCAACTGGCCAACGGTCGCGCCGTGTGCGCACTTGACATCATCGGCGTAGATTTCGAGCTCGGGGCGCGCATCGGCCTTGGCCAGCCGCGATAGCAGCAGGCTGTCGGAACGCTGTATGGCGTCGGTCTTGTCGGCGCCCGGCGCCACATAGATGCGGCCGCCGAATACCCCGCGTGCGGTGTCGTCGAGCACGCCGCGGTAGAACTCCCGGCTCACGCAATGCGGCTGGCTGTGCCGGATGAACGTGTGGTGATCGACATGACGCTTGCCGTTGACGTAATACAGGCCATTGAGCAAAGCCTCGGCGCCAGGGCTGGCGAAATCAGTGTGGATATCATGGCGGGCCAGACGCGCGCCAAAAGACATGGAATGCGAGTTGAATACCGAGCCTCGACCTTGCGAGACATCTACGGCCCCCAAGTGGAAAGCCGCCAGGTCTTCGTTCTGCAGCTTCAGGTGCGTGACGTGAGCGTCAGCGTCAAGCCTCAGGCGCGTGACAGTATTGGTAAGGCTGGCCTGGCTGCCGTGCCCCATATAGTGTTCGAGGATGGTCGCCTGCGCGCCCGCCTCGGCCAGCACCAGGTTGCGCGCGAAGCTGGCCGCGCCAGGGGTGGCCGCGATGAACACCAAGTGCAGGGTTTCTTCGAGCACCGCACCCTGCGCCAGGCGCAGCACCGCGCCGTCGGCCGCGAGCGCCGTGTTCAGCGCCTCGCTGCTGAAACCCGCGGCGGCATCCCCAAACGCCGCCTCAATGGTATCGGGGGCTTCGGCCAGAGCCTGTGACAGCGGCTGCAGGCGCACGCCGCCCGGCAGGGTGCCGATGCGCGACAATGCGGGTGCGTAGGCGCCATCAACAAACACCATCCAGTGTCCATCATCGGCATCAGACCACGGCGTTGGTACAGTGGCCGCCGCGCTTTGCTCGGGTAGCGCAAAGGCCTGCCCCGCCAGCACCGCCAGCGAGGTATGACGCCAGGCTTCCAGATTGCTTGCGGGCCAGCCTTCATCGGCGAAACGCGCCAGCGACTGCGCACGCAGCGTGGCAAGCCACGCCGGCGCCGTGGCGCCCGCGGCCCGCTGGCGCGCCGCGTAGCTGTCAATCCAGGGGGCAAGCGTACTCATGCGGCCGCCCCTTTGCCGGCTGGCTTGTCTTCTACCCAGCCATAGCCCTGCTCCTCGAGCTCCAACGCCAGCTCACGCCCGCCGGAGCGCACGATGCGCCCGCCCGCAAGCACGTGCACATAGTCAGGCACGATGTAGTCGAGCAGACGCTGATAGTGGGTAATGACGATCATGGCGCGGTCGGGCGAACGCATGCGGTTCACACCATTAGCCACCGTCTTGAGCGCATCGATGTCCAGCCCCGAATCAGTTTCGTCGAGGATGGCCAGCTTGGGCTGCAGCAGCGACATCTGCAGAATTTCATTGCGCTTCTTCTCGCCGCCCGAGAACCCTTCGTTCACGGAGCGGTAGAGGAACTCTTCCCGCATGCCGACGCTCTTCATTTCGGCCTTGGCCAGCTTGATGAAGTCCATCGCGTCCAGCTCGGGCTCGCCGCGGTGGCGGCGCCCGGCGTTGACAGCGGTGCGCAGGAAGTAGGCGTTGGATACACCCGGGATTTCGATCGGGTACTGGAATGCCAGGAAAAGGCCTGCGCGTGCCCGCTCTTCAATAGGCATGTCAAGCAGGTTTTTGCCAAGGAATTCGACCGACCCTTTGGTGACTGCGTAGTTTTCGCGACCCGCCAGTACTTGCGACAGCGTACTCTTGCCAGCGCCGTTGGGGCCCATGATGGCGTGCACCTCACCCGCTTTGACGTCGAGGTTCAAACCGCGCAGGATCGACTTTTCTTCGATCGAGGCGTGCAGATCTTTGATGCTCAGCATGTGTGTAATTCTCCTTAACCTACGCTGCCTTCGAGGCTGACGCCGAGCAGATTCTGTGCTTCGACCGCAAACTCCATGGGCAATTCCTTGAATACTTCTTTGCAGAAGCCATTTACGATCATCGAGACCGCGTCTTCGGCCGATACACCACGCTGCATGGCATAAAAAAGCTGATCTTCGCCGATGCGCGAAGTAGTGGCTTCGTGTTCGACACTGGCCGAGGGGTTCTGCACTTCCATCGTGGGAAAGGTGTGCGCGGCACAGGTTTTGCCGATCAGCAGCGAATCGCACTGCGTATAGTTGCGCGCATTTTCGGCCTTGGGGGTGATGCGCACCAGCCCGCGATAGGTGTTGCTGCCATGGCCGGCCGAGATCCCTTTTGAAATAATGGTGCTGCGCGTGTTGCGGCCCATGTGGATCATCTTGGTGCCCGTGTCGGCCTGCTGGCGGTGATTGCTGAGCGCCACAGAATAGAACTCACCCACGGAATCGTCGCCGCGCAGGATCACGCTGGGGTACTTCCAGGTGATGGCCGAACCGGTTTCCACCTGCGTCCAGGAAATATGCGAACGCGGGCCGCGGCAATCGCCGCGCTTGGTGACGAAATTGTAGATACCGCCCACCCCGTCCTTGTCGCCCGGATACCAGTTTTGCACGGTGGAGTATTTGATCTTGGCGTCGTCCAGCGCAACCAGCTCTACCACCGCGGCATGAAGCTGGTTTTCGTCGCGCATGGGCGCCGTACAGCCTTCCAGGTAACTGACAGACGCGCCCTCTTCGGCGATGATGAGGGTGCGCTCGAACTGGCCGGTTTCAGATGCGTTGATGCGGAAGTAGGTGGACAGCTCCATGGGGCAGCGCACGCCCTTGGGGATGAACACGAAGGAACCGTCGGAAAACACCGCGGAGTTCAGCGCCGCGTAGAAGTTGTCGCCCGTAGGGACGACGGTGCCCAGGTATTTCTGCACCAGCTCAGGGTGCTCCTTGACCGCTTCACTGAAGGAACAGAAGATCACACCGACTTCAGCCAGTTGCTTGCGGAAGGTTGTGGCCACCGACACCGAATCAAATACCGCATCCACCGCCACACCAGCCAGCCGCGCACGCTCGTGCAGCGGCACGCCCAGCTTTTCGTAGGTGCGCAGCAACTCAGGATCGACCTCGTCCAGGCTTTTGGGGCCATCGGCCTTGCTCTTGGGTGCCGAATAATAGCTGATGTCCTGGAAGTCGACCGGCGGGAAGTGCACCTGTGCCCACTCGGGCTGCTTCATGGTGAGCCAGTGGCGATAGGCCGCCAGGCGCCATTCGAGCATCCATTCGGGCTCGCCCTTCTTGGACGACAACAGACGGATGGTGTCTTCGTTCAGCCCTTTGGGTATGGTGATCGATTCGATCTCGGTGACGAAACCGGCCGAGTATTCTCGGTCGAGAAACGACTCCAGCGGATCGGCCGCGGAAACGACTGCGGGTGCTGTGCTTGGATTCATTCGGGAAGGCTCCATGTCGTGGCTTCGGCCACACGGGACTTGGATTGCGGCGCGGGCGCCGCTGGCCGGGACCCCGGCCGGAAATTCAAGGAAAACTCGGCGGTGCCGCCCGGTATTGCACCCGGGGGCGTCATGTCGGCAATGGACACATCTTCGAGGGTGCGCCGCACAATGGCATTGATGCGCTGCCAATTACTGCGGATGTGGCAACCCGCCTCGACACTACAGGCGCCCGGTTGGGCGGTGCATTCGGTCAGGCCAAAGGGCTGCTCTTCGAGGGCATCGATGACATCGGCAATGCTGATCTGGGACGCGGGGCGGCTGAGCGTGTAGCCGCCCCGCGCGCCGCGACTGCCGCGCACCAGGCCGTGCTGGCCGAGTAACTTGAGGATTTTGCTGACGGTGGGCTGGCCCAAGCCCAGGGTGGCTGCGAGATCCGCAGCGCTGTACACGCCGGTTGGCGCCCCCGCCATGTGGGTCAGCACCAACGTGCCGTAATCCATGATCTTGCTGATGCGCAGCACGTGCTCCGCCTCCGGCAGTGAATTTTACAATGCGCATATAGTACCATTTTGGTACTGTATGTTCAAGGAAAGAAATGCGGAGGGGTTGGTCGCAACGCCTTGGCATCGGGCCGAGAAAAAGGCCGCCTGCGGCGGCCTTTTATAAGGCACGGTATTGTAATTGAATTTTTTATCACTGCAAAACCGCAGCCTCCATCATCCTGGCGACCTTCACGCCTGCGCCTGCGCCGGGGCATCCACCCCCTCTTCATGCGCCTGCTGCATCCGCCACATCTGCGCATAACGCCCGCCGCGGGCGAGCAGCTCGGCGTGCGTGCCGCGCTCCAGCACCTGGCCATGATCGAGCACAATGATCTGGTCGGCATTCACAATTGTAGACAATCGGTGCGCAATAATGAGCGTGCTGCGATCGCGTGCAATCTGCTCCAGTTCCTGCTGGATGGCCCGCTCGGTGCGCGTATCCAGCGCACTGGTGGCTTCATCGAACACCATGATTGGTGGGTTCTTGAGAATGGCCCGCGCAATGGCAACGCGCTGCTTCTCGCCGCCCGAAAGCTTCAGGCCGCGCTCGCCTACCTGTGTGTGATAGCCCTCGGGCAGGCTCAGCACGAAATCGTGGATGCTGGCGGCCTTTGCCGCGCGCACGATGTCCTCCTCGCCCGCATCAGGGTTGCCATAGGCAATGTTGTATTGAATGGTGTCATTGAACAGCACCGTATCCTGCGGAACAATGCCGATATGCTGGCGCAGGCTGGCCTGGGTCAGGTCGCGCACATCGGTGCCATTGATGCGCACGGCGCCGCCATCCACGTCGTAGAACCGGAACAACAGCCGCGACAACGTCGATTTTCCAGCACCCGACGCCCCGACAACCGCCACCGTATGGCCAGCTGGTATCGAGAACGATACGCCACGCAGTATTTGCCGCGTAGGTTCGTAGCCGAAATCAACGCCATCGAAGACGATTGCGGCGCGATCAGTGCGCAGCGCCTGCGCGTCGGGCCGGTCAGCGACTTCGCGCGACTGGTCCATCAGCCTGAACATGCGCTCCATATCGGCCAGCGCGTGCTTGATTTCGCGGTACACAAAGCCCAGGAAATTCAGCGGTGCATACAGTTGCGTAAGATACGCCGACACCAGCACCACATCGCCAACCGTCATCGTGCCGCGCACAACGCCATCGGCCGACAACCATAGCAGCAAGCTGATACCAACGGTGATGATTGCGCCCTGCCCCATGTTCAGCAGATTGAGCGAAATCTGGTTCTTCACTGCCGAATCGGCCCATTTGCCCAGATTGCGGTCGTAACGGCGCACCTCGTAGGCCTCGTTGCCAAAATACTTGACCGTCTCGTAGTTGAGCAGCGCATCAATGGCGCGGCTGTTGGCCTTGCTGTCAAGCTCGTTCATGCTGCGCCGGTACACCATGCGCTTCTCGGTTACCAGCAGTGTAAAGAGCACGTAGGCGGCGATAGTGCCCAACGTGACCACCGCAAAACGCAGGTCGTAGCGCCACAGCAATATACCGGCCACCATGCCGATCTCCAGCAAGGTGGGCAGGATATTGAACACCATGAAATTGAGCAGAAAGCCAACGCCCTTTGTGCCACGCTCGATGTCGCGGCTCAGGCCGCCCGTTTGGCGCTGCATGTGAAAACGCAGCGACAGTGAAAAAAGATGCTCGAACAGCCGGGTAGCAATGCGGCGTATCGCCCCCTGCGTGACCCGCGCAAACAGCACGTCACGCAATTCGCCGAAAACACTCGTGGCAAGGCGCGCAAAGCCATAGCCGGCCAGCGCGGCCAGCGGCAGCGCCAGCATCGTGGCAGGCACACTCAAGGCGTCGACTACGTCTTTCAGGTAGAGCGGCAAGATGACGCTGGCGACCTTGGCCGCCACCAGACAGGCGAGCGCCGCCAACACCCGATACTTGAATTGCCATACGTAAGGCAGCAGCGACTTGAGGGCATAGAGGTCGTTGCGATCGGTGGGCGCAGGGCGGGGGGTGAACTTCATGGTGGGGGGGAGGCATCATGCCGCGCGACAGCAAGGCATTGCCCATTCCAAAGTTAGTATTTGCTCGGAAGGCCATATTGTAGGCGTGGCGCGCGCGGGGCCGTGCAATATGCAGCGTACGCCTCAATGCCGGTGCCTGTATCTCGATCGGGACAGCAGCCCGCAGGCTGTGGCCGTGGTGCCGCAGCGTCATTTCCATTCGCAAGATCTCGTTCAGGCTATGGAGTTGGCCGCCATGTGCCGTGCACCGTCGGCCGTGGGCGTCAGCCTGCCGGCTTGACGCGCGGATCCAGGGCTCGTATTTCGCTGCGCCGCGCCAACAGGACGTCATAAAAGGCTTGCGCGGCGCCGGGCAGGCTACGATCCTGGCGGCGAATGAGATAAAGCGCGCGCATGATGCGATCGCGCGACGCCAGCGGGACAATGCGTATGCGCGGATGACGAAACTGGAACAATGTCATGCCTGGCACCAAGCTCACCCCCAGGCCTGCCGCCACCAGCCCGGTCACGGTTGCCAGATGATCCACCTCCAGAAACGTTCGCAAACCCTGGCTGTCGATGCGCGGCGCCAGGCTCTGGCGCACGCTGCTGCCCTGCCCCAGCTGGATCATGTCGCAGCCCGCCAAGTCCGCAAGCCGCAGCGACGTTCGCCCGGCAAGGTGGTGATCGTCGCGGCAGACCAGGTAAAACGCATCCTCGCACAATGGTTCCACCGCAAGCCCGGCCATTTCGCGGCCCATTGCCGCAACGGCGAAATCGGCCGCGCCGGCACGCACCAGTGCCAGGCATGGCTCCAGCAAGGCATCGCGCAAGATCAGATCCACGCCAGGGTGTGCGGCATGAAACTGCGCACAGATATCCGGCAGCCACCCCGCCGCCAGCGAAGGCAACGCCGCAATGGCCACTCTGCCTTTTCGGATCGCGATTCGGTCGCGGATGTCGCCCACCGCGTCATCGATATCCCGCAGCACACGCAGCGCCGTCTCCAACAGGCGCTCACCTTCGCGCGTGAGCTCGACTTTGCGTGTGCTGCGGTCGAAGAGGCGCGCACCCACCTGCTCTTCGAGCGTGCGAATCAGCGCACTGAAGGCCGGCTGAGTCTGGTGACAGCGCGCCGCAGCCCGGGAGAAGTGTTTCTCTTCGCACAAAGCCACGAAAGCACGCAGATGCCGGGCCGCGATATTCATATTATTTTCTCTATTAATTGATCGTATTTTTGTATTTTACTTATTAATCCTGGGTGCCTATCATTTCTTCATCGCGATGCGCCACGCAGTGGGCACCAGGCTCGACGCCCGGCAAGACGCGCAGTACGTCACATACCGCGGCCCACGCGCCGCATCGGCACGAGGCGTGAGGAGAAAGGAAGACATGCCAGACACACCGCTGATCATTGCTTGCGCAACAGGGTTCTCGGGCGACCGCACGGACGGCGTCGGCCCTGTCGTCGACACCCTGGTACGCCAGGGCGGCCATGCCCTGATCTTTGAAACCCTTGCCGAACGTACGCTCGCGCTGGCGCAACTGGCGCGCAACCGCGACCCCGAGCTCGGCTATGAGCCGCTACTCGATGACCTGCTGCGCCCGGCACTCGAACCTTGTCTGCGGCACGGCATACGCATCGTCAGCAATTTTGGCGCCGCCAACCCGCCCGCTGCGGCGCGCCGCATCCGAAGGCTGGCCGGTGAACTGGGCCTGCGAGCGCCGCGTATCGCGGTGCTCTCGGGCGATACGCTGAACGACGCTGCGCAGAAGTCCTACCTGCGGGAGCAGCTCGGGCCGGCGATGGACACGCTGGACATCGTCAGCATCAACGCTTATCAGGGTGCGGCGGAAATCGGTGAGGCGCTGCGTGCCGGCGCGGACATTGTCGTAGCCGGACGCGTGTCAGACCCGTCTTTAACTGTGGGCTGCGCGCTGGCCCATTTTGATTGGGCCGGCGACGACTGGCAGCGGCTGGCGGGCGCCACCATGGCGGGCCACCTGCTCGAATGCGGCACTCAGGTCACCGGCGGATACTTTGCCGTCCCGGGCCTGAAGGACGTACCTGGCATGGATACGCTGGGTTACCCCATTGCCCGCATCGATGCCGATGGCGGCTTCGAGGTCGGCAAGGCCGACAACACCGGTGGACGGGTGGACAGCCTTACAGTCAAAGAACAACTCCTTTACGAAGTGCACGACCCGGCTGCCTACTTCACGCCCGACGTCGTCGCCGACATCAGCCAGGCGCGTGTGGCGCAACCAGGCGCCGATAGGGTGCGCGTATACGACGTGCGCGGCCACGCACGGCCAGATACGCTCAAGGTCAACGTCTGCTATCAGGGCGGCTGGCTGGCCGAGGCCGAGATCTCCTATGCAGGGGTGCAGGCCGAGGCCCGTGCCCGGCTCGCCGCCGACACGGTGCGCCGGCGCATCGGCCATCGCCTGCCGCTACGCTTCGATCTGATTGGCGTCACCAGCATACTGGGCGACGACAGCGGCGAGATGCTGGGCGGAGCACCCGACAGCCACGCACGCGACGTGCGGCTGCGGGTGGCGGGTGCGCACACTGATCGCGCCACGGCCGAGCACGTGTTGCGCGAAGTTACCGCGCTCTACACCTGCGGCCCGGCCGGCGGGGGTGGTGTACGCACATCGCTGCGCGCACGCCTGGGCAGCGTCTCGGCGTTGATACCACGCGAGCTTGCACCCGCTGGCTGGCGCTTCGAAGAATAGAAGTCGAGCAAAACAATCAAAGGAACATACCGTATGGTCACGCATTCAGCCCATACCCCCAAAATCGGTGCCAGCGGCACCAGCCATAGCGCCGATGGCATCGCTGAAGCCGGCGCGCATCACATGGCCGCCAGCGCAGCTTCCACAGCGACGGTCGCCGCCAGGGGCACCGATGCTGTCACCGTCCCGCTTTATCGGCTGGCCCACAGCCGCACCGGCGACAAGGGCAACATCTCGAATATCAGTGTCATCGCCTATGACGAAGCCAACTATGCGCTGCTCGCCCGGCAGCTCACCGCGCAGGCAGTGCGCGACTGGTTCAGCTACCGTCACCCGAGTCGCGTCGACCGTTACGAAATCCCTACGCTGGGCGCGCTCAACTTCGTGCTGCACGATGTACTCGATGGCGGCGTGAACAGCGCGCTCAACCTGGACGCGCATGGCAAGGGGCTGTCCTTTCATCTGCTGGATATCCCGATCGAAGTGAGCGCCGTGCTCGCCCGCGGCTTGCCAGACGTCGTCTGAGCGCCGCACAGCGCCAGATCATCAACGCAACACCCATCACCAATAACCAAGGAGACTGACTATGCATCCGCATCGCCTCACCCTCGGCCTGCTGCTGGCCGCCGCCACCTGCCTGGCCGCGCCACTGGCCGCCCAGGCCAAGTATCCCGACCAACCCATTACCTTCGTCGTGCCGTTCGGCGCGGGAAGTGCCACCGACCAACTCGCCCGCGCACTCGGCCAGGGCGTTACGGAACAAACCAGCCAAGCTGTCGTGATCGAGAACAAGGCCGGTGCCAGCGCCATGATCGGCGCTGCCGACGTCGCTCGCGCCAAACCTGACGGCTACAGGGTGCTGATCACCACCAACACTTCGCAATCGGCCAATCCGCATCTGTACAAAAAACTGAGCTACGATCCCGTTGCCGATTTTCAGCCCGTAACGCTGCTGGGCACGGGTGGCCAAATCATGGTCGTCAACCTCGCTTCTCCGGCCAAGTCCGTACAAGACTTTATCCGCATGGCCAAGGAAAACCCCGGCAAATACAGCTTCGGCAGCGGCAGTTCAAGCAGCCGCGTGGCCGGTGAACTGTTCCAGCAAATGGCCGGGGTAGAGCTGCTCCATGTACCCTACAAAAGCAACCCGCTGGTCATCACCGACTTGCTCGGCGGGCAGGTCGACATGATGATGGCGGATATGGCAACCGGCCTGCCGCAGGTGCAATCAGGCAAGCTGCGCGCACTTGGTGTCACGCGCACCCAACGCTCGCCGCTGTCGCCCGATGTGCCCACAATCGCCGAGGCCGGTGTTCCTGGCTACGAAATGGGCTACTGGTTTGCCGCCTATGTGCCGGCCGGCACGCCCAAGGATGTTGTCGCTACGCTGCACGACTTGCTAGTCAAGGCGACGAGCCGTAACGCCGCGAAGCAGTTCTACAGCCAAACCGGTACCCGGCCAGTGACCTCATCACCCGAGGAGCTTGCCGATTTCCAGAAAAAAGAAACCGAGAAATGGGGCGAGATCATCAAAAAAGCGGGCATCACGCCAGCTTGATGCATTCAATTGCACCCGGGAACCATCGCCACGCGCCGCACCTAATACAATAACGAATAATCTGATGATCGCGCGCCCCTTCGATGCGCTTGTGTATCGAAGGGGCGCGCCCAATGTGGCGATTCCGGAGTACCCATGGCAGCATCCCCCGTCGATTACGACGCCGCCCTGCGCGCCTGCGCGCGCGGCGACGAACATGCATTCCAAAGGCTCTACGAACACGAGGCGCCGCGTATGCTGGCGTTGGGTATCTCGCTGCTGGGCCAGCGCGCCAGCGCCGAAGACCTCTTGCGCGATACCTTCACACTCATCTGGAAGAATGCCGGCAGCTTCGATGAACAAGCTGGTTCCGGCCGCGCCTGGATGTACAGCATCCTGCGCTACCGTGCGCTCAGGCGCCTGCGCCAGGCCGCCCGGCGTCCCGAGCCGCCCGGAGCCGGTGCTCTGCCCGACCTTCGCGTCGCTAGCGCACACATGCCCGCCACCTCGCTGGTGGGCGCCTTGGCCCGCCTCGACGACAGCCAGCGCGAACCAATCATGATGGCGTTCTACAAGGGGTATACGTACGAGCAGATCGGTGCGCGGCTCAGTATTCCCGCCACCCAGGCCAAAACGCGCGTCCAGGTCGGCCTCAGTCTACTGCGGGGGCTGCGTCAAGCATGAGTGCCGCCAAACCCAACAGCCATCACATCCTGATCGCCGAATACACGCTCGGCCTGCTCGAGTCGCATGAGCTCGCCCGCGCGCATCAGTTGCTGGGCGAGCGCGACGACGCCGTCGCCATGGCACTCGACTGGGAACAAAACCTGCTCGAACTCACCGATCTGCTGCCACCGGTCGACCCATCGCCGCTGCTGCTCCAGCGCATACAGGCTAGCCTGGGGCACAATGCCCCACCCGCGCCCTCTAGTTTGTACCGTCAGCCAGATTCGCCTCAACCGTTCCTCGCAAACGGCATGGTCGGCGCCACCACACCGGCAGCTCCTGGGCCAAATGGCGCTACACGCCCCATGAACGGCATGGCCGATTCGAGCAACGGGGCTGCCGTGGCCCAGGCGCACAACGGCATCGCGTCGGCCCAAATACCCAACAACACAAGCGCGGCCATGCCGGGTATTGCAGCAACCGCCACACAAGAGGCCCCATCCACGGCCGCTGCCTCGCTCCCATCGGCCAACGCGCCTGCCACATCAGCCGCATCCATATCTGATGGCGCCTTGCGTGCGGCGGGTATGGCTGCGGCTGGCAGCGAATCAAGCGCCGAGCGCAACGGTACGCCTGCCCCCGGGCACAGCGGGCAGGCTGGCCCGACGGCCCGCCCCCCCGCAGGCGGTTCGCCCGGCCACAATCCGCACCGCCGCGCACCGCGCGAGCCCTATTTCAACGATAGCGCATTCGTGGGCGCATCTGGCGCCACGCAGGCGCCACAAGGCCGCGCCTCGTCCGGGCAAGCCGCGCACATGGGTGCCTCTTCCCTTCCGAGTACGCCTTCAGACGCCTCGCGTATTTCGCAAGCCCCCCATTCATCGCCTGCCACCGAGGGTGCCCCGCGGCCGGCCGCCTCCGCGCCTGCATTTTCGCCGGCACAAGCCGCCGCGCGTGTACCGCCGCTCAACCCGGCATCTGCGTCCGACGCTATCCCGATCACCGCGCCTTCAACGCTCCCTCCTCCCGAAAAACGCCGTCTGATGCACAGCGTCTGGCTCTGGCGCGGCGCCACTATCGTCTTCGCCGCACTTGCGCTGGCGATTTCGCTCGTCCCCAAAGAGCCGCTGCCGCCACCCATCAATGTCGTACAAGTTGCGCCTACGCGCGCCGCCATCCTGCAAGCCCCCGGGCAAAGTTCGACACCCGGCTGGATCGTTACCTTCGACCCTCAGGGCAATGTGTTGATGTCGCCGCAGGTACACAGCGATGTCGCGCCAAAATCCGCCGTGCAACTCTGGACGTACAACGAAACCGTGTCGGCGCCGCGCTCGTTGGGCCTGATCGATCCGAACAGACCGATCACTGTGCCGGCCGCGCTCATGGGAGAACTGGGCAAAGAACAATACTTTGAAATGACGCTTGAGCCACAAGGCGGTTCGCCTACGGCCAGCCCCAGCGGCCCGGTACTGTTCATTGGCCGTGTCGTCACCTTCGGTGCACCCGGCACCGAGCCGGTCGTGGGCGGTGGCAGGCCGCCCGCTGCGTCCGGCTCAGCGCCGGGCAGCGCCGCAAACTGATCCGCACGGGCTCCGCGTTCAGCCCGCCTCGCTCAACAGCGCCTCCAACTCTTCGTCACTGAAGCCTGCCGCGCGCCGCGCTGGCAGGTTGAAAGGCCCCCGCAGCTTGGGCGCGCGATACCTGGCGGCCAGTTCGCGAAACGCGGCCAACGGGTCCAGCCCGCGCGTTGCGCATACGTGGCGATACCAGCGATTGCCCGCCGCCACATGGCCGATTTCATCGCGCAGGATAATGTCGATAATGCCCGCCGCGGCCAAATCGCCCGCATCCGCCAGCTTGCGTCTGACAACCGGCGAAGCATCCAGCCCGCGCGCCTCAAGCGTACGCGGCACCAAGGCCAGCCGCGCAAGCAAATCCTCTTTCGTACGTTCGGCCATCTCCCACAGGCCGTCATGGGCCGGCATGTCGCCATAGTCGTAACCCAGCGTACGCAGATGGGCGCGCAACAATGAGAAATGCAGGCCTTCTTCGCGCGCGACACGCGCCCAGTCTGCATAGAATGCATCGGGCATGCCTGGGAAGCGCCACAGGATATCCAGCGCCAGATTGATGGCATTGAACTCGATATGGCAAAGAGAATGGATGAGTGCCGCCCTGCCTTGTATCGAACCCGGCGTGCGGGCACGAACATCCTGCGGGCGGACCAGTTCGGGCGTGTCCGGGCGCCCGGGTATGTTTCCGGGTGCATCGAAAATAATGGCGGCGCCGGGGTCGAGATTGTCGCTCAGCGCTTGCGCAGCCTGAGCCTTGGCGGAGGGGTTTCGCTCGCATAAAGCCGCCAGCGCCCGCGCGCGCAAAGAATGAATCGGCATGAAGCAAATAGTCTGGCCAATTGGCAAGAAGCGGCGCCGACTGGCCCGCTGCTTTAAGACATCAGAACAGGTGTTCGCGTGGGGGCGCCCCTGCAGCGTGTTCGTCCAACGCCGCGCCCAGCATGTCCCGGATGGCCATCAGGTCGGTGCGAAGCGACTGCAGTTCGGCGCCCGACAGGCGTACCGCCGCATCTTGATCACGCGGCTCATCATCGCCCAGGCGGTTGCGCGCGCCGCTGATCGTGAAGCCCTGCTCATACAGCAGATCACGGATACGGCGGATAAGCAGCACCTCGTGATGCTGATAGTAGCGCCGATTACCGCGCCGCTTCACGGGCTTGAGCTGGGTGAATTCTTGTTCCCAGTAGCGCAGCACGTGAGGCTTGACACAACACAACTCGCTGACCTCGCCGATTGTGAAATAACGCTTGGCGGGAATGGGTGGCAGGATGACGGATTTTTCGCTGGTGCTCATGGGCGGATTCTATGCCTGTTATTCGGAGGCCGGTGCGCTGCTGTCAGCGGTCTCGACCGCGCTCTTGAGTTTTTGGCTCGCATGGAAAGTCACCACACGGCGCGCGGCTATGGGAATGATCTCGCCCGTCTTGGGATTACGACCCGGGCGTGGCGGCTTGTCGCGCACCTGGAAGTTGCCGAAACCGGACAACTTCACTTCGGAACCACGCGCCAGGCAATCACGGATCTCTTCGAAGAAGGTATCGACGATGTCCTTGGCCTCACGCTTGTTCAGGCCTACGCGCTCGAACAGCAATTCGGCAAGCTCGGCCTTGGTCAGGGTACGGTCGGCTTTCATGCGTATGTGTGCTCCTCAAGCGCGCTGACGAACGCCGTGTGCGGCAACAAGTACTTCCAGCAGCCGCGCCACGCACTTTTCAACAGTTGTGTCGTCCAGGGTGGCATCCTGGCCCTGCAGCCAGAAGCGCAGTGCCATGCTTTTCTCGGCAGCGCCGGCCGCCTCGGCGGTCTTGTCGCGCCAGACATCAAACAGTTTAATGTCTTTGACGATCCCAAGCGTATCATCAGATTGGATAGTTTGCTTAAGTGTATCCAATAATGCCTGGTAGCTCACCTGGGCGTTGGCCCACACGGCCAGGTCGCGGATGACCATGGGCTGACGCGAAAGCGGCGCCGGCGCGGGCAGCGAACCGTGCGAGATTGCCGCCACATCCACCTCGAACACCACCGGGGCATGCGTCAGATCATGCTGCTGCGCCCAGCGGGGATGCACCTCGCCCAGCCATCCAATCAGCGTGCCGTCGAGCTCGAGGCGGGCCGAGCGGCCTGGATGCAGCGCCGGATGCGCAGCCGCGACACACTGGAGCCGCCCTGCGCTGTCGCCCAGCAGGTTCTCGACATCTTTTTTCACATCATAAAAGTCAACCTGGCGGGTAGGCAGGCCCCACTGTTCATCAAGCGCCGGACCCCATGCCGCACCCGCAAGACGTGTGGGCTGCGCCACACCCGCGACGGACAGATCGCCATCGTCCACCTGCGTATCGCGCCGGAAGACACGACCCAGTTCGAACACCCGTACACGGCTCTGTTTGCGGTTGGCGTTGTAGGCAATATTGGCCACCAGACCGCCAAGCAGGCTCGATCGCATGACAGCAAGCTGGCTGGCGATGGGATTGAGCAGCCTGATCGGATCAGTGTTGCCGGCCAGGTCGCGCTCCCATGCTTCTTCGACAAACGCGAAGTTGATGACCTCTTGGTAGTCGAGCGCAGCCATGCGCGCGCGCAGCAGATGCGGGCCGCGCAGCGCTTCGGGCTGCACCAGCATGTCGGCACGTGCGGTGGGCGGCACATCGGGAATGCGCTCGAAGCCATAGATGCGCGCCACCTCTTCGATCAGGTCTTCCTCGAGGAAGAGATCAAAGCGATAGGACGGCGGCGTAACGATGAAATTGTCGTCGCGGAAAACATAAGGCAGCTCGAGCCGCGTGAAAATGGATTCGACTTCTTCGCGCGAAACGTCAAGCCCCAGGACTTTACGGCAACGCGCCAGACGCATAGTGACCGGCGCACGCTCGGGCAGGTTGACGACCTGGTCGTCTACAGGGCCGGCCTGGCCGCCACAGATATCCACCAGCAGACGAGTGATGAACTCGAGGTGTTCGGGGATACTGGCAAAGTCGACGCCTCGTTCGAAGCGATGGCTGGCTTCGGAGCTGAACTTGTAGCGGCGGGCGCGCCCCATGATGGCCTCGGGAAACCAAAAAGCCGCTTCGAGATAGATGTCGGTGGTGTCCAGCGTGACCGCGGTAGCTTCACCGCCCATGATCCCCGCCATGCTTTCAACCTGGCCATCGGCGCAGATCACACCCACATCGCTGTCGAGCTTGATCGTCTGGCCATTGAGCAGTTCGAGTGCTTCGCCCTCTCTGGCCCAACGGACGTCGAGCGTATTGCGCTTGATGCGGTTCAGGTCGAACACGTGCGTGGGACGGCCCAGCTCGAGCATCACGTAGTTGGAAATATCGACCAGCGCCGACACCGAGCGCTGGCCAGCGCGCTCCAGGCGCGTCCTCATCCAGTCGGGTGTCTGCGCGCGCGCGTTCACGCCGCGGATAATGCGGCCGGCAAAACGCCCACACAGGTCGGGCGCATGCACATTGACATCGAGGCGATCGGTAAGCGTCACCGGCACCGCGTCGAACATGGGAGGCGTCAGCGGCGCGCCGGTGAGCGCGGCCACCTCGCGCGCAACACCCATGATGGACAGGCAATCGGCGCGGTTGGGCGTGAGCTTGAGCGTGAACAGCGTATCGTCAAGGTCCAACGCATCACGGATGGACTGGCCGATGCCGAGTGCAGGATCGAGTTCGAGCAACCCGGCATGGTCTTGCGACAGGCCCAGTTCACGGGCAGAGCACAGCATGCCGGAGGATTCTACGCCGCGCATTTTTGCAACGCCGATCTTCATGCCGCCCGGCAGCGTAGCACCCACGCGGGCCAGTGGCACCTTCATGCCTGCGGCTGCATTAGGCGCGCCGCATACGATCTGCAGCAGCGAACCCGTGCCGTCGTCCACTTGGCACACGCGCAGCTTGTCGGCGTTGGGGTGCGCTGCCACCTCGACGATGTGCGCCACGACAACGCCGCGAAACGGCGGCGCAACGGGCGTGGTTTCCTCGACCTCCAGGCCGGCCATCGTCAGGCGATGCGATAACGCCTCGGTATCGATGTCGGGGTTCACAAAAGCGCGTAGCCAGGACTCAGGGAATTGCATGATCCGCTCGTAGACTAAGAATTCAGGATGATCGGGATTAACGGTTGAACTGGCGCAGGAAGCGCAGATCACCCTCGAAGAACTGGCGCAAGTCGTTCACACCATAGCGCAGCATGGTCAGGCGCTCGAGGCCCGAGCCAAAGGCAAAGCCGATATAACGCTCGGGATCGAGCCCGAAATTGCGCACGACGGCGGGGTGCACCTGCCCCGAGCCGGAAATCTCGAGCCAGCGACCTTGATTGGGCCCCGATGTGAACATCATGTCGATTTCGGCCGAAGGCTCAGTGAACGGGAAGAACGAGGGGCGGAAGCGCACACTCAGGTCGTCGGTTTCGAAGAAGGCACGCAGAAAATCGGTATAGACGCCCTTCAGATCGGCGAAAGAGATGTCTTCGGCGATCCAAAGGCCCTCGACCTGGTGGAACATGGGCGAGTGCGTGGCATCGCTGTCGACCCGGTAGGTGCGTCCCGGTGCGATCACCTTGATGGGCGGCTTGTTCATGCGCGCGTAGCGCACCTGCATCGGGCTGGTGTGCGTGCGCAACAGCAGCGGCAGGCCCTGCGCGTCGTTCATATCGACGTAGAAGGTGTCCTGCATGGAGCGCGCGGGGTGGTTTTCGGGGTTGTTGAGCGCTGTGAAATTGGTCCAGTCGTTCTCGATTTCGGGACCGTCGGCCACATCGAAACCAATGGAACGGAAAATGGCCTCGACCCGCTGCCACGTTTGTATGACTGGATGGATGCCGCCGAATCCGCGCCCGCGGCCCGGCAGCGTGACATCGATGGTTTCGGCAGCCAAGCGCTTATCGAGCTCGGCCTGTGCCAGCGCCGAACGTCGGTCGTTGAGCAAGGCTTCGATGCGCTGCTTGACCTGGTTGATGTGTGCGCCTTCCGTTTTCTTGCGTTCGGGATCAAGGCTGGCCAACCCTTTGAGCAGGGCAGTCAGCGCGCCCTGCTTGCCCAGGAAGCGGGCCTTGGCGTTTTCGAGCGCCGCGGCGTCATGCGCCTGCGCAAAAAGATCTTGAGCCTGGAGTATCAGGTCTTCGGCCGAGGATGTCATAGATGTCGCATGTCCAAATGCAAACGGAGCCCGTCAGAGGCCCCGTTTGCAGTGTTACAACAGATTGTGCAGGCCGATTACGAGGCCAGCGCGTTCTTGGCCTGGGCAACCACGGCTGCGAAGCCAGCCTTGTCGTTGACGGCCATGTCGGCCAGAACCTTGCGATCGAGTTCGATCGACGCCTTCTTGGTGCCGGCGATGAACTGGCTATAGCTTACGCCCAGTTCACGGCAAGCGGCATTGATACGAGTGATCCACAGCGCACGGAAGGTGCGCTTTTTGTTGCGGCGGTCGCGGTAGGCATACTGGCCTGCGCGCATGACGGCCTGCTTGGCAATGCGGAATACATTGCCGCGGCGGCCACGATAGCCTTTCGCTGCTTTGAGGACTTTCTTGTGACGGGCACGGGCGGTAACGCCGCGTTTTACGCGTGGCATAGTGAGTGATCTCCGTTAATCAAGCAAAAGGCATCATGGCCTTGACCGAGGCGACGTTGGATTCGTGCACCGCGGCAGAACCGCGCAGTTGGCGCTTGTTCTTGGTTGTTTTCTTGGTGAGGATGTGGCGCTTGAACGCCTGGCCCCGCTTGATCGACCCGCTACCGCGAACCTTAAAGCGCTTTGCGGCGCTTTTCTTGGTTTTCATCTTAGGCATGATGCAAAACTCGATGATTTGTGAACGCAGGTGGCCACCGGCCTCGGCAGCACTTCAATAAACCTGAAATCCACTTATTGGATTTTTACCGGAAATAATGCCGGAAAAGCCTTGGATTATATGATGATTTTCAATGGCTTGTCCAGTCGATAGAGGGGCTGATCAACAAGCCCGCACATGTGGTGCCCGTGGCGATTGCCGGCCTTCCGCCAAGATGGCTTTAGAGGATTGTACCGCCAGCAGGCATCCGCCCCGGCCGCCCCCGTCAACCACTCCATGGCTGCCGCAGGCGGATGGCTTCGGCCAGATGTACGGCCGAAATATCGCATGCCCGCTCCGTATCGGCCACGGTGCGTGCCACCCGCAGCATGCGGTGCACCACGCGCGAAGACCAGCGCCAGCGCCCCAAGCCTCGGCGCAGTAATGCATGCGCCGCCGTTTCAAGCCGGCAGTGCTGTTCGATGGCGGCGACCGGCAGGCTGGCATTGGCGCAGCCTTGGCGTGCAAGCTGAATGGCACGGCAGCCGGCCACCCGCTCGCGTACAGGCGCGGAAGGTTCGCCTGGCGGCGCATCCAGCCAATCGGCATCAGCCGCCGGCAGCGATATCTGGAGGTCGATGCGATCGAGTATGGGGCCCGACACCCGGCCACGATACCTGATGATCGCATCGGTGCTGCAGCGGCAGCTGACGCCGGGATGATCCAGAAAACCGCAAGGACATGGATTCATGGCCGCGACCAGTTGGAAACGCGCGGGAAAGCTTACCGTGCACGCGGCGCGGGCGATGCTGACCTGCCCGGTTTCCAGCGGCTCGCGCAGCGAATCGAGTGCGTGGGCGCCGAATTCGGGCAATTCGTCCAGAAACAACACGCCATGGTGAGCCAGACTAATTTCACCGGGCCGGGGATGGCGGCCGCCGCCCACCAGCGCCGCCACTGACGCCGAGTGATGCGGCGCGCGAAAAGGCGGCCGATTGCTGTAGCGCGCCACGCCGCTCACACCAGCGATGGCTGACGCCTCGAGTGCCTGGGCTTGAGACAATGGCGGCAGTATGCCCGGCAGCCGCTGGGCCAACATGCTTTTGCCCGCGCCCGGCGGACCCGACATCAGCAGGCTGTGACCGCCCGCCGCCGCAATTTCGAGTGCCCGCCTTGCCAGCAACTGCCCGCGTACATCGGAGAGGCAAGGCATGGCATCATCGAAACCCACACCCAAACTCGGCGCTGCTGCGCTGGCGACGGGCAAGAGGCCAGTACCCGCAAAATGCGCCGCCAGGCTGGCCAGGGTAGCGGCCTCGAATACCTTGAGGCCAGGCACTTGGGCTGCAATGCCCGCACACCCGGGCGGCAGCACCAACATGGCATCAGGATTATGCCGGGCCACTGCAAGCGCGATAGCCAGCGGTGCCGCAACAGGCATCACGGCGCCGGTAAGCGACATTTCACCCGCAAACACATACTGTGCGAGCTCCACACCACCGCCGGCCGGCACAATCTGCGCCGAGGCCAGCAGGATGCCTAACGCGATAGGCAAGTCGAAGCGCCCGGATTCCTTGGGCAGATCCGCTGGCGCAAGATTGACGGTGATACGCCCGGCGGGAAACTCGAACCCGCTGGTGACGATGGCCGAACGCACGCGATCACGACTTTCGCGCACATCGGTGCTGGCCAGGCCAACCATATTGAAAGCGGGCAGGCCATTGCCCAGATGCACCTCGACCCTTACCGGGCGCCCCTCAATGCCGTGCAGTGCCCGGCTGGCCAATACTGCCAACGACATAATTCCCCCTGCTTTCGGCCTCTGCCCCTCTCCAAGCGGGCGAGCTTGTGCCAGTAAAGCGCCCGCGCCCCTGGGCCAATGCGCGAACGGCACATGAAGAATACTGGCCTAGTTATGCAAATCGAGGGGAAAGTATGCCAACGCGCAGGGGCGCCGACCAGCGCGCGGCGCGCATCGCGCCACACAAAAACTGACAGTTGAAGTAGGACGCCGAATGCGCGAAGAGGCATTGCCATCGCCTCGCCCAACGCGAGCCACCCCGCAGCCCGGACTGCATTCAGTGCTTGTTACGGATAACGCTCAAAAACGAGCGGCCACAGCTACCGTTGCTGCTGGCGGGTAAAACCTTGCATTGCCGGGGCACGGACGATGGCTCAAGTATGCGGCGTGCCTTGCTGCAGTGGCGTATCGGGCCGGCCCTCGAGCGCTTGTACCCGGGATTCGAGCGCGGTGATGCGCGCCAAGGCACGTTCGAGCAACTGGGCCTGAACATCGAACTCGTCGCGCGTGATCAAATCCATGCGCGAGAATGTTTGCGCCATCATGGCCTTTACGTTGCGTTCGATGTCTGCAGCGGGGCTTTTGGCGATGAGGTCGGAGACGTTCTTCTGGAAATCTTCGATCCAGGCATTGCGGTTGATCATAGGGGCCTCCTTGCTGCGTGCAGCCGCCAGCGCGGCGCGAATACGGGTTTATCCACTAGTGTAAAAGAAAAGACGATGCCGGTCTTGGATATCGGCATCGTCTTTATGGGCCAGCGGATCACGATCACTGTCACCTCTGGTTGGGCGCAGGCGGCGCCTGGCGAATGAACCCAACGCTGGCCCGTGCCGTCACCCCTGATTGGGCGGTGGCGGCTCTTGCGTGGTGGGTTTACCGTCGCCCAGCTTTTCCTGGATCTTCTGATCCGCCTTGTCCGCACCTTCGCGGATCGCCTCACCCGCGCTCTTGGCGGCGTCTACCGTGGCGTCCTTCACATCACCAGCGGTTTTCGAGATTGCCTCGCCGGCGCGCTTGGCGTCATCCTTCAGCGCGTCCATGCCGGATGGCTGCGACGTGCCACTTTCAGCCCCCGTCGATCCAGGCGTGGGCGCCGATGCCGGCTCGGTGGTAGGCGCCGTGCCTGTCGCGGCGGTATCAGACTCTTCCTTTCCGCATGCGGCAAGCAGGCTCAGCGTGGCGGCCATGGCCAGAACGGCCAGATGAGTACGCGATTTCTTCATAAGAACCTCACTTTGTGCCCGATGCATCAGGCGCGGGCGCCGGAGCGGGTGCTGGCGTAGGTGTGCCAGTAGCGGGCGCGCTGCTGCCAGGCGCAGGTGTAGTGGAGCTCGTTGCCGGATCCGATGCCGGCGCGCTGGATTCTTCCTTCTTGGAGCAACCCGCCAGCGCCGTCAGGGAAGCGGCCAAGGCAATAATGGCTAATTGAGTACGTGTCTGCATCATCTTTATCCCTCATTTATCCAATGTCGCGGATTAGTGATGGCTGAGGCCGGTGCGACGAACGGTTCAGCAGCGAGCTTGTTACAACTGGCTGATTTCATTCTATCGATACCGTCTTCGACGACCTAAACACTAGTGTAAATCCTGATTTCAATCTAGAAAGTTTTCACATCCAAAAATCGGCCTCAAGCCTGATCCGGCAAGGATGTACCGCCATTTTCTTGAAGAGGGCCAGCGTACACACGGATACAAAGCCTGACTGGCCGGCAGACCCTTGTTACAGAGAGATGCCTGTACGCCACACCTGCCCCGCTCTATCCCAGTGCATACAGTAAGCCGTGTGCACCATTTTGGAACAGGCTGGCGATGACTCCGCTATCTCATGCACCGATATGGCGGCCCGCGTCTGTACGCGAATGCGCGAATCAGACCCCGGGAGCGGAACGCGGCGCCAGAAAGCCCGCCGGCAGCTCCCGATTTTTCCATTTTTGGCACGAAGCTTGCGTACTGAGCAGTGAACACCATCACCAGGAACCGTCATGAAGCTGATCACCGCCATCATCAAACCATTCAAACTCGACGAGGTCCGCGAAGCGCTGTCTGAAATCGGTATACAAGGCATGACCGTGACCGAAGTCAAGGGTTTCGGGCGCCAAAAGGGCCACACCGAACTATACCGGGGCGCCGAATACACCGTGGACTTTCTGCCCAAGCTGCGGCTGGAGCTTGCAGTTGCGGAGCCTATGGTCGAGCAGGCCATCGAATGCCTGTGCGCGGCAGCGCATACCGGCAAGATCGGCGATGGGAAAGTTTTTGTCACGCCGATCGAGCAAGTGATCCGCATCCGCACCGGCGAACAGGGCGAGAGCGCACTGTAACCCCGCCCTACCTAAACATTCTGGAGCCAATAATATGGATAAAGCAGACCTGGCATGGGTCGGCATCTCGACCGTGCTCGTACTTTTCATGGTTATGCCCGGCCTCGCACTGTTCTACGGCGGTCTCGTTCGCGCCAAGAACGTCCTCTCCATCCTGGTGCAGGTCACCAGCGTCTTTGCCCTCGCCCTGGTCGTCTGGTTCGTGTACGGCTACAGCCTTGCCTTCACTGAAAGCGGTGCCGTGCTGGGCGGGCTATCACGCCTGTTCTTCAGCGGCATGATGGATCTGGGTACGGGCAAGCACCAGTTGTCCGGGACAATACCCGAATTTATCTTCGCCACCTTCCAGGCGACATTCGCGGGCATCACGTGTGCACTCATCCTGGGCGGCTTTGCCGAACGCGTGCGCTACAGCGCCGTCCTGGTCTTCACCCTGGTATGGATCACACTGGCCTATATCCCGATCGCCCACATGGTATGGGGCCCCAAGGGTTTCCTGCTTACCCGCGGCGCGCTCGATTTCGCAGGCGGCACCGTGGTGCATATCAACTCAGGGGTCGCCGCCCTGACCTGCGCCTACTTTGTCGGAAAGCGCATCGGCCACGGCCGAGAAGCCATGCCTCCGCACAACTTGCCCATGGCCATGATCGGTGCATCGCTGCTGTGGGTAGGCTGGTTCGGCTTCAATGCCGGCTCCGCGCTGTCGGCAAATGAGGTCGCCGCGCTTGCATTCTTCAACACAATGATCGCCACTGCGGGCGGGATATTGGCATGGTTGATCGTCGAATGGAAAGTCAAGGGCAAGCCGTCGCTGCTGGGTGCGATCTCGGGTGCCGTAGCTGGGCTGGTCGGCGTCACGCCCGCCGCAGGCCTGGTCGGACCAGCGGGCGCACTGCTGATCGGCCTCATCACCGGCGCTGCGTGCGTCTGGGGGGTGAACGGATTGAAGCGCATGCTAAATGCCGACGATGCACTGGATGTGTTCGGTATCCACGGCCTGGGCGGAATCATCGGTGCACTACTGACCGGTGTATTCAACGCCAAGCCGCTGGGCGGCCCCGGCCTGGATACGCTGGGCGCCATTCCCTTCCAGGTGTGGCTGCAACTTGAAGGCGTGCTGATCACCATGGTCTGGTCGGCCATTTCGGCACTGATCGCTTGTTTTGCTGCCGACAAGCTGTGCGACGGCATGCGGGTAAGCGCCGAACAGGAGCGCGAAGGGCTGGATATCACCACCCACGGGGAAACGGCCTACTCGCGATAAACAACGCCCTGCGCCGGTTTTGCCCGACGCCCACCTGGCCCCGGCGCTGCGTCAGTTCGACAACGACGCCAGATCGATACGCTCCGCCCGGTTCAGGGCGGTAGCCACTTGGACCCGCAATGCATTGGAGTGCGCCTGGCGCACTTCTTTTTTTACATCCAGGAGCTGCTGCGGATGCATGGAAAACTCGGTTAGCCCCAAGCCCAGCAGCATGCGCGTAACCCGCGCATCGCCCGCGATTTCGCCGCATACCGCAACAGGTTTGCCGGCCCGTTCGCCAGCGTTGATGGTATGGGCGATCAACCGCAACACGGCCGGATGCATGGGATCGTACAAGTCTGCCACATCGGCGTCACCACGATCCACCGCAAGGGTGTACTGAATCAGGTCGTTGGTGCCGATGGAAAGAAAATCCAGCGCCTCCACAAAGGGCTCGATGGCAATGGCAATGGCGGGAATTTCTACCATAGCGCCCAAAGAGTAATTGCGCGCATAAGGCGTACCACGCGCGTCCAGCTCACGACAGGCGGCCTCAATGGCCTGCCGCGTCGCGTGCACTTCGCGCATGTGCGAGATCATAGGGATGAGGATGCGTACGTGGCCGTACACCGAAGCACGCAGCAGGGCCCGCAGCTGCGTCGCGAACATCTCGGGCTTGGCCAGGCAATAGCGTATGGCGCGCAGGCCCAGCGCCGGATTGGTGGACACGGTTACGTCGCCATCCAGATTCTTGTCCGCCCCGAGATCCAGTGTGCGTATCGTCACCGGCCGGCCCTGCATGGTTTTGACCACCGATGCATAGGCTTGATACTGCTCTTCTTCGCTGGGCAGTTCAGCACGGCCCATGAACAGGAACTCGCTGCGAAACAAGCCTATGCCGTCGGCGCCGGCGTCCAGCGCCGCCTGGGCTTCTTCGGGCAGCTCTATATTGGCCTCAAGCTTGATCTCAATGCCATCCAGCGTAACCGCCGGCGCATTGCGCAATTGCGCCAGCTCAGCACGTTCACGCGCGTATTCTTCCTGCCGTTGGCGGTATTCTGACAGCACGAGGGCAGACGGATTGACCAGCACCGTACCGGTAAACCCATCGGCAATCAGCATGTCGCCATCGCGCGCGAGGCTTCGAAAATGCCCAAGGCCAACGATGGCTGGCACATTCATGCTGCGCGCGACAATCGCAGTGTGGGAGGTGGGGCCACCCAAGTCAGTCAGAAAGGCGGCAAAGCGCGCGCCGCGCAGACGCAGCATATCGGCCGGGGAAATATCACGGGCGACGACGATGAGCGGATCATCGCCTTGGCCGGCCGCCAGGCTGGGAAGCAGCGGCGGCGATCCGGACATGACCCTCAGCACGCGCTCTATTACCTGACGGATGTCGGCCCCGCGCTCTCGCAGGTATTCGTCTTCCATCAGCGCGAACTGCTCTGCCAGCAACTGGCCCTGGCTGGTCAACGCCCATTCGGCATTGTAGTGACGCTCGACGACCAGCGCACAGGCCTGCTCGAGCAGCATGGGATCGGCCAGCAGCATGCTATGCACATTAAGCAGCGGGCCCAGTTCGCGCGGCGCGTCGTCGGGCAAGGCCGCCACCATGGCGTCGAGCTCTTGGCGCGCGGTGCGCATGGCATTGTCCAGGCGCTCGCATTCGGCCTGCACGTCTTCGGGGGCAATGCGGTAATGCGCGACCTCAAGGGCGGCCGCACTCATCACTGCCGCGCGGCCGATTGCATAGCCTTTGACCACACCCTGGCCATGCGCGCACAGCATGGCGCTCAGGCCTTCGGGCGACGGTTTCATTGCCGGGTGCGTCATGGCGGGTTGGCCTGAAAGAACGTTATTCTGCTTCGCCGAATTTACCGTCGAACAGCGCGCGGATCGCCGACAGCGCGCCGTCCGCATCGTCGCCCGTGGCGTCGACCTTGACGGTTACACCCATGCCGGCGGCCAGCATCATTACGCCCATGATGCTTTTTGCATTCACGCGCTGGGCGCCACGCGCGATGAAAATTTCGCTGCGGTATTTGCCCGCGAGCTGTGTGAGTTTGGCTGCCGCCCGCGCGTGCAGGCCAAGCTTGTTGCTGATGACAATATCGACGGAAGGCATAGATGCTCTTTTTATGTCTGGGCTCGGGTTGGCGAAAACTGGCGTCGGATCACGACGATTCGTCGGCGTCGACGATGCCGCGCAATGCGCCCTGGCGAACGTTCTCGCTAAGTTTATCCGGATTTTCCTGCTGATCGGTGAGAGCCTTGAGCACCATGCACAGATTGGTGCCGGTAATCAGATGCGCGTCGGTGCCGTGGGCATTCGCCAACCGTACGGCGCGCTTGGCGATATTGAAAGGCGTTGCGCCGTAGATGTCGCACAGCACCAGCACGGCATCCTTGCCTGCCTGCAGCAGGCGCGCGAGGCGCGTGACTTCGGCTTCGGGGTCGGCCGTTGCGGGTACGTCGAATACCACGAGCCCGGGTTCATGCCCCAACACATGGCTGGCGCAGTCGGCGAATGCAGACCCCAGCGGCTCGTGCATGACCAGGACAATGCGTGCCATTACATGCCTGCGGCCTGCTCGAGGGCAGCCGCGAAACAGTCGCCCACGTCAAAGCCGGTCTGCTCGGTAATTTCCACGAAACACGTGGGACTGGTGACATTGACCTCGGTGAGGTAGTCGCCGATGACGTCCAGCCCCACCAGTAACAGGCCACGCTCCGCCACACGCTTGCCTATGGTGGCCGCAATGGCTTGGTCGCGCTCGCTGAGCGGCTGGGCCACACCCCTGCCTCCGGCGGCAAGATTGCCGCGGGTTTCGCCGGCCAGCGGAATGCGCGCCAGCGCGTAGGGCACCGGCTTGCCCGCGATCAACAGAATGCGCTTGTCGCCATTGACGATCTCGGGGATGTACCGCTGCGCCATGATCGTGCGCGACCCGTTTTCGGTAAGCGTTTCGAGAATGGCGCCCAAGTTGTGTTCCTGCTCGCGCAGCCTGAATACCCCTGTGCCGCCCATGCCGTCGAGCGGCTTGACAACCACATCGCCGTGTGCCGCGTGAAAGGCCCGAAGGCGTGGCATATCGCGCGTGACAAGCGTAGGGACGGTGAACTCGGGAAACTCTGTGATAGCGAGCTTTTCCGGGTGATTGCGGATGGCGGCGCCGCTGTTGAACACACGGGCGCCCTGCTGCTGAGCGTATTCGAGCAGATGGGTGGAGTACACGTACTCCATGTCGAAGGGTGGATCCTTGCGCATGATCACCGCGTCGAAGTCCGCCACCGAACGCTCGGCCGCCTTGTTGCGCTGACGCCACCAGGCATGGCCATGCAGGTCTGCACCGTCGACCAGGGAGATTTCAGTGGCGGCACACTTTACGGTGCCCTGGTCGATGAACAGGTCGCCCTGTAGTGTCACACTGAGCTGATGGCCACGCGCCGTCAGCGCGCGCATCATGGCCACCGAGGAATCCTTGTATGCCTTGAGTGTGGGCAAAGGGTCGATGATGAACAAGACGTGCATAGGATACCTGCGTGCGCCGCCGCGCAAACCCGGGGCTTGCGCGGCGATGATAGTCAAAAACGGATCAGGAGGCGTCGCCCTTGCCGCCCGGCGCTTTCTTGCGCGGGGCCAGCACCATCACCATCTGTCGGCCTTCGAGTTTGGGCATGGCTTCCACCTGCACCAATTCATTCAGGTCGTCACGTACGCGTTCGAGTACGCGCATACCGAGTTCCTGGTGGGCCATTTCGCGGCCGCGGAAGCGCAGCGTGACCTTGGCCTTGTCGCCCTCTTCGATGAAACGTTTCAGGTTGCGCAGCTTGACCTGATAGTCGCCCTCATCGGTGCCGGGACGGAACTTGACTTCTTTGACCTGAATGACTTTCTGCTTGGCCCGCGCTTCTTGCTGGCGCTTTTGCTCTTGGTATTTGAACTTGCCGTAGTCCATCAGGCGGCAGACCGGTGGAGACGCTGTGGGCGCGATCTCGACCAGATCCACGTCGTTTTCTTCCGCCAGACGCAGGGCATCGGCGGTCTTCAGAACGCCGAGTTGTTCACCCTCCGTGCCGATGAGGCGAACCTCGGGGATACGGATTTCACCATTGATGCGATGGGTTTTATCGGTTGCGATGTCTAGGACTCCTGGTAATTAATAAAAGTCAGGCCGAAGCAGCTTCCCCGCTGTCAAGCCTGTTGTCGATTTCAGTGCGCAGACGCGCTTCGAACTGGGCCAATGGCATAGTGCCCAGATCAAGCCCGCCGCGCCCGCGCACCGCCACCATGCCGGTTTCGCGCTCTTTTTCGCCGACAACCAGTATGTAGGGCAGCTTTTGCATGCTGTGCTCACGGATTTTACGGTTGATTTTTTCACCGCGCAAATCGGAATCAACTCTAAACCCTTGTTTTTTCAGGCTTAGGGCAACGTCGTCAGCATATTGGGCGGATGCCTCGGAAATGCAGCATACCACCGCATGCCGGGGCGAGAGCCACGCGGGCATGGCACCGGCGTGGTTTTCGATCAGCATGCCGATAAAGCGTTCAAGCGAGCCCAGGATGGCACGGTGCAGCATCACTGGGGTGCGGCGCTGGTCGGATGCGTCGACATACTCGGCGCCCAGACGCGCCGGCATGGAAAAGTCGACCTGGATCGTGCCGCACTGCCAATGCCGCCCGATAGCGTCCTTGAGCGTGTATTCGATCTTGGGCCCGTAGAAGGCCCCTTCGCCGGGGGAGATTTCGTACTGGCAGCCGGTATGATCCAGGCTGTCCATCAGCGCCTTCTCGGCTTTGTCCCAGACCGCGTCGTCGCCGATGCGCTTGTCGGGCCGGGTGGCCACCTTGTACAGGATTTCCTTGAAGCCGAAATCCGCGTACACCTTCTGCAACAATGCGGTGAACGCTGCGCACTCTTCCTGCAGTTGGTCTTCGGTACAGAAGATGTGGCCGTCGTCCTGGGTAAAGCCGCGCACACGCATCATGCCGTGCAGCGAACCGGACGGCTCGTTGCGATGGCATTGCCCGAATTCGCCATAGCGCACGGGCAGTTCGCGATACGAATGCAGGCTGCTGTTGAAGATCTGCACATGGCCCGGGCAGTTCATGGGTTTGAGGCCATAGACGCGGTTCTCGGACTCCGTCGTGAACATGTTCTCGGCGTAGTTGTCCCAGTGACCGGTTTTCTTCCACAGCGACAAGTCGAGGATCTGCGGCGCCTTGACTTCCTGGTAGCCGTTTTCTTGATAAACGCGGCGCATGTACTGCTCAACCTGCTGCCAGAGCGTCCAGCCCTTGGGGTGCCAGAAGATCAGACCCGGCGCCTCGTCCTGGAAATGGAAGAGATCCAGCTCGCGCCCCAGCTTGCGGTGGTCGCGCTTTTCGGCCTCTTCGAGCATGTGCAGATAGGCCGCCTGGTCTTCCTTCGTTGCCCAGGCCGTGCCGTAGATACGCTGCAGCATTTCGTTGTTGCTGTCGCCACGCCAGTAGGCGCCAGCGACCTTCATGAGTTTGAAGACCTTGAGCTTGCCGGTGGACGGCACGTGCGGGCCGCGGCACAGGTCGATGAAATCGCCCTCGCGGTACAGGCTGATCGTTTCGTTGGACGGGATCGAGGCGATGATCTCGGCCTTGTAGTGCTCGCCGATGTCGTTGAAAAACCGCACCGCATCGTCGCGCAGCCATTCTTCGCGCGTGACGACTTCATCCTTGCGTGCCAGCTCGGCCATCTTGTTTTCAATCGCCGTCAAGTCTTCGGGCGTAAACGGCCGCTTGTAGGAGAAGTCGTAGTAAAAGCCGTTCTCGATGACAGGCCCAATCGTGACTTGAGCATCGGGAAACAGCGACTTCACCGCATAGGCAAGCAGGTGCGCGGTGGAGTGGCGGATCAGATCCAGCCCATCAGGGTCCTTGGCGGTAATAATGGCCAGTGTTGCGTCAGCGTCGATCACAAAGCCGGTATCTACCAATTGCGGCTCGGCACCACCGACCGCTACGCGCCCCGCCAACGCGGCGCGCCCCAGCCCGGTGCCGATCGAGTGAGCGACCTCGCTGACGGTAACGGGACCGGGATACGCTCGCTGGGAGCCGTCGGGCAGTGTGATCTGAACCATGAGGGAAATCCTGAAATACAAAAACGCGGCCTGAGCCGCGTTATCGGTGTATTGATTTTGCTAAAGAGGCAGACAAAACAGTACGCGGCGGCAATCAGCAATGCCGTGTCGTAGTTCGCGTAGTGTTTGTGCACATATATAGACCGTATCGGGTAAGCAATAAACGTTGCTCCAGTGTAACACCACTCGACCGATTTTCAGCCCCCGTAGCGCTGCCTCGCCCTCCAACGCGCTGATTCACGGCGTGGCTGTTGCAAAAAAGCCCAAGAGATATACCAGCAGGCTTATCCACACAGCATGTGCATAAGCCTGCGCATAACTGCTGAACACCTCGCGCAAAGGCGCAAGGACGCTGGACGCGAGGTTCCATGGATATAATTTGTACATGAGATTGTCACACCGCCGGCCCGGCGCGATTTGACAGGTCAAAAACAATCTACTTATAATAGCGTTCTTTCGTTAGGCGGTTAGCTCAGTTGGTTAGAGCGCTACGTTGACATCGTAGAGGTCGCTGGTTCGAATCCAGTACTGCCTACCAGGCTTCCAAAGGCCGCTGTGCTTGCACAGCGGCCTTTTCAATCTGCGGCCGCCGGCCATCACGTAACCGCTGCGCGGCTGGCTTTGGCATCATAGGCGCCGTCCTGCAGGATGCGAGCCAGTATATCGACAGCATCCCAAACATCCGTATAGCGCAAATACAACGGCGTGAACGCGAAGCGCATCAGGCCCGGCTCACGGTAATCGCCGATGACGCCCCGTTCAATCAGCGCCTGCATGATGCCGTAACCATGAGGATGGGTGACGCTCACGTGGCTGCCGCGCGCCGCATGTTCGCGCGGCGTAACGAGCCGCAAGCCGTGGCCGGCGCAGCAGGCGTCCAGCAGTGCAATAAACAGGTCGGACTGCGCCAGGGATTTTGCGCGCACAGCCGCCATATCGACGCGACTGAAGGTCTCAAGGCCGCATTCGACCAGGGCCAGCGACACAATAGGCTGCGTGCCGCACAAGCCTGCTTGTATGCCGGGGTGGCGCTCGAATCCTGGCTGCATGGCAAAAGGGTTGGCGTGGCCCCACCAACCCGTCAAGGGATGCGAGAACTGCGCCAGATGCTGTGGTGCCACCCAGATATAAGCTGGCGCGCCGGGGCCGCCGTTCAGGTATTTATAGGTGCAGCCAACGGCAAAATCAGCGTCCGCGCCCCGCAGATCGACAGGCACTGCACCCGCTGAATGCGCCAAGTCCCAGATGGCCAGTGCACCTTGCGCATGCGCATGGGCAGTCAAGCGCTGCATGTCCAGCAAACGACCGCTGCGGTAGTTGACGTGTGTCAGCATGACAACGGCTACGTCGTCGGTTATAGCCTGCGACAGCGCATCCGGGTCATCCACCAAGCGCAGTGTGTAGCCGCGGTCCAGCCAGTGAGACAAGCCCTGCGCAATGTAAAGGTCTGTCGGAAAGTTGTCGCGTTCACTGACAATGACCCGGCGGCTGCTCGTGGCTGCGCATTGATGCTGAATATCCAGTGCCGCCGCCAGCGCCTTGAAGAGGTTGACCGATGTCGTGTCGGTGATGGCAACCTCGCCCTGCCCTGCGCCGATCAAGGGCGCGAGCATGTCGCCCAGGCGCAGCGGTAGCTCAAACCAGCCCGCGTTGTTCCAACTGCGGATCAGGTCGCTGCCCCATTCATGGCTTATTACTGTATGGGCACGCTCGAGCGACCGCGCAGGACGAGCGCCCAGCGAATTGCCGTCGAGGTAGATGATGCCTTCGGGCAACGCAAACTCACAACGCAACGAAGCGAGTGGGTCTTCATCGTTGCGCTGCGCACAGGCTTCGCGACTGAGCGGAATGCTGCTGGCGGACATGATCGCCCTCCTCGGAAGAAAATAGCTCTGCCAAAAAGAATAGGCGCCGTACACCCATGCTGCAAGTCACACGGGAATGCGATGTGGGAACAATGCGCAGCGGTGCGATGCGCGACCGCCGCTGACCTTATGAAACGGATGTAAGCACAGGCTCGCCCAGGCCGAGCTGCACAGTGGTTGGGTCAGGCCGACTGGCCTGACACGGCGCGCATGAAAGCGGCGATCATTTCGGGAGACTTGATGCCAGGGCTGACTTCGACCCCACTGCTGACATCGACCGCATAAGGCCTTACAGCTGTGATGGACTGGCGCACGGTTTCAGCCTTGAGCCCACCGGCCAATACCAGCGGGCGGCTGTCGGCGGCCGCCCGGACCGCGTCGAGCAATGCAACATCGAGCGCCAGGCCGCTGCCGCCGTAACTGGCACTATAGCTGTCGAACAACCATGCGGCCGCATGATTGAATTGCTGGCAGGCGGCCAGCACCCGAGGCGCTGTTTCAAGCCCTGGCGCCCCCACCCTGAATGCGCGCATGTAGCGGCGGCCAAAGCTGTCGCAGTATGCGGGTGTTTCATCGCCATGGAATTGCAACAGATCGGGCGCGACGTCATCAATCACAGCACGCACATCGGCGGGCGTGGCGTTCACGAATAGTGCAACCACATCAACGAACGCAGGAGCTGCCTCGCGCAACGCACGAGCTTGGGCCAGGGTGACTGCCCGCTTGCTGCCCGGGTAGAACACCAAGCCTATGGCGTCCGCACCGGCATCGACCGCCGCATGGAGGTCTTCCTGGCGGGTAATGCCACAGATTTTCACACGAGTACGCACACGCTCAGCCATTTTTGAAACTATCAAAAAAAAACGCGCAGCCGGCCGCTACTGGAACGCCGCGCCCGGGTCGGCGCCGTATGTCCCTCCGCCATAACCCGCGCCCGTGCCGAAATCAACGGTAGCCGGATCGATCTGGGTATGCTCACCCTTGTAATGGGTGACAAGCGACGGGAAGATCATGACCACTGCCACCATAATAAGCTGGATCACGATGAAGGGCACCGAGCCCCAGTAGATCTGCCCCGTGGTGACGCGTGGGATCATCTTGTTGGTGACGCGGTCGTGGTAGTCGTCGCGCGGTGCGACCGAGCGCAGGTAGAACAGCGCAAAACCGAAAGGCGGATGCATGAATGAGGTTTGCATATTCACCGCCAACAGCACGCCAAACCAGATCAGGTCTATGCCCATCTTTTCGGCGACCGGCCCCAGCAGCGGGATGATAATGAAGGCAAGCTCGAAAAAATCGAGGAAGAAAGCAAGCACGAACGTAAGCACGCTGACAACGATGAGGAAGCCCCATTCGCCGCCCGGCAGGCCGATCAGCAAGTGCTCGACCCACAGGTCGCCGTTGATGCCGCGGAAGCTCAGGCTGAATACGGTGGAGCCTACCAGGATGAACACCACGAAACATGACAGCTTGGTGGTGGTGTCCATGGCCTGGCGCAGCAGCTTCCAGGAAAACCGGCCACGCGACATCGCCATGATCAGCGCCCCGACGGCACCCATGGCGCCGCCTTCGGTAGGCGTTGCCACCCCGATGAAAATAGTGCCCAGCACCAGGAAGATCAATGCCAGCGGTGGAATCATGACAAAGACGACCCGCTCGGCGATGGGGGACAGCAGCTTGAGCCTAAGCAGGCGGTTGCCCAAGGCAATGGCAAGCGCAGTAATGCCCCACGCCACCATGCTGATCACCACGCGCTCATCGACCGGCACGTCGGTGTGCTCACGGAAATAATGCTGGGTGGCGAAGTACGAGGCAGCGGCGGCGATGAGGGTAAGTACCGCCAACGACTTGAGGCCGCGCGTGCCATCGGGGCGGTCGTAGATGCGGGCCTCGGGCGGCAGCGCTGGCGCGCTCGATGGCTTGAGCACGCACATGATCACGATATACGAGATATAGGCCAGCACCAGCAGCAGGCCCGGCACCATGGCGCCGCGGTACATGTCGCCGATGGAGCGGCCGAGCTGATCGGCCAGGATAATGAGCACCAGCGACGGCGGAATGATCTGCGACAGCGTACCCGAGGCAGCGATGACCCCGGACGCCAACCGGCGATCATAGCCATAGCGCAACATGATGGGCAGCGAAATCAAGCCCATGGAAATGACCGACGCGGACACCACGCCGGTGGTGGCAGCCAGCATGGCACCGACCAGTACAACTGCGATGGCCAGGCCGCCGCGCACGGGGCCAAAGAGCTGGCCCACTGTTTCAAGCAAGTCTTCGGCCATGCCTGATCGTTCGAGTATCAGGCCCATGAGGGTAAAGAATGGCACCGCCAGCAGCGTATCATTAGAGACGATACCGAACACCCGCTGCGGCAAGGCCTGGAAAAGCGCCGGCTGCATGAGCCCGAGTTCGATGGCAACCAGGCCATACAGGATACCGACCGCAGCCAGCGTAAACGCAACAGGAAAACCCAGCAGCAGAAAGACGACCAGGTTGAAGAACATGATCGGCGCGAGGTTGTCGACAAAAAACTCCATGATTAGCGACCCTCGCCTTGGGATTGATCGTGTGATGGTTGGTGCCCCTGCTGGATGGGCACGGCAGGCGTATCAACGTCTTGCCGAATGGCTGCGGCCTGCTGACGGATTTCTTCGGCCAGCTCTTCTTCGGCACTTTTGCCATCGCCGCGCAGCATCGGGTCTGGGCACAGGCCGCGCAGATAGCCAATGCATTTGATCAAGTGCGAGAGCGCGGAAAGTATCAGCAGTAAGAAGCCGACAGGGATCAGCAGCTTGACCGGCCAGCGGATAAGGCCGCCGGTGTTTGACGATAGCTCATGCAGCACAAAAGACTCGTAGAAAAACGGCAGCGACAGCCAGAATATGAGGCAGCAGGCGGGCAACAGGAAAAAAATGATCCCGAAGATCTCTATCTTGATCTGTGTGCGTCGACTCAAACGCTGTGCAAGGACATCTACCCGGACGTGTTCATTGCGTAGATAGGTATAGCCAGCGGCCAGCAGGAACAGCGCCCCGAACAGATACCATTGCAGTTCCAGCCATGCGTTGGAACTGACGCTGAACACTTTGCGAATTATCGCGTTTCCAGCGCTGACCACGACAACCACAAGCGTCAGCCAGATCACGGCTTGGCCGACTTTTGTGTTGATATAGTCGAGCACCCTGGATGCAGAGAGTAGGAATTTCATGGGGCCTGTTCGCAAAGATGGCCGGCGCGCCGGCTGCATCGACGAGGGAATGCATACTGTTCGAAGCGGAGCGACGAACAAAATGTATCAAATCCAAAACTCTGGAATTCTAGCTGATTCGAGGCCGCGACGCTGTCAGTATCTGCCCGTAGCGCCCGCCAGCCTGGAGATGCCCGTAAGGGATTCGAGGGCCCGGCCGGCATCAAGCTCTGGCAACCCGAAGGCTTCAGGGTAATCGACCTGCGCCAGATACAGGCCATCGGGCCAGAATGTGGGCGCAGCCTTGCAGCGATCACGTGCCACAAGCACGTCATCGGCCCACGCCACGGGCTGACGCCCCATGCCCACATAGACCAGCACACCCATCAGGTTGCGCACCATATGATGCAGAAATGCGTTGGCCGTGAAGATAAAGTAGAAATGCTCGCCTTCCTGCTCGATATCAAGGCGGCGCAAATGCCGCACCGGGCTTGCCGCCTGGCACTCCGAGGAACGAAAACTGGTGAAATCGTGCTCGCCGATGAGGCGGGCGGCCGCCTGCCGCATGGAGAACAGGTCTAGCGGTTGATGCACCCACCCTGCCAGCCCATAGGTCATGGGCGAACGGACCCGCGCATTGCGCAGCACATAGATGTAGGTGCGCGCCTGCGCCGAAAAACGGGCATGGAAAGTGTCCGCCACCGGCTGTGCCCACTGCACCGAAATACTTGGCGGCAGCAATGTATTCAGACCGCGCACCCAGGATTCGGGCCGGCGTTGCGCGTCGGTATCCACGTGCACTACTTGGCACAGGGCATGCACGCCCGCATCGGTGCGGCCCGCGCAGATGGTGGCGGTTTGCCGGGCCAGAAACTGCGACAGCGCTGCCTCGAGTTGGTCTTGTACAGTGTGCCCACCGGGCTGTGTCTGCCAACCGCGCCAAGACCGGCCGTCATAGGCCACGCCCAGGGCAATACGTGGCATCGTGGCCTACCCGCGCGGCGCGCGCGACTCGCCTTGCGAGGGCTCGTCCAGGTCGAGACTGATCTGGTCGAGCTTTTCCTGCACCATGGCTTCGGTGATGACGCCATCGCGCCCATCGCTTTTTGCTGCGCCCACACGGCGCAGCAGCCACGCAATAATCAATACAATCAGCGCCAATACACCGGTAATCACCCCCAGTGTATGTTCCTGGAACCACGACACAGCCTGCCCTGCCTTGTTAGAACTGGTTTCAGGCGCCCCTTGCGGGCCGCCCTTGGAATTGGATGCCGCCGCTTCGTTGGCGGATTTGCCTGGATCATCGGCCTGGCCCTGGGATGCCACACCCGAGCCGCTTTGGCTGCTCGCGCCGGATTGCGCGGCGGCCTGGCCATCGCCGGCCGTTGCGCCACTGGCCTGACTGGCACCAGCGTCGGTGCCGGCGCTGCCACCCGCTTGTGTCTGTGCACCCGAGGAGGCTGCTGTGGCAGCGGTATTGCCAGCCACGGCCTGCCCCCCGTTGCCACCCGCCGACGCCGCGCCTGTATCAGAGTTGCCCGCGCGTGATGCGGATGCACCCGCCGCTGTGGCGCCGCTGGCAGCACCATCGCTCGGGCTGGCAGCGGTCGCGCCGCTTGCGCCGATACGCGGCTGCGCGCCAGCACCGCCTTGGATGCCGGACGCCGTTGCGCCCGCCGGGGCAACACCACTGGGTGTGCTACCCTGCTCTGCCGCAGCCGTACCTGCCCCGCCCTGCGCTGTCGTGCCGGACAGGGAGCCAGCCAGGCTGCGTGCGCCCTCGCGCACCAGATCGCTGGCCGCACCGCCACGAGCCTGCAGCGCTTCGTTCAAGTGTTTGACGTTTTCTTCGAGCTGGGATACCCGGCCGGCGGATTCGTTGATGTTGGCCTTGTCGGCCGCGGCATCGTCGGCCAGCGCATTGCCTGCCACGCCGCCATTGCCGCGCGCGCCTTCGGACAACCGTAGGCGGTCACGCGGGCCTTCGGGCGCGTTGGCGGGCTGCGCCGCCTGGCCGCCTGGCTGTACTTGGCCGGCACTGGGCGCACCGAGATCGCCAACCTTTCCCGCATGCCCCGCGAGCCGCTGTCGATAGGCAGCGAAAGCCTGCGCATGCTGCATGAAGAGACGCCGCGCCTCACGATCGGACAGCGCAGTAAGCGCTGCACTGTCGGGCATGGAAAGGGTAGCGCCGGCCTTGACGAGATTGACGTTGCCTTCGATGAATGCCTGCGGGTTGGCCTTCTGCAGCGCCATCATCATTTGGTAGACGGTTACACCCTTTACAGCGTTGCGCTGTGCAATGGCGAACATCGTGTCGCCATTGCGCACGCGAATACGCTGGCGTTCAGCCTGTACACCGGCCGCCCGGCCCACCACCGCCCCGCCGCTTGCCGATGCGGCTGCGGGCGCTCCGGCGGACGCGCTTGCCTGTGTGAGCAGGCTTACTTGGTAGCGCTGTTGCCCTGCAGCAGAACGCACATCGAGCAGCAGATCGGCAACCGGTTGGTTGAAGCGCTGCGTGGAACGCAACTGGATAATTTTTGTGCCGGGCGCATAGCCGTCGACCACCCGTATGGATAACGTTGCCAGATCGACCGGTGGCGTCAGGCCCGCCGCAGCCCACTCGGACAGGCGGGCTGGTGCGACAGACAGCGAGTTGCGTTCGTCAGCCGTGAGCCCGGAAACCTGGACATCGACGCTCAGCGGCTGGCCAAGCGCCGAAACGAGGCGCGAATGCCCCAGTGTGGCCGCCTGCGCCGAGGCGCAGGCGAGCGCCGCGGTCAGCGCCAGTATCCAGGGTTTCAGGTAAGGCACGTCTACGATGGATGACACTGACCGGTTGCTCGTCATAGTGCTTAGAGTTCGCCCAATGAAATGCGCAACATGCGGCGCAGAGGTTCGGCGGCGCCCCACAACAGTTGGTCGCCCACGGTAAACGCGCTGAGGTAGCCTTCACCCATGGACATCTTGCGCAGACGGCCAACGGGGATATCCAGCGTGCCGGTGACGGCCACGGGCGTGAGATCGCGCATGGTGGCATCGCGCTCGTTGGGCACGACCTTGGCCCACTTGGAACCTTCGCGAATGATGTCGTTGATTTCATCCAGCGGCACGTCGCGCTTGAGCTTGATGGTGAGCGCCTGACTGTGGCAGCGCATGGCGCCAATACGCACACACAGGCCGTCGATGGGAGTGGGCTCGGTGCCAAAAGCGGCGCCGCGACCAAGGATTTTGTTGGTTTCGGCCTCGGCCTTCCATTCTTCGCGCGAAACGCCATTGCCCAAGTCTTTGTCGATCCAGGGAATGAGGTTGCCGCCCAGCGGCACGCCGAAGTTTTCTTGCGGCAGGGAGCCGTCTTGCTGCACCTTGAGTACGCCGCGGTCGATCTCGAGGATGGCCGATGCCGGGTCGTCGAGCAGAGGCTTGACCGCATTATTGAGCAGGCCGAACTGCGTGAGCAGCTCGCGCATATGCTGCGCGCCGCCGCCGGAAGCGGCCTGGTACGTCATGCTGGTCATCCATTGGACCAGATCTTGGTTGAACAGGCCAGCCAGGCCCATCAGCATGCAACTGACCGTGCAGTTGCCGCCGATGAAGTTCTTGACGCCACGCTTGAGGGCTGCATCAATGACCGGGCGGTTGACCGGGTCGAGCACAATGATGGCGTCGTCTGCCATGCGCAGGGTGCTGGCGGCATCGATCCAGATGCCGTCCCAGCCCGCAGCGCGCAACTTGGGATAGACCTGGGTGGTGTAGTCGCCACCTTGGGCGGTAACGATGATGGGCAGCTTGCGCAGCGCCTCGATGTCGTAGGCGTTTTGCAGCGGGGCCGCACCGGTGGCCCAGGCGGGGGCCGCGCCGCCCGCGTTGCTCGTGGAAAAGAAAACCGGCTCGAAGAGGGAAAAATCGCCTTCGTCGCGCATGCGCTGCATGAGCACGGAGCCCACCATACCGCGCCAGCCGACCAGACCTACTGCTTGGCTCATCAGAAAATCACTCGTAAAAACAGTTCAGAGATCGTTCTATTCTACTGGAAGGACTTGTCGCGATGCACGAAAACTGCGGTATCAACCCAATATTTCCCCAATATTGCAGCGAGATTGCAGCATTGCGGCCGCCAGCAAAGCCGCGGCGGGCAGGCGCGAACGACAGCCCGCCCACCGGGCCCAACGCGACGATGTGCGTCCGCGGACGGCCCAACCCGGGCCGCCCCCTGGCGGTCAGGCTTGTAGCGCCTTGAGCACTGCGTCGCCCATCTCGACGGTTGAGACGCGGGTCGTTCCCGTTTCGTAGATATCGGCGGTGCGCAGCCCCTGCGCCAGCACCGCCTGTACAGCGGCCTCGATGCGGTCTGCCTGTGCAGCCTGGTTGAGCGAGTAGCGCAGCAGCATGGCGGCGGACAGTATCGTGGCCAACGGATTGGCGACGTTCTTGCCAGCGATGTCGGGCGCAGACCCATGACTGGGCTCGTACAAGCCCTGGTTGGAGGCGTTGAGCGAAGCAGAGGGCAGCATGCCGATCGAGCCCGTCAGCATGGCGGCTTCGTCGGACAGGATATCGCCGAACAGATTGCCCGTCACGACAACATCGAATTCCTTGGGCGCGCGCACCAACTGCATCGCGGCGTTGTCGATATACATATGCGACAGCTCAACATCCGGATACTCAAGGGCGACAGAGATCATGATGTCGCGCCAGAACTGGGAGGTTTCCAGCACATTCGCCTTATCGACGCTGCACAGGCGCCTCTTGCGCTTGCTGGCTGCCTGGAAAGCCACGTGGGCGATGCGCCGCACTTCGCTTTCGGCGTAATGCATGGTGTCGTAGCCCTGGCGTTCGCCCTTGAAGGGGCCGTCTTCCAGGGTGCGCACCCCGCGCGGCTGGCCGAAGTAGATGTCGCCGGTGAGCTCGCGCACGATCAGGATGTCGAGCCCCGACACAACCTCGGGCTTGAGCGACGATGCGTTGGCAAGTTGCGGGTAGAGAATGGCCGGACGCAGGTTGGCGAACAAGCCCATCTCTTTGCGCAGCCCCAGGATCGCCTGCTCGGGGCGCAGCGCACGCTCGAGCTTGTCATACTTCCAGTCGCCCACTGCGCCGAAGAGCACCGCGTCAGAGGCCTTTGCCAGCTTGAGGGTGGACGGCGGCAGCGGGTGGCCGTGCTGATCATACGCGGCGCCACCGACCGGCGCCACCGTCATGGTCAGATCCAGGCCCAGCGCGCCCAGCACGCGCTGGGCCTGTTCGGTGATCTCGGTGCCGATACCGTCGCCGGGCAGCACTGCGATGTTGTAGGTCATTATGTGTTTCCTGTCGTCGGGTGTGCCTCAAGCCAAGGGAACTTCGCCAGCCGCTCGGCCTCGAAGGCACGGATCTTGTCCGCTTTCTGCAGCGTAAGGCCGATGTCATCCAGGCCGTTGAGCAGGCAATGCTTGCGGAAGGGCTCGATGTCGAACGCGAGTTCGCGGCCGTCGGGCTCGACCACGACCTGGCGCGCCAGGTCTATGGTCAGTTGGTAGCCTGGATTGGCCTGGACCGCCTCGAACAGCCGGGCCACTTCCTGCTCGGGAAGCACGATGGGCAGCAAGCCGTTCTTGAAGCTGTTGTTGAAGAAAATATCGGCATACGAAGGTGCCAGGATTGCGCGAAAGCCGTATTGCGTCAGCGCCCAGGGCGCATGTTCGCGACTCGAACCGCAGCCGAAATTCTTGCGCGCCAGCAGCACACTGGCACCCTGGTAGCGCGATTGATTCAGCACGAAATCCGGGTTGAGCGGGCGTTTGCTGTTGTCCATGCCCGGCTCGCCGTGGTCCAGATAGCGCAGTTCGTCGAACAGGTTGGGGCCGAAGCCTGTGCGCTTGATGGACTTGAGGAACTGCTTGGGGATGATCAGGTCCGTGTCGACGTTCTCGCGGTCGAGCGGCGCGACCAGGCCCTTGTGAGTGGTGAATGCTTGCATGATGCGTCCTAGCTGAAAGTGCGTACGTCGACGAAATGGCCTTTGATGGCCGCGGCGGCGGCCATGGCCGGGCTCACCAGGTGCGTGCGGCCGCCCTGCCCCTGACGCCCTTCGAAATTGCGATTGGACGTGGAGGCGCAGCGTTCGCCGGGCTCGAGGCGGTCGGCATTCATGGCCAGGCACATGGAACAGCCCGGTTCACGCCACTCGAAGCCGGCGTCGATGAAGATCTTGTCGAGGCCTTCTTGCTCGGCCTGCTGCTTGACCAGACCGGAACCCGGCACCACCATGGCCAGCTTGACCGACGGTGCCACGTGCTTGCCGCGCGCCACCTCGGCCGCTGCGCGCAGGTCTTCGATGCGCGCATTGGTACAGGAGCCGATGAAGACCTTGTCGATCTTGATGTCGGTGATGGGCATGTTGGCATCGAGGCCCATGTACTGCAAGGCGCGCTCCATGCCGCTGCGTCGGACGCTGTCGGCTTCTTTGGCCGGATCGGGCACGTTGGCATCCACGGGCAGTACCATTTCGGGCGATGTGCCCCAGGATACCTGCGGCCGGATATCACCCGCATCGATCTCGATCACCGTGTCGAATTGCGCGCCATCGTCTGAATGCAGGGTGCGCCAGTATTCCACCGCCTGATCCCACGTCGCACCGGTGGGCGCATAGGGACGACCGCGGAAATAGTCGATGGTTTTCTGGTCGACCGCAACCATGCCCGAGCGGGCGCCGGCTTCGATCGCCATGTTGCAGACCGTCATGCGGCCCTCGACGGACAGATCGCGAATGGTGCTGCCCGCGAACTCGATGGCGTGGCCAGTGCCGCCCGCCGTGCCGATCTTGCCGATGATGTGCAGCACGACGTCCTTGGCGGTGCAGCCGGTGGGCAGCGCGCCCTCGACGCGGATCAACATGTTCTTGTTTTTCTTCATCAGCAGCGTCTGTGTAGCCAGGACGTGCTCGACTTCGGACGTACCAATGCCGAAGGCCAGCGCGCCCAGCGCGCCGTGGGTGCTGGTATGCGAATCGCCGCAGACGACTGTCATGCCGGGCAGCGTGGCGCCCTGCTCCGGCCCGATGATGTGCACGATACCCTGGCGACGGTCGTTCATGCGAAACTCGGTGATGCCGTATTTTTCGCAGTTTTCATCCAGAGTATCGACCTGCAGGCGCGAGATGGGATCGGCAATGCCTTGTTCGCGTGCAGTCGTGGGCACGTTGTGATCCGCCACGGCGAGGTTGGCGCTGATGCGCCAGGGCTTGCGGCCGTGAATGGCGAGCCCTTCGAACGCCTGGGGGCTGGTGACTTCGTGAACCAGATGGCGGTCGATATACAGCAGACAGGTGCCGTCGGCTTCCTGGTGCACGACGTGTGCATCCCAGAGTTTGTCATACAAGGTTTGTGGCATGTTTGCATCCCGCTAAGGCTGGAAAAATAACCGCGAAACCCGGTAAACCGCCCGGATCCCGCGCCGATGCAAACTATTATGCCAGCGTGGCTGCAGGGAACAATACGAGCATTTATACTGGTATGAACGCTACCAGGCACCCGTATCGGATATCTTGCCACGCATTTGCCCCCGCGCCACCGAGCAGCCGCCGTCCTGCCCCTATTTATCTCCCGCGCCCCGCTGATCTGCCATGCCCTCCCTCTCGTGCGGCAGCGCCTGGCAACCGCCTGGCGCTGCCGAGCCACCTCAAGCCCATGACACCAGCTTGCCCGGGTTGAAGATATTGCCGGGATCATAGGCGCGCTTGATCAGCCGCATCAGTTGTAATGCATCGTCGCCGTGCTCTTCGCGCAGGAAGGCCATTTTGTGCAGTCCCACCCCGTGCTCGCCCGAGCAGGTACCGTCCATCGCAATGGCCCGCCGCACGAGGCGGTGATTCAGTTCTTCGGACAGCCGCCATTCATGCTCGCTGTCAGGGTCGATAAGCATCTGCACATGAAAGTTGCCATCGCCCACATGCCCAACAATCGTGTATGGGAATGGCATGGCAACAAGATCGACCGCAGTCTGGGTCACGCAATCGGCCAGCCGGGAGATGGGAACGCATACGTCGGTGGCCACGCTGCGCGAACCGGGGCGCAACTGCAGGCCCGAGTAATGGCTGTTATGGCGCGCCGTCCATAGGCGGGTGCGATCTTCAGGCTTTTCGGCCCATTCGAAATCCATGCCGCCGTTGCCGTGCGCAATTTCCTGCACCACGGCGGCCTGCTCTTGAACGCCAGTGAGGCTGCCATGAAACTCGAACAACAGTAGCGGCGTTTCCTTGAGTGCCAGCTTGCTGTAGCGGTTGACGGCGTTTACTGCGCGCTCGTCCATGAATTCCACGCGCGCAACAGCCACCCCGCTTTGCATGACCTCGATCACCGTGCGCACAGCAGCGTCCAGTGTTGGAAAATTGCAGATGGCCGCTGTGATGGCTTCGGGCTGAGGGTACACGCGCACGGTGGCCTCCACGATGATGCCCAACGTACCTTCACTGCCGACAAACAGGCGCGTAAGGTCGTAGCCGGCGGACGATTTGCGGGCGCGGCTGGCGGTGCGCACCACCTGGCCATCGGCTGTCACCACCTTGAGCGAGACGACGTTCTCGCGCATGGTGCCATAGCGCACCGCATTGGTGCCCGAGGCGCGCGTGGCTGCCATGCCGCCTATTGTCGCGTGCGCACCCGGGTCGATCGGGAAAAACAGCCCGGTGTGGCGGATCTCCTCATTGAGCCGCGTGCGCGTCACACCCGGTTGCACCGTTACCGTAAAGTCCTCCGCGTCAATGGCCAACACCTTGTCCATTTCCGCGAAATCCAGCGTAATGCCGCCTTCCACCGGCAACACATGGCCTTCCAGCGACGAACCGATCCCGAAAGGGATCACGGGAACACCGTATTGACCGCAAAGGCGCACGACGGCCACGACATCATCAATGTCGCGCGGGAAAATCACAGCATCGGGCGGGCAGACGGGGTATGGCGACTCATCGGTGCCGTGGTGTTCGCGCACCGCGTCACTGGTCAGGAAACGCGCGCCGAATTGTGCCTGGAACGCGGCAAGCGCCGCCGGCGTCAGCGTGCGGCGAGGCCGGTGATGCATCGACAGCGTGTTCGGCGTATGCGATGCCCCTGGGGTGTGCGAGGCGCTTGGTGCGTTCGACGTGCCTGGTGCATACGATGTGCTGGCGGGGAGCGATGACTCTGGGATGTATGATGCGCCTGATTCGCCTGTTTCTTGTGGTGTATGCGGTGTTGCAAGGGGGCTCATAATGTGCTCTTTTTCAAGGTCGTCACGTGCAGGGGCGGCCGCGCGCTGCGACGCTCACAACCGCATCGCCTCCCGATAACAGGGAGGTCGATGCGGAGGGCTTAGTAGCGTTGACGGGTGCCAATGGTTCAATGATTGTTGCGCGATTCGCCGCGCGTCTCGATGATGTTCAGATACTGCGTCGCCGGCTCCAGGCAACCGCCTGTCTGGTGCTGGCCCACCATGCCGCGATAGATCTCCTCCCACGGCGTCTGGTGCTTGAGTTCGGGGGCCTGCCAGGCTGCGCGCCGCCGTTCCAGCTCGCCGTCGGGCAGCAGCGCGTCCACGCGCCGACGATTCAGGTCGATGCGTACGACATCACCCGTGCGCAGCAAGGCCAGGCCGCCGCCAACGGCGGCCTCGGGCGACACGTTTAGAATGGAGGGGCTGGCCGAGGTACCGCTCTGCCTGCCATCACCCATGGTGGGCAGTGTCTCAATGCCGCGCGCAAGTAATGCGGCAGGCGGCTGCATGTTGACGACTTCCGCCCCGCCCGGGTAGCCCACGGGCCCCGCGTTGCGGATGACCAGCAGCGTGTGTTCGTCCACGCCCAGTTCGGGGTCTTCGATGCGCGCGTGATAGTCCTCGGGGCCTTCGAATACCACGGCCTTCAGATCGACCACACCCGGATGCGCCGGATCGGACAGAAACCTGTCCCGAAAGGCAGTGTCAATCACGCTGGTTTTCATGACAGCGCTTTCAAAGAGATTGCCGCTAAGCACCACATACCCGGCATCTTTCTTCAGCGGCTTGCCCCAGGGGCGTATAACTTCGCGGTCCGGCTCGGCGACATCCCGCAGGTTGTCTGCCACCGTCTTGCCAGTAACCGTCATCGCGCCTCCCTGCAACCGGCCCGCCGCCAGCAGTTCGCGCATCACGGCCGGCACCCCACCTGCACGGTGAAAGGCTTCGCCCAGGAAACGGCCTGCGGGCTGGCAGTCCACAAGCAGCGGTATTGACGCGCCAAGGCGCTGCCAGTCATCGAGCGTATGCGCCACCCCCATGTGGCGTGCGATGGCAATGAGGTGGATGGGGCAGTTCGACGATGCGCCCAGTGCCGCCGCCGCAACCACGGCGTTTTCGAAGGCTTCTCGCGTGAGTATGTCCGACGGCCGAATGTTTTCATGCACCATGTCGACAATGCGCTTGCCGGTTTCATAAGCCATCCAGCCTCGTTCGCGGTACGGCGCGGGGATCGCTGCGCAACCGGGCAGCGACATGCCCAGCACTTCAGCCAGCGAATTCATCGACAGCGCGGTGCCCATGGTGTTGCAATGCCCTGCCGAAGGCGCCGACGAGGCCACGTTGTCCATGAACTCGCCGTAGCCGATTTCCCCCGCCGCCAGGCGTTTGCGCGCGTCCCACACTACCGTGCCGGAACCGGCCAGCTTGCCGCGCCACCAACCATCCAGCATGGGGCCGCCCGAGAGCACGATGGCGGGGATGTTGACCGTTGCCGCGGCCATCAGACAGGCCGGCGTAGTCTTGTCGCAGCCTGTGGTCAAGACCACGCCGTCCAGCGGGTAGCCATGCAGGATCTCGACCAGCCCCAGATACGCCAGGTTGCGATCCAGCGCTGCGGTCGGCCGTTTGCCCGTCTCTTGGATGGGGTGCACGGGAAATTCCAGCGGCACCCCGCCTCTGTCGCGGATACCATCACGCACCCTGCGGGCCAGCTCAAGATGGTGGCGGTTGCAAGGCGAAAGATCGGAACCAGTCTGCGCGATACCGATGATGGGCTTGCCCGACTGCAGTTCCTCGCGCGTGAGCCCATAGTTCATGTAGCGCTCGATATAGAGCGCCGTCATGCCCGGGTCGGCGGGGTTGTCGAACCACCTGCGGCTGCGCAGTGTGGAAGCATCAGATTCCGGTGTATCCATGGCCGTGAAAATCCTTGTCATCGAAACCGCGCGGAACGCGCGGCAGTGTATGGTTGCGAGGCGTGCGCGCTGCGGTGTATTTGTGTAGTGGAATGTGTGGTGTTCAGCTCCGCGATGCGCCTGCCGCACAGCATCGTGCGCATCGCGTGTGCCGTGCTGCGTGTGCCGTGCTGCGTGTGCGGTCCAAAGGAGCAGCGCCGGCTTCCGGTCAAGCCGCCTGCTCTGCCTTCTTGGCGGCCTCCATGACGGCGTCCACCGTCTCGACACCGATCTGCGCCTTCAAGCCGCTGACAATGGGTGCGAGCTTCTCACGAATCTTCTCTTTCTCAGCCGGCGAGAATGACGATACCTTCATGCCGTTCTTTTTCAGGAAGTCCATGGCGGCCACATTGCCTTCGCGGCTAAGCGTGCGCTGCCTGGCCTGGGCGGTTTTGGCGGCCTCGCTGATGATCTGCCGCTCATCATCCGAGAGCTTGTCCCACCAGCGCTTTGAGGCCAGCAGCACAAAAGGCGTATAGACGTGATTGGAGATCGTCAGATAAGGCTGCACCTCGTAGAACTTGCTGGTCTGTATGGTGCTGAGCGGGTTCTCTTGCCCATCCACGGTCTTGGTTTCAAGCGCCGTGAACAGCTCCGTGAACTGCATGGGGATCGCGTTGGTGCCCAAGCCATCAAATACCTTAAGCGCCACCTGGTTCTGCATCACGCGCAACTTAATACCCGACAGGTCCTGAACGGTCGCAATGGGATGACGCGAGTTGGTGATATTGCGGAAACCGTTTTCCCAGTACAGCAGCCCGACAAGGCCTTTTTCAGGCAGCTTGTCCAGCAGTTTCCTACCTTCGGGCCCGTCCAGCACCGCATCGGCAACCTTCTCGTTATCGAACAGGAAGGGCAGATCGAACACGCCAAATTCCTTGATCAGCCCGGCCATCGGCGCGGTAGAGACAAAGGTCATTTCCTGCGAACCGCCGATGAGCGCGTTCTGCATCTGCTCATCCGAGCCGAGTGCCCCATTACCGTATGTTTTGACCTTCATTTTGCCGTCACTGAGCTTGGCTACTTCATCGGCGAAGAAGCGCGTCGCCTGCCCCGTCGGGCTGGTGTCGGCCAGGCCATAGCCGAAACGTATGATGCGGGTTTTGATGTCTTTAGCCACCGCCTCGTGGGCGGCCAATCCCATGGACGCCAAGGCTGCCAGGCTCAGGGCCAGGGCCTTCAGGGCAATGCGCTTTTTGAGCTTGAATACGCCAGTCATGTCATTTATCTCCTCAATTGTCCCGCGGCGCGGGCGTTGTTCTAGTAAAACCACCGCAAGGGCGCCAGCACGATCTGCGGAAACAGCACCAGCAGCACAATCAGCGCGGTGTATGCCATCACGTAGGGCCAAACGCCCTTGATGATGTCTTCCATGCGTATGCGCGCAACGCTGCATACAACATTCAGCACCGTGCCCACCGGCGGGGTGAGCAGCCCAGCGCATCCGACCATAATGAAGATGACGCCGAAATAGATGGGATCGATGCCGGCTTTTTCGATTACCGGCATCAGCACCGGCGCAAGAATCAGGATCGTGGGCGTGAGATCCATGGCCGTGCCGACCACCGTGAGCAGAATGACCAGGCAGAACATCAGCAAGGTAGGCGACTCGACCAGCGGGCCTAGCATTTCGATGATGGACTGCGGCAGATCCGCCAAGGTGATCATGTAGGAGGTCACCAGCGCCGCGGCCACCATGAACATCACCACGCTGGTTGTCATGGCGGCGCTGGCCAGCAGCGGCAGCAAGGACTTGACCGTGATCTCGCGGTAAACCACCATGCCGACAAACAAGGCGTAGATGGCTGCGACAGCGGCGGCCTCGGTGGGCGTGAAAATGCCGCCGCGCAAGCCGCCTATGATGATGACCGGCAGGAACAAGGCCCAGATCGAATCGCGCAGCGCCCGCAGGCGCACCGGCCAGTGCTCCTTGGGAGAAGCAATAATGGTGGTCGAGCGCGCCGAGATAAACGCCCACACCAGAACCAACACCAGGCCCATCAAGAGGCCCGGAACGATCCCGGCGATGAATAGCTTGGTGACCGAGACATTCGCGGCTACACCAAAAATAATGAAGGAGATAGAGGGCGGGATGATGGGCGCGATGATACCGCCGGCCGCGATCAGCCCCGTGGCCTGGTTCATGTTGTAGCCGCGGCTGCGCAGCATCGGCACCAGCATGGCGGCGAGCGCGGCGGCATCGGCCACCGCCGAGCCCGACAGCGCGGCCAGCAGCACACTGGCCATGATGGCCACATAACCCAGTCCGCCCTTGATATGCCCCACGAAGCTGGCCGCCAGGTGCACCATGCGCCGCGACATACCACCCGCATTCATAGCCTCGCCGGCCACCATGAACAGCGGCACTGCCATGAGTGCAAAGTTGTCCGCGCCCGTCAGCATGTTCTGCGCCAGGATCTGCGGATCGAAAAAAGAGAGATGGAACATCAGCGCAATGGCGCTGAGCAATAATGCAAATGCGATCGGCGTGCCTATCGACATGAAGCCGAGCAATGCACCCACGAAGATGAATACTGTCATGGTTCAATATCCTTGAACGATTGAGCGCACCGTTGCGCTGCTGCGCAGCCCGCCGGCAATACGCTCAGACATCATCGACAGTGTCGACAGAAGTGCGAAACCTGCCGGCCGTTGCGCGCGTGGCCGGTGTGCGCAAGGCCGCATACAGGTCGCACAACAACATGAGCGCCATCAGCACCGACGAGCACAGCACGGCGCCGCTGAACACCGCAATGGGCAGGCCCGACACAGGCGTCACCGTCTTCACGCCAATCACGGTCTGTTCCCACCCGCCATCGATCAACAGCCACAACACCCACAGGATCAGCAACTGCCGGACGATATGCAGTGCCTTTTGCACCTGCGGTGAAAAGCGATCGAGCAGCATATTGATGGCAAGATGCTGGCGCGCGCGCAAGGCCAGCACGGCGCCCGCGAACGTCAGCCATACAAATGCCATGCGCGACACCTCTTCCGAAATCGTGATGCCTGAGTTGAAGACATAGCGCAGCACGACGTTGCCGAATACGAGCACGAGCATGGTCAGCAAGCTAAACGAGATGATCAGCGTAAGAATGGCAAACAAATGGTCGGCAAGTGTGCGGGTGCGGCGCACATCCACCTGCGCAATCCGCGCCGCCTCTGCGCCGTCAGCTCCGGAATCCGCTGCCAGCGTGTTTCTGCTATCTGTCATGTCTCCTCCTGGCCGCCCCGATCCATATCCACATGCCCGCGGACGCCGAGTAATCGGCATGGCGGCCGGCATTGCCCAGGCACCATGCGGCTGTCCAGCGCGCCGGGCAACCGTCAATACGTGCCACGCCCGCCCGAAATGTCAAATACCGCGCCTGTACTGAAGGAGCAGTCCTCGGACGACAGCCAGCACACCATGGCGGCGATTTCATCGACACCCACGAAACGCGCCATGGGTATCTTGGACAACATATAGTCGATGTGCTGCTGGGTCATCGACGCGAACATGTCTGTCTTGGCCACTGCCGGTGTCACGGCGTTGACCAGCACACCTTTGCCTGCCAATTCCTTGCCCAGCGATTTGGTCAGACCAATCAGCCCCGCCTTGGATGCGCTGTAATGCGAAGCGTTGGGGTTGCCCTCTTTGCCGGCGATCGAGGCGATATTCACAATGCGCCCGTAGCCCTGCCCAATCATGTGGGGAATCAGGCTGCGGCAGGTGTAGTACGGCGCGATCAGGTTAATGTCCACCACCTCTTTCCATCCCACAGGATCAAGCTCCCATGCCAGCGCATTGCCGCCCGTTACCCCGGCATTGTTGACAAGAATATCGACCTTGCCATGCCGCGCCAGCGTTGCCTGGGCGCTCGCTTCCACGGCGCCCAGCTCCGTCAGGTTCACCTCATGTGTGCTGCACCGCTCGCCCAGTGCCTGCTGCGCCTCGCGCATGCGCGAGGCATCGCGATCCCAGATGGCGACGCTGCCGCCCGAACCCAGAATGCGCTGCGCGATTGCAAACCCGATGCCGCGCGCCCCGCCCGTCACCACGGCCACCCTGCCTTTCAAATCCAGTTGATTCATGCCTGTTGACTCCAATCCTGCTTGCTTTGTGGAAATTCAATACGGTGGGCCTGCGCGAGGTCTCGCAGCACTGGCACGATGCTTTGATGCAGAGCGACGCCCCGTCGTGTCTGTCCGTCGCGCAGCGCCAGCGCACGATCGCCGGGCAGCCTTACGGGGCGCCCCGCGTCGCTGGGCGGATTGTCGCGGCATTGCTCGGCCAGCCAGTCCATCTGCCGGCGGAACGCATCCTTGCCGGAAAAGCCCACCGTGTCGTACAGGCTGATGAATACGGTGGCGCCCCAGCCCTGCGCATCGTCCGCGCGGCCATAGCCCGCCAAACCGCCCGTGAGTGCTTCAACGAGCAGCGCCAGGCCGTAGCCCTTGTGCCCCGCTTCCAGGCCGCCCACGGGAAGAATGCTGCCCGCCGGCGAGGCGAACAGTACAGCCGGGTCGCGGGTGGGCCGGCCTTCGGCATCGATCAGCCATTCGTGGTCAAAACGTGCGCCCGCCTGCGCGAGCCGTGCGCACTGCCCGTTTGTGGTGACCGAGGCCGAGATATCGATCAGCAGCGGCGACGCGGCCGGTATGCCGGCCGCAATCGGATTGGGGGTGAATACCGCGCGCGTGCCGCCGAAGGGCGCCACGCTGCGTCCGGCCGGATCCGACGACGCCAGCACCACCAGCATATCTTGCTCAACCGCCTTGAGCAGATAGCTGGCGAGACAGGCAATATGGTGGCTGCGCCGTATGACCATTGTCGCAGTGCCAAACTGCCTGGCGCGCGGCGCCAAGGTATCGAGCGCCTGACTCACCAGCCATGGGCCGGGTAGCCGTCCGCCGTCCCACAACACAGATGCGCCCTTGTCGGCCAACAGCTCAGGTTCGCCGCTGCGCGCCATATCACCGGCGGCAAGCTGTGCCGCATAGGGCGCCAGCAGCGCAAGGCCGTGCGTGGTGTGGCCCAATAGATCGCCCTCCACCAGCACGTCGGCAACCGTGGCCGCCATGTCCGCCCGCAAGCCTGCCCGCTCCAGTACCTGCGCGGCAAACCTCGCGAGATCGTGGGCGCGATAACGTCCGCCCGCCGCATCCGCGCCCGCGTCATTCATAGCCCGCGCTGTATTCACTCCTCTCGTCATGCCTGCCCGCCTCCATTCTCGTCATTGATCATGCCGTCGATGCCGTTCATCTTCGATGCGTCTTCATTTAGCCCTTCATCCGCGTTCAACACCCGCCTGACCTCACGCCCATTCGGGCAGCCGCGCGTCACCCTTGCTGCACCCGCGCCCGCCGCGCCGGTCTCGCTTTCAGCCGCACAAGCGCCTTGATCAACGGGGTGAGCCAGACCAATATGGCAAACGCCCCAAGCGCACCCGCGATGGGCCGGCTGAAGAACATCATGAAATCACCGTCCGCCTTGATCATGGAAAAAATAAAGTGCTCCTCGAGCATGCCGCCCAACACCACCCCCAGCACCGCCGGCGCAATCGGGAAGTCGTTTTCTTCCATAACGAACGCCAGCACACCCATGGCCAGCATCACCATCACGTCGAAGACACTGTTATTGATCGCAAACGTACCGACAATGCAGAACAACAGAATCAGCGGCATCAGGATATTGCGCGGCACGTTCAGCACCCGGCTCGCCAGCCTGACCGCAAGATACCCAAGCGGCAGCATGATGAGGTTGGCAAGAATGAACACCAGGAATACGGCATATATCTGTACCGGGCTGTTGGTGAAGATCATTGGGCCAGGCGCCATATTCTTCATATAGAGCACGCCAATCACAATGGCTGTTATCGAGTCGCCGGGGATGCCGAACACCAGCGCCGGTATCCAGGCGCCCGCAAGTGCCGAGTTGTTGGCGGCACCCGCCTCCACAATGCCCTCCACATGACCAGTGCCGAACTTCTCGGGTTCGCGCGAGAAGCGTTTGCTGATGCCGTAGGACATCCATGCCGCGATATCCGCCCCCGCCCCCGGCAAGGCGCCGATGACCGTGCCCAGGACACTGCCGCGCACCACACTCTTGGGGTAGCGGCGCAGCAAGCCTCCCATGCCCGAGAAAATATTCGCGACTTGCTCCTTGATCTCCACGCGCGTCTGCGTCGCATCCTTGGCGTAGCGCAACACTTCGGAAATCGCGAACATACCCACCATCATCGGCAGGAGCGTGACACCATTGAGCAAATCGTCGTTGCCGAAGGTGAACCGGGGAAACGCGGCGGGGTTATTCATGCCCACGCATGCCAGCAACAGCCCGATCAAAAGCGAGACGAAGCCGCGCAACGTGCTGGAAGGTGATATGAAGATGGCGCACGACAAGCCCAACACCACAAGCCAGAAAAACTCATAGGAAGAAAAATTGAGCGCCAACTCGGCAAGCATCGGCGCCGAGGTGATCAGTACCAGTGTGCCGAACAGGCCGCCGATGCACGAAAATACAATGCTCGCCCCCAGCGCCTGAGCCGCCAGACCGCGCCGCGTCATGGCATAGGCCTCGTCGGTATAGGCCGCGGACGATGGCGTGCCGGGTATGCGCAACAGGCAGCCTGGTATATCGCCCGAGGTGATCGCCATGGCCGTTGCCGTCACCATCATCGCAATCGCCGGCACCGGATCCATAAAGAAGGTGACAGGCACAAGAAGGGCCACCGCCATGGTGGCACTCAGGCCAGGCACCGCGCCGACAAACAGCCCGAAGACGGCCGAGAACAGGATCACGCCCAGCACGAACGGATCGGCAATCTGCGCAAGCGCGGCGGATAGATTGGAGAGTTCCATGGCGTCACCAGGCAAAGGCGCCCAGCACACCCCAAGGCAGAGGCACGTGCAGCACGCTGTAGAACATGAAATGGATCACCAGCACGCTGGCTGCCGAGCAAAGCAGCGCCCGCCGCCACGTCACGCCGAACGCGCGGAAAAGCACCATCAGGCTAAGGAAGGCGCAAAGCAGAAAGCCAAGCGCATCACTGGCGGAAAAGTAAAAAACCAGCACACCCGGCACGAGTGCAAACCGCAACACCGATACAGGGTCGCGCATCCAGTCAGCCCGCGCCACGCTGACCGCTCGGCGGCGCAGACCCTGTATCACCAGCAGCACGGCACAAATGAACAGGCCCGCGGCAATCACAGAAGGGAAAAGGCTGGCCCCGAACTGTTGGCCGGGAATGGGTGGGAAAGCCTGGGCAGCGGCAAATGCAATGACCGAAAAAACACCCAGCACGATCCCGATCAGGGTATCGTCGAATTTCATGGCGGCTTGAATCCTCGTCAAACCCGAGCCGCCCTGCACGCGCGGCCCGGGTGCTGCGCGCGGCGTGTTATTTCGGTGCGGGGCGCGCCATGCCGATCGCCGCGATGACCTCACCGAAATCGTCCATGGACTTTTTCATATAGGCGCCATACTCCTGGCCACTGGCATAACCCACGCCGAAGCCGCGCTGCTTCATAAAGTCACGGAATTCCTGGCTTTTATTCACATTCGCGAGCGCGGTTTCCAGCTTCTTGACCACTTCATCCGGCAACCCCTTGGGGCCGGCAATGCCGCGCCAGACACCGATCTTCCAGTCGCTGCCGATCGACTCTTTGAGCGTGGGCACATCGGGGTACAAGGGCTCGCGCTGGTCTGCCATGACCGCGAGCGGCCGGGCCTTGCCCGCATCGATCATGGAGCGCGCCTCGGGCAGCGACGTGGGGACGATATCTATGCCGCCGGCTGCCAGTTCCAGCATGGCCGGCGCCGCGCCATTGGAAGGCACGAAGGGCACGGCAGTGGGCGCAAGACCGGCATTCTTGAGCAAGCCAGCGATTGCGATATGCCAGATGCCACCCTGCCCTGTCCCTGATGCCTTGAGCTTGCCTGGGTTAGCTTTGATCGCATCCATCAGTTCGCCCATGGTCTTGTAGGGCGATGCGGCGCTGACCGACACCGCCGCAGGATCGACGTTCATCAGTGCAAGCGGGGTGTAATCGGCCGGCGTGAGCTTGGTAAGCCCCAGATGCCGCATCATGGCGATTTCGACCGTCAGCATACCCAAGGTGTAGCCGTCGGGCTTGGCGCTGGCAATGGCAGCGTGGCCAACGACGCCATTGCCGCCCGTGCGGTTAACCACATTGACAGGCTGGCCAAGCTCCTTCTCGAGCAGCGTGGCCACAATACGCGCAGTTGCGTCCGTACCGCCGCCAGCGCCCCAAGCCACCAGCATGGTAATGGGCCGCTCGGGCCAAGCCGCGTGCGCGGCGCTTGCGACTGCACTGACACACAACGCGAGCGCCGCCTTGAGCAAACGATGTCTCTTCATGGTGTACTCCTCCTGTTATGGCTGTTTTGTATCCAACGACCGTATCAATACAATGCAATGCGGCCCGGGGAAATGGCGCGGCTTTACAAGGATACTGCCCGCCCCGTATTTGTTTTTATATATAAAACTGTATTTCTAACAGTCTGGCGAATATCGTAAGCCAGCCCGAACCGCCAAGCAATGGCCAACTACCTTTTAATGATTAGGGATTTCCCTTCTTGGTAACACTACAAACAAAGCCGCAAGGGAGAGATAATTGTTCAATAGCCCAGAAAAACGCCTAATTGTTTTTTACATATAAAAAACGTTACTCATAACAAGCATCATGACAACACCCGCACCCAATCGCTACAGCGCCCCGGCACTGGAAAAAGGCCTGGACATCCTTGAGGCCTTGGCCCAGACGGACGGTGGCTATACGCTCAACGAGCTAGCACAGGCGCTGGGCCGCAATGTGAACGAAATCTTCCGAATGGTGATGACGCTGCAGCATCGCGGCTACATTGCCCAAGGAGAGCCCGACGACCGCTATGCGCTCACCCTCAAGATGTTTCAACTCGCGCACCAGCACCAGCCGGTCAAGTCGCTGGTCCAGCTCGCTCTGCCGCTGCTGCGCGAGCTTGCGGAACGGGCGCGCCAGTCCTGCCACCTCTCCTTGTTCCGCTCAGGCCGGGTCGTCATTGTGGCGCAGGTGGACAGCCCCGAACGCTGGTCGCTGGGGCTCAAGCTGGGTGAGGCCATGGGGCTGACAGACACCTCTTCAGGCCATGTGCTGCTAGCCTACAAAGACGAGGTCGAGCGCACGCGCATGCTGAGCAGCCATATCAAGGTTGAAGGCGAACTGCAGATGGATCCGGGCGAACTTTTTGCCATCCTGAAGGAGGTGCGCGCCAAAGGCTATGCGTCCATGCCCAGCATACAGATCGGCGGGGTGACGAACATCGCGTTCCCCGTCTTCAGCGCCGATGGGCAGGTCATGGCGGCCATCAATATCCCCCACATTGCGCGTATCGACGGCACACCGCGGCCTTCCATCGAGCAGATTCGCGACATCATGGGGGATGTCTGCGGCCGCCTGTCGCGGCGCCTGGGGTACAACCCCGAGCCGGCGGCGCAGGCGGTGTAAGAGCCGTCAGCCCGCCTTGGCAGACTGCTGATACAGCGGCATCACCTTTTCCGATGCCTTCTGCAATTCTGCAATACGGGTAGAGGCAGAGGGGTGGGTGGACAGAAACTCGGGCTGGCCCGCGCCACCCAAGGCGTTCATTTTCTGCCACAGGGTGACGGCGGCCCGCGGATCATAGCCGGCGCGCGCGGCCAGTTCGACACCGATCTGGTCAGCTTCGGATTCGGCCGTACGGCTGTTGGGCAGGCTGAACATCACTTTGTTCAGCGCACCGCCCAGGTCACCCACCGCGCTGGTACCGGTAACCGCCGACAGGACAGACAGGCCGAGGTTGGACGCCATCTCGCGCGACACTTGTTCGCGCGTGTGCTCGCGCAGGGCGTGTGCCATTTCATGGCCGATCACTGCCGCCAGCTCCGCGTCGCTGGGTTTGATTTGCTTGATCAGGCCTGTGTAGACGGCGATTTTTCCGCCGGGCATGCACCATGCGTTCACCTCGTCGGAGTTCAGTACATGGACCTCCCAGTTCCAGCCGCGCGCATCGGGGCGAAAAACACCGACTTGCTGGATCAGCCGCTGCACGATCTTGTTCACGCGCGCGGTTTCCGCTGCATTGACGTCCAGCGCACCCTGGCTGCGCGCCTTGGACACGAGCGAGGTGTACTGCTGCGCCGCCTCCTGCTGCAAGGCAGCCTCGGACACCAAGCCTGACATATACTGCTTGCGCTCTACCCCAACGGCGCCCGAGCCCGTTGTCTGCACGGCTGAACATGCGGCCAGCAGTGTTGCTGCACATAGCGCGCCGACCGTACAAAGCCTGCGGATTCTTGAAGTATTGCTGTTCATGAGCGCTCCTTTGCTTTGATGCTGCTTGTGTTGAGCTTGCCTGGCAAAACCGCCACATGGCTGCCGAGGCGCGGCAGTGCTGGCGAAAAACACTGGAAAATCGTGAGCCTACCCACACTGCGCGCGATGCCGCAGCGCGTGGTCCATCAGTACAATGGCGAGCAGAGCCTCTGCAATCGGCGTGGCACGTATGCCTACGCAAGGATCGTGCCTCCCCAGCGTCTGCACCATGACCAGTTCGCCCGCCCGGTTGACGGAGCGACGCTCGACACGGATGCTGGACGTGGGCTTGATCGCCAACGACACCGTGACCGGTTGGCCCGATGAGATGCCGCCCAGCACGCCGCCGGCGTTGTTGCCAACAAAGCCTTCAGGCGTGATCTCATCGCCATGCTCTGAGCCGCGCTGCGTCACCGACTCAAAACCGGCGCCGATAGAAACGCCCTTGACCGCGTTCAGGCCCATCATGGCATGTGCGATATCCGCATCGAGACGGTCATACAGGGGTTCGCCCCACCCCGCCGGCACATGCTCGGCAATCACCTCTATCCGCGCGCCGATGGAATCGCCATCGCGGCGCAACTGATCCATATAGGCTTCCAGCTCAGGCACGATGCCGGCATTGGGCGCATAGAAGGGGTTGCCCGGCACGTCGTCCCAGGACACGAAAGGAATGGCAACCGGCCCCAGTTGACTCATATAGCCGCGTATACGCACGCCATGCGCCTGCGCCAGCCACTTCTTGGCGATGGCACCCGCCGCCACTGTCGGGGCCGTCAGCCGGGCCGACGACCGCCCGCCACCGCGCGGATCGCGGTCGCCGTACTTGTTGGTATAGGTGTAATCGGCATGCCCAGGTCGGAAGGTGTCGACGATATTGCCGTAATCCTTGCTGCGCGCGTCGGTATTGCGAATAAGCAGCCCGATCGGCGTACCGGTGGTCTTGCCCTGGTAGACGCCGGAAAGAATCTCGACTTGGTCCGGTTCCTGGCGCTGGGTGACGTGGCGCGATGTGCCGGGGCGCCTGCGGTCGAGCTCGGCCTGGATGTCGGCCTCGGACAGCGGCATGCCCGGCGGGCAGCCGTCCACCACCGCGCCGATGGCAGGGCCATGCGACTCGCCGAAATTGGTCACACAGAAGAGCTTGCCTAGGGTGTTGCCGGACATAATCGTTTTATTGTGAAGGGTTACGTAAAAAGGTGGGACGCGCCATCGCAGTGCAAAGCGCTGCCGCGATCTGATAGACGATTGTAGTAGAGCCTGCGTCGCCGGCCATGGCAACTGTACCCACGCACCTCATGACGAACAGCTCACTTCGAGCATGCCCGCCCATTGCGGCGGCTCCGCCGCATAGGCTTCATAGCCCGCGCGCTCTGTATAGGGTTCGCGCAGCAGCCTGAGCAGGGTATCGATTTCAGTGGCATCGCCGCGCGCGGCTGCCCGGATAGCGTTTTCGGCCAAATAATTGCGCAGCACATAAAGCGGGTTGGCACCGTTCATCTGCGCCACACGCTCTGCGTCGGGGCGACCATCCCGCGCCAGCCGTGCCAGATATTGGTCAACCCAGGCTCGCGCCGGCTCGCGTTCGGGAAAACGCGCCACAAAGGCGTCGCTGTCCGCCGCCGCACCGGCCAGCGCACGAAAGCTGAGGGTGAAATCCGCCGACTGTGTGTGCAGCAGGCGCCACCAGCCGTCGATCAGCGTGTCGTCGCCGTTTTGGTAGCCCGCAAGGCCGAGTTTGCGCGCCAGATTTCCGCGGTATGCGGCAAGGAATGCTTCTTCGTAGCCGCCCAATGCGGCCTTGAGTGCGTCCTGCTCGCCGCCCAATTGCAGCAAGGCGCTGCCCAGGCGGTAGAGATTCCAGTGCGCCACGGCGGGCTGCGTGTTCCAGGCGTAACGCCCGGCAGTATCACTGTGGTTGCACACGTAGCCTGCCTGAAAGGCATCCATGAAACCGTAAGGACCGTAATCCAGCGTCAAGCCCAGGATGGACATGTTGTCGGTATTCATCACCCCGTGACAAAAACCGGCCGTTTGCCAATCGGCAATCAGCCGGGCAGTGCGCACGGTGACTTCGGCCAGCACTCGCGCGGCCAGCGCAGGCGCATTGTCGGGGCCGACCTGTTCCATGCACTCGGGGTAATGCCTGCGCGCCACGTACTCAAGCAGAATGCGCAGATTGTCCGGTTGATTGGCCCAATGCTCAAACGACCCGAAACGGACAAAGCTGGGCGAGACGCGGGTGACTATGGCTGCGGTTTCGACTGTTTCGCGATAGACCGGGTCATTGGACACAACCAACGCCAGCGCGCGAGTAGTGGGTATGCCCAGGCCGGCCATCGCCTCGCTTGCGAGGTATTCGCGCACCGACGACCGCAAAACCGCACGGCCATCGCCCATGCGCGAATAAGGCGTCAGGCCCGACCCCTTGAGCTGCAACTCAAGATTGCCGGCGGGCGTAATCACTTCACCCAGCAGATGCGCGCGGCCATCGCCAAGCTGCCCCGCCCAGACACCGAACTGGTGCCCACTGTATACGGCGGCGATAGTGTCACCGCCGGGCAACGGCTGCCCGCCGGAAAACACCTGCAGGAACTCAGGCGCGGCCAGCGCCGTTTCGGACAAACCCAGCATGGCTGCCACACCTGCGTTAGCGTGCAGCAGCCTGGGCTCAGTCAAAGGTTGCGGGGCCAACCGCGTGTAGAACGCGGCCGGCAGCGAAGCGTACGAGTTAGCAACCTCCAGCGCGACCAGCGAGTCTTTGAGCACGACCTGATCCATGACGCCCCCTATGATTGCGGCGCTGCCGACCTAGGCGCATCGCCAGCGGCTTCGTGCACCTGCCCTGGCACCTCGTCCGGGACCCCGTCCGGCGTGATCCGCGCCGCGATACCCGCGGCACCCCCGGCCACCATCGCCTCAGCGTTTTTGGCCGCCAGCTTCGCCGCCCGTTTCGCGGGCTTCAGGTAAAAGATGGCGCAACAATAGAACACCAGCGCCAGCCCTGTTTCAGCCAGGGCCAAGGCCACCGATACCGGCGACGTATCAGACCACGCCCGCACCACCCCTTCCATGAAGTACAGCAGGATCAGCATGGCGGCCCACTGCAGGGTATAGAGACTGCCCTTGAGCACGCCGCGCAGCGGCAGCAGCAGCGGCAGGGCCTTGAGCGCCAGCAGCGAACCGCCGGGCCGCAGGGGCGCCAGACGCAACTCCCAGGCCAGGCAAAGGATGATCAGCGCGACCAGCGTTACGGATGCGCCGTGGCGCAGAATGGGATTAAGTTGCGTACTCATGCTGGTATTATCACTCGAAAGCGCCCCCTGCGCCGGGCCCCAGGAAACACAGAAAGGTTCTGACACGCATGCCGCAAGACGATACAAACCATGTCGGCGGGAAAGCTTCCACCCGCCTTTCGAGCCGCTTGCGCTCAACTGCGCGTGATCTGTTCGCGCTGCCGGCCAACAGCGGTGCCGTTGCGCGGTTCGTCATCCAGCGCGCCGGAGACAAAAAACTGATGCAGGTGGCGTCTAGCCTGACGTTCACCACCGTGCTCAGCCTGGTGCCGCTGCTTACCGTTGTGCTGTCGCTGTTCACGGCCTTCCCGATGTTCAACGAATTCCAGTTGGCGCTGCAGAATTTCCTGACGGCCAGTCTGATGCCCCCTTCAGTGTCGGATACCGTCATGCAGTATCTGAACCAGTTCGCCGCCAAGGCGTCGGGGCTCACGGCCGTAGGTTCCTTGTTTCTTATCGTAACGTCGATATCGCTGATCATGACAATCGACGAAGCGTTCAATGACATCTGGCAGGTGCGTCAGCAACGGCCGATCCGCCAACGCATGCTGGCCTACTGGGCGCTTGTCTCGCTCGGCCCTATCCTCGCCGGGGCAAGCCCCTGGGCGCTGTCCCTGCTGGCGCGCAAGAGTGACGGCGTCATCGGCGACTTGTCCCAGGGCGGCTTTGCGCTCTCGCTGACGCCACTGCTGATCACCGGCACTGCCTTCACCCTGCTATTCCGCATGGTGCCCAACTGCAAGGTGGCGTGGCGCGACGCGTTCGTCGGCGGCATCGGCACGGCCGTGGTGCTCGAAATCATGCGCGCCGGGTTTGCCTACTACCTTGCCCGTTTTCCTTCCTATACCGTCATATATGGCGCCTTTGCCACGGTGCCAATCTTCCTGATGTGGATTTATCTGTCGTGGCTGGTGATATTGGTCGGTGCCACGGTGGCCGCCATTCTCCCGTCGCTGCGGCAGCGCCGTTGGGCGCTGGTGCACTACACCGGCGACGAGTTCATCGACGCGCTGCGCGCACTGCGCCTGCTGTGGCAGGCCCAGGCCGAAGGCCCCTCGCCCGGCCTAGGCACGGCCTATCTGTGCGATCGCCTGCAAATCCACCAGGATGAGCTGGCGCGGGTGCTCTGCCGGCTCAAAGACCTTGGCTATGCGGTTGATACCATGGAGAGCGGCGACGTAGTGTGGGTGTTGTCCTGCGACCAGCGGGCCGCCGATATCGGCCGCCTGGTGGATGCCATGCTGGTGGACCGCCGCCAGCCCGCGCTGCGCGGCAACCAGGCGCTGCTCGACGCCATTGCCAAAGCGCTGGTCGCCAAGCCTCCGCGGCTTGAAAGCCTGTTCGATACCGCGCCCCTACACGAACGACACAGGATGGTGCAAAATACAATGAACGACACAACAGGGTAGGAGGCTACCATGCTACGGGTAAACGAAATACTACGCGTCAAAGGCAATACGCTGTACACAGCCACGCCCGACATGCCCATCATCCGCGCCCTCGAAACCATGAGCGAACAGGACATCGGCTCCCTGGTCATCATGGAGCACGGCCAATTGACGGGCATGGTGACGTTCCGGGAAATCATCCGGCACTTGCACGACAACCATGGCGTCACTGGCGACAACACGCTTCGCAGCATCATGGACGACGCACCGGTCAGTGTATCGCCCAATACCAGCGCCGACGAAGTGCAGCGCCTCATGCTCGAAAAGCACGCGCGCTACATCCCGGTCATGGATGGCCCGACGCTGCTGGGTGTGATTTCGTTCTACGACATGGCGCAGGCTATCGTGGCGGCGCAACAGTTCGAGAACGACATGCTAAAGGCGTACATCCGCGATTGGCCGTCGGATACCGAGGCCGCACGCACGGGCCAATAAGGCCGTCGGCCCGCGCCAGCGGCCGTCGCGCGGGTCATTTGGCCTCCTGCCGCCTCAGTCGGGCAGCAGGTGCCCCGCCGTGCCCGCAGCGTTGCGAAACGCCTCCCAGGCCCGGCCTATCAAGGCCGGGTCATTGTTTTTGAGCAGCGCGACATCCGACAGCGTACGTCGCCAACCGCGCGCTCCAGGCGTGCCCGCCATCCACCCCAGCAGGCCGCGCACAATAATGCGCAGGGGCACGCCGCGCTTAACCTGAGCTTCGGCGTAACGCGTCATGTCGGCAACCACTGCGTCAGGGTCGGGCAGCGCAAAGCCGGGGTCACGTTCATGCTCGATCGCTGCCAGGATGCCCGGGTTATGCCACGCGGCGCGTCCCAGCATTACCCCATCAAAGCGCGCCATGAGTGCCACCGCATCGGGCACCGTGGCAATGCCGCCATTAAGCACGAATACACAGCCTGGGAAATCCGCCTTCAATTGCGCCGCACGCTCGTAGCGCAGCGGCGGGATCTCGCGGTTGTCTTTGGGCGACAGGCCCTTGAGCACAGCATTGCGCGCGTGCACCACGAATACTCGGCACCCCGCATCGTACAGCTTGCCGACGAAATCGTGCACGAAGCCGTGGTCGTCGTTGTAGTCCAGACCCAGGCGGTGTTTGACGGTAACGGGCACTGAAACTGCGTCTTGCATGGCCTTGATGCAATCGGCCACCAACGCGGGTTCAGCCATCAGGCAGGCGCCAAAGGCACCGCGCCGCACCCGCTCGGAGGGGCAGCCGCAGTTGAGGTTGATTTCGTCGTAGCCCCACTGCTCGCCCAGGCGCGCCGAACGCGCCAGTGCAGTGGGCTCGCTGCCACCCAACTGCAGTGCGACGGGATGCTCCACCTCGTTGAAGTCGAGATGCCTGGCCGCATCGCCGTGTGTCAGCGCCCCGGTCGTGATCATCTCGGTGTACAGACGGGCATGCGGCGACAACAAACGATGAAAATAACGACAATGCCTGTCGGTTACGTCGATCATCGGTGCGACGCACAGGCGCCATGCGGTAGGGGAAAGCGATGTTGTTGTCACAAGAAAAAGCCAATATCGGACGCGGGGCGGATAACGTGTATCATGCCCGCCGCCGCGCCAGGCGCAGCGGCCTTGAATGAACCTGCGGACTCACATAGACTTGCATGAGCCCGACGGGTTCTCTATTTTAAGTCACACGGACGCGAAACCATGAAAACAAAAGCAGCAATCGCCTGGAAGGCAGGCGCGCCCCTCACCATCGAAGACGTCGAGCTGGCCGGCCCCAAAACCTTTGAGGTGCTGGTCGAAATCAAGGCCACGGGCATCTGCCATACCGATTATTACACGCTGTCCGGCGCCGACCCCGAGGGCCTGTTCCCGGCAATTCTCGGGCACGAAGGCGCGGGCGTGGTGCTCGAGGTAGGCCCTGGCGTCACCTCGCTCAAGCCTGGCGATCATGTCATCCCCCTGTACACGCCCGAATGCCGCCAGTGCAAATCCTGTCTATCGCGCAAGACAAATCTGTGCACGGCCATCCGCGCCACCCAAGGCAAAGGCCTGATGCCAGACGGCACCTCGCGCTTCACGGTCGGAGGTAAGCCCGTGCACCATTACATGGGCACATCAACCTTCTCCAACCATATCGTAGTGCCCGTGATTGCCCTGGCCAAGATCCGCGACGACGCTCCCTTCGACAAAGTCTGCTATATCGGCTGCGGCGTAACGACCGGGATCGGCGCCGTGCTGTTCACAGCCAAGGTAGAGGCTGGGGCCAATGTGGTGGTGTTCGGTTTGGGGGGTATCGGCCTGAACGTCATCCAGGGTGCCAAAATGGTCGGCGCCGACAAAATCATCGGCGTCGACCTGAACCCCGAACGCGAAGCCATGGCGCGTAAATTCGGCATGACACACTTCGTCAATCCCAATGACGTCGAAAACGTGGTCGACCATATCATCCAACTCACCGACGGCGGGGCCGATTACTCCTTCGAATGCATCGGCAACACCAAAGTGATGCGCCAGGCACTCGAATGCTGCCACCGCGGCTGGGGGCAATCGGTCATCATCGGTGTGGCCGAGGCGGGTGCCGAAATCTCCACCCGTCCCTTCCAATTGGTCACCGGCCGCGTCTGGAAAGGCAGCGCCTTCGGCGGCGCGCGCGGGCGCACCGACGTGCCCAAGATTGTCGACTGGTATATGGACGGCAAGATCAACATCGACGACCTCATCACACACACCTTGCCGCTTGATCGCATCAACGAAGGCTTCGAGCTAATGAAGCGCGGCGAGTCGATCCGGTCCGTCGTCCTGTACTGATCCGGCGTCGCTGACGGCGGCAGCCAGTCAGCGCACCCTGTACGCCCTCTAGCGAGGCATTTTCAATCCAATCAGTTCCACTGGCGTCGGGCCAAGCCCGCGCCAGCGGCTGGAGACTCCAGACATGACGCATCAGCCTCTAGAACTCATCAGCGAACACCGCTGTTTCGACGGCATGCAACGCTTCTACCGCCATGCCTCGGACGTCATCGGCCTGCCCATGCGCTTTTCCGTCTATCTGCCGCCCAATGCGGTACAGGGCAAACCCTGCCCCGCCGTGTTTTATCTGGCGGGCCTGACCTGCACTGAAGAAACCTTCATGATCAAGGCCGGTGCACAGCGCGCCGCGGCGCGCGAAGGGCTGATCCTGATCGCCCCGGACACCAGTCCGCGCGGCGCAGGCATCCCCGGTGAGACCGATCACTGGGACTTCGGCGCCGGGGCCGGCTTTTACCTTGACGCCACCCGTGCCCCCTGGAGCAGCCACTACCGCATGTACAGCTACATCGTGCAGGAGCTTTACGATCTCGTCGCCGGCGCGCTGCCGGTGCGCCCAAACGCCATCGGCATCATGGGGCACTCCATGGGCGGCCACGGCGCGCTGGTACTGGGCCTGCGCAATCCCGCACGCTTCCGCTCTCTGTCCGCATTCGCGCCCATCGCCGCACCAGCCAACTGCCCCTGGGGGCAAAAAGCCTTCAGCGGCTATCTGGGCGAAGACCGGCATGCCTGGCACGATTATGACGCCACCCGGCTCATCGCCAAGGCTGGCCAGCCCGTGTTTCCGGGCGGCATCCTGATCGACCAGGGCCTGGCCGACCAATTCCTCGCCGAACAACTGCGCCCGCAGGCATTCGGGCAGGCCTGCGCCGCAGTTGGCCAGCCACTGGTCTTGCGCGAGCACGAAGGTTACGACCACGGCTATTACTTCATCTCGACTTTCATCGAAGACCATCTGCGCCATCACGCCCAGCAGTTGGCCGGCGCATGATACCCGCCCCGCCCCCGTGACCACGTGTTTGGCACGCGCCCGCCCGTGGTTCGCGCATGGGGCGGGCGCCCAATGCACTAAAATCAGCCGGCCGACCCGCCATCGCTGACCGGTGCGACTACAATCCGCCTGCGGGGCGATAATCTCCCCTGCACATTAGCGACACCCGCCGTTCTATCCCTTGCGCATCCAAACCGTCTCACATCCAGTTCCATATGGCCGTATTCACCCCAGTCAGCGATAGCGACGCCAGCACGCTTCTCACCCGCTACGCCCTTGGCGACCTCGTTTCACTGCGGGGCATCACGGCCGGCATCGAAAACACCAATTACTTCCTCACTACCACCCGGGGCGAGTACGTACTGACACTGTTCGAAGTGCTCACGCATGAGCAACTGCCGTTCTATATCGAGCTCATGCACCACTTGGCCACACGCGGCATCCCCGTGCCAGAGCCACAAACTCTGCGCGAGGGCGGCCGGCTCACCACACTGCACGGCAAGCCCTGCGCCATTGTTACACGCCTGTCGGGCGGCTACGAGCCAGCGCCAAGCGCCGCGCACTGCGCGCTGGCGGGCCAGACGCTGGCGCGTGCACACCTGGCGGCACAGGATTTCCCCATCCACCAGCCCAATCTTCGCGGGCTGGTGTGGTGGCGCGAGACCGTGCCCAAGGTTCTGCCTTTCCTCGACGAGGCACAGGCAGAAATGATCCGCGCAACGTTGGCCGAGCAGATTGAATTCGCCGCCAGCGCCGCCTACGCCAAGCTGCCCAACGGCCCGGCGCACTGCGACCTGTTCCGCGACAACGTATTGTTCGACGGCACCTTCGAGATGCCCCGCATGGGCGGCATCATCGATTTCTACTTCGCCGGGTGCGACACCTGGCTGTTCGATGTGGCCGTCAGTGTCAACGACTGGTGCATCGACCGCGCAACAGGTGGTTTCGACGACCACAAGCTGCATGCGTGGCTGCACGCTTACCGCGCCGTAAGGCCCTTCACGCCCGAAGAACGCCAGGCCTGGCCACTGATGCTGCAAGGCGCCGCGCTGCGTTTCTGGACGTCACGGCTGTATGATTACTTCCTGCCGCGGCCGGCGCAAACCCTCAAGCCGCACGATCCGCGCCACTTCGAACGCATCCTTCGTCTGCGCCGCACCGTAGCGCCGCGCCCGTTATAAGCCGTACACAAAGGTTCGTCGCATGCAAGCCGCTACCCTGCCGATCACTGCCGGATGGTCCTGGATCCAGGACGGTTTTGGCCTGTTCCGCCGCCAGCCCATGGCCATGTTCTTCTGGAGCATGGTGACCAGCGTGCTGATCTCAATCAGCTACCTCATTCCGCTGCTTGGGCAGATGGCGTTGATCGCCGGCACCCCTATCCTCACGTTCATCACCCTCTGCGCCTGCCGCAACATCGCCGACGGACGACGCATGCTGTTGTCTATGTGGTTGCAGCCCCTGCACAAGCGTGACACCCGAAAACGGCTGCTCGCATTGGGCCTGGCCTACTTGCTGGTCTGCCTGGCGGCGGGTTTTGCCGCCACCCTACCCTTTCTGGGCGACCTATCCGCGGTACTCAACACCGACGGCGCTATCAACGAGCACGCCCTGCTGCTTGCCATGCGTGGGCCCTTCATTACCTTCGGCCTGCTGTATGTGCTCATTTCGGCCCTATTCTGGCACGCGCCCGCACTGATCGGCTGGCATGGCATCCGTATGCCGCAAGCCTTATTCTTTTCAATGGTGGCCTGCTGGCGCAACAAGCTACCCTTTCTTGCCTATGGCGCCAGTTGGGCCGCCATCTTCTTCGCCATCCAGACTGCGGCGGGCATGATCGTGTCGATGGGCATATCGGCCGCAGCCATGCAGGTGCTCCTCACGCCCGTCAACATCATTGTGGCGGCCATCCTGTACTGCAGCTTCTATCCCGCCTACGTCAGCGTTTTCGGCAATGTCTACCAGGCCGAGAGCGAGATGGACGCGTAGCAAGTAGTCGGGATGAGCAGCGCAGTAGCCTCCCGGCAGCTCGACTACCATGCCAGCCTTCAGGCATAGCGCTGCGCGCCATGGTTGAAGCCGGTGCACGCAACGGCGCAGGCCGCCGTGCATGTCCAGAAACAGCACATCAATGGCCGCACGCACACCAAAGGTATGCACTGCGCGGCATGGCCTGATGCAAAGGCCTGTTCCAAAGACCAAGGGCGGGCAGGCAAACAGGCCGAACAAGCGTTTAAAGAAGGTATCCGCCACATAAAGAACCAGCGCGCCGCGCGGCCGCAAAGCGCCACTCCCGCCGGAAGCTGGCCTGCCCATATATCACGCCCCTGCCAGCAGCAGGCGCTGCCCCACCGGGAAAGCGATAACCAGAAAGGTGCACGGAAAAATGCAGGTCACCAGCGGCAGCAGCATCTTCACAGGCGCCTCCAGCGCCAGCTTTTCAGCCCGCAGGAAACGCTCAGCCCGGCGCTGCTCTGCGTGCGCCCTGAGCACCGGGCTGATACTCATACCCATGTGGTCGGCCTGTGCAAGCAAAGCCACCAGGCTATGCAGCGCCGGCACATTTGTACGCTGCGCCATGGCCCGCAGCGCCTGAATCCGCGGGACACCGCCACGCATGTCTGCAAGCGCATGGCGCAGCTCATCTCGCAGCGGCCCGTGTGGGCCATGGGACGCAGCCTGCTGCAGAGCGCCATGCAGATTCTGGCCCGCCTCTACGCACAGGCTTGCCATATCAAGCATAAAAGGGAGTTGCCGCAGAATCGATGTAGTGCGCTTTCGTGCGCGTTCGCGCAAGCGCTGGCAGGGCCACCACAGGCCTAGTATGCCCGCCACTGCAGTGATGCCTGCCGCGGCGATGCCGCCAGCGCCTGCCCACGCCGCCATCGCCAGCGCGGCTGGGGCAAGCGTAGCGAGCGCCATGCATTGCAATATGGCAATATGCGCCGCGCGCCAGCCCTGCCCCGCCATGCCCGCCCGCGACAGCAATCGCTCCAGATAGGCGCGAGTCGCCGCCGGCAGCATGGCATCGACGATAGGATGCAGCGCCTCCAACCAAGGCCAGGCCCAATGCGGCGCCGACGAGTGCGTGTACGGACGCGTACCGTGCCGGAACATAACCGCCCAGCGACCGGTATACCAGGCCAGCAGCCCTAGAAACACCCCCGCGGCGGCACAACTGAGCCAGTCCAATGCCTTCCCCTTTCATACATCGATTGCAACAATACGCCGCACCAGCAGCATGCCGGCGCAAGTAAGCACCGTGATAAGGCCAAGCGCTGCCCAGCCCAGCGATGTTTCCCAAAGCAGTCGCATAGCATCCGGGTCGAGATGGTACAAGGCCATGCCGACTGCGGGGGCAAGCCCGGCCATCAGCCATGCCTGCATGCGGCCTTGAGATGTCAGTGCGCGTACACGCTCATCCAGATGCTGGCGCGTGCGCATCGTAGATGCCAGCGTATCGAGCGATTGAGCGACCGCGCCACCACTGCGCGACGCAATAGCCAACGCCGATACGACCAAGGCCCCTCCTTCTGTCGGCGTGCGCTCACGCAGGTTTTTCAACGCTTCGTCCCAAGACACACCCATGCGCTGCTGGCGTAGCAGCAAGCCAAACTCTTGGCACAGGGGAGCGGCCGATTGCGCCACCACTTGCCGCAGCGCGGCCTGCAGCCCCATACCGGCACGCAATGCACCCGCCAAGCCCATGAGCAAGTCGGGCAATTGCGCATCGAAGCGTCGCAAACGGCGCCGATGCGCCGCCGCCACCAGCCAGCGAGGCGCGGCAAGTGCCAACCCGCCGGCGATGATCGCCGCGAACGGCGTACGCAACAACGCAAAGCCCAGTGTGGCACTCGCTGCGCTCACCAGAAGATTGGCCGCCAGCAACCTGGAAGGATCGAAAAACAGGAAGAATTCGTCCATGCGATTGGCAACATCCTGGCCGAAGGCGCGCCGGTATGCGGACCAGCCGCGCGACATGGTTTGCAGCAATAGCCAGCCGGCGGTTATTCCCGCGATTGCCGCAGCCAACAGGCAGAATGCAATAAACATCATCAACCCTGCAGTGGCGCCGCAGGCGCGAGTACGGTGTGAGCAGTGAACAGCGATAACGGGACAGCCGCAGCACCAGCGCCATCCATGAAGCACTCGGGAATGACACCACAACCGGCAAAGCCAGGTACAGGACGCGACTGATAGCGGAAGATCTCCTGCGTCTGGATGCGCCCGCTTTCCATGCCGGTGACTTCCACAATCGACGACACCAGGCGGCGGCCATCCGCAAGCCTGGCCTGCTGGACAATAAAATGGATGCTTGCTGCGATGTGCTCGCGGACCGCAAGCAGCGGCAAATCCATGCCCGCCATCAGGATCATGGTTTCCAGGCGTGCCAACGCATCGCGGGGGCTGTTGGCGTGCAGGGTAGTCAATGAGCCCTCATGGCCGGTATTCATCGCCGCCAGCATGTCAAATGCTTCACCACCGCGGCACTCACCCACCACAATGCGGTCGGGCCGCATACGCAGCGCGTTGCGCACCAGATCGCGAATATCGACGCGCCCCGTGCCTTCCGAATTGACCGGCCGCGACTCGAGAGCAACCAGATGGCCATGGCTGAGCCGCAACTCGGCGGCATCTTCTATCGTGACGATACGCTCATGCTCGCCGATGCAATTGGACAAGATGTTGAGCAGAGTAGTCTTGCCCGTGCCTGTGCCGCCCGACACAATCAAGTTTTTGCGGCTGGCCACGCAAGCCGCCAGAAACTCGCTCATGGCTTGATTCAGCCCACCGGCATTCAGCAGATCATCCATGCCCAACCGCGACTGCGCAAACTTGCGTATTGTCAGGCTCGCGCCCCGCAGCGCCACGGGCGGAATCACAGCATTGATGCGTGAGCCATCCGCCAAACGGGCATCGACCATGGGTGAGCTTTCATCGATGCGCCGACCCAGCGGCGAGACAATACGGTCAATCACTCCGCGAACAGCGTCCTCGCTGCTGAAGGTACCGGCATGGCGGCTCAGCCGGCCTGCGATTTCAACAAAAATCTCGTCGTGGCGGTTGACCATGATCTCGGTAATGGCAGGATCAGCCAGCAGGGGCTCGAGCACGCCCAATCCTACCGCCTCATTCACCACCGCGTGCAAGAGCCCCGCTCGGTCGACAGCAACCGGCAGATGGGTATCGGCGGCGATCAGCTCGGCAAGCACCTGCGCAGCTTCGCCGCGCAAGGCCTCGTCACTGAGACTGGCTACATCCCTGCGCCGCAGATCCAGGGCTTCGAGCAAGCGAGCATGGAGCCGCCGACGGTGCAGATGCATGTCCTGCGCCGCAAGGCCAAGTGTGTCTGCGCTGTCAGGCAAGCGTTCGGCGGGCGAGACTACTCCCACGCCGACGCCTCGCTCCGCGTCCGCCTGTGCGACCGGGCCACGCACCGATTCATTACCTTGCTCAGGTTGTGCGCACAGCTCGCCGTCTGCGTGCAGCACAAGCCCGCCCCGCCCTGTGGGCAAACCCCTATCCGGAACGCAGCCGCCAGCCGCCTGCTCTGTGCCCATCCCGCCCAGCGTGCCCCGGCCACGACTGCCCAAACGCAGCATGCAGGGACCAATGGAAATCTCGTCAGCCAGCCCCAAGGGCCCGTATTCAATCACATTTGCGCCGTTTACCTGCGTGCCCGCCACGCTGCCCAGATCTCTGACGTAGACACCAAGGGGCCGCTGATCCAGGCAGGCATGGCGACGTGCGATCCGCCATGACCGCAGCCGCAGGCCGCACTCCGCGCCTCGGCCTATATGCAGAGGCAATACCACGCTGCGACTCACCCACTCGCCCGCATCCAAACGCAACTCCAGTTCAACCATGTCCTTACTCCGTCAACTCAAACGCGTTTTTCCCCATTCGCGACGTCGAGGCCGCGACATCGTCGTCAGGCGCCCATTGCGTACCGTTGCCGTAGGGGCGCCATCCTGCATCATCAGGCGCTGAAACAGGGTGCGGCAAGCCTTGCCGGGCTTGCAGTGGGGTATTGATCCAGGGGGCGTCGGGGAAGCTTGTTCCCAGCAGATCCTTGCCGCGCCGCACCCGATCGCGCAGATCTGGATGATCGCCCGCAACCACGCTGGGCGTAACGAAAATCGCCAGCTCGGTTTCTATATGCGAGCTGCGCTTTGCGCCGAAGAGGCTTCCAACCAAAGGGATATCCGCCAGGCCGGGCAGGCCATCCTGATGCCAACCCACTGAGCGCGAAAGAAAGCCAGCCAGCACCAGCGTTTCGCCGGAGCGAACATTGAACTCGGTCGCTGCGCGCCGAGTCTTGAGCGACGGACCTGATGGCGCGGACAAGGCTTGATCAACGGCGCTGACTTCAACTTCAATGCGCGAGCGCACCGTTCCGTTGCGTTCGACCTGCGGCGTGATGCGCAACTGCACACCATAAGGCTTGAACTCAGTGCGTGGCTTACCGTCGCTCGTGACGGAAGAATAGGGAACCTCGCCGCCGGCATGGAACTCGGCCGTGGCACCACTGCGCGCGAGCAATTGCGGCTGCGCCAGCACCACCGCCTGGCCCTGCTGCTCCATAAGGCTCAGGCGCGCTGACCACAAGGCGTTGACGCCGGCATAGGTCGCCCAGGTGCCAGGATTAAGCGGGTAGGCGAGCGGCGGCGCGCCCGGCCTTTGAACAAGCCCGGCGCTCCCGCCGTCCCACGCGGCCCCGAAATAGGCCGCGCCGTCATGCGCCGCACCCCATCGCACGCCCAGCTCGCGCAAGCGCGAACGCGGCACTTCAACCACCTGCACATCCAGCAGAACCATGTCATCCCAACCAACCTGCCCAGTCAGGTTCACGAGTTGCGGATACTGACGCGCGAGTGCTGCGATCCGGGCCCTGTCGTCTTCACCGAGGTTGTCGCCCTCGACCACCAGTTTTTCGCCCACCACCACAACACTTGCACCCGGAATCCGCGCCAGAAGGCTGCGCAGTTCTTCCTGTGCCCGCTTTGCGCCTTCGGGCGCCACCTGTACACGCAGTTGACGGCGCGTGCCGTCGCGAGCCCACAATCCAAGCGCGCTGAAGCCTTCGTTGCGCGCAAATACGATGACTTCATTCTCATCAGTTGTCAGAGCACGCAGGACGTGACCGTCACCCACAACAACCCTGGCAATCTTCGGCGCTTTCAGCACTCGTACCTCGCCAACCTGCATCGACATCGAGCCTTCTTCCCGCGTGGCCACGGCCGACGGGGCGGGCTCCGCGGCGAACACGTCCGGCACTGCAAGCCATCCCGCCATCCAAACAGCCGCCACAGCCATCGCCCGGTGCGCGACCGTCGCGCCCGAACCGCCGCGTAGCCACGCAACCGTCGGCATCTGAGCTGCAACGCACGCGGCACGCCCCCGGACATGCCGCACCCCACGCCACTGCGTCTTGCTCGGGACCAACATCACTCCTCCTGATCATCATCGGACATGCTCGTCAGACTCACAGCGTCCTCATCACTCATCGGTGAATCCGCCTCAATGGCACTCACGGTATGCCTTGCAAATGCAAGTTCTGTGTTGCCCTCCCGTCTTTCGACGCTGCCCTGCCCAACTGACGCAAGCGCATTTGAAGACAGCTGGAAGAAGCTGTCGCCAGCGGATTTCGCGGCCTGATTGCTGTTCAGCGCCGACAAGCCGCGCGCAGCCTTGTTGCCATAGATAACCTGAGGCCTTGCCGGGACGGCCGGGCCCCCTATACCCAGCAGGCTGGCCAGATCGCCGCGTGTGGCGAGATTGCTGGAGCCGGTATCCTCTGGAGCGCGCAACATTGCCGTAATCGTGCCTGCATCACGCGCGGCGATGAGCGTCATGGCCTCGGCTGGCGATGCATCAAGCGTCAATGCGTCGAGCGCGCCCGTTGTCGCTCCCGCCTCCGTGCTCGGCCCCGTGTCCCCTCCTGCTGCTAGCACCCGCACACGCTGCAGTAAAGGTGCGGTCACTTTTCGGCGTTGATGACTGAACGAAACATACAGATCGACGAGATCACCGGCCTGTATCAGCCCAGCCGGCGTGTTGCTGGCGTCCACAGGCAACGTGACCGCACGACGGCCGGGCTGCAGCTGCACCGCGAGCCCGGCCGAGCGGGGCGGGCCGACATGAACGGGCAATAGCGCATCGCCTGCCCGCACTGCCGCCCGCAGCGCCGCACCCTCCAGCGTATCGCTCTGCGCTGGCGCAATGCTATCCGCCGCCACATGCGGCAGCGGGAACGCCCGTACCGCCAACAGGCCGGCGTGCAGCACTGTACCTTCAGCGAGATCGTCCGCTGCGACGATGCGATCCACCATCTGGACGCTGTGGCGTGCCTCGAACATGGCAGCCTGCTGGTGCAGATAGCGTTGGGCCGCCCAAGCAGCGCAGCCGCCTGCCGCAACAGCAAAAAATGCCAATAACCAGGAAGAAGGAACACGGGGCAGATTCATGGCTGTCTAATGAAAATGAACATACAAGGCCGTGCCATCGCCACGGCCCCATAAAAAAATCAACATCTGTACCGGCCCTCGCCGCCACATCTGTACGCGACGCAAGGCTGGCGCCTCGTGCTGCGCCGTCCATCCCAGCGTCACAAGGCGAGCTGCAATGCCTGCCGCCAGCGCATCCGCCTGCATGTCGACGCGGAACCCATAGCGTCCGCCTCGATTCGCCACAGCCGTGTCTGTGTGAGCGAACAAGGGCACTGCGCCCGCCGGTAGCCAAGACAGGTCGGGATGGCTGCCGATTGCGGGAACGGAGACGATGGCTGGCGCGTGGGCCGATCGGAGGCCCCCGGGGAGCGCCATCACCGACAAGCGACCGCTGACGCCAGGTTGCCCATCGGAGTGCGGCTGTATTTCGACTAGCCAATGCGAACCGTTCGCCAGCCCCGACAAGCGTACGAGACCAGGGGTTGCCAGAAGACGCTGAAACAGCGTGTCATGACGGGCCAATACCTGTGCCGCCGCTTCCAACCCCATCGACGCCGTGAAACTACGAATATGAAAGGCCACCCCATTGGCCACCAGCGACAGCGGCGCCTGCCAGTCGAAGGCGCGCCCCGCCAGTGCTTCAACACGGGCAAAGGCATTGGCAACGGCGGGGGCGATAACAACCGCCCGACTCGCTTCCACCTGCCCGTCGTTCAGCCCTGCATAGGCGTGAGGAGATATGGCAGGGCACAGCACAGCAGCGATACCCGCCGCCGCACGCCATCGAGCATTGGGTAAACACAACCAGTCACGTTGCATGAAAGTCCCTCCGCGTTTACTTAGCATGATGTGCCGCCCCTGAAGCAGAGGAATATCGGGCTGTCCCCGCGTGTTCCGCGGCGGCGAGTCGCTGGGTCATGTGTTGCGGCACCCTCCCGGCCCAGGGGGTGACCCAATCGAACACTGGGCCCGGGCGGAGCCAGCCCTGATCAATGCGCGCCAAACGGCGCGCGGCGCTCGATGCGGACTGGATGGATGAGTGGGCGACAGCCCGCCAAGCGGCCTGCGAACGCAACAACATGCGCTGCGCGGCTGCGTCATGACTGGCGTGCCCAGCACCAGCCAGTATTGCGATATGCCGCGACAGCGCCTGTGGCGTTCGTATACCGGTGCCAACATACCGGCGCACGACAAGAATACCGACTGGGTCGTCCTGCCATTGGCGCAGCAATGCCCTTGTGCCCGCACTACCTGCGCCCGGCTGAGCAGTGCCGGGCAGCCGCAATTTACCTTCATGGGTGGCTGCACGGCCTGGATGACGCGTCAACAAAAAAGCCAGATAACGACTGTGGTGCTGGGCCTCCAGGGCGTCACCCTGAAGGCGATAGAGCCACCCAATGGCGAACCAGAAGACGAGCAGCGCTGCCAGCACCACCATACCCTCGGCCAGCGCCTGACCCGACTGCGCCCCGCTGTATCGGCGCGCTGACGCCGCCGAGCGCCGGCGCCAACGTGGTATTGGACGCCGGCCTGCTGGCCCACGCGGGCGCCCTCCAGGCTGAGGCGCCAAGCGGGCTTGCCAATATGGCTGGAACAAATGGGCACGCTCAGAACGCCCGTCGCTGCGAGCGACAGGACGGTCGAAAAAGGTCTCGGCCGCGCTGTGCACCCGCATACTCAACCCTTCGGGGCCGGCGAGCCTCAGTGCGACAGCAAATCGCAACGTATGTGTGCGCCTGGCCTCTGCAATATCGACATAGCCCGGCATGCCGCGTGCAGGCCAGCGCGACACGGCCAGCCGCGCACGCAGCCCGGCAAATATATTGCCATCCCCAAGGGAAATGCCGCCAACGATGCGCTTTGCGATGAACTCGCTGACTTCGTGCGAAATAAGGCGATCGCCGCTCACTCGCCGCACCACGTCGCCGCCCGACAACCATGTCCCGCCCGACGTGGTCCATGCCCAGCCCATAGGATATTCGCGGTGATAGCACCAGCGGTAGCGATTGAAGCGCAGCGCATGAAATGATTGTGTATCGTTGGCCTGCCAGCGGCCATTGCGGTCCAGTCGGGTGTGGCCGCGGCGGCGGAGCTCGTGGCGCAAATGCGGGCAGGCTGGATGAACGAGCCAGGGATTGCGCGCCGTATGGTCGCGCGGCGCGAGAAAACCATAGGCGCCTGCAGCCTGGAGCACGAGATTGCGCATGCTCGCCATACCGCTATGTGTAGCAGGCCTGGCCTGCAAGTAGCCGGCCAGCGTATCCGCGTGGATCACAAAATCAAAGCTGCCCGGCGCGTGGTGCGGATAGTTGGCGGCCAGCACCTCCTGCATCGCTTGGCGGCGCACGGCCGACAGCGTCTGGGCTATCGCCCGTTGCGCTCCGGCCAGCAGGCCATGAACCGTTGCATCATGCTGGATGAACGTACCGGCCAGCGCCCCGCTGCCCGTGAAGTTTGCCGCATGGCCGGCAGCACGATACGCCATACCATGCTGAGGCCCGAACATCATGCCGATGAGGTAGGCGGGCGGATTGCCGCGGCGTACCCGCCCCCCCTGCGTGGCGCCATACGCTTGCCAGGATGCCAGCGTGATCAGATGCGCCATGGCGACCTGATGCGCAACCTGGGAGCGGTTAATGAGCGCCATCATGTTCAGCGCACGAGCCTGCACCAGCGCGCCGCTGTATGCAGCGGCATCCAGGGCGTGAAGCTGCCGCGCTCGTGCGGCGGCCACCTGGCCGACAGCAAAAAAGCGCGTAAAGGCGATCGCGAGTACGCCAAGCAGCAACATGCCCAGTACCAGCGACTGGCCGCACTGCCCCGCAGCACGTGTACGCACGCAACCCCGCCGCGCCATACGGCTGCCGCAAGGGCTGCGCTGCCTCCAGCCTTGCGAGGCATGCCCGCTCATTTGCTGGCGCCGGCATTGCCGGTGAACGACTTGAGTGACTTGGAAGAGGTTTGGCCGGCAGCCGTATCGGCTGCGCTGCGCGCGCTACGGCTCTGGCGCGTGCCGTCTTCGCCGGCGAGTTCGCGTGCCATGGCGGCGGTTTGCGAGCGCACCACCTGGCCGAAAGATTGGTAGACAGCGATGGCGGCCACTGCCACCAAGGCGACGACGACAATGTATTCGGTCATCCCTTGGCCGCGTTGGGCATTGCGGCGCGTGGAAACTGAAAAACGCATAGCTGCTACTCCGGAAATTACTGGAGTAGCCAGTGTGCTCTGCATCTGCACGTGTTCCAATTCGGAGAATCCGAAATGGATGATTAAGTCCACCCGTCGGGGGCGGTGGTGAAAGGCTCGTCGAATCCCAGCAGCATAGCGTCTGAACCAGACACGCGATGGGCGCTACGCGAGTGATTCGGCATCGGCCCAGGCAGTGAGCGGCGATGCCGGATCACCGGCCACTGGGCAACTGTGGCCGGTGAAAGTGGTCAGGCGGGGTTGCCGACCTTTACGTGCAGCTCGCCCAGGCCGGCAATGGCGCCCACCATGACATCACCCGCCACCACCGGGCCAACGCCCTCGGGCGTGCCGGTAAAGACCAGATCGCCTGCCTGAAGCTCGAACAGACTGGAGAGATAAGAAATGGCTTCGGCGGTGCGCCAGATCATGTCGGACAGATCGCCAGACTGGCGCTGAACACCATTTACCGTCAGGGTGATGGCGCCCGCCTCGAGCTCGCCCGTGGACGCGCGAGCATGCAATGGGCCGATCGGCGCGGAATAGTCGAAGGCTTTGCCGACTTCCCAGGGACGGCCCTGCTTTTTTGCTTCGCCCTGCAAGTCGCGACGCGTCATGTCGAGCCCGATCGCATAGCCCCAAATGGCCTCTGCGGCCTGCTCGATCGACAGATCGCGGCCGCCCTTGCCCAGCGCGGCAACCAGCTCGATTTCATAGTGCAGGTTAGCGGTGCGCGGCGGATATGGCATCTGGCCGACTGCGCCATCGGCGACATTGACCAACGCGTCGGCGGGCTTGCAGAAGAAGAATGGATCTTCACGGCCCGTGAAACCCATTTCCTTGGCGTGCTCAGCGTAATTGCGCCCGACACAGTAGACGCGGCGAACCGGAAACACGGCCTGGCTGCCAACGACCGTCAGCACAGGCTGTTGCGGGAACGGAATGACGGTTTCCATTGTCATTCCCCGCCCTTGGCGCAGCGCTCGGCACCATCGACGATCTCTTTGCGGGCGGCTTCAGGACCTTCCCAGCCCTGTACCTTGACCCATTTTCCTTTCTCGAGATCCTTGTAGTGCTCGAAAAAATGCTGAATACGCTTGAGCTCGAGCTCGGGCACATCCTGCACTGTCTTGATGACGCTATACGGCGGATAGAGCTTGTCGGCGGGCACCGCCAGCAGCTTGGCGTCGAGCCCCGCCTCATCTTCCATCTTGAGCACGCCGATGGCCCGGGCGCGGATCACCGCACCGGCTTGGATGGCGAAAGGCGTCAGCACCAACACATCGACCGGATCGCCGTCTTCCGACAGTGTCTGTGGAATATAGCCATAGTTGCAGGGATAGTGCATGGCCGTCAGCATGAAGCGGTCGACGAATACGGCGCCGCTCTCTTTGTCGACCTCGTACTTGACTGGGTCGGCGTTCATGGGGATTTCGATGACGACGTTGAATTCATCCGGCAGATTATCGCCGGGCGGTACACGATCTAAACTCATGCTGGTCTTGCCTTGTGAGGTAGGAAGGTTCAGTAAGGAAAAACAGAATCTGCGAATAAGGCGCAATGCAATCAACGGATGTATGCGTTCGCTAAAGCGTCAATCGCGCCGCCGGTTGCGCCCCGCAAGGTCGGGCGCCTCGGACAAGTCTACCCCTGGTATGGGAGCACTGTCGAAGTACTCGTCCAGCCCGCTATTGTCGCCTTGCGGCGCCGGTGCGCCCGAAGACGCGGAGGCCGTGGCCGCCGACCCGGGGAGCGGCGGCTCCGCCGGCTGTACAGCGGCATAATCGCTATCGAAGAAATCAGCGGCACTGGCCGCAACCGGCACATGTACATCCTGAGTGACGGAAGGCGATTGCAAGGGATCTGCATCGACGAGCAGCGGATCGTTGTGCGTATCGGCCGCCGGCAAGGCACGGTGGATGTCGGGCAGTACCGGCAACGCGCCTGCCACGCCCGCTGCGCGGCGCCAATGCTTCATGGCATCGCCGGTTCGACCCAAGCGATCATACAAACTGCCCAACAGAGAATGGATACGCATGTCACTGCGCAGCTTCATGCTGCGAAGCAGGTAATGCTCGCCCTGCCCCCAGAGCTCGCCTGTCAGGCACAGCTTGCCCAGGGCGGCCAACAGCGCGGGATCGTCGGGATGGGATTTGAGCCAGCTTTCGGCCTTGCTGAGGCGGCGGGCAACATGCTCCTGCGGACATTGCGCATAGGCATTGAGGACACGGGCATCCAGTTTGACCGCGAGCGCTGCCTCGAGAATACGTGCCGCTTCATCGTGGTTGCCGGCGCCCGACTGAATTGCCGCCCCCGCAAGCGCGATGTCTGGCAAGGTGCGCTCATCTGCCTTGAGGTCACCCCATGTGCTCTTGAATTGCTCAAGCCCGCCTGCCTGCAGGCGGGCAGCCGCCGACAGCTCGATCAGTTGCCGCGCCTCGGTCTTGTCCAGCGCCCCGCGGCGCAGCAACACACGAGTCAGGTCGTAGATGCGGTCATAGTTTTGAAGCTGGCGATGCGCGCGCAACAGCAAGCCGGTGGACTGCAAATGCAGCGAGCTGGCATCCTGCAGGGGTTTGAGCAGTTGGAGGGCGTCGTTGGGTCTGTTCTGGTCGAGGTAAAGCTCGGCGGCGACGATGCTCGTGGCCTCGCGCAGATGCAAGTCGTTCTTTGCGCTGGAAGTGGCCAACGCAAGCGCTTCGTCGCGCTTTGCGAATTCGCCCATATGATGCGCCGCGCGCGCTGAAGCCAGGGCGGCCAATACACGACGTCCGCCGGAACGGGTGCGCCCGATGAGGCGCGACAAGTCTTTGTCGGCGTCGGCGTAGCGACCCTCCAACACCTTGATCCAACCACTTTCCAGCAGTTCATGGTCACGCTTCTCGGCACGCAGCGAACGCCAGGAGCGGAAGCGCTCTGGGCCGCCTATTATCCAGGCGAGCACCCTGAGCAGGATATACAGCACAACGAAGCCTGCCACCAGCAGCAGTACCGCCAGGGTAAGGGAAAGCTCGATCCGCCACGGCTGGGCAATGATGAGCACGTTGCCGCTGTGCTCGCGCAGCACCAGCGCAAGCGCGACTGCGGCAACAAAAACGAGGAGCGTCCAGAACCAAGTCTTCATGACAACACCTCAACCCAGGTTAGGCTGCAACGGTGCGCCAGCCGCCTGGCCACCCGTGCCGGCTGAAGGCACGGCGGGAGGCGGCGTATCGGGCGCCGGTGCACTCGAGCCACTCGGGGTGACGGGCGTATCAGGAACAGCCGGCGTGGCGGATCCAGCGGGCTTGTCGCTGGCATCGGGAGGCTGCTGCCCAGGCTGCTCACCGGCACCCTCGTGCGTGCCATCCCGGGCCTCGTCGCGCTGGTGTTCTGCACGCAAGGCTTCGATGGCTCGCAGGCTGTTGTCCACCGTGGGCAGCCTGACGTCGATGGGGGTATCGGCGAACTGCCTCGCCAGTTTGAGCGCTTGACGGGTTTTTGCCGACTGGGGATCGAAGCGGCGCTCTATCGCCTCGAGCAGAGCGCGCGTTTCAGAAGCCCAGATGCCTGGTTGGTGCATCATGATCGCCAACTGCGCCGTCATGATGCGCAGACGCAGACTTTCGCGGAAACGACGCGCCTGATCGGGCGACATAAGCAAGGCGGCTGTGTCGTCCACACGACGCACATTGATGAAAGCACCCAGGTCCTGGCGCACGGCCCCCCATGCGGACTGCACCCAGCCTTTGGCGGCGCCGGCGCTGCGCGCCCACCACGATGCATCGGCGTCCGAGGGCTCAGGTGTGCCCGCTTGCGCTGGTGCCGCGCTTTTGGCTGCGGGCGCAGCCGTAGCAGCGGGCGCGGCATCATCGGGCACGATGAGTGGTGCGTCGCCAAGCAGCTTGGCCAATTCGTCGAGCTGTGAAGAAAGCAGCGCGACGTCAATGGTAGAAGCGGCACGCAGACGATCCAGATCGCCGTTGATGGTCTGTTGCAAGGAAGCCAAGCCAGGGCGGTTGGCGCGAGCCAACTGGGCCTGGGCAGTTTCGAGCGAGATGATCGCATTGGCGACGTTGCCGCCAAGCTGCAATTGCTGTTGGGCAATCGTGACCAGGTGATCAACATCGTTGAGCAGCACAAGCTCGGAACCGCTGTCGGTGATCAACTGGAAGGCCTGTTGCAGGCCATCGAGTTCGGTGCGCGTATCGGCGAGCTCGGATTCGAGCGCCTGGACACGCTGCGCCTGTTCGTCGGCCTGCTGTCGTGCCTGGCGGGCGAGTGCGTCGGCTTCGCGAGAGAAATCGGCGCTGCTGGCGGCCTGCTGCTGCAATTGGGCAGCGATACCTTCGAAACGCCGCTGTTGATACCACAAGGCCGCCGCCAGAACCAGTGCCACAACGACCGCCACGATCAGGGCGGGCCCTGCCAGGCCGCCGCGCCTGACGCCACGAGCGGACTTGCCTGCTGGCACAGCGCCCGGGGCGGGACGTGAGCCCGAATCAGCCTTGGGGACGGCGGAAGTGGACGCCGCCTTCGAATCTTGCGGGAGTTCGGTGTGTTTTTCTGTCATGGCGCGATTGTAATCCCTAGGAGCCTGACGGGCCGGATGCCATCTGCAACAAAGCGCGATAGACGGATTCTTCGCCCGGTTGGCATAGTTGTACCATTGGCGGCTGCCCGTTGCCAGAAACCGCAAGCACCGATTGTAAGCGCTCTGCGATACGTGGATGGATGGCCAGGAAACAGGCTTGCCGCCAGCGCGTAAGCAGGCCGAAGGCTGCTATGTTGGCGCATACGGCATCGACCCCTTCGCTACTGGTCAACAGCGTGATGCATCGATGGCCGGGCATCAGCGCGCTGCCCAACCATGCCTGCTCGCGCTCACCCCACACAGCCGCCTCACGCCGGTAGAGTGCCATGCGTTCAACCTGCACACCGGCGCCCGTCAGTTGTTCGCCCAACCATTCGCGCCCGGTTTCCCCGCGCACAATCAGTGCCTGACGCACATTGCCCAAGCGGGCGGCGAGCAGTGGCCACAAGGACTCGGAGTCGTGAGAGGAATCGGGCGCGCGGGAATAAAGGATGGCATCTTCGGGGACTCGACCGCTGCCGCGCAGGGCAGCCGCGGTTTCGGCGCCGACTGCGGCAGCCAGTTGGCCCGCCGGCCAGCGAAACGCCCCCTGCCCGCCCAGAGCCTGATCCATCGCCCGAAAGTAGGCGCGAACCGCAGTACCGCTGACGAAGACTGCCAGCTGGGCCGCCCGCGCCTGCCGAACCGCCTGCATGGTGACGGCCAATGGTGTGATGACGAGCGCTGGCGCCTGCATGACGCACAGGCCGGCATCGCCTAGCCTGCCCGCCAACGCAGCGTTCTTGCCCTGGGGGCGAGTAAGTAGAACGAACGCGCGCGTAAGCTGCATATGCCTGGGGCGCGGCCCCTCAGGCGTGCGGGCTGGCAGCCGCCAGCCGTGCAAGAATTGCATCGGCACCCTGGCCCAGCAGGGCTTGGGCTGCCTGCTGACCCAGCGATTCAGCCTGCGCAACGCTGCCGCTCGCCTCGGCGCTGAGCAACCGGGATCCGTCGGGTTCGGCCACCAGTGCGCGCACAAAAAGGGTTTGCCCCCGCAACTGCGCATAAGCCGCCAGCGGAACCTGGCAGGAACCGCCAAGCGTGCGCGAGACCGCACGCTCGGCCAATGCGCAGGCCGTCGTGGCGGGATCACCCAGGGGCGCCAGCCAGGCATGCAGGTCAGCCCGCGAAGCCAGGGTTTCGATCCCAAGTGCACCCTGCCCTGCAGCGGGCAGGCTGAGCTCGGGTTCGATCAGGCTGCGGATACGATCCTGCAGCCCCAACCGACGCAGGCCGGCGGCGGCCAGGATGATGGCGGCATAATCGCCACGATCGAGCTTTCCCAGCCGTGTGTCGAGATTGCCGCGCAGCGCCTGTACGGCAAGGTGCGGATAACGGCGGCGCAGCTGCGCCTCGCGGCGCAGGCTGGAAGTACCCACGACGGCACCAGCGGGCAATTCGTCGAGCGAAGCATAGTCGTTGGAGACGAAGGCATCGCGCGGATCATCGCGCTCCATGATGACAGGCAGGGCAAACGGCAGTGTCAGGTCTACAGGCACATCCTTGAGCGAATGCACGGCGAGATCAGCCCGTCCATCGAGCAAGGCGGTTTCAAGCTCTTTGACGAACAGCCCTTTTCCGCCTACCTTGGCCAGGCTGCGATCCAGAATTTGATCGCCGCGCGTGGTCATGGTCAGCAGGCTGACTTCGCAAGCGGGATACAGCGCGCGCAAGCGATCGCGCACATGTTCGGCCTGCCACAGGGCAAGCCGGCTGGCGCGCGTGGCAATGACCAGCCGTTCGGGAGCTAAAGCTTGAGCCACCATCGCCTCAGATGAAGTAGTTGATGACGACGGCGGCGATGATGCCGATCAGAGCAAGAATGCCCAGGCCTTGCAGCAGAGACAGGCCGGATTCGAAATGCTTTTTGCCGGCGGACGATTTGAGCAAACTCATGTTGATTCCTTGGGGCCTTTGCGGCTTGATATCCATTTGCCGACCGCGATCACAAACAGCGCGCCTGCAATATGGGCAGTATAGGAAACAGCCAGGCTGGGCTCCCCAAAACGATTGAAAACGAAGACATCGGTGACCAGCATGCCGCCGGCAATCCAGCCCAACAGGCCAGCGCCGAAGGTAACAACCAGTGGAAAGCGGTCGATCAGCTTGAGCACCAGTGTGCTGCCCCAGATGATAATAGGCACGCTGACCAGCAGGCCGAATATGACATAGTACAACTGATGATCCAGATGGGTACTCTGGGCAGCGCCCGCAATGGCGATCACGTTGTCCAGACTCATGACAAAGTCGGCGATGATAATGGTTTTGACGGCGCTCCATACCGAGCTGCCGCTCTTGATATTGCCGTGGGCGTCTTCCTCAGGCACAAGCAGCTTGATACCTATCCACAGCAGCAGTGCACCTCCGACAATCTTGAGGAAAGGGATATCGAGCAAGGTGAGTGCGAAGGCGATCAGGACAACGCGCAGTACGATGGCCCCCGCCGTACCCCAGAGTATGCCCTGCATGCGCTTGCTGTGTTGTAGGTTTCGACACGCCAGCGCAATCACCACGGCGTTGTCACCCCCCAGCAGGATGTCGATGAGAATGATCTGGAATACAGCGCCCCAATGCAGGGAATCTAGAAAGGCTAACATTAGTTGTCCCGTTGAGCAGTGCTGGCCTGCACGGCTGGCAGGCCTGGCCGCGTGAAATAAATTAACCCCGGCGCAGCCCTGCGCCGGGGTGGCAGCATATAGCCGGGACTATTTTAGTTCAGCTTGACTTCAGCCGGCAGCCCGCAGGCGCAAAACCTTACCGGTGGCAAGGACAATAACTGCCCCCGCCACGCCGATGAATACCGCAAACTGGTGCACCGACGTATGCAGCTGCTGCGCCGCACCATCTATTGTGTTCACCATCGCCGGATCGCTCACGAGCATTTCGCCCGCAATATAGCCCAGCAGCGCCGCTCCCAGCCAGACAATGACCGGCAAGCGTTCGATGACCTTGAGCAGTAATGTGCTCCCGAAGATCACCAACGGGATGCTGATTGCAAGACCAAAGATCAGCAGCACAAAATCACCATGCGCCGCCGCCGCGACGGCCACGACGTTGTCCAGGCTCATGACGAGATCCGCTAGCAGTATCGTGCGTATGGCGGCCATCAGGCTGCCATGTTCGCGTACGCCGTCTTCGGCGTCGTCGCTCGGGCGCAAGAGGCTTATGCCTATACAAAGCAGCAGCAGGCCGCCCACAACTTTGAGCCAGGGCAGGAGCAGCAGCTTGGCCGCCACAATGGTGAGGATAATGCGCAGCACAATGGCGCCCGTAGAACCAAAACCAATGGCCATGCGCTGTTGATTGGGGGGAAGCGAGCGTGCCGCAAGGGCGATGACGACGGCGTTGTCGCCAGAGAGCAGGATATTGACCCAGATGATTTCAAGCAGGGCCAACCAGAACTGAGTGGAACCGACATCCATGTTTCATGTGTCCTAAGATGAAGATCCCCCTTCATTAAAGGCAATGAAAAGCCTGTGGCGGCGCCCCGCTACAGGGCAGGCGCCACCACAGGATGCTGCAGGTGTTGCGTGTATCGGGGTACGGCCGATGCCGAGCTTTCCGCCCCCGATATTATGTGTTTGCCGGTACGCGCACGGCGCCCCGGCAGTACCAATGACTACAGCACCGACTTAAGCAGGCGGCCCATTTCGGAAGGATCGCGCGTGGTGCGGATACCGCATTCTTCCATGATCTTCAGCTTGGCGTCAGCCGTGTCGTCGCCGCCCGAGATCAAGGCACCGGCGTGGCCCATGCGCTTGCCGGCCGGCGCCGTAACACCTGCGATGAAGCCGACCACTGGCTTCTTCATGTTGTCTTTGGCCCAGCGTGCCGCCTCGACTTCGTCGGGCCCGCCGATTTCGCCGATCATCACGACAGCGTCGGTGTCGGGATCATCGTTGAACAACTTGAGCACATCAATGTGCTTCAGGCCGTTGATGGGATCGCCGCCAATACCAACTGCGGTTGACTGGCCCAGGCCCAGCTCGGTGAGCTGCGCCACGGCTTCGTATGTGAGGGTGCCCGAACGACTGACCACGCCAATGCGACCCTTCTTGGAGATGTGGCCAGGCATGATGCCAATCTTGAGCTCGTCGGGCGTGATAAGCCCAGGGCAGTTGGGACCCAGCAGCAGAGTTTTCTTGTTTTCGTCGCGCATGCGGTTGCGTACTTCCAGCATGTCACGTACAGGGATGCCTTCGGTGATGCAAATGACCAGGTCCAGGTCGGCGTCGACGGCCTCCCAGATGGCGGCGGCAGCGCCCGCGGGCGGCACGTAGATCACCGAAACGGTTGCGCCAGTGGCTTCCTTGGCTTCTTTCACGCTGGCGTAGATGGGCACGCCTTCGAAGTTTTCGCCTGCTTTCTTGGGATGCACGCCGGCGACGAACTGGTTTCTGCCGTTGGCGTATTCGCGGCACATGTGGGTGTGGAACTGGCCGGTCTTGCCGGTAATACCCTGCGTGATGACTTTGGTGTCTTTGTTGATCAGAATCGACATTTACAAATCCTCAGAATTCTTATTTGGCGGCGGCAACGACCTTGGTGGCCGCTTCGGCCATGGTGTCGGCGCTGATGATGGGCAGGCCGGATTCCGCCAGCAGCTTCTTGCCCAGCTCTTCGTTGGTGCCCTTCATGCGCACGACCAGAGGAACGGTAAGGTTCACGGCCTTGCATGCGGCGATGACGCCTTCGGCAATGACGTCGCAACGCATAATGCCGCCGAAGATGTTAACCAAGATAGCCTTGACGCCCTTGTTGGCCAGCATGATCTTGAAAGCTTCGGTGACCTTCTCAGCCGTCGCACCGCCGCCGACATCCAGGAAGTTGGCCGGCTCGCCGCCGAACAGCTTGATGGTATCCATGGTAGCCATGGCCAGACCGGCGCCGTTCACCAGGCAGCCGATGTTGCCGTCGAGCTGGATGTATGCCAGGCCGAACTTGCTGGCTTCGACTTCGGATGGGTCTTCTTCGGCCAGGTCGCGGTACTCGACGATCTCGGGGTGACGATACAGGGCGTTGGAGTCGAAGTTGAACTTGGCGTCCAGGGCGATGATGTCGCCCGAACCCGTGAGGATGAGCGGGTTGATTTCGGCTAAGGACGCATCAGTGTCCCAGTAAGCCTTGTACAACTTCTGGAATTCGGCGCCAGCCTTGGCAACCGAAGCTTCGGGCACGCCAATGCCGCGAGCCAACTGGGCAGCCTCGGCGTCGGTGAGGCCAGTCTTGGGATCGACAAATACCTTCAGGATTTTCTCGGGCGATTCTTCGGCAACCACTTCGATTTCCATGCCGCCTTCGCTCGATGCCATGACGCACACACGCTGCGAAGCGCGGTCGGTCACGATACCCACGTAGTATTCCTTCTTGATGTCGGCGCCTTCTTCGATCAACAGGCGGCCCACCTTCTGGCCTTCCGGACCGGTCTGGTGCGTGATCAGCTGCATGCCGAGGATCTCGGAGGAAAGCTGACGGACTTCGTCGATGGAACGAGCCAGCTTCACGCCGCCGCCCTTGCCGCGGCCGCCCGCGTGAATCTGGGCCTTCACCACCCACACTGGGCCGCCCAGCTTCTCCGCCGCGGCGACTGCTTCTTCGACCGAAAAAGCAGGAATCCCGCGCGGCACGGTGACGCCAAACTTCTTCAGCAGTTCCTTGCCTTGATACTCGTGAATTTTCATTTGTTACCTGTCAGAACGTGGAAATTACGGAAAACGCGCCTATGCCGGATCACAGCAAGGCGCGTGGTTGGATGTTGCCTACTCGCATTTTGTTTCTGCCGCCGGAGTGACATACCACTTGGGGTAATACTGCCTTACCACCTCACCTTCGACGCTTAGCGCATGGCAACCGTCGAGCTGGAACGGGCGCCGGGCGTCAGGCCTTTGGGCTTCCTGGCGGCGCCGGTTGGCCATGGTCTGTACCGCCGCGGTGGGCAGCACATACGTCAGCTCGCTCATGTGTGTACAGCCGGCTACCCTGCCGAAACGCGCCTTGACCGCATCGCGGAAGTTGCGCAGCAGGTTCATACCAATGAGATCATGGTAATCCGGCTCGATGGCCATGCAGTGCGGCCCATAGGGGGCGGCATCATAAGCCGCGGCGGCATCGACGATCGTGAAGTTCTCATCGATCGTGATGCGCAGATGCATGTGGTGGATGGGGTCGCCGGCGCGATGCGTCGCGCCGCCCCGGAGCGGGAAGTCGTATGCCTTGACGTCGATGAGTTCAGCCTCGAGATCCCAGAGGCCGTCCGCCCGGGCGAACGAATTCACGCGGATGGATCGCGAATGGAGAGGCTCGCGTGCGGTCTCGGAGGGGGGCAGCGGCATTTACAAAACAACACTTCACAAGTGCAAACCTGCTAAGTATAACGCAGTGTCTTTGCCGCTTCGACCATCGCGGTGAGCGCAGCCTCGGTTTCGGGCCAGGCACGTGTTTTCAGGCCACAATCCGGGTTGACCCAGAGGCGTTCGGCGGGCAGCCTTGTCGCCGCCTTGCGCATAAGATCGACCATCCAGTCCAGCCGCGGCACATTGGGCGAATGTATGTCATAGACACCGGGCCCGATATCGTTCGGGTAGTGGAAATCTTCGAAGGCGCCCAGCAGTTCCATGTTGGAGCGCGACGTCTCGATTGTAATGACGTCGGCATCCATCGCCGCGATGGACGCAATGATGTCATTGAACTCGGAATAGCACATATGGGTATGGATCTGTGTATCGTCCTTGACGCCGCCGGTGGACAGGCGGAAGCAGTCGACAGCCCAGTCCAGATAAGATTGCCAATCGTCACGGCGCAGCGGCAGCCCCTCGCGGAAAGCCGGCTCATCGATCTGGATGACACCGATGCCCGCCGCCTCGAGATCTTGCACCTCATCACGCAGCACCAGCGCCAATTGGCGGCACGTGGTTGCACGCGGCTGGTCGTCGCGCACAAACGACCACTGCAGAATCGTGACTGGCCCGGTCAGCATGCCCTTGACCGGTCGTTGCGTGAGCGACTGGGCATAGGCAGACCAGCCGACTGTCATGGGCGCGGGACGCGCCACATCGCCGAAGATCACTGGCGGCTTTACGCAGCGCGAGCCATAGCTTTGCACCCAACCATTTTGCGTGAACGCGAAACCGCCAAGCAGTTCGCCAAAGTACTCGACCATGTCGTTGCGCTCGGGTTCACCATGAACCAACACATCAAGACCGATTTTTTCCTGGAAACGGATGACTAGCTCGATTTCTTCGCGCATCGCTTTTTCGTACGCGCCATCATTGATGGCACCCTGCTTCCAGTCGCGTCGCGCCTTTCGGATTTCAGTGGTTTGCGGGAAGGATCCAATCGTAGTGGTTGGGAATGCAGGCAGCCCCAGCTTGCGCTGCTGCTGCGCGATGCGGCCCGCGAAGGGGGGGCGCTCACGCGACAAGGCGTCGGATTGCGCCATGCGCTCCTGGACAGTTTTGTTATGGATACGCGGTGATGCTGCGCGGGCTGCCAGCGCATCGCGCTGCCCCTGCAAGGCCTGCTGAACTTGCTGATCAGTGTCGCCGGCCGCGAGCGCGGCGAGCAGCCGAAGCTCATCCAGTTTCTGGACGGCGAACGACAGCCAGCTCTTGAGTTCGGGATCAAGGGCGGTTTCGTGCTGGAGATCAACCGGCACATGCAACAGGGAGCAGGACGGCGCGAGCCAGAGCCTGTCCCCATGACGCGACAGGGCGTCGCCGGCAATCCGCGCGGCGCGATCCAGATCGGTACGCCAGATGTTGCGGCCGTCGATGAGCCCCAGCGAGAGTACCTGCTCGCGCTCGATAACATCGAGAACCTGGTCAAGTTGGCCGGCACCACGCACCAGGTCAATATGCACGCCATCGACCGGCAAACCGCGCAATACGCTGGCGTTATCGCCGAGCGGGCCGAAGTATGTAGCCAGCAGAATGCGCGGACGCAGCCCTTGGCCGCCAGCCAGGGTTGTGTAGACGCGGGCATATGCTTCGCGCCAGGCGTCGGGCAGATCGAGCGCAAGAATGGGCTCGTCGATCTGCAGCCACTGCACGCCTAATGCATGCAGTGTTGCCAACACCTCGGCATAGACAGGCAAAAGCGCATCGAGCAATGCCAGCTTGGCGCTGTCTCCAGGCCCGCCGGTGTAGGCATCGCCCTTGCCCAGCCAAAGCCAGGTCAAGGGGCCCGGAATCACCGGCTTGGGGCTGTGGCCAGCTGCCTGCGCCTCACGCACTTGGTCGAACAGATAGCTGCGTGCGATGCGGTAGGACTGGCCTGGCGTGAGTTCGGGGACGATGTAGTGGTAGTTAGTGTCGAACCATTTGGTCATTTCGCAGGCGGGCGCCGGCCTGCCTGTGGGCGCCCTGCCCCGCCCCATGCGAAACAACGTGTCCAGCCCTACAGACTCGCCATCCGGCTGGCCGAAACGCGCAGGCACCGCACCCAGCAGAGTCGTCCATTCAAGAATATGGTCGTACCAGGCAAAATCGCCCACCGGCACATAGGCCAGGCCCGCCTCGGCCTGCAACGCCCAGTGATGGGCGCGCAATGCGCGGCCTTCGGCCTCCAGGGCTTCGAGTGTGCGCTCCCCCGCCCAATACGCTTCGAGCGCGCGCTTGAGCTCACGCTGCGCACCAATGCGTGGAAAACCAAGATTATGAGTGGTAATCATGAAAAACCCTTGCTGAATGAATTTGTTTTGCGAAGAACATCATTGTGCCGGCTGCTTTATTTGAATCAAAATCAAACCCAACATTCTTACAATGAATGAATTTCATATAAAATACCTGTCATATCACTCGGCTGAGTTTCCGTTCGCCGGAAGCGGCGTTGGCATAGCTGCATTGGCACATAGCAGTATCCGCGCCAGCGCAGCGCTATGCTGTCCCTCCAGGGCCGGCTCCCTGCATCTCGCCTGCACCGGCGGATAACCGACGGATGCTATCGATACGCTTCCCCTTCCAACGCTGTTTCTTCTGTTGACCAATGCTTGAAATACGCCATCTCGAAACACTGGCCGCCATCCGCGACGGAGGCAGTTTGCAGGAAGCCGCAGAGCGGCTGCATGTGACGCAATCCGCCCTGTCGCATCAACTGCGTGATCTCGAAGTACGGCTGAAAACGCCCCTACTGAACCGTCGCACCCGCCCTGCGCGGCTGACGACCGCAGGTTTGCGCATCCTGGCGGTGGCTGATGACGTGTTACCGCGAATCAGAGCGGTAGAGCGCGAGTTGCAGCGACTCGCCGCTGGACGCAGCGGCCGTTTGCATCTGGCGATTGACTGTCACTCGTGCTTTCAGTGGCTGATGCCAGCACTGGACGCATTTCGCCACGACTGGCCTGAAGTTGAGCTGGACTTGTCGGCGGCGTTTTCTTTTGCCCCGCTGCCTGCGCTGCTGCGCGGCGACCTCGATGTGGTGGTGACCTCGGACCCCCAACCCATGGAAGCGGTGGAATACCTGCCGCTGTTTCGCTACGAACTGGTACTGGCTGTAGCGGCGGGCAACCCGCTGTCACAGTATCGGTACATCGAGCCTCAGCAGCTTGCCGACCAGATGCTGATCACTTACCCGGTAGACCGCCAGCGCATGGATGTGTTTACCGTGTTCCTTGACCCAGCCGGCGTTGAGCCCGCCGCCATACGCAAGGCGGAGCTAACCCCCATGATCGTACAGTTGGTGGCCAGCCAACGCGGCGTGGCCGCCTTGCCCAACTGGGCACTTACCGAGTACTTGGGCCAAGACTGGCTGCGCACCTGTCGTCTGGGAGAGCAAGGGGTGTGGCGCACGCTCTATGCCGCAACGCGTATCGAAGATGCGCAATCGGATTACGTGCAGGCATTCGTGAAGCAGGCACGCGACACATGCTTCAAGACGCTGAATGGGATCAAAGCCGCCCGTTGAACAACACGCCCGCGCGGGTGGGTCAGTCGCCGTAGGGCACATCACCCAGAAGGCGGCGAACGATATCGACCGGAAAGCCACGGGACGCAAGAAAACGATACTGGCGCGCGTAGTCTTTAGCATTGGCGGGCCGCTGGCCAAACTTTTTTTGCCAGACATCGCGGGCACGCTGGCATTCTGAATCGCGCAGAGTATCGCCAACCTCGGCCAGCGTGTCGTCGGCCACGCCATGCTGGCGTAGTTCTTGTAGAACACGGCGAGCGCCCAAACGGCCCGCGCGACGATGCACCAGGCTTTGTGCAAAGCGCGTATCGGACAGCCAGCCTTCGCGCTCGAGTTCATCGAGCACGCGTTTTAGTGCTTCGGGATCGTCGGCGTCGATATACGGCGCGAGCTTGCGCTGCAATTCGAGGCGCGAGTGCTCGCGCCGGGAAAGATAGCCAATGGCGCGCCCTTTCAGGCTAATGCCGGCACGCCTGCTTGCCCTTGCATCTGGCTCTTGCTGCGTTTGCGGCTGTTGCGATCGTTGCCGCTCTTGCAACTGCGGGGACTGCTGCCCCCGCTGCGGTTGCTGCGATTGGGCGGCACCGCGAGCAACAGCTTGGATACTGCGTACACCGGTGACGGGCGCCACCGGTTTTGGCGCCATGGTTTCGAAATCGTCGTCGGAACCCGGACACATGGCGACCGCCCCAGCCGGTATCAGTCTTCAGCCCCGGCTTCGCTGGTGGCCGACACTGGTTTGGCCAAAGGCTTCACCAAAGGCGCCGCCAGCGGTGCAACACCAAGCTGATCGCGCACGCGGTTTTCGATTTCGAAGGCGAGCTCTGGGCGCTCTTTGAGATACTCGCGCACGTTGTCCTTGCCTTGACCAATACGCGTACCGTTGTAGCTGAACCAGGCCCCCGCCTTGTCGACAATGCCAGCCTGCACGCCCAGATCGATGATTTCGCCTTCGCGCGAAATGCCGGCGCCGTACATGATGTCGAACTCTGCTTGCTTGAAGGGTGGCGCGACCTTGTTCTTGACAACCTTGACGCGGGTTTCGTTGCCGACGATCTCATCGCCCTTCTTGATGGCGCCGATACGGCGGATGTCGAGACGCACGGAGGAGTAGAACTTGAGCGCGTTGCCGCCGGTGGTGGTTTCGGGGTTGCCGAACATGACGCCGATCTTCATGCGGATCTGGTTGATGAAGATGACCATGCAATTGGCGCGCTTGATGGTGGCGGTGAGTTTGCGCAGCGCCTGGCTCATGAGCCGGGCCTGCAAGCCCGGCAGGGAGTCGCCCATGTCGCCTTCGATTTCGGCCTTGGGAACCAGGGCGGCGACGGAGTCGACCACGATGAGATCGACGGAACCCGAGCGCACCAGCGCGTCGGTGATTTCGAGGGCCTGTTCGCCGGTATCGGGCTGGGAAATAAGCAGATCGGACAGATTGACGCCAAGCTTGTTGGCGTACTGGACGTCGAGCGCATGCTCGGCGTCGATGAAGGCGCACGTGCCGCCTATCTTCTGCATTTCGGCAATGACCTGCAGCGTGAGCGTAGTTTTGCCCGAGGATTCAGGGCCATAGATTTCGATGACGCGCCCGCGCGGTAAACCGCCTACGCCCAGGGCGATATCCAGCCCGAGCGAGCCAGTGGAAACCACCTGGATGTCGTGCTCGACCGAGTCGTCGCCATAACGCATGACCGACCCCTTACCGAACTGCTTTTCGATCTGGGATAGGGCTGCGGCGAGCGCCTTGCTGCGTTCGCTGGCGGCTTTGCTGTTTTTGTCGTCCATAGGATCCTTGGCTAAAGAGGCATAAATACTGGAGGAGCGCCGCCGCATGCGGCGCCCGATAACTGAGTGGAACGGGTTGCTCGACGCAGCGCCAACGAGAAGCTTTACCTGTTGGCTGCCCACTGGGCACACAGAATAGAACAATTATTGCATCAGATTGTACTGTATGTATAGACAGATATCCATCGTTATCCCTGACTGGCTCGCCAGCGGCATACGTGCCAGAATGAGGCAAACCCTTCCGCCGATGCGTGCACACCTGCGGAGGGCTGTTTCCGACTGCGAGGGCCACGCCCTGACATGCCATGCGCATCCTGATTGCAGAAGACGACAGTATCCTGGCCGACGGGCTTTCGCGCTCGCTGCGCTACGACGGCTACACGGTGGATGTGGTCAACGACGGCCGCAGCGCCGATTCTGCCCTGCAGTTGCAGGCCTTCGACCTGCTGATTCTTGACCTGGACCTTCCTCGGATGCATGGCTTGGCCGTGCTGCGCCAGCTTCGCCTTCGCAACACGCCGATTCCGGTACTCATTCTAACGGCCGCCGACGCGGTGGAGCAACGGGTAACGGGCCTGGACCTTGGTGCCGACGACTACATGGCGAAACCTTTCGCGCTGACCGAACTCGAGGCCCGTGTGCGCGCGCTTACTCGGCGCAGCGCGGGGCGCGCGGGCACGGTGCTGGTGCACAAGGGTCTGGCCTTCGACCTGAATGGCCGCATGGCCAGCATCAACGGCCAGCCGCTGGAGCTTTCGGCCCGGGAAACCGGGCTGCTGGAGATCCTGCTCTCGCGTTGCGGGCGCATGATCAGCAAGAATCAATTCGTTGACCTGCTGTGCGAATGGGACGAAGAGGTCACACCCAATGCCATCGAAGTGTATGTGCACCGTCTGCGCAAAAAAATCGAGCCCAGCGGCGCCCGCATCGTGACGGTGCGTGGCCTGGGCTACTACCTAGAACCCGAACACTGTACCGCCACACCGGTACAGTGACCGTCGCCGCGCATGCTGATCGATCCTGACATTCTCGAACGCACCGAAGACCAGGCTGCGGCAAGACGGCGCTGGTTCAGCGGGCCAAGGCGACGGACCCACCGCTCGCTGCTCAACAAAATCATCGTTTGGATGTTCGGCCCTTTGTTCCTGCTCTGGAGCATCGGCCTGGTGATTACCTACTTCATCGCCCAGAACATCGCCAACGCGCCCTACGACCGCACGCTATCTGACCACCTGCGCATGCTGCGGCATGAAGTCGAACGCCAGGCCATTCTGAACGGGCTGCGCCTGCCGCCTTCGGCCATCACCATCCTGCAGGGGGACACCGAACACATCATCCGCTGGGAGATCCGCGATGCGAATGGGCACTCTCTGGGCGGCAACAGCGACATCCCGCTGCCTGACAACTGGACCTACGACGAAGACCGGATCCAACTGCGCAATGATACATACCAGGGGCAAAGCATACGCGTCGCCTACCTTTGGGGCGGGCGCGACATCACGGGCATGCCATTCCTGACCGTGGTGGCACAATCGAACGAGATGCGGGCAACGCTGCAGCAGGAGATTCTCACTGGCATGCTGACGCCCCAGCTTATCGTGCTGCCGCTGGCCGCGCTGCTTGCCGGCCTGGGCCTGACCCAAGGCCTGGAGCCGCTCAGTATTCTGCAAGAGCGGATACGCGCCCGCCGCGCCAACGACACCTCGCCCATCAGCGCCGAACTCGCACCGGCGGAGATCGTGCCCCTGATCGCAGCCATGAACAGCCTGCTCGCCCGGTTGGCGGCCGCCAGCGACGGCCAGCGCAGGTTCGTTTCCAATGCCGCGCATCAGCTCAAAACACCGCTGGCGGGCATGCGCACGCAGGCCGAGCTAGCCTTGCGCGAAGACAGCACTGAAAAAAAACACGACAGCCTTCGCCAACTGGTGCGCGGGTCCGAGCGCGCCACCCGCTTGGTCAACCAGTTGTTGACACTGGCGCGGGCGGAAAGCGCCGAAGCCCGTACACGCCTGGGTGCTGAAGAGATTGATCTGAACTCGCTGGCGGCGACACAAACCACACACTGGGTCGAAAACGCGATTGGCCGGCACATCGACCTTGGCCTGGAACAATCCCCGCAACCCGCGTTGATCAACGGCGATCGCCTGATGCTGACGGAGTTGATCAGCAACTTGATCGAGAACGCCATCGTCTACACCCCCGAGGGCGGCAGTGTCACGGTGCGTATTGGCGGCGACGCCCTTTCCGCCTATCTCGAAGTTCGCGATTCGGGCCCTGGCATCCCGCTCGACGAACAACAGCATGTTTTCGACCGCTTTTATCGGGTGCTGGGCAGCGGCCGCGACGGCAGCGGCCTGGGTTTGTCCATTGTCAAGGAGATCGCCGACCTTCACCAGGCCAGCGCGGCCTTCATGCCTGTCACCCAGGGTACTTGCATACGCATCACCTTCAGCCGTATTGAAGCCATGCGGCGTGATTACGCATGAACAGGCCGCTCCGCCCGGCGGCAATAGTCGGGGCCTGTGCCCATGATCCCTGAGCGCCCTTCCCAGCCAATGTCTATGCCCTATGATGCCCGCGAGCTCCAGATGAACACCTACTCGTCCGCGCAGAACGCACCCGCGCCAGACGACAGTATGCGCCCGATGACACACCAGGAACGGCGCGTCGTCTTTGCCTCGTCGCTAGGCACGGTGTTCGAGTGGTACGACTTTTACCTGTACGGTTCACTCGCGGCTGTCATTGCCCGGCATTTCTTTTCCGGGGTCAATCCTACCGCCGGGTTCGTTTTTGCTTTGCTCGCCTTTGCCGCTGGGTTCGCCGTACGGCCTTTCGGCGCTCTGGTGTTCGGGCGGCTCGGCGACCTCGTCGGCCGCAAGTACACATTCCTGATCACTATTCTGATCATGGGGATGTCCACGTTTCTGGTGGGTGTGCTGCCCTCTTACACCTCAATCGGGATGGCGGCGCCCGCCATCCTGGTCGGCCTGCGTCTGCTGCAAGGCTTGGCAATGGGCGGCGAGTACGGCGGCGCGGCCACCTACGTGGCCGAGCACGCGCCTCAACACCGGCGCGGTTTCTATACTGGCTGGATACAGACTACAGCAACCATGGGGCTGTTCCTGTCACTGCTTGTCGTGCTGGGGTTTCGGGCCACGCTGGGCGAAGATGCATTCCTGCGCTGGGGGTGGCGGGTTCCTTTTCTTATTTCCGCCATCCTGCTCGTCATCTCAGTGTGGATCCGGATGCGCTTGAACGAGTCGCCCGCGTTTCGCCGAATGCAAGAGGAAGGCAAAGGCTCCAAAGCCCCCATTCGTGAATCCTTTGGGCGTTGGAGCAATCTCAAGCGCGTGCTGTTCGCCCTGTTCGGCCTGACCGCGGGCCAGGCCGTAGTGTGGTACACCGGGCAAATCTACGCCCTGTTCTTCCTGACCAAGACGTTGGCCATCGAGGCCAACACCGCCAGCATCATGATCGGCCTGGCATTGCTGCTGGGAACACCTTTTTTTGTGATATTCGGCGCGCTGTCGGATCGCATCGGCCGCAAACCCATCATCATGACGGGTTGCCTGTTGGCCGCGCTGGTGTATTTTCCGGTTTTCAAGGGCCTTACGCACTTTGCCAATCCGGCCCTGGAACGCGCCCTGGGCAACGCACCGGTCACCATCGTGGCCGACCCGCAGGCGTGCTCTTTTCAATTCAATCCGGTGGGCACGACGGCATTCACCAGCTCATGCGATATCCTCAAGGCCTTCATGGCCCGCAATGCGGTGAACTACACCAACGTCACTGCCCCGCCGGGTACCATTGCACGTGCGCATATCGGCCAGGACGTATTCGAGTCTTTCGAGGGGGCCACACTGAGCAAGGCTGAATTCGCCGCCCGTTCAAACCTGCTGGGGCGCCAGCTGACTGACGCCATACGCAGCCACGGTTATCCCGCCAAGGCTGATCCAAGCCAGATCAACTACGCCATGGTTGTACTGCTGCTGACCCTGCTGGTGATACTGGTCACTATGGTCTACGGCCCCATTGCCGCCATGCTGGTGGAGATGTTCCCCACCCATATACGCTATACATCGATGAGCCTGCCCTACCATATCGGCAATGGCTGGTTCGGCGGTTTTCTGCCACCGGCCGCATTCGCCTTGGTGGCTGCAACGGGCGATATCTACTATGGGCTCTGGTACCCCATCGTGATCGCGCTCATTACATTGGCCGTGGGCATGTCGTGCGTGAAAGAAACCCATCGCAACGATATCAATGCGTAAACGGTCTCCTCCTGGCATCGGCATCGACCGCCGAGCCCGGGACGCAGCCCCCTGATATTCATGCGCCGATTCAGGCGGACGTCAGCGATTGCTCCGTAGAATGCATCCCATAGAGAGCACCACCGTTTCAACGCCCGACGTCTGATCCCCCGGTCTGGCCAGGTGGTTCTTTTTATCACCTGTGCTGTGCCCCCCGCGAGCTTTTTGTGCACAGCTCAGTGTGTTCCCTGTTGGCCCCCATGCTTCGGCATGCCGGGCCATTTTTTTGTCCAACCGATTGGGCTTACAATCGCCCTTTCCCTTTCACGGCCGTCCGCGCGCCGCCCCGCATGGTTGCATCAGCGCGGCCGTCCCTCACGAAGCAATATATGTGGTTCAAGAATCTCAAGATCTATCGCCTGGCCCCTTCCTGGAAATGCACCCCCGATACGCTTGAAGCGGCACTGGCCAAACAGGCTTTCCGCCCTAGCGGCAGCCGCGACATGCAAAGCCTGGGCTGGATCGCGCCGCGCGAGGACAGCGGGTTGGTTTACACGCAAAACGGCCAATACATGCTGAGCCTGCGGGCTGAAAAAAAGCTTCTGCCTACCACTGTGATCAACCAGGTGGCCAAGGCCAAGGCGCTGGAAATTGAAGAGCAGCAAGGCTTCAAGCCCGGCCGCAAACAAATGAAGGAAATCAAAGAGCAAGTCACTGACGAGCTGTTGCCCAAGGCCTTCAGTGTGTACCGCGACACCCGCGTCTGGCTCGATACCCGCAATCATTGGCTGGTGATCGACGCCGCAGCGTCAGCAAAAAGCGACGAGGTGCTGGGCCTGCTGGCCAAGTCGCTCGACACCTTCCCGGTTACACCTTTGCATGTGGAGCAGTCACCCGCCGCTGCCATGACCAATTGGCTGATCGGCGACGAACCACCTGCCGGCTTTTCCATCGACCAGGATACTGAACTTCGCTCCACCAGCGACAGCGGCGCTGCGGTGCGCTATGTGCGCCAGGCTGTGGAGATCGATGATGTGCGCAAACACGTCCAGGCCGGCAAACAGTGCACGCGCCTCGCGCTTACCTGGGCCGATCGGGTGTCATTTGTGCTTACTGAGGGGCTGGACATCAAGCGGCTTGCGCCGCTGGACGTGATCAAGGAAGGCCAGGAAAGCGCCGGGCTGAACGATGCCGAACAATTTGATTCGGACTTCACCCTCATGACCGGCGAACTGGCTCGGCTGATCGACGACCTGGTCGAGGCGCTGGGCGGCGAACGCAAGGCTGCGTGAGGGAGCCTTGCCGTACTACCACTGGCGGGGTTAATCCAGCCCGTGGAACACGCTGTCGTCGGGGCCTATGTGTGAAGGGGGGCTCCACGTGACATCGCGCAGCGAGTGCTGCACCAAGCCTTCCACCCCCAACAGCACTGCAAAAATAGCCATGCGCACCGGGATGCCGTTGTCGGTCTGGCGGAAAATGGCTAGGCGCGGGTCATGATTCAAGTCCACGCTCAGATCGTTGGCGCCTTCGCGGCTATCGCGCGGCAGCGGGTGCATCACGATCACATCCGGCCCGCAGCACTGATCAATGATCGCCTTGTTGACCTGGAAATCGGCCGTATAACCCGCCGCCTGCTCTTCCGATGAAAAGCGCTCTTTCTGGACGCGTGTGGCATAGATTACGTCCGCACCGCGCAGGCCCTGTTCGAGGGAATGGGTTTGCTCGATGACGTGGCCATTCTTACCCGCCTGTTCGACGATGTAATCGGGCATCTCCAGGCCAGGCGGCGAGATCAGCGTGAATTTCAGGCCGCGGTACAAGGCCAGCAGCTTGATCAGCGAGTGTACGGTACGCCCATATTTCAGGTCGCCCGCCATGGCGATATGCGCGCCATCCAACAGCTTGCCCAAGCGCGAAAACTCGGTGAGGATGGTGTACAGGTCGAGCAGGGCCTGGCTGGGGTGCTCGCCTGGGCCATCACCACCATTGACAACAGGGATGTTGGTGGCCGCGGCAAATTCTGCCACAGAACCTTTTTCGGGATGGCGTATCACCATGGCATCGACGTAGCCGCTCATCACGCGGCTGGTGTCGTAGATGGATTCGCCCTTGGCCATGGATGAGAATGTGAAGCCGGTGGTGTCGCACACCGAACCACCCAAGCGGCAGAAAGCCGCTCCAAAGCTGACGCGCGTACGTGTACTTGCTTCGAAAAACAAGTTACCCAGGACAGCGCCCTCAAGCACGCGCGATACTTTCTGGCGACGTGCGATGGGCTGCATCTGGTCGGCGATGCGGAACAACTCCTCCACGGATTCGCGCGTGAACTGATCCACTGACAGCAACTGGTGCTTGCCTTCATACGCGATGCGGGTGCGCAGCGGGCCCGACTGCGCGCGCTCGGCATACTTTTGCAGCAAGGCTTCGTTTTCGACGATTTCGGTGACGAAACGGCTGACCACCTCAGGCATGGGGCGGAATTCCTGGGAGCCTTCGGGCAACAGCCAAGTATCCAGAGCACGGCGCTTGACGCCGATACGGCCAGCAAAAACGTCCCGGGTCAGGTTGAGACGGCGCATGGCGTCGCGCAGGAACACCTGTTGCGATACGGTCATGATAAGAATCCTGTTGGGAAAATAAACTATACGCAGTGCGTATAGTTTATTTTTTTCGCGCTTGCAGTGCGAGTGTTTTCTGCATGTCGCACATTAAAACAACAAGATAGCCGACGCACCTACACAGCCGGGTGTCGGCGGCTCGCGACCCAGCTAGTATGTCTGGAGCGATTCGAGCAGCAATTGGAAGAACCAACAGCCGCCGGCAAACATGACGAGGCTCAGAAGATACGCAAGCGTGGTACAGAGCATGGGTACCCAATAGAGTTTAGGGCGACGCCCACTTGCGAGCCGCGCGGCCAAGCTGCTCTGCAAAGGATACGACCACAGCAACCCCAGCAGCCCAAGCGCCAACCCTGACAGAAACAGGGCAAGCGGAAAGCGCAGCCAGATCGTCGCAATATCGAGCTGCACCACACCGGCCGAACAGAGGGTGATTGCTGCAATGCCCAAGCCGTTCAACCACACGAGACTCTTGAATCCGAGAACCAGTGTACGTTCGAGCGCCGGTATGGCTAATTCCGCCGACACGATCCAGGCTACCGGACGGGCGTTGTCGAGGCCCCGCCGCCGGCGGGCGCCTTGCTGTCAGGCTGCGCAGGCGCCGTCTGCGCGCCAGCATCCCCGGAGCCATCCTGCGGCACACCGGCAATAGCACGCGCCGCTGCGGTTGCGTTCTGCTCAGTACCAACCACAAATACCAAGTGTTCGGTATTGACAGGCGTGGAATAACCGGGCGCCGCCAGCATCGTGCGGCCCACTACCAGCGCTAGTCGTTTGTTCGGATTCTTGGTGGTTATATCGACGATCTTGCGCTTGCCTTCTTCGTTCAGGCCCAGTGCCAGCAGGCCATCCCCCGCCTTGTTGGTGCCTGCCTGCACGCCGCTCAGATCGGCGCGCGTGATGACCGGCTGGGGATTGACGTACAGCTTGCCATCCGGAATATCAACGGGCGTCCAGCCCGTTTGCACCGCGGTGTCGGCAAGAAACACAGCGACAGGAGCACCCTGGCGCGCGGCAGGCTGCGGTGCGGGTTGCTGCTGTGCGGATGCAGGGGCCGTCGTGTCTGCCGCAGCAGGCGCCGTCGCCGTCTTCTGAGCCGGTGTTTGGCAAGCTGCCAGAATAACCAGACCCAACGGTGCCGCGAGACGGCTCAAAGTACGTATGGATTTCATCGCTTCTCCCCTGCTATGAGTGACGGTTGGGTATGCCGCGGCTGCGGATTCCGGATCGGCACAAAGTCTATCAATTTACTCTACAAAATTAGAGTGTATTGCATCAAATGTCATTTCATCGATCGAATCAGCACGCACTGTGCCTGGAAGGCCACGTATCGTGATCTGGACAACATCCAGGCGGCGGCCTGCTGCATCCGCAAGCTCGACCCTATGGCTGCCCGGTGTAGGCTGCCAACGCGCACTCGTGCCTTCGCCAATCACCCGTCCATTGACCCGCCACAGCAGCCTACCCGTATCGCCCCCTGTTTCTGCGCGCGCCTGCAGTCGCAGCCACTGGCGCGCCGGCGGTATGTCGGGATCGAGGGCAAGCAAGGCGCCGTCCGCTGGCTGTTCGATCCGCACATATGCGGGACCGGATGCGGATGCGCGCTCCGCCAATGCAACCCGGCTCACCGCGGTATCACCCACAAACGCTTCTATTCTGGACGGTTCGAGACGCTCTTCGAACGTCACCGGCTGGCGCGTGACCGACGCCGGCGGGCCCCGTTGATCACTGCGCTGATGCCTATGCAGGGCTGCCATGACGTCATGCCAGATCGGCCCCGCCCCCGATACGCCCGAGACGTCCCGCATGCTGGCGCCACCGCTGTTGCCCACCCATACGCCTACGGTGTAGCGCGACGACCACCCTATGCACCAGTTATCGCGCATGTCCTTGCTAGTCCCCGTTTTGACCGCGGTCCAGAATGGCGTGGACAGCGGGCTGTCGAGCCCGAATGTACGTGCACGGGCCTGGCGGTCGGACAGAATATCGCCCACGATCCACGCCTCGCCAGGGGTACCCACCTGCCGGTGCGCGAACACGTCATCCTGCCCACCCGCCTGCGCACGATATCGCGGCAGGCTGAAATCCCCCAGATTCGCCAGCGCGCGATACGCATTGGTAAGCGTCAGCAACGTGACATCCGCACTACCCAAAGCAAGGCTATAGCCGTAGTAATCACCATGATGCGTCAACGGCAGTCCAAGCGCCACCAGCCGACGCGCAAACGCATCGGGTGTCACCATCATGAGCGTACGCACGGCCGGGATATTGAGCGATGCAGCCAACGCCGTACGGACGCTGACCCAGCCCGCAAAATGCGCATCGTAGTTGCGGGGGATATACAGGCCCGCGCCGGTCGACAGATTCAGCGGGCTGTCCTCCAACAGTGATGCGGCCGTGATGCGCTGCTGCCCAATCGCCTGGGCATACAAAAAAGGCTTGAGCGCCGAACCCGCCTGGCGCAGCGCTCGCGCATGATCCACCTGTCCCGCGTCCGACATTGCGCCCGACGAGCCGACATACGCCAACACTTCGCCCGTTAAGTTGTCCATCGCCACCACTGCCGCGTCGCGTACATTGGCATCGCCCAAAGCGTGCAAACGCGCCTGCACGGCAGCCACCGCCAATCGCTGCAGCGATGCGTCCAGCGACGTGGCAACGCGCGCCCCCACTCGGGGAGGGGCCGGCAGGTCGGCGAGCGCCAACTGCGCAAAATGCGGGGCAATGCCCGGCGTACCGACCAAGGGATACGAACCACGGCGCAACACCACCTCGGCAAATTCGCGCAGCCCGAGACAAGCCTGCGGCACCCCCATCTCCCGCAACAGGGCACAGGCCCGCTTGGCCAGCAAGACCTCAGACACATTAGGCCCACGCAGCATGGCGGCCGCCAACGCGGCTTCGCGCAGGTTCAACGCGCTGGCCCGCTTTTGGAACATCACGCGAGACAGCGCGTCCACCCCGACCAGTTCACCCCGAAAGGCGGCCAGGTTCAGGTAAGCCTCCAGAATATTCGCCTTTGTCCATTGCGCATCAAGCGATTGCGCCCCAACCGCCTGATCGAATTTCTGCACCATGCCGCGGCCGCCAGGCTCGCGCCGATAGTCTTGATCCATCAACGCCAGCAGTTGCATGCTCAGCGTGGATGCTCCGCGCCGCCGGTCGTGCACCACGTTGCTCCACGCAGCGGCAGCCATAGCCTGCCAGTCGACACCGCCATGCGCATAAAAACGCCGATCCTCGGACATGATGACCGCCCGCTGCAGAGCAATCGATATGTCGTCGAGCGCCAGCCAGTCGCCGCGCCGGGCCTGCAGATCGTGACGAACGCGCGCTACCGCTTGACCTTGCCGATCGAGCACGAGAATGTCCGATGACGCATACTGCGCGCGCACCTGCTCATAAGCGGGAAACTGAGCGGCAGACAGCGGCATGCAGTACACCGCCAGCCAAGCCCCCAACGCCCATGCGCCGTGCCTCACGGTAACGCCCCCTGCGCGGGTGCGACATCAAGAGGCGCAGCGGCAGGAAGCTCACCATAGACGTCCGGCTGATACAGTGCCTGCACGCGTGTTGGCGCCAGCGAGAACCGCCCGGCGGTGTTGAGCCTGACTGTGTAGGTGAGTGTGCTCTCGCCCTGCGGCAGGAAATCATAATAGGCCCGGTAGGCGTCGGCGCCGCGTTCGACATAGCGAGGCGGACGATGGTTCGCATCGTCATCTTCGCCATCGGCCGCGATGGCCGAATCCCGCCCCAGCCCACTGCCCAGAATGGTGGCGCCGGCGGGGATAGCATCATCGACCACGACCCACGGCATACCAGCCGCGGCATGTATCGTCAGCTTCACGCGATATACATCGCCCCGCCGCCACACCCCTTGCTCCGCCTGGGACACAGGCGTGATTTCACGCCGCACGCGATAGCCCGCCGACACCGCCTCGCGCACCTGCACCGCCGCTTGCGCCCGCACGCTCACCCATGCTTTGCCCTTCCCATCCTGGCGCAACACAAGGCTGTCGTTTTGCGCAGACGCCCATGGCAGATACGCGTCTCCAGCCTTGCCAGCCTCTTTGCCACTCGCATCCTTCACAGCAATCGACGCCTTGCCACCCGACGCCAATGCGAGGCGTACCACGCCTGCCACTTGCCCTGTTTCGAACTTTGCCGCGAACATCCGCATTGCAAGCGTACCGAACAGGTTGGCCGATGTTGTGCGCCAAGCGCCCTCGCGCTGGCTGGCGAGCAGGCCCTGCGCCAGCCTCGGCATATCGTCGACCCAATCGGGCCGCTGGCTGACAGCAAGCATCAGCCTGGCCTGGTTGACCTCATGGCCCGCCATCAGCCACCAACTATCGTTCAGGCCGCCAGCCGGGAGCGCCAGAGCGGTTCCGCCCCCTGCGACTCGGCCACGCAGTACTTGGCTGGCCTGATCCATCAACTGCTCGCGCCGATCGATCCCCCGCACACGCTGCAGCATTGAAAGCCAATCGATCACCGCGGATGTATACCATCTGTCTGGTGCGACCGCGATGCTGTCCAGCATGCGCGGGTGGACAAGACCATAGCGAGACAATGCATCCAGCGCGGCCAGTTTGCGCATATCCAGATCACGAACAGGCGACCAATGCGGCGACGTCAGACGCCCCTGAACAAATGCCTCCAGGCCGGCGGCCATACGGTCGCGCAAGGGCTGCGGAATGATGAAATCCAACCCGAGCGCCTCAGCTTCATGGCTGGCCGAAAGCAAATAGGCAGTCAAGATATCGCTGCCCTGGCCGCCACCAGGAAAGTAGGCGACAAGCCCGTTCTCGTCCAGATGATCGGGCAGCGTAGCGATGACGGACTGCCAGTCCGCCGTACTGCCCAGGCCAATGGCCTTGGCGCTGCGTTGCTCCAGGCAAGTGTAGGGATATGCGCGCAGCCATTCCCTAACCCCCGGCAGGCCGCCTCCCAGGGTGGGCTGCGCATCGACCTGCAACCCACCACGTGGCCGTCCCGATGCATCGGCCAGGGCCCCTTTGGGCGGGGCCACCGGCAGCGTCACGGCCGATTCGCCGCCCGTCAGCGCAAGCAGGTTGGCCTGCCATGTCCGCACGGGAACCGAGGGTACAAGCTGCTGATTCACTCGCAGGCGATCCATCGCCGGAGCGGCAGCATCGTTCGACGCCGCGCTGTCTCCGGTTTCACTGGCCAAAAAAGTCCAGCGCAGCCGCGTGCCAGCCGCGCTTTCATTGCCTTGCGGCGCTTCAATCCGCCATTGCGTTGTGGCTGCCTGGCCCGGCGCAATGCTGACCTCGCGCTCACTCAGGCTGGCGCTTTCGATACCCTCGCCTTCGTAGCGCGCGGCAACACGCACCCGCATTTCACGCGCAGTGCTATTGCGCAAGGTGACCATTGCCTGATAGGTGTCGCCGCTGCGCACCGTATCCGGCAAGCCCGGAATCAACTGCAGGTCTTGTGTTGTCACAATGTCCGTCGACCCGGTGCCGAACCGCTGGCTGCCGAAATCGGCGATCGCCACCAGCCTGAAGCGGCTAAGCGTGTCGTTCAATGGAAACGTCAGGGTGGCTTGGCCATTTTCGTCCAAGTCCACCACAGGCTCCCAAAGCACCAGTGCATCCAGCAACTCACGCGTCGGGCTTGCCCCTCCACCTCCGCCGGCGGGCAGCGCCTTGCGACCATAGTGGCGCCGCCCGACCACTTCCATCTGAGCCGTCGCGGTCTGCACGCCATAGCTGCGCAACTGGCGCATAGCCGTCAACACCTCCCAGCTCTTGTTCGGCATCAGGGCCAACAACGCTTCATCGACAGCGGCAAAGGCAACCGAGCCATGGGCGGCGGGCGTGCCGTCCGGCAACGTGGCCTTGATCCTGGCGGTAACCTTCTGCCTGACTTGATAGGATGTCTGGTCGGCCTTGACCGACACGTGCAGCCGGTCCCGGTCATCGCTGACGCGGATTTCCGCAAGGCCAAAGCGAAACGAGGGTTTGGCCAGATCGACCAGTGCTGTGGGCGGCGTATACGGATCTCCGCGGCGCCTGAATGCCTCGAACCATGCACGCGGCGCCCGCCAGCCCCAGTCAAGGAAGCTGCCCAATGTCGCCTCACGCACGCGGCCGCGCAAGGCCAGCACAGACACATATACGTTGGGGCCCCATTCGGCCTTGACAGGCAGCTCGATCGCAGGGTTAGCGCCCGCGAGTTCAACAATCCTGGTTTCCAGCACCCCTTCCCGCTCCACCGCCACCAGCGCCGTCGCGCGCCGATACGGCATGCGCACCTGGAAGCTGGCAATCTCGCCAGGCTTCCATTGCTTGCGCGCCGGAATCACATCGATCCGGTCATCATTGCCACCGCCGAACCATAAGTCATTTTTGCCGGTGACCCACAGCGAGGCAGCTGCCTGCGAGGCGCGCCCCTGCGCGTCCCGCGCCGTGGCAACCAGCGTGACCTCGCCGGTATGCGCCAGCGTTGCCTCGCAGGCCAGCATGCCCGACGCATCCGTCTTGCCTTCGCATACCTGCCCCAGGTCTTTGGTTTCGGTGTGATGATCGTAGCTGTAAAAGCCGCCGACCATGCGCTTTCGGGTGGAGTAGACGGTGCGCGCAAGCGCATGCACTGTCATGGGCACATCGGCCTGCGGCACACCGGACGTGGACAGCGCCAACGCATGAATGGCGGCTGGCTTGCCACTGTTGAGCCAGTTTCCCGCCCGTAAGCCCGCCTGCACGGATGCTGGCCATACGGGCACCGTCCGGCTGAGCGTCTGCACCTGCCCGTTAGGGTCGAAAAAGCTGGCTTCGAACAGCCACTCGGCGGGGCCTCGTACCTGCGGGACCTCGTCGATATGTATGCGCCCACCGCCCTGCGCATCAAGCCTCACCTGCTTCTTATCGAGGAACAACGTCTGCGCGGCCGGCGCATCGGCGCCCTCTTCAACGCCCCCGGCACGCGGTGCGTCGAAAACAAAATCATCGTAATTGGGAAACGACACACCACGGCCGCGCATCACGCCCGACAGGCCGATGCCCACCCCGCCCGCCGGGCCGCCCGACACGTAGCCTAATTGCACATCCGCTTCCAATCTTTCCGGCGCGACCAATGCGCCGCCCGCGTCCTGCCCTGCCGCCTTGATCGTAATATGCCCATCCAGCAGAGGCAGCCTGAAAGCCTCAACCCGGAAAGTGCCGCGCCCATACCAATTTCCATCCGCGTCCGTCAGCGTGGCTGAGTAAACCCCTAATTTTCCGGTGCGCGGGATGGCGAACGCGCTGGTGGCGTACATCCCCCCAGTTGCCGTCGGGATCCATTGCACGGGCTGTTCGAAGCGCTCGTCGGAGCCCTCGTGCGCCACCACAAGCCGGTCGGGCAGCCTGGGCCCGGCATCGGGCGACGCGAGGCCATCGCGCGTCTGCATGCGAATGTAGTGCTTCATGGATACGGTTTCGCCGGCACGCAACAGAGTGCGGTCGAACACCGTGTGCATTGCCAACGTTGGCTCGGGGCGGGTGTCAACCGGCACATTGAAGCGCCAAGACTCGATGCCTGCATCCCAACCGGACAACGCAAAAGAAAAGTCTGCCCGGCCACGCGCCTGAGGATGGTCCGCGCCAACGCGCGCTGACACATACAAGCCGCTCAAACCGGTGGCATCGCAGTATTGCGGCGCATCCAGGTTCTGAACGATGTGCAGCAAGCCCTGCGCATCTGTACGTCCCGCCGCCAGATGCTTGCCTTCGCAATCAAGCACATTGACATCCGCACCCGCGACGGGTTTACCATCGTCCAGCGTAGTGACCCACGCCAGGACATCATCGCGGCCGGTCTTGATGTGCACACCAAGATTAGTGACCAACGCGGCGCTACGCACATACATGGGCCCATCATGACCAAGCAGCGACGCCCCCAGCCGTGGCGATGCGGCTTCGAGAACATGAAAGCCTGGCTCGGCGATCGGTACGCCGACAACCTGGAAAGGAGCCTGCCCACCGGTGCCCGACACAGCCCCCGGGAGCGTAAGCGTGCGCACACCTTCCTGGTTTGCCAGCACGGATACTGCGCGAGTATCCACCGGCTTGCCTTTGCTGTCGCCAGGCGCCTTGCCGGCGATAATATTCTTCAACTGTCCATCAGTCCAATACGCGCCGTCCAGTTGCTGCAACCTGGCATACCAGCGCAGCACCTGAACATCGTCGCGCGGACGATAATCGTGCACCGTGCCCGCTGAAACAGCCAATGCCTTCGTGGCCAGCGCCGGTTCCACATTGCGCAAAGTCAGCGGCACGGCTGCCGGATGCGCGCTTTCGTCGCCGCCCGGTGGCACATGGGCAAAACGTTCGATCACACCGAAAGTGCCTGAGGCGAACTTTACCAGCGGGGGATAAGGCCCCGTAGCGACTCGCATCGGAAACTGATCCGCGTTGGCCAACACACGATCGGCGTCATCTCTCAAGCCTTCCGGAAGCCCGAGCTCCAGCACGGCGTCCGGTGGAAACGGCCCCTTGAAGTCAAGCCGCGACACCGGCCCCGTATCGCCATCGTCGCCGCCCAGATTCGGCGCGAACGTTGCCGCTGCTGCCCGCAGCACCACCCGCGCCGCATCATCGCGAGCGATAGGCGCCGAAAAAGACAGCGCCATGCCCGATACGGGCGTGCAGGGCTTGTCGGCGCGCTCGCGCAGGCATGAAAACGTCGCAGAGAAAGGCGGCCGCACGGTAAAGTCGAAATGCGCACCCTGCGTGGCCTCGACCGGCCTGCGCCCGTCGTCGGCCGGCGTCGTGACACCAGGGTCGATACTAAGCCGCACATGAGCCGTCGCAGGCAGACGCCGCTTGCATTGCACAAGAGCGACGAACTGTGTGCGCGCATCATTGCGCGGCCCATAAAGTGCCTGCAGCAGCGCCGCACGGTCTTTGCCGGTGATCGTTCGCACCGGTACGGTTTCACCTAACCCCTGCACCGTGCAGTGCGTATGGGCAAGCACCGATGCCTCATCCACCGCACCATTGAAGCGCAGCGCGAACACCTGATCTTCGGCAATGGTATCGCCGTAAGGGCGGTCAATGTTGGCCACTGGCCCGCCGGTGCTGAAATGAAAATGCGTCTGCCCCGTCACCGCCTCGCCCGCAAGGGTACGGAACCTCGGATCGATACGCACGTCGCACGACACGCCGGGGCCGGGCGGTGTATCGAATACGTATGTCCAGCGCCGCGCATCAAGCCAGCGGCCACTGCCCGCGACACCCCCGCCGCAATCAAGCAGCACGGGTGCCGGCTGTGAGCCCTGGCCGAACACAACCACGTCCGCATCGAACGCGAGCTCCACCTGCCTGACCTGTGCCACCTCGCCCTGTGGCACCATGCGCGCAATCTGTGCAGCGGGCACGGGAGCACTGAATAACAATGCCGACGCGAACAACAGGCAAACCGGGCGATACACACACACCTCCAGCGTTTTGGTTTTTGTCAGATAGTACCCCGCAACGCCAGGTATCAAGCCGTCAGAATCGCAAGTTTTCTTATCCTTGCCGCCCCGCCCGGCCGCCTTTACCCGGCAGCGTGGCTGTTATCAACCCGGCCAAGGCAAGCGCAAATGCAAGCCACTGCACACCACTGAGCGTTTCACCCAATACCATCATCCCCACCAGCGCGGCTGTCACAGGCATAAGCACCGTGAAGACCCCAGCCCGCGACGCAGGCACACCACGCAGTCCCGTCATCCACAACAACACCGTCCAGACGCTGGCCGCCAAGGCATAGAACAGCAGCAACGCCCATATACCCAACCCAACCGACGCGAAGTCGAAATACCAGGCCGCATAGACGCCCGCCGGTAATGTCAGCACAAACCCCCATAGATTGATGATCGCACTGATGCGCCTCGGACTCAGCACTGCCGTAAGTGTCTTGCCAATGACAGCGTAGGCGGCTTCGCAAAACACCGCACCCACCAGCAACAGATTTCCCAGCCATGCATAGTCAACCGTTGCCGCTGGCGCCGCCCCGTGCTCTGCCGAGAGGGAAAGCAGGCCTATGCCCACCACCCCTAGACATACTGCCACCCATACCCTTGGTGAAATCGACTCCTGAAGAAACACACGACTCATCAAGGCCACCGCCGCGGGCGTGAACGACAGAATCACCCCTGCTGCCACCGCGCCCGTCAGCTTGACGCCGCCTATCATGCAAAGCGTAAACAGAAAATTGCCCAGGAAGGACTCCAGAAACACCAGCATACGAATACGCGGTGTCAGGACGGGTTCATGTGCAGGCTTGCGCAGCCAGCGAAGCATGGCCACACCACCAATACCAAATCGCAGCCATGCCAGCAGAAACAGTGGGAACACCGCAGCTAGCGGTTTACTCAGTGCCACATAGCTGCCCACCAGCATCATGCTGGTCGCCAGGCACAGATAGGCAAGCGCGGGAGCCGGTTCGCCGCGCATCAGAATGGAAGGGAATAACGAAGACGCCACACCGCGGGCGCGGCCTGTGGGTTGTCAGAAGCACTGTTTCGCACAGTGAACCGATACATGCCAGGCATGGCACTATAGGCAATGCGCTGGCCACCTTGCACAACCCGCCAGCCATCACGTGCGTATTGTTCGAGCTGCAGCGTCACGTCAAAGAAACGACCACTCAACACCTGCAGTTCGCCCCGTATCCCGCCCCGGCACGGAACATCGAATACCTGCCCTGCGGCCATGGACGAACCTGCGGGCGTGTCGCCCGTGATATCACCACTCGATCGGGTGGTGCACACCCCCCCAGCGGCATAGCTGCCTTGCGCCCAGGCCAGCATACCGGTCAGACAGATTGTCACTGCTGCGCGTATCACCATTGCTTCTTTCTCCGGCGTCCGGGTATCCCGGCCGACGGCACGATTCTAATATGGACCGCCCAATCGCGCCCCGCATGATGCGCACACGACGATGGAGGTGTAGCTGATGCGAGCCCCTATACGCCCGCAAGCGTACCCGGCAAATCCCGCGGCGACCCGCTTTTTCGCGGCACCAACGCGGCATCGCCCGATATCGGGCTGCAGGTTTCCATGCTTTTCAACACCAGGGGCGCCGCAGACACGCGGGCGCGCACCTGCGCTTTGCGACGAGGACGCTGCGCCACATCCTGACTGTCCTGGCTGTGCAACAGCAGGGCAAGCGCACCAAACAACCCCATGCTGATACCGTACAAAACGAAAGGGACGTAGTAGTAGTCCATTGGAAGCTCCCGGTGCCGCCTGTATCGGTTATTGATATATTGAAAACCTCCGTAGCAAGTTATGTGCCTGCCGGCACCCGCTATTCGTCCTATTCGATCCGTCAACCAGCGTCGGATAAATACCTGTTGCGCAATTCAAGACAACTATGCACATCATGCAACGCACCCAAGGGCTGCGCCGCGGCATCTCTGCAGCACTGGATGTGGAAAGTCCTTCCGATTTTTGTGTAATAATTGCAGACCGCCACGGTCGTGCAGATCCTGCACGACCTCGGTAGCGGGTGTTGTCCAAAGGTTCCCAAGCCTTAACGCACCCGCCCATGTGGCCAGTTTCACGGGCCTCTAGCTCATGCCTGGTTAGAGCAGCGGACTCATAATCCGTTGGTGCCGAGTTCGACTCTCGGGGGGCCCACCAGAATTTTGCAGCAAAAACAAGGGGTTACGCAAACGGATGCGCAACCCCTTTTTGCTTTGCATCGCGCGGGGATCACGCGCAACATGGCCGATTTCGGGGAAGAGCCGCCAATCCGCGGGAGCAATCGCCGTGGCTGCCTACGAGTTCTAGATTGCTCCGGATGGTGGTACTCCAGCGGCAAAGGCGTAGTTTTTCCTACCTTCGTCAAGCTGCGCTAAACGCAGCCCGTGCGCTGCACCCCACGACGGCGCAGGCCCCCCCGTCCTACCCTGTCAGATCTACAGATTTAGCGTAGAATCAGGGTAACCCCTAGGAGGTTCGACATGAATCAATTGCTTGTTCCTCTTTTCGTTGTGACACTTGCAACACTGGGCGTCGGTGCAGTGTTTTTACTGCTGATGGTCGCCATTGCCGGCGCCGACGCCACGCAGCGACGTGCTTGGCGGGCTTGGTTGCGCCGGCATTTCTGCCGGGTATTTTTCAATTGCTTCGGCCGCGCCTGAGCCCCCCTCGCATCAGTAAGCCACCCGTATGCCCGCCATGACCCGGCGCCCCGGCAGGGGCGCTGCCGTGGATACAAATGAAGCGTGGTTGTAGGCTAAGCTATCGAACAAATTGCTGATGCGTACATAGGTGGTGTAATCCATCGCCCCCAACCGCCCATCGTAAGCAACATCCGCATTCACAATGTTGTAGCCCGCCGTCTCCGCTTCATGGTCGGCGACGCGGTTCTGCCTGAACACTCGGTAGGCCTCGAGCCCGCCTGACCATTGGTGCCAGACCGTATTGAGCCGCACGCCCAAACGGGCCGCCGGTATGCGCGGCAGATTGCCGCCGCCACGCAATGTGCCGTAGACTAGATCGCCGAATACCCCGGCGGTGAAATGGGGGCTGAAGCGGTAGCTCGCCTCACCCTCCACACCGGTGAAGCGGGCGTCGCGCTGGGTGTATTGGATAAGGCGAAAATCCTCGTGACGATCGAGCGTGTTGGCATAGATGTAGTCTTTCACGCTGTTGTGGAACACCGCCAGGCTGAAGCGCGCATCACCCTCAAGCTTGCGCAGTGTCAGGTCGATGTTGCGCGAGGTTTCGGCCGTCAGGCCCGCATCGCCGAGCTCATAGGTATTGGTGGCAAGGTGGATGCCATGGGCGTACAACTCTTGTGCGCTGGGCAGGCGCTGGGATCTGGACAGCGATAAGGCCAACGCATATTGAGGGACGAAATGCCACACCGCCGCAGCCGACATCGAATTGCCGCGCAGCCTGGACGAAGCTTGTGCGGATTCTGGATCAATGCGCTGCCATTCGTGCCGCGCGCCTAGTTCGAAACGCCAATCACCAAGCCGGTATTCTTCAAGGGCAAAAATGCCCGCGCTGCGTGTAACGGCTTCGGGCATGAAACGCTCTTCACCCAGCGCGCTGAAGCGGCTGCGCGCGCCCTGCAGCCCCACCACCCCCTGCCAGCCACCGATCGGATAATGCGCTAACTCTATGCGCCCTTCCTGGCCACGGTTTCTGAATGTTGTGGCGATTTCATGGCCTTCGATCTCGTCATGACGATAATCGGTGGCGCCGCCCCGGAAACGGATCGCCCGCAGACCGTCCAGCGGATCACGGTACTCGCCGCGCACATCCAGGCGCTGTGATTTCAATTTGATATACGGCGCACCGTGCGCATGGGCATCCTCGCCGCCATGCTCATGCTCATCGTGCTGCGCATCGCCCTCGTGGCCGTGGCTGCCGCAATGCAGATGGCTGCCGTGCGGATGGCAACTCTCGTATTCGTGCTCGTGCCCAGGCAAACCGTAGCGGCTTCGGGTGTGCGTGTAAGCAAGACCTGTATAACCCCGGCTACCTATCCAGGACAGCCCGACGCTGCCGGTTGTGCTTTCCTCGTGTGAGCCCTCCAGCCGCCCACCGGGCCAATCGGGTACGCGATAATCACCCGACTTGCGCCTCACCCCTTCCACATGCACCGCGACATTGCCCTCTCCGGCGGTCATGCCGAACGCCCCTGCCCGCTCTTTCGAGCCCGTTGCACCACGCACTTCGCCAAAGCCTTCAATGCCTTGTTCGGGAATCGCGGTAGGGATTTTGTTGTCGAGAACGTTGACCACACCCCCGATCGCCCCGCCGCCATACAGCAACGCTGACGGCCCACGCAGCACCTCGATGCGCTCGGCAAGCATCGGTTCGCTGGTAATGGCATGGTCCGGCGATACCGATGAGGCATCCATGAGCGCCGAGCCCGCCGACAGGACCTTGACGCGAGGCGCTGTTTGCCCGCGAATAACCGGCCTGCTGGCACCCGCACCAAAAGTATCGGCATGCACCCCTGGCAGGCCCGAGAGGCTGGCGCCCAGTGTCGCCTCCCGTTTGAGCACCAGGGCCGTGCCATCCAGCGCGGCAGCGGGCACCGCCAGCGTATCGCTGCGGCCAGGCGCAAGCGGATACGCGCTGACGGTAACGGCATCGAGCATTTGAACGGCGTCCTGTGCGGCGGCAGAGGCCGCCCATCCGAGTGCGAGACCCAGAAAAGCGGCGAAGGGAGCGGGTTTTGCAATCACGGCATTTCTCCGGGCAATAAAATTGTTATGTTATAACATATCGTCATTGCCAATCGTGCCGCTCCGCGTTAGGATACCCAGCTTTCACGCCGCACCCTGTCCCGGCCGCCGCGCACGGCCATTGCCACCCGGCGGCTCGCGGCGCACTCCATAAAAGGAAACAGCGTGGGCAAGGGGTTCAGGGTTTCACATTTAACAGCTGGCCTCATCGCCGTGCTCGTCGGCTACACCAGCTCAGTGGCCATCATTTTCCAGGCTGCCAATGCAGCCGGCGCAAGCCCCGACCAGCTCAACTCCTGGATGTGGGCGCTGGGCATAGGGATGGCGGCAAGCTGCATCGGCCTGTCCGCACACTATCGCAGCCCGGTCCTCACTGCCTGGTCCACCCCGGGCGCAGCGCTGCTGGTTACTGGCCTGGCGGGCCTGACCATGGGCCAGGCCACGGGCATTTTTCTGTTTTCTTCGCTGCTGATCCTGCTCAGCGGTATGACCGGCTGGTTCCAGAAACTGATGCAATATATGCCGCGCCATCTCGCGGCGGCCATGCTGGCCGGCATTCTCGTGCGCTTCGGCATGTCCCTGTTTTCATCCATGCAGACACAATGGGCGTTGGTGTTGTTCATGGTCGCCGTGTTTCTAGGCGCGCTGATTTGGGCGCCGCGCTATACCGTGCCGCTGGCGCTGGTGGCTGGCATCGCGGCCGCGGCGGTATTAGGCCTGATACGCCTCGATAACCTTTCGTGGCGTCCCGCCGCGCCCGTCTTCATGAAACCGGAGTTTTCGTTGTCGGCATTGATTGGGGTTGGGGTTCCGCTGTTCATCGTTACCATGACGTCGCAGAATGTGCCGGGCCTAGCCGTACTGCGGGCCAACGGCTACCAGACACCGGCGTCGCCCCTGATCAGTTGGACGGGGGCGCTCGGGGTTGTGCTGGCCCCTTTCGGGGGTTTTGCATTCAACCTGGCTGCTATTACCGCCGCTATCTGCATGAGTCCCGACGCCGACCCGAACCCCGCCCAGCGCTACAAAGCGTCGATATGGGCCGGGGTTTTCTACCTGCTGACCGGGATATTTGGTGCGACGGTAGTGGCATTGTTCGCGGCGTTTCCGGCGGAGCTCATCGCCGCAATTGCCGGCTTGGCACTGCTGGGCACCATCGGCAATAGCCTTACCGCAGCTCTGGCGGATGAAGATGGCCGCCAGGCTGCAATCATCACATTTTTATGCACCGCTTCCGGCCTCACACTGATGGGAGTAGGCAGCGCCTTCTGGGGCTTGGTGCTAGGGGGCGCGGCACACGCCCTGGCAACATTCAGGAAACCCGCCGCGCCTGCGCACAAACAGTGACCCCTGCCGCCGCCAGCGCATCCCGGATCGTACGGGCAAACGCCACCGCTCCAGGCTGGTCGCCATGCACGCACAGCGTGTCGGCCTGCACGGCAATATCTTCACCTTGCAGCGTCGTCACGCGCCCTTCCTTCACCATGCGCAGCACTTGGCGCAGCGATTCGTCCACATCCACAATCATCGCGCCGGGCTGGCTGCGCGGTGTCAGGCTGCCGTCGGCTTGGTAGGTGCGGTCTGCGAAGACTTCCTGGGCTACCACTAGCCCCGCAGCCTCACCTGCCCGCACCAATTCGCTGCCTGCCAGACCATACAACACCAGGGCAGGATCTACATCGCGCACGGCGCGCGCAATGGCTTCGGCCAGCGCGCGGTCTTTCGCAGCCATGTTGTACAGCGCGCCATGTGCCTTGACATGATGGAGCCGGGCGCCTCGGGTGGCCGCGACCGCGGCAAGCGCACCGATCTGCACCACCACCATGTCATAGGCTTCAGCGGGCCTGATGGCCATATTGCGGCGGCCAAAACCCACCAGATCCGGCAGCCCTGGATGCGCACCCAGCGCAACGCCATGCCGCAACGCCTCGGCCACCGTCTTGCGCATCGTTGTAGGATCACCAGCGTGAAAACCACAGGCGATATTGGCAGACGTAACATGCGGCAGCACCTGTACATCATTACCCATCGGCCATGCGCCGAAACTTTCGCCCATGTCGCAGTTCAGATCTATGGTCCAGGACATACTGCCGTCTCCTTCAGTGAGCACCAGACGATTACCGACAATCATCACGCATGCATCGTCCACATATGATGCCATGACGCCAATGTAGCATCGCAGCGAAAAAAACCCCGCAATGCCTGTAGGGCGTGCGGGGCGATGGCTTCCAGACACTGGCAAGGCGCAATGTTTGCGCCCTGCCAGTGGCACTGGTATACACCGTTATGGTTACTGCCCTTCCAGGAAGCTCTTGAGCTTGTCGGCACGGCTGGGGTGGCGCAGCTTGCGCAACGCCTTGGCCTCGATCTGGCGGATGCGCTCGCGCGTCACGTCAAACTGCTTGCCGACTTCTTCGAGCGTCTGGTCGGTGCTCATCTCGATGCCGAAACGCATGCGCAGCACCTTGGCTTCGCGAGGCGTAAGCGAATCAAGCACTTCTTTCACCACATCACGCATAGAACCGTGCAGCGCCGACTCGGACGGGGACAACGTGCCCGTGTCCTCGATGAAATCACCCAGATGCGAATCATCGTCGTCACCGATTGGGGTTTCCATCGAAATCGGCTCTTTGGCGATCTTGAGGATCTTGCGCACCTTGTCTTCGGGCATGTCCATCTTCTGCGCCAAGGTTGCTGGATCGGGCTCGGCGCCGGTTTCCTGCAGGATCTGGCGATTGATGCGATTCATCTTGTTGATGGTTTCGATCATGTGCACCGGAATACGAATGGTGCGCGCCTGGTCGGCAATGGACCGTGTAATGGCCTGGCGTATCCACCAAGTGGCATAGGTGGAGAATTTATAGCCGCGCCGGTATTCAAACTTATCGACCGCCTTCATCAGGCCAATATTGCCTTCCTGGATCAGATCCAGGAACTGCAGGCCTCGATTGGTGTACTTCTTGGCGATCGAAATCACCAGACGCAAGTTGGCTTCGGTCATTTCACGCTTGGCCTTGCGAGCTTTGGCTTCGCCAGTGGCCATGCGCTTATTGACGTCCTTCAGGTCTTTCAGCGGCAGCACGACGCTTGATTGCAGGTCAATCAGCTTCTGCTGCAGCTCATGCACTGCCGGTACGTGGCGCTCGAGCGTTTCTGAGTAGGAATGGCCGGCGGCCACTTCCTGCAGCACCCACTCCAGGTTCGTCTCGTTGCCCGGGAAAGCTTTGATGAAGTGTGCGCGCGGCATGCCGGCGCGATCTACGCAGGTATGCAGTACAGCACGCTCAAGGGTGCGTACCTGGGCAACCTGCTCGCGCAGCGTATCCGCAAGCTTTTCGACCATTTTGGCGGTGAAGCGCACCCCCATCAGCTCATTGAGAATGGCTTCCTGGGCCTGGTTGTAGTCGTCAGCCCGGTAGCCGTCCTGCTCGAACGATTTGCGCATTTTCTCGAACCACGTCCCGATCACCTCGAACTTCTTGAGGGATTTGGTGCGCAGGTACTCGAGCTGTTTGCTGCTCATGCCACCGGCCGGACCGTCTTCGCTTTCATCGCTATCCACGGACACACCGGCGCCGGCGTACTCTTCGCCTTCCTGGTCGATCAGACCGTCAACGATTTCATCGATCTGAGCCTGGCCATCGCGAACGCGCTGCACATGCTGGAGAATTTCGTTGACGGTGGTGGGACACGCAGCGATAGCCATGACCATGTGCTTGAGGCCATCTTCGATGCGCTTGGCGATCTCGATTTCGCCCTCGCGGGTGAGAAGCTCGACCGTACCCATTTCACGCATGTACATGCGCACCGGATCCGTCGTGCGGCCAAAATCGGAGTCCACCGTCGTCAATGCTGCCTCGGCCTCGTCCTCGACGTCGTCATCGTTGGAGGCAACCGGGGCGTTGTCGCTCATCAGCAAGGTGTCGGCATCGGGCGCTTGGTCGTAGACCGAGATGCCCATGTCGCTGAAGGTGCTGATGATGCCGTCGATGGCTTCGGCGTCCACCAGATCGTCGGGCAGATGGTCGTTGATTTCACCGTAGGTAAGGTAGCCGCGCTCTTTGCCCAGCTTGATCAAGATCTTGAGCCGGTTGCGGCGCGCTTCCTGTTCTTCGGGTGTCATCTGGCTGCGGGACGGCGCATCCTTGTCACCCTTGCCTCGTTTGCCACGTTTGGGCAGCGGCTTGAGCTCTGGAATGACTTCAGCGTCGCCGTTGTCGTCGTCGGTGAAATCGACCGAATCGGTATTGGCATTCTTGGCCGGGCGCCCAGGACGACGGCCGGTTGCGCCGGCGCGGGCCTTGGCCGGCCCCTTGCTGTCATCGGCAGCCTTGGCGGTTTTGCGCGCCGGCTTGGCGGCCCCCTCTGGCGCAGCAGCTTTGCGCACCGCACGCTTGGCGGGCGCCTTCTTGGCTGCCTTGGTGGCGGACGCATCCGCACCTGCCCCAGCCTCGACCGATGCCTTGTCGACACCTTTGGCCGCCGCCAGCGATTTGGCTTTCTTGACGACCTCTTCGGCCATCTGAGGGGTTTTACCGGTCACTTTGCTCATAAGTCGCTTCCGTAAATGCAGATACGCGCCGCAGGCGGGACGCCTGGCGCGGACTGCAGGGCAAACTCATTCGCGCCGCGTACGGCTGTGGTGTGACACACCGACACGGATCCTGGCCGCCTGTGCTGGGTATGCTGTCCTTGGCTAATCGTACGCAAGGCAATGGTGGCTGGCTGGATCACGCACCTGTGGGCCATCTAAAGCCGTCATTAATGCGCGAAAACTATCTATTTTACTGCAATTAAATGCTACGGGGCATTGGTGATCAATGCAATTCGTCGCGTCAACTCTTGATACCGCCTTCTGGACAAATCGTCGGCAAGGCCTGCGTCAATCAATGCCGATTGCTCTGCCTTGATGGCGTCCAGTTCAATACGCCGCAGCGCATCATTCCATTCAGTTTGAGGGTCGGGCAACTCCTCGCCGGCGAGCAGTTCGGGAGACAGCGATGCCAGTACGCCTGCCAGGTCGGAACCGGGTTCGGCCGCCTGCAGCAAGGCACCCGCATGGCGCGCGCCGCTCATGTTTGCCAGCGTGATCAATTCTCGTACAAGGACAAGATGGGGGCCTTGATGCAAAATTTCAAGCTGCTGGTCGCCTAGCGTCGAAACAAGCTCGGGATGCGCCAGCAAGAGACGCAGCAGACGTTTTGCCATAGGCGTGACTGCCCGCGCCCCGGCATGCGGCCGTTGCCCGCCGCGCGGCTCGCGACCACCCTGCCGAAAACCCATACGCGCACGCGCGCCAGATTCTCCCGCGCCTCGTTCTCGCCTGCCCTTCCATGTGCTGCCAGCAGCCGGCCCCGATGGGCCACCGTATCCGCCGCCATATTCCGCAGCCGACGGTTCATCATAGAACGGCTCTATATCGTGAGCCGTGAACTCGGCGGGGACGCCGCCAAAATCGGGGGCGTCGTCCATAAAGCCGGGCGGTTCGTCGCCGGCGCCGCCGACAGCAGCAGGCGCCTCGACCGAGCCGCCGTGCGCAGCAGGCCCCCTGCGGGCCGGCAACTGCACCAGGCCATCCGCCACAGGCTCCACTGCACTCTCTCGGCCGGCCGGGGCGGGCATCTCAGCCAGCATTCGAGCCAGTTCTTCGGGCGTAAGCAGCACCATGCGCGCAAACTCGCGCTCGATCTGCAGCCGCAGGGCGCTTTCCGGCAGCGTGACCAACAACGGCTTGGCTTCATGTACGCAGGCGGCGCGCCCCTCGGCTTCGTTCATGGCGTGGCGCCCGGCAAGCTCTTCGAGCATGAAGCGCGACAGCGGTATCGCCTCGTTAGCCGTAGCCCGGAACGCCTCACTGCCGAATTCGCGGATATAAGAATCTGGGTCGTGCTCCGCCGGCAGGAACAGAAAGCGCATCGAGACATCGTCACGCACCAAGGGCAGGCAGGTGGTGAGCGCCCGCCATGCTGCCCGGCGCCCGGCCTTGTCGCCGTCGAAGCTGAACACAATGCGGTTGCTGGCGCGCAGCAGCTTCTGGATGTGATACGGCGTGGTGGCTGTACCCAGCGTTGCCACGGCATTGCCAATACCGTGCTCGGCCAGCCCGACCACATCCATATACCCTTCGACCACCAGCACAAAGCCTTCGCTGCGTATGCCGGTTCGCCCTTCCCATAGGCCATACAGCTCGTGGCCTTTGGAAAACAGCGGTGTTTCAGGAGAGTTGAGATACTTGGGCTCGCCCTTGCCAATGATGCGGCCACCGAAACCGATGATCTTGCCGCGGCCATTGCGAATCGGAAACATGATCCGCTCGCGAAAGCGATCGTAGCGGCGTCCGTCTTCGGATTCGATCACCAGGCCCGACTCGACCAGAATTGGATCTTCGTAGTGCGGGAACACAGCCGCCAGGCCGCGCCGGTCTGTGCCAGACCAGCCCAGGCCAAAGCGGGCCGCCGTCGCACCGGACAACCCGCGCTGCTTGAGATAACGGATGGCGCTCTGCGAGCCTTTGAGCTCTCGAGCGTAGTGCGCCTGGGCCATATCCAGCACCTGCTGGTGGCGAGAGACTTCTTCCTTGCGTCGCCTGTCGGCAGCCTGCTGGCGCGGGCTGCGCTGCATTTCAGGCACGGACATGCCGACGCTGCCCGCGAGCGTGCGAACCGCCTCGGGAAAGCTGGCGCCTGTGTGCTCCATCAGGAAGGTGATGGCACTACCGTGCGCGCCGCAACCGAAGCAATGATAAAACTGCTTGGTGGGGCTTACCGTGAAGGAAGGGCTTTTTTCGTTGTGGAATGGGCAGAGGCCAAGCAGATTGGCGCCACCCTTGCGCAACTGCACGTAACGCCCCACGACGTCGACAACGTCGACACGGGCGAGCAGTTCCTGGACAAAGGACTCAGGTATCATCAAAGCCCTCGCCGCAGTGCGATACGGGGTACAGCCGAGCGGCGTGCCCCGCCTTCGAAAAAATCAGTACAGGCGCGGGGGCAGCTGCTGGCTGCGGATGCGCTTGTAGTGGCGCTTGACGGCAGCAGCGTGCTTGCGCTTACGTTCAGCCGTGGGCTTTTCGTAGAATTCGCGCGAACGCAGTTCGGTCAAGAGGCCGTTTTTTTCGATCGTGCGCTTGAAGCGACGCAGTGCGGCTTCAAACGGCTCGTTTTCTTTCAGACGAACAATAGGCATGTAATCAAGAGCCTTGGTTAAAAAGTTAGTGGGTTAGGCGACAACCAGCAAGTTTATCATGAATGACACCACCGTGGTTGGCTTATGCGCGCTCACCTTTACGCACCCAGGATTCAAGCTGATGCGGACGCAGACTGTCGTAGTCTTCGAAAGGCTGGTGTATCCAGGGATTGGTGGGCAGTTTTTCAACGAAATAGTCGGGCGTGGCCTGGGAGTGCCCCTTCCACCACAACACCGCCGTGCGAAGCTCGGTGATGGCAGGAAACTGCCTGAGCAAATGATCCCGCACCCGCATGAAGGTGGTGCCAGTATCGACCATGTCGTCTACCAGCAACACTTTGCCATCGAGTGTGCCCCGCGTAATAGTGATGAACTGGGCGATGTCGAGCTGGCCCTGCTGCGTGCCCGCCGCTTCGCGATAGCTGCTTGTGGCAAGGATACCCAGCGGCAGATCGTAGATGCGGGAGAGCACATCACCCACTCGCACGCCACCGCGCGCCAGACAGAGAATTTTATCGAACTGCCAACCCGAGTCATGGACAGCGAGCGCCAGTTTCTCGATGAGCTGATGATAGGCGTCCCAGCTCACCCAAAGATCACGGTCAGTGCTTGGCGGCATTGTCATAACGCGGATTCCGGTAAGTTGAAAGGAGCGTAATGATAAACCCGTCTGCCGCCGGAGAAAAGCCACCGCTGCCGCCTGAAGCGGCAACATGGGTGTTTAGCCGCCGAACGGATGGCGCAGCACAATGGTTTCGAGGCGATCGGGGCCAGTGGAAACCATATCAATGGGCACGTCGCAAACCTCGGCGATACGCTCCAGATAGCGGCGCGCATTGACGGGCAGCTTGTCGTACTCGGTAATGCCCACCGTGGACTCCGTCCAGCCGGCCATTTCTTCGAGCACCGGTTCGGCTTCGGCTGCGGCATGCGCGCCATAAGGCAGCACATCAAGAAACTCGCCCTTATAACGGTAGCCAACGCCGATTTTGATCTGCTCGACGCCATCCAGCACGTCGAGTTTGGTGATGCACAGCCCGGAAATGCCGTTGATCATGACCGAGCGCTTCATTGCTGCCGCATCGAACCAGCCGCAGCGGCGCGGGCGACCTGTGACCGAGCCGAATTCTTTGCCGACGGTAGCTAGGCGCGCGCCCGTGTCGTCGAGCAGCTCGGTGGGGAACGGCCCACCGCCCACACGCGTGGTGTAGGCCTTGGCAATGCCCAGCACATAGGGCAGCGACTGCGGGCCTGTACCTGCACCCGCCGATGCGGCGCCAGCGACACAATTGCTGCTGGTGACATAGGGGTAAGTGCCGTGATCGATATCCAGCAAGGCGCCCTGCGCACCTTCGAACAACAGCTTGTGGCCGCCCTTCTGGGCGTGGTAAAGGGTACTGGCCACGTCGGCAACCATGGGCTGCAGTTGGGGCGCCAGGGACATGGCCTGATCGCGAACCTCGCTGGTGGACACTGCAGCGGCGCCCAGGTAATTAGTGAGCACAAAGTTATGGTAATCGAGCACTTCAGCGAGTTTTTCGTCGAAGATAGCCGGATCGTAGAGATCCTGCACCCGCAGCGCGCGGCGGGCCACTTTGTCTTCGTAGGCGGGGCCGATGCCGCGGCCCGTTGTGCCTATCTTGCCCTCGCCTTTGCGCGCCTCGCGAGCTTGGTCAACGGCAATGTGATACGGCAGGATCAACGGGCAGGCGGGAGAAATCTGCAGACGGCTTCGCACATCGAGGCCCGCAGCTTCGAGTTCGCCGATTTCTTGCAGCAGCGCTTGCGGCGACAAGACGACACCGTTGCCGATATAGCAGATAACGTGCGAATGCATGATGCCCGAAGGGATCAGGCGCAGAATGGTTTTCTTGCCATTGATCCACAGGGTATGACCGGCATTGTGGCCGCCCTGGAAACGCACAACGCCCTGTGCAGACTCGGCGAGCCAGTCCACAATCTTGCCCTTGCCTTCGTCGCCCCACTGGGTGCCAATTACAACAATGTTCTTGCTCATGTTACGTATCACAAAAGTGCCGACCGGCGCGGTGGTACGCGCACGCCCGGTACAGGGTTAACCCATATACATACACTGCCCGCGAAAGGACTTAGTGTATCGCTTTTATTGTCCATGCCCCATCGACCAGCACAAGCTCGCGATCGACGGTAAATTCATCCAGTGCATGAGACTGCCCGGGCAGCATCTGCACCACGATCTCGCCCTGCGCACGCAAGGCTCGCAAGGTTTGAACCAGTGCTGCGTCGCTACCCCATGGCGCCCGCACAGCCTTGGCCGGCTGTGCCGCCGGCAGGCCCGAGGACAGCTTGCGCAAATCGAGGCTGAAGCCGGTGGCAGCACGCGCCCTGCCAAATGCCCGCCCTACGCCATCGTAGCGGCCGCCGCGCACGAGCGCATCGTGCCAGCCTTGGGCATAAATGGAAAACACCACACCCGAATGATAGCCGTAGCCACTGGCAACATCGGCCAGATCAACCGTGAAATCGTGCCCTGGCAGCGCGCGGACCAAGGCATCGAGATCATCAAGGGCGGCGCGCAGCGCCGGCAGCGGTGGCAGTTCGTTGCGCGCACGCTCGATGACGTCCATGCCGCCGTAAAGGGACAACAGTGCAAGCAACGCATCGATGCTGTCAGCCCGCGCATTTGGATACTGCTCGGCCAGCGCGGCGATGCCGGGGGCGTCTTTGGTACCCAAAAGGCAAAGGATATCGGCGGCGGCGTCAGCCAATGCCGCATCCGCCGCAATGATGGCGTGCGGCACTGCGGGATGATTGAGGTCGACACGCGCGGTAGCCAGCCCGGCGCGCCGCACGGACTCGAGCGCGAGCTCGATGACTTCGATGTCGGCCTCGAAGCCGGCATGGCCGAACAACTCGACGCCGATCTGCAGCAATTCGCGATCCGACAGCAAGCCGGCGGGCCGCGCGTGCAGCACTGGGCCGCAGTAACACAACCGTGTGACGCCTTCGCGGTTAAGCAGGTGCGCGTCGATGCGCGATACCTGGGGGGTCATGTCGGCACGCACGCCAAGCGTGCGGCCAGAAAGCTGATCGATCAGCTTGCATGTGCGCAGGCTGAGCGAATCTCCGCCAGCCGACAGCAGTGAATCAAGATACTCGACCAGCGGCGGGGCTACCATCTCGTATCCATACGTGCGATATAGATCGAGCAGTGTGCGCCGCAACTCTTCGATACGGCGCGCCTCGGCCGGCAGAATATCCGCCAGATTCTCTGGCAACAACCATGTGGACATTGTGCAGTCCCGGTGAGAACGGTAATGGGCTATGCCAAACAAAAAGCGACCTGGGGCGTAAGCCCGCCAAGTCGCTTGCGGAAAAGATAATCGAAACTTACGCGTTAGTATAAACGAATAAGCAAGGGAAATGAAAGCCGCCAAGCCAAGGGCGCGAACTCGAAGCCACATGGCACGCAACGAGGGTACGTGCACACTTCGGGTGCCGCTTCAGGCTTTGGCAACGTACGAAGACATCGCCAAAACCTGATTACGGACGCATCAGGGCTTGACTGACGCGCCTGCTGCGCCACCATGTGCCGCCCCCCAGTACTGGAAGAACTCGGAGCGCGGACTGAGTACGATGGTGTCACCCTTGGTCGAGAAGACAGTACGGTAGGCCTCCAGGCTACGGTAAAGCTTGAAGAAATCGGGATTGCGGCCGTATGCATCAGCAAAAATGGCCGATGCCGTGGCATCGCCCTCGCCCTTCACCTGCTGCGCCTGCGCATAAGCCTTGGCCAGGATCTCCTGACGCTCGCGATCGGCCTGGGCGCGGATGCGCTCGCTGTCAGCCGTCCCGCTTGCACGCAGGCGATTGGCCTCTTGCTTGCGCTCGGCTTCCATACGCCTGTAAACGGATTCGGAGATTTCAGGGGCGAAGTCGATGCGACGCAAGCGAACGTCGACCACGTCGACACCCAGCGGCTTGGCCCGGGCTGCAACGTTATCGAGCACTTCACTCATGATTTTGTCGCGCTCGTTGGAAACTACTTCCTTGACGGTGCGCACGTTGACGGAAGCGTTGAGAGCATCGCGAATCTGTGCTGAAAGCCGCTCGACCGCTCCACGATCATTGGCGCCGAACGTCACGTAGAAGAGCCGAGGATCAGCGATGCGCCACTTCACGTAGGAATCGATCAACAGATTCTTCTTTTCGGCTGTCTGGATGCGCTCGGGGTCGCTGCTTTCGATGGTTTGCAGACGTTTGTCGAGGAAGACGACATTCTGGAACGGTGGTGGCAGCTTGAAATACAGGCCTGGCTTGACGATGGTTTCGCGCACTTCACCCAGGGCGAAAACCAGCGCCGAATCACGCTCTCGCACAACGAAGACGCACGAAGAAAGCACTGCCAGGATAATCAGCAGGCCAATCAGTATGGGAAAGGAGCGTTGCATCTATGCCTCTCAGCGCGAATACGGGTTTACGGACAGCGACGAACTGCCGGAAGCAGCAGCCTTCCCGGTTCGGCCTGCTGCCGCCCGGCCGTTGGCAGCCTCGGTAGACTGGCCTGATGCTGCCCCAGCCGCGGCGGCGCCGGGTTGGTCGCCCGTATTGCGCGGCGCCCGCGCCGCGTCGTTCATGATTTTGTCCAACGGCAGGTACAGCATGTTGTTGGCGGAATCGGTATCCACCACCACCTTGCTGACGTCGGCCAATATACTTTCCATGGTGGACAGATATAGACGTTGGCGCGTGATCTCGGGCGCCTTGGCGTACTCGGCTTCGACGCTGCTGAAGCGCGCGGCATCACCCTCGGCATTGCCGATGACGCGCGCGCGGTAGCCTTCGGCATCCTGGATCATGCGGGCCACTTGGCCTTGCGCTTCAGGCAGAACCTTGTTGGCATAGGCGTTGCCCTCATTGATCAGACGTTCGCGGTCTTGGCCGGCCTTGACGGCATCATCGAACGCAGCCTGCACCTGCTCGGGCGGCTGGACGTTCTGGATGGCAACCGTGCTGATCTGGATGCCCGTCTGGTAGCGGTCGAGGATATTCTGGGCCAGCTTCTGAACCTCAGCGGCGACCTCGGTGCGGCCCGAGTAAAGCACGAAATCCATAGGCTTCTTGCCCACAATCTCGCGCATTGCCGTTTCTGAGGCCTGGCGCACGGATTCATCCGGCTGGTTGGTGCGGAACAGGTAGTCGGGCGCGCCGTTCGGCTCGAGACGATACTGCACCACGAACTGCAGATCGACAATGTTTTCGTCGGTCGTCAGCATGAGTGACTCGGGCAGTACCTTGTTGCGCGTGTTGCCGCGGTAGCCGACCTCAAAGGTGCGCAGCTGCGCAATATTGACCATCTGGTGGTTTTCGATGGGCGCCGGCAAACGCCACTGCAGGCCGGGGCTGAGTGTCTTGGTGTATTGACCAAAGCGGGTGACGACCGCGACCTGGCCTTCTTGGACAATGATGAAACCGCTGGCCAGCCACAAACCCACAATGACCACGCCCAGCACAACAAATAGCTTGGGCGAGCCCTTGGGCAGGTTGACGCCGCCCCCCGAACCGTTGCCGCCGCCAAAACCACCGCCGCCGCGACGCGGCTTGCGGCCGAACAGCGAGCCCAGCTTATTGTTGAAGTCGCGCCAGACCTCGTCAAGGTCGGGAGGGCCCTCGTTTTGACCAGGCCGGCGCGGGGGTTCGGAGCCGCCATTACTATTGTTGTTATTGCCGCGCCCCCAGCCCGGATCATTCAGATTGAATATTTTTGATATTAAACGCATTGTTTCCCGCGATTTGTCCTGTTTCGACGATTGCCTGGCGCAAACCCTCTAAACCCAGGCGCTCCAGTGCGCCTACGAAAACTCGTGCAATCGTACCATGTTCGTTACGTTCCACACGGGGCTCGTAACCAGCCTGATCGATTTTGTTGTAGACGAGAATACAGGGGATATCGGCCGCGCCAATGTCGGCGAGCACTTTATTGACTTCAGCGACTTGCTCATCGCGTTGAGGGCTTGAGGCATCGATGACGTGCAGAAGAAGATCCGCCTGCACGGTTTCTTCGAGTGTGGCACGAAAAGCTGCGATCAGCGTGGGCGGCAGGTCCCGGATAAAGCCTACCGTATCGGAAATGACCACCTGCCCCGCTCCTTCGATCCAGACGCGGCGTGTCGTTGTATCGAGCGTGGCAAAGAGTTGATCAGCCGCATAGGCGCCGGCTCGCGTCAAGGCGTTGAACAGTGTCGATTTGCCGGCGTTGGTATAACCGACCAGCGATACCGACAGCGTATTGCCGCGCGCCCGGGCGCGGCGCTGCGTGGCGCGCTGGCGCTGCACGCGATCGAGCCGCGCGCGCAACAGGCGCACCTTGTCGCCGATCATGCGTCGGTCCATCTCGAGCTGCGACTCGCCCGGCCCCCGCATGCCGATGCCGCCGCGCTGCCGTTCGAGGTGGGTCCACATGCGTGTAAGACGCGTGGACAGGTGCTGCAGCTGCGCGAGTTCGACCTGCAGCTTGCCCTCGTGGCTCTTGGCTCGCAGCGCGAAGATATCGAGAATCAACGCGACCCGATCGACAACCCGCAGGTTGATGCCGCGCTCGAGGTTGCGCTGCTGTGCGGGGCTCAATGGCTGATCGAACAAAACGATTTCGGCACCGGTTTCATGGGCCAGCAGCACTGCCTCTTCGAGCTTGCCGCTGCCGATGAAATGCGCCGCATCGGGCCTCGCCCGGCGTGCGGCGACGGTGCCGACAATCTCCGCCCCCGCGCCCTTCGCAAGCATGACAAACTCATCGGCATGAGCCTGATAATCGGGCTCGCCAAGGTCGACACTGATAATGAGGGCTTTCATGCTCATGGGCGCCCTCCAAACGAAACACCCGCCAGCGCGATGCGCTTGGCGGGCAGCCAGGTGCAAAGAGTGCGCGGGTTATTCAGCGGAATCATCCACCTGGAAATTGACAGGGCGAGCGGGAACGACCGTGGAGATCGCGTGCTTATATACCATTTGCGTGACAGTGTTGCGCAGCAGGACGACATACTGATCGAAGGACTCTACCTGACCTTGCAGCTTGATGCCATTGACAAGGTAGATAGACACGGGCACATGGTCTTTGCGCAGGGCGTTTAGGAATGGATCTTGTAGTGTTTGCCCTTTGTTGCTCATTGGCTAGGCTCCAATTGTGTTGTTTTAGGTGGTTTGGTGAGATATCTACTTTACAGGGTTTTCCCGGTATTGGCACGGCCCCCTTGCAAAATAATCCGGCCAATACGAAAAAAAATGAGTTGCAATTACTTCACGATATCTGCCAGCGCCAGGCAGAGACGATCGCATTCTTCGGGCGTACCGACGGTGATGCGCAGAAACTGCTCGATACGCGGTTGCTTGAAATGGCGCACAAGGATTTTTTGTGCCCGAAGCCTTGCAGCGATGTCTGCTGCATCGTGGCGCGGATGACGGGTGAAAACGAAATTAGTGGAGCTCGGTAATGTTTCGAAACCAAGTTTCGCCAACGCGTCCGACAACTGCCGCCGGGTATCCATGACGGCTCGGCGCGTTTGGTCGAAATAGCCGCCGTCGTCAAGCGCCGCTACGGCCCCCGCCTGCGCCAGCATGTCGAGCGGATAGGAATTGAAGCTATCTTTGACGCGATTCAGACCATCGATGATTTGAACGCCCGCGATGGCGTACCCGACCCGAAGCCCCGCCAGCGCGCGCGACTTGGACAACGTATGCACAACGACCAAGTTTGGACATGAACCCAGCAATGATACGGCGGATTCAGCACCAAAATCGACATAGGCTTCGTCTACGACGACCGCGACATCAGGATTGGAATGCGCAATGGCCTCGATGTCTGACAGTGGCATGGCCAGCCCGGTAGGCGCATTGGGGTTGGCAAAAATGATGCCGGCGGGCGTCTCGGCGTGCGGCCCGATGTAGTCGGCCGGCCGGATGGCATAGTCGTCGGCCAGCGGAACAAGCCGAGCCGGAATACCAAACAACCCGCAGAATGTACGATAAAAGCTGTAGGTGATATCCGGCAGCCAAAGCGCCCTGCCTTCGTGGCGGAACAGCCCATTGAAAATGTGGGCCAGCACCTCGTCCGATCCGTTGCCGGGGAAAACTTGGCTGGCATCCACGCCGTAGGCGCGTGCAGCCGCTTCACACAGTGCCTTGGATTCGTTGTCGGGATACAGCCGGAGGCGATCGCCGGCAGCGGCGCGTATCGCCTCAATGGCGCGCGGGGACGGCCCATAGGGGCTTTCGTTGGTATTCAGCTTGAGCAGGCCCTCGATCTTTGGCTGCTCCCCTGCGACATAGGGAGAAAGGCTGGATACGTCGTCACTCCAATAACGGCTCACTGTGCCCCCTTTATGTAAGGATTCTGGGATGATTTGAACTCGATGCGCAACGGCGTGCCTTCGAGCTTGAATGCGGTACGGAAGCGCGTTTCGAGATAGCGGCGATACGAATCCGGTATGGCATCAAGCGCATTGCCGTGAATAACGATGAGCGGCGGATTCTGGCCGCCCTGGTGCGCATAGCGCATCTTGGGGCGAAAAATCCCCTTGCGCGGCGGCGGTTGCTGCTCGACAGCATCGCGCAATTCGCGTGTAAGGCGAGGCGTGGACAACCTGGAAAACGCAGCGGCATGCGCCGCATTGACCGATTTGAGGAGTGCATTGATGCCCTGCCCCTTCGTGGCGGATATCGTATGCATGCGCGCAAAAGAGAGAAACCGCAGCTTGCGCTCGAACTCGCGCAGCAGCAGTTCGCGCTGCTCGCGGTCGACGCTGTCCCATTTGTTGATGGCAACCACTAGCGCCCGCCCGGTTTCGACCACGAAGCCGGCGATGTGGGCATCCTGATCTGAAATACCCGCCTGGGCGTCAATCATGAGCAGCACGACATTGCAGGCTTCGATGGCCTGCAGCGTCTTGATGACGGAAAACTTCTCAATGGCTTCGAACACCTTGCCACGACGGCGCAAACCTGCGGTATCGATCAGGGTATAAGCCGTGCCGCCGCGTTCGAACTCGATCTCGATGGCATCGCGCGTGGTGCCCGGCATATCGAAGGCAATAACGCGCTCCTCGCCCACGAGCGTGTTGATGAGCGTGGATTTTCCTGCGTTGGGCCGGCCTACAACAGCCAGCTTTATCCGGTGCTGCACGCCAGCTTCAGCGTCAGCCTCGTCGGCGGCTTCAGCACCGGCCTCGTCACCAGCCGCTAAGACGGCGTCGATATCGTCATCACTGAGTGCATCGGCGTCAAAAACGACGCTGTCGTCGGAACCGCCCGCCTCGGCCGCATCCATGAAAGAAAGTGCTTCTTCGATGAGATCAACGACGCCATCACCATGTGAGGCCGAAATGGGATGCGGTTCGCCCAAGCCCAGTTCGTGGAATTCAGCCGCCGCCGAGCCGTAGCGCATGCCTTCGGCCTTATTGACCGCCAGCAATACACGCTGGCCGCTCTTGCGCAGCAGGCGGGCGATTTCATGATCGTGCGCATTGACACCAGCACGGGCGTCGACCAGAAAGATCACCACGTCCGCTTCAGCGATCGCCTGCTGCGTCTGACGCGCCATTTCGAGCAATATGCCTTCTTTGGCAACCGGCTCGAAGCCGCCGGTATCGACGGCAATGAAGGGATGATTGCCCACCCTGCCCTCGCCGTAATGGCGATCCCGCGTAAGGCCGGAAAAATCGGCTACCAGCGCGGCACGCGAACGCGTAATGCGGTTGAACAATGTGGACTTGCCCACATTGGCGCGCCCTACCAGGGCGATAACGGGCTTGAATACAGATTTGTTCAATTGACACCAACCAGCACCAGATTGCCATTGCCAGTTTGCACCAGCACGCCGCGCGTGGTGGCGATCGGCGGAGAAAGCACGGCGCCGCCGCCCACGCTCACGCGGCCCAGCAGATGCCCGTTTTCACGGGACAGAAAATGGACATAGCCATCCAGGTCACCGACGGCAACTGCCTGCGGTACAACCGCCGGCTGCGTCAACCGACGATTGCGCAATGCGGACTGCTTCCAGACTTCGCTGCCGCTTGCCAGATTGAACGCATGCACCACATCGCGTTGATCGCCCGCATAGGCATGCACGTTGTCGGTGGCCATGCCGGTTTTGCTGGAGAAGGTCGTTTCCCAGATTGGACGCCCACCCTGGGAGACATCGAAGCACACCATGCGCCCCTGATAGGCGACGCCGCACAGCAGCGGCCCCTGGACCTGCGGCGTACCGACCACGTCACGGATGCGTTCGAGGTCTGTGGCGCCCTGGGAACTGGCGACCTGGCCTTCCCACTGGACGTTGCCGCTGGCAGCCTCGATCAGCATCAGGCGACCGCTAGGCATGCCGGACACAACCAGCCCCTGGATGATGACCAGTTGCATATTGGTTTTGAGTGCCAGCGCCGGGCCTGGCCGTTGCACCTGCCAGCGAGGCTCGCCCGTCTGGGCGTCGAACGCCTGTATGCGGTAGTCGCTGCTGCGCACAACGACGACACCGGCACCAACCACAGGCGGGATGTTGATGGCGCTGGAGGCCTTGGCCCGCCATTTTTCGACGCCCTTGTCGTCGTAGGCGATAACCTCGCCGTTATTGGCTGCAACGGCGGTGATGGTGCCGTCGGAACCCGCCCCGGCGGAAAGCTCGCGGCCGGTATCAGCCTGCCACTGCACCGCTCCCGAACCAAGCGCCACCTTGACGACACGCCCACCCGGCGCAGCTGCGTAAACGGATTCGCCCACGACGGTGGGTGCAAAACCATAGCCTCCGCCGCTGCCAACGGACGTGCTCCAGGCTACCGCCGCAGTAACGCCCGGCGCATACTCAGTGAGCGGCGTGGGCTCGTAGCGCGGATCGCTGCTGGAAAACATGGAGCAGCCAGCCAGACCGGCCAGGCTCAGTGCCAATATGGCGCCACGCAAGAAGCGGCGGGACGATGAACGGCGGAAAGCGGTGTTACGCATGGATCAGTTTCCACTCAAGGCGTCGATTTTCAATTGCACGATCTGCGCGGCGGGGTCGGCGCCCAATGCCTTGATCGCGCTTTCCCAGGCCGCACGGGCTTGGTCATTGCTGCCCTGCGCGAGCAGGATGTCGCCGCGCCGGTCTTCATAGAGGCCGGCGAACGCTGGGGGTGGCTCGCCAAGCAAGGCAAGCGCGGGCTCGTATTGTTTTTGCTGCAGCAATATGCCAGCCAGGCGCAACTTGCCCAGCGCCACCAACGCCTGATCAGCGCTGCGCTGGACCAGCCATTCGAGTTGCTGGCGCGCACCGTCGAGGTCGCCGCGCTGCTGGAGGGCCATGGCAGCCACCAGGAGGCCGCGCGAGGTGTAGCCGGAAGACGGGAAGTCGTCGCGCAAGGTGGTGCTGGCCGCCTTGATGCGGGCGACGGCTTCGTCACCCTGCTGCCCCGTGGCGCTTTCGAGCGCCTCGAAGTAGCTCATGGCCTGGTTGCTTTTGTGTTCCTGGTACCACTGCCAGCCACGCCAGCCGAGCACACCCGCGACGGCGACGAACACCAGGACGACACAAAGCGTGCCGTAGCGGTCCCACCACGCACGCAGGGCGTCGAGTTTCTCCTGTTCTTCCAAATCGTATGCCATGCTTCTTCAGACCCTGTTTTTCAACTCTGTTACCAAACAATCGAGCGGGATGGTTTCTTGCTGTGCCCCGATATGGCCGTCCTGCTCGCGCAGCCACTTGACGCTGGCACTGGCGCTGGCAAGCTCGTTATCGCCAAGTATGACGGCCACGCGCGCACCGCTTGCGTCGGCACGTTTGAACTGTGCCTTGAAGCTGCCCGGACCGGCATGAACAATGACACGCAATCCGGCATCGCGCAAGCTTTCGCCCAATAGCGCAGCACGGCGCTGGGCGGCTTCGCCCTGGTGAACCAGATAGACGTCGCACTCCGGGCGCTCGGCCTGGCCACCGATTTGTTCGCACAGATCGAGCAAGCGCTCCATGCCGATGGCAAAGCCCACGGCCGGCGCAGGCTTGCCGCCCAGCAATTCGATCAGACCATCGTAGCGACCGCCGCCGCATACCGTGCCCTGGGCACCGAGCCGGTCTGTGACCCACTCGAAAACGGTCAGATTGTAGTAATCCAGGCCCCGCACGAGGCGCGGATTGAGCCTGTAAGAAATACCAGCATCCGCTAGGCGCTCGCATACGCCGGCAAAGTGCTCCCGCGACTTTGCACCAAGGAAGTCGAACAGGCGCGGCGCACTGTTGGCCATATCCTGCATCGCGGGATTCTTGGTATCAAGTACGCGAAGCGGATTGGTGTGCATGCGTCGCCGAGCCTCTTCGTCGAGCACGTCGATATGCTTCTGAAGATGTTCGATAAGGGCTGCCCGATGGGCGGCGCGCTCTTCGGCCTGCCCCAGCGAGTTGAGCTCGAGCCGGATGTCTGTGAGCCCAAGCAGCTTCCAGAGCCTGGCCAGCATGACAATGAGTTCGGCATCAATGTCGGGGCCGGCAAAACCCAGGGCCTCGACGTCGATCTGATGGAACTGGCGGTAGCGGCCTCGCTGCGGTTTTTCGTGACGAAACACCGGGCCCATTGCGTAGACGCGATGCGGGCGTTCGTACAGCAGATTGTGCTCGATGGTAGCGCGCACCATGCCGGCCGTGAACTCCGGCCGCATGGTGAGATGCTCGTTGTTGAGCGCATCGGTGAAGGAATACATCTCCTTTTCGACGATATCGGTGACTTCGCCGATGCCGCGCGTAAACAGGCGGGTGTGCTCCAGCACCGGTGTGCGCATATTGCAATAGCCGTAAGCGCCCAGCCACTCCCGGACAGTAGCTTCCAGGCTTTCCCACGCAGCACTGGTGTCGGGGAGCGCGTCTTTCATGCCGGTGATGGCATGAACCTTCTTAAATGTTGATGTCATGGTTACTTGGGTATGCGCGGGCTAGCCGCGACCGGAATACTGCGCTGCGCCGGTGCCGTAGCGGCGTTCGACGTAGTCTTCGACAATGGCCTGGAACTCGACGGCAATGTTGTCGCCCTTGAGTGTAATGGTGCGCTCGCCGTCTATGAAGACCGGGGCCGAGGGAATCTCGCCCGTGCCGGGCAGGCTGATGCCGATGTCCGCGTGCCGGCTTTCGCCCGGCCCGTTGACCACACAACCCATGACAGCGACGTTCATGTTCTCTACCCCTGGATAGCGTGACTTCCAGACAGGCATCTGATCGCGCAGGAAGCGCTGGATGTCATCGGCGAGCTCCTGGAATACGGTGCTGCTGGTGCGCCCGCAACCAGGACAGGCCACAACCATAGGCGTGAAAGCCCGCAGGCCCATGCTCTGGAGGATCTCCTGGGCGACGATTACTTCGCGACGGCGGTCTCCGCCAGGTTCTGGCGTGAGAGAAATGCGGATGGTATCGCCAATGCCCTGCTGCAGCAGCACCGCCAGTGCTGCCGTGGAAGCGACGATCCCTTTGCTGCCCATGCCGGCTTCCGTCAACCCCAGGTGCAGAGGGTAGTCGCAACGGCTGGAAAGGTCTTGATAGACCGTGATCAGGTCTTGCACATGGCTGACTTTGCACGACAGGACGATGCCATTAGGTGACAGGCCGAGCTCTTCGGCGCGGCGCGCGTTGCTGATGGCAGACACAACCAAGGCATCGCGCATGACCGCCTGGGCTTCCCAAGGCTGCGCGCGACGGCCGTTTTCGTCCATCATGCGGGCCATCAGTTCGTGATCCAGGCTGCCCCAGTTGACACCGATGCGCACCGGCTTTTCGTAGCGGCAAGCGATCTCGATCATCTGCGCAAAATTGTCGTCGCGCTTTTTTCCGCCCCCCATATTGCCGGGGTTGATGCGGTACTTGGACAGCGCCTGGGCGCACTCGGGAAATTGCGACAGCAATTTGTGGCCGTTGTAGTGGAAGTCTCCCACCAGCGGCACAGAGATGTTCATCCGATCAAGCTGCTCGCGGATTGCGGGCACCTCGCGCGCCGCTTCGGGCGTATTGACCGTGATACGGACAATTTCAGACCCTGCCAGCGCCAATTCCTTGACCTGTATGGCGGTGGCGATCGGATCCGCCGTATCGGTGTTGGTCATAGACTGCACAACGACCGGCGCGTCACCACCTACCTGGACTTTGCGATCGCCCCAGCGCACGACAACCGGGCGCGTGCGGCGCCGGACGGCGGCACCCACTGGCAACGCTTGCCCTGCCTCGTACGAATTGGAAGTATCAGTCATTTTTCAGCATCTTGAGCCAGTCGAAGACCAGCCATGAATCGGGGATCCAACCTCGCTCCAGCGCATAAAAGCCGATGACAGCCAGAAGAATGAGAATGATCAACAGCCATCCCCATGGACGGGAAACGCTCTCGACTTGCAGCGGAGCATCGACGGCGCCCAGCGGCGCCGCGCGGCTTACGTTTACCGCACGCGGCGCCGTGTCGCCTACCTGAGTGTCGAGCATGGCCAGCAGCGCGTCGATATCGGCGTCCAGGAAACGGCCATAGTTTTTTACAAACCCGCGCAGCGAAACCCCTTGAGGCAGGGCTTCCCAGCGCTCTGCTTCAAGCGCCTCGATCTGGCGGGTGGAAAACTTCAGGCGGGCCGACACTTCACCCACGCTCTGGCCACGCACCTCCCGCAGGCCGCGCAGCGTGGGACCGACGCCATTGCCATCGGGCGCTGAAGACGGCGCGGTGGACGGCACCGAATCGCCACCCGAGGAACCATGGGGCCTCGCCGCATGAGCGGGCATGTCTGAAGGCAACGCCGGACCGGGCCCGGCGCCGTTCGGATCTTCTCTCAGCAAAGGTTGATTCATCCACGCTCCTGATTGATGGCGATAACGGCGCGATCGGGTAGACGCTCGGCAACGCGTGTGCGGTCTTTGACATCACCCGCCAATTGCCCGCAAGCGGCTGCAATATCATCGCCGCGCGTCTTGCGCACTGTAGTGACCACGCCGCCGTCCATCAGGCGTTGAGCAAAAAGCCGAACCCGTGCGGGAGGAGAACGTTTCAGCCCCGACTGCGGGAAAGGATTAAATGGTATCAGGTTGAACTTGCACCGAACCCGGCGCGCGATCTCCAGCAGTTGGTCGGCGTGCTCGTCGGCGTCGTTGATCCCGTCGAGCATGATGTACTCGAAGGTGATGAAGTCGCGCGGCGCGTGCTCGAGATAGCGATTACAGGCGTCGAGCAGTTCGGCAAGAGGATGCTTGCGGTTAAGCGGCACCAAGCGGTCGCGCAGGGTGTCATTGGGCGCGTGCAGCGACACCGCGAGCGCCACGGGGCAGTCACGGCTGAGACGGTCCATCATGGGCACCACACCCGAAGTGGAAACAGTGACGCGCCGCCGCGACAGGCCATAGGCATTGTCGTCGAGCATCAGGCGCAAAGCGCCCAGCACCTGGTCGTAATTGAGCAGCGGCTCGCCCATGCCCATCATCACGACGTTGCTGATGACGCGGTCGGGCGCCTCGGCGCTGGCCTCGCCGATGCGGGCGCCCGCGCGCTCGGCCTCGACCGCGCGGCGCGCATACCAGAGTTGCCCGATGATCTCGGCCGTTGTGAGGTTACGGTTGAAACCCTGATACCCCGTGGAACAAAACGGGCACGCCACCGTGCAGCCGGCTTGACTGGAAATGCACAGCGTGCCGCGGTCGTCTTCGGGGATAAAGACCGCTTCGACCGCGTTGTTGCGGCCGACATCGAACAGCCATTTGCGGGTGCCGTCGGAAGAGCGTTGCTCAGTGACGACGGCGGGCGCGTGAATCGCGCAATGCGCAGATAGCTGCTCACGGAAGACGCGCGCAAGATCCGTCATGTCGTTGAACGAATCGACCCCACGCTGGTGTATCCAGCGCTGGAGTTGCTTGGCACGAAACGGCTTGCCGCCCCACTGGCCGACCAGGTCGGCCAACGCGGGGGCATCCATGCCAAGCAGATTGATGAGTTCGGCCTTGGCCGGAACGACGGTGGGACCTTGCATTGCGTCTTGCCTATAGCGCCGGATCAGCGGCTGTGGATGTTGCTTTCGGGGAAGAAGAAAGCAATTTCCACGGCAGCGGTCTCGGGCGCGTCGGAACCGTGCACTGCGTTGGCGTCGATACTGTCAGCGAAATCGGCGCGGATGGTGCCCTTCTCGGCCTTCTTGGGATCGGTGGCGCCCATCAGGTCGCGGTTTTTCTGGATGGCACTCTCACCTTCGAGCACTTGCACGAACACGGGACCCGACACCATGAAATCGACCAGATCCTTGTAGAAGGGACGCGCTTTGTGTACTGCATAGAAACGCTCGGCTTCGTCGCGCGAGAGCTGCTGCAAACGGGCCGCCACGACCTTCAGGCCGGCCTGCTCGAAGCGGGCGACGATTTGGCCGATTACGTTCTTGGCGACGGCATCGGGCTTGATGATGGATAGGGTGCGTTCAATTGCCATGAAAATTTCCAGAAAAGAAAGGTTTGTTCCTGCCCCGGGCACAAGACCGGGCAACGCCAACGGCGCCCGCCCGGCCCCGCGAAAAGGCTCAGACCAAGGGTTGCCGAAATGGTTTCTTCAATAAAAACAACAACTTCGGTAAAGTTTATGTTAACCGGGCATTTTAACACGCCCATGCGCTGTCACTCCATCATAAAATAGAGGATTCGCATTTGGGGGCGCGCCGCCACGCATGCGAGGCGCACCGCCCTCGCCGCGCGCCGCCGCAGCCCGCCTTGCGCACGCTTTCACTGCCCGCACCGCCCGTATCGCACGAGTTTATTTCACCGCCATGACCTCATCCCCCGCATCAATCAGCACCGACCAACTCTCCAAAAGCTTTGAACCGCAGGAACTTGAATCCCGCTGGTACGCGCAATGGGAGCAGCACGGCTATTTCAAGGGCGGCAAACATGTCGCCTCGTCAGGCCGCGACAGCAGCCAACCCTTCGTCATTCAGTTCCCTCCGCCCAATGTCACCGGTACGCTGCACATGGGCCATGCCTTCAATCAAACCGTAATGGACGGGCTGGTGCGCTATCACCGCATGTGCGGCAACGACACGGTGTTCATACCCGGCACCGACCACGCGGGCATCGCCACGCAAATCGTGGTCGAGCGCCAGCTCGACGCACAGAACATCTCGCGCCACGACCTGGGGCGCGAAAAATTCCTTGAAAAAGTATGGGAATGGAAAGAACAATCGGGTAGCGCCATCACACAGCAATTCCGTCGCCTGGGCTCCTCGTGCGACTGGGAGCGCGAGTACTTCACCATGGACGGCAACCTGTCCCGGGGCGTGTCCGAGGTTTTCGTGCGCCTGTATGAGCAAGGCCTGATCTACCGCGGCAAGCGCCTGGTGAACTGGGACCCTGTGCTGGGCACCGCAGTGTCCGACCTCGAAGTGGTCAGCGAGGAAGAAGACGGCTTCATGTGGGAAATCCGCTATCCACTGGCTGAACCGGCGGGCGGGATCACGCACCTGGTCGTTGCCACCACACGCCCCGAAACCATGCTGGGTGACGTGGCTGTCATGGTGCACCCGGAAGACGAGCGCTATGCCCATCTGATCGGACATGATGTGGTGCTGCCGCTAGTGGGGCGCCGCATCCCCGTTATCGCCGACGACTATGTCGATCGTGAATTCGGCACGGGTGTCGTAAAGGTGACTCCTGCGCACGATTTCAACGACTACGCCGTAGGCCAGCGCCACAACCTGGACATGATCAGCATCCTGACGCTGGACGCCAAGGTGTCCAGCGAAGCCCCTGAAGCCTACCGCGGCATGGACCGCTTCGACGCGCGCAAGCAGATCGTGGCCGACCTGGACGCACAAGGCCTGCTGCAAAGTATCAAACCTCACAAACTCATGGTGCCGCGCGGCGATCGCACCAATACCGTGATCGAACCCATGCTCACTGATCAATGGTTCGTGGCCATGAGCAAGCCCGCGCCGGCCGGCACCCTCCATCCTGGCAAGAGCATTACGGATGTGGCGCTTGAGGCGGTAGCCGACGGGCGCGTCAAGTTCTACCCTGAAAACTGGACCACCACCTACAACCAGTGGCTCGAGAAGATCCAGGACTGGTGTATTTCACGCCAGCTCTGGTGGGGCCATCAGATTCCCGCGTGGTACGCTGAAGACGGCCAGGTATTCGTTGCCCGCACCGAAGAAGAAGCCCGCGTCAGGGCTGATGCCGCCGGCGTCAAAGGCCCGCTGACCCGCGACCCGGATGTCCTGGACACTTGGTTCTCGTCTGCACTTGTGCCGTTCACCGATTTGGGCTGGCCCGAGCAAACACCCGACCTGGCGCGCTACCTGCCATCCAGCGTGCTGGTCACAGGTTTCGACATTATTTTCTTCTGGGTTGCTCGCATGGTCATGATGAGCATGCACATGACCGGCCAAGTACCCTTCCGCAGTGTCTACGTGCACGGCCTGGTGTGCGACATGGACGGCAAGAAGATGAGCAAGTCCAAGGGCAATACCATCGATCCGGTCGACCTGATCGACGGCATAGGTCTGGACGCGCTCCTCGATAAACGCACCACGGGCCTGATGAATCCCAAGCAAGCCGCCAGCATCCGCAAGAAAACCGCCAAAGACTACCCCGACGGTTTTCCCGCCTACGGCACCGATGCGCTGCGCTTCACCATGGCTGCCTACGCCACACTGGGCCGCAACATCAACTTCGACCTCAAGCGCTGCGAAGGCTACCGCAACTTCTGCAACAAGCTGTGGAACGCCACGCGCTTCGTGCTGATGAATACCGAAGGGCATGCGCTCTCGTCGGATACCCTCTACGTCGACGGCCAAAACGTGCAGGCTGAACTCTCCTTCGCCGACCGCTGGATCATCAGCCAACTGCAACGGCTGGAGCAGGACGTCGACCGAGGCTTCGCCGATTATCGGTTCGACAACATCGCCAATGCCATCTACCACTTCGTATGGGACGAATACTGCGACTGGTACGTGGAAATGGCCAAAACGCAGTTGCAAAACGGCACACCAGCCCAGCAGCTTGGTACCCGGCGCACCCTTATTCGCGTGCTGGAAGCCGTATTGCGCCTTGCACATCCAATCATCCCTTTCATCACCGAAGAACTCTGGCAGAAGGTTTCCGTCGTAGCTGGCGTACGCGATGCCGACACCGTGATCAGCATTTCCATACAGCCCTATCCGATGGCAGATGCTACACGCATCGACGAGCAGGCCGAAGCCCAGGTCGCCGAGCTCAAGGCCCAGGTCGATGTCGTCAGGGCACTGCGCGGTGAAATGAGTATCTCGCCCGCCCAGCGCGTGCCACTTGTGGCCCAGGGCGATAGCAGCGTGCTGGCAGCCAACAGCATCTACCTCATGGCACTGGCCAAGCTTTCAGGGGTCGATGTCGTCACGCAGCTTCCCGATCTGGGCGCGCCGGTCCAGGTCGTCGGCACAACCCAGCTCATGCTGAAAGTCGAGATCGACAAAGATGCTGAACGCGCCCGCTTGGGCAAAGAGGTTGAACGGCTGGAGCGTGAAATCGCCAAGGCGCAGAGCAAACTGGGCAACGCCAGCTTTATCGAGCGTGCTCCTGCCGCGGTGATCGATCAGGAAAAAACCCGCGTGGTTCAGTTCGGCGAAACACTTGAGAAAGTCAAAGCGCAATTGGCACGCCTGGTTTGAAGGGGCCGCCCGCCCTGCGGCGGGCGCTGTGCCTGCCGGCCACGGCTTAGGCCTGGCCGGCCTCCCGCCGCAGGGCGGCGAGATAATTTTCGTCAGCCTTTGACAGCAGCCCAGAAGCGCGGGCATGCTCGATAAGATCCGGACGACGCGCCGCCGTCAATGCCAGCGACTGCTGGCGCCGCCAAACTGCGATATTGGCATGATGGCCCGACAGCAGCGGCGTGGGCACCGATACGCCCTGGTATACCTCGGGGCGCGTGTAATGGGGGCTGTCGAGTAAGCCCGTAAGCGCAGTATTGAAAGAATCCTGGGGCGCGGAGCCAGCATCGTTGAGCGCGCCCGGCAGAAGCCGCACGGCAGCATCAATGATGGCCAGCGCGGCGATTTCCCCCCCGGATAACACGAAATCCCCCAGGGAAATCTCATGCGTGACGCGCCGGTCAATGAAGCGTTGGTCGATGCCTTCGTAACGGCCACATACAATGACAGCCCCTGGACTTGCGGCGAATTCTTGCGCCATGCTTTGGTCGAAGCGCTGACCTGTAGGGCTCATCAGGATGACAGGTGGCGGCTCGGCGGCGCCGCGCGCGACCAGCGCAGCATCGACTGAATGCTCGAGGGGTTCGGCCAGCATGACCATGCCCGGCCCGCCACCGTAGGGGCGGTCGTCTACCGTGCGATGGACGTCGTGCGTGAAATCACGCGGATTCCAGAGATGCAGAGACCACAGCGCCTGCCGGTGGGCGCGACCCGTGACACCGAGATCCCGGACCACGGAGAACATGTCCGGAAACAAGGTGATGACATCAAATCGCATATCACCACTCGACCGGCCAATTGCTGTCGAGCCGCTTGCCAGCGATGTCGACGGTGTGCACATGCGCCGCCACAAAGGGCACCAGCACTTCGACAGACCTGCCCTTGCTGTTGAGGACAGGCTGCGCGAGGCCCGAGGCGTCGAGGCTTTGCCTTGCCACCTGCAACACCGCATGAGCGCCGTTATCGACCACATCTTGCACCACACCGATGAGTGCAGGCGCACCCTGGTGCTCGCCATACAGGCTGCAGCCGATGAGATCAACCCAGTAATATTCGTCTGGCGCGGAAGCGGGAAAATTGGCGCGCGGGACCCAAACGGTATGAGCCTTCAGCGCATCAGCCATGTCACGGTCGTTGACCAGGCCTAATTGCGCCACAACCGTTGCGCCATGCTTGCGGGATGCCAGCACCGGATAAGCCCGCGCAATAGGCAAAGCGCCAACATCCCCAGGAAGGATGGGCGCTCTTAACCACCAGACTCGCGCAGTGAGCAGGGCATCGCCGCCTGCTGCGTGCGGCTGTATCTTGACCCACCCCTGCACACCATAGGCGGACGCAACACGCCCCAGCTCTACCAGATCTTCTGGCGTGGTGCCAAGGGGTGCGTCGACGCTGCTGGGCATACGGGTGGGCCAGACACAAACGCGCCCTGCCGCGGGCAGGCTACGCGCTGTGGCGCAAAATGCGCTCAGGCAGCGGCTTGGGCGGAAACCTGCTTGACCAGGCGCGCAACGGCGGGCGACAGCTGGGCGCCGTTTTCGGTCCAGTACTGGACGCGATCCATTGCCAGACGCAGGCTTTCTGCGCCTTCAGCCGCCACGGGATTGTAAAAACCCACGCGCTCGATGAAGCGGCCATCGCGGCGATTACGCGAATCGGCTGCCACAACGTTATAAAACGGACGCTTTTTCGAGCCGCCACGGGCCAGACGAATCACAACCATGGTAATCCTTTGAAAATACGGTGAAAAACAAGAGATTCTAGCACTATTTGGCAGGCACCGGCAAACCCTTTGCCGCTTTTGGCCGCTGTACGGGGCAAAAAGCGACAGGCACCGGCAAGAAGGCCAGCAGCCGGCCCGCTCTTGACGACGCATGGCCACGCGAATATATGTCGCGTTGGCGTCACCCCGGCACCTGCACCGAACCCGCCCGCCCTGGCGAGCGCCCCTTGCCCTAGCGGCGGCGCAGGTAATGCGCCGTGTACTCGCCTTCGTCTATTTGTGCTTCCAGCGCATTGCCGGTCTGCCGCGAGAAAGCTTCGAAATCCTGCACGGCATGCGTGTCAGTGGTCAGCACCCGCAGAATTTCCCCGCTTTCCAGCTGTGCCAAAGCCTTCTTGGCGCGCAGTATGGGCAGCGGGCACTTCAACCCGCGGGCATCGACCTCCAGGTCGAAGGCTGGCGTGAAATCAACGGGAGTGGCCATATTATGCTCCGGACTCAGGCCAGGCGTTCGCTGACCCAGCCCTGCACGCTTTCTATTGCCGCTGGCAGAGCTTGGGCATCGGATCCGCCGCCCATGGCCATGTCTGGACGGCCGCCCCCCTTTCCACCAACCTGCGCGGCCACCATACCGACCAGTTCGCCGGCCTTCACCTTGCCAGTGAGATCGGACGTAACGCCGGCCACGATGCTGATCTTGTCGTCGGCGACAGTGGCAAGCAGCACCACGGCGGACTTGAGCTTATCTTTGAGCTGATCGACCATGCCGCGCAGCGCCTTGGGATCGGCGCCGCCGACATTGGCCACCAGCAGCCGCGCGTCACCGGGCAGCGCAATGGCGCGAGACGCAAGATCACTGCCTGCGGACGCGGCGAGCTTGCTCTTGACCTGGTCGAGGTCACGCTCGAGGGCCTTCAGTTGGCCCTGCAACTGAGCGATGCGATCAACCAAATCCGCCGGCTGGGTGCGCAGCAGGCCCGCGGCACGCAGCAGCACCTCATTGGTTTCCTGCACCCAACGCACGGCGTTATCGCCCGTGATGGCTTCAACGCGGCGTACGCCTGCGGCCACACCGCTTTCAGCCACAATCTTGAACAGGCCGATGTCGCCGGTGCGGGCAACGTGGGTGCCCCCACACAGCTCGCGCGAGAAACCGATATCCAGAACACGGACGGTATCGCCGTATTTTTCGCCAAACAGTGCCATAGCGCCGCCTTGTACCGCTTCATCATAGGTCATGACGCGGGCCGCGGCTGCATGATTGGACAGCACCTCATCGTTGACGATGCGCTCGACTTCGGCGATTTGCGTCGGTGTCATAGGCGCATCATGGGCGAAGTCGAAACGGGTTTTATCTGCATCGACCAAAGAGCCGCGCTGCTGGACATGCCCGCCCAAGACTTCGCGCAACGCCTTATGCATCAGGTGCGTCGCGGAGTGATTACGTACCGTGCGGGCACGCCGTGTGGCGTCGACACGCGCATCCAGCGTATCGCCCAAATTGAGTGAACCGCTTTCGAGGTGGCCATGGTGGCCAAATACATTGCTTTGAATCTTTTGCGTGTCGTGTACGGTGAAGTGAGCGCCGCCACCTTCGAGCACACCCATGTCGCCTACCTGACCACCGGACTCGGCATAGAAAGGCGTAGCATCCAGCACAACGATAGCGTCCTGCCCCGCATGAATGCTGCCAACCGAGGTGCCATCGACGTAAAGCGCGGTAACCTTGCCCAGCCCCTGGAGATGCTCGTAGCCATCGAAGCGCGTTTCAACACCGCTGTAGGAAAGGTTGCCAGCAGTCTTGAACTTGCCCGCCGCCCTGGCCTGCTGACGCTGATGCGCCATGGCGGCCTCGAAGCCCGCGTGATCTACCTGTACATCGCGTTCGCGGCAGATATCCGCGGTAAGGTCGACCGGGAAGCCATAGGTGTCGTACAGCGTGAACAGCGTTTGGCCATCAAGTGTGCCGTTTTCAGGCACCTGCGCCAGCGCGGCATCAAGAATCTTGATACCGTGCTCAAGGGTCTCGCTGAACCGTTCTTCTTCCTGGCGCAAAACTTGCTCGACACGGAACTGCTGCACGGCGAGCTCGGGATAGGCGTCACCCATCTGTGCCACGAGATCGCCCACCAGGCGATGAAAGAACAGGCCCGATTGGCCCAGCTTGTGGCCATGCCGCAGTGCGCGACGCACAATGCGGCGCAGCACATAGCCTCGCCCCTCATTGCTCGGTATCACGCCATCCACGACGAGGAAGCTGCAGGCACGGATATGGTCGGCGATTACCTTGAGCGAATTATTGGAAAGGTCGGACACACCGGTTTCGCGTGCGGCGGCCTTGATCAACGCCTGGAACAGGTCGATCTCGTAGTTGGAATGCACATGCTGCAGCACCGCCGCGATGCGCTCGAGACCCATGCCCGTATCGACGCATGGACGCGGCAGCGGCATCATGTTGCCCTGGGCATCGCGCTCGAATTGCATGAAAACCAGATTCCAGATTTCGATGAAACGATCACCGTCTTCCTCGGGCGAGCCCGGAGGGCCTCCCCAGATTTCAGGGCCGTGATCATAGAAAATCTCGGAACAGGGGCCGCAGGGGCCGGTATCGGCCATCTGCCAGAAGTTGTCAGACGCATAACGCGCACCCTTGTTGTCGCCAATGCGGATGATGCGCTCGCGGGGCACGCCGATCTCATTGGCCCAGATGTCGTAGGCTTCGTCGTCTTCGTGGTACACCGTGACGGTAAGCTTGTCGGCAGGCAGGCCGTACATCTTGGTGAGCAGTTCCCAGGCGTAGCGGATGGCATCGTGCTTGAAGTAGTCGCCAAAGCTGAAATTGCCCAACATCTCGAAGAAAGTGTGATGCCGCGCGGTATAGCCGACGTTTTCGAGGTCGTTGTGCTTTCCGCCGGCACGCACACAGCGCTGCGACGTAGTGGCACGACTGTAGGGGCGGCTGTCCTTGCCCGTGAATACGTCCTTGAACTGCACCATCCCCGCATTGGTGAAGAGCAGCGTGGGATCGTTGCCCGGCACCAGGGAAGACGAAGGGACGAGCTGATGGCCCTTCGACTCGAAGAAAGACAGAAACTTCTGACGTATTTCGGAGGTTTTCATTGGAGAAAAACACGAGATAAAAAGGTAACTGTTAATTATAGGGTGTCTTTGCCGACGTGTTGTGCAATGTGGCTGCGCGCCATCAATTTACGCAGATGAAATGGCTAATGCGGCCTCGCTGCAAGAGATTAGGGGGATCCTCGCCGACCTTGATCGCTTTCTGGCCCGGCAGGCAGGCGCAGGTTCCGGTATTGACATTGGCAGTGGACTGACCCGCATGCGTTTTGCAGCCAGTTACCGAATTGATTGAATAACTGCCACCGGGCGCCGCAGCGACGCCCAACGCAGTCCAACTGCCGCCCTGGCACGCCAGCAGGCTTTTATGCGGCTGCACCGCCAGCGCTAATGCGCCGTCGACATTGCAAGCCTGGCCTGGCGCCCTCCTCGCGCCGATCCGAACATATCCCTCCACAGCCAAATTGGCACCGGCGCGAATATCACCGCTTACAGTCATCGCACCCTGAAGCTGCGGGTCCCGGCGATCACCGATATGCACCACTTGCGCTGTACGCAAAGTATCGTCCGCCAGCATGGCAACCGTCCCGGGCGGCAATGCGGCACCCGGCCAAGGAGGATTGGGCAGAGTGAACAGGGGGCCGCGCAACTGCGACGACGCCCCCGGGCTTACCCAGCCGCCCGCACCCGCCGCTTCCAGCAACCACTGCGACACAGCGCGCTCATCAACCCTACCCCGCTCTCGTACAAAAGGCTGGGCACTGTATACAAGCGCATTGGGGCGGCACGCATGGCCGGGGCACAGGCCGCGGCGCACCACACGTATATGGGCGCCAGCTCCCATCGCGACGGTGAGCGGCAACCCCTCCGCAAGCAGCCCGGCGCGCTTGAGCTCCGCCGGCGTCGGTGTGCGCCAATCCGCGTAGCCTTCATGCTGCAAGGCGGCTGGCACATTGGCAAGGCTGAGTTCGGGCCCATGCCGGGCAAGGTAACGGCCGGCCGCGTCGCGCACGGCCAACATCCAGCGAGCGGCGGCGCGCGCGCCCGCATCGTCCATGTTATCGACGAGTGTGCTCACCCCCCACACTGCGATAAGGGTGGCCACCATTGTCGCCAGCAGAAGTTCAAGCAGTGCGAAACCCCGTTGCGCGTGCATACCAGTCCCTAAGCCAACGTGAACACAAAGGTATTGACACTGCCGCGGCCGCATAGGCCGCGCACCAGTATCGGACTGTATGGCGTAGTCTGGTTCTTGACCACTGCGAGCGCCTGTCTGTCGTTGCCGACAGCAACAACGGAGGCGAGGCGTTGCAGGACCGTTGCAATGCCTGGGCATGCGACATGGCTGACGCCGGACAGAGTGATGGTGAGCAACGCCCCGTCAGTGGACGCCGCCACCTGGACTTCTCCACCGTCTCCCAGGCCATGCAGCACACGCGGCGCTCCTCTGTCGCCCGCCACCGTCAGCACGCCAGACTCGCGCGCCGTTTCTGCCAAAGCAACGGTATTTACGCCACGATAAGGAAACTGCCCCGCCACCTGGCCGTTGATGCGCACTTGCATGATAAAACGAGCAAGTTCCTCGCCAACGCGCGGAACCTTGCTCTCGACAATATAGTTGCCAATGACAGGAATCCCGATCACGGCGATCAACAGAATCACCGCGCTGACAATGGAGATCTCAAGCAGCGAGAAGCCGCGCTGGGAAGCTGAATGTGATGCCATAAACACCTCTGGAAAGGAATGCCGGCGCGCAGCGGCCGCGCCGGCGATTGGAAACCGTGGCTGATGCTGCCAGCGAAATGCGCCAACTACTGGTCGGCGTAAAGCAGCAAAAGCGCGCGACGAAGTTCGTCGATGACCGCGTAATGCCACACGCCGAGCCCCAGCATGCAGAACAACACCCCAAGCAACAGGCCCCAGCGCAAGCGCAGCGCGTGCCGGCCAGCAGCCGAAAGCAGTTGTTCGCGCAGGCGGCCCGCGCCCAGTGGGAGGCCCGCGCCGAGCCCGCGTGCCGTGATGAGGTCTGCGAGAAACCAATAGTGTTCTTGTGCCAGCAAGCCCGTATCGAAGCTGGCGGCGCCCGTATGGCCTGCCTCGATACGGGCCAGCATGCGCTCGATCTGAGACGACAACCACGGTGTAGCGCCGGTACCCAAGGCTTGCAGCGCCGTCCGCAACCGCGTGGGGCCACCTTCACCCTGCCCCAGCAGAATGCTCAGAAGGCCAAACAGGCGCAGGCTCTGATACTGGCGGTACAGACGCCATGGACCGAGACGGTCCAGCCGAACCCGCACACCACACACGAGGTTGGGCAGTGACCAGATCATGAATGCCCATGCGCCGGTCGCAGTTACGAGCGCCGCCAGCCAGCCTGCCCGCACCCATTCGGCCAAACGTGTCAACGCGTGCGTCAGTTCACCGTAGTACGCCGGCGGCAGGGCCGAGAACGCATGCAACAGCCGGGGCGTGGTCCACCAGGCGACAGCGAGCAACATCGCCGTCAGCAACATCATTGCAACACCAGCCGAACAAAGCGAGCCAACGTAGATGTCACGTATCCTGCGCATCAGGTCGCAGTCCGCCGAGAGAGCCTTGAACGCATCGATCAGCGCATCGCTTCCGGCGGCCTGGAGCACCCGCAGCGCGGCGCGCTCATCCTGCGGGAAGCTGCCCTGCCAGGTGATATACAGATCGCCGCCGCTGGCCTCATAGGCGCGCATCCAGTGCGCAGACAGCCTTCCGCGCACGGTCGTTGCCCCGTGGCGCGCGGCATCCTGGGCAAATATGGCGCGCAGGGTTCGCGCACCACGCTGCCCCGAAAGCAAAGCGCCAAGGTAATCGCAGTAATCCCCGCGCTTGGCGCGCATATGGCGGTTATCACGCCACAGCCTAATGCCTTGCATGAAGGAACGGCCGCCTCGGGCTGAGATTGGTGGAACAATGTTCATGATGCAGCCCGGTGATCGTCCGACACAGCCGCACGCCGCCGTATTGTTTCAAAGGCATGGAATCGGCATTCGATGTCGCGCAGATCAATTTCGCCTTGCAATGCCTTGCCCACCGCGCACGCCATGGCATCGGGACGGGGATGCCGATCCAGGCATGGTTCCATGACCTCGGCGGCCAGCGTTCGGCCGTTATAGCCGTATAGTTCAGGCAGGTTGCCCGCCCGACAGCGATCGCAGCCTTCGGCGTTGCGGATGCGCGTGATATGAACGCGCTCACCATACAACCCTGCCAATACGTTGAGCCATGCACGCCACTGGGCGCCATCGCGCCAGCCACCACCGGGATGCGCTCCCCCGTTTATAGTCAGTGACTGGACAGGCAGGGAACAATGTGGACATAGCGCAGGCAGCAAGGCCTGATAGACAAGCAGCTTGAGCACACCTGGAGTGGCCAGGAAGCTCTTCGGGATCGCGATGAAATCCGACGCGAGGCGAGCCGGTATCAGTGCGGCGCTGGGCGCATGCACGGTGGTATAGAGATTGACACCCGAGATAGCCAGATCCATAAACGCCCGACCCGTTTCAATATCACGTACTTCGCCCAGCAATACATCGCTCATGGCGGATCGTTTCACCGCTCGCAGCTTGGCGGCATAGGCATCGTGCGCGACCTCGTCAAGGTTGCGCACGATGGCATTCTGAATAGCGCCCGGAATAAGATATTCGACAGGATCCTCGAGCGTCAGGACTTTGCGGTGCGCAGCCAAGCCACTTACCAGCGCCGCCAGGCTTGTCGACTTTCCCGAACCGACAGTACCTGCAAACACGACCGCGCCGCCCTGCGACAGCAGTGCGCGCTCGATCTGGGCGCACTGTGCCGGCAAGTAGCCCAACTGTGCCAACCCACTGTTCGCAACGGCGAGGTCGCGCGTGAGGATGCGCAGGCAGACGCTGGCGCCGGCTTCCGCCGCCATGGATGCCCAGCGCAGGAGATACAGCGCACCATCGATCGACATCTGCAGTGACCCCTGCTGCTCTCGCAGAGGATCGAAGACCGCGCCGCTGCCACCCCGCACATCCATCCATGCCACAGCCAGCATGTCGCGAAGCATGGCTGTGGACAGGCAGCGCGAGCGTTCCGGCGCCACATAATGGCCAGCAATCGTGTAACGGACTTCAGAATTCGGCTCGCGATCACGCAAGTTGAAGTGGATATCGCTGGCCTTGTGGCGGACACCCCATGCAATCAGATCGTGAAACGCGGCAGCTAGTGCGGTACTCGACTGCCGTTCACCGGTATCAGCGCCTGCAGGCGCATCACCCACGGCGCACTGGCCGCGGCTGAGCGCCAGCAGCAGGGGCGCAGTGACCGCATAACGTGGTGGAGATGCCGCTCTATGCCCCCGCAGAACTATCCGGCGCGCCAACGCATCAGCCTGATCGCCGCCAACATGGGCTGCAAGCGAAAAAATGGCAACGCTGCCGTCTTCCATAAGCGCCGGCACCATTCTGCCAGCCAATGCAGCGACATCGAAGGTGTCGGTGAGTATCCGGATTACCCCTGGCCGCAACGCCTGCACTTCATCTCTGTGATGCAGGGCCACAGCCGCAGCGGCGTCGAAACGCAGCGACAGCCTTGCGGGGGCCTGGGCCCGCAAGCGATTCAGTGGCGAAAACAATAACGCCTTCATGGTTGCTCCGAAGGCCGCTGGAGTTCGGGATGCAGGCATAGCGTAACGGGACGCTCCCCGCGAGCAAGCCGCACGCATGAATCGCTCATCCCCTGCAAGGTATAAACGGCTTCAAGGGGCGCGTCGGCGCCGTGCAACGCAAGCCGAGCTTGCGCAAGCGGCTGCGCGCGGCCTTGACGATACAGATGCGGCCGTCCATCGATCAGAACCTGTGCAGTCATCCGTTTGCCGAATCCGTAAATGCCGACCAGCACCAAGGCATCGTCCGCCGCTTCGCCGCGCGCATCGCTCTGCGTCGCGTGAGGCGCAAACTGATCGGCGGGCTGCAATCGGGTTGATGCCTCTTCGGTCTCCATACGCATTAGTTCACGTACGGACTGTTGTTCCTGAAGCCATTGATCTCGTATGGACGGAACCGCCGCGGGCTGGGCCGCGACCGGCACGGCAGCCGCGAGAACAAAGAACATAAAGCCTGAGGCAGCGCGCTCAACGCGCCTGGACGTAGCCAGACGGATTCGCTGGCGGCCTCTCTTCAGGCGCAGGCGTGGAAGATATCGTTGAGGCTTCATAGACAGTTCCTTCGAGCGTGACGTGCAGACGGCTGTTGCGCAGGCCCGGCATCGCCGCGGGTTGATGGCGCAGCGTGGCGCGATGCCAAGCAATGTGGCTTTCATGAGGGAGTAGGAGTGCGAGCGATCGCAGTGGCCCGGCGAGATGCAACGACCGCGGGACCATTGCGCCGCCTGCCGCACCCTGGGGCGATGCACGGATCATGGCCTCACCACCAGACCCCAAATCCAGTGAGCTGAACGCCGGTGCGATTTCCTGCAGTGCGCTTTGAAGCTGAACGGGCGCTGCAGCAACCTTATTGACTCCAGGGATCCAGGCACGCTCCGGCTCCGCAGTCCAGCTTGCCTTCGCCTCGTCAAGAGAAGGGAAACTCACTGACCACCCTGGTAATCCGTTGCGGACAAACGAGGCGCTGGTGCCCAGCGGCCTGCGGTCGTAAGCCGCCGTGCAATGCCACTGCATCATAGAAGCGTCAGATGCGGAAACTGCAGCGCAATCGACATGATTGAACACCCAACCCGCATGAACGACTGGCAGCCTTTGCAGCATGACCAGCAAGGGCTCCAGGAAGGCAGCGCCTGGCTGCCGCAGCGCCAAGCCTTGGGTTGAAGCGTGCATCGGCGGACTAGTAGTGTATTGACTCACACCCAACGGGGGCGACGAGAATGCACCCATGCGGTCTGGCAAGTAGATGGCGAACGCAAACGCCAATAGAAACACCAGGATCGCCCGATGTGGCCAGGCACGCCGGGCTGGCGCCGGTTGGAGCTGACTTGCCGGGCCAATGGCCCGTCGAAGCTGTTGGATATCAGGGCAGGCTGAAGGCCCGCCGCAAGGTGCACCCCCAAGCGCCGGATAGGCCAGGCGTAGATCAGCGACCGCTTGTTCGGCGTCCCCACGGCACGTAAACAAGCGGTCGGCACGCGTAATGACAGCACCTTCGTGCACTCCTGCCAGCCAAAACACACCGTCTTCCAGCTGCATGACAAACGCCTGGGAGCCGGTGGGAAGTAAGCCAGCCAGCGCCTGCGCCGCCGAATACATTGGCAGCCTGGCCCGCGTCGATCCCCGCTGTATATACCGATTGATACGCAGGCAAAGCCCCTTTCCGCGCCTCAGAGAATATGATGTGCCATGGGCCGGCGACGGATAGGTAGCAAGGCGTGCCAGCCCAACTGTGCCCGCGCCATAAGCACCTGGAACGGTGTGAGTGGCATGGTGCTCACGGGCAAGACGCCGCAACGAGCTTTCGGGCGTGGCATCCAATGTGGCGAACCATTGGATGCCAAATACCAGGCCAGGCTGGCCCGGCGCCATTAACACCAGGGGTTGTGTCGTGGACATATCTGGGTCAGCCTTCTTCCAATTGTGCCGTGACGATGACGATCGTGGTGACATGGCGATCCGCGACTTTGTTTTCCCCGCCCAGCGCCATCGGCAAGCCCGGATTGAGCCGCCGGCCGCTGGTTTCGTGCCTGACCTGATCAAACCCTGCGATCAACGCCGGTTGACCCGGCCGTACCGCCAACTGCTGCACAATGCCATTGCCGTCAATCGTGATCTGTTGCAATTGAAGAGGATGATCCTTATCGCCCAGCGCCACAGAACGCAGTGGCTGTGCGACCGTGCTGTCGTAGGCGATCGACAGTAGAATCTGTCCATCCTCCTGCGCGTCGGGCACGATGGTCAGCAGAGAGCCAACTGTTTGCTCGGATTGGCTGACGGACACTTTAGGCACCGCATTGCCATGGATGGCGCCCACGGATAGCGTTTCAACCTTGTCGATATAAGAGAAGGTTGTACGTACCGCGTGGGTAACGGGGCGCCTGTTGAGCGTAAGCACCGGAAACCGGCTTCGGCGCACCACATGGCCCACTTCTGACACCGCACGGACAATGGCTTCGGAGCCGCCGTATGCACCTTGCGCCGCATGGGCCACCAACCCGGCCGCCCCTGCCCGGCCTGCACCCACGCCCGGCGTTGCGGCGCTGAGTGCCGCTTGCGCGGAAGAAAACACGACGCTCCAGTCAAGGCCAGCCTCTGCGTTGTCGTGTGCCTGCACGGCTAGCTCTTCGAACACCAGCCGAACACGTCGCGTCAGGCCACGGTTTTCCTGATCGATAAAAGCCGCGATCCGGTCCAGCACGTCAGGGGTGTCTGTGACGACAATTGCGCCAGCCGCGCCTGGTTCGGCCACCAGCACACCCGAGCGGGTCAGAAATGGTTCGATACGAGCGCGCACTGTAGCCAACGCATCGTGGGCGCCGCTTTCGAGACGGGTGCGGGACGCACCAACAAAACCACCAGGAGTGCCATTGCCCGCGACGCCCATGGATGCTTCGACACTGGCATTCAGCGCCAGGGCTCGGACGATGTAGGTTCGTGTCTCGGTGCGATAAAACTCGATGCGCGCGTTGCGATAGCGCCAGCGCACATTCAAGCGGGCAGCGAGCCGATCAAGCACGTGCGCCAGCGGCTCGGGCGCTCCGTCCAGCTTGGCATGCATGGCGGCTGGAACTGTGGTGGCGCTGCCGCCCGAGCCGGCTTCCGCGAGGCGCGGCATGAACGCCTGAGGCGGCAGCAATGCTTCGGCCTGCACGTTCGCGGCAATGCCGGTTGCCACTGTAATGCGGCGCGCAATTTCTGTGAGATCGAGTGGACCGTCTGAAAACAGCAGCGCCGTATTGACATCGGCCCGCAGCGCCGGCGGCAGGACAATGTCACGCGCCAATGGCTGCGGACGCCCTGCGATCCAGGGGCGGGCGACATCCTGAGCGGCCTCGCGCCGAGCCGAGTCATGCACGGTGCGCTCGAAATCCTGGCGCATTGACGATGCCTGTTCGCCCGCTTTATGAAAAGCCGATATGGCTTTGTTTATGCGGTTGGACAGGACGCAGCCGGATACGGCGGCTGCCAGGGCGGCGCAGCATACGCCTCTGACAAGAAGGGGAAAAAAGCCGCGGCTGATAGTCATGATTGCGCCCCTTTGGCAGCGGCGCGATCGCACGGCTGCGCATAGGCAACAATGCGCAATACCTGATTGGCATAGAAGCAGGGCTGTAGGGGACGTTCGGCCATTTCGGTCGTCGCAATCAGATCGCGCACCGCCGATTTGAACTCGGCATCGAAACTGGCACTCCCGGTAATGGGGATATCCACCTCCACCGCCCAATGTTCGGGCCGGAAGGTCCATCCCGCCAGCCCAGCCCAGCGTACAAGCGCAAGCCGAAAATTGCGATCATCGGGGGTAACGCGGAAAGCCACGGATGGCACGGCCTCCGGGGATACGGCCGCAGACGGGGCATTATCACGGACCGTGCCAGCAGAGCCAGGGCCCAAACTGGCCGGACCCGCCGCCGGGGCTTGGTTTACCGTCAGTGCGGCGGCAGTGGGCGATGCCCCATCCGACCGCCGCAGCATTGGCGCACCCCCATCGATATCAGCTATAGGGCCGGACGCGTTTGTGGCCGTCGCCGTGTGGGCAAGCGGCGCCTCGGGCGCGTGCTGCCTGCGGCGCACGTATGCAACGAGGTGGCCGCCGCGCAGGATGATCTCTGGCCAGTAGGCAGGCAGGACGGCGTAAGCACCTTCGATAGCTGGCGATATAGGTTGATCACCAGCCGCTGTGCGGGCAAATATCGCGGGCAAGGGTTGGCCTGGCGCAAACTGCAGCCAGACGCGCCGCCCGTCATCAAAAACCTGCAATGGCGCAACCGCACGGTTGCCCGAAAGATGCCAATCGAAGCTGAATGCCGCGCCAGGCTGGAGCATGGTGGGCGCCGCAGGCGACGCATTTCGGAGGGCACCGTGCGCATGCGTGGCATGCGGCGCCAGACCGAACCGGGAAGATGTCGTCGCGCAAGCGGCAAGGAGGCTGGACAATACAAAAAGGAAGAACAAGCGGCACATGACGGCAATGAGGAGGAACCGCACGGAATGGTGGTGCGTCCCGGCATGGTGCCGTCATGCCTGCGTAGCCGCCAGACCGGCTTGTACGAATGGATGGAACTGTCTGCGCCAAAAAAATCCCATGTGATCGAAGATCACATGGGATGACATAGCGTGCGGAAAATACCTTGCCCGCGCCGCTAAGCACGTCGGTGCTGGTCGACGCCGGCGCCGGCGCAAGCCTGCTTGCGCCGGCGCTTAGGCGTTTACTTGGTCGCCATCATTTTGCTCGCCTGCGCCGACGCAGTCTTGAGCGCGGTAACAGCTGGCTGCTTACCGTCGAGGGCCTGCTCGAGCGTTTGCTTGAACATCGCGTGAATGCTCGGATAGTTGTCGATCCGGAAGCCGCGGCTGTTGTCAGTGGGCGCCCTGCCATAGGCAGCGACCAGTTCCTGCCAACCGCCCAAACTCTTGAAGTAGTTGCTATCCGTCGCCTTGTACGCTTGCGCGGTGAGAGGCAGATAGCCGGTTTTCTGGAACCAGGCCGACGCGCGCTCGGGTTGCGCCAGCCAGGACAGGAATGCTGCGCTGGCCGCGTCACTGGCCTTGGCATGGCCGCTGGTTGCCCAGAGCGCCGAGCCGCTTACAAAGGGCAGACCCGGGGTGCGCGTGACCTCAGGGTAGTACGGCAGACCAGACACTGCGAAATCAAGGCCCTTGGCACCATCGAACCAGCCGAGGTTGCCCGATGTGGACAACAGGACGGCGCATTCGTTGTTGGCGAACCGCTTGGTTGCGACGCTGTCGTACTCGGGCTTGACCATGAGCTCGCTGCGTACCCAGGTGATCATCATCGACAGATGACGGATATACATCGAATCGAAGCTGAATGCTGGGTTGCCCTTGCCCTTCAAGCCGTTACCGTTGCTGACGTACAGTTGGTTGTTGACGGCGGCCAGGTTCTCGAGGTTGATCGAAACAGGCTGGTCGGACGTGGCTGGGCACTTGCGCGAGCCATTGTTGGCCAGCGTAACGAGCTGAGCCTGGAGTTCGGCCCAGGGGCGGCGTGGCTCGGCTGGTTTGATGCCGGCTTTGTTGTACGCGCCGATGTTGTAGTACATGACCGGCACTTCGGCCATGTAAGGGAAGGCGACCAGCCGCCCTTTGGCGTCGCGTACAAAAGTGTTTTTATCGGACAGAAACCAGTCGGCATTCTTGATGGGGTGTGCGGCGAGCAAGCTGTACAAGGGCTTGATGTCTTTGCGCCCCGCGGTGCTGTCGGCGGCGTGCTGGTCTTCGAGCTGCACAAGTTGAGGGCGATCGTCGGCCTTTTTTATGCCCGAAAGGGCTTGTTCGATGGCGGCCCCGTTATCGAAGGCCTTGACCTTGACGTTGACATCGTTCTGGCCACGATTGAAGTCTTTGACCAGTTTTTCGAATACATCCCGGTTATGCCCGTTGAGCGTGTGCCAAACCTGGATGTCGGTGGCGGCGAATGCGGCGCTGCTGGAACAGGCGAGCGCGCCAACGCCCAGCCACGCAATGGCACGCCCGGCGCCAGCGGCGCCGCACAAGCGAAGTAGCTTCATAGAAAGAATCAGCCTAAAAAAGGAAACTCGGGTTCGGGAGAGCGCCCGGAGATGAGATCGGCAAGTGCGCGGCCAGAGCCCGCGCCCATTGTCCAGCCCAGAGTGCCATGCCCTGTGTTCAGGTAGAGATTACGGATTTTTGCCCGGCCAACAAGCGGAACATTGGCGGGCGTGGCGGGCCGCAAGCCCGACCAGAAACGTACATTAGCAAAATCGAGGGCGCTTGGGAATAAAGCCTGTGCCTGGCGCACCATATTATCGCAACGGATTGTATTCAGTGCCCGGGAATACCCCGACAGATCGGCCGTGCCGGCCACGCGCAACTGCGTGCCCAGGCGCGTATACACAACCTGGTTGGCGCTGTCGTTCAGGCTGATGACAGGCGCCTTGCCGGCGTCAATGATATCGAATGTGGCCGAATAACCCTTGGCCGGATACACGTGACACGGCACGCCCAGCGGCACAATATATTGCGGCGTGTGAGCGCCAAGCGCCGCCACGTAGGCGTCGGCCGTGACAGTACGATACAAGCCGTCCGGACCGATCACCTCGGCCCCGGTGATCTCACCGCCGGCTGCGGACAGGCGGCTCAACTGCGTATTGAACAGAAACTCTATGCCCTGCTCCGCCGCTTTACGCGCCAGTTCGGTAACAAAAAGATACGCATCACCTGTTTCGTCACCGGGCGCGTAGTCGCCACCCACAATCTGGTTTCTTGCACCCGCCAGCGCCGGCTCGAGCGCCACCACTTCGTCGGGCGTGACAACGCGCCGGTCAATGCCAAAATCGCGCAGAATCCCGGCCATTTCCTGGGATGCTTCGAATTCGACAGGGCTGCGGTAAAACTTCAGGATGCCGGACTCGCCATGCTGATCGTCGATCTGGAGTTCTTGGCGCATGGCGCGCAGCGTGGCGAGGCTGTATTCGGCCAAGCGGACCATGGCACGTGTATTGGCCGCTACGCGCGCTGGCATGCATTCGCGCAGGAACAGCAGGCTCCATAGCCACTGACGGGTATCGAGCCGAGGCCGGAAGAGTAGTGGCGCATCATCGCGGAACAGCCAGCGCAGCAATTGCAGCGGTGCCTGCGGATTGGCCCAAGGCCCGGCACCGGAAACAGAAACATGGCCACCGATGGCACGCGTGGCGCCTTGCGCCGGCCCGGGCTCGCGGTCGATGACGACAACGTCATGGCCCGCCTGGCGCAGCCACCATGCGGTCGACACACCAATAATGCCGCTACCCAATACCGCTACTTTCATGCTTGATCCTCCCGTCGGTGCCGGCCGGCAGCCATCCGCCGGCGGGATGCCCCAGCCTCGCTATGCAGCGTCGGCCTCTGTGGTGAAAGCGTCGGCATAGAACTCATGTTCCGGCAGGCCCGCCTGCTGGGTGAAATCACGCCGGGCCGCATCGACCATGACTGGGGCGCCACAGGCGTAGACTTGGTAGCCCGCCAGATCGAGGAAATCGTCCAGCACGGCCTGATGCACGAAGCCGGTGCGGCCCGCCCAGGCGTCCTGAGGCATCGCATTGGACACCACGGGCACGTAGCGGAAGCCGGGCAGCGTCTGGGCCCATTCTCGTGCCAGCTCGTCCATGTAAAGGTCGTGCGGGCGGCGCCCGCCCCAATACAAGAACGCCTTACGCTGGCTGCCAGTGGCGATCATCTGCTCGACAATGGCCTTGATGGGAGCGAAGCCCGTGCCGCTGGCCAGCAAGATGATGGGCTTGTCGGAATCTTCGCGCAGAAAGAAAGAGCCGAAAGGCCCTTCGACACGCTGAATTTCGCGCACTTTCATTTGCGTGTCGCCAACACCGAAGACATGGTCGGTGAAAGCGCCACCGGGGGTATGGCGAATGTGCAGTTCGACCAGGTTGTTTTCTTGCGGCGGGCAGGCCATTGAATAGCTGCGGCGGCGGCCATCACGCATGATGAATTCGAGATACTGGCCCGCGTAATACCGGAAGGGATCCGCAGGCGGTAGCTGGACCTTGACGACCATGACATCGTCGGCGACCTTGTCCAGACCCATGATGCGGGCAGGCATCTTGCGAATCTGGATGTCGCTGGCCATGCGGATTTCGTGCGCCTCGATGACGAGATCAGATGCGGGCCGGGCCTGGCAGAACAAGGTGTAGCCTTGCGCAAGGTCTTCCGCCTCGAGGATATGCCCCGGTGCGGCGCCAGCGTCGTAGGTGCCCGACAACACCTTGCCCTTGCAGGTAGAGCACGCGCCGTTGCGGCAACTATAGGGCAGCACGATGCCCGCAGCCAGGGCCGCATCCAGCACGGTCTGGCCATCCGCCACTTCGAATTCGTGCTTGCTAGGAAGAACAGTAACCTTGAAACTCATATGCCCGCTTTTTATGCCTTAGGTTGTCGAGAGAAAAATACCGCCATTTTAAGCCGGACAGCGCCATCGCGATGAAGGCGTACGGCGCCGCCCCGGAACGCGCCGAAGCGTATGCCCTCAACGCGGATGCAACGTCGCCCCTTTTACCTTCACGTCAAGCAGCTTGCCCTTGCGCGCGCGCTTGCCCACGTAGTCGGCGAGCGTCGTGCCTTCGAGCTCGACGATGGTGTGCTTGTTGCGATAGATGCCATGCACTTCCAGACCTTGCTGGCCGGCTGCCACCCATTGTTCCAGAAAGTCGCCGTCGTCCAGGCTCATCAGGATGGTACCGCGCCCACCGCCCGAGAGGGTTTTGAGTTCGGCCAGATCAATCACCAGGAATCGCCCCTTGTGCGCCATCATCGCCAGTTGGGTGTCGCTGTTGCGCAAGGGAAGCGGCCTGAGCATGACATCGCCCTTTTCCAGCGTCATGAACTGTTTGCCGGCCCGCTGGCGTGTGGTGAGATCCTTGAGCGCGGCGATGAAGCCGTAGCCCGCGCGGGTGCCCAGCACATAGCGGCGCGCCGAGTCGCCAGCCACCATATGCACAATATGAGCGCCTGGCTCGAGTTCGATCATGGAGGTAATGGGCTGGCCGTCGCCACGCGCGGACGGCAGGCTGGAAATGGCCACGCTATAGACCCTGCCCCTGTCGGAAAATGCCACCAGATCGTCTGTACTGCGGCATTCAATAGCGGCGTAGAGTGTATCGCCCGACTTGAAGCTGAACTGCGCGGCATCGTGGCCGTGCCCCTGGCGCGTGCGCAGCCAGCCTTTCTGGGAGATGATGACAGTGACTGGCTCCTCGACAACCTTGACTTCCATGACCGCGCGTTCAGCAACCTCGATCAATGTGCGGCGGTCGTCGCCATAGGTTTTGGCATCGGCCTCGATTTCCTTGATCATCAGGCGCTTGAAGGCGCGCGGATTCTCCAGCAATTCCTGCAGGGCGGCTTGCTCTTCGCGCTGGGCGGCCAGCTCTTTCTCGATGCGGAAGCCTTCTAGACGGGCCAACTGGCGCAAACGCATCTCGAGAATGTCTTCAGCCTGCCGTTCTGACAAATCGAAGCGCTGCATCAAGGCTGGGCGCGGCTCGTCGGACTCGCGGATGGTTTGGATCACTTCATCGACGTTCAGGTAGACCACCATGCGGCCTTCGAGGACATGGATGCGGTCGGTAACCTTGTCAAGCCGATAGCGCGTACGGCGCGTCATGGTGTGCGCGCGAAACTCCAGCCATTCGGTAAGGATATTGCGGAGCGAACGCTGGCCCGGCCGACCGTCGGTGCCGATGCATACCAGGTTGAGCGGCACGCTGCTTTCCATGCCAGTCTGTGTGAGCAGCATCGTGACGAACTCGTCACGATCGATGCGGCTTGTTTTGGGTTCGAACACCAGCCGCACAGCGGCCTCTTTGCCCGATTCGTCGCGCACAGCGTCGAGCATGCTCAGCACCAGGGCCTTGGTCTGTTGCTGTTCGGCGGAAAGGCTTTTTTTGCCTGGCTTGACCTTGGGATTGCTGCGATCTTCGATTTCTTCGAGGATTTTTTGCGCCGACGTGCCTGGCGGCAGCTCAGTAACGACCAACTGCCACTGGCCGCGCGCCAGCTCTTCGAAGCTCCAGCGGGCGCGAGCCTTGATCGAGCCGCGGCCCGTTTCGTAAATTGCGGCGATATCCTCGGGGGCGGAAATGATCTGCCCGCCGCCCGCGAAATCGGGGCCCGGCACGTAGTTGTACAACGCTTCGTCGGCCATCGACGGATCGCGTATCAGCGCCACGCACGCGGCAGCAACTTCGCGCAGGTTGTGCGATGGGATCTCGGTAGCCATGCCCACCGCAATACCCGACGCGCCGTTGAGCAGCATGATGGGTAATCGCGCCGGCAGGTTCAAGGGCTCTTGCTGGCTGCCATCGTAATTGGCGATGAAATCGACCGTGCCTTCGTCCAGTTCATCGAGCAACAGACGCGAGAATGGCGTCAACCGCGCCTCGGTATAGCGCATGGCGGCTGCGTTGTCGCCGTCGCGCGAACCAAAATTGCCATGACCGTCGACCAAGGGGTAACGCAGCGTGAAGGACTGCGCCATGCGGACCATGGCGTCATAGGCCGCCTGATCGCCGTGGGGATGATATTTGCCGAGCACGTCGCCAACCACGCGGGCCGACTTGACCGGCTTGGCACCCGGGCCCAGGCCCATTGCCTGCATCGCATACAGGATGCGGCGCTGCACCGGCTTCTGGCCGTCGGTGACGTCGGGCAGCGCACGGCCACGCACGACAGACACCGCGTAGTCCAGATAGGCCTGCTCGGCGTAGTTTGCCAACGTAATACTATCGCTGTCCGGACCCTGATCAAACAGGCCAGGTTGGGTACTATCCATTCGTTATCTCCGGAAATCAGATGTCGACGTCGGCAAGGTTGCCTTTTTCTTCGAGCCAGTGGCGCCGCTGCGCTGATTCGCCCTTGCCCATCAGCATGTCGAACATGCGCACAGTGGCCTCAACACCAGGCTCGCCATAAGCGACCGGCAATAAACGCCGCGTGTCGGGATTCATGGTGGTATCCCAGAGTTGTTCGGCGCTCATTTCGCCCAAGCCCTTGAACCGGCTAATGCTCCAGGCTGACTCGCGCACACCTTCAGTGCGCAGTTTGTCCTGCACGATCTCAAGCTCGGCTTGATCCAGGCAGTAAACCTTCCGGGCGGGGCGCTTGCCAGAGGCTGGCACATCGACACGAAACAGCGGCGGGCGTGCCACATAGACATGCCCCGCTTCGACCAGACGAGGGAAATGGCGGAAGAACAGCGTTAGCAGCAGCACCTGAATGTGCGAACCATCGACGTCCGCGTCGGAAAGTATGCAGATGCGGCCGTAGCGCAGGCCCGAAAGATCGGGATTGTCGGCGGGGCCGTGCGGATCGACACCGATAGCCACGGAAATATCGTGGATTTCATTATTGGCGAACAGACGGTCGCGTTCGACCTCCCAGGAATTGAGCACCTTGCCGCGCAGCGGCAAAATGGCCTGGAATTCCTTGTCGCGGCCCATCTTGGCCGAACCGCCCGCCGAATCGCCTTCGACCAGGAAGATCTCGGTTTGCGAGATGTCGGATGACTCGCAGTCAGTAAGCTTGCCCGGAAGCACCGCCACACCCGAACTCTTGCGTTTCTCAACCTTCTGGGCCGACCGGGCACGGGCCTGGGCCTGGCGGATGGCGATCTCGGCCAGCTTGCGGCCGTATTCGACATTGGCATGCAGCCACAGCTCCAGCGCGTTCTTGACATAGCCACTGACCAGGCGCACGGCGTCGCGGCTGTTGAGTTTTTCTTTGATCTGGCCCTGGAACTGCGGGTCGAGCACCTTGGCCGACAGCACGAAGCTGGCGCGGGCGAAGACGTCGTCGGCGAGCAGCTTTACGCCCTTGGGGATGAGCGCATGCAGTTCGGCGAATGCCTTGACGGCATTGAACAGGCCGTCACGCAGGCCCGCCTCGTGCGTGCCGCCCGCCGTGGTGGATATAAGGTTGACATAGGATTCGCGCAGGACTTGGCCTTCGGCAGTCCAGGCCACCACCCAATGCGCCCCTTCGCCTTCGGCAAACGTTTCATCATCGTCGCCCGCATACTGGCGGCCTTCGAAAACAGGGATGACTTTTTCGACGCCTTCCAGCGAGGCTTCGAGGTAGCCGCGCAGGCCGTTGTCATACTGCCACGCGCGCACCTCGCCGGATTTCTCGGTGGTGAGTGTCACCTTGATGCCGCTGAGCAGCACCGCCTTGCTGCGCAGGGCGTGAATGAGCTCGGCCAACGGAATGGCGGCGCTGTCAAAATACTTGGGATCGGGCCAAATACGCACCAGTGTGCCGGTTTTGCGGCGCGGCGCGGTGTCAACCTGGTGTAGAGGCCGCTTGACCTCACCGTTGGCGAATTCGAGGTCATGCACGGCGCCATCACGCCACACGCGCACCTGCAGGCGGGTGGACAGGGCGTTGGTGACCGAAACCCCGACACCGTGCAAACCACCCGAGAACGCATAAGCGCCGCCCTGCTTCTTGTCGAACTTGCCGCCGGCATGAAGACGCGTGAAGACGATCTCCACCACTGGCGCGTTTTCTTCGGGATGCAGCCCCACAGGAATGCCGCGCCCGTCATCCTGCACGGAAATGCTGCCGTCGGTGTGCAATGTGACGCCGATTTCACTGCCGAAGCCTGCGAGTGCCTCATCGGCGGCGTTGTCGATGACCTCCTGCAAAATGTGCAGCGGGTTGTCTGTGCGGGTATACATGCCGGGCCGCTGACGGACCGGCTCCAGCCCCTTGAGTACCTTTATCGATGCTTCGTCGTAACGTGGTATAGCCAATTTCTTCCCAATTCAGATCAGGTGAATACGTTATTTTACGGACTCCGCGAACCGCGCCCGGCCGCCTCAGGTGGTATGCTTGTCGAAATACTGCAACATACCGCTGGCGGGCAGGCACCCAAGCGGCCGGAATCGGCCCATCGCATTGTGCGACTGTGGCGCTGTCCCGTATAGTCTCTCCATACGTCCAATTCTTTTTCTTTTTTATCATGAGCGACTCCATCAAACACGTGAGCGACGCCTCGTTCGAGGCCGATGTGCTGAATTCCGACCTGCCCGTGCTGGTCGATTACTGGGCTGAATGGTGTGGCCCATGCAAAATGATCGCGCCTTTGCTTGACGATGCGGCCAAGCAGTATGCCGGTCGTGTTATCATCGCCAAGGTCAATGTCGACGAGAACCCGGATACTGCCGCCAAGTTCGGCATCCGCGGTATCCCCACCTTGATGCTGTTCAAGGGCGGCAAGGCTGCCGCAACCAAAGTAGGCGCGCTCTCCAAGTCGCAACTGGCCGCCTTCCTGGACGAATCCCTGTAACCACACCTGTACTGCTGTTTCGCGCGCGAGCCCGGTCTGGGCTCGCCACCCCCTTGCAAATACCCCCTCCCCCTTCTTCTCCCCATGCACCTCAACGAATTAAAAGCACAGCACGTTTCCAAGCTGCTGGAAATGGCCGCCGAGTTGGACATCGATAACGCCAGCCGCCTGCGCAAGCAAGAGCTGATGTTCGCCATCATGAAAAAGCGCGCCAAGCAAGGCGAGCAGATCTTCGGCGACGGCGTGCTCGAGGTGCTGCCTGACGGCTTCGGCTTCCTGCGTTCGCCTGAAACGTCGTATCTGGCCAGCACAGACGACATTTACATCTCGCCGTCGCAAATCCGCCGTTTCAACCTGCACACGGGCGATTCGATCGAAGGCGAGGTACGCACGCCCAAGGACGGGGAGCGGTATTTCGCGCTGGTCAAGGTCGACAAAGTAAACGGCATGCAGCCCGAGGCGATCAAGCATCGCATCATGTTCGAAAACCTCACGCCGCTGCACCCCGACGAGGTCATGACGCTCGAACGCAATATCAAGAGCGAAGAAAATATCACTGGCCGGATCCTCGACATCTTCGCGCCGCTTGGCAAGGGCCAGCGCGCGTTGATCGTCGCCAGCCCCAAGTCAGGCAAGACGGTGATGATGCAGCACATTGCCCATGCCATCACCACCAACTATCCCGACGCAGTCATGATCGTGCTGCTGGTGGATGAACGCCCCGAAGAAGTTACCGAAATGCAGCGCACGGTGCGCGGGGAGGTCGTGGCGTCCACCTTCGACGAGCCGGCCACCCGCCACGTGCAGGTCGCCGAAATGGTGATCGAAAAGGCCAAGCGCCTGGTCGAGCTCAAAAAAGACGTGGTCATCCTGCTCGACTCTATCACCCGACTGGCGCGCGCCTACAACACCGTCGTGCCCGCGTCGGGCAAGGTCCTCACAGGCGGTGTCGATGCCAATGCGCTGCAGCGGCCCAAGCGCTTCTTCGGCGCGGCGCGCAATCTGGAAGAAGGCGGGTCGCTCACCATCATCGGTACAGCCCTGGTTGAAACTGGCAGCCGGATGGACGAAGTGATCTATGAGGAATTCAAAGGCACCGGTAACTCCGAAGTGCACCTGGAGCGCCGCCTGGCTGAAAAACGCGTGTACCCGGCCATCAATCTGAACAAATCGGGTACGCGCCGTGAAGAGCTGCTCATCAAGCCGGACCTGCTCCAGAAAGTCTGGGTGCTACGCAAGTTCATCCACGACATGGACGAGATCGAATCCATGGAATTCATCCTGGACAAGATCCGCGCCACCAAGACCAATGCCGAGTTCTTCGACATGATGAAGAAGTAATTAACCACTTTCCTTTAAACCCCTTTAGAGCAGCCTTGATGAAACTTCCAACACTCGATCAATTCCTAGACCAGGTACGCGCGCGTGATCCGCATCAGCCGGAATTCATGCAAGCGGTCAAAGAAGTGATGACTAGTTTGTGGCCGTTCATTGAGCAAAATCCGCGTTATGCGACCCAGGGCATACTGGAGCGGCTGGTAGAACCGGAGCGCGCCATCCAGTTCCGCATCAGTTGGGTCGACGACCAGGGCCAAACCCGAATCAACCGCGGATTTCGCATTCAGCACAACTCAGCCATCGGCCCCTTCAAGGGCGGCATGCGCTTTCATCCCTCCGTCAATCTTTCTATCCTCAAGTTTCTGGCCTTCGAGCAAACGTTTAAGAACGCATTGACGACACTGCCCATGGGCGGCGGCAAAGGCGGTTCCGACTTCGACCCCAAAGGAAAATCCGATGGTGAGGTCATGCGCTTCTGCCAGGCGTTGATGATTGAACTATACCGCCACCTCGGCCCGGACACCGACGTACCGGCGGGCGATATCGGCGTGGGTGCGCGTGAAGTCGGCTATATGGCCGGCATGATGAAGAAGTTGTCCAATTCGGCCGCTTCAGTATTCACGGGTAAAGGCCTGACGTTCGGCGGCAGCCTCATCCGCCCAGAAGCCACAGGCTATGGTGCGGTGTACTTTGCGGAAGAAATGCTCAAGCAGGCCGGCCAGTCCATCGAAGGCCTCACCGTGTCTGTATCCGGATCCGGCAACGTGGCGCAATATGCCATCGAAAAATGCATGCAGTTGGGTGCCAAAGTGGTGACGGTCTCCGACTCCCACGGCGTGGCGATTGATCCGGCTGGCTTCACGACCGAAAAACTGGCCGAACTGTGTCGCGTCAAAAACGAAGAACGTGGTCGTGTGGAAACCTATGCCAAGCGCCTTGGGTTGAATTACGAAGCTGGCAAACGCCCCTGGCACGTACCGGTCGATGTCGCGCTGCCCTGCGCCACCCAGAACGAGCTCGAGCTTGAAGATGCACGTACGCTGCTTGCCAATGGCGTGCGCTGCGTAGCCGAAGGCGCCAATATGCCCACCAGCCTGGATGCGGTAGATGCCTTCCTGCATGCGGGCATTCTGTATGCGCCAGGCAAAGCCTCAAATGCAGGCGGTGTCGCGGTGTCGGGCCTCGAAATGAGCCAGAATGCCCAACGCCTGAGCTGGACGCGTGAGCAGGTCGATACGAAGCTGCATGCGATCATGCGCAATATCCACGAGAATTGCGTTAATTATGGCCGCAATGCCGACGGCAGCATCAACTACGTAAACGGCGCAAACATCGCTGGTTTCGTAAAGGTTGCCGACGCCATGCTGCAGCAAGGCCTCTACTGACACAGGCTACCCGCCGGTGTCCAGGCCCCAGGCTTGCTGACGTAAGGGCCCTTCCTCGGAAGGGCCTTTTTTATGGTGCGGCGTATGGTATGCGCCCGTGCACTGGTGACCTGATCGTCAGTTGTTCAGCGCAGGCGCCCGAGGTGCGGAGGGCGGTTGTTTTTCAGGAACGGCAAGTTCGTTGATGACGGGCGCGGACCACGGGCCGGTGATGTGGTACTGCACGGCCATGGCTTTTGCCAATGGCGTCTGCAGCAGCAACTGAGTGAGAAACGCCCCCACGCCAACAATAGGATTGATGGCGATGCCAGCGGCAATCGCTGCACCGCTGATGTCGAGATTGGGAACGACAGCGGCTTGCATATCCAGAGTTTCGTCGACGATATTGGCACTGCCTTCGAGCACGATCGTACCCGCGGGCCCATTGACGCGGTAGTCGCGCGTAGTCACCATGCCGCCGCCAATGGAAAGATTACCGCGCAGATTGTCGAAGGGGAACCCGTCCCGCCCCAGGCTTGCGGGGTTGGCCTGGCCGCGCGCCAACCGATTGACCGATTGCAGCGACAATAATTCGAGCAATCGTGCGGATTTTGAGTTGATACTACTGAAGCGCCCCTTGGCGAGATCAACCTCGACCTTGCCGTTCAGATCACTGCGGCTGAACGCCCATGGCATGTTGCGCCATTCGAACTCCCCGCCGACCGTACCCGAGCCGCCGACAACCAGGCCGGTGAACCCGGCATGCTCGAGATAGTTGCCCAGGTTCTTGAACCGGGCAGTTGCCTTGATGGTCAGCCCCCGCTGCGGGCCGGACAAGCGCCACAGGCCCGAGCCATTCAGCTCGCCATCACCGGTTCCGAGATGCAGGGCGTCAAGCCGCCACAATCGGCCATGCGATTGGTTCACGCCGCGCAGCGATAGCGAGCCTGCATGGTGGCCATAAAGCTTGAGATCCTGGATATGCAGATCGATGGCGGGAATATCCAGGGGCTCATCGCCGTCCAGCAAGCGGATGGCGTCATCGCTATTGCTTCCATCGTCAGCCGGTTTCTCCGACGACGTGCCAATCGCCATGCGGTTGAAGCGGGCATTGACGGGGCCTTCGATACGATTTCCCACCTCCCGCCACTGCACTGCCCCAGCCGTTTGGGTAGAGCTGACATCCACGCGCCATACACCTGGATTGGATTGCTGGGCAGTAAGCGTGACCTGATCAAGGGCCAAGTCGTGGAAAGTAGCGTGCTTGCTCTGCAGACGCAGGCGCGACAAGGGCGGGAAAAGTGCATGCCCGTCCGCTGCGGTGCCATCTACGCTTTGCACGTTCGCGGAGCTGCGTACTGGCGTCGCCCGCAAGGGCGTTTCGATGTCGCGACGCACCTGGTGCCAGACGTCCAGCGATGCTTCGGGAAGTTGAGCATCAATATGCAAACCTGTTGCAGGCAGCCGCGGCGCCTGGTTGACGCCGATGGAGACCGCTGCGAAGATCGGCCCGCGTTCCCGTTGGTCTCTGCGCATCAGCGCGTGAGTGTGGCTGCCGATCTCAACAGACAGCAGACGGCTGTTTTCCTGGGGCTCGCGACGCCAAACAGCCTTTAGGGGCATGGCTGTATCGGCGCTCTTGCCCAAGGGCTGAGGCAGATCGACCATCAACCCCTTCAAGGATGATGAAATCGTGAGTGCATGACTTTTATCCGGCCCTCGACGTAATACGGCACTGTATGGGATCACACCCTGTAATCGGGTAAGCACTTTAGCGTTGCCGTACTGGGCCAGCGCCCGTGTGCCGATAACGCCTTCCATGCGCAAGCCCTTCCCTTGCGCACCAATCTCGCCGGAAATGGCCATCTTGCCGCCAAGAAAGCGGCCGGCGAGATTATCGGCCTGAACGGACCGATGAGAGAAATTGAGCGTGCCGCGTATATCGGAAAGGACTGGCATATCGGGCAGCAGTCGCACCGCATTGCCATCGAAATGAATAGCGCCGTCCACTTCGGTGTCTTCCCCGCGCGTGAGCGGAATCATCAGCGATAACGGCACTCGCCACTCGCCTGTTGCCGAGGTGTCATTGAAAGAGTCGTCCAGCAACCCACCCAGCGGCGAATACTTCATGAGCGCAAGATAAGCTGATGCCGACGCAATGGTATTGCCCTTTACCGTAAGAATGGGCTCATGCTCTATATTAGGAATGCGGGCCTGAACATCGCGCAGCGCGATGGCCGCGCCAGCCGCCGGACGCACGACCGCTTCGGTGGCGGTAAGGCGAAGGTCGGCGCGATGCAGCGAGGCGGTACCGCGCATGGCCTCAAGACGAGGCCAGCCCTTCGTGCCGTCATGCGGCGGCAGATAATCGATCACCCCGCCCTGATAGCGCCCCGACACCTTGAAGTCGCCGGCCTGCGGTTGCTCGGCGAACGGAAAATGCAGCAAATCACCCCGCAACAGGATATCGGCATCTTCCAGCTCTCCCGCCAGCAGCCCATGCACCATCCACGCTCGCGCATCTTCGTCCACTCGTTCGGGTAGATAGCGTACGATCGCGGAGAGGCTGGCGCGCCGGGCTTGCCCGGCAAGATCGATGATTCCAGCCATACCCTCTCCACCCTGTGTCCAGCTGCCATGCACAGTTGCCTGGATGTCGGCATTGGCGACCATGGCTTGCTGATAGGTGACACGCAAAGGACCATCGGGCGGACGCACCAGTTCGCCGCTGGCACTTACCCTGCCGAGCCTGATCGGATGGCCAAACTGGAAATCGGCCTGCATGAAAAGCCCGGTTCCCTGCAGGCTATACGCCAAATGCGGCGTCTTGCGGTTGGGCGCGCGACCAGGGTTGACATCCTCCACTGCCTGCCAGGGCCGAAATACCTGCCTATACCCTTCGATGGGCCCATCGAGATAGAGCCGCAAGGCCTGCGCCGCCACTTGCACACCTCGGCCAGGATGCCAGTTACTTCCCTGCAGGGTGACATCTGTCGTCAATGTTTTGACTTGGCCCCGCGATACGCCCGCACGCAATTGCAGTGTCGTGTGTTCGGTACTGAGCGTACGCGGCAGATCGATCCATGGCGCCAAGGCCTCGGGCCGCAAGCCCGCTATGCGTGCGTAAATATCGCCATCGACCGTAAACTCGCCAGGAAAACCCAAGGCTGGCATGGCCGAGGCGGCCTCGCTGGGCGCGCCGGGTGCGTTGCCGACATGCTGCAGTACGCCGCGTATAGTGACCGTAGAGCCTAGCTGCGAAGGCAGCGAAGCATCGAGCGAAAAGCTGCGCTGGCCGCCATGCCTGGCCAATGCAAGCGTGACGCCATGCAGATCCAGGCGCGGCGCGGCGCGCAAAGCGTCCGTCCAGCGCAGCGTGGCTTCGCTCAGTACGATGCGGTCCTGCTGCGACAGCCAGCCCAGAAGCGCCGGCAGCATATCGGAGGTGGGCGAGGCGTCAGGGCCGAACGACATGCCAAAGGCATGAAAATGGCCTTGCTCGTCGCGGCCGAGGTCAAGCTGGATGCCAGCGGCGTCCAGATTCGCGAACACGGGTGAACGCGCCAGTACACTGCGCCATGCGAGCGTGGCACGAATGCGGGGCACACGCAGCACACCCGCCTGCGGTGCACTGCCGGTACTTGAAACATTGCCGGTACTTGAAAGCGACACGCCGGTGAGTACGATGGTTGGATTCAGGCCTTTCCAGTCGGCAGTGATACGGGCGGCACGAATATGCAAGCCGTAGCGCTCTGATAAATAGGCGGTGATCTGTGGACGCCAAGTATCGATATTAGGCAGGATCCAGTATCGACCGGCCAGCACCAGCGCACATACAAGCAGATAAACTGCCAGGGCAAGAGCGCCAAGCACGTTAAGAAGGAGGCCGGATTTGCGCAACACTTATCTGTTCAATAGCCAGTGAGGCAGGATTTGCAGTATCGTCCGAAAGTCTTGAGCCCGCACCTTCCGGTATTACTATGTCTGAGCCCATTATATTAGAGAGCGCACTGCGCTGGTCCGGCGCATTGCGCAGAAAGCTGACCGCGAGCGAATCCTTCGGACAATGGCTGGGCGAGGCGGCCCGCCACGCGGTGACAAACGAAACACTGCAGGCATGGTTCGCGGAGTTGGCCGGCGAAGGCGCCCGCGACACCACTCTGGCTGTGGACGATGTGCGGCGCGTGCTGCGCCAACTGCGCGAGCGCGTGTTTTTTACGCTAATGGTCCGCGATATCAACGGAGCGGCGCCCCTCGGGGAGGTGGTCACGGCAATGTCGACGTTGGCCGATCTTGCCGTGGCGCAAGCCTATAAAAGCGTCGCCGCAGGGGTGGCGCAGACACATGGCATGCCGATGGATCCAGCCACAGGGCTGCCGCAAGAGATGCTGATTATTGGCATGGGCAAACTGGGTGGTTGCGAGCTCAATGTATCATCCGATATCGATCTGGTCATGCTATATGGCGAAGAAGGTGAAACCAACGGGCGCCGCGCCATCAGCCACCACGAATTCTATGGCCGCGTCACGCAGCGCATGATGCCGGTGTTGTCCGAGCCCGACGAGCACGGGCAGGTGTTCCGCAGCGATCTGCGCCTGCGCCCCGACGGCGACGCAGGCCCGTTGGCCTGGAGCCTGGATGCACTCGAGAACTATCTTGTGGCACAGGGGCGCGAATGGGAGCGCTATGCGTGGCTCAAGGCCCGCGTTATTCCCTGCAGTGCCTTTCCAGGCAGCGATTCCCGTGCTCAGCAGGAGCAGTTTGAACGGCTGCGTCGGCCCTTTGTTTATCGTAAATATTTTGATTTCAATGCCTTGGCGGCATTGCGGGGGCTGCGGGAACGCATACGCCAGGACTGGGCCAGGCGCGCATCAGCCCGCAACGGCATCGATGCCGTTCACAACATCAAGCTGGGTGATGGCGGCATCCGCGAAATCGAGTTCGTGGTCCAATTGAACCAACTGATCCGCGGCGGGCGCACACCATCACTCCAGCAAAGCGGCCTGCTCGATGCCATGCACAGGCAGGTCAAGGCTGGCGTGCTGGCCAATGAAGTGGCCCAAGGCTTGAGCGCGGCCTATACATTCTTGCGGCGCGTCGAGCATATGCTGCAGTACCGCGAAGATGAACAAACGCATTTGCTTCCGCGCGATCCCGCACAATGCGAGGGTCTGGCCCAAGCCATGGGCATGCCGACCACGCAATTCGATGAAACACTTGCGGCGCATCGCGCGTTTGTGTCGCAAACCTTCCGCAATGCCTTCCGCATTGCAGGCATGGGTGGCGACGACAGCAGCGACGGCAGGAATGACAGCGTCGGCAATGGCAGCGTCGCTCGGAAACCGGGCCGAGGCGGCACGGCAGCAGGCACGGCAGACGGCGATCGCCAGGAAGCGGACTTGCCCGCGCTGCTCAGCCAGGTATATGGCGAAGAAGCGGCCGCCATCGGCCAGCGCGTGCATGCGTTGCTAGACAGCCATCGCGTGCGCAGCCTCTCGGCCAGCAGCCGCCAGCGCCTGGAAGACCTGCTGCCCGCCATTGTTCGTGCGTCTGCCGGCACCGACCAGCCCGCTGTCACTACCACTCGCCTGCTTGATTTGGTGGAACAGATTGCCCAGCGCAGCGCCTACCTCGCGCTGCTGGCAGAATACCCCGACACGCTCGCCCGCGTGGCGCGCATGGTAGGCGCCAGCCCCTGGGCTGCGCAGTATCTGCTGCGCCATCCCATCCTGCTGGACAGCCTGATCGAATGGCAATCATTGATGGCCACACCCGATTTCACGTCGCTGGCTGCGCAGTTGCGCGCCGAACTGGATGCCTGCGTGCTGGCCAACGGACAGCCAGACGTCGAACAGCAGATGAACCTGATGCGCGACTTTCAGCACCAGATCAGCTTCCAGTTGCTGGCCCAAGACCTGGAGGGTGTGCTGACGGTGGAGCGCCTGGCCGATCAGCTTTCGGCACTCGCGGACATGTTGCTGAGCGAAACGATCCACCGCGTCTGGCCACTGATACAACCCCGCGGCCACCACGGCGGTGCCACGCTTGCTCCACCGCATTTTGCCATCATCGCCTACGGCAAGCTGGGTGGCAAGGAAATCGGCTACGCCTCCGACCTGGATCTGGTCTTCCTGTACCAGGATCCGAACAGCGATGAGGCTGGCGAGCTGTACGCCAAGCTGGGCCGGCGCACGTCGTCGTGGCTGTCCACCATGACATCGTCTGGCCGCCTGTACGAGATAGACTTGCGGCTGCGCCCTGACGGCGACGCCGGCCTGCTGGCTGTTTCACTGGACGCTTTTGAACAGTACCAGTTGCACCATGCCTGGCCCTGGGAGCACCAGGCGATCACGCGAGCCCGCTACGTAGCGGGCGATCCAGCCATCGGCGAACGCTTCGAGCGGATCAGGCGCGAGATACTATTGCGGCCACGCGACCCTGACACACTGCGGGCAGATGTCCGCACCATGCGCGAACGTATCAGTGCGGGCCACCCCAACCCCAGCCCCGAATTCGATCTGAAGCATGATCGCGGCGGCATGGTGGATGTAGAGTTCATCACGCAGTACCTGGTGCTCAGCCATGCACGACAGCATCCAGAACTGCTGGACAACCTGGGCAATATTGCCTTGCTAGGCTTGGCGGGCAAGGCAAACCTGATCCCGCAAGACCTTGCCGCCAGGGTGGCCGACGCTTACCGCGCGTTGCGCAAGCATCAGCATGCCTTGCGATTGCAGGGGGCCGAGAAAGCCCGGCTACCTGCCGCGCAGCTTGCAGCGGAACGCGCCGCGGTCACTGAACTTTGGAATCTGGTCATCGGCGACTGACATGATGCGTTTAACCCCGATCGCGAATACAAAATCCGCAAGAACGAAACATTCGTCTTGCGGAAAAACACGGCATTCCCTTCATCAATGCCGGTTACGACCGCGGCAACTGGTTCAAGCGGGCCTAGGGGTTGGAAAACGAGCCTGATCAGATCAACGACTGTGGGGTGCGCGCCGCCGCGCCGGCCTTATATCCGGCGGTCAAGGCGCACCGATGGCCTTCTGATACCCTCGCGGCGAAAATATCATCGTCACTGCAATCATTACCGCCACCGAAGCGGCAAGCACAATCCATGAAGCGTCGAAGGCGCCGGTGGTATCACGCAGCCAGCCCGTGATGTACGGAATAATACCCGTGATGATAAAGCCCACGCCTTGCACAAAAGCTGCCAGGCTGCCGGCGGCGCGCGACTCATGCACGTGATCGAGCGTCAGCGTCAAACTCAGGGCGAAACACGAGCCCAGGCCATAGCCGATCAGCGCGACCCACAGCAAAGGCATGCCCTGCGGCGCCGCCACCAACCCTACAAACCCCACCAGTTGTGTCGCCAGTGCCAGAATCAGCCAGGGGCGGCGGTCAGGGCCGCTGCGCATTAACACCGGTGCGCCCAGCGCGCCGATAACCTGGAAAATTGTCATGAAGCCGATGAGGCCCCCGCTGGCTGGCGCACTCCAGCCCAACTGGCGATAAAAAGGCGGCAGCCACGCCACCATGCTGGTATAGCCACCGTTGATGAAACCGAAGTAAAACGCCAGCAGCCAGCCACGCCGGTTGCCGAAGAAGTGACGGACGGGCCCCGCCGTTCGTGGCCGGACCACTTCAGCCGGACGCCCACGCAGCCACAGCGCCAGCGCCAACAGCGCTGGCAGTGCCCACACAGCGAGACCCACCCGCCAGCTTGAAAACCATTGCGCGACCTGCGGGGCCAGCACGGCAGCGACGCCGCCCCCCGTCATGAGCGAGGCCGAATAAAACCCCAGGGCAGTGGGAACATGCCGCGGAAACCAGCGCTTTATGGCGCCTGGCACCAACGCCTGGATAATGGCGACGCCCGTGCCCGCCAACGCGGCGCTGGCGATCAGCGCACCGCCCCCGTCGAGCCAGGCGCGCCACAGGCATGCAGCGGCAATGGCCAGCAGCCCGCTCACGATACCTTGGTTCTCGGACACAACGCGGTCTATCCACGGCAGGACGAGCGCAATCGCCCCCATGCAGACAACAGGCAGCGCCGTCAAAAGCGAAGCACCCTGGAAGCCCAGACCTGTATCCGCACGTATTTCCGCCAGCAAGGGCCCGATCGTCGTAAGGATGGGGCGCAGGTTCATGCCCAGGGCAACGATGACAATCAAGGCGAGGACGCCGGCATGCGCGACGTGCTCGCCGTTTCGAAGGCTTTGCCGCTTCGCCCCGTGTTCAGCCATGCTTTACCTGTCGAGCAGACCAGGCATGATACAGCCCTTCTTCGCCGGCGGGACGCAAAGGCTGCAGTAGCGCGGACCCATCCACCGCCAGCGCGGGCAGTTCTGCGTAGACGTCAGAAGTTGACATGCCGAAGGGCTCGCCATCTTCGTTTGAATATGCGAAATAGGCGGCGCGGATGCCCGCCAGCCGCATGGCTGCCAGACACATGGGACAGGGATGGCCGCTGGCATAAACTTCACAGCCGTCCAGGCGCGAGGTGCCCAGCTTGCCGCCCGCCTCGCGCAGCGCGAGCAATTCGGCGTGCGCGGTGGGGTCACTGGTCTGGTTGATCTGGTTAGCGGCGCGCGCGATGATCTGACCATCGCGTACCAGAACAGCGCCAAAGGGACGGCCGCCGGCCTCAATGTTGGCACGGGCAAGCGCCACGGCCTCGCGCATGAAAGCTTCTTGGGACATGAATGCACTCCTGTGCGGGAGAATCGGGCCGCGCCTGTAAAACCGCCAGTATATGCGAGGCGCGGGCCCGACCCCTTATTGCAGAGTGCGCGAAAACACGAACTCGTCCTGGTCCCAGTCGACGGGTACCACATCCTTGGGCCCGAACTTGCCTTCAAGGATCAGGCGAGCAATCGGATTCTCGATGCGCTGCTGAATGGCCCGCTTGAGCGGCCGCGCCCCGAACACCGGGTCGAAGCCACTGCGCGCGAGCTGCGCCAGCGCGGCATCCGACACTTCGAGCCGCATGTCTTTCTGGGCAAGGCGGGCTCCCAGGCGCTGCAGCTGAATCCGGGCAATCGCGGAAATATGTGTGGCATCGAGCCCATGGAACACCACCACTTCGTCAATACGGTTCAGGAACTCGGGCCGGAACGCTTGCTTGAGTTCGCTCCAGATGACCTCCTTGACCACCTCGTAAGGCTGGCCAGTCATGCTCTGGATGTGCTGCGAGCCCAGGTTGGATGTCATGATGATGACTGTGTTGCGGAAATCGACGGTGCGGCCCTGGCCATCGGTGAGCCGGCCATCGTCCAGCACCTGCAGCAATACGTTGAACACATCCGGATGCGCCTTTTCGACCTCGTCCAGCAGCACGACGCTATACGGCTTGCGCCTCACTGCCTCGGTAAGATAGCCGCCCTCTTCGTAGCCCACGTACCCCGGCGGCGCGCCGATAAGCCGCGCGACGGAGTGCTTTTCCATGAACTCGCTCATGTCGATACGAATCAGGTGATCCTCGGAATCGAACAGGAAGCTGGCGAGCGCCTTGGTGAGTTCAGTTTTACCCACCCCCGTTGGCCCCAGGAACAAAAAGGAACCATAGGGGCGCGCAGGATCCGACAAACCCGCCCGGGAGCGCCGGATGGCATCGGCCACCAGGGTGACCGCCTCATCCTGGCCCACCACGCGCTTGTGCAGGACTTCTTCCATCTTCAACAGCTTGTCGCGTTCGCCCTGCATCATCTTGGCCACCGGAATACCGGTGGCGCGCGAAACGACCTCGGCAATCTCCTCGGCGCCCACCTCGGTACGCAGCAGGCGTGGCCTGTCGGACGCATCGACTTGCTGCTTGCCGATTTCGGCCGCTTTCAGGCGGTTTTCGAGTTCTGGCAGCTTGCCGTACTGCAGCTCGGCAAGCTTGTCGAACTGACCCTTGCGTTGCAACTCGGACATTTCGGCACGCACACGCTCGATTTCTTCTTTGATGGCCTGCGAACCCTGGACGGCGGCTTTCTCCGCTTTCCAGACTTCTTCGTAGTCGTTGTACTCGCGCTGCAGCGAGACAAGCTCGTCTTCGATAGCCTTCAGGCGCCGCTGCGAGGCTTCGTCGGTGTCTTTGTTGACTGCTGCGCGCTCGATCTTGAGCTGAATGATGCGGCGGTCCAGCCTGTCCATAACCTCGGGCTTGGAGTCGATCTCCATGCGAATGCGCGCCGCTGCCTCGTCGATGAGGTCGATGGCCTTGTCCGGCAGGAAGCGGTCGGTAATATAACGATTGGACAGCTCGGCAGCCGCCACGATGGCCGGGTCGGTGATCGCCACGCCGTGGTGCAATTCGTAGCGTTCTTGCAGCCCGCGCAAGATGGCAATAGTGGATTCGACATCCGGCTCGCTCACCAGTACCTTTTGGAAGCGGCGCTCGAGAGCGGCGTCTTTCTCGACGTACTTGCGGTATTCGTCGAGCGTGGTGGCGCCGATACAGTGCAGTTCGCCGCGCGCCAGCGCGGGCTTGAGCATATTGCCGGCATCGATCGCGCCCTCGGCCTTGCCGGCGCCCACCATGGTGTGCAACTCGTCGATGAATACAATGGTCTGGCCTTCGTCTTTGGCCAGTTCGTTAAGGACTGCCTTGAGGCGCTCTTCGAACTCGCCCCGGTATTTGGCGCCGGCCAGCAAAGATGCCATGTCGAGCGACAGCACCCGCTTGCCCTTCAGGGTTTCAGGTACCTCGTTATTGACGATACGCTGCGCCAGGCCTTCGACAATTGCCGTCTTGCCCACGCCCGGCTCACCGATCAGGACAGGGTTGTTTTTGGTGCGGCGCTGCAGAATCTGTATGGCGCGGCGGATTTCGTCGTCGCGCCCAATGACGGGATCGAGCTTACCTTGGGAGGCTAGTGCGGTGACGTCGGTGGTGTACTTGGCCAAGGCCTCTCTATGGGATTCGCCTTCGGCGTCGGACACCGCGGCGCCCCCCCGCACTGCGTTAACGGCCGCCTCGAGCGCCTTGCGCTCTAGCCCGGCTTCGCGCAAAATACGGCCGGTTTCACCCTTGTCGTCTGCCAGTGCCAGCAGGAAAAGCTCGCTGGCAATGTAACTATCGCCCCGCTGGGCTGCTTCTTTCTCGGTGCGGGCAAACACTGCCTGCAGGTCTCGGCTGACCTGCACATTGCCTTCAGCACCCTGTACTTGGGGAAAGTTCTTGATCTGGTTGTTTACCGCAGGCGCCAGCCGGTTGGCAGCCACCCCGGCGCGCGCCAGAAGGCTGGCGGTGCCGCTGGCGCTATCCGCGAGCAGGGCGGCCAGCACGTGCGCGGGCTCGATATAAGGGTTATCGTTGGTAACAGCAAGGCTTTGCGCATCTGCGACCGCTTGCTGAAACTTGGTTGTAAGTTTGTCGAATCGCATGTTTGTTCTTCACAGTAAAGAGAAGGAGCGTGAGCTCGGATACAGAATATGTGCGGATGGCACGCGATTTTTCAAGGGAACACGCCGGCAAATTTCAGGCCCGCGTTAATGCTTATAACCGGGGCACCGCGCCGTTGCATCAAACATTTCAGCACCGTTCACAGTAGAGTGCTGACATATTTGGTACTATCCCTGACATAGGTCAATTTCTGGTCGCATGATCTGCCTCATCAGGGTGCGGGTCATTGCGTACAGGGCCCTTGCCCCGTACCGGCCGCGGCAGGCGCCGCATTTCATGCCGCGCCTGCCTGATAACTTTACTGTTCGCCCACGGGGGGCGATTGTATGCAAAGAAGAATTTCAATCACTCCAGAAGCCTCTCGCTGTTCGACCTGTATGCTGAGCGATATCTGCCTGCCGCTGGGTATGGCGCGCGAAGACATTGCCCGGCTCGACGAACTGGTGCAAGAGCGCATCCGGATCAGCAAGGGGGGCACGCTGTTCCATCTGGGTGACCCTGCCGACGCCGTTTATGGCGTGCGTTTCGGTTCGCTCAAGACACAACTGGAAGACGCCTCGGGACACATGCAGATCACCGGCTTCCTGCTGCCCGGCGAAATCATCGGTATGGACGGCTTGCTCACCAACCAGCACGTGTCCAATGCCGTGGCGCTGGAAGACAGCGAAGTCTGCGTTATCCGAATTCGCGACATGGATCAGCTTTCCCAGCAACTGCCTACGCTGCAGCAGCAATTTCGCCGCCTGATGAGCAAAGAGATCAATCGCTCGCATCAGATGGTCATGTCGCTGGGGGCCTTGCGCTCAGAGCAAAGGCTGGCGGCTTTTCTTGTGAATTTATCGCAGCGCCTTTCCACGCTTGGATATTCGCCCAATGAGTTCGTGCTGCGCATGAGCCGGGACGAAATCGGCAATTACCTGGGTCTTACCCTTGAAACAGTCAGCCGTCTGTTCTCGCGCTTTGCCCGAGAAGGCCTGATCCGCATCCACCAACGCGAGGTACACCTGCTGGATCTACCTGCGCTGCATGCGCTGGCCGGCATAGAGTGCACCACATGACTCAGCCCTAGGCCCTCTGGCACGGGCCTGGTATCGATAAACGGCAACGCCTCAGGGCGTCGGCATGCGGGGATCAACAATACGGCCATGCCCGCCGTAGCGATGCCGCCTTAGGCCTCAGTAATGAAGCGGCTCGCCGAACTCGTCGAGTTCAGGCGCACGCGGCGGCGCGATCTGCAGCGTAAGCGCGCTGGACAAGGCCGCCATCAGCCAGAAAAGAAAAAACCCACCCGCGTACACTTGCTGGCGGGTTGCGTTGAGATAACCGAGAAAGGTGATATCCAGCGGATCAACCAGGGCGAACACGGCGGCGCTGACCGCCCCGGCGGCCAGAAACGAAGGCCACAGCACCCACATCCACGTGCGGTTTCTCATAGTGTCTCCCATTGGCATGCAATGTCGTTGGTATGTAATGACATCAGTGTATCCGCACATTGCAGCACGCGCATCGGGGTCGTTACCAAGTACAGGCTCACCCGTGTTGCCTTTTTGTGGCGTCCGCACAACGAGTGCGCCCTGCCCCATCATTGCGCCCGATGGCCCTCCACGGCTGGCTTTTCCACGGACACCACCAGACCGCGCTTGACTCCGCCATCGCGGATTTCCTGGTCAGAGAAATTCTGCACGGCCAGCGCAATGGTAATGATGCAGCCGATGATCGCGAGCGCGGGCCCGGCCATGAGTATCCACGGCCAGGGTTCGCGCCACCAGGGGCGAGCACCCATCTGCTCGACCGGCGCCACCTTGTCCGGGGCGGCCTGCTGCGTAGTATTGCGTAGCGAACTGGACATCTGACGAGCCTCCCCAGACATTATTTCGGTACAAAGAAACTGGATTTTTCCACAACGTCCACATTACGGCCTTCGGTATAGCTACCCTCGGCGCGCAGCTCGATTTCGTGCAGGCCAGGCTGGGTGCTGGCCGCCGGCGCCCGCACCACGATGGGCACCAGGCGGTTGGAAGCCGCATCGACCGTGACGGACTGACCGCGGGTGTCGGCGGTTTCGATCGAAAGCCCTTCCACCCCCTTGGCGCCAAGCTTCAGCGTAATTGGCGCCTCAGACGTATTGATGAACTGCAGCCTGTAGACGTTTTCAATGATGCCACCGGGCACTTCACGACCCAACGCACCGCGATCGCGGATAACATCCATGCGCAGCGTGGTACGGGTGCCGAGCGAGACCACAAAGGCAATTGCAATGGCGATCATGACAGCCCAGTAAATGAGCACGCGCGGGCGCAGCACCCGTTTACGCACCTGTTTCTGGGTCAGGCCGTCCGTAATGGCGCGCCCGGAGGTATAGCGGATGAGGCCGAGATCGTAGCCCATCTTGTCCATAACCGTATCGCAGGCATCAACACAGGCACCACACCCTATGCACATATATTGCAAGCCTTCGCGGATGTCGATGCCGGTTGGACAGACTTGTACGCACATGCTGCAATCGACGCAGTCGCCCATGCCCGCATCTTTGTGATCGATCTTGCGTGAACGGCCGCCGCGCGGTTCGCCGCGCTTGTAATCGTACGTGACGACGAAGGTGTCGTCATCGACCATGACGCTCTGGAAACGCGCATATGGGCACATATATTTGCACACGGCTTCGCGCATGAAGCCGGCGTTGCCCCAGGTTGCAAACGAATAGAACACCATCCAGAACCACTGCCAGGGGCCTAGCGTAAACGTGAGCAGGCCCATGCCAAGCTCGCGAATAGGGGCAAAGTAGCCGATGAAGGTAGAGCCCGTCCACCAAGCGAGCAGCACCCACAGCGTATGCTTGGTTGTCTTGATGCGCAACTTGCGCCACGACCAGGGGGCTTCGTCCAGGCGGATGCGGGCCAGGCGGTCGCCTTCTACCTTGCGCTCTATCCACATGAAGATTTCGGTGTAGACCGTTTGCGGACAGGCGTAGCCACAGAACAAGCGGCCCGCCATGGCCGTGAACAGAAACAGCCCAAGCGCGGACAGCACCAGAAGTACCGCCAGATAAATGACATCTTGCGGCCACAAGACCATGCCGAAAATATAGAACTTGCGCGCCGCGAGATCGAACAGGACAGCCTGGCGGCCGTTCCATTGCAGCCACGGCAGGCCATAGAAAATGGCCTGTGTGACAAACACCATGATGACGCGCCAGCGCGCAAAGTACCCCGTCACCGAACGCGGATAAATCTTGCCGCGGACTTCGGACAGCGCCTGCTCGACCTGGGGAGAAGGACCGCCGGGCGAAGGCAGCTGTGCTGGCCTCCAGGCGGGGATTTCTTCTTTCCTGGCCGCGCTCGCCGGGCGGCTGATCGATTCGCTGTCCATGACCTACTCGATGTGATGATCGGGGTTGGGGGCGTGACGCCCTTATTTGGCTGCCACCGCAGCCTGATTGCTCAGGCCCCAGACCCATGCCGTCAGCATGCGGATCTGGTCTTGCGTCAGGATACCTTCCTGTGCGGGCATGACGTTCTGCCGGCCCTTCAGGATGGTTTCGACGATTGCGGCTTCGGAACTGCCGAACAACCAGACATTGTCTGTGAGGTTAGGCGCGCCAACAGCCTGATTACCCTTGCCGTCGATGCCGTGGCAGGCGACGCAGTAGGTTTCGAAGCCGCGCTTGCCGGGCACCACCTTGAGCGGATCGCTGGCCAGGCCTGAAAGCGAGCGGACATAGTTGGCGATGTTGGCCGCATCGACCGGGCTGACCGACGATGCCCAGGGCGGCATCATGCCATGGCGGCCCTTGGTGATGGTTTGCATGATCTGCTCGGGTGAGCCGCCATGCAGCCAGTCTTTATCCGTCAGGTTGGGAAAGGTGCCCGCGCCGCGCGCATCTGAACCGTGGCACTGCGCACAGTTGTTCAAAAACAGGCGCTGACCAATCTGACGCGCGTTTTCATCCTGCGCAATAGCGGGAATCTGCATCTCTCGATACTTCGCGTACAAAGGCTCGATCTGTGCGTGCATGGCCTCCTGCTGCGCCTTGACCTGCTTGGCAGCGGTGTAGCCCAGTTTGCCTGAATAGTCGCCCAGGCCGGGATAGAGGAACAGAATGGCCAACGCAATCACGCACAGGCCTATATAGAACACTGTCCACCAACGTGGCACGGGCGTGTTCAGCTCCGTCAGGTCGCCATCCCACACGTGCCCGGTGTCTTCACCCGCCGGCACCGAACGGCCCAGCCAGGCCCGCTGCGTGAACAGCAGCCACAGGCAGAACACGATACCGCCCAGCGAAATGATGGCGATGAAGTAGCTCCAGAAACTGCTGACGAAATTACTCATGATTGTGTCCTTCATTCTTTTGCGTCGCCGCGCAGGCTATCGCCTCGTCTGGCAGAGCGAACGGCAGCATGGATGCCTCGTGATTGGCCTTGGCCCGCCCCGCGGACCAGGCCCACCAAACAATGCCCAGGAATGTCGCCAGCACGAGCAGTGTGGCGATCCCGTTGAAAATCCCCAGCATCACAGCGCTCCCTCACGCACCGCCTTGGCCGCCGCATCGCGGCCGGCTACGCCCAGCCCCTGCAGGAAAGCCACCAGCGCATCTTCCTCGGTACGACCCTTCAGCGCCTCGGGCGCCTTGCTGATCTGCTCGTCGGTATAGGGCACACCCAGCCTGCGCAGCGCGATCATGCGGTCTTGCACGTTTTCACCCTCGACCGAACGCTGTGCCAGCCAGGGGTAGGCCGGCATGTTCGACTCTTTGACGACATCGCGCGGATTGCGCAGGTGCACGCGATGCCAGTCGTCGGAATAGCGTCCGCCCACGCGGGCCAGATCGGGGCCGGTGCGCTTGGACCCCCACAGGAAGGGGTGGTCGTAGCGCGATTCGCCAGCCAACGAGTACGGGCCATAGCGCTGCACTTCGGAGCTGAGCATGCGGATTTGCTGGGAATGGCAGCCGACACAGCCTTCGCGGATGTAGATGTCGCGGCCGATCAGGCTCAGAGAGTCGTAGGGCTCGACACCCTGTACCGCCTGCGTGGTGGAGTGCTGGAAGAACAGCGGCACGATCTGCACCAGGCCAGCGAAGGAGATCACCAGAATACTCAGGACAATCAGCAGGCCGACGTTAGTCTCGATCAGCTTGTGGGAAAAACCCGTGGATTTATTGGCCATTTTCTTCTCCTCAAGCCGAAGCCACTTGCGTCGCGGGACCGACAAAGGCCGGGTCGCGGGCGTCAGGGCTGTACAGGGGCACAGCCGGGTTTACCTTGGTTTGGCGGCGCACCGTGATCCAGGTGTTGTAGGCCATCAGGCACATGCCCGACAGGAACAACAACCCGCCCATCAAGCGTATGGCGTAGAACGGGTATGTAGCCTTGACTGCTTCGACGAAGCTGTAAGTGAGCGTGCCGTCAGCTTCGGTGGCGCGCCACATCAGGCCTTGCATCACACCGGCGATCCACATAGAGGCGATGTACAGCACCACGCCCAGCGTCGCAACCCAGAAGTGCAGCTCAACCAGCTTCATGTTGGCCATTTGCGTACGACCATACAGGCGCGGAATCAGGTAATACAACGAACCGAAGGTGATCATGGCCACCCAACCAAGCGCGCCGGAATGTACGTGGCCCACTGTCCAGTCGGTGTAGTGCGACAGCGCATTGACCGTGCGGATAGACATCATCGAGCCCTCGAACGTGGACATGCCGTAGAACGACAACGCCACCACAAGGAACTTGAGGATGGGGTCGGTGCGCAGTTTGTGCCATGCGCCAGACATCGTCATGATGCCGTTGATCATGCCGCCCCAGGACGGTGCCAGCAGAATCAGCGACAGCGCCATGCCCAGCGATTGGGTCCAGTCGGGCAGCGAGGTGTACAGCAGGTGGTGCGGACCGGCCCACATGTATGTGAACGCAAGTGCCCAGAAGTGGACGATGGACAGGCGGTACGAATAAATGGGACGGCCGGCCTGCTTGGGCACGAAGTAGTACATCATGCCCAGGAAGCTGGTGGTGAGAAAGAAGCCCACGGCATTGTGGCCATACCACCACTGCACCATGGCATCTTGCACACCCGAATAGGCTGAGTACGATTTCCAGAGCGATACCGGCATTTCGAGGTTGTTGAAGATATGCAGGACGGCGATGGTGAGGATGTACGAGCCGAAGAACCAGTTGGCCACATAGATGTGCTTGACACGGCGCTTGGCGATAGTGCCGAAGAACACCACGGCGTATGCCACCCAAACCAAGGCGATCAGAATATCGATCGGCCATTCGAGTTCGGCGTACTCTTTGGTGCTGGTGAAACCCATGGGCAGCGTGATGACGGCGGCCACGAGCGCCAGTTGCCAGCCCCAGAAGGTGAAAGCGGAAAGCTTGTCGCTGAACAGGCGAGCCTGACAGGTGCGCTGTACCACGTAGTACGAGGTTGCAAACAGTGCATTACCGCCGAAGGCGAAAATGACGCCGTTGGTATGCAATGGACGCAGGCGACCATAACTTAGCCAGGGCGTATTGAAATTAAGCTCCGGCCAGATGAGCTGGGCAGCGATCAGGACGCCGACAGCCATGCCGACGATCCCCCAGAATACGGTGGCGATCGTGAACTGCCGGACCACCCCGTAATTGAAGACCTCGACCTGCTTGCCAGCAGTATCAGAAGCGCTCATGAGTTTCCCCTCAGATTGATTTAAACAACAACGATTTGATTCTTGTAACAGTGCGCCTCAGCGGCGCGTATCCCCAGGCATGTCTGCCCTGCCGCCCGACGTCTGCCCCGCCGCCGCCGTGCTGTCGTCATCCTGCAAAATGGACCGGCCTGCGTCACCAGCGTCGTCGAACTGCCCCGCAAAGATCGCCCACCAGAAGGCCGCCCCGATGAGGACGGCCATTACCAGCGAGATGGGCAACAGAAGCAGCAGTGACCCCGACATAACTCAGCTCCGGGCAGGCTCCGTAGCCCAGGATGGGTGCGACCCGCGAGTTTGCCGACGAAACAGGCGCCACGCGTTGGCGGCCACGGCAAGCGACGAAACCAGCATGGTGATGGCGGCCACCCAGGGAGCCACCAGACCGACGGCAGCCAGTGGCGTCATCAGCAGATGCCAGATAACCGCACCATAAAGATTCTGGCGCGCCACACGGCGTGTGGCGGCAACGAGGGAGGAAAGCTCGCCTGCGGGCAGCGTGCCGCGTGCGGACAACGAAGCATGTGCAGCAGCGACCGCGGTGGGAGCGGCCATGGCCATGGCACAAGGGCAGCTCATGACCAGCAGTGCAACCATGATGCTCACGGCACGTTCGGGAGCGTAGTAAAACCAGACCGCGCCCACGATAAAGGCCAGCGCTAGCTGCACTGCAACGAACCAGAAAGCCAAGGTGTTGGCATGACCCGATATGGACGCCCGGAACTGCTCGATACGAACATGGCCGGCGCCTGCCTCGATGGACTGGCGTGCGCATAACTCGAGGTAGCGGGCGGTGAGCAGAAAGGCCACAAACATGGTGACCGAATCGAAATAGACTTCGCCGTGCCCGGCGAACGTGGCGCGGGCGCTGGGAATGAAGGCGGCGGCAATGCCGAGCGCGACGGGGACATCCATGCCGACGTGACCGCGCCGAAGCTGGCGCCATGCGCCGCGCCACACTGGAGACGCGCAGTAGAGCGCAACCGGCACAGTCAGCGCCAGGCTGATCCAGTTCATCATGTAGATGGCTTGGTCGAGCAATGCAAGATTGTCCGGCGCCATGGAAGGTGAACGCAGATAGCCAGGAAACGCGAACATCATGACTTGCATCATGCCCAACCATGCCAGCCCCATGCGCGCGAGCATGCGGCGGCGAATCAAACGATCGTCTGCCGACAGTTGTTGAGGTGTAGCAAAAATGGAATATGCGCGCATGGCGGAGACTATATGACCTAGGGTTTACCTGAGTATTGATTTATATCAAACGCCTGGGGTCAGTGTTTGATCCATATGAAGGCGCACAGGCAGCCCACTGCGCTAGTAACCCTTGCGTGGCGCGCCTACAACAATTAACGTTCGCTCAGGCCGTGGCCGGCAGCACGTATGAAGCCCGCTGCCGAAAGGCCCCCATCTTACCTAAAAATCGATTATCTTTCAGCAATAGTCATATATCTGCCAACAAAAAGAAAAACGCAGCCAGTTTGGCTGCGTTTTTCTTTCTGGCGACCGCCTGACACGTGCCACTACCGGCACAGCTTAGCGACGCCTTGAACCACTTTTGGCGTTGCGGCGTCAGGCCACGCGCAAGCCGTCCTTCTGGGTGTCGTGGTCGAACTGGGCTTCTTCGGTCGAGCCGGTCAATGCCGTGGTCGAAGATTGACCGCCTTCGATTGTCTGCGTCACAGCGTCAAAATAGCCAGTACCTACTTCACGCTGATGCTTGACGGCGGTAAAGCCCAGGTCGGCCGCGGCGAATTCCTTCTGCTGCAGCTCGACGAAAGCGCTCATCTGACGGCGGGCGTAGCCGTGCGCCAATTCGAACATGCCGTAGTTCAGCGCATGGAAGCCTGCGAGCGTGATGAACTGGAACTTATAGCCCATGGCGCCCAGCTCGCGCTGGAACTTGGCCACCGTGGCGTCGTCCAGGTTTTTCTTCCAGTTGAAGGAAGGCGAGCAGTTGTAGGAAAGCAGCTTGCCGGGGAATTGACGATGGATGGCTTCGGCGAACTTGCGTGCGTACTCGAGATTGGGGGTGGAGGTTTCGCACCACACCAAGTCGGCGTATGGCGCATAGGCCAGGCCGCGGGAAATCGCCTGATCAATGCCGGCGCGGGTGCGGTAGAAGCCTTCCACGGTACGTTCGCCAGTGATGAAGGGTTGATCGGACGGATCGATATCGCTAGTGACCAAGTCGGCCGCGTCGGCGTCGGTACGCGCCACGAGCACCGTGGGCACACCCATAACGTCGGCGGCCAGGCGCGCAGACACCAACTTGGCCACCGCCTCACGGGTAGGCACCAGCACTTTACCGCCCATGTGCCCGCACTTCTTCACCGATGCCAACTGATCCTCGAAGTGGACACCTGCCGCACCCGCCTCAATCATCGCCTTCATCAGTTCAAAAGCGTTGAGTACACCACCAAACCCGGCTTCAGCATCAGCGACAATAGGTGCAAAGTAGTCGATATAGCCTTCGTCGCCAGGGTTCTTGCCTTCCATCCATTGGATCTGGTCGCAGCGCGTGAGGGCGTTGTTGATGCGGCGAACCACTTGCGGCACCGAGTTGGCAGGATACAGCGACTGGTCAGGGTACATCTCGCCCGCGCCGTTGGCATCCCCGGCCACCTGCCAGCCAGACAGATAAATAGCCTTGAGACCGGCCTTGACCTGCTGCATGGCCTGGTTGCCTGTAAGCGCACCCAGCGCATTGACGAAATCCTCTGTGTGCAGCAGCGACCAGAGTTTTTCGGCGCCGCGCCGTGCAAGCGTATGCTCCACCGCCACCGAGCCGCGCAGGCGGATCACCTCATCGGCGCCATAGCTGCGCTTGATGCCTTGCCAGCGTGGCTCTTCAGCCCAAGTGCGCTGCAGTGTACGGATTTCGTTTTCGCGAGTAGACATGATGATTTCCTTTTTGTGGAATGCAATGATGAAAATAGAGCTTGAAACCGGGTGGCGAAAAAGTGTCGCCGTTGAGGAAAAGTCTACTCGGATGCTGCGGGGCAATATCGGTTTTTGTCTTATATAAGACATATAATTTTATTATTTATAATCAATCTCTTACGGTTTTCTTACCGCATTGTGAAACTATTTTTCCGTTCGTGAAATGTTTAAAAGCGCATTGCAGCATAGGAATTTCACGATATGAACAACGTTTTTCATAATGTGAAAAATAGTCGCAGGCAGTACAATGTTCGAATGCATGACATTCCGTTTACCCAGGCGCCTCTAGGACGCGAGGTGGCTTACCCTCGCGCTTATGACGCTTCGTTATTGTTTCCGGTTGCGCGAGCCCTCAATCGGCAAGCCTTGCATACCCCGGCCGTATGGCATGGCGCCGATATCTGGAACGCCTATGAACTTTCGTGGCTGACGCCGCGTGGCAAGCCAGTGGTGGCTATAGGGCGGTTCGAATTTCCTTGGTCCAGCCCCTATCTGGTCGAGTCCAAATCGTTCAAGCTTTATCTGAACTCATTCAGTGAAGAGCGAATGCAGAGCGTTGACGAACTGACGCACATCCTCGTACGCGACTTGAGCGCTGCGGCGGGAAGCCTTGTCGAGGTATCGCTGACGCCACTGAGCGGGTGCGACACCCAACGCTGCGAACCTCTCGAGGGCGATAACATCGACGGCGCCGATATCGAGATTGCCGACTACACACCTCGCACTGATTTGCTGCGCTGTGCCCCTGGTGCAACGCGCGTCACCGAAACACTGGTGTCGGACCTACTCAAGTCAAATTGTCCGGTCACCGGCCAGCCCGACTGGGGCAGCGTGCAGGTGCGTTATACGGGCCCGCGCATCGATCGCGAGGCCTTGCTGCGGTATGTGGTGTCGCTGCGCCGCCACACCGAGTTCCATGAGCATTGCGTGGAAAAGATGTATTGCGACATCATGCGGGCCTGTCGGCCGGAACAACTGATGGTGTATGCGCGCTATACAAGGCGCGGAGGGTTGGACATCAACCCCTGGCGCGGAAGCACGCCGCAAGGGCCGGTGCATACGCGCACGATACGACAATAGTCGCTCAGCCTGCGGCATCCGTATTGTTTCGAACATCAGCGACGGCGGCGGGCTGACAGGCTATCGCCGCCAACATTGCGCGCACCGCAGAAACGCGGCAACACCGGGGCTCAGGCGGCCTGCCCCGCAGGTATGGTGGGCCGGCCAGCGGCGCGCCCCACCAGCATGGCCAGCACTGCAGCGATCGCAAAACTGACGGCGGCACCGTACCAGGGGCCGCGGCCAAAACCGGCATCAAGCAGCAAGCCAAAGCCAACAGGCGCCAGCGAAGAGCCTACATCCATGCCCGAATACACCAGGCCGTAAACTGTGCCGGTGGCTCCCTTGGGCGCGACGCGGCGGATGAGCATGTCGCGGGAAGGTGCCGACACCCCCGAACAAAACCCTGCCAGCCCGACCAACACCATGGCGAACACGGGCGAGACCACCCCCAGGGCCAGCACCACCAGCAGGCCACCCGCTAACACCAACGATATGGCCACCGTGCGTTCGCTGTTGGGGGTAGCACCTGCCAGAAAACCACCTGCCGCCATGCCGGCGGCGGCCGCCAGCATATAGGCGGACAGCGTAGTGCCGGCCAGCACTTTGTCGATGCCATAGGTGCCGCCCAACATGGGTATGGTGTAGTTTTGCACTGCCGACAGGGCGATGGATGTGCAGGCAAAGAACAGGAAAGCGCCCCATAAGCCAGGCCGCACCAGCAGCGTAGCCAGCGTAGCACCCACTGACTTGCTGGCCAGGTCGGTTTCGTTCGAAGGCCCCGACTGTGCACCATCGATGGTGGGCGCAGGCGCACTGCCGGTAAGCAGGCTGCGGCCCAGCCAGGCAAGCGCCAGCACACAAGCCACCAGCGCCGCCGCTGCGAATGCCGCGACGCGCCAGTTGGCAATGGCAATGAACGTGGCCATGAACAGTGGCGTAAGCGCCCAGCCCAGGCTGCCCGTCCACCCGTGCGTGCTGAACGCATGCCCCAACCTGCGGGGGCTGACACGATGATTGATGATGGAAAAGTCGGCCGGATGAAAGACAGAATTGCCCGCGCCTCCGATGACGGCCGCCAGCACCAGCATGGCATAGCCGTTGGATGCGCCGATGAGCACGCCGGCCACCACGAAGCTGCCGAGCCCGAAGCGCAGCACCGGCGCCGGCCCGATGCGATCCACGACAAAACCCGAACTGGCCTGCCCGATGCACGAGACGACAAAGAAGATCGAGACCAGCAACCCCAGCTTGACGTAGTCGTAGCCGTATTCTTGCGCCAGGGACAGGTAAAGCGTGGGGAACACCAGTTGGAAGAAATGGGAGCAGCCGTGCGCCGACCCGATCAGGCCGATGATCTTCCAGTCTTGCCGCTTCAGGGTGATGGAGTCAGGAGCGACGCCCTCCAGGGCGGGATTGGCTGTGGTCATGGCGGCTACATGTCATTGTCAAGAGGTTTTATCGGACTTGGAGCGAATTTCAGGCCAGGCGCGGCTCAGGTAGTAGCACATGGACCAGACTGTGAGGATGGCTGCAATGATAATGAGCACTTCGCCGATCCAGCCGAGCGGCACACCGGCCAGCGGACGTGCGTAGAGCAGGCAGGGGATGGCGACCATTTGCGCGGCAGTCTTGAACTTGCCCAACTGGTGGACCGCCACGCTGCCGCTCGCGCCGATCTTGGCCATCCATTCGCGCAACGCCGAAATGGTGATCTCGCGACCGATGATGATGAGTGCGATGAATGAATCGACGCGGCCCAGGTCGAGCAAAATCAGCAGCGCGGCTGATACCATGAGCTTGTCTGCCACGGGATCGAGGAAGGCGCCGAACGCGGAGGTTTGATTCCAGCGCCGCGCCAGCCAGCCGTCGAACCAGTCTGTCAGGGCCGCGATGATGAATGTGATGGCTGCGATTGCATCACGCAGCGGCTCGGATACCAAGCCCCCCGGGATGTAGTACAGCACCACAATGAACGGGATCAAGGCGATACGCAGCCAGGTCAGGGCAATGGGCAGGTTAAGGGGCATAGTAAGGGTTGCTCTTGAATCGACGCATAGTGAGATACTACCCCATCTGCCCTAACGAAGCGCATGATAGATCCGCTCGGCCAATTCGTCGGAAATCCCCTCGACCGACCGCAGATCGTCGATGCTCGCATCGACCACCCCCGAAAACCCGCCAAAGCGCGCCAGCAGGCGTTGGCGTCGCCGGGCACCCACACCTTCGATTTCTTCCAGACGCGATACGGTGCGCGCCTTGGCACGCTTGGCGCGCATGCCTGTGATTGCAAAGCGGTGCGCCTCGTCGCGGATCTGCGCCACCAGCATGAGCGCGGCCGATTCGATGCCCAACGCCACCGGCGGGCGCTCATCCGCAAAAACCAGCGTTTCCAGCCCGACTTTGCGCCCTTCCCCCTTGGCGACCCCCACCAGTGTACGGATATCCAGGCCAAGCTCGGCAAACACCTGCCGCGCGACCTCGACCTGGCCTTTGCCTCCATCGATGAGCACCACGCCTGGCATCTCGGCGTGGCCATCGGCAACGCGGCCAAAGCGCCGCGTCAGCACCTGGCGCATGGCGGCGTAGTCGTCACCGGGGGTAATACCAGCGATGTTGTAGCGCCGGTAGAGTGATGGCTGCATGTCGTGATGCTCGTACACCACACAAGAGGCCTGGGTGGCCTCTCCCGCAGTATGGCTGATATCGAAGCACTCGATGTGCAGCGCATCCAGCGCGCCGTCGTCTGTATCGAGATCGAGCGCGGTGGCCAGCGCCAGCGTGCGCTCGACCCGCGCGGTGGACTCGGTCAGCATCCGCGCCATGGCCAGTTCGGCGTTGCGTACCGCTTGTTCCAGCCAAGTCTTGCGCATGCCCTGCGGGCGCGTAATCACGCGTGCCCGTTTGCCGGTCTGCTCGGCCAGTAACGCCATCAGCCCGGCATCAGGCAAGGCGTGCGAACAAACCAGCACCGGCGGCATAGCCATGTCCGGGTAGTGTTGAGCGACAAACGCGGCGAGCACATCGGCGGCGCTGTCGTCTTCGTGAATATTGCTGGGGAAAAAGGCTTTGTCGCCCAGATGGCGCCCGCCACGGACCATGGCAAGATTGACGCAGAAACGCCCGCCCGCCGCCGCCACAGCGATGATATCGACATCGTCATCGCCGGTTTTTTCCATGCTTTGCTGCTGCAACACCTTGGCCAGCGCACCCATCTGGTCGCGCAGCACCGCCGCCTGTTCAAAATCCAGCGCCTCGGAAGCCTTGAGCATGCGCGCCTCGATGTCGCGCAGGACTTCATCGGCATGGCCGTCCAGAAAGCGTATGGCCCGCCGCACGTCCTCTTGGTACGTGTCGGACGAGATCAAGCCCACGCAAGGTGCGGAACAACGCCCGATCTGGTACAGCAGACAGGGGCGAGAGCGATTGGCATACACACTGTCTTCGCAGGTGCGCAAACGAAACACGCGCTGCAGAATTTGTATGGTTTCACGCACCGCCCACGCATTGGGGTAGGGGCCGAAGTAGCGGCCCTTACCGCTGGTGCTGCCGCGGTAATAGGCGATGCGCGGCACATCGTGGCCGCTGAACATCAGGTAGGGGTACGACTTGTCGTCCCGGAACAGGATGTTGTAGCGCGGCTTGAGCCGCTTGATAAGGTTGTTTTCCAGCAGCAGCGCTTCGGCCTCGGAGCGCGTTACCGTGACTTCCAGGCGCACCACCCGCGCCACCATGTGGGCGATGCGCGGGCTGGCGAGATTCTTCTGAAAGTACGAGTTGACGCGCTTCTTGAGGTCGCGGGCCTTGCCTACGTACAGCACCTCTCCCTTGTCGTCGATGTGACGGTAGACGCCGGGCAGGTGCGGCAGATCAGCCAGAAACGATTTGAGATTGAAGACGTCGGGCATACTGATAACGGGGATCGGCCTGCAGGGTATCCCAATCAGGTGCGGGCAGGCGCGGCATCAGGCGCCGGATGCGCGCAACGGACTCGGGGCTGTGCGTGACATCGAGCCTGGCCAGCAGGTCATCTGCCAGGTCGGGCCGGTTGCATACCAGCACCATGTCGCAGCCAGCGCGCAGCGCCGCCTGTGCCCGGGCGAGAATGTCACCCGCCACCGTGGCGCCTTCCATGGTCAAGTCGTCGGAAAACACGACGCCATCGTAGCCAAGGTCACGGCGCAGCACCTGTTTGATCCAGTGCGACGAGAACCCCGCAGGATTGGGATCAACCTTGCGGTAAATGACATGGGCCGGCATGACCGACGGCAGAACCATGTCGCCCAGCCAGCCATAGGGGGCGGCATCTTCCTGCATGATTTGCTCGAAGCCGCGGTCGTCGATCGGGATCTCGTGGTGCGAATCGGCCGTTACGGCGCCATGCCCTGGGAAATGCTTGCCGCAGGCGGCCATGCCGCTGAGCATCAGCCCATGAATAAGCGCGCGGGCCAGCATGGTAACCACACGCGGATCGCGGTGAAAAGCACGCGTTCCGATCACTTCGCTGACGCCGTAGTCCAGATCCAGCACGGGCGTAAAGCTCAGATCGACACCACAGGCGCGCAGCTCGGCGCCCAGTACATAGCCGGTTTCTGTGGCCAGCCGCATGGCAACCGGGGAATCCTGCGACCACATTTGGCCAAAATGGCACATGGCAGGTAATGGCGTAAAGCCATCGGTGCGAAAACGCTGCACCCGTCCGCCCTCGTGATCGACCGCGATGAGCAGGGGTTCGTTGCGCAGGGCATGGATGGCCCCGCACAGCGCCGTAAGCTGGGCCCTGCTTTCAAAGTTGCGCGCGAACAGGATGACGCCCCCTACGAGCGGGTTGCGTAGACGGTCGCGCTCGTGAGCAGTGAGTGTAGTGCCCTGCACGTCAACCATGACGGGGCCCGGCGCCATGCGCGCCTGGATGATTTCGTTAGCCATTCAGTTATCCGGAACGCCGCGCACGGCGGGCAGAGTTTCGATCACGACAAAGGCCGCAACCGTATCGGTTTCATCGGTGATGGAGACATGCGCCTTGCCGAAACGCAGGCCATACCAGCTAGCGAGCGGCTCGCTGAGCTTGACGCAAGGCCGGCCACTGGGCTCATTGAGCGTTTGCATGCGCGACCAAGCCATAGGGCTGCGCATGCCCAGGCCCACCGCTTTTGAAAACGCTTCTTTGGCGGCAAAGCGGCTCGCCAGGAAGCGCAGGCCACGCGCTGGGTCGCGCGCATAGCGTTGGCGGAATTTTTCGATTTCCTCGCTGCCCAGTATGCGCCGCACGAATTTTTCGCCGCGCCGCGCATATACGTGCTGGATGCGCTCCAGCCGTACAAGGTCCAACCCTATGCCTGCAACGGCGGAAGGCATTGGCTGCATGTGCTCACCATCGTCGATTACTCAAGATGGAATGATACCCCGCCCCGCACACATGCGGGGCTTAGCCATCGGAGCCCATGACGCGCCTGGTGACACCCTTCCGCGCTGCACACGTGCGACGCGCGGCGGCAGCCCGCTGGCGGACGCATCGAGACGGGCGCAGTGCTCAGCGAGGGCGTTTGTCGACGACCCGCTTGGCCTTGCCGGTGAGGGTGCGTTCGACCTGGCCGCTCTGGCCTATGCTGACCCGCGTGGAGATGCCGATGCGCCCCTTGATGGCATGGCGCAGACGGCCGGCCACCTCGGCTCGCCAGGCGCTGTCGTGCGCATCAAACTCTGGCCGCGACTCAGCCACGACTTCAAGCGCATCCAGGTTGCCTTCGCGGGTGACCACAAGCTGGTATTGCGGGGCAAGCTCGGGCATGCCCAAGATGATTTCCTCGATCTGTGTGGGGAAGAGATTCACACCGCGGATAATGAGCATGTCATCGCTGCGACCGGTGATTTTGTCCATGCGGCGCATGCTGCGTGCAGTGGGTGGCAGCAGACGGGTGAGATCACGCGTGCGGTAACGGATAACCGGCATGGCTTCGCGGGTGAGCGTGGTGAACACCAACTCGCCTGGTTCACCGTCAGGCACGGGTTCGCCGGTGAGCGGGTCGATGATTTCCGGGTAGAAATGATCTTCCCAGATAACCGGGCCGTCCTTGGCCTCTACGCACTCCATCGCCACGCCCGGCCCCATCACTTCTGACAAGCCATAGATGTCGACGGCATCAATCCCTGCACGGCGCTCGATATCCTCGCGCATCCGGCCTGTCCAGGGTTCGGCGCCGAAAATTCCGATACGCAGGGAGCTGTCGCGCGGCTCCATGCCCTGCCGCAGCATTTCCTCCATGATGTTGCAGAAGTACGAAGGCGTCACCATGATGACGGACGGCTGGAAGTCGTGAATCAACTGCACCTGTTTTTCTGTCTGTCCGCCGGACATCGGGATGACCGAGCATCCGAGCCGTTCGGCGCCATAGTGCGCCCCGAGGCCGCCAGTGAACAGGCCATAGCCATAGCTGACCTGAACAATATCGCCCGGACGTGCGCCAGCCGCCCACATCGACCGTGCGACGAGTTCAGCCCAGATATCGATATCCCGGGCCGTGTAGCCTACCACTGTGGGGCGTCCTGTTGTGCCGCTGGACGCATGAATACGCAGCACCTTCTCACGGGGCACCGCAAACATCGCGAACGGATAGTTTTCGCGCAGATCCTGTTTGCTGGTCAGCGGAAACCGCGACAGGTCGGACAACTGCTTCAGGTCGTCGGGATGAACGCCCGCCGCATCAAAAACCTTGCGGTAGTGCGGCACATTCTCGTAGGCGTGGCGCAGCGTCCATTTCAGGCGCTCGAGCTGTACGGCCTGCAGTTCGTCGCGACTGGCGTGTTCGATAGGGTCCCGCCCGGCTTGTCCGGGCTCTGTTTTTGCTAGCATGCTTGTCTCCTGCTCCAGCGATAGGTGATCTCTGTTGTTGCGCTGCCGCACCGATGCAATGGTCACGCGGGTTCGCCCGGCACCACCTGCCCCCGGATGCGGTAAGACCGTCCGCGAAACAGCGCAATCCGCCGGCCCTGCTGATTAACCACCTCGACGTCATAAAGGCCGGTACGCCCGGCCAGCGCGCTCTCCGTCGCCTGTGCCGTGAGTACATCGCCCTCAAAGGCAGGCGCCAGAAAATCGATCGTGGCGCCCGACGCTACTGTTGCGTCGTTGCGGGAATTACAGGCGAAGGCAAAGGCGCTGTCGGCCAGGGCGAAGATAAAGCCGCCGTGACAGGTGCCGTGGCCATTCAACATGTCTCGCCGCACCGTCATGGACATCTCCGCCCGCCCCGGTCCGACGCGGTCCACGACCGCCCCCAGTGCCTGCGAGGCTGGATCGTTTTCGTACATGGTTCGAGCGGCCAGTTCCGCCAATGCCTGGGGATCGTTGGGCAACACGCAGCCTGCGGCCGCGGGCGAGCCGTTACCAGACTGCGTAGGCATCTCGGCTGTCTTGGGCACGGTTCCGCCTCCCGCATTCGACATGTCGTCCGTATGGCGGCTGCTGGATGTGAGCGTCATTATTTCCCCTTGAATACAGGCGCCCGCTTCTCAAGAAACGCAGCCACCCCTTCCGCGTAATCGTCGCTGGCGCCGAGCTCGCGCATCATGGCGCCTTCAAGATCCAGCTGCGCATCGAGCGTGTTGTCCAGGCTTTGCTCGATGGCGCGCCGGGTATAGACCAGCCCTTTGGTGGGCGCCGCCGCGAAATGGCGGGCCAGGGCATCGAGCCGGGCATCGAATTCGCTATCAGGCACCGCTTCCCAGATCAGGCCCCAGTCGGCCGCCCGCTGCGCGTCCAGCTTGTCGCCGAGCAGCGCCAGGCCCAGCGCGCGCGCACGCCCCACCAGCCGGGGCAGCATATACGTGCCGCCTGTATCTGGAATCAAGCCCAGCTTGCAGAATGGCTGGATAAAGCTGGCCGATGCCTTGGCGATGACAATATCGCCAGCCAGCGCCACATTGGCGCCCGCACCCGCCGCAACCCCGTTGACCCCCACCACCACAGGTGCGGGGAACGCGCGCAGGCGACGAACCAGCGGCGCGTACCATTTCTGCACGGTTTCGCCCAGATCCACGCGCTGGCCCGACTGAGGCTGCCGCTCCGACAAGTCCTGGCCGGCGCAAAACCCGCGACCGGAACCGGTAATGACCAGCACACGCGGCGGCTCCGCCGCGAGGCGATCCAGAGCGTCGACCAGCTCCTCGTGCATGGCCTGCGTAAAGCTGTTCAGCTTGTCGGGCCGATTCAACGTGATGCGCGCGACGTCATTCTGAACGGTCAGATCGATATTTTTGTACTGCATATTGTCTCCCGTATGCCTCATAGTCTCGGTGGCGCCTCTACGCGTGCTTCACACATGCCAGCGCGTCTGTACGACACGGAACCGGTTGGCGACATAGGCCGTGTCGGACAACGCTGCATTGGCGGCAGGATTGGCGCCCGTGCCATGAAAATCGCTATAGGCGGCAGTCTGATTCACGAACACTGCCCCGCACAAGTTGAGCGAGAGCGAGACGCCGGTCTCCTCGGCGACATGGCGCACCTGATCCAACACCGCATCGCGAGTGCTGTAGCAGGCCAGCGTAAGCGCGCCGTGCTCATTCACGATTTCGCGCGCCAAGGCCAGGCTGGCATCTGTGGAGTCGGTTGCAACCACAAAGACGATGGGCCCGAACCATTCGTGTGCAATGAGCTTGCGGTCGGTATCGGCATCGGCTCGGAGCATCAGTGGCGTGCGTACGCAGGCGCGTTCAAAGGCCGGATGCTCTAGGGCCCGGCTGTCGCTCAGAACAGGCAGGCCTGTAGCACGGGCTTTGTCAATACGCCCCAGCACCGCCGGGTCGTGTATAGCGCCGGTAATCTCGACTGCACGCGCTGGATCCGACATGAGCTTGTCCAGTGCTTGCGCAAGCGCCTGCGCGACCTCATCGAAGGACAAGTGGCCACTGGCGGTTTCGATACCGGCTCGCGGTACGTAGATATTCTGCGGGGCAGTACACATTTGCCCGGAATACAGCGCAAACGAGAAGGCGAGATTGCGCGCCACCGCCTTGACGTCGTCGGCCGAATCGATAATGACTTGATTGACGCCCGCCTTTTCGGTATACACCTGCGCCTGCCGCGCATTGCGCTCCAGCCAATTGCCGTGCTCGGTGCTGCCCGTGAAATCAATCAACCGCACCGCCGCATCCAGTGCCAGCGACTGCGGAAGGTGATCCGCCGCGTCGTGCGGTGCGAGTTGCACTACATCGGGGTTGCAGCCGGCCTCTTCCAACACCTGGCGCGCGATTTCCACGGTAATGGCCAGCGGCAGAATGGCATTGGGGTGCGGCTTGACGATGACGCTATTGCCTGTGGCCAGGCTGGCAAACAGCCCTGGGTAACTGTTCCAGGTGGGAAAAGTGGAACAGCCAATCACTAGCGCAACCCCGCGCGGGACGATGGCGTAGCGCTTGGCCATGCGTATGGGCTCCTGCTTGCCTTGCGGTTTTTCCCAGATTACCTCATCCGGTATGCGGCGCATTTCCTGCCAGGCGTAGGCAACGGCCTCCAGCCCGCGATCCTGTGCATGCGGGCCGCCAGCCTGGAATGCCATCATGAAGCCCTGGCCTGTCGTATGCTGCACCGCATATGCCATTTCAAAACTGCGCAAATTCAGCCGGCGCAAGGTTTCCAGGGCAACGCCCACCCACACGCGCGGCCCGCGCTCGCGCCAGCTCGCAAGTGCATCCTGCGCGCGCCGCACCAGGGTGGCTGCATCGCGGTGCGAATATCGGATCTCTAGCGGAAAGCCGAAGGGCGAAACCTCATCACCCACCATTCTGCCCGCTTCACCCCCCTCTTCCACGTCAAGCTCAAAGGCTCGCCCCTTGCGAGCCTCGAAGGCGGCCTTGCCCTCATCGCCGGCCGTCTCGCCATAGGCGCGCGGGCTGGGCGATTCAGAAAACGGGCTCCAATAGGTCCGCTCGCCGATCGCCTGGACGGCCCGGTCGAGCATCTGCTGATTTGCGGCAAAAAAATCGGTAGGCACGTGTCTCTGCTCCCTGGTTATGCGTTGTCGATGCGAGGCATACGCAAATGCCCGGTTGGCGGGCTGGTGCATGATGCCCTGCGTAGCGCTAGGTTTCCTGGTCGTAATCAATTACCAGCCGGTCGCTGACCGGAAAACTTTGGCAGGCGAGGACGAAGCCGCGTGCCACTTCGTAGTCTTCGAGTGCGAAGTTGGCGTCCATATCCACTTCGCCCTCCACGACTTTGCAGCGGCAAGTGGAACAGACGCCCCCTTTGCATGAGTAAGGCAGCTCAACGCCCTGCGCCAGCGCCTCATCCAGCACGCTCTCGCGATTCTTGGCGATCGTCAGCGTACGCGTCAGGCCGTCCTGGATAACCGTCAGCTCGCATTGCTGGCTGCCCGGCGCCTTGCGGGCGTCGTGGCCAGTGCGCAGCGCGCGAGGCCCTGGCGGCGAGCCAAACAGTTCAAACTTGATGCGGCTTTTATCCAGGCCATGCTCCTTGAGCGCTTGCGTCACAGATTCAATCATGTCGTGCGGCCCGCAGACAAAAGCGGCGTCGATCTGCTCACCGCGCATCCACATTGCCATCAATTGCGCGGCCTTGGCGCCGTCCAGGCGGCCGTTGAACAGCGCGATATCCTGATGCTCCCGGCTCATGACATACACAACCGAGAAGCGCTCCATGTATAGATTCTTCAGGTCTTCGATCTCGTCGCGAAACAGCACGGCCGAAGAGGCCCGGTTGCCGAAGAACAGCGTGAAACGGCTGTGCTCCTCGGTGGACAGTGCGGCTTTGATCAGCGAGATGATAGGCGTGATGCCGCTGCCCACCGCAAATGCCACATAGCTGCGCGCCTGGCCCGCTTCGAATGGATAGGTGAAGTTGCCATCCGGGGGCATTACGTCCAATGCCTGGCCGCTGGCCAGGCTGGCATTGGCCCAGGACGAGAACACGCCATCATCCTGGCGTTTGATGGCAACGCGCAATTGCATATCGGACGGCACGGCGCAAATGGAGTACGAACGGCGCAACTCTTGCCCGTCCACATTTGTGCGCAGCGTCAGGTATTGACCGGGCCGGAACGCAAAGGTGTCGCGCAGGGCATCCGGCACCTCGAAGGTCACCACAATTGCATCGCGCGTATTGCGCGCCACGGATGCTACTTTCAGGGAATGGAAGGCGCTCATCATTGCCGCTCAATGCGTCTTGAAATAGTCGAAGGGTTCGCCGCAGGCGTTGCAGCGATATAAGGCCTTGCACGAGGTGGCGCCAAAATCGCTGATCAGCCGTGTACGGGCGGCGCCACAATGGGGGCAAGGCACAATTGCGGCGGGCCGGCGCGCAATACCGGACACATCCACCGCCTTTTGCTGCGGCGGCGCAATACCATAGCCCCGCAAGGCTTCGCGGCCACGCCCGCTCATCCAGTCTGTGGTCCAGGCCGGCGCAAGCCTGGTCTCGATGCGCGCGCCGGTAATGCCATGGCCGCGCAGCACACCGGCGATGTCCTCGGCAATCGCCTGCATGGCGGGGCAGCCCGAATATGTGGGGGTAATGGTCACCACGCACGCCCCCTCGGCATCCCAGTGCACATCGCGCACAATGCCAAGATCGACGATGGAAATCACAGGAATCTCGGGATCAGGCACCGCCTCCAACCACCCCAGAACCTGATCGCGACTGGGATGTGTCGTGCCCTGGTCATGCCCGGCATGCGGCGTGGCGCCGCCGCTGGACGGTGCCCGCGTATCCACGCGGCGAGAACCCTGAACGCTGTTCACCATGTCGCCCCCGGATAGGCGCGCTGCAGATACTGCATTTCAGCGAGCAAATAACCCAGCGCTTCGGTGTGGCGCCCCGAAGCGCCGCCCCGATAGGCCGGATGCATCGCCGACTCGGGTGTGGGCATGGCCAGGGTGGCCTCTTCAAGCACCTGTCCCACATGTTGCAGCCATGTGTCCCGCAGTTCTGCGTGCAGCGGCGCAGCCCCGCGCGCATGCAGCGCCGCCGTTACGTCGTCGTCAATGAAAAATTCACCGGTAAAACGCCAGGCATCATCCAGCGCAGCCTGCATGCGCCGGTGGCTTTCATCTGTGCCATCACCCAGCCGCACCACGACATCGGCCGATCGCCGGGCATGGTAGGCGACTTCTTTTATCGCCTTGCCCGCCACAGCGGCTACGCGCTCGTCCGAGGATTGCGCAAGCCGCTCAAGCAGAAAATAATGCCAGGCGTCGAACAGGAACTGGCGCATCATCGTCATGCCATAGTCCCCGTTGACGCGTTCGGCCAGCAGGTAATTGCGGTATTCGTGCGCATCGCGCAGATAGGCCAGTTTATCCTCATCGCGGCCGGCGCCTTCCACCTCTCCCGCCAAGGTCAGCCACATGCGGGCATGGCCCAGCAGGTCAAGCGCAGTGTTGGTCAGCGCCAGGTCTTCTTCCAGCACTGGCCCGTGGCCCGTCCATTCAGACAGGCGCTGCGACAGTACAAGGGTGGTGTCACCCAGGCGCAGCAGATAATGGAACAGGGCTTGATCCACGGACGCCTCCTTATATGTGCTTGACTTCTTCCGGCATGGGATAAAACGTGGGATGCCGGTACACCTTGCTGCGCGCCGCATCGAACAATGCTTCACGGTCACCTGGGCTGCTGGCGGCGATATCGGCCGATTTCACCACCCAGATACTGACACCCTCGTTGCGCCGGGTGTAGACATCGCGTGCGTTGTTGATGGCCATCTCGGCGTCGCTGGCGTGCAAGCTGCCCACATGTTTATGCGCCAGGCCGTGCTGACTGCGGATAAAGACCTCCCACAGAGGCCATTCTTTGCTGTTCATTGCTGCTCCCCGATTGCTGTGCGGTGTAACTGGCTATGCCACCTGGCGCGCCTGCCGTTTCTCGGCGTGGGCGTTGAAGGCTTCGCGCACCCAGGCGCCCGCTTCGTGGGCATCCACCCGTGCCTGCAGGCGTTCGCGGTTGCAAGGGCCATTGCCCTTGAGCACCGCGTGAAACTCGTCCCAATCGATGGCGCCAAAATCGTAATGCCCGCGCGCCTCGTTCCAGCGCAAGTCCGGATCGGGCAGCGTCAGCCCCAGGTACTCAGCCTGCGGGACGGTCTGGTCCACCATTTTCTGACGCAGCTCATCATTGGAAAACAATTTGATGCGCCATTGCATGGATTGGGCGCTATTGACCGAATCCGCATCGGGGGGGCCGAACATCATCAAGGCCGGCCACCACCACCGGTTGAGCGCATCCTGGCACATTGCCTTCTGCTCGGGCGTGCCATGCAGACACATCTGCAGGAGCAAGTCATAACCCTGGCGCTGATGGAAGGATTCTTCTTTGCAAACCCGCACCATGGCCCGCGCATACGGGCCAAAAGAACATCGGCACAACGGTATCTGGTTGATGATGGCCGAGCCGTCCACCAGCCAGCCGATCATGCCTATATCGGCCCAGCTGAGTGTCGGATAGTTGAAGATGCTGGAATACTTGGCCTTGCCGGCATGCAGCTCGGCGATGAGTTCGTCGCGCGATACACCCAGGGTTTCAGCCGCACTGTACAAATACAGGCCATGCCCAGCCTCGTCCTGCACCTTGGCCATCAGGATGGCCTTGCGCTTGAGGGTGGGCGCGCGAGTGATCCAATTGCCTTCGGGCAGCATGCCGACGATCTCGGAGTGTGCATGCTGGGATATCTGACGCACGAGCGTCTTGCGATAAGCCTCGGGCATCCAGTCTTTGGGTTCGATGCGCACGCCGTCGTCGATGCGCTGCTGAAACGCGCGCTCGGCCCCGCTCATTTGCTCGAGCCCGCGCACCTGCTTGGCGCCAGTCTCTACAAGTTGGGCATACATGCTTGTCTCCGTTCTCTTTATGCCTCATTATTTAATACAAAAATATTGCTGTCAACGAAGTTTTAGTATCAAATTAGGCTTCCCCTTCTGTTGGTGCCGAACCCATGACGCAGGCCTGCCCCACCCTCAACGCGCTACTCCAGGCGGCGCTCGAGCGCGATCCGCCGCGAGCCAAATCGCTCTGCATGACCTTGCTCGGCGACGCCATCGAACCGCATGGCGGCGCAGTGTGGCTGAGCGGCCTGATCGAGCTTGTCACCCCGCTGGGCATCAATGAAAGGCTGCTGCGCACCAGCGTCTTCAGGCTGGTTGCGCAAGGTTTGTTGACCTCCGAGCGCCATGGCCGGCGCAGCTTGTATCGCTTGAGCGAGCGCGGACAAGGACTCACTCGCGATGCCTCAGCACGTATTTACGACGGCACGCAGGCACGCTGGGATGGCCAATGGACGCTGGTCGTGCTGCCCCGTTTCGGCAATAGCAGCCTCGACCGGCGCGGCGAACTTCGTCGTCAACTGATCTGGGCAGGCTTCGGCGCCATCGCGCCGGGGGTATTCGCGCTACCCCGCTGTCACGCGGGACGCGCACGACAGGTGCTTCGGCAGCTCAAGCTGGAGAATCATGCACTAATCCTGGACACGCGCGATCTGAACGCGTTTGGCGTCACGGACGCTGGCTCTAACCAAACCGACCTCCCGGGCACCGACACGAACCCGACAACGCGAGGCGACGGCCACATCACCCAGGCCACCTCCCCCGGGCCCGGTGGCGTCACAGGGCTGCGCCTGGGTGAGCTGGTTTCACAATGCTGGGATCTCGATCGGGTATCCGGCCAATATCAGGCATTCATCGATCGCTTCGGCCCCATGGCGGTCGCCGCAACGCCCGGCTTGCAGCCTGTGGATGCCTTTGCGGTGCGCGCGCTGGCGCTGCATGAATGGCGCCGCATTGTGCTGCACGACCCGCAACTGCCCGTGCAGATGCTGCCGGCCGATTGGCCCGGCCTGCCCGCACGCGCACTGTGTGGGCGGCTTTACTGGGCGGTATTCGATCAGGCCGAGGTGCATCTGGCCCAGGTGCTGGGCAAGGATGCGCAACATTTCGGGCCGCTGCAGGCCCATGCACGTATGCGATTCGGCGGGCGGCTGGACGGCATCGCGTCTACCGGCGGCCAGCCTCGGCCCGATGCGCCAGCGGATTGAGCCGCCCTGCTCCTATTGGCCGGGCCCCTATTGCGATGCTGTAGTCAGATCGGGTTGTTGAAGCCCGCAGCCCGTCGAAAAGCTTGCTATAGCTTGATGAAGTGCTCGCGATAGTGCTTGAGTTCGTCGATAGACTCATAGATGTCCGACAAGGCCTCGTGGCGGCTCTGCTTGACGAAACTGCGGTAGACCTCGGGCTTCCAGCGCAGCGACAGCTCTTTGAGTGTGCTGACGTCGAGATTGCGATAATGAAAGAAAGCCTCTAGCCGAGGCATATACTTGACCATGAAGCGGCGATCCTGTCCCACCGTATTGCCACACAGCGGCGACTTGCCGGCCGGCACGTGCGCCGAGAGGAAATCCAGCAGTTGGTCTTCAACCTGTGCTTCGGTGAGCGTAGACGCGCGCACCTTATCAATCAGCCCGCTCTTGCCATGTGTGGACTGATTCCATTTATCCATGGCATTGAGCAATTCATCGTTTTGGTGAACCACCAGCACCGGCCCTTCGGCGACAAAAGAAAGATCCGCCTCGGTAACCACCACCGCCACTTCGATAATGCGTTCTTTCTCGGGATCCAACCCGGTCATTTCCATATCGAGCCACACCAGACGCTGGTCATTCGCCGCCATATAATCCTTCCTTAAAAGAGTGATTTTCGCATACTGCCACTACCTATGTTCGCCTTGATGTTTTCCACCTTCCTGTTGGCCGATGTTTTGCTTCGGCTTTGGCTGGGCACGCGCCAGATCCGGCACGTGTTGCACCATCGCGACCAGGTGCCACAAGAGTTCGCCGACCGCATCCGCCTGTACAGCCATCAGCGTGCGGCAGACTACACGGTGGACAAGACCCGCTTCAACATGTTCGAACGGGTGATCGAGGCTGCTGTGCTGGTTGGTCTTACGCTGCTGGGCGGCCTGCAATTCCTGGATGTCCAGCTCGCTCGCCTGATTGACCACGAGTTGCTGCGTCAGCTCGCGCTGCTGGGCAGCGTGCTTGCCATACTCGGCACAGTGGGGCTGCCGTTCGCGGTGTGGCGCAAGTTTCGCATCGAGGCCCGCTATGGTTTCAACCGCGTCACGCCACGCCTATTCATGGTTGATACCGCCAAGGCGCTGATGCTCAGCCTGCTGCTGGGCGCGCCCCTCGCGGCCGGCGTGCTGTGGGTCATGGCCAACACGGGCCAGGGCTGGATATGGTGGGCCTGGGGCCTGTGGGTGGTGTTCAATATCCTGCTGATCTGGCTGTTTCCTACCTTTATCGCCCCGCTGTTCAATACCTTCACACCGCTCAAAGACGCCGAAATCTCGGCGCGCATCCAGGCGCTGGCGCAGCGGTGCGGATTCGCCCTCACCGGCCTGTTCGTCATGGACGGCTCCCGACGCTCGGCGCATGGCAATGCGTATTTCACCGGCTTCGGCCGTTCACGCCGCATCGTCTTCTTCGACACGCTGCTGTCGCGCCTGGATGTCGATGAAATCGAAGCTGTCCTGGCGCATGAGCTGGGGCACTTCAGCCACCACCATATCATTAAGCGCATGTTGATCAGTTTTGGAGCCGCCCTTATGTTTTTTCTGGTGTTGGGCTGGGTATCGCAACAGACCTGGTTTTATACCGGGCTGGGCGTAGTGCCCCAACTTGGCCGTTCCAACGACGCGCTGGCGTTAATCCTGATGTTCCTCGCCACACCTGTATTCACGTTCTGGGTTACGCCCCTGGCCAGTTGGCTATCGCGGCGTGACGAATTCCAGGCCGACCGCTACGCCGCCGCACGGTGCCCACCCGAAAGGTTGATATCGGCGCTGGTCAAACTGTATGACGACAACGCGGCCACCCTGACGCCCGACCCCATGCATTCGGCGTTCTACGACAGCCACCCCCCCGCGGTGCTGCGCATACGGCGCCTGAAACATGGCTAAAGCGCCCAGCACGCTCAACAAGCGTGGCGGCGCGCACACCGCTGAAGCCGCGCACGGTCTGGTTATTGCGGCGCATGGCCGGCACTTTACCGTTGAACTGCCTGATGGTTCGCTGCGCATGTGCTATCCACGCGGTAAAAAGTCAGATGCGGCGGTAGGCGATCGCGTTGAGATCCTGCCGCAAGGTCTGGATGAAGGTGTGATCCAGCGCGTACACGAGCGCCGCAACCTGCTGTACCGCTCAGATGAAATGCGTACCAAGCAGTTTGCCGCCAATGTTGATCAATTGCTGATTGTTGTGGCTCCCGAGCCGGCATTTTCCGACGACTTGCTGGGGCGGGCTCTGGTCGCGGCGCGGGCAATTGATCTGGATGCGCTCATCGTCCTGAACAAGGCGGATCTCGCTGCCAGCCTGCCGGATGCGCAGCGGAGGCTTACGCATCTGGCCGACGGCGGCGTTCCTGTCATTGCCCTGAGCGCACTGTCTCCCGACGACGTCGCTACACAGTTGCTGCCTCGGCTGCAGGGGCGGTGCAGTCTGCTGCTAGGCCAGAGCGCGATGGGCAAGTCTACCCTGCTCAATGCCTTGGTGCCCGAGGCGCAAGCGCGCACGCAAGCACACTCCCAAGCGCTAGGCGCCGGCCGCCACACCACCACCAGCACACGGTTGTATCACCTGCCAGACGGCGTAGGCGATATTATCGACTCACCCGGTTTTCAGGCTTTTGGCCTGAATCACCTGACGCCCGCCGAGATCGAACATGGGTTTCCCGAGTTTACGGAACCCGCCGAGCATTGCCGTTTTTACAACTGCACGCACCGCCATGAGCCGGGCTGCGGCGTGCTGGCAGCGCTTGCCAGCGGCCGCATCAAGCCCGAACGGCATGCGCTGTACCAGCGGATTCTGGAAGAAAACGAAACCCAGCAGCGCTATTGAGGCTGTTGCGGCTATCTGGCCTGCCGCGTACCGGCTGGCATGGCAAGTTGCGCGGCCGCCAGGTAGTGATAAAAATTTCGGATCAGGGCGGCTGTTGCCCCCCAGATGAAATACGACTGCCAGGTGATGGAAAAATACAGGCGATGGCCGCCATCAGGCAGGTTGGCCCGGTGCAGGCGGTGCAAGCGGGTATCCATAAGCACCGCCAGCGGCACCTCGAAGACTTCGGCCACCTCGGCTGCATTCGGGGTGAGCGTGAAGCCGGGTAACACGAGGCCGATCACTGGCTTCATGGTGAAACGGGTAGATGTCAGAAACCCAGGCTGTGTACCGATCAATTGTATGAATTCTTGCCCGATGCCGATCTCTTCCTGGGTTTCACGTAGCGCGGCAGCGATCTCGTCGCGGTCCGCAGGGTCGATGCGCCCGCCTGGAAAACTGATCTGGCCCGCGTGATCGTGTAGATGCGATGCGCGGCGTGTAAACAAAACATGCAGCCCTGACGGGCGTTGCACCAGTGGAAAAAACACAGCGGCCTGGCGCACCCCATCGAGCTTGAGGCGATCGATATTGAATGAGCGAGTGAAGATGGGCTCGACCTGCCAGTCGATGGCGGCCCCAAAGGCGGAGCGAATGAAATCGAGCTCTATGCTGCCCTGCAGCAAGGGCGGCAGATTGGCCGCCGGAACGACAGGCTGACGCCGGGGGTCGAAGCTTGGCGCCACTGGTAGGGGAGACCGAAATGTAAGTAAGCTTTCCGACATGTGGTCCGTAAAACAACAAAGGCACCCGCCGGGGTGCCTTTGCCGTTTGCGCAAGGATGCTGTGTGTTATGCAGCCTTGTCCGCCTTGCGGACGAGCTTTTCCTTGATGCGTGCGGCTTTACCCGAGCGGCTACGCAGATAATACAGTTTAGCACGGCGAACGTCACCACGACGCTTGACTTCGACGCTGGCGATTTGCGGTGAGTAAAGCTGGAACGTACGCTCGACGGCTTCGCCGGACGAGATTTTGCGCACGATGAAGGCAGAGTTCAGGCCACGGTTGCGCTTGGCAATGACGACGCCTTCGTAGGCCTGTACGCGCTTGCGGGTGCCTTCGACCACGTTCACATTGACGATGACGGTATCGCCGGGCGCGAATTCGGGCATGGTTTTGCCTTCGGTCAGACGGGCGATTTCCTCTTGTTCGAGGGTTTCGAGCAGATTCACGGTAGTGACTCCAGAGTTCATCTTGAGCAGGCTTTTTTATTGAAGGAGCGCCAAACGCGCAACGCAAGCCGTCAGAGGATGAGTTAGCAAAGCCTGCTATTGTACAAGCAATTGGGCATCTAGAAAAGCCGCTTGCCCCACACGTTGTTAGGGCGTGTTTTTGGCGTGGCAGTCATAGCAGCGGCGCTTTTTTGCAGCGGCGCTTATGCCGATGACGCTCCGAAGGGCTGGCCGAGACAGCGGAGCGAGCAATTCAGAACCCGCCGGCGACGCCCAGCCACATCATGCCTGGGATGGTAGCGCCCCAGGCAAGCACCAGGCAAACGTCGACCAGCATGGCGCCCCGCGACAATTTGCTTTGCCGGGCTGGCGCGCGGCGGGCGGGAAATGGCCATTTTGCTGCGGGACGACGGGGAAAGGTGGAGTTTTGCATGGCTTGCCTCGTTTGCTGGTTATATGGATACTGACTCTATATACAGTACTGTATAAAACATCAGTTTTATTTGCAAGCTTTTTTTGTGTGTTGTTTGGGGGTGGAGTTGTGCCTGGGGGTATTGGGCTGCTCACCGGGGGGTTGTACGTGCGGCGATCTGGGGGTTTTTAGGCGGGGGTTGTTTTGCTGGCGGAAGATCTGGGCTCTTTGGCCGGGGCGCGTCGTGGCGGGGCAGGCTGGTCGCTTCGATCGCTCTCCCCTTCGGGGTTCCCGTCAAATTCACGCGCTTTCAGCGGCGTGTGCGAACTCGCCCTTTTGCCCCTGCGGGCCAACGGAACTTGTATAGTTGGCTCGCGCCGTCAGTGATGCAACACTGGAGGCGCTGGGGTGGAGGGACTCAACGGAGCATCGGCCACCGCGCATGGAATGCTGCTGGGGGGCCGGACAGCCTACCTCTTACGTGGCCGCTCGCGGGTGATGCTGTGGGAGCCCTACTTCAGGCGCCGCCGGGTCGGCAGCCAACAAAAAAGGACCAGAACAAGGCCGGCCCTTTTGCTTATTTCGCAAGCACGTGCACCGGCGGTAACCTGCCGGCGCCCCCTATTATTTATCGGGCTGCGGCGTGATGCGCAGGTAAGGGCGCACTACCGTGTAGCCTTTGGGGAATTTTTGCTTCAGCACGGCTTCGTCCTGCAGCGACGGAACAATGATGACATCATCGCCCTGCTTCCAGTTAACCGGCGTCGCAACACTATAGTTATCGGTCAGTTGCAGCGAGTCGAGCACTCGCAGGATTTCATCGAAATTGCGGCCGGTGCTGGCCGGATAGGTGATGATCAGACGGACTTTCTTCTTTGGGTCGATGATAAACACCGAGCGCACCGTCACGGTGGTACTGGCATTGGGGTGGATCATGTCGTACAGCTTGGCGACCTTGTGATCCGCATCCGCCAGGATCGGATAATTGACCTCGCATTTCTGCGTGTCATTAATGTCCCCGATCCATTTACGGTGCGATTCGGCGTCGTCCACAGACACGGCGATCACCTTGGCGTTGCGCTTGGCAAACTCGCCCGACACCAGTGCCGTGTAGCCCAGCTCTGTCGTGCAAACGGGTGTGAAATCGGCCGGATGCGAAAACAGCACCCCCCAGCTATCGCCGAGGTAGTCATAAAAACGGATCTTGCCGACCGAGGAATCCTGCTCGAAATCAGGGGCGGTATCGCCCAGACGCAATGTAGTCATGGCAGCTCACTTGTAACGGGTTGAACAAAGACCTAAATATTGTGTCAGCATAAACCAGGCCAGGGAAATAAGCTTTATGCATAAACTTATGGTGGCCGGGCAACCACCGCGCGGTGCCGAACACGCTGCGCAGCTGCGCAATACCGCTAGAACATCTCTTTGCACACTGCGCAGAAGGCATCAATGAGACGCGGATGCGGATGGCCGGCCTTGGAAAGCGCGCCGATGTGGCGCACCGCCTCGCCCGCCTTGCCGCCCAACGGCAGCACCTGCAAGCTGGCATCGCTTGCCCAGTCGACCGCCACGGGCATGGGCAGCACGGTAACGCCGACGTCCTGGCGCACCAGGGCAACCAGCGTATCCATCGAGTTCAGTTCCAGAAACTCGTTAACGCGACAATGCATCCTTTTGAGCGCGCGGTCAACCAGCCGCCCGGTGAACTCACGCCGGTCGAAACGCAAGAAGGGGTAGCGCTCGACTGCGTCGCGCGCACTCTTGACCGCTGCATGCGCCGGCGCAACCACAACCAATGGCTCTTCCCGCAAAGGCAGCCAGTTCAGGGTGGATCGCTTGCGGGGCGGCGCCACGATGATGGCCGCATCCAGCATATCGCTTTCGACCTGCGCCGCCAATGCGCCGGAGCGTCCTGTCGTTAGCCGCACCTCGAGATTGGGATAGCGTGCCTTGAGCCGAGACACACCTTTGGAGAGCGGTCCCATGCACGACACAATGGCGCCGAAAGTGACAGCGCCGGCCATGTCGTCTTCCTGGCCGGGCTGTGGGCCGCGCAAGCGTTCGAACTGATCCAGCAGCGCCTGCGCCTCGGGCAGCATGGCCCGCCCTTCCGCGGTCAGCACCGACAACCTGCCCTGGCGCTCGAACAGCCGCCGGTTCAATTGCTGCTCCAGTGCCCGCATCTGAAAACTCACCGCACTCTGGGTAAGCGCGACCACGTCCGCGGCCTCGGCAAAAGTGTTGCTGCGGGCAACGGCGAGAAAGGTACGGAGAAAACGTATGGTATCCATCGATATATTTGATTAATTATGATGAATAAATCAAATTGTTTGGATCAAACCATATCGGTAATATGAATGCAATACAAGCGCCGCCCCATTCCGCAGGGCGCGGGGCGTAACTGGGATCTTCGCTTTCACCCCCCTTTTTTCAAGAAGCTGTTTCTGACCTCTCCTCGGAAATTCATATGAAATCAATCGCTTCATGGTGTAAAGCAGTACGCAGCACTGCAGGTGCAGTGCACAACCGGCCCAGCACGGTGCCGTTTTTACAGATGCTGGCACTGGCCGGGGCCATCGGCGCCGCCACTGTCGCGCCAGCGCCAGCCTTCGCCGCCTTTCCGGACAAGCCGATACAGGTCACCATTTCATTTCCCCCAGGGGGTGCAACCGATGTGCTGGCAAGGGCTTTGGGCCAGCAGATGGGGGCAGTGCTTGGTCAATCGGTCGTTGTAGAAAACCGCACGGGCGCCGGCGGAGCGATCGGGCTTGCGGCAGGCGCGCGGCAAGCGCCGAATGGATATGGGCTTTATCTGGCTGCCACCACCAACCAAGCGATTGCCGCTGCGATCTATAAAGACCAGCCCGTGCATCTGGCCAAAGACTTCGTGCCAATCGGCTTGATCGGCTTTGTGCCGCATGCGCTGGTTGTGCCGGCCTCCCTGCCGGTCAGCAATGTCGCTGAGCTAATCGCCTATATCAAGGCCAAGCCTGGCCAGTACAACTACGCCTCCCAAGGTGTGGGTACGCTGTCTCACCTCGAAGGCACGCTGTTCTCTCGCCAGAACGCCCTGGACATCACCCACGTGCCCTACAAAGGCAGCAGCCAGGCACTGCCGGACGTTGTCAGCGGCGTTTCAAGCATGATGTTTGACAGCGTCACGGGCTCAATGCCGTTGGTGAAGGGTGGCAAGCTCAAGTATCTGGCGGTGGCCTCGGGGCAGCGCGTTTCCCTGTTGCCCGACGTTCCCACCCTGAAGGAATCCGGCATTGCGAACGTAGTGGCGGATAATCAGTTTGGCCTATTCGCGCCGAAAGGCACGCCGCCGGACATCATTGCAACGCTTTCAGCGGCGCTGGAACAATCATTGAAGAACCCGAAGCTCATCACTGCCATGGCAGCACAGGGTGCGGAACTGCGCTACGGCCCGCCCGATGCGCTGGCAAAGGTGGTAAACAATGAGCACGCTTTCTGGGGCAATGTAGTCAAGGAAGCAAACATCCGCAGCAACTGACCCCCTGTTTTATTGTTTTTTGAGTAGAGACACCATGGCTTTAGACCAATCCACCTATTGGCAATTTCCCTATACCTCGCAACGCGTGCCGGTGCTGGCCGACAACGTTGTCAGCACTTCGCAGCCCCTGGCGGCTGCTGCGGGGCTGAAAATGCTGATGCGCGGCGGCAACGCAGTCGATGCCGCCCTGGCCACGGCCATTGCCTTGACAGTGGTCGAGCCTTGCATGAACGGTATCGGCGGCGACCTGTTCGCCCTGATCTGGGACGGCAAGCAAATGCATGGCCTGAATGCCAGCGGGCGCGCGCCGGCAGCCTGGACACCAGACCGATTCGCTGACCAACCCTCTATGCCGGGCATCGGATGGGGCAGCGTAACAACACCGGGCGGGGTTGCCGGCTGGCGGGCGTTGTGCGATCGCTTCGGCACCCTGCCCTTCGAAGACTTATTCGAACCAGCCGTAAAGCTGGCGCGCGACGGCTTCCTGGTGTCGCCCACTGTTCATCGCCAATGGCAGGAGCAGGTAGGCAAGCTGAGCAGCCAACCTGGCTACGCGGATGCCTTCGCGCCCCAGGGGCGAGCACCGCTTCCGGGCGAACGCTTCGTGTGCCCCGGGCAGGCCGACACACTGGAAAAAATTGCCCGCAGCGGCGGGGATGCTTTTTATCACGGCGAACTGGCGGCTGCCATCGCAGCCCATGCGCGTAATACGGGCGGGCTGATCACCGAAGCGGACTTGGCCGCCAACCGGCCCGACTGGGTAGCCCCTATCCGCATCGGCTACCGCGACCTGGAATTGGTGGAAATCGGCCCCAACGGCCAGGGTATCGGCGCATTGATGGCGTTGGGCATGCTCGACGCGCTGGACATGGCCGAGCTGAAGCACGATTCGGCCGACTACATCCACTTGCAGTTGGAGGCCATGAAACTGGCCTTTGCCGATCTGCACGCCTACGTGGGCGACCCGGCAGCCATGGCGCCGGGCATGACCGAAAAACTGCTGGATCCGGCCTATCTGCGCGAGCGTGCCAAACAAATCGACCCGCGTCGCGCCGCCTACCCGGGCCCCGGCAACCCGCACCAGGGCGGCACGGTCTACATGACAGCCGCCGACGCCAGCGGCATGATGGTGTCGCTGATTCAGTCAAACTTCAAGGGTTTTGGCTCTGGTGTGGTGGTGCCAGGTACCGGCATTGCGCTGCATAACCGAGGCTGCGGCTTTTCCACGCGTGCAGGCCACCCCAACCAAGTCGGCCCGGGCAAGCGGCCTTTCCACACGATCATCCCCGGTTTTCTGATGCGTGGCGGTGCTCCGCTGGCCAGTTTCGGCCTGATGGGCGGGTCTATTCAGGCGCAGGGCCACGTGCAGATGGCCTGCCGTGTGGCCGACTTCGATCAGAACCCGCAGGCAGCCATCGACGCGCCACGTTGGCGGGTGGCCGACGACAACCGGGCCGTACGGGTTGAATGGAATATGCCGCCTGAAACCGTAGCAGGCCTGCACGAACGCGGGCACGCCATCGATGTGGCGCCGCGGTTTGACCTGGAGTTTGGCTGCGCGCAAATGGCCATGCGGCTGGCGCAAGGTGGTTATATGGCCGCCTCGGACCACCGCAAAGATGGCTACCCGATGGGCTTCTAAGCTTCTGCCAGGGCAGCGGCGGCAAATTGCGCCGCCGTGCCGCCCGTGGTGATAGCCGCCGCCAGTGCGCCGGCGCGCGGCAACAGGTTGGCGGCATAGAACACGCAGGTGGCCAGTTTCTGGCGATGAAAAGGTGAATCACCCTTGGCCAGGGCACGCTCGCAGGCCAGTGCCGCGCGCGCCATCTGCCAGCCGGCCAAGGCGATGCCTGCAAGCATCAACAAGGGCACGCTGCCCATGAAAACACCGCGCAAATTCTCTTTGGCGTTTTCAAGTACGTAGCGGTTGGCCGTGCGATAGGCCTGCACCGCCTGTTCCAATTGAGTGGCGATCAAGGCAAGGCCTTCGGCATTGGCGCCGCCCTGCCCCGCCGCCTCGCGCACCTGCGCCACTGTGGCCGCCATGCGTTCGGCCAGCGCCGTCGCCACAGCGCCGCCGTCACGTAACACCTTGCGCCCTACAAAGTCATTGGCCTGGATGGCTGTCGTGCCTTCGTAAATCGGCAGGATCCGTGCATCGCGGTAGTACTGGGCCGCACCGGTTTCTTCGATAAAGCCCATGCCGCCATGCACCTGTATGCCCAAGGAGGCGACTTCGACAGAAATTTCGGTGGAGAAGCCCTTGACGACCGGCACCAGGTATTCGTAGAGCGCTTTGTCGCGGGCGCACCGCCCCGTGTCGGGATGATGACGGGCGCTGTCGTTGGCGGCGGCAGCCACATACGCAAGCGCCCGCGCACCTTCGGTCAGCGCCTTCATTGTCAGCAGCATGCGCTGCACATCGGGGTGATCCACGATCGCCACCGGGCCGGTCGAACCCTCGAGGGCCTGGCCCTGCACACGTTCTCGGGCATAGGCCATGGCATGCTGCAGCGCCCGCTCGGACACTGCGATGCCTTGAATACCCACCGCATAGCGCGCGGCATTCATCATGATGAACATGTACTCGAGGCCGCGGTTCTCTTCGCCGACCAGATAGCCGACGGCGCCCTCGCCCACCTCGCCCTTGCCCGAACCGTACAGCAGCACTGCCGTAGGGCTGCCATGTATGCCCAGCTTGTGCTCGATGGAGCCGCACCAGACGTCGTTGCGCGCCCCCGTCGAGCCGTCATCGTTGACCAGGAATTTAGGCACGATGAACAAGGAAATGCCCTTGACCCCCTTGGGGGCATCAGGCGTGCGGGCCAGCACCAGATGGACGATATTTTCGGCCATGTCGTGCTCACCATAGGTAATGAAAATCTTCTGGCCTGACAGCCGGTAGCTGCCGTCATCCTGCCTGACTGCCTTGGTGGCGACCTGTGCCAGATCCGAGCCGGCCTGGGGCTCGGTGAGGTTCATGGTGCCCGTCCAGCGCCCATCAAGCATGGGGGGAATGTAGCGCTGCTGCTGGGCCGGCGAACCCACAGCGGTCAGCGCCTCGATCACGCCATCGGTAAGAAGCGGACACAGGGCGAATGCAAGATTGGCGGCGTTGAGGTTTTCGCCGCACACAGCCCCCAGCAGCTTGGGCAGCCCCTGGCCACCGAGCTCTTTCTCGTGCAACAGCCCCTGCCAACCGCCTTGCGCAAATTGCTCAAACGCCTCTTTGAAGCCTGGCGACGTTCGCACCCGGCCGTCGTTCCACGCTGCCGGTTTGGTATCGCCCTGCCGGTTCAACGGCGCGATGACCTCTTCGACAAAACGCGCGTTTTCATCCAGCACCGCATCGATAAGGTCGTCGGATACGTCTTCGAAACCGGGCATGGCCAGCAACTCATCGAGCCCGGCCAGCTCTTTCATTACGAAACGGATGTCTTGCAAAGGTGCGCGGTATGTCATGGTCTTCACTCTGTTTTTCTGACGTTTACGTAAAGCGTTGGACAGCTCATTTTGCCATATTCATGCCGCGCAACCCACCTTACCCCTTTCAGTTGGCCGTTTCCACGCTCTTCTTGGCCAATCGCAGCCCTTCGGCACCTTCGCGGCGTGCAAACTCAACAAATGCGGTGGACGAGGCAGAAGGCGTCACCTCCTCGTAGCCTGACTCAAGGCTTTTACGTACCGCCGGATCCGCCAACACTTTGTTAGTGGCGGCGAACAGCGTTTCAACCACGGATTGAGGCGTGCCCTTGGGTGCGAAAATGCCCCACCAATTGGCCAGATCATATTTGGCCACCGTTTCCGCAATCGGCGGATAATCGACCAGACTCGACCGATTGGCCGATGTCACCGCGATGCCCACCACCTTGCCACTGTCGATTACCGCTTTTGCAGACGGCGCGGTTGCAAACGAGATATCCGTATCGCCCGCGGCGACGGACTGCGTGGCCGCCGCACCGCCCTTGAAGGGAACGTGCATGAATTGCACCCCTGCCAATTCCATGAAAGACACGCCAGCCAGGTGGGTGATTACCCCGTTGCCGGACGAAGCCATATTGAGTTTGCCAGGCGCTTTGCGGGCACGATCGAGCAAGTCCTGTACGGTGCGTATGCCGAGCTTGGCATTGGCAATCAGCACCATGGGGCCGGTGGTCAACTGGGCAACCGGCACGAAGCTGTCGGCGGAGTAATCCACCTTGTAAAGCACACTGTCGCTGCCCATGACGCTCGAGTTGCCAAGATACAGCGTATAGCCATCCGCCGCGGCGCGCGCGGCATGACTGGCACCGATGGTCGAACCCGCACCGGGGCGGTTCTCGACGACGACGGGCTGCTGAAGCACCTTGGACAACGCATTGGCATATACACGGCCAACATGATCGGCCCCGCCACCGGGAGGAAAACCGATGATCAACGTGATTGGTTTGGCGGGATATGCGGGCGCCGCATGCGCACTGGTGGCGGGTAAGCCGCACGCAATGCCAGTGGCAAGGGCCATGCCGAGGAACTGTTTAATGCGTTTCATGATTGTCTCCATGGGTATTGTGTAATGAGTAATGGCTTTGTTAACGGCTCCTTGCCTGGTTTTCGCCCCACGCTCTGCGCCGCCCTTCCGTCCGTATTGCCACGCACGGTACGTCCTATCCGCCAATGAATATCGGCTCGCGCTTCTCTTTCCATGCCCGCGCGCCCTCGGCAATGTCACTGGACCGCTCCGACCGCAGCACCAGTGATTCAATATCGGCGATGTCCAACTGGCCGCGCGCGATCAGATTCAGGTGCCGCTTGATCCCCGTCAGTGCAATGGGCGCCATCCCTGCCAACTGGGCGCTGAGCGCCTGTACCCGCGCATCGAGATCGCCCTCCTGCGCCAGCTCGGTCAGAAAGCCGAGCTGCAACATCGTTGCCGCGTCGATTTTCTCGGCCGTCAGGAACAGGCGCTTGGCATTGTCCAAGCCCAATCGGGTCACGTAACGCACCATGCCGCCCGGATAGAAATGCAGGCCCAGTCGTACTGCCGGCATGAACATATTGGCCTGCGGGGTGCCGATGCGGAAATCACAGGCTAGGCACAGATCGGTACCGCCCCCGTAGACTCCGCCGTGAATGGCGGCGATGGTGACGGGGCGGGCCGCCTCGAGCATGTCGACGGTCTCGCCGAAGTAAAGCGAGCTGGGGGCATCGTCCGCGGCAAGCGCGGAAATGTCGTAGCCGCTGCAGAAGTACTTTCCCGTTGCCATGATGCGCAACACCAGCACGTCTTCAGCCTCATTGACGGCCTGGATATGGCGTCGAATGGTACCCAGATCTTCGGGGCTGAGCCGATTGGCATAACTGGGCTTGTCCAGCGTTATGGTCGCTACACGCCCCGAAATATCAAGCGCCGGCGCACCGGCAGGCGTGAGGCCATCTTTTACATCGGCCGGGACGGTACTGTGGTTTTTCTGGTTCATGCGTGCCCCTTGGCTGTCTCGGGGCTGCCCGCTTGCGCACACACCGCGCCGTCGAATGGTGGAGCCTGATGCAAGACACTGCGCGCCAGCAAGGCCTCTACATCGCCATCCGCAATACCATAGGCGGCCAGCACCTCGCGCGTGTGCTGGCCGAACACCGGCGGCGCACTGCGCACGCTGATCCCGTCCTCAATCGCATCCATGCTCAGCGGCAGGCCGACTTGCTTCAGTTCACCCACGATTGGATGCTGCACGGATTGAACCAGGCCGCAGGCCCGTACCTGCGGATCGGCAAAAACGTCTGCCAGCGTGTTGATCGGCCCGGCTGGGATGCCATGCTCGATCATCAGCGGTGTCCATTCCATGCGTTTGCGCTGCTTCAGGCTCTGTTCTAGCGCATCCTTCAGGGCATGACGATGCTGCATGCGATCCGCATTGGTCACAAAGCGTGGATCCGTGACCAGGTGTTCCAGGCCCAGGATAGCGCACAGCTTGACCCACATCTGTTGCGTCGCGGGCGCGAGATTCAGCGGCCCGTCGGCAGTTTCAAAGGTACCGTAAGGCGCGATGACCGGATGTACATTGCCACATGGCTCAGGCACCTCGCCCACACTTAGGTATCGTTGCCCCTGCACGCTCAGCAGGCCCATCAACCCCGATAGCAGCGAGGTTTCCACATGCTGACCCACCCCTGTATGCTGGCGCTGCACAACGGCCGATAATATGCCGATCGCCAGCCACATGCCCGCAGTGAGATCCCCGATGGCGGTACCCACGCGCGTCGGCCCTGATTCGGTGGTGCCGGTCAAGCTCATGAAGCCCGAATAACCCTGGGCGATCTGGTCAAACCCCGCCCACCCACTGGCCGGCCCCTTGCTGCCAAAACCCGAGATCGACGCCATAATCAGGCCCGGGTGTTCCTGACGCAGCGCGTCATAGCCCAGGCCCATATTCTCCATGGTGCCTACTTTGAAATTCTCGACCACAATGTCAGACGCGAGTGCCATCTTGCGGATCAACGCCAGGCCTTCAGGTTGGCGAAAATCCACACCCAGGCCCTTTTTGTTGCGGTTGGCACTAAGATAATAAACACTTATATCTTCATCAAACGGGCCCCATTGGCGCACCATATCGCCACCGGGGGCAGGCTCGACTTTTATCACCTCAGCCCCGAGATCCGCGAGAATCATCGTACTGAAGGGCCCTGACAATGCACGGGTGAGATCCAGCACTTTCAATCCAGCTAGCGGCAGGCTCATTACTTGCGTCTCCTCATTGAGTGCGTTCATTCTAGGAAGAGCCCGCAAGATAAGAAAATACTATTTCGCGATGCCACGATAAGTTAAACTTATTGCTATGAATCTACGCCAGCTCAAGTATTTCGTGCGCGTGGTCGAACTGCGCAACATGACGCGTGCCGCAGAAAGCCTGCACGTGGCACAGCCCGCGCTCAGCCAACAGATGTCGCTGCTGGAACAGGATCTAGGGGTCGACATCCTGGTACGCGGGCCCAAAGGCGTACAGCCGACCGCCGAAGGCTTGCTGCTGTACCGCCATGCCCAAACCATCCTCCGGCAGGTGGACAGCACACGCAGCCTGCTGACGCGAGGTACCGACGAAGTTACTGGGACGGTGTCCATTGGGCTGGCCTCGAGTACGGCGCGGATTCTGTCGCTGCCGCTCATGCAGCGTGTCAAGGCGGATCTACCGTCGGTGGTGCTGGAAATCGTGGATGTGCCCAGTGCAGATCTCACCAAGCTCGTACTGCAGGGGCGGATCGATTTCTCTCTATCTCCTGACCAGCAGGCGCTGCCGGGCATTTCGCACCAGCCTCTGCTTCGGGAAACACTGCTACTGCTCACCCATCCAAGCGCACGCCTGCCATCGCGGCGCCTCGCGGTCGCTGATATTGCCGCATTGCCGCTCATCCTTCCCAGCCTGCCCAACACGCTGCGCGCACGCGTCGACCATGCGTTCCTGACAGCCGGTTTCTCCAGTAACCTATATGCCGAGGCAAGCACCTCGGCCATTCTCATCCCCGCCGTTCGCAATGGCGCAGCGGCCACCATTCTTCCTTACTCGGCCGCACAACCTGAAATCATCGACGGTCTGATCAAGGCACACCTGCTGGCCACCGACCTGTCGCGCGAGCTCGTACTATGCGCCAGCGACAGCTTGCCGCCAACGCCCGCCGTGAACCGCGTCATTGAAATCTGTCAGCACGAAATCCAGCGTCTCGTTGCCGCAGGCCTCTGGCGCCACTGCTCATTGCTATTCTGACAGCACCATGCAAAAAGGCCGCGAAACCCGCCCCTCTGACAGCCCGCATGGATGCGGACGCGTGTCGTGGAGCGTGATTTCGCGGCCTGTATGGCGCGAAAGCGCCGGGCCTACGCCTTACAGGGCAGCGACCAATTCAGGCACCGCCGTGAACAGATCAGCCACCAAGCCGTAGTCGGCCACACCAAAGATAGGCGCTTCGGCATCTTTGTTGATCGCGACGATGACCTTGGAGTCTTTCATGCCGGCCAGGTGCTGGATGGCACCCGAGATACCGATGGCCACATACAGCTGTGGCGCCACGATCTTGCCGGTCTGGCCGACCTGCCAGTCGTTGGGCGCGTAGCCCGCGTCGACCGCCGCGCGCGACGCGCCCAGCGCCGCACCCAGCTTGTCGGCCAGTGGCTCGAGCAACTTGAAGTTTTCGGCGCTGCCCATGCCACGGCCACCCGAAACCACCACGGCTGCGCCAGCCAACTCGGGCCGGTCGCTCTTGGCCACTTCGCGGCCCACAAAGCTGGATAGGCCCGAATCGGCCACCGCACCCACCGATTCGACGGCGGCACTGCCGCCCTCGGCCGCAACTGCGTCAAACCCCGTGGTCCGCACAGTGATGACCTTGACCGCATCCGACGACTGCACGGTTGCAATGGCGTTGCCAGCGTAGATAGGACGTTGGAAGGTGTCGGCCGATTCGACGGCGATGATGTCCGAGAGCTGGGCGACGTCCAGCTTGGCGGCCACGCGAGGCGCCACGTTTTTGCCCGATGCAGTGGCCGGGAACAGGATGTGGCTGTACCCGCCGGCAATGTCGAGCACCTGGGCGGCGACGTTCTCGGCCAGCCCGTCGGCCAGTTGCGGCGCGTCGGCCAGCAGCACCTTGGCCACACCGGCCGCCTTGGCGGCCTGATCTGCCACCGCCTGCGCGCCGTTGCCCGCGACGAGTACGTGAATGTCGCCGCCGATCTTGGCTGCGGCGGCAATCGTGTTGAGCGTAGCGCCCTTCAGATGGGCGTTGTCGTGTTCAGCAATAACCAGAATCGTCATGTTCAAACCACCTTCGCTTCATTCTTGAGTTTGTCGACCAGCGTGGCGACATCAGGCACGATGATGCCGGCCGAGCGCGCGGGCGGCTCGGATACCTTGAGCGTCTTCAGGCGGGGGGTGACATCCACGCCCAGTTCTTCGGGTGTGAGCACATCCAGCTGCTTCTTCTTGGCCTTCATGATGTTGGGCAAGGTGACGTAGCGCGGCTCGTTCAGGCGCAAGTCAGTCGTGACAATTGCGGGCAGCGTGAGCGACAGGGTTTCCAGGCCGCCATCCACTTCGCGCGTGACCGTTGCCTTGCCGTCGGCGACCTCGACCTTGCTGGCGAAAGTGGCCTGGGGCCAGCCCAGCAGCGCAGCCAGCATCTGGCCAGTTTGGTTGGCATCGTCGTCAATGGCCTGCTTGCCCAGAATGACCAGCTGAGGCTGCTCTTTATCGACCAGTGCCTTGAGCAGCTTGGCCACGGCCAGCGGCTGCAGCTCGGCGTCGGTTTGGACCAGTGCGCCGCGGTCGGCGCCGATGGCCATGGCAGTGCGCAGGGTTTCCTGGCTTTGGGCCACGCCGCAGGACACTGCGATGACCTCGGTGACTACGCCCTTCTCCTTCAGGCGCGTGGCTTCTTCCACAGCGATTTCATCGAAGGGATTCATGGACATCTTCACATTGGCGATGTCCACCCCGCTTTGATCGGATTTGACGCGTACCTTGACGTTGTAGTCAACGACGCGCTTGACAGGTACCAACACCTTCATCGAGCTTTCTCCGGAGAGTATATAAAATCAAAAATGGCTGAATACTGTTTTACGCAAATTTTTCAATTCTACAACGGTACGACGCGGCCGCACGGCCACAGGACCGCCGGGGCGGCAAGGCTGGCGCGCACGGAACATCACCAGGCACCGATGACCCATTACACAGATGCCAGCACCTTGATGTGCGCGGCGGCGCTGCGGCCCAGGGCGGATAGGTTGTAACCACCCTCCAGAAAGCTGACAATGCGGCCTGATGCGCTGGCGTCGGCGACTTCGGTGATGCGTTCGGTGATCCAGCCGTAATCGGCTTCGACCATGCCCAGTTGCCCCAAGTCGTCTTCGCGGTGGCCGTCGAAGCCGGCGGAAATGAAGACAAACTCAGGCTCGAACGCTTGCAAGCGCGGCATCAGCACATCGGCGAACAGCATGCGTAGCGCATCGCCCTTCGTGTATGCGTCAACCGGTATGTTTACCATGTTTTCCGGGCAAGGGTTAATCCAACCATGCGGAAATATCGAATTCTGGAAGAAACTGCACATCAGCACCCGCTGATCGCCAGCAAATATTTCCTCGGTGCCATTGCCGTGGTGTACGTCGAAGTCGATGATGGCCACACGCTTGAGGCCATAGCGTTCCAGTGCGTAAGCAGCAGCCACCGCGATATTATTGAAAAAACAGAAACCCATTGCCTGCGCCCGGCGCGCATGATGGCCGGGCGGCCGCACGGCGCAAAAGGCGTTGCGGTGTTCGCCGCGCATGATCGCATCGACCGCCGTGATGCCCGCCCCTGCCGATGCCATAGCGGCATCGAGCGTGCGCGGGCACATCAGGGTGTCGGTATCGATGGGGTACAACCCTTCGAGGGGCAGGTGGCGGCGAAGATAGGCCAGATGTTCAGGTGTATGCACCCGCAGCAGGTCGGCATCGGTGGCGGGCACCGCTTCGGCCTCGTCAAGAAAATCCATCAAACCGCTGCCCAGCAGGCGATCATGAATGGCATCGAGCCGTTCGGGGCATTCGGGATGCCAGCTTCCCATTTCATGCAAGCGGCACGATGGGTGGGTAATATAAAGTGTCTCCATAAAGGTTGATTATGTTCACACCCATTCGTTTCTTGCAAGTTAGCCTTTTGTCGCTGGTGCTGGGTGGCTGTGCCAGTCAGCAGACGGCCGCCGGCCCCGACGCCGCCAAGCCGCCTGCCGCTCGCCCTGGCCCCGCGTTGGCAAGTAACAGCAGCCCACAGGCTGCCGCACCGCTCGCCTTGCCGCCGGCACCCGCGCCCATCGCCGCCGGCCACTCGTCGTCCAGCGGCGGCCCGCTGCTTGAGCCCGACGGCTCGCTTACGCCAGACCTGAAAGCCTTTGCGGGCGAGGTTTCATCGGTACGGGGCGTGCCGTTGGCGCATGTCGAATCATTGTTGCGCACCGTCAGCTACGATAGCACTGCGGCGCGCCTGATGAAGCCCAGCGGGCAGCGCATACGCCGCAGTTGGACGGTCTACCGCCAACGCTTTGTCGAGCCCATCCGCATCAGGGCCGGGCAGGAATTCTGGACGGCAAACCGCGCCTTTCTGGATAGAACTGCGCGCCAGTACGGCGTGCCAGCATCCATTATTGTGGCCATCATTGGTGTGGAAACCGTCTATGGCCGCAATACGGGCAACTTCAGGGTACTGGACGCGCTCGCGACGCTGGGTTTCCGTTACCCCGACGATACCCGGCCCGAGCGCAGCCAGTTGTTTCGAGATCAACTGGCCGACCTTATCGAGCTGGATTATCGCAAGGTCCTGGATGCGCACGCCGCGACCGGCTCGTTTGCCGGCGCCATGGGCCTGCCTCAGTTCATGCCAGGCAGCCTGGCACGCTATGCCGCCGACGGCAACGGCGATGGCCATATAGACCTGCTCAATGAGTACGATGCAATCGCCTCGGTGGCGCGCTTTCTGCGCCTGCACGGCTGGGTACCCGGGCTGCCCGTATTTGCGCCCGCCACGCTGCCGAGCGACCCCGCATCGCTGGTAAAGGGTGGCCTCACCCCCACCCTCAGTTGGGCTGAGCTTGCTGCCCAGGGCGCGGCGGCGATCACCCCCACTGGCATGCCTACCCCCGCCTGGATGCGGTACAAGCTGGGCATGGTGAACCTGGTGGATGAGTCGCGCAACCGCGCCGAATACCGCATCGGCACACCAAACTTCTTTGCGATCACGCACTACAACCGCAGCTATTTCTACGCCACCGCAGTGGCCGACCTGGCGGCAGTGCTGGCGGACGCCATGGGCGAGGAGAAGCCCTGAAGCCGTAGACGGGCGTCAGTTGAAGACGCCGGTCGACAGGTAGCGGTCGCCTCGGTCGCACACGATGAAGACGATGGTGGCGTTTTCGACACGCTGCGCCACGCGCAGCGCCGCCACCAGAGCGCCAGCAGACGAGATGCCGGCAAAAATGCCTTCTTCGGCGGCCAGACGGCGTGCCATGTTTTCAGCCTCGGCTTGCTCGATCAACTCGAACTCATCGACCTCGGCGGGATGATAGATAGCGGGCTGGTATGCCTCGGCCCACTTGCGGATGCCGGGGATCTGCGAGCCCTCGGCGGGCTGGGCGCCAATCACGCGCACGGCATGGTTGCGCGAACGCAGGTACGTGCCCACGCCCATGATGGTGCCCGTCGTGCCCATGGCGCTGACAAAATGGGTGATCTCGCCACCAGTCTGTTCCCAGAGTTCAGGGCCCGTGGTTTCCACATGGGCGCGCGGGTTATCGGCATTGGCAAACTGGTCGAGGACCTTGCCTTTGCCCTCGGCCTGCATTTTCAGGGCCAGGTCGCGGGCGTATTCCATCCCCCCCTGGCTGGCAGGCGTGAGGATGAGCTCGGCGCCGTAAGCTGTCATGGACGCACGCCGTTCCACCGACAGATTGTCGGGCATGATGAGGACCATTTTGTAGCCCCGGATGGCGGCTGTCATGGCCAGCGCGATACCGGTATTGCCGCTGGTGGCTTCAATGAGCGTATCGCCGGGCTTGATCTCCCCCCGCTCTTCGGCGCGGCGGATCATAGAGCTTGCGGCGCGGTCTTTGACCGACCCCGCCGGATTATTGCCTTCGAGTTTGGCCAGGATGACATTGCCGCGCGCTGCACCGAACTCGCCGGGGATGCGCTGCAGCCGCACCAGCGGCGTGTGGCCGATGGTGTCTTCAATAGTGGGGTAGTTTTTCATGGGAAAGTTGTTTTGCCTTTGGGTGGTACAGAATCGCATATTACCGCCAGCCGGCCCCATGGCGCCACACAGCGCAAGACACGCGGCGCAGGGCTTGCGCCTGGAGCTTATACGGTGCCAGGCACGCGGCACGGGGCGGATGGCGTGTATCTCCGGCCTGTCGGCGGGCCGGCGCGCACTGCCTGCCTGCGAGGCAATGTTCGGTGGGCGGACACCGAAGCCCGTCCGCGGCGCGGCAGCCGGCCCGCGCGCTATTCATCGGCCTGTCGAACTGACCTGGCTCGAACGCGCCACGCCGGGTTTGCCCGCAGCAGGCATATTGTCTTGCTGCAGCACACGGTACGCCGGGCCAACACGCAGGCCAGACGCCTCCAGCGCCGCCGCCTTGCGCAGACCGATGCCCCGCACGCGATCGGACAAGTCTTCAATAGACGTAAACGGGCCCGCGCGACGCCTTTCTTCGATAATGACGCTGGCCGTACGAGGCCCGATGCCACGGAGGGTCTGCAGTTGTTCCACTGTGGCGGAATTGAGGTCGACCGCTGCCAGCGCAGGCAAGGCTGCCAGCACGCCAATGGCGGTTCCGACCATGAGCCCTCTGTTGGCACGGATGCTGTGCCGGCCCGTCGATGGTGTATGCACTACGCGCGCTGGATGATGAAACGGCGTCTCAGTGGGCAACGGCTGGGCAACGGTGGATTCGGTGAAAGGATTCATCATCTGGCTCCTGAATGTGAATGGAGCATCGATGATCGCCGCCGCCCGATCCTGCTGCCAGCCCGGCGGCGACAAGGCGTCCATGCGTAGTCTTACGCATGGGCTGCGATTGGACTGCGAATAAACGCCGAACAGGCATGCTGGCCCTGCAGCGGCCCACCGCAATGCGAAAGTAGCCACGCACCCATTGCACACCAAAGCCCATCAGGCCGTGACTGCGCCGCTGGCGAGCAAGGTATTGACGTATTCGGCGACACCCGTCTGTACGTCGCGCATCGGCTTGGTATAGCCGGCGGCGCGCAACTGTGTGAGATCGGCCTGCGTATGGCTTTGGTAGCGGCCCTTGAGGTCGTCGGGAAAGGGAATGTAGCGCAGCAGTTGGGCCTTGACCAGTTGCTGGAGCGACAACGCCGGTTCGCCGCGATGGGCGCGCAAGGTGTTGACCACGGTGCCGGCCACATCGTTGAACGGCTGGGCGCGCCCCGTGCCGCAGTTGAATATGCCCGATACCTCGGGGTTGTCGAGGAAATGTAGATTTACCGAGACAACATCATCGATGTGAATGAAATCCCGCATCTGGCCGCCATCCTGATAGCCATCCCAACCACCAAACAGGCGTACGTGCCCCTCACGCTGGAATTCGTGCATATTGTGCAGGGCTACGGATGCCATGCGGCCCTTGTGCTGTTCGCGTGGGCCGTACACGTTGAAATAGCGCAGCCCCACCACGGGTGCGACCAAGCCATCCATGCGCCGGCGCAGCACTTGGTCGAAGAGGAATTTGGAATAGCCGTAGACGTTCAGGGGTTTTTCGTTGCGCACGTCTTCGGCATATACAGGCCCCGCACCATATACGGCAGCGGACGAGGCGTAGATGAACGGCACGCGGGCGCGCTGGCTGTATTCGAACAGCTCAAGCGTGACCCTGTAGTTGTTGTCCATCATGTAGTGACCATTGCGCTCGGTGGTGTCGGAGCAGGCACCTTGATGGAAAATCGCCTCGACCTTGCCCAGGTCGCCCGTGGCGACACGCTGACGGAAATCGTCTTTGTGCTGGTAATCGGCAATCTGCGCATCGACGAGGTTGACGAACTTGTCACCCTGCATGAGGTCGTCGACGACCAGGATGTCGGTATGGCCACGCGCGTTCAAGCCACGCACCAAGTTGCTGCCTATGAAGCCGGCGCCGCCGGTTACGATGATCATGAGAGTTCTCCTGCGGTGACGACAGAGGTGCCCAGCTTGCCAACCACCACGCCGCCGGCGCGGTTGGCCCAGGACATGGATTCGGACCAGCTCAAGCCGGCAGCGCGCATCACGGCGAGGGTGGCAAGCACGGTATCGCCCGCGCCCGAAACGTCAAATACTTCGTGAGCATGTGCATTGATGTGTTCGCGCCCCGCCGCCGAGAACAGTGTCATACCCTGCTCCGAGCGCGTGACCAGCAGCGCTTCGAGCCCTAGTTGCTCGCGCAAGCCCTGCGCCCTTGTGGTGAGGTCGTTTTCGTCGTGCCAGGCGCCTACAGCATCGCGCATTTCAGCGCGATTGGGCGTAATAAGGGTGGCGCCCGCGTAGCGACGATACTGATGGCCTTTTGGGTCTACAAGCACCGGCACGCCAGCCTCGCGCGCCATGGCGATCAAGGCTTCGACGTTGCCCAGCGCCCCCTTGGCGTAGTCGGACAGCACGACCAGGTCATGTGAGGGTAACAGTTTGCGATATTGCGCCTGCAGGGCCTCCAGGCACCCCGATGCAGGGGTTTCCTCGAAATCGACGCGCAACAATTGTTGCTGCCGCCCAAGCACACGCATTTTGAGCGTGGTCGGCAGGTGCTCGTCGGCAACCAGGCCCGCATGGATGCCCGCCTCGCTCGCTAGCCTGGATACCGTGGCGCCGGCCTCGTCGGCCCCCACCACACCTACCAAGGAGGCCTGCGCGCCCAGTGCCACAATGTTGCGGGCAACGTTGGCGGCCCCACCCAGGCGATCCTCGCGGCGGGCCACCTTTACCACCGGGACCGGTGCCTCAGGCGAAATGCGGTCGACTTCGCCGAACCAGTAGCGGTCGAGCATGATATCGCCAACCACCAGTATTTTTGCGCGGCTCGCCGCGTCTGCCGGAAACGGCATTATTTGATCTCCTCAAGACGCCGAGGCTCGTAGGTTTCCCAGCTGTTGCAGCCGGGGCACTGCCAATAGAAATGACGGGCTTCAAAACCGCACACATTGCAGGCGTAGCGATCGAGCCGCTGCGTATGCTTGTGAATCAGTGAACGAAGCAGGCCGAGGTCGGCGCCTGTGGCGGCTTCGCCGGCGGGAATCACCGGCCCGACGACGGGCGCTTGACCCTGCGCACCCGCCTGGCTGCTGGCAGCGCTCCCCGAGAGATCCGCCTGTACATCGCGTGTCGCCAGTTCGGCTTCGAGCAGGCGATCCAGCCCCAGCAGCGTGGGATGAGCGCGCAGCGACGCCCGCGCAAACGCCCAAGCCGGAACCAGGCCCTGCTGCTGCCGCAGTTCGCGAAACACCACATTGAAGGTGTCGAGCGAGGGATAGCGCTGATAGTGGGCCATGAGCAGCGCCAAGCCCTCGGCCTGTTGCCCAGCCTTGCGATAGCTTTCGAGTAGATCAGCGGCAATCAGGCTGGCGTAATCGGGCGCGATATCGAGCACAGAGGCCAGATAGGCACGCTCATCGCCGGATTTGTTCTCGACCCGTGCGAGTTGTGCGCGCAGCATGGCGATGCGTGCTTCAGACGCCTGGCCTTCCTTGCGCCCCCGCAGCGGGCCTGCGGCGTAATCAGCCGCATCGAGTGCCGTCGTGGCGGCCTTGATATCTGGCGGCTTAGCCATCATTGCCGTAACGGCCTGCTCACACTGGTAGTGGGCGAGCTGCGGCACGGGCTCGTCGACCAGCGCGCGCAGACGCTTGACGGCGTCGATAGCGCGTGGCCAATCGTGTTCAGACTCGTAAATGCGGATCAGGGCCCGAATGGCGGGCACAGCGTAGCGTGTGTCGAGCACTTGCTCGAACGCCTGCTCAGCGCGGTCGAGCAGGCCCGCCTTGAGGAAATCCTGAGCCAGTTCGTGCTGTGCCATTTCACGATCGGACTGCGGCAAATCCGCTCGCGAGAGCAGGCTTTGGTGCACGCGTATGGCGCGCTCCATTTCGCCACGTCGACGAAACAGCCCGCCCAGCGCGAAATGGAGCTCTGTGGTTTCGGGATCGAGCTTGGCAACTTCGACGAAAGCGTCGATGGCGCGGTCAGGCTCTTCGTTGAGCAGGAAGTTCAGACCCTTGAAATAGGAATTGGGCAGCGTGCGGGTTTCGGACAGCATTTGCCTGATGTCGACGCGCGAGGCGATCCAGCCCAGCGCGAAGACCAGTGGCACGAAAATGAGCCACCACGGTTCAAAATCCACGGTAAGAATCCTGGTTGGGTTACAAGGGCGCCATGGGGGCGACTGTTTCAGGAGCGGCGGGCTCGGCCGGGAGAGACGGATGGCGCGCTTTTTCTTCGAGGCGCGAGATTTCGCGGCGTAAACGCGCCTTTTCGCGTCGTGCGCGCAGCAGCGCAGGCGCAGCGATCAACAAGCCCAGCACAACGCCAAGCACAAACACAACCAACATGACCACAATGAGCGGCACACCCGTTATCACCTGATCGGCGAAGAACTTCACGTCGACCGGTTCAGTGTTCTTGAGCGCGAACATCAACACCAGAACAAATACCACCAGCCGCAACAGCCAGACGAGATAACGCATGTCGAGCACTCCAATTGATCGGGAATCTGCTAATTGTAAGGGGAATCGGACGCCGATGACGGCGAGGTGAGCGGCTGCGGCAGTGCTCTAAACAAAAACAGGCTCTCCGGAGGAGAGCCTGTAGTGTGCCGGTAAGCCGGTGCAACGTATCGGGGGCGCGATTGGCTGCGCCCCGCAATCAGCCGTGCATGATATGCGGATCAGGCTGAATGTCGAACAGATGCGCTTCGGGTTTATCGAGCGCCGCGTCGAAAGCGGCATCGACCCGCTCGCGCAATTCTTTACCCGGCTTGAAGTGCGGCACCTGCTTGCCAGGCACCATGACTTTTTCACCGGACTTGGGATTGCGCCCTACCCGAGGCAAACGCTGCGATAGGGAAAAGCTGCCAAAACCGCGGATTTCGATGCGCTGCCCGCTGGCCAGCGCCTGCGTCATCGCTTCGAGCACAGTCTTGACGGCGTAGTCCGTATCGCGCGCCGCCAGCTGCGGGTAGCGGCTGGCGAGTATCGCGATGAGTTCCGACTTGGTCACAATCAGCTATCGTCGCGCGCCTGGTCGAGCTTGGCCTTGAGCAGTGCGCCCAGATTGGTCGTGCCCGACGAAGCGCTGGCTTCGGACATGCGCTGGATGGTGTCCGCGGTTTCGGCGTTGTCGCGCGCCTTGATCGACAACTGGATCGAGCGCGCCTTGCGATCGATGTTGATGATCATGGCGTCGACGCTGTCGCCGGCCTTGAGCACGGTAGTGGCGTCTTCGACACGGCCGCTGGAGATCTCGGAAGCACGCAGGTAGCCTTCGACATCGACCGACAGCGTCACGACGGCGCCCTTGGGCTCGACGGACTTGATCGTGCCTTGGACCACGGCACCCTTGTCATAGGTAGCGACGTAGTTGTTGAACGGATCGCCTTCCAGCTGTTTGATACCCAGAGAAATGCGCTCTTTCTCGGTGTCGATGCCAAGAACCACGGCGTCGATTTCGTCGCCCTTCTTGAAGTTGCGAACCGCTTCTTCGCCGGTTTCGGCCCAGGAAAGATCGGACAGGTGAACCAGACCGTCGATGCCGCCAGGCAGGCCGACAAACACACCGAAGTCGGTGATCGACTTGATGGCGCCATGGACCTTGTCGCCACGCTTGAAGTTGATCGAGAACTCTTCCCAGGGGTTGGGACGGCACTGCTTCATGCCCAGAGAGATGCGGCGACGGTCTTCGTCGATTTCGAGAACCATGACTTCGACTTCATCGCCCAGGGTGACAACCTTGCGCGGATCGACGTTCTTGTTGGTCCAGTCCATTTCGGAGACGTGCACCAGGCCTTCGATGCCTGCTTCGACTTCAACGAACGAGCCGTAGTCGGTGAGGTTGGTGACCTTGCCGAACAGGCGCGTACCTTGCGGGTAACGGCGAGCAAGGCCGATCCAGGGATCTTCGCCCAGTTGCTTGACGCCCAGGGAGACGCGGCTCTTTTCCTGGTCGAACTTGAGCACCTTGGCTTCGACTTCCTGGCCCACTTGCAGGACTTCGGAGGGGTGACGGACACGGCGCCAAGCCATATCGGTGATGTGGAGCAAGCCATCGATACCGCCCAGGTCGACGAACGCGCCGTAGTCGGTGATGTTCTTGACCACACCCTTGACCACTGCACCTTCGTGCAGGGTTTCGAGCAGCTTCTGGCGTTCTTCGCCCATGCTGGCCTCGAGCACGGCGCGGCGCGACAGGACGACGTTGTTGCGCTTGCGGTCGAGCTTGATGACCTTGAATTCGAGGGTCTTGCCTTCGTACGGCGTGGTGTCCTTGACGGGGCGCAGGTCGACCAGCGAACCCGGCAGGAAGGCGCGGATGCCGTTGGTCATGACGGTGAGGCCGCCCTTGACCTTGCCAGTGATGGTACCGTTGACCAGATCACCGGATTCGAGAGCTTGTTCGAGTTGCAGCCAGGCCGACAGGCGCTTGGCGCGATCGCGCGACAGGATGGTGTCGCCGTAGCCGTTTTCGAGCGAATCGATGGCCACCGAGACAAAATCGCCAGATTCGACTTCGATTTCGCCTTGGTCGTTCAGGAACTCTTCGAGGGGGATGAGTGCCTCGGACTTGAGACCGGCATTGACCACGACGAAATTGTGATCGATACGAACAACTTCAGCCGAAATGACCTCGCCGGACTTCATGTCCTGGTTTTTGAGGCTTTCGGCAAAAAGATCGGCGAAGCTTTCGCCGCCAAAAGCGGCTTGGGTTACGTTGGTGGACATTACAGTATCCGTTTGGCCACGATGGCCGTTAATAACACACCAGGGAGGTTTGCCTGCCCCAGTGGAGTGAGAGAAAAACCCTGCGCCGTGGCATTGGCTTACGAGCTATGCCCCCGGCGCTGAGCCCCTGGTGCCCGACCACAGGCCGAGCACTTTGCTGACCGTTTCGTCGATGGACAAACATGACGAATCGATGGTGTGGGCATCGGCCGCCGCGACAAGCGGAGCGTTAACCCGGCTGCGGTCGCGTTCATCGCGCGCACGCATATCTTCCAGCAAGTTTACTAGGTTAGCAGAAAAGCCCTTTTCCTTCAACTGCTTACAGCGCCTTTCAGCACGTGCCCGGACATCGGCAACCAGGAATATTTTGAGGGGAGCATCCCGGAACACGACCGTGCCCATATCGCGGCCATCGGCAACCAAGCCCGGCGCCTTGCGAAAGGCCCGCTGACGCTCGAGCAAGGCCTCACGCAGCGGCGCGTAGGCAGCAATACGGGACGCCAGATTGCCGATTTCTTCCTCACGGATGAGCGCCCCCACATCGCGACCGTCCAGGAAGATGCGCTGGTCGCGAAAAGCAACGTCCAGATCGCGGGCAACCCGGGCAACGGCCAGTTCGTCGGTGGGATCGACGCCTTGCTGGCGGACCGCCAGCGCACTCAGGCGATACAGCGCACCGCTGTCGAGCACACCCCAACCCAGCGCGCTGGCCACGTGGTGGGCGATTGTGCCTTTGCCCGATGCGGTCGGGCCGTCGATGGTAATGACGGGTACGAATGCATTCATAGGAAACGCCTTATGCTTTGACCAACTGGCGAAACACCGGGAAGTATCCCGGGAAGGTCTTGCCGACGCAATCGGGATCCTCAATGGTGACCCCTTCAGGCCCGAAGGCCGCCAGCGAAAAGCACATGGCCATGCGGTGGTCGTCATAGGTAGCGATGCTGGCTCGGCGCCACCCCCCTGCCTGGATTGGATGCACGGTTAGCCAGTCGGGGCCCGACTCGACACGCGCTCCCAGCTTTTCCAGTTCGGCATGCATGGCATCGATACGGTCGGTTTCCTTGACACGCCAACTGCCGATATTGCGCAAGGTGCAGGGGCCGTCGGCAAATACGGCCATGGCCGCCGCTGTCATGGCCGCGTCGGGGATGAGGTTGAAATCACGATCGAAGGCGCGCAGCCGCTCGCCAGCCGCCACACGGGGCCCGGATACTTCGATGCTGGCATCGTGGCGCACCACCGTGGCGCCCATTGCCTCGACCACGTCGGCGAAGGCAATGTCACCCTGCATGCTGGCCGCACCCGCCCCTTCGATACGCACCGGCCCGCCACCCAGGGCGCCCAGAGCCATAAAATACGAGGCCGAGGAGGCGTCGCCTTCAACATCCAGGCACTCGACCGCGCGATAGCGCGCGTCTGCGGGGATCACAAAACGCTGCCAGCCTTCACGGGCAACGTTGATGCCGAACTGCTCCAGCAGGCGCAGGGTGATCAGGATGTAAGGCTTGGAGATCAGCTCGCCATCGACGTCAATGGCCAGTGCGCGGCCGGTGCGAGCGACCAGCAGCGGCGCTGCCATTAGCAAGGCAGTCAGAAACTGGCTGGATACGGAGCCTTTTACTTTCACACTGGCGGGCACATCCGCAGGCCCGGTGGGAGCCTCGGCCTGCGCGCCCAGCCGCAGCGGCGGATAACCAGGATTGCCAAGATAGTCGATCGACGCCCCCAGCGCACGCAAGGCATCGACCAGGTCGCCGATGGGTCGCTCATGCATGCGCGGCACGCCCGACAAATGGTAGCTGCCGCCCATGAGCGCCAGCGCGGCGGTTAATGGTCGGAACGCAGTACCAGCGTTGCCCAGAAACAATTCCGCCTGGCGCACCGGAAACGGATTGGCGCCATGCACCACCATTTCACCGGGCGCGACGTCGTCGATCCGTACACCCAAGGCACGCAACGCCGCAATCATGACGCGTGTGTCGTCGGAATCGAGCACGCCGCGCAACCTGCTGGGACCGTCGGCCAACGCCGCGAGCAGCAGCACGCGGTTAGAGATGCTCTTGGACCCCGGCAATTGCACTACGCCGCTGGCCGAGACGACGGGCGGAAGATAAAGTTCACCGGCATGTTGTGAGTGATTCATTTCAAGCCGCTCCTGCTGGCCCATAGGCGGCGCGCCAGCGCCGCGCGTTCAAGAAAATTTTCGAGCGTGCGGCCATCGCCGTCGCGCAAAGCCTGCTCGGCGTGGTCGAGCGCCGCGCGGACCTCCTGCAGTTCGCTCAGGACAGCATCGCGGTTGCTCAGGAAAATATCGCGCCAAACTTCAGGGGAGCCCGCCGCAATCCGCGTGAAATCGCGAAAACCGCTGCCCGCCAACGCCAGCCGTACATCGGCGTCGGGCGCCATGGCAACCTGCCACATGAACACGGACGACAGGAAGTGAGGAATGTGGCTCACCGAGGCCAGCACAGTGTCGTGCGCCTGGGCATCGAGCGTGAGCAGCCTGGCTCCGCAAGCCTCCCAGAGCCGGGCCACGAGCGCGCGATCAGCAGCGGCGTTCTCAGGCAGAGGGGTCAGGATGACGTTGCGGCCGCGATACAGTTGGGCGTCGGCGGCGGCCGGGCCGGTCTGCTCGGCGCCCGCAATGGGATGGCCCGGCACGAACTGGCTGACCTGTTCACCCAGCGCGAGGCGCGCGGCGGCAATCACATCTGCTTTGGTGCTGCAGGCATCGGTGATAATCGTATGCGCCCGCAGGTGTGCCTTCATAGCGGCCAGCGTCGCGCCCACTGCGCCAACAGGCGTCGCAAGCAGGATGACATCGGCCTGCGCCGCGGCTTGCTCGGCAGTGGCAATCTCGTCGATCAGGCCCAGTGCATGCGCCTGCTCCAGCGCTTTGGCGCTGCGCCCCACCCCTAGTACCCGGCCGACAACGCCAGCATGCTTGAGCGCTGCCGCGAACGATCCACCAATAAGCCCTACGCCCACGACTGCGAGTACAGGCACATGCACTGTGCCGCGCGACGCGCTCTGGCTCATGTCGGCTTGAGAATTTCGGTCAACGCCTCGATGAAGCGCGCGTTTTCCTCCGGCAGCCCAATAGATACGCGCAGCCACTCGGGCAGGCCGTCGCCCGTCACCGGACGCACGATGACGCCGCGCTTGAGCAGGGCCATATTGATGGCCGCCGCATCGCCCACCTTGACCAGCACGAAATTGCCGTAGCTGGGCACATACTGCAGGCCCAGCCGAGCAAATGCGTCAGTGAGCGCTTGCTTGCCGGCCTTGTTGACCTCGTAGGCACGCTGCAGGAAGGGTGCATCACCCAGTACAGCAATAGCGGCGGCCTGAGCCAGCGTGTTGACATTGAACGGCTGGCGTACCCGATTGAGCAGATCGGTAAGGCGCGGCTGTGCCAGCGCATACCCCACGCGCAACCCCGCCAGCCCATAGGCCTTCGAGAATGTGCGGGTTACGATGAGGTTTGGATAGCGGCGCACCCATGCGGCGCTGTCGAAACGCAATGCCGGGTCGAGATACTCCGTATAGGCTTCGTCCAGCACCACCGTGACGCGCTCGCCGTGTGTGTCGTACATGCGCTGCAGGAAACGGGCAACGTCCGCATGCGGCACAAAGGTGCCCGTAGGGTTGTTGGGATTGGCGATGAACACCAGCCGGGTATCGGGCGTGATCGCATCGAACATGGCATCCAGATCGTGGCCGTAGTCGCGGGCAGGCACCACGACGTGCCGCGCGCCGCGCGCCTGGGTAGCCAGGCGGTAGACCGCGAAAGAATACTGCGCATAGACACAGTCTGCCCCGGGGTGCAGCAGTGCCAGCGAAATGATCTCGAGCAGGTCGTTGGAGCCATTGCCCAGCGTGATCCAGTCGGCCGGCACGTCATAGCGCGCGGACAACGCAGCCTTCAGGTCGAAGCCATTGGCGTCCGGGTAACGCGCCAGCGTCGCTGCGGCGGCCAACATCGCCGCCTGCGCGGATGCGGGAAAGCCAAGCGGATTCTCGTTGGAGGCGAGCTTGACAATGGCGGCGGGGTCGAGCCCGAACTCGCGTGCGAGTTCTTCAATAGGCTTGCCGGCCTGGTATGGCGCAATGCCCAGAATGTAGTCGGGCACCAGCGCGGCCCGGGAAGCGCTATTGACAGCGGAAGTCATACGTTGTGCCCTGAAATCGTAAACGGCGATTGCTATTACTGTTGCGATTACTGCTGCTGGGGATACGAGCCCAGCACCTTGAAGAAGGCAACCTGTTGCTTGAGCTGAGCCAGCGCCCGCGCCACGGCGGGTTCGCTGCGATGACCCAGCAGATCGACATAAAAGTAGTACTCCCACGCCCCGGTGCGGGCCGGGCGCGATTCGAGCCGCGTCATGGACACGCCATTGGCCGCCAACGGCGCCAGCATATCGTATACGGCGCCCGCGCGATTGGGAACGGCAAGAATAATGCTGGTCTTGTCGTTGCCGGTGGGCAGGGTTTCGATGGCGCCAACCGCCAGGAAACGCGTGCGGTTCTGCGGATCGTCCTGGATGCCCGCCGCCACAATGCCCAGCTCCCAGGCAATCGCGGCAGTATCACCAGCGATCGCCGCAACGGTTGGGTCTTGCGCCGCGATGCGGGCAGCCTCGCCATTACTGGATGCGGCATCACGCACCAGATGTGGCACATGTTGAGTAAGCCAAGCCTGGCACTGCGCCAGCGCTTGCGGATGCGCCATCACACGCGTTACGCCTTCGAGCGTGCCCGACTTGGTGAGCAAGTTGTGATGAATGTTGAGCGAACGCTCGGCCAGCACCTTGAGCGAGGTATTGAGCAGCAGGTCCAGCGTGCGGTTGACGGCACCCTCGGTCGAGTTTTCGACCGGCACCATACCGACATCGGCCTGGCCGGCCTCGACGGCGCGAAAGACCTCGTCGAATGAATCGCAGCGCAGTCGCGTGATGGCGTGGCCGAAATGCTCGAGTGCGGCCTGCTCGGAAAACGAACCCTGAGGCCCCAGGAAAGCCACCGTGAGCGCGCTCTCCAGGCCGCGACAGGTGGAAATGATCTGCGACCAGACCGCGTCGACCGCTTCGGCGGTGAATGGGCCCGGATTGAGCGCCTGCAGACGGCGGATGATCATAGCCTCGCGCTCGGGCTTGAGGATAGGCCCATCGACGTCGAAGGATTCTTTGACCTTGCCGACTTCGAGCGCGGTGTTGGCGCGCTGGTTCAGCAGGTCGAGAATCTGCTCGTCGATTGTATCGATGCGGTCGCGCAGCGGCTTGAGCTGCGCCTGCAGTTCGGCCGTGCCGGCGTTGTAAGACTCTGTGTTATCCATGGCGGCGTTCGAAATCCCGCAGATAGTCGATCAGGGCGTGCACGGCCTCGAGCGGCACGGCGTTATAGATGGAGGCGCGCATGCCACCCACGGACTTGTGCCCCTTGAGCTGCAGCAGCCCCGCGGCCTCGGCGCCTTCAAGGAAGGCGCTGTTGAGCGATTCGTCGCGCAGTTGGAACGGGACGTTCATGCGCGAGCGCGCCGACGGCTGGATGCGGTTTACATACAGCGAAGACTGGTCGAGATAGGTGTAAAGCGCCTGGGCCTTGGCGATATTGGCCTGCTCGATGGCCGCCACACCGCCCTGCCGCTTTAGCCACTTGAACACCAGGCCCGCCATGTAAATAGCATAGGTAGGCGGTGTATTGAACATAGAGCCCGCCTCGGCGACGTTGGCATAATCGAATGCCGAGGGGCAAATGGACAACGCATGGCCGATCAGGCGCTTGTTGACAATTACAACGGTGAGGCCTGCGGGGCCCGCATTTTTTTGCGCGCCCGCATATACCATGCCGACCTTGCTGAAATCGATGGGGCGCGACAGGAAATGCGACGAAACATCGGCCACCAGCGGCACATCAGGCGCGCCCACCGCAGCCATATCGGGCCAATCGGCGAACTCCAGCCCGCCTATGGTTTCGTTGGCGCACAGGTGCAGGTAGGCCGCGTTTTTGCGCACCTGCCAGGTGTCGGGCGCCGGATACCAGGTATATGGTGTCTGCTCAACGCCGTCGATCGTAGCCGCCACGCCAGACGTGGCCGCCACGGCAATATCGCCATAACGCTGGGCTTCTTTGTGCGACTTGACGGACCAGCTTCCGGTCAGGATGTAGTCGGCGCGGTTCAGGCCATCGCGACCGATCAGATTCATGGGCACGATGGCATTTTCGGCCGTTGCCCCACCCTGCATGAACAGGATCTCGAAATCATCGGGCACGGCCAGCAGCTCGCGCAAATCGGCCACGGCCTCATCGCGGATCTGCGTGAACTGCCGCCCGCGATGGCTCATTTCCATGACAGACATACCGCTGCCATGCCAATCGGTCATCTCGGCCGCCGCCTGCTGCAATACTTCGAGAGGCATGGCTGAAGGGCCTGCCGAAAAATTCCAGGGTCGCATCGGGATTATTCCTTGCCTTCACCAGTGTCTTGTTGATCGCTGCCTTCAGCGCCGGGATTGCCAGCGCCCTCGCTGGTATCACTGCCTGCATCGAGGCCGGCACCGTTGGCTTCGTCTTCGCCTGCTTCGTCGTCGGCGTCGCTTTCGACGACACGGCGCACGCCAGACAGCATGCTGTTTTCGTCGACGCTGATGAGCGTGACGCCTTGCGTGGCGCGGCCCATTTCGCGGATCTCGGCAACCCGGGTGCGCACCAGCACGCCGCCGGTGGTGATCAGCATGATTTCATCGGACGGGCGCACCAGGACGGCGCCAACCACCTTGCCGTTGCGCGCGGTGGTCTGGATGGCGATCATGCCTTTGGTGCCGCGACCGTGGCGCGTGTATTCGACAATTGAGGTGCGCTTGCCGTAGCCGTTTTCGGTGGCGGTGAGCACGCTTTGCGTTTCGTCGCCGGCAACCAGCAGCGAAATGACAGACTGCCCTTCTTCGAGCGTCATGCCGCGTACGCCGCGCGCTGTGCGGCCCATGGGGCGCACATCGTTTTCGTCGAAGCGCACAGCCTTGCCCGCATCGGAGAACAGCATGACATCATGCTGGCCGTCGGTAAGGTCGGCGCCGATCAGGAAGTCGCCCTCATCGAGCGCAACAGCAATGATGCCGGCTTTGCGCGGGTTGGAGAAATCAGAAAGAGGGGTCTTTTTGACCGTACCGCGCGACGTGGCCATGAACACGTAGTGATCATCGCTGAACTCGCGAACCGAGAGCACCACAGTGATCTTCTCGCCGTCTTGCAGCGGGAACATATTGACGATGGGCCGGCCGCGCGAATTGCGCGAACCTTGAGGCACTTCCCAGACTTTGAGCCAGTAGACTCGGCCGCGATCCGAGAAGCACAGCAGGAAGTCGTGCGTATTGGCAATAAACAGCTGGTCGATCCAATCGTTTTCTTTCATGGTCGTGGCCTGCTTGCCCCGGCCACCCCGTTTCTGGGAACGGTATTCGGAAAGCGGCTGACTCTTGATATAACCAGACTGCGACAAGGTCACCACCATATCCATGGGGGTGATGAGATCTTCGGTATCGAGTTCAGTGGCGTTTCGCTCGATCTCGGAGCGGCGGCTGTCTTTCGCGCCGGTGGAGAATTCGGCCTTGATCGCCAGCAGTTCGTCGGAGATGACCTGCGTAATACGCTCGGGACGCGCAAGCATGTCGAGCAGGTCGGCGATCGTGGCCATGACGTCTCTGTATTCGCCGACAATCTTGTCCTGCTCCAGCCCGGTAAGGCGCTGCAGGCGCATATTGAGGATTTCCTGGGCCTGCACGTCGCTGAGGCGATATAGGCCGTCTTCCTGGAGACCATACTCGGCAGGCAGCGACTCGGGGCGATAGGCAACGCGCCCACCCACGGCACTGTTGTCGTCGGCGCGCACCAGCATTTCGCGCACCAAGGACGAATCCCATGACCGGGCCATGAGTTCTTGACGAGCCACGGGGGGAGTGGGGGCTGCCTTGATGATGGCAATGAAATCATCGATATTGGCCAGCGCCACCGCCAGGCCTTCGAGCACGTGGCCCCGGTCGCGCGCCTTGCGCAGCTGGAACACTGTGCGGCGGGTAACAACCTCGCGTCGATGCGCCAGGAAGTACGAAACCATCTGCTTGAGATTGAGCAGGCGCGGCTGGCCATCGACCAGTGCCACCATGTTCATGCCGAACGTATCCTGCAACTGCGTATTCTTGTACAGATTGTTCAGGATGACTTCGGGCACCTCACCACGCTTGAGCTCGATCACCAGGCGCATGCCGTCCTTGTCGGACTCGTCGCGGATATCGGAAATGCCTTCGATTTTCTTTTCGTTGACCAGCTCGGCGATTTTTTCCTGGAGCGTCTTTTTGTTGACCTGGTAAGGGATGGCGTCAACGATAATGGCCTGCCGGTTACCCCTTTCCATGTCTTCGAAGTGGGTTTTGGCCCGCATGATTACGCGCCCGCGGCCCGTGCGGTAGCCTTCGCGCACGCCCGACAGGCCATAAATAATGCCGCCGGTGGGAAAATCGGGCGCGGGGATGAATTCGATCAGTTCATCAACCGTGCACTCGGGGTTGCGCAGGCAATACAAGCAGCCATCGACCACCTCGGCCAGGTTGTGCGGCGGGATATTGGTGGCCATGCCAACGGCAATGCCGGAGCTGCCGTTGACCAGCAGGTTGGGCAGACGCGAAGGCAACAGCAGCGGTTCCTGCTCGGCGCCATCGTAGTTGGGCCCAAAATCGACAGTTTCCTGGTCGATATCTGCGAGCAGCTCATGCGCAATCTTGCTCAGGCGAATTTCGGTGTAACGCATCGCGGCAGCACTGTCGCCGTCAATGGAGCCGAAGTTGCCTTGCCCGTCCACCAGCATATAGCGCAGGGAGAAATCCTGCGCCATGCGCACAATGGTGTCGTACACCGCGGAATCGCCATGGGGGTGATATTTACCGATGACGTCGCCGACGATACGCGCCGATTTCTTATAGGCGCGATTCCAGTCGTTATTTAATTCGTGCATGGCAAACAGCACGCGCCTATGCACCGGCTTGAGGCCGTCGCGAACATCTGGCAGCGCCCGGCCAATGATCACGCTCATGGCGTAATCGAGATAGCTGCGGCGCATTTCCTCTTCCAGCGATATGGGAAGAGTCTCCTTGGCGAAGGAATCCATATAGTGTCTTGAATTTATATAAGTGAAGCGATTGAATCCCGCCGATGTCGGGCAGAATAGGAAATTCTAGCACTTCCCCCCAGGATGGCCGCGTAGCGGGGCCATTACCCGCCCCTGCGGCATATACCTCTCTATATATAAGAGGAAAGAAGATACAGGGCTGCGCCAGGACGCATTGATACACGGGAGCCCCCGAACGCCCAAGAGCCGCATACCTCGGTATGCCTGGGAGTCTTCATAAAGCACTTTAATCCTCCCCGCGCCCTGTCGCGTAAAACCAACATTATTTGCGGGTATCCCGGCGAAATCCGTCAATCTGGCGAATATGTATCACTCAGTCTTAACCTGCGGCCCGGAAATGCCGTAAGATTCCTTCTAACACGCATGAAACCCAGCGCAATTCTTTGATTAATTCATAGCGTTGCTATACTGGCTCCGTTTTTTAAGATGCGGCGGGGGTTCGCTGCGGTCACTTACCAGCATTAAGCTCAATGAGGAGAAACATGAACAAACCCTCCAAAATCGCACTCGCACTCGCCATTGCCGCTGTGACGGCGTCTGGTGCAGTTTCTGCGCAAACCGTCGACAACTGGCGCAACCCGTTCGGCGACGTCTGGAAGAACGGTACCCGCGAACTCTGCTGGCGCGACAACTTCTGGACGCCCGCCACCGGCATCCCCGGGTGTGATGGCGTGCCAGTCGCTCAGGCCCAAGCTCCCGTGGTCGCCCCGACTGCCACCAAAGTCGTGCTGAACGCTGATACGTTCTTCGACTTCGACAAGTCCACCATCAAGCCCGAAGGCCGTCAGATTCTGGATCAAGTCGCCGCTCAGGTCAGCAACATGAACCTGGAAACTCTGATTGCCACCGGTCACACCGACTCCATCGGTACCGAGAAGTACAACCAGGGCCTGTCCGAGCGTCGTGCCAATGCCGTCAAGACCTACCTGGTCGGCAAGGGCATCCCCGCAGATCGCATCTACGCCGAAGGCAAGGGTGAAACGCAGCCTGTCGCGTCCAACAAGACCCGCGAAGGTCGCGCACAAAACCGCCGCGTCGAGATCGAGATCGTCGGTAGCCGCAAGTAATACCGCTGCGCGGAGCGTGCGGTTCTACCGCACGTTAAACGCTACAATAAGGGCTCCCCTGTGGGAGCCCTTATTCATTTATGCGGCCGTTGGCTTGACGGCGGCTGCCCCGATGGCCCGGCCTCGATCGCCCATCGACTATTTCCCGGAAACCTTGCATGAATGCCACCTCTTCCTCCACCGGAAGTCAGAACGCCGACCAGGCAGAGCTCGATAAATTCAGCGCACTGGCCTCGCGCTGGTGGGACGCCGAAAGCGAATTCAAGCCTCTGCATATGATCAACCCGCTGCGGCTGGGCTGGATCAAGGAAATTGCCGGCTCACTGGCAGGCAAATCCATTGTCGATGTCGGTTGCGGGGGCGGCATATTGGCGGAAAGCCTCGCCCGCGAAGGCGCACAGGTCACCGGCATCGACCTGGCTCACAAATCACTGCAGGTGGCAAAGCTTCATGGGCTGGAGTCGGGCATCAAAGTCGCCTATGAAGCGATCAGTGCCGAAGATCTCGCCGCGCGTGAACCAGGCGCATTCGACATCGTCACCTGCATGGAAATGCTGGAGCACGTGCCCGAACCTGCCTCGGTGGTGCAGGCGTGCGCCACGCTGGTCAAACCGGGTGGCTACGTTTTCTTCTCCACCCTGAACCGCAACCCAAAATCCTTCCTGTTCGCGATCGTGGGGGCTGAGTATCTGCTCAATATGCTGCCTAAAGGCACACACAGCTACGAAAACTTCATCAAGCCCAGCGAGCTGGCAGCCTCGGCCAGACAGGCGGGGCTATCGGTCACGCATATGGCCGGCATGGAATACAACCCGCTCACACAAATCTATCGCATGTCGCGCGACACATCCGTCAATTACCTGATGGCCACTCGGCGCGAAGCCTGACTCCATGAAAAAACTGGTTCTGTTCGATTTTGACGGCACCCTGGCCGACACTGCGCCGGACTTGGCCGCCGCAGCCAACAAACAGCGCGCGCGGCGCGGTCTGCCTCCTCTGCCCTACGAAATGTTGCGGCCCTATGCGTCGGCTGGCGCCCGCGGGCTGCTAATGGCCGGGCTGGGCATCGCGCCGGGCAGCGATGAATACGAACGCTCACGCCGCCAATTCCTTGAAGACTACGAAAACGACATGACACGGCATACCGCGCTGTTTCCGGGCATTGCAGAACTGCTGGCAACGCTGCGCGATCAAGGCTATGCCTGGGGCATCGTCACCAACAAAATGGAATACTTGGCCAAGCCGCTGGTGGCACACTTGGGGCTGGACGCCGATTGCGCAGTCACCGTAGGCGGCGATACAACTGCGCATGCCAAACCACACCCGGCGCCGCTCCTGCATGCAGCCCATGAAACCGGCTTTGCGCCACATGACTGTATATATATAGGCGATGACGAGCGGGATATCATTGCGGGCAAGGCAGCGGGCATGGCAACCATTGTGGCCGCGTACGGCTATTGTGGCGCCAACACGGCGCTGCACAACTGGGCGGCCGATGCGATTGCCGCCACGCCCGCTGAGATTTGGCCTGTTGTGCAGCACTGGAGCCTAGGCCAGGCGCGCTAAGCAGATTTGTGGGCAGCCCTATATAAACAATGGCACAACGACGCATGCAGCATCAGGCTGCATGCGTCGTTGTGCCATGTATTTGTGCAAAAGGCAAAGAGTACCTTGGCGCCCAAACAAGGCGGCCACCCACGCAGCTGAAAGAGGCGTGTGGCGCCAGGCTAGAACAGCAGGCTGGCCAGCACAACCACTACACCACCAGCGATGAGCGCCCCGGCATTGGCGAACGTGTTTTCGTTTTTATTGACGTAGTCGTAGATGGCCTTGCCGCCGGCCACACAGGCCACGCCCGCCAGCGTGAGCGCGCTGCCTTCGGGCGCCAGAAAAGCCGCAATGAGAAGACCGGCCGCACCATGCAATGCCAGCCCGGGGAGACGCTCGCGCATGCGGTTGCTCTCAGGGGATCGCAGAGCGTGCCGTGGCGCTTTGCGTAGCAGATCAATGTGACTGATGTTCACGGTTGTCACGTCCAGTTTCGTTTGATACCCGATTATAAACGGACTGTTACCTCGTGAGCATGCGCGCTTATCCGGATGATGAAAACCCGCATTCCGGACCCTCACCATACTGACACTACAAGTTTGTTGCAGCCGTGGCGAAGATGTAAACGTCTATTGTCCGTACCGACGGCGCACTATCCCGCTTAACGACCGGAACTATGAGAACTGAACTTATCAGGGCTATCCCTTAAGCCGACAAAACTTTTCGTTCAGATGTAGAAGAACGCGGTTTGTTACAGGCGGCCCGCCGTGCTTTGGTACAGTCGTTCGAACCCGAACCATACCGGTTTTGCAGGATTCCCGGTATCAGACAAAAGGACGGATACGATTTGCTGAGCAGTCCAGGCAGAGCATCCCCGAGCGGGCAACATCATCCAAGCGCAACATGCGCAGTCAGCGGCGGCAAGCCCGGCGCACCCAACGCTCCTTCGAGGGATTTCAACGGCCGGCGGCGGCTGATCGCAAACACCCGCGACACGCCTGAACCAGCCTAGCGCGGCCGCCGGGTATACCTCCTTCGGGATGCCATAACGCCGCCATCCTGCCTCGCAGAGAAACGCATCTGCGTGTAACTCTCAGTATTGTCTTTATTTGAAAGACGGCAGATGCGGCAACGCCTGCCCACGCAATTTATTGGCACTCGCCGCGCCAACGCCAATAAACCGCGCCGTCACCAAGCTTGTGCGCCTAACACGAAAAAGTTGATTCGATGAAAGTAACTGTTCCCGCAGGAACCTATGACAGGAAAATTCGTACCGCCAGGCTATCCCTGACGCTCGCTGTCGTGTGCGTATTGTCGGCATGCGCGCTGACACCCGGAATGCATATGGGGCGCCCATCGGACGTAGCCAAGGAGCTGGCCCGCGACGATGCACCCGCAGGCGCGCTGACGCCCATCACCGCAGAATTGATTGCGACACAGAAGACGGCACTGGACGAGGAAGTCAGCGCGGAAGTGCGGCAGCTTTTCGGCAAACCCAAGACTTATCGCATCGGACCTGGCGATATCGTCAACATTGTCGTCTGGGGACACCCGGAACTGGCCATGACGCCGGCAACCTCCAATCGCAGCACAGGCTCGTCCAGCCAAGCCGATGTCGGTAACGGCTACAACGTCAACGCTGACGGCACCGTGCAGTATCCCTTTATCGGCGCTGTGCAGTTGGCCGGACTGACCGAAAGTGAGGCACGCGCCAAGCTCACGCGCCTGCTTTCCAAGTATGTACAAAACCCGCAGATCACCGTGCGTGTGCAGGCGTACCGACACCTCCGCATCTATGTCGACGGGGAGGTGCGCGCACCCGGCCTGCAGGTGATGGACGACATACCGATGACACTGCCCGAAGCCATCAATCGCGCCGGCGGTTTCACGCCCCAGGCCGATCGATCCGCCATCGTTCTGACGCGCAAGGATAAAACCGTCGAGATCAACATCCCGCGACTGACGCGCTTGGGCGTGAATCCGAGCCGCATCATGCTCAACAACGGCGACTTGGTGCGGGTGGTGAATCGCAACGAATCCAAGGTTTTCGTACTAGGCGAAGTGATGGCCCCCGGCGCGCTGGATATGCGCGACGGCCGCCTGACCTTGACTGAGGCGCTGGGCGAAGCCGCTGGCGTCAGCCCTTATACCTCGGAGCCCAGTCAGATCTATGTCATCCGCAAACCACCTGCACCCAGCGGGAAAGAGTTGGCGGTAACCGATGCCAAGGTCTTTCACCTGAACGCAAACTCGCCCTCGGCTTTCCTGCTGGCCAATGAATTCCAGCTCCAGCCGCGCGATGTGGTGTTTGTCGACCCCGCGCCGGTGGTGCGCTGGCAGCGTGTGATCAGCAACATTACGCCGAGCTACGACTCGCTGTTCATCAACACCCACAACAGCACCAAGTAGGGGCCTGGATCATGAACACCATTCTCGTTGTATGTGTGGGCAATATCTGCCGAAGCCCGGTGGCCGCCGCCATGCTCAAGACGGCACTGCCGGACAAAAAAATATTCTCGGCGGGCTTGGCCGCCCTGTCGGGCAAGCCCGCCGACAAATTGGCGCAGCAGGTCGCCGCTCGCGAGGGCATCGACCTCTCAGAGCATCGGGCGCAGCAGATCAGCGCATGGATGTGCGAAGAGGCCGATCTGATCCTGGTGATGGAGGACCGCCACCGGCGCGACCTGGAACGCAAGTTCCCGCTTGCCAGGGGAAAGATACGCTGCCTCGGCGACTTCGAACAGCAAGGGCCAATCGATATTGATGACCCCTATCGCCAACCGCTGGCGGCCTTCGAGACCGCTCACTCAACCATTGCCCGCAATGTCGGGTACTGGGCCGCGCGCATCGCGCAGCTCAGCTAAGCTTCGCGGGCCTATCGCAGAATGACGAAAGCAGACAGCAATACCCCTTCCCTTGCCGACCTGAAAGAAGGCGACGACATTGACTTCATGAGCATGCTCGATGTCATTGTCGAAGCACGCTGGCTGATCGGCATCATCACGCTGATCACCACACTGCTCGGCGCCTTGTATGCCTTTCTGAGCCAGCCGGTGTATCAGGCCGACAGCCTGATCCAAGTGGAGCAGAACCAGCCCGTGAATTCAAACGTGCTCAGCGAGGTGTACAGCATGTTCGACGTGCAGTCTCCCGCCACTGCGGAGATCGAGATCCTGCACTCGCGCCTGGTCGTGGGCCAGGCTGTCGATAACCTGAAGCTTTATATCAGCGCACGGCCCAACTATGCACCGTTCATCGGGCCGTGGCTGGCGGCGCGTTCGACCGAACTTTCCGATCCCGGGGTGCTGGGCTTCGGCGGCTATGTATCGGGCAATGAATCGATCAAGCTGCGCGCGTTGTCAGTGCCCACCCGCCTGGAAGGCCAGACGCTCACGCTGGTCGCCAGCGAGCGCGGCTACACACTGCATGACCCCGACGGCAAAGTGCTGACCGAGGGCCGCGTAGGCGAGCAGGTCACCTACGGGCATGGCGAGGACGCGGGCACGATTGAGGTGGAGTCTCTCAAGGGCAAGCCTGGTGCGGAATTCTTGCTGGTGCGGCAATCGCGCCTGTCCATGGTTCGGCGCCTGCAGGATCAGCTCATGATCACCGAGCGGGGCAAGCAGTCGGGCGTGCTGGCCATTACGCTTGCGGGCACCAACCCGCAACGGATCACCAACATCCTCAACGCCGTCGGCGACGCCTACGTCAAGCAAAACGTCGAGCGCAAAGCAGCCGAAGCAGAAAAATCGCTGGCCTTCCTGGATGACTTCCTGCCCGAGCTCAAGCGCAAGATGGACGATGCGGCAACGCGCTACACAAAGTTCCGCGATGCCCATGGCACATTCGACCTGACGACGGAAGGCTCGCTCTCTCTCAACACGTCGGTGTCGCTGCAGAACCAATTGTTCACGCTGGAGCAGAAGCGCCGCGAGCTGCTGGCGCAATATACACCCGAGCACCCGGCCATGCAGGTCGTGAACGAGCAGATTGCCGCCGTGAAGAAAGAGCTCGACGCCCTATCAGCGCAGATCCGCAAGCTGCCGGACCTGGAGCAGCAACTGCTGGATCTGATGCGCGATGTGAAGGTTAATGGCGAGCTGTATGTGAACCTGCTCAACAGTGCTCAGCAACTGCGCCTGGTCAAGGAGGGCAAGGTCGGCAACGTTCGGGTGGTGGACCAAGCAGTCATGCCGATCAGCCCCATCAAGCCCGACCGCCCCTTGGTCATTGCCATAGCCATCCTCGCCGGGCTGATTGTCGGCGTAGGTGTTGCACTGGTGCGCAACATGCTGCGGCCCGGCATCAAGGATCCGTCGGACATCGAATCGACCCTGGGCCTGCATGTTTACGCGACCATTCCGCACTCGGCGCCGCAGTACAGCCTGCAGTCGTTGATCGCGAGCCGCGCCGCCGGGAACCACGTGCTGGCGATTGCCTCGCCCAAGGATCCTGCCGTGGAAAGCCTGCGCAGCCTGCGCACCGCTCTGCAGTTCATTCTGCTTGATGCGCCCAATAACATCGTGCTGTTCACAGGTCCGACTCCAGGTATCGGCAAATCATTCTCCAGCGTGAATTTCGCGGCCATCCTGGGCGCAGGCAACAAGCGTGTGCTGCTGGTGGATGCTGACTTGCGCAAGGGCTACCTGAACCAGTACTTCGGCATGGACCGCCGCGATGGTTTGAGCGAACTGATTGCCGGCAGCCTGAGCCGCGAGAAAGCGATACGACACAACGTGATGCCCAACGTGGACTTGATTACCACCGGCACACTGCCGCCCAATCCGGCTGAACTGCTGATGTCTTCGGCGGCGACAACGCTGATCGACGAGCTGTCGAATGACTACGACCTGGTGCTGCTCGACACCACACCGGTACTGGCCGTATCGGATGCCATGGTGCTTGCGCCCAGGGCGGGCACGGTATTCCTGCTGGCGCGAGCCGGCACGACGACTCTGGGTGAAATCGAGGAATCAGCCAAGCGTCTGCGCAATGCCGGCGCCCACATGAAAGGCGTGATTTTCAACGACCTGGTGGCGACCTCAAGGCGGTACAGCGGCAAGTACAGCAACTACCGCTATACCAACTATGAGTATGACACCGAAGGACGCAGCCAGTGACTACTCTGAACAGGAAAATCGGCACGGGTATTGTCTGGAACGTGGCTAATATGCTGGTCAGCCGCGGCGCGTCCGTGTTGTTCACCCTGTTCCTGGCCCGCTTCCTGGCGCCGGAGGCCTTTGGACTGATGGCGATGGTCGCGATCTGCTACGCCATCGCCGACGCCCTCATGGTGTCTGGCTTCGGCCAGGCCATTATTCGACAGCCGTCGATCACGCCCGAAGACCTGTCCACCGCGTTCTTCGCCAACCTGGCTCTGAGCCTGCTGCTCTACCCTTTGCTTTATGTATCGGCGCCATGGGTTGCGCAGTACTACGGGCATGCGGACCTGACGCTGATGCTTCGCGTCATCGGTGTGGTGTTGTTCATCAATGCGTTCAAGGTGGTGCAACTTGCGCTGATGAACCGCGATATGGACTTCAAGACGCTGATGCGCGTCAACTCGACAGCAACTATTGTGGCGGGTGTGCTGGCCGTGGCCATGGCTTATGCGGGCTTCGGTGTCTGGAGCCTGGTGGCGCAATTTATCGCCATGGCCACAGTGTCCACCGTGCTGCTGTGGGTGCACAGCACCTGGCGTCCGCAGTTGAACTTCAGTGGGGCGGCGCTGCGACGGATGTTCGGCTTCGGCTCCATGCTGACTATCGAGGGCGTGCTCAACGTCCTGTACGAGAACGCCTACATCCTGGTTATCGGCAAACTGTTCACGCCCGAGATCACCGGCCTGTATTACTTCGCCAAACGCATCCGCGACCTGGTGGTTGACCAGGTGAATGCCGCAGTCCAGCAAGCCACGTATCCGGCCATGGCACAGATACAGAACGAGGCCGACGGCCTGCGGATGATGTACCGAACGATTCTGCAACTGCTGTTCTTCGTGATCACACCATGCCTGGCCGTGCTTACGCTGTTGAGCGAACCGCTATTCGCGCTTGCGTTCAACCCACGCTGGATGCCAGCGGTGCCCTATCTTCAACTGCTGTGCATCGCGGGCGTTGTCTTCCCGGTGCATACCATCAACCTGAATATGCTGAAGGTCAAGGGACGCAGCGACCTCGTGCTGTATGTGGGCCTGGTGAAGAAAGGTTTGCACCTCGCATTGCTGGCCGCCACCGCCCCCTTCGGCATCATGGCCATCCTGATCGGCCAGGTGGTGGCGGCCGCGCTGTCCTGCCTGCCTTACATGTACTACTCGCACACGCTGCTGGGTTACCGCCTCGCCCTCCAGTTGCGCGACATCATCAAGCCAGTGTTCGCCTCGGCCGTCGCAGCCGCGCTGGCCTGGGGCCTGTTGCTCGGTATCGACGCCGCACCAATGCTCGCGGTGGCGGCAGGCTCCGCCTGCTTCATCCTTACGTACGCAATCGCCGGGCAATTACTTTCAGTGGAGGGTTTTGTGCTGATCCGCAACAAGCTGCTGGCGCTGCATGCCCGGCAGATCAAGAAGCGCGCGGGGGTTCAGACATGAACACGACCCATGCGCCATTGGGCAAGACGCTGTTCGCCGGCGAATACACCTCGCGCAATGTGGGCGACGGCATCATTCGTCTGGCCATTGAGAAGCTGTGCGCTGATCATGGCGTTGCTGCCGAGTTCAGGGACTTCTTCGGCAAACCCGCCCTGGACCACACGGCCGACGCACACAGTGCAGGGATCGCGGCCCGCGGCGCACACAACCACAGCACGCCGGACAGTCCAGATGGCTCGAGCAGCTTGCGCACGTCGGGCGCACCGGCCCCTGCGCCCGCGCAAACAGGCGTGGGCCTAAAACAGTGGCTTCTGCGCTCGCCCACCGTGAACTATGCCATTGCCCTGCTCTTCTATGCGACGCGCTACCGGCGCATCGCCGCCGGCTACGACGTGCGGCAATACCAGCGCGTGGTTATCGGCGGCGGCAATCTGCTGATGGACAACTTCCTGAACTTTCCACTGCAGATCCTTCGTATCGTGCAGCAGTGCGAACGACACAAGGTGCCGGTTTCCCTGTTTGCGGTCGGCGCGGGCAAGCGCTACAGCTGGCTGTGCCGCAAGATCGTGGCCCGCATCGCCGCCTCACCGGCGGTCACCGCCATCGTCTGCCGCGACGAACATTCGCGCAATCTGGTCGCGCAAGCTGCTCGGCCGCACGATGCGACCAAAATCACCGCGGGTTACGACAGCGGGCTTTATCTCGCACGCCCGAAGAATGACATGCACACCGGGACGTGCATCGATGCCCCGGCTAATGAACCCACCCATGAGCGCAGCGTGTTGCGCACTGGCCACCACACCGATGGCAATATCGAGGGTGGCGCCAGCAACGCTGCACCGCAGGGCAAGCTGGGCTTGGGCGTCATCGCTCCGGATGTGCTGGCCGCGTTGATGCCTGATCATCCGATGGCCGACCGCAGCTTCGCCGTGCAGTGGTGGATAGAGGTGGCACAGGCGCTCGCAGCGCGCGAAGGCGCGCACCGCATCGAGATCCTGTCCAATGGCGCACCACCCGACAACACCTTTGCGCACGAACTGGGTACGGCGCTCGAACGTGTAGCGCCGGGCATTTCAGTGTGCGCGGACATTGACAGCCCCCATGCGCTGATCAAACGAATCAGCGGCTATCAGGCTTTGGCCGCATGGCGCATGCACGCCGCCGTCACCGCCATTGCCATGAATGTGCCGGTGATCGCCTTTGAGTGGGATCCAAAGGTACGCGAACTGTTTGCCTATTGCCGGCAACCGTCGGCCTGCACCCCCCTTGCGCGGTTCCATGAAAACCGCCCCCAAGATGTCGCGCGCGCGCTGCTGAATGCAAGGCCCATCAGCCTTGAAGGCGTGCGCCAGCGCCTGCGCGACGATTTCGTGCGCGCGGTGCTCGCGCCGGCCAGCGGGAGTCAGTCATGACACAAGCCATTGCCCTCTTCATTCCTTCGCTCAACGGCGGCGGCGCCGAACGCGTGATGGTGTCATTGGCCAACGGCCTGGCAGCGCGGGGGCTGCCGGTGGATCTGGTGCTGCGCACCAACGAAGGCATCTACCGCTCTCAGGTGGACGCACGTGTCAACGTCATCGTACTGTCCGCCCGGCGCACGCTGGGCACCGTGTTCGCCCTGGCACGCTACCTGCGCACCCGGCATCCGCGCGTAATGCTGTCCGCGATGAATTATGTGAATGTGGTTGCCGTTTGGGCACGCGCGCTGTCGGGCGCGAGCACGCGACTGGTGCTCTCCGACCACGCAAACCTATCGCAGGCCATGGCCGATGCGGGCGGGCCGGTGGCGCGCGTACTGCCGGGCATCATGCGCCTGTCTTATCCGCGCGCGGATGCCGTGGTGGCCGTTTCAAATGGCGTGGCCGACGATCTGGCGCGTCGCATCGGCTACCCGCGCGACCGCATTGCCACCTGCCACAACCCTATCGAGACGGTCGCCTTGGTGAAGCAAAGCGGCGAGCCGCTATCTCACCCCTGGTTCACGCCGGGCGGTCCGCCGCTCATCGTGGGCGCGGGCCGCCTGAGCCCCGAAAAGGACTTCGGCACGCTGATACAAGCCTTCAACCTCGTGCGCGAGGGCCGGCCTGCGCGCCTGGCCATTCTGGGCGAAGGCACAGAACGCCCTGCCCTGGAAGCCCTAGTGCAGTCATCGCCGTACCGCGATGACATTCTGCTCGCCGGCTTCCAAGCCAATCCCTACAACTGGATGCGCGCTGCATCGGTGTTTGTGCTCAGTTCACGCTGGGAAGGGTTTGGCAATGTCCTGGTCGAGGCTATGGCCTGCGGTACACCGGTGATCAGCACCGCCTGCCCGAGCGGGCCCGAAGAAATCCTGGGTCATGGAAAGTGGGGCCGGCTGGTGCCGGTGGGCGATGCGCCCGCGCTGGCCGACGCCGTACGCGACACGCTGGGCGCTACTCGTGCCGATTTCGATGTGCAAAGGCGCGCGCAGGACTTCAGCGTCGATAAAGCCGTCGATGCCTATCTCGCCGTGCTGGATCCCCAGCACTCTGTAAACCCTCGCACACAAAGGATGTAGCATATGTGCGGCCTGGCCGGCTTTTATACCTCTGATACAAGCTGCCCGCGCGAGCAGGCGGGCTTAATGATGGCGGAGGCGATCGCGCACCGCGGCCCCGACGACACAGGCATCTGGTCGGACGACCGGTGCGGCCTGACGCTGGCACACAAGCGGCTGGCAATTCTTGACCTCTCGCCGGCCGGCCACCAGCCCATGCACTCGGCGTGCCGGCGCTATGCCTTAGTGTTCAACGGCGAAATCTACAACCATCTCTCGCTGCGCGAGCAACTTGCGCGCGAAGGCGCCGCGCCGTCGTGGCGCGGGCACGCCGATACCGAAACTCTGTTGGCCTGCTTCGCCGCTTGGGGCGTCGAAAAAACGCTGCAGGCAGCCATCGGCATGTTTGCCATCGCCCTGTGGGACAAGCAAAACCAAACACTTACCCTCGCACGCGACCGCCTGGGCGAAAAACCGCTGTACTGGGGCTGGCTCGGCGGAAACCTGTATTTCGGCTCGGAGCTCAAAGCGCTCAAGGCACACCCTGCTTTTCGCGCCGACATTAACCGCGATGCGGTGGCCATGCTGCTGCGCCATGGCTATATCGGCGCACCGCACAGCATCTATCGCGGCATCCATAAACTGCAGGCGGGCAGCTATGTACAGATAGCACTGTATACCGACGCCCTCGCGCAGGCTCGGGTCGGCGGCCCCGAGCAAGCCCGCCGCTACTGGCACGTGCGCCAAGCCATGGAGCACGCACGGGAGAACCCGTTCACAGGCAGCGACGACGAGGCCGTGCAAGCCATGACGGATAGCCTGAACAACAGCATACGCGGACAGATGCTCTCGGATGTACCGCTGGGCGCATTCCTGAGCGGCGGCATCGACAGCAGCCTCATCGTGGCGCTGATGCAGGCCCAGAGCAGCCAACCCGTACGCACCTTCACCATCGGCTTCGACGACCCCAGGTACAACGAAGCAGAACACGCGGACGCTGTCGCCCGGCACCTCGGCACCCAGCATACGCAAATGTTCGTGCGACCCAAGGACGCGCAGGACATGATCCCTGATCTGCCGGGCATTTATGACGAACCCTTTGCCGACAGCTCTCAGTTGCCAACTCTGTTGGTGTGCAAGCTTGCGCGCGAGCATGTGACGGTGGCCTTGAGCGGCGACGCTGGCGACGAACTGTGCGGCGGCTATAACACTTATCGCTTTGTACCGACGCTGTGGAAGCGAATGCGTCGTGTACCGGGGCCTCTGCGCCGCGCTGTCGCAGGATCTCTGGACCTGATGCCGTCCGAGGCATCCGGAAAGTTCGCAGCGCTGCTGCGTTCGAGCAGCCGCGAGGCATTCTTTCGCCAATTGAGCAGCCATTGGGATCGGCCCGAAGATATTGCACTCGCTGCATCCGAACCAGCCACCGCATATAGCGATCCAAGCCAGTGGCCTGACGACGCCAGCTATGAAGAATGGATGATGGCTGTGGGTGCCCAGTCTTACATGGCCGACGACATTCTGGTGAAAGTGGACCGAGCGGCCATGGCGAACAGCCTGGAGGTGCGCGTGCCCATGCTCGATCATCGCTTTGCAGAGCTGGCTTGGCGTATGCCGCTGCATATGAAGATACGCAATGGCCAGGGCAAATGGCTGCTGCGCCAGATTCTGTACAAACATGTTCCACCTGAACTGATTGAACGGCCCAAGAAAGGATTCTCGGTGCCGCTGGGCGACTGGCTGCGCGGGCCGCTGCGCGAATGGGCCGAGTCACTGTTGGCGCACGACAGGCTGCAGAACGACGGCTATCTGCATCCAGGGCCGATACGCGCCGCCTGGCAGCGCCATCTGGCGGGCAAGTCCGACAACGCAGGCAAGCTGTGGAATGTGTTGATGTTCCAGGCTTGGTTGGCCGGAGAACGAGCATGAGCGCCGCGCAACGCAACCGGCCGCAAGCGGCCCAACCGCAAGCCGCACAAGGGCGCGGGAATGCGTTTGCCATGCCGGTTACACGCGAACCGGCTGCTCGCGCGCAGCCTGTTCGCATCACACATGTCATCGTGGGGCTGGACATCGGCGGCGCCGAGCGCTTCCTCTTCCGGCTGATACAGGCGCATCAGGGCAACCCGGACTATGTCCACCGCGTGATTTCTCTTACCAGCCGCGGCGTGCTCGGGCCGCGACTCGAGGCCATGGGCGTGCCCGTCACGCACCTGGCGATGCGCGGCATTGCCGATACACCGCGCACTTACCTGCGCTTGGTTCGCGCACTCAGGTGCGACCGGCCAGATGTACTGCAGTGCTGGATGTATTACGCCGATCTGCTGGGAGGCCTTGCAGGCCGCCAATTGGGCATACGGCCCGTGCTTTGGGGCATACGGAACTCGCACCTGGAGTCGGGTGGCACTCGCCTGAAGCGTGGCATACGCAAGCTCTGCGCCATGTGTTCTTCCTCACTACCTACGCGCATTGTCTGCGTAGCGCATTCGGCGCAATCTGTGCATGCGGCCGCCGGCTATGACAGGCGCCGCATGATGGTCATTCATAACGGCTACGACCCGGATCAGTTCCAGCCCAACGCATCGGACCGTCGGCGCCTGCGCGGAGAATGGGGCATTGCGAACAATGCAGTGCTAGTGGGGTCGGTGGGCCGCTACAGCCCCGCCAAAGATCAGGCCAGCTTCATCCGCGCTGCCACCCTTGCTGGTCGGCGGAACGAGCGCCTGCGGTTTGTGCTGATTGGACGCGACCTGACGTCGGACAACCAGGAAATCATGACGCTGATACAGGCCAGCGGTTTCCCGGAGCGGTTTCTCACCTTGGGCGAACGGGCCGACGTGCCCGCGTGCATGAGCGCGCTGGATGTGTTCTGCCTGCATTCGCGAACTGAAGGCTTTCCGAACGTGCTGGGCGAAGCCATGAGTGTCGGCCTACCCTGCGTGACCACTGACGTGGGCGACGCACGTGTGCTGGTCGGCGATACCGGCAAGGTGGTGGCGCCTGGCGATACCGAAGCCCTGGCGCAGGCCATCGACGCACTGGCTGCCCACGACCTCGAGCAGTTGCAAGCGCTGGGCCAGGCCGCGCGCCGGCGCATTGAGCATAACTTCACGCTTGCCCACGCCGTGGGCAAATTCGAGGCCCTGTACATGGAGCGGGCCTGACGGGCCCTTCACCACGCAACGAAAGCGGAGTACCCGACATGGCACTGAAAGACTTGATATTGAACTACGCCCCTGTCCCCGTCCAGAACGCTGGGATCAGCGTCTACAACACAATGCTGTACCGCCAGCGGCATAACGGCGAATACCGCAACTGGCGCGCGTATTACGAGAAGTTCGAGCGCGCTGGCGCCGGCGCGGTCCGCGCTGAAGCGAAACGCCGCCTGGCGGCCTTTCTCGCACACGCCACACAGCACTCGCCGTGGTACGCAAAACACCGCGGCAAGCCGTTGAGCGAGTTTCCCATTCTCGAGAAAGCTGAGCTGCTGGCCCACATGGACAGCATCCGTACAATCGGCGAAAAGGAAGGCATCATCAGCCTGACCGGCGGCACGACGGGCGCGTCCATGAAAGTGATCTACGCGCACAACGATATGCAGGAGCGCTTTGCACTCAAGGATCATTTTCGTGGCCGCTACGGCTACCACCTGGGCCGCAAAGCAGCATGGTTCAGCGGCAAGGGCCTGGTACGACCGCAGGATATTGCACGCGGCAACATACATCGCGACGACTACATCAACCGCATCCGCTTTCTATCCACCTTCCATATCAGCCAGTCCAACTTCGACGCCTATTGGCGGGCGATGTGCGATTTCCTGCCCGACTATATGGTGGGGTTTCCGTCCAGCGTCTATGACTTGTGCGTCATGGCGTTGGAACGCGGGTTGACGTATCCGGGTAAAGTCACCGCCTTCTTTCCGACAGCGGAAACGGTGATACCCGAGTATCGCGATGTTATCCCACGCGTGATGGGCTGCCAGGTCGTGGACCAGTACGCAGCCTCGGAAGGCGCGCCCTTCATTCTGCAATGCCCACACGGCCATCTGCACATCCACCCGTTGACGGGCATCTTCGAAGTGGTGGACGAGAATATGCAGCCGGCAAGGGAAGGCGAGATCCTGGTAACCTCCTTCACCACGACCGGCACGCCACTCATCCGCTATCGCATCGGCGACCGCATCAAGCTTGCGGATGAATCGTTTCACTGCCCATGCGGCTCGCCCTTTCCCGTCGTCGAATATATCGATGGCCGAACCTCGGATTTCGTGTGGTCGCCCGAGAACGGCCGCGTCAACCTGGGCAACTTGAGCAATAGCACCAAGGATATCGAAGGCATCATCTGCTTCCAGGTTGTGCAGGATGAGCCCGACGTGATCACGCTTTCTGTGGTTGCCGGCAAGGCCTTCGACGCCACGCAGCAGCGGAACTTCGTGAACGCCTTGAGGCTGCGTGTGGGTAGCCGGATGGCAATCAACTTGAATCTGGTGGACGCCATCCCTCGCGAGGCTAGCGGCAAGTTCCGGATCGTCAAGAATCGCCTCAAACCTGAGCAAATGCAGGCTCAGGTTCTGAAGGCCGCCTGAGATCGGCTATGAATCTGATCGGATCACCTTTCCAACTTGCCAGCGCGGTGTTCGTGGTGCTGGCGGGCCTGTTCGCCGCCTTGTATGCGGGCCGCAAGCTGGGCACAGGAACGCGGCGCACGGTGGTACTGTACGGCTGGCACACGCTATTCTGTGTCGCCTATGCGTCATATGCGATCGCCAATGGCGCAGACGCACTGGTGTACTACGCCAAGGCACAGGCCGGTGAGCTGATGTTGTCGGTCGGCACGGGTGCGGTGGTCAGCCTGGCCACGCTGTTCGTCACCAGCCTGAATCTGTCGTTCCTGGGCGCATGCCTGCTGTTCAACATCTTTGGCAGCGTCGGCCTGCTGGCAATGGACGCCGCGCTGCAGGCCGCCACCGCCGACAAATCGCGCCTGATGCGCCGCTTTGCGACGCTGATCGTGATTCTGCCTTCCGTCAGCTTCTGGTCGTCCGCGCTGGGCAAAGATTCGCTGGCCTTTCTCGCTGCCGGCCTATCCCTGTGGGCGGTGAGCGGCGCACGACCAAAGAATACGTTGCTGGCGTTCGGGGTGATGATCATGCTGCTCGTTCGCCCGCATATTGCCGGCATTATGGTCATCGCCCTGGCTGGATCTCTGGTGGTCCAGCGGCGCCTGCCCTTCGCCCAGCGCGTTTTTCTTGGTCTGGCTGCGCTCTCGGCAACCGCAGTAATGGTGCCTTTCGCCATGAGTTACGCGGGTGTGGGGGAAGACGCGGGAGCCAGCGAGCTGCTCAGCTATGTCGAGCAGCGCCAGTCTCTCAACACACAGGGCGGCAGCAGCATCGACATTGCGTCGATGAGCCCGCCCATGCAGCTTTATAGCTATCTGTTCCGGCCGCTGCCGTTCGAAGCCGGCAGCATCTTCGCCCTGGCTGCATCGCTCGACAACCTCGTCCTGCTGTTTCTTTTCGTGGCTGGCCTGCTCAAGCTGCTCAAGAATCGGCGGATATTGCCCGGCAACCGGGCATTCATGTGGATGTATGTCCTGCTGTCGTGGTTGATCCTGGCGATCACCACCGCGAACCTGGGTATCTCGGTGCGGCAGAAATGGATGTTCACGCCCATGTTGATTTTCCTGCTGTTGTCGGCACTTGGCAAACGTCGCCAACCGCGTCCGGCGCGGCACGCCCAGCCTTCTCCCCCTACCCCACACACGCAGCCGCGCCGCCTGCCTGAGACAGGAACCACAGCATTATGAAACAAACTTCGACCTTCCTACTGCTCGCCAGCTTCGCCGATTCCATCGTCCGTTTTCGCGGACCGCTGATCGATGCGCTGATCGACCGCGGAATGGATGTACACGTCGCCGCGCCTGACCTGAACCCAGCGCATCCGGTACGGCAGGCGTTGGAAGCCAAAGGCGTCACTGTGCACGACATCACTCTGCAACGCACCGGCATGAACCCCGGTGCGGACCTGCGCAGTCTGTGGCAGATACTCAGGCTGATGCGCCGCATCAGGCCAGGCTATGTGCTGTCGTACACCATAAAACCCGTCATCTACGGCACGCTTGCAGCCTGGCTCGCGCGCGTACCTCGCCGTTGCGCATTGATCACAGGTCTGGGCTATGCCTTCCAGCACGACGATGAGGGCGATGACCGACGCGCGCGCTTGCTGCGCCTGGTACGAGGGTTGTATGCCGCCGCGCTGGCGCGCGCCCATCTCGTGTTCTTCCAGAACCCCGATGACCAGGATCTGTTCTGCCGCCTGGGCATCCTGCCCGATACGGTGCCGTCGCAGATCGTGAACGGATCCGGCGTTGATGTGCGCGAATACACGCCCGCACCGCTGCCCGACGCCCCGTGCTTCCTGATGATAGGCCGGCTGCTGGGCGATAAGGGTGTGCGTGAATATGCGGAAGCCGCACGGATGATCCGGACAACGCAACCCGACGCTCGCTTCGCCCTGGTGGGTTGGATAGACGAAAACCCCGATGCCATCGGCCAGCACGAATTGGATAACTGGATCCAGACCGGTGTGATCGACTATCTGGGCCGGCTCGACGACGTGCGTCCAGCCATCGCCGACAGCACCGTATATGTACTGCCCTCTTACCGCGAAGGCACGCCACGCACGGTGCTGGAAGCCATGGCCATGAGCCGCGCGATCATTACCACCGATGCGCCGGGGTGCCGTGAAACCGTCACAGAAGGCGACAACGGCTACCTGGTCTCGGTGAAATCCGCAGCCGAGTTGGCGCAAGCCATGCAGCGCTTTCTGGACGACCCTACCCTGGCGGCACGCATGGGTGCACGCTCGCTCTCCATCGCCCGCGAAAAATACGACGTGCGAAAGGTGAACACCGCCATGCTGACCGCTATGCAGGTACCCGCCGCCCCGGCACCCCGGCGCCCCCACGCACGCGCCCGCAACCTCAACGCCACGCACGACCATGCTTAAACGCAGCTTCGACATTCTGATATCCACCGTATTGCTTGCGGTGCTGTCACCTGTGATAGCACTGATTGCCTGGCGCGTGCGCACCAAACTTGGCAGCCCAGTGCTGTTTCGGCAAGAGCGACCCGGCCTCAATGGCAAGCCATTTCGCATGGTCAAGTTCCGCACCATGCGCGACGCCCATGACGCAAGCGGCACGCCCCTGCCCGATGCCGAGCGGCTGACGCCTTTTGGCCGCATGCTCCGCGCCACCAGCCTCGACGAGCTGCCTGAGCTTTGGAATGTGCTGAAAGGCGACATGAGCCTGGTGGGCCCCCGGCCGCTGCTGATGGAGTACCTGCCGCTCTATACCCCAGTGCAATACCGCAGGCACGCCGTACGCCCGGGCGTTACCGGGTGGGCACAGGTCAATGGCCGCAACGCCATCAGTTGGGAAGAAAAATTCGAACTGGACACCTGGTATGTGAGCAATCGGTCGTTCGCGCTGGATTTGAAGATACTGTGGATGACAGCCGCCAAGGTGCTGGCACGCGACGGCGTCAGTGCCGCAGGCGAAGCGACCATGCCCCGGTTCACCGGCTCACGCCGCGGCGCCATGGAGGCCGAGAACCGATGACAGCGCCCTTCGACCGCCTCAATACGCACGCGCTCTATGCCATCTATGGCGCCAGCGGCTGCGGACGCGGCATCATGCCGCTTGCACGCCATCTGCTTGCATCGCAGGGCGTAGACCCCGCACACCTGGTGTTCATCGACGACGCCCCTGCGGCGGAAATCGTCAATGGCCAGCGCTGCATGACTTATGCGCAATTTCTCGCCACCCCGGCCAATGCGCGCCATGCAGCGCTCGCCATTGCTTCGGGGCAGGTGCGCGAAACCCTGGCGCAGCGCTGCGCGCGGGACGGCATCCAACCCTGGTCGGTGCGTGCGGATAATGCAGTCGTCATGGACGATGTACAGATCGACGAAGGCGCATTACTCAGCCCTTTCGTCACGCTCACCAGCAACATCCGTATCGGCCGCCATTTCCACGCCAATTTGTATAGCTACGTCGAGCACGATTGCGTAATCGGCGACTACGTCACCTTCGCGCCAGGCGTCATGTGCAACGGCAATATTCATATCCACGACCATGCCTATATCGGTGCGGGCGCGGTCATCCGGCAGGGTCGCCCCGGCGCACCGCTGGTGATTGGCCGCGGCGCCGTCATTGGCATGGGCGCGGTCGTCACCCGGGATGTCGCGCCCGGCACTACTGTCGCCGGCAACCCCGCTCGATTACTTGCAAGGAACCCCTCATGCTGAATACCGCGTTCTCCGAATGGCCCAGCTTCACTACGGACGAAGCCGATGCGGTGCGAGATGTCATCCTGTCGAACCGTGTCAACTACTGGACGGGCGGACGATGCCGCCAATTCGAACGCGAGTTCGCCACATGGACGGGAACCGCCCACGCGGTTGCGCTGGCCAACGGCACACTCGCCCTAGATGTCGCGCTCAAGGCGCTGGAAATCGGACCCGGCGACGAGGTTGTTGTCACGCCCCGCACTTTCCTGGCCTCAGCTTCGGCCATCGTCAACGCAGGGGCTGCACCCGTGTTCGCCGATATCGACCGCGACTCGCAGAACATCACGGCCGATACCATACGCACCGTGCTCACGCCTCGTACACGCGCCATTATTTGCGTTCACCTTGCGGGCTGGCCATGCGACATGGATCCCATCATGGAACTGGCGCGCGAACATGGCCTGAAGGTGATTGAAGATTGCGCGCAAGCCCACGGCGCGCATTACAAGGGGCAGCCCGTCGGCAGTATCGGCGATATCGGCGCGTGGTCGTTCTGCCAGGACAAGATCATGACAACCGGGGGCGAAGGCGGCATGGCCACCACGCAGGACAGCAGTCTGTGGAAACGCATGTGGTCGTACAAGGATCACGGCAAGAGCTGGGACGCCGTCTACGAACGCGACCATCCGCCCGGCTACCGCTGGCTGCATGAAGGCTTCGGCACCAACTGGCGGATGATGGAAACCCAGGCCGCCATCGGGCTGATCCAACTCGAACGCATGCCGCAATGGCAGGCCGCGCGGCTCGCTAATGCCCAGCGAATATGGGACTGCGCCCGCACCCTGCCTGGCCTTCGTGTACCCGATATACCGGCAGACATCGAACATGCAGCCTACAAATGCTATGTGTTCGCAGAGCCCGATGCGCTGCGAGAGGGTTGGAGCCGCGACCGCATCATCCAGGAGATCAATGCCCTGGGCGTACCGTGCTACGCCGGCTCCTGCTCGGAAATCTATCTGGAGAAGGCGTTCGACAATACCAGTTGGCGGCCGCGTGAACGCCTGCCGGTGGCCCGCGAGCTGGGGGAGACCTCGCTGATGTTCCTGGTCCATCCCACGCTCAGTGAGGATGAGATCGCCCGCACATGCGCAGCACTTGAACAAGTGATGCATGCGGCAGTGAATAGGGGATGAATACCGTGATTACGCAATCTCACAAGGGTGTTCCGGACATGCGCCGGCGCCTGGTCTCAATGCCTCGCGGCCAGAAATGCCTGCTGCAGGTGTGCGCCGATGTGGCGCTGATCTGGCTGGCGCTATGGCTTGCTTTCTACATCAGGCTGGACGATGCCGGACGCATCGAACCATTCGGCGGGCACGCTTGGCTGTTCATACTCGCCCCCGTGCTGGCTCTGCCGTTGTTTCATCGCTTCGGCCTTTACCGCGCCGTCACGCGCTATCTCGGCAACCAGGCCTTCAGCGTGATTTTCCGGGCCGTATCAACCAGCGCCGCCCTGCTTGCGCTGAGTATCTATATCTACGGCAACCCGCCCGCTGTCATACCGCGTTCGGTGGTCATCATCTACTGGATGCTCAGCCTGCTTTTCGTGGGCGGACTGCGCGCGCTGATGCGGCAGTATTTCAATGCGGATCCGCAAACCCTGCTGGCGATCACACCGCGCAACAAACGGCGCGGGGACAACCGGCCACGGGTGATCATCTATGGCGCGGGTGCATCGGGCAACCAACTGGTGCAGGCACTGCTTTCGGGGCACGAGATGGTGCCGGTCGCCTTTGTGGACGACAACCCGGATCTGGAAAAGCGGGTAATGTCGGGCCTGCCCGTGTACCACCCCCGCAATCTCGGCCGCATGTTGGCCGAGACCGATGCCGACGAGATACTGCTTGCGATCCCCTCGGCGCCACGCACCCGCCGACACGACATCATCGAGGCTTTGACGCGCTATCCAGTATCTGTACGCACGCTGCCCGGCATCATGGATCTGGCCAGCGGCCGCGTCAAGGTCGAGGAATTGCGCGACGTCGACATCGACGACCTGCTCGGCCGCGACCCCGTGCAGCCCAACATCGCCCTGTTCGAGCGCTGCATCAAGGACCAGACAGTGATGGTAACGGGCGCGGGCGGCTCCATCGGCGCCGAACTGTGCCGACAGATCATGCGCAACACCCCCAGCACCCTGATTCTGTTCGAGCATTCAGAGTATGGCCTATACCAGATCCAGCAAGAACTGGAAAATTACCTGCGGCACTCCGGCAAGGCGATACAGTTGGTGCCTGTGCTGGGGTCGGTGCGCAACCAGCACCGCCTGCTCGAGGTCATGCAGAGCTGGAATGTCGATACGGTTTACCATGCGGCTGCCTACAAGCACGTGCCCATGGTGGAACGCAACATTGCGGAAGGCATTGTCAACAACACCTTCGGAACGCTGTACGCGGCGCAGGCCGCCGTGCAAGCCGGCGTCAGCAACTTTGTGCTGATTTCCACCGACAAAGCGGTGCGCCCCACCAACATCATGGGCAGCACCAAGCGGCTGGCCGAACTGGTGCTGCAGGCGCTTGCCGCCGAGCGGCGCGTCACGCTGCACGACAGCGCCAGGCAGGCGCCGGTGAGCAACAACACGCGCTTTACCATGGTGCGCTTCGGCAATGTGCTTGGATCGTCGGGTTCGGTGATCCCGCTGTTTCGCCAGCAAATCCGCAGGGGTGGCCCGGTCACCGTGACGCACCCCGACATCACGCGCTATTTCATGACCATACCCGAAGCTGCCCAGTTGGTGATCCAGGCAGGCTCAATGGGCGCAGGCGGCGATGTGTTTGTACTGGACATGGGCCAGCCCGTGAAAATTGCCCAACTTGCCGAAAAACTGATCCAGCTATCCGGCCTCACTGTGCGCACGCCCCAGCGGCCCGACGGCGACATCATGATCGAATATACCGGCCTGCGTCCGGGTGAGAAGCTGTATGAAGAATTGCTGATCGGCGATAACGTCACCGAAACCGAGCACCCCATGATCATGCGGGCGAACGAAAAACGCCTGGAGTGGGAAGCACTCATACAGGCGCTGGCGCAGCTGGACCGTGCGATCAAGCACCACGACTACCCCACGGTGCGGACATTGTTTTTCAACCTGGTGGATGGCTATCAACCAGAATCAGGCATTGTCGATCTGATCCATCAGCAGCGCCGGCTGGCAGAGCTGCAAGGGCCAGTTCAGGCACGCGCCAGTTGAGTGCGCCTACACCTGCGCCAGCAGGTCATCGCCGGAGTTGTCCGAATCGATGACCTTGCCGCTGGCATCCCAGCGCTGCGCCCGCTTTATTGTTTGATTCCCATCATTTTCGACGATATAACCTTGCAACAGCACTACGCTGCCACCGTCGTCCACGTCAGCGACATCAATAAATGCGAGGCGCCCTCCTTTTGTGGCGTAAATATAGGTGACGCGACGGCTTGGCATCCCGACCCCCTCCCTGGCAACACTTGCTTTGGTTAGAAGTTCACTCGCGTAGACTAATAGAAAACGTTTTCAGTGTATCCCTTTAGTCTCTAAACTTAACAAAACTTAAGTTTTATATAGGGTATATCGCTAAACGTTAATGCGCTTCGGCTTACTTGCCTCGGCCAAATGCCCTAATATGGGCTCATCAACCCAGTTGTTACAGTGTTCACACGGTTGACACAAAACTGACATAGACTATCTTTATGCGTGCTCGGGCGCATTCCACTTCCACAACTGCCGGCAATCAACGGGCAGTGCCCTGAACGCGGGGGTGGGCAAAACGCCGTGTCCATTGGCAAGAAGAGCAAGGTCTATATGCTTGAACAAGAAATCAAGCTGCACATTCCGGTGGCTGCGCGCAAGTCTGTGCATGCACAGTTGGCGGCGCTTCCGGGGCCACGCAGAACGCATCTGCGCGCGCTGTACTTCGATACCCCGCAGCGGATGCTGGCGCGGAAGCACGCCGCACTCAGAATCCGCCTCGAAGGGCGCAAGTGGGTGCAAACATTCAAGATGGCGGGCGCCGACCCGCTTTCGCGCATCGAACTCAATCATACTGCCGCGGGGCCAACCCTCGATCTCAGTGTATACGAGGGCTCGCCGGCCGGAGAGATACTGGCGGAGCTCGATGGCGAGCTCGCCGTACGGTACGAAACCGATGTGCTGCGCCTGACGCGTATGATCCGCACCCGCCATGGCCAAGTGGAGCTTGCCCACGATACAGGCCGCATCCAGTCAGGCCAGTTGGCGGTGCCTGTCGACGAGCTCGAATTCGAACGTATGTCCGGCAGCACGCGGGCGGTGTTCGACCTGGCGCGCCGCTGGCTGGCGCGCCATGGCTTGGTGCTGGATGCACGCAGCAAGGCCGAACGCGGTGACCGCTTGGCCGAAGCCAATGCCTGCCTCAACGACGAACAGGATGCAGACCCAGCGCCGGCATTCCAACTGGCCGCCGCCTGCTATTGGGCGCCGCGGCAGGCGGATGCGTTCACCTGGACGCGCCGCGACGAGCCTGCCCGGGCGCTAGCGCGTATCGCCAGCAACTGCTACGACCAGATTGTGCGTAATGCCGCCATGCTGGCCGAGGTGGATACCGGCATCGATCAGCCGCCGCAATCGGGCCCGGAGCACCTGCACCAGCTGCGTGTAGGCATTCGACGGCTGCGTTCGGCATGGCGGTTATTCGAAGGCTGGCCTGTACCTCCCTCCACCGCCCTGCAAGATGCAGCCGAGGTGCATTTCCGCAGTTTCAGCGCTGCACGCGACCATGACGTCCTGCGCGACAGCATTGCGCCGCGACTGGAGGCGGCCGGTATGCCGAGCGTCACGCTGCGCCCGGCGGACGACTCATTCAATGCTCGCGATGCGGCCAGGTCCAGGGATTTTCAGGTGTGGCAGCTTGATCTGCTGGAATGGGCCGTGGCACTTGCCAACCCCGCAGCCCCTTGCCAGGCCACCACAGGCGATGAGCCTGGGTCACCCGACGTGGCGTCCGTCGATATCGTAGGCCGGGCCAGAAAAACGCTGCGCGCACTGCACAAACATATCGTTCACGACGGCATCCGCATCGAAGCAATGAATGACGACGCCCGGCACACATTGCGCAAGCGGGTAAAACGCTTGCGTTACGGGCTCGCCTTTACGGCTGGCCTGTTCCGGCGCGGCCCTATGAAGCGCTATCTGAAGCAGTTGGCGGTTATTCAGGATGAGCTGGGCGAGATCAATGACTTGGTTGTGGCACGCGAAGGCTACCAAGCGCTCACCGAGAGCACGCCCTCCGCCTGGTTTGCCGTAGGCTGGATCTGTGCCCGCCTGGAAACCCCGGCGGCGCGGGCGCACCGGGCCTTCAAGCAGCTCGCCAGCCTGCCGCCGTTCTGGAAGTAAACTGCTCGCAGGGCGCGGAGGCTGTACCCTACGGGATGGACGCGGGTATTATCCCGGCGCCGTTATCATTCAGCCGTGGTCTGCACGCCGGATGGCGAAACCAAGCTTTCGCCATCATCGGGCGTCGTCTCGGCGTCTAGCGGATAAATTGGCCGAGCCAGATGCTGGAAGGGGAACAGGCTGTAATCCGAACTGCAGACGCCAGGCCCGCTTACCAGCACCACGTGCCTCGCAAACGGCCCAAAACCGGCCCTGAAGTGCTGGCGAGACTTAAGCAACACATACTTGCAAGCAGCGGGATCCACCCCGGCGTGCGTAAAAACGCCCGTATCGTAGGGTTCCTGTGCGCGCTCTGAAATGAACACTAGCACTGAGCCGACTTTCAGCACTGCGGTGCGGCCCAGGCATAGCTTCATGCCGGTAAACATGGGGCCAGTCACCACATAGTTGCCGTCCGTCAAGGTGTGCACCGTACCGCTCAGCGTCAGCGGCCGGCCTTTCAGACCCAGCGCCGGCATATCCGTCCTGCCGCCCACCTGTACTGTGACCTGCGCACCGATGCCAGCGCGAAAAAGCGCATCGACCGTTTCCGGATCACGGAAGGGCCCGGCCACCACATCCTCCAAGCCCTGGCGCAGGACTTCTTCCAGCACATCCATGACGTCAGTAATGCCACCGGCGCCGCAGTTGTCACCGTGATCGATCAGGAGTACCGGGCCTTCTTCCAATGCCTTGGCGCGCGCAATGGACGCCTGAACCGGTTCGACCGGGAAAATGAACTGTTCCCGACGCTCCCAGGCCATTTCCGCAAGCTCATCCAGCAACGCGCGAGCCTCGGCGGTTTTACCTTCGTCGGCCACAATCACAATCGACAAGCCTGCGTGCGGAATGTCCGACAAGGGGAAACCACCGAATACAGATGCGTTCAGCACCAGACCGTCGGCTTCGGCCTGCATGGCACGCGCCATGATGTCCTGCATCGGCTGCTGCAGCGGCGTCTGGCGCAGCATATGCGTCAGCATGGGCAGGCGGCGCCACAGCAGCACCGGCGCCGCCTCTGCATGCAGCATTTTTACAATGCTGCGCCCGACACGCGCGCCAGTTTCGTAGACATCGATATGGGGGTAAGTGCAGTACCCGGCGATCACAGAAGCATGCTTGATCAGCGCGGGGCTGAAATTGGCATGAAAATCCAACGCCACGCCGACTGGTACGCTGGGCGGAATCGCTTCGCGCACGCGTCGCAGCAACTCGCCCTCGGCGTCCGGATACCCTTCAGCTACCATGGCACCGTGCAGATCCAGCAGCACAGCGTCGCAACCCTGTACAGTGTTCACCACGGCGTCGCACAAGGTTTCGAAAGCGTCGCGCGTCACAATGCCGCTCGGCACGGCATTGGCGCACACCGCAAACTCGGCCTGCGCACCCAACTCGTGCGCCAAATCCAAGTAGGCGGCGGCTGCACTGTTGGTGTTTTCACACGCCAGGCGCGCCGCTTCGCCATACACCGGGCCGTCCAGGCCGCCAGTGCCTCGGCAGAAGTCCTTCAGCTCGGTAGGTAGCGGAGAAAATGTGTTTGTCTCGTGGCGAATCAGGGCGATCGCGAATTTCATCAATGAACTCCCGGGGAAAACAAATACCTGCCTGTGAGGTTATTTATTGCTTCTCAAGCCCAGATTCCGCCACCAGCTTGCCGTAGCGCTGGGTTTCCCCGCGCACAAACGCTTGCGCCTTTGCCGGTTCGATCATTACGGCCGGATATTTCAAGTCGGCCAGCGCTTTTACAAAGTCTGGATCCTTGACGCCCTTGTTGAGAATCGCGTAGATCTTGTCAATGACCGGCTGGGGTGCGCCGCTACGCACCACAACAGAAAGGTTGGCGCGCACTGTCAAGGCTTTGGGATCATCGTAATTCTGCGTGGCGGCATCGGGGAACTCGTCCAGCGGATCCGTTTGGAGCACGGCAATGGGCTTAACCTTGCCGCCGCGGGCCAGCGCCACCGACGAACCCACCACGTCCACGTGCGCATCGGTCTGGCCGCCGATCAGGTCGGTGACTGCCGGGGGCGAACCGCGATAAGGCACGATCATGAAATCCAGCTTGTTGGCGCGGCGCCATGCATCCAGCGCCAGATAAGCCGATCCGCCCACGGTATTCACGCTGATCGAGGCCATGCCCGGATTGGCGCGGATATAGTCTACAAAGCTGGCGAAATCCTTGTGTTTGCCGTTAGGATTCACAATCAGCCAGTGGGGATAGGTATTGAGCACCGTGACCGGGGTGAAATCCTTGTCGGCGTCGTAGCCGGGGTTTTTGAGCAGCCAGTGGTTCAGGTTGAGCGTGTTGTCGCTGGCCATGAACAGCGTGTGCCCGTCGGCCGGATCTTTAAGAACGGAAAGCGCGCCGGGCACCGTTGCGCCACCCGAGATATTCTCGACCACCACCTTGGCGCCGGGTTCAGCCTCACTCAGCTTCTTGGCGACCAAACGCCCGAGCAAATCAGCCGAACCGCCGGGCGGGTACGGCACAACCACGCGAATCATGCGTGACGGCCAGGCATCGGCAGCGTACGCGGCCGGCACGCCAGCCGCGGCGGCCAACATGCCAGTGATTATCAAACCAACTACTTTACGACGAAGGGGTTGCATGAACGGTGTCTCCTGGTTCTGCCGGCCCGGCCTCTTCCGGGCGGATGAAAAGCAGTATAGGAATCGTCCAGCATAGTGTCCAATATATAATTTATAGCATCTCTATACTTTAAAAATATAGTATGAATCGCCGACGCCTTCAGTGCTTCATCGCAGTATTTGAAAAAGGCAGCGTCTCGGCCGCCGCCGAAGCATTGCATATGACACAACCACCGCTCAGCGTACTGATCCGCAAGCTGGAGCAAGAGTTGGGCGTGACCTTGTTCGATCGCGAGGCGAACCGCCTCGTGCCCACGCAAACAGGTGAGCTGTTCTATCTGCGCGCCAAAGAATTACTCACCACCATGAGCGCAATACAACGCGAACTGGGCGAAGTTCATGCCGGCGCGCGCGGCACAGTCAGGGTGGGCTGCTCCACGGCCGCCAGCCTGTTTCTGATCCCCGACGTGATGACGCAATTGGCCCGCGACGCGTTGGACATCAACGTACGGGTACAGGAAGGCGAAACCGCCACGTTGATGCAGCGCTTGCGCGACGGAGCGCTTGATTTTGCCATCTGCCGCAGCTTCTATGCAGCCAGCGACCTGGACACGCGCATACTGACAGACGAGCCCCTGTGCGTGGCGTTGCCGCATGGCCACCCACTGGCTGGGTGCTCAGGCATCCGCATCGGAGACCTGCGCGAAGAGAAATTCTTGATGCACACGACCCCGCCTGGCCGTGGCATTGCCGACAGCCTGATCGCCGCCTGCCAAGTGGCGGGTTACACGCCCGATGTCATTTACTGGGGGGTCGAGACCCTGCCCATGCTGCTGATGGTGCAACGCGGCATGGGTGTGGCATTCGCGCCCGCCAGCTTCCGCCAACTGGGGTTAGCGGGCATGCCCATTCTAGTGCCACTGGTAGACCCGGGTATCAACACCCAGCTCACCCTTATCACGCTAAAAAACAACCGCCTGCCGATCAGCGCGCAGCGGTTTATTTCGCTGCTGGGCGCCCCTTAGCCGTGCCGAACATGGGCAGTGGACGTGGAGCAGTTGCGCTGCGGAGAGTCGAAATAATCGGACGGTAATGTGGCTTCACCGCTTCACCGCTTTGCCGCTTCATTGCGTCATGGATGCACTGCGCTGCCACGGATATTCCATGGTCAATGCCACAATGCCCGCCGTATGCGGCCCATAGCGGGCCTGGATATCGGGCAATAGGCCCGCCATCACACTCGCCGGCGCCTTATCACTAGGAGGCGGCAACAGGTAGTCCACCTTTCCACTGTCCGTGCGCGCGGGCTGTATCGTCAGGCCATGACGGCTGCGCACAGCGCCGTCATCCACGCCCACCGCCACCGTCTTGCCCAACGCGGTACGGCCATAGGCATCAAGCGTAAGGCCTAGCGCGACCTCATCCACCCCTGCCTGCAGCGGCACCCCCACCGTTTCGTGCTGCCAGAACGCCAAGGTGTTGCGAATGAAGGTTTTCTTGTGCTCCGCAGTGAGCACGAATGCCGATGAGCGGTGCCGCGCATCCCAATGTGCTACGCCCAACTCATGGGCGACGCGCGTAGCAGTTTCACGGCCGCCAATCGCCTCCACCAACGCCATCATCACCGGCACATTCGCTGTTACGCCCGTTGATGTGGTGATGCGGCCGTCTGTGACATAGCGCCTGTCAGACACCCACCGCATCGTGGGATGCTCTTCACGCAATGCGCGCTTGCTGTACCAGTGCGCGGTGGCGCGCCGACCATCAAGCAGGCCAGCAGCCGCCAGCGTGCGCGAGCCATTGCAGATCGACACCACGTGCGCCCCCTTGCGGTATTGCTCGCTGACCCAACGCGTCAAGCCGGCGCCGTCTGGCGGCTCCATCGCCGGGACAACGACGTAATCGGCGCCGTTGGGGTAGCGCTGATCGAAGGCGGCCAGCGTCGTCTGCGGCACAATACTGATCTTGGGCGGATACAACTGTACCGGGCTGCTATCCTGCGCAACAACGGTGACGTCGGCCACATCGGCATGGCGCAGCACACCGTAGGCCACCAGAAAATCCGCCACCTCTGTGCCCTGGTTGTTGGCCACAAGTGCAATGACAGGCCGCCCGCGCCGCACGGGGCGCATGGCTTCGATCAGAGCGGCCTGCTCCACCGCACCCACGGCCACCGCCGCTGGTGCGCCCGCGGCCACTGGGCCGGGCGCCAGGATGAAAGGCGCCGCCAGCAGTGGCACCACAATTACGCCCCCCAGGGCGACATAAACCCATTTTCTGCGCATAAGGCCTCCCGCAGGCCAGGCACATGCCCCGCCACCTGGAACGCAATGCATACAAACAAAAAAGACAGAATGCATCCGATTCTGTTGGCATGCAAGCGATGCGCGGAATGCGAATGCGATGAGGGATGTGCACCAAGGGGGAATACGCACACCCTGCGATGAGTTGCCGTACACTGGCTTTGCACGGCTCGCGCGCCCCTCAACCACCCGGACCTGATCATGACAAACGCCCCTGCTCTCGCGGAATGGATCATCGAGCAAACCTCCGATGCCCTGATTTTTGCGGATACAAAAGGGGTAATTCGCCGTTGGAACGGCGCAGCGCGTGCGCTGTTCGGTTTCAGCGCCGCCGAAGCCCTAGGGCAAAGCCTGGACATCATCATCCCCGAGCATCTGCGCGCCGCGCACTGGGCCGGCTTCGATGCAGCCATGGCGCGCGGCACACTGAAGCTGCAGGGCAAGCCTACCCTAACGCGAGGCCTGCGCAAAGACGGCAGTAAGCTTTATGTGGAAATGACGTTCGCACTGGTAAGCGACGCCAGCGGCGCCGCGGTGGGGTCTGTCGCCATGGCACGCGACGTTACAGAACGCGTCGAACGAGAACGCGCGGCCCGCGCGGCCACCGCGCTACAGTCTACGCCCGGCGCAGCGGCCAGCACCGCCCCCCGCAGCACATCCTGAAACCCGCCATCCGCACCGACCATGGACAACACCACAAGCATCGAAAAACGCCTGACCGAGCTGGAGGTCAAGGCCGCCTACGCAGACGACCTGCTCGACCAACTGAACCAGACTATTTTCAGGCAGCAACAGCAGATTGAATGGCTGGCGCGCGAGCTACATGTGTTGCGCGAGCAAGTACCAGACGGCCCAGCCCTGCCCCGCAACCCGCGCGACGAGCTTCCACCCCATTATTGAGCGGCTAAGCGTCAAGGCCCATGCGACGACCCGCGGACGGCTCAGAACGGCCCTTTGAAAATGCAGTAGGCGCCCGCAGAAATCAGCACAAACCCCAGCAGATGGTTCACGGTTAGCGGCTCTTTCAGGTACCACACCGAGAACCCGGCGAACACAATCAGTGTGATGACTTCCTGTATCGTCTTGAGTTCGGCGGCCGAATACACAGTGTGGCCAATGCGATTGGCCGGCACGGCCAGGCAGTACTCGAGCAGCGCCACTGACCAACTGATCAACACGATCTTGACAAGGGAACTGTGGGGAAACCTGAGGTGCCCATACCACGCAATCGTCATGAACACGTTGGACATGAACAATAAAGCGATGGGCAGCAATTTATGCATGACACGTCCCGGCAGCGCAAAACATAAAAGTTTACTGCGCCGGAACAGTAACCGTGGCGCCCGCATTGCGCGGGCGCCACGCCCCGATGAAAACTGCGACTGCGCGAGTGCTTAGCCGCCACAGCCGCCGCAGCAGGCGCCATCTTCGCCGTGCACCGGCTTGGCGATCTGATAGCCTGCATCTTCTACAACGCGCTTCAGGCCGACGAGGGAAACCCTGCCCTCGTCATACGTTACCGTTGCCCTGCTGGCTTCAAACGAAACCCTGACGTCACTCACGCCATCCACCGCATTGATGGCCTGCGCAATCGTCTCGGCGCACTGGGTGTTCTTCAGGCCAGACAGTTTCAGCATTCCGGTTTCCATCTATATTTCCTTTTGATCGACAAACATGAAAGGTGCGGCGCCCAGCCGCCATGAATTGAAGATACATATTAAAGATATCTTTATGCAAGCACAACACCCCAATACGGGAACGATGAGATAAATCAAATCCGCCCATGACGGCAACGCCATTGGGGTTATTGAAGCGGTGAGACGGGCGTATGTCACAATGACCCGCCGACATAGAACTTCAACACTCAAGGAGACCCAAGATGGCAGATACCTGGCTTACGTCCCTTCACACCCCCACACCTCAGGAAGGCTACGAGCTGGCCATCAAACTCTCGCGCATGGCGGTGAAATACACGCAGCCCTCGGCCGAGGTACGCGATCGTCTGAGGCCCGAATACGGCGAGGATGCCGATGCCCTCATTGCCGCGTCGCAGGTCGTGGCCATCAATTTTCAGACCATTGCCGCCGCCAACGGATACTGGAAATGACCGCGCATACCTGTATGTAAGGTTTGGCCGGCGCCACAACGCATCTGCGGTGGTTGAATCTGCCGGCTATACCCTTCTAAGCAAACCCAGCAGGGCCAGCACGCTGAAACCGGCGCCCGCGTAAAAGGTGAATGACGCGCCCAGCTTGTCCCACAGCAGGCCCGCGACAGCGCTGGCAACCAGCATGGCAAGCCCGCTTACCAGATTGAACAGGCCGAAGGCCGTGCCGCGCAGATCGGCGGGCGCCGTGTTGGCAACCATGGTTGCCAACAAGCCTTGCGTCATGCCCATATGCACGCCCCACAGGGCCACGCCGCCCAGCACCGTCAGCCAATGCCTGTCCAGCGCAAGCACGAGATCAGACGCAATCAGCACCACCAGGCCCAGCGCCAGCAGTGTCCGGTGGCTCATGCGGTCCGACAGCCTGCCGAACGGATAGGCCGTCACCGCATACACAACATTCATGGCCACCATCACCAGCGGCACCAGCGCCACCGGCACGCCGCTTTGCTGCGCGCGCAGTACCAGGAAGGCTTCGCTGAATCGCGCCAGGGTAAAGGCGGCGCCGACGCCCACTACCCACCAATAGGCGCCGCTCAGGCGCCGCAGGTTCTCGCGGCGGATCGGATTGCCGCGCTTTGCGCCGCCATGACGCTCGGGTTCACGCACTCCGAAGACCAGCAGCGCCACCGCCAGCACGCCCGGTATGACTGCCACCCAGAACACAGCGCGGAAATCGTTGGCCCAAAGCAGCATCAAACCAACCGCCAGCAGCGGACCCAGGAAAGCCCCTACTGTATCGAGTGACTGGCGCAGGCCGAACGCCGCGCCGCGGATTTCCGGCGGCGCGAGGTCGGCCACCATCGCATCGCGCGGCGCGCCCCGCACACCTTTGCCTACCCGATCCAGCAGCCGCGCAGTCAACACAACGCCTGCTGTGGGCGCCAGCGCGAACAACGGCTTAGTGACAGCGCCCAGCGCATAGCCGAACACCGCCAGACCCTTGCGCTTGCCGATGTAATCACTGAGCACGCCCGAAAACACCTTGACGATCAGGGCCGTCGCCTCGGCCAGGCCTTCGATCATGCCGACCACAAAGGCGCTTGCCCCAAGCGTACCCACCAGGAACAGCGGCAGCAGGCTGTGGATCATCTCCGAGGAAATGTCCATCAGCATACTGACGAAGCCCAAGATCCAGACACCCGGTGGAACCTTGACGGGTGTTATACCTTTGTTCGATGCCGGCGCTGTATTCATGATGGACGGGACTCAGAGGTATACGGCTATTCAACTGTCCAATTCCGCTATTGTGCAGCGTTCATGCTGCATTCATGAAGCGAATGGGATGATGCAACCATCAACTGTTGCGCTTTCAGCACGTGGAGACCGTATATGTCATCCAGCCCAATATCTACCCGCTACAGCCGTCTACTCATCGCCTTGCATTGGCTCACAGTAATCCTCGTCGTGAGCGCTTATGCGCTGATGGAGTTCAAGGACATCTTCCCCAAAGGCAGCGCCGGCCGCGAAGGGATGAAGACGCTGCATTATTCGATCGGCGCGACGATCCTCGCGCTGACGGTGATCCGCCTGCCCCTGCGCAGCTTGCTGGGCGCCCCTGCGATTGAGCCTCCGCCGCCCCACTGGCAGCAGAGCGTGGCCTATGCTTTGCACGCGCTGCTGTACGCGATGCTGCTCGTCCTGCCGGTTACCGGCTGGCTGACATTGAACGCGGACGGTCACGCCGTGTCCGCCTGGGGCATGCCCCTGCCCATTGTGCTCAACCCCAACGAATCGCTGGCCGACATCCTGAAAGACGTGCATGAATCGATTGCCTCCCTCGGCTACGCCTTGGTGGGCCTGCACGCGCTGGCCGCGCTGTATCACCATTACCTGTTGGGGGACAACACCCTGACACGCATGCTGTTGGGCCGGCGGCGTTGACGAGCACAGAAGACAGCCAGCGCGCCGGGCAGACTGAACGCAGCTATGGGACAATGGGTCATTAGCCATTCGCACCCGGCCTATGATGCGTTCAAACTGGAAGTCAGCCTGTCGCAATGTGTTGTGTGGGGCCGCCCTGGCGCTCTGTACCCTGTCCGCGGGCGCGCAGGCGCCTGCGGCTCCGTCTGGCGCGCAGCGTCCATCTGTGGCAGCGCCACAAATTATCCCGGGCATCAATATCTCCAATCCCGATCTCCTCGAAGGCGAGTTACTGCGCGAACTGCCGATACCCTCCTGGTTCGAAAACGGCCGTCCGGGCAGCGATGCACAACTTGCCCTCAAGACACTTGCCGACGCCGAATCGCAGGGCTTGAACCCGCGGGATTACCATGCTGCCGAGTTGGCACAGGCCTTCCAGCAGGCCGAACAGAGGCCGGCCGACGCAGCCGCTACAGCGAGACTGGACAACGCCCTTAACGAAGCGCTCGTCCACTATCTGCGCGATCTGCGCCAGGGTCGCCTAAGCCCAAACGCGCTCCAGCATCGCTTCAACGCGCCACCGCTCTCCACGTTCGACGCACGAGGCCTGGTCGCCAACGCGCGTCAGGCAAACCGCTTGCGGCAGGCATTGGATGACGCAGCGCCCAAAGTACCCATGTACGAGTCGCTGCGCACGGCGATGAATGCCTACCGGGCAATGGCCCCGGCGCCGGCCTGGCAGACCGCGCTGCCTCCGCTACCCGGGCGCTCGCTCAAGCCGGGTAACGCGTACTCAGGCCTTCCTACCCTGGCCGCAAGGCTTGCCGCCTTGGGAGACCTACCCGCATCCACATCCGTGCCCGCCCTGTATGAGGGAGCGTTGGTCGATGCCGTACGACGCTTCCAGGAACGCCATGGTTTGGATAGCGATGGCGTGATTGGCGCGACCACACTGGCTCAACTGAACGTCACGCCGGCACAACGCGTAACGCAGATGGCGCTAACCCTGGAGCGTCTGCGCTGGACTCCTCTGCTGCATGGCCCGCGCATGGTCGTCGTCAACATCCCCGAGTTCGTGCTGCGGGCCTATGAAACGCAAGGCAGCAAGGTGAAGCTGGACCTGGAAATGCGTGTAATCGTTGGGAGTGCGCTGGATACCCGAACGCCGATTTTTTTACATGACATGCGTTTCATCGAGTTCAGCCCCTACTGGAATGTACCCCCATCGATCGCCCGCGGCGAAACACTGCCCAAGCTGCGCCGCAACCCCGCCTATTTCACGCAGCAAGGGTTTGAATTTGTGACGCGCGACGGCAAAGTGGTCAACACGCTGAGCAGCGCGGCCATTGAAGCCACCCAGCGGGGCGAGTGGCGCATCCGGCAGCGACCGGGGCCGCGCAACGCGCTGGGCGACATTAAGTTCATCTTCCCCAACGACCAGAACATTTACCTGCATCACACCCCGGCGCCAGAGTTGTTTTCGAAGGTGCGGCGAGACTTCAGCCACGGCTGCATACGCATTGAACAACCCGTGCAGCTAGCCTTATTTGTGCTGCACAATAGCCCCGAATGGACCGTAGATCGCATCGAACAGGCCATGCAGGCGGGCAAGTCCCGCACGATCAAACTGGACGAACCAATACCGGTACTGATCGCCTACAGCACAGCAATTGTCAAGAATGGTGGTAAAGTGTACTTTTTACCCGACATCTACCAGCAGGATGCGCGTCTCGAGCAGGCGTTGCGCGATGTCGGTCGTGCCCGCTAACGGATGCGCCTGTGCACAGCAACGTGCGCCACATCCCCAGGGCTCGCGGCCGCACCCGGCTCCCGGGTGCCATGTCCGCACCAACTTTTCGGATTTGCCAATGCGTACTCCCCCCAGCGCCGCGCGCCGGCGTTTTTTGTCGGCCGCCTCGGGCGTAGCCGTTCTGGGCGCGATGCCCACGGTGGCCCGGGCCACCTATCAAACCATCTCGTCCGCCTCCAGAAACCTGGCGATGGACCATACCCACACCCACGAAAAAATCGAGCTGATTTACGCCGTCGGCCCCGACTACGTGCCCAAAGCGCTCAACGATCTCGATCACTTCCTGCGCGATCATTATTCGGGGCACATCGGCAATATGGACACTGGCTTGTACGACATCATGTACGCACTTCGTGCGTCGCTGAAAGTGCACACGCCCTATCAAATTATCTCGGGCTACCGTTCACCGCAAACCAACGAGCGGCTGCGCACCACGCGCGGCGGCGGCGTGGCCCGGCGCAGCCTGCATATGGACGGCAAGGCGGTCGACATCCGGCTGCCCGGCGTGCCGCTGGACGAGCTGCGCGATGCCGCCCTGGCGCTCAAGGCCGGCGGCGTAGGCTATTACCCCGGAAGCAATTTCGTACACGTGGATACTGGCCGCGTACGCACCTGGCGCGGCTAAGCAGGCAGCACTCGCTCTCACGGCGCACCTGCTCCGCTTGAGGGGCGCTGGGCGCCGCCAGGCCCACACAGCCGCCCCGTACCTGTACCGGCATTCAGATCAACCAGCCGGATTTCTCCGCGCGTGAAGAAACGGTCGCCCATCAGGTAGGTGCCGATCATCGGCGCAACCAGTGCCTGCCGGCAAGCGGCAACAGGCCGCCCCAATGCATGAAGGGACGTGATGAAACTGTCCGCTGCGGCGTCCACATCGGGCGATATCGTGTGTGCGATGCCCCAGCGAATACCGGCATACTCACGCGCCACACCCACGAATACCTGATCGCTTCCGACCCGGTATGGCGTGGACCAAAGGCGCACCGTAGCCAACGCCCTGCTCTGCGCCTCGTGCACTGGTCGCTCGAAGGCCAGGTCGTTCACCGTGCCTCGCCAGAAGGCAGGCGCAAGCGGCGCGGTGGTGTAGCCCAGGCCTTCTTCCATCAGGCGCAGCATGTTGCGCAGGGACGGTTTATCCGCCGCCTGCCAGCCGGCCTGCCGCAGATCGACGATCAGGGCATGCTTGTCGGGCGCGACGATGGCGAACGCCAGCGGCTGTCCAGGCACACCGAGCAAGGTCGTCGTCTGCAAGAGCGCATCGGCCCGCAAAATATCCGGCAACGAACGAACAAGTTGCATGCTGGGCTCCGGCGGCGGCACTCGTACGGGCTGCTTGTTAGTGACGGCATACCCGATTAACCCTGCGATAGAAACCGCCGCCAGCGTAAGCCCCGCAATTTTTCGGCGCGGCCCAGTCGGCGCATCCCACGTGAGCCGGCCGCTGACGGCCAGCCACTCATTGAGGCTAATGCCCGCGATCAGCCATAGCACCCCGACCAGATACCCCGCCCAGACATCGCTGAGATAATGAACCCCCAGAAGAATGCGGCTCAAGCCGATCAGCAGTACCAGCCCCGCCACGACAAAGAACAAGTGCACCCGCACATTCCAGCGGGTGGTGGTGCGGATCATCAGGTAGCCTAGAAAGCCGTAGAAGGCAACGACCGACGTGGCGTGACCACTTGGAAAAGAGTAGGACGTTTCAAGTATCGCCGCTTCGACCGGCCTGGGCCGATGAAAGGCCCATTTGCTCAAGGTGACGAAGGCCGCCCCGCCCAGCGTGGAAAGCAGCAAGCCCGCCGCCGCATAGGCCCGGTTAAGCAGCCAGAGCAGCAGGCATGCCACAGCCAGCATAGCGCCAACCAGCGGCATCGCCGCCACATTGGCGATCCAGACAAAAGGAGGAATGACCGATGGCGCGCGGAACGCGGCGACCAACTGGGCGCTGGCATGATCGACCGCCACGATGGGATCGGAATTGACGACATCTTCGACAATACCTCCAAACAGCGCGAGCACATAGATAAATGCCAGCGCAAGCAGCGTCAGTGGCAAACCATAAAAGTGCGAGCGGTCCACGCGCGCCGCGAAGAACCGCACGGTATGAGGATGGCGCCGCACCCACCGGCGCACATAGGGATTGTGGCTCAGCGCCGCCCGCAGTGAACGGCCCAACGACACCACAACCCGCCACACCTCGCGACCCTGGCGCTCGACGAAGCGCTGCACCAGCCACAACAGCACCCACACCGCCAACACCAGCACCAACAACATGCCAGCGCGCGACATCCAGGCTTCCGCCAGCTTGAGCGACTGCCCGAAGAGGTAGCCGCCAACCACCCATTGCAGCCCCCAGCCGATAGCGCCCAATACGTTCCAGATTAGAAACGTGCGGTAATGCATGCCTACCGAGCCGGCAATAAACGGGACGATCTCTTTGACGCTGGGAATGAAGCGGCCGAGAAACACGCTGCGCGCACCGTGCCTGTCGAAGAACCAGCGCGCCTTCTCGAAATGACCAGGTGTCAAAAACCAAACCCCGCTGCACGCCCATTTCTGACCATAGCGCTGACCCAGCCAGTAATTTATGTTATCGCCCAGCACCGCACCAGCCACTGCGAACCACACCAAATCGCCAACATCCAGATACCCGCCGGCCGACAAGGCGCCCAGCACCAACAGCAGTGTGGACCCAGGCAGCAACAGGCCCACCCCCAAGGCGGTTTCCAGCAGCGCTGCAAGAAAACCCACCCAATAGCCGAGCAAATGGAAGTGCTCGATGGACGGAAGAATCGCGGTGAAGAGTTTTTCGATCACGAGGCCTCCCGGGGCATTCAGCGCAAATACGCACCCTTGCTGACTATATACCTTCTCGACACCGCGTTTCGCCAGCCAGGCCTTGCCGCAACGCAAGACGCACCCAGGGCATCGGGAAAGCCCAGGCTTCAAAATAAGCAAATTAAAATTTATTATTTACTAAAAGCATAAAAGATAAGTCATCATCCGTTTCTTGCATGATTGGAGCACCCATGGAAATTCGCCAATTGGAGGCCTTTGTCGCGGTCATGACGATTGGAAGCATCACGGGTGCCGCCAGGATGCTAAACCGCTCGCAACCTGCCATTAGTCGTCAGATCCAGGAACTGGAAGCAGGCCTGGGCGGCGTGCTGCTGCAGCGCAATGGCCCACGCGTGTCACCCACTCCGCTGGGGTTCACGCTGTACGAGGAAGCCGAACGCATCCTGGGCAGCGTGCGGCGTATTGAGCACCAGGCGCGATCGGCACCGTGCACCGAAACTCAACCCTTGCTGATCGCGGCAACGCAGGCGTTGTCACTGGGCGTGGTGGCGACCGCGCTGGCCAACTGCGCCAGCGCACTGTCGACCTGCAAGATTGAACTACTTTCCATGCGCCCCGAAAAGGTCGTGCACGACGTGCTGCATGGCCTGGCCCACGTGGGCGTGTGCAGCCTGCCGCTGGACCACCAAGCGCTGCAACTGCACTGGGTGGCGCAGGCTCCCTGCCTGGCCGTGTTGCCCGCCGATCATCGCCTGGCCGCCGCGCCGCGCATCCGCCTGCGCGACCTGGCCGGCGAACGCCTGATCGGCATGCACAACCCCATGCGCCTGAAGCAGCTGGTAGACGCCGCCTGGCAACAAAGCCTGGCGGGCAACACCCCCATAGGTGTGGAAACCAACTCGTCCATGAATGCGCAGGCTTTGGTCCGCGCTGGCTTGGGCGTGGCCATACTCGACCCGGTGACCTTGCGCGGCGCGCCGCTCGAAGGTTTGGTGTATCGCCCGCTGGATGTAGAGATCCCCTTTCACTTTGGCGCCTTCACGGCCCAGGGTAAAACCATTTCCCCGCAGACCCAAGGCCTGCTCGATGCGTTGCGCACAAGCGCCGCCGGCGTGAACGGCTGCAAAATCCTGGCCCCTGGCGCCATGGGCCAGTTGACCCACGCCACGCCTGACGGCACCGCGCGCCGCCCCTGAAACTCGACACGATGACATTGATGACAACTTTGCCCCCGCACACCGCAGCCCCCGCCGACCAAGAAGGCCTGGACCAACTGCTGGCCCGCTACCGACGCGACCTGCAACTGCTCGCCCTGCCTGCCAAGCCCTGGACGCCCGCGCTGACGCATCGGGGGCAGCCCGTACTGGACGTAGCGGTGGTCGGCGGCGGTATGGCGGGCCTGTCCCTGTCCACCGCACTGGCTCACCTGGGCCTGCGCGCCGAGATCTTCGACCAGGCGCCAGAATCCTTTGAAGGTCCTTGGGCCACCACGGCCCGCATGGAAACGCTGCGCTCACCCAAGGAACTGACCGGCCCGGCCCTGGGGTTTTCCTCGCTGACATTCCGCGCCTGGTTTGAGGCCCAGTGGGGCGGCGAGGCCTGGGCCGCGCTGGACAAAATCCCGCGCCTGCAGTGGATGGACTACCTGCGCTGGTACCGCCGCGCCACCGGCGTGGTGCTGCACAACCGCCAGCGTGTCGTGGCGGTGCATCCCCGCGCCGACGGCGTGGCGCAGTTGGACCTGGTGGATGACAGCCAACAGCAGCGCCCCTATCAGGTGCTGGCCCGTCACATTGTGCTGGCAACTGGCCGTGACGGGCTCGGCGGCGCCTGGGTGCCGGATTGGGCGCACAGCCTGCCGGCCGACCGCTGGGCGCACTCGTCGGATCTCTGGGACGGCGCCGCGCTGCGCGGCAAGCATGTTGTCGTAATAGGCGGCGGCGCCTCAGCGATGGACAGCGCCGCCACCGCACTGGAAGACGGTGCAGCCGCCGTGCACCTGCTGATCCGCCGCCCTGAACTCCCCACGATCAACAAAGGCAAGGGTGCCGGCAGCCCCGGTGCCGCGCATGGTTTTCAGAAGCTTCCCGATGCATGGAAATGGCGGATCCGCAATTACATCAACCGCCAGCAGGTGCCGCCACCCCAGGGCAGCACGCTGCGCGTCTCACGCCACGCCAATGCCTACTTCCATCTGGACTGCGCCATCGAACAGGCGCGCCAGCGCGGCGACGGCAAGCTCCATCTCGATACACGGCAGGGGCCGATCGCGGCGGATTTCGTGATCTTCTGCACCGGCTTCCGGCCCGACTGGCAGCTGCGCCCCGAGTTCGCACCGCTGGCGCCCCATGTCCGCCTCTGGCAAGACCGCTACACGCCGCCAGCCGGCATGGAAGACAGCGAACTGGACCTCTCGCCTGACTTGGGTCCGCTTTTCGAGTTCCAGGAAAAGACGCCCGGCGGCTGCCCTGGCCTCGAACGCATCCACTGCTTCTGTTACCCTGCGGCGCTTTCCATGGGCACGGTGTCCGGCGATATTCCCCAGATCAGCGACGGCGCGCGCCAGTTGGCGCAGGGGCTGGCCGGTGCACTGTACCAGGAAGACATTGCCCTGCACTATGCGGCCATGGAGCGCTACAGCGAGCCTGAACTGGAGGGCAACGAGTGGGTTTGCTCGCCCCTGCCACCCTATGAGGGGGAGCAGGCATGACAGGCTGGCTGCTGCGCCGCATAGGCCAGGCCTTGCTGGTGGTGCTGGCCATGACGGTGATTGTGTTTGTGGGCCTGCATGCAATTGGCAACCCTGTGGACATTCTGATCGGCGAAGACTTGAACCAAGAGGAGCGCCTGGCTGCTATTGCGCATCTTGGCCTGGACAAGCCGCTCGTCCAGCAATACTGGCAATTCCTGCGCAATGCCGTATCCGGCGACCTGGGCGTAAGCTTCGTCTACAACCAGCCCGCCATTGGCCTGATTCTGGACCGGCTGCCGGCCACGCTGGAGCTGGCCGTGGCCGCGCTGATACTGGCCATCCTGATCGGCGTCCCGTTGGGCCTGTATGCCGGCATGCGCCCTGAGAGCCCGCTGTCCCGGCTGCTGATGAGCGCTTCCATACTGGGCTTTTCACTGCCGGCCTTCTGGGTCGCCCTGATGTTCATCATGATCTTCAGCGTGCAACTAGGCTGGATGCCAGCCAGCGGCCGCGGCGAAACAGTGAGCGTGCTCGGCGTGCAATGGTCCTTCCTGACTCTGGACGGCCTGCATCATATGCTGCTGCCCGCCTTCAACCTGGCGCTGTTCAAGATCTCGCTGGTGCTGCGCCTGACGCGCGCCGGCGTGCGCGAAGTGCTGCCCCAGGACTTCGTCCGTTTCGCCCGCGCCAAAGGCCTGTCCGAGACCCGGGTCATGATCATGCACGTGCTGCGCAATACCCTGATCCCGCTGGTTACCGTGCTCGGCCTGGAACTGGGCGCCACGATCGCCTATGCCGTCGTAACGGAAACAATCTTTGCCTGGCCCGGCGCCGGCAAGCTCATCCTGGACAGCATCAATGCACTGGACCGACCGGTGGTCGTGGCCTACCTGATGGTGGTGGTGGTGATCTTCGTCACGCTGAACCTGATCGTAGACCTGCTGTACAAACTGCTGGACCCGCGGGTCCGTCTGGAGGCCGCGCAATGAGTCATGCACTTCAAACCACGGTCGCCAAGGACAAGCGCCAAGCGCTGCGCGGCACCTCGATCTGGCGCCAACTGATGGCTGACTTTCTGCGCGCGAGGCCGGCCGTATTCGGCCTGCTCGTCCTGCTGCTGATCGTGCTGGCCGCCCTGACCGCCCCCTGGATCACCCCCCAGAACCCGTACGACCTGCTGCAGCTGGACGTGCTCGATGCCCGGCTGCCACCCGGCTCGCAAAGCATGGAACATGGCTATACCTACTGGCTGGGCACCGACGGGCAAGGCCGGGACCTCTATTCAGCCATTGTGTATGGGCTGCGCATCAGCTTGCTGGTGGGCGTAGGCTCGGCCGTTATCGCAGCCGTTGTCGGCACCCTCGTCGGCTTGCTCGCTGCCTATGCCGGCGGCAGGATAGATGCGGCGATCATGCGCGTCGTCGACCTCTTGCTGTCCTTTCCAACGATTCTGATGGCCTTGATGATCCTGGCATATATGGGCAAGGGGGTTGGCAATGTGATCCTGACTCTGGTGCTGGTGGAATGGGCTTACTACGCCCGCACGGCTCGTGGCCAGGCGTTGGTGGAAACACGCAGGGAGTACGTGGACGCGGCCTATGGCCAAGGCATACCGCGCTGGCGCATCGTCGTTGGTCACATCCTGCCCAACTGCCTGCCGCCGCTGCTGGTGATTGCCGCACTGCAGGTGGCCCGTGCCATCACGCTGGAAGCCACGCTGTCGTTTCTGGGGCTGGGCGTGCCGATCACGGAGCCTTCCCTGGGCCTGCTGATCTCCAATGGCTACCAGTTCCTGCTGTCCAACGAATACTGGATCAGCTTCTATCCGGGCGCTGCACTGTTGCTCACCATTGTTGCCATCAACCTGGTCGGCGACCAATTGCGCGACGTGCTTAACCCCCGCCTGCAGAAATGAGACGCCTACCCATGTCATACGATCAATCTGCAAGCGCGCCCAGCGCCGCGCCGCCGCCCGACGGTGAGCTAGTCCTGGATGTACGCGACCTGCATACGGTATTCGAAACCCGCGCCGGCCGGCTCCCGGTGGTCAACGGGGTGAGCTTTCGCCTGGCGCGCGGCAAAGTGCTCGGCTTAGTGGGTGAGTCTGGCTCGGGCAAATCGGTCACCGGGTTCTCCATCATGGGGCTGCTCGATGCACCGGGCCGGATCACCGCCGGCCAGGTATTGTTCCAGGGCCAGGATTTGGCTGCGCTGGACAGCCGCGCCCTGCGAAGCCTGCGCGGCAATCGCATAGCGATGATATTCCAGGACCCCATGGCTACGCTGAACCCAGTGCTGCGTATCGACGCGCAAATGCTCGAAGCTATCCGCGCCCACCGCAAGATGCTCAAGGCCGACGCGCTGGAGCATTGCCGGCGTACGCTGGCCCGCATGGGCATCCCCAGCCCCGAGGCGCGGCTCAGGTCCTATCCACACCAGTTGTCCGGCGGCATGCGCCAGCGCGTGGCCATTGCCATTGCACTGCTCAACGAACCAACGCTCATCATTGCCGATGAACCAACCACGGCGCTGGACGTAACCATACAGGCGCAGATTCTGTCCGAGATGCAGCAATTGGTGCGTGAGACCGGAACATCAATGATCTGGATCAGTCATGATCTCTCGGTGGTGGCGGGGCTGGCCGACGAAATCGCGGTCATGTATGCGGGGCGGATTGTCGAACACGGCAGTGTGGACGCTGTGCTGGATCACCCCAGCCACCCTTATACCCAGGGCTTGATCGCGAGCCTGCCCAGTGCCGTCACGCATCGCGGCCGCCTGCGCCAGATACCCGGCATGGCTCCCAATCTGCTGGAACTGCCCCGGGGTTGTGCCTTTGCGCCGCGCTGCCCACGCGCCGAGCCGGCCTGTGCGCAGACCCCACCCGTCACCTATGTGGACGACACCACACCGCAAGGCGGCAGCCCACACAGCGTGCGTTGCCATTTTCCCGGCGCCCCTGCCGTATTACCTCGGAGCGCAGCATGACGCACGCCACCGCAACGCAAGCCCTCCTGGATCTGCGGGGCATCCACCAACGTTTCGGCCAAGCCCCGGCAAACGGGCGCTGGGGCCGGTTGATGCAGCGCCTGGGCCTGCGCAACCGTCAACCGGTCGTCCATGCACTGGCTGGCGTGGACCTGCACGTGATGCCCGGCGAAGTGGTGGGCCTGGTCGGTGAATCGGGCTGTGGCAAATCCACCCTGGGCCGAATCGCGGCGGGGCTACAGACGCCGTCCGAAGGCCAGGTGACGGTCTTTGGCAAGCAGCGTCGCCAGCACAATGCCAACGAGGCGCTGCAGGCACGCCTGGGTGTGCAGATGATCTTCCAGGATCCGCAGTCCAGTCTGAACCCGCGGCTGCGTATCAACCGCATCGTTGGAGAAGCGGCGCGACTGCATGGCTTGGTGGATGCCGCGAACGAGGATGACTACGTCTGTACCCAACTCGAACGCGCCGGCCTGGATCCGAGCCTGCGTTTCCGCTACCCGCATCAGTTCAGCGGCGGGCAGCGCCAGCGCATCGGTATCGCACGCGCCCTGGCCGTGCAGCCCCGGCTGCTCGTCTGCGATGAAGCCGTCGCCGCGCTGGATGTCTCGATCCAGGCACAGATTCTGAATCTGTTCATGGATCTGCGCGATGAGCTGGACTTGTCCTACCTCTTCATCAGCCACGACTTGAGTGTGATCCGCCATCTGTGCGATCGCGTAGCGGTCATGTACCTGGGCCGCATCGTGGAAACCGCGCCGATCGATGAACTGTTCGCCAACCCGCGGCACCCATACACCCAAGCGCTGCTGGCGGAGATACCCCGCATCGAAAATCGCCGCGCAACATTCCAGCCGATCCGCGGGGAGATTCCCAGCCCTATCGCACCACCTACTGGCTGCCATTTTCATCCGCGCTGCCCCCATGCCATGCCCCGCTGCAGCCGCGAAGCGCCCCAGCTCAAGGGCATACCCATCCATCACCTCAGTGCCTGTCATCTGAACGATATGCAACCCAGCATCACGCCGTCCAACCCTGTCCTTTCCTAACCTCATCAAAGAAGGCTACCCCATGCGCACACTCTCGCTTTCCGCACTCGCCGCAGCCGCCCTGCTGGCCGCCTCCGGTGCTGTCGCCCAGGATCTCACCATCGGTTTCGCCGACCCTGTTTCATCGGTGGATCCGCAGTTGAACAACCACGCGGGGGACCGTTCGCTGGCCCTGCACTTCTGGGATTCGCTGGTCAACTCCCGCGACGGCGGCAAGTTGGAACCGGGCTTGGCCGAGAGCTGGAAGACGCTGGACGACAAAACCTGGGAGTTCAAGCTGCGCAAGGGCATCACGTGGCAGGATGGTACGCCGTTCACCGCTGACGATATCGTTTTCTCCTTCACGCGCGCCGGCAGCGTGCCTGGCTCGGTCGCCTCGTACCGCGGCGCCCTGCGCAACGTGGCCTCGACCACGGCCCAGGATCCGCACACCGTCATCATCAAAACCAAAGTGCCCAACCCCATGCTGCCGCTGGAGATCGCCTCGATCTATGTGGTGAGCAAACATATCGGCGAACAGGCCAAAACCGAAGACTACAACAGCGGCAAGGCCACCATCGGCACCGGCCCCTACAAGTTCGTCTCCTACACGCCCGGCGACCGCACGCTGATGGAGCGCAATCCCAAGTATCACGGCACGCAACTGCCCTGGGACAAGGTCAACTTCCGTTTCATCAATAACGGGGCCGCACGCACCGCCGCGCTGCTGTCGGGCGACGTGGATGTGATCGATAAAGTGGCTGTGACCGACGTGGCCAAGCTCAAGAAAACGCCCTCGGTGACCGTCTATGAATATCCCGGCCTGCGTGCACTGCTGATTCAGCCCAGCTTCCGCCAGGGCAGCAATGAATTCATCACCGACAACGCAGGCAAGCCCTTGGCCGAGAACCCGCTGCGCGACGTGCGCGTGCGCCGGGCGCTGAGCATGGCCATCAATCGCAAGGCGATCACCGACCGCATACTGCAAGGCACCGTGACTGAAGCCAACCAATGGATGCCCAAGGGCTCTTTCGGCTTCAACCCCGATATCCCTGCCATCCCTTACGACGCCGCGGGGGCCAAGAAGCTGCTGGCCGAGGCAGGCTTTCCCGAAGGCTTTCAATTGACCGTGCACGTACCGGGCGATCGCTATCCACAAGCGCCCGAGACGATTCAGGCCGTCGCCCAGTTCTGGGCGCGGATCGGCATCAAGACCAATGTGGAAGTCGTACCTTGGTCGGTGTATGCCGGCCGGGCCTCAAAGAACGAATATGCCGTCAGCGTTATCGCCTGGGGCAACGGAACGGGCGAGGCCGGCTACGGCCTGCTGCAGACCCTGGCCACCAACGATGCCAAAGCCGGGCGCGGCGCCAACAACTGGGGCCGCTACAGCAATGTGGACGTGGACAAGGCGCTGGATACCGCCACCGTTGAATTTGACGCACCGAAACGCGAAGCGATCTTCCACCAGGCCGCCAAACTCGTGACCGACGACGTCGGCCAGATCCCCCTGTTCCACTACAAGAACATCTGGGCCTCACGCAAAGACCTGAAAGTGGTGCCCATCCTCAGCGACCGCACCTCGGCCCTGCAGGTTACGCCGGTGGCGTCCAAGTAAGGCTGGCCATGTCTATCCTGCTTGATATCCAACCCGCCACCGCGCTGATCGATGTGCCGCGCCGCATTCATGTGCGCGGTTTGTGTGCGGGCCAACGCGTCAGTCTGCAGACCCGCACGGTGCGCGGGCCGGGGGTCCTGTGGGTGTCGGCGGCCGAGTTTAGCGCCGATGCCGCCGGCACGGTCGACCTAGGCCGCGACGCGCCCATCAGCGGCAGCTACAGCGGCGTATCGCCCATGGGGCTGATCTGGTCGCAATGCCCGCGCGAATCGGGCAGCTCACGCGACACCTTCGCAGCGGAACCCAGCGCCCCCCTGCGCACAGAGGTCAGCCTGCTGATCGACGGCCAGGCGATCTGCCATGCCGAGCTGGTGCAAGTGCTGGCCGCCGAGGGCGTGCGCCGCCGCGAGGTGCGCGAGGAAGGTTTGTCGGCTACCTTGTTCACCCCAGCCACGCCCGGCCCGCATCCAGTGGTCATGGTGCTCAACGGCTCCGGCGGCGGCATCAACGAGCCGCGCGCCGCCCTCTATGCGTCGCGCGGCTATGCGGCCCTGGCGGTTGGTTATTTCAAATGCCCTGGCCGGCCCGACTATATCTCGGATACTCATCTCGAGTATTTCGAAACCGCCCTGCAGTGGATACACCGCATGCTGCAGCCACGCGATGGTTTTGTAGCCCTGAGCGGCCAGTCTCGCGGCGGCGAGTTGGTGCTGCTGCTGGGTTCGCTGTTTCCGGACATGGTCAAGGCGGTTATCGGCTACGTGCCAGGCGCCGTGGTCCATTGCGCCCAGAACGCCTGCAACCCGGCCACCGGCCGGGACGGCCCAGCCTGGATCTTCCGCGGCCAGGCCCTGCCCCACCTCTGGGAGAACAACCGTACGGCCACCTGGGCACCCTGGGACCACGGCCCCGAGCCCCGCCGCCATACTCATGCCATCCTCACAGGCCTTCAGGACGCCGACGCGGTCGAGCGTGCCCGCATTCGCGTGGAACGTATCGACGGCCCGGTCATGCTGCTTTCAGGGAGCGACGACGGCTCCTGGCCCTCCTCGCTGTACAGCCGCATGATCAAGGACAGGTTGTCCGAGTTTTCACACCCCTACCCCGTTGAACACCACGACTGGGAGGGCGGCGGGCACGCGATCGTCTTCCCCTACGTACCTACAACCCAGTTGGAATACGCGCACCCCGTTTCGGGCCGGCGCAGCACGTCGGGCGGCACACCGGCCATCAATGCCCAGGCCGACGAGCAATCCTGGACTGCGGTACAGGCATTTCTGGCACGCGCCTGCGCCGCCCATGCGGCACGGGCTTCATCTCCTTTCTCCACGCTTTGAGGCATTCATGACCACCAACGCACCAGTGAATGATTCCCTTGATCTGATCGACCAGTTGACTCAATTGGAGCAGTATCCCGCCGTCAAGGCCATCCGCCACCAGCGCGACAAAGTGGTTGCTGCCACCGCGGGCAGCTACCGCTGCCTGTTCGACCCCGCCCTGCCTGGGCTGAGCTTGGGCGAACGGCTGCGGGTAGCGCAAACTGTGGCACAGCTCTCGGGGGCCACATTGCTTGAGCACCATTACACGCACGCCTTGGCCGGAATCGACGAGCGCATCGCCCGGCCAGCGCGCGAAGCCGCCCTGCAGCGCTTTGCCACGCTGCTGACACAAAACCCGGTGGATGGCGACCAGGCCAGCATCGATGCACTGGGCGCCGCAGGCGTCGCCCCCGCCGATATCATTACGCTGGCACAGTTGATCGCCTTTCTCACCTTTCAGGTGCGCATCGTCGCCAGCCTGCAGGCCCTGACCGCGCTGGGCGACGACCTGCTTGCCCCTGCGCCTCTGGCGTCGGGCGATGAAGCCTTTGTGCATCCACATCACCTGCCTAAACCCGGCGAGCAGTTGAACATTAACGGTTTCACCAGCCAGACACTGGGCTGGAAGGCCTGGGTGCCGGTGGTGCGGCTTGACGCCGCCACGCCCGAGCAGTTGCGCGTCCTGGAAGCCAGCCACCCATCCGCCAAAACCAGCGACTATTACCTTGCACTGATCCATCAGCCTGAGATCCTGCAGGAACGCTCAGTGGTCTTCAATGCGATCATGTATGCGCCCGGAGGCCTTGCGCGCGCCGAGCGCGAACTGGTCAGCACGGTGGTTTCGCGCATCAACGGCTGCGTCTACTGCGCTTCGGTCCATGCCCAGCGCTTTGAACAGTTGGCCAAGCGCAATGACGTCATCGCGCAGATCTTCGATGACCCACACAGCGCCGGCACCAATGCCCGCGAGCGCGCATTGATCCAGGCGGCCGTCGCCCTCACCGATGCCCCCAGCCGCTTCGGCGCAGCGCCTCTGCAAGCCTTGCGCAGCGCCGGCCTGAACAACACCGAAATCCTGGACGCCCTGCACGCCGTGGCCATTTTTGCCTGGGCCAATCGCTTGATGCTCAATCTGGGAGAGCCCGTGTACGGCTGAAGACCGAACGCACGGACAAGACTACTTCGGAATGCGCGCACACAGGCCGTCAAGGCCGGTTGCGCGCTGTACCGAACGCTTCCGGCTCAACAACGCCCATACAGACCGCGTTGATGAATGCGCACGCAACGCGCAACACGCACGTACATGCCGCTCAACCAACGGTCAGCGTCTTCGCGTTTCCGTTCTCGTCTATCGTTTCCAGGGCCACTTGGCGGCGCCACACCAGCGCGATGTATTCCAGCACTTTCTGCGCACGATCCAGGTCCAGGCCGCGACCGTCGGCAACGTGGTCCTGCCGCAGCATCAGGCTCCCGTCGTTGCTTAAGCTAACCGCCTGCACATGCGGCGCGCCGAAGTTGAACTTGGGCGCGATCAACCGTTCCCGCATGACGTCGATGTCCACATCTTCGATTTCGACGCGCGACCCCGACATGGAATCACGGACCTGGCGGTAATTCAGCAATTGCAGCTGCTCGACAAGCGCCTCGTTCAGATGGTTGCGGATAAAGCTGAAGTCATCCTCTTCGGCGCGAATCTTCAGCGCGGCTTCCAGGCCTTCGTTTTCGATGATGTGTTCCCACATGGAAAAGCCGACGTGATAGGGATTCAGATCCAGGGCAATATCCTTGCCGGTCGCGAAGGGCCGGATGACATCCGAGTGGGACTTGATGGCATCCAGATACAGATCATTCGGCAGGAAATCGGCTTCGCGCAGCAGACGCGCATGCCAGTAGCTGGCCCACCCTTCGTTCATGATCTGGCACGCGAACACAGGATAAAAGTAAAACGACTCTTCGCGAACAGCCAGAAAGATGTCACGCTCCCAGCCTTCCATATCGGGCGCATAGCGGGCAATGAACCACAACAGGTCCGACTCGGGGTGCGGCGGGATGGGCGCCCGCTGGCGCTGTCTGACGGGGCTTTCCGTCTCGCCCGGCAATGCCGCGTAGCGCGCGCGAAACCCGGTAGGCTTCAAGGCCGGGTTGGGCAATATATATGGTTCGTAGTCCGGCCGATGAATAGGCTGGTCTACATCGATATGCTGCTCCAGCGCAAGCGCCGCATCAAGCACCTGTTCCACGCGCCGCCGGCCGTGTTCTTCGATCGCGGCCTGTATGCTGCGCGCACGCTCGGCCGCCTCGGTCACGATGTGATACCCCACCTGCTGCTGGATACGTGCAAACAGCGCGTTGTTCTTGGAGAAATCCGCGTGCCCGAGCACGTGCGCAGTCACCAGCGTATTCTGCGCCAACCCGTTATCGGTGACCAGATAGGCGCGGTTGGGGTTGCCCGGAAACACAACCTCAAAGATATGCGAACCGCCCATGCGGTGCTGCACATGCTGATGGATGTAGCGCACGCCGAAGGACCAATGTGGCATTCGAATGGGCAGGCCATAGACGGCAACCTCCATCATGAACGTGTTCGGCACAAGCTCGAAATCAACCGGATCAAAATCCAGCCTGTTGCGCACAGCCAAGGCTTCAAGCTTCGGCATATAGCGCGTCAATTGGTCCAGGCCTCGCGCATAGGCAACCTGCATCTCAGCCTCCTCCGTCCGCGTAGGCCTTGGCCTCACGCTGGAAAAAGCGACGCACCGCTTCCCACACGTCGCCACGATCGTGCATGGTGTATGTGCCCGCCGGATAATCGCGCGACTCCATCGAGCGGAACAGCCGGCCCGTTGCCGAAACCCCCGATTCATGCGGGTTCTGCGGCGTCTCCACAAACCCCATGAAATTGACGATATCGCCCAGTTTGCGCAGCAGGCTGCCAGCCAGTTCCTGATCGTCGGCAAAATTCTCGCCGTCGGAAGCATAAAACAGATAATGGTTATAGCACCGCGTGGGATAGCGTTTGGCGAATATATCCAGGGCTAGGCTGAAGGCGCTCGACGCAATCGTTCCACCCGTCGCAGTCACCTGGAAAAACTCTTCTTCGGTGAATTCCCAGGCCTGATCGGTATGAGCAATAAAGACGATCTCCAGCGCACTGCCGTACTGCCGCCGCAAACCTTGCACCACCCAAAAGAAAAACGATTTGGCCAGCTTGCGCCGTTCCGCATCCATTGAGCCGGAGACATCCAGAACCAGCGCCACCACCGCATCGGTCGCGGGACGCTGCCGGCGCGCCAGCTGCCTGAACCTCAAGTCGTCATCGGAAAACGGCGGCGCCCCCGCAGGCTGTGCATGCCGGCGCTTGATCGCCTCTTTCATGGTCAGGCGTCGATCAAGGCGTGCGTGCGGGCCATGCCGGCTCCAGCCTTCGCGCACCAGTTCCTCGTCTTTGAGCGCATCGCTGGCCCGCGGCTTAAGGTCGGGCAGATGCAGCTCATCCCAGATCCAGTCCACGATGTCCTCGAGCCGCAGTTCCAGCAGGAAGCGCAGCTCGCCGCCGCCACTGCCCCCTGCGCCGGCCTGGCCTCCCTCGTCGCCCTGCCCTTGCCGATAGACATCGTGCGGCTGGCCGCCCCCCTGGCCCACACCCGATTGCTCACTGGGCGAATTCAGACGAAAGCGATAATGCTCCAGAAAACGAATGGGCACCTGCACGGTATGGCTGGACGGACGGCTCAGGATATCCGCCCCTGCAATCAACTCAGGGAGTTGCTCGCGCACCGCGTCGCGAACCTTTTCATTGTGCCTGAGCCAATCGCGGGCACCGCGCGAGAACAAGTCGTACCAGCGGTGCGCTTGCGCCAGGTTGGAAAGCTTCCGAATAACTGGCGTAGTCATGGCGGCGCCCCATATGCGCTGGCTACTCCTGCGCCAGCAGCGTGGTTACATAATTGAGCGCCTCGTGTGCACTGTGCGCGTCGTAGCCATAATCGTTGACCAGGCGCTCTTCAACAGCTGAGATTTTCTTCATGGCCTCGGCATCGGCGCGCGTCCTTGAAGTGACCAGGCGCAGCACATCGCGCCGCTCCTCGAACAGATACTGCTCGATCGCCTCGCGCAGGCGCGCATGCTCGGCCAGCGTAAACTTGGCGCCGCGCTTATAGGCACCCAAAGCCTTGCGCACGATTTCCTGGCGGAAGGATGTCTTGCCCGAATCGGAAATACTGATCTTGGTTTCCACGCTGCGCAGGAAGCGCTCATCCGCATCGCGCTCCTCACCCGTGATGGGGTCTTCGACCTTGCGGCTTTCGAGTACGGCCTCGACTTCATCGAGGTACTTGTCCAGCAGCTCCTGTGCCTCGTCCTGGAAGGACACAAACATGGCTTTGTGCACGTCCTCCTTGACCCAGCGGTTATAGAACTCCTTGCGCGTGGTCACTAGAAAATCAGTCCACTGCTTCTTGACTTTGGCATCCATGCGCGCATCCGACTCAATCGCATCCTTGAGCGCCAGCATTACTTCCATCGCAGTCAGACTCTTGCTTTCAGATTGGCTGATCGCGCCCGCAAGCGCATTCACGATAAAGCGCGGCGACACACCATCCATACCCTCGTCGGGCTGCTCGCGGATGATGCGCTCTGCTTCCGCGTCGGAAACCCCCTCCACCGCTTCGTGCGCGTGAATGCGCAGCTTCTTGCTCAGGTCCAGGTCTGCGCGCTCGGAAGGTTTCAGCCGCGTCAAGATTGCAAAGACCGCCGCCACCCGCAACGCGTGCGGATCCAGGTGAACCCGCCGGAACGACGGTGTTGACGACGTAAGCTTATGATAGATGCGCGCCTCATCGGTGTAGCACAGGGTATAGGGCACCTGCACAATCACCATCCGATCCAGCAGCGCCTCGTTCTCCTTTTCCAGCAGAAAGCGACGAAACTCGGCCATATTGGTATGCGCGACAATAGTCTCGTCGATATAGATGAGCGGGAACCGAGATACCTTCACCACCTGTTCCTGCGTCAGCGTCAGCAACAAATACAGGAACTCGCGCTTGACCTTCAGGATTTCGATCATTTCCAACAGCCCGCGGTTGCCAGCGTACACGGCGCCAGACCACGACCAGGCGCGCGGATCGCCCTCATCACCGTATTCGGCCACCTTCGACAGATCGACCGAGCCGACCAGGTCGGCGATATCCGCAGTGGTGGGATCATGCGGCGCATAAGTACCCACCGCTTTACGCGCCGCTTCATCGATAAAGATGCGATGCACCGGCACGCGCGCAAAGTCTCCGCCGTACTTGTCATCCAGCAGCGCGCGGGTGAAGGGCGAGAGCTCGCCCCGGATGTCGACGCCGTAGGACTCTTTGAAGTCAGCCTGTTTGCCGTGCGGGATAAGCAGCAGCGGCGATTCCTGGATGGGGCTTTCCTGGATGGCATACAACGCGCCCTCGTCGGTACGGCTGTAGGCCTCGAGCCCACGCTTGAGCAAAGTAACCAAGCTGGATTTGCCGCCTGACGGAGGCCCCAACAGAAGCAACAAACGCCGCCCGACCTCAGAGCCTTCGCTGGCGGCCTTGAAGTAATTGGCGACGCGCTCCAGTGCCTGGTCGATGCCGAACAGATCATCTTCGAACAATTTGTAGCGCGTAGGGCCTTGCTTCTGGGCCTCTAGGCCGCGCCAGCAGATCATGTCCCAGATGTACTGATGGCTGGAACGGGCGGCACGCGCCGGGTTGCCGGCGACGATGTCGCGTAGATAGTCGTTGAAGCTGCCTTCCCATCGCTGCGCCTGCTGCTTGCGCGAATAGTCTGCCAGCGATTCGACAAACTCAGAACGTTGCCGTTCGGCTTCTTGCTTGCGATCGATCACGGCTTCCTCCAGTATGAAGCCAGGCTGCCTGCCAGCATCGGCCATATACAGATGGAATGGTGGCGGCTCACCCTCGTTATCCAACTCTAGCACTTGGACAAACCGTTACGGCCAGAGTTCAGAACCCTCAAGCCCAGCATACTGCGCCCGGCGGAGAATCGCAAAATAGTTTGATACGCACGTCATCCTGACAAGGGGGCGCGCGGCGAAATCCATAGCCTGATCAACTGCTGCAACGTCAACGTATTAGCTTCGACGAGAAAGTAGAGGAAGACGATGCCATCACACTGACCAAGCCACCATCTGATGCGCCTGCATCTCCCAGAGTGTTTGTAACAATCGATGCGCCCTCTCATCGCCAACAACGCCTCCAACCAGCTCCCCGAATTTGGCTTCCAATTCAGTGTCGCTCAACGGAAATTCGGGATCCCCTTTGCGAGCAGGCTGATGGTGGGACAGGCAACGACCGTTCGTCAGCGTAAAGACAATCCGTGCGGCACGCTCGCAAGGAAACTTGCGGTCGATCTCCGGATCAATCGCTGCCGTAATACGGCCCATCAACTGCCGCGTCGCGGGGCACGACAGCCGTGCATCGGAGTAGGCGCTCAGGCGAACATCACCGTGTATAAGTGCGGTGGCCACCATATATTTCATGCTGAAACGCGCTTCGTTGGCTGTTGCCGGCTTCTCATGGCAGGCAATAGCCAGTGCGGGCTGGTAAGTGGCGATATTGATTTGCCGGATGTCGGCGGGCGCGACATCATACTGCCGTTTCAACGCCAACGCTCCGTCCACTGCCGGGAATACGTGTCCGCAGCCCACATGATTCTTGACTGTGAGACGTGCAATGTGAAAATCTTCTCCCAGCGTCTCAGCGATACCAGACCACGAGGGGCCGTCACTCATGGCCCGCCCCAGCCCCGTTTCTCCCTCCATGATGTCCAGCGATCCGGTTACACCGCGCCGGGCAAGCTGCGCGGCGAGAATGCCTGCCTCCGCCGCACGCCCCGCGTGCAAGGGTTTGGACATCGAGTCCATGCGAAAGGCTTGCTGCAGCCCGGCGGAAAATGTAGCAACCGTGGCTAACGCATGCGCAAACGATTTTGTGTCCAACTGGTATGCGGCGGCGGCCGCCGCCGCCGCGCCAAACGCGCCGATTGTCCCCGTGCTATGCCAGAAGCGGTAATGGGCGCGCCCCATTGCCATTCCTATCCGCGTTGATAACTCGTAACCGATAACCACACTGCGAAGAAACGCCCGTCCGGATATGCCAGCTTCTTGCGCTGCGGCCAGCGCAGCGGCAATGGTAGCGGCACCTGGGTGATACATGGCATCGCGGAAGCTATCATCTAGTTCCGCTGCGTGTGCGGCGGCACCATTCAACAATGCCGCAGCCCGCGTCGTGGCTCGCCGACCAAGAACAAGGTGCGCGCGGCCATGATCCAGATCATCGGCGACCGCCAGTTCGAGCAACCTTATCGCCTCGTTCCGGGTACCGGGAAGCACAGAGGCATACCAGTCGATGACAGCTCGCTTGGCATGATGCATCACCCAATCAGGCAAAGGCCTGGCCAGCAGGACGGTCGCGCCCCGCGCAAGCTGTTCACTCACATACATGGGAACGCTCGTCGATCAATGCCCGCGACTGCCCAATTATCGCAATACCGTCCGCAGCCTTTACCCCCTGGCCATCGGGGAGAACGAACAGCGGATTGATTTCCGCTTCACGCAAACACTCTCCCATCTGGGAGACCATATGCGAAAATGCCACGATCGCGTCCGTAAGAGCTTCCGTATCGGCCCTTGGACGGCCGCGATAGCCATTGAGCAGCGGCCATGCCTTCAGTTCGCGCATCATGTGGATGGCTTCCTCGCGGGTCAATCCACCTTTCTCAGGCAGCAAGCGCATCGTAGTGTCGTTGAACAGTTCGGCGGTAACGCCGCCCATGCCGAGCAAAATTGCGTCCCCTACCGGATCCCGATGCAAGCCGAGTATAAGTTCAACGCCGCCGCTAACCATCTCCTGTACGAGATACCGTTCGGGTGCGTTGCCGGTGCAGGCCAATACTGTTTCTCGCATTCTTTGCACATGCTCAACCATCTGATCGGCGGTTACACCCAGCGCAACACCGCCCACGTCGCTCTTGTGTGCAATGTCGCGCGACAGAAGCTTGAGGACAACCTTAGGGCCCAGCGTACTGGCTGCCGCTTTTGCCGTTACCGCATCGCGCGCAATCACTTCTCGTACCGACGGAATGCCGAAGCAGGCAAACAACTGCTTAGCCTCGGACTCGTCAAGCGAGCCGTCAGAAAACGTTGGGACATTCACAGTTGGAGACAGAGAAGGCAACCGCCAGGCCTTCACGCCGCTCGCCGCTCTCAGCATGGCATCGAGTGCAACCGCGCAGCTTTCTGGTTCCGTAAACGCCGGAACGCCTTGCTGGTTCAAGAGTGCGATGATGTGGGGAGCATGAGGGCTTACATACGCAATGACAGGTTTGGTGCTTTCGGGCAGGCAATCGCGGATAGCGCCTGCCATCAGCTCAGGCGCGGCGAGGCTGGATGAGCCAACAATGACCGCAACAGCATCATAACTGTCGCTCTCCAAGAGCGCACGAATTGCGCCCCGCAGGAGATCCGGCTGCAAGCCCGCGAGCGTCACGTCGATGGGGTTGCGATCCAGCGCAGCGTGGTCACCCGTCTGGAGTGCGCGCAACCGGCCAGCTGTTTTGGCATCGGGTGCAGGCGTTTCGAAACCCTTGAGGCCGAGCGCGTCCGATACCAGCGTACCGGCTCCGCCCGTAGATGTAAGAATGGCGACGCGTCTGCCGTGCAGCGTGCGGTTTGTTGAAAGCGCCGCCGGCATATCCAGTAGATCGCTGAATCGTTCGGCGCGGATGACACCGGTCTGCTTGAACAACGCATCATACGCCTTGTCAGTGCCCGCCATAGCCCCAGTGTGGGATACCGCTGCCCGTGCACCCGACTCGGTTCGTCCAACTTTGAAGGCAACCACAGGCTTACCCACATTGGCGGCTTTCAGTGCTGCGGCCCTGAACTTTGCTGGATTCCGGATCGTTTCCACATAGAGAGCGATAACATTAGTTGTCGCATCATCCGCCAAGTAGCTTATAAAGTCCGCCAAATCCAGATCGGCTTCATTGCTCGTAGCAACGAGTTTCGACAGCCCGATGCCGCGTGTGGCCGCCCGCGATAGCAATGAACCGATAATGCCGCCGCTTTGCGACACAATGCCGATCGTACCCACAGGAAAATGATCCATTTCCAGGGCACTGCTGGCTGACAACGGAATACCTTGTGTCAGATTGACCAATCCGATTGTATTCGGCCCCAGGATGCGCATGTTGCCCGCCGCTTCCAAAAGCTCTCGCTGGCGCAGGGCCCCTGCTATCCCCGCCTCTGTATAGCCACTGGCCAATACAATTGCCGCAGGGGTTCCGCGCCGGGACAGCTCCCGTACAGCATGGTGCGCGCGGTGTGCTCCCAGCAGCACAATGCCGACATCAGGCGTTTCGGGTAACGAGGCAACGTCGGGGTAGCACTTTAGGCCGTCAATTGTGTCGACCTTCGGATTGACTGGGTAAATCGCACCACCAAAGCCATGCTTGCGCAGATAGGTGACGGGCCTGCCCGATGTTTTTGCCGGATCACCGGATGCGCCGATGATCGCGACGCTGCGAGGGCTGATCAAGTGTGAAATCGCATCCATATTCGTCAAGCCTTCTCTTCGGCCACCGCTGCGCGGCGCTCATCTCTCTGTTTCAGGAACGCCTGTACCGCTTGTTTGTGCTCTCGCGTCGTATAGCAAACCGCCTGCGCCTGGCTGCCTTGTGCAAACACCTGGTTGGCGCTCAATTCAAATGTCTGGTTCAGGATTGTCTTGCCCAAGGCCAGCGCAGTGGCCGAGCCGCTACTTAGATCCTCCGCCCAGCGCCATGCGGCCGACAGCAAGCCATCGTGCCCGACCACTCTATCTGCAATCCCGAGCTGCAAGGCTTCGGCGGCATCTACTTTTCGTCCACTGAAAATGAGATCTTTTGCCTTGGCCAAGCCTACGCGGCGCGGCAGGAAGTAAAGACCGCCTCCATCTGGAATCAGGCCCCGATTGATGTAGGACCAGGTAAACGAAGCAGCCTCGCTGGCCAGCACAAAATCACAGCTGATGGCTGTATCCGCCCCGAGGCCCGAGGCAGCGCCGTTGACAGCCGCAATTGTTGGTTTCGGCATGGAATGCAGCAGCGAAACACATTGATGGACGTACTGCTGGCGCGTCCATCCATTGAAGCCGACGTCGCCGGGGTCGGCTTGCATGCGCTTTTCCATTCCAGCGACATCGCCGCCCGCACAAAACCCCTTGCCGTTGCCCGTCAAGACAACAGCCCGAACCGCACGGTTGGTAGTAACTTCCTGAAGAACTGCAATGTATTGAGCGCGCATATCATCGCTGAAAGCATTGCGTTTCCCAGGCCGGTTCAAATAAATGGTCGCGATGCCGGACTGTATATCCAGCTTGATTAGTTCTTCAGTCATGAAATTTCCCGCTTTTTGCGGCGTCTGTTTGGATCAATTAGAGGAAATGTTGCTTGAAGCGACGATGTCAGCCCATCGGCGCTGTTCGCTCTTCACGTACTTATCCAGCTCTTCAGGGGTGCCCGGGGTCACCATCAACCCTTCATGCTGTACCTTGCTGATAAATGCATCGGCCTGAGCCGCTTCGGTCGCCGCCTTGTTCAGGCGAGCGATCACTTCCGACGGCGTACCGGCAGGCGCATACAGGCCATACCAGCTGTCCAACACATATCCAGCAAGGCCCTCTTCGGCAATGGTGGGTATATCAGCAAGGGCGGGCGATCGCTGGGCTGTTGTGACTGCCAGGGCACGCAAGGTACCTGCCTGGAGCGCTGATCCAACCGCTGCCGCTGTGCCAAACATCATGTCGACATGGCCGCCGAGCAAATCATTGAGCGCCGGGCCAGCGCCGCGATAAGGAACATGTGACATGTCTACCTTGCCGAGCTTCTCAAGCAGTTCGCCTGCAAGGTGCGCCGAAGTTCCTACGCCCTGAGACGCATACGTAACGGTTCCAGGCGCCTTCTTAGCCGCATCAAGCAGATCTCGAACAGACTTGAAGGGGCTATCCGGACGGACCACTAGCACGCTGGGCGAATGCCCCACCAGAATCACCGGCGCGAATGCCTTGTTCGTATCGTAGGGCAGGTTAGTGCGCAAGCTAGGGTTGATTGCATGAGCGAAGGTGGCCATCAGCAGGGTGTAGCCATCAGGCTTGCTGCGCGCCACCTCCTCCGATCCAATCGTTGTTCCAGCACCCGGCTTGTTCTCGACGATCACTGGCTGGCCAAGCGCCTTGGACATGCCATCTCCCAGGAGGCGGGAGATAAGATCCGTCCCTCCGCCGGGTGCGAAAGGAACGACTATGCGAACCGGATGCTCGGGAAAGGCCGCGGATGCGGGCGTCGCCCCCGCGGCACATGCTGCCGTCGCAAACGCCATGATTACAAGGCGGCCTATGACTGAAATAAATCTCGTTCTCACGTTTTTTCTCCTTGGTAATAGTTATGGTGTCTCGGCCTGGCAAGCATGCACCGACCCGAAATCAAGTCAGTTCAGTGTAGAAGCTAAACTACGGCATGAGCGCATCGCAATTTCACTCTGTGAAATTGAAAACCTGATGGAAAAGGAGGACGTTATGGCCAGGAAAGAAGAGTCGCTGCGGCTGACAATGCCCGCCCAGAACCGTTCGTTGCTGCGCGGAATCGAAATACTGCGTGCGTTTCGTCCTGGCGCGGGCCTGCTGGGAAACAGCGAGCTTGCCGATCGTACGGGCCTCTCCACTGCCACCGTCAGCCGGCTTACGCAGACGCTCGTTCGCGCGGGCATGCTCGATTACGATCGTATCGAGCGCGCTTACCGCCTGGCTGCTCCGCTCCTCAGTTTTGGACAGGCTATGCGGGCAGGGTCGCCTTTGTTACGGATTGCCGCACCACTCATGCGCGCTACCGCCGAAGAACTCCGTATTAATGTCGGCCTGGCGACCCGGGATCGCGATGAAATGATTTACCTGGAATCCGTCAGGTACAACCGCAAGGTGTCGCTGCGCAACGTGGTCGCGGGGCTGCGGGTGCCCATCGAACTCACATCGCTTGGCCGGGCATACCTTGCAGCAGTACCGAATGCGGAGCGTGAAGAAATCATGTCGCATCTGCGCGCCCGACGTGCCGGTGAATGGAAGAAGCTCGAAGCGGAAATCAAGGAAGCAGTGAAGAATGTGGCCGCTCAAGGCTACTGCGCGGCATCGTGGCAACCCGAGGTATCGGCATTGGCTACACCGCTTGTATTCGACGATTATCCGGTTCACGTACTGAATGTCAGCGTGTCAGGTCGCGAAGCCATGATGGATGTAGAGCAAAGACTGCATCGCCCGTTGCTGAAACTGGCGAAATGTATCGTACAGGGGCTCGAGCGATAGCGCGCCTTCCCGAGCATTCCGACCCCGAAACCTAGCTGGTTTTTAATGGATTGGATTGGATGAAATTGGCAATAAAAAACCCGCATAGCTAGTGCTCATGCGGGTTTTTGAAGGCTTTTACCCCAGATAATATGGTGTGGGATAGTAACCGGTGCAAAACCGCGTTGGATGTACGCAATACAAGCCCTGCGGGCTGCTGCGAACCATTGCGAACTCAATCGAAAACAGTCTTGGGCGAGTTCTTCAGCAATCGGCGATGGCTGGCAACCGCCTCGCACACTCGGGCGGCGTGCAGATCCAGTAGATGAAGTCGTCCGGGTGCTGGGCGGTCAGGTTGCAGCGTTTGAGCCGATGGTGAAGCCCAGATCAGCCCAAGCAATGGATAAAGCATCTATGAGCCGCGAGGCTCACCTGCCGCGCGCGGCGCCCCGCCCTGTCGTCTTTCGGTCGTGCCCTGACCTCGCGCTCTTAATACCACCACTCGTCCCCTGTCCGGGCCAGCGAGCCGGTTTCAGAGCTGGTGTCGCGGCTACTGACTTCGCTTTCTCGGGGGCTTTGTCTTTCTTATCCATTTCAATACCTCAGTGTCATTCGGCGAAAGCACATTTGCAGTCGCCTGCTTATCAGCATAGGCTAAATCCATGAATAAAGCCCGTCTTACCGTAAGCCCCCTGTAAAGTAGACATTGGCTGAGATTCGGAGCAACGGTTAGCTGCCGCGTTCCGGGAATCTGGACAGGCTCCGGCACCAGCTCGCGGATGTCGTAAGTCAGATCGATGTCTTCAGAGAAGCGTTCAACGACCTTGTACACCTTGGTCAGCGATGTGCCGCCCTTGAAGGTCAGTGTGTTGCCCAGCGGCAAGTCGTAAATTGCAGACAAAGCCCAGACGACCCAGATGTCTTTTGGTGTGCTGGCGCGTTCCGCGCATGTTCGCGGGGCCTGGCGGGAGCACATAAGAACAAACCCCAACCGAGAGTGGTTGGGGTTTCAGTATTGGTGGTGGGATAGTAACCGGTGCCAAACCGCGTTGAATGTACGCAATACAAGCCCTGCGGGCTGGCGCGAACTCCTGCGGAAACAACGGAATCCCCTTCCAGGGCGCAGACGTTCAAGCGGTTTTGTCGCCGGACTGGCTGCCAATGTCGGCAGCCCAACTCTGCCGAGGATGCGGTCAGTTCATTCCCCTTTGCGGAATCGAACCCGTGTCCGCAACGGCAGCGCTGCGGCGAATAGGCCGGTCGATCGCCGCATGATGTGCGGCGAATATCTTGCGCTTGCGGAGAATATGGCCCATAATCTCCGCATGAAAAGCGGAGATTACGCCTACATCTGGCAGGCCAGCGACTGGCCAAGTTGGCGCTACGACCTGGCTGCCCTGGCCCAGACGTTGGCCGACGTCAGCCGCGCCCAGGGTCTGTTGATGGGACGACTGGCCGATGTCGGAATGGCTCTGCGCGACCAGGCCAGCCTGTCGGCGCTGACCGAGGACGTCATCAAGACCAGCGAGATCGAGGGCGAACAGCTCAACGTCGAGTCTGTGCGCTCCTCCATCGCCCGCCGCCTCGGCGTCGACATCGGTGCCCTGGCCCCGGTGGACCGTCACGTCGAAGGCGTGGTCGAGATGGTGCTCGACGCGACCGCCAACTGCCATGCGTCGGTGTCGCGGGAACGGTTGTTTGGCTGGCACGCTGCGCTCTTCCCCACCGGCTACTCGGGCCTTGTCCGGATCAATGTGGGCGGCTGGCGTGACGATGCCACCGGTCCGATGCAGGTGGTCTCTGGCCCGCTGGGGCGCCAACGCGTGCATTTCGAAGCGCCGCCGGCCGATCGACTTCAATCCGAGACCGACTGCTTTATCAACTGGGCCAACCGCGCGTCAAACGAGCCGCCGCTGATCAAGGCCGGGCTTGCGCACTTGTGGTTCGTCACCCTGCACCCGTTCGACGACGGCAACGGCCGCATCGCACGCGCCGTCGGCGACCTGTTCCTGGCCCGCGCTGATGGCAGCCCCCAGCGCTTCTACAGCCTGTCGGCGCAGATCCAGCAGGAGTGCAAGGCCTACTATGACATCCTGGAACGCACCCAGAAGCAATCACTCGATGTCACCGAGTGGCTTGCCTGGTTTCTTGAAACCCTGCATCGGGCCGTCGATCAGGCACAGCACACGCTCGACGCCGTACTGGCCAAGACGCGGTTCTGGCAGCGCTGGGCTGCACCCAGTTCAGCGCCGCTGAACAAGCGACAGGTGAAGCTGGTCAATCGGCTACTTGATGGCTTCGAAGGCAAGCTCACCAGCAGCAAATGGGCGGCGATCGCCAAGTGTTCGCCGGACACCGCGCTGCGAGACATCACTGAACTGCTGGCCCGTGGCGTCCTGCGGAAATCAGATGCAGGTGGACGCAGCACCAGCTACGAGCTGAACGACTCACCAGGGTAGGCCGATCTTCGGGAATTGCCTTGGCTTGGCGGCGGAACAGCGCCTTCATGGACTCCTGCGCGAAGCTTCGTCACTGCGGGCCGTTCGCATCCAGCAAGTGGCCGACGGTCTGATCGCCACATTGAATTGATTCATGACAGGCTTTCCATATATGGGCGCATCACATTGGCCACGCGGCACAGGGTGGCATAGCGCCAGAGTTCGTTCATACTTAAGCGCTTGGCGCGCCAGCCTTCTTGTAGCGCCTCCAGAGCGACATCAAGGCCGATCTTCTTGCGGAATTTGAAGCAATCGGCCACCGTCCGATCGACGTTGGTCACGCGAACCAGCACACCATCTATGACGCGCTCCTCGATCCCCTCCGTCAGTGCGGCGCCAGAGAAACGGACTATGCGTAGCGGTGGGTGGTCCATCTTCGGTGCACGCGCCTTATTTGGAATCGCCAGCCAGACCTCGAAAGGCGACTGCGTGGTGAGTTCATGTAGCCGCAGAGCTGATAGCAGGCAAATGATGGCTTGCGGATGCGTTCGGGCTAACTCGGCGAGCGCACCGTGTTCCGAGACGGGCCGGTTCGGAATCGCGTACAGACCACGCCCCACCCGCTGCAGTAGCCCTTGGCGCACTAGCCGCGTCAGGGCGACAGTCGGCAGCCCGCGTTTATTGAGATCGCGCGGGCGTATAAGGCCACGTTGGGCAGCGAGATCCAGAATAGTCTGGTGAGAGCTTTCCATATCGCCATGATGTTGTATTTTGTCGGTAGTAGTCAATAAGTACCGACGAAATACAACAGTCTTTGTTTCTTTTGCCACCAATGCCGCAATCCAACCGCTTGATTCGTCCGCGCGTAACTCTTTGATCTGTATAGGTCTGAATTTCGGCCTTTGCGGACTTCGGGCTAGTTTCAGGGAGCGAGGTCGGAGCGAGGAATGGCCCGGAGAGAGTGGAAAATGCCCAGAAACGGGTCGAGAGCGGACCGGCGAAGTCCGCAGGCTTCCGCAGGAAGCCCCAACAACACGCGGGAGGCGGCGCGATCAGGCAATAAAAAACCCCAACCGAGAACGGTTGGGGTTTCAGTATTGGTGGGTCGGCGGGAATTGAACTGTTGCGCGAAAGCCGCATAAACGTTGATTCTACGCCACACATGCCTGTCGAGTACCCTGTTATGTTCCCGTTTCCCGCTCTGGTAGAGATTGGAAAAGAGGGAATCACATCGCCATTACCCGATACGGATTGAGCAGCCGTTCATAGGTCGCGTTGCCGAAATACGGCTTCTCGGACTGGCGCTCGCGGTTGGCGTACAGGTCGCCCACTTGCAGCAGGATTGCAGCCTGTACCGGCGTCGGAATGTCGGCCAGCAAGTCAGCAATCGGCATGTTCAGGTAGTCGGCAGCGGCCACGGTCGAGGCGTCGATCATGGATTGGATCAGCAGGTCTTCGTCGGTGCCATCCACACGAAGATGCAGCTTTGCGTCGGTGAGGGTAATCATTGCGGGTTCTCCGTGGTGCAAATAAGGTCGAGATAGTTTGATCGCCGGTTAGGCAGTACGGCCTGAATGCTGTAGACGGTCGTGCCGTGCGTCACGCGCATGGACGCCTTCACGTTGCGCCCAGGGCGGCGGCGGATACGGATGCTGGTCTTTACCTGCGACACTTGCGCATCGGCCCGGATGGTTTCCAGCCCCGACAGGTGCGCAATATCGGCCCAGGCATCGAGGTAGTGCTGCCACTGGCTGACAGGCTGCCCAATGGGGTCTACACCTTCGACAAGCTGTTCTATCGTGATCCGTTCGGTTAGATGGCCTGCTTGCATGTCATTCCTCTTGAAGGGTCGCGTTTCAAACGCGCACCCACATGGATTTGAAATCTGACCCTTGGTAGTAGTTGGCGGCCACCAGCGCTAGGAAACCTGCCAGCGCACGGCATGGCAAGAAATGGAGCACGCTGCGCCGCCTGTCGGGGTTTTGCTGATTCGTGGCACTCGCCGACTAATCCACGTCTGGAAATCTCGCGTAACGCGAACCGTCCAGCCCGGCCAAGCCCCCTGCGGGGATTACACAAAACTAAATTCATACGCATCGAAGTGCGCCTCCGTCTCGCCGGTGGACACGCCAAAAGCCATGGCCAGCGCTTGCATGCCATCGATGCGGCCTGTCTGGCGGCTCTTGTCCAATTTGCGATTGCCTGCCGGGTCTTTCGTCGTCGTGGCGTTGGCCGCGCACATGGACAGTACCGGGTGATTGCCGTGGGCAATGCGCCCATTGAGCAGTTCCGCTTCTAAGGTGTCCAGCGCCGGTGACATATCCTTGTAGCCCTGGCCATGAGGAACCAGCGGCAGGGACACGCCCAGGCGTTCGAACTCGCGGATCAGAACGTCGATGCGCCAGCGGTCAAAAGCGATAAGCTGGATATCCACGTCCGACAGGATCGCGGCAATGTCGGCGGCGACATGCTCATAATCGACGGTAGCCCCCGGAGTCGTGCGCAAATAGCCTTGCCGTACCCACAGGTCATACGGTGCCCGGTCGCGCCGTGCGCGTTCCACCAAGCCTTGCTCTGGCGTCCAGAAGTGCGGTTGAACCTGCCAGATGCCATCTACCTTGCCGATCAGCACCAGGGCGGTCAGGTCGGTGCGGGCGGACAAATCGAGGCCAGCCCACATTTGCCCACCCTCAAATTGAGGTTGCACCCCGCAAGCCTTCCACACATCCGGCGACACGAATGGCGATTCCGTCGATACCCGCTGATTGAGCAGCAGATTCCTTGCGCTGTTCTCCATCGACGGCATGCGCTGCGCCTGCTTCATCTGTTCGGCAAGGTCTTCATAGGAACGAAACAGGCCCAATGCCGGGTTGGCTGCTTTCCAGGCGGCTTCGTCCATCAATTCACAGTCGGCAGGTGCTTCGTAGACATGGGACACGATCTTCGGGTCGCCGCTGGTCTTGGCGTCGTCCAGCCACACTGAGAGCAGGTCGGCATCGCTTGCGGCCTGCGTCGATATGACGATCAGCAGCGGTGATTCGTGCGCCCCTTGACTGGTCACGATGGCGTCCACGAAGTCAGACTGAGGCCCGCGTATCTGGCCCACTTCGTCGAGGATGGCCAGCACAGGGGAAAGCCCGTGCGCGGTCTTGCCGTCAGCTGCCAGCGCTTTGTATTCGGTGTTCATCGGCAAGCCCAGCAGCCTTTTACCGGACGGGACAATGCGAACTATCGAGGAAAGCTTCGGGGAAAGCTGTACCATCTTGGACGCCAGATTGAACACCAGCGCGGCCTGATCGCGGCTCATGGCCCCCGATACCAATTGGCTGTTCAGCTTGGCTTCCGGGCCGACAAGGTGCGCCAGCAGCAGGCCAGCAATCAGGCCGCTCTTGCCGTTCTTGCGGGAAACTGAGCAGTAGGCCCGCCGCGTACCGGCAGGGTTGTCGTACACGTCGCGGATGAAGCACTTTTGAAAGTCGGCCAGCACCAGCGGCTGCCCCACATGAGCGCCGTCAGGCGTCACGCAGTAGCGCTCGATAAACTGGATGACTTTCTCGGCGCGTGTCATTTCACGGCCCGCAAGGTCGGGATCAGGTCGTCATCTTCGGCGGCAGGCTCCTGTATGCCCAGGGTCTTGCCGTTATCCCTTGCGCGGCCCAATGTGGCCTCAGCATGAACGTGCAAGATGCGCGACAGGGACGCTACACGCTTGGTCAGCGTCTCCACCATCTGCGCAGCCGGGTTGATCTTGCCCTCGACAATGTAGCCCTCGGCGTCCACCAGCTTTTGCAGCGCCTCAATGTCGGCCTGCGTGCGGGCAAGGTTCGCAGCGGTGATCAGGTCGCCTTCATTCCACGTATGACGCGCCCTGGCCTTCGTAATCGCGTCCCAGAAGGGTTTGTCGCCGGGACGTAGGGTCACACATGCGGGCGGCTGTAGCGGCCCCATAGCGGCGTTTTGGGCGGCCTGTACGGCAGCTTTGGCGCTATCGGAGCGCGGGCGGCGTTCGGATACCTTGATAGTCATTTTCTATCAACCTCCGTATCTTGATTGTAGGACTTAGGATTAAACAGAGAGGAACCGGGCGGTCTGTCCCCATTTCTTCCTAGCGATTTTTCCTTGTTCCACGGATGCGCCGGGTCAAGCGGCATGCCGTTCACATCGCAGCCCCATGAGACAGCCTTGCCGTGGTCGGCGGCGGTCTTCTTCGAGTGACACTCATGGCACAGGCTTTGCAGGTTCTCGCGCCTGTTATCCGATGGATCGCCGCTGATATGGTCCACGTCCGTTGCCGACACAATCCAGCCTTGCGCGGAGCAGTACCGGCACAGCGGTTCTTCATTGATGACGGTTGCCCGCAGGTTCTGCCACTGCGCAGAGTTCAGCGGGATCGTGCGCCGTGGATCGGCATCGCGCCCGGTGCGGTTGGCCTTGGGCGGCGGCAGCATGGCCCGCAGGTATTTATTGTTCGGGTCGATCATTGTCGATCCCCTCAATGGCCGGCAGGTTCTCAAGGCGGCGCGCCTCAGACGGCAGCAGCCAGCCCGCCTCGATGCCAGACTTATAGAAGTCGGCGCGGTTCTTCGCATCGCCACGCAGCAGCCCTTCAACCGAGTGTTCAGGCTTGTACTTGGCGCGGCCCGCCGTGGTGAGCAGTTGTTTACTGATGGCTTGCTCCCACATCAGCAGGTGCCGGCGCAGCGTGAGCGTAACGAACATGCGCGTCATCTCGACCGAGTTGGAGAAGTTGCCATGCGTGAGGTCGCCAATGATGGTCGGCGGCACACGAAAGAGGCGCGCCACTTCCTCAACACTGAACTTGCGTGCTGCAATCCATTCCGCATCTTCAAGCGTCATGCTCACGGTCTGGTACTCGACGCCCTGGTCAAGAATGGCGGTCTTGCCTGCGTTCGCCCCGCCCGAGTGCTGGCTGTCCCATGAGGTCTTGAGCGCGGCCTTCTGTTCGGCCTTGAGCAGTTGCGGAAACTTCAGTATCCCCGACAGCCTGGCCCCGTTCGTAAACGTGGCGTTGCCGTGGTTTCGCTCACTGATGGATAGCTCGATCGTCTCCCGACTCGCGGTGATCGGAGACACGCCAAGCAGGACTTCATCGCCCGCCCGGTGCTTCAGATGGAATACTTCATCGGCCAGCAGCTTCTCTACCTTGCCGGCATGGTCGGTGTATTCGTAGATGACGCTGTTGGTCGTGCGGTACAGGCTCACGCGGTCGGGGTGTATCGGGGTGAGGCTCCTAACCTGCCCGTCCCATCCGCGCTCGATCTTGGCAAAGGCATTGCCGCGCACCAGCACGCTTGCAGTCATCCACTCACGAAACTCCAAAGCGGTTTGGTGCTGGTTGCTGATATCGTGGAGTACCGTATACAAGGGGTGCTTGACCGCTTTGGTGCGTTCCTGGCCGCGCTCGTACAGGTGCAAGGGAAGGCTTGCAATCGTCTCACTGATGGCCGATACGCAAGCGTAGACGGCACTGACAGACTGCGCGGTCGTGGCGTTCACAGGGCCGGTGCGGATCGCGCCGAAGTTCTCCCAGTAGGGATCGCCATTGACGCGTTTCTCGTAGCCGAAGTGGGAGAGAATCTTGCTCAGCATGTTTGCACCCACAGCCCGCGCCAGTCGCTGCGCTCAATGACACTTGGCATGCTGCGAAGCGCTACAGTCGTGTCCTGATAGGCCGGATCGCCGGTGACGGTGATTTCCGACAGTTCCACGTCCAGCAGTTCACGCAGCCATTCGCCGCCGCTGCGTTCCGTCCAGACGTCGCCGCCTTCACGCACGCGAAAGCCGAAGGACATTCCCGCTACGTCTCCACGCTCCACCAGAACCGCCAGATCGCGGCCATAGCTCGTATCCGGGATCGAAAGCGAGAAAGCAAGCCCATGATGGTCTTCCTTCAAGGTGAGAGTGCCGGAGCGCGTCGAGGCGAGTAGTTCGCTGTCGCGGTGGTGGTACAGCGCCCGCACGTTGTTCCCGGCAGCGAGGCTTTTTGTGAAAGCCCCGGCCCGGATGACTTCGTAAAAGCCCGGCAGGTGAGTCTCGGCATTGAAGACCGCCGCATACCCTTCCAGGCGGCCAGCAGCGGCGCGTACAGCGCCACTGGTTCGGATTTCCAGATCAGCCATACGCGCCACCTTCTTACAGAGTCACATCGTCGGCAACCACGAAGGCTTTCGGGTGCCGTACCGCTGCGTCAACCGTGGACATGGCCCGCACCAGGACATTGCCCTTGTTGTAGGCAGTCTCAGCAAACGGGTTGACCAGGATATCGACTTCCGACCAGATGCCCAGCAGTACCTGCGTCCAGTCGCCCAGGATGATGCGGCCCGTATTCGGCACGCCGGTCTTTTCCGGGACTTGGTTGGTGCTGTAGACGGCGCGGTCAGCCATCGAGCCGCCTTCCAGCAGGTATTGACTGCCGGCGGTGGTGCTCTTGAGCGTCGAGGCCAGCTTGGTCTTGACCTTCGGGCTGGTCAGCCAGCTTGTAACGGGTGCGTTCGCCAGTTCGGCCAGTTCGATCATTTCCAGCACGGCAGCCCAATTGAGCGTTGCCAGCGAGGCGGTCTGAATGCCGACCGTGGACAGAACGCCCTTCGGTTCGTTGGTGCCCCCGCCCAGGATCAGGGCCGAATCGATGGCTTGAGCCAGCATGGCCGACAGATCAGCGCGAACCAGTTGTTCAATGTCAGGGGAGCTTTGCTGGATAAGCTGACGGCTCATTTCCGTCAGGCCGCCCGCGTGCTTGGGCGCCAGGGTGACGCTATCGAAGGTCATGTCCGAAGGGGTCAGCGCGGTATTCTCGGCCACCCATCCGACAGTAGTCCCGGTGCCGTGTTTGGGGATAGACAGATTGCCCGTCAGGCCCGACAGGACACGCACGCCCAGGCGGCGCGCCAGCAGGGAATTGCGGAACGGTTCAATGTACTGGTCGGGACGGTGGATCGTCGGGACAATCTCGCCCGCCGTGGTGGTGGTCGTGACGCGCTGTTCGATGGCCGACAGGGGCACGAATGCGCCTTGAGCCTTGCGCCCTGTACGGCGTTCAGTTTCGGCCGTGTACTCGGCAGCAGCGCCAGAGACAGCACGGCCTTCCATCTGCGCCCGGATCACGTCCAGCACACTGACGCGCTGTTCAAGCTGGGAGAAGGACTTGTCGCCCACAGGCTCGCCCACTGCGCGGCGCTCCATGTCGTCAATGAATTGCTGGCGCTGTTCCTGGCCTTCAAGGTCGGTGACTTCGGCTTTCAGCTTGTCGAAGGCGGTTTTCTCGCCGTCGTTCAGGCTGCGCTTTTCGGTGTCGGCTTTGGCCAGCATGGCGCGCATTTCGGCTACCTTGCCTGCGCGGGATTCGCGGATTTCGGAGAGTGTCATGTTTGGATATCCATAGAAGTTTGCAATTGCAGTTCTATAAATACCGCGTATGTCTTAATGGAAAGTTGTTTTCACGCCCTGTCCAAGATTCGGACTAGTCCGAGATTCGGACATGTGTCGTTTTGACACTAGTGTCATGTTGGCATCAGATGAATCGGTCAACGTTGACCAATTAGCCAGCGGTGTCCTCGCGCACGCGGGAGAACCTAGCGTTCCCGCCGGGAACTCTAAGCCGACAGCGCGGTGTCCTCGCGCACGCGGGAGAACCGAGTGGAATCCGATTCCACGCCTCTTTCACGCCTCTTTCACGCGTCAGCCGTTGACAGATAGCGCCGCCACTGGAACGTTTCAGTAACGTTTCCTTGGGGTGTCCAATGGTGCAACGTTGCACCATTGTTCCCTTTCCCATTACAAGAGCCGGTACAGGCTGGCTTGCTTGCCTGCGCCACGCTTGACCAGTTCAATGACGCCATCGGCCACCAGTGCCCGCAGCAGGCATGCGGCGTCGGTGAAATGGATGCTGAGCAATTCGCCAGCAGTGCGAGCGCCAATGTAAAACGGCTCAGAACCAGCATGCTTTTGAAGGCGGCGGCAGATTCGGACAAGGCGCATGGCAGCCGGCCCATAATCCGGCAGGCCGTCGGGCAGGGCATCATCGTCTACGCCATCGAGCAAGTCATTCAGGACAGCGCCATGCGGGCTGCGCACAGCTTCCCAGCCGCGCATGAAGTCGCCCCACGAAACATCAAAGTCAGCCGTTCCGATGGTCGGCAGCGCCAGCCGGTGCCAGTCCCGAATAATCGCCCGCAGTTGATCGCGGGTTGCGTCAGGCACGGTGCCCTTCAAATACCGCGCCAGGGCAAACAGGTTTTTATTGCGGCCGCCCGTGGTTTTCGGGATGAATTCCCGCAGGTTTGCAGTACCTACACAAGAGACACAAGGAATGACATGTGTATCTTGTGATTCCTGAGTTTCTTGTGATTCTTGTGTCTCTTGTGTAGGTGCTGGCCTCAAAAAACCGGAAAGGTCGTCCAGCGCATGCAAATTCCCGAAGGCTCCGGCATCGATGACGGCCCCCGTGACGGACATATAGCGGCCAGTCTGGTACACCTCAATGCTCAAGTCCTCGTACTGGCCCACCTTGCGCGCCAGCGTGCCCGAGTACAGCCCCCATCCATGGAGGCCATTCCCGGACGGGCTGGTTTCTATGTACCGACATCCGACGCCGCGCAACAAGTCAATTGCCTGTTGGCTGGTATTGCCGTCGATATCGACCACTGCCAAGCCATCGGCAGCGGTCAGCGCGAAGCCCACGCCAGCATCGCGTACAGGCTCGTAGGCGGCCCGCACAGCGCCGAAGGTATCCCAGGTATCAGGGTTGGTGCTGGACGCCTTGATCGTCGGCATACCGGCCCTGTAGGGAACCTTGCGGCTACGCTCATGCCGCCACAGCAGCCAGCGCGGGCGGTCGGTCAATTCGACCGGGATATGATCGAAGCGGATCATGGCTGGCCCCGCAGCAAAAAATAACGCTTGACGCGGGTGGTCTTGCCAAAGCGTGTCGGGACGACTTCGGTCTGTCCGAAGATGTTATGCCCGTCCTTGCGCAGTTCGGCAATGGTGCTATGGAGACAGTGATCGCCGTAGACTTCGGCTTCAAAGCGATTGAGCGAGCGCTTGCGCAGCACGCCCAGGATGGCGGCTTTCTTGGTGATATTCATGCCAGCCCCCTTACTTGCGGCTGGCTTCGATCTTGGCCTGAATCCAGGCTTCGACCTCAGCAGCGATCCAGCGCTTGGTACGCACGCCTACGGAAATAGGACGGGGGAAGTCGTCCTCGTTCATTTTGGTGTAGACGGTCTGCGTGCTGCGAAAGCCGGTCTGACGCTTCACAGCATTGATATCTAAAAGTATGGTCTGGGTCATCATTAAGCCTTTTTGTGATTAATTGGAAATCAGGCTTAATGATGGTTTTTCAGCGGCTTTGCTTAAATCTAATTATTTATTCTGAAAACAAGAAACTATTTTTATAAAGCCCTTTTTTATATACCCATGTAGGTACGTCGATCTTCTTTTCTACCGCATTGCGAATTGAGTAATAATCAGCACGCGCCGTCTCGTAGGAAACATAGTATTCGTCGGCAAACTCTTGAATCACATCAGTGATATTGCGTTCAGGTTTGTTAACGCGAAACCACTCTACATGAAAATAAATCCGAATCGCTCGATCGCCACGGCGGCTATATTTTGTCTCCCACTTTGTCCACGGAAGATGAAAGGCGTCTTCCCATTCGCCGCCCATAACGACAGGGTAAATTCGATACGCAAGGCGTTTCAGGAGCCAATCAGGCGGGGTTCTCCCGGCGAAGACTTCCCGGCAAAAATAACCGAGTTGCCGTAGCTGAATCTCGTCTACGCCGTCATCGAGCGGCCCCGGTTCATTTTCAAAGAAGCCCTCATAATCAAACGACATCGGATCTCCGTATCGCTCAATATGGTCGTCTTGCATCGTGCTGTCCTCACACAGTCCAGATCAATAAGGTGCCAGCACCAGACCGCTGGGCTTGCGCCTTTTCCCGCCGTCGCGGTAGGTGCTGGCGTAAAGGGTTAGGCGGCCTCTTTGGGCTGCGAATTGTTGATTGCCTCTGCCAACTGCCGCACTTGGAAAGCCATATCAGCAATTCCGGCTAAAGCGTATTCGTGATACGAACCATCAAGGCTATCAATACCGGAAGCGCATAAGGTTGTGAGCGCGTCCAGCTGATTAGCCTTTTGACGCAGCAATTCGAAGGCGTCGTGCTGCTCTTCCAGAATCGTGACAGTCGGGACGGTTATTGTTCTGATAGTCATGGTCACGCCCCCTTTATTGCAATGCGGTGTGTGCTCTCAAAATCACCTAAATTTGTAGCCAGTTCTTCGGCCATATCAAACAAGGTTGAAATTAGACACCGAGTAGGTACTGCACTATCCGCCGCGTCATCAGGCAACGCGGCATAAAGAGTTTGAAGAACGTTGCTGATAGCCCATGCTTTCCGCTCCAGGTCCGCCATGGAAACACGGACATCTATAGTAAGATTTTCGTTAGCCATCGTTATTACTCCTAGTCAGTGAATGATGGTCAGGGTCGTTCGGTACTGATACTACCGTTCGGCCCGTCTTTGCCTGAATCCGTCAGGCGGCGGTACTGCGAATCGGTGTCACGTTGTCCTTGCCATCTGCCAGCTTATCCAGATAGTCGGCCCATTTCTGCATCATATCGATGCGCTCCTTGATAAACTTGGTGCGGTTGTAGGCCCGCCCGTTGGCATCCTTGACGGCATGCCCAAGCTGCAATTCGACGTACTTGGGATCAATATGCAACTGTTCCTCGATGGCGGTACGCGCCATCGCCCGGAAACCATGCCCGCTCATTTCGTCCTTGCCGTAGCCCATGCGCCGCAGCGCCGACAGGACGCCGTTATCTGACATGGGACGCTTGGACGTGCGCGGCGAGGGAAACACATAGCGCCCGGTGCCGGTGATTTTGTGCAAGTCTTTCAGGATGGCCGCTGCCTGCCGGGAGAGTGGCACAAAGTGAAATTCGCTATGCTGCTTGTCCTCTTTCGGCAGCTTCATACGCTCGGCGGGAATGCGCCAGACAGGTTTGCCGTGAGTCTCCACGCCGCCATCGAAGTCAAATTCTGCCCATTCTGCCTGCCGCAGTTCACCAGGGCGCAACATTACCAGCGGAGCCAATTGCAGCGCCGCCCGAGTAATTGGAGTGCCCTCATAGCCCCGTATCGAGCGAATCAGGCCGCCAATGCCCGCCGCGTCTGTGATGGCGGCATGGTTGCGCTTTTCCGGTTGCGCCAGCGCCGCGCTACTGAACAAGGCCGTAGGGTCTTTCTCAGCCCTGCCCGTCTCCACGGCATAGCAAAATACTTGTGAGCAATTCTGTTTTGCCCGCTTGGCGGTCTCAAGCGCCCCCCGCGCCTCGATCTTTTGCAGTACCGCCAGCACTTCCGGGGTGGATATGTCGGCAATGGGACGCCTGCCCATCCAGGGGAATATATCGCGTTCCAAGCGCCGCTCGATGCGGTCGTGGTGCGTTGCCACCCATCGGTTTTGCATCTTTTGAAGCCACTCGCGGGCGATTCCCTCGAACGTAGTGTTCGCCATCAGCTTCATGGTGAGCTTGTCTACCTGCTTCTTGGCTCCCGGATCGATGCCTTCGGCCAGGGTGTCTTGAGCAGTAACTATGGCGCGGCGAGCTTTGGCTAACGTTATCTTGGGATAAGCGCCGATAGTTAAATCCTTATCCTTGTCGGCATACCGATAGCGCCAGCGAAAGTATCGCCCGCCGTTGGGACGCACTTCCAGATACAGGCCGTTGCCGTCGCTCAGTTTGTAACTTTTCTCGCGCGGCTTGGCGTTCTTGCAATCCAGATCAGTGAGCTTCATATCAGGGTACTTTTTTCAGGGAACATGGCGATATGCCCAAAGTACCCCAAAAAGTACCCGAAATCTAGATGGTTTTTAATGGATCAGATTGGATGAAACTAGCAAGAAAAAACCCGCAGAACTAGTGTTCATGCGGGTCTTGGAAGGTTTTTACCTAGGTGATATGGTGGAGTCGGCGGGAATTGAACCCGCGTCCGCAAGCCATCTGCAGGCAGTTCTACATGTTTAGTCGGACTATTTTAAGTTTTAACCTTGGCGCATGCCGGCCGACTGGCCCTGCCTTGGCGATTCACTTTGGATTTAAGAGCTGGCCCAGTGACCTGGCCAGACCCGATTCTTTGTAAATGACGCTGCTGTAAGTTTTACCCTACCTGACCCAAAGACAAATCAGTGCAGCGGCTCACCGCTTAAGCGGCCAGAGCGAAACGCTCGTCGTTGGCGTTTATGGTTTTCCAGTGGATTTACGAGCTTACTGGTGCTCGACATGCCCTGCTCTGGTTCAAACCCACGTCGAAGCCGGATCGACCCCAGATAATGAAATTATACAGCAATTTTTCGGATTATGAAACTGTTGAATGGCGTTGCAGGATGACAAAGCCTGAATGACAACACCGGGAACACAGGCCTGGGCCTGCGACTAAACGCAGCATAAATGTGCAACAGAACGCGGGGCGCGCGGCACATTAACGCTGCACATTAAAATTGGCCAATTGCCCCAGACAGCGCTTAAACGCCCGCACAGATCATGACAACAACTTCCGCCCCCAAACGCGATGGCTTCAGTTCCGGTTTCGGCGTATTGGCGGCCACACTCGGTTCTGCGGTTGGACTGGGCAATATCTGGAAAGTTCCGTATCTCACCGGCGCCAACGGCGGCGCGGGTTTCCTGGTGCTGTACCTGGCCGCCACGTTGCTGATCGGCCTGCCGGTGATGATGGCGGAGCTGGCAATTGGCCGGGAGGCGCATGCCAATCCGGTGACTGCGATGCAGCGGCTTGCGCCCAAGCCGGGCCCGTGGTGGCTGGTGGGCGTGCTGGGCATGGCGGGCAGTATGCTGATTGTGTCGTTTTACTCCGAAGTCGCCGCCTGGGTGTTTGCCTATATCGCAAAGTCGGCGGGTGGCGGCCTGCTCAGCAGCAATCCGCAAGTAACAGCCGCCGCTTTCGAGGCGCTTATCCGCGACCCATGGCAATCGCTGCTGTGGCAATGGCTAGTGTTGGCCATGATCGGCGTCATTCTGGCGCTGGGAGTGGCCAAAGGCATCGAAGCGGTCACCAAGCGCCTGATGCCGCTTCTGTTCCTGCTCTTGCTTGTACTGTGCGGGGTAAGCCTCACGCTGGACAAAGCCGGTGAGGGCCTGGCCTTCATGTTCATGCCCGAATTGAGCAAACTGAGCACCGGTGCGGTGCTTACGGCTATGGGGCTGGCCTTCTTCAAGCTGTCGCTGGGGATGGGCACCATGATCACCTACGGCAGCTATTTTGGGGGCGGCCAGAATATACCCGCCACAGCAGTACGCGTTATGTGCGCCGATCTATGCGTGTCCATGCTGGCGGGCATCGCGATCTTTCCGGCGGTATTTACCTTTGGCTTCGCCCCCGAGGCGGGGCCCTCTTTGGTGTTCATTACCCTTCCCGCTGTGTTTGCACAGATCCCGCTGGGTCAGGCGCTGATGGCGATATTTTTTGTTCTTACCGCGGTGGCGGCCACGGGTGCGCTGCTGTCGCTCGTTGAAGTGCCGGTGGCGATATTAAGTGAGCGGTTTGCCATCTCGCGCCGCCGCGCAACGGGGTTGACTATTGCCGCGCTCGCCCTGCCCAGCGCAACGGGTGCGCTCAGCCAGAATGTATTGGCCGGCGTCACACTTGGCGGCCTGAGCCTGTTCGATTTCTACGATTACGTATCATCCAATATTGTGCTGCCCCTGGGTGGCATACTGGTCGCGGTGTTTATTGGCTGGGTCTGGGGCGCCGGCAAATTCCGCGAAGCCCTGTCCAATCACGGCGCACTCACCAATCGCGGGCTGGGCATGACGGCCTTTGTCATCCTCAAGTACGTGTCGCCTGTGCTCATTCTGGTGATCATGGCGCGGGCGCTGGGCTTGTTCTGAACCTGCCTAGATGCTGCGTATCGGCGCCACGTCGAGCTCAGACAAAACCCGCAGCACTGCATCGCACTGCGTCGGGTTGCGCGGGTGGATGACCAGCGCCCACTGCCCAGTCTTGGCGGCATCCTGTACACGCTGGATCACCCATTGGTGATCAGGCCGGGCGGTGACCAGCCCGCCCAGCAGCAAGCCGCCAATGGCGCCAAAGAACAGGAATGCGCCCAAGCTGAACATGGGTGACGAAACAATGGCAGCCACCCCCGCCATAAACAACACCGCACACGCAGCCAAGCCAACCAGCAGGCCGGCGGCACCCAGTATCAGGTGCGATCGCACGGCGGTACGTGCAACCCCGCGAACCTCGGGTTCAAGCTTGCGGTCGTAGCCGCCTTCGAACGGGTGGACAATACGCACCTGATCGGGTTGCAAGCCTGCATCAGCCTTGATGGATGCGGCCGCATCAAGCGCTGTCTGTTCAGACTGGAAGATAGCGCCGATTTTAGTGGTAGCCGTCTCGCCGAATAGTTTTTGCCACACTGCTGGCCTCCCCACTGATCTGTTGCGATGACAAAGGGGCAGCAAGCGCTGTGCCAGCGATGCTGGACGCGACGGGGATACTACTTTAGGCTCAAAAATAAAAAAGCCCCTAAGAGCGGGGCGGTGTCTCGACAGACTGCTCTGACGTTCGTAAGTGGTTATCGTCGGCGAAGCCGCAAACGAACTTCCAGGCCAGGGGCTCGAGTTCGCGCAGGCGATGGTCGACGACCACGCAGCGGATGCCGTCGATCACGACGGGCACGACATAAGGCGAATAGGTGAGAGGGCTGCCCACTGAGCCGGAGGGCCGGAACTGGGACATGACCCCCGCCAGACGTTCGGCCCAGTCGCTGGGACGAAAACGCTGACCTTCGAGCGTCATGCCATGAATAACCAATTGCTGCACACGTTGTGTCATAAAGATTCGCGGAGTGTTTACCGCCATAAACCGGGGCACGCCAAAACAATCGCTGCGGCCCGCATTGTATCCGATCGCCCCTGAATGTGCAGAATACGGGAACGCGAACTTTGCCAGTGTGGAGCCGACAAGGTAAGATTGTTCTTTTACCCAAGGGTTATTATGTCCGCCTCGACGCAAACGGGCCCCCTGCGGCATTTCCTGCAATTTCGCGACCTCACCAGGGATGAAATCCAGTATGTACTGGATCGCGCCCGGCTCATTAAAAACAAGTTCAAGCGCTACGAGCCGCATCACACCCTGCACGACCGCAACCTGGCCATGGTGTTTGAAAAGGCCAGCACCCGCACCCGCGTATCGTTCGAAGCTGGCATGTATCAACTGGGCGGCGCCGTCATTCACCTCACCACCGGCGATTCCCAACTAGGCCGCAGCGAGCCCATCGAAGACACCGCGCGCGTAATTTCGCGCATGGTCGACCTGGTCATGATCCGTACATTCGAGCAAACCCGCATCGAGCGCTTTGCCTCGCATTCGCGTGTGCCGGTCATCAATGGTCTCACCAACGAATTCCACCCCTGCCAGATCCTGGCCGACATCTTCACATTCATCGAACACCGCGGTCCCATACAGGGTAAAACGGTGGCCTGGATCGGCGACGCCAACAACATGGCCTATACCTGGCTGCAGGCTGCCGAGTTGCTCGGCTTCAGGCTGCATGTGTCCGCACCCAGCGGCTACCGCCTCGAACGCGACCGCATCGGCCAGCCGTCGGCTGATACGCTGCAAGAGTTCTCCGACCCAATGCAGGCCTGCAAAGGGGCGCATTTAGTCACCACAGACGTCTGGACCAGCATGGGCTACGAGGCCGAAAACGAAGAACGCCGAAAGGCATTCGCCGACTGGTGCGTCGACGCTGACATGATGGCCGTTGCCGCACCAGATGCCGTCTTCATGCATTGCCTGCCAGCGCATCGCGGCGAAGAAGTTACCGGCGACGTCATCGACGGCCCGCAAAGCGTGGTATGGGACGAGGCCGAGAACCGTCTGCACGTACAAAAGGCGCTGATGGAGTTCCTGCTGCTGGGGCAGGTTGCAAGCTGATCCCACGATCAATCATCCGGGCCTCGCACACAAGCAGCCCGGGGCGCTTTGCCAACACAATTACCGGCCGCAGCGCTGCGCTGCCAATGCGCATGCTTTTGATGGCTGGGCAGCCGTGTAGCGCGCCAGGCACATAACCCCCAAAAAAAGCTCGGCCGATCTGTAAAGATCGGCCGAGCTTTTTGCCTGTCGCACTTGGGCGGGGCAACGCCCGCCCGCACGAATGCTTATTTGTCGCCCTTGCCCTTGAGCTGGGGCAGCGCGGCGCCCGCAGCGGGGGCCAGCAGGCCCGCCTTGGTATAGGTAAACAGTTTTTCGCGCGTGTCGACGATATCCAGGTTGCGCATGGTGAGCTGGCCAATGCGGTCGCGCGGCGAGAACATCGATTCGCCCTTCTCCATCGTCAGGCGCTCGGGCTTGTACGTCAGGTTGGCAGACTCGGTATTGAGAATGGAGTAATCGTTGCCACGCCGCAGTTCGAGCGTGACTTCGCCCGTGATGGCACCGGCCACCCAGCGCTGGGCGGTTTCGCGCAGCATGATGGCTTGCGGGTCGAACCAGCGGCCCTGGTACAACAGGCGACCAAGTTTAAGGCCATTGATGCGGTATTGCTCGATGGTGTCTTCGTTATGGATGCCGGTAAGCAGGCGCTCGTAGGCGATATGCAGCAGCGCCATGCCCGGGGCTTCGTAGATGCCGCGGCTCTTGGCCTCGATGATGCGGTTTTCGATCTGGTCGCTCATGCCCAGGCCGTGCCGCCCGCCAATGCGGTTGGCTTCGAGCATCAGCTCGACCAGGTCGGAAAACTCAACGCCGTTGAGCGCCACTGGGCGCCCTTCGTCGAAGCGCACGCGCACTTCTTCAGCCTTGACCGCGACATCGTCGCGCCAGAAGGCAACACCCATGATGGGTTGCACGATCTTGATGCCCGAATCGAGGTGCTCGAGGTCTTTGGCTTCGTGCGTGGCGCCCAGCATGTTCGAATCGGTGGAATACGCCTTCTCCGCCGACATTTTGTAGTCGAAGCCGTTCTGGCGCATGTATTCGGACATTTCGGCGCGACCGCCGAGCTCGTCGATGAAGGCTTGGTCAAGCCAGGGCTTGTAGATTTTGAGCGCGGGGTTGGTGAGCAGGCCATAGCGGTAGAAACGCTCGATATCGTTACCTTTGAACGTACTGCCATCGCCCCAGATATTGACGTCGTCTTCCTTCATTGCCGCCACCAGCATGGTGCCGGTGACCGCACGGCCGATAGGCGTGGTATTGAAGTAGGTGACACCGCCCGTCGAGATATGGAATGCCCCGCACTGCAGCGCGGCGATGCCTTCGGCCACCAATTGGGCGCGGCAGTCAACCAGGCGTGCGTCCTTGGCGCCGTACTCTTTTGCGCGGCGGGGGATGCTGTCGTAGTCCGTTTCGTCGGGCTGGCCCAGGTTGGCCGTGTAGGCGTAGGGGATGGCGCCCTTGTTGCGCATCCAAAGCAGGGCCGCGCTGGTGTCCAGGCCGCCGGAAAAAGCGATGCCGACCTTCTGGCCGACGGGAACGTCTTCGAGAATGGTTGTCATGGGGGTGTAAGGCCTTGTAGGTAAGTACACGTGCAACCCATCATTATATGCCGCCCACCGCCGGCGCATGAGGAACATGTGACCGACACAAAGAAATCCAAGAGAAGTGTGAATTACCATGAGTCGGAGCGTGAGCGTACGCTGCCAGTCGTCCTGGTGCGTGGAAACGCCTACTTCTGGGAAGGGCGTTGATGGGGCCTGCCTTATGGTCAGCGTACCGATCGCCGGTCTGTACCAATCCTTTCAGGATCAGCTTGTGCCCTGGTTCACCGTCAGTTCGGCGAAGCAAATGGGGCCATGATGACAGTGCCATGGTGGCGGTCGCAGCCTTGCTGCAGCGCTTGCATTTCTGGCGGTATGGTGCTGGAGGGAGTTCGGTTCGCCCTCCCGATCACGCCTAAAGCGGTGCTGGACAACAGCTTTTTTATTTTGCTAGAATAATCGTCTTTCGGGGACGTAGCTCAGCTGGGAGAGCGTCGCGTTCGCAATGCGAAGGTCGGGAGTTCGATCCTCCTCGTCTCCACCACTCAATTTCGCCTGACCATTCATTATCGGTCAGGCGTTTTTGTTTGTGGAGCGCCAGCTGGCGCGGGGTTCGGGTGGGCTTGCAGGCTCGGCTCTACCCCATTTGGCGCGTGCGTCGTTGCTTCGCGTTCCTACGCGAGCTGCGCAACCGCCTGCGTCAAGAAGCCCCGTATGGAGTTGCGCTTTATGATCATGTAGATGGACATGTCTGGCGACTACGAGCGCCATCGAGGAAGGTGCGGCCGTCGTCGTCGCCGGAGAAGCCATCTTCAGTGCGCGAGATACACCTGACTTCCACGACTGGCCGCCTTCTGGTGATAGCGAAGCGGACTGATGCGGCCTTCAAGGGGCACGACTATCCGAAGAAATGCGTCCGTGACAACACATCCGCATCCGCTGGCATCTCCGCTGTACTGACCAGACGAAGAGGTTTTCTACATGAAAGGATCAATGATGTTTCTATCCGGCTTAAGTGCTTTTCCCCTGACTCCAATGAACGAGGCCAGCATTGATGAGGCCTCGTTCATCCGACTGATCGAGCGCCTCGTCGCAGCAGGGGTCGATTCCATCGGCGCACTGGGTTCGACAGGTAACTACGCCTATCTAACCTTGAAGGAACGACTGCATGTTGCACGGATCGCAGTCGAGCATGCAGGCGATGTCCCGATCATCATCGGCATCGGTGCATTACGTACGCGCGATGTGCTGGCAATGGCTGATGATGCGCAGAAATCCGGCGCGGATGGCGTTTTGCTAGCACCGGTGTCGTACCAGAAGTTGTCGGATGAAGAAGTGTTCGGCCTCTACGATGCAGTGACGCGCCACTTGTCGGTGCCGCTTGTGGTGTATGACAACCCCTCCACCACGCATTTCGAGTTCAGTGACGAACTGCACGGCCGGATTGCGCAGCTTCCCAACGTTGCTTCGATAAAAATTCCGGGTGTTCCAGCCGATCCTGACGCTGCACGCGCGAGGGTTGAGCGTTTGCGCGCGCTGATTCCCGCTCATGTGACGATTGGCGTCAGCGGCGATGCTTTCGCCAGCACAGGCCTGAATGCTGGTTGTGAGGCCTGGTATTCGGTAATCGGTGGGCTGTTTCCCAAGACTGCGCTCAACATCGTGCGCGCCGCTCAAGCAGGAAACACCAAGGACGCAACACTACTTTCTGAACGCCTGGCACCCCTTTGGGCACTTTTCCGCCAATACGGTGGGAGTCTACGCACCACAGCGGCGGCGGCAGAGATACTGGGACTGGTCAACAGCCCCAGCTTACCCCTGCCGATCAAGGCCGTGGACGACGCTGGGCGGCAGAAGCTGGCCGCCTTGATCGAAGAACTGGAGCTGTCGTGAAGAAGTGCTTCGTTCCCGCCTTGCGCTATCGGCCGTAACTTTCCAGATTGCCCACAAGACCACCACAAGCAGACGATCTTGACACATCGGACCTACTAGTGGGTATCCCCTCGTACATGGACGCCCCAAGCTTGCTATTGGAGTTCACCACGCCAGTACCACATACGCACCTAAACCGTTGATACGCATAGACTATAGCAATTCAGATAGAAGTGGGGTTCATGCGTTCGCAATGCGAAGGTCGGGAGTTCAATCCTCCTCGTTCCACCATTCAATTTCGCCTGACCCTTCATGATCGGTCAGGCGTTTTTGTTTGTGGAACGCCAGTTGACGCGTGGTTTGGGTGGGATTGCATAGGCTGATTGTCGTCGCGTGTGTCGGGAACCCTGCTCGGCGCATCCCTGTAGAGCTGATCGCACTCTTTCAACATACACCAGCGCGTAATTTTGATTCATTGGGACAACGGCTTCCTGAATTACCAATGGCGCAGCCACACGGATCGAGATCCGGTGTTGACCTTGATGTTTTTCGAAATGGCGGAACCGCCAGCGTGAAAAATCAGATGGAAAAATGGGAAAGCGACCGGAAAAATTCAGGAATCATTAAACAAAGTAGCAATGATCATCCCCCGTTCGCTCGGCGCTTATACTTCACCAGAGGATGATTGCCGACTTTCTTCATCTCGAACAGGTCAATGGCAGCAAAGAGGTCGCTGAGCCTAGTGTAGCCATAATTACGCGAATCGAAAGACGCCTGATTGCCAATGCGGCTCCCAACCACACTAAGCGAAGCCCACCCATCTTCGTTTTCCGCCGACGCCACGGCGTTGCGCAACAAATTCATTAACTTTGTGTCGCCCTTCAGTGCATTCCCCGGACGCTTCGTTTCCCCGGTATGGGAGGCCGCTTTTTCCTCTGGCATCCCATCTTGAGCAGGCTGCAGCATCTCGGCCTGACCAGCAGTAATTGGCGGATCCAAATAGACGAATCTTGAACAGGCATTCACGAATGGTTCTGGTGTCTTGCGTTCACCAAAACCGAAAACCTGTTTGCCCTCAGCGCGCAAGCGCATAACCAAGGGGGTGAAGTCACAATCAGAAGAAACAATGCAAAATACGTCTACAGGCTTGTTGAACAATACATCCATTGCATCAACTGCCATTGCCATATCAGTAGCATTCTTTCCTTTGATCAGATCGAACTGCTGTACAGGTTGAATCGCATGTTCATGCAACCCCTGCGTCCACGCATCCAGATGCGGCTTTCTCCAATTGCCATAGGCCCTACGGATTGACACCGCGCCAAACGAAGCCAATTCTGCCAAAACGCTTTCAAGCTTGCCATAAGGCGCATTGTCGGCATCGATAAACAGCGCGACATTGAGTTTCGAGGTTGTATCAGCCATGATGCATCTTCCCACTACTTGAAAGGCCCCAGGACGCTACTGGCGATCACCGCCAGACGGCGTGAGGAGAGGAGCCGCAGCAGTCTCCCGTAGCACGCCCAAACCCGTTACTGTACGTAACGGTCAACCATAGCATAGCAAGTGTTCTCTCCTTGGAATACTGGCCATACTACAAACGAACCCACCTTATACTTCCGACCTGCTCACCGAAAACCTCTGGGCGCTGCGGGATGAGCATTTTTATGCGCTCCGGCAATCATCATCGGACGTGGCTGGAGAGCCGACTGGGCCACAAGATCCAGGAACGCGCCCTGGGTGGCCTGAAGCCCTCTCGTCTGCCACGCAATGCCGACCAATTGCTTCCCGACAACGGGCGCTTGAAACCCACGCCGCGATCGGGCGCCTGTGCACTAGCAGCAGGACGGCGGCGGGTCAATCTTGCGAATGGGCGGCTTCACCCATTAAGCCGATGGTCAGCGATCAGGCTCACGACTATATTGACAAAGCTCCCCTCCTTCGCCGTCGCGAAGTGCTTCATCCGGAGAACGGAACGGTATGAAAAATACTTGGTGCACGCAGCCAACAAATACACGACCAGCCTCGTGCCTATGCAAAGCGGTGATCTGGTATGTCAACTCCTGCGGTGCGTTGGCCACAGGCGACAAAGCATATGCCTCCGTGGGCGGCGGCAACAATGTTCCTCCCGCTACGCGGCTGCCGCCGCGTAGTCCCGGCGCGGGGAGTTCGGGCCAGAGCGCGCACAGGGCTGCGTCCATCGTTTCGGCGGCGCCCGCCAGACCAGTACGAGGAAGAAATAATGCTCGTCAGCACCAGCTCACAAATGGCTTCGCGACACCCTGGTCATGTGACTGACTGACACCCTCATGGGCCTGAGACAAGGAGGTGCGGCCATGCACGCAATGCGGAGCTTCAACGCAACCGGCCACACAAGACGCTATCCGCTTCGGGGCGTCTTATTTTGCACGGCAATCATGCTTGGCACATCTGCATACGGTGCTGAACCGGCGCGTGACTCTCCTCACGCCGTATATCAGCCGCGAGCGCAAATGCATCTTCTGGTGTCGTACTGGAAAACGAAGCATCGCTCCGTTCCAACTACCGATACTTTTTCGCTGTCATCACATATTGTGGTGCCCGATCAGAACGCACCGGCGGGCGGCACAGCAGCGTTTGGCTGGTTCGATTCCGGCGACATCAGGCTACTGCAATATGTGGAGTATCTACCGTCGATCCAGTTTGCCCAGACCCACAGAGCGCTACGCCCGGTGAAACTGCCCATTGAAATTGAAGACCTGCCCCGTTATGCAATGATCTGCGCCTGGCCAATTGATAATGGAAAAATATCCGGGCCACCTATCAAAGCGTACGCGGAGCGGGAGGACGCCAGCTACGCAGTCAAAGAGACAAACCGGCACATGCATATTACGGCTGTATGGCGGAATGTGCGGGTGCAAAACGCGGAAGGCAAGTTTGCGGGGACGGACTACTGCAAAGAAATTGCCGAATCCAAAGCCTCGTCGGTCGCTTGGTGGTGGCCTGTGCCAGGCAAATAAACGAAAAGCAAGACAAACTTCGTTGCCGCCACTCATGAAAAATCACTGCTCCAGAAGGTGCCTTTATGTTTGAACGCGAATCCCCCTCGCCTTCGCACCGATCTACTTGTAATGCACGAGTACCCGCATTCGGCGCAACCCTCCCGCGCGCGCTGGCCATTATGGTTGCCGTATTTACGTCCTCAACACTCGGCCAGCCAGCGTGGGCGGATGCACCCTGTAAAGTCATTCAATTCAAGACGGGTGCTTCGTCGGCAATCGTTTCCGGTTCGGTTGATCCCGATGCAACTGCATGCTTTCGCTTCTCGACACGCAAGGGTCAAATCGTACGCGTCGCCATCACGTCCACGGATCGGAACACGATGTTTTCCATACCAGGCGTGGTGGACGCGCGTGACAAGTACGAATTCAAGACTCAGAAAAAAACCTACGAAATCGTTGTTGGCCAGTTGATGCGATCAGCAACCGCGGACACGTATCAGCTTACGCTGTCGTTGACATCCTCCCCTCCCTAAAGAAAGGGGATTCCTACGGCGCTCACAGCGGCGCAAGGCTGCTGTGCGTCGCTTCGGTGGGTTCCTGCTTCGCAGAGGCTGCACGCTTGGCCCTTGCGGGCCTTGCACGGCTGACGTCCTCTCCACAGGCTGCAACGCGGTGTCCCCGCGCCAGAATATTCATCGCGCCGACCACATCGGCGTTTTCCTCGTAGCCGCACCGCACGCACGCAAACCGCGCCTGCGTCTTGCGGTTGTCCGCGTGGACATGGCCGCAGGCTGGGCATGTCCGGCTGGTGTTGTGTGGCGGCACGGCAATGAGCCAACCGCCCGCCCACGCCAGCTTGTACTCAAGCTGCCTGCGGAACTCGAACCAGCCTTGATCGAGGATGGCTTTGTTCAGGCCGGATTTGGCCTTCACGTTTTTACCCGGCCGCTCGGTGTTGCCTGCCGCGGACTGGGACATATTCCTCACCTGCAAGTCCTCGATACACACCATCGCGTGGTTTTGGCTGATCGTGGTCGTGGCCTTGTGCAGGTAGTCGCGGCGGCAGTTGCCGATGCGGGTATGGATGCGTTGTACTTTAGCTTTCGCCTTCTTCCAGTTGCTGCTGAATTTGGTCTTGCGGCTCATCGCCTGCTGCGCACGGCGCAGACGGGCTTCGTGCTTCTTGAAGCTGGACAGCGGCGCCAGATAGCTGCCGTCGCTCATCGTGGCCAAGCGGGCAATGCCCATGTACTGGACGACCTGCGCGGCATCTTCGCCAGCGTCTGCGCCGACTTCGAGTCGCAGCTATCTGAGTTCGATGGCGAGGATGACCATGTTCACCTGCTGGTGAACTACCCTCCCAAGGTTTCTGTTTCGGCGTTGGTCAACAGCTTGAAGGGCGTATCCAGCCGAATGATCCGCAAGAAAAACCACCCCAGCATTCGCCAGAAGCTGTGGGGCGGCGCGTTATGGTCGCCGTCCTATTTTGCCGGTAGCTGTGGCGGTGCGCCCATCGATGTCATCCGCCAGTACATCGAACAGCAGCGGACGCCGCACTGACCACCCAAAGGACGGCTCGCCGTCCGCGCTACCCTTCCCCGCCCTGAAGGGGGAGGTTTGCCGCGCACCTGATCAATCAATGCGAGATTTCAGTCCGGATGAGCTCCGATGGACAGCGACACCAAGCGGTCAACAAAACCCCCACTCGGTCTCCATGATGGCCCGGCCTTAGCGGGCAACCCCGATAACCCCGGCCAGCCTGTGCCGATGCCCGCAGTTGCGCGGAGCGTACGGCACACTAGGATGGGGCCGCCTATGGATCGGATTTTTCCGTTCGGACAATTCCCCCGAGAAGCGGCACGATAATACGGTTCAAATTCGAGGTGAGACCGGCGGCAACCGCGACACGCGCGCTGGACTTGCTCTACTATTAAAGGTATTCGACGTATTGCTCACTGATATCCCCCTGGACACCGACATGATTCTGTATACCAATCGCGAGTACTCCAGCCCTTATGCGCTGTCGGTTTATGCCGCGCTATGCGAAAAAGGTCTGCCATTCGAACTCAGAACGATCGATCTGTCCGCGGGAGAAAACCGCGGACAAGCGTATCGCCAGCTTTCGCTGACGTCCCGTATTCCCACGCTTGCTGTCGACGATTTTTCATTGTCGGAGTCTTCGGCCATTATTGAGTATTTGGAAGACGCCTATACACCTCCGGAGTTTCCAGCGGTCTTTCCGGAAGATATTCGCCTGCGGGCACGCGCGCGGCAGCTGCAGGCCTGGGTGCGCAGCGATCTTGCCGCACTGCGCGCCGAGCGGCCAACCAGTGTGATCTACGGCCTCAAGCGCCCGCAGGCATTAAGCGCCGCGGCACAGCAGGCCGCCGACAAACTCCTCGCCGTCGCCGACACCTTGATCGACGAGAACAGCGACCATTTGTTTGGCGAATGGTCAATCGCCGACGTCGATTTTTCAGTGATGCTCAGCCGGCTGTGTGCCAATGGCGACCCGGTACCCCGCAAAGTGCAACGTTATGTCGAACATCAATCAGCCCGGCCCTGCGTGCAAAGCTGGTGGGCGTTTGCGCGGCAACAATCCTGAACATCGCCCCGCGCAGCCGCGAAGGTATCGTGCCCGGCTTACGGGCAGCGTGGCCCGGCAGGCAATGCGCTCTGCTCGCAGCCGGCACACCCGTATGGTGAACCTCATGGCGATGCCACCAGCAACGGGCTCACACCGAAGCGGCCGTGGGGTGGCGTGATGCCGCACTTGAACGCTGCAGGCCGTTCCTCCCCACCCGCTGGGCAGGGTATCACCTGCGTCGTGCCACTGCCGCCAGGTTTTCGCGCTGGCGACGCCCTTGACTTCCATCGACGCGATGCGCAAGAGATTGCGGAGCGCGTCAGCGGCGCTGTACTGGAAAAAGGTTTACTTTGGGACGACAGACCCGCATGTCTTCGCATCCGGTTCCAACGGGAACAGGTGCACGCAGCGCTGCTGTTGGATGCCCCTGCGCCGCGCTCCGTCCATAGCGAAAAACGGCTCGAAAGCATGCTGCGGCGCATGCTCGGGCTGTCGCAGGATATCGAAGTCTTCGAACAGAGGTTCCGCACGCATCCTGTGGTGGGCCAGATGGTCAGCCAGCAGGCCGGCCTTCGAGTACCAGCAGCCGCAACGCCCTTCGAGGCGCTGGCGTGGGCGATTATGGGCCAGCAGATCAGCGTGGGCGCCGCAGTATCGATACGACGCAGGTTGATGCAAGCGGCAAACATAAAACATTCAAGCGGCTTGTTGTGCCACCCTGGGCCAAAGAACATCGTCCAGTTGGGGGCCGACACCTTGCGCCAGACGGGTTTTTCCACCAGCAAAGCCAATGCGCTGCTGCACTTGGCATCACTGATCGCCGATGAGCAGTTACCGTTCGAACGCTGGCTGCAACAAGCGCCCGCCATGGACGACATCCGCGAACGCCTGCTGGCCATCCGGGGCATCGGCCCCTGGACGGTCAATTACACATTGCTGCGCGGCTTCGGATGGCTGGACGGCTCCCTGCACGGCGACGTGGCGGTTCGCCGAGCAATAGAAGCCTTGCTGGCCCGCCCCGACAAGCTGAACGAGAAGCAGGCCCAGGCGTGGTTAATGGAATTTTCACCGTGGCGAGCGCTCATGGCGGCCCACCTATGGGCGTCGCGAAGCAATACGGCATATTGACCATGCACGTAAACGACGCGTGCAAGTAGTCGGCGCGCGGGCCCTACCGCATGCTGCCCAGGCGAAGGAAAACCAGATAACTGATATCGACGGAAGCCAACGCCGCGGCCGATGACATAGCGGCCAGTGGTGCTGTGCCACCCGACAGCCTCAGTGCCCCTTGTCGGCAATACGATCCATGGCCGCGTAGAACAAACCCGAAAACAAGAAGGTGACGTGGATGCCCACCATCCAGGCCAGGTGCCGATCTGACAGGTTGCCTACGTTCATGAAGGCTTTCAACAGCTCGATCCCTGAAATCGCAACAATCGACCCGATGAGCTTGAGCTTGAGGTCAGAGAAGCCAATGTGCCCCATCCACTCAGGACGATCCTGGTGGTTGTGCAGCTCGTCCATCTTGGACACAAAGTTTTCGTAACCGCTGAATATGATGATGATCAGCAGATTCATGATCAGTGCGATGTCCACCAGCGACAACACGCCAATGATCAGCTCGCCACCGCTGGCACTCATGATGTCCGCGAAGAGGTACCAGATTTCTTTGGCAAACTTCACCAGCAAAATCACGAGCGCAAACGCCAGCCCAAGGTAAACCGGCCCCATCAGCCAACGGCTGGTGAAAAGGGTGCGTTCGAATGCTTTTTCCAGGTGCCTCATGGGCGGTATACCGTCGATAAATAGGAAGGGGAGCCATTTTACAGGGATTTTTGCTTCTCTCTGCCACTCCCTGTGACGCGCTATTGTCAACGCCTCCACGGCGAGACTATATTGATTGATGGTGCGTTGGGCGCCGGTTCCTCAAGCCGGAGTTTGCGGGGGGAAGCATCATGTTTGACCAGCAACGCTTTATCCAAGACTGTATCCACGCGGTACCCGAGGGGCAGGCCGCGATACGCGAGATTGTGGCGCGGGCAGTGTCGGACCCGGCTGCGGTGATGGCGGGGCTCGGCGAGCCTGAGCATGCGGGCATTACGGCGCTGCACAACGCGCCGGATCTTACGATTATCAAGTTCGTGTGGGCGCCCTGTATGAGCCTCATGCCGCACGACCACCAGATGTTTTCGGTGGTGGGCATTTATGCAGGCCGCGAAGACAATATTTTCTGGCGCCGGTCGCCGGCCGGCATCGAAGCCGCGAGCGCGCGCTCGCTGGGCGCGGGAGACATCGCTGCGTTGGGCCAGGACACCATTCACTCAGTGGTAAACCCGATCGGCAAAATGACCTGCGCAATACATGTTTATGGCGGCGATTTCTTCCATCCAATGAGACCAAGACACCAATGGGATCCTGAAACTCTCACCGAAGGCCCCTGGAATTTCGAAACGGCCAAAACACTTTTCCGCGAAGCCGAAGCGCGTTTCAATGCGGTAACGCGCGCAAGCTGAAATCAAGCAATCAACATCGCAAAAACCAGTAGCGGCTTGGGTATCGGGTTAGCGCATACACACCCGACCCAAACCACAAGCGCAATAAAGGAACGCCGTATGACAAAGAGGGAATTGGGCAAGTCGGGTATTTCAATCTCACCGCTCGTTCTGGGTGCCAATGTTTTTGGCTGGACGGCAGACAAGAAACGTTCATTCGAATTGCTGGATCGCTTTGCGGACGCCGGTTTCCAGGCCATTGACACCGCCGATATGTATTCGACCTGGGTATCGGGCAACAAAGGGGGCGAGTCGGAGACGATAATTGGCGAATGGTTGGCTATGCGCGGCAATCGCTCGCAAATGGTGATAATCACCAAGGTGGGCATGGAGATGCCCGATGGTAAGGGGCTCTCCGCGGCATGGATAGAAAAGGAGGTGGAGAACTCGCTGCGTCGGCTGCGAACCGATCATATTGACGTGTATTTTTCGCATATCTTCGACGCCGAGGCGCCCTTGGAAGAAACACTGGGTGCGTACGACCGGCTGATCAAAGCCGGCAAGGTGCGCACCATCGGCGCCTCCAATCACTCCGCCGAGCAACTTGCGGCGGCGCTCGAGGCAGCCCGAAAGGCCGGTCTGCCCCGCTACGAAGTACTTGAACCGCAATACAACCTGTACGACCGCGCCACGTACGAGGGTGCGCTGCGCGACCTCGCAATGGCCGAGCAGATTGGCGTCACCCCCTATTACGGCCTGGCCCGGGGTTTTCTAACCGGCAAATACCGCAGCGAGGATGATCTGGGCAAAAGCCCGCGTGGCGGCGGTGCGCGTGGTTACATGAATGAGCGCGGGTTTGGCATTCTTGCGGCGCTGGATGAGGTTGCCGCCACCCACAACGCCCGGCCCGGAGAGGTTGCTATCGCCTGGCTCATCGCCCGCGAAGGTGTCACCGCCCCCATAGCCAGCGCAACCACGCTGGATCAGTTGGACAGCCTCATCCGCGCGACGGAACTCGCGCTGTCAACCAAGGACATTGCGCGGCTTGAGCAAGCCAGCACGTGGTGAACGTTGAACATGAACGTTGAACATGAACGTTGAACCGCTACAGCGTCAGCCATACGGGCAGCAGTGCCTGAGGCGGCGCGGCGAAAACGCCAGTGTATGTTTGGGCGAGCCTACCGCCGGGGGATTTGACATCCTCCCCGCCAGGGGACATCAACCTTGCCTTGTGACATATATAGATATAGATGGGGCGCCTGTATTTGCGGCCGCCTCAGCCGCCAAACCAAACCTTTGCACCATCAGATTAATTGTGACTCATTATTTCCTTGTTGCCCGCTGACAACTTAGTTCATTCGGGCAAACACTATAAGCTTTCTTATTTCCGATACACAAAGATATATAAATATCATTTTTAATATATTCAGTAATCATTTCTTTCAAATATTTTGAAAGGAAATATTAATCTTTTCGGCATATCGGGCACTCAACCGAACGGCGTGTTGACCAGCTGTGGTGCCTCTCTCAACGGCCACAGCAGCGCGCCGAAATTGCCAACGCACACATCAGAATGGGGTAAAGGGAAAAGCGGAAACAAATCATGAGTCTCCGGTTGGTTTCGTAAGTTAAAGCGGATTGCGGCCTGCCTTGGCCGGAAGGCGCCAGGCTCACACCGGACTTGCCAGCATGCAGGCGGGTGGCGTTCGCGAACATCGAATATCGATAGTCGTCACGTGGGGAATCCACCAAGAAGGAGAAGAACGTGTCTAACTTCAAGCTTAGCCTGCCAACCGATATTCCTTGGGAACGCATCTGCGTGACCGAAGACATGATTGACCCGCGTATCTGCGATGCGCGTTTCCCCGGCAAGTGGCAAACCTCTCTGGCGGTATTCAAATATGCCCCTGAAGAAGAAAATCAGATCTATCCCAAGTATCGGATCACTTATCTCAAGGTAACGGCGACACTCACGGGCTACCAGCCGCTAGACCAGGAGGTCCAGGGTTCAATCGACTGGAACGGTGTCGATGTATCGACGATACCGGGGCTCACAGAACTCCTCAATTCCTACAACCCCTGCCACGGTGCGATTCTGCAAGTACTGGTTGGGCCCAAAGCGGGTACGCGTGGCATGGAGCTCGCGGACTATCCCTTCTTCATGGATTTTGAGCCGAAAAAGCGCGAACTCTACGAACTGGCCACCGACACCAAAGAGAAGCAATCGCGATCTATCGAGTCGCTCAACGTCACCAAATCGAGCGGCACCACCCAATCAACGGAGATTCTTGACGTCGACATGGGCGGCGGCGGCTTTGGCGCGCAAGCGTCTTATGCGGGTACGGGCGGCGGTTTCACCTACACCGCACCCAATGGCCAATGGGGCACCAAGCAACTGAATGCACAGGAAGGCATGGCTTCGCGCTCCACCGACGTGGGCCAGGAAAAGCGCGAAACCTTTTCGTATTCGACCCAGATCTCGCAAATGTATCACCTGCTGGATAGCTACCATTTGGGTACCAACCGCGCCGTTTTCTTCGTGCAGCCTCGGCCACATACGTTGGAAGAGCCATCGGGCTTTGTGCGCGGCCCGCGTCCGGTCGAGGGGATACAAGAGTTCTTTCTGGTGGTGGCCCAACCAAAGGACCAGGACGATTTCTGCGTGGCGCTGCGGCTGGACACAAGCCACCTGACGACCACGCCCGTCATGGACTACGACCGCAAGTCGGAATCAACCTCGATTGCGTCGGCCAATGCGCCGGTTGCAAGTAAACACGATATCCCCGCCGAGCGCATTGTGGGCGCGCGCGCCTGTTTCATCGATTGCTGGGACGTGCATTACCAGTGTTACCGCACACAGGTTCAGGATTCGGTCACCTACGACGCGCCTGCCGGCTACCGCATTGAATCGTATAACGACCTCATTAACGAAGCGACGCACGGCTCGACCAGCGTCGTGGTCACGCCCAACGGCGAGACGCTGAACATCAATGCCGAAGCTGGGGGGCATATCTGTTACGAGGGCAGCGAAGTCTGCGTCGATTGCCCAGATACCATTCAGGCGTGGGCCGGCCACGCGCGGCGCCAGGTACAGGTAAACCTCGTATCGACAAAACCGACCAAGCAAATCGGCGAGGAGCAGGTGCTGATGATCACGACGCGCGGGCTATGCTGCTGTGCGTCGGAACAGGTGCGGCACCCACTCGACGAACGGGTCGTCGCAGTCCGCCCTATTCCCGCCCGCTATGCAGTCTTGCGCGCTACAGGCAATTATGCGGCGCAATACATGGCCGCTGGGGCGGCGGCACCGCTTGCCTCCATGGCAACGCATGCGCACGCGGTGGATGGCGAGCCCTGTATCGAATGCGCCGAGAAAGCGCGCGTCACGGCAGCCTCGCAGTCCACCGTCATGACAACGGCGCCAACAGGCCGCGTATCAGAAGCCCGCTATACCCTGCAGCAGGTGAATGAGCTGTCGAACTATATGCGCACCGAAACGCTCAAGAGCCTGAACGATCCGACGGCCGTTCCCCGAAAGTTCGTCGAGACCAACTTCTTTGCCAAGCAGCTCGAATACAGAATCTTGCAGAGCCGCGTTGGGCGCGAACTTATTGGCGGCCAGGCCGCATCGAGGCTGCCCAAGGAAGTGGTGTCCCGCGTCGCGGAATACCTGAAGCAGGACGCTAAGACGCTGTCTCTCGCCGATGTGCTCACCTTACGCAGCACTGATCTCGCGCGCATCACCAAGATGGACGAAGCGCAGGCGCAAAAAATGAAGCTTGCGGCGATGGGTGTGGCGTTCACGCGCGAGAAGAACCCTGGCGCCAACCCCGCCACTGACATAGGCGCTGAAAAGAAACCCAAGCGCGCGCAGACGAAACGCCGCTGAGGGATGCCATCATGACCCGTCTCGCGGGCGCCTCCGGCACGGAGCCGGTGGCGCCAACGTTCAGCGTCTACCATGGCCCCGACCGTATCGGCACAGCGACGGACGATGGCCCGTTCCATGGCATCGTGCCGCGCAGCCTGATCGGCGGCGTGGATCACGACAAATGGCAGCGCTACGCGCATCAGCTGTTCGACCAGGCCATCGGCGCAAATGCCGATCTCGCCCTGCTTCGGCTGAGTGCGCTGCAGCATCACGTGCTGTCGTTCCAGCAGTCGGCGCAGGCAGCACGGCGTTTCGTTGAGACGCGGCTCGATTTGCACGGCGGCCACTGTGACCTATGGAATATCAAAGAAGGCCATACGTCCAGTGTCTGGCACGTGGCAGCGGGGGATGGCCACAGCAGCGAAGAATTCATCCTGAATATTGCACGTGACGACGCTGCTGGCCGTGAATTGGCACGCACCGCAGAGATCATGCAGACGATCGCCGCATGCCACCCCGAGTTGGCTATGGCTAAAGTCGAAGACGTCGTTGGCGTCGAAATCGACTATTTTGGCCAACCCGCGTCCATTACCGTAACGCGCAACGAGCTTGTGCGCGATGCCCTGGAAATCCATCTGGGCCGAGATCGGCGCACTGGCAGGCCGAAACATGTGCTGATCGAACGATTTATTACGGATCCCGAACGCCCTTGTGAGATCGTCGACATCGCGGGCCGGGTCATGACAGATGCCGAGTGCCACCAACTGACGGCCGATCTGGCCGCATTCCTCGATACCGCGTCGCAAATCGCCTCGGTCGACGTTGACATCAACGACGGCGACCTCGTCTGGGATGGAAACCGGGCGGTGGTGGTGGCCATACGCTGAACGGGAACAAGGAGAGGGCCGTGCCGGACAAATACACTGTTACCCTGCCCAAGAGCGCCAAACCGTTTACCTACGACAGTAAGCAGTACAGCGCCGGCGACAAGTTCACCAGCAACAGCGCCTGCGATGTGCTGGCTTTTGCTGATGCATTCAACACCCAGAATCCGGACACCGGCCGCGGCGACAAGTCGCCCAACTTCTGGCAGAACATGCATGACGAGTGCGTTGCCTCTGGCGGGGGCGGCGGTCCGGGTACGGATGCACAGCCAACCGATACGCCCGCCACACCTCCGGATGAGGCCCAGCCGAACCCGAACGAAGGCGACTCGGGTGACAAACAAGGCGCCCCCGCCCCCAAAGAAGCCGGTACACAAGGCGAAGAAACACCGGATACGCCGCCGGATGCGCCACCACCGCCGGGAGAGGAGCCCACACGCCCTCCGGCGGGGCAGCCCGAAAAGCAAGTGTCCTCGGAAAAGCCCAAGATCAAGACCGATGGCGGCGACCCGGTGGACCTGTTCAACGGCGCATTCTTTCTGGACGAAACCGATCTGGAGATCGCCAATACCGTGCTGCCGCTTGCGATCAGACGCAGCTATCGCAGCGGCATTGCAGTGTTCGGGCCGTTCGGCTGGAATTTCGACCACAACTACAACCTGTACGTGCGCGAACTTTCCAACGGCACAATCGCACTTTGGCGCAACCTGCACGAGGACATATTCAAGCCGACCGGCGCCGGCTTCGAACCCCCGCGCGGCGTGTTCGAGAAGCTTGAGCCAGTAGCCGGCCAGGTACAGACGTACGAGGTGCATGGCGAAGGCGGCACCACCATGCGTTTTGAACGGCCCGCCGGCTGGACCGAAGCGGAGCGCATCCCTATCGTATGGCTGCGGGACCGCCACGGCAATGCGCTGCGCTTTACCTACGACACCGAGAACCGTGTCGCCGAGGTGCGCGACGACGATGACCGCTTTTTGCACTTTGAGTACGACAACTGCGGCCTGTTGACTGCAATCAGCGACCCGGCAGGACGGCGCTGGCGGTATGAGCATGATGAACAGACGATGCAGCTGACGCGCGTGGTGTCGCCGCCGACAACCGACCATCCGGATGGCATCGACCGCATCTATGTATACGCCGATCCGTTCGATCACCCGCTGATCCGCCACAACATTGTGCGAGTCGCGGATACGCAGGGCAATGTGTACCTGGAAAACTATTATGACGATGACCCGGCGTCGTTCAGCTTTGCCCGGGTAACGGAACAGCTGTACGGCGATTACCTGTTTCAGTTTTGCTATACCCAGCTGCAATATGTGCCCCACAGTGCACTGTTTATCAATATCGGTGCTGTGCGAGTCGAAGTCATGAACCCCGACTTCGGCGTGGAAACCTATACGTTCAATTATCGCGGCGATCTGCTCGACCGGCGTTACCGCTTGGTCAAGGACAAGTCTTATCGTGTGGCCGCCATCGGCTACACCTATGATAGCCAGGGCAATCTGGCTTCGACGACATTGCCCGATGCCAGCTCGGAGCTGAATGTCTATGATGATGCCAACCCCGACCCGCGTATGCGCGGCAAGCTGCTGCGGCGCGAGCTTACAGCAGCGGCGGGTTTTCCGGCGCCCAGCCGCATCATTTGGCGCGGCGGTTATGAACCCACCTACCAGTTGCTGGTTGAAGAGCGCAACGAAGCCGGCGGGCGGGTGCGCTACGACTACGATTTCGATCTGACCCCCGGTGCGCCCACCAATACCGGCAAGCTCAAGCGCATCCGCCACCCGGATGCCACGCTGCCCGACGGTACAGTACAGGCGTCGGAGACACGCTTCGAACACAATGCCAAAGGCCAGGCGACCGCAACGACCTTGCCCGACGGCACGCGCAATGAAATGACGTACGGCACAACCGGCGCAGGAGCGAGCCGCCTGGTGCGCCAGGTTTTTGACGTCGGCGGGCTCAACCTCGTCAACGAAACTGCCTATGACGCCTTCGGCTACGACGTCTCGATCATCGACGGCAATGGAAACAGCACCGACAAGCTCGTGAATGCGCTCGGCCAGACTGAAGCCGTATCGCCTCCCTCCGTCAATGGCGATGACCCGCGCATCTTCATTCATTACGACACCGACCGCAGGCTCGCCGCCATCGAGCGACCAAGCGGCGATTACAAGGAAGCAGGCCTGGGCCCGCGCATTGTGGATCAATTCGAACGCGATGTACTCGGCTATCCGGTGAAAGTAATCATGGCAGCCAATACGGCAACGCCGCGCACCGTGGCCTCGGACTTTGATTATCGCGGCTTCGCCACGCGCACAATTGGGCCCGAGGGCATGAAGGTTGACCGCGTGTTCGACGAGCGCGGTCTGCTGATCAAAGTAAGCCATGCCGGTGCCGACGGCGCCCAGTTGACGGCCCGCAATGTGCATGACCGCAGCGGCCGCGTGACACAGGAAATCGGCTCTGACGGCGTAGCCACGCATTACCAGCTTGACGCATTCGCGCGCCTGCAAAAAACCATACACGCCGACGGCACTGAAGTGTCGCTAACCTGGCGCAGCGGCAATCTGGTCGAGCGTGTGGAGACAATCGGCGATGACGGCAGCGGCACCGTGCGCGCCCTGGCCAGTACAAGCTACCACTACGACGAGAAGTATCGGCTCATCGAGGAAACCGTGGCGACGTTTGCCGATGACCCCACGACGGCGATAGGCCTGGTGACCAAGTACTTCTATGATGCTGCGGACCGTATCGTGCGTATCATCGGGCCGCGCGGCGGCACCACACACTTTGCGTACGATGGACTCGGGCGCCTGATCAGCCAGACTGACCCCATGGGCAACGAGGAGCGCTACGACTACGACGGCGCGGCCAACCTGATCAGGACTGAAAACCGGCATATCGAGCCCGACGGCTCGATCTCGTCGATCGTCAAACGTTACACCTACGACGCGCGCAATCGCCGCAACGCCGCGATAGACCCCGACGGATCATCAATTGCGTTTGGCTACGATGCCGCAGACCGGTTGGTGCGGCAGACCGACGCCTTTGGGCGCGTCAAAACCATTGCGTACGACGCGCTGGGGCAGCGCGTGGAGGAAGTCTACGACACAGCGGGGCTGGCCGTGCGGCACCGCTGGGACCTGGACGGGTTGGCCCGCCCAATTCGCTACACCGATCCATCCGGCGAAGTCTCCACCTACGCGTATGACGGTGTCGGCCGACTGCGGGCCTTGTCCTACCCCAACGGCGTGACCACCACGCGCGCTTACGGCGCCGACGGACGCATCGCGCAAGAGACCCTGGGGGGCGGCCTGGCGTTTCAGTATGGTTATGACGCAGCGGGACGGCTGGCGGCCATCACCAATACCGCAACCCCCGCCGGGGTCGACGCCCTCCCCGCGCATCAATTCCATTATGACGGCATGGGCAGGCTAGTGCGTGCCGACCTCGGCGGCGAAACAGTACTGCGCGCCTACGACAGCCATGGCCGGCTGATCAGCGAGACAAGCGGTGGCGCCACCATCCGGCGCAGCTTCGACGATAGCAGCGGCGAGGTGCAGCGCATCTGGCCGGACGGACGCACCGAGAAACACAGCCACGATCTGAATGGCACCCTTACCCGCATTGAGGAAACAGCAGCCGGCACGCTAGGGTCCGGCGTCAATCTGCTTGCGGCGCTCAAGCCCAGTGGAGGCGGTCATTTTGGGACAGCCGCGCTGCCCGGCGCCCTCGCCGTCAAGGCGCAGTATGACGAACGCAAACGCCTCGTCGATCTCGCAGCGTCCAGCACCGCAGGTGCGGACCAACGTATCAGCTACCGCCACGACAAAGCGAACAGACGGCGCATCGAGGCCTTGCGCGGCCAGGCGCCGGCGCTGTCGTATTTTGCATTCGACGCAAAATATCGGCTGGCCAGCGCGCAAAAGAACTTCACCCTGCCGCTGCCGGACGCCCCCACTCAGGCGGCTCAAGACGCCGCGATCGCAGCGGCCGCTGTAGCGGCAACAGGCGCCACTGATAAAGAGACATTCACCTACAACGCCAGCGACGCTCGGCTGACGGCCACCCACACGGGCGAGCCCGCCCGCAACTATGCCTACCTTCCCGGCCACCAGATACAAAGCGACGGAATCTCCGCGTTCAACCATTCCGCGCAAGGCATCTTGGCCGGCGACGGCGCCTTCACTTATCGTGCCGACGCACTGGGCCGCGTTACCACCGTCAAATCCGGCGCCACCACGATACTGAGTCTGCGCTATGACGCGCTAGGCCGGCCCATTGTTATCAGTGAACAGGGAAGGCCGGCGCGGCGACTGCATTATTTTGGCGATTCGGCAGACCAGGAAAGCGAAGGCGGCATCCCCGTCAGGCAAAAGACGGTCCATGCAACGACAGGAATGCCACTGGCCTACCATAGCGCGCAGGGTACACACTTCCTGCTGTTCGATGGCCGCTACAACCTGGTGGCGCTTGCCGACGACCAGGGAGCGCTGGTCGAACTCTATCGATATCGGCCGTTTGGTCTGCCCTCCATTCTTGATGGCGCGGGGTCAGCCCTGTCGACCTCCGCGTTTGGCATCGAGCCGATATTCGGGGGCCAACGCCACCTTGCCTCAACGGGGCTCTATCTATCGAAACGACGGTTGATGAACCCGTTGCATGGCTTGTTTCTGTCACCGGACCCGCTCGGCTATGCCAATTCGCCATCGCTGTATGTCTATGCGGCGCAAAACCCGATCGATCTGATCGATCCCGACGGCGACTTTGCCTTCCTGGCCGTGCTGGCCGTGATGGCGGTGGGCGCTGTGGTCGCGGGCGGCCTGAACGCCGTGCGCCAGGGCATCCAGATGTCAGAAGATCCGCGCAAGCGCGCCGAAGGCTTTTCATGGAGCGAGCTGGGCATATCGATGGGATTGGGCGCGGTGATCGCACCCGTGGCCGTCTTCGCGCCGGAAGTGGCAATCCCGCTCGTTGGCATGGGCGTGGCCAACGGCATCGAGCAGTACAGCGAAGGCAACTATCTAACGGGCACCTTCGATATTGTCACTTCGCTCGCGCCATTCGGCTCGAAGAACGTGCGTAGCGCCAGCTTCGGTAAAGGCAGTTACGTTGGCCAAGTACGGGGATTGGGGCCAGCTGATACTTTCTCGACGCGCGCGGGCCGCTTCACACTCATCGAAGAAAACCTGCAAAACTTCGCGCCCTCTCCGACCGGCAAGGATATTGGCGTGGGATTTGCCAAGATGCCCGATGGCCCCGACGGCCACGTTGCCGTCATCTTCGAGAAAGAAGGCGGTGGCTTCTGGTTTGCGGAAAAGAACGCCAAGCGCGGGCCTATCATTGATACCCCGCAAGGCCCCAAGAAAACGTACTTTGCGGACTTCAATGAAGCGCAAGGGCAACCTTCGATGTATGCTCCGGGGCGCCCCTTCGAATACAACACAATACGCATACCCCGAGCCTCGGTCGACAATGCAATGAGCCACGCCAAGGGGCGCCTGCCAGGAAGCGGCATCGAGTCATTCGACTTCAAATGCGCCAACTGTTCGCACTTCGCTGCCGACGTGCTCGCGCAGGGCGGCTTCAAAGGCATGGGCAATGGGCGTGCGCTGGGCCTGTGGAACGATTTCACGAATTTTTCGAAGGGAACGAGCATGACGTATGCGTCGCCGATGTGGGCCAAGCCGCCATTCTGGATGCAGACGCCGCAGCCTGCCACACCCGGCGGCAAGAAGTGACACAGACCGTTGCAGGCCAGGCCGCTCATGGCCCTGGTGCTGGCCGTACCGGCGACGCCGCTGTCATCCCAGGCATGCGGGATAGTCGAGGCTGCCGCCGTGTTTGCCGCGTTATCGCCACTCGTCCCGGTACACAAACCTGGGCATCTGCCAGTTGAACCGCAGAGCCAGCATGCGCATGGCAAAGCCGACAACCATGGAAACGATCATCGCTACGTTGGTGTGTAAACCCGCGGCCTGGCTGCCAATAAACATCGCACCCGTGACCACCGACACGCTGGCGTACAGCTCTTTGCGCAACAGCAGGGGGATATCGTTGCACAGGATGTCGCGCAGCACGCCCCCCGCGCAGCCGGTGATCATGCCGCTGATGAGCACGATGGTGAACGGGAGTTGCATCTCAAGGGCGACCATGCAGCCGATAACGGTAAAGACGACCAGGCCCAACGCGTCCAGCCGCAGGAACAAACCGTGCAGGCGGCGCATGACAGGGGCAATGATGGCCGTGAAGATGGCCGCGCCAGCCGTCATCCAGAGGTACTCGGGGTGCTTGACCCAGGTAAGTGGATAATGGCCCAGCAGCACGTCGCGCACCGAGCCGCCCCCAAGCGCCGTCACGCAGGCGATGATACACACCCCCACCCAGTCCATGTCGCGCCGGCCGGCAGCCAAGGCGGCCGTCATGGCCTCGGCGGTGATCGCCACCAAGTATAGGGTCAACAACACCATAATGTATTCAGCTCCGGGATGTGCGCGTGCATGAAGTTTACTGCGTCGGCGGCTGATGACTCACAATTGGCGGCTAAGGCCTTTCTGCCTTCGGGCACGATCAGCGTGATAGCCACGATGGCGGCCGCTGCCATCGGCGCGCTGAAGCCGCGCATCGAGCACCAGCCTGATCCCCGGCGATCAGGCGTCGGCGCCATCACGCAAAGCTGAGCTGCACCTTCATGTGCGACGAGCGGTCGCGCGCCATGCTGAAAGCCTCGCCAATGCGCTCCATGGGCAGCGTATCGGAGATGATGGGGCGCACATCAATGCGGCGTTCGCGTATCAGGCGGGCGGCTGTGGCGAACTCGGTGTTGGCCCGATGGGTGCCGACCAGCGAGATTTCCTTGCCAACCAGCGCGTTCATGGGGATGGGGGTCTCACCCATGACGCCAACCTGGACGACGGTGCCGCGCGGCCGCGTCAAGGCAAACACCTGCTTGAGCACCGGCGCGGCGCCGCTGCATTCAAACACGACATCGAAAGCCCCTTTGTCGGCGGAATACTCGGCCATCAGGCGCTGCGGTTCCTCGCTGCCATTGATGACGGCGGTGGCCCCCATGGCGGCGGCGGCCTTCAGCGGTGCCGCCGAAAGGTCGGTAGCAACGATCTCGAGCGCGCCGGCATACTTGGCCATCGCCACGACCAGTGCACCGATCGGCCCCACGCCGGTGACGAGCACCCGCTTGCCCACCAGGCTACCCGCTTGGTTAACGGCATGCACGGCGACCGAGAGCGGCTCTGCGCACGCAGCCTCGCCCAGGGAGACACTGGCACCAACTGGCTCGCACTGCGCCTGGTCAACGACCATCAGGTCACGGAAGCCACCCTGGCTGTGCGGCTTGAACATCGCGCTGCCGAAAAACTGCATGTTCAAGCAATGGTGATACTGGCCTTCGCGGCAGTAGCGACACTGGCCACAGGCCCGGCTTGGGTTTAACGCCACCTTGTCACCGGGTTTCAGGCCCTGTACCGCACCGCCCACCGCCTGGACTGTGCCAGCCACTTCGTGACCCAGAACAATGGGCTCGCTAACGCGTATGGTGCCAATGCCGCCATCCCAGAAATAATGGATGTCAGACCCGCAGACGCCGCCTGCGCCCATCCTCACCAACACCTCGGTGGGCGCGATCTCGCCGACGTCCAGCGTTTCGATGCGTACATCCTGTTGTGCGTGCAATACACAAGCTCGGGTTTTCATGGGTATCTCCTGCATTCCTAAAAATCAGCGTTGCGTCAGAAACTGCATGGGCACGATCACCAGGTCGGGGAAGAGCGTCAGCAGCAGCAACAAAGCCACTTCGATCCAGACGAACGGCATCACCGCCTTGATGATGCTTTCCATGGACATACGCCCCACCCCAGCGGCCACATTGAGTACTGTTCCCACCGGCGGCGTCAGCAAGCCTATGCAGTTGTTGAATATAAACATCAGCCCAAAGTAAACGGGATCGATGCCGGCCATTTTCACTATTGGCATCAGAACGGGCGTCAGGATCAGGATGGTAGGCATGACGTCCATGGCCGTGCCGACCAGCAGCACCACGACATTAATAGCCAGCATCAGGAGTATCTTGTTGTCCTTCAGCGGCTCTAGAAAGCCGGTGAGCTGCTCGGGGATGTTGGCCAGCGTGATCAGGTACGAGGACACCATCGCGGCCGCGGCCAGCAACATGATGACCGCACTGGTTTTGGCCGACGACACCAAGGCGTTCAGCAGCATGCGCATCGACAGTTCGCGATACACCACCGCGCCCACAAACAGCGCATACCAAGCGGCGATGGCTGCCGCTTCGGTGGGCGTGAACACCCCGCCGCGCAGGCCCACCACAATGATAACGGGCAAGCCGATCGCCCACAGTGCGGCGCGCGCCGACATCGCGATCTGGCGCGCATTGCTGCGCGGGCGAACCTTGAACTTGCCCTTGCGCGTCATGTACGCCCACCCGATGGCAAGAAACACCGCCAGCATAAGGCCCGGCACGATGCCCGACATGAACAGCTTGGAAATGGACACCCCGGCGGTCACCCCAAAGACAATCATGGGTACGCTGGGGGGAATAATGGGCGCGATAATGCCCGATGCTGCAATCAATGCGCCCGATTCGGCGCGATCATGGCCCGCCGCCACCATCATGGGCACAAGCACCGCCGCGAGCGCGGCCGTGTCGGCCACTGCGGAGCCCGACAGCCCCGCAAAGATGACGCTGGCGATGATCGCCACATACCCCAGGCCGCCGCGCACATGCCCCACCAGCGACATGGCAAATTCGATAATGCGCCGGGAAATCCCGCCCGCGTTCATCAGCTCGCCAGCCAGGATAAAGAACGGTATGGCCATCAGGGGGAAGTTGTCGGCACCATCGAGCAGATTGGACGCCAGGATTTGTGTGTCGAACTCGCCCAGGAACACCATCAGCGCAATCCCACAGACCAGTAGCGAGAACGCGATGGGGATACCCAGCGCCATCGCGCCGCACAGCGACACCAGAAATACAAGCACCGTCATTTGCGTTCCTCCGCGATGGCCCGGTCGGCCATCTCTTCGGACTCGACAGACATGATGAGAGCATCGTCATCCATGCGCCCGGAAAGCAGCTTGTAAAGATTGATCACGACGATGATGGCCATGCCCAGAAGCCCGACCAGGCCCGACGAATACACGTAGGCATAAGGCAGATTGATGGCTGGCGAGGATTGATCGAGGTTCATGACCGTGAGCAGCCATGCGCCATGCAGCGTAAGGCCCAGCGTGGCCAGGATGATAAGGCTGTTAGCCGCGAACAAGATGCGCCGCCCGCGCACCGACAGGCGGCGCGCCAAGGCGTCGATGCCCAGATGCTCGTTCGCCTTGAAGGCAACGATGGCACCCAGGAAAATCAGCCAGATGAAAAGAAAACGCGACACCTCTTCGGCCCACGTCAGGCCCGAGTGAAAAAAGTACCGCATGATGACATTGGCAAAAACAAAGATAGCCATCAGCGCCAATGCGCCCGCGATCGCCAGATTGAGGCCGCGCGTAATAAGCCCGACCGAGCCGCCCGACGGTTTGCTCATGTTGCTTCCTTGAAACGGCCAGGCGCGCCGCATGCGCCACACCCGGCCTCGTTCGAATTGCTGCGGGAGCCGGCCCGTACGACTAGTTGGCCGCCTTGACCCGTGCCACCAGATCCTTTGCCCAGGGATACTTGGCGTAGTATTCGTCCAGCACCGGCGCAGTGGCGGTTTCCATCTTGCGGCGCAGCTCAGCATCCGGCGTCACGAACTTCATCTTGTGTTCCTGCAGGAACTTCTTGTCGGTTTCATAGCCGCTCTCAGCCAATTGCCACTGGTAATCGGCATAGGCTGCGGCAGCGTCTTCCACCACCTTTTTCTGCTCGGGCGTCAGTTTGCCCCACAGCTTCTTGCTGACGATCAGCACATTGGGGCTGAAGCTGTGACGCGATTCAAAGATCTGGTTTTGCACTTCGTAGAAACCGGACGCCCGCACGGTGGCGATGGGGTTGTCCTGGCCATCAACCACCTTCTGCTCCATGGCGGTGAACACCTCGGACAAGGGCATGGGCGACACTGTCATGCCCAGTGCCTGACCCATCTTTACGTATACCGGCGTGTTGGGCATACGCATACGGATGTTCTTGAAATCATCCCAGGTTTCCAGCGGCTTGCTAGTCGAGAACATACGGAAACCGTTGACGCTCCAGGCCAGCACATGCACGCCGTGTGTCTTTTCAAGATCTTCGGCAAGCTCCTTGCCGATGGGGCCCTGCAGTACGGCCTTGGCGTGCTTGAAATCGCGCAGCATGAAGGGCCACTCCGGCACCCCCATGCGGGGCACATCGGCCTGCATGATCATGCCCGGCAGACCCATATCGATGGTGCCGTTGCGCACGCCCGTATAGAACTGCTGCTCGCCACCCAGCTTGTTGTTCTCGAAGATATTGACCTTCAGCGTGCCGCCCGAGTTCTTTTCCACCATAGGCTTGAACTTTTCGCGCAGGGCAACGTTCTGCGGGTGCTCGGCCGCAAAATAGTTGGCAACCTTGATCGTGATGGTATCGGCGCAGGCGGCGCCCGCCATTAATGTTGCCGCGGCTGCGGCCAGAAGGGTTTTTACGTATTTCTTCACAGTGGTGTCTCCTTTGTGGTTGAAAATTGACTGCCTGCTACTGGCTATGGGCAATGGACAATAAACAATTGGCCCTTGGCTATCTGTAATCGGCTAGTGGGTGCTGACGAGGCGGCGCCGTCAAGCGGCGCCAGGCATGCCCTGAGACCTGGCTGCATACTTGCTGACAGCCTCCCAAAGCCCGTTGATATACACCGCACCAAGCGCGCGATCATACAACCCATAGCCAGGCTTGCCGGATTCGCCCCAGATCATGCGGCCATGGTCGGGGCGCACATATACCTCCCCTCCCACGTCGTGGTAGGCCTTCACGATTTCCGCCAGATCCAGCGAGCCTTCGCACGACAGGTGCGAGGATTCGTAGAACGTGCCATCGGGCTGCACCGACACATTGCGGATGTGCGCGAAGTGGATGCGGCCCATCCCGCCGAATTTGCGCACCAGAGCAGGGATGTTGTTGCACAGGTCCGCACCCAACGAACCCGAGCACAGCGTCAGGCCATTGCTGGGAGAATCGACAATATCCACCAATCGCTGCAAGTCATCGTGGTTTTTCACGATGCGGGGCAGCCCGAATATCGGGCGCGGTGGGTCGTCGGGGTGCATCGCCATGCGCACACCAGCCTCTTCCGCCACCGGGATGATCGCTTTCAGAAAGTATTCGAGATTGCGCCACAAGGCGTCTTCGTCCACGTTTTTGTATTCGTCGAGCAAGCCCTTGAGCTGCTCGGGCCGGTAGCTCGCATCCCAGCCCGGCAGCGAAATGCCCTGCTCCGGGTCTATGGCGGCAACCTGTTCCGCATCGAAGGCCAGGGTAGTGGAACCATCGGGCAGCACTTTGGCCATTTCAGTGCGTGTCCAGTCGAACACAGGCATGAAGTTGTAGCAAATCACCTTTACGCCGGCGGCGGCGCAATGGCGGATGTTCTGCTTGAAGTTCTCGATGTAGCGATCGCGCCCGGGTTTGCCCAGTTTGATGTCCTCGTGCACGGGCACGCTTTCCACGACCTCGAACTTCAGGCCCGCGGCTTCGATGCGGGCGCGCAGCGCCACCAGGCTGGCAATGGGCCATACCTCGCCAACCGGCACGTCATAAACAGCCGAAACAATGCCGTACATGCCGGGAATCTGCCGTATGTACGCCAGTTTCACCGGATCGGATTCTCCGTACCAGCGAAAAGTCATCTTCATGATTGCAACCAGTTAGTGTGTGAGAGACCGGCGATGCCGGTGTTCAGGAAATGGCGGGCGCGATGGCCGGATGGGCCGCCAACTCGCCGATGCGCCGCGCAAGCGCCGCCTTCAGTTCAGGTTGGGCACCCAGATCGCGTCCGAACATGGATTCGATGGACAGCAGCCCCGCCGCAAGCGCCTCCGTATCACCGCTGCGGCGCGCCGTCTCGAGCAGGCGAGCCGAAAGCGGGTCTTCAAGCGTAGTGCGCAGCCGGCCTTGCGCCACGCCGGACACATAAAGCATCCAGGCGGCCAATGCCGTGACGAGCGCGGGCGAATCCAGGCCTTGCGCAATGCGGTCGCGCAATGGCGCCAGCAGACGCTGCGGCAATTTCTGCGAACCGTCCATGGCAATCTGCGCTGTGCGATGCCGCAACGCCGGGTTGCCGAAACGCCGCTTCAAGCTCTGCACGTAGGCGGTGGCATCCAGGCCGCGCGGCGCCTGCGTGACCGCGCAGACTTCCCGCCATAAGGCATCGATAGCATCGACAATCATGGGCTCGCCCATGGCATCGGCGACCGTCTCGCAGCCGCTCAGGCACGCGAGGTACGCCAGCGTGGAATGCGCACCATTCAGGCAGCGCAGCTTCATGGCCTCCCAGGCCTCAATGTCGTCCGAAAACACTGCGCCGCCGACGGTCCAGTCGGGACGCCCCATGGCGAAGCGATCTTCAATCACCCATTGGCTGAAGGGTTCGGTGACGATGGGCCAGGCATCGTGCATGCCCAGCAGCCCCTCGATGCGCGCGCGATCAGCATCGGTGGTTGCCGGCGTAATGCGATCGACCATGGTACAGGGAAAGGGAACCTCGGCTTCGATCCAGCGCGCTAGCGCTTCATCGCGCTGCCAGGCATAAGCCAGCACTGCGGCGCGTGCGCGCGTGCCGTTTTGCGGCAGGTTGTCGCACGACAGTACTGTGAACGGCGCAACACCCGCCGCGCGGCGACGCCTGAGGGCCTCCACGACGAGCCCGAGTATCGTCTCGGGAGCGTCAGGACGAGCGAGATCCGCGGCGACGTCCGGCGCTGTCAGCTGCAGCAGGCCGCTGGACGGGTCGAGATGGTAGCCCTTTTCGGTGACGGTCAGCGACACGATGCGTGTAGCGGCATCGGCCATGCGGGCGAGCAAGGCGAGCAAATCTCCCCGCCCGCCATACAGGCCGACTATTGAACCGATGACGCGCAACGCTTCCCCGCCGCCATCGATCTCGCTGAGCGTATACAGGCCGTCTTGCGGCTGCAGGGCCAGCTTCTTGTCGGCCGACATCAGACTGGCGCCAACAATACCCCACGCAAGATCGCCCGAGCGCAGCACTGCATCGGTGTAATACGCCTGGTGCGCGCGATGGAAGGCTCCACTGCCCAGATGCACGACCGACGCCTGCACACGGCTGCGCGGGTAGCTGGGCCGTGCGACCTGGACTGGCAAGGCAGCCAGGGTGGCCGCGCTCAATCGCATCTTGTCATCTCCGTTTTGTATGACATTCTTTTAACCTAACTAGTCAGACTAGTAGAACGGCATGGTAAAGTTTTTAAATGGAGAATGCAAGCCAATCCAGTCAAGGAAAAATATGGACGAAAACACTCTGGATTTTCTGCGCAAAGCACTGACATGGCGCCCCGACGCCGGCCCAGCGGGTACCGCGCTGTTCAACGCACTTTACGAATCCATCATCCAGGGGCGGCTGCGGCCGGGCCAGGGCTTGTCCGAAGCGCAGCTGGCCCAGCACCTGTCGATCAGCCGCCAGTTGGTGCGCGAGGCCTTCATCAAACTGGCTGAGCGCCGTTTGCTGGCCATCCTTCCACAACGAGGCACCTTCGTCGTGCGGGTGTCCCCGGCCCGCGTGCTCGAAGCGCAGTGGGTGCGCGAGGCAATCGAAACACGCATCGTTGGAGAAGCCGCGCGCCGCAACGACCCGGCGCTGGTGCGCACGCTGCGCGACTTGATCGCCCGCCAAATGCGCGTGCAGGCGGAAGACTACCCCGCCTTCCAAGAGCTGGACGACGCCTTTCACCGCACGCTTGCGCTGGCTGTGCATCACGGCTATGCCTGGGAGGTCATCGAGCAGTCCAAGGCGCAGACCGATCGGGTGCGCTACCTCAGCCTGGAATCACAAACGCCCTTCGAGTTGCTGGCGCGCCAGCATGGCCGCATCGTCGACGCCATCGAACAAGGCGACGAAAAGGCCGCGATGGCGGCCATGGGCGCGCATCTGCAAGTGATCCTGCGCACCCTGCCCGAAATCGTCAAACGGCACCCCGATCTGTTCGAGAAGGAAACATAATGCAATGGGCGGTCACGTGCGGCCGCGCGCCTGGTCAATCGCTCTGCCTTGCGGACAACGACGTATTCTATTTTTTCAAGGCGCGTATTTGCCGCCGCTGGTGAAATTCACACCCTGCATCTCAGCCGTGCAGCGCGAATTGCCGTAATACACGACCTTGCCGTCACGGGCGACGATCACAGCGGCATCTGTAGCCGAATATACCGACGCATATTCGTAGCACGTGTAGCCTTGGCTGTTGCCGGATTTTTCCTTGGGTGGCTCACCCATCGATTCGACAATAGGGCCAATCTCCTGACCAATCTCGACCTGGTTCATGATCGCCCTCAGCTTTTGCTGTCGTTCATCGGGCGCCTGCGCCGTTGCATCGTTACCCAACGTCTTGCGTGCTACGTCATAGCCCGCCTGGGCAACCTGTCCTACCATCGTCGGCGCACAGCCGCCCAAGGCAACCAACGCCCCCACCGTCAGCAGCCGTGCGACGGTGGTGTAAAACGAGGCATGATTTGATCGGGTCGCGGCCGCCCCGACGCGGTTTGATAGCGAATTCGCCTGCATGAAAATAGTTCGTGAGTACATGGGCACCGGCCGCCACCAGGCGGCAGGGCGCCGCCTTGATGACGACGCGTCCATGTTAGACGCTGCGGTGAATGCCTATGATGCGTCTGTTTCGATATTGAAACCATTGTTGACCCGCCGCTGTCCAGCGGGCTCGGCTCCGACGGCCGCACAATCTGGTGTGTATGAGGCAAACTGCCGTGCATGTGGCCACGCGTCCATCGCATGCCGTACAACCGCGGGCGCCTCGGGTTTGTTGCAATCTAATACAAACCATCCACAGGCCAATGCCCAGGCCTATAATTTTCAAAGCGATCCGGCATCGATGCGACGCGCCATCGGGCTGGGTATCGCAGGCGTCGCGCGTCTATATTTGTGCGCGCCGAGCCCCGCGCGGGCCAGCGTGCAAAAGGGGATCACCATGACACGCAAATTCGTCGATTGCCGCGAGTTTCCTAGCGAGATGAATTGCTCGCTGGCCTTGTCGGCTGACTCTGAGGCGGAACTACTGGAGGCCGCCGTCCACCATGCCGTCTCCGTGCACAAGCACACCGATACGCCAGAGCTGCGCGCCCAAATCAAAACTTGCATGCACGAAGGTACACCACCCGTCGCCGCACCCGCGCGCGCGGCGTGATCACTCGCCTGGTGCGGGGCTGGCCGCCGGCACAGCCACCGCACCCGTCGTGCATAAGGCCAGACGGCGGGATCATTCAGCACGCCGCAATGGCTTCACGCCGCCATACGACAGCGATGTGCCGCACGCGGTAAAATCGCTGCCCAGGCTACGCCAAGGCCACACACCTGTCGGCCACACTTCTCTCCACTTTTCCCTCACCCCTGCCCATGTCTTCTCATCCTGTCGCGGTAATCGGCGGCGGCCCCGCCGGCCTGATGGCTGCCGAAACGCTCGCCGCAGCAGGCCTGCGCGTCCACGTCTACGACGCCATGCCGTCCATTGGCCGCAAGTTTCTCTTGGCGGGCCGCGGCGGGCTCAATCTCACCCACAGCGAACCGCCCATGGCGTTTGTATCGCGCTACGGCGAAGCAGCCGAACTGGTGCGGGATTGGCTTGCCGTCATGGACGCCAGCGCGCTGCGCACTTGGGCACATGGTCTGGGCATTGAAACCTTTGTCGGGTCCTCGGGGCGCGTTTTCCCGCAAGAAATGAAAGCCGCGCCGCTGCTGCGCGCCTGGCTGCGCCGGCTGCGCACAGCGGGCGTCCAGGTACATACCCGGCACCGCTGGACAGGCTGGGCTCAAGACGGCACCCTGATGTTCGAGACGCCGGACGGCACGCAGTCGCATCGCGCCGATGCCGTGGTGTTGGCGCTGGGCGGCGCCAGCTGGCCGCGCCTGGGTTCAGATGGCACATGGCAGGAGACATTGGCAGCCCGCGGGGTACAGATCACGCCGCTGCAACCCTCCAACTGCGGCTACACCACGCGCTGGACGCCTTATTTTGCCGAGCACTTTGCAGGCCAGCCGCTAAAGTCAATCGCAATGGCGCCGCCGGGCGAGCCCATGCGGCGCGGCGAGTGCATGATTACGCGCGACGGACTAGAGGGCGGCCTGATCTATGCGTGGTCCGCTGCGCTACGCAACGCGCTTGCGGCCGACGGTGAAGCGGTTATGCATATCGACTTGCTGCCCACACACAGCATCGACCAGGTACGTGCGGAAGTATCACGGCCCCGCGGCGCACGCTCGTGGTCCAGCCACCTGGCCGGCAGGCTGGGCCTGCGAGGCGCCAAGCTCGGTCTGTTGCGAGAATGCACACCAAAGCCGGTATTTGACGATCCCGCCACACTGGCCGCCGCCATCAAATCCCTGCCCCTGACATTGACGGGGGCACGCCCGATTGCCGAAGCCATCAGCACTGCGGGCGGCGTAAGCGCAGACAGCATCAATGACAACCTGATGCTGTCCGCCCTGCCCGGCTATTTCTGCGCCGGCGAAATGCTGGACTGGGATGCCCCGACAGGCGGCTACCTGCTGACCGCCTGCTTTGCCAGTGGCAAGGCCGCTGCACAAGGGTTGATGCGTTGGCAGCAAAGCCAGCCGCCGCGCAGCGGCACATAATCCGCCAAGGTTCGCAGCCGCACAGAGGCAAGCCTCGTCGCCGGGGCGGCGATACAACTCACGCCGTCATCGACAGCCGCGACACAGCAGCCACAACACCTATCACTGCCGCGGCGGCAGCGACCGCAAATAGGCAACCAGGGCAGCCATGTCCGCGTCGTTGATGTTCTTGTACCAGCCGAAGGCCATCGGCGGCATCAGGTGCCGCCCGGTGGGTTGCACACCCTCGCGGATCGCCGCAATGATCTGCGCATCGGACCAGCCACCCAACCCTTTTTCGCTCGATGTCAGGTTGCTGGACACGCTAACGCCCCAGGGCCCCTTGAACAGCTGGCCACCCGCGCCAGTGCGCGACTCCACCAACACCCCTTTGCTGTCGCGCGGCGTATGGCATTCCATGCAATGGCCGATCTGAGCCAGATACTTACCATAAGCAACCCGATCGCTTTGTGGCGGCGCACCCACCTTTCCAACGGGTGGCCCATAATTGGCAGGCAGCGGCATACGGTACACCGATTTCTCGACCACATGGTGCACGGGAGGTTGGCTCTTCAAGTAGGCAATCAAGGCAGCCAGATCATCATCGGAGATATGTCTGTAAAAGCCCACCGGCATGGGCGGGCCAATAAGCGAGCCATCCGGCCGCACCCCCTCGCGTATGGCGCGGGCAATCTGCGCATTCGTCCAGTTGCCGATACCGGTTTCCTGGTCTGGCGTGATGTTGGGCGCTATCGCCGTGAATGGCGCCTCATCGAAGCGCATCCCGCCCGATAAGCCCTGCTCGAACAGGGGCTGCCCCTGCGGCCCGCGCGCAATATGACAATTACCGCATGCCACGACCCCGTTCATCAAATAGCGGCCGCGGGCTAGCAGCGCATCGTCAGACTGGGCGATCACGCTTGCCGATATGGTGATCGAAACCAGCCCTGCCGCAATACTTGCACAGAAGAATTGCATGATCGCCTCCTGGAGGGATTGTGCAAATCTACGCTCCCTTCCGCACGGCACATATCATTCGTTTGCGTTAATACAAACGGTGGAAGCGATCACGCTAAACACTAAACACCCAAGTTCAAATCGTGCCGAGAGGGGTACCGCCCCGTGCCGCCCAAGGCCGATTCATGCCTGCACAGACACCACGCCATATGCCCAGGGCCGCGATACCCTGTCGCGGCTCTGGAACGCTTTGATTTCCGCAGCATGCTCAAGCGTACGGGCAATATCATCCTGGCCAGCCAGCAGCGCGAGCCGAGCGTGTTCGGCCACGGTGAAAGCCGTGTCGAGAACCCCGGAACACGTCACCAGACGCTTTTCAAGATCCACCCGCATCCGCGCGCCCTGTTCCGCCGCATACGCTAGTTGGTGCACCTCGGCTTCAGGAAGAGCAACAGGTAACAGCCCATTCTGAATGCAGTTATTGAAGAAAATGTCGCCGAAACTGGGCGCAATGATGCAGCGTATGCCACACTCCTCCAGTGCCCACACCGCCATTTCGCGCGAGCTGCCGCAGCCAAAATTGCGACCGGCAATCAATATACTGGCTTGGGCATGCGGTGCACGGTTCAGTACAAACCCAGGATCGGGCTCTCCCTCCTTCGTATAGCGCCAGGTTTCGAACGCCCATGGGCCAAGCTCGCCGCGGCTCAACTGGGCAATGCGTTCGATCCGGATGATCATGTCGGTATCGATATTGGCACGCAGCAATGGAGCGGCGTACCCTTCGCAAACGGTAAAAGGCTTCATGCGCGCCGCTCCAGCATATAAGGTGCAGCCAGGTGGCCTGCCACAGCACTGGCCGCCGCAATCGCCGGGCTGGCCAGATGCGTCAACGCCCCCGGCCCCTGCCGCCCCACAAAGTTCCGGTTCGACGTGGAGACGCAACGCTTGCCGGGCGCCACCATGTCTCCATTGGCGCCAACACACATGGAGCAACCCGGTTCACGCCACTGGAATCCGGCGCCCGTAAAGATGCGATCCAGCCCCTCGCGTTCCGCTTCTCGCTTGATTTGCTGCGAACCCGGCACCACCCAGCCCGTCGTACCTGCAGCGATGCGCCGCCCACGCAGCACGCGCGCCGCTTCGCGCAAATCGGACAACCTGCTGTTTGTGCATGAACCAATAAACACATGGTCGATCGGTATGGACGCAATACGCTGCCCCGGCACCAAACACATGTAGTCAAGCGCGCGTTGCCAGGCTTCCCGGCGGGCAGGCTCGCGCTCGCCGGCAGGGTCGGGCACGCAAGCATCAATAGTAGCCGTATGCTCAGGGCTGGTGCCCCAGGTCACCGTGGGCCGGATGGCTGTGCAGTCGATCTCCAGCTCTCGATCGAATCGCGCGTCCTCCTCTGAAGCAAGTGCCGTCCATGCCTCCATCGCCTGCGCCAACAGTGCACCTTCAGGCGCATACTCTCGGCCGGCCACATACTTGAATGTGACCTCGTCGGGCGCGATCAACCCCATGCGCGCACCCAGCTCAATTGATAGGTTGCACAGCGTCATCCTGCCCTCCATGTCAAGCGCGCGTATCGCCCGCCCCGCGTACTCAACAGCGTAGCCCGTACCCGCCGCAGCGCCCAACGCCCCGATCACATGCAAAATGATGTCTTTCGCGCTCACGCCTTCGGGCGTGCTGCCGCGAAAATTAATGCGCAGCGTCCCGGGCCGTCGCTGGCGTATGGCCTGCGTGGCCAGCACATGCGCCACTTCGGACGAACCGATGCCCCATGCCAGAGCGCCGAAGGCGCCGTGGGTGCAGGTATGGCTATCTCCGCAAACCACGGTCAGGCCGGGCAGCGTCAGGCCCAACTCGGGTCCGATCACATGCACAATACCTTTGCGGCCGCCATCCGCATCGAACAGCTTGATACCATGCTCAACCGCCAAGGTGCGCATAGCATCGATCATCTTCGTGCTCCATGCCTCATCGCCATCACGCGCAAGCGGCCGCGTCGAAGTGACGTGATCAAGGGTGGCAAACGTAAGCGCAGGTGCATGCACACCCAGGCCGTGCCGCATCAGCGTGCGAAGTGCATCCACACCGGTCAGCTCATGCATCAGATGCCGATCCACATGCAGCAGGCTGACGCCGCCCGGCAATACTGCAATCTCATGCGCATCCCACACCTTGTCGAACAGCGTGCGCGCCATCTCAGCCTTCCTGCCCGGCCGATGCGTGACGTTGTTCGAACTCCCACACTTCGTGAAAACCCACGAGTTCGTGCAGTTGATCCATCGTGTACATAGGCACTGGTAGGTCGATGGTATGGCCACGCGCCGACAGGTGCCGATAGCCTTGCGCCAGCGCAGCTGTCGCGACAGACATGCCCAGCGCAGGATAGATCGCGACGTTGAATCCCCATTGCCGCAGCGTTTCAGCCGGCACCTCGGGTGAACGGCCTGTGGGCACGATGTTGGCCAATAGCCAGTACGGAATCTCGCCGCCGATGCGCCTGAACTCTTCTTCCGTCTCGGGCGATTCCACAAACACGATATCGGCGCCTGCCTTGCCAAATGCCTTGCCGCGGATAATCGCTTCATCCAGCCCCAGGCTGGTGCGGGCATCGGTACGGGCAATGATTAGCGTCTCCTCGCTGCGCCGCGCCTCCACCGCCACCTCGATTTTGCGCAGCATGTCGGGTAGCGGTATGACCCGGCGGCCGGCTGTGTGCCCACACTTCTTCGGCATTTCCTGGTCTTCGATCTGTATGGCCTGCACCCCGGCCGCTTCGTAGCCGCGCACTGTATGCCGTACATTGATCAGACCGCCGAAACCAGTGTCGGCATCGGCAATGAGTGGCTTGCATATGCCGCGCGCGATGGTGCCCGCGCGACCCACCATGTCGGAGTAGGTGACTAGACCGGCATCCGGCAGGCCGAGGTGGGAAGCAGACACGCCATAGCCCGTCATGTAGAGCGCCTTGAAGTCAAGCTGGTCGGCGACAAGCGCCGAGAACATGTCGAAGACGCCCGGAGCGATAACGAATTCGTCGTCCGCGAGCGTGCGCCGCAGCGTCTGACCTTTGCTGGCCTGATTGTCCATAGTATTCCTCTACGATAAGGTTCCACGCCGCAGCCGGCGATCCCAGCGCAGCAGCGCTATGCTGACTGCGGTGGCAAACACGAATAGCATCAGCGCCAGTGCCATGATGGTCGGCGGGTTGTGGCGGTCGATCGCCAGCATAAGCAGATGGCCAATGCCCCGCTGCGACGCAAACATCTCACCCAGCAGCGTGCCCAATAGCGTGAGCGAAAAGCCGATGCGCAGCCCTGCCACAATTTCAGGTACGGTGGCGGGTATCAGTATGTGAACGGCAGCCTGCCAGGGCGTCAGCCGATGCGCGCGCGCAGACCGCAGCAGTACAGGCTTGATGTTGCGCACCGCCGTCATCGTGAAAATCATGATCGGGATGATGCCGTGTATCACGCCAAAGGCGATCTTGGCGGAGATCCCCAAACCGAACATGAGCAGAATGATGGGATAAAGCGTGATCTTGGGAATGGAATAGAGGGCGATCAGGATGGGCTCCATGACGTCGCCAGCCAGTCTGCGGGCGCCCAGCGCCAGCCCCAGACTCACGCCGCCGGCCACTGCCAGGGCCAATGCCGCGGCAAATGCCTTGCTGGTTTCAGCCAGGTGTGCGCCGAAGTCGGGGTCGGCCAACTCGTCCCGTAGTTGTACCAGCGTGCGCCACGGCCCCGGTAGCGCATCGGGCCCGAGCGGCAATGACGCCACTTTCCATACCACCAGCACGCCAAGGACCAGGATGAACGCATCCACAGCCTTGCGCCGCCTATCCCTTCTCGCTGGGCTCATACACCCTCCTTCAGCACCCTGCGCTGGTATAGCCGCTGTTCGGCAGTATGCAGCATCAGGTTGATGGCACCAATGAACAGCAACAACAGGAGCATCAAACCGTACATGGTCTGGTTATCGAAATTGTTGTAGGCAAACGCGATTTGATAACCCAGGCCCGCGCCCGATAGCAGGAATTCGCCGCCGATGACGGCAATGAAGGCGTACACAATCGCCAGCTTCACTCCCGTAAAAATGAAGGGCAGACTGGCCGGCAGTTTGATCAGCCAGGCTTCTTGGACACGCCCCATGCGCAGAACGCGCGCCGTGCGCAGCAACACTGCGGGGATGCGTTCCAGGCCATTGAGCGTGTTGACGGCCATGGCCACAATGGCAAACAGAAAACCCAGCACGATCAGCGGCCAGCGGTTCAGCCCGAACAGCACAATGAGCATCGGATACAGCACAAAAATGGGTACGGCGTAATAAGACAGCAGCAGCGGATCCAGCACCCTGCGCAAGCGCGGTAGCCGGTACAGCAGCAGGCCGGACAAAAAGCCACCAGCAATCGCCAACACCACAGCCGTTGCCGCCGACGACAGCGTCAGCAGTATGTCTTCGTTATAAGTGCCGGAGCTCAGGATATGCCAGGCGCTCGCTGCCATGCTGGAGGGCGGAATGAAAGAGATGGGATCGATCCAGGCCAGCCTGCTGGCCGTTTCAAGCATGAGGATGGCGGCCGCTACGAACAGCAGCCGCAAGAGTGCCACGCGATGACGCCGCCATCGGTCGAAGCCGGTCTTGTACATCTGCCCGCGCACGCTTTCGCGGATGGCGGGCGTCATGGCCGCGCCCCGAGCGACTTGAGCGACTCGCCGCGCAGCTTACTCCATATCTGCGATTGCAATGCCCCGAAACGAGGATCAAGAGCAGTCTCGCTACCGCGCTCGCGACGCCAGCCGGTCTCAACGATATCGATGAAGGTACCTGGGCGCGCCGACATTGTGCCTACGCGATCCGAAAGCATGACCGCCTCGTCGATGGAGTGGGTAATCAACATGATGGTCGAACCCGTTTCGCGCCACAGCTTGAGCATCTCTTCACCCATCAGCAGGCGTGTCTGCTGGTCCAGGGCGCCGAACGGCTCATCAAGCAGCATGAGCCGCGGCCGCGTCACCATCGCCCGCGCAATGCACACGCGCTGCCGCATACCGCCGGACAACTGCGCCGGATAGGCGCGGGCAAAACCACCCAGCCCCATGAACGCCAGGGCATGATCGACGCGCTCGCGTACCTGCGCTTCCGGCAGCCCTGCGCGTCGTGCACCAAAAGCCGCATTATCGAACACGGTCATCCACGGAAAACTGGCGTCTTCCTGGAAGACAACTGCCACACCATCCGGCACTTGGCCATTGACTGCGGCGCCTTCGAACAGAATCGTCCCGCTGGTAGGCCCCGCCAGACCAGCAACCAGGTCGAGCAGCGTCGATTTACCACAGCCAGAAGGGCCCACAACAGAAAAGAACTCGCCCTTGCGCAGCGTGAGGCTGACAGGGCCCAGCGCATGCAGCGGCTCGTCACGCTCGCGCGTAAAGATTTTGGTGACGGCTTCAACGCTCACGTGCGCCGGCGCATCCGACAGCGCGGCGTGCGTCAGTGAAACGGAATGCAAACTACTGGCCATGGTTGGACGCCCTCGCTCACTTGCCAGGTTGTAATGCCCTACCTAGTTGCTGCGCTGATCGGCCGGAAGCAGCGATTCATTCACGATCGCTTTCCAGTCAAACGGGCCTTCGTCTATGGCCTTGACCAGCACCAACCCTTTGAGCATTGTGTCCATGCCTTCGTAGTCCAGCCTGCCGGGGCTCCAGTACACCCTCTTGGCAGACATGATGTTGCGAATGGCAGCCTTCGTGATGGCCGGATCCATCTTGTATTGGCGCGCCAGAATATCGCCGCCCTCCTCGGGATGGGCCAATAGATAATCCACACCCTTGCGCCGGCCCTCGATAATCGCCTTGATGGTTTCCGGGTGCTCCTTCAAATAATCTGTGCGTACGATACCGACGGTCTGCGTCATGTGCGGAATTTCATCGCCTGAGCGAAACACAATCTTGAGGTTGTCTTTTTCCCGACTATAAATAGGCTCAGTCATATAAATGACATCCACCCCGCCTTCGCGCAAGGCGGTATACGCCGAGCTGAGGCTACCAACCGTCTGACGATTGACCTTATCCAGCAACTTGCGGCTGCTTAAGGCAATGGTAGACACCATATCCGTGACTGACTTGGGGCTGCTGTACCCCAGCTTCTTACCCGCCAGGTCTTCAATCGACTTGAGCGGCGAATCTTTCAGGGCCACCCAAAAATTGTCGGCGAGACTGACCACGCCACCGTGGACAATGGTGAGCTTCACCCCTTGCTTGATGGCGGCAATGGCCGCCGGCAGTGCCACTTCGCCGTAGGGGATATCGGCGGCCAGCGCATTTCGCACGGTGGTACCGCCACCCTTGGAGGTAATGAATCCGGTGACATCCACCCCCGCGTCTTTGAAATAGCCTTTCTCCACAGCCACCGCAAACGGCGCGCCGTACATGCCGTCCGCCCAATGCGTGACGGTGAGATTGACGGCGGACGCCGATCCACAGGCCAACACAGCCGAAAACAACAGACTGCGCGCAACAGCTTTGCATAGAAGCTTCATGCTTGTCTCCTCTTAGTATCGTATAGTTTTGTCCTACACTTTTGTTGTTGACTATAATGGCATTTGCGCAGCACGTCCAGTAAGCAAATATCAGATATGGCAAAAACTCAATCAGATGCCCCCGGCCCCGAAGCCACTGCCCGCAGTGGCGACACGGTCGAACGCGTGGCGGCTCTGCTGAAGGAACAAATTCTCGACGGCACGCTTGCGCCCGGCCAACGGCTTATCTCACGGGACCTAGTCGAGCAGCTTGGTATCAGCCGCGGCCCCCTGCGCGAGGCCTTCCACCGCCTGGCGGGCGATCGGCTGGTGACACTAGTTCCCAATCGCGGCGCCGTAGTGCGCAGGCTGTCCCGTGACGAAGTTGTCAGTCTGTTTCAGATTCGCGAAGCCCTTGAAGGCCAAGCTGCCCGGCTCGCCGCTCGCAATATCGGGGGCACGGGCAACAGAGCCTTGCTGGAAGCCATGCTGGAAGAAGGCAAAGATCTCGCGTTGCGGCTCGACATGCGGCGCTTCATCACCTACAACCGCGCCTTTCACCAGGCCGTTGTGCAGGTCAGCGGCAATCAGGAGCTCGCCATGCTCATCGACCGCTATCAACTGGCGGTCTTCATGACACAACTCAAGCGTGTCGTGGGCGCCGACGCCATCATCAAAACATCGATTGCCCAGCACGACGCGATTGCCCGCGCCATCCTCGCTGGCGATGCAGAGGCCGCCTATGCGGCCATGAGCAGCCATCTCTGGCATTCCGCCACAACCATGCTGGAACGCGAAGCGCTGCAAGCACCTCGTCGGCTGCGTCGGGCCTGAGATCGCATCCAGACACGACCGCTGGTGCCGCGCCCGTAAACGGCTGAACAGCCAGATTGTCGACGCTTCGCCGAGCGTATGCACACATACTAAACGTCGGCGCTCTTGCGAACATGCGGGCATACAGGTAGAACGCGTACATGTAGAATTCCGATGGAAAGCGGTCCTTAAACCGGAAAACACCAAGGAGACACTACATGGCAATCACTTTCGTCCGTCGTCTTTTCATCACCGGCATGATGCTGGGCTCTGCGGCAGCGGTATCCGCAGCGCAATGGCCCGATCACACGGTGCGTGTCATCGTGCCCTATTCGACGGGCGGCGTCTCCGACGCGATAGGGCGCGCAATCTCTGAGCATTTGGGCGAAAAACTGGGTGCGCCGTTTGTGGTCGAAAACAAAGGCGGCGCGGGCGGCACCCTTGGCATGGCCGAACTCGCCAAGGCCAAACCCGACGGGTATACGCTGGCCTTCTCTGCCGTCAGCCCGCTTACGCTGTCTCCCCTGTTCAATCCAGTTCAATATGACCCGGCCAAAGACATTATTCCCGTGGCCCGCGTCATGGTGTCTCCGGTGCTGCTGCTGGGCACCAAGTCATTCAGCGGAAAAACCGTCGGCGACGTCGTCGAGATGTCCAAGAAGGATCCGGGTGGCTTGCGCTGGGCCACATCCGGCCAAGGCTCCCTGGGCCACCTGATGATGGAGCAATTTCAGGCAGCCACTAAAACCACCATGACGCACGTACCCTACAAAGGCAGCGGCCAGCAGCTTACCGATGCCTTGGGCGGCCAGTTCGAGCTGGCGTCAATGAACGTCAGCCCCACGCTGACCTCGCACGTCACCGCAGGTACCTTGCGCCCTCTGATACTGGCGGCGCCGCAGCGCCTCGATTCCCTACCCGGCGTGCCTACGTTTACCGAGCTTGGCTACCCTAAGGCAAACATAATGTCGGTGTTCGGTTTCTTCGCGCCGGCCGGACTGCCAGCCGAAACCCTGGCGCGCATCAATGCGGAAGTGAACGCAGCGGTGCAAAGCCCCAAGGTGCAGAAACTGCTGAAGGACAGCGGCAACGTGCCTGCAACCGGCACCCCGAACGACTTCGCGGCACAGATGCAGGACGAGCTGAAGGCAAACACCGAGTTGGTGCAGGCTGTGGGGCTGTCCAAGAAGTAAACCCGTGCGAGGGCGTTGTTAAAGGATAGCCTGGCGCAGTGCGGCGGGGCTTTTCGGGGAAAGCAGGCCGGGCGCAACATCGAATACGGTGCGCGCGCCGGTCTGACCAGACTGGCGCAGCCGATAAGCGGCGCGGGCATAGGCAACCAGTACGCTTGCCGTAAAGCCCGGATTGCTTTGCAGCGCCAACGAGAACTCCATCACCTGGCCATCACCCTGCCCCGTTTTCCCGCTGCGAATCACAAAGCCACCATGCGGCATGGCACCGTGGTCGCGGCGCAGCGTCTCGTCGTCGATAAATGTCACTGTGGTGTCATAGTCGGCAAAATAATCAGGCATCGTGACAATCGCCTGGCGTACGGCGTGTGCATCCGCACCCTCTTCCAACACCACGTAGCAGTCTCGCGTATGCTTTTCGCGCGTTGACAGTTGAGGCTGCTCGCCAGCGCGCACGCGGTCGATGGCGCTCTGCACGGGCACCGTGTACTGCACCGCACCCCGCACGCCCGAGACGCGGCGCACGGCGTCGGAATGCCCTTGGCTCAGGCCCTTGCCCCAGAACGTATAAGTGGCGCCCTGCTGCAAAATGGCCTCACCCATCAGGCGATTGATCGAGAACAGGCCGGGATCCCAGCCCACCGAGATAATGGCAATGTTGTCGCCTGTCTGTGCTGCTTGGTCAACAGCATCGAAATACGCGGGGATGCGCGCATGGGTGTCGAAGCTATCTACCGTGGTAAACAGCGCCGCCAGTGCCGGCCCCTGCTCGGGCAAGTCGTTGCGCGAACCGCCGCACAGAATCAGCACGTCTATCCTGCCGCGCCAGTCGGCAACCTCGTCCAGCGGCCGTACCGGCACCGACACATCTAGCAGCTTGACTGTAGACGGATCACGGCGCGAAAACACCGCAGCCAGTGTCATGTCTTCTGATTGCGCGATGGCGGCTTCCACACCTCGGCCCAGGTTGCCGTAGCCGGCGATGCCGACGCGTATTTTTTCTTTCATGTGACTCGTATCTCTCGTAAAACGTAGCGCACTTTTGCACGCATTCAGAGGTTGGCCTGTCTACGCCACGTGGCGACGCACGCATGGCCCCACAATGAAAGCGGCGATCAAGATAGCCTGGTGCCGGCGGGCTCTAACCCGCGCCGGCCGCGTGGCAAAGGCCGATTGTAGCGCCATGTGCTACGCCTTCCCCTGAGGCTGCCCGCTCGACGTCCACCACCCACATCGGTGCACAACCCGCGCTCACGTTTATGAAGCAATACACGCGGGCACATGCGTCGGCGCGAGCCCATCTTCCTGCTGAAGCAGCGCCCACGGACGCGCCAGGCGCCAGTCTCTGTACACGCTCGGCATTGTCCTTTTCGCGTGGTTGCGGCTGCCGCCCCTCGGCACAAAAACTTGCTAAAACGTCCTTTAATATCAGATATTTCCATTATTTATCATTAACTTACATTCATCTCCAGCTTGAGGCCAATTTAACAAATGATTATCATTCGTGTTTGTTTAAACACACAGGAGAGGCCCCATGCACCCCCGCTGCTTCGTCGCGCACACCGTCCGCGCGCCACTTCCCCACTGCGCATCGCTGCGTCACGCCAGCCAACCACGCGGCAACAGCAGGCGGCGTCAGTTGCGCAAGCTGGCGCGTCTGCGGCATGCGGCTTTCTTCACTGCACTGGCCCTGCCGGCCACCGGCCATGGCCAACAAGCCGCCCCGCAGCAGCTTGCGCCAGTGCAAGTCCAGGGCTCCGCTTACAAGGCCGAACAGCCCCAGTCCCCCAAGTACCGCAAGCCGCTGCGCGACACACCGCAATCAATCACCATCGTGCCCGAAACCGTGCTGCGCGAACAGGGTGCGCAGCAGCTCAATCAGGTTCTCGCCAACGTGCCGGGCATTACGTTTTCATCCGGCGAAGGCGGGCTGGGCTGGGGCGACATGTTCACCTTGCGCGGTTTCCCCGCCGAACAAGGCATTACCATCGATGGCGTGCGCGATACCGCCCTGAACACGCGCGGCGACATCTTCAATCTGGAACAACTCGAGGTATTCAAAGGCACTGGGTCGGTGGAAGCGGGTGTGGGCGCACCGGGCGGCACGGTGAATCTCGTCACCAAATCCCCCCTCCCCCACACCATCCGTGAAGTCAACGGTGCCCTGGGCACCGATAAATACCGGCGCGCGACGCTCGACCTCAACGAGCCACTGGGCAAGCACGCCGCCATCCGCCTGAACGCCATGCGGCATCACAACGCCGTGGCCGGGCGCGGGCCGGTCGAGTTCGATCGCTGGGGTATTGCGCCCTCGCTGGCGCTGGGCCTGGGCGGGCCCACCACGCTGGTGCTGTCGCACTTTCACCAGCAAGACACCAATATTCCGGATTTCGGCCTGCCCATCAGCCGCAACAGCGGCAAGCGCATGCGCTGGGTTCGCCGCGACCACTGGGCTGGCCTCGAGGGCGTAGATACCGAGCAAACGCGCAAATCCTCCACCACGCTTCGGCTCGACCACCGTTTCAACGACGCACTTGCTGTACGTAACCAAACCCGATGGTCCGAGACGCGGCGCTTTACCCTCCAAAACACCGGTGGCCGCCCGCTCAATGCCTATGGCGCGGCCTCGACGGGGGTGCAGGATATTGCCGTAGGCTACAGCGATTACTGGGGCTATGATCGGCGCGGCGACGAAACCTACCCCACCGGCAGGTTGGCCACACAACGACTCAACAATTATGCCAATGCCTATCGCGGCCGCATCGTTGCCAATCAAACCGACTTCATGATCGATTTCGACGCTGCGGGCATGCATCATGCGGCGGTGGTTGGCGTCGAACACTACGAAGACAGCTATCTGCGTCTGCCCGACAACCGCCTGGTGCCTCCCTACGGCCAGCGCTGGGTGTACGACGTGGGCAACCCAGACATGCACTATAACGGTGGCTACGTACCCGCAGGCCTGGCCAACCGCAGCGGCGCGCGCATCCACAACTGGGCGGCGTACTTCCATGATCATGTCACCCTCACCCCCCAATGGGAGGTCGCGGGCGGCCTGCGCGCCGACCGCTTTAAGGCCAGCTGGTACGACAGAGCCGGCGAACGCCTGCCGTTCAGCCAACGTCACATATTATGGAGTGGGCGCCTGGCGCTGATCTACAAGCCAACTACCCATGCCAGCATCTACGTTTCGTACGCCCAGGCCACCCAGCCTTCTGCGGCAGAGGCCGCCACCAAGCGCGGCGAGCGCGCCGACCCCAACATCCCCCACTACTCGCCGGGCACATCCCACAACTGGGAGCTGGGTGGCAAGTGGGACGTCCTTGATCAGCGGCTGGCCCTCACGGGCGCAATCTTCCAGTCGGAACGCGCCAACCCCACCGACGTCAACCCGGTTCGGCCTGATGAGCGTGTCCAACTGGCCGCTACGCATCGTGTGCGGGGCATCGAGTTGGGCGCAGCCGGCAGCCTGACACCCGTATGGTCCGTCTTCAGCGGGCTGGCGCTAATGGATGGCGGCCGTGTTATCAAAGATGCGGAGCATCCTGTACAAGAAGGCGGGCGGCTGCAAAATGTACCGCGCATAACGTTCAACCTCTGGACATCGTACCGCCTCGCACCGCAATGGACGGTAAGTGCAGGTGGCCAGTACGTAGGCGAGCGCCGTTATGCCAGCGGCAATGAGGTAGCCCGAGGACGTTACAAAGGCCACTCAATCCACGCCTCGGCACCGGCCTACTGGATCGCTAATGCGGCGCTGCAGTATCAGCCCAGCAAGGCGGTCACGCTGCGCCTGAACATCAACAATGTGTTTGATCACTTCTACATCGAGCGCGTGTCGGCCAGCTATGATCGCTTCCAGCACTATGGTGTGCCCGGCGCAGGGCGCACCATAGTGCTAAGCACAGAGTTTCAGCTCTAGAAGGCCCGGCGCCACAGGCCCGCGCTTCATATACCTGCAACATTGGCGCACGATACTCTCAACTTTCCAGTATGCAAGGTATGTTGAGAGACGAGATGAAAAACCAAGCCCTCACCGACACCGAAGATATTGCCACCAATGTTTCCGATAATGAGCATTTCCAGGCGATCGTCCAGCGGGCCTGGAGCCGCCGGGGCTTTCTGAAGACCGGCGCCGGGATCTCGGCAGCCATGTTCCTCGCGGGCCCGCTGGCTGCCTGCGGCGCCCGGCGCGATGCGCGGGGAGCCGCGGGCAGCGCCGCCCTCCTCGGGTTCACAGCAGTGCCCACGTCAACGTCCGATAACGTGCTCGTGGCGCCCGGCTATACCGCCACACCCTTTGCCCCCTGGGGAACACCACTGTTCGAAGGCGATCCGGCTTGGAAAACAGACGGCAGCGACAGCGCCGAGGCGCAGGCACGCCAGGTGGGCGACAATCATGACGGCATCCACTACTTCCCGCTCGAAGGCCGCAGCGACGAAGGCCTGCTAGTTATGAACCACGAGTACACCACGGTGAACGACGACGGCACGTATGCCTGGCTCTTCGGCCGCGGTGCGACCATGCCCTGGACGGCGGAAAAAGTAGCCAAGGCCATGAATGCCCATGGCGTAAGCGTGATGCACGTCGTGCGCAAGCATGGAAAGTGGCAAATCAAGACCAACTCGCGCTATAACCGCCGCATCACCGCCTCCACCGACATGCGCCTGACCGGGCCCGCTGCGGGCGATGCGCTGCTGCGCACCAAGGCGGATCCGCGCGGCACACGCGTGCAGGGCACCTTCAATAATTGCGGCAATGGCTGGACGCCCTGGAATACCTATCTGGCCTGCGAAGAAAACTTCAATAACTATTTTGGCACCACATCGGATACAGACACGCGTACCGACGCGCAGAAACGCTATGGCCTGTCAAAAAAGGCATCTACGTTCCGCTGGGAGGCCTATGCGGAGCGCTTCGACCACCGCCGCGAGCCCAATGAATCGAACCGCTTTGGCTGGATCGTAGAGATCGACCCCTTCGACCCCGCCTCAATGCCGCGCAAGCGCACAGCACTGGGCCGCTTCAAGCATGAGAATGCCGCCTGTGCGCTCGCTGCAGACGGCCGCGTCGTCGTCTACATGGGAGACGATCAGCAAAACGAATACATCTACAAGTTCGTGTCCGAAAGCGCGTACCGCCCCGACGGCTACAACCCCGACCTCCTGGATGCGGGCAAACTGTATGTGGCGCGCTTCAATGATGGCGCCCCCCAAGGCGAATTCATGGGCCATGGCGAGTGGCTGCTGCTGGATAAGAACGAGAACCCGGTATTGGCGGCAGACAACCGCTTTGCCAGCCAGGCCGAGGTATTGATCCATACACGGTTGGCCGCGGACGCCGTGGGTGCAACCAAAATGGATCGGCCCGAGTGGGTGACCGTGCACCCACAAACCGGCGAGGTTTACGCCACCCTCACCAACAACAGCAAGCGTAAGGATATCGACCGCGTCAACCCACGCGTCAAGAACCTCTACGGGCACATCGTGCGTTGGCGCGAAGCAGGCAGCGACGCGGGCGCGACGGCTTTCGAGTGGGATTTATTCGCGCTGGCTGGCAACCCACTCAAGTACCCCGACCGCACCGATCTGAAGTCTGGCTCAGCCAACATCACCGCCGACAACATGTTCAATAGCCCCGACGGCCTGGCTTTCGACACAGCAGGTCGGCTGTGGATACAAACCGACGGCAAGTACAGCAACAGCGGCGAGTATGAAGGCCAGGGCAACAACCAGATGCTATGCGCCGACCCGGCCAGCAAAGAGATCCGGCGTTTTCTGGTGGGGCCCAAAGCCTGCGAGGTAACAGGTATCACGTTCACGCCAGACAGCCGCACAATGTTCGTCAATGTGCAACACCCCGGTGAAGACGGCAACAGCAATTGGCCCGATGGCGGCGACGCCATCCCCCGCTCCGCCACCCTGGTAATCACCAAAGACGACGGCGGCGTAATCGGCACCTGAGCCGCACGTAAGCGCACCAGTCGGTACGTGAGCCGTGCCGGCGCGCCACATCGCCAACGGCAAAGCTGGCATAAGCAGGTTTCACCAATGAAGAAGCCCCTCTTCGCGTCGATACAAAGAGGGGCTTTCCTGATTTGACTGGCGCTATGCGCTGCCTTCTCGAAATGGGGGCTATTGTTTCGCTGTGTGCGCGCTTCGTGGCGCGCACACGAACGCAGCAGCCCGACCGGTGCCAGGGCGGCTGCGCCGCTCCGTTTTGGCGCGCGCAGCGCGTAAACGCGCCCAGCGTTACAGGCGCCCCGCCCAATCCTTCTGGATGCGCGAAAGATCTTCGGGCAAGCGCCCCGCCAAGCGAACGAACAGTTCTTCATGCAAGGCAAGCTCGACCTGCCAGGCCGGTGCATCGGACGCCATCACTTGCGCGAAGCTGTCCTCATCGAAGCTGGCGCCCGCCCAATCGAGATCCTCGTAGCGCGGCGAAATGCCGAAGACGTTCTCCTGGCCATCGGCAGCGCCTTCGATGCGGCCTACCATCCATTTGAGCACCCGCATGTTGTCACCGAAGCCCGGCCAGACAAACTTGCCGTCCGGGCCTTTGCGGAACCAATTGACGCAATAAATACGCGGCAGGACTGCGCCTTGTGCAGCAAGGTTTTCACCCAGGCGCAGCCAGTGGCCGAAGTAATCGCCCATGTTGTAGCCGCAGAATGGCAGCATGGCGAAGGGATCTCGCCGCACGACACCCTGCTTGCCCGCTGCCGCAGCGGTGGTTTCGGAGCCCATGGTGGCAGCCATGTAGACGCCTTCAGCCCAGTTGCGTGCCTCGGTGACCAGCGGCACGGTGTCGGAGCGGCGGCCACCAAAGATGAACGCGTCGATGACAACGCCGGCCGGGTTTTCCCATTCGGGATCGATGGACGGACATTGCGAGGCAGGGGCCGTGAAGCGCGCGTTTGGATGCGCCGCCTTGCGGCCGGTTTCGCGGGCAATGTCCGGCGTCCAATCGCGCCCCTGCCAGTCGATGAGATGGGCTGGCGGCTCGTCGGTCATACCTTCCCACCAGACATCGCCATCATCAGTCAGTGCGACATTGGTGAAGATTACGTTGGCCCGCAGAGTGGCCATGGCATTGAAGTTCGTTTTCTCGCTGGTGCCTGGGGCTACACCAAAGTAGCCCGCTTCTGGGTTGATGGCATGCAGCCGGCCGTCGGGGCCTGGTTTGATCCACGCAATATCGTCACCGATCGTGGTGATCTTCCAGCCACCCAGACCGGCTGGCGGAATCAGCATGGCAAAGTTGGTCTTGCCGCAGGCCGACGGGAAGGCAGCCGCCACATGGTGCTTGCGGCCTTCGGGAGATTCGACGCCCAGGATGAGCATATGCTCGGCCAGCCAACCCTGGTCGCGCCCCATGGTGGAGGCGATGCGCAGCGCAAAACACTTTTTGCCCAGCAGCGCGTTGCCCCCGTAGCCAGAGCCGAAGCTCCAGATTTCACGCGTTTCGGGATAGTGGACTATATATTTGGTGTCGTTGCAGGGCCAGGGCACGTCTGCCTCGCCATGCGCCAGCGGCTTGCCCACTGAATGTACACAGGGCACGAATTCACCGTCTTCGCCCAGCAGGTCGTACACCGCGTTGCCCATGCGTGTCATGATGCGCATATTGACCACAACATACGGGCTGTCGGTGAGCTCGATGCCGATATGCGAAATGGGCGAACCCAACGGGCCCATCGAAAATGGCACCACATACATGGTGCGCCCGCGCATGCAGCCCTGGAATAACCCGTCGAGCGTCTGGCGCATTTCGTTGGGTGCGGCCCAGTTGTTGGTGGGGCCCGCGTCTTCTTTGCGCTCGGAGCAAATGAAGGTACGGTCTTCCACACGTGCGACATCGGAGGGCGAGGACCATGCGAGATAAGAGTTGGGCCGCTTGGCCGGATTCAGGCGCGTCAGGGTGCCTGATTTAACCATCTGGGCGCACAATGCGTCGTATTCTTCCTGAGAGCCGTCGCACCATACAATGCGGTCCGGCTCAGTCAGTTCGGCCACCCGGCTCACCCACTCTACCAAGCCTTTGTGCCGTACGTGCTCGGGCGCCGTCTGGCCCGTCAGATTGTCTTCGGATCGCATTTGCTGAATCTCCATGTCGTGATTGTCCGATATATACGAAAACGTTATTCTTGATCGCGTGGCATGAGCGGTAAAGCGGGCCTGGCAGCCGCCCTGCGTATACCATCCAGCCACGCGTGCAGGCGATCCATTAGCGCTAAAACACACCGAATAGCTGGAGCCACGCTGGTTAATCACTAATCATAGCCTTGTGCAATGCATCGCGCACGGCAACTGAAGTCGCGGGCGTCGGCAGCTTCTTGCGCTTGCCTATATACTCATACGTTTTTGCGATTGCGCGACAAATTTGACGCGTTTTGCAAAATTTTGTGGCATGCGCACGCTGGCGCGTGCCATCAACCTGCCACCGCGGGCCCTGGCGCCGGCGGCGGCATCGCCGCGGCTGGCGCTGTCCCGCCTGCCGTATATCCGCCACAGCCGGCATCGTGCCGGCGTATTGGGCTTTCCGTGTGCCTGACCTTGGCGCAGACGTCTTTTCACCAAGGAGCATTGACATGCAGGGCCTGCACCTGACCGCAGATCTTTACCATTGCGCATGCAATCCCGCGCTGCTCACCGACGCAGCGCCCCTGGCCGAGCTTTGCCGCCGGCTAACGCTAGATGCCGGCCTGACACTGGTCGCCGACAAATGGCATACCTTTCCCGATTTTCAGGGCGAGCCGGGCGGTGTAACCGGTATGCTGCTGCTGGCCGAATCCCACCTCGCCCTGCATACTTGGCCCGAGCGCGGCGGTGTAACACTCGATGTGTATGTATGCAACTTCATGGGTGACAACTCCGCCAAGGCCGAACAACTGCTTGAAACACTGCTGGCCGCGTTCAAGCCGGCCAGCCTGCAGCGCGGCCGCCTGATGCGCGGCGACGAAAACGGCCCGCACGAAACCATCCCAGAGGGTGCCTCTGCGCCGCAGGTACAGCCGCCCGGGATTGTGCTCGAACATACCAATGCCGATAGCGTATACGGCTTTCGCTTCAACCGCCGTGTGCTGTCGCGCCAGACGCCTTACCAGCACCTTGAGCTGCTGCAATCGCCCGAATTGGGCCTGACGCTCAAACTGGACGATCACTTCATGACGTCTGAAGCCGACGAGTTCTTCTATCACGAGGCGATGGTGCATCCGGCCGCCACGGCGCACCCCGATCCACGCAACGCCCTGATCATCGGCGGCGGTGACGGCGGTGCGCTCGAAGAGTTGCTCAAGCATGCGGGCATCGAATCCATCACCCTGGTTGAGCTCGACGGCGACGTTGTCGACGTGGCGCGCGAGCATTTGCGCGCCATCAATCACGGCGCGCTGGACGATCCGCGCGTCACCGTGCACATACAAGACGGCGCCCGCTATTTGGCCGATTGCGTCAATTCCGGTGCTGCATTCGACCTCATCCTGCTGGATCTCACCGACCCCGAAACGCCAGCCGGCCCGCTTTATACGCACGAATTCTTCGCCCTGTGCGAACGCGTGCTCGCACCCGGCGGCGCAATGGCACTGCATCTTGGCACCCCCTTCCACGAGCCCGAACAAGTGCGTGGCCTGGCTGCCAGCCTGGCGGGCGTATTCGACCAAGTACACGCTTACGGGCTGCATATCCCCCTGTACGGCACGTACTGGGCGCTGGCGGTGGTGTCCAACACGCTAAACCCGCGCGAGATACCGGCTGCCGTTATCGAACAGCGGCTGATCGACCGCGGCATTGGGGCACTGCAATACTACAACGCCGACATCCACGGCGCACTGTTCGCATTGCCTAACTATTACCGGGCGCTGCTTCCCGCACCGGCGCCAATCGCCGCCACAAACTAAGTGGCGTGAAGGCACGGCGCGGCCAGGCCGGTGAGTGGCAAATGTTCATTCGCCGGCCGTCACCTCCGGATCTGCCGCCAGCCACAGCGTGAAGCGCTTCAGTGTGCGCTGGCGCGCTTTCGCGTGATCAACCACCGGTTCGGGGTACGTCTTGCCCAAATACACGCCACACGCGGCAAGGTCGGCCGGCTTCATGGCTGCCGGAAAGTGGACGTGCTTGTCTGGTATACGGCTCAATTCCGGTAGATAGCGACGAATAAAGAGCCCTTGCGGGTCGAACTTCTGCGACTGTGTCACAGGGTTGAAAATGCGAAACCAGGGCTGCGCATCGCAGCCCGTGGAAGCCGCCCACTGCCAACCGCCGTTGTTGGCCGCAAGATCATAGTCGTTCAGATGCTCGGCGAAATGCCGCTCACCCCAGCGCCAGTCTATACCCAGGTCTTTGGTCAGGAAGCTCGCCACCACCATGCGCAAACGATTATGCATATAGCCCGTCTGGTGCAATTGACGCATCGCTGCATCAACCAGCGGATAGCCTGTACGCGCTTCGCACCATGCCCGCCAAAGATCGGGGGCGTCGTCCCACTGCACACGGTCGTATGCGGGCCTGAACGAGTGCGTGACCACATGCGGGTGATGCCACAGGATCATGAAGTAGAAATCGCGCCACGCCAGCTCCGACAACCAGGTCTGCGCGCCCTCGCAGCCTTGCGCGGCCCGCGCTGCCGCCAACGCCGCCAGTTGCCTGACAGAAATGGTGCCAAAGCGTAAATGTACCGAGAGGTAGGACACCCCCTTGCGGCCAGGATAGTCGCGTGCCGTTTTGTAAGCCGCCATGCGCGGAATGAAGTCCCGCAGCAGTTGCTGGGCTCCTTGCATGCCGGTGGGCAAAGGCAACATGTGCAGGTTAGTGGGTAAAAAACCCAGATCTGCCAGTTTCGGCAGAGACTCCCCTGCCGGCGGGGCAGCCAGATGCCGGGCATAGCGATCCACCGGATAGGGCTTAAGCTGAAAGGCATCCAGCTTTTGCAGCCATGCTCGCTTGTAAGGCGTGAACACACTGTAAGGCTGCCCCTGTTGGGTCAGCACTTCGTCGCGATCCAGAAGTACCTGATCTTTATAGTCGCTGAACGCGATGCCCTGCCCGTGCAGCGCCTGCGCCACAGAGCGGTCGCGTGCGATGGCCTCGGGTTCGTAGTCGCGATTGACCAACACCTCGCGCACGCCGAGACTACGCGCCAACGTCACGATGCACGCCTGCGCCGGGCCATGACGCACAATCAAGCCGCCACCAGGCGCACCGCTACGCGCGGCAAGTTGGCGCAGCCCATCGTCCAGCGCCAGCACGCTTGCATGGATGAACGCAACGCGCCGATCCGTGCGGCTGGGCAGCACATCCAGAATCCCGGTGTCGAACACGAATACGCAATACACCCGTTCGAAGCGGCGCAGCGCGTGATACAGCGCGGCATTGTCATCACAGCGCAGATCGCGCCGCATCCACACCAGGGCACTTGCGGGTTTCACGAATCGGGTTCCCTCGTCTTCATAGGGTAAGCAGGTGGCACTGAAATCCGTCTACCGGCGGCATAGCGTCAAATCCATGCGCCGCCACGAACGCAGTACGCAGCAGCGTTGGTAATGATACCAACAGCCCCAGCGCCGCTACTCACCCCACAGACTGTCATCCCGATAGACATTCGCACCCGCCCGTCCTGCATACAAAAAAAGGCTCGCAATGCGCAATGCATTGCGAGCCCAACAACCTGACCTCTGTGGTCAGGCAGCACTGGCCTGTTACGGAGACTGTTACGCTACCGTAAGGCGGCTGCGCAAATGGGTCAACCCGCATTCCTCACTAGACGTAACGGACTCGGCTACTTGCCCGGCATAGCGCTACAACTCCTTAACATTGCCACTAAGCCAGTAACAGTCCCGTATCAAAAACCATGGTGCGGGACGCGGCGCGCTGCTGTTAAACTGGATATAAAACCAGCATCAATCTCCCATGCCCGCGCATCCTGTATTGCCCAATCCGTGGTATTACCTCAATAACTTCCAGTTCATGCTCGACTGGGTCTCCGCACGCTATCAAGGCCTGCTTGCGCCAGAAGAACAATCCTTTATCGCTGGATTCGCAGCACTTCCCAAACCGTCGCGCGGCCTGCTCGTACGCATGGTCATGCGCAAGGGCGATCTATTCCGGGCCAGCAAACTGGCCTACGCTGAGGTCGGCGATACGCAAGCAGCAGCAGCCCCGCTGCTGGCCCATGGCTGGCTTGTGCAAGATCCCGCGCTAACGGCCGACGAACTATTCCGCCTTCTTACCCGCACCGAGCTGGTTGAACTGCTAGGCGCCGCCAAAGCCAGCCAGTGCAAAGTTATACGCGAACATTGGCCCGATCCGGGCACGCTGGCGCAATGGCAGGCCCGCGGCTGCGCGCCGGCCGGCGATGAGCGGGCGGTAGCAGCCTGCCCTACATCCAATGCCGCGGCGCGCATCGGCGCCGGCGTACCGCCGCACATCACATCCGGAGCTTTTCCAGACACCATCTATCGCGTCACACTGCTGGCATTGTGCGATCGCCTGCGCCTGATGTTCTTCGGCAATCTGCGGCAAGACTGGAGCGAATTCGTGCTGGCCGATCTGGGCCTGTATCGCTACGAGCAGGTTGCTTTTCCCGACGCAGCACGCGCCTTTGCCACCCGCCAGGACATCGACGATTACCTGCTGTTGCAGGGCTGCCGTGATGCACTCGACACCGCCGCCGATGACGACGCATGGGCCGATGCCTGTGCACAGATACCGGCTCTACCGTACGCGAACGAATGGCTAGAAAGCCGCCGCGCGCGGCTACTGTTTGCGGCCGGCCAGCAAGGCGAGCGTCGGCGACGGTGGCGCGGGGCGCTCGCCTGCTACAAAGCCAGCACCGACCCGGCAGCGCGCGCGCGCCGCATACGCGTGCTGGAGCAATTGGGCGAGCACGCCGATGCGCTTGCACTGGCTGCCCAGGCATTGCAACAACCCGCTTCCGAGGCCGAAGCACAGGCTGTAGGCAGGATGCTGCCGCGCTTGAGGCGATCTTGCGGGCACGTCAGCGAAAAGGCTTTTCCGCGGGCGGTACCGCCACGCCTGGACCTGGCGCTCGATCTCGCCGGCACACGCGTCGAAGAAGCGGTGCGCGCGCACCTGCACTGCGGCAATGCCCCGGCCTTTTATGTGGAAAACACGCTGCTCAATTCGCTGTTCGGCCTATTGTGCTGGGACGCAATCTTCGCCAGCGTGCCGGGCGCGTTCTTCCACCCTTACCAGCACGGCCCGGCCGATTTGCTGCGCACAGGGTTTCGCGAACGCCGCGCGGCCCAGTTCGAAGCCTGTCTGGCACTGCTGGACAACGGCCGCCATATCCAGGCCGTGCGCGGCACCTACCAGGCCAAGCGTGGCCTGCAATCGCCCTTCGTTTATTGGGATGCGCTCGACGACACGCTGCTCGACCTGGCTCTGCAGTGCATTCCGGCCAGTCACCTGCGCGCGGTGTTTGATCGCCTGCTCGAGAACATCCGCGACAACCGTTCCGGCCTTCCCGACCTGATCCAGTTCTGGCCCGGCACGCGGCGTTATCGCCTGATTGAAGTCAAGGGCCCTGGCGACCGCATTCAGGACAACCAAGCCCGCTGGCTGGCCTATTGCCAGGCGCAGGGCATCGACATCTGCGTTTGCCATGTACAGGCGCAGGCCACCGCATGAGCTACACGGTATCCGTGCGTGCACTGTGCGACTTCACCGCACGCGCGGGAGACCTTGACCTGCGCTTCACCCCTTCGCCCACAGCACTCGAAGGCATAGAGGGCCATGCCATCGTACGCGCCCGTCGGCCAGCGGGCTACGAACAAGAAGTGTTCTTGTCCGAAACCCTGGAACTGGGCAGCGCTGGCCATACCTTGATCGTACGCGGGCGCGCCGACGGCTATGCGCCGCTGTTGAACAGGCTGGAAGAAATCAAGACCCACCGGGGCGATGCGGACGCCATCCCCGCCAACCACCGCGCTCTGCACTGGGCGCAGGCCCGCGTCTATGGCCACCTGATGTGCCGCACACGCGGGTTTGCCAGCATCAATCTTGCGCTGGTGTATTACGAACTGGACGAGGGTACAGAAACCCTGTTTACAGAAAGCTGGGCCGCCGATGCCTTAGCAGAGTACACCCAGGGCCTGTACCAGGCCTTTGCACGATGGGCACTGCAGGAAAGCCAACACCGTGTACTACGCGACGAAACACTTGACGGTTTGAAGTTCCCCTTTTCACACATGCGACCGGGCCAACGCCAACTTGCCGAAGCCGTCTACAAAACCACGGTGCAGTCGCGGCGCCTGCTGGCCCAGGCACCCACTGGCGTCGGCAAAACACTAGGCACGCTGTTTCCCATGCTGAAAGCTGCGCCGCGCACAAGCCTGGACGTGGTCTACTTTCTTACCGCCAAGACATCGGGCCGCCAACTGGCGCTGGACAGCCTGGCCCAACTGCTGGGCACACGCGACGCCAATGAAACGCGACCTCCCGGCGTGCGTGTGCTCGAGCTCGCCGCGCGCGAAAAAACCTGCGAGCATCCCGGCAAGGCCTGCCACGGCGACGACTGCCCGCTGGCGCGCGGCTTCTACGACCGCCTTCCAGCGGCGCGCGATGAAGCCGTGGTGCACGGCTGGCTTGATCGCCCTGCCCTGCGTCGCATTGCGCTGGCGCACGGCATCTGCCCCTATTGGCTCAGCCATGATTTGGCGCAATGGGCCGACGTCGTGGTGGGCGATTACAACTACTATTTCGACACCAGCGCCCTGTTGCGCGGGTTGGCCTTGCAGCGGCAATGGCGCGTGGGCCTGTTGGTGGACGAGGCCCATAACCTGGTCGACCGCGCCTGCGCCATGTACAGCGCAAGCCTGCGTCTGCCCACTTTGCGCGCCGCCCGCGCGGGTGCCACACCGGCCTTGCGGCGCACGCTTGACGCCGTGCTGCGCGCCTGGCGCGACGCGTTTGGCGGCCAAGAGCAGGGCTGGCAGGCTTACGACACGCTGCCCGCCAAGCTGCTCACTACACTGCAGGCGGCCAGTGCTACGCTGGGTGAGCACCTGAGCAACCCTGCCCCGCCGGGCAGCCTGTTCACGCACCACGACACCGGCGCCGAGCTGCAGCAGTTGCACTTCGATCTGGTCCATTTTCTGCGCCTGGCTGACACCTTCGGCGCGCATTCCGTGCTGGATCTCACCATCGATGTTGCGATGGCTGGCATCGACGGCGCATACACCAAGCGCACGCCCGCCATATCTGGCGCGCCAATGCGCTCATCCAGGCTGCCGAACGCCCCCGCCGACGCCGCGCGCGAGCCGACTCGCGCCGGTGCGCACAGGCCATCTTGCAATGAAACGCTGACGCTGCGCAATATGGTGCCAGCGCCCTATCTGGCGCCCAGCTTCCAAGCCTGCTATGCAGCGGTGCTGTTTTCCGCCACGTTGGCGCCCTGGGATTTCTACCGTGACGTGCTCGGGCTGCCCGACGACACGGCCTGGCAGGATGCCGACTCCCCTTTCCAGCCGCATCAACTGCAGGTGCGCATCGCGCACAACATATCCACCCGCTACAACGACCGCGCCCGTTCCGTGGCTCCCATCACGCGCCTGATCGCGGAACAATTTATCAACCGGCCCGGCAATTACCTGAGCTATTTCAGCAGCTTCGACTACCTGGACCAAGTGGCCGCCTACTTTGCGCGCGCCTACCCAGACATCCCCTTCTGGCTGCAAGCGAGAGGCATGGATGAGGCGGCACGCAGCGCCTTTCTGCAGCGCTTCGCGCACGACGGCCAGGGCATAGGCTTCGCGGTGCTGGGCGGGGCCTTCTCCGAGGGCGTGGACCTGCCTGGCAGCCGCCTCATCGGCGCCTTCATCTCCACCCTGGGCCTGCCACAGTTCAACGCAATCAACTCTCGGCGCCAGCAATGCATGCAGGCCCTGTTTGGCGAAGGCCGCGCCTACGACTACACCTATCTTTATCCTGGCCTGCGCAAAGTCGTGCAGGCCGCAGGACGTGTAATCCGCTCCACCACCGACCAAGGCGTCGTGCACCTGATCGACGACCGCTACGGCCAACCCCACATCCAGGCCCTGCTGCCCGGCTGGTGGGCCATCCGCTGACGCGCCACCGCGCCATGCCGCGGCCTGGCCCCCCCCGTGCTCTGCCGCCTCCTGCTCCTGCACCGGCCTGCTCCTGCACCGGCCTGCTCCTGCACCAGCCTGCTCCCGCGCCGGGCGGTCTCTGCGCCTCTTGTTACCATCGACACCACCCGGCCTTTTCCACACGCACGATATGGTTCCCCACGGCTGACGCGGCGCGCTTGTCTACAATTATTTCCGACCGTTCCACTCGGGATTTTGTTCACAAGGAGCTCCCATGTCCGCAACCGGCCTGCCCATCTTCTCTGAAGCCGTCTACCCCTTCGATGCGCGCGGCGTTGCCAAACGCTTTCGCCACGCTGCCATCTTCGGCGCACTGTCCGCCCTTCAGCCAGGCGAAACCATGCGCTTTTGCAACGACCACGACCCGCTCCCGCTACTGCAACAATTACAGGGCCACTTTGGCGATGCCATTCGCATCGAGTACCTTTCGCGCAACCCTGGCGAGATCGTCATCGACTTCCATATCGTCGAGTAAACCGGGCCCCACGCCCGGCCGGAGCATCACGCACGGCGGGCGCGGGAGGTCGGACGGCAGCGTGGCCTCAACGCTAAGCACGCACCGCGCCCTGTCCGATGTCCACGCGCTCGGCCAGAAAATCCAGAAAAGCCCTCACGCGCAGCGGCAGGTAGCCGCCCTGGCCGACATAGACAGCGTGGACTTCCTCGACATCGCCTGGATTGCAGTCTTCCAGCACAGGCAGCAGGCGGCCAGCAGCAATGTCATCACGCACCTGGAACGCTGCCAAACGTGCCCGCCCAAGTCCTGCCAAGGCCAACCGGCGCAATGCCTCGCCGTCGCTGGCCTGGGCGTTTCCTGTGACGGGAAACATCAAGTTTTCGTCTCCTTGCCGCAATGGCCAGCCGGGTTGCGCGCGCACATAGTTTTCCCCCAGTCGGTTGTGCGCCAAGAGTTCCTTCGGTGTGGTCGGCGTGCCGTAGCGGGCCAGGTAGCCCGGTGCTGCGACGATCATCATGCAGATAGTCTATTCCGCATTGATCTTTGAATTCATGATTTTTTAATTGGTGGTTTTTAAATTCACCAAAGGAAAGGATCCATCACATCACTTTCCAGGGCTTGTGCTTCAGCCATGCTGACCGTGGCGGTCACGGCGGGTGCAGCCTTCGCAGTACCGGCGATGGCGGCTACGCCAGCCTGGGTCGCCACCTGGCAGGCCAGCCCTCAGCCCTTCACCGCCTACCCGAACAAGCTCTGTGCAGCCCGGATTTAATCTGCATCAATCAATCCCTACTTCCTCGGTCAGCTGCATTGACCAATCAATATATTGTGTCTAATCTCTCTTCAACCACAATATGTAGTAGAAAGGAGTTTCGACAGCCATGGCCCACGTAGACGTTCAAACCTCTGTTGATGAATACCTTGATCGCATCGACTGGCGCGTCAATGCCAATGCCAACCAAGGTTATTCGCTTGGCGGGCTTATCCTCAATGTATCGGGCAAGGTCATCGCCAACTACTGGCTCAACAGCGTCTATCCGCAAGCCGTCGGCCGCGCGCACCGCGACGCAGACTTACACATCCACGATCTCGATATGCTGTCGGGTTATTGTGCGGGCTGGTCTCTGCGCACGCTGCTCAACGAAGGCCTGAACGGTGTGCCGGGCAAGGTTGAGTCCGTGCCGCCGCGCCATATGTCCAGCGCCGTTGGCCAGATCGTCAACTTCCTGGGTACTTTGCAGAACGAGTGGGCCGGCGCACAAGCCTTCAGTTCATTCGACACCTATATGGCGCCCTTCATCCGCAAGGATGGGCTCAACTACAGCCAGGTGCGCCAATACATGCAAGAGCTCATTTACAACCTCAACGTGCCGTCCCGCTGGGGCACGCAAACCCCATTCACCAATCTCACTTTCGACTGGGCCTGCCCCGAAGACCTGCGCGAGCAAGTGCCGCTGATCGGCGGCGAGGAAATGCCTTTCACCTACGGCGAACTGCAGGAAGAGATGGACATGATCAATCGCGCCTACATCGATGTGATGATGGCCGGCGACGCCAAGGGCCGCGTGTTCACCTTCCCCATTCCCACCTACAACATCACCGAAGACTTCGACTGGCACAGCCCCAATGCCGAGCGTCTGTTTGAAATGACGGCCCGCTACGGCCTGCCTTACTTCCAGAACTTCATCAATTCGGAGCTCAAGCCAAATATGATCCGCTCGATGTGCTGCCGGCTCCAGCTCGACCTGCGCGAACTGCTCAAGCGCGGCAACGGCTTGTTCGGATCGGCGGAGCAAACCGGCTCGCTGGGTGTCGTCACCGTCAATTGCGCTCGGCTGGGTTATCTGTACGCCGGCAACGAGGTGGGCCTACTCGCTCGGCTGGATGAATTGCTGGCACTGGGGCGCGACAGCCTCGAAATCAAGCGCGATGTCATCCAGCGCCTGATGGACGACGGCTTGTTCCCCTATACCCGACGCTACCTGGGCACCTTGCGAAATCACTTCTCCACGCTGGGCGTGAACGGCATCAACGAAATGGTCCGCAACTTTACGCGCGACGAACACGACATCACAACCGAATGGGGGCACGACTTCGCCGTACGGCTACTCGACCACGTACGGGCGCGTATGGTGCAGTTCCAGGAAGAAACCGGCCACATGTACAACCTGGAGGCCACGCCAGCCGAAGGCACCACTTACCGTTTCGCCAAGGAAGACCGTCGCCGCTACCCCGGCATCCTTCAGGCCGGAACGGCACAGATGCCTTACTACACCAACTCGTCGCAACTGCCCGTAGGCTTTACCGACGATCCGTTCGAAGCGCTCGAGCGTCAGGATGAACTGCAACGCAAATACACCGGCGGCACGGTGCTGCACCTATACATGACCGAGCCGCTGTCCAGCGCGGACGCCTGCCGCACGCTGGTCAAGCGGGCACTCAGCCGCTTCCGCCTGCCTTACATCACCGTCACGCCCACTTTCTCCATCTGCCCCGTCCACGGCTATATCGGCGGCAGCCATGCCTTCTGCCCCAAGTGCGACGAGGAGATCCTCGCCCGCAAGCAGCGCGAAGCTGCCTGAGGCCGCTTTTTTTTTGACCACTGTGCGCCATGCAGCGCCACTACTGAAAGGAGTTCACCCATGTCCACGCTAAATACCACGACGCCCCTCACCCTCTCCGACGACGAACGTCAGCCGTGCGAGATCTGGACCCGCGTCATGGGCTATCACCGCCCCATGTCTTCGTTCAACATCGGCAAGAAAGGCGAATTCCATGAGCGCCGCTACTTCCGTGAAGCGGCTGCGGGCGTCGCCGCCACGCCTGCGCGCCGAGCCGCGTAAAAGCATCTGCCCGCGCAGCAGCAGCCCAGCCCGCGCGGCGACACTATTTGACACCCATCCACTTCAGCTTCAAATGCCTATACATGCTGCCGCGCAACGCCCACTTAAGGTGGGCGGTATCACGCCCTTCACCGCCACTGATTTCCCTGGCAAGCTATCGACCGTGATCTTCGTACAAGGCTGCCCCTGGCGTTGCGGCTACTGCCACAACCCACACCTGCAGCCGCGCACAGCCGACAGCCCAGTTGCATGGGAGGGCGTGCTGGCGCTGCTGCGCAGGCGCGTCGGCCTGGTGGACGCGGTTGTCTTCAGCGGCGGCGAGCCCACCATGGATCCGGGGCTCGAAGCCGCCATCCGTGAAGTGCGCGAACTGGGATTCTGTATCGGCCTGCACAGCGGCGGCACGCATCCGACCCGGTTGCGCAAGGTGCTACCGCTGCTGGACTGGATCGGCCTGGACATCAAGATAGACTTCGACAGCTACGAGAACGTTACTCGCGTTCGCAACAGCGGTACGTCGGCACTGGAAAGCCTGCGCGCTGTGCTGGACAGCGGCGTTGCGCATGAATGCCGCACCACAGCCCACCCCACACTGCATACTGAGGCTGGCCTCGAAGCCTTGGCCCGTCAGCTCGCCAGCATGCGTGTCACCCATTACGCCCTACAGGTATTCCGTCCCACGGGCTGCAACGACAACGCCCTCAACCAGAGTATGCGCGCAGGCTTTCCCAGCCAAACGCTGGTCGAGACCCTCACCGATCTGTTCTCGCAATTCACCCTCCGCACATCCTGAAGCCGCGTCAGCCCGTCGCGCAGGCCGGCGCCCTAAGTTATGTAACGAACGCATCTTCGCCACCGCGCAGGGCATCAGGTGCCTTCCTGGCCGCCGCCCGGCGCCGGATAACGGCGAAACAGCTTGCCCGCCAGCTGCGCGGGCTGCAGGCTCTCGGGCAAAAAACGCGCAGGGCTTAGCCGCCCCGGCAAGGCCGGCAACACATTGGCCGGCGCAAATACTGAAAGGTCGATGGCATCCAGCGTATTCTTGACCAGCAAGCCCAGCTCGGTATCGCCTTCCATCGTCAGCCTGCGGCTGAAGAAGAGTGTGTCGGGATCTTCCTTGCGCTGCATCATCAATAAAAAATCATGCGTGTTCGCGGCGATCGTCAAGGCAATCTCGCCTCCCGGCCGCCGCGCGACAAAACGCCCGCCGCGCCACATGAAATCAACGCCTACGCCCACATCGCGGGCCAGTATGCGCAGCTTGCGGCCCTCCAGCATGGCCAGCGTGTCTTCGGGCAGATGCCTGGCCAGCGCCACGTTCAGGCCCGTCACAAAAAGCAGCGACGCCGGATAAGCCGGCAAGCGGGAAAGCACCCGGCCAACCGGGGCGGGGACCAATCGTTCACTCGCGCGCATGGAATACCTTGCAGAAAATCAGGCCACGAATGACAGCACAGTAAAGTAATGCACCGTGCTGCCACCCAGAACAAAAAGATGCCACACGCCATGGCCATATCGCCATTTTTCGTCGGTGGCGTAAAAAATGATACCCACGGTATAAACCAGCCCGCCCGCGGCCAGCCACATAAAACCGTCCCATGTCAGAGCGTCAATCAGGGGCACCGCAGCGATCACGGCAAGCCAACCCATCACCACGTACAGAAACAGCGAGAACAGCCGCATACCGCGCGCCAGCCAGATCTCCTGCACAATACCTAGAATCGCCAACCCCCACACCGTGCCTAACAGTGACCAGCCCCATGGGCCGCGCAGGCTCACCAAGGCAAAAGGGGTATAGCTGCCGGCGATCAACAGGTAGATCGCGCAATGATCGAACTTGCACCAGATTTGCTTGGCCCGCCCCCGCAGGCTGTGGTAGAGCGTAGAAGCCAAATACAACCACAGCAGCATGGCGCCGTAAATGCTGAAGCCGACTACCTTCCATGGGTCGCCCGCGAGCGCGCCCTGTACGATCAGCAGCGTGCCGCCCGCCAGCGCAAGTGCCGCGCCAGCCAGATGGCTAATGCTGTTGAAACGTTCGCCATAATACATATGCCCGCTCTCCTTAGCCTTGGTTCGCGCGTCTGCGCGGTGTCAGGCAACCCGGTACTCGAGCCCGGGCTTGCCATGCCAGTACCCGTTACAGGGCCCGGCCGGCATCAGCGGCAGTAATGCGTCAAAGGCCGCCGGCAGCCCGAGTTCGCCCTGTATGGCCCGGCTGAACAACCCAGCGATCTCGGCGGTATGCACAGCCTGCGGGCTGATGCGCAGCACGTCCACCCCTAAATCGCGCATGGCGCCAACCTCTTTAATCAGAGTATAGACAAGCGCCGACTGCGTTTGAATGCCGTTGAGCACCAGAAATGGCTGGCTCTCGCGCGTATTGAGCAGCAAACCATCAGGGTGATCCATGCACACGTATTGGCAGTTGTCCTTGGGGATATTGCGATTGCGCGCAGTAAAGCAACGCGCCGAAAAAGCAAGCGGCATGCGGCCATAGGCGAATACTTCCGTCTGCATCCCCTCGGGCCGCTCGCGCTGCATCTCGGCCAGCCCCTCGCGGTCCATTTCAAGCGGCATGACCCAGCGCACCGCCCCCTGCTCGTGCAAAATATCCAGCACCGGCTTGTTGTATACGTTCAGGAAAGGCCCACCCACGAACGGGCGGCCTGCCACCCGGTGCACAGCACCCATGTCGTTGGCTTCGACCAAAAAATCGCCGTTGTCGGTGATCTTGCGCATCACGGCAAGGTCCTGCCCGGACTCCAGCAACACCTGCGTGGACAGCACAACTTCCTTGCCTGCCTGCGCCAGCATCCGCGCCACTTCCAGCCAATCAGGCAGGCGCAGCTCATGCCGTCGTGAGCATACCGTTTCGCCCAGATAGACAATATCGACAGGCGCTTCCGTCATGGCCTCATAGAACTGCAGCGTGGTCACACGCGACCAATAGTACTGAACCGGACCCAATGCAATTTTCATATTCGCTTCAAACCGTACTTCAAACCCGATACATAAATACCCGGCAGGTGGCCGCAATTCGTCAACACTGCGCACGCCGCGGCGTGCGCCGACCGCCTTCGCAGCGCGTCAATTGCCACGCCGGGCTTGAAACCTGCGGGCGCCCCCGCGCGAAGCGAAGGCACACTGGCTGCCCCCCCGTTAGGGCGATCACTTCCAGGGGCGGTGGTAAGCACCCAAGGTGTGCTGCTGGCCCTCGGCCACTTTGTCCAGCGCCGACATCCAAGCCGGCCGCACCGAATAGCGCGGCAGGTTAGCCAGACACTGGTCGATGGCCTCTCGCCACACGCGCGTTACCTGTGCCACATAGGCGGGACTGCGCTGGCGGCCTTCGATCTTGATGGCGCGCACACCCAACTGCGCCAGTTTGGGCAGCAACTCCAGTGTATTCAGGCTGGTGGGCTCTTCGATTGCGTAATAGCTTTCGCCGGACACCTCGAAACGCCCTTTGCACAGCGTGGGATAGCCGGCGCTCTCGCCATCTTCGTAGCGGTCGATCAGCACGCCGTTCAGACGCGACTCCAAACCCTTCTCGGTCTGTTCCCAGCGAACCGCCTTGGCAGGTGAGCATACGCCGCGGTTGTTGGGTGAATCGCCCGTGGCGTAGGAAGAAAGCGCGCAGCGCCCTTCTACCATGACGCACAAGCTGCCAAAGCCGAACACCTCGATTTCGACCGTCGTGTTTTCTGTCAACTGCTCCACCTGAGCAATCGACAGCACACGCGGCAAGACCGCCCGCGAAATACCGAACTGCGCCTGATAGAAATTGATGGCTTCGTAGTTGGTGGCCGAACCCTGCACAGACAAGTGCAGGCGCAGATCGGGATAGTTGTCCCGCGCATAACCCATCAGGCCAGGGTCTGCCACAATCATCGCATCCACGCCCGAAGCGGCGGCCTTGTCGACCGCTTCACGCCATTGGCGCCACGCTGATGGCTGCGGATAGGTGTTGAGCGCAAGCAGCACCTTGCGGCCGCGCTCATGCGCGTATCGTATGCCTTCGTTGATCGCCTTTTCGTCGAAGTTCAGGCCCGCGAAATTGCGCGCATTGGTGGCGTCGCGAAACCCCAGGTAAACACAGTCGGCGCCATTGTCCACCGCCGCCCGCAAGGCCGGCAGACTGCCCGCCGGGCATACAAGCTCGATACGCGCCTCCGTCGGCGCGCCGGCGGACCGAAATGCCACATCATTCATGCTACAACCTCATCAAACCGTCACGCCATTCAGGCCGGAACCAGTGCCTCGTTCGCGGCGCGCACCGTGGGTTTGCGCACCGCCTCCAGAGCCGGCTTGACGCCATTGAGCAGGTAATCGACGAGTTCGCGCACGGAACGGATGGCGTTGCCGAAGGGCAGCACCTCCGAACCTCGGAAAAACAAGCCCCGCTGGATATCGCCGGCCATTGCAAAAGCGAGCTGTGTATCAATGCAGAACTGGCCATGCTTGGCGATGCCGTCGCGCAGACCGCAGGAGACCAGGCAGTCGAAGCCAACCGTACATGGACGCTGCTTGGCGATGCGCTGCAGCTTGGCTTCTTTTTCAAGGTAACGTTCAAGCCAGGGTGTGCGTACCGCCCGCGCCGGCAAACCGGCAACACTCATAAAGGTGACGATGTCTTCGGGCTTGGCCTCTACCAGCACCTTCTTGAAGTTGGGATGCGCATCGCCCTCTTCGGTGACGGCAAAGGCGGAACCCAATTGCACTGCATTGGCGCCCAGGCGCAGCAGTTCGCGCACCTGTTCAGGCGTATGGATGCCCCCCGCCGTGATCAGCGGGATGTTCTCGCGCTCCAGGTCCATCTCTTTGAAGAGCTGGCGCGTGCCTTCCAGTACGGCGGGGAAGGCAAAATTAGGATTGTTGAGGCCGTCGACCGTGGGTGCGCCAAGGTGGCCGCCGGCATACTTGGGGTTCTCGATCACAATGGCGTCCGGCAGGCGGTTCTTGCGCATCCATTTCTTCAGGATAAGGCCGATGCCGCGCACATCCGACAGGATCGGGATAATCGCGACCTTGGGGTGATCCGCCGTCAGTTCTGGCAGGTCGAGCGGCAGCCCGGCGCCTACCACCACCGCATCGGCGCCGCTTTCGCACGATTGGCGCACATACGATGCATATTCGGACACCGCGCGCATGACGTTGACGGCCACCATGCCGGCGCCATTGGCCAGTTTCTTCGCCGCGGCGATCTCACGGTCGAGCGCAATCAGGTTCACCGAGTCAATCAGGCTTTTGTCGCGAGAACGGCCGGTCTTCACCATCAGGTCGGGGTGGTGGCGGCGCAGGTCGACGCTGGAAATTGTGCCCAGCGCCCCCAACGAGGCCACCGTGCCTGCGAGCCGGTGGGCGGACACACCCACGCCCATGCCGCCCTGCACGATAGGCAGCAGCGACCTGCCCTTCAGCTTGAGCCGATCCAATACAGTCTGGAGCACAATAGTCGTTCCTTAAGGACGCAAATAAACAGATGCCACTATGCAGGCAGACCGCCCCGGCTTCCTTAATAAATATCAAATAGACATGAATAATGGCCATGCCTGCCGCAGGGCCGGCACACCACCGGCAGTTGACCAAGCGGTTGCCCACAGCGGAAGGCGACGTCGCAAACAAAACTGCCAGGCCGTCTGCACGGCATACGCAAGCCATCAACCTGTCGCCATAGAAATGCAGCGTCCGCGCGACATTCCGCGTGCGGGCCAGGGGCGTTTCCCCGGCGCGGGCGCGATTGGCGTAAAGTTCAGCCATGCAACGCGCCCTCTCCCTGGACAACTCCCCGCCCGCCAGTGTGCCGCTGCGCTTCATGCTGTCGGCACCGGTCTTCATGATGCTGGCCGGTCTACTGCTCCTGGCCAGCCCACAGGCTCTGCTGTCTCGCTGGACGCCGCAGGCTCTGGCGCTTACCCATCTGCTGACACTCGGTGCGCTGGCGCACACCATGGCCGGCGCCATGATGCAGATCCTGCCAGTGGCCACTGGCATCCATGTGTTGGCGCCGCGCCTGACGGCAAGCATCACGCACGTGAGCCTTTCGGGCGGCACGCTGCTGCTGGCGGCGGCCTTCCTCATCGGTACGCCCTGGCTGTTCGGAACCGGTGCCGCCCTCCTTGTCGCCGGCCTGGCCTGGCTGGCCATGGCGGTCGCGTGTGGCTTGTGGCGCCACCGGGCGCATGCCGCCAAGGGCGCAGGTGAAATCCTGGCCGGCGTGCGGCTCGCCCTGCTTGCTCTCCTTGTAACCATCGTAATCGGCGCGGTGCTCTCGGGCCATCCTGCCGCCTCGCTACCGGCGCCGCGCCAATACACAGGCCTGCATGCCGCGTGGGGGCTGCTGGGCTGGGTCGGGCTGCTGGTAATGGCCATGTCCTATCAGCTCATCCCCATGTTCCAGGTAACAGAGCTTTATCCGCGCCCCATCACACGCTGGCTCACGCCATGTGTCTGCGCACTGCTGGCAGCCAAAACACTCGCGTGGATTGCGCACGCCCCAGCATGGGTAGAGTTAGTGCTGGTGGCAGCGCTGGCCGCCACCTACCTTGCCTACGTTGGCGTCACCCTGCACCTGCTGTGCACGCGCAAGCGGCCAGAACCCGATACCACTACCCTGTTCTGGTTCATGGGCATCTCCAGCCTGGCGCTGTGTGCAGTGCTATGGCTGGCGCAGTATCTTACAGGCATTGATATGTCGGTCACCCTAGGGGTCCTGTTCCTGGCCGGCTTTGCCTGGTCGGTCATCAACGGCATGCTGTACAAGATCATCCCCTTCCTGACGTGGTTCCACGCGCAGCGCGGCCTGCCTATGGCGCTGCCGTTCATCCCCAAGGTCAAGCAGGTCATCCCCGATGCGCGGGCACAGGGCCAGTTTTATGCACAGTTGGCGGCGTTGATACTGCTGGCTGCCGCCAGCCTGTTGCCCGCACAGGCATGGCTGACGGGCGCGGCCGGGCTGGCACAGGCAGTGTCGGCGGCCTGGCTGCTGGCCTATATGGTGGGCGCTATACGCCTGTTACACAGTACGCGGCGCAAGGTGCGCGCGGCGCTGGCGCCGCACACAGCCGGCCTCAGCCGTGGTAGTGCGTCAGGCCCGCAGCATCCAGGATCGTAACCTCGCGGCCTTTAACAGCAATTAGTTCGCGCGCGCACAAATCGTGCAAAATGCGCGAAAAATGCTCAGGCGTGAGATTCAGCCGCGATGCGATCACCGTCTTGCTGGTTTCCAGGCGGAACGGCTCGCCATTTGCCTCGCGGCCACCCTGCATCAGGTAATTGACCACGCGTTCCGTGCCCGAACGCAGCGAATAGGCTTCGACGTCCGACATCAGGCTGTGCAGCCGCTGGCTCAGGCTAGCCAACATTTTTCGAGCAAACTCGGGGCGCCGGGCGATTTCATCGAGCACCACCGCCTTGTTCACGTGCAGCAGCAAGGTATCAGCCAGCGCCTGTGCCGACACCACATAATCCTTGTCCAGAAACATCAGGGCTTCGCCGAAACTGTTGCCCGGCCCAATCAGACGCACCACCTTTTCGCCGCCGGCCGGCGACACCAGAAGCAGCTTTACCTGCCCATAGATCACCGAGTGAAAACCCAGGCACGGCTCGCCACGGCGGAAAATCATGTCGCCACGCGCCGCCTTGATTTCATTGGTGCCCAGCGCAATACTGTCCAGCTCGGGCTCGGACAAGCCGCTGAACAACGGCAGCCTGGCAAGAAAATCCTGGACGCGTATCCTCGCTGTGCTCATGCGTATTGTCCTCGTCAGATCAGTTTCGAATAACTCGACACCGTCGGCTTGCCGAGATAGTTGTCGAATATCATGCCCGCGCCGCGCACGAACAAGCGGCCCTTGGGTGGCACTATCAATTTGCGGTCGTCGAGCCGCAGCAGGCCCGCTTCGAGCAGCGGGGCCAAACGCTCAAGCTCAGCGTCAAAATAGGTTTCAAAGGTAATCCCGTACCGCTCGTCGTAGGTGGCAAAATCAACCGGCATGCTGCACATCAGCGTCATGATCACATCGCGGCGCAGCAGATCGTCGTGCGAGAGTTCATAGCCGCGCTCGATGGGCAGGTGGCCTTCGTCGAGCAACTGATAATAGGCATTCAGGCCGCGCACCGAACCACTGTACGATGCCCCTACCTTGCCGATCGCCGACACCCCGAAACCGATCAAGTCGCATTCGGCGCGTGTGGTATAGCCCTGGAAGTTACGATGCAGGCTGTTGTCAAGCCGCGCCAGGTTCAGTTCGTCGTCCGGCTTGGCAAAGTGATCCAGTCCTATATATACATAGCCCGCCTCCAGCAGGCGCTGCGTGGCCATCAGGAAGATCTGCAGCCGCGTTTCGGCCGAGGGCAGGTCTTCCGCGCGAATCAGGCGCTGGGCCTTGAAACGCGCCGGCAAATGCGCATAGTTATAGAGCGCGATCCTGTCAGGCGACAGCCGGGCCACCTGATCCAGCGTGCGATCGAAGCTTGCCAGCGTCTGCTTGGGCAGGCCGTAGATCAGGTCGGCATTCACAGACTGGAATCCGGCGTCGCGGCTGGCCTTGAGCGCGCGTTCAACCATGTCCAGCGGCTGGATGCGATTGACTGCGGCCTGCACGTCTGGGTCGAAATCCTGCACCCCGAAACTGGTGCGATTGAAACCCAGCCCTGCCAACATCGACAACGTCTGTTCATTGACCGTACGAGGGTCGATTTCCACGCCCAGCTCAGCATCGGACGTAAAGGTGAAATGGCGGCGCAGCAACGTCATCAGGTCTGTGAGTTCGGCAGCGCTTAAAAATGTCGGCGTACCTCCCCCCAGGTGCAACTGTATCGTCTGACGGTCATTACCAAGGTGGGCCGCCACGCGTTCCATTTCCAGGCCCAGATATTGCAGGTACTTTGCAACACGGCTGTGGTCCTGCGTAATAATTTTGTTACAACCACAGAAATAGCACAGCTGCTCACAGAACGGCAGATGCACATACACTGACAATGGCGGGTTTTCGGTACGCTGGGCGCGCTGCGCCAGGTAGCCGATGTAGGTTTGCTCGGTATAGTCGCCGCGAAACCTATCGGCGGTGGGATAAGAGGTGTAGCGCGGGCCCGATACGTCAAACTTGCGCACCAGTGCCTCGGAAATTTCAATGTCGGGAAAACTTACAGCGGTGCGGCCCACGGCCGTTTCAGGGGCATCCATTGCCTGACTCCATACAGGCCTGCCCCTTGCGCACCCGGCCAGCATATACGCGGCCGCAGCTGCCAGGGCAACAGGCATGACAGTATTTTGACGACCGGGTAACGGTGCCTATTTGACGCATATCAAACAAAAATTACATTATCCGGCAAGAAAAGGACCAAAGAAGACAACAAGCTTTCGAATAGCTGACTAAAACACATTGTATTATTGAGGCCAGCTTACCCCCACTTACCCCTACCGTACATACCCGACCCCGTAATATTCCCCATCCCCGATGCTGCTTGCCCTGATTCTGATCTTGCCTTTCGCCGGCAGCGTAATCACCGCACTCCTGCCCCAGAACGCACATAAGCTTGAAGCCTGGCTGGCCGGCGCGGTGGCAGTTGCGTGCGCGGGCTTGGTCGCCTGGCATATGCCGATCATCGTTGCTGGGCAATCGATCGAGGTTAATTCGCCGTGGATGCCGGGTATCGAGTTCTCGCTGCGCATGGATGGTTATTCGTGGCTGTTTGCGATGATCGTAGCAAGCATGGGTGCGCTGATCGTCCTCTATGCGCGCTATTATCTGTCGCCCCAAGACCCGGCACCGCGTTTTTTCGCCTTCTTTCAGGCGTTCATGGGGTCGATGCTGGGCGTCGTGCTGTCGGGCAACCTGATCCAGTTGGTTGTGTTCTGGGAGCTCACCAGCCTCTCGTCGTTCATGCTGATCGGATACTGGTATCACCGTCTGGATGCCCGGCGCGGCGCTCGCATGTCACTTGTCATTACCGGAATGGGTGGCCTATGCCTGCTGGGCGGCGTATTGATGCTGGGGCATGTGGTGGGCAGCTACGCCATCGAAGATGTCTTGAGCGCGGGTGACCGCATCCGCACACACCCCTGGTATCTCACTATTCTGGTGCTTATCGCGCTGGGCGCGCTCACCAAGAGCGCGCAGTTTCCCTTCCATGTCTGGCTGCCCAACGCTATGGCAGCGCCTACGCCCGTGTCGGCGTACCTGCACTCAGCAACCATGGTCAAGATGGGTGTCTTTCTGCTGGCGCGCCTGTGGCCGGCGCTGGCAGGCACGCCCGAGTGGGCTTGGGTGATCGGCACAGCCGGCCTTATTTCCCTGACGCTGGGCGCCTACGCGGCAATCTTCCAGATGGACATGAAGGGCGTGCTGGCCTATTCCACGATCAGCCACCTCGGCCTGATCACGCTGCTGTTGGGGCTAAACAGCAAGCTTGGCCTGGTTGCCGCCATATTTCACATGGTCAACCATGCCACCTTCAAGGCCTCACTGTTCATGGCCGCAGGCATCGTCGACCACGAAACCGGCACGCGCGACCTAGGCCGGCTATCGGGCCTGTACCACAGTATGCCCATCACCGCAACGCTTGCCGTCGTCGCTGCCGCCTCCATGGCCGGCGTACCGCTGCTCAATGGGTTCATTTCCAAAGAAATGTTCTTCGCCGAGACTGTCTTCGTCGGCGACAACCGGTTCAGCACCCTCTGGCTCCCGCTTGCGGCAGTCATCGCCAGCGCGTTCAGCGTGGCTTATTCACTGCGTTTCATTATTCAGGTCTTCTTCGGCCCCGCCCCGAAAGACCTGCCTCGGGCCCCGCACGAACCACCCCTGCGCATGCTTATCCCCAGCGCCATCCTGGTGCTGTTATGCCTGATCGTAGGTGTTCTGCCCAGTATTACCGTTGGCCCCTTTCTGAAAGGCGCCGTGCAAGCCATTCTGGGCGCCGACATGCCGCACTACGACCTGCGCGTCTGGCATGGCTTCAATTTGCCTCTGGTCATGAGCATACTGGCCATGTCGGGCGGCATCCTGCTCGCCTGGTTGCTGCGCCGCTGGAAACTCGAGCATCCAGACCATACACCGCTCATTTATAAGCTGGACGGGCGACGCACCTTCGACATGCTCCTCGAAGGCCTGGACATCCTCGCGTCGTTTCTGCTCGATCTGCTGCGTTCGGCCCGGCTTCAACCGCAGATACTGCTGATCGTCGTCGCCACCATTGCCGTCGCTATGCTGCCGCTGCGATTCGGCGCGTGGCTGGAGCCCCAGCGCTATACCCCTATCAATCCCTTCTTTGCTCTGATGTGGATCGCGGGCGCGGCCTGCGCCATCGGCGCGGCACGCCAGGCCAAGTACCACCGCGCGGTATCCCTGCTGCTTGCCGGCGGCGCCGGCCTGATCACCGCGGTTACCTTCGCCTGGCTGTCCGCCCCCGATCTGGCCCTCACCCAGCTTGCAGTCGAAGTCGTCACGGTCGTGCTCATTCTGCTGGGTCTGCGCTGGCTGCCGCCACGTGTGAAAGGCGAAGACGAACCCTCGGAATTCGGCAGCGCCGCACGCGCCTATATCCGGCGCGCACGCGACCTCATCATCGCTATTGCCGGCGGCGGGGGCATTGCTGCCATTGCCTATGCCGTACTAACACGTCCCCGGCCCGACGGCACCTCAGCGTTTTTTGTCGAGCAATCCGTGCCGCTGGGCGGCGGCGCCAACGTCGTCAACGTCATCCTGGTCGACTTTCGCGGTTTCGATACTTTCGGCGAAATCACCGTGCTGGCTATTGTTGCGCTCACTGTCTACGCACTGCTGCGCCGTTTCCGGCCGCCACCCGAAAGCATGGCGCTGCCCAAGGCGCGCCGCAAACAGCTCGGCGGCACTAACCTGATCTCTACGTTCTCAGAGCCTGATCCCGACGCCCCGCTGCCCGGCGGCGTCATGAAGATCCCCGCCGTGCTGGTGCGGCTACTGCTGCCCCTTGCCGTGCTGATCTCGCTGTATTTCCTGATTCGCGGCCACAATCTGCCTGGCGGAGGGTTTGTCGGCGGCCTGATCATGGCCACGGCTATCATCCTGCAGTATATGGTGGGCGGTATTATCTGGGTCGAAGCGCGCCCGCGCATTCATCCCCAACACTGGCTTGCCGTCGGGTTGCTGGCGGCCGGCTCCGCCGCCATGCTGGTGTGGTGGGCAAACAAACCTTTCCTGTCCGCCATCAGCCGCGATTTCGCGCTTCCCATGATCGGGAAGATACACCTCTCCAGCGTGCTGCTTTTCGACGCTGGCGTATATATGCTGGTTGTCGGCGCCACCGTGCTTATGCTCGTTGCGCTCGCTCACCAGTCGCTGCGTCTGTATCGCAAGCCGGGCGCCGCCTCGGACGAAGGAGACTCCTGATGGAACTCATTCTCTCTCTCGCCATCGGCGTGCTGGCCGGCTCGGGCATTTGGCTGCTGCTGCGCCCCCGTACCTTCCAAGTCATCATGGGGCTGTCCCTGGTGTCCTACGCCGTCAATCTGTTCATCTTTTCCATGGGTCGTATCACGCTTGACGCCCCACCCGTGATCCGGGCCGATCTAGGGGTCGATCCTTCGCTGTATACCGATCCGCTGCCCCAGGCATTGGTGCTAACAGCCATCGTGATCGGCTTTGCCACCACGGCACTGTTTCTGGTTATGCTGCTGGCCTCACGCGGCCTGTCCGGCACCGACCACGTCGACGGCCGGGAGAATCATCCATGACCGGCTGGTTGCACCATTTACCCATTCTGCCCGTGGCGGTGCCGCTCATGCTCGGCGCCGCCATGCTGCTATTCGGCGATTCGCGTCGCAGCGTCAGGGTGAGGCTGGGGCTGGTCTCGCAGCTTGCACAACTCGTACTGGCCATTGTCCTGCTCAGCCTGTCCTCGGGCTATCTGCCCAGCGATTGGCCCGACGGCGTTGGCGTGTACCTGTTGGGCGACTGGCCCGCCCCTTTCGGTATCGTTGCCGTGGTAGACCGCCTTTCCGCCATCATGCTACTGCTCACCGCATCACTGGGCCTGGCGGCGTGGGTCTACGCCACTGCACGCTGGGACCGCGCCGGGGTGCACTTCCACCCGCTATTTCAATTCCTGCTGATGGGGCTCAACGGCGCTTTCCTTACCGGCGACCTGTTCAATCTGTTTGTGTTCTTCGAGGTGTTGCTGGCGGCCTCCTATGGGCTTATGCTCCACGGCACTGGGCGCGCGCGGGTGGCGGCGGGGCTGCACTATGTCGCCGTCAACCTGGTCGCCTCCTTTCTGTTGCTGATTGCCATGGCGCTGGTGTATGGCGTCACCGGCACCCTCAACATGGCTGATCTGGCACTGCGCGCAGGCACGCTCACCGGAGGCGACCGCAGCCTGTTCGAGGCCGGCGCCGCTATTCTAGGCATTGCCTTCCTGATCAAAGCCGCCGCCTGGCCGCTCAATTTCTGGCTGCCGGCCACCTATGCCTCGGCCTGCCCGCCGGTGGGCGGCGTGTTCGCCATCATGACCAAGGTAGGCATCTATGCCTTGTTGCGCATTGGTTCGCTGCTGCTGCCAACCGGTGCGCCTGCCGCTTTTGGCGGCGAATGGATGTTTCCGGTGGGCATGGCCACACTTGCATTCGGCGCCATCGGTGTGCTCGCCGCGCCACAAGTGGAACGCCAGGCAGGCTATTGCGTAATCATGTCCTCGGGCACTCTGCTGGCAGCCCTGGGCATGCCGGGTGTCACCCTCACCGGCCCGGCCCTGTTCTACCTGATCACCTCGGTGCTGGCGCTGGGCGCTTTCTTCATGTTGCTCGAAATGATCGAACGCACCCAAGCCTTCGGCGCCGACATTCTTGCCGTGACGCTGGAAGCCTTTGATGTCGAAGATCCGCAGACAGCAAACCGATCCGACGACGTCGTCGGGGTAGCGATTCCGGCCGCCATGGCATTCCTGGGCATGGCCTTTATCGCCTGCGGGTTGCTGGTAGCCGGCCTGCCGCCATTGTCGGGTTTCGTGGCAAAGTTTTCGCTGTTGATTGCCGCACTGCAGACATCCGCCACCGATACGCCCTCCGTGGCCGCCTGGTCGCTGGTCGCGGGCATGTTGCTCTCGGGCCTGGCCACTATCATCGCTTTCAGCCGTACCGGCATCCGTCTATTCTGGAGCAACGAAGACACCATCACGCCCCGCCTGCGCTTGTCCGAAGCCGGGCCGGTGGGCATGCTGGTGCTGGCCTGCGTGGCGCTGGCGCTCTGGGCCGGCCCGATCATGCGCTACTTGAGCGACACCGCCACCTACCTCGACCACCCTGAAGCCTATATCGACGCGGTGGTCTCCCAGAGCCCGGTGCGCAATGTCCACCCAGGGGTGCCGCGGCCATGAAGCGCCTGCTCAATGCCCTGATCCTGCCGGCCTTCCTGCTGCTGCTCTGGCTGTTGCTCAATGACAGTGCCTCGCCTGGCCACATTGCACTGGGCGCATTCCTCGGGGTGCTGCTCGCGGCAGCACTGTGGGCTTCACAATTGCGGCCCGTGCGTGCATCGCCGCGGAGGCTGGGCCAAGCCATCCTACTCGCCGGTCGCGTTGCCTGGGACATCACCAAATCCAACATCGCGGTAGCGCGGTTGATCTGGCTGGGGCCTCGTTCGCAGGCCACCCCCGGCTTCATCAAGATACCGCTGCGCCTGCGCGATCCTCACGGCCTTGCGGTGCTGGCCTGCATTGTCACCTATACACCGGGTACGGTATGGTCCGAATATGCCGACGCCGACGGTATCCTGACGCTGCACGTCCTGGATCTCAAAGACGAGCAGGAGTGGCTGGACATCATCCAGTTGCGCTACGAGCGCCCACTGCTGGAAATTTTCAAATAACAGATAAGTGAGTTCGCCATGCATATTCTCGTGACCTGGGCCGCCCACTTCGCCCTCGGGTGCTTCGCGCTGGCGGTAGTCCTGGCTGCCGTACGCCTGCTGCGCGGCCCCACAGCGGCCGACCGCGTACTTGCCCTGGACACCATGTATATCAACAGCATGCTGATCCTCTTGGTGCTGGGCTTGCATTTCAATTCGGCGCTCTATTTCGACATCGCATTGCTCATCAGCATGTTCGGCTTTGTCAGCTCTGTCGCCATGGCAAAGTTCCTGCTGCGTGGCGAGGTGATTGAGCCATGACCGACCTGCTCGTCGCCATCCCCGTAGCATTGCTGCTCGTTATCTCGGGGGTGCTCACTCTCACCGGCTCGCTCGGCCTGCTGCGCTTGCGCACCTTCTTCCGCCGCATCCACGCGCCCACGCTGGCCAATACGCTGGGCGCCTTCTGTGTGCTGATGGCTACGATAATCCTGGCTTCGGTCAATGAGCACCGTCTGGTGGCGCACCCTATTCTGATCATCATGTTCCTGGTGATCACCTCGCCTGTGACAGCCATGCTGCTGATGCGTGCCGCCATCCGCCGCCGCGCCGAAAGTCTGCACATGGGCGAGCAAGAAATCACTGCATACGGCCCCAGCATCGGGCCTACGTCGGTCACACCTCAGGCGGCCCGCCCCGGCGAGCCACCACGCACGTAGAGGCCGATACGTTTAGTTACCCGACAGGTGGAGCCTGTGTGTACGCCCCGATATACTGTAGACAGACGTTCAACTTCCGGACGCCGGATCTTGATAGAAGGAGCAGGTTTATGTCGTTAACACGTACCCTATTCTCCCGAATGGTGTTGGCAGCGTTTGCCACAGGTGCATGCGTGGCGGTCGGCGCGGCCCAGGCCCAGACAGAAGCCGATGCCCGCGCCCAATACGAGGCAGATATCGCGCTGTGCAAGTCGGGCAGGTCTAACCAGGATCAAGCCACCTGCATGCGCGAAGCGAGCGCAGCGCTGGAAGAGGCGCGCCGCAATCGCCTCATGCGCGGCAACCAAAATTATCAACAGAACCAGATGGCCCGTTGTGCCAAGCTGCCCGCTGCCGAGCGCGATGACTGCATGAAGTTGATGTCCAACGGCAACGACACGATTTCGGGCAGCGTCATGCGTGGCGGCTTGATGCGCGAACGCACCATCCCCGTACCCGTGGGCACGCCCGGCAGTACAACCATACCCGGTACACCGTCGGTGCCACCGGCATATACGACGCCCGCTGCCCCTGCCACACCTGCCGCGCCAGCAGCACCCGCTACCCCCGCATCGCCACCCGGGTATATCAACCCCACCGTCCCCACCGCACCCGGTACAGGTGTAAGCAAATAAGCGTTTGTGACACTGCCGGGCTCATCCGCCGACTTACGGGCGGGTAAGCCTGGCACCGATGCGCGGCCCCGGAAATACCAATGTGATCCGCGTCCCGGGGAAATCGGGGCGGCTCACAAGGTTCCACCACGCGCCATGCGCCCTGGCAATTTCGCGCACAATCGCGAGCCCGAGGCCCGACCCGCCCGCCGCAGCGTCAGGTGCCCGGTAAAAAGCCTCGAATACCCTTTCGGCATCGCTGGCACTGATACCCTTGCCGTCGTCCTCGACACTGAGTGACGGAGGGTTGGCGCCTACCTTCAGCTTGATCGCCGTCAGGCCGTCGGCATAGCGCAACGCATTGTCGATCAGGTTGCTGAGCAATTCTTCAAGCAGCAGCGGATCCACATCCACCCATACAGGCTCCGCCGGCGCCTGCAGTTGCACATCCACGTGCTTCGCACGCGCTGCGGGGATCCATTCTGCCGCGCTCTCGCGCACCCATTCGGAGAGATCCATACGCACAAAACTGTCTTGCGGACGACTGGAGGAGTCGGCACGCGCCAGCACCAGCAACTGCTGCCCCAGCCGTATCATGCGATCTGTCACCATCTTAATGCGTTCAGCGCGCTGCCGCACATCGTCGGGCAGGTTTCGGGTAAGCATGAGCTCGGATTCGAGCTTCAGACCGGTGAGTGGGGTACGCAATTGATGGGCGGCATGCCCAATGAAGCGGCGCTGCGCCTGCAGGGAGTCGTCGAGGCGCACGAGCAGGTCATTGAAATGCGTAACGAGCGGTGCAACCTCGGTGGGCAGGCCGGCCACATCCAGCGGCTGCAGGTCATCGACCGAACGCTGGCTGATCTCACGCGACAGGCGATTGATGCTGGCAAGCCCGGAGCGCACACCAGAGACCAGGATCCATGCAAAAATCGACACCAGCAGCACCTGACCGATGACCATGGTCCAGAAGATATCGTTCAATACCCAGGATTCGAGTGCGATCTTGCGCGTCATGACCCAAGTGGCGAGCAAATCGATGGCCACCAGCACACCCACGGCCGGGAACAACCGCAACACCAGTAGCCGCGCCAGCGAACCGGGCGGCATGAGCGCACGCCAGAAATTAAGCAGCCGCACCGTCGACGTCGAGCAGATAGCCGAAGCCGCGCACCGTTTGTATGCTTGCGCCCGTACCCTCTAGCCGCTTGCGCAGCCGGTATACATAGACCTCGACGGCGTTCTCGCTGAAGTCGGCATCCCATGCCGACAGTGAATTGACAATCTGGCGCTTTGTAACCACACGGCCGGCCCGCGCCATCAACATCTCGAGCACAGAAAGCTCGCGCACCGAAAGTGCAAGACGCTCGCCATTGACCCGCACCTCGCGCCCAACGGAGTCGAACACCAAAGGCCCGGCCTCGATGCGGGGCTGCGCCTGCCCGACCCGCCGCCGCGCGAAAGCACGTACGCGCGCAGCCAGCTCGGCGAGCTCAAACGGCTTGGTGACGTAGTCGTCAGCGCCCGCATCAAGCCCCGCGACGCGGTCTTCGAGACCATCGCGTGCGGTAAGGATCAAGACGGGCACTTGTTCACCGCTGCCGCGCAGCTTACGCAACACATCGAGCCCGCTTACACCAGGCAGGTTGAGATCGAGCAGGAGAAGATCGTAGCTTTGCCCCGCCACCGCGCCGACGACCTGGGCGCCATCTGCCAGCCAGTCGACCGCATAGCCCTGTTCATCCAGGAACTCCTGCAGCGCGTGGCCAAGCGTTGTATCGTCTTCGATTACTAGTACTCGCATGAGACGATTCTATCGTGAACACGCCGCGCACGGCGGCCCAAGACAGGGCCATGCGCGCCATCGTTACAACCCTGACAACCAGCCTAAACCTTACAGGGCGGGTTGCTGCGCGGGGGTGCTTGCGCCTGCGCCGGCGGGTGCCGGCCCACTTGTTTGGCCGGTGATGCCCTGCCCCCGTGTATTGCCCGGAGCTGCCTGGCTTGAGGAAGATGGCGCAGCGGAATGCTCAGCCCCCGGGCGTGTGATGAAGCCCAGCCGCTTGAGCCCAGCACCCTTGGCATCGCTCATGACTTGCGCCAGTACTTCATAGCGCGTGTTCAAATCGGCGCGGATGCGAACTTCGGGCTGGGGCTCTTGCTTCGCTTCGGCGGCGAATCGCTGCCTGAGCTGATCCGCTGCGATGGGCGTTTCGTTCCAGAAGATGCCGCCTGCGTCATCGATGGCGAGATCGATGGATTTGGGCTCCTGCTCGACCGGCTGGGCTGACGCCTGGGGTACGTTGATTTTGATCGAATGACTCAGCAGTGGCGCAGTGATGATGAAGATCACGAGCAGCACCAGCATGACGTCGATCAGCGGCACCATGTTGATTTCGCTGACGGTATGGCTGCCGCTTTTGCTGTCGAAGCTTCCGAAGGCCATTTAGTTTCCTTTGCTGGCAGCCAGTGCCACCCGGCGCTCTTTGCCCGTCCATTCAAACGCCTGCTGGCCGGTGGACAGGAAGGTGAACAGGTCGTGTGCGAAAGCGTCGAGCCGCGCCAGGTAGACGCGGTTGCCGCGCACAAACGCGTTGTATGCCAGCACCGCCGGGATGGCCACGGCCAAGCCCAGGCCTGTCATGATGAGCGCCTCGCCCACTGGGCCGGCGATGCGGTTGATGGTGACGCCATCAACCGACAAACCGATGCCCACCAGCGCATGGTACACGCCCCACACAGTACCGAACAGGCCAATGAAAGGGGCGGTGGAGCCGATGGACGCCAACACAGTGAGGCCGTTTTCGAGCTTGGCGGTTTCTTCGTCGATGACTTTGCGGATTGTGCGGGTGACGAAGGAGTCGGTGGAGCCTTTTTCTTCGAGTTTCAGCGCGCCATAGCGCGTATGGTGGTTCTGGGCATGAATGGCATGACTGGCCAGATGTGCGAAAGGCTCTGTGGCGCCATGCGTGCGGATTTCGTTTTCGACCTGGTCAAGTGAGCTGGCAGCCCAGAATTCGTGCAGGAACTTGCTGCTGCGGCGGCGGGTGCGCCAGTTGGTATAAGACTTGACGAAGATGAGGTACCAGCTTGCCAGGGACATCAGGAGCAATGCAGCGAACAAGCCCTTGCCCACGATGTCGCTTTGCGAGATAAAGTGCAGCATGCCGGTTTCGGTGCTGTGCGGTGCCATGGGGCCGGGCGATTGCGCCATGGTCGCGGCGGCTGGCTGCGTCGCATCAGCCACCTGGGCAAGCACGTGCATCGCGCTGTTGAGTAAATCGAACATTCGTCGGTCCTATAAAACAAAGTCAAAAGGGATGTCGGCCATCGCCCGGTAGGCGATGCCGTTTTCTGTGTACGGCTTGAATCGGGCAACGCGTGCGGCCTTGAGGGCGGCTTCGTCAAGGCGCTCGAAACCCGATGAGGCGCGCACCGAGGCCTGGAGGACCGAACCTTGGGGCGAAATGAGCACCCGAACCACTACGCGGCCTTGCTCACCGCGCCGCTCGGACGCGCGTGGATACACGGGCTGCGGGCGACGACCGAGATAATCGACCTTGCCGATCATGCGCGGACGGTTGGGGTCGATCGGCTGGGCCGGTGCCTTGGGCGCTGCCGGAACCGCGGCCTGGCCAGAAAGCGCCGCCTGCGGCGCTTCTTTTACGGGCTCATGTTTGACGACCGGCTTGGGCTTGGGTTTTGGTTTGGGTTTTGGCTTCGGTTCAGGCTTGGGTTTGGGCGGCGGAGGCGGCGGCGTGATGGCCTCGGGTTCGGACTGCTCAATGACGGGCTCAGGCTCTGGTTCGGGCTCTATGACCGGTTCGGGTTCAGGTTCGACGACGGGCTCTGGCTCCGGTTCTGGTGGGGGCTCTGGCACGACTTGGGCAAGTTCCTGTAATGGCTCTTCGGCGGGCGCCGAATCGACGATTTCATCGGCGATTTCGACGAAGCGTACTTCGACCGTTTCAGGCTCGGAGATGCTGGGTTTGGGCGGCGAAGCCACGATGGCGCCAAGAACCGCCAAATGCAAGCCCAATGCGCCTACGGCACCAGCCATCTTGACCAGCCCCAAGGGTTGATTTGTTTTGACACGAGAGCGCGACATGAATCCTGCGGGAAAGTAAACGACCACACGGCAGACCATATTGCATTGGAAGCCGCGACTACAAGCGAAAAATACTATCATTAATGCGAACGATTCGCAATTATAATGAATGGCTTGTTTGCTGGCGCGGCAACATGCACCTTTTTATATTAAGGCGCAGCTGCAAAAGCGCCATTGTGGTGTTGCCACGCGCAGTGCGTCGCGTGTTCAGCGGTACCGCTGTACGGCTGTGCCACGCTGTACGGCTGTGCCACGCTGTTTACTTTATATCGCGCCGGTTGCTACTGGGTATATTTCCTTCACCCTCATTCGATACAAATCAATTATTTACCGACATATCAGCCAGTTTTCCGCCGCTGCGCCAGTTTCTGCCTTGTACCAGCCTGCCCGCTTCAACCGAGGGGGCTTTGCTTGCCGCGGACGGTGGTGTTCTTTAGCCGCGGCGCCGTGGCGGGGCAGGCTGGTCGCTTCGATCGCTCGCCCCTCCGGGGTTCCCGTCAAATTCACGCGCTTTCAGCGGCGTGCGCAGGCACGCCGCTTCCTGGGCACGCATAGCAAAATGCCGACTGCATTTCTGCAATCGGCATTTCGTGGTATTGGTGCCCAGGAGAGGACTCGGTCACACAGGCGCGACCCCGGCCGGGCCTGCATGCCCGGCCTTTCTCGTCCTCGCGCGGCGTGCGCAGGCACGCCGCTTCCTGGGCACGCATAGCAAAATGCCGACTGCATTTCTGCAATCGGCATTTCGTGGTATTGGTGCCCAGGAGAGGACTCGAACCTCCACACCTTGCGGCACATGGACCTGAACCATGCGCGTCTACCAATTCCGCCACCTGGGCTTTGCGGGCACTTCTGTGAAGAAACTTGCGCAATATTTCCGCTAGGAAAGAAAAAAATTATAGCAGTATTTTCTGGCCCATGCACCGAGCGCTGCAAAAAATTTTACCGAGCCCTGAAGTAGAAACGCCTGCAAGCCCGCTAACAGATACGGCATAACGCACTGCTGACAAAGACGGCACTCTTCCCCACAATTAATAGGACACGAAATAAAAACCTCAAACAATGCAGACGTTTACATTAAAACAAAGTGTCTTTAAAAAACATTGGAATAAATAATTCCTCTTTACGAATTGTCGTCTGCCGTCCACACTAGAAAATGTTGTCTTTTTTTGTTGACCAGTCTCAGGTATGCTGCGTCCCATTTCGTCCCGCCTATGGCGGTCTTATTCATAGCCATCATGCCTCATGTGTCCTTGCCGGCACAATTACGTACCGGCGGTATCGAATTCCACGTCCCCGAGCACCAGCTCGGCGCTGCCCGCCACAAGGCGCTGGCATATCTGGACGAAGTCGGCGTGGCGAACTACATCGTCGTCACGCACGAGCGCGGCCCCAAGGGTGCGCTCATCCGGTTCAGGCTCAGCACCGCCTTTGCCCACGACTGGGCGCCACAGCACGACACCACGCAGCTGTGTAAAACCCTGAGCCTGGACACCCATATCCGGCCGGATCACCTCGACCTCGAAATACTGCTGGCCATGCTGGTCAGCCCAGTCGCCTTCCCCTACCCCAGTATCGACGAGCTCAGGTCAGCTGTCCGCATTCGCCACAATATTGTCGAAAATGCCCGTCGCACTGCGCTGGCATTTGATACCGAGGCAGCGGAACGCCCTGAGGAATTCTGGCAATATAGCGAAGAAACAGGTTTTGTTCTGATACCTGGCAAGCCGCTCGTGGAAGCACTCGTCGCTGCCACCCAGCCTGCGCATAGCGGCAAGCTGTATTCATTTTCTTGCTATCGCGCCACAGAATACGTGATGCTGCTAAGCATCGCCCAAGAGGCGGCACGCAGCAACCCGACACTGCTCGGCCAACTCCAGCGCCAGTGGGAAACCCGCGCCATCATGTCGGGCAAATTCCATGAGGTATTCTTGCGCGAATATGGCAGCACAAAGGCGCCGCTGCCCCCGCGTTTCTACGTGCCCGGCGACCGGCTGTGGTTCCGCAACCCGGACCCAACCTCCTCCAATGTTGAAGGCTACGAAGGGTCGTGGGTGATGTATCTGGGCGCTGGCCTGTTCACCAATTTCTGGAAACGCGATCAACCCTTCACACTGGCCTCAAAGTGTGTCGAACTCTACCACTGGCGCCACGCCACGTATGTGAGCGACAACGGTAAACTGCGTGTAGACGACAGTGTCGTCGATCAGCGCGTGGCGCAAAGCATGGCCGATGAACACGAAGTGGCCCGCATTGTGCAAGAAATGGAGCGCCTGCGGGATCCCGCTGGGGTCTATGCCAATGGCGGCTGCATAGACCGAACGCGCGAATGCGCCCGCTATGTGCGCCCCGCCACTACCGACATCCGGCTGCGTGAAGGCAACCGCCGCAGGCGACCCTTTGTCTAGTTCTAGTCTTAGAGGAAGTGATCCAGCAGCTTCCGGCTGGCACGATCCAACCCTGTCACGTCGCGGATCAGAAAGTAAATACCGTTGGCGTCTGCAATCAGCAACATGGCGGGCGACAGGCGGCGGATATCTTCCTCGCCCTTGAGGGTAAGCGTGGTCGGTCCGCGATCTGTTTCTACCTGCCATTGGCTGGGCGTGGCGTGACTAGAAATACGCACGATGCGCCGGATCTCAGGCGTAAATTCGCGGCTGGCAAGCTCTTCGTGCAACAGCGCGCGCGTGGCCTCGTCCACATCGTCGAGGTGCTCAATCCACACGGCCTCAGAACCGTCCTGGCGCACCAGCGACAAGCCCTCTTGCGGCGCGGAGATCGGAAAACTGCGCATCGGCGTCACGTGCGCCTCGCCGCCGTCGTCCAGGCGCAGCATCAGCCTGCCGAAGTTATCGCGTCGCAGGTGGATAAGGGGGTGGTTCATCGCGTGGCTCCGCTCAAGGGGTATCGTCATCGTCGTCGCTGCCATCCCAACCTTCACCCCTGGAGACGTCCACCTCGCCACGGGCCTGCGCCTGGTACAGGCGCGCATACGCACCGTTGCTGGCAAGCAGTACATCGTGCCTGCCCTCTTCCACGACGACACCACGGTCCAGCACCACCAAGCGGTCGGCCTGATGTAGTGTGCTCAGGCGGTGCGCGATGGATATCGTGGTGCGCCCGCGCGTCAGATTGTCCAGCGCTTTCTGGATTTCCTGTTCTGTCTTGGTATCGACCGATGAGGTGGCCTCGTCCAGGATCAAAATGGGCGGATCGATAAGCAGTGCGCGGGCGATAGAGATGCGCTGGCGCTCGCCGCCCGACAGCGCCTGGCCGCGTTCGCCCACCAACGAATCGTAGCCATGCGGCAGGCGCAGGATGAATTCGTGGGCATGGGCCGCGCGGGCAGCAGCAATAATTTCTTCGCGGCTGGCCTCGGGCTTGCCATAGGCGATGTTCTCGGCGATCGTGCCAAAGAACAGGAAAGGTTCCTGAAGCACCAAACCAATATTGCGCCGGTAATCGGAAACCGGCAGCATGCGGATGTCGACGCCGTCCAGCAAGATTGCGCCATCAGTAACATCGTAGAAGCGGCAGATCAGGTTGACCACGGTACTTTTGCCCGAACCGCTGTGCCCCACCAGACCAATCATCTCGCCTGGCGCAATGTCCAGATCGATACCGCGAATGACCGGGCGGTTGCCGTAGCGAAACCGGATATTGCGAAGCTGTATGCGGCCACGCACCTTCTCCAGGCGCACTGTGTTGGCGGGCGAGGGCTCAGGTACGCTGGATACATGGTCGAGAATATCGAAGATGCGCTTGGCGCCAGCGGCTGCCTTCTGGGTAAACGATACGATCCGGCTCATGGAATCGAGACGGGTATAAAAGCGGCCAATGTAAGTGAGAAATGCCGTCAGCACGCCCACCGTGATCTGGTTGCGCGAGACCAGCCAGATGCCGAAAGCCCACACCACCAACAGCCCCACCTCGGTCAACAGAGTGATTGTGGGGGAAAACAACGACCAGACCGCATTGACCTTGTCGTTGACCACCAGATTGCGATTGTTGGCCTCGCGGAAACGCGCCACCTCGCGGCGCTCTTGCGCAAATGCCTTGACCACACGTATGCCAGGTATTGTGTCGGCCAGCACGTTGGTAAGTTCTGACCAGACCCGGTCGGCTCGCTCGAAACCGTGGCGCAGACGGTCGCGTACCAAGTGGATGAGCCAGACAATGAAAGGCAGCGGCAGCAGTGTGACGATGGCCAGCCAGGGGTTGATGGTGAACAGGATGATCGCGGTCATCGCGATCATAAGCACGTCGGTGGCGAAATCGAGCAAATGCAGCGACAGGAACAGGCAAATACGATCAGATTCGGAACCGATACGGGAGATCAGATCACCCGTGCGCTTGCCGCCGAAATACTGCAACGACAGGCCTTGCAGATGCTGATAGGTCGCGGTGCGCAAATCGGCACCAATGCGCTCGCTGACGCGCGCCAGGATATATGTCCGGCCCCAGCCCAGTATCCAAGCCAGGATCGACGATACCAACAACCCGCTCAGATACAGCCGCACCAGGCCCCAATCCACCGGTTGCCCGTTCTGAAAAGGGATCAAGATCTTGTCCATGAGTGGCATGGTCAGGTACGGCGCCACCAGCGCAGCGGCAGTAGCCCCGAGCGTCAGCAGAAAACCGGTCAGCAATTGCCCTCGGTAGGGCCGGGCGAACCGCCACAGCCGCAACAGGGCCCACGACGAGGGCACACCTACGCGTGGGCTGGCCGCCACATACCCAGAAGGCTCCTCGGTGCCATGGCGTCGATTGAATTGCGCAGCGAGCGCGTGCGCGCTGCGATCGTGCCGCAAGGTATAGCGCCACGTTGCCAGACAAGCGTGCGCATCCTGTAAAGCGAGCGTGCCCACACCGGCATGGTCGTGCAGTTGCAGCGCCAGGCCGGGGGCAGCGTCCCATGACTGCCACTGGGCGGTATCAGGTTGCCAAGCCAGCAGACGGCGGCTGGTAACGGCAATCAGGCCCTGGCTGAACCGCAGGCGGCCGTCCAGATCGGTTTCCATCCAGGCTCGAACAGTTTCCCCCGGGGCAAGCTGTTGCGCCAGCGATGCACGCCATGCAGCAGGCACACTGCCGGGCGCGTCCATCTGATTTACTTCCGCATTCATCCGATTGGGCCGAAAAAAAGGAGGAATATACACAAATTCAGGCCACCCTGATGAGGCAGAATACCTCCCAAACCCTGCAAATAGGGGAATTGACAAATTTTGTGTTGTTTCGCCGCCCCGAGCCACCAGAATCTCTTGCACTCCCATTCAAGCAGGAGTTAAATCTGCATTCTCGGCAACTTGTCTCGCCATTATTTATCCTCTTTGATTGCGCCTTGCAAATGCGTTCTCTTTCTCTCCGCGTATCCGTCTCCTGACGCTTCCCGCCGCCTCGCCGCATCCCCCCCTCTCTTTCGTCCAATTCCTCGAAGATGAGCAAAAAATACATTGACATTGTCACAATGCAGTACCTGCGCGGCCCCAGTATCTGGGCCTATCGGCCGGTCATCGAAGCGCTGGTGGATATCGGCGATCTCGAGGATTTTCCGTCCAACACCATTCCAGGTCTGTACGAACGCCTCTCCTCGTGGCTGCCGACGCTGATCGAGCACCGCTGCAGTATCGGTGAGCGGGGTGGTTTCCTGCAGCGTCTGCGCAATGGCACGTGGCCGGCGCACATCCTGGAACACGTCACGCTCGAACTGCAGGCTCTGGCAGGCATGCCGGGCGGCTTGGGCCGGGCGCGCGAAACCTCCGTACGCGGGGTCTACAAGGTCATTGTGCGGGCCTGGTACGAACCCCTGACGCGTGCGGCGCTGTACGCGGCGCGCGATCTGGTCATGGCTGCCATCGAAGATCGCACCTACGACGTCGACGGGGCCGTTGCCGAGCTGCGCGAGCTGGCAGATTCACTGCGCCTGGGGCCGAGTACCGAATGCATTGTCAACGCGGCCGACGACCGCGACATCCCCACCATACGCCTTAGCGAAGCAAACCTGGTGCAGCTGGGATACGGCGCAGCGCAGCGCCGCATCTGGACGGCCGAAACCGACCGCACCAGTGCCATCGCCGAAGGCGTGTCGCGCGACAAAGACCTCACCAAAACGCTGCTGAGCACCTGCGGTGTGCCCGTCCCCGAGGGTGTACTTGTGGATAGCGCCGAGCAAGCTTGGGAAGCCGCCCAGGATATCGGCCTGCCTGTCGTGGTCAAGCCGGTGGACGGCAACCATGGCCGCGGTGTCTTCATGAATCTGTCGGGTCGTGCCGATATCGAAACCGCATTCTCCGTCGCAGCCGACGAAGGCAGCGGCGTCATGGTAGAACGCTTCATAGAAGGCGATGAACACCGCCTGCTGGTGGTTGGGGGACGCATGGTGGCGGCCGCGCGCGGCGACGTGGCGGCAATCCGCGGCGACGGCGTCAGCACCGTGGAGCAATTGATCGACTCCCAGATCAACGCCGACCCGCGCCGCGGCAGCGATGAAGACCACCCTCTGAACATCATCCGCCTGGATTCCGCGGCGCGACTGGAAATCGCCCGCCAAGGCTACGCAGCGGACACGGTCGTGCCCGAGGGCCAAACCGTCGTCATCCAGCGCAATGGTAATGTTTCCATCGACTGCACCGACGAGGTGCACCCTTCCGTTGCGGCAGCAGTGGCACTGGCCGCGCGCGTCGTGGGGCTGGATATCGCTGGCGTGGATCTGGTTGCGCGGGACATCTCGCGCCCGCTGGCCGAACAGGGTGGCGCCATCGTAGAGGTCAATGCGGGGCCCGGCCTGCTCATGCATCTGCGACCAGCCGCGGGCGAACCGCGCGCGGTGGGCGAGGCCATTGTCGAGCACCTCTTTCCCGAAGGGGCAAACGCTCGAATTCCACTGATCGGCGTGGGAGGCAGCCACGGCAAGACGTCCGTCGCCCGCATTGTCACCCGCCTGCTCCAGATGCATGGGTGGAACACCGGGCTGGCCTGCAGCGACGGCCTGTACTTTGGCCGCCGCAAGGTTGAAACCCAGGACTGCGCAAATTGGGAACAGGCACAGCGGGTCTTGCTTAACCGTGCAATGCAAGCGGGCGTTATCGAAACTGGGGTGCGCGCCATTTGCACCGAAGGCATACCCTACGATCGCTGCCTGATCGGCATCGTCACCAATCTCGATACAGCGCAACTGATACCTGAACTGCATATTGCCGATACCGAGGCGCTGTCCAAGGTAATGCGTACGCAGGTCGACGTGGTGCTGGCCGAAGGCGCATCAATACTGAACGCGGACGACAGCAATGTTGCCGCACTGGCCGAACTGAGCGATGGCGATGTGGTGTTCTTCAGCCAGACAGGTGCCGGCACCGCACTGAGGGCGCACCTTGCCGCAGGCAAGCGTGCGGTCGTCGCGCGCGAAGGCAAAGTGATGCTGGCACACGGCGACGCACTTACCGAGCTCACCAGCCTGGCAGCCATACCCGTTACCGACGCTGGTCGCGATACGCAGCAAACCGACAACATGCTTGCGGCCATTGCCGCGGCATGGGCGTTGGGCCTGGACCCAGCCTTGATCCGCACTGGCGTCGAAACCTTCGGGCAAGACCAAGCCGACATCAGTGTCGCGCCCGACAGCACGGCCCCCGCACTCGAAGTGTCGGTCTGACATACGCACCGCCACCTGCTCACTAGTCGCCACGACACAAATACAACGAGGATAGCTTTACATGGAAGTCTTGCGTATTCGGGCCCTGCGTGGCCCCAATCTCTGGAGCCGACGCACGTCGATCGAAGCAGTGGTTTCGTGCACGGAGACAGAGTGCGCGATTGACGCACAGCCCGGATTCGAAACCCGGCTGCGCGCGCGGTTTCCCGATATCGACCTGCAACTGCCGCCCAATCACCTCCAAAACTACCCGCTCGCCCACGCAGTCGGGTGCGCCATGCTCAGCCTGCAATCGCAGGCCAAGTGCCCTGTTTCCTTTACCCGTACACGCGAAACCGAACAAGCGGGCGTGTATCAGGTCATTACCGAATACTCTGAAGAAGATGTCGGCCGCCTGGCCTTTGATCTGGCATGTGCATTGTGCCGCGCCGCCGCCGACGACACGCCCTTCGATCTGGCCGATGCGCTGAACCGGCTGCGCGAATTGAATGAAGACGTCAGGCTAGGGCCCAGCACTGGCTCCATCGTGCAGGCCGCTGTGGCGCGCGGCATCCCCTATCGCCGCCTTACGCAGGGCAGCTTGGTGCAATTCGGCTGGGGCAGCCGCCAGCGCCGGATACAGGCAGCGGAAACCGACAGCACCAGTGCCATCGCCGAAGCCATCGCACAAGACAAAGACCTCACCAAGTCGCTGTTGCGCGCAGCGGGCGTGCCGGTGCCCGACGGCTACAGCGTCACCACGAGCGAGGCAGCATGGGAAGCCGCACAGCGTATCGATGCGCCGGTCGTCGTCAAGCCACGCGATGGTAATCAGGGCAAGGGCGTAGCCGTCAATCTCATCGGCCGCGACCAAGTGCTGGCGGCCTTCGACGTCGCGGCCGAAATAAGCAGCGATGTGATTGTGGAGCGCTACTTTCCTGGTCACGACTTCCGCCTGCTCGTCATCGGTGACAAGCTGGTGGCCGCCGCGCGGCGCGACCCGCCACAGATCACCGGCGATGGCGAACACACAATCGCAGAACTGGTCGCCATCATCAATGCCGACCCCGCACGCGGTGAGGGCCACGGCACCTCGCTCACGCGTATTCGCCTGGATGACGAGATTGCCGTCACCACGATGGCCAGGCAAGGCTACACCGCCCAATCAATACCCGAACGGGGCGCGCTGGTCACGCTGCGCAATAACGCCAACCTCAGCACCGGCGGCACAGCCACCGATGTCACCGACCAGGTACACCCTGAACTGGCGGCTGCGGCAGTGGCCGCCGCACAAATGGTGGGGCTGGATATCTGCGGTATCGACCTGGTGAGCCAGAATGTTTATGAGACGCTGGATCAGCAGGGCGCCAGCGTTGTGGAGGTCAATGCGGCGCCTGGCTTGCGCATGCATCTGGATCCGTCGTTCGGAAAGGGGCGCGCAGTTGGCGAAGCCATTATCGCCAATATGTTTCCAGAGGGTGAGAGCGGCCGCATTCCCGTCGTTGCCATTGCGGGCACCAACGGCAAAACCACCACCACCCGCCTCATCGCCCATATGCTGAGCAATGCCGGCTTGCGCGTAGGCATGACCAACTCCGATGGCGTCTACATCAGCGGCGAATGCATCGACACCGGCGACTGCAGCGGCCCACGCAGCGCCCGCAATGTACTGATGCATCCTGATGTGGATGCCGCCGTCTTCGAAACAGCACGAGGCGGCATATTGCGCGAAGGACTGGGCTTCGATCGCTGCAATATTGCGGTGGTAACCAACGTCGGCGTCGGTGACCACCTGGGGCTGAACTACATCCAGACGGTTGAGGATCTGGCGGTCGTCAAGCGCGTTATTGTCGAGAACGTGGCACCTGACGGCATGGCAGTCCTGAATGCCGCCGACCCGCATGTGGCCGCTATGGCCGAGAACTGCCCAGGCGCGGTGACCTTCTTTGCCGTCGACGGCGGAAACCCCCTGCTTGCGACGCACCGGGCTAAAGGCCATCGCGTCGCCTATGTCGACAACAATGACATTGTGCTGGCCGAAAGCACTGTCGAGTTGCGCTTTCCCATGGCACGGATTCCCCTTACCCGCAATGGCACCATCGGCTTTCAGGTCGAGAACGCCATGGCGTCGCTGGCGGCCGGTTGGGCGGCGGGCCTTAGTCACACGCAGCTGACAACAGCTGTTGAGTCATTCGTCAATGATGCCCATACGGCACCGGGGCGCTTCAACGTATTTTCGTACCGCGGGGCCACACTGATCGCCGACTACGGCCACAACCCCGATGCCATCCAGGCGCTTGTCGACGCGGTCGATCGCATGCCGGCGAGCCGGCGCAGCGTCGTCATCAGCGGCGCGGGCGACCGCCGCGACATTGACTTGCAGCGCCAGACCGAGATCCTGGGCAATGCCTTCGACGATGTCATTCTGTACGAGGACGCCTGTCAGCGCGGCCGCGCCGAAGGTGAAGTGCTCGCACTGCTGCGCGCGGGCCTGGCCGGCGCTACGCGGGCTACGCACGTACAGGAGATACATGGCGAGATGCTGGCGATCGACACCGCACTGCAACGGCTAAACCAGGGCGACCTGTGCCTGATCCTGATCGACCAAGTGGAAGCGGCGCTTTGCCACATTGCTGACCGGGTGGCCCAGGCCTGATCGCGGCGCGTCACACCGGCTGCTTATCGCGGCGGCCGATGGGGCGTCTGCCCCTGCGGCATTGACGCGCGAACACGCTAAGTGCCTTCGCGTGTCAACGTGAGCGTTTGTTCGCCATGAACGCCGCAACGGCCTCGGCATGCTGCGGCGTTTTGTGTGCGATGGCCTGAAAGGCTGCGGAAAGCTCAAGCAAGGTATCCAGCCGCGTGTGCTGGCCTTCGCGCAGCAAGCGCTTGGACATACGCACGGCCTCGGGCGGATTGGCGGCAATGCGCAGGGCGATGCCGCGCGCCTCTTTCATCAGCGAATCCGCTGCAACTACGCGAGACACCAGGCCCCATTCCAGCGCACACTGCGCGTCGATGGCATCGCCCGTCAGCGTCATCTCGGCGGCCCGCGACATGCCGATGAGGCGCGGCAGAAACCAGGCGCCGCCATCACCGGGGATAATGCCCAGCTTCACGAAGCTCTCCGCAAAACGCGCGGTATCAACGGCGATGCGCACATCACACATGCAGGCCAGATCAAAACCTGCGCCAATCGCGTGGCCGTTGACGGCTGCGATGGTGGGCACCTCCAGATTGTGCAGTGCCAAAGGCAGCCGCTGAATACCTTCGCGATACTCATGGCGCAGCACACCACTATCGTAGCGCGGCTGCAACTGCCTTTCCATTTCATCGATGCTGCCGCCCGATGAGAACACATTGCCCACGCCGGTAATGATCACGACGCGCGCGGTATGCTCGGTCTGGATGCGCTGAAAAGCGGCCAGGAACGCATCTACCATCCCGTTGCCCGTAAGAGCATTCCGTGTGGGCGGATAGTCCATGGTCAGGGTTACGATTCCGTACTCGTCCTGCTCAAAATGCAATAGCTCACTCATTCGAGGGCTCCAGTAGTTCGGGTTGTCGTTGATGCAAGGCTCGCCGCGACACTACGGCACAACCCCGGGCTGCCGTCGATATTCAATTGATATCAATCATCCAAATAATAATATTAGACAGCCCCGGCTCTTGCCCCCATAGTATCGCGTTGCAGACGGCGCTGCCTCTATGGCACTACGTCGCACGGGCCCACAAATACCGCCTTTCAACGCAGACCAGCAATCATGAAGATAGATACGCTAGAACTGACCGCCATACCCGCCGAGGACGAAGCCTTGCGCGCGCCGGTGCGCACCTTCCTGGCGGAAAAACTGTCGGGCATGCCTGCCGACATCCGCGCTCGCTCCTGGCTTGGCTTTGATGCCGATTTCAGCCGGGCACTCGCAAACCAGGGTTGGCTGGGGCTAACCCTTCCACGCGAATACGGCGGCGCGGGCCGCGGGGCTTTTGCCCGGTTCGTTCTGTCTGAAGAGCTGCTGGCCGCCGGTGCTCCAGTGTCTGCGCACTGGATCGCAGACAGGCAGAGCGGCCCTTTGATTCTCAAGTACGGCAGTGAAGACCAGAAGCAGTTCTATCTTCCCCGCATCAGCAAGGCCGAAGCCTTTTTCTGCATCGGCATGAGCGAACCCAACTCGGGCTCCGACCTTGCCAGCATCAAGACGCGCGCCACGCGTACCACCAATGGCTGGCTGCTTAACGGCAGCAAGATCTGGACCACCAACGCTCAGCATTCTCACTACATGATCGCGCTAGTGCGCACGTCCGGTGAAACCAGCGATCGCTATATCGGCCTGTCTCAGATCATTGTCGACCTCAGCCTGCCTGGCGTCACCATACGCCCCATTGAAGACATGGCCGGGGATGCACATTTCTCCGAGGTGTTCTTCGATAATGTGCAGTGTCCGGAAGATGCTCTGGTCGGTGAGGAAGGTAATGGCTGGGCGCAGGTAAACGCCGAACTCGCCTTCGAGCGCAGCGGGCCCGAACGCCTGTACTCCAGCATGGTGCTGGTAGAAAGCTGGCTGCGCCATTGCCGCGCCGCGCAGGTGGACGACCATGCCACGCGGGCAACCCTGGGCAACATCGTGGCATGGCTGGCGGTGCTGCGCTCGCTCTCCATCGCGCTCACAGCAAAGCTTGTGCGCGGGGAAAACCCCGCCATTGAGGCGGCCCTCGTCAAAGATCTGGGCACCGAAATCGAGCAATGCATCCCCCGCTGGATCGGCGACGTACTTGGCTCGCAGCCCGACAAGCCCGCGCCCACCGAATTGCGGCGCACCCTCACGTATCTGGAGCAGTTGGCCCCTACTTTCTCGCTGCGCGGCGGCACACGCGAGATTCTGCGGGGCATCATCGCACGCGGCCTGGGCCTGCGCTAAGGAAGATTGGACATGACAACCTTGACGAGTACCGACAACCTTTTTACCGAAGCCATCGAGCGGCTGTTTGCCTCGGCGTTTTCCCCTGCCACGCTGCACGACGCAACACAACAAGGTGCGGGCGGCGCTCACTGGGCGCAACTGGAAGAATCGGGGTTTCTGGATGTGCTGCTACCCGAAAGCGCGGGCGGCGCGGGTCTGGCACTGGCACAGGCGTTTCCACTTTTCCTGAGCGCCGGTTACCACGCGGTTCCGCTCCCCTATGTCCAAACGGCCCTGGCTCGCGCATGGCTGCATGCCGTCGGCATAACAGCCCCCAAGGGCGCCATCACCATCGCCGGTCTGGGTGCGTGTCAGGACGAGCATGGCGTCCATGCTTACGCCGTACCGTTTGGCCGTGTAGCGGACTGGCTGCTATACGCGGCCGGCAACCGCGCCCTGTTGCTGCCCATTGCTGCGGCCCGCAAAGACAGCGATCTTGGCCATGGCAGCCTGCTGGCCGATCTGCATTGGGGTACTGTGCCCACGGAGGCACTTGCCGCGCACACGGACGCCACGCTCAACATTGAACCCGCCGTACTGTGCGCCGCCAGCCTGGCGCCGCTTATGGCCGGTGCAGCCGCACGCGTATTGGCCCTGACACTCGACTACGCCAACCAGCGCACACAGTTTGGTAAAAGCATCGGCCGCTTCCAGGCTATCCAGAACCAGATCAGCGTCCTGGCGGAACGCACTTGGGCATCGCGCATGGCGGCTCAGATAGCCTGCCAGGGCGAAGGCTGGATGCCCCGCCCTCTGATGGCCGCGATCGGCAAGACGCGCTGCAGCGAAGCTGCGGTACTCATTGCCGATATCGCCCATGCAGTACATGGCGCAATCGGCATCACCGAAGAGTACGATCTGCAGTTGTATACGCGCTGCCTGCGCGAATGGCGCAACGCTGGCGGCACGGAAGCCTGGTGGGCGGCCCGGATCGGCGGGCAGTTGCTGCACACCGACGCGGAATCAGCGATCGACTTCATTCAGACATCGCTTGCGGCCATGCCAGCATTTACTAATTTGGGTGGCTCGCAGTGTAGGGCGTAGGCCGGGTGGTTTCAACCGATTTTCGGATGGTTGAGGCGCCTTTTGGCTCCCATTTCGGGTGATTGAGGGCACATAAAAAAGGCACTTAAGCTTCCTTAAGTGCCTTTTTTACTTACGAATTAAGTGGTGGGTGCTGAGGGGTTCGAACCCCCGACCTACGCCTTGTAAGGGCGCCGCTCTACCAGCTGAGCTAAGCACCCGACGGATTTTATACCTGCCGGCCACTGCCGCCGCTTAACGCGTCAAGCGTGAGATTCTAGTAGTTTTTGATAAATTTCGCAAGGTGAGCACACCTTGAACCGGGGCGCCCGCCGATGGCCGGCACCCCGCGCCGCTTTAGTTGACGGCGTCTTTCAGGGCCTTGCCCGGGCGGAACTTGGGCACACGGGCCTTTTTGATCTTAATGGTTTCACCGGTACGGGGGTTACGGCCCGAGCGGGCGGCACGCTCGGTGACCGCGAAGGTACCGAAGCCCACCAGAGTTACCGTGCCCTTCTTCTTCAGCGTCGTCTTGACTGCGCCGATGAACGCTTCGAGCGCACGGCCGGCGTCGGCCTTCGACAGATCGGCTTTGGTAGAGATATGTTCGATAAGCTCTGTTTTGTTCATTTAAGGATTACCCCTAGAAGATTATTTAGCCAAGCCTGACCCGCAGGCTTGACCCCTTGATTACAAAATATACTGCTGCGATGCTTGACATCGAAGGACCCACATACCGTGGGTGCAGCCAGGTGCTGTTGCGATGCCAACAACTCACCCTCATTGGCTAACGCGTATTAAGCCTTTGAATATAAGGGCTGTCAAGGGAAAAGCGCCCACAACCCGCATATTTGTTGACTTCACGGGTGTTCTGCAACACATGAAATAAAAAAAGAAAACTTTGGTGCAAAGCCCGGCACAAGGCCAGGCATATGTGCTACTAGCTCAGCTACGAGGAATTGGCATTGCGCTGCGGAACCGCCTATATTTCCAGCGCCTGGCGATAATCCTCGATCAGATCCTCAATATCTTCTATCCCCACCGACATGCGCAGGAACGTATCGGAAATCCCCATCTGGGCGCGACGCTCCGGCCCCATCTCGTAGTAAATAGTCTGGGCCATCGGCAGCACCAGCGTACGGTTATCGCCTAAATGTGTTGCCAATGCCAGCACCCGCAAGCGATTCAGAAAATCGAACACCTCGATGCCGGGCTCTAGTTCAATACCCATCAGGCCGCCATAACGACCGCCGAACAGCTTGCTGGCGCGCGCATGCTGCGCATGGCCGGGAAGCCCCGGATAGTGCACGGCACGAACGCGCGGATGTTCTGCAAGATACTTGGCCAAAGCAAGGGCATTATCACAGATGCGGCTCATGCGCAGCGCCAGCGTTTCGGCCCCTGCGGCAAGTCGATGCGCCACATCGGAAGATAGCGTGCCGCCCATGTCGCGCAGGCCTTTCTTCTTGATGTGCGTGAGACCCCATCCGATGGGATCTCCTTTGCGATAGGGCTCGGCAATATTTGGATAAGCAGACCAGTCATACAGACCAGTGCTGGTAACCGCCCCGCCCAGTGCGTTGCCATGCCCGCCAATATGCTTGGACAACGAATTGACGACAAGGCTGGCGCCCACGTCGCGGGGCCGGAACAACAGCGGCGACGTCAACGTGTTGTCGACCACATACACCAACTGCTTCTCGCGACAGAAAGTGCCAATGCCTTCGAGGTCGGCCACCTGGGTGCCCGGATTGGCAAGTGTTTCGGTGAACACCATACGGGTTTCGGGCCGCCATGCCGCGCGCACGCTGGCGGCGTCGGTTGCATCGACAAACGTTACCTGCACGCCCAGGTCGGCAAGCGTGCCCAGCAGGCTGTTGGTGTTGCCGAAAATATGCTGGCTGCTGATCAGGTGATCACCCGCCTTGAGCAGGGTGAAAAACGTGGCGGCCAGCGCGGCCATGCCGGTCGCGAACGTCACGGTGGCGTGGCCCTGTTCCATTTGCGTAATCTTGACTTCGAGCGCCGCCGTGGTCGGCGTGCCTTGGCGGGCATAGGTATAGCCTGCCTTACCCTGGAAGACCGCCGCCAGCTCGCGCGAGTCTGCGAAAGCATATTCGGTGGAGGGGTGTACCGGCTTGTGTACGGCGCCGTGCGCGACGTCGCCGCGCCTGTCGGAGTGGACGATGTTGGTAGTGAAACCGTTATTGGCCATGATGTGATTGATGCGTTCAAGAAGATATGTGCAGGCGTAACATTCTACGCCTGCCGCTCACAGGGCTGCGGGCGAGTTTGCCCGCCACGATGCCGCCAGCGACAACGCCACGCCGCAGTGCCCTGCCAACCCCAGCCCGATCACGGCAGGCAGCATACAGGGCACGGGGCGCCGCCCGCCGCGCATCAGAAGCTTATTGCGCTTGACGCTGACGCACGGTTTCGTACAAGCACACCGCGCTGGCAACGCTGACATTCAGGCTCTCGACGGAGCCGAGCATGGGGATATGCACCAACTCATCGCAGGTTTCGCGCGTAAGCCGCCGCATGCCTTCGCCTTCGGCCCCCATCACCCACGCCATGGCGCGGCGCGCCTGCACCTGGTGTATACCCGACTCGGCCTGATCGTCTGTACCCACCAGCCACACATCCCGCGCTTTCAGCTCGCGCATGGTACGGGCAAGATTAGTCACCATCAGGTACGGAACGGTTTCCGCGGCCCCGCAGGCCACGCGCTGCACGGTCTGGTTGAGGCCGACTGCGCGGTCGCGCGGTGCAATCACGGCGTGAACGCCGGCGGCATCGGCCGTGCGCAGGCAAGCACCGAGATTGTGCGGGTCAGTCACGCCGTCCAGAATCAGCAGCAGCGCCGGCGTGCCGGTATCCTCAAGGTTGTCGAGCACTTCGCCCACGTCCATGGCGAGGCTGCGCGCCTGGGCCAGCGCTACCACGCCCTGATGGCGCGTGCCGCGCGCCAAGCCGTCCAGGCGCTCCTGGGGCACCGCGCGCGGGCGCAGGCCAGCCGCTTCGGCCTGTTGGATGAGGCCCTGCATGCGTTTGTCGTGGCGCGATGCCTCGATGTAGAGCTCTTTGATGGAGTCGGGCGCGTGGCGCAGGCGGGAAATCACGGCGTGAAAGCCCGCCAGGACCTGAAGGGAAGACATGCGGTTCCTTGTGGGGAATATAGATGCGATGCCGGGAATTGTAATCCCGCCGGGGCGCGCATGGCGCGGCCCCGACTGCGGGCTATCGTCTACCGTGCCCGCCGCCTGGGCCCTTGTGCTGCGCGGACTCACCCTTGGCGCTGCGTTTGGCTTCCGCCCTGCGCTGGCGGGCGGTGCCTTTGAGCGCCGCCGGTTTGGCTGGCGCTGCTCGCTTGATCTTGCGCTGCGGAGGTGGGGCGGATTCCGCGTCAAGCGCTGCTTTGAGCGCCTTGAAACCCGTACCCTTGACCAGCCGGAACTCAATGCGCCGCGCTTCGAGATCGACGCGAGAGACCTGCACCTGCACCGCATCAGTAAGCCGGTAGCGCATGCCTGTGCGTTCGCCTCGCAGTTCATTCATGGCTTCGTTGTACTGGAAGTAATCGGAGCCGAGCTCAGACACGTGCACCATGCCTTCGACAAACAATGTATCCAGGGTAATGAAAATGCCGAAGCTGGCGACCCCCGTCACCCGGCCGCTGAAGACTTCACCCACGCGCTCTTTGACGAACCAGCACTTGAGCCAAGCCTCGACATCGCGCGATGCGTCGTCGGCGCGGCGTTCGCAGGCGGAAAGCAGCAGGCCAAGCTTCTCCCAGACGGCAAGCTCGCGCTCACGCGCCGGCAGCGCGGCCACACCGCTGTCGTCAATATCGGGCACGTAGCGGGTGCCGCGCAGAACGCCTTTGATCACGCGGTGCGTGAGCAGATCGGGATAGCGTCGGATCGGCGATGTGAAGTGCGCATAGTGCTCGTACGACAGGCCGAAGTGCCCCACTTGTTCAGGGCTGTAGATAGCCTGCTGAAAGGAACGCAGACACATGGTCTGGATGATTTCGTAGTCCGGCCGGTTGCTGGCTGCCTTGAGCAGCTCGGCGTAATCCTGCGTGGATGGGTCGTCGCCGCCCCCCAGCGACAGCCCCAGGTTGCGCAGATAATCGCGCAGGGCCTTGAGCTTTTCTGGTGTCGGGCCTTCGTGCACACGGTACAACCCCATGCGGCGATTGCGTTTCATGAATTCGGCTGCACATGTGTTGGCGGCCAGCATGCACTCTTCGATCAGCTTGTGGGCGTCGTTGCGCACATAGGCTTCGATGCGTTCGATTTTGCCCAACGGATTACAGACGATACGGGTTTCGGTGGTTTCGAAATCAATAGCGCCGCGCTTGACGCGCGCATGTGCGAATATCTGGTAGAGCTCGTACAGATGCTGCACATGCGGCATGATTTCACCCAAGGCTTGTGCGGCCGGCCCGGTGGGCTGCTGCAGCGCCGCCCAGATATCGGTATAGGTGGTGCGCGCATGCGAGTGGATGACGGCATCGTAGAACTGGTATGCGGTGATGGCACCCGACTTCGCCCCGCCGTCAGCGATTACCATGTCGCACACCAGGACCAGCCGGTCAACTGCGGGGTTGAGCGAACAGAGCCCGTTGGACAGCGACTCGGGCAACATGGGGATGACGCGGCGCGGGAAATAAACGCTGGTGCCACGATCGAGCGCGTCTTCATCCAGGGCGTCGCCGGGGCGCACATAATGGCTAACGTCGGCAATCGCGACCAACAAACGCCAGCCGCGGCGGCGACGTTTTTCGGTGCCCAACTCGACCGGCGTGCAAAACACGGCATCGTCGAAATCACGCGCATCTTCGCCATCGATCGTGATAAAGGGGATGTCGCGCAGATCGACCCGACCTTTCAAGTCTGCGGCGCTGACTGTTTCGGGCAATGCCGCAGCCTGTTTTTTGGTTCTATCCGAGAACTCGTGCGGCACATCGAACTTGCGTACCGCGATTTCGATCTCCATGCCCGGATCGTCGATTTCGCCCAGCACCTCGACCACACGCCCGACGGGCTGCAGATGGCGCGCAGGCTGGCGTACGATCTGCACAGTAACCACTTGGCCATTTTCAGCGCCGCCCGCATCGGCCGCCGGGATCAGGATATCGTGCTTGATACGCTGGTCTTCGGGCACGACAATATAAGCGCCGCGCTCTTTCAAGAAGCGGCCTACCAGTTTGTCGGTGCGGCGCTCAACCACTTCGACGATGATGGCTTCGGGCTTGCCGCGATATTCGCCATTGGGTTTGGCCAACACGCGGTCACCGTGCAGCACCTTCATCATTTCACGCGGCGCCAGGAACAGGTCTGGCCCGCCGTCATCACGCAGCAAAAAACCGAAGCCGTCGCGGTGCCCCTGGACCTTGCCGGCGATGAAATCCAATTGGGTGTTGAGCAGTACCTGGCCCTTGGGATTGAAGAACACCTGGCCATCGCGCTCCATGGCCTTCAGGCGCCGTTCGTAACCCACGGAGTCGGCCGAAGTACCCAGCGCACGCGCCAATGTCTTGGGCGACATAGGTTTGCCTGAATTACGCAGATGCTGAAGAATGGCTTCCCGTGTGGGGACATCGGGGTCGAAATCAGGCGGCAAGTCTGCTTGATCGATGGCGGTTTCAGGGGTGTCCGGCGCGTTTCTCGATTTCTTGGCCAAGAGAGATTTCCATTCTTTAAAAATTTGGTTTATACTTTGCGCCTCTTAAAGATGTAGCGCAACTCGCGGCACGCAGTATAAAGCGATAGCATACACTTTATGCCCAGGTGGCGGAATTGGTAGACGCGCATGGTTCAGGTCCATGTGCCGCAAGGTGTGGAGGTTCGAGTCCTCTCCTGGGCACCAATACCACGAAATGCCGATTGCAGAAATGCAGTCGGCATTTTGCTATGCGTGCCCAGGAAGCGGCGTGCCTGCGCACGCCGCGCTCCCTTATGGTTGTAATGGTAAGGGCGGGGCGTCGTCGCCGGGCTTCTCCTTGCGCCCCACACCTTGCTCATCCTCACCGTCGCCGTCCGCTCGGCCTGAAACACCCGGTGCGCCCACATCGGCGGGCTGACGCACATAAAGCGCCAGATCGGCCTGCCGCAATCGACGTAGAATCCCGAACAACAGCTGACTGCGAACACCGCTCGCCATGCGGGGCGACCCCACATAGCAGGTTGCCGAGAACATAAGCGCTTCGTGCGTGAAACCATCCAGGTTTACAGATGGTGTAGGCGTTTCAAGCACCTCCTCCTGCTCACGAATGGCATCGAGCATGATGTCCCTCACGGCATCCGCATCGGTGCTGAGCGGCATATTAAACTTGAGCGACACCACGCCCAGCGGATTCGCCAAGGTTACATTACGCACACGCTTGGTAATGAATTCGGAGTTCGGCACGATCATTGTGGAACGGTCGAACATCTCGATCTCGGTAGCGCGCGCGCTGATCTTGCGCACGTTACCCTCCACACCTCCGTCCAGGCTAACCCAGTCGCCCACTTTGATGGGGCGCTCGGCCACTAGAAGCACACCCGACACAAAATTCTGCACCACTGCCTGCAGGCCGAAACCAATACCCACTGATAGCGCACTCACCACCCAGGCCATGCGCTCCAGCCCAATGCCCAACGCCGAAATCGACACCACGACAACCGCAACATAGCCCAGATAGCTGAGCAAATTAGCGGCCGACGTACGCATACTGTCGTCCAGACGCGTAACCGGCAGGAACTGATCCGCCAGCCAGCCCCGCACCACCCTCACGATGTAAAAACCGATGAGCAGTATCCCCAGCGTGAGCAAAATAGAGGTGGGCCGCAACTGTACCTGACCCACCTGAAACCCCGACAACAGAAACCCGAGCCTCCGGTGCAGCCAGTCGGTCGGGTTCTCGCCAAAGGGCAATAACACCAGCGTCACAGCCAGCACCACGACCGCCAAGCGCAGCGTACCCGATACGAGCACCAGCAACTGGCTGCGCGCGCGCGCCTGGTGCCCGCTCAAGAGACGCGCCTCGTGATCGTCGCGCACCCGCGCCGTCAGGCTGTCGAAGATGTCGGCCACCAGCGCAACCAACAGATATGCGGTTGAGCCGATCAGACTCAGCCAAATAATCTCCTGCGCAATCAGGGTGCTGAGGGCAATAAACCCCATTGCAAAAGCCGTAAGGCTTGCGGCGATCACAGCCACCAGGAGCGAGGGCACCATGCGGGCACGCGCACCGGCTGCGGAAATCGGGGAAGATTCGGCGTCTGGCGGTAACGCCGCGGCCGCATCCACAGCCTGCTGCCGCAGGCTGGTGCGCAAAGTCCAAGCAGAGAAGCCGATCAACACATTAAGCAGCAGCGTCATCAGGCCGTTGACTAACAGTGTCGTACTCAAGGTTGCATTGGTGAGCGCCAGCAATTGCTGCGCAACCCAGGCAAACGCAATGGTGGCGGCAAAAACACCCGGCAACCATGAAAGGCGGTCAGCAAGCGCATCCGAAACCAACGGCAGACGCCAACTGGGCCGGCGCGGCGACAATAGCGCCATGCCCAGGCCAGCAACAAAGCCGCCCATGTATATCGCGGTCACACACTGCACCAGGAATAGTTGCACGGCCTCGTCCAGCCCGTCTTCCCACCTCAGGACAGCCAGCGCGATCGAGGCCAGCAGCCCCGGCACCAATGTATATACCGCAATCCGCAAGACAGCAAAAATGGATCGCCGCAAGCGCGTGGGTGCGGTGTGCTGGACAGTAAACCCGCGCAGCCCCCGCCGCATGAACTCGCCCACCACGACCAGCAGCAGTGCCAGCGCACCCGCGAGTGCCCAGACGCGGGTCGGGACCGCCGCCAGCCTTTCGGCGAGTTGATCGCCCACTTCGCCAAGGCGCGTGTAATCATAGGGCAGGTCTCGCTTGACGTCGGCCCAGAACGCTGGCGAAAAAAAGCTTTCGGAACGATTGCCCAGCTCCGCCTGGAAGCGTTGACGCCGCAATTGCGAGATCTGGTCCACCCCCTGCCCCGCTTCTACGCCCAGCAGGCGAGCCAGTTTGATTTGCCCATCCAGCGATGACTGTTTGCTCGCGAGATCCTTGCGTTGGGCGACAATATCGGGCGGCTCGGGAACATCGGTGGACGGCTCGCCCAACTGCTTGATGCGAGCCTGCACATCAGCAAGCTGAGGCGCAAGCTGGGCAACAATGTCGTCCGCGGCGGACTGCCCCTTTTGCAACGCATCGCGCATGCTGGCAAGCGCCGCGTCGTCGGCGGCGTTCGGATCTTTTTTCAGGCTTTCCTGGATGCGGTTGACAGCCTTTTGCGTGTCCTCCAGGACTTTCTCGACATTCTCGATGGGCTTGGGCTGTGCGCCCTGCCCCATCGCTACCGGCGCCATACCACCGGGCATTGCCACCAGCACGCCCAGCAGCAGGAGCGAAACCACCAGGATCAATGCTCTGAATCGTGAAAACAAAGAACTGCGTGCCATGCGGACAGGCCCTGTAATGAAACATCCTTGTGACCACGGCATGCAGGAGAAGTTTTCCGGCAAGGTCACATCCCGTAACCCGTCAGGATACACAGGCATCGGCGAGAGGCGGAAAAATGACATGACTGCGGTCAATGCTAGAATACCGGGTTTGGCCCGGTCACGCATCTGCATGCCAGCTGCCCGCCTCGCGCCGCCATCCGGCCGCCATTGCCGGCCGGTTTCATGGCGGCTCCGGCTCGCCGGCGTTCACGCCGGCCACACCGTCCCCGCTTGCGAGTCTTTGGTGCGGCCCGCGCGTGCAACGGGTCACACTTCGTATCCATTTCCGCATGCGCACTACTTTGTGCCAGGAGTTCCCCATGCGCCACGCAAGTCGGCAAAACCCCGTTATGCACTTCATCAAACACGGCAGCCTGGTCCTGCAGATCACCATTGGCTTGGTCGCCGGCATTCTGGTCGGCGTCCTGTCGCCAGACCTCGCCGCGCGTTCGGCCCTTCTCGGCACGCTGTTCATCGGCGCACTCAAGGCGGTCGCGCCGGTGCTGGTGCTGGCACTCGTCACCGCCTCCATCGCCAACCACCGCCATGGCCAGCAGACGCGCATGGGTTCAGTGATCCTGCTGTACCTGATCGGTACGTTGGCCGCCGCACTGGTTGCAGTGATTGCAAGCTTCAGCTTCCCGCTCACCATCACACTAAAACAGACCTCGGCGGCGCTGAGCCCACCCGGCAACATCGCCGAAGTGCTCGGTGGCCTGCTGAACAGCATTATTGCCAACCCCGTTACAGCCATCGCCAACGCTAACTACATGGGCATCCTGGCATGGGCGATCGGGCTGGGCATTGGTCTGCGCCACGCACATGGCACAACCAAGAACGTCATCGGCGATATCTCCAACGCCTTATCCTTCATCGTCAAGGTCATCATCCGTCTCGCCCCGTTGGGCATCTTCGGCCTGGTGGCCGCCACGGTCGCCGATACAGGCTTTGGCGCTCTGGCCGGCTACGCGAAGCTGCTGGCCGTGCTGCTGGGCAGCATGCTGTTCGTCGCCCTGGTCGTCAACCCGCTGATCGTGTTCTTCAAGATCCGCCACAACCCATACCCGCTGGTCTTTACCTGCCTGCGCGAAAGTGGCATCACCGCATTCTTCACGCGCAGCTCGGCCGCCAACATCCCCGTCAATCTGGCGCTGTGCAAAAAGCTGGGGCTGCCTGAAGACACATACTCGGTTTCCATCCCCCTGGGGGCAACCATCAATATGGCAGGTGCCGCCGTCACCATCACCGTGCTCACGCTCGCGGCCGTCAACTCGCTGGGCATCCAGGTCGACATACCCACCGCGCTGCTGCTCAGCCTTGTGGCCACCCTGTGTGCCTGCGGGGCTTCTGGTGTTGCAGGCGGCTCACTGCTGCTGATCCCGCTGGCGTGCAGCCTGTTCGGTATTCCCAACGACCTAGCCATGCAGGTAGTAGGCGTGGGCTTCATCATTGGTGTGCTGCAGGACTCCACCGAAACCGCGCTCAACTCCTCTACTGACGTGCTCTTCACGGCGGCAGCCAGCTACCAAGACGCGGCCGCGTCAGCCGGCGCTATCGAGGCCCACTCAGAGCCAGCAGCGGAACTCTCCGGCACAGGCGCGTAAACATCATCTTGGCGTCGGATACCGCTTGGGCCACGGCGCCAAGCCCCCACTGCCTCAATCGGGCATAAGCAGTGCTTCGCCGCAGCCCACCCCGGGCGCCGGGCTCGTACACGAGCGGGCGCCCACAGCATTTGGCTGGGGCGGCATGGCAACCTCACGCATCGCGTGCCCCCCACCGTACAATGCGGGTTTTCAGGCTCTCTGGATACGTCCATGACCACCCTCGGAACCCCGCTCTCCCCGGCCGCCAAACGCGTCATGCTGCTCGGCGCCGGCGAACTCGGCAAAGAAGTCATCATCGCCCTGCAGCGCCTGGGCGTCGAAACGATCGCTGTCGACCGCTACGCCAACTCTCCCGGCCAGCAGGTCGCCCATCACGCGCGCACCATCGATATGACGGACCCACGCCAGCTCCAGGCGCTGATCGAGGCCGAACGGCCGGATATCGTGGTACCGGAAATCGAAGCGATTGCCACACCGGTGCTTGAGACGCTGGAAGCTGCGGGCGTCACCCGCGTCATTCCCACCGCGCGGGCAGCACGCCTGACCATGGACCGCGAAGGCATCCGGCGCCTGGCGGCCGAAACCTTGGGCCTGCCCACCAGCCCTTATAAGTTCTGCGATTCGCTGCAGGCGCTGCAAGCCGCCATCGACAACGGCATCGCTTACCCCTGCATCGTCAAGCCTGTCATGAGCAGCTCCGGAAAAGGCCAAAGCAAGGTGGACGGCCCCGGCGACGTACAGGCCGCGTGGAACTACGCCATGGCGGGCGGCCGCGTTAGCCATGGCCGCATCATCGTCGAAGGTTTTGTCGATTTCGATTACGAGATCACCCTGCTTACCGTCCGCGCACAGGGCGCAACCGGCGAGGTGGAAACCCGCTTCTGCGAGCCTATCGGGCACTTGCAAGTGGCGGGCGATTACGTCGAAAGCTGGCAGCCGCACCCCATGCACCCCGAGGCGCTGCGCAAAGCTCGTGATATCGCCCGCACCCTCACCGCCAACCTAGGTGGCTTGGGTGTCTTCGGCGTCGAGCTATTCGTCAAGGGCGATCAAGTATGGTTCAGCGAAGTGAGCCCGCGCCCGCACGATACCGGCCTGGTCACCATGGCCAGCCAGTGGCAGAGCGAATTCGAGCTGCACGCGCGGGCGATCCTTGGGCTGCCGGTAAGCACCGACATGCGCAGCCCCGCGGCCAGCGCAGTCATCTATGGTGAAGTCAACGCGCAGTCAGTGGTCATCGAAGGCGTGCAACAGGCGCTCAGCGTGCCGGGCACAGATCTGCGGCTGTTCGGCAAGCCCGAAAGCACACCGAAGCGGCGCATGGGTGTCGCACTGGCCTACGGCAGCGATACCGATATCGCCCGCGACCGAGCCCGCCGAGCCGCCCAGGCTGTGAAAATCAAGGGGGCACGGGCCTGAGGTGGAAGCGCCGCCCGCGTAACGCCAGGCAGCCACCAAAGAGGGCCCGAAGAAGGCCGCAGCCTGGCGCCAAGCCAGAGAGCACCGCGTCCAGGCTACCGCCCCCTTACGCGGTCAGCGCATGGCGCATTGTCACGTGTTCGATACCAGCATCCATATAAGTGGTGCCTTCCGCGACGAACCCCTTGCGGGCATAGAAGGCGCGCGCATGCGTTTGCGCGGACAGCACCACTTCCATATGACGGCGGCGCCGCGCCTCATCCATCAGCGCATCCAGCAGGCGCGAGCCCACGCCCGCCCCCCGGTATTCGGCTAGCACCGCCACGCGGCCGATGTGCCCGTCAGGCAGCAGACGGCCGGTGCCCACCGCCTCTCCCTGCGCGTTATAGGCCACCGCATGCGCGCACGCGGCGTCTTGATCATCCATTTCGAGTTCGGGTGGCACATGCTGCTCTTGCACAAACACTTTGTACCGGATATCGGTGGCATCACGCTGGCATTTTGCCCAATCGCCCACAACAATGTTGATGTTCATGTCCACAAAGAATCTCCTTCAAACTCAAGCGCTAAGCTTCAGACCCACAATGCCGGCCACGATCAAGGCGACACTCGCCAGGCGCATTGGGCCGGCCGGCTCGCCCAGGGCAGCAATGCCCACAGCCACCGTACCAACCGCGCCGATACCTACCCAGACCGCGTATGCGGTGCCCAAGGGTAGCTGCTTCATACCCAACCCGAGCAGCCCGAGGCTGACGAGCATGGACGCAGCCGTTGCCAACGACGGCCAAAGCCGCGTAAACCCCTCCGAGTATTTCAGGCCAACGGCCCAGCCGACTTCGAACAGACCGGCCAGCACAAGAACAGCCCAGGACCATGATGCAGACATCAGTTTCTCCACAGGGGCCGTCCCCAATTACGGGCGCCGGCTACTCGCACGAAAGCGTAATGGCCGGTGGCAAGGTCGTCCCTGCATTGAAATCAGCGCAATTGTACTCACTGCGTGCAGCCCTCGATGCAACATAGCGCAACCAGACGCTGGTTACGAGTGACAAACACCCACTTGCACAGCATTAAAACGCTATGCTATAGTTGCGGTCTTCCGTTATGGCGCATTAGCTCAGCCGGTTAGAGCGACGGAATCATAATCCGCAGGTCCCCTGTTCGAATCAGGGATGCGCCACCAAGAATACAAGCTGCCCCGAAACCGCAAGGTTCGGGGCGGTTTTTTTTTGTTTCTTGAATACGTAAGTATTTGATTTTCAATGGTGTTTTTTCATCTAAAGTGGTTTCCATTTTAGGTTTAACGACAAGTTGCTAGACGAAGTAGCTGGTACAGAAGGCTGGTACATACACCGCCCAACAACCCGCGACATTGAACGTATAGCGTTCACCACAGGCGCACGACTGGAAGAAATTGGTCAGCTCTTCGTGAACGACATTTCCCTACGCAGTGACCAGCTCTGGATACGCATCACAGAACTGGACGAAACGCAATTCGTGAAAAATGATACATCGTGGCGCTCAGTGCCCGTGCACCCGGAACTGCTCAAAATCGGCTTTAAGGCTTTCGTCGAAAGCCGACGCGAACAAGGGCATGAACGGCTGTTCCCGCAACTGCGCCTGAACAAATACCAGCAATACACCGCCATCTTTTCAACGTGGTTCAATGAATACTTGGACGAGCACGTCATCGACGACTCTCGCTACACCTTCCATTCATTCCGGCACAACATGAAGGATTTCGGCATTGAAAGCGGTGTTTCAGAATCGATTCTCGATGCTCTTATGGGGCATTCCCTTGAGGGGATGACCGACCGTTACGGAAAGAAAAGCGGTGGTCGTCGCACGTTCAGCAACCAGGCCCTGATTGAAGCTGTAGACATGATTAGGTTCGAAGGCGTGGATTTGAGCCATCTGTATGTTTCTAACCACTCAGAGCCGAAGGCTTAGACGCCTCTTGGGGCCTCACGCGAGACCACGCGCCGAAACCATTCGAGAAAAGGCAGCAGAAAAAGGTGCTCATCATCGGCTGTGGGTCCCTGGGAAGCCCCATTGTGGAATTGCTTGCCCGCGCTGGTGTCGGTAACCTGGACATTGTCGACAGCGAACGCTTTGATAGCCCCAATGTCACCCCTACGGCGCTGCGGATGCCTGGCAAGGCGCGGCATTCGCTACAGAACGGGTCCTCGCCGTGCTTGATGGCCAATGCACCGAGGCAACTGTGTGGAGCTGGGTAAGGACAAAAGCTTTCTACGACGCCCTTCCTGTCTCAGGCCAGGTCCCTCTGCGCGCCATCGTGCCCCTGGACGGCTCCCGCTACGATTCTGTCATGCGAACCAGAGACTACCGTTCAGTCATGGGCGCACCATGAGCGAGGCCCTCCAATACCAAGTTGCCCGGGCACGCTGGAAGCTGGAAATTCCTGGGCACGTTGCCCTGTTTCTCTCTCAGCACACCCAATGTGCCTGGAACGCAAAGGAATCTGTACGTCAGCTGTACTCGCGAGACCTTACCACCGACACCATCGTCATCGACGAAGCCACGCTGTTGAAGCCAGCATGGTCCCGACGGGCACGAGTTCAGTTTGTTCCCAGTACAGCAATGGCTGAGCGCAAGAGGATGTTCTCCAAGGGATTGCACTGCATCGGGCTATGGCATTCACACCCGGAGCCGGTGCCATCCCCATCGCAGGAGGATGTAGAACTCGCCGCAGACTATGCCATTGCGGCCAAAAAGCAGTTAAGCGGCATCATATTCACAATTATCGGCACGGCTCCGTTTCCATCCGGACTAGCCATATGGGTGCATGATGGTGCATCACTACATGAGGTAAATGCGCTGAAACCCACTGACCGGCACTTCGAGCAAAGACACTGCGTGAGCGATATCTAACACGCATGGCCTCCCGCTCTGACAAGTCAGAATCCATGAAACAAAAAGTCAATGGCACCCACAATATCGTCGTGCAACTGTCGGAGACTGCATACGGGGTTCTGTAGCTCCCTGTCCGGAACTGCAGCGATGTATTGCGTCACCATCGCGTAGGGTTCACCACCTATGTCAAAAACAGGGTTAAGTGTCTTTGCTGGTTTGGGCGCCTCGCCAAGTGGTAGCAGTGGCACAACAGCTCTCGTATTTAGCGACTGCAGGATGTCTGCCTGGACATCAAGAAGATACCCATGGCCTGACGGGTTCGCGTAAACGTCGTAGCGGCTCATCAGAACATCCGATACTTTGCCAGTGGAAGGCCGTGTTTTTCAACAAAAGCGTTGGAGCTCTCAATGGCTTCCTTGTTCTCGGCAAGCCAGCGCTCGCTGCGCGTGCGTGCGATGGCCTGGGCAACACCAGCTTCAGCGGCCTGCGAGATATTGATTTGCAAGGCCTTCGCCTCGGAAAGAAGGTCCTCTGGCAGTGACACATTCGTGGCACGCCTTGCCGCGCTGCGGGGACGGTTGCCGGTCAGCATGACAATCTCCTTATGCAGTAGTGCGACTATGCGCACCTTCCTCAACAAATTATATGCGCATATAAACTGAACAAGCAGGTGTTTTTGCCCAAGAATTTCGTAATCGATTTCGCTTGGAAGCTGGTACACCCCGCTGATACACTAGCGCCAAGCAGCTTGTAAGACGTTGAGAATTATATATATTCTACGTAACACTGGGCAAAATCCCAGCATCAGGGATGCGCCACCAAAGAATTCACTAGGCTGCCTCGCATCGAAAGATGTGGGGCAGTTTTGTTTTTGCGGCGTGTAATGCTTGTCGTGGTCACCGCCTGACCTATACGCACTCTAGGCACGGCAAGCTGACTGTCAACAATCGCGAACTGACGGACGGCGCCCTGCTTGATGATAGGCCCGGACAGAAACCGGATAACAGCCGCAAGGGCCAGCATGCCTGGTGAACGGCCTGGCCGCCAGCGAGCCCACAACGTATCCAGGTGCTACACGCACGGCGCCTATACAAGGCGGGGTTACATTCCGAGATATGCGTATCCGACTCGCGGGCCTTGAGCGGCTTACACTGCAGGCGTTCTTATCTCGAAAGGCGTCTTCCGTGAAGGTATTGCTGCATACTCTGTTGCTCGCATCGGCGCTTGCCGCGTTGCCCCAAGTCGCGCTCGCAGACTGGGACGATTATGACGATGATCACGATTACTACGAGGATTACGGCCGCCACCGGGAATTCAAAGAGGAATACTGGGTCGGCAACTGCAAGATAAAACGCGAATACAAGCGCGATGGCGAGTACAAGGAAAAGCGCAAGTGCAAGCCGCCGCGTCACCGCCACTATTATGAAGAGCACGTTTACTACGAAGATGCGCCTTCTATTGTGATCGAACCGGTGATCCGTATTGGGGGCTTTGCGTTCTAAACCGCACCCCACACGCTGCGGGTAGCAGAATGCACTGGTGGCCGACACGGCCATCAGTGCATTTTCGTATCCCGCAGGCAGCAGGATCTATGCCTCAGGGGCTAAACGTACACTGCCGCAGGTGCCCGCCCGGCTAAGCCTGGAGGCATTTCTACCTCCTGGCTCAATGCTGACCAAGAGGTGCCGACCAAGAGTGCGCCCTAAGCGGCAAGCCCCTTCCACAGCATATACGCCGCCAGTAGATACAACATGCTGGCGAACACGCGTTTGAGCGTAGCCACCGGCAGGCTGTGTGCTGCCTTGGCGCCCAAGGGTGCGGTAAGCACGCTGCCCGTGGCAATGAGTGCCAACGCCGGCAGCCAGATATAGCCGAATGAGCCCGGCGGCAGTCCCTGAACCGACAAACCAGATACCACGTAACCTGCCACGTTGCTGAGCGCGATGGGAAAGCCCAGCCCCGCGCTGGTGGCGACGGCGGTATGGATGGCCACGTTGCACCATGCCATGAACGGCACACTGATGAATCCCCCACCAGCACCCACCAAGCCCGAGATCAGCCCGATAACGCCGCCGGCCAGCAATTGGCCACCCGTGCCCGGCATTTCGCGGCTGGGGGATGGCTTTTTGTTCAGGAACATCTGCGTGGCTGAGAAAGCAACAAATACCGCGAAGAAGATCGCCAGATAGCTCCCCTTCAGCAGCGAGAACACCCCGATGCTGCCGATCAGGCTTCCGACGACGATGCCTGGAGCGAGCTTGGCGACAATGTCCCATCGCACGGCGCCGCGTTTGTGATGCGCACGCACGCTGGAAATGGAAGTGAACACAATCACCGCCATCGACGTGGCAATAGCCATTTTCACCGCCAGCCCGTCCGCCACCCCAGTGCGGGAAAGCAAAAAAGTAAGAATAGGTACCATGACCATGCCGCCGCCTATGCCCAGCAGGCCCGCGATAAAGCCCGAGCCCAGGCCGATGATCAGTAACTCAATAGCTAGCGTGAGTGTCATGTGAGGGTAAAACGCGGAGAGTTGGTACCAATGGCGCAGCGCACCCGGCGCCCCACCCTGTGAAAACAAGCGAGCAGCGAGCGCGAGCCAGGAAGCAGGCAACCGCTACTTTGCATGTATAGATGCGTATGCATCATGCCATCGGTTCACCAAATTGGTCAACCATGGTATTAAAAACACGGTAATTTTGTGGTTTTTGCTGTATATTGGTTAACCAATTTGCGTTATTGGGGCGCTTATTTATGCAAGGCACGTGCGACAGGCGATCCGCACCACCAGCTTCCACGCCATATATGCATGAAGCATTTTCAACATGACCACAGCTAACTCCCCAGTCGCCAAAGGTACACGCCGGGCACAGTCCCCAAGCCGGGACGAGTCGCACGTCGGCGGCACACACCTCGACGTCGTCCTTACGGCGCTTATCGACAGCCCCGACAGCAAACCGGGCGATCGTCTGCCCACGGAGCGGGCGCTGGCCGAACGCTACGGCGTAACGCGCGGGGCCATCCGCGCAGCGCTGGGCCGTATAGAGGGCCGCGGCCGCATTGTGCGCGTGATAGGCAGTGGGACGTACATTGCTGAGAACGCTGCGTTCGACGAAGTGCATGCCGCTGCATCCATTCCCTCTGCTCCGCCGGCCCGCGACGCAAGTCCGCAGGAAATCATGGAAGCCCGAGCCCTCATCGAGCCCTTGCTGCCCGCCCTGGTCGCCAGCCGCGCCAACGCGGCGGACCTGGACCGCATACGTGCCGCGATCGAAGGTGCCGAACGCGCCACTACCCAGGAAGAATTCGAAGCATGGGATGGCTTATTCCACCAAGCCATCGCGGAAGCCACGCACAACGTGCTGCTGGTCGATATCTACCGCATGATCACCGCTGCGCGTGACCTGGCCGAATGGGGCGAACTGAAACGGCGCAACGCTACGGCGAAACGCCGTGCCGAACGCGAGGCCGAACACAAAGCCATATTTGAAGCGCTGCAGACGCGGGACGCCGAGCGCGCGCGCCATGCACTATCCAAACATCTGCACGCAGTGAGCCGCAACATCCTGGGATGATCCGCCTCGGCGCGTCACCACGCCACGTTCTGCGGCACATACCGCCGCACCCAAGACGGCTCGCCCGCCGCCCTCTGCACCCGACCCTCCGTGCGAGACCCCCCGTGCCGCACCCTCCAAGCCGCACCCTCCAAGCCGCACCCTCCGTGCCATGTAATCCGGCCGCGCCAATAACGCCACCAAGCAACGTTATGCGTTACACCAGATCATAGCCAGCATCTCCCTACTGCTTCTCCAGACAGGTAATCGCCAACTCGGCCAATCGTCAACACCCTGAAAACACTAGAGTTTCGTCCCAAAACACAGCTTCAATGGTTAGGGCTATAAGGGTTTTAACCTGCTTACAAATTGTTGACTATGGCTCAGTCTATCGCCTATAAAAACACCGGCAGTAGAGTGATCACACAAAGATTCTCAGTCGTTGCAGCAAATAACCAAGCCATAAGTCAGGAGACCAGCAATGAAAAGCCGCATTACCCCGGACGCATCGTCCACCACTACCCAGGCTTCCCGCCGCCGCTTTCTGGGTGGTGCAGCCGCCGGCACCGCTGCGGCGATGTCCATGGGCTTCCCCGCCATTGCCAAAGCGCAGGGGGTCACCAACCTCCGGTTCCAGAGCACATGGCCCACGGTCGACATCTTCCACGAGTACGCGCTTGATTTCGCGAAGAAAGTCAACGACATGACAGGTGGCGACCTCAAGATCGAAGTGCTGCCGGCCGGCGCCGTCGTGCCCGCGTTCGCACTACTCGATGCCGTATCCAAGGGCACGCTTGATGGCGGCCATGGCGTACTGGGCTACAACTATGGCAAGCAGAACGCGCTGGCACTGTATTCCTCGGGCCCGGCCATGGGTATGGACGCCAACATGGTGCTGGCATGGCACAAGTACGGCGGCGGCAAAGAATTGCTCGACAAACTCTACAAGGAAATTGGCGGCAACGTCGTTACCTTCCTCACCGGCCCCATGCCCACGCAGGCTTTTGGCTGGTTCAAGAAACCGATTACAAAGACTGAAGACCTCAAAGGCCTGAAGTTCCGCACCAACGGCTTGGCCATCGACCTATTCACGGCGATGGGCGCCGCAGTGAACGCGTTGCCCGGCGGCGAAATCGTGCCTGCGCTCGATCGCGGCCTGCTCGACGGTGCCGAGTTCAACAACGCCACGTCCGACCGTCTGCTCGGCTTCCCAGACGTGTCCAAGGTATGCATGCTGCAAAGCTTCCACCAGGCGGCGGAAACCTTTGAAATCACCTTCAACAAAGACAAATACAACGCCCTGCCCGAGAAGATGAAGGCGATCATCGCCAACGCGGTCGAAGCCTCGTCGGCCGACATGTCCTGGAAAGCAGTCGACCGCTACTCCCAAGATTACATCAAGCTGCAGCAGGACGGCGTCAAGTTCTACAAAACGCCCGACAGCATCCTCCAAGAGCAGCTCACTACCTGGGACGGCATCATCGCCAAAAAGAAGGAAACCAACGCCCTCTTCAAAGAGATCGAGGAATCCCAGCGCGCCTTCGCCTCGCGTGCCGTGCCTTGGGACATGGACACCAACAACAATCGGCGCATGGCCTACAACCACTACTTTGCCAAGAAAGCAGCCCCCAAAAAGAGTTAATGCCTGATCCAACCGGCCCCTTTGGTACTGGGGCCGGTTTTTTTGATTTTGCACTGTTCCCAGCACTGCAACGGCCACACCCCGGCCATTCGGGCCGATTCTGGGCCGGTGAGCGCCACGCGCGCGGCCGGCCGGCAAGACGGCTTTCCCCTTTTATTCAGGGTAGATATTGATGCAAGCATTGCTACTCACCATAGACCGCGTCAACACGTGGATCGGTCAGATGTTTGGTTGGCTGGTTCTGGCCTTGACGCTGTTTGTCAGCTACGAAGTCTTCTCGCGCTACGCGCTCAGCGCCCCTCACTCATGGTCCTTTGATGCCATGAACATGATGTACGGCACACTGTTCATGATGGCGGGCGCCTATACACTTTCCAAGAACGGCCACGTGCGCGGCGACGTGCTGTACGGCTTTTTCCCCGATCGTCTCCAGGCCAGCCTCGATCTGATCCTGTACATCCTGTTCTTCTTTCCGGGCGTCATCGCGCTGGTGTGGGCAGGCTACGGCTATGCGCTCGAATCGTACGCAATCAACGAGCACTCAACCATTACCGCCGACGGCCCGCCCATCTATCCATTCAAATTCATCATCCCGCTTGCGGGGCTGGCGCTGCTGCTGCAGGGCTTTGTCGAAGTGGTCTATTGCGTGCGCTGCATAAAGCGCGGTTCCTGGCCTAGCCGTGAAAAAGACGTTGAGGAAGTTGACCTGGATAAACTCAAAGACATGGTCCACGTTGACGATCAGGAAATCCGCGAGGCTGACCAGGCCATCGTGCGCAAGCAGAAACAGGAAGGGAGCCTTTGATGAGAAAAGAAGTCTGGTTTGGGCTATCCATCCTGATCGCCATTGTTATCGGCCTGGTCTGGCTGATGCCGTCGCCGGCCGAGATGACCAATGGCCACCTGGGCCTGCTGATGCTGGCCCTGATTGTCGTCACCATTATGCTGGGCTTCCCCACTGCGTTCACGCTGATGGGCATGGGGGTGATGTTCACCTATCTGGCCTACCGCCAAATGGGCCCCGAGATCGCCATCGAGCAAACGCTGGACTTGATGGTACTGCGCACCTATGCTGTCATGACCAATGACGTGCTGATTGCCGTGCCGCTGTTTATCTTCATGGGCTACCTGGTCGAACGCGCCAACCTGATCGAGCGGCTGTTCCACAGCCTCCACTTGGCCATGGCGCGCGTGCCGGGCTCGCTGGCGGTGGCCACCATCATTACCTGCGCGGTCTTTGCCACGGCAACCGGCATTGTGGGCGCGGTGGTCACACTGATGGGCCTGCTGGCCATGCCTGCCATGCTCAAAGCCGGGTACAGTATCCGGCTGACGGCCGGTTCCATCACCGCGGGTGGCTGCCTGGGTATCATGATCCCACCCTCAGTGCTGCTTATCGTTTATGGCGCGGTGGCGGGCGTGTCCGTCGTCAAGCTATATGCGGGCGCGTTCTTTCCAGGCATCATGCTGGCATTGCTGTATGTGCTGTACGTGATGATTGTGGCCAAGATCAGCCCCAAGTCCGCACCACCGCTCACGGCAGAACAGCGGCGCGTTGCCCTGCCCGAGTTTGCCGCCACCATCCGCGACACCATCAGCCATCGCGCCCTACCCGGGCTGCTGGGTGCCATAAAGGGCAAACGCAACATCGATGTGCCCGGCTTCGTATTGGTCCGCAACTTGGGCATCACGCTGCTGCCAGCGCTGCTGTTTGTGCTCATCATGGGCTTTACCTACAGTTCACTCACCTCCCGCACCATACAGGTCGAGACCGAACTCATGCCCATGGGCCTGGGCGGCAACTACAGCAGCGCGGTCTCCGGCGGCTTGGCCGAACCACCCGGCGCCAATTCGCTAGGCGGTCTGGCGGAGCCCCCAGGCGCAGAGTCTTCTGGCGGTCTGGCCGAACCACCCGGCGCGGCAACCGCACCGGCCGATAGCAGTGCCAGCGACAACCCCAGCGCCGATACTGGCGAAGTCACAGCCCGTCCCGGCGCACCTACTGCATTCTGGATCGCGCTTGCGATCGGCACGCTTGCATTGCTCATCTACTATGCTTACCTGAGCTTCGCGCGGCTCGAAATCTTCAAGATGCTGCTCGGCTCATTTTTCCCGCTGGCCATCCTGATTCTGGCGGTACTAGGCAGCATTGTGTTCGGCTTTGCCACGCCCTCCGAGGCGGCGGCCATGGGTGCCTTCGGCGGCATACTCCTGGCGCTAGCCTACCGCCGGCTAAACATGGACATGATGAAAGAGTCCGTGTATCTGGCGGCCAAGACCAGTGCCATGGTGTGTTGGCTATTCGTCGGGTCCAGCATTTTCTCGGCTGCGTTCGCGCTGCTGGGCGGGCAGGAGATCATCAACAACTGGGTGATGGGCATGGATCTCACACCCGTTCAGTTCATGATTCTGGCGCAAATCGTCATCTTCCTGCTTGGCTGGCCGCTGGAATGGACAGAGATCATCGTGATCTTCATGCCGATCTTTCTGCCGCTGCTGGCCCACTACCAGATCGACCCGCTGTTTTTCGGGCTGCTGGTGGCACTCAACCTGCAGACAGCCTTCCTTTCGCCACCGGTGGCCATGTCGGCCTTCTACCTGAAGGGCGTCGCGCCCCCGCATGTCACCCTGAACCAGATCTTCGCTGGCATGCTGCCCTTCATGGGTATACAGGTCATCGCCATCGTGCTGCTGTATCTGTTCCCCGGCATTGGGCTGTGGCTGCCTGAAGTGCTGTACTGACGCGCTGACGTAGTACGCTGCCCAACCAACCGCTGCCCGCAATGGCAGCGGTTTTTTTGTTTCACGCCCATATTCGACCGCCGTGGGGTACGCGCTTCTCAACGCGATAACACGTCAAGACGGTCATCTAACGTCCGCAACTGATCAAGTTGAGACAGTATCACCGTGGGCCCACTGAGCACTACGCGCTACACGCCAGCGCGCAGCCAGCCACGGACCAACAGCCAATGTGACAGGAATCAAAAACTTCAAAGATCGAACCATAAAAACCGTGCGCTTTTTGGCTAATATTGCGGCTTTATAAAAACCATACTCGCAATATGGTCTTTGATTGAACCGTCCGTCTGTTGGCCTCCTCCTCCCGCCCTCACTACCGGCGGTGGGCGAATTTTCATACGACGCACGCCCCAGCCGCAAGAGGCATAAGGAACTAATCCATGCGCAAGAACCTGCCGGTCACTGGCATCGAAACCCGGCTTGATCCCGACGACTTCCTGATTTCCAAAACCGATACGCGCGGCGTGATCATCTACGCCAATGAAGCCTTCATCAAGCTCAGCGGCTTTGCACGGGACGAGCTCATGGGCAGCCCGCACAATATCATCCGCCATCCAGACATCCCACCGCTCGCGTTCCAGGATCTGTGGCAAACCCTCAAGGCTGGCAAGCCATGGCGGGGCATGATCAAGAACCGCCGCAAAGATGGCGGCCACTATTGGGTGCTGTCCAACGTGGTGCCGGTACGTCGCAAAGGTGTGGTCGAAGGCTACGCATCACTGCGCGTGCGGCCCACACAGGAACAAGTGCGACAGGCCCAGGCACTGTACAGCAGCATCAACCAGGGGCAGCTGCGCGGCCATACGCTGCGCGAAGGCCGCCTCGTACCCACAGGCTGGCGCCGGATGATCAGTATCTTCGCAAAGCCGTTTCGCCCCACGCTGAGGGCCGGCCTGTTCCGCAGCGCGGTTCTGGCCATGGGCGCGCTAGGCACGGCCGTTGGCTATGCCGCGCTCGGCGGCGTGCCCGCCAGTCAGCAGGCATGGGTGTTTGGCGCCATCGGCATTGCCGCCGCCGGCGCACTCTACCAGGGCTGGCGCGCCGCCAACCACGTGCTGGCGCCACTGGCCAACGCGGCAGAAATCGCCCGCCAGGTGTCCGCCGGCAACCTCGACATCCCCGTAGACGCCGCCGGCGTGGGTGACCGCGATGTGGCCGAGCTTTACTTCTACCTGGATGTCATGCGCAAAAGCCTGCTCAGCATCACCAGCGAGGTACGCGCCGGCACCGAGTCCGCATCGGGCACCACCGAAACCCTGCATGCCAATAACAGCCAGCTCTCCCTGCGCACAGGCCGCCAGGCCAACGCCATCCAGGATACAAGCACCCACATTGATCAGTTGTCCGACGCCGTCAGCCGCAACGCCTACGATGCGCGCAAAGCCAACCAGGAAGCCGCACAAAGCATGAATATCGCCCGCCACGGCGGCGATGTCGTCAAGGGCGTCATTGAAGCAGTACAAGGCATACAGGCGGGCACCGCCCAGATCGGCGACATCGTCACCCTGATCGAAAGCATCGCCTTCCAGACCAATATCCTGGCCCTGAACGCCGCCGTAGAAGCCGCCCGTGCAGGCGAAGCCGGGCGCGGCTTTGCCATCGTGGCCGGCGAAGTTCGCAATCTCGCCCAGAAAACAGCCGCCGCCGCCAACGACATCAAGCCGCTGATCCAGTCATCTATCGCCCGCGTCCAGCAAGGCGCCGACCAAGCCAGCCGCGCCGGCGCCGCCATGGACGATGTTGTGCAATCCGTGCAGCACGTAAGCGGCCTGATCTCCGGCATCAGCGCCGCATCGCTGGAACAGGCCGAAAACATGGAAAAACTGCGCAGCGCGCTTCGGGCATTGGAAACGGATACACAACAGAACACGACCTTGGCCGGAGTACTCAGCGCCACCATCGACGCCTTGCGGCATAGCGCTGAGCATTTGAATCTGGCAACGGGGATATTCTTGCGGCGAGAGCAGCTAAGCAACCCGCGTTAGGCATTAACGGGCCGCCGGCGCTTTATCCTGCAGCCCGTTGTTTCGCGCCCCTATTGCAGCAATGCATGCCGCCCCAGCAAGTCCAGCAGATTTCCCACAATCTTGTCAGCGATGGCATCCAGGTTGCGCTGACCTTTCAAAGACTTTCCATCGGTGGTCGGCACTGCACCCCGGCCCAATGCATCACGCAGCAACGTAGCCAGTTGCCTACGGCTATGGCTACCGTCGATGTGCGGCAACAGGAAGGCTTCAGCCTCTGCCAGCCGCAGATTGACGGTGTCATGCCAAAGATTGAAATTTCCCACTCCAAAGGTGGGATCCTGGCGCATACGGAAAAGATCGGCCGAGCCAGCAAGCAGACATGGGCCTTCAAGACGCTGTGCGGGCCTATCGTAAGGCACGCGCTCAAACGTATAACGCAGGCTGTTGAGCCGGAACAGTGTTTGCAACGCTGTGAGCACTGCCTGGCGATCGCTTGCCGCCGATTGCGCCAACGCCGAGCACGCCAACGCCGTTTGCACACGCTCGCACAGCGTTTCAAAATCGATACTCGCCGGCCACGCATTCGTGAGTACACGGACAATGGCAATAACCACCGGGTCGCGACTGTACAAGGGCTTATCCTTGTAGCTGCGAAACGACAACTGCCCCTTGGGGGCATTCTGCTCCGGCGCCACCTCTGTAAACCAACCCGCCCAACGCAGGTCTGCCAAACGTTCAACATCGGGACTTGTCAGTATCTGGTTGGCGCGCTTCTTATGCACCACCAAGCTTTTGCGAAAGTTGCGCCCCACGGAAAAATCCAGATACTGCTGACGTACCTCTCGTGGCTGCCCCAAGGCCACCAAGCTATGATTCAACTGGACGTTCTGTCCATAACTGGCCGACATTTCCACATGAGGATCAGCATCGCCCACATGTGTTAAGTCGTGTTGGTCGGCCAGATTCACGAACTCCAGCAGGTAGCACGGGCTGTTGTAGAGTTCCAGATACTCATGGGCAATGTAGTAGTCCGAATGCGTGTTCAACTGAGCAACCGCTCCGCGCAAAGACGGCGCCAACGGGTTGCTGTCCGCGATACCTTCTGATAGCAGATTCAGCATCGCCTTGGCTGCAGCCAGCTTCTCACCTTCGTCTTGGGCAGTATGGCTGTGCAGCAGCATGGCATCGCGCACGATGTCGCCCGCTTTCCAACCTGGATAGGTGTTGTAACTGATATAGCCAATACCATTCGGTGACAGATTCTCACGCAGAATGCGCAGCATCGCTTCGCGCACCTCGGGCGGGACCCAGCTGAATACCCCATGTGCAATGATGTAGTCGAACTGCCCGAATTCCGGCGTGATATCGGTCAGGCTCATCGCATGCAGGGAGAGGTTGTTCAGGCCCAAAGCCTGGACAACGTGCTGGCCCTGCTCCACCTGCACTGATGACAAATCCACCCCCACCACGTGCGCGTGTGGGTAGGCTACGGCAAACGGCAATATATTGCCGCCCCCTGCACAGCCCAACTCCAGGACGCGAGCGCGTTCCAGCGGCACAGCCTCCAGGCCCCACAGATGCGCTGCGGCACGCAAATGACCTGGCGACGAAAAGGGAAAGGCATTTGAGGTATATACCTGCTTGTCGTAAGTCTCGGTAATATCCCGATTGGCTTGCTGCGTGGCGTCGTCGAGATCAATGGTGGATGCGTGCTCTGTAGTCAACGGTGGCTCCTGGTGGTGATGCGGCGAGATGCTGCGGCCTGCATGCACGCAAACACCCGCTCGGGCGCTAGACATGCAGAATACTGGCTTCTTCCAGAAGGGATTACGCGGAACAAACGCGTTTTGGACACGTAAACCATAGCCTAGCAATGTGCCACCCCAGCGCGCCCGAAGGAAAACACCAGGGCACCCGACGAATAGGCTAGCGTTTTGTGGCTGAAGCGCAATAGAAAGGCCGCCACGCCCGTCTCCGGAAGTGGCGGCCTCGTCCAACTGCCGATTTCCGGAAAGCGCCGGAAATCAGAGTGCAGTAAGCGCGGATTAACGCAGCAGCGACAACACAGTCTGCGGAACCTGGTTGGCCTGGGCCAGAACCGAGGTGCCAGCCTGTTGCAGGATCTGAGCACGCGTCATGTTCGACACTTCGACAGCGTAGTCAGCGTCTTCGATGCGCGAACGAGCAGCGGACAGGTTGGTGACCGTGTTGTTCAGGTTGGTAATCGTGGACTGGAAGCGATTCTGGATCGCACCCAGGTCGCTGCGCAGGCTGTCAACGCTTGCCAAGGCCTTATCCAGCGCGTCCAGCGGATTGGATGTCGAATTGCCAACCAGCGCCTTGAAGCTGACCGCGTTGCCATCGATCGCGATCGTTGCATCGGTGCCGGCAAAAGTTGCTTTCTGAGGATCCAGGGCAATGTAGTAGGACTTGGTAGCACTGTTGTCGATATCGAAACCGTTTGCCTTCAGCGCGGCGGACTCGCCTGCGCTGGCCGCCGTGATATCCACCTGGGCGTACCAGTTGCCCTTGCCATCCTGAACCACGGCCGCGGCGGGGGCGATGCTGGTATCGGCAATGCCCAGACGAGCGGACAGATTGGTCGCAAAGTTGGTCGAGTCAACTTTGACTGCCGTCACAGCAGTGCTGTCGCCGTAGTTCTTCTTGATCTGGGCGGCCGTCGCAGCACCAAGCGTGCCCGTTGTGCCATTCACATTGAAGCCTTGCAGACTCAGCTTGCCGCTGTCGATCTGCTTGAGCTGGATGTCGATGGTCTGGCCGTCGTTGGCGCCGACCTGGATGCTCAGCGTCTTGTCGCTGGCCAGAACCTTGGTGCCGTTAAACTGGGTTTGCTCTGAAATACGGTCGATTTCCGACAGGCGCTGGTCAATTTCAGCCTGGATGGAGGTCAGATCCGAAGACGAGTTCGTACCGTTGGAAGCCTGAACCGCCAGTTCGCGGATACGCTGCAAGTTGTTGTTGATCTCGTTCAGCGAACTTTCAGTTGTCTGCGCAATCGAAATACCATCGTTGGCATTGCGGCCCGCTTGGGTGAGGCCTTTGATGTTGGAGGTAAAGCGGTTGGCAATGGCCTGGCCTGCGGCATCGTCTTTGGCGCTGTTGATACGCATGCCCGAGGACAGACGCTCGATGGCGGAACTCAGCGAAGATTGAGACTTGTTCAGATTGCCTTGTGCAACCAGAGCCAAGTAATTGGTGTTAATGACAGCCATGGATCACTCCTGTAGGGAAAAGGCTTTGGCCTGGTAGGGCCCAGTTGACCAGGAAACCCCGATTTTCGGGTGGAATCCTGGCCCTTCACCTGAGTGTCGGGCAGGCCCTGTATTTCCTGTACATCTGGGTTTACGGAGATCGCATCGAGAAATTTAGGGACAGCGTGAAAAACTTTTGCTGCTCGCACTCTCAACGCGCTGGCATAACTTTCGACGCTTGCGGCCATTAGCTGCTTTTGCAAACGTGGAGTTCGTTCCAAGCCTAACCATTCACTCAAGCCGCCTCGATCGCTGGATAGAACTCCCGGTTCTCGCGCTGCATGCGGGCATGCAGGTCGCGCAGCACGACGTTGGCTTGGGCGCGAAACTCTTCGGCGGCGGCAGCGATGGCGGCGCCGGTGCGCCATTGTCGGGAAAACGCAATGTAGGCGCTGGCGATGCCTTTCATGTCGTCTTGGTAGGCTTTGCCCATGCGGGCAAGCTCTGCATCTGCGCCCTGCCGCAGGGCGGGGTAAAGGATGCGGTCTTCGATGGCCAAATGCAGGGTGACCAGGGAGCTCAGTTCTTTCAGTTGCTGCGCAATGACGCTGGCATGTTCGGCAATGCCTGCGTGCGCGTACTCGCGCATTTTTTTTATGCCTTGCAGTATTTGGACGTGGTGATGTTTGAAGCGATCGATTTCCATGGCGATTCCGTGCTGATTGTTGTAATGCCGCCGCGACAGCCATGTGCGACCGCCGTGGGGAGGCTGCAAAAAGGAACAATGCGCGTGCAGCCCACGCATTAAGATACATATTAAATATATCTTATTAGGCAGGCAAGGCGCTTCAAAATGCTTGTCGCAATACGGCAACCTGGGCATAAAAGCTGGGCGCGTCCAGCGTGTCGCCGCTCATAAAACTAGAACAGCGGCACGAGGCGGGACCGCAGTGTGGAGGCGGCGGTGGAGACGGAGCACAGCGGTATGGGCATGGGGTGCTACTACACAGCGCGACAACACAAGCCAAGCCAGCGGACAAGCCAAGCAAAGGCGTAACGCAAAGCGGCTGGCCGCCGACGTCGCAGCCGAGGAAGCCCCCTTTATATCAGCGCTTGCAACGCTGCTTCACCGACGCCTTCCTGCCAGTCATCACGCGCCAGCGCGGCGCGGATGCGGGCGACGGCTTGTGAGCGCAACTGCGAGACGCGGCCTTCGGTTACGCCCATCACGGCGCTGATTTCTTTCTGGTTCAGGTCGTGCTCAAACTGCAGGGCCAGCAACAGACGCTCACGCTCAGGCAAGCCTTCGATGGCTTCAATCAAGGCATGGCGCAAGCCGTTGGACATCAGTTGCCGCAAGGGGTTGGATGCCCAGAGCGGGACATCGCCACCGCCGGTGGGCTCGGGAATAGAAGCACCCTCTTCCCGATGGCGCGCCAAGTCTTCGTAATGAATCACCTGCACGCCACAGGCGTCTTCCAGCATCTTCTGGTAGTCTGCCAGCCCGATGCCCAGTTCCTCGGCGATTTCCGCCTCGGTGGGGGGGCGGCCAAGAAGGGGCATCAAACGGCCCACGGCCAATTCGATCTCTTTGGCTTTGCTGCGCATAGAGCGCGGCAGCCAGTCCTGGCTGCGCAATTCGTCCACCATGGCACCGCGTATGCGTGTGATGGCATAGGTTTCGAACTGCGCCTGCGCGGTACGCTGGTAGCGGCGCAGCGCATCCAACAGGCCCATCATGCCGGCCTGCATGAGGTCGTCCAACTCTACGCTGGACGGCAGGCGCGCAACCATCTGCAGCGCAAGCCGGCGAACCAGCGGCGCGTACTGTGCGACGAGTTGGTCTTCAGTACCAAGCATGCAGGGAGCTGTACGTACAGGTTGAGATGGGGAGTGGATATTGTCCGGCGGGGCCTTGCGGGGTGTTGACAGGATCAGAGCGCGATTTCCTCGGCTGTTCCATCAATTAAAGAAAATCCGCCTCGCGCCGTTACCGCGCATGATGGGTTGCGCACCCTGTTTGGATGCGTCTACCCCGGTAGAACGCCGTCCGAACGTCGAGCAAGAACCACCACTGGAGCTTCAGAATGGTCAACCCGATCGCTTATGCCGCCGTGCCCATGGCCGCCGACCTGCTGGCGGAGCAGCGCCCTATGCCGTTGCCGGACGCCGCGGTAAAGATATCCGCGGCCGCCGAAACCCGCACTAGCAACGATGCTACGCAGGCCCAGGCGCAGCAGTATCCGCAAGACCCGCTCGACAAGGCGTTGGAGGCGGTCAATAACCATATGCAGGCGTGGTCGACCGGCATGCGCTTCGATATCGACCCTGACACTGATCGCGTGGTGGTGTCGATCATCGACAGTGAGTCCGGCGATGTCTTGCGCACTGTGCCCACCGAGGCGGTCATCCGGGTAGCAAAGATGATTGCTCAACTACAGGGCCGCAGCGTCAACACCACGGCCTGATCGGGGCCCAGATATATACCGGCCCACGCAAAAAGCTGAACAAGGCGGCGTTCGCCCGCCATTCACACCCACTGGCGCGACGCAAACTCGCTGACAATATCGCAACGGAGTAATTTAATGGCTATTTCATCGATCGGGGTCGGTTCGGGGCTCCCCCTGGACACTCTGCTGGAGAATCTGCGCAAGAGCGAAAACGGTGCGCTCACGCTGATCGACACGCGCGCCAAGGCGGTACAAAGCCGCCTGTCCGGCTATGGCACCATCAAAAGCGCCATTGAAGCTTTCAAAGCGGCAGCCGACGCACTGGGCAAGGCGGAAACCTTCGGTGCGATGACGGCCAAGGCGGGTGGCAGCGCCTTTACCGCCACCGCCACCTCGGCAGCCATTGCCGGCGAATACATGATAGACGTGCAAGCACTAGCCACCCGCCAGACACTTACCGGCACAGGCCAGGCAAGCCGTACAAGCACGCTGGCTGCGGGCGACGTCACGCTTACCGTCACACTTGCAAATGGCTCCAGCAAGGCTGTTACTGTCTCTCAGGCCAACTCCTCGCTCGAAGGCATCGTCAAGGCGATCAACGAACAGAGCGGCCTGGGTGTGAACGCCACACTGGTCAATGACGGCAGCGCCAATCCCCATCGCCTGCTGCTCACATCGCAGGCAACGGGCACCGATGCTGCAGTCCAGTCCATCACCGTTGCGGCGGCGGACGGCGCCTCGGATGTATCGGGTGTCAATGCCCTGTTCGGTTTCGATAAAGGCGGCGCGCCCAACCCTAACCTGGCTGAAACCGCCGCCACTAACGCAAGCGTGGTGGTCAACGGTATTTCCGTCACCAACCAAAGTAATACGATTGATGGTGCGATCGAAGGTGTGACGCTTACACTGGCCCAGACCACAACGGCCGGCAAGCCCGAATCGCTGTCGATTACAGCAAACGACAGCGTCACCAGCGGGGCCATCAAGACATTTGTCGATACGTACAACAGCCTGCAGGGCATCATCAAATCGTTGACCACCTACAACGTCGACAACCAGACAGCCAGCGCGCTCACGGGCGACAGCCTGGCGCGCAGCGTACAGTCGGAGCTTCGTGGCGCGCTGAACACGGCCCAGAACTCGGGCGCGTTCGCCACCCTTGCACAGATAGGCATTACCACCGATCCAAAGGAAGGCAAGCTCGTCATCGACAACACCAAGCTGGACGCGGCCCTGAAGGCCAACATGGTCGATGTGCGCAAGCTGTTCTCCGACACTGGCGGCATTGCCACCAAAGCCAGTGCAGTGTCTGATCGCTACACCAAAAGCGGCGGCACAATCAGCCTGGCGTCCGACAGTATGACTGCCACGCTGAAAGACCTTGAAAAGCAATACCAGGCCACGTCGGATCGCATCGACGTCAAGATGGAAAGCATGCGCAAGCAGTTCATCCAACTCGATTCCACGCTGGCGCAAATGAATTCCATCAGCTCTTATCTCACCCAACAACTCGCCAACCTAAGCAGCAGTAGCAGTAATAAAAAATGACATACGCCCACCCCCGCCCGACCGGCGGCCGCCACGCAACTCGCGCCTACGCGAGCGTCGGCCTCGAAACGCAGGTTTTGAGCGCCAGCCCAGAACATCTCATCACGCTGTTGTTCGACGGCGCGCGTGCAGCGATCCTGAAGGCGCGACTGCATATGCAGCAGGGCGACTCGCAGGGCCGCGGCATGGCAATCTCCAAAGCCATTGACATTGTCGACAGCGGCTTGAAGGCCAGCGTCGACAAGGATGCGGGCGGGGAACTGGCGATCAACTTGATTGCGGTCTATGAACTCATCATCCGCAACCTGTTGTTGGCGAACCTGAATGCAGACGCCGAGAAACTCGACCTTGCCGAGCGCATGCTGACGGATATCGGCGACGCATGGCGCACTGCGGTTGGTGCTCCCGCCTGAGCAGCTGGCAACGATGATGATCGAAAGTATGACCGAACGCCCTGTACTCCCCCGCTACGAAACCATCGCTCGGATCGTCCGACAGATGCTGCTCGAGGCCAAGGCCCAGCATTGGCGCGAAGTGGCCAGCTTGGGCGTGGATTATCACGCGGCAGTTGAAAAGCTCCGAGACTGCCCTGAACCCTGTGATGAGCAAGAGCGCATGCTGCGCAAACGCCTACTGGCGCGCATTCTCGAAGACGATGCCAGCGTTCGCTCGCTGATCTCGCCTGAAATGGACCGCCTGGCAATGCTGCTGGGTGGCCTCAAGCAGCAGCGCGCCGTACTGCACGCCTATTATCAGCAATCCGGTTCCTGACACCGGGTTTTGTTACCGTAATCCATGAGCCCAGGCGGCCCTTCTTCACTTGGCACATTGCTGGTACAACGCTTGGATGCCGCGCTGGGCACGACCCTGTCCGTCCAGGCCAATGTTGCTTCGGGTGCGCGGCCCGATGCCGTCAGCCAACCGCCAACGTCCGAACGCATACCTGCCATCGAAAACGATCCGCGCCGCGATCCACGCGAAGCGGTCGATCATGCCCGACGCGAGAACACCACCGGCAGCCGCTCTCGGGTCAGCAATGCGGAGCTGCAGGCACGTGTTGCGAGCGGCTCGACGGGCCATACGACTACCGACAACACATCCACACCCTCCGCGCCTACCACGCTGGGTCATGCCGCTCGGGTGATTCTCGCCTTGCTGGCGCGCTACCCCGGCAACGCGCCGCCTGTGCAAGGGCACACGCCGTTGCTGGTGCTCGGGCAGCGGGGTCAACCGCAACAAGGGGGCAACACAGCAGGATCTGGCGTACCCGTTTCTGGCGCCTTAGCGTCCGAAGGCGCGGCCGCTGCGGCGCAGCCCACAACAGGCGCACACACCGCACAAACCACCACGCGAACCACTGCTCATGCTAGTGCCGGGCGCGCAAGCGCACCAGGACAGGCTGGCGCAGGCATCGGCGACACAGATGCCATGCAAGCACCCGGCGGCCCGCAAGCGGCAGGCTCATCCACTGCGCAGGGTACGCTGTCTGCCGGACAAGGGCTTACCAGGGCAGGCCAGAACATGACGCCGCCCGGCAGCCTGCCCGGCACCGGACTACCGTCCGCCAGCATTCAGGCGGTAACGAGCAGCACGGCGGTACAGGCCGGCGAGGCGGGAATGAGCGGAGCTGGCGTTGGTTCGGCGTCGGCTGCACAGGCCGTCGTGCATGCCAGCGCAGGCGCTTCTCCGCTGACCGCCCAACTCACCTCCGCCTTGGCGCAGGCCCTGCAGGAAAGCGGCCTGTTCTATGAATCCCATATCGCAAGAATGTCCGCAGGCCGCTACCCGCTTGAGCGCCTGCAGCGCGAACCCAAAGCCCTCGCGCGGCCAGTCTCGTCTAGCGGGTCGCCTCAAGAGCTGGCCGATCTTGCGCCAGAAGAACAACTGCTGGTGCGTCAGCAATTGGAGGCACTGGCCAACCAGGCAATTGCATGGCAAGGAACAGCCTGGCCCGACACGCCGCTCAATTGGGAAGTACGGCGCGAAGAACGCGAAGACGATCACGGCGCCGCAGTGCCGCACTGGCATACGCGACTGGTCATCGACCTGCCATTACTGGGTCGCGTGGAGGCCCGGCTAGCACTGACGGCAGAGCGCCTGAGCGCCGAGCTGCTTGCGGGCGATGCGACGGCGGACATGATGCGGGCCGGGCTGGGCGAGCTGCGCAGCGGCTGGGTTCGGCAGGGCTTGACGCTGGATCAACTTTCGATAGCCGGCGGCGAAGTCCTGCCAGCGACACCAGCATCATCGGCATCACCAGCACCACCGGGGCATGAGGAATGAACCATTCACATGGACGCGGGCACAGCGGTGCGCAGGACGGTTTGCACGAAACCTCACCCGATCAGCGAAATATAAGCGATCAACGCAACGCAATGGATCAACGCTCCGCCCCAACCCACCGCCCGGTCGCGGTTGCGCTAGCGTACGATGGCAAGCAGGCTGCGCCGCGCGTGGTGGCCAAAGGCTACGGCACAGTCGCCGAGAGCATCATCCGCGCTGCACGCGACCATGGCCTGCACGTGCATGAATCACCTGAACTGGTGAGCGTGCTGATGCGACTGGAATTAGATGCGCAAATCCCTCCGGCTCTGTATGAGGCCGTGGCCAGCCTTCTGGCCTGGCTGTATAGCCTGGAAAGCACTTCGCAAAAAAAACCGTCGCTTATGGACTGAGCCAGGCGACGGAAAGGGAAAACGGCTTGTATGTCGAGAGGGCCGTTGAGTAAAATCTGAGATGCGGGCGCGATTATTGTAAAACGTTCACGACCAGACGCCACCCAATGGCGGGCATTGAAATGCCTGCACTACACGGGCATGCTGGCGATTTCCTGGTAGGCGGCCACCAACCTGTTGCGCACCTGGACGGTAGCCTGGAAGGCTATACCCGCCTTCTGCATATCGATCATGACATCATTCAAGGCTATGTCTGGCGCGCCAAGCTCGAAGGCGCGACCTTGCGCAGCGGCAGCATTCTGCATGGTGGACACGCGCGCCAGTGAGCGAGCCAGCGCATCGGCAAACCCCCCATTCTCGCCAAGCGCATCGACGCGGGCAGGGGCAGTGGACGACGCGGCCTGGGCAACGGCGCGCATTTGCGCAAGCATGTTTTCAATCGCGGACAGGTGCTGAATGGCCATGAGAACAGTACGGCCTAAAGCCGAATGATAAATTTGGGCTCTACTGTACCGTTCCCCCGCCCTCCCCGAACCCTACGTCTGATGCCATAAAGGCCACCAGTTCAGGCTTTAGTGGGGCAAACGCAAGCACGCCGCGCATGTGCCGGCGCGGCCACGCATAAGAAGCTAAATGACGGCGAAAACCAGCGCTTTTCGGTGCTTGCTCTGCTCCGCACCGCCGCGATAATTCAGGCTCTCTTACCTATGTCCACGCCGCATGTACTCCCTGCTCTCCATTTGCCTGCCGTTCTGCCGCACCCATCTGTCGTCCAAGGGCCTCCGAGGCATCCAATGAGCATCGCAGCACAGTGGAAGGAAAGGCTGCAGACAGTCTCAAAGCCTGCGGCGTGGCCACGCCATATCCAAATGGCCGTGGCTTCCGCAGTAATCGCAATCGTGGCGGCGGCGGTACTGTGGTCGCGCGGCCCTGCATACAGCGTTCTGTTCACCAACCTCGAAGACCGCGACGGCGGCGCAATTGTGGCAGCGCTGGGGCAGATGAACGTGCCCTACCAGTTATCAGGCGGTGGGCAGGCCATCATGGTCCCCGAAGACAAGGTGCATGAAGTACGCTTAGCCCTGGCTCAACAGGGCCTGCCGCGTAGTGGCACGGCAGGTTTCGAATTACTCGATCAGTCACGCTTTGGCGCCAGCCAGTTTACCGAGCAAGTTACCTACCAGCGCGCGCTCGAAGGTGAGCTGGCCAATTCAATCAAGTCGTTGCACGCCGTGCAGGCCGCGCGGGTTCACCTGGCGATTCCGCGCGAATCGCTGTTTGTGCGTGACCGTCAACCGCCCACTGCCTCTGTACTGCTCACGCTCTATCCAGGGCGTACGCTGAGCGACGCCCAGGTAAATGCTATTGCATGGCTGGTATCGTCCAGTGTGCCGCACTTGAACGCGGCCGATGTATCCGTTGTAGATCAGGATGGCCGCTTGCTCTCGGCGCCAGCCGGTGAGGCAGGCGCCGAAAATGCACGCCGTGGCCTAGTCAACGACATCGAACAACGCACCGTTCAGCGCATTCTTACTCTGCTCAATCCATTGGTAGGCCCTGGTAACGTGCGCGCTCAAGTGACTGCGGACGTGGATTTTTCGCAGCGGGAACAGACCTCCGAAGTCTACCGACCCAACCAGGAGCCCGGCCAGGCCGCGGTGCGCAGCAAGCAGACCAGTTCATCCTTACAGCGCAATATGCTTCCGCCCGAAGGCGTACCCGGCGCGCTCACCAACCAGCCGCCCGCCAATGCGACCGCTCCTATCCAGACGCCGCCGGCCGCCAATCAGGACAACAACCCCGCCAACAGTACCGCAGGCGCCCAGACGCTGGGCACAACGCAGAACACCGCACAACAGGGCAGCGGTTCACAGCGCGACGATGCCACGGTGAACTATGAGGTTGATCGCACCATCAACCACGTCAAAGGCCCCGCTGGCACGCTTCGCCGTCTGTCCGCCGCGGTGGTTGTCAACTATCGCTTCACCGATGAGGGCCTGAAGCCACTCACCGCCCAGGACATGCAGAAGCTGGATCAGCTGGTGCGCCAAGCCATGGGCTATTCCGAGGAACGCGGCGACACACTGAGTGTGGTCAACAGCCAGTTCAACGACCCCATCTCCATTACGCCGCATTTCTGGGAGAACCCCGTTTATCTCGAATACGGCATGAAGCTTCTGCAGTATCTCGTCATCGCCCTGCTTGTCTACATCTTGTGGCGCGTCATCGGCAGGCCGATGGTGGCCGAGCGTGCACGCGCGCAGGCCGAGGTGGAGGCCGACCAGGTTCAGCAGGACAAGGCCCGCGAGCAAGCGGAAGCCGCCGAGCGCCTGGCCAACGAGCTGAACCGCTACGAAGACAACCTAAAGACCGCCCGCGAAATGGCGATTAAGGACCCGCGCGCCGTCGCCATGGTGCTGCGCTCGTGGATGGAGAAGAAAGATGCAAACCGCTAATGCAGGCCCGGACCGCTGTGCCATCCTGATGATGTCGTTGGGCGAGGATGCCGCCGCCGAAGTGTTCAAGTATCTGTCCGCCCGCGAGGTGCAACAGATCGGCAGCGCTATGGCCAATCTCAAGCATGTGACGCGCGCTGACGTAGACGGTGTGCTGGAAGAATTCCGCCAGGAGGCCGACCAGTTCCTGGCTGTCACACTGGGCTCTGACGACTATATCCGCACCGTGCTGAACAAAGCGCTGGGCAATGACCGTGCCGCCGGCCTGATTGAAGATATTCTCGAAGCCGGCGACGGGGCGAATGGCATCGACGCCCTGAACTGGCTGGACGCCAACAGCGTCGCGGAACTCATCGCCGATGAACACCCGCAGATCATTGCCACCATACTGGTACACCTGGAACGCGACCGGGCGTCGGCTGTTCTGGCAATGCTGAATGAACGCCTGCGCAATGACGTAATGCTGCGAATCGCCACGTTTGGCGGTGTACAGCCTGCCGCACTGAACGAACTGACTGAAGTGCTCAACGACATGCTATCCGGCCAAGGCGCGAAGCGCAGCAAGATGGGCGGTGTGCGCACCGCGGCCGAGCTCCTGAACTTCATGAGCAGCAATGAAGAAGAGGCCGTTGTCAACAGCTTGCGCGAGCTTGACGCTGACCTGGCGCAGCGCATCGTAGACGAAATGTTTGTGTTCGAGAACCTCGCGGACATCGAAGACAATGCCATCCAGCTCATCCTCAAGGAAGTCGACACTACGCAGCTCACAATCGCGCTCAAGGGCGCGCCCGACGAGCTACGCGACAAGTTCTTTCGCAACATGTCCAACCGCGCGGCCGAGATGCTGCGCGACGACCTGGAAGCCCAGGGGCCGGTGCGCATGTCCAAGGTGGAAGAAGAGCAGAAGCGCATTGTCCAGATCGCCCGCAAGCTCGCCGAATCGGGCCAGTTCAGCCTGAGCGGCCTCGGAAACGACGAATATGTCTGATCACCCCGAACACGCCGACACCATCGCGAGCGCCTGGCAGCGTTGGCGGCCCGAAGCTCTAGCCCCGCGCCGGCCTGGCCGTGCCGTCGCCAACGCGCAAGCCCGTGCCGAAGGCGACGCTGCCGAACACAACGCGCTGGCCACCGCGCTAGCCCAAGCCAGGAAAATGCACGCTCAGGCGCTGCAGTTGCACGACGATGCAAAGGCCCGCGGCCACGAAGAAGGCTATGCGCAAGGCCACGCTTTGGGCTTGCGGGAAGGGACAGCCGCCGGCCACCAGCAAGGCTATGATGCCGGCTACCAAGCCGGCCTGGCTCAAGGCCGTGAAGACGGCGCGGCGGACGCGCACGCGAAGGCACGGCAACTGGCTAGCCTCGCGGATGGCCTGGCCCAATCGGTACATGCATTTGAAGCGGAAACCGGCGAAGCGCTAGTGTCGCTGGCCATCCGCATTGCAGAGCAGGTGCTGCACAGCACACTGGATATGCAACCAGAGAAAATACTCGATCTGGTGCGCGATGTACTGCGCACACAGGCCGACCCCGACGCGCTGGTGACGGTGCGCCTGCATCCAGACGACGCCGCGCTGGTGCGGGAGCACCTTGAAAGCGACCCATCGGCGGGGCCGTGGCGCCTGATGCCTGACGAAACGATCGCGCGCGGCGGCTGCATCGCAAACACCGTGCTTGGCAGCGTAGACGCTACCCTTGCCACGCGCTGGCAACGCGTACTTGCAGCGTTGGGCAGAGCAACGGAGCATGACAGCCGTGGGTGACCCTGCCGCGCCTCATTCGGCGGGCGCTTGGCGCACGCTGCTGGAAAAACATAGCCGACAGGTGGCCGCCACCGAATCCTGGCATCAGTCGGGGCGCGTCACCCGCGCCACGGGCCTGGTGCTGGAAGCCACGGGCCTGAGGCTGGCTGTGGGCGCGGCCTGTCGCATCGAAATCTCCGCTGGCGCAGGCCGCTGGGCCGATGCCGAGGTCGTCGGCTTCCACGACCGGACGCTCTACCTCATGCCGCAAAGCGATATCTCGGGCCTGCCGCCCGGGGCCCGCGTCATCCCCATCGAACCCGCCGCACACAGCCGTTTGCCACAAGCCGGCACCCCTAGCGCCGCCAGCGTACAGTCGCACCGCCTTCCGGTAGGCGACGCACTGCTGGGCCGCGTACTCGACGGCGCGGGCCGGCCGCTGGATGATCTGGGTGCCCTGGGCCACGTCGACACAGCGCCGCTTTCTGCACAGACCATCAATCCGCTGCAACGCGCGCCGGTGGACACTGTACTGGATGTGGGCGTGCGCGCCATCAACGGTCTGCTGACGGTCGGCCGGGGCCAGCGCATGGGCCTGTTTGCCGGCTCCGGCGTGGGCAAGAGTGTGCTGCTGGGCATGATGGCCCGATATACACAGGCTGATGTCATCGTCGTCGGTTTGATCGGTGAGCGCGGCCGCGAAGTGAAGGAGTTCATCGAGCACAACCTGGGGCCTGAAGGGATGCGGCGCGCCGTGGTCGTGGCGGCCCCCGCCGATGTGTCGCCCCTGCTGCGCCTGCAAGGCGCGGTCTATGCCACACGACTGGCCGAGCATTTTCGCGATCAAGGCCGACACGTGCTGCTCATTATGGACTCGCTTACCCGATATGCCATGGCGCAGCGGGAAATTGCACTGGCTATTGGCGAGCCGCCCGCCACCAAGGGCTATCCGCCATCGGTGTTTGCCAAGCTGCCGGCGCTGGTCGAGCGCGCAGGCAATGGCGCGCCGGTCAACGGGCACGAAGCTGGCTCCATTACCGCCTTTTATACCGTGCTGACCGAAGGCGACGATCAGCAGGATCCCATTGCGGATTCGGCCCGTGCGATCCTGGACGGCCACGTCGTGCTGTCACGCAGCCTGGCGGAAGCCGGCCACTACCCCGCCATTGATATCGAAGCGTCCATCTCGCGCGTGATGTCGGCCGTTGTGCCCACGCAGCAATTCTCGATGGTGCACACCTTCAAGAAGATGCTGTCGCGCTACCAGCGCAACCGCGACCTGATTGCCGTAGGTGCCTACACGGCCGGCAACGACGCGCAGATCGACGAGGCTATCCGGATGTATCCACATCTGGAAGCTTACCTTCAGCAGGATATTTCAACGCGCAGCAGCTACGAGTCTGCAGCTCGTGAACTGGCGCAACTGCTGGGGCCCGACCGCGGACGCGGCTTTCCTTTGTAATGAACCAACATGGCTGAACGCGCATCACTGAAAACGCTGATCGATCTTGCCCAGGAAGGGCTGGAAGGGGCTGGGCGCCATCTACGCGGCCTGATGGACGAACGGCGCAGCGCCGAACAGCAGCTTTCGATGCTGCAGGGCTACCGCATGGATTACGTTGAACGCCTGCAGCGGGCCGGCGAGTTGGGCATTTCAGCATCGAACTATCAGAATTTCAACCGCTTTATTGCCACTTTGGATCAAGCAATCATGCAGCAGAATAAGGTGCTCGCGCAGCTGGATATCCAGGTGAATACCGGCCGCGAGCATTGGCGCGACCAGAAGAAGCGCCTGAATTCATTTGAAGCGTTGGAGTCGCGGCACCAGCAACAGTTGCAGCACCGGGAGAACCGGGCCGAACAGCGTCGCTACGACGAGCACTCGGCCATCCTGTACCGTCGCCGCCAACAACAAAACCATTGATCGACGCCGCCATGAATATACCGCCCCTGTCAGCCGCCAGCCGCACCGAAACAAGCCCTCCGCCCGCATCGATGCCCGACGGCGACCGCGGATTCACGCAGATCCTGGCTGGGCACCAGCAGGCGGCGCCACGGCAGGTAAACGCCCAGTCTCCTGCCTCTCGACCCCGCGACACGCAATCGGAAAAACCCCAGGACGCCGCCGCCATCGACACGGTTGAAGGCACCGCCGACGCGGCCGGCCAGGCCACCGAGCCAGACCTCGGCGCGGCTCACGACGACCAAGACGACGGCACAGAAGGCTTGCCCGCCCTGGCTCTGGATATCGCGCTGCAGGCAGCAATGCTTCAGCAAGGCATGCGAGCCGGCCGTGAGGCTGCGCCCACCAATACGGCTGGCGTCGATGCCACAGCCACTGCGGGCACACACACCGTTCCGGTGCAAAGCAGCCTGCATGCGGCGGCAACGCCGTCAGGCGCGCGCCCTGAAGAAGCCCTTCTCGCCGCGCCAGCGGCGACAAGCTTCAGTAGCGCAGCAACGCTCGCAACCAACGAAAGCGGCTTGCGCGCCGCCGCGCTGCCGGCACACGCTATCGGCACCGCCGCGCAACTGCCCGGCAATCATCCCGGTACACGCCTCACATCCGTCCAGGGTCGTCTGATCCAGACCGATGGCGCCTTTCGAGCCGTGCGCGCCATGCAGGCGCGCCTGAACGATACCGCGCCCGATACCAGCCGCCCTACGTTCGCCAACCCGCAGCAGGCACTGGCTGCGTTTACCGCCAGCCAAACAGGAGATGCCCTGCTTAGCGCCGCGACCATAGAGGCTGCCGATGCCGCCGCCGGGCATACCAGCCAACTGCAAGGGCTGTTGCCGCCCGGCCTGAACCTCACCGCCGCAGGCTTGCCTCAGCCAGCATCCGCGCTCCTGTATGGCGCAAGCGGTCAGGTTGCCGCACCGCTGCAGAGCGCGCAATGGCCCATGGAGTTTGGCCGCCAGTTTGTCGCTCTCGCCCAAGGTGCCGACACGCAGCCGCACACTGCCGAGCTGCGGCTTGATCCGCCCGAACTCGGCCCTCTGCGCATCATCCTGAACGTAAGCGATAGCGTTGCGCACGCCAGCTTTGTTTCTGCGCATGCCAGCGTACGCAACGCTGTCGAACAAGCACTGCCTCAACTGCAGCAGTTGCTCTCGCAGGCTGGTCTGTCGCTCGGACAGGCCAACGTCAGCGACCACGGCCAAGCTGGTCAAGGGTTTGAGCAGGCCGCGCAACAAGCGAAGGCCAACCGCCAGGCGTCCGAGGTCAAGGCTGACACCACCACGTCCGCGGACACCCACGTGCGGCCAACGCGCCAGCCTGCCACCGATAAGTTGGTGGATACCTTCGCCTGATGCAATATGCGAGCCACAGTCTGAATCTCGAAAGCTATCACCGATTACTGACCTTATTCGCCTGCATTGGTGGCGCAGCCATGCTGCACAATGATACTTGTGTAATAACGTAGCGACGTGTACATCCGCCTTCGGGCCCACCTTGCCGCGAGCATGATGCCCAATCATCCAACCCGTAACTCCTGTCGATCGCGACATGCCCAAGAAAGAACCCAGTAAATCCGCGAAATTCGCCAGGTCGCTTCTGGCCATGCTTTTCATCGTTGCAATCAGTGTCGGCGTCACGGTTCTGGTTCTTGATTATTTCGGCCTAGGCAAAGGCGGCTCAGTAGAGGCCGCGACTGCCGAATCCGCTGCAACAACCGCTCCCCTCGCAACGCCTATATTCGCGCCGCTCGATCCGTTTACCGTCACGCTGGACAATAGCCATCGCAGTCGCGTGCTTTATGTCGCCATCACGCTGCGGTTGGAAGATCAGGCGTCGGCGGGCATTGTCCGAACGTACATGCCTGAAACCCGCGATCGCACGCTCAGGCTGCTGGCACTGCAAGATCCCGAAAAAATCCAGACGCCCGAAGGACGTGCCAGCCTGGTCAGCCAGTTAAAGCAGGTGCTCAGCGCACCCTACTCCCCGCAGCCCAACGGCCCCCGCATCCGCGATGTGCTGTTTACTGCTTTCGTGGTCCAGTAAATGTCCTACCAAAGCAGCATGCTGTCGCAAGACGAAGTCGATGCCCTGCTTGCCGGGGTAACCGGCGAAAGCCAGCCTAAAACGCCGGCTGACAGTGCCAATGTGGGCGGTGTACGCCCTTACGACCTGACGTCTCCTGATCGCGTCGTGCGGCACCGCATGCAAACGCTCGAGCTCATCAACGAGCGATTTGCACGCAGGCTGCGCAGCACTCTGCTTTCTTTCATGCGCCGTAATGCCGATATCACAGTCGGCGCCATCCGCATCCAGAAGTATTCCGATTTCGAACGCAACCTTCCGGTGCCCAGCAATCTGAATATGGTAGCCATGAAGCCGCTTCGCGGTGTGTCCCTGTTCACGTTCGATCCCAACCTGGTCTTTCTCGTCATCGACAGTATGTTCGGTGGAAATGGCCGCTACAGCATGCGCGTGGAAGGCCGGGATTTCACCACTACCGAACAACGCATCATCCGGCGCCTGCTCAACCTCACGCTGGAAAGCTACGCCGAAGCCTGGGAGCAGGTGCATCCGATACAGTTCGAATACATACGCTCGGAGATGCACACCAAGTTTGCGAGCATCACGAGCAGCAATGAAATCGTCGTCACCACCTCGTTCAATATTGAGCTGGGGGCCACGGGGGGCAACCTGAACATCTGCATGCCCTACTCGATGATCGAACCCTTGCGCGACCTGCTCACGCGCCCGCTTCAGGACGCGAACGCGGGCGACATTGACCAGCGCTGGACGCAACAATTGTCGCGCCAGGTGCGCAGCGCCGACGTCGAGTTGGTGGCGGAGTTTGCCCAGATCCATACCAGCGTGCGCGAACTGCTCCAGCTTCAGGTCGGCGACATCCTTCCTATCGAGCCATCGCCAACCGTGCAGGCGCACGTGGGCGGCGTGCCAGTCCTCGAATGCGGCTACGGTACTTTCAACGGACGCTACGCCCTGCGCGTCAAACGCATTCTGGCCAACTCTGAAACCGAACTCAACGAGCCTCAACAATGACCGACCAATCCAAGGACACCCCGCAGGGCAGCCAGCCGGCCGACAATAGCGCCGACGACTGGGCCGCCGCATTCGCTGAACAGCAGGCCGGCACCAGCACCACTCAGGCCGATGGACTGGGCACCGACGACTGGGCCAGCGCACTGGCCGAACAAACCGCGGCCACAGCTGCACCTGCCACGCCGACGCCAGCGGTGGAGCCCGTATTCAAACCGCTCGCCAACGCCGATGTGGAAGGCAACAGCGACATCGACATGATCATGGATATCCCCGTGCAACTGTCGGTGGAGCTTGGCCGCACGCGCCTTACCATCAAGAACATCCTGCAATTGGGGCAAGGCTCAGTGGTCGAACTCGATGGTTTGGCCGGCGAGCCCATGGATATCTTCGTCAACGGCTACCTTATCGCCCAGGGCGAGGTGGTCGTCGTAGACGACAAGTATGGCATCCGCGTGACAGATATTGTCACGCCGTCCGACCGCATTAGCCGCCTGAACAGCCGCCGCTGAGCGGCGACCTACAACATGACCGATATCTCCATTCTGCGGCTGATCGGCAGCCTGACACTGATTGTCGCGCTGATCCTGGCAGTTGCCTGGGCATGCCGCAAGACGGGGCTCCTGCGGGGCGCCGGCGGCGAGCAGATACGCCTGATCGCCAGTCGCAGCCTGGGCGCGCGCCAGTCGCTCGCCATCATTGAGGTCGAGCAGACACGTCTCGTGATCGGAGTCGGCCCGCAGCAGCTCTCGCTGCTGCATGTACTGCCCCCGCGATCCGCACCGGATGCGGCGTGGCAATCGGATGCCGGCGAAGACGCCGCCCGCTCTTACACAACTGCCGCAAGGCAGCCATTTGCCACCGCGCGCTTCTCGGCCGCGCTTGCGCGGGCGCTCGGGAAGCAATAATGCCCGCAGCAGCCACCTGCCGCAGCTACGCCTTCAAGCCGAGCCGCACCGCCCGCGCGGGCCGCAGCCTTGCCTGTGCTATCGCCATCATACTGTTTGCCGCAGCGTTCTGGCCGCTGCAGAGCGCGGCCCAGTTGGCGCTGCCCTCCATCACATCCACCCCCAATGCCGGCGGCGGGGCAACCTGGTCGCTCAGCATCCAGACCCTGGTCATGCTGACGATGATGTCCTTTCTGCCGGCAATGTTGATGATGATGACGGGTTTTACACGCATCATCATCGTGCTGGGGCTGCTGCGCAACGCCATGGGCACCGGCACCGCGCCGCCAAACTCCGTGCTGATCGGCATTGCGTTGTTCCTCACCTTCTTCGCGATGTCGCCGGTGTTCGACCGCATCTACGCCGACGCCTACCAGCCACTCGCCGCCAACAGCATCTCCTTCCAGGAAGCCCTGGATCGGGGCGCAAAACCGCTGCATGCCTTCATGTTGCGCCAGACGCGCGAGGCCGATCTTTCGCTGTTCGCCAATATGGCGGGCATTACCGAATTGCGGGCCCCCGAAGACACGCCGCTGCGCGTACTGGTGCCGGCCTTTGTCACCAGCGAGCTCAAGACCGCGTTCCAGATCGGTTTCACCATTTTTATCCCCTTTTTGATCATCGACCTGGTCGTCGCCAGTGTGCTGATGGCGCTGGGGATGATGATGGTGCCGCCGGTCACTATCTCCCTGCCATTCAAGCTGATGCTGTTCGTGCTAGCGGATGGCTGGCACCTGTTGCTGGGCTCGCTGGCCCGTAGCTTCTACCAATAGTGAGTGCTGAACCATGACCGCCGAAACCGTCATGTCCATGACCTATCAGGCCATGAAGCTCGCACTGATCATGGCGGGCCCCCTACTGCTGGTCACCTTGCTCGTGGGGCTGGTCATCAGCATCTTCCAGGCCGCTACGCAGATCAACGAGATGACGCTGTCATTCATTCCTAAGCTGCTGGCCGTAGGCGCCGCCCTCGTGCTGCTGGGGCCCTGGCTGATCAGCAATATGGTGGTCTACATGCAGGCATTGCTGACGCAGATCCCGGGGCTGGTCTCCTGATAAGGCCGCACCCATGCTCGACGTCAACATCGACCAGCTTTACGCCTGGATCAACGCTTTTCTGTGGCCGTTCTTCCGCATCATGGCGCTGGCGGGCGCCGCACCCGTGCTGGGCGAGTCCTCGATCCCCACGCGCGTCAAAGTGGGCTTGTCGGCACTGCTGGCACTGGCCATTGCACCTGCCCTCGATCCGCTTCCACAAGTTCCGACGGCATCCATCGCGGCCTTATGGCTGGCCATTCAGCAAGTATTGATCGGCCTGGCGCTAGGCCTGATCATGCGCATTACGTTTGCAGCGGTGCAGACAGCAGGCGAATTCGTCGGTTTGCAGATGGGCCTTTCATTTGCGTCGTTTTTCGACCCAGGCACAGGCGCCAACACAGCAGTCCTGTCGCGCATCATGAATGTAATGGCCACGCTTTTGTTCCTGGCGCTCAATGGCCATTTACTGATGCTTGGTACGGTGCTGCGCACCTTTGAGGTGCTGCCTATCGCGCCCGGCGCGCTGGATGTCAATGGCTGGGGCGTGCTGCTGGAATGGAGCAGCCAAGTGCTGGTGTCCGGCATGCTGCTGGCGCTGCCGCTCATCATCATCTTGCTGACAATCAATCTTGCACTTGGCATCCTGAACCGCACCGCTCAGCAGCTTTCTGTATTTGCAGTTGGCTTTCCGATCAGCCTGCTGACAGGCCTGGTATTGCTGACCATCGTCCTGCCGCAGTCCTCCCCATTTCTGGCCCATCTCTTCGAGCAGGGCTACAGCACCATGGCAAAATTGGCCAACGCGCTGGCTACACGTTGAAGCCACCTGATAGCCGCGTACGCGGCTATCAGGCACGATGAGAGGTGCGCAGCCACCCACCTCTTTCTGGCTTAGGTTGCCAGCGCCATACGAGCATCGGGTTCGCGCAGCGCAAGTTCCTTGTCCTGCATGTCGATCACTTCTCCGGGGCCAATCTTGAACACCGCCACCGCATCGCTCAGGCGCGTCGCCTGCTCCTGCAGCGACCCGGCCGCCGCAGCCGCCTCTTCCACCAGCGATGCGTTCTGCTGCACCACGCCATCCATCTCGGCCACCGCCTGATTCACTTGCTCGATCCCTTCGGACTGCTCGCGCGATGCCGAGGATATCTCGGCCATGATCGTGGTCACCCCTTGGACCGAACCCACCACCTCGCGCATGATCTCGCCCGCTTCGCCCGCCTGGCGCGCGCCCGCCTGCACCTTCAACTGCGACTCCTCGATCAGCACCTTGATCTCCTTGGCCGCCTGCGCGCTGCGCTGGGCAAGCGAGCGAACCTCGCCCGCCACCACCGCAAAACCCTTGCCCTGCTCGCCGGCCCGCGCCGCTTCCACCGCCGCGTTCAGCGCCAAAATATTGGTCTGGAAGGCAATGCCATCGATCACCCCAACAATCTCGGCCATCTTGCCTGAGCTGGTCGAGATCTCGTTCATGGTCTGCACCACCTCCGACACCGCGCGACCGCCCCGTCCGGCAACCTCAGACGCGCTCTTGGCCAGCACATCGGCCTGATTCGCGTTATCGGTGTTCTGGCGCACCGTGCTGGACAACTGCTCCATGCTCGCCGCGGTTTCCTGCAACGAAGCCGCCTGCTGCTCGGTGCGGCTGCTCAGATCCGTGTTGCCCATGAAGATCTCGCGCGAGCCCAGCGTGATCTCTTCCACACCAGCGCGAACCGTGCTTACCGTGCGCGTCAGGCCTTCTTGCATGCGCCGCAGCGCTTCATACAGCAGTCCGATCTCGTTGCGAGCGCCCACCTCGATGCGTTCGGTCAGGTCGCCGTCGGCAATGCGATCAAAGTGGTGGCCCGCCTGCACCAGACGACGCACCACCACACGCCCGAAGACCATACGCATGGCAATCATCAGAATCAGACCGACTGCAAGCGCCGCGCCAATAGCGATTAGTGCGGTCTGGAAGCTTTGCTCCGCCTGTACATAGAGATCCTGATACACCTTGTTGATGTATGCCGCATATTGCTCGACCGCTTTCTCGAAGGCCTCACTACGCACCATCCCAAACTCGTTGTTGATGAAATAGAACGAGCTGTAGTCATTGCTCTGCAATGCCTGCACCATAGGCGTCACGCCGTCGTCGAGATACGGCTGGTAGGCACTGACAATGCGAGTTGTCAGGCGGCGAGCCTCGCCGCCTTCTGGTGCGTCCTTGCGAAACGCGTTATACACCTTGCCGATTTCATCCAGCTTCGCTTCGGCACCGGCAATCATCGCCGTAGCCTTTGCCCCCATTTCGCGGTCGTTCTTGCTGTGCGCCTGTTCCTGATAATTGGCTGCCACCAGCAGGGCCACGCGAACATCCATCATGGCTTGGCCAAGCGCGTGAATGCGCGCCGCACGGGTGCTCTGACGCTCCATGGCATTCATTTGGTCCAGGCTTTGGGACAGAAACCACGCGCCCATGCTGCCCACGCCGATCAACAATACCAGGAATGTTCCTAGTACCGCCATGAGCATTGTGCTGACCTTCGCGTCGCTGAACCGGAAAGGTTTGCGTTTCCCGCGCTTCTTGATTTTGCCCTGCGCGGTGGGCTGGGCTGGCGTATTCGACATAGTTGTACCTGTTCGATGTTTAGCTATAACAAGTGCGGCAACCGGGCCCAAAAAGGCCCGGCCCTCCTTGCCGCATAAGTGAAATGCAGCTCCCTGGTCAGAACTCGACCCAGTCCTCCTCCGCTGCCGTTGATTTGCCAGCCCGTCCGGCCGGTTTCATAACATACGACTGTTGGGCGGTCGGCGCCGTGCGTGTGTCGCTTGCTGTTGCGACCTTCCTGGCAGACGCGGCAGCAGCGCTAGCACGGGAAGCCCCTATACCCAGGGCGGCCGGACTCTTGGACGCGCGCGCCTCTTCAACCCCAGGCTGTGCGGCGGCCTTGCGTACAGGCATATCACGCATGGGCACGTCGCGGGTAGGCACGTCCCGCGCGGGCATATCGATGACTGGTTGCTCCTGCGTGCGGAACTCGAGCAGAGAACCGTTTACGCCAGTGACCTGCTCGCGCATGCCCGAGGCGGCGCCAACAACGCGCTGCACCAGCGCCGCATTCTGTTGAATCACCAGATCCATCTGCGACACAGCGCGATTGATCTGGTCGATACCCGTGGACTGTTCAGCCGTGGCAGCGGAGATTTCGCCCATGATATCGGTGACACGGGCAACCGAATTCACGATCTCATGCATTGTGGCGCCAGCACGTTCGACCTGCGCCGACCCTTCGGACACCTTGCGGACGGAATCCTCGATCAGCACTTTGATTTCTTTGGCTGCCTGCGCGCTGCGCTGTGCCAGTGCTCGTACCTCGGAAGCGACTACAGCGAAGCCCTTGCCCTGCTCGCCCGCGCGAGCGGCTTCGACCGCTGCATTAAGCGCCAGAATATTAGTCTGGAAGGCAATACTGTCGATTACACCGACAATATCGGAGATCTTGCGCGAACTGGCGGAGATGCCATCCATGGTCACCACGACTTCGCCGACCGATTCACCGCCACGCTGCGCCACGTCCGAAGCGGCCGACGCCAGTTGATTGGCCTGGCGCGCGTTGTCCGCGTTCTGGCGTACCGTGCTGGAAAGCTGTTCCATGCTGGCTGCTGTTTGCTGCAACGCTGCCGCCTGCTCTTCGGTGCGGCTGCTCAACTCGGTATTGCCGTCGACGATCTGCTGTGCGCCATCCTGCAGCTTATGCAAGCCGCGCCGCACACTTACCACAGAGCGGGCCAGGTTCTCCTGCAGTTGTCGGACGGCCTGGGACAAGGCGCCTATCTCGTTGCCGACCTCGACCTCCTCAGGTGCGGAAAGATCGCCACCCGCCAAGCGTTCGAACTGCATCGTTACCATATCCAGCGGACGCAGCACGCCGCGCACAACCAGTGCAGCGCCAAAGCCTGCCGCCAGTATGGCCAGCAGCAGCAGCAGGGGGAACGCAATGTCCAGCCATGCATAGCGCTCGGTAAACGCGGCAACAGGGGCCGCCGTCTCGCCCAGCGCCTGCACCAGTACGGCACCCGCCTGCGCGTGTGCATACCAGCCTGCGGCGACTGCCGCCGCCGCGGCTGCAAACACCACCAGCAACAACGCTGGCAGACTACTTCTGAGTTGCAGGTTCGAAACGCTCATTTTCAGCTCGATTTGATATTGAACAGGCTGGTTGCCTGGATCTTCTGGAAAGCCAACGACGCCGCTTCGAGTGCGGACAGACGCAGCTGGAGATTAGTGGAGGCCGCGTAATAATCCAGGTCTTCCAACCCGGACAACTGGGCGGTGTAACCCAGCGTACGCTGGCTGCCGTTGGCGTCGAGCGCGTCCAGCTCATTCAGGCGGGCGCCCACGGAAGCACGCACGGTGAGCACGTTGTTGTAAGAGACATCGACACGCTGGATGGTAGCCCCCAGGGCATTCTGGAACTGCGCCGTCTCGACGGCGTTATCCTGAACGTTGAGCTGAAGCGCGGCGATCATGCCTTCCAAGGTGTCAAATATATTGAGATCGGCGCCCGCACCTGCCGCCGGCTCGGCCACGAATGTGTCGCCAGCCTGTGGCGCGCCTGTCACCGAAATCTGGATGCCGCCCGGCAGCGAAACTCTGCCGCTGGCCGCGTCGTAAGCAATGCCGTTATATGTTTGGGTGGTGCCGTCAGGCGCAGTCACAATTACGTCAAAGGTCTGCGCAGCAGTGAAGGTAAGGCTGAACGTACTGCCGATACCCGTGCCAGCCGGGTTCTCAATGAGCGGCTTGCCGACTACACCCGTACCCCCGTTGGCAGCGCCCGCGCGCGTGAGATAGCTGCTGGTGCCGGGCGCTGCGCGGTTGAATACGTCGGTTCCCGTATCGCTGCCCGGAATCAGACGCGTTTGATCGGCCTGAATATTGCGCTGCAGGGCATCACCGTTGTAAACGACGCCTGCGCCGGTTTCTTGAAAAGGCTCTACTTCGCCGCGCGAACCCGAAAACAGGTATTGCCCGTTGCCGTCCGTGGCATTGGCCAGGCCAAGCAAGCTGGTGCGGGCATTGCGCAGCACATTGGCTAGCGTGGCGCGGTCTTCGTTGGACATGGTGCCATTACCGGCCTCGACCAGGCGCGTCTTGATGTCCTGCAGCAGCGTGGTAACCGATGAGAGCGTATTTTCTTCCACCCCCAGGTTCTGCTTGGCCACGGACCGGTTGTCCGCATAGCGTTGACTGAGCGACTTGGACTGGCTGAGATTGATGGCCTGCGCGGCGGCCAAGGGATCATCCGCTGGCGTGACCATACGCTTGCCGCTGCCCAGCTGCTTATACAGATGCACGACTTCGGACTGTTGCGAATTTATAGCGAACAGGCCGGTTTGATAAAACTGAGTAGAGCTGATGCGCATGATGGAAAACCCGTTAAACAATCATTGACGTAAGGCGCACGCGCTTATGGCGCGGACTGAATACGGCTTAGTTGCGCATACCCAGCAACGTGTCGAACAGCGTGCTGCTGACGTCGATCAGCCGCGCCGCTGCCTGGTACTGCTCCTGGTAACGCTGCAGGCTCACGTATTCTTCGTTCAGATTCACCCCCGACACTGCCTGCTGCGCGGCATAATTCTGCTCGATCAGGGTCTTCTGCGCTTTGGCTTCCGTGGTGTTCTGCTGAGTCAGCACGCCGACCTTGTTGACGATCTGCGAGAAGGCTTCGTTCAGGCTCATGGAGTTATTGCCCAGCAGCTTGCCGGTTTGCAGCCTGGCCATGGCCAGGGCGTTGTCGCCGTTGGCTGTGCCGGCACCGACTGCCGCTGCCGCGATAGTCGCCGGGTCGGTCAATGCCAGCGAGAAGCCCGCAGCAGCCGAGCGCGTGGGTTGCACCAGCCAGCTCTCGCCCACGGGGGTCGTGCTGTCAAAGGTAAACTCCACGCCATCCACGACACCTGTGTCGCCGGTAATGGCGGTCACCGTACCGCCCGGGACGCTGGTGACGGTAAAGCCGGTTGCGGTGCGCTCAATGGAGTAATCCTGGGCGGTCAGTTGATTGGCGCTGCTGAATACGGCTGTCAAGCCGCCCGTTCCGCTGTTGCCCTGCGCCGGAATGGGCGTAATGGGCCTCAGCGAGAAAAATACCTGGCCGGCCGTGCCGGATAGATCGACACCCTGTGCATGCTGCGCGTTAACCGCGGTGGCGACACCCACCGCCAACCGACCCAAGTCGTTCTGCACCGCATCAAGCGCTTCGCGCCGGTAAGCCACCAGCCCTCCCAGCTTGCCGCCCTGCACACGGTGCTCGGGCATTTCTACCTGTAGCGTGCCGCCACCTGTTGCGGGCACGCTATAGGCCACGATTACGCGGGCGGGATCCGCCTGTGACGGCTGGGCGCTGAGCGGGAATACCGTATCGCCCCCCAGCAGCAGTTGGCCATTGCCGATCGTGAGACTGATCACACCGTCCTGCTCGACGGCATTGACGCCCACAAGCTGCCCCAGCTCGGAAACAAGCTGGTCACGCTGGTCGAGCAAGTCGTTCGGCGCGTGATTCGACGCCGAAGCCTTGGCATTGACGATTTGCTGGTTCAGGTCGCGAATGCGCTCGGCGTAGCTATTGATCTGTGTGACCACCGTGGTGATCTGTGTATTGACGTTGTTGCGCTGTTCGTCGAGAAAAGCGTTAGTGTCGTTGATCTGGCTGGCCAAGCTGGCGGCCCGGCCCAACAGCTCCTGTCGCGCGGCGCTGTCGGCGGGAGCCGACGCCACAGCCTGGATACCGTCGAAAAACTTCTGCAGCGCGGGCGTGATGCCGACGGTACGATCGGCCAACAGGTTGTTGATCTGCGTGATCTCGTTGCCGTAGGCCGCGATGCGAGCGCCCTCAGTCTGCGCGCGCGTCAGTTGCCGGAACAGGAAGCCGTCGTAGGCGCGTTGCACCGTAACCGCCTGCACGCCCCGGCCGATATAGCCGGCAGCCGTGGCGGTAGCCCCCGCTGTGGAGACGAGTACCGATTGACGGTTATACCCCTCGGTTGCCGCGTTATTGATATTGTGGCCCACGGTCTGCAGGCGGTTTTGCGCGACATTTAGGCCGGACAGGCCAAGATTGGCTAAATTCATGGGGGCTTCAGCTCCAAACCGCGACAGACCTGGGCCCACCGCGCGTTAAATCATTACATGAGGCTTTACGGCACATCGGGCCTGGAATTTAGGGTGCCGCAGCGTCTATGGCAGTGCGACGACCCTTATGTACCTTATGTACGATGTGTGCGGGTCCCATGGTCGAAGTAGCTCATGATGGAAATCAGCTTTTCGGCATACGCCGGATCAGTGGCATAGCCGGCTTCCTGGATCCGGCGCGCAGCTTCTTCAGCGGAACCTGCATCAGTTACGGCGCTGTAGCGTGTGCTCTGCGTAATCAGCCGCGCATAATCGGCGAAAGACTCGGCATACGAATCGTAGGCACGGAAAGGCTGCATCAGCTTGCGCGGCACGCCATTCTCGTACTCCGTCGTCATCACGTGCACCACCTTGCCCTTCCAGCTCGCACCGGCCTTGATGCCGAAGAGGTTGTAGCTGCTGGCACCATCTTCGCCGCGGATCTCGCGCTTGCCCCAGCCGGATTCCAATGCCGCTTGGCTGAGCACGAGCTTCTCGGGCAGGCCGCTTTCGCGTGCCGCCGTGCGCGCGGCATCGCCAAGGCTGGCTACGAAATCACGGATATGCTTAGGCGCGCCCTCTATGGCCGATATGGCTCGGCCGGCGATCGAGTCGCGCCGAACCAAGCCGCCCGTCAGCTTCTCGAGCAGAGTGGTGATGGACGACGCCTCATAGCTACGTTCGTCGGGCATGCGCGAGCGCAGGCCGGGCAGCCGCGATGCCGCCAGCTCCGGGGCTTGCGCACCCAACTGTGCATCATCAACCGACGAACCCGCACTGCGGATCTGCGCCAGCAGTGCCTCGGCCAAGCCTATACCTTTCTCCGATAGCTGAAGCGCCATTTGCTCGTCGCTCATACTCTGCGCCAGCCGGGTCTGCTGGCTGTCCAGCAGCGTTCCCATGCCGTCAGCGCTGCGCGCCTGCTTAAGCATCTGCTGGATGAACAATGCCTCGAACTGCTGTGCAATCTCGCGCTCGGCGGCCGGCGTGTTGCCGCCCGCCTTCAGGCCGCGCCTGAGCGCATTCAGGCCGCTGAAATCAAGCGTAGAGCCGGCGCCTTCGCCAGGGCGCGGAATATAACGAACAAAGCCCATGGCCCCTCCTAGATAACCTCGAGATCCGCGCGCAGCGCGCCGGCAGCCTTCAGGTTTTGCAGGATGGACAGCAGGTCCTGAGGCGTCGCGCCCAGTGAGTTGAGCGCACGCACGACGTCCGCCAGGTTGGCGCTGGTGCGCACCCGCTGCAGGCCACCGCGCTCGCTGCGCATCTCGATTTGCGTACTCTCCGTGACCACGGTCTGGCCGCCTGCAAAAGGCGTGTCAGGCTGGCTGACCTGCGCATCCCGACTGATGACAACCGACAGATTTCCATACGCAATAGCGGCCTCTTCGATGGTGACGGTACGATTCATGACCACCGATCCAGTGCGGGCATTGACGATCACTTTGGCGCGCGCCGGGGGCAGCTTGACCTGCAAATTCTCCACCTGCGACAGGAACGCTGTTTGCGCGGATGGGTCCCGTGGACCCTGCAGCCGAATCACGCGGCCATCCTGCGCCTGCGCGACCCCACCGCCGAACTGGCGGTTCAGCGCCGCGACGACATTCTGCGCAGTGCCAAAATCGGTGTTGTTGAGCTCCAGCCGGATGACGCCATCGCGCGCATACATCGTGGGCACGCCCCGTTCAACAATGGCGCCGCCCGGAATGATGCCGCCATTGAGCTGATTTACCTGCACGCTGGAACCGCCGGCTTGTGCGCCCGCGCCGCCCACCAGCAGATTGCCCTGGGCGAGCGCATAGACTTGGCCGTTGGCGCCCTTGAGCGGTGTCATGAGCAACGTACCACCGCGCAGACTCTTGGCATTGCCCATTGACGACACCACGACATCCAGCGACTGGCCGGGCTGCGCGAACGCCGGCAGTGTGGTGGTAACCATCACAGCAGCAACGTTCTTGAGCTGCATATTGCTGCCCTGGGGCACGGTGATCCCCAGTTGCGACAGCATATTGGTCAGGCTCTGCTGCGTGAATGGCGTCTGGCGTACTTGGTCGCCGCTGCCATCGAGGCCGACCACCAGGCCGTAGCCAATAAGCTGGTTGTCGCGCACGCCCTGAATGCTAGCCAGATCCTTGATGCGCTCTGCCTGCGCAGTGCCACACGCAAGCACCAGCCCGAACAAGGTGGCCACCGCAATACGCACCCAAGGCAATGACGGGCGGCAGTGTATGGAGCGAAGAAGAACGAGGTTCATGTCAGAAGGGGGAAATATTCAGGAAGAAGCGCTGCAGCCAGCCCATGTTCTGGACTTCATCCATCGTGCCTTTGCTGCGGAACTCGATGCGGGCATCCGCCACCTGGGTGGACAGAACAGTATTGCTGCCTGTCACGGAACGCGGATCCACCACGCCCGAAAAGCGGATATGTTCGCTGCCGCGATTGATGGCGATTTGTTTGTCGCCCGCGATCTGCAGGTTGCCGTTGGGCAGCACGCCCACAACCGTTGTCGTGATGGTTCCTTCAAACTTATTATCCGCCCTGCTGGATCCCTTCCCCGAAGCCTGGTTCTTGCCTTCCATATCGAACTGCTGTCTGAGCGCGAGTTCATCAGGCACCACGTTCGGCGACACCTCAACGCCGAAGCCGGCCTTGCCGTTGCGATCGGTCGAGGTCTGCACGTTTTTGGCGGCGTTGGTCTTTTCTTGAATGATGACAGTGACGATATCGCCAACATTGCGCGGACGACGGTCTTCGAACAACGGGTAGCTGCCGTATGCCGTAGGTTGATAGATGGCACCGTTGGGCTCGGCGGGTGGCAGGCCCGGCAGCGGCGGTTGCGCCGTCAGAGGGCCCGTGACCACGGGATCGGGCGGAATCAGGGCACAGCCGCAGAGTACGCCGGCCAGCGTCAGGACAAGAATTCGGAAAATACGCAGAAACATGGTGATGGCAGTCAGGGCAGGCAGGACGCGAGCGCGCTCATCAAAGCTGCGTCAGTCGGGCCAGCATCTGGTCCGAAGTCTGCACGGCCTTGCTGTTCATCTCGTAGGCCCGCTGTGTGGTGATCATGTTGACCAGTTCTTCGGCCACATTGACGTTGGAGGTTTCCGTGTACTGTTGCAGGACCAGGCCGGCACCGTCCAGACCTGGCTGCGCAAACGCCGCGGGGCCAGACGCATCGGTCTCGACATAGAGATTTTCGCCAGCGCTCTGCAAGCCGGCCGGATTGATGAATGTGGACAACTGCAGCTGGCCCACCTCGACATTTGTACCGGTAGCGCCCGGCTGAGTAACCGACACGGTGCCGTCGCGCGCTATGGTAATGCTCAGTGCGTTCTCGGGGATGTTGATCGGCGGTTGAACCGGATAGCCGCCAGCAGTGACAAGCTGGCCATTCTGGTCGACCTGCAGGCTGCCGTCGCGCGTATAGGCGAATGTACCGTCGGGCATTTCGACCTGCAGAAAGCCTCGGCCCTGTATGGCGATATCCATCGAGTTACCGGTGTCTTTCAGGTTGCCCTGCGAGTGGATGCGCTCGGTTGCAACCGTCCGCACGCCGGTACCGATCTGTAAGCCCGAAGGCAGCTGATTGGCCGCACCCACTTGCGCGCCGGGCTGGCGGATGGTTTGGTACATCAGGTCTTCGAATACGGCGCGGCCGCGCTTGAAACCCGTCGTATTGACGTTGGCCAGGTTGTTGGAAATGACATCCATATTGGTCTGCTGCGACTCCAGACCGGTTTTTGCAATCCACAGGGAACGTATCATTTTTTATGTCCTTGACACAGCCGGCGCGCCGGCGCGTCTGATGTTCATCACGAGGTAGACAGAATCGAGTTGGCGCGCTCGGCATTGGCGCTGGCGTCCTGGATCATCTTCATCTGCATTTCAAACCGTCGGGCATTGGCAATCATGCCCACCATGGCCTCAGCGGCGTTGACGTTGCTTTTTTCGACAAAGCCCGCCACCATGCGCACCTGCGGATCCGACTGTGCCGCTTGGCCGCCAGCCACGCGATACAACCCGTCGTCGCCGCGTGTCATCTCTGCCACCGGCGGGTTGACCAGCTTGAGCCGGCCAATCACTTGCACATCGTTGGGGTTGTCGCCTGCGCCCAGCACAGTAATCTGGCCGTCACCGGAAAACGTCACGGCGCCGCGATCGGGAATCTCAACGGGCGCCCCATCCTCCGACAACACAGGCATGCCCAGCATGTTGACCAGCAGCCCCTGGTTGTTGACGGAAAAATCACCGGCGCGGGTATAGGCTTCACCATTGAAGGTCTGGACGGCAAACCAACCTTCACCGGTAATGGCGGCATCAAGCGCCGCGCCGGTTTCCACCATCGTGCCCTGCCCCATCTTGCTGCCGGGCGAGGATGCCACTGTGCTGACCCGGGTGGGCAAACCAACCTCACCATTGACTGGCACAGAACGGTAGATCGCGAGTTGCTCGCGAAAACCCGTGGTATTGACGTTGGCCAGGTTGTTGCTGATGACAGCCTGTTGTTCCAGGATACGCGCCGCGCCATTGGCGGCGGTGTAGACGAGACGATCCATGAGTCAGGCCTAACGCATGTTGATCAGGGTCTGCAGCACCTGATCCTGCGTCTTGATCGTCTGCGCGTTGGCTTGGTAGGTGCGTTGCGCGATGATCATGTTGACCAGCTCCTGGCTCATGTCAACGTTGGACTCTTCCACCGCCTGGCCTTTGATGGCGGCCATGCCGTTAGAACCCGGACGGCCCAGGATGGGTTGGCCCGATTCTGATGTTTCAGCCCAGGCATTGCCGCCCACGGGCTGCAGGCCCTGCAGGTTGGCAAAGTGTGCCAGCACCAGCGACCCCAACGTCTGGGTTTGGCCATTGGTGTAGCTGGCTACGATCGCACCGTCCGCCGCGATCGACATGCTGGCATACTCGCCCGTCTTGTACCCGTCCTGGTTGAAGGTATAGGTGAAGTCGCCCCCAAACTGGGTGGAGCCGCCGTAGTTGACGTTGATGTTCAAGTCGGCGGCGGGCGAATTTACACCGCCCACCCCGGTGGCCTGCAGTGCCACGCCGCCTGCGGGCGCCGTGAGCCGGCCGCCAGCATCGAATATCATCTGCGTGGCGGCGGCGGGGGCGTTCAAGGCATTTCCGTCAAGGCGATAGTAAACGTCCCACTTGCTGTCGGTATCACCTGCCGCCCCCTGACGCTTGACGAAGTACTGCGTCAACTGGTGTGCGTTGCCCAAGCTGTCGTAGACGTTGATCGGGAAGGTGTTGTTGTAGGTTTCAGCGTTGTTTGGGTCGAATGCGGGGGTGGCCGGTATCGGCGCCGCATTGGCGTCAAGGTTGAGCACCGATGTAATGCTGGTGGTGGCCTTGGGGGCGATGTTTCCGGCCGGCACCATGACAGGCGCCGGGTCGGTGGAGCCTACGGGATAGCCGGTGAGCCGCTGGCCTTGGGCGTTGACGATGTAGTTGTCTTTGTTGGCATGGAATTGGCCGTTGCGGGTGTAGAAAATACTGCCGCTCGGATCCTGCACACGGAACATCCCGCGGCCGCCGTCAATAGCCATATCGAATTGGTTGCCGGTGCCTGTGATGGTACCGATGGTGAAACGCTGGTTGATGCCCGCAACCTGGGTGCCCAGGCCTACGCGCGAGCTGGCATACACGTCGGCGAAACTGGCCGTAGCCGACTTGAAACCCACGGTGCCCGAGTTGGCGATGTTGTTGCCAATAACATCCAGCGACTGCGCCGCCGCGTTCAAACCACTTAGCCCTTGTCCGAAACCCATGATTTACCTCGTTTCCTGTTGAATAGTGTGTAAGCGGATAAAACCCAGCCTTACATGATCTTCCTGATGTCAAGCAGCGAGCGCATGCCAGTGAGGCCAAGATCGAGCTGCAGACCACTGGATGAATACGCCACGCTGGCGACCTGACCATAGGTCAGCGCTTCGGCCAACACCGGCTGACCGTCGTTGTTGGTGGCTTCCACCTTGAGGGTGTAAGCGCCATTAGGCAGCTCCACACCCGCGTCGCTCTTGCCGTCCCACTGCAGCGACAAGACGCCCGCCGATTTTGGGCCCAACTCCATGCGGCGCACTGCCTCGCCCGCCGAGTTCAGCACGGTAACGATCACCTGCTTCGCTGGCGACATGACGTCGACGCCAAAGGGCGTGGCTTCCTTGGCCCCTGTTTCGCCGCCCAGCGATACCTTGGCGCCTGGCACCAGCACACCCTTGCCGATCAGATTGGCCGCCTGCATGGACTGCGAAACATCCATCTGGCCCGACAATGCCAACAGGGTGTTGTTGAGCTGGTTGATGCCATTCACCGTGGACAGTTGGGCGATTTGCGACGTCACCTGGGCGTTGTCCATCGGGTTGAGAGGATCCTGATTCTGCAACTGAGTAACCAGCAGCGTTAGAAACCTGTCCTGAGTATCGCCCATCAGGCTCTTGGTATTGGCATCGGCAGCCGCCAGCGCGGCGCCGGTTGCAGTGTTGGCCTGAGTGATCGTGGACATGCGTTGTTCCCTGGTAAGCGGATTGCGTTGTTCGTTGCTGAGTGGTCAGGTGATGAGCGTTGGTGCCGCACAGGACTACTGGCCGATCGAGAGCGTACGCATCATCAGGGTCTTAGCCGTATTGATGACCTCGACATTTGCCTGGTAAGAGCGCGACGCCGAAATCATGTTGACGGTTTCGGCGACCACATCCACGTTCGGCAAGGTGACGTAGCCATCCGCGTTGGCCAAGGGGCTGTCGGGGTCGTACTGCATGCGGGGAGGCGCAGTGCTTTCTGTTACCGCGGCCACGCGCACACCGCCCACCGATCCAGGCTGCGGGCGGCCCGCAGGTGGCGTCATCTGGAACACGACCTGCCGCGCCCGGTAGGGCTGGCCATCCGGGCCCACGGCACTGTCGGCGTTGGCCAAGTTGCTGGCGGTCACGTTCATGCGCTGCGACTGCGCAGTAAGCGCCGAACCGGCAATCTGGAAGATGCTCATCTCTGACATACGAAATCCTTGAATCGTGTAAGCTGGCGCGCCCGCTTATTGCTGCAGCGCCGCCATCAACGTTTTGATGCGGGCCGACATCACTGTCAGGTCGCTCTGGTAGCGCAGCGTGTTATCGGCGAACTGGACGCGTTCGGCGTCCATATCGACCGTGTTGCCGTCCAGACTGGGTTGGTAAGGCTGGCGGTACAGCAGCGTTGCGGGCTCGGGCGATACGGCCCGGCCGGGAAGATGCCTGGCTGATGTCAGCGACAGACTGGTGTCGCCGAGCCTCAGTCCGCTTTCGCTCATGGCCTCGCGCAGCGCGGCGGTAAAGTCGAAATCACGCGCCTTGTAGTTGGGGGTGTCTGCATTGGCTATGTTGGCGGCCAGCACTTCTTGGCGCTTTTGCCGCAGGCTGATGGCCTGTTTGTAGAAATTGAGGTCTTCGCCGATACGATCTATCATGCTGTCCGCCCGGATTTCCCGCCACGCGGTGGCGTGTGCAAAGCTGTAGGTTCAGCGCACACGAGGCGCGCCACGAATAGCAAGCATGGTAAAGGCGCGAGTGCTTCAATAAACCTGGAAACAAGGCGTCAATACGCGCCCAGTTCTTGGATTGCCCGCACCGCCGCTTCTATAGAATGGCCTCATGATCAGACCTCGCCTATTCACATTGCTTCTCGCCGCCGCGCCCCTGCATGTGGGAATGGCGAGCCCTGCCGCCGAGCCTGCTACCCAGGATGCCAGCGAAGTCGCCGCCCAGGTTGAACAGTTCCTGCGCGCGCAGGTCGGCGGCGACCCTGGCAAGGTCGATGTCACCGTACAAAAGCCCCGCGTAGAGCGCCTGCCGCGCTGCAATGCGCTGCAACCCAGCATACCCAACGGCCACTCCCTGCGTCCGCGCATGACAGTCAAGATACGCTGCGCGGGACCACAGCCCTGGACAAGCTACGTCCAGGCCAATGTCAGCGTCCAGGGCAAGTACTTTGTCGCACAGCGCACGCTGCAGCCCGGCGAACCCCTGTCGGCAAACGACCTGGGTGTGCGCGAAGGCGATATTCTGCGCCTTCCCCGCGACACGGTGCTAGACCCCGCCCAAGCGGTCGGCTATGTGGCCGCGCAACGCATCACCGCGGGCACCCCCATCAAAACACGCACGCTGCGCAATCCCGACACCGTCTCCCGCGGTCAAATTGTGCGCACCGAGGTGCGAGGCAGTGGATTTATTGCCACTGGCGAAGGCCAGGCTCTCGAAAGCGGGCCGCCGGGGTCTTATATACAGGTGAAGGCTAGATCGGGCGAGGTGATTAGTGGCATGGTGGTCGACGCACATACTGTGCGCATCATGATGTAGCCCCAAGCGGGTTAAACATTTCCCAGCCACTGCCGTTATAGAATCCAGAACGCATTCCCAGACACCCCGCAAGATGCCGCAACGTGGCATTCATGCCCCCGGAGAACACCGTGAAAATCACCTCTTCGCCCCTGAACAGCCCGGCACACGGCGTCTCCAGCCAGCGGCTTGATGCCACGGCAGCACTGTCGCAGGGTACGGCCTCGGGCGCCAGAAAAGACGTTGCCCTCAGCCCGGCCGCCCGTCAGTTGGCGGCTCTGCAAGACGGTGCCCACGATATCGATCAAGCCCGTGTGGCCCAGTTGCGCGACGCTATCGCGTCAGGCCAACTCAAGATCGACGCCTCCCGCATTGCCGACGGCCTGCTCGCCAGCGTCCGCGATCTGCTCAAATAAGGCAAGCGGCTGGCTCTGGCGCCGGTGCCTCGTCCAGCCCGCTTCGAATCACGCACACGCTCATGTCCGACATCCTCGCCCGTCTTCATACCTGCATCGAACACGAAACCCGCCTGATAGAGGGTTTTATCGCCGTACTCGAAGAAGAGCAGGGGTTGCTTGAAGCGCATGGTGCGATCGATGCACTGGAGAGCGTCACCGCACGCAAGAACGGCTATGCGGACCAGCTTGCAGCAGCCGACACCCTGCGCGGCAAACTGCTTTACCAGGCGGGCTTTACGAACAGCGACAACGCCCTGCAGCATGCCGCTCGCAAACACGCCGAGCTTGCCGCACCGGTAGAGCACCTGCTGTCGCTGGCGCAGCGCGCCAGCGCGCTGAACACCGCCAACGGCATTACCATCTCCGCCTACCTTGCTCACAACAGGCTGGCACTGAATGAACTCCAACACCTGGTTGGTGCCGGCAACCTCTACGACGCCCAAGGCCGCAGCAAACGGGGCGCCGCCAGCACGCTGGCCAATGTGCGCGCAGGCTGACGCTCCCCATCCGTTTCTTGCGCATCGTGCTTAGGGGCTTTCCGCGTCGCCGCGCGCGTGCCGCGGCCGCCTAAGCCTCCAATGTTTCCTTCAAGGCAAAAAGCCGCGCAATGCGGTGTGCAACGCTATTTTTTGGGCCCGGCAGCGCCGCCAGCATTTCCCTGGCGGGCTGCGCCTGTGCGCAGTTGTGCAAGCGCCAGGCCGCAGCGCTCATTTGCGCGGCCAGCAGCGTGCGCGCCAACATATCCATACCCCGCTCGCCAACCTGCGACCAACCACGGCAATGCTCGCCGAACTGGCCTGCAACGCGGGCAATCTGCCGGCCCCGCACGCCCGAGAGCAATGCCGCCGCACATTGCCCAGGTAGCACACCCATCAAGGCCGCTTCAGGAGCCAGGCCATACACGATACCCGTTTCCTGCCCGTCATCCGCGCGCGTCATCCGCACACAGACAAGCCGCAAGGGCAGCGCTGGCCGCCCGCGCGCGCACAACGCAACATCGGCCACGCCAATCCAAGCCCTGCGTTGGGGCTCGCCCGCATCCATGGAAAGCGCGGGAGCGGCATCGGCAGGCCGGTAGGCCAGCGTCCGGGCCACAGCACGCACAGTTGTCGCACAACCTTCGTGATACACAGGTGTCGTGGGTGTGACCAGCCCCAGCCACCGCACGCCCAGCGCATCAATCGAACGAAGCAGCGATTGGCTGCCAGCGTCGAGCACATGCAGTGCATTACGCAATTGCGGAACAGCCCCCAACCCGCCAACCTGAACCGCCAATAGCGCCGCCGGATCGAGTGCGCCGCTGGCGGCATCCCCCCAGGACGCCACCCAGCCGTCGGAGCGGGCCAGACATTGCCCGGCGCTGGCCAGGGGCGCGGCCTGCCAATCAAATACCATTGCGGTGGCCAGGCGTCCGCCGTGATCGGCCTGCTCCATCCATTTGGCGTGACCGTGCGCAATGATGAACGCGCCGGCATCCGCAGTATCCGGCGCGCTGGCGCCGCCACCATTGCCCCATGCAGCGTAAAGGCCTGCGGCCGTGTCATGATCGATACGGCCCGCGTCCTGTGCGGCACCCAATGCCTCGAGCAACCCTTCGCGCACTCCGCCGGCGCCTGACGTATGAGCCCTGCCGGACCATGCCTGCCATGCGGCGGCAGTGGCAGTATCCTCGTCGACCCAACGGCAGGCCGCCTGTGCGGCGTCAATGCTTGGCGCGGCTGCGCCACCGGCGGCAAGCGCCAATATCGGGGCCAGCCGGCGTTCGCGCTGCTGGGCTGTCTGGCGCGCTTGTTCACGAATCTGCGGCGCTGCATTCAGCGTCAGCAATGCGGCAAGATCGGCCTGAGTCGGTGCATACAGCGGGCGCGACTGACGCCGCGCAGCAAGCGCCTGGTCTATCAGCGATGCGGCGCCCGGCAGCACCAAGTCTTCAGGCACCCGCTGGCCGTTGGATACGTAATGGATAGGCAGGCGGTAACGGATGGCTGTGTCGAGCACGCTGCCCAGCCGCATGGCCTCGTCCGACTTGGAGATGATGCAACCCTTCAGCGGCGAGCCGCCAGCATGCGAATAAGCACGCGCCACGTCATCCAAGGTATCGCCCTGGCTGGCGGCATTGAGTACCAGCAGCCTGTCCACCGGACGGCCTGCGCCGGCCAGCATGCCCGCCTGATCCGCCACCCTGCCATCGCGCTGGCTCACGCCCATATTGTCGATCAGAACGGTGTGCTGCGGACCGAGGCTGCCCAGTACGCGCGCCAGGTCATCAGCATTGCGCGCCACGTGCACGGGCAGGCCCAGCTTACGGCCGTAGATCAGCAACTGCTCGTGCGCGCCGATACGGTAGGTATCCGTAGTGATCAGCACCAGGCTGCCGCCACCGGGGCGGCGGACGTGCCGGGCCGCCAACTTGGCCAGCGTGGTTGTCTTGCCCACGCCGGTAGGGCCAACCAAGGCAATCACCTGGCCAGGGAGCCAGAATGCCTGTTCATCGGCAACCGGCAGATGCGCGACCAGCTCGGCGCGGGCCCACTGCAGGCCGTCGCGATCGGATAATTGGCGTGGCAGGCGCGTCAGCATGGCGCGCAACAATGCCGTGCTGAAGCCCGACTCAAGCAGGCGCTGAAAAAGGGCGGCCGCGGTCGGGCTCTCGCGCAGTTGACCGCCCCAAAGCATATCTTCCATGCGGTTTTCAAGTGCGTCGCGCATAGCGTCGATAGCACCCAGCACTTCATTGCCGGGTTGGACCTCGACGGCCGGTTCCGCATCAGCGGCTGCGTACTCGTGGTCAGCAGCAATGATCTCGACACCGCCGTTCACGCGGCGGTTAGACACAATCATGGCGTCGGGCCCCAACGCCAGCCTGACCTGGCGCATCGCCTCGCGATTGGTCGCGCCAAAGAACCGACTCATGTTCATGCCTGGCCTCCACCAATCACAGCGGTTACTTTAAATATCCGGTCTTCAGGAATCTCGGCACTGGAAAGCACACCCAACTGCGGAAAGCTGTGCCGCAGGAAGCGCGCCAGCGACGGACGCAGAATGGCGGGCGTCACCAGCACGGTTGGATCTCCATTGGCGTCTTGCACCGCTATGGCGCGTTGGACTTCCTGCAGCACACTTTCGGCCAAACCAGGCTCCAGTGCACCGGTCGCGGTAAGAGCCTGAGTCAGTACGCGCTCGAGGCGTGCATCCAGGCCGATCACGCGCATTTCCCCATCGCCGGGGAACCAATGCTGCGAAATGGCGCGGCCAAGCGCCAGCCGCACCTGCGCAAGCAGTTCGCCGCTGTCGGGCCCCGCACCGGACGGATCTTGCGCGGCAAGGCGTGGCGCATGTTCGGACACAGTTTCAATGATTGTGCGCACGTCGCGGATGGGTACATCCTCGGCCAGCAGGCCGCGCAGCAGCTTTTGCAGTTGCGTAAGCGTGATCGTCTTGGGCACCAGATCTTCGACCAGCTTGGGCGCTTCGCGACCAATGTGCTCGACCAATTGCTGCACCTCCTGGCGCCCCAGCAGACGCGCGCCGTGCAGATGCATGAGATGGTTGAGATGGGTGGCGATCACCGTACTCGCGTCCACTACGGTGTAGCCGGCAATCTGCGCCTGTTCGCGCAGGCTGACGTCTATCCATACCGCCGGCAGACCGAAGGCCGGATCTGTGGTGGGCGTGCCCGGCAGCTGCATGGATACACCGCCTGGATCGATCGCCAGCCATTGGCCCGGCGTTGCCGTGCCATGACCGATCTCGACACCAGATAACATGATGCGGTAGTCGTTGGGCTTGAGTTCGAGATTGTCGCGGATGTGTACCACCGGCGGCAGGAAGCCGACATCCTGTGCGAACTTCTTGCGAAGGCTTCGGATGCGATGCAGCAACTCGCCATTCTGCGCGTGATCCACCAGCGAGATGAGGCGATAGCCTACTTCGAGCCCGAGGGGATCGACCAGCGCCACATCGTCCCAACTTGCTTCGGCCGCCGCGGCATCTGCCACCGCCTGTGCGCGTACGGGCTCATCGGCCTTCTGCTGCGCGGCGGCCTGCTGGCGCTTGCTTACACTCCAGCCACAGCCAGCCATGACAGCGGCCAGCAACAAGAAGGCGACATGAGGCATATTGGGGATCAACCCCATCAGCGCCATGATGCCCGCAGTGATGTAGAGCACAGCGGGATTGCTGAACAGTTGGGTAACCATCTGTTGGCCGACGTCCTGCTCCGTGGCCACGCGCGACACGACCACGCCAGCAGCGGTGGAAATCACCAGTGCAGGGATCTGCGCCACCAGGCCGTCACCAATCGTCAACAGCGTGTAAACCCGCCCCGCCTCGGCAAATCCCAGATCATGCTGTGCCACACCGATAATCAGCCCACCCGCAACGTTGATCACCATGATCAGCAGGCCGGCCACGGCATCGCCACGCACAAACTTGCTGGCACCGTCCATCGAGCCGTAGAACTCCGCCTCCTGGCCCACTTCGGTGCGGCGACGGCGCGCCTCATCTTCGCCGATAAGCCCGGCGTTAAGGTCGGCATCGATAGCCATCTGCTTGCCTGGCATAGCATCCAGCGTGAAACGCGCGCCCACCTCGGCAATACGGCCTGCACCCTTAGTGATCACCATGAAGTTGATGATGATGAGGATGACAAAGACCACGATACCGACAGCAAAATTACCGCCTACCAGAAAATGGCCGAAAGCCTCGATCACCTTGCCCGCGGCGTCCGGCCCCTTATGGCCATGCAGCAGCACGACGCGGGTGGACGCCACGTTAAGAGCCAGGCGCAGCAACGTAGCGAACAACAGCACGGCCGGGAAGGCGGCGAAATCGAGCGGCTTTTTTGTGAACATGGCCACCAGCAGAATCATCACCGACAAGGAGATATTGAAGGTGAACAACAAGTCGAGGATGAACGGCGGCAGCGGCAGAATCATCATGGCCATGACCATCATGATCAGCACCGGGCCGGCGAGCAGGCGCGCCTGAGCCCCGCCATTGTTGCGCAGCAGGACGAGAAGATTGTTCATGAAAGTTCAGTTGCCTTGATTGCCTTGTTCGCCTTGTTGGCCGGGTCCATGTCGGGCGGCACGGCAAGGCGCCCGGGCTGGCGAGGTTCGGCGCCCGCACCCGCGCGCCATGCGCGAAGCTGAAACACCCATGCCAGCACCTCTGCCACCGCGGCGTAGAGCGCTGCCGGGATCTCGTGCCCAAGCTCAACATTGTGATACAGCGCGCGCGCCAACGGCGGCGCACTGAGGATAGGTACGTGATGAGCTTGGCCGACTTCGCGCACACGCGCGGCAACCAAGCCGGTGCCTTTGGCCACGACACGCGGTGCACTACCCTCGCCATCCTTATAGGACAGCGCCACCGCATAATGCGTGGGGTTGGTGACTATGATGTCGGCCTTGGGCACATCGGACATCATGCGCCGGCGCGCCATGGCACGCTGCTGCTGGCGTATGCGCCCCTTGAGCTGTGGATCGCCTTCGCTTTCCTTGTGTTCCTGCCGCACGTCTTCGCGCGACATGCGCAGCTTCTTGTGCAGGCTGAAGAGCTGCCATGGCGCGTCGATGGCCACGATAAGGAAAAGCGCCGCCACAATAAGGGCACAGCAGAGGGCGACGATGCGGATGCCCGCTGTGAGCGCCTGCGCGGGCGCCGCGTGCATCAGCGCGATCATGCTGTCGCGGTAATGGGCAACGACCAGCGCCGCGATGGTGCCGATAACCGCGGCCTTGGCAAGCGTCTTGGCCAACTCCATCATGGTCTGCCCCGAAAACAGGCGTGCCACACCTTTGATCGGGTTCAGACGCTCAAACTTGGGCTCCAGAGCCTTGGGCGAGAATAGAAAGCCCCCTAAAGCGACGGAAGCAAGTATGGCGACCACCACCAGCACGCCAAACAATGGCGCGAGCAGCTTGAAGCCATTGAAAGCAGCACCTGCGGCCAGCACAAGCATTACATTCGCATCGCGGCCCACACTCGGATCGAACCACATGCTGCCGCGCAAAACACTGGTCAGCCCTTGATACAACTGCCCACCGCCCAGCCAAAGCATCGCCGTACCAGCGGCAAGCAGCAGGAATGTATTGAGTTCGCGCGAACGCGCAACCTGCCCTTCTTCACGCGCTTTTTCCAAGCGCCGGGGTGATGCGGGTTCGGTTTTTTCGAGGTCGCTGTCCTCTGCCATGCAATGCCGGAAGTCTGGGGATGGACGGAATGGAGAGAATTTCCATCGATATGCCAGAATTCTAGTCAAACATGCAGGCAGGATAATGACGGATCAAGGCCGATAAGACCCGTCATTTCGGATACTGCATAGTGCAGCGCCGGGCTGCACTGCTCCCGGTGTGCGGGTAGGCTGCAAATCAGAAGCCCAGGCTGGCCAGCAGGTCGTCCACCTGATCCTGGCTGGTCACCACATCGGGCTTGCCGTCTGCATTGACCACCGGGCCGTTCAGCAGCGATTGCGCTTCTTCGCGGCGCTCGTGAGGCACATTGTCGATCAGCACTTGGACCAACTCTTCTTCGATCGCGGTGATGACACCCAGCATACGTGTGATGACCTGGCCGGTGAGATCCTGGAAGTCCTGCGCCATGATGATGTCCATGAGCAGGCCCTGGGTTTCCTGGGCTGTGGCGGGCACCTGCTTGAGCAGGCCGCGCGTGTCATCCACCAGCTCGCGCGCTTGATTCAGCTCCACTGGATGGTCGAACCAGGCCTGCCAGCGGGCGTCCAGCGCCTTGGCGTCGCCGCGAAGCTGCTCTTGTAACGGCTGGGCGGCTTCGGCGGCGTTCAACACCCGGTTAGCGGCCTGCTCAGTCATGGTGGCGACATAGCGCAGGCGCTCGCGCGCATCTGGAATGGCATGCGCTGCTTCCTTGATGGCATGATCCAGCCCGAGGTCACGCATGCTTTGACGCAGCATGTGCGTCAGCGACGCAATACGGTGTATCAGATCGGTTGGCACCGCATCATCTACCTTCATCGTTTGGTTTCCGGTGGCTTCCATCGTGCTCTCCTCAACCACCAAGCTTCTCGAAGATCTTGTTCAGCTTCTCTTCCAGCGTCGCTGCTGTGAAGGGCTTGACCACATAACCGTTGGCACCGGCCTGGGCTGCCGCGATGATGTTCTCCTTCTTGGCCTCGGCGGTGACCATCAGCACTGGCAGCGCCTTGAGTGCTGGATCGGCACGGATGTGCTTGAGCATCTCAAGCCCATCCATGTTGGGCATATTCCAGTCTGATACCACAAAGTCGAAATTGCCATTGCGCAGCTTCTCGAGACCCTGCGCACCGTCTTCCGCTTCGTCGACATTCTCGAAACCCAGATCCTTCAACAGGTTCTTGACAATTCTGCGCATGGTCGGGAAGTCATCGACCACCAGAATCTTTATCGTCTTCTGTACCAATTGTTTACTCTCCAAATCAAGATAGCTTTGACAGCGCGGTGCGGACTCTACCGTTCCGAGACCCGCTGGCGATATTCAAACCCTGTGCCCGTATGCGCCACAAGCGGCCAGTATGCGGCGACTGATGTCGGCCAATGGCACCGCAGTATCCGCCGCACCGATATGCAGCGCCTCACGCGGCATGCCAAACACCACACAGCTTGCCTCATCCTGCGCCATCGTGACAGCGCCTGCCTGCTTCATCGCCAACAGCCCTTGGGCACCATCCTTGCCCATGCCCGTGAGAATCACGCCGACGGCATTGGCGCCGGCCACTTGTGCGGCCGAATGAAACAGCACATCAACAGACGGACGATGGCGATTAACGGGCTCGCTATAGTCGAGCCGCACCACATAGTTTGCGCCCGACCGTGCAAGCTTCATGTGCGCCGCGCCTCCAGGCGCCAGGTAGACGTGGCCCGGCAGCACGCGCTGGCCATCCTCCGCCTCGTGCACCTGTACCGCGCACAGATTGTCCAGCCGCTGCACAAATGAGCGGGTGAACCCGGCAGGCATATGCTGAGTGATAAGAATCGCCGGGCTGTTCGCTGGCAAGGGTTCCAGTACCTGCCTGATCGCCTCGGTGCCGCCTGTGGACGAGCCGATCAGCACGAGCTTTTCGGTTGTGGAGAACGGGCGCACCAGCCGCTTGCCGGGGCTGGCCACCGCCTCTCTGGCGCGCGGACGCGCCAGCGCAGCGCCTCGGATTTTCTCGGCAATCAGCTCACTGTATTCGAGCAAACCATCACGCAGACCCAGCCGGGGCTTGGTGATGAAGTCGACAGCGCCCAGCTCGAGCGCGCGCAGCGTGACCTCCGAACCGCGTTCGGTCAGCGAAGAGATCATCAGCACCGGCATCGGGCGCAATCGCATGAGGCGCTCCAGAAAATCGAGGCCGTCCATGCGTGGCATCTCAACATCTAGCGTCAGCACGTCCGGATTGTGCTGCTTGATCAGCTCACGCGCCACCAGAGGATCGGGCGCCACCGCCACGACCTCCATGTCGGGCTGGTCGTTGATGATCTGTGCCATGATGCCCCGTACAAGCGCGGAGTCGTCTACACACAATACCTTGATCTTGCGCGGGCCCGCCCCATTCTCAGGCGGAGAGTGAAGCTGGCTCATCGGGCCACCTCATACACCGTTTGCCCGCGTAACCGCAGCGCTTTGGTCAGATAAGTGAAATTCTCGGAATGGCCCACAAACAGCAGACCACCCGGCTTGAGCACGCCGGCAAAACGCTCGAGCAGGCGTGTTTGCGTGGGCTTGTCAAAATAGATCATGGTATTGCGGCAAAAAACCGCGTCAAACGGCCCTGCGGGCCAGTCACGCGACAACAGGTTCAGGTGTTCGAACTGCACTGCCTCGCGCAAGGTTGACGAAACGCGTACGCGCCCTGCTTCGCGGCGTATGCCGCGCTGAAAATACGTGCGCAGAAAGGCCTGTGGCACACTGGAAACTCGATCCAGGCTGTATACGCCGCGCCGCGCCGTCACCAGCGCCTGTGTGTCAATATCAGTGGCCAGCAAGTTGAAGCTGCCCTGTCGGCCGCCACAGATGTCTTGCAAGGTCATGGCAATCGAATAGGCCTCTTCGCCCGTGGAGCTTGCACAGCACCATACCGACAGCGGTCGCGGGCGGCTACGGGCATGCTCGGCCAAGAGTTCGAAGTGATGCTGTTCGCGGAAAAACGCCGTATGGTTGATCGTGAAGCCATTGATGAAGCCTTCCCACTCTGCGTCATCGGCGTTGGACTCCAGGCAATCCAGATAGGCGGAGATGCTGCTCATCCCCAGCGCCTTGGCGCGCATGCCCAGCTTGCGCTCGACCATCTCGCGCTTGTGATCGGCCAGTATGATGCCCACGCGCTGGCGCAGCAATCGCGCTGCGCGGCCGAAATCACCCGGCTGCGCCTCGGGGCCCGACTGAACGGCAAACAGAAAGGAATCGGCCATCCGCACGTTCATGCACCCAGCAACGGTTCTACGGCGAGGGGAACGCCGGACGTGCGATTGCCCTGTGCGATTACGGCCGCATCTGACTGTTGTAGTTTCTCATGCATGTCGATCACCTCTCCGGGGCCAATCTTGAACACCGCCACCGCATCGCTCAGGCGCGTCGCCTGCTCCTGCAGCGACCCGGCCGCCGCAGCCGCCTCTTCCACCAGCGATGCGTTCTGCTGCACCACGCCATCCATCTCGGCCACCGCCTGATTCACTTGCTCGATCCCTTCGGACTGCTCGCGCGATGCCGAGGATATCTCGGCCATGATCGTGGTCACCCCTTGGACCGAACCCACCACCTCGCGCATGATCTCGCCCGCTTCGCCCGCCTGGCGCGCGCCCGCCTGCACCTTCAACTGCGACTCCTCGATCAGCACCTTGATCTCCTTGGCCGCCTGCGCGCTGCGCTGGGCAAGCGAGCGAACCTCGCCCGCCACCACCGCAAAACCCTTGCCCTGCTCGCCGGCCCGCGCCGCTTCCACCGCCGCGTTCAGCGCCAAAATATTGGTCTGGAAGGCAATGCCATCGATCACCCCAACAATCTCGGCCATCTTGCCTGAGCTGGTCGAGATCTCGTTCATGGTCTGCACCACCTCCGACACCGCGCGACCGCCCCGTCCGGCAACCTCAGACGCGCTCTTGGCCAGCACATCGGCCTGATTCGCGTTATCGGTGTTCTGGCGCACCGTGCTGGACAACTGCTCCATGCTCGCCGCGGTTTCCTGCAACGAAGCCGCCTGCTGCTCGGTGCGGCTGCTCAGATCCGTGTTGCCCATGAAGATCTCGCGCGAGCCCAGCGTGATCTCTTCCACACCAGCGCGAACCGTGCTTACCGTGTGCGTCAGGCCTTCTTGCATATGGCGCAGGCTCTCGAACAACGCACCGATTTCGTTGCGGCCACGCAGCGTGATACGGCCGGTCAGGTCGCCACCGGCAATACGGTCGAAGTGCTCGCCCGCGCGGCGCAGCGGCCGCAGCACCACGCGATTGAGAAACCCATAGCTGGCCATGGCAATGAGTATGCACACCACCATGGCGGCGGCCACCATACGCACCACGAGCGTGAAGGCAGCATCCTGCTCCTTGCCTAGCGTATCGATCCTCGCCAACTGATAGGCTTGCAGATTCTCCAGTGCCACATAGAAATCGCTTTCAAGCTGGCTTACCGTACTGGTCAGACGAGCATGCAACTCAGCGATCTTGCCGTTCCTGGCGCTTTCGATCAGCGGCGCAACACCCTTGTCCATCAGAGTTTCGTAGCGCTGCGTCACGCTCCGATAGCGGCCATCCGGATCAGCCAGCGCACCCACAGCGGCCTGGTATGCCTTGAAGCGCCCGCGCGACTCATCGAAGAACCTGCCCGCTGCAGCAATGCTGTCGAGTGTGTCCTGGCTCAACACTGCATCGGTGGCACCGCCGAACTGTTGCGCCACCAGGTAGTTTTGCTGATCGCTATTAACGATATAGCTGGCGACGGCCCGGCCCAGCATCACATGTGCGTTCTTGTACATGTCTACCGCGCCTTGCAATTGGGCGTCGGCCTGCTGTGCGCTGACCACGCGGTCGAACGACTTCTGGTTCTCGCGCAGCGACAATATGCCGAGTGCCGCGCCCGCAATGAGCATGAGAAGGAAAAAAACAAGCACCAGAATCAGACTGGTGCGTACTTTCAGGTTCGCGAACAGCGATTGCTTGATCATGTGCGACAAACGCCTTGTTGCTGGAGGCGCCCGCGGAGTGCGGCGCCCGACCTCATTGATGACCGCACGCGGGTGCGCCGCGCGCCGCCACGTCTTACACGATTGCGGTATCGACCAACGCCATTTCGTCGCTGGTCATCAGCTTCTCGATATCGACCAGAATCAGCATGCGCTCATCCAGTGTGCCGATACCCGTCAGATACTCGGTGGAAAATGCCGTGCCAAACTGGGGGGCAGCGCTGATCTGGCCAGGCTGGAGCATCAGGACATCCGATACGCCGTCAACCACAATGCCAACCACACGCGACTCGAGGTTAAGGATGACAACAACCGTCTGGTGGTTGTATTCGACCGATTCCAGATTGAACTTGATGCGCATATCCACGATCGGAACGATCACGCCGCGCAAGTTCGTGACACCCTTGATGAAGGACGGCACATTGGCAATCCGGGTCACCGTCTGGCTGTCGTAGCCGCGGATTTCCTGAACCTTGAGGATATCGATGCCGTATTCCTGCGTGGCCAACGTAAAGACCAGAAACTCCTGGCCGGCGGTATCGACCTGGCCGACTCCGGTTTCCAGAGTGTTGAGCATGTTTTTCTCCGAATGTCGTAAATTAAAGGGCGGCTTTGTCGCGCGAGAACCGCATCAACGCAAAGACGTCGACAATCAGCGCAACGCTGCCATCCCCCAGGATGGTGGCCGCCGAGACGCCCGGTATCTTGCGGTAGTTGGCTTCGAGATTCTTGACCACCACCTGGTGCTGGCCAATGAGGTGGTCCACCTGCAGAGCGAAGCGCGATTCCTCGGCTTGCAGAATGACGGCGATCGATCGTGTGACGTCGGGCTCAGCGCCATCGACCGAGAACACTTCGTGCAGGGGCACCAGGGGCAAGTACTCGCCGCGAACGAACAGCACTTTTTCCGTCTCGGAAATCTTGCGAATCTGGTCAGGCGAAGGCTGGATGGACTCTGTGACATGGCCCAATGGCAGAATGAAGGTTTCGTTGCCCACACTCACAGACATACCGTCCAGGATCGCAAGCGTCAGGGGCAGGATGATACGCGTCGTCGTACCCTGCCCCGCGCGCGACGTGAGCTGGATATGCCCACCCATGCCTTGGATGTTGCGGCGAACCACATCCATGCCCACGCCGCGGCCTGATATGTCGGTTACCTTCTCGGCCGTGGAGAATCCCGGTGCGAAAATAAGCTGCCACAGTTCATCGTCGGGCGTGCTGTCTGACACCGACATGCCCTGGGCAATTGCTTTCTTGAGTATGCGCTCGCGGCTCAGGCCGCCGCCGTCGTCAGACACCTCTATGATGATTTGCCCGCCGCTATGCTGTGCCGACAGCGTCAAATGCCCTTCGATGCTTTTACCCGCTGCCAACCGTTTCTCGGGCGGCTCGATGCCATGGTCGATGCTGTTGCGCACCAGGTGAGTAAGCGGATCGATAATGCGCTCGATCAAGCTCTTGTCCAGCTCGGTTGCCGCGCCGCGCGTCGTGAGCCGGATCTCCTTGCCCATCCGCGACGCGGCTTCACGCACCACACGCGGAAAACGGCTGAATACGTAATCCATCGGCACCATGCGGATGGACATGACGGCTTCCTGAAGATCGCGGGCATTGCGTTCGAGTTGCTCGATGCCATTGAGCAGGCGGTCATGCAGCACCGGATCCAAGGTGGACGCCGTTTGATTGAGCATGGCTTGCGTGATAACGAGTTCGCCGACGAGATTGATAATCTGATCGACCTTTTCAACCCCAACACGCAGTGTGGTGCCGCCCGATGAGTGCTGCGCGGCGGCGCGGGATGCGACCTTGGCCGCAGGCGCCTGCATCTCGGCGGCGGGCACAGCTGCCTGTGTGGCTGACAGCTCCGTATCCGCGGAGGCCGCGGAAGGTGCCCCCCGCGCTTCGCTGGCCGGCTCCGTCATGGACGCCGCGCCGTGCGCAGCTGCAGGCTGGGCCGGGGCGCCTGCAGCGGACGCTACTTGTTCCAAACCAGACGGCAAGGCCTCGTGCGTGACAGCAATCTGCTCGGCATTGATGATAAAGCAGCATACAGCCGCCACGTCGTCGGCGCTGGCTGTGCTGTCCAGCCACAGCGTCAACTTGTCGCGCTCGCGCAAGCGATGCAGGATCGTGCCCAACAGCGCCATCTCGTCGGCCAGTGCGTCCGCATCCTTGTCGCTCAGTTGAGACAGGCGCACGCACAAGGGCAACCCGGTAGTCGTCGTGTGCAGCGCGGGTGCAGGATCGTCCGGTGCAGCGGACTCGGCTGGCTCGGCCCGTGTCGGCGCCGGCTCGGCGACGGGCTTGGCCGGGGCTGCGGCTTGTGCCGCAGGCACCGCCCCGCCCTGATATTCGAGCGCCAATGCCTTGAGTTGCGCGCAGATGCGCTGGTACGCATCGACGTCGGGATCCTGCTCGTTGCGATAGGCGAGAACTTGTTCGGTGAGCACGTCCTTGGTTTCCAAAAACAGGTCGATCATTTCAGTGCTGAGTGGCATTTCGCCGCGCCGCACCATGTCTAGTAGGTTCTCCAGTATGTGTGTCGTATCGGCAAGCACGCCAAAGCAGCCGAAAGTTCCCGCACCACCCTTGATGGAATGCGCGGCGCGAAAGATCGCGTTCAATTGATCGATGTCCGGATCGCTCAGATCCAGCCCGAGCAATTGCTGCTCCATATCGACCAATAGCTCGTCGGCTTCATCGAAAAAAGTTTCGAAGAACTGGCTTAGATCAACACCAGTGCTCATGCTTGCATCCTTATGGCTGTGGATTGCCGGTCGCGCCGGAAACATCCGACGAATCGGACGACTGCATGAGCGTCTCCAGATCGATGTCGGAGGTTCCTGCGTTATTCTGTGCGTCGATCCGCCTTTCGGCGCGCCGATTCAATACAACAATACTTATGCGTCGGTTAACGGCAGCTTGCGGATCGTCTTTAATCAGGCTTACTGTGGACGAAAGCCCAAGCACCTGTTTGATGCGGGGCTCGGACATGCCACCAGCCACGAGCTCCTGCCGCGCGGCATTGGCCCGATCAGCCGAAAGCTCCCAATTAGAGTAGGCGCGCTCGCCCTTGGCATATTGCGTCGAATCGGTATGGCCCGAAACACTGATGCTGTTGGGCATTTCATTGAACAATGGGCCCAGGCGCCGCAGGATGTCGCGCATGTACGGCTGCACGTGTGCGCTGCCCGTGCTGAACATGGGGCGGTTCTGTCTGTCGATGATCTGCACGCGCAGCCCATCGGGCGTCATGTCGAGCAGCAACTGCGGGCGGAACTCCTTGAGCACGGGGTCGACCCTGATCAGGCTCTCCAGCTGGGATTTCAGATCCTCAAGGCGCAGGGTATCGGCGCGGTCGGCCGCATCTTCGACATTGCGGGATGGCTTGGGAGGCATGGGCTGGATATTCGGCACGACGCTGGGCTCGCCCCCCGGAATGACGTTGCGCGCATTGTCGACGTGGGGGCCGCCCTTAATGGCCGTCATTAGCGGCATGCGAAAGTATTCGGCGATCTCTTGCAAGTCTTTCTGAGGGATGAGCGCCAATAGCCACATGACCAGAAAAAACGCCATCATGGCCGTCATGAAGTCGGCATAGGCGATTTTCCAGGCGCCTCCGTGTTGCTGGACCGGCGCGACGCGCTTGCGCCGGATCACGATGCGATGCTGCGGGTTCTTCATGGTGGCGCGCTAGACCTTGCTGGCCGAGATGCGCGTCTGGCGCACGTGCTCTTCGAGTTCGACAAACGTGGGCCGCGCGTGCGAGTAGAGCACCTTGCGCCCGAACTCCACGGCAAGCTGTGGCGGATAGCCGTTCATGCTTGCCAACAGCGTGACCTTGATGCATTCCAGCACCTTGTCCGACGCATTGGCGCGCCGCTCGAGCGCGGACGCCAGCGGTGCGACAAAACCATATGCGATGAGGATGCCCAGGAAAGTGCCGACCATGGCCTTGGAAATGAGGTCGGCCAACACCACGGGCGGCGCATCCACCGATGCGAGCGCCTTGATGACACCCAGCACGGCTGCCACAATGCCGAACGCAGGAAGCGCATCAGCCACCGCGCGCAGCGCATGGACAGGGACTTGACGTTCATTGTGCTGCGTTTCGATATCCTGATCCATCAGCGTCTCGATCTCGAGCGAACTCATGTTGCCGCTGACGATCAAGCGCAGATAATCAGTGATGAAGTCCATTAGGGCACGGTCATCACGGATACGTGGATAGGCCTCGAAGATCGGGCTTTCATCGGGCTGTTCAATATCTTTTTCGATCGACATCAGGCCGTCACGGCGCGCTTTGCCCAACAGCATGTACAGCAAAGCCATGAGCTCCATGTATAGGTCTTTGTCGTATGGGCTGCGGCGCACCGCGCCAGGCAGCGCTTTGAACAGCAGGGCCACCGACTTGCCGCTGCTGGCAGCCAGATACGCACCCAGCGCGGCGCCGCCAATGAGCACGAACTCAAAAGGCTGATAAAGCGCACCGAGGTGGCCTCCCAGCGCGACAAAACTGCCGAACACCGAGATGACGACAATAAAAAAACCCAGAAAAATAAACACGGCCGAGCCTCTAGAGCGAAGATGGTCTATATGATCGCCGTTTTCGCGCCAGCGATATCCTCGCGACAACGGGGTATTTCATGGCTAAATCCCTGCGCTGCCACGGGGCGCGCGCAGCGCGCGAAGCACAGAGAAAAGCACGGCCCCCGCTTGCGGCGGGAGCCGTGTCGAAAACAAAACAGTAACGCTTCAGGAAGCCAGGGCCGGCGCACCACCCGCGCGCTTGCGCGCATTGCGGAGGGTTTCTTTGGGAGATCCTGCGGCAAGACGCGCACGCGTTTTACCGGCGCGCGGTGGTGGTTTGCAGATGGCGCACACGAAACCGTTTTCAGGATCATGGGCGTGCGCGACAAACCCCCCCGTGCAACGCGAGCAGCGCGAAAGCTGCAGCATGCCGCTGTCGAAGAACCGCACCAGCATCCAGGCGCGGGTAAAGCTGAGGACAGGTTCGTCGTCGGCGCCTTCGGGGCGCCCTACCGACGATTGCTCTAGATACAAACGATAGGCCTCGACCAACGCCACCGCTTTGCTGATAGGCATATGGGATTCGAGATAGCGGTAGATGCTGTAGAACATGCTGGCGTGAATGTTGGGCAGCCACGTCATGAACCAATCTACAGAAAAAGGCAGCATGCCCTTGGGTGGGGAGCAGCCGCGCAACTCGCGATACAAGCGCGCCAGCCGATCATAGCTCAAGCTGGTTTCGGCCTGAAGCACCTGCAGGCGGGCGCCAAGCCTGATCATTTGCGAGGCCAGGCCGATTTCCTCGGCCTCGCGGGATACGCTTTTGGTAGCCATGTCGATATGCCCGTCAGCCCGCTTCCACCGTACCGCGCTGCGCGAGCAGGATGGTCGAGTGCGCCTGCTGCAGTATCCCGCCCAACACGTCTTGCGTGAGCGATGAAAGAAGCTCATAGTCGTTCAAGCGGAACTTGCAGACCAACGAGTTGGAGCTGCACAGCTTGACCAACTGGGCCGGCGAGAGATTCATAAGGACGGTGCCGACGTCCGCATCGAGGCCCAGCCGGAATATGCCGGCGGCGAAGTTTTCGCGCAGCAGGCGTTGAGCCAGCATCATGTATGAAAGATTGACTTCGCGAATATCATTCAAAAGCGAGTTACCCGCTTCAGGCATTTCAATTTCTCCTAAAAAGATGCTGTGGGCAGCAAATAGCGCTGTGCAACAAACGGCGGCAAAGAAAATAATTCGTAACACTATCGAAACATCAGGCCTTGTTCGAGGCTTTTGTATCGCAGCCAAGTCTAATTACAAAATTTTGTTACGATTGCCTAAGTTGGACTACGCCATTTGGCCTAGGATGTTTGGCCAGTTTCGCGGAAAAATAGTATCAAACTTTGTTAAAAAGTTATATGACAATTGTCACTTGAATTTTTTTTTGCGTGTATTTGTAAAATGAATGCCCAAAATGCAGAGAATAAACAACAACATGTAACTTGATATTTACAAGTCAAGAATCTACAGTTACACATGAACTGGCGCCAGGGATCCGCAGGATGCACGTATTGGGCAGCTCCGCACCACACTCGCACAAGAGCGACGGCGCAATCAAGAATCCACAGAGTGGACGCATGAGGTGGGAACAAATATGACGCTAACACGCCCGAGGTTGTATCTAGGCATTGCCCTACTGGCTCTCTTGGCCGCATGTGCGGGGCCGACAAAGCATACCCGTCATCCTGCTCGCCATATTGCCGTCAACCCGGCCGAGCGAGATAACGTTGCGCTGACGGCGATGAGCCTGGTGGATACGCCCTACCGATATGGCGGCAACAACCCCGAAAGCGGTTTTGATTGCAGCGGCTTGGTCAATTATGTATTCAATACTGCCGCGAGCACGCAACTACCGCGCCAATCGTCAGACATCGCCGGTATCAGCCGGCCGGTTTCGCGCAGCGCCCTCAAGGCGGGTGACTTTGTGTTTTTCAATACCCTGGGGCGCCCGAATTCGCATGTAGGTATTTATGTTGGGAACGGCAAGTTCGTCAACGCGCCATCTTCGGGCGGCCGAGTACGGCTGGATTCGCTCGACAGCCCGTATTTCTCCCGCAGATTTGATTCTGCGCGCACGGTGTTCACCCAATGAAAGGTGTTTTCAGGCGGGGAACCGCGGGCAGCGAATGCGCAGGCGATGCGCAGCGCCCTATAGTGCATTATTTTCGCGCCAGGCGCAGCCCCCCGCGTTGTAGCGTACAGACGGCGACAAACGCGCTTCCGCGCTCATTCGGGTAACTGGCTATATTGCCGAGACAGGTGCAAAAACGCATCGAGCCCCGGATCAATCGCGAGCTCTTCGCGCAATATTTCCGCCACGCGCGGTGCAACCGCCGTGGCCAATTGGGCGTCCAGAAACAGAATACGGGCGCGACGGGCGAGTACGTCTTCGACGCAGCGCGCGTATTCGTAGCGCGCCGCGAAACGCACCATGGCTTCGGTGAGGCCTAGCGCCAACTCGGTATCCGCCCCCTGTATGCCGCGCAGCAACTCAGCCTCGGTACCGTAAGAAGACAGCCCCGGCGGCTCGGCCATTGATTTGCGCGCTCCGCCATCTTGCGGTGCGCCCACAAGCGGGTAGACCGCCGTGCGCGATGGCGCCAGCGGACCGAGCAGGCCCGCTTCCGCGCAGCGCTCCAGTACGTCTTCCGCCATGGCCCGATAGGTCGTCCATTTACCGCCCGTCACCGTGACCAACCCGCTGGTGCCGATCAATACAGTATGCTCGCGACTGATTTTGCGGGTTGCGCCAGCTTCGTCGCCCGTGGGACGCACCAGAGGCCGCAACCCCACCCACACGCTGCGAACGTCGCGCCGAGACGGGGGCCGGCTAAGATATCTGGCAGCCTCGCCCAGGATAAAGTTGATCTCATGGGCATACGGCAGAGGCTCTCGGGCGAGGTCGTGGCGTGGGGTATCGGTTGTGCCGAGTATTACCTTGCCCAGCCACGGCACGGCAAACAGGACACGGCCATCGCGCGTGCGCGGCACGAGCAAAGCATGGTCGCCGGGGAAGAATTCGCGATCCACAACTAGATGCACGCCCTGGCTGGGAGCAACCATGGGCTGAACCTGGACATCAGTGGCGGCACCGTCCATCTGGCGCACTTCGTCAACCCAGACACCTGTAGCATTGACGACGCAGTGTGCATCGACACGATATTCACGGCCTGTTTCCACATCACGGCATTGCACGCCGACAAGCCTGCCCTGCTCATGGAACAACCCTATGACAGGGCAATAGTTGATCAGCAGCGCGCCCTGGGCGGCGGCAGTGCGGGCCAGCGCCAGCGCCAGGCGGGCGTCATCGAACTGGCCGTCCCAGTACAAGACACCGCCCTTCAGGCCCTGACTGCAAATACCAGGAATCTGTTGGCGGGCCTGCGCAGCGCTCAGAAACCGAGTGGTGCCGAGCCCTGCGCTGCCGGCGAGCGCATCGTATACCTTAAGGCCCACCCCATAGAATGGCGTTTCCCAACAGTGATAACTGGGCATGACGAACGGCAGCGGACGCGCCAGATGGGGTGCATTGCGCAGCAAGGTGGCACGTTCGTGCAGCGCCTCGCGAACCAGGCCGATATTGCCCTGGGCCAGGTAGCGGACACCGCCGTGCACAAGCTTGGTGGCCCGCGAGGAGGTACCCTTGGCGAAATCGCAGGATTCCAGCAACACCACGGAGAGGCCGCGCAATGTAGCATCGAGCGCTACCCCCAAGCCGGTGGCGCCGCCACCAATCACAACCAAGTCGACCTGGCCCAGACCAGCCAGTGCGGTAAACAGGCTGGCACGGTCGCCAGCCTTGGGAGATAGAGGTGTCGTCATAGCGCATGTAGGCCGATAGTGTTCGCGGCACACTAAGTGTAAAGCAGTACAGACCCGTTCGGCGGCGTCCATCGCTTTAGCGGGCCCTCGGCAGCCGTATCCTCCGGCTGCGGTGACTCGGGCTTGTGGCGCCCCGCCCCGCCCCGTAAACTTCCTCTCGTGTTCCTTCCCCCCATGCCACTATGACTTATCTACTTGCGCTCGACCAGGGTACTTCCAGCAGCCGCGCCATCATCTTTGACCGGCAAGGCAATATCGTCACGCTGGCACAGAAGGAATTTACCCAGCACTTTCCGCAACCTGGATGGGTGGAACACAGCCCCGCCGAAATCTGGCAAACCCAATGCGACACGGCCCAGCAGGCATTGGCCAAGGCCGGCCTGCGCGCGGCCGACATCCGCGCCGCAGGCATCACCAACCAGCGTGAAACCACGGTGGTGTGGCATCGCGCCTCCGGCCAACCCGTGTGCAATGCCATTGTGTGGCAAGACAGGCGTGCCGAAGACACCTGCGCCGCCTTGCGCGCTCAGGGCCACGAACGTCTGATCCTCGAAAAAACCGGCTTGCGCATTGATGCTTATTTTTCGGCCACCAAGCTCAAATGGATACTCGATCATGTGCCCGGGGCTCGCGAGCAGGCGGAACGCGGCGACTTGGCTTTTGGCACGATCGACACTTGGTTGATCTGGCAGCTTACACGAGGCCGGCGGCATGTTACCGACGTCAGCAACGCCTCGCGCACGATGCTGTTCAACATCCACACCAACCAATGGGACGACGAGCTCATGCATCTGCTGGGCATCCCGTCCGCCTTGATGCCCGAAGTGTTGCCTTCGGCGGCTGAGTTCGGCGTGATCGACGCCAGCCTGCTGGGCGGCGAGGTCCCTGTCTGCGGCGTGGCCGGCGATCAGCAGGCGGCACTGTTCGGGCAAGCCTGCTTCAGCGAAGGCATGGCCAAGAATACTTACGGCACTGGCTGCTTCATGCTGATGCACACCGGCAATCGCTTCCAGATATCTGAAAACGGCCTGGTCACCACCAGTGCGGCGCAGATCGGACCAACACCAGAGTACGCCATGGAAGGCAGCGTTTTTGTGGCCGGCGCAGTCGTGCAATGGCTACGTGACGGGCTGCGCGCATTCGACAAGAGCAGCGATGTCGAAGCACTGGCGCGCACCGTGCCGGATGCGGGCGGCGTTATGGTGGTGCCGGCCTTCACCGGCCTGGGCGCACCCTATTGGCGACCCGATGCGCGCGGCACCATCACTGGCCTCACGCGCGGCTCATCCATGGCGCACATCGCACGCGCCGCACTCGACAGCATCGCCTACCAGAGCGCCGCGCTGCTGCAGGCCATGAGCCGCGATGCGGTGGCCGCCGGTGGTGCGCCACTGGCCGAACTACGGGTGGACGGCGGCGCCTGCGTCAACGATCTTCTGATGCAGTTCCAGGCCGATCTTCTCGGCATACCCGTGCTACGGCCTACCATGGTTGAAACCACGGCGCTTGGCGCTGCCTATCTGGCGGGGCTGTCCAGCGGCGTCTATCAAAACAAAGAGGAACTGTCGGCCCACTGGAAAGTCGAACACCGTTTCGAGCCCCAATTGTCGCCCGCCCGAGCCCAGGCTCTGATGGATGAATGGGCGCATGCGGTGCGCCAGGCGTGCGCGGAATGAGCCGGGCAAGCCGGGCGGAAGGCAATTCAGCGGGTATAGGCGGAATGACTCAGGCAAACTGGACGGAAGGCGGAGCGGCCCGGACTGCAGGCTGGCTAAATGAATACGGCGCGGCGCCGCGCCGTATCCTCGTGATGGACGACAACACTCCCGCCGACGCCGCATTCCGCGAGGCAACACAAGGCACGGCACTGCTATGGCGCGGCGATTATCACAACGCCCGGCAGCTGCTGCAGGCCTTGGGTCGCCGCATCGATGAACGCCAGCGGCGAACACGTCAGCGCCAAGCCGTCGACGTTGAAACGGCAGGGGTTGACGCATTCAACCGCCATCGCCTATTGCAATCGCAGCGTGCGCAATTGCTCAATCGCCTGCTGGTCGAGCTGACGCCGCAGGCAGCTGAGCCATACATAAATCAAACAGAAGCAAGTGGCGCGCAAGAAAATGATCCGCACGCAAGCGGTGCGCAAGTCAGCCGCACAAAGGCGAGCAATGCGCGGAGCGCAACGGCTTGGGTGCTTCATCTGCGGCGTGCGCCTGACATTGATGCGGCAGTTCAGGCCGCGCTGGGCTCTGCGGGCGGCCCGGTGTTGCTGCCGCTGCGCGCCCTGCTTGGTTATATCGGCGCCTGGGAGTGGCGTCGGCAAGGCGTACAGGTACCCGGCCTTGCGGGCCGCATCCATGTCCATTACGGGGTGTTCTCACCCAACCGGGGCGAATACCTCGATCTTGTCGCGCAGGCGCCCCTGCCCGCCAATCGCAGCTTGGCATTTGACGTAGGCACCGGCAGCGGCGTACTGGCTGCCATTTTGGCCTCACGCGGCATAGAGCGCGTGATCGCAACCGACCAAGACCAGCGTGCCCTGGCGTGCGCCGCCGATAACATCGCGCACCTGGGCTTGCAGACACGCATCACTCTGCTCAAAGCCGACCTGTTCCCGCTCGGCCGAAGCCCCCTGATCGTCTGCAATCCACCCTGGTTGCCGGCCCGTCCCACAACCTCCATCGAACAGGCGCTGTACGACCCGGGCAGCCGGATGCTGCTGGGTTACCTGCGAGGCCTGCCGGGCCACCTCGACGACGACGGCGAAGGCTGGCTGATCATGTCGGATCTGGCCGAACACCTGGGCCTGCGCGAAGCCAGCTTCCTTTTGGAGGCAATCGCCGCCGCCGGCCTGCGTGTACTCGATAGGCTGGACACCCGGCCACGTCATGCCAAAGCAATGGATGAAAAGGATCCCTTGTATGCAGCGCGCCGCGCCGAGGTCACCTCACTGTGGCGGCTGGGGCAGGCCTGAGTCGGTTACTGATAAACGCCACCTGGCCGCCATTGAAACAGCCTGAAATCGCCAAGGCCCCATACCTCGTCCTCCTGTACAGGCAGCCGGACGCATTCCTCATTACACTACGCTTTTAGCTCTGGAAAAGTTCGGTCCGCCATGCTGCAACGTATCATCCTGGCAATTGCTATTTTCATCGTCATCCTTGTTGCGCTCACCTTTGGCGAGGCCATTGCCTCCGAGGCGTTTTACTGGATCGAGCGGCTTTTCGGCGTGGTCATCCACAACTTTGCCGATATCTATTACGCGATCGAACGGTATGTTTCCAGTCATACCGGCAAGGTAATCCTTGCGCTGCTCCTCACCCTCCCCATTACCTGGTGGATCATCAAAAACAAGGGTAGTGAAATCAAGCGCCCGCATAGCCAGCGCAAGATCGCTATCGTGCTGGCGGTGTTTCTGGGTTGGCTGGGTGCGCATCGTTTCTACCTGGGCCAGATCGGCGCCGGCATCATCTACCTCGTCATCTTCTACTTTTTCGTGCCGCTGGCAGTGGTGCTGGGTCTGATCGATGCAGTACGGTACTTTCTTATGTCGGACGAAGAGTTCGTGCCGCGGCAACTTTAAGCGAACACGTCGCTCGGCTGGCACGCGCAAGTCAACACCGCGGGCCGGCGCCGCCGGGCCGCGTCATGAGCGGTGCCAGGGGCCGGGCCGGAACACGCCAAGATCAAACACTTCGTCTCTCATGTCTTTCACACTGATTTCCACTCGCACGGACACAGCGCCGGGCCCGCGTGCGGATGAGCATCTCATTGAGCTAACTGCGGCGCATGGCCCTTGCGCCGCAGTGTGGGAAGCGCCCCAGGGCCTGGTGGTGCCTCGCACCTATCGCCGTTTCGAGGCCTTTAACACCGCCTGCGCGCATGCGGCAGCACGCGGCTGGCCGGTCACTGTCCGGCTATCAGGCGGCGGGATCGTGCCGCAGGGCCCCGGGGTCATTAACGTGAGCCTGGCCTATGCTGTGCCGGGCAAGCCGCTGGATCATTCCGATTATGCCTATCTACTGTTGTGCGAAATTATCCGCAAGGCACTGCTGCCCTTTGGCATCGACAGCCATCCAGCGGCGGTGACGGGGTCGTTTTGCGACGGCCGCTTCAACCTGGCTGTTGGCAACAACGACGACGCACTGCGCAAGGTGGCGGGGACGGCACAACTGTGGCGGCGCTTGCCTGGCCCTCCGCCACGACAGGTCGTACTGGTGCATGCGCTCGTGCTGGCGGATGTGGATATCGCCGGGGTGACCAGCCTGGCCAATGATTTCGAAGCCGAGCTGGGCAGCGAGCGGCGTTACGAGCCCGTACGGGCCGCATCATTGCTGAGCCTGGCTGTCGGCGACCCCAACGGCGCAGAGTTTCTGGCTGAACTGAAAGCTGCTCTCAGACGCGAACTACGCGCGGCCACACCCGGCCACACGGCCTGAAGCACCGACGCCGCATCGATCGCCATACCTGTCGGCACGCCTGGCTCGTGCCTAGCGCCAAACCTGCGCTGTACCTAGCGCCTAACTTTGCGTCGCACGCAGGCATAGGGGCGATGTATGGCAACAAATACCAATTCGATTATAATCAAATTGTCATATACAGCGCCCTTTCACGCCCTACTTCAACATGGAAAGCAAGACCGCACGGCTCACCGTGCTCATTGATCCGCGCAAGAAAAAAGCGTTCGAGCGCCTGTGCGCCAGCCAAGACATCACGCCTTCGCAAGTGGTTCGGCAGTTGATACGCGACTACCTGAACGAACACGACGTCAGCTATGCACCCACAGCGCCAGTGCAAAACCCAAAGCTCAAGTCAAACAATAACTGAGGGACGTCTCCGACGATCGCTGAGGGACGACACCAGACGGATGATCACGGGTAAGCTCTCTTTGATCGAAAGATCGCCCAAGGACGATCGCTGACGATGTACTGCGACAAGCCACGGGCTCAGCCTGACGCCAGCGCATCCTCAAGGCGCTCCAGTACCGCGCCCGGCCCGAGTTTGTCGAGCAAACCCATACGCCGCAGTTTGCCAAGCACGCGGGGGTTGGCCTCGACCAGCATGACCCGCACCCCGCGGCCCTGTAGGTCGGCCACCACGGATTCCAGCGCCTGCAGGCCGGTAGCGTCGATGAAGGGCACGCGGGACAGCCTGATAACGACCTTTTCGGGATCGGTGTGCGTGTCGCCCAGCGCGCGCTGGAAGGCGTCGGCCGCCGCAAAGAAAAACGGCCCCTCTACGGTATAGACCAGCACGCCCTTGGGCAGGCTGCCTGGCTCGTCGTCGCTGTTGCCGTCTTCACGGTGCACCACCACGCTTTCGGCCATGCGGCGCAGAAAATGCAGCATGGCAAGCACCACGCCGATATTCACTGCAACGACCAGGTCGGTGAATACGGTAAGCGTGAGCGTGATCAACATGATCAGCGCGTCGGCGCGGGGTGCGCGCCTGGCCAGACGCGCGACCTGGCGCACCTGGCTCATGTTCCAAGCCACCACGAAGAGAATGGCTGCCAGCGTGGCGAGCGGCACACTGGCAGCCAGCGGCGCCAGCAACAGCAACACAAGGATAAGCGTAACGCCGTGGACAATGCCGGCCAGCGGGCTGCTGCCGCCATTGCGGATATTGGTGGCCGTGCGGGCAATGGCACCCGTGGCAGCGATGCCGCCGAACAGGGGTGACAGAATATTGGCGATGCCCTGGCCGATGAGCTCTTGGTTGGAGTGGTGGCGAGTATCCGCCATGCCATCTGCCACGATGGCCGACAGCAGCGACTCGATGGCCCCAAGCATGGCGATCGCGAAAGCCGGCCCGATAAGTTCGACCAAGCGCGTGAGCGTGATGGCAGGGAGTTCAAGGCTGGGTAGGCCGCGAGGAATCTCGCCAAACATTGAGCCGATGGTAGCTACGCTTTCGAAGCCGAATGCGGCCTGGATTGCCGTCATGACAACCAGCGCCACGAGTGGCCCAGGCACACGCGCGAAACGCGGCACCTTGGACGTAAAGATGACCAGCAGCAGCGACACCACACCGATCAGCGTAGTGACCGGATCCAGTTGCGGCAGTGCCTGCAGCAGCCCCCAGAGCTTCTGATGGAAGTGCTCGCCCTGCACGGCCGGCAGACCAAAAAAAGACTGCCACTGCCCCACCCAGATGATGATGCCAATGCCGGCTGTAAACCCTGCGATGACCGGCAGGGGGATGAAGCGGATAACCGCGCCGAGCCGCGCCAAGCCGAACAGCAGCAGAATGACACCTGCCATCAGTGTGGCGACCTGCAAGCCGTCGACGCCATGGCGGGCGACGATGTCGGCGAGAATTACGATAAACGCGCCGGTTGGGCCCGCAATTTGCACACGACTACCGCCGAACAGCGACACTGCAATACCGGCGACAATGGCGGTGTACAAGCCCTGTTCGGGCTTGACGCCCGAGGCAATGGCAAAGGCCATGGCCAGCGGCAGCGCCACCACACCCACAATAATGCCGGCAACGATATTGGCCGGCCAATGCTTGCGAGCCAGCAAACCGGCCCGCTTTGCTTCCAGAAACGCGATCATCCCAGCACCAAAGGGTAATGTCATGCAGATTTGATTATAATCTCATGCACACACCGCCAGCGATCGGCCCGGCGTTGGTGTGGCGGGCACGCCACTTGCTGTGAACGGCGGGCACGTTTATCGCAACAAACCGGGAGTTCGCATGGCTACTCTTTTCAGCGACAGGTACCTCGCCGAGCGGCATCGCCGGCGCATGGGCCGCGACATTCAGAAGCTGATCGCCACATCGGAAGACCTGCTGCACACTACTGCGTCATACAGCGGCGCGGAGGTTCAGCAGGCCCGCCACCGTCTCAAGCAGCAACTGGATGCCGCCCGCGACGGCATCGACGACTGGCGGGCAAGCGCCAGCCAGGCCATGCATCGTGGCTATGACTGCACCGAAGAATATGTGCGCGGCCATCCATGGCAAGCGGCCGGCTTGGCATTGGGGCTGGCAGCCATCATTGCGGCAGCCATCGCCTGCAGCTCACGCCGCTAACAGGCACATAGAAAAAACGGCGCGACCGCGCTCATGTTACTGAGCACGGGCGCGCCGTCAGGCGTTTTCTGTGGACTAGGCCGCCAAAGCGCACACGGGCTGCACTGCCTTGGGGCGAGGGCCGGCGCGTGCCCGCAGGCACCGCCTCGGCCGTCAGCCTGCTTTTCAGGCCGACTGCGACTCCACCTCGGCGCGGGCGTTGCTAGCCTTGCGGCTTGCAATCAAGCGACCCAGGCCGATGACTACCAAAGCACCGATGATTTCAGCACCAATTTTCACCGTTGTGGTGGGCTCACCGAACTTCTCGACCACAAACACATCAGTCACCAGCATGCCACCGGCAATCCAGCCCAACAGGCCTGCGCCGAAGGTAACGGCCATGGGGAAGCGGTCGATCAGCTTGAGTACCAGCGTGCTGCCCCAGATGATGATGGGTACACTCACGACCAGGCCGAAGATAACCAGGCCCAGTTGATGCGCAGGATCCGCATTCTGAGCAGCGCCTGCAATCGCGATCACGTTGTCCAGACTCATGACAAAGTCGGCCACGATAATGGTCTTGACCGCGGCAAATATCGACGCACTGCTCTGGATCTTGCCATGTGCATCATCCTCAGGCACCAGGAGCTTGACGCCGATCCACACCAGTAGCAGGCCACCCACCACTTTCAGGAATGGGATGCCGAGCAAGGTCAGGGCAAAAGCGATCAGCGCTACCCGCAGGCCGATCGCGCCGGCGGTACCCCACAGAATGCCCTGCATGCGCTTACGTGGTTCGAGGTTGCGGCAGGCCAGCGCGATCACGACCGCGTTGTCGCCACCAAGCAGGATGTCGATCAGGATGATCTGAAACACCGCCGCCCAGCTCATGGTCTGCAAAAATTCAATCATGTGTAATCCTCATGGCAATTCGTAATGTATGGAATGAGGACCAGAAAAGGAAAAGGCCTGGTCCGGAAGGACAAGGCCTGTTCTGCTGGCGGAGAACGCACCTTGCCCTTTGATTGGCAAGGTCTTGCTTGCAGCATAGTGGCATGCTGCCCGCGCACCGGGCGCCCGATGATGAAACAGGCGTACCGTAATGACGATGCGGCGGTGAGAAAGCTACTCCCCTTGATCTGGGGTAATGTAAAGGCTGGCACTGATTCATGTCAAGAAAAAAGTGCTGCTGGAAAACACCTACTTCAAGCCTAGTTTGCGTGCCAATTTATGTAGATTGCTGGCGTCCAGATCGAGCTGCCGCGCGGCGGCAGCCCAGTTGCCATTTTCCTTGGCCAGCGCCCGTCGCACCGCGGCCCTCTGGAACTCGTCGGTGGCGGCGCGCAGTGACACGGGTGCCGGGGGCTCCGAAACCACACCGCCAAAGGCGGGCGCAAAAGCGGCTTCAGTACCCTCAAATGCATTGCCATAGAAAGGCTCAACGGCATAGAGATCGTCGTCGCCGGGCAGCACGGGAGTTGCGGACGGAGGCTCGGATACCGGCAGCCCCGGGGAGCCGGACCACTCACCCTGTAGAGCGGCATCGTGCGGAGCCGAAAGCAAAACGCCACCTGGATCGCCCGGCCGCAACGCAACATCGAGGTCTAGCAGTTCGGGGCCCAGGGTGAGGATTTGGTCGCGCGACCCGCCACGACTAAGGATCTTGAGCGCCGCCCGGCTGATAACGTGTTCAAGTTCGCGCACATTGCCCGGCCACGCATAACCCATAAGCGCCTTTTCGGCTGAATAAGACAGGCGCAGCCCGCGCAGCCCCAAGCGCGCGCGGTTGAATTCGAGAAAGTGGCCGGCTAGCAGCAGGATGTCGCGGCCGCGCTCGCGCAGCGGCGGAATAGGCACTGGATAGACCGACAGACGGTGGTAAAGATCGGCGCGGAAGTGACCGTCGAGCGTGTTCTGCTTGAGATCGCGGTTGGTGGCGGCGATGATGCGCACGTCAGTCTTTATGATGTTGTCGGCACCCAGGCGCTGGATTTCGCCATTTTGCAGCGCGCGCAGCAACTTGGCCTGAATGCTGAGCGGGAGCTCGCCGACCTCATCCAGAAACAGCGTGCCGCCTTTGGCGGCTTCGAAGCGGCCGGCGCGATCATTGGTAGCACCCGAGAATGCACCTTTGACATGCCCGAATAACTCGCTTTCAGCCAAGGACTCGGGCAGCGCCGCGCAATTGACGTGCACCATGGGCTTGCCGCTGCGCCGGGAACGCCGGTGCAACCGACGGGCGAATAATTCTTTACCCACGCCTGTTTCGCCCAGCAGCAGCACCGGCAGATCAGAATCTGCCACCACGTCCAGCTCGTGCAGCAGGCGTTCGATCGCGGAGCTGGAGCCCAGGATTTCACTCTGGTCGACGATGAGCTGCTCGCCACTGGGCGTACTGCCCAACTGGCGAAGATTGCGATTTTCACGCTCGAGCGCGGTAATACGGATGGCGGCCTCCAGCACCAGCGCCTGACGATGCAAGCGCGCCCGGGCGGCTGCGTCGAAAGTACCCATGCGCAGGGCATCCATGGTAATGGCACCCCACAAGCGCCCTTCTGTATAGAGGCTCATGCCAACGCAATCGTGCACCGGCAGGGGCTCGCCCTTTTTGTCATCCAGCAGGCCATCGTAGGGATCAGGCAACATACTGGCCGGATCGAACCAGGTAGGCTCGCGGCGCGAAAGAATGGTGGCAAAGCGCGGATGCTGGGCAACCACGAAACGACGTCCCATGGCCTCGTGCGCCAACCCCGATGCGGCCACCACCCGCAGGCTGTCGCCTTCGAGCGCAAGCAAACCCACAGCATCGCACTGAAACTGCTCGCGCATCACGTGTACGGCGCGTTGCAGCCTGACAGCGTTGGGAAGGTCATTGACAAGATCGGCAAGAAGGATTTGTTCCATGGGTTTATTTTACCCTTAGTACGGTACAAATAACCATATTCATGAATGGTAAAAAATACCCGTACTGGATTACCCCATGTAAAAACAAGGGCTTTTGAATTGGCACGAACATTGCTTTAACGCGGATGTCACCTCGCGTTCCAGATGGAGAAGCCCATGGACACCGTATTAACCAGCCAGCCCGGCGATGTGGACTGGCGGCGGGTACCGGCAACGGACCTGATTGATTTTATCGTCGCAACTTACCACATGCCGCACCGGGCGCAATTGCCCGAGCTGGTGCAGCTTGCCCGGCGGGTTGAGCTCGTGCATGCGGGCAAGCCCGGCTGTCCTTCTGGGCTCGCAGACGAGCTGGAATCCTTTCACCAGGAGCTGGAAAGCCATATGACCAAAGAGGAACGGGTTCTGTTCCCGATGCTGGCGCAGGGCTTGACGCTTCAGGCGCGCGCCCCGGTATCCGTTATGCGCTACGAGCACACCCAGCACGAGGAAGTGCTGGCCCTGTTGTCGCGCCTGACGCAGGGCATGGTCGTGCCTGAAGGCGCCTGCTCCACCTGGGAAACGCTTTACGAAAAACTACGCCAGTTCAGCGAAGCGCTGACCCGGCATATCCAACTCGAGAACGACGTGCTGTTTTCGCTTGATTCAGTTGCATCAGAAGGAGCGCATAATGCGTGAATATAAGAAGTTATGGTGGCTATTGCTGGTTGTACTGGCAATTACATTTGGCATATTGGGATGGAGCGGGGTCGAGATCTACCGCCAAGTGCCACCCATCCCTCAAAAAGTCGTCACTCAGTCAGGCAAGGTCCTGATGACGCAGACTGACATTCTGGACGGCCAGACCGCTTGGCAAAGCACAGGCGGCATGCAGGTTGGCTCGCTTTTCGGCCACGGCGCCTACCAGGCGCCCGACTGGACCGCAGACTGGCTGCACCGCGAAGCGCTGGCTTGGCTCGAGCTGGGCGCCAAAGAAAAAGGCGCTGCGTCGTTCGCCGATCTGGACGCCAGCGCGCAAGCCACGCTCAAGTCCGCACTGCGCGATGAATACCGCCTCAACACACTCGACCCGGCCACCGGCGTCGTCACTGTAAGCGATCGGCGGGCACAAGCGATCGCCGATACAGGCTCGTATTACATCGAGTTGTACGGCGACAATCCTGACTTCCGCAAAACGCGCGCCAACTTCGCCATGAAGGAAGGCACGCTGCCTAGCCTGGAGCGTCGTCAGGACTTGGCCAATTTTTACTTCTGGACTGCCTGGGCCGCGACCACTGAGCGCCCCAATTCTTCGGTCACGTATACCAATAACTGGCCGCATGAGCCGCTGGTGGACAACCACCCGTCCACCGCCAACGTTGTATGGTCCATCGTGAGTGTGGTCGTGCTGCTGGCCGGCATCGCCTTCCTGGTATGGGGATGGGCCTTCCTGCACAAGGACCACCCCGAACCCGAGGTGCCTGCCCGCGATCCGCTGACGCTGGTCGGCCTCACGCCGTCACAGCGCTCGTTGGGCAAGTACCTGTTCCTGGTCGTGGCACTGTTGATGTTCCAGGTGCTGCTGGGCGGGTTTACTGCGCACTATACCGTCGAAGGTCAAACGTTCTACGGCATCGACGTGTCGCAATGGTTCCCCTACTCGCTGACGCGTACGTGGCACCTGCAGACGGCACTGTTCTGGATCGCCACGGGCTTCCTGGCCGCAGGCCTGTATCTCGCTCCCATTATCAATGGCGGCAAGGATCCTAAATACCAAAAACTCGGTGTGGACGTGCTCTTCTGGGCGCTGGTGGTGCTGGTCGTCGGCTCCTATGTCGGCAACTTCCTGGCCATCAAACACATCATGCCCGCATCGCTGAACTTCTGGCTTGGCCACCAAGGGTATGAATACCTGGAACTGGGCCGCATCTGGCAGATCGTGAAGTTCCTGGGCCTGGCTTTCTGGCTGGTGCTGATGCTGCGCGGTATGCTGCCCGCCTTCAAGAAGGAAGGCGACAAGAACCTGCTCGCTCTGCTGGCTGCATCGACCATCGCCATTGGCCTGTTCTACGGTACTGGTTTGTTCTACGGCGAGCGCACTCACATCACCATCATGGAATACTGGCGTTGGTGGGTGGTTCACCTGTGGGTCGAAGGCTTCTTCGAAGTATTCGCCACTACGGCCTTGGCCTTCATCTTCTCGTCGATGGGTCTGGTCTCCAAGCGCGGCGCAACCATCGCCAGCCTGGCTTCGGCCTCGCTCTTCATGCTGGGCGGTGTTCCCGGTACGCTGCACCACCTGTATTTTGCAGGCACCACCACCCCCGTCATGGCCATTGGCGCAAGCTTCAGCGCGCTTGAAGTCGTGCCCCTGATCGTGCTGGGCCACGAAGCCTGGGAAAACTGGCGCCTGAAGCATCGCGCCCCATGGATGGAAGCCGTCAAGTGGCCGCTCATGTGCTTTGTCGCGGTGGCGTTCTGGAACATGCTGGGCGCCGGTGTATTCGGCTTCATGGTCAACCCGCCGATCTCGCTGTACTACATCCAGGGCCTGAACACTACACCTGTGCACGCACACGCCGCACTGTTCGGGGTCTATGGCTTCCTGGCCATCGGCTTCACCCTGCTGGTTCTGCGCTACATCGTTCCGGGCTTCCAGTTCAACGAAAAACTCATGCGTACCGGCTTCTGGGCAATGAACATCGGCCTGGTTCTGATGATCGCCACCAGCCTGCTGCCTATCGGTATCCTGCAGTTCATGGCCAGCGTGACAGAGGGCACCTGGTACGCCCGCAGCGAAGAGTTCATGCAGCAGCCCCTACTGCATACCCTGCGCTGGGTGCGCACCTTTGGTGACATCGTGTTCATCGTCGGCTGCTTCTCGGTGTTCTGGCAGGTTGTGCAGGGTGTCATCCTGCGCAAAGGCCGCAGCGCCGCCGTCGGCTACGGTGCCACCGCCGCCGCCGAATAAAGCAATCCCCAAGACCGACGCGCCCCAACAGGTGGCGCGCCGGGCAGGACAAAACGCCGCACGTGCGGCGTTTTTTTATTACAGCGGGAAATGAAGCAGGTAAAACGCGGCCAGCAGCGCTTGAGCTTTAGCCGGAAAAGCCGCCGCCATCCAGAAAGGCGCGTTCGTCTGCGGTGGTGATCCGCCCCATCAAGAGGTTGCGATGCGGGAAACGCCCGAAGCGCTCGATGATCTGGCAGTGTTCAGTGGCAAAACGCAGGTTTTCGGGGCTGTAGCGGCGATAGAGTTCGACGCCATAGCGCTGGTCTGACAACGACTCCGCATGAATGAAGGGCACACAGAAAAACAGGGCGAGAGCGGGATCAACGCGTTCAGGATAGCCGGCGGCGATTGCCGCCCGCGCATAATGGCGGGCCAGCCCGTCGGTGGCGAACATGTGCGGCGTATCGCGAAAGGCATTGCGGGGGAATTGATCGAGCAACAGCACCAGCGCCAGTGCGCCACTGGGGCTGCCGGCCCAGCCATCGAGCGCCCGGCGTGCAGCCAGCCAGTGCTGCGTTAAAAAGCGGCTGCGGAATTCGGCGTCAAAGCCTTGGTCTTTGCTAAACCATGCCTTGGGGCCAGCCTCCGACCAAAAATCGACGACGGCCTGAGCCTGATCCAGGCCCAGCGCCTGCACGTTGTCGATGTTGTCAATTGCCTCCATGTGATGCTCCCTGGCAGTGTGAAATCAGCGCGACGGTCGCCGCCGCGCGTACGATCAGCGACCCGCCGCGCGTGCGCTGATGCCGCCGGCGATGCCCATATTGGATTTGGGGAAATCGGTCAGGCGGACCCGCACCTCGGTTTCGGGCAAACCGGTAACATCGCTGCCAGCCCTGCTGAGTGCGGCAATCAGGGCGTCTTTCTGGGCTTCGGTGCGCCCTTCGATCAGGTCGACCTCGAACATGCAGGCATCGGTGCCGAATTTGCCCGCGTTGAGGTATGCCTCTTCGGGCAGGTTATGGAACATGACGCGCACGGAAGATAACGGCGCGCCAATGCTTTCGACCACAGCATCGCTGGCTCGCTGCAACAACTGTTTTTTGACGTCGACAGGGAGGTGCTGGCTGGCGGAAATAGTAACGTACGGCATGTATGTCTCGCTTCAGGTGTTGTGGATACGGTTGTGTGCAATTGGCAAGGATAACCACGAACGATTATCACCGTGATGTGCTGTGGCACACAAGACGGCGTACACTGTCACCGCCTGTTTTTGATCTTTTCCGCAAACCGCAACACATCCCATGAACTATCTACTGATCAAGCATATCCACATGACAGCCGCGGGGCTGAGCATTCTTCTATTTGTGATCCGCGCGTATTGGTCCATCACATCATCGGGCCTTCTACAGGCCCGCCTGGTGAAGATCCTGCCACATATCGTCGACACGGTGCTACTGGTGGCGGGTGTAACGCTAGCCGCCATATTGGGGCCGGAGCAGCCCTGGATCCTGGCTAAGATCATCGGCGTGCTGGTCTACATCGGCGTGGGTACAGTCGCCATCAAGCGCGGCCGCACACCCATGACGCGCGCCATCGCGGCGCTGTTCGCTATTGCCATCTTTGTATATATCGTAGGCATCGCCCTGAGCCACAGCCCCGCGTCCTGGTTCGCATGATGCCCGCAGGGGGCGGCGCCAGGCGGCCGTCAATGGCCGCCTTCGGTGCGCCCTCTTGCCGAACGCCGTCGGCGCGCGGCATTGTGCCCTACCAATTGCCCATTAGCATCTGCACGACCAGGCTGCTTCCAGCCACCGACAGCCACACGCCCAGACCCAGCAATACCGGGCGAGCGCCAGCCGTGGCCATGCGGCGCAGGTCGGACGACAGGCCGATGGCGGTAAGGGCCACCACTATCAGGAACTGGGCCAGCAGGTGCAGGCTGCTGTTGAGGGCTTCCGGGATCAGCCCCGTGGAGCGCAGCGCCGAAGCCACCAGAAACCACAAGATGAACCAGGGGAAGATGCGAGCAAGGCTGAAGCCTTGCGCGCCCTGCTTTTTCTCGCGCCACGCCACAACCACAGCCAGCACCAGACACACCGGGATGATCAGGGTGGCGCGTGTCAGTTTGACGATGGTTGCTGCATCGCCTGCCGCCACGCTGTAGCTATAGCCTGCCGCCACGACAGACGACGTGTCGTTGATCGCAGTACCCGCCCATAAGCCAAAGCCCGCATCCGACATGCCAAGTATGTGGCCCAGCGCCGGGAAGGTCAGCACCGCAACAATATTGAAGATAAAAATAGTAGAAATCGCGAAAGCGGTTTCGTGATCATCGGGCTTGATAATGGGGGTGACCGCCGCAATGGCGGAGCCGCCACAGATCGCCGTGCCAACACCGATCAGCGTTTTCAGGCGTGAGGCCACACCCAACCAGCGGCCAAGCAGCCAAGCCGATACAAATGCGGCCATCATGGTGATCAGTGTGACCCAGAGAGACTCCAGGCCAGTGCGCGCCACCTGCTGGATGCTCAGGCCGAAGCCCAGCGCAATAATGGACCATTGCAGCACTTGCTTGGAGGCAAATTTCAGCCCCGGGGCGAAAACCGGCCCCACCCCGACGGTATTGCGCAAGGCCATGCCGATCAGGATGCCGAATACAGGCCCGCCGATCAAGGGCATCCATTTGCCCAACCCCATTGCTACGATACCCACGGCGACGGCCAGTGCCAAACCATATAGCGGCGAAGGAGAACGCGGCGCCGCATGATGCCGCGCCCGCTTGGCATGAGTACCGGTTTTGCTGCCGGGAAGCAATGAATGAGCGGTTGAACCCTGATTGGCCATCACCTACCCCCTTTTGTTTCAATTTAATTAATTACTGGAAGTAATTTTAGGGAGCCATAGAATATAAATAAATTCACTAATATTTAATTGTCGTATAAGATTTATTGATGCTTGGAATCAGTATCCGCCAACTCGAGGTCTTTGTCGCCATCGCCGCCGCCGGGAGCGTAAAGGGCGCTGCCGACCGTTTGTTTGTCACCCAGCCTGCAGTCAGCATGGCACTGGCCGAGCTCGAGCGGCAATTGGGCGGCCAATTGTTCGACCGCGAACGCGGCCGCCTGCACTTGAGCCCGCGCGGCAAAGAAGCGCTGCCGCTGGCGCAGGAAATCATCGAGCGCATCAACGAACTGCAGCGTCGCTCGCAACACGGGCCGCAGGCTTTGACCGGCGAACTACGCGTGGGCGCCAGCAATACGGTCGGCAACTATATGGTGGGCGAGCTTCTCGGCCCCTTCATTGCGCGCCATCCGCAGGTCTCGCTCCATGTCAGCGTCGAAAATACCGCACGCATCGCTGCGGGGCTGATCGAACACAATCTGGATGTAGGCTGCATCGAGGGGCCGGTCAACCATCCTCAACTCGAAACATTTGCCTGGCGCGACGATGAGCTTGTTGTGTGTGCATCGCCCGCGCACCCACTTGCCCGCCGGGCGACGCTCAAGCCCAGCCACTTCGAGGGTGCGCAGTGGATTCTGCGGGAAAGCGGCTCCGCCATGCGCACCCAGGCGGAACGGGCGCTGGCCTCGCTGCCTCAGGGCGTGATCGTGCTGGAACTTGGTCAGGTCGAAGCGATCAAACAGGCCGTCATTGCCGGCCTGGGCATTGCCTGCCTACCGCGCGCGGCCGCCCGGGATTCAGTGGCTGCTGGCCGCCTGCAGATTCTGGACACTCCTTACCTGGACTTGCGCCGGCGCTTGTCGTTGGTGCTGCATAAATCACGGTATCGCGGTGCCCTGATCGAAGCCTTTCTTGAAAGCCTGCTTGGCAACCTGGAGGGCGATTAAGCCCCTCTACCCCCGCGGCTTGTTGCGCAGCCGGCCCAGCGCCACAGCACCGACCAATGTAAACGCCGTTCCCAGCAGTTGCAGGCTGGTGATAGGTTCGCCCAGCATCCATGCAGCCAGAAACAACACCGATACCGGCCCCAGCAAACCAAGCTGAGCCGTGAGCGGCGCGCCGATGCGTGCCACCGCCCACATGATCATAAAGGTCGGCAACACGGTGTTGACCACTGCGTGAAGCAAGGACAATTCATAAACCGGTAAAGGTTGTGCGAGGCCCTGCAGCCCATGTACAACCAGAAAGTGCGCCATCGCGATGAGCGCCGACACCGACATGGCGTATGCCGCCAGGCGCGTCGCGCCAACGCGCTTGATGAGTTCGCCCGAGCCGATCAGATAACAGGCGTAAGAAAATGCGGAGCCAAGCACGAAGGCGGACCCGATCATGACGCCCCCTCCGCTGAAGGAGAGATCCTGCAAAAAGACGAAGACCACCCCGAGATACGACAGCCCCAGTGCCAGCCACTGAGAGGGAAGAATGGCTCGTTTAAGCAGAATGGCAGACAGCAGCAGGACAAAGGTAGGCGACAGAAAGAGGATTAAGCGTTCCAAGCCCGCGGAAATGTATTGCAGGCCAAGGAAATCCAGAAAACTGGACAGGTAATATCCAATAAAACCCAGGAACACGATCTGCAAGCGTTCGCGGCGCGTGAGCACAGGCAGAAGGCCCTGCCTGGCCTGTCGCGCCTGGTACCACGCGATCGCGGCATAGAACGGCAACGACAACATCATGCGAAAGCCAATGATGGTGAGCGCATCGACACCATAACGGTACGTGAGCTTGACGACGATCGCCTTCGCGGAAAACAGGACGGCACCCAGGCCAGCCAGCGCGTATCCCATCCAAAAGATGTTGGCAGCGGACGAATGAGCGGCGGGCGAACTGCCTGCGGATATGGAGGAGGCTGGCGACTCGGGGGATGGCGTCACGCCGGACGTCGAATCTTTCATGGACATTGGTTTGACTGGCCGCGCACCTGAGGCGGCAATGTCTGCATTTTGCCCGAACACCGGGCCGGGCGCTAAGTGTTTGCATGATCAGTAACTGTGGATGCAGAAAACTCACCGACATTGACGGTAAAATTGGCGTCATGAGCGATTCGCGCACATCACCCGCACGCCCTGGCGCAGTCAAGCCCCGCCGGCGCAAGCCCGCCACAGGCACGCAGGCATCCGCCCGCAGCGGTACGGCGGCCGATGCACCGCCCACGCGGCAACCACCGGTATCCACGGTCTACGTAGGCACCGCGGCGGCGCTTGCACCGCCGGCAAACCTCGGCTATCTCATCAAGCAGCTGCACTCCTCGCTTACCCGGATGATGGACCAGCGTATGGCGCCGCTGGGCCTTACAGCGGTGCAATGGCGCCCGCTCGTCCTGATCCGCTACCGCAACATCAATACGCCTGCGGAGCTTTCCCGCAGCACGCACATCGATACCGGCGCCATGACACGAGCACTTGACCGCCTGGAAGCCAAGCATTTCATCCGCCGTCAACGCTGCCCCGACGACCGGCGTGTTGTACGCGTGGAACTCACCGACGCCGGCAATGCGGTTGCAGAACACATCCTGCCCGTGGTTGCTGATACCTTGAACACGCATCTGCAAGGTTTTAGCCACGAAGAGGTCGACACCCTTGTCGGCCTGATCCAACGCATGCTGACCAATGGCGGCATGCCGCTGGAGCCATGCGGCACCGCACCGGGTGGCGATCCAGCGGATTGCCCGGCCTGAACGATTACTTGCTTGCATAGAAAAAACGCTCGCTTTTATAATCACTGCCTAGGCAGTAACGTACTAGGCAGCTTTATTCAGCCAACTGTCAGCTACGCTTACGCAGCCATATCGCCAAGTGATAGACATGAAAGCCATCCTTCCCCTTCTTCTGGCCGCCACCTTGTCGGGGTGCGCGGCCATATCGCCTGGGCCGGCGGGCACCGCACAACTGGAGGCCGCTCGCCTAGGCCTACAGGACAGCACCATACAATGGCCTGCCGAACGGTGGTGGCACCGCTACGGCGACACCCAACTGGGGCAGTTGATCGACGAAGCACTGGCCGGCCATCCCTCCATGGATGCCGCCCGCGCACGCGTCGACGCCGCCAATGCCACCGTGCGCGGGGCGCGGGCAGTGCAGTTGCCCCAAGCAAATGCCAGTTTCTCCGCTACCCGCCAACGCTTCTCCAGCAATTACATCTACCCGCCGCCATTTGGCGGATCCATGCAAACCGAAGCCAATCTGCGCGTGGACCTGAGCTTCGACTTAGACTTGTGGGGCCGCAACCGCGCCCACTACGCAGCAGCGGTGTCGTCGGCTGCCGCCGCACAGGCCGATGCACAACTCGCCCGCAACACCCTGGTCTATGGGGTGATCCAAAGTTATTACAATCTGCAGAATGCCTTGGCGCAGCAAGATGTTCTGGGCCGCATCGTCTCGCAGCAGCAGGATGTACTCGACATCACCCGCCAGCGCGCCCGCGCCGGTCTGGATACGCAGATCGAAGTCAAACAGGCTGCCGCTGCCGTCTCGGCGGCACGCGTGGAGTTGAGCCAAGCCGCCACCAATGCCACGCTGCTGCGCAATCAACTCGCCGCGCTGACAGGCGCCGGGCCACAGCGCGGCGCAAGCATCCAGGCGGTCAAGCTTGCCTCTCCACCTTCCGGTACACCGGCGTTGCTGCCGTTGGCCTTGCTCGCGCGGCGGCCCGATATCGTGGCCGCCCGCGAACGGGCGACGGCCGCCGACAGCCAGGTTTCCGCCGCCAAGGCTGATTTCTATCCCAACGTCAACCTGGCTGCGTTCGCGGGCTTCATGTCTCTGGGGTTGTCCAATCTGATCGAGGGCGCGAGCAAAACCTACGGTGTCGGCCCCGTGATCACACTCCCCCTCTTTCACGGAGGCGCGCTGAACGCCCAGTTGGACAGTCGTCGCGCGGACCGCGAGTTGGCCATCACGGACTACAACCAGACGCTGCTGGGCGCCGTCCGCGAAGTCGCCGACGCGACAGCATCCATCCAGGCATTGCGCCAGCAGGCTGTGGACCAAAGCGCCAGTTTGCAGGCCATCACGTCGGCGTATGGGCTGGCTGTCGACCGCTACAAGTCTGGCCTGGGCAACTTCATCCAAGTGCTGCTGGCGCAGAACGAGGTCCAGAAGCAGGCACTGCTGGATACCGACTTGCGCGCCCGCGCTTATATCCTTGACGCACAACTGGCCACTGCTCTAGGCGGCGGTTACGTCGAACCCGCGACGCATTGAATCACGAAGAGATATCCATGAGTACCGCAACCAAACCGGCCAATCTCCGCAAAACGCTGCTGATCGCTGCCACTCTGTTCTTTATCGCCGCCGGCATCATTTACAGCGTCTGGTGGATGCTGTTCGCCTCTCATTACGAAGACACGGACAATGCCTATGTGCACGGCAACCTGGTGCAAGTCACTTCGCAGATCCCAGGCACCGTCGTGGCTATTACCGCCGATGAAACGGACACCGTGAGCCGGGGCACACCGCTTATCAAATTAGATCCCAGCGACACCCGCATCGCCTTGGAGCAGGCTCGCGCCGCCCTGGGCCAGGCAGTACGCCAGACGCGTACGATTTTCGTGCAGAACCAGGCACTGGAAGCCGACATCGGCGTGCGCACAGCAGATATCGAACGTGCCCGCGCTGAGCTGGAAAAAGCACAGAGCGATCTCAAGCGCCGCCAGGCGCTTGCCCGCTCGGGCGGTGTGAGTGGCGAGGAAATCCTCCATGCACAGACTGCCGTCAAAGCGGCGCGCTCTGGACTGGCGCAGGCTGAAGCCGCGCTGGCGGTGGCCCGCGCACGGCGTGACACCAATCTGGCGTTAACCGCCAATACGACTGTTGCCGCGCACCCTGATGTACAGCTGGCCGCCGACAAACTCCGCCAAGCATGGCTGGCGGCGAGTCGCGCCAGCATCCCGGCGCCGGTGGATGGCATGGTGGCCCAGCGCGCAGTACAGGTCGGCCAGCATGTAGCGCCGGGAATGCCGCTGATGACCATCGTGCCGCTGAATCATTTATGGGTAGAGGCCAACTTCAAGGAAGGCCAATTACGCGAGATGAAGCCCGGGCAGTCGGCCACACTGACGGCTGACCTGTATGGTGGAAAGATTGTGTACCACGGCTATGTGCAGGGCCTTGCGGCGGGAAGTGGTGCAGCGTTTGCGCTACTGCCGGCACAGAACGCCAGTGGCAACTGGATCAAAGTGGTGCAGCGTGTGCCGGTGCGCATCCTGCTGGACGCCAAGGAACTGGCCGAGCATCCGCTTCGCGTCGGCCTTTCCATGCACGTAAAGGTGGACCTAAGTGAGCCGACAGCGGAGAACGTGCGTAAAGTTGCCGAAGGCGCTAAGTCGCACCTGAGCACCAGCGTGTTCAGCGACGCGGACGCCAAGGTCGACACCGAAATCGCCCGGATCATCCGGGAAAACGCCGCGTACTAATCATGGCCGATACCGATCCGCTCGACAGCAGCGACCAACGCCCCGCGCCAGCACACTACCCCCCGCTGGAGGGGCGCGCCCGCACCATTGGCACCGTCGCCCTGTCGGCGGCCGTCTTCATGAATGTGCTGGATTCGTCGATCGCCAACGTGTCCATTCCAACGATCGCGGGCGACTTGGGCGTCAGTGCCACACAGGGCACATGGGTCATCACCTCGTTTGCGGTGGCTAACGCCATCACGGTCCCGCTCACCGGATGGCTCACGCAGCGCTTCGGCCAAGTACGGCTGTTTGTGTTGTCGGTCCTGCTGTTCGTCGTGTCGTCGTGGCTGTGCGGGTTTTCGTGGTCGCTTGAGTCTTTGGTGGCCTTCCGCGTCCTGCAGGGCGCGGTCGCGGGGCCTATGATTCCACTTTCGCAATCCCTGATGTTGGCCTCCTACCCCAAAGAGAAAGCCGGGATGGCGCTCGCGCTATGGTCAATGACGATCCTGGTCGGGCCGGTGGCGGGCCCGCTGCTGGGCGGCTGGATTTCCGACAACTACAGCTGGCCGTGGATTTTCTACATCAATGTGCCGGTCGGGTTGCTGGCCGGCTGGGCAACCTGGCAGGTATACAAGGACCGCGAGTCCACGCGCGCCCGTCTGCCAATTGACCTCGTTGGCCTGGGGCTGCTGGTCCTGTGGGTCGGTGCACTACAGTTGATGTTGGACAAGGGCAAGGAGCTGGACTGGTTCGCCAGTAATGAAATCGTCATCATGGGCATCGTGGCGGTGATCGCCTTCGTGTTCTTCATTATCTGGGAATTGACGGCCGACCATCCAATCGTGGATCTGACGCTGTTCAAATATCGAAACTTCAGCGCCGGCGTGGTCACGATATCCGTGGGATACGGGGTGTTCTTCGGCACCGTGGTGCTGCTGCCTCTGTGGATGCAAAACACCCTCGGCTATACAGCCACCGACGCCGGCATCGCATCGGCGCCGGTGGGCATACTGGCCATCATCATTTCCCCCATCGTGGGCAAGCTGCTGGCCAAGCACGATCCGCGATATATCGCCACTTTCGCTTTCCTGGTGTTCTCACTGATCAGCTTTATGCGGGCGCGGTTCAGCACCGATGTAGACATCTACACCATCATGCTGCCGACCTTCATCCAGGGCGCCGCAATGGCAACCTTTTTCATCCCGCTGACCACAGTCACGCTGTCGGGCCTGGATCCGCATCGCATCCCGGCAGCTGCGGGGCTGTCCAACTTTGTACGGCTATTATTCGGCGCGTTCGGCACCTCGATCACCACGACGCTGTGGGACAACCGCGCGAGCCTGCACCACGCCCAGTTGGCCGAACTGGCGCGGCCCGGCGAACCCGCCTTTGACGCCATGTCGGCCCAACTGCAGCAGCGCGGCATGGGCCTGAACGAGATTTCCATGTTGCTTGACCGACTGGTCAACCAGCAGGCCTATACGCTGTCGGCATTGGATATTTTCTACGCCTCAGGCATTCTGTTTTTGGTAATGATCGGCCTCATCTGGATCTGCCGCCCGGCTTCGCACAAGCGAACGGCCGGCCCGGACGCAAGCGCGGGCGCACACTGAGGGCGTGGCACGTCACTTGCTTGCAAGGGGCAAGGGCAACCGCGCAGCATCGGCTGCCCGCCTGTTCAATACCAGACAAGGAACACCATGAGCATAAAATCCAGTACCGGGGCCGGGCACGGCCCCATTGATGTCAAGGCCATCCGCGAGGCCGCACGCAATCTGGAGGAAGGGGCCATTGCCTCCGGCTACAAAGGAAATCGAAAAGAAATCGTCGGCATGCTTAACGATGCACTGGCGACGGAATTGGTCTGTGTGATGCGCTACCGGCGCCACTATTACACGGCGAGCGGGCTGAACAATGAGTCTGTCAAGGCAGAGTTCCTGGAACATGCCCAACAAGAAGAAGCGCATGCCAGCCGAATCGCGGAGCGAATTGTGCAATTAAATGGCATGCCTGATTTCAACCCATCGACCTTGACAGCCCGCAGCCATGCCGAATATGACGACTGCACGGACACCAAAGACATGATCCGGGCCAACCTGATCGCCGAACGTGTTGCGATCGAGTCGTATCGCCAGATGATCGAGCGTATCGGCGATAGCGACCCCACAACCCGACAGATGCTGGTCGAGATCATGGCGGTCGAGGAAGAGCACGCCGACGACATGAAAGACCTGCTCGGCCTCTAGGTGCCAGCCCCGCCCGGCAAACCGCCGGCGGAAACGTACTGTTCGTAGCCCTTGCGGCGCAGCGCGCATGCCGGGCACTCGCCGCAGCCGTAACCCCAGTCGTGCAGCTGGCTGCGCTCGCCCAGATAGCAGGTATGGGTATCGTGCCGGATCAGCTCTACCAATGCCTGGCCGCCCAGATCGCTGGCCAACTGCCAGGTCTCGCGCTTGTCCAGCCACATCAGCGGCGTCTCGACCACCATGGGCGCATCCAGGCCCAAGCTCAGCGCCACCTGTGTCGCTTTCAGGGTGTTGTCGCGGCAATCAGGGTAGCCTGAATAGTCGGTTTCGCACATACCGCCCACAAGCACCTGCAAGCCGCGCCGGTAGGCAATCGTAGCCGCAAGCGTAAAGAACAGCAGGTTGCGGCCCGGTACAAAGGTATCCGGCAGGCCGTTTTCGCGAAAAGCAATGGCTTTCTCGCGCGTGAGCGAGGTTTCGCTGATTTGCCCTAGTATGGAAAGATCGAGCATGTGGTCGTCGCCGAGCCGCGCGCCCCAGGCCGGGAACCGCTGGCGCAAGCGCGACAGCACGGTTTGCCTGCAATCAAGCTCGATGGCATGGCGCTGGCCGTAGTCGAAGCCAATGGTTTCGACGTGCGTGTAGCGATCCAGCGCCCACGCAAGGCAGGTCGTGGAGTCTTGACCACCGGAAAATAAAACCAGCGCTTTGGTGTTCATCATCGAAATTTACTTCAGTTGCCCGATCGGATCACCTGCGTGACTGGAAAACCAAGGGTGCCCGCATAGTCCAGCAGGTCGGTGACCGCAGACTCGTCAGCTTCCTGATCACGGGAAAGCACCCAAAGATAGTTACGATCAGGTGTTCCGACCAGTGAGTACTGGTAGTCACCCTGCAGCCTCATGATCCAGTAATCACCCCAAACCATAGGCAGCCAGGAAGTCCACTTGGGCGCGAATCTGACTTCCAGTTTCGCGGGGTCACGCGGATCGACAGACGTTGACAGCCTTCCTTCGCCCTCTGCTACTTTCGTGCTGCCATCTTTTGCACGGCATTGATTGGTGACGCCGATGGTGTTGTCGGGCTGCAACTCGTAATCGGCTCGCACGTCACCAGCGCAGTCTTCTTGAAAGCGGTTGGGCAAACGCGCTTGCTCATACCACCTGCCTACATACTTATTGAGATCGACACCTGACTGCGTGGGCAAATCAGGATGCGATGCAGTGCACCCCGCCACAAACGCGACTAAAGAGACGGCAACAACGCGCTTCATTTTCTTCTCCTGTCAGCCTGTTCCGATACTTCTATCTCGGCGCGGGGCGCCAAGCCGACAAAAAACCGCTTCACGGCCGTGCAGCAGCATGCACGCGCCATGCGGCTCATACCCGGCTGGCACACAGCCTCTACCAACTTCAAGCATCCCACCTGTAGGCCCGGAAAGCAAAAAAGCCAATCCCGAAGAATTGGCTTGCTTGCTTTAATGTGTTCTGTGGCTCCCCGACCTGGGCTCGAACCAGGGACCTGCGGATTAACAGTCCGTCGCTCTACCGACTGAGCTATCGGGGACCAGAGAAGCGAAACTATAGCATAAAAATTTATTTGTGCGCAAGCCAGGTATTTTTCGCCGCCGCCGCGGTACCGCGCTGTTCTGTTTGCTGCCTGAATCTATTGCAGCTACGCATGCAGAGATCTTTAAAACGGGCAGCGTACCGTCGTGGTTTTCGCATAGAATTGGCTGTCCGGCCTAGCCTATCCAACATGGACGCAGGATGAATCAGTCCAGTCTTTTTTTTCGCAGCTTTCTGCTGCTGCTGACGGCGGTATCTATCGCCTTCATCTGGGTGCTGCTGCCCTATTACGGTGCGATTTTCTGGGGCGCCATCCTGGCGGTGATCTTCCACCCGCTCAACAAGAAGCTTCTGGCTGCTTTTCACGGCCGGCCTAATCTTGCGGCGCTGGTTACGCTGCTGTTCATCATCCTGATGGTCATCCTGCCGACGATTCTGATCTTCACCTCGCTGGCTCAAGAAGGGGTGGGTATCTACAAGCGCATCGAGTCCGGCGAAGTCAACTTCGGCAGGTATCTTGAGCAGATCACGGCAGCGCTGCCGCCTTGGGCGCATGAGTGGATGGCACGCCTGGGCATCGACAACCCCTTCGGGTTGCGCGAAAAACTCGCACAAGGCGCATTGCAAGCCAGTCGTTTCGTGGCTTCGCAAGCCGTGAACATCGGCCAGAACACATTCCAGTTCCTGGTCAGCGGCGCCATCATGCTGTATCTGCTGTTCTTTCTGCTGCGTGACGGTGTCGAACTGACGCGACACAGCAAACGGCTCATCCCGCTTAGCGAATCGCATCAACACCATTTGTTCCGCAAGTTCACCACGGTCGTGCGTGCAACCGTCAAAGGCAACATCGCGGTCGCGATCACGCAGGGCATACTGGGCGGCCTGATCTTCTGGGCGCTGGGCATCCAAGGCGCGCTGCTGTGGGGCGTGGTCATGACGTTTCTATCGCTGCTGCCGGCCGTAGGCGCAGCGCTCATCTGGCTGCCCGTAGCTATCTATTCTCTGGTCACCGGAGACATCTGGGAAGGCGTAACGCTAATCCTGTTCGGTGTATTAGTCATCGGTCTCGTCGACAACATCCTGCGCCCGCTACTGGTTGGCAAAGATACCAAGCTGCCCGATTACATCGTCCTGATTTCCACGCTGGGAGGCCTGGCAGTATTCGGGCTCAACGGTTTCGTTATCGGCCCGCTGTTTGCGGCGCTGTTTATGGCCTGCTGGGATCTGTTCCCGTCGGCAATTCAGATGCACCAGCAGGGCAACTCCGTCCCAAACTCGCCTCAGCGCGAATACAACGCCGCGGCCCGGATCAGCGCTGGCGACCCACCGCGCGAGCACCAGCCTACCGAGTAATGTGCATACTCGCATAGCCTGCCGGGGCTGCACGCTCCGCGCAGCGCGCGAGTTTGATCACCTGCGCGCCCCCATGTAGAATGGCGCCGGGTGTCAGCTGCATGGTGCAGCCCAGGGCAGGTACAAGCGAAGGTCGGGCCGCCTCGCGGAGCACGCACGACCATGCAAGGCAACCCCTCACGGCAATCGCTGCCGCGCGCACAGCAACTGGCTGAACAGGCATTCTCAACCCTCGAACGCTTCTTGCACATCGAGGCAGTCAGCGGCATCGTACTGTTGCTGGCCGCCGCCGTCGCCCTACTCTGGGCCAACTCCCCCCTCTCCGACTCTTATCATCATCTGTGGCACACGCCCTTATCCATCGGCTTGGGCGATGTCGTCTTTTCGCGCTCACTGCATTTCTGGATCAACGATGCCTTGATGACGGTGTTCTTCCTGGTAGTCGGCATGGAGATCCGGCGCGAGATCCACGAGGGCGCCCTCTCGAGTTTGAAGCTGGCCGCATTACCCTTTATCGCGGCGCTGGGCGGCGTCGTCGCGCCGGCGCTCATCTATCTTATGCTCAATGGCGGCGCGCCCATGCAGAGCCAGGGCTGGGCAGTGCCCACCGCCACCGATATCGCCTTTGCCGTGGGGGTGCTCGCACTGCTGGGTCGGCGCATACCCAGCACTGTTCGCATCTTTCTACTGGCGCTGGCCATTATCGACGACATCGCCGCGGTGCTCATCATTGCGCTGTTCTATTCTGGCGGCCTGGACTACTCCGGGCTGATCGTCGCCGCACTCGGCATCGTCATGGTGCTATCGCTGCAACAAATGGGCGTCGGCTCGGCGTATGCGTATATAGTTCCGGGGATGGTGCTGTGGGCCGGCCTGCTGCAAACAGGCGCCCATCCCACGCTAGCCGGCGTGGTGCTCGGGTTGATGACGCCCGTGGTGGCCACGCGCAGTCTGTTTCATCCGCTGGACATCGCCACTCGCGCCGTAGGCACGCTCGCCGAACAATCCAGCACGCAGCGGCTCGCCCCCCAGCAATTGATAGGCCCAATCAAGCAACTGCGCCGCGCGCAACGCGAACTGCTGCCACCGGTTTCGCGTGTCCAGATCGCCCTGCATCCTTGGGTCGCCTATGGCGTCATGCCGCTTTTTGCGTTGGCCAATGCCGGCGTCACGCTCGACGGCATCGACCTTGGGAGTGACGGTTCGCTACACGTTATGCTCGGTGTCGTGGCGGCCCTGGTTGCGGGCAAGCCCATCGGCATATTGGCAGCGAGCTGGCTCGCGGTTCGCATGGGGTGGTCTTCGCTGCCCGACGGTATGTCGTGGCGTGGCCTTGCTTTGGTGGGCCTGCTGGCGGGTATCGGGTTCACCATGTCGATTTTCATCGCGACGCTGGCCTTCGCAGATGAGAACCTGCTGGGGGCCGCCAAGCTGGGCGTACTGCTCGCCTCACTTACCGCCGCCGTCATCGGCCTGGCATGGGGGGCTGCAAGCCTGCGTCGGCCACAACCGGCCTGAGCCTGCGCGTAGCAAACCTCGCCGTTCAGGCGGGGAATGGTAAGCAGCCGCATCGCCTGCAGCACGTTCGGGGTTAAATTGCGAACGTGCCGCACGCATGATTCTGCTACCCTGTCTGCGTCGCTCGCGGTTGAACAGCCGCCGCGGCATCGCGCCGGCGATCTCGCTGCCGGCGTCTTCCACATCCAATCCGTTTCTTATCCCGACAACGCCTGGAGAAGCTTCTCATGACACGCGAGTACGCCCCCAAGAACCCCGCCCTCTTCGACCAAGGCTTGGCCACACGCCGCGCTGTCCTGGGTGCGGAATACGTCGATGCCTCGATCCAGAACGCAACCGACTTCAACATCGATATGCAGGAATTGGTCACCCAGTACTGTTGGGGCGACATCTGGAATCGTCCCGGGCTGGACCGCAAGACACGCTCTTTTCTCAACTTGGCGATGATCACTGCCCTGAACCGACCTCATGAACTGAAACTGCATGTGCGCGGCGCCATCAATAACGGCCTGACCAAGGACGAGATCAAAGAGGTATTTCTACAGGCGGGCATCTACTGCGGCGTGCCGGCGGCAATCGATGCCTTCCGTGTAGCCAGCGAAGTCTTCAAGGAAATGGATATCTGACCGTCAACAGCGGGCATCCTGAGCCCGCATCCCACCGTGGATTCTGTACACGCTTGCCTTGCATCACAGCGCCAGGCAACAGAAAGCGCTGCTGGCAGTGTTCGACAGATATGCAGCGTGCAAATGCCCCGCCGGGCCGCCCAAAAAGGCCTGGTTCAGGCAAGCCCGAACAGTTGCGGGCTGAACAGGATGGCAATATTGAGCACCAGCGCCACGCCCCATACGGCCGTGCGCAGGCTGCCGTAGCCCGCCACATAAATGACGATATACAGAATGCGCACAACAACCCAGGCTGCCATCAGGCCGACCAGAGTACCGCGCACGGCCTGCCCGTACAGGGCAAACAACACCGCCCCGTAAAAGAACGGCAGGCCTTCGAACAGGTTGGCTTGTGCCGCGTTGGCACGCGCACGCCAGCCAGCCTGACGGGCCAGCCACGCGCGTGGGTCGTCATTATCGTATGACTTGCCGCCGGCTTTGGCAGCAACGGCGGCGCAATAAGGCAGCAGGGCTGCCAGTAGCATCAAGGTAGCAATGGTTCCCATCAGGCTCTCCCGGCCGTCGGCAGGCGCGGCTCATTGGCAAGAATACGCATCATGGGCCACATAGTACCCATGCCGGGCGCCGTTGCGCCAGTGGCGGCATGACGCGGACACGTTGCGCCAGCGGCCGCTTCCCAACCGCAGTCGGGAAACCGCTCCCAGCGCGAGCGTAGACCCGAACCCATTCGAGCCCTCTGCCAACCCACGCCCAGGCCCGGCTTAATCGCCACCCCAAGCCTGGGTTGGCGCAAGCCCATGCCCAATCAGGGCTGAATCTCGGGCAGATCGGCAGCGAGAATCTTCAAGCCCGCTCGCAGCGCCTCATCGTAACGCTTGCGTTCCGCTGCGATAGTTTCAGGCGTCCAGGGATAGAACCCCTGCCCGGTCTTCATGCCCAGCTTGCCTTCCTTGGGCTTGCTGGCCAGCACCTCGGGCGGTTGTGCCACATTAGACAGCGAGGGATAGATTGTTGCTGCTGCGGCGGCGTGGACGTCCAGCCCCGCGTGCTCTTTCTGCATGACTGGACCCGCCGCCAGATAGCGGAAGCCAAAGCCGAAGCGCACCGCGTTGTCGATGTCTTCGGGCGATACGATACCCGCCTCGATCATACTGAAGGCTTCGCGCGCCAGCGCATGCTGCAGGCGATTGCCTACGAACCCGGGAACATCCTTGCGCACGATGATGGGCACCGAGCCGCAGCGGCGCATGAACGCCGCCACACTCTCGGCCTGGTCTGCATCGGTGTCGGGGCCAAGAACAACCTCGGCCAGCGGCACGATGTGCGCAGGCATGAAAAAATGAAGGCCCAGCATGCGCGCACGCGTGGGCAGGCCTTGAGCAATGGCACTGATGGGGAAGCTGGAGCTGTTGCTGGCCAGCAGGACAGACTCGGGCGCCAGTTCAGCCAGCCGCGCAAACAGTGCCTGCTTCAGATCCAAGCGCTCGGGGATGCATTCAATCATCAGATCAATCTGGTTCCAGTCCACATCCTCGACGCTTGCTGCCAACGTGAGCAGACCGGCATTGCCCGTACAGCCGATCTCGGCGAGGTTGGCGCCCACACGCGCACGGATAGCTTCGTGCGCCTCGGTGCGCGGCTCGACCACACTGACCGGACAATTGGCGCGCAGCAGTACCACCGCCACATCGGCACCCATGGTGCCGCCACCGACCACCACCGCGCGCGACGCGGAGGGCGCGCCGAGGATTTTTTTCTGAGACATGGTTTTCTACCCTGAAGAAACAATCAAACTTGAAATGAACATCTGCCGTTCACCCGCGTACCGTTCGCCCATCTGCCTTTGCCAGCACGCGTGCACGGCGAACGCCACGACGCGAGGAACGCACGCAAGCACACACCTGCCCCGACGCACCATTAACCGAGATAATGCCGGTTCATCGATAGATATTCGTCGCGTGCGGGGCGGATGTGCTCGCGGCACAGGCGCACCAGCGTTTTGCGATCGCCCTGTGCAAGGGCGTCGATAATGCCGTGATGCTCTTGGCGTGAGCGCTGCTGCGCCTGCGGCGACGTGGCCGAGGCATACCGTATGGCGTGCGTTTGCGTGTAATGGTAGCGGATCGCCGCAGCCAGCACTGTGTTGGGGCAAAGCGCAAACAGCGCCGCATGAAAGGCCATGTTGGTCTTGAAGATCCTGCGCGGATCGCCTGCCTGCACCGCCGCATCATGCGCGGCCTGCAACGCGCGCAAACGCCCAACGTCGTCTGGATCCGCGGGGCAGGCCATCCGACGGGCAGCCTCGCCTTCGAGCAAGTCGCGCATCTCGTACAGATCGGCGACTTCCTTGTAGTTGTAGGACCGCACAACCGCGCCTACGTTCTTGCGATGTTCGACAATGCCTAGCTTCACCAGTTCGGCCAGCGCTGCGCGTATGACGTGCCGCTTCACACCGAAGCGCTGCATCAGGTCGTCTTCGACCAATCTTTCTTTGGGATGCAGAAAACCCAGGACAATGTCCTCTTCGAGCTCTCCGACAATAGCGGCCAGGGTTGGCGCGCCTGATATATGGTGGTCTGGAGCATTCATACGGCAAAGTCAGCGAGGCCCGGGAACAATACCTTTATTAGTTTGCGGCATCAGGAAGTCGAAATCCACCCCTTGCCCCGCCTGGGTGACGGAATCCAGATACAACTTGCGATAGCCTCGTTCGGCGGTGGGCCGGCTGATAGCCTGCGTCGCCAGCCGTGCTGCAATTTCCTCGTCGGGCACCAGTAATTGCAGCGTGCGCCCTTTTACGCTCAGGCGTATGCGGTCGCCGTTGCGCACCACCGCCAGCGGGCCGCCAATGGCAGCTTCGGGCGCCACGTGCAGCACAATGGTGCCGGCAGCCGTGCCGCTCATCCGGCCATCGGAAATCCGCAGCATATCCTTCACGCCCTGGCGCGCCAGTTTTCTGGGGATGGGAATATACCCCGCCTCGGGCATGCCAGGCGCGCCAGTGGGGCCGATATTCTTGAGCACCAGCACATCCTCGGGCCGCACATCCAGTTCATCGCTGTCGATGCGGCGCGCCATATCCTCAGCGTCTTCAAACACCACCGCCCGCCCCTCATGCTCCATCAAATCCGCGCGCGCGGCAGACTGTTTGATGATGGCGCAATCGGGCGCCAGATTGCCCGACAGCACGGCGATGCCGCCTTGCGGATAAATGGGGTCCGAGGACGGGCGGATGACCGATTGCGGGAACGGCGCGGGCATCGCGCCCAGCACTTCGCCCAGCGTCTGGCCCGATATCGTCATCGCATCCAGGTGCAGCAGCGGACGCAGTTCTCGCAACAGGGCCGGCACGCCGCCCGCCTTGTGGAAGTCTTCCATGTAGAACTGACCCGAAGGCTTCAGGTCGATCAGCACAGGCGTCTCGCGGCTCAGTGCATCGACCCGTGCGAGGTCCACGCTAAAGCCCAGGCGCCCGGCGATTGCCGTCAGGTGAATGATGCCGTTAGTCGATCCGCCTATGGCCAACAGCACGCGCAGGGCATTCTCGAATGCTTTCTGCGTCATGACTAGGTCGGGTGTCAGGCCGGAACGTGCGATGCGCACAGCAGTGGCGCCCGTCATCTCCGCAATACGGGCGCGGTCGGCTGTCACAGCGGGTGGCGCGGCACCGCCACTCACCATCATGCCCAATGCTTCTGTCATGCACGCCATGGTGCTGGCCGTACCCATCACTGAGCAGGTGCCCACACTGGCCACCAACTGGTTGTTGACGTCGGCGATCTCCTGATCATCGATCTCTGCCGCGCGATAACTACCCCAATAGCGCCGGCAATCAGTGCACGCACCCACGCGTACACCGCGATGCGAACCGGTAAGCATTGAGCCCGTGACGAGCTGGATGGCTGGCACGCCCGCCGACGCCGCGCCCATGAGCTGGGCCGGCACAGTCTTGTCGCAGCCACCGATCAGCACTACACCGTCCATGGGTTGCGCGCGCACCATTTCTTCTGTGTCGATGGACATCAGATTGCGCAGGTACATGCTGGTCGGATGGGAAAAACTTTCATGGACAGAGATAGTGGGAAAGTCCATGGGCAGGCCGCCCGCCATCAGAACACCGCGCTTGACCGCCTCGATCAGTTGCGGCGCATTGCCGTGGCAGGGGTTATAGGCGCTACCGGTGTTGACGATGCCGATAACCGGGCGATCCAGCGCGTCATCCGTATAACCAGCACCTTTGATAAAGGCCTTGCGCAGGAACAGCGAAAAGCCCGTGTCCCCATAATTGGTGAGCCCCTTGCGAAAGCCCTGGGTTGGGTCGCTGGATTGCGGAGGTTGTGCTTTTCGAGTCATTTTGCTACATTGCCGATCAGATTATTAATAATATTATTGATCAAACACAGCCATGCCTGCAAGCACCTTGCTTATGCAAGACGTTAATTGGCACCGCTGCATGAATACCCAAGAGGAGACGTTCCGTGATACTGAAGCACGCCTTGACTACCTGCCTGGCCGCCGGCCTGGCCCTGACCGGCATGGCCGCTCATGCCAATTACCCCGATCAGCCCATCAAGCTGATCGTGCCCTATCCACCAGGCGGCGCAACAGACGTCATTGGCCGCGTCGTCGGCAAAGCATTGGGCGAAACGCTCGGCACCTCGGTTGTCATCGATAACCGCAGCGGCGCATCCGGCAGCATCGGCGCCGCCGAAGTCGCACGCGCAAAGCCGGATGGCTACACCCTGTTGCTGGGCGCGCTCACCAGCCACTCGATCTACCAGAACCTGTACGCCAAGAACGTCACCTATAACCTGGGCAAGGATTTCGACCCTGTTGCCATTGTCGGCCGGGTACCTTTGGTGTTTGTCACTCACCCATCCGTCAAGGTGTCCACGCTGACCGAACTGATCACCGCCTCCCACAAGAACCCCGATGGCTACACCATCGCCTCGGCGGGCACCGGGTCGCCCCAGCATATGGCCAGCGCCCTGTTCGGCCTCACCGCAAACGTAAAAATGATATCGGTGCCCTATCGCGGCAGCGGCCCCGCCATGACGGATCTGGTCGGCGGCCAGGTCAACACCATGATCGATACCGTGCCAGCCGCACAGGCCTTCATTAAGTCGGGTGCCATCAAAGCCTTGGCAGTCACGTCCGCCAGCCGCGCACCCACACTCCCCGATGTGCCCACTGCCAAAGAAGCCGGGCTGGATGACTTTGAAGTAACGTCTATGTTCGGCCTGCTGGCCCCCGCCGGCACCCCAGCGGACCGCATTAAGCTGCTGACTGACGCAGTGCAGAAAAGCCTGCAGAGCAAGGCGGTGCAGGAAGTGTTGCTGAACCAAGGCGTGGTGGTGGGCTACGAAGCACCAGCGCAAGCCCGCGCGGCGATAGACGCCGAGGTAGGCAAATGGCGCACCGTCATCGACAAAGCCAATATCCAGGCCTCTAACTGAGACACAAATCACGCAGCGCCCCCCAAGCCCGCATCGGCGACCAGGGGCGAGCCTCGTATAGCCACCGACGGCAACATGACAATTGCCGACTCTGCAAGCGGCCTGGGCCAAGCCGCGCTTACAGCCCGGCCGCTGGCAGCCTTGGCAAAACCATGTATAATAGCGGACTTCACCGACGCCGGGCCTGCCGGCAACGTGACACCGGGCCGGTGTAGCTCAGCTGGTAGAGCAGCGCATTCGTAATGCGAAGGTCGGAAGTTCGAATCTTCTCTCCGGCACCAACGTTTTCAAGCACTTACACCAACTCCACGGGGTTGGCGTAAGTGCTTTTTTAATTTGCGTAAGCGCTTTGCCAATACTTTTTGGAAATAACCGCATACTCGCCCCCAATATAATCTTTACCTCCCAATCAATCGCTCACATTGAATACTGCCGGATTTTGAAGATGCTCCAATCCTTGATTGGCGGGGCCATAAATAAAAGCAACACATTTCCCCCTGAAGTGCGGGAGCGCGCAGTGCTGCCGGTTTAGGAGAATCGCGGGAATGCCGGCGATTGTAGGCGGCAATGGATCTCATCGTGTCAAAGATTGGCAGCACTGCAACCACCCTACTGTGTTTAGCCTGCCCGGCGTGATCCGCTAATTTGTTTTCGCATGTCGACAATCCATCCTTTCTTGATAACATGGCCCACATGAACAATGCGAGGATTTGACGAGTCTATATCGGACGAGAGGTTGAAGAGTGACTAGGCAAAAAAATTTGCTGAACGCAGAGACACTAGTCTGGGTTGCAAGAACAGGGACGTTCAGGGCAGCTGCCGAGAAGCTTTTTACATCTCAGCCTGCCGTATCGGCTCGTATGCGTGAGCTAGAAACATCCCTGGGTGTCCCGCTGTTTGAGAAAAGCGGGCGCAATCTGAAGTTGACTCCAGCTGCACGCCGCTTTGTGGAACGAGTAGAGCCTTTGCTCACGGCCGTTGAAAGTGCATTCATGATCGACTCGCCTGAGCAAGATACCCTACAAGCTTCTGGAACACTGAGAGTTGGTATGGGTGAAATCACCATGAGTTGGTTTGCCCATTTGTTCAAGGACTTCAGAAATAAAATGCCTCGTATCTCGTATGAAATTGAGCTGGATCTTGCGTACCAGCTCAAACGAAAGTTGCGCCAAGGAGCTTTAGATGTTGCTATTGTTGCAGGGCCTGTAGAGCACGGCCGCTTCTTAACGCAGCCAGTCGGTATGACCAAAATGCAATGGGTGATTTCATCTTCCGTACTGAAGGACCCTGCCTATGCGTCTTGGTCGCTAAGCGATTTTTTTAATACTTTACTTCTTTGGACAATTTCCAAGCCTTCGGAATACGCCGCCGCTGCTCAGCACGTGTTGCGTCAAAATGGCGTGACTCTTGAACATTTTAATACATGCAATCATTTGGTATCATTAATAGCCATTGTTGAAAACGGCGGCGGTATCGCTCAATTACCCGAAATCATGATCTCTGAAAGGTTGCGCGACGGCTCTTTTACCGCATTGTCAGATTGTGTGGAAGACTCTGAATTGAATTTTTTTGTTGTTTCGCACAAAGATCGGGATAATCCAGCGCTTGATTGGTTAATTACCAACGTATTGGAGTCGGGGCGAAGTGTGCTTAGACCCCAGACGGCCTGATACCCACGTTAGCATAAAAAAAGGAATGCCAGGTAGATGGCAATCCTTTTTATTGAACGCTTCAGCCAGAGTACCCTGACACACTGTCAAGAGCTCTTAGGCACTGAGTAGATATCGTACTTATGCAGCGATGACATGACGTCCTGGTAACGGTCAGTCCTTGAAATATTGGCAACGACCAAACTGACTCCCTGATAGTCGAAAGCGCGGCTCAGTGCCTCCTTCAGCTCCGCGCGGGACGACGCTTTTTCGGCATAACATCCCATGGCTTTGGCAATCGACACAAAATCAAAAGGCTGCATCTCGGAGGCAATGATCCGGTCACGCTGGCAACTGTATATCCAACCCAGAACATTGTTATCCAGAACCAGCACTGTTAATTTCAGCCTGAGCTCAATTGCGCTCAAGAGACTGTGCAGACTCATGGAGATTCCGCCATCTCCGCAAACAGCTACAACAGGTCTGGTCTTGAAGTGGTAGGCGGCCGCCATGGCTGCAGGTACTGCGTAGCCCATGCCGCCGCCGCCATTGGGTTGAAGAATATCCCCATCTTGCTTAGTTTGAAACTCTCTCAAAACGAACAAACGATTTTCACCTGCATCGCAGGTGACGATCCCGTTATCAGGCAGTGTCGCACTCAATATAGAAGCAGCATCCCTGCCGCTGAAATCACCTCGGCGATCGAGCGATACATCATCGAAATATGGATACTGTTCACGCAAGGCCTGAACTCGAGCGACGCCATCGAAGTTAAGAGGGCTAAGCGCAGCCTCGATACGTTTCAATACATTGGTGGCATCACCAAGCACAGGGACCGCTATCGGTAATGTCCATGATAGATTCAAAGACTCAACATCGATCTGAACGATTTTCTGGCGCGTTGGATCGATAAGATCCCGATGCTGGTTCGCGGTGTCTGATGCCCCGAGTTTTGTACCTACAGCAATAATGACATCCGCAAGCGGTAGCGCATTATTAGCCGTGTCGTGCCCGAACGCTCCGGTCAGGCCTACCGCCAACTGGGAGTTCTCGGGATATGTACCTTTTCCAGCTGGTGTCGTAGCGACTGGTACATTCAATTTCTCGGCAAAATATTGTAGCGTTTTCTGCGCTTTGCCCAGCCGCACTCCGTTACCGGAAATAATAATCGGCGCGCGTGCGCTTCGAATCAAGGCTACTGCTTTATCGATAGCACTTTGCGGTGCAATGGCCTCCTCAGGCGTTCCATACCAAGCATTTGGGTACACCGGTGGTTCACGGGTAGCATCTATACGTTTGTACAGGGCTGGCCCGTTAAATATGACAGCAACCGGCCCCGGTTCGCCAGTAATCGAGTGTTTGATTGCCAGTTGCGTCATTTGCATGGCTTGCGTCGGATTGGTAGCTACAAATACCTGCTTTGTAATGGCCCTCAACGCTGCAGTGAGATCGTAGGCACCGTACCCTCCCCCACCGGCTTGGTAGGGACCAAGATGCGAAAAAGTGCCGCCATCAGTGGTGTCAGCCAGTATGACCATCGGAGACGCACCCAAGTGCGCCTCCATAATACCAATTCCAGCGTTGCCTAAAATCCAAGCTCCTTGCCCAATCACTAATGCCGGCTGGTTGGTGAGCCGTCCTCTCGCCTCGGCCATCACCGTAGCGATCGATTCTTGGCGGACCAGATTGACCTGTACTTTGTCGCGATATGGATACAGTGAATCAAAGATCTGAACCGTGTAGCCGCCTGGCATGCCAAAGACGACCGGGTGTTCCATGTCAGAGATGACACGAGCCACAGCTTGGGCTCCTGTCATCCCTTCTTTCAGGTCGGTGCCAAGCTTTATGTTGTTGCTTTCAATATTCACGGAAATGCCTTTAGTTCAATTTAATTTTCGTGAGTTCGACTAAATCTCTCGTGAAAATACGACTCTCATCAATCAGTCGTTGCATTTCTTGAGGTGTTGAAACCATTGGCACCGCGCCACGATTCACCACTTCCTGAACAAACGCAGGATCATTCAAAATAGTTGAAATAGCCTTGTTAAAGACATTCACAATATCGTCAGGTGTATCTTTTGGCACATAATAGCCGTACCATGCGCCGACAGACATTTTTTCGTAACCAAGTTCCTTAAGGGTAGGGACGTCAGGTTGGCTGGGCATTCTTTTGTCGCCCGTTACTGCCAAGAATTTCAACTTTCCCGCCTTCACATTACCAGCCGCGGTTATTAATGTTGGAAACGTGAATAACACCTGACCGCCGATAACATCCGCCACTGCAGGCGCGGCCCCTTGATAAGGAACATGGACAACATCGGTATTGAATAACTTATTAAAAGCCTCGCCCATCATATGTGCCTGACTTCCCACACCGTACGATCCGTAGCCAAAGTTCAAATTTTTATTATTTTGCACGTACTTAACTAGTTCGCGAAATGAGTTGACGGGAAGATCACTACGAACAACTAATCCAAGACCGACCTCATTCAACGTACCCACCGGTGTTAGTTCGTCGGGGTTGTATGCAAGGTTTTTATACAACACCGCGTTAGCAACAGTAGATGTATCGGTGGTGAAGAGCACGGTGTACCCATCCGGTTTTGCTTTGGCGACGGTTTGCGCCCCGATTGCTGTATTTCCACCAGCTCTGTTTTCAACAATAACGGTAGTCTTTAGCGCCTTTGCAAGCTCTGGGGCGGCAAGCCGAGCAAATGAATCCGCTCCGCCCCCAGGGGCATACGGAACAACAACACGAATTGGGCGATTCGGGTAACTATCATTCCCTTCTGCAGATACGGTACCGCTTATAAGAAATGCCCCTATAATAACCAAGACTACCTTCTTAATAATTACAGTCATTAATGTCTCCAATTTAAAATGAAAAATTTATACATTAAATTTATTATTTAAAAATAGCACGAGAAATCATCAGTCGATTGATCTCTGTGGTTCCGTGCCCGATACGTTTAACGCGCACATGCCGATACATGCTTTGAATTGGCGTTTCAAGCGTGTAGCCTAAACCCCCTAAAACCTGTAGACAGCGGTCGGTCACTCGTTGTGCCATTTCTGTTGCATATAGCTTGGCCATATGCGCTTCAGTTCTTATTTTTTGACCTGCGTCGTACATTGCTGCAGCCTTGTAAACTAAGAGCTTGGCAGCCTCAAGTTCAACAATTGAGTCAGCCAAATACCATTGAATTGCTTGATATTCGCTTATTGATTTGCCAAAGGTTTTACGCTGTTTAGCCCATTCAGTTGCATAGCGAATGCTTCTCTCAGCTAAACCTAAACATACTGAAGCCAAAATGACTCGCCCATGTGTTAACTGGTCATCCCCAAGACTGAATGCACATCCCAATGGTCCCAAGAGATTTTCTTCAGGCACTCTGCAATCGTTAAATATAAGCTCGTAAGGATCACGGTCGTCACCCATAGTCCGAATACGTCTACCTAATGTGAAACCAGGAGCATCGTAATCGACAATAAAACAGCTAATTCCTCCTCTTGCTCCTTTACCCGGGTCTGTTACCGCAAATACAAAACAATAGTCGGCGCGATGAGCATCCGTGATGTATATTTTTGTACCGTTCAACACCCAGCCGTCACCATCCTTGACTGCTCGGGTTTTGATTCCTTGAACGTCTGAGCCAGCATCAGGCTCGGTGAAGGCATATACGCCTCTTTTTTCACCTTTAATTACCGGAAAATAATATTTTTCCCGCTGCTGATCGGTCGCAAAATTTAGAAGAGGCTCAGGGGACCCAGGAAAAGCAAAAGGAATGGCACACTGCGCTATCTCAGCATTCATTAGCGCACATGCAAGCAGACCTAGACCGTTGCCACCATCCTGCTCAGGAACCTCAAGAGCCCATAAGCCCAACTTTTTTGCTTTTAGTTCGAGTGCTTGTCTAACATCTATATCCAGCTCGCCTCGAAGGAGAAACTCCTTCTCGATAGGCATGAGTTCGCGATCACGAAACTTTCTAACTAACTCTAATAATGGTTCGTATTCGCTAGGGACATCAAAGTTCATGAATTTTCCTTTGATAATGGATTTGGTGTATCAGAAAAAAATAGCACTGCATTACCCAATGTAACTATTTGCCCATCTTGATTAGTTTCCTTGATCGCACAGATTATTTCCCTACTATTCTTATGAATATGTGTTACTGATCCACCGCAATACAAGAAATCTCCGGGAACGGCCCGACCCCTATTTGAGTACTCAAAATGCTTAATCTTTCCTGCATGACCGACGCAACGCTTGAGCATTTGGAGCATAAAAGCACCATGCATGGTTGCTTGCACCAGCACGTCGGGATGTTTTTCCTTCCGAGCATAAGCTTGGTCGTAATGAATTCTATGTGTATTCCATGTAACAGCACTAAATCTGAATAACATGGTTGTTGTAGGTTTTTTTATCAAAGTCGGTAACTGCATTCCGACTTCTATATTCTCAAACCTCCACGGGAGGCATTCATTCGGCGTTTCCATTGAAGCCCTCTACTATCCGATACAGCGATTTATTGATAAGAACTATTTTAGTAACGGACGACTCATCCTTGTAGATAATCTCTTCCTCAATAATTATCAATTTTCCACTCTTGCTTTCACGAGAGGTTATTGATTTTATTTTTTTGTCCCCCCATATCTTTTCACCGCAGTATACGGGTTCAAGAAATTCAATCGATTGCCCTCCTCCCATTATCTGAAGACCTGGAATAGCAGGCCTTCCGTCAGGAGATGTGCCGTCTTCTAATAGATCAACTTCGCTAGGCCCTGCGCCGGGTGCGGCTCGAAGAGTAGCAATATAGTTTGGAGGCGCAATCACGCCCTTGAGCCCAGCCCGTGCCGCTGCATCGTCATCAAAATACACTGGATCAAGATCATCAACCGCGATTGCGTAACGCTGGGACCACAATGGGTCGATCACACCTAAATAAAAACTTTTTACATGGCCTACCAAACGATCTTGCCATTCGTTGATTATTGAATCATCCATTTTTTGACCTCTCGATCAGTTCTCGCTTCAATACCTTTCCGCTTGCGTTTCTTGGCAGCTCATCAAAAAACTTAATATAGGTAGGCACCTTGAAATATGCTAAATATTTTTGGCAGTGCTCTGTTATATCCGCCTGCGTTATAGACGTATCATTCCGCGTTACAATACAAGCCATTACCGCCTGATCTCTTACGGGATCCGGTATGCCGATCACTGCGACATCACGAACGGAAGGATGCATCATCAGCGCTTCTTCAACTTCGGCTGCTGATATGTTTTCGCCAGATCGTTTAATAATCTCTTTTTTTCTTCCGAAGAAAAACAAATTACCAGCCTCATCAAAATAGCCTAGGTCGCCGGTATGGAGCCATCCATTTTTTAATGTTTCTTTGGTTGCAGTTTCGTCGTTAAGATATCCCAGCATGAGAGTGCGCCCTCTGATTCCGCTAACCACGATTTCGCCCGTTTGATTAGCTGAAAGAGGTAGGGCATTTTCGTCGACGATAAAGACATCTCGTCCTATAGCAGGGCGCCCGATCGAAGGATAAGTGGAAGGGCCGGTTAGCGACTCAAACGTGACATACAACATACTTTCGGATTGGCCATAGCTATTTCTGAGCTTTATATTGAACCGCTCTTGAAATCGCTGAATTTCGTCTTCGGAGATATTGATCGCATATCCTGCAAATCGGATACTGTGAGAAGTATCCAGTGCAGAAGCAGGCTGATTTAATAGAGTGCGGCACAGCATGCCGGACAAACTGCATACTGTCGCTTTATGCCTTACTAATTGAGTCATATATCGGCTCGCACTGTAGCGTTCACCAATAATAACGGTTGCCCCTGAAAACAGTCCTGAAACTACTGAATCCTGACAATTAGCGTGAAATAAAGGCTTATTGTTGAATATTCGATCATTTGGGGTAAAGTTTGAATGAAGCGCACTTGAAATAGCGGACCAGATAAAATTAGCGTGAGTAAGCATTACCCCTTTTGGGCGGGCTGATGTGCCAGAAGTGTAGAGCACCTGCGCTAAATCGTCGGATGTGATGCTCGGAAGAGGAGAATCTTGGGTAATCCCTTCGCTCTCTGCGACAATATCATTCTCAAGAGTTATTTCTATTTTCTTGGAATTAATGGATTTTTTAATAACCTCGAGGTAATTATCTTCCGTAACAATTAAACTTGGATCACTATGCTGAATCTGATATTCAATTTCTGATTCGGTCAGATAAATATTACCTGGGACCATCACCAGTCCAGCTGAGACAATTCCGAACCATGTCGCAATGAAATTGGGTGTGTTACGTAAGAAGACAAATACTTTGTCTCCCTTTTTTAGCCCTTTGGACTCAAGATATGTGGCTATTTCGAATGCTTTACGACAAATTTCGCGATAACTGAATTCTGTTATTTCTTCCTGCGCTGTCTCATGCACAAGAAAGATTTTGTCGCCATAACAGGCCGCCTGCACTTGCAAAAGATCCCGAAGTGTTCTGTTTCCGATAACGTCCATGCTTATCCTCGTGTTGCCTTTTTTGGGGCCTATTTGGGGTCGGCAGATCAGTCTATCGGCTTTAATTGATAAATAATAACTAATTATTTTTATGGTAATCAATAACCTTTATTTATGTATTTATTCCTTATTTATGTAGTAGTTCGGTCAATGCCTAACGCAATGGGCACAAAACATTCGTCGAGTTTTCCCTCGCTTGGAAGTTAGTATTCAATGTGTCGACCAAGCTAGCCGCAGATGCCAGGGATCTGGGCTAACTGAAGTATGGGCTGACCAGCCTGCGGCTCAGGCTCATCCATGAGACGACGCGCCGTTTGGAGCCTTCGCCGATTGTGCGCCGCATGGCTTGCCAGGATCAGTACCTCAGGCTAGCGAATCGCCAAAGTCTGCCGAGTTGGCCACGAACGCGTCCCTCAACCTCGGGCCTTGGCAGCAGAGGCGTCCAACGAACTCTATCGTTTTGGGATATCACCCACCTGGTCTTTACCATCACGGGGTGCTTCCGCTGTCTATGCCTACTTCTGGATCTGTTCGTATGCAAGATTATTCGCGGGTGAGGCTTCGACAACGAGGATGGCACATGCCAGCGCCATTGCACATGAGCGCCCGGTATTTCTTAGTGTGAGGACATCAAACCCAGTCGGCTTGTGCTGCCCAGTGATAACGGTAATCCCATAAGAGGCGCGACCACGCTTGCTACGCTTAGGGAGGCGGCCGCACCGCCCCGTGTAGCACCAACGCGGGCTTAGGCCCGTATCGCTGATAAGCCAGGACGCGACCCTGTGACTCGGGCCGCCTCTGCAGCGCAACCGACGCGTTGCCAGTGTTTGCGCCTACCCTTCGCGAAGCAAGGGGTAAAATGCCTGGCGAACGGCCAACTGAAGCGCTCAAAACCGGCACACCCCCGCTCGGCGAGGCATTCACGGCGGCGACATTTCCTTGCCGGGATCGTCTTCGTCGAAGTCGCCGCTACCGAGTTCGATGACACCATCCACGAGCGGGGTGTTGCGGGCATCTTCGGCGGCGGCAATGATTCTTACCCGTCCGCGCTCGAAAGCATCGAGCAATTCGCTGCCACTGTCGTCGCGGGCGCCGAACGCCTGCACCAGCGCCTCAGCGGAAATTTCGTAGGTGCGTTTGTCTTCGCCTTCACCCCAATCGAAACGCACCAGCCCAGCATCAAACTTCGCATCGGCCTTCTTGGCAAATTCACCCATTACACTCTCCTGGTAAAACAGTCCGCGCGGTTCATTGCATGCATAGCAAATTATGAGCCTGCCGCACCGGGCCGTGCAAGCCACCCCGACACCACCGCAGTTGCCGCGGGCAACAAGTTAAATGACGAAGGCCGCGCACGTTCGCAACAGCCCGTATCAAATGCTGGCGCCTGCTTGCGCCATGGAATAAAATTGCCCTCCTACATTTTCGGGCCTGCAAATCAACGCCTGTGCCACGGCTGTCAAGGCCGCATCGCACTCGGTTGCCGGCCCAACCGGATCACTTTCCATGCCTAACTTCGAGGCACTGCTTGATGCGCTGGAGACAGACGGCTGGGCCGTTGCCGACCAGCTTTTGCCGGACACGCTGATCATGCAACTGCGCCAGGCGGGCAGGCAGGCGTGGCGCCAGGGCCTTTTCCGCGATGCGCATGTGGGCTCGCCCAAACAGCCCATCCGCAATACTGTAATACGCGGCGACACCATTCACTGGCTCGAACCCAGCCACCCCGCTGCGGGCTGCCAGGCTTTTCTGGAGTGGGCAGACACCCTGCGGCTTGCGTTGAATCGCGCCTTCTATGTAGGCCTGCGCCGGGCCGAGTTCCATTTTGCCCGCTACGGTGCGGGCCAGGGCTACCAGCGCCATATCGATCAGCACCAAGGCCAGCCGCACCGCAAGATTTCGCTGGTGCTGTACCTGAACCGTGTCTGGCAAGACGACAACGGCGGCGAGCTATGCCTGTACGACCCGCAGGCTCCAGACACCGTCCTCAAGAAGGTACAGCCGCGGCTGGGCCGTATTGTGGTGTTTCGCAGTGATCTTATCCCGCACGCCGTGCTGCCCTGCACGCGGCCCCGCTGGAGCCTCACCGGCTGGTTCCGCAGCGACGACGCGCTGATTGACTTGGGCACGGCCCCACCTGCGGCCAATGATGATTTCCCGGGATCCACACCGTCAGGCGCGGCGGCCTGACGCGGGCCCGTCAAGGCGCACGGTGCCGTGCTAGGCTACACGCCGACAACCAGGCCCGGCCAGTACACTACGCCCGCCCGTCTGCGGCGCCACACGCACCTGCGTGCCGATGCGCTCTTTCAGCGCCGGCACGTGCGAGATCACGCCGATCAACTTACCCGCCTGCTGCAGGCTTCCCAGAGTGCTGAGCGCGGTATCCAGGGCATCCTCATCCAGCGTGCCGAAGCCCTCATCCAGAAACAACGAATCCACCCGTACGTTCCGGCTGGCCATGCTGGACAGCCCCAACGCCAATGCCAGGCTGACGATAAAGCTTTCGCCGCCCGATAGGTTTTTGGCGGTGCGCACCTCGCCTGCCTGATAGTTGTCGATGACGTTCAGCTCCAGCGGCTGCGCCGGATCCCTCACCAGCAGATAACGATCGGTCATGTTCTGCAATTGACGGTTGGCGTGGCCGATCATCATGTCAAACGTCAGGCCTTGCGCAAAATTACGGAACTTCTTGCCATCTGCGGAACCGATCAATTCATGCAAGTGATCCCAGCGTGCGCACTCGATCTGCTGCGTGGCAATGGCATGTACACGGTCAGCCTGGGTGCGCCGTAGTGCGGCATGATCGTCCAGGCGGTTGCGCACCGCAGCGAGCTCCAGCATCATGGCCTGATGCCGCGCGCGCAGGCTATCGCGGGCCAGCATCACGGCGTCCCGTGGCTCATCCGTACGCGCCTGTTCACGCAATTGCACCAGACGCTCTTCGTGGTTGGCGATGCGCAACGCCAGCGCGGCATGATCGCGATCCAGCCGGGCCGCTTCCTCGGCCAGTTCACGCCGGGTCGTATCGGGCAGGCGCGCTGCCACAAACGAACGCTCATCCGCGAAACCTGCGGCCTGTAGACGGACGGCGAACGCGGGCTCCTGCTCTGCTAGCCGAACGGCTCGGCGTGCGAGCGTAGCATCCAACGCATCAATGTGCGCCAACAGGCCTTGTATCTCGCGCACCAGGGTGTCATGCGACGCGCGTGCCTGATCGCGCGCCTGCTCAGCTTCGCGCACTGCGCCGGCCAGCATCGATTCACGCACTGCGGGGTCCGCGTCGCCGATCAGGCTCCGCCGCTGGCTGCGCAAGGCATCGCAACGACCATCGAGGTTTGCGCGACGCACGCCCGCCTGCGCCAGCGACTGCACAATCGAATCAGCCTGCGCGGTAAACTGGCGCAACTTAGCTTCTAACAACGCAATATCGCGCTCTACCTCGGCATGGCGCTGCTGGCGCGCCTGCCATGCATCGCGCCGGGCAGCCAATGTCGCCCTGGCGCCAGAAAAAACAGCGCGGTCATCCCCGGCCGTGTCCAGCCCATAAGTGGCCAGCATCCGATCCAGCGCGACACGGGCCTCCCCTACTTCCGTATCAGCCTCGTCTGCCTCGGCACGTGCCTGCTCCTGTGCTTGCCGGGCCATGTCGCACTGGTGAACCGCATCCTGTGTTTGCTGCATGACCTTCCCCAGTGCCGCTTGCGCATGCTCGGCGGATGACTGGATCCCTTGACACGCCTGCGTGGCGGCGTCGGCCTCCCGCACGACCCGCTGCGCCTCGCGCAACGCATCCACTAGTGTGTCGCGCAGCGCAGACAATGCCGCCTGTCGCAGCGCTTCGCGATCACCGCCATACAGCGATTTGAGCGCCGTCCCTTCGCTCGCGAGCGGCAGTGGCGCATCCGGCTGCAGTGCCAGCTGTGCCAGTTGCTGAAGCAGCGCCAACAAAGCGTCATGCTGCGTAGCCGCCTGCGCCTGCGCCTGTCGCCCGGCCTCACGCGCCTGTCCCATATCGTGCTCCGCACCCGTCAGTGCAACCTGGCCGGCGGTGGCCCGCTCACGGGCCTCACGCAAAGCAGTGCGGGCCGCATCGAGCTGCTGGCGGGTATCATCCGGCGCAGGGATTGCTGTATCGTGAGCAAAGGGATGTTCGCGGGCGCCACACAAGGGGCAGGGATCGCCATCGCGCAGATCGTGCCGGGCGTCTTCCAGCGAGGCGATGCGCTGCAGCAGCACCCACTGCGTCTGCAGCAGGCCTTCCTCGCGCTCCAGTGCATCCACGGCCACCAGGGCCGCATCGCGTTCGGCACGCCGCTGCTGCAAACACTCGGCCAATGCCTGCTCACGGCGCTGTGCGCCCTCTATCCGGCAATGGGCTTCGCCCAATGCCGCTTGGGCCACACATGCCGCATCCAGCACCCGGCGCGCTTCCTGCAATGTGTGAACCTGCTCACGCCAGGCGGTGAGCGGCCGCCCCGCCAGCGTAGCGTCCAAGCGCGTACGGGCGTCGGCCAGGGGCGCGACTTGGCGGGCAAGCTCAGCCTCGGCATGCTCGCGGGCCTGCACAAGCGCGTTGCGCTGCTGTTGCGCGACGGTCAAGCGGGCGTACGCCGCCTCAACCGCCCGCCGCCTGCCATCGCTGCGCGCAAACAGCGTCTGCAAGCGTCCCAGCGCGCTATCTATGCCCGCCAATTGTTCAGCCAATTGCCCGTCCACGGCGTGCAGGCCTTGCCAAGTCTCGATCTCGCGCCGCTCGCCGCGCTGCGCGTCCAGCTTGTCGAGCGCGGCCTGCTGTTGTGCCGCGAGTTCCGCCTGCCGTTCGCGCAAACCCCGCTCCGCATCCATGGCATCGGCCGCGTGCGCCTGCGCTTCACGCAGTTGCACATCCAGTTGGGCTACGCGGCGCAGCACTGGCAGTGCCTCCTCATAGGCGCTGCGCGCGACCGCATGTGCGGCGGCGGCACGGTGTGCCGCGGCTTCCGCTTCGCCGCGCCCTGCCTGCCGCACATCCAGTGTTGCATGGGCCTGCCCGAGCGCAGCGCGATCCTGACTGTTTGCGTTGCGCTCGACCTCAAGGGCGGCGTAATCCGCCTGCAACTCAAGCGCAGCTGCAGCCCGCGCCAAAGTTTCGCGCCGCGGTGCGAAGCCCTGCATCTGCACTGCCAACTCGCCCTGCCGGGCATTGTCTCGGGCAAGGTCTTCCTGCAAACGAGCCAACTCATCGAACCAAGCAAGCAGGCCGTCGTAATGTGCAACATCGCGCTGCAACGCCTGATCGCCCATGGTCAGTTCATCGCGCCGCAACACCAGCGCAGCAACTTCTTCCTCGCTCAGCAGGTGCATACCGGCCAGTTCGGCCTGCAGCACATCAAGCCGTGCACGCGCGTCGCTGCGCCGCTCGTGCACACCCATCGAAATGCGACTGTAGATTTCAGTGCCGGTGATCTGCTCCAGTACAGGACCACGTTCGTCCGGAGGCGCCTGCAAGAATGCGGCGAATCCGCCTTGCGCCAACAGCATGGAGCGCGTGAAGCGGTCGAAATCCATGCCCGTCAGGTTTTCTACCTGTTCCGCCACGCCGCGCAAGCTGGCATCAATGATCTTGCCAGTGTCGATTTCGCTGATCTCATGACGCGGCAACTGCAGCTCGCCTGTGGCTTTGCGCCTGGCGCGGTGATGCCCCCAGTGGCAGCGATAGCGGCCAGAGCTGGTCTCGAAGCACACCTCGGCAAAACACTCGCCCGTTTGGCGCGACATGATGTCGTTGCCACTTTTAGTGATCTTGCCCAGCCGCGGCGTACTGCCATAGAGTGCCAGGCAGATGGCATCGAGAATTGTGCTCTTGCCCGCCCCGGTGGGGCCGGTAATGGCAAAGATGCCGCCTGCGGCGTAATCGGGGTGGGTGAAATCGATCTCCCACTCTCCCGCCAGTGAATTCAGGTTGCGGAACCGCACCTTCAGTATGCGCATGTGTCGCCTCGCCTATTCCGCACGCGCGTCATGCTCGAGCACCGAGGCCAACACAGCACGGTAGCTGTCGAGCAGCGCATCACGCTGCGCCGGCGGTACATCATGCGCCGCCAAGCAGCGCTGAAAGACCTCTTCCGGGTTCAGGTCATCCAGCGTTTCGGCGCTATCGGCCTGCGCCAGTGCCAATGCCGCAACGCGGTTGTTGCGCACGCGCAGTATCTCGATGGCGGAACCTGCCACTAGCGCATCAAGCCGATCGCGCAGATCGCCCAGCACAGCGCTGCCTTCGTAGAAAACCTCAACCCAGGCATGTGATTGCGCCGCTTTCAGCGCCGCCAGCCGGGCCGCGATGCCTTCCCAATCACCGGTGATGCGCACCAATTCCTGGAATACCGGCACGTCGATTTCACGCACAGCCACGTTCACCCCCTGATCAAGGCGGCCCTCCAGCTCGACCACACAGACACGCTTTTGCTGGCCAGCCTCGCCAAACCCCATGGGTATGGGCGAACCGCAATAACGCCGTGTGTCGGCACCGCCCACGCGTTGCGGCACATGCAGGTGGCCCAGGGCAAGGTAATCAAAACAATCCGGGAACATACCGCCCGACACATGCGCCAGCGTGCCCACATACAACTCGCGAACGCCATCGCCGTCGATGGTCTGCCCGCCCGCCGTGAACAAATGCCCCATGCCAACAATGGGCAATGCCTGGCCGAGCACCTCGCGGCGCGCCTGGGCGGAAGCGGCAACCGCCGCGTAATGATCGCGTATGCCCTCGGTGAGCTTGCGTTCTTTGTCTTCCATGCTTTCGCCGGCCTCTGCGGCGCGGATATCGCGATCCCGCAGATAGGGAACAGCACAGACAATCAGCGCGGGGCCGCCCTGTGCATCGTCAAGCACAATGACCTCATCGGCAGGGTCTTGAGCGGCACTTCCCACCACGTGCACGTCCAGCGCCTTGAGCAGTTCGCGCGGCGCATCCAGAAACGAAGGTGAATCATGGTTTCCTGCAATTACCACGACATGCCGGCAGGACGAACGCGCAATGCGGCACAGAAAACGGTAATACAGGGCCTGGGCGCGATTGCTGGGCGTGCTGGTGTCGAACACGTCGCCTGCCACCAGCAGCACATCGATCTGCTCACGCTCTATGCAGCCGACCAGCCATTCAAGAAACGCTTCAAATTCTTCATAGCGCCTGCGGCCATATAAGGCGCGGCCCAAATGCCAGTCGGAGGTATGCAGGATCTTCATGGATAGACAGCGAACGGGAGGTATCCGCGCGCAGCGCGCGCTGTGAGCCTGCCAGTATATCCCCCACGCAGCATGCACTGCGGCGCCCCGCAGCACGGTGCGTGGCCACATTCGCGCACAAACGCCTCAGCCAGGCCAAAGGCCGCCGATGCGCCAAGGACGCGGGCGGCCCACCCACCCATTACCACTGGCCGAAAAACACCCCCGCCTTCTTGTAGGCATTGGTGCCGCGCTCGACCTCCGCGTCCGTCACCGTCGTGCGGCGCTTGAGGCTCATGAACCACTGCAGCAACCGCCCCCGACATTCGGCCCGCACGTCCGCATGCGCCGGCGAGCGGCCAAGATCCGTGAATTGCTGCGGATCATTCTCCAGATCGTAAAGCTGTTCAGGCTCATCGAGCCAATACACATAACGCCAACGATCAGTGCGCACCGACCACGCCCTGGCATTGGCGGGCGATTTACCTCGCAGCACGCGCGCCAGCCGGTAGCTGTAATCCAGTTCGGAGAACACGCAGTCGCGCCATGGCCCGTGCTCGCCACGCAACAGCGGCAGCAGATCGCGCCCCTCGATGCGGTGCGAGGCCTGCGGCAAACCCAGCCAAGACAGCATCGTCGGCAGAACATCCACGGATTCGATCATTCTGTCGTCGACAGTGCCGCGCGTAGTATCCGCTTCCGGCGAAGGATCGTACATGATGAAGGGCACGCGCTGCACCGCATCATAGAACAGCTCTTTCTCTCCGAACCAGTGATCGCCCAGAAAATCACCATGGTCGGCAGTGAAGATAATCAGCGTGTTGTCCATCAGCCCGCTACGCGACATCGCATCGAACAGCCGGCCCAGGTGGTCGTCCAATTGGGTAATCAGCCCCTGATAGGCGGGCCGCACGGTGCGCACACAGGCGTCACTTGAGAAGCTGACGCTTTCTTCCTGCTGGCGGTAGGCCGCCAGCACGGGGTGCGCATCTGCCAGTTCCGCCTCGCTGCGTACCACAGGCAGGCATTGGTCGGGGCTGTACATATTGTGATATGGCGCGGGCGCAATATAAGGCCAGTGCGGTTTCACGTAGCTCAGGTGCAGTACCCAGGGCTGGTCTCCCATGCGCTCCATAAAGGACAAAGCCTGGTTCGTCATATAGGCGGTTTCCGAATGCGCTTCGTCCACCAGCGAGGGATAGCACGCATTACGCATATGCCAGCCGCTCACGGCTTGGCCGCCAGGGCCGCGCGCGGAGATGACAAAGTCTGTCCAGGGGTCGTCGGACTGATAGCCATGCCGGCGAAGATAGGCCGGGTATCCGCTTTCCTCGCCAGGCTCGTGGTGGCCATCGTAGCGATCGATCTCTTCGAAACCGCCCGTGCTGAGCAAACGGCCAAGTTCGCCGCCACCATCAAGCGCCAGGCGCTCCAGCCCTTTGTGATCGACCATGACATGCGTTTTGCCGGCCAGTACCAGCCTATGTCCACCGGCACGCAAATATTCGCCCATGGTCACCTCACCCACCGACAGCGGCACGCGGTTCCATGTGGCGCCATGTGTAGAGGGGTAGCGGCCGGTGTAGTAGCTCATGCGCGAGGGCCCACAGACGCCCGAATTGACGAAGGCACGGTCAAAGCGCACACCCCGCGCGGCCAGCGCATCCAGGTTGGGGGTGCGGATATGGGGATGGCCATAGCAGGCGAGGTGATCCGCCCGCAACTGATCGGCCATGATAAACAGGACGTTTCTGGGCTGCGCCATGCTGTCTGCCTCTCTCCGCCGCACGCCTATTTCGTGACCACGAAACCGGACGCCTTGATCACCGGCGCCCACTGCTCGCGGAATTGCTCGATGCGCGCACGAGTTTCCTTGGCGCTGGCCGACACAGGGATCAATTCATTTTGCAGCAGCGTTTGCTGTACAGCCGAATCAGCCGTGACTGCCTTGATGGCGTCGCCCAGGCGGGCAACCTTGTCGGCCGGCATGGACGCAGGGGCAAAGAAAGCATTCCAACCGGACGCTTCCAGATCGACGCCCACCTGCTTGAACGTGGGCACGTCGGGCAGCGCGGTTTCGCGCTCACCGCCCGATGTCGCCAGAATGCGGATGCGCTTGCCTTGGTGCTGGGCAGTCAGCACATCCAGCGTATCGATGGCCAGCGGCACCGCGCCGCCGATAAGATCGGTAATCACGGGCGCGGAACCGCGATAGCCGATGATTTCACCCTTGGCGCCAATCTGCTGGGACAGCATGAGGCCAAAGAAATGCGGCAGACTGCCGGTGGCCGGCACACCGATATTGAACGCACCCGGATGCTCCTTGGCCCAGCCAATCAGCTGCTTCATGTCCTGGATTTTGCTGTCTGCCGACACCGCAACGCCAAAACCATATTGCGTCACCATGGAAACGGGCTGAAAATCTTTGGCGGCATCGTAAGAGAGTTCGCTGAAAACCATGGGCGCCACAACCATGATGGCGGGGTTAGCCAGGATCAGAATATTCTTGTCAGCTGACGCACCTTTTACATACTGGGCGGCAATACGACCGCCCGCGCCGGTTTTATTCTCGACGATGACGGGGACGCCGAGCTTTTTCTGCAGGCCGTCCGACACAATGCGCGCTGCGCGATCAGAGGCACCGCCCGGCGCATAGGGTACGACGACAGTAAGTGGTTCCGCGGGGGCGGCGGCGTGCGACGCGCCCGTGAACAAAAGCCCCGACAGCAGGCAGGCCGCCGCTGCGGCGCGAATGGGATTCTGGACCATGAGTTGTCTCCTTTTCTTGATCTGTATCAGTTCTGAGCAACAGCTTAACAAGGCAGACAATAGTTGTTCTAATCAAATATCGTCCCGATCAAAGGTCACCCGATGGCCAGCACGCCCATACCTCCTTCCACCCCCGCACCCTGTACGCAAGGCGCGCCCGCACTCACAGCGGCCGGCGCCGGGGCGCCCACGCTGCCGGGCATGATGATGTTCCGGCTGTATCGCGCCTGGTCGGCTGGCAACCCGATCTTCACCCGTCTATGTGAAGGCCGCTTCAATATCACCCGGCGCGAGTGGCGCATACTGGCCATCGCCTGCATGCATCACACGCTCACCAGCACCGCACTGGCCGAAGCCGCATCACTGGATGCAGCCCGCACCTCCCGAGCTGTGGGGTCATTGTGCGAAAAAGGCCTGTTGGCGCGTGCCCGCGACGAGCGCGACGCGCGTATCGTGCACGTATCCGTCACGGAGCACGGCATGCAGCGCTATCACGACATCATGCCCATCGTCGCGTCCCTGAATGAAGAAGTGTTCCAAGATCTCAGCCCAACGGAAATCGTGGCGCTGGGCAGCATGCTAGACCGCATTGAAGCCCGCGCAGCTGCAATGCTGGAAAGCAATGTCGTGCAGGAAAGGCCCAGGCGCAATCGGCAAGGGCGGCCGATTCGCTGACGGCCGCATGCGCTTGCGGAAACGGTGCGATCGTCAGGCCGTTGTCACCGCCTGCGCCAGCGCAACATCATTGGTCAGCCAATCCACCCCACGCTCCCCTCGGGCCTGCAGCCAGTCGTTGGCGGCGCGAAAGTGGCCGCAGCCCATGAAAGGCCGAGGCGGACGCGTGGCGGACAGGGGCGACGGATGGTTGGCGCACAGTATATGCACGGGCCCGGCAGGCGGATGCTCGCGCAGCAGCGCCTGTTTGGATTGCGCATGCGCCCCCCACAGCAGAAACACCTTGGGCCGCGGCTGACGCAGTACGTGGAGCAAAATGGCATCGGTGAGGATTTCCCATCCACGCTTGGCGTGCGAGCCCGCCTGCTGAGCCTCGACCGTCAGGCTCGCGTTGAGCAACAACACCCCTTGCCGTGCCCAACGCACCAGGCTGTTGCGCTGGCGCACGTATTCGCCAGGGTATTCCTGGGCCAGTTCGGCAAACATATTGCGCAGGCTGGGCGGTGTACGGCAGATATCGGGTACCGAAAACGCCAGCCCCTGAGCCTGGTTGGGGCCGTGGTAAGGATCCTGGCCCAGGATCACCACCTGTACATCCTCGGGCGCCACCTCGAGCAGCGCCCGGAAGGGCCGCAAGGGAAAGATGGTCACACCTTCGGCCAGCCGTGCCGACAAAAATCCATCGAGCGACCGCAGCGTTTCCTGACAATGAGAAGCGTCAAACACACCTTGCCAGCCGAGTGGGAGACTGGCAAGGTGATCGACGAGCCGACCCTGGAAGGCATTCTGCACGCCATCAAAGCCGTTTCCGCTCATGTTGACGCCCGGCTGGGGTTCCAGTGCGGCGGCAGGCTTGTTGCCAGCATCCGCCGCAGGCGGCAACGAGGAACGGGCAATCGCCCCTTCGTTATCGGGCAGAGGCTGCCCGTGCTCATCAAACATAGGGATATTCTGTTGTCGCAAAACGTGGGCTCCTGAATGGCAGCGAGGCGGCGCAACGCCGGGCCTATGCTACGATAACGCATTGGCGGGCCTCCGCCAATGCAAAGCGGGCGGGGCATTACTGCCCCGCCCGCCGCACGCGTCATCTGGCACGCCGCCCCGCGTTCAGGCCTGGTTATGGAACTTACCCGCCTGAAAGTCCGCCACGGCCTGCATGAGCTGCTCACGCGTGTTCATGACGAACGGCCCGTATTGCGCGATGGGTTCGCGCAGCGGTTTACCGGCGATTAGTAGCGCACGCGCGGCCGCGCTGGCGCGCAACACGACACCGTCGCCATCGTTGGCCAGGATGGCCATCTGGCCCGTCGGCACCTTGACCTCACCCACTTCGACATCGCCGCGATACGCAAACACAAAGCCGTTGAAACCTTCCGGCACAGCCTGTGTGAAGTCGCCGGCGGCATCGAAATGCACATCGAGATAGAGCGGCGCTGTCACCGGGCGCTGTACCGCCCCTGCCACGCCATGGCTGGAACCGGCAATGACACGCACCCGCACTGCCTCACCCAACGTAAACTCGGGAATCTCGGCACTCTGGATGTCGCGATAGCCTGGCGTCGTCATCTTGTCGCGCGCAGGCAGATTGAGCCACAGCTGAAAGCCATCCATCCGCCCCGATTCCTGTTCGGGCAGTTCCGAATGCACCAGCCCGCTGCCAGCGGTCATCCATTGCACTCCGCCATTTTGCAACAGGCCTTCATGCCCCGCACTGTCGCGATGCCGCATGCGGCCCTCGATCATGTAGGTGATTGTCTCGAAGCCACGATGCGGGTGATCCGGAAAACCAGCGATATAGTCGTCGGGGTTATCGCTTGAGAAGTTGTCCAGCATCAGATAAGGATCCAGGCGCTGCTGCAGATCCTGCGTCAATACTCGATTCAGGCGTACGCCGGCGCCGTCCGAAGTCGGCACGCCGCGCACCAGCCTTTCTATACTGCGCGGACGCGCAATGCGCTCGGTTTCATTGAGCGTAATGGTGTGTACTGTATTCATGGCATTCCTTCTGTTGTCGAACCGCTGTTGCGGTTCCGTCACGTATGAAGAAATTATAGATAGTGCTCAAACCTGGGATAAGTGCCAATAAAAAGGACCGATTGTCCTATATTTGAACCCAATCAAAACAGGTACTCCCGTGGCTTCCGTGGCGCCGCAGCCCGATCGGCGGCAGGGGAGGCGCCAGACCTACATGAACAAGAGCATGGCTCGCATGAGAAACTCCTGCATCGGCATCACCACGCCATTGACCTGCATGGCGTTAGCCTCGTAAACCATATTCGTGGACGCTGTTCCATCATTGAGCTTGACCAGCCCCGCTTGCTGCAGGCGGCCGGCATATTGGTCGAACAACATGCCCCCGATGAGCTTGAGTTCGGCTTCGTCCACGCCCTCTTGGCGCAGATGCCGGAACACCTCGACCACCATAGGCCGAGAAACGCTGAGCTTGAGGCCAGCCTTGCGTACGAAGGCTGGTACGATCTGGGCGGACTGCAGTGCAGCCGGATCAGGCGCGGCAAAATCAAAAAGCAGGCTTCCCGTGGCTTGCCCTTGCGCATTCTTCCAGATCACGGGCTCAAGCAACAGAGACGGCCTGGAGATGAGTAGTTCGAGTATTCGGTCATTCAGCCGCTGCTGGTCGCTCGGTGTCAGCACCGCTTTGGCCGGATCCGTCACCCCCTGGCGCGCCAAAATGGCATCGTACTCGGTCCCCAGCGCCATTAGGGCGGGAATATCAAGGCGATTCAAACGACCGCCCACCGCCAGGCTGCCCAGGTCAAGCCCACCCGCCACCACACTGCCGATATCGTAGCGATGGACGGTATCGAGCAACTTGCCACTCTGCGTACTGTCGACCTGCGCACCGATCTGCCGAAGTACGATGTCATCTCCCGTTTCGGCCGCCCCTCCGTCGATCACAACGGTATCGACGCGCGCCTCGCTGGCGGAAATGATCGCGTTGTTCTCGCCTGTGCGCGTATTGCCGTTCAGGCGGATGTCTTTCATTGACACCGTGCCGCCGGAGGCATTGTCGGTGGCGGAGAGTGTCTGGAACAGACCCGCCGCATCGTTGTCGCGGAACTGGTTGCGAAAATCAAGCTGCATCGTCCCGCCACCGAACGCAATGCGTACGCCGTGGCGCGTGGCAAATGTCGCGGGCCGGAACGCCCAGGCGGAGCTGCTGTCGCCAGACAGGCGCACTGTGGTACTACCCGTCGCGGGCGTGCCATCGGGCTGGCTATCGACCCAAGCACGCGTATAGGGCGTAGCCAGCAGGCCTGTCTGGATATGTGCCAAGACCGGCATGACATAGCCCGACGCCAGCGAACCAGCGGGAAAAGGGCCATGCTGAATGTGATCGCGCAACCGGATTTCGACAGGGCGACCGCCAGCATCTTTGATATGCAGGTTATAGACGGCCGACGACGTGAAAAACCCGCGCTCATAGGATTCGAGATGCAGGCCGGGCCTGGCGGCCGTGACGTGGCCGAGCAACTGCCCGATGCGCGCATTGCCCTGCTTGAAGGCAGCGGCGTACACCGTTTCGGTACGCTTGCCAATATACCAAGTAGCGCCCAGCCAGGCGGCGCCCAGCAATACGATCGCCCCAACTGCCGCAGTGGCTTTTTTCACGTTTACTCCGTTCGCCGCCGAAAACAGCGGCCATTATCGCCGACATTGCGGTATGCCTTGAATCTTTCTACCATAACAAGCGCGCCGATGTCAGCGGCCGTAAGGTTTATCAGCAATTGCCAGGCCATGCCGCCACAACGACACCAAGGAACACTATGCCCCAGGCTATCGATTTTTACTTTGAGTTTTCGTCGCCCTATGGCTATTTTGCGAGCATGCAGATCGAAGACCTGGGGCGCGAAATCGGGCGCACGGTCAATTGGCACCCCATTTTGCTTGGGCCCATGTTCAAGTCCATGGGTTCCGCCCCACTGACGGAAATCCCCATCAAGGGTGACTATGCAAGGCGCGATTTTGCCCGCACCGCCGAGCTGGCCGGTATCCCGTTCACGCTGCCCACGCCGTTTCCAATCGCCACCGTAGGCGCCGCCCGCGCCATGCTGTATGTGCAGCGCAGCGATCCCGCCAAAGCTGCACAACTGGCGCGAGCGCTCTACCAGGCCTTCTTTGCCCATGGCCGCAACATCGGCGACAACGATGTGGTGTTGCAGGTCGCCGAAGAAACAGGCCTGCAGCGCGCAGATGTGGCCGCAGGCATGGCCGACGAAAGCATCAAGGCGCAACTCAAGGACGGCGTCGCGCAGGCCATGGCGCATGGCGTCTTCGGCTCCCCATTCGTGATCATCGACGGCGAGCCGTTCTGGGGCTTCGACCGCTTTGCCCACATCCGGCAATGGATGGCGGCGCGCCGCCACACAAACTAGCTTTCGCTATCGGGCTGGGCAGCAGGCGCGGCATCGCAAAATGCGTCTAGCTCCGCACACGCTTCGTCTATACGCACAATGGCGGGGAAGGCGGAAAGGTCGCACCCCATGCGCCGGGCGTTGAACACCTGCGGCACCAGGCAGGCATCGGCAAGCCCAGGGGCGTCGCCATGGCAGAAGCGCCCGGTATCCGGATGCCCGGCCAACAAGGCTTCGACCGAAGCCAGACCCACAGCGATCCAATGCTTGTACCAGTTGTCGCGCGCCTCGTCGCCCAGCCCCATGTCGTGCTTGAGATACCGGAGTACCCTCAGGTTGTTGAGCGGGTGGATGTCGCAGGCAATCGTCTGGGCAATGGCGCGCACACGCGCACGGCCAGCTGGATCCGCCGGCAGCAGTGGCGGCTGCGGATGGGTTTCGTCCAGATATTCCAGAATCGCCAGCGATTGCCCGATGACAACGTCCTCATCCACCAGCGTCGGTACCAATTGCGTCGGGTTCAGTGCGCGGTAGGCGGCCGAAAACTGTTGCCCACCATCCTTGAGCAAATGCACCGGCACCGTTTCATAGCCCAGCCCCTTCAGATTGAGCGCAATACGAACGCGGTAGGCGGCGGAACTGCGAAAATAGCTGTAGAGTTTCATCGGGCGTACTCCGTACATGAGTGTCCGCGAGCGGCCAGTGATCAGGCGTCGCCCGCAAGTTTACGCGACAATTCCCGCGGTAGCGGGAAGGCAACGTTTTCCGGCGTGCCATCCAGCGTACGCACCGAAATGGCGCCAAGCGCTTTCAGGCGATCAATCACCTGCTGCACCAGCACCTCGGGGGCGGATGCGCCCGCTGTCACGCCCACGCGGCGCGCGCCATCAAGCCAGGCTGGGTCTATCATGTCGGCGCTGTCCACCAGGTGCGCTTGCGCGCCCTTGCGCTCGGCCACTTCACGCAGCCGGTTGGAGTTCGAACTGTTGGGGCTGCCTACCACAAGTACCAGATCGCATTCTGGCGCCATGATTTTGACGGCATCCTGGCGATTCTGCGTTGCATAGCAGATATCGCTTTTCTTGGGTTCGACAATGCTCGGAAAGCGTTCGCGCAAAGCTCGCGCAACCGCTGCCGCATCATCGACCGACAAGGTGGTCTGGGTAACAAACGCCAGATTTTCCGGGTTGCTCACCTGTAGCGCGGCGACATCGTCCGGCGTTTCAACCAGATACATGCCACCGTCCGACTGCCCCAGCGTACCCTCAACCTCGGGATGCCCACGATGCCCGATCATGATGATCTCGCGGCCCGCCTTGCGCATGCGTGCGACCTCCATGTGCACCTTGGTGACCAGCGGGCAAGTGGCGTCGAACACACGCAGGCCCATACGTTCGGCCTCATCTCGCACCGCACGCGATACACCGTGAGCGGAAAACACCACAATGGCCCCCTTGGGCGCTTGCTCGAGCTCGTCGATGAAAATGGCGCCCTTGGCCCGCAAATCCGCCACGACATAACGGTTGTGCACGATTTCGTGACGCACATAGATAGGCGCGCCGAACAACTCGATGGCGCGTTCAACGATATCGATTGCCCGATCAACCCCGGCACAGAAGCCTCGTGGCTGCGCAAGTACGACTTCAGGCGCGCGCGCGGCCACTTGCGGATCGCCGGCTGCTTTCCCGGACATTACAGTACCCCCATCAAGGAAACTTCGATACGCAAATCGGCACCGGCCAGCGGATGATTGAAGTCAAACAGCGCGGCATCGGTGTTGATCTCTTTGAGCACACCCGAATATCGCCCCCCGTTGGGCGCCGCGAATTCGACCATTTCACCTGGCTCGAAGTTGACACCCGGCTCGGTGTTTTCATCCAGCACCGTACGCGACACCCACTGCAGCAAGTCGGGGTTGCGTTCGCCATAGGCTTGCGCAGCCGGCAGATCGACGCTGAAGCGGCTACCTTCGGCGCGCCCGATCAAGGCCTGCTCCATGCCGGGCGCCCACTGGCCCATGCCAAGCTGGAGCGTGGCGGGGTTGCCGGTAAAGGTATCCGCAAAAACAGAGCCGGCAGCCGGGCCGGTCAGCAGCTCGATGCGGTAATGCAGCGTCAGGTAGGAATCGGGCTGGACAAAAACCTGCGCGGAATCGGAAAAACTCGTCAAAATCTGTCACCGTGGAAGATGGCTGCGCGGCCGCTCGCGGCTTGGCGCAATCGGGTTGAATTTGTCCTTATTTTAGAGCCTCTTATGACACTGCACACCTCCAGCCACGATTCCTCCTCTTATCGTCCGCCCGCACGCCTGCGCAAGGCCGCGCCCAGTGCCGCCGAACGTCCGCGCGAACGCCTGCTGGCCCATGGTCCGGGGGCGCTGACCAATGCCGAGCTGCTGGCCATCGTTCTGCGTACCGGGACGGCTGGCTGCCCCGCAGTACAGCTCGGCCAAAAGCTGCTGAGCGAGTTCGACGGGTTGCGGGGCCTGCTCGGGGCCGACACAGGCGCTCTGCTCGCCGTCCACGGCCTGGGCGCAGCCAAGGCATGCGAAATTCTCGCGATCAGTGAATTGCATCAACGCGCACTGGCGGAGCAACTCAGTGCCCGGCCGACGCTGGATACGCCCATGCGGGTCAAGCAGTACTGCGCCGCCCGCCTCGGCCATCTACACGTGGAGCACTGCCTGGCGCTGTTTCTGGATAACCAGTTGCGGCTCATCGCCGCGGAAGAAGTGGCACGCGGCACACTGGCGCAGGCCTCGGTATATCCACGCGAGATTGTCAAAGCCGGCCTGCGCCTGCACGCTGCCGCACTCATCCTGGCGCATAACCACCCATCGGGCCGCGCGCAGGCCAGCGACGCCGACCGGGCTTTGACGGCACGCCTGAAGCAGGCGCTGGCGCTGGTGGATATCAGGTTGATCGATCATTTGATCGTTGCCGGCGCCAATACAGTATCGATGGCTGAACAGCGCCTTGTGTAGCACCTTATCCGTCCAGTTTCCCACTCGGACAACGCGCCGCTGGATCGCCCGCACCGCCTGTAAAACACATTGCCCACGCCGGCTGAAGTGGGGTAGTGTAGGCACATCGCCAGTGCAGACACGTCAGCGCCAGCACATGATTGCCAAGCGCCAGCTCACAAAACAGCGTAACACCATGAATCTCTCAAACCGCCCCGCAGTGCAGCAGGCCGACGCGTTGTGGGATATCTCTCCGCAGGTGTCCGTCAACTCGCCCGTGTTTCCGGGCGATACGCCATACTCGCAGTGCTGGACGGCCACGCTCGGCCCGGACGACCCGGTCAATGTCAGCGCCATCACGCTATCGCCGCATGTGGGCGCGCACGCCGACGCCCCTCTGCATTACCAGGCCGACGGCCTGCCCACGGGCGCCCTGCCGCTCGCCCCCTACCTCGGCCCCTGCCGCGTTATCCATGTGCTAAGCGGCGGGCCCCTGATTCTGCCAGAGCATCTTGTTCCTTATCTGAACGACGCGCCGCCCCGCATCCTCGTGCGAACGCGCGCGCGAGCCAGCACAGATGCGTGGACCGACGACTTCGCCGCCTTTGCCCCCGCCACCATCGATCTGCTGGCTGCTCGGGGCACTGTGCTGATTGGGCTGGACACCCCCAGCATCGACCCCGCTCACAGCAAAACCCTGGACAGCCATCAAACCATCGCGCGGCACGACATGCGCGTACTTGAAAACCTCCTGCTGGATGACGTCCCACCCGGCGACTATGAACTCATCGCCCTGCCTCTGGCTCTGGCGCAGGCCGACGCCAGCCCGGTCAGGGCCGTCTTGCGCAGCCTGCCCGCCACAACCATCTCGCAGTCCCAACCCACCCATGTCAGGGCCGACATTGCCACGCCTGGTACGGCCACGCCCGCCTTGGGCCCTTGTCTCGCGAACGAAGCTACGCAGCCAGACACCCCACACAACATGAGCTACGGCGATTACCTGCACCTGGACGAACTGCTGGGCGCGCAGCACCCTCGCTCGCCTGAACACAACGAGATGCTGTTCATCATCCAGCATCAGACGAGCGAGCTATGGATGAAACTCATGCTGCATGAGTTGGCCGCCGCTCGGGCCGACCTGGCGGCCGATCGGCTCCAGCCCTGCTTCAAGAAACTGGCACGCGTCAGCAAGATCATGGAGCAGCTGGTGCATGCCTGGGATGTATTGGCCACCATGACACCCCCCGAATACTCCGCCCTTCGCCCCTATCTGGCGCAATCCAGCGGCTTCCAGAGCTACCAGTATCGCCAGATCGAGTTCATGCTAGGCAACAAAAACGCCGCAATGCTCGCGCCGCACGCCCATCGGCCGCATCTATATGCCCTGGTGCAGCACGCTTACCAAGCCCCTTCACTTTATGACGAGGCGCTGCGGGCGCTGCACCGCCAAGGCCTCCCCATACCGGCCGACTGCCTCAGTCGAGACTGGAGCGCGCCCTATACCGCCAGCGACGAAGTCGAAAAAGCCTGGCTGACGGTGTATCGACAGCCTGACACTTATTGGGATCTCTACCAGCTCGGCGAAAAACTCACGGATCTCGAAGACGCCTTCCGCCTGTGGCGCTTTCGCCACGTCACCACGGTAGAGCGGATTATCGGCTTCAAGCGCGGCACCGGCGGAACATCTGGAGTCGCCTACCTGCGCACACGGCTGGACATTGTCCTGTTCCCGGAGTTGTGGAAGCTCCGTACCGATCTATGACAAGCGCCGCAACAGGCATTCGCGCGGGCAGCGCCCCGCACTGGCTTGTACCCTACTGATAAATAAGCTAGAATTTAGGGCTATCTTGGATACGTGGCCTGGCTTACCTAGTCTATACCGGCTGGCTGGCGACCCTTTAAACCGACACAGGATCAAATCATGAAAGAAGGCGTGCACCCCGAATACCGCGAAGTGGTGTTCCTCGACCAGCAAACCGGCAACAAGTTCATTTCGCGTTCCACGCTTAACAGCCGCGAATCCATTGAGCTTGACGGCGTAACCTACCCGCTGTTCAAATGCGACGTCACGTCTGAATCGCACCCCTTCTACACGGGCGCCCAGACACGCATCGTCGAAACCGGCCGCGTCGAAAAATTCCGCGCCCGTTTCGCACGCACTGCCGGCACCGTGCGCAAAGGCTAAGCGGCCTCGCGCCGCCTGGCCGAACAAAAAGGCAGCCTTCGGGCTGCCTTTTTGTTTTTACTTTACTATACCTGTCCATTATCCATTCTCGGCCTCGTCCCGTGCGATTCAGCGACTCCGTCTCCACGCCCGCCCGCCTCACCGCAACGGCTGCCATCAAGCTGCCGCGCCTGTTCCTGCTGAGCGTGGGCCTGGTGTACATCCTTGCGGGGCTGTTTTTCAGGGATCCCTGGAAAACAGACGACGTCGTGGGCCTGGCGGCGATGCTGACCACGCTGGACAAGGGCGGGATCACCTGGCTGCTGCCGCAGATCGGCGCCATGGCACACGCCCAGGACGGGCCCCTGTCGATCTGGGTCGGCGTACTGTGCATATGGGCTTTCCAGCCACTGTTCGAGCTGTTCACCAATAACGCCCTGGATGCCGCCATCATTGCATCGCGGCTTCCCAATCTGCTGTGGTTCGGCCTCATGACGGCCTCCGTATGGTACGGCAGCTATCTCTTGGGCCGTCGCCCCGAAGCCCAGCCACTCGCCCTGCCCTTCGGCGGTGAGCCCACGCCGCAAGACTACGGCCGCATGATCGCCGATGCGGCCTTGCTGCTGATCGTCGCCACGGTGGGCATTGTTTGGCGCATGCACGAAACCTCTGAGGTGCCCGCCATCATCGCCATCCAGGGCATCGCGTTCTATTCTGCGGCGCGGATGCTGGATCGTCCGGCATCGGGCGCTGTCACGCTGGGGCTGGCTCTGGCGGCCGCATTTCTTACACGGGGTTGGATCGGCGCGCTGCCTATTATGGCCGGCGTGCTGTTCTCTTTCACCCCCCGCTCCGCACTCTGGCGCCACAAAACCTGGCTCATTGTGGCCGCCACGCTTTGCACTGCGATAATACTGCTGTGGTGGATCCCCGCCCGGCGCCTGGGCGAATATTGGACGCACGCCTGGCTGACCTGGAACTTCAGCAGCTATGGCTTTCCCGCCTACCGCGAAGCGTTGAGCACCTTGCGCGACCTGCCCTGGTTTCTGTGGCCAACCTGGCCACTCGCCATCTTGGCCGCCTGGCGATGGCGCGGCTGGTACGCTGCGCCCCATATCAACATCCCACTGATGTTCGCCGCGTGGCCGTTGGCCTCCCTGTTTTTCCTGCGCGAGGCCTTCGAGCCCGAATACGCACTGATGGCCATCCCGTGCGCCGTACTGGCCGCCTTCGCGCTACCCACACTGCGCCGCACCATCGTCAACTCGCTCGACTGGTTCGCGGTGATGTGCTACACCCTCACCTCCGCCACGGTCTGGCTGGGGTGGATCGCCCTGCAAACGGGCTGGCCTGAACAAATCTCGCACAACATCGCCCGCCAGACGCGCGGCTACGACATTTTCATTTCGTGGCCAGCGGTGATCATTGCCCTGCTGGGCACGGCCGCCTGGATCATACTTCTGCGCTGGCGGCTGCACACCAAGCCGGCGGGGCTCTGGCGTGGCACGGCCTTGTCCGCCGGTGGGCTGATCGTCACCTGGCTGCTGCTGGTTACCCTGTGGATGCCGGCGCTCGACTACGTACGCAGCTACCGCACAGTATCAGGTCAGCTTGCAGAAGCGCTGCAACAAAACCTACGGCCTGGTGAGTGCGTACGCGCGCAGGGCCTGGGGTCGGGGCAGCGCGCCTCCTTCTTTGTATTCAATCACATCGACTTCAGCTACGATTCGCGTTGTACGCTGGTATTGCTGCAGTTCCGGCCCGAACGGCTGGCCAACGGCACTGCTCCTTATGCGGATACAGGCCAGTTGCTCTGGGCCGGCAAGCGCGGCGCCGATCGCCACGAGGTATTCCATCTGCTGCGCCTCAAGCCCTGAACGCCAGATTCCGTGAGCCGCTCTTCGCCCTCGTCACCGCGCCTGGCAGGCCATATCGCAGAAACTCTGCGCCAGGCCTGGCCGGTACTCATCAGCTCCTGGGCCAGCATCGTTTTCGGGGTCATGGACACTGCCATGTCCGGCCACGCCAGCGCCGCCGATCTGCAAGCCATGGCACTGTCGGGCTCTATCTACATCACTGTTTTTGTAGGCCTGATGGGCGTCGTGCATGCACTTATACCCATCATTGCGCAACATTTTGGTGCCGGCCGGCATGACGACGTGGGCCATGCCTGGGGTCAGGGCGTTTGGCTTGCGGGCGCGCTTTCTGCCGCAGGCGTGCTGGCAATGCTGTTTCCGGACATCTGGCTCGCCTTCTCGGGCGATATCGCGCCGCAGGTACGAACCAGCATAAGCTGGTATCTGCGGGCGCTCGCCGTAGCGCTGCCGGCAACATTGCTATTTCGCACCATTCATGCCTTGGGTTCGGCGGTTTCGCGGCCCAAAATGGTCATGCACATCAACCTGGCCAGTGTGGCGGTGAAGCTACTGCTCAACTGGGTGTTCATTTTCGGCAATCTTGGCGCACCTGCATTGGGCGCCGTAGGCGCGGGCGTCGCCACCGCCATCGTGGGGTGGATGATGCTGGCGGCGGGGCTCTGGGCGGTGCACCGCGATCCCTACTTTCGCCGTTTCAACCTGCGTGTGGGGCAGCCGAATGCCGTGGCGCAAAAAGAGCTGCTGCGCCTGGGCCTGCCCATGGGCGGCTCCTACCTGATCGAGGTCTGCGCCTTTACCTTCATGGCGCTGCTGGTGGCGCGCGAGGGCATGATCGTGAATGGCGGCCACCAGATCATGGCCAACCTGGCAGCACTTTGCTACATGATGCCGATGGCAGTAGGCGTTGCCTCAGCCTCGCTTACCGCCCAGGCTATTGGCGCGCGCGACTTTATGCGTGCCCGCGCCACCGGCCGCGCCGGGCTGGTGATCGTGATAACCGGGGCTGCACTTACCGCCGCGGTACTCGTGGTCGCCAAGCGCCCCATACTCGGTATGTATACGGATGACGTGCAGGTGGCACTGGTTGCCGCAGCACTGCTGCAGTTATTGCCGTGGTTCCACCTATGCGACGCCATGCAGTGCATCAACTCGTATCTGTTGCGCGCGTATAAAGTTGCTGTCGTGCCCCTGATCCTGCAAATCCTCGCCTTGACTGGCATAGGCCTGGTGGGCGGCTGGTGGCTGGGCTTCGGGCCGGGGGCCGGCGCTCTGGCCCCGATGCTGCGCCTCATCGCGCCAGGCGCCCCACCGGGCGCCGGCGCAATGTGGACCATGGCCATGCTGGGCCTGGGGCTGTCGGCCACTTTGCTGTTTGGCTGGTACCAGTACATCGTGCGCCGGCACCGCGCCATCTAGCGCATGGCGGCCACCGCCGATTCGGGCTCCCGCACCTCGTCGGTTTCCTCCTCGTACATATAGCCGCGGCGCCACGGGTAGCTCAGATCGTTTGGCATGTCGAGTTCATCAGCCCGACCCGCCGGGCGCGGTTGGGCCAGCACTTGGTGCAGGGCAATCCACCCATGCTCGAACCCCATGGCGCAACCAGCCAGATAAATGCGGTACGCACGCAGCGACCGCTCTCCCTGCTCGCTGGACAATGTCTGGCGTGCCTGGTCGAGTCGGGCTTCGAGCGCATCGCTCCACGCCCACAAGGTACGCGCATAGTGCGGCCGCAGGTTCTCGATATCCAGATCTTCCAGCCCCCCGTTGGCCAGATGCTCAAGCACATGGCTGACGTGCGTAAGCTCGCCACCCGGAAAGATGTATTTCTCAATGAATTCGCCCATCCCGGCGCCCAACTCGGCATTGTCCACCCCGCCGGCGGTAATGCCGTGATTCATCACCAGCCCACCGGGCCGCACAAGCCGCCTCAGTTTCCCGAAGTACGCATCGAGCTGCGCCCGGCCCACGTGCTCAAACATACCCACTGAAGCAATCTTGTCGTAGGGGATGCTCTCGTCCAGCTTGCGGTAGTCGAGCAGCTCCATGCGAACGCGACCCGCCAGGCCTTTTTGTTCAATCAAGCGATTTACGTATGCGTGCTGATTATGCGATAGCGTGATACCCGTAGCGTCCACGCCGTAGTGCTCGGCCGCCCACAGCAGCAGGCCGCCCCAGCCGGCGCCCACATCGAGGAAGCGCTCGCCCGCACGCAAACGCAGCTTGCGGCATATATGGTCAAGCTTGGCTTCCTGCGCCTGGGCGAGTGTCATGCCCGGTTCGCGGAAATACGCACATGAATACACCCGACGCGGATCCAGCCACAATGCATAAAAGTCGTCGGACAGGTCGTAGTGAAACTGGATCTGGCGCGCATCGCGCTCGACAGAATGGCGCCATACCGACACCAGCCGCCGAATCAGTTCGGTAAGCCTGCCGACGCGAGCTGCATCGATAGGCGAGCCCGGCAAAATAGCGGCGGCAAGGCGCATCAAATCGCGCATCGAGCCATCGACATCAAACTTGCCTTCGACATAGGCTTCGCCCAGCAACCCCACCTGCCCGGCAGCCAAATGCGCCAGTGTGGACCTGTCTTTGACGGAGAGGTGTATATCGGGATCGGAAGCCCCCAGTGTTTGCCCATCTGGCAGGGTAATCTGCACGGACAAAGGCAGCGATGACAGCTTGGATTCGACAGCAGATAAGACCGGATTCAAGGCGAACTCCTCTTATTTGGATATCGATGACGAAAATAGTGCCACATCCACATAGCGAACGAAACAATGCGCCCGCCATGCACCGCCCTCAGGCTTCGCAGCACCCGCGGGCCGCCCCCCGGCCGCGTCAATGACGATAACGACGCAACAAGCCGCTATACGTCTGTCTTATACAATACTGAATCTATAAACAGAATGACAAATACGGAATCCTCGACCGCATGCCGTACGCCAAACCGCCCCTGGTCACTATCCCCGCCTGGCTTGTATTAATGGGGTTGTTGACCGCGCTCGGTCCATTGGCTATCGACATGTACCTGCCGGCGTTCTCCGCCATTGCCAGCAGTTTGGGTGCCACCCGGGGCGAGGTCGAGCGCACATTGGCCATCTACCTGCTGGGGTTGTCCTGTGCACAATTGTTCTACGGCCCATTTGCCGATCGCTACGGGCGCAAGGCGCCGCTGCTCGTCGGCCTCGCACTCTACACCACCGCCGCCATAGGCTGCGCCTTGAGTACCAGCATCGGCCAACTCACCTTCTGGCGCGTGGCTCAGGCCTTCGGCGGTGCAGCAGGCATCGTCATACCCCGCGCCGTCATCCGAGACAACTTCGAAACACGGGACGCCGCCAAGGCGCTGTCCATCCTGATGCTTGTCATGGGCGTCACCCCAATTCTTGCGCCAATACTGGGCGGCCAAGTACTGTTGACTGGAAGCTGGCGTGGTATTTTCGCCATCATGGCGGTCGGCAGCGGCGCATTGCTGATCGCCGTTGCGCTGCGCATGCGCGAAACACTGGACCCGGCTTCGGCCAACCCGCTGCATCCCTCGGTAATAGCGCTCAACTATATGGCGCTGGCACGCCACAAACAATTTTTGTGCTACTCATTGGCTGGCGGCTTCGGCTCAGCGGGTATGTTCGCCTATATCTCGGGCTCGCCCCGCGTCTTCATCGACGTATTCGGCGTACAGCCCAAATACTTCGGCCTGCTGTTCGGCCTGAATGCCGCCTGCCTGATTTTTGCGTCGCAGGTCAGCGCCCGGCTACTGTCGCGCCATACTCCGGAAACCCTGCTGGGGCGCGCCCAGATTTCGCTGGCAATCATGACATTGGTGGGTGTCGCGCTCACAATGCTCGGTCTGATCAACCTTCCGCTGCTCATGCTGTGCCTGATGGGTTTCATGGCCAGCCAGGGGTTCGTCAACCCGAACGCAGCGGCATTGGCCCTTGCCGGGCAGGGCCACCGCCTCGGCGTCGCATCGGCTATGATGGGCACGCTGCAGATGCTGTGTGGCGCACTCTCAGGCTTCGCCGTAAGCGTCTGGCAGTCCGACACGCCGCTGCCGCTCACCGGTGTGCTGGCAGTGTGCGCATGCGGATCGTGGCTGTTTGGCCGCATCGCCCTCAGGGCAGCTTGATCAACAAACGCGTTTCGTATTAGAATACTAGGCTTTACAGCATTAACAAGGCCTTTTTGGGCGCGCTGCGCATCGGTATCCGGCGCAACAAAGCTTACGGCGCGGCCGCCTTGCGGCGGGCGGTAAAACGCCAGCAAGCGCCAACAGGCCAGGCATTTCAGGCAAATTTTCAAGGGGTGTTACCATGGCACGCGTATGCCAAGTTACCGGCAAGGGCCCGATGGTGGGCAACAACGTTTCGCACGCTAACAACAAAACCAAGCGTCGTTTTCTTCCCAACCTGCAATCGCGCCGTTTCTGGGTCGAAAGCGAAAACCGCTGGGTTCGCCTGCGCGTATCCACCAAAGCCCTGCGCACCATCGACAAGAACGGCATCGACGCTGTCCTGGCCGACCTGCGCGCCCGCGGCGAGCTGGCCTAAGCATTCGCCGGCACATTAAGGAACTATCATGGCAAAAGGTATCCGCGAGAAAATCAAGCTCGAATCCACGGCTGGTACGGGTCACTTCTACACCACCACCAAAAACAAGCGCAACATGCCCGAAAAGATGCTGATCAAAAAGTTTGATCCCGTCGCCCGCAAGCATGTCGACTACAAGGAAACCAAGCTCAAGTAAGCTCAGTTGTTTGCCTGGATTCCCGCAAAACCCCGCCTTGGCGGGGTTTTTGCTTTTCCTCCGCCCGTACCGACGGGAATCTTTCCCGACACTGGCCCGATGTCTGGCTCCGGCAGCTCTACCAAAAGTGTGTACGCACAGCCGCTAGGATCACGTACCGGCTGAAGGCGCGCCGCAAAGCGGCCCGCAAGCCGCTTTCGCACAGGCGTCCTATAATGGCTGGTTTGCACCATTTCCCATCTTTTACCTGATCCCATCTCCCCATGCAGGAACGCTACAGCCCCGCCGACGTCGAACAAGCCGCCCATCAAGACTGGGCCGCTCGCGACGCCTATCGCGTCACCGAAACCGCCACAAACCCCGACGGTTCTCCCAAGCCCAAGTTCTACGCGTGTTCGATGCTGCCCTACCCCAGCGGTAAGCTGCACATGGGGCATGTACGCAATTACACCATCAACGACATGATGGCCCGCCAGCTGCGCATGCGCGGCTATAACGTGCTCATGCCCATGGGCTGGGATGCCTTCGGCATGCCGGCCGAAAACGCTGCAATCAAGTCCCAGGTGCCACCCGCCAAATGGACATACGACAACATCGCTTACATGAAGAAGCAGATGCAGTCCATGGGCCTGGCTATCGACTGGTCGCGTGAAATGTGCGCTTGCGATCCCAAGTACTACAAATGGAATCAATGGCTGTTCCTGAAGATGCTCGAAAAAGGCATCGCCTACCGTAAAACGCAGGTGGTCAACTGGGATCCGGTCGATCACACCGTGCTCGCCAACGAGCAGGTCATCGACGGTCGCGGCTGGCGTTCCGGCGCACCGGTCGAAAAGCGTGAGATCCCCGGTTACTACCTGCGCATCACCGACTACGCCGACGAGCTGCTCGAACAAGTCAAGAACGGCTTGCCCGGCTGGCCCGAACGCGTGCGCCTGATGCAGGAGAACTGGATCGGCAAGAGTGAAGGTGTACGCTTCGCCTTCACCCACGACATCCGTGACGGCAACGGCCAGATCATCCAGGACGGCCGCATGTATGTATTCACCACGCGTGCCGACACCATTATGGGCGTCACCTTCTGTGCCGTCGCGCCCGAACATCCGCTGGCGCAGCATGCGGCAGCGCGTAACCCCGACCTGGCCGCCTTCATCGAAGCCTGCAAGCAGGGTGGGACCACCGAGGCAGAGCTCGCAATGCGCGAAAAAGAAGGCATGCGCACAGGCCTCACCGTCACGCACCCACTCACCGGCAAACCGATCGACGTATGGGTGGGCAACTACGTGCTTATGTCGTATGGCGACGGCGCCGTCATGGGCGTACCCGGCCACGATGAACGCGACTTCGCCTTCGCCCGCAAGTACAGCCTGCCAATTGTCGACGTCATCGCAGTCGAAGGACAGGCCTACTCCACCGAACAGTGGCAAGAGTGGTACGGCGACAAACAGGCTGGCCGCACCGTCAACTCCGGCAAGTACGATGGCCTCAGCACGCAACAAGCGGTTGACGCAGTAGCAGCCGACCTCGCCGCCATGGGCCTGGGCGAAAAACAGGTTACCTACCGCCTGCGTGACTGGGGCATTTCGCGCCAGCGCTACTGGGGCACACCCATCCCCATCATCCACTGCCCCAGTTGCGGCCCGGTACCCGTGCCCGAGCAAGACTTACCTGTCGTCCTGCCCGACCACCTCATCCCGGACGGCACCGGCAATCCGCTCACCAAAGATGAAGCTTTCCTGGCCTGCAAATGCCCGTCCTGCGGCCAGGACGCACGCCGTGAAACCGACACCATGGACACCTTTGTGGACTCGTCCTGGTATTTCATGCGCTATACCTCGCCCGACAACGACCAAGCCATGGTCGATGCACGCAATGACTACTGGATGCCGATGGACCAGTACATTGGCGGCATCGAACACGCCGTGCTGCATCTGCTGTACGCGCGCTTCTGGACGCGTGTCATGCGCGATCTCGGGCTGCTCAAGTTCGACGAGCCCTTCACTCGCCTGCTCTGCCAGGGCATGGTGCTGAACCACATTTACTCGCGCAAGAACGCGCAGGGCGGCATCGAATACTTCTGGCCCGAAGAGGTCGACAACCTCTACGACGCCAAGGGTTCCATCACCGGCGCCCGCCTGAAAGCCGATGGCACAGCCATTGAATATGGCGGCATCGGTACCATGTCCAAGTCCAAGAACAACGGCGTGGATCCGCAATCGCTCATCGACTCGCTGGGCGCTGACACCGCGCGCCTGTTCGTCATGTTTGCCAGCCCGCCCGAGCAAACGCTCGAATGGTCCGACTCCGGCGTCGAAGGCGCCAATCGTTACCTACGCCGGGTCTGGGCTTTCTGCCATGGCCATCGAGACGTCATCATCGATGGGCAAGGAAATAGCGCTGGTTTCGAGCAGGCCAGCGACGCGGCCAAGTCACTGCGCCGCGAGATCCACGGCCTGCTCAAGATGGCCGACTACGACTACCAGCGGATCCAGTACAACACGGTGGTCTCCACCTGCATGAAGATGCTCAATGCACTCGAGGCCTTCCAACCAGCCGACACGCCGGCCGACGCCCGTGCGCTGGCCGAATGCACGTCAGTACTGCTTCGTGTACTGTACCCCGTAGTGCCGCACATCACCTGGCAGTTGTGGCGCACCCTGGGCTACGCGGCGCACGAAGGCGATCTGCTCGATGCCCACTGGCCGCAAGTCGATGAGCAGGCCCTGATCGCCGACGAAATCGAACTCATGCTGCAGGTAAACGGCAAGCTGCGCGGCGCACTCAAGGTGCCCAGTGCTGCCACGCGCGAACAGATCGAGCAGGCTGCAACTGGCCACGAAGCCACACTGCGTTTTCTCGAAGGCCGTCCGGCCAAGCGGGTGATTGTGGTCCCGGGTAAACTCGTCAACATCGTCGGCTAGCGAGAAACTCAGAGAGCAAGCATGCATCGTCCCACACCCTCCCCTGCCACCACGGCACCGTGGCGCACGCTGCGATTTTACGTCTGCGCCGCGTTGCTGGCGCTGGTAGCCGCCTGCGGCTTCCGGCTCAAGGGGGTGGCGCCGCTGCCCTTCAACACTCTCTACACCAACATCCCCAACAACACCGAGTTCGGCGCCAATCTGCGGCGAGCAATCGTCGCAAGTTCACCCAACACCCGGTTTGTAGAATCCGCCGCCGAAGCCCAGGCCCGCCTCACCCAGATCAGCAACCGGCAATGGCTGCGCGAGCTATCCCTGGACGCCCGCGGCCTGGTCGAGGAATACGAACTCAACCTCGAGTTCGTATTCCAGCTCACCGATGACAAAGGGCACGTGGTGTTGCCGCCCACCACATTGCGCGACTCACGCGAGATCCCCTACGACCCCGACACGGTCCAAGCCAAACAGGGCGAGATCGAAACCAATTTCAAGCAGATGCGTGCCGCCATGATCAACCGCATCCTGAGGCATTTATCCGCCCCGGATGTCAGCGAGGCATTCTCCAACCCGTCAGAGCTTCCGGTCGACACACTGCCAGCCCCAGACGCGCCGGTCGGGCATCCCCGCACCACTACGCCTTCGCCCTGGTACACACCTTCCATGCCTGGCGCGGGCAGGTACTGACACACGATGGGGCGCCGCATCGACGCCGACGACCTGGCCACCAGGCTTGCTTCGGCCCAGGCTGAGCTCGACCCGCTATACATTATCTCGGGCGACGAGCCCCTGCTGGCTATCGAAGCCAGCGATGCACTACGCGCAGCCGCCTCCCGTGCCGGTTACGGCGAACGCGTCAGCCTCGCGCTCGACGCGCGCGGAGACTGGTCCTCGGTTATCGGCGCCACACAAAATGTTTCACTGTTCGGCGACCGGCGCTTGGTCGACCTCTCCATTCCTTCCGGCAAGCCCGGCAAGACAGGCGCCGACACGCTTGTGCGGCTCGCCGATATGGTCACCGGCGGAGCATTGTCCGATACCGTCGTACTCATCAACCTGCCGCGCCTGGACAAAACCGCACGCACTGCCAAATGGGTACAGGCGCTTATGGCTGCCGGCACCAGTATCGATGTCGCCACGATAGATCGCGCTTCGCTGCCTCGCTGGATCGCTCAGCGCCTGGCGCGCCAACGCCAACAAGCCGAACGCGCCACCCTTGAATGGATGGCGGACAAAGTAGAGGGCAACCTGCTGGCCGCCCACCAAGAGGTGCAAAAGCTGGGCCTGCTCTACCCCGAAGGTACGCTGAGCGCCCAAGATGTCGAGCGTGCCGTGCTCAATGTAGCGCGCTACGATGTGTTTGGCCTTCGTGACGCCATGCTGGCGGGCAACCCTGCGCGTGCCGCCACCATCCTCGACGGCCTGCGGGCCGAAGGCGAGGCGTTGCCGCTGGTGCTCTGGGCGGTCGGCGATGAAATCCGTGTGCTCGCACGCCTTGCGGCCGCCCAAGCCGCCGGTAACGACCTGGGGGCGGAAATGCGCCGCCAGCGCGTATTTGGCCAACGCGAACAATTGCTGCGCCAAGCGCTGGCGCGCGTCGCGCCCAACTCCTGGCCTGCAGCCGTGCAGCATGCGCACGACGTCGATCGCCTCATCAAGGGGCTACGCACCCCGGGCCGGCTGGACGATCCCTGGGAAGAGCTTAAACGCTTGGCGCTACGCGTGGCGGCCGGCAAGCCCCGGCCACGCCGCGAGCGGGCGTGAGATAATGGGGCCTTGCAAGGTTACACGCATTCAAAGCCATGACAACCACTCTCGCAACCCACGCCTCTTCCGACCACGCGGCTGGCGCCACAACGCACGACGCCTCCATGCTGACACTTGGCCGGCAGGCGCGCACTGCAGCACGGGCGATGCGCACGGCATCGGGCGCGGCCAAAGCCCTTGCGCTGCGGTCCATGGCAAACCGCCTGTCCGACCAACGCGCCGCCCTGCAGGCCGAAAACGCGCGCGACCTGGCATTGGCCGAACGCAACGGCCTCGAGCCGGCGCTGCTCGACCGCCTCAAGCTCTCCGACAAGGCCTTGGACACCATGGCGGAAGGCCTGCGGCAGATCGCCGAAATGCCTGATCCAGTGGGCAGCACCACAGCGTCGGTCATTCGCCCCAATGGCATGAGGGTAGCCCAGATGCGTGTGCCTTTGGGCGTCATCGGCATCATCTACGAATCGCGCCCCAACGTCACCATCGACGCCGCAGCGCTGTGTCTCAAATCGGGCAACGCCACCATACTGCGCGGCGGCAGCGAAGCGTTTCACTCCAATGTCGCACTCGGCGCCATCATTAGCCAAGGCCTGGCGGATGCCGGCCTGCCCGCCCAAGCCGTACAAGTGGTCGGCACCACCGACCGCGCCGCCGTAGGGCAAATGATCACCCTCACCGACTACATCGACGTCATCATCCCGCGCGGCGGCAAGGGCCTCATCGCACGCCTGTCGGCCGAAGCCAAGGTGCCGCTCATCAAGCACCTGGACGGCAACTGCCATATTTACGTCGACGAACACGCAGATCTCAACAAGGCGCACGACATCGCCGTCAACGCCAAAACCTACCGCTATGGCATTTGCGGCGCAATGGAAACCCTGCTGGTGCACGCATCCGTCGCCCAGGCGCTGTTGCCCCGCCTTGGCGCCACGCTTCTCGCCAAGGGGGTCGAACTGCGCGGCTGCGAACGCACGCGCGCCCTGCTGCCGCAAGCCTCGTCCGCCACAGAGTCCGACTGGGAAACCGAGTTCCTCGCGCCGATTCTGGCCATTCGGGTGGTCGACAACATAGACCAGGCCATTGACCATATCGCCCGCTACAGCTCCGAGCACACCGAATCCATCATCACCGAAAACATCCAGGCCGCCACGCGTTTTCAACGCGAGGTCGACTCCAGTTCGGTGTATGTAAACCTGCCCACCTGTTTTGCCGACGGTTTCGAGTACGGCCTGGGCGCCGAAATCGGCATCTCCACCAACCGCCTGCATGCGCGCGGCCCGGTGGGCCTCGAGGGCCTTACCACGCTCAAATGGGTGCTCTCCGGAAACGGCCAACTCCGCGGCCAATCCTGATCCGCAGCAAGCATCTACATGCCGGCACACCAGTTGCGCCGGCGCTATCCCACCGCAATCAAGGCAAGGCATGCTCTGGGTCAAAACTTTCCACATCCTTTTTGTCATGTCATGGTTTGCGGGGCTGTTCTATCTGCCTCGTATCTATGTCAACCTCGCTCAAGCGCAAGACGCGGCATCCGTCCAAACACTGCTGGGGATGGCTCGCCGCCTGTACCGCTTCATGACGCCTCTGGCCGTGCTGTCCGTCGCGCTCGGGCTATGGCTGTTTCTCGGCTATGGGTTGGGGGCAGGCCAAGGTTGGATGCACGCCAAGCTGGCCATCGTTCTGCTCCTGGTCGTCTATCATCTTTTCTGCGGCCGCCTGCTCAAGGCATTTGAGCAGGGCAGCAACCGGCACAGCCACCGCTACTACCGATGGTTCAATGAGATCCCAGTGCTGCTGCTGCTGCTTGTGCTTATTCTCGTCATTGTCCGGCCCTTCTGAGGCCTTATACACTTACTCATGACCGATACAAAATCCGGCAAAACGCTGACGCTCAAGAAAAAGCCCGCCGCCAAGGCGCCGGCCGATGCCGACGCCCCGCGCAAACGTTCGGGCTCCCGCGCCCGCGTGGCTTCCCAGCGGCAACGCGAACACGGTAAAGCCACGCCGGTAGACGCTTCCGGCCGTCAATTCGTCACGGCTGACGCCCGGGCAGAACGCCCAGCCCGTGCTGGCCAAGCAGGCAGCGCGCCGGCCGGTCGGCCCCCAGCCGCACCCAGACGCAGCACACGCCCGTCGCCCGCCGAACCGGCTGAATACACACCGCGCAAGGCACCCGCCGAGGCGGCTCGCCGCCCGCTGCGCGCGCCCTCCGCCGATACAAGCAGCCGCACTTCGCCCGCAGCCCCAAAAAGCACGGGCGCACGTTCCCCTCGCACGCCGGCAGCCGCTGCCCCAAGCCGCCGGGAAGTCTCGCTTCCCGGCGACCCGCACGGCGTGATGGTCGAAACACGCCAGGCAGCGCCTCGGCGGCCCCGCCCCGCCCCAGGGCGGGCGCGGCGGTTCGAGATCTTTGCCCCGTGCCCCACCGGGCTTGAAGAAGCCCTCGCTGCCGAACTGCAGGCGCTGGGTTTCGACGACGCTAGCCTAGCCCGCGCAGGCTGCCGATTCAGTGCTGACTGGACGGGTGTGTTGCGTGCGAACTTATACTCCCGTCTTGCCACGCGCATTCTCGTTGAATTGGCCCATAGCCCCGTCGACAATGAAGACGACATCCTCGATCTGGCACACCAGACGCCCTGGGAAGACTGGTTCGGCCCGCAACAAACCCTGCGTGTAGACACGTCCGCCATCCGCAGTCCGATGCAGAGCCTGCAATACTGCAATCTGCGCGTCAAGGATGGCATCTGCGACCGCCTGCGCGAGCAGGAAGGCGCTCGGCCCGATATCGACACCGTACGCCCCGACGCGCGCGTACACCTGTTCCTGGACGAAACCAGTGCCACGCTGTATCTCGACACATCAGGCGAATCGCTATTCAAGCGCGGCTGGCGGCTCGACAAGGGCGAAGCCCCGCTGCGCGAAAACCTGGCAGCCGGCCTGCTCGCACTCTCTGACTGGGACCCATCCGCGCCCCTGCTTGATCCCTTCTGCGGCAGCGGTACCATCTTGATCGAAGCCGCCTGGATCGCCCTGGGCGTGCCGCCGGGGATCTGGCGCCCGTTCGGTTTCGAACGTCTGCGCCACCACGATGCGCGCCACTGGCGCGACCTGAAAGACGACGCGCGCACACGCATCGCTACACAGATCGACACGCCTCTGGTCGGCTACGATATCGACCCGCGCGCCATCGAGGCGGCGCGTGCCAACCTAGAGCGCGCCTGGCTCACCCCCGACACCATACGGTTTGAAACCGGTGATGCCCGCACGGTGCCGCCGCCCGCACCAGAAGGCTGGATCGTCACTAACCCGCCCTACGGAGAACGACTGCCCGGCGATACAACACTCTGGGCGGACTGGGCCAGCAACCTCAAGCAGCATTACAGCGGCTGGCGAGTCAACATCATCTCCAGCGATCACGATCTGCCGCGCCACTTGCGCCTTAAACCGCTGCGCCGCTACCCCTTGCACAATGGTGCGCTGGACTGCCGGCTGTTCACCTTCGAGATGGTGCAGGCCAGCTATCGCAAGGACCACAGCGGGTCGTAGCATCCGGTTTCCACGTTTCTGTCCTTCGATATCCTGTACGCATTACACGGCAGTGTGGATTGTGCGTTGCACCATTGCGCTACGCGCCATCCACAGGGGCCCGTCCCGCACGACCCGCGTCCCTTTTGCGCAACAGTACCCTGCTAGTTATATTGCACCGCAAAAAATCCTTGCTATGACTCGGGTTTACCCCTATAATTCGGGTTAACCCTGAACGAAACGTTCAGCAATCACTGCAAGAAGGCACCGCGATGAACCACGTCAACCACGACATCCGTCTTACCGACGAACTTGAGCGTCAACTCATGATGAAAGCCATCGAAGAGCAGTACCGCTTCAAGCCGCTCGTTTCCCTCAAGAAATTGTTCGCCAACGTGTTTGGCGTGAGCACGAAGCCTGCCGCTTCGGTTGGTCAAGCCGCGCACCACGCAAGCTGATTTCCCCTTCCAGGTTGTCTCCTCCTGGCTGCGCGTTTTCCGCGCAATGAGCCGCCCGGCATCATGGGGCGGCTTTTTTATTGTCTGTTGCATAAATGACGCATAATAGCGGTCGTTGTCCGAACCGCGTTTTGCCATGCAACCCACTCCATCCGCTAATTTTCTCCGCGTCAGCCGCCGCCGACGCTTTGCATGCATGATGTACGAAGGCGTATTGCTGTTCGGCGTCATATTCCTGGCCAGCCTTGTCCTCGACACGCTCACCCAAAGCCGCAGTGGGTTGATGCTGCGCCACACACGCCAGGCGGTCGTATTCATCGCAATGGGTGTGTACTTTGTGGGCTGTTGGCGGCTCAAGGGCCAAACCCTTCCTATGAAAACCTGGCACATCCGGCTGGTCGATACCGCCGGCGCCAGGCCAGGCGTCATTCGTCTGATACTGCGCTACCTGCTGGCGTGGGTGCTACCGCTCCTCGCCGCGCTGGCTGTCCTGCGCCTGTCGCAGTTCACTGGCTACGCGTCCACCGATTTGCTCATTGTCTTCACGCCTTTCGCCGGCTTCATCTGGACATGGTTCGATCGAGATGGCCTATTCCTGCATGATCGGGTGCTGGGCACACGGCTGGTCCAGGCGCCACAAGCGCCTCGCACCGCTTCCCGCTCCGTATAAACCCTAGGCCTAATCTCTTTCGAAGCGACAGGGATTGCACAGAAGCAGCTTGTCGTTCATGCTTCACGTTACGTCGGCGCCGACCCCGTCCCGTTGAAACAAGACGATAATGAACGATCAATACACGGAGCTTTACCAGTCGTTTCAGTGGCTAGTCCCCACCCAGTTCAGTATTGCGCAGGCCTGCGTCTACCGGTGGGCGGAAAACACACTGGAAGGGCGCCGCATCGCCATCTACTACGAACGCGACGACGGGCAGCGGGATATCTGGACATACACACGTGTCAGCGATATTGCGCAAAAGTTGGCCAATGGCTTCATCAAAATGGGCGTCGTGCCAGGCGACCGCATTGCACTGGCACTGGGGCAACGGCCCGAAGGCGTCGCCACCCTCATGGCAATCCTCAGTGTCGGCGCCGTCGCCGTGCCGTTGCCAGGCTCGCTGGGGGTCGATGGCGCCATTGCTCGCCTACGCGATTGCGGCGCCCGTATCGCCGTAGTCGATACGGCCAGCGGGCCCGACATTATCCAGGCCCAGGCGCGCTGCCCTACCCTTACCCAGATTATCGCCATCGATTTCCAGCACGACACCGTCATGTCGTGGCGTACGCTGCTGGCGCGCCAGAATAATATTTTCAAGCCGCTGAACACCCGTGCCACTAGCCCTGCCGTGCTACTTTATACTGCGGGCGGTACCGGCACACCCAAAGGCGTGTTGCTGTCGCATGCAACCCTTATCGGCACCTTGCCCGGTTTCGTTGCCGCACAGAATTGGTTTCCGCAACAGAACGATATCTTCTGGACCAGCACCGAATGGTCCGGTGTGGGTCTGTTCGGCGGCCTGTTGCCAGCGCTCTACTTTGGGCACGCAGTGGTGGCCACCGCTCCACGCCCCACGCCGGCCATGGCATTGGATATTATCGGCCGCTATCGTGTCAGCAACGCACACGTCCACGCTGGCCTGCTGAACGAGATGGCCCAGACGCTGCCCACCTACATACGGCCAGAGAATTTCCCGTTACGCGCGCTCTCATGCAGCGCCGAAACCCTTACCGCCAGTACCCTGGCATGGTCAAAAGAGGCTTTGGGGGTCACTGTCAACGAAACATATGGCCAAACTGAAGCGCACACCATCATCGGCAACAGCCATCGCCGCTGGCCAGTTCTGCCTGGCAGCATAGGGCGCGCTTTTCCCGGCCACCGCGTTGCGGTGCTCGATGCCGCCGGGAGGCCTTGCCGGCCTGGCGCGGTAGGCGAAATCGCCGTGCGGCGCACCGATATCCACGGCCATGCAGACCCTGTCCTGTTCCTGGGTTACTGGCAGGACGACGCACGCACCCAATCACGCTTCAGCGGCGACTGGTATCTCACGGGCGACATGGCGTCCGTGGATGGCGATGGCTACTTCTGGTTTGCCGGCCGTAGCGATGACGTGATCCACACGGCGGGCCATCGCATTGGGCCGGCAGAGATCGAAGCCTGTCTCAAGAGCCATAGTGCCGTCGACCAGGCGGCCGTCATCGGCAAGGCCGATCCTGGCCACGGCGCCTTGGTCAAAGCCTATGTGGTGCTCAGGCCTGATGCTCGCGGCGACGATAGCGAACTCCTACGCCAGCAACTACGCGAGCACGTGCGCACCCAACTGCCAGCCTACCAGACGCCGCGTGAAATCGAGTTCGTAGACAGCTTGCCCTGCACCAGTGCCGGCACCCTGAGGCGTCACGTCTTGCGGGCGCGCGAATCACAACGCACCGCACAGCCCAGCATTGATCCAATCAGCTTAGGCGATGAAGCGATGGGCTAAAATGGCCCCATGAACGATCAACTCCAAAAGTTTCTTTCGCCCGACAACAGCACGCGCGTCCAGGCTGTCCGCGTCACTTCCGCATGGCAAACCGGGCTGGCCCACCAACAGTTGCCCGGTTGTGTGCAGCGCCTGTTGGGCGAACTTGTTTCGGCCGCCGTCCTGCTTGCCTCCAACATCAAATTCGACGGTTCTCTGGTGCTGCAGTTGCAGGGCGATGGGCCCATCGCCCTGGTCGTTGTCGAATGCACGGCCGACCTCAGCATACGCGCCACCGCGTCGCTGCGCGAAGGCCAGCAGGTGCCCGAAGAAGGGTCGCTGCAATCCCTGCTCAATACCCAAGGCAAGGGCCAGTTCATTGTCGTCCTGGATCCCACCAGCCGCATGCCCGGCATGTCACCCTATCAAGGGGTGGTGCCCCTCGAAGGCGATACAGTGGCTGAGGTGCTGCAGGCTTACATGCGCAATTCAGAGCAACTCGATACGCGCTTGTGGCTGGCGGCAGATGGCCAGCGCAGTGCCGGCCTGTTGCTGCAAAAATTGCCTCGGCATGGCGGCCATCGTGGCGGCCCCGAACAAAGTGATCTCGAAGCCTGCGCCGATGAAACCTGGAGCCGCCTCACCCAGCTCGCACAAACGGTCCAGGCCGATGAACTGCTCGAACTTGATACTGCAGCCTTGATGCATCGGCTTTTCTGGCAAGAATCTCTTACGGCATTCGATCCGCAGCCCGTACGCTGGCACTGTCCCTGTTCGCGAGAACGCGTGGCAGGCATGCTGCGCACCCTGGGCCGCGAAGAGGTCGAAGACATCTTGCAGGAATTTGGGCAGGTCAATATTACCTGCAACTTCTGCGGCAAACCCTATGCTTTCGACAACGTCGACTGCGCCGAATTGTTTATCGAACACCCTGGTGCCCACGGTTCGCGCAGTGCGCTGCACTGAACGCACGGAGCATGTCGGCTCGCGCACGGTTGTCCAACGCATAATCGCGCTAAAACTGAGCGATCCGTAATTTCCACGGGTCGACGGCTGAACGGGCGGACGGCACACTGGCCCAATGTTACTTTCTACTCGGCCCGTCTACGTCCGCCTATCACTCTCGTCCTTAGCCTCGTTCGCCCCAGTGCGCAGCAACGGCCAGCTCGGCGCAAGCATGGCAGAATTTACCGTCATCGCCGGGATATTATTCAGCCTTGCCTTGGGCGCTTTCGAGGCCGCGCGCTGGTTTTCCACTCGGCAGATGCTGAGCTTGGCGCTGCTTGAAGCCGGGCGCGCCGGCATCGTACATCATGCCCATCCTGATGCCATTGCATCGGCATTCGAGCAGGGGCTGCGCCCGCTCACTGCCCGCGGGCGCGCGCCCTCTAAAACATCAGGTCATCCACGCGTACAGGCATGGCAGGCACACCCATTTGGCAGCCCTCATGGCCCTCCCTCGTGGCGAACAAGTACCGCACATAGCGCCCTCCCTGTCTGGCAGATAGAGATCCACTCGCCCATACTCGCCGATTTTCGCAACTTCTCTGATCCTGGCCTACGGCACCTGGGTGTACCGCATGCGGCCATCAATAACCATTATCTGCACGAGCAGCATATGCACCGCCAGGCAGGGCAGCGCCAAGAGCGCTGGGTCGCAGCGGCCAACTCACTTGCAGCAGGCCAAAAACACATGCACAGAAACCATAAGGTGGGCGAGACCGAGCTTCGTCAAGCGCGCCGCAGCATTTACGAGGCCAACACACTCACGCTGCGGCTGACCTACGCTCTCAAGCCTCTGGTGCCAGGTATCGCCGGCGTTCTGCGCACCATAGGCAAGGGCTCGAACACACCAGCCGGCCGCATCATGGCGCGCGGGCACCTACCGATCAGATGCGAAATCAGCCTGATGATGCAATCGCATCCCGTGGAATGGCCGATGCGCAGCGGCGGCCCGATTGTACGCGCCACCACAAAATAAAACCCCATCCGGTCCAACACTGGATGGGGTTCCTTGGAACCATCATACTAGGTACCACGGCAATCGACGGCGCGCACATTCCTGCCTAAGCACACCGCAGGTGGGTGGGCGCGCCGAGCCAGCGATCAGATACCGCCCATGCACAGATACTTGATCACCATGTAGTCGTCCAGCCCGTAGTGCGAGCCTTCGCGACCCAGGCCGGATTGCTTGACGCCGCCGAAAGGCGCGGCCTCATTGGAAATGATGCCCGTGTTGATTCCGACCATGCCATATTCCAGCGCTTCGGCAACACGCCAAACACGGCCGATATCGCGGCTATAGAAGTATGCAGCCAACCCGAACTCTGTGTCGTTGGCCAGCTTGATCACTTCCTCGTCGGATGAGAACTTGAACAGCGGCGCCAGCGGGCCGAATGTTTCCTCGCGCGCCACCTTCATATCGCTGGTGACACCTGCCAGAATAGTGGGTTCAAAAAACGTTTTGCCCAGCGCGTGCGGCTTGCCACCCGCCAGGAGGGTAGCCCCCTTATCCAAAGCATCAGCAATGTGTTCCTTGATCTTTTCCACCGCAGCGCCGTCGATCAACGGGCCTTGCGTCACACCCGGCTCTTCACCATTACCAATCTTCAGGTCAGCCACCGCAGCCACCAGCTTCTTGCTGAAGGCATCGTAGACCTTCTCGTGCACATACATGCGATTTGCACACACGCATGTCTGACCGGCATTGCGATACTTGCTGGCCATCGCACCCTCCACGGCAGCATCCAGATCAGCATCGTCAAATACGATAAAGGGCGCGTTGCCGCCCAGCTCCATCGACACCTTCTTGATCGTGCCGGCACTCTGTTGCATGAGCAAGCGTCCGATCTCAGTAGAGCCCGTAAACGTAACCTTGCGCACCAGGTCGTTGCTGGTCATCTCCCCGCCAATAGCCGACGCCGATCCCGTCAGCACCGAAAAAACACCTGCCGGCACACCTGCCTCTTCGGCCAGAACAGCCAAAGCCAACGCCGAGAACGGTGTTTGCGTGGCAGGCTTGACGACGATAGGGCAACCTGCGGCAAGTGCCGCTGCGGCCTTGCGCGTGATCATCGCGGACGGAAAATTCCAGGGTGTGATCGCCGCACATACCCCGATTGGTTCTTTGGTGACGACAATGCGTTTGTCCGCGGACGGCGAGGGAATCGTGTCGCCATAGGCGCGCTTGCCCTCTTCGCCATACCATTCCAGATATGAGGCCGCATAGGCGATCTCACCGCGCGACTCGGCCAACGGCTTGCCCTGTTCCGCCGTCATGATGAGCGCCAGGTCTTCAGTATTGGCGATCATCAAGTCGAACCAACGCCGTAGGATACCGCCGCGTTGTTTGGCAGTCATGGCCCGCCACTTTCTCCATGACCGATTTGCCGCTTCGATCGCGCGTCGAGTCTCGGCAGCCCCCATCTTGGGAATGGTGCCCAGCTCCTTGCCCGTAGCGGGGTTGTTCACCGCGATTTTCTCACCGCCATCCGCATCGCACCATGTACCATCGATATAACATTGTTGCCGGAGCAGATCCGGCCGATTCAACTTCAACATCATCCATCCCTCGTTTTTAAGATCATGTAATAAAACAAAAGCGCTTTGTGGCTCAGACCCCAAGCGCACTCTTTTCCGTACAGTCGGCTGGGCACAGCCAAGCATAGTTGCCGTTGTATTCAATACATAGGTGTCGGTACCGTGTACTGAGTTGCTACACCGCACAACGCCACACCACGCCAGACCACACCACGCTATGCTATGCCCTGTTGCTGTTTGAAACGCTTCATGCCTCGATCAAGCATACACAGCCAATCAAATTTCCACTCCTATCTTGCTTATCTGAACAGACTGTCTTGTTTTCTGTTCAAGCATTTGATTTCAGCGGTTATTCTAACTCTAGCAGCCTTACAACTTGAAGCGCTTCAAGTGTTATTGTTTGATTGTTGCAGCCTTATATTCCAATGTCAATGAGAAACGTGGTCGGCTGCAACGCAGCACGACAGCAGTCCGCCAGCCCACACATTCTGCCGGCACAAATAAGAAGCGCTCACCGGGGAAGAAGCGCTCAGCGCACACAGGCGGCGGTGGCGTTCTCTTTTCACACCCTGGGTGGTGCGCCGGCGCTTTGCCTGGTTTTGATTCGCACAAACAAAAACCCCCGCCAGGGTTTGCTGGCGGGGGTTTTCTTCGGTATAAAAGCCTGACGATGACCTACTTTCACAGACGAGATG
>NZ_WWER01000019.1 GCF_009857885.1 Pusillimonas sp. TS35 | reverse complement strand
CCTGGGTGGTGCGCCGGCGCTTTGCCTGGTTTTGATTCGCACAAACAAAAACCCCCGCCAGGGTTTGCTGGCGGGGGTTTTCTTCGGTATAAAAGCCTGACGATGACCTACTTTCACAGACGAGATGTCAACTATCATCGGCGCAAAGGCGTTTCACGGTCCTGTTCGGGATGGGAAGGCGTGGGACCACCTTGCTATGGTCGTCAAGCGTAACTGGGTGCGCCGCTGTTGGCACAGCGGCGCCAATCCGGGAAGAAGCGTGCGTGAGCGGGGCCGGCTTGTCTTGCGCCTGGCCAGGCTCACACCAACGGGGGGTAATGGCGGGTTTATCGCATCACGGGTGCGATGGGCCCCAAGGCAAGGCCTGGGGGCCTGATGATTGCTTTGTTTGTTACGGCACTTGTTCACACCTAACCTGCAAGGTTATAGGATCAAGCCGCACGGGCAATTAGTACTGGTTAGCTGCACGCATTACTGCGCTTACACACCCAGCCTATCAACGTCCTGGTCTCGAACGACCCTTCAGGGGGGTCTAGCCCCCGGGATACCTAATCTTCAGACGAGTTTCCCGCTTAGATGCCTTCAGCGGTTATCTCTTCCGTACATAGCTACTCGGCAATGCCATTGGCATGACAACCGATACACCAGCGGTACGTCCACTCCGGTCCTCTCGTACTAGGAGCAGGCTCCGTCAAGTATCCAACGCCCACGGCAGATAGGGACCAAACTGTCTCACGACGTTTTAAACCCAGCTCACGTACCTCTTTAAATGGCGAACAGCCATACCCTTGGGACCGGCTACAGCCCCAGGATGAGATGAGCCGACATCGAGGTGCCAAACACCGCCGTCGATATGAACTCTTGGGCGGTATCAGCCTGTTATCCCCAGAGTACCTTTTATCCGTTGAGCGATGGCCCTTCCATACAGAACCACCGGATCACTATGACCTGCTTTCGCACCTGTTCGACTTGTCAGTCTCACAGTCAAGCACGCTTATGCCATTGCACTATCAGCACGATTTCCGACCGTACCTAGCGTACCTTCGTACTCCTCCGTTACACTTTGGGAGGAGACCGCCCCAGTCAAACTGCCCACCATGCACTGTCCCCAACCCGGATAACGGGCCAAGGTTAGAACCGCAAACAGACCAGGGTGGTATTTCAAGGTTGGCTCCCCCGAATCTGGCGACTCGGGTTCAACGCCTCCCACCTATCCTACACAGGCCGGTTCACAGTCCAATGCAAAGCTACAGTAAAGGTTCATGGGGTCTTTCCGTCTAGCCGCGGGTAGATTGCATCATCACAAACACTTCAACTTCGCTGAGTCTCAGGAGGAGACAGTGTGGCCATCGTTACGCCATTCGTGCAGGTCGGAACTTACCCGACAAGGAATTTCGCTACCTTAGGACCGTTATAGTTACGGCCGCCGTTTACCGGGGCTTCGATCAAGAGCTTGCACCCCATCACTTAACCTTCCGGCACCGGGCAGGCGTCACACCCTATACGTCGACTTTCGTCTTGGCAGAGTGCTGTGTTTTTAATAAACAGTCGCAGCCACCGATTCTCTGCGACCCCTTCATGCTCAGGGCGCGGGCCCATCACACTACCAGGGTATACCTTCTCCCGAAGTTACGGTATCAATTTGCCGAGTTCCTTCTCCTGAGTTCTCTCAAGCGCCTTGGAATATTCATCCCGTCCACCTGTGTCGGTTTGCGGTACGGTCTCGTGAAACTGAAGCTTAGAGGCTTTTCCTGGAACTGCTTCCAATCAGTCTAGAGCCCGAAGACTCTATCCAGCCACACCCTTGAATTGCGCGCCCGGATTTGCCTGAGCGCCTTCTATGATGCAGCAACGGGGACATCCAACACCCCGATGACCTTTCGCAATCCGTCCCCCCATCGCATTTCACGACGGTGCTGGAATATTAACCAGCTTCCCATCAGCTACGCATCTCTGCCTCGCCTTAGGGGCCGACTCACCCTGCGCCGATGAACGTTGCGCAGGAAACCTTGGACTTACGGCGAGGGGGCTTTTCACCCCCTTTATCGCTACTCATGTCAGCATTCGCACTTCTGATACCTCCAGCAGCCTTCTCAAGCCGCCTTCACAGGCTTACAGAACGCTCTCCTACCGCGTGCCCGCTCATTTAAACCCACTGCCAGCACCCAATCGTGTTGGGCCGCTTTGCGCCTTCGGCGCCAAGCTCCGATTCATGCAATGTGTTTAAAAGAGCGGGCACACCCGCAGCTTCGGTCTATGGCTTAGCCCCGTTACATCTTCCGCGCAGGACGACTCGATCAGTGAGCTATTACGCTTTCTTTAAAGGGTGGCTGCTTCTAAGCCAACCTCCTGACTGTCTGTGCCTTCCCACTTCGTTTCCCACTTAGCCATAGTTAGGGACCTTAGCTGGCGGTCTGGGTTGTTTCCCTCTTGAGTCCGGACGTTAGCACCCGGTGCTCTGTCTCCCACGCTCATACTTGCCGGTATTCGGAGTTTGCCATAGGTTGGTAAGTCGCCATGACCCCCTAGCTATAACAGTGCTCTACCCCCGGCAGCAATACGTGAGGCACTACCTAAATAGTTTTCGGAGAGAACCAGCTATCTCCAGGCTTGTTTAGCCTTTCACCCCTATCCACAGCTCATCCCCTAATTTTTCAACATTAGTGGGTTCGGTCCTCCAGCACGTGTTACCGTGCCTTCAACCTGGCCATGGATAGATCGCCTGGTTTCGGGTCTACACCCAGCGACTCAATCGCCCTGTTCGGACTCGCTTTCGCTACGCCTTCCCTATTCGGTTAAGCTTGCCACTGAATGTAAGTCGCTGACCCATTATACAAAAGGTACGCCGTCACCCCTTAAAGAGGCTCCGACTGTTTGTATGCACACGGTTTCAGGATCTATTTCACTCCCCTTCCGGGGTTCTTTTCGCCTTTCCCTCACGGTACTGGTTCACTATCGGTCGATCACGAGTATTTAGCCTTGGAGGATGGTCCCCCCATCTTCAGACAGGATTTCACGTGTCCCGCCCTACTTCTCTGACGCCTAGTTCCACCACCGACATTTCGCCTACAGGGCTATCACCTGCTACGGCCGCGCTTTCCATCGCGTTCGACTATGTTGATGGCTAAATCGTCAAGGCTGTTCCGAGGTCGCTCGCCGCTACTGTCGGAATCTCGGTTGATTTCTTTTCCTCGAGCTACTGAGATGTTTCAGTTCACCCGGTTCGCCTCCACGCACCTATGTATTCAGTGCGGGATACGCCACTCGCGTGGCGTGGGTTTCCCCATTCGGAGATCTGCGGATCAAAGCTTGTTTGCCAGCTCCCCGCAGCTTTTCGCAGGCTACCACGTCCTTCTTCGCCTGTGATCGCCAAGGCATCCACCATGTGCACTTAGTCGCTTGATCCTATAACGCTACAGGTTATAGAACTTGACTAGTTAAAGTGTGCTTTCATGCCGTTCATTCGTTTCCAAAGTGTGTAAAGACAAACCGCGTCTCTACACCGTCTTTTTTGAGAACTACTTTGAACTATTGTTCAAATGCAATCACAACCCGTAATTTACGCGAACCCCGCACGCCCCCTTTGCAAAAGGCGAGCAAAGGCTCCCATTATTACTTCGTTGTGCTTCTTCCAGATTGTTAAAGAACGAGTAAAACCATCAAGCCACTTGCCCGCTTTAAAAACAGACGCAGACTTAACGCGAAACACCGCGCAACTCCGACTGTACCGCCCTCGGAATTGGCGAGGCTTGGCGTTAACCCCGAATTGCTGGCGCGCACCACTTTTGCCGACCACCGCGCCGATCTTGCTCCCGTGCCCCCGCGCGCACCCGGCGCGTGTGGTGGAGGATGACGGGATCGAACCGACGACCCCCTGCTTGCAAAGCAGGTGCTCTCCCAGCTGAGCTAATCCCCCGCACCGGTAAAACCGTACTGGTGGGTCAAGTTGGAATCGAACCAACGACCCCCGCCTTATCAAGACGGTGCTCTAACCGACTGAGCTACTGACCCAGCGTGCGCCGCAAGCACGCTTGCGGCGCGCCCTAGCAACGTAACCTCGTCGTGGCTTACTCTTTCTACGACCTAACAGCCAATAAGTGTGGACGCTTTCGCTTTGTGTCGCTTCGCGCTTAAAGGAGGTGATCCAGCCGCACCTTCCGATACGGCTACCTTGTTACGACTTCACCCCAGTCATGAATCCTACCGTGGTAATCGCCCCCCTTGCGGTTAGGCTAACTACTTCTGGTAAAACCCACTCCCATGGTGTGACGGGCGGTGTGTACAAGACCCGGGAACGTATTCACCGCGACATGCTGATCCGCGATTACTAGCGATTCCGACTTCATGCAGGCGAGTTGCAGCCTGCAATCCGGACTACGATCGGGTTTCTGGGATTGGCTCCCCCTCGCGGGTTGGCGACCCTCTGTCCCGACCATTGTATGACGTGTGAAGCCCTACCCATAAGGGCCATGAGGACTTGACGTCATCCCCACCTTCCTCCGGTTTGTCACCGGCAGTCTCATTAGAGTGCCCTTTCGTAGCAACTAATGACAAGGGTTGCGCTCGTTGCGGGACTTAACCCAACATCTCACGACACGAGCTGACGACAGCCATGCAGCACCTGTGTTCCGGTTCTCTTGCGAGCACAGCCAAATCTCTTCGGCCTTCCAGACATGTCAAGGGTAGGTAAGGTTTTTCGCGTTGCATCGAATTAATCCACATCATCCACCGCTTGTGCGGGTCCCCGTCAATTCCTTTGAGTTTTAATCTTGCGACCGTACTCCCCAGGCGGTCAACTTCACGCGTTAGCTGCGCTACTGAAGGCCGAAGCCCCCAACAGCTAGTTGACATCGTTTAGGGCGTGGACTACCAGGGTATCTAATCCTGTTTGCTCCCCACGCTTTCGTGCATGAGCGTCAGTATCATCCCAGGGGGCTGCCTTCGCCATCGGTATTCCTCCACATCTCTACGCATTTCACTGCTACACGTGGAATTCTACCCCCCTCTGACATACTCTAGCCCGGTAGTTAAAAATGCAGTTCCAAGGTTAAGCCCTGGGATTTCACATCTTTCTTTCCGAACCGCCTGCGCACGCTTTACGCCCAGTAATTCCGATTAACGCTTGCACCCTACGTATTACCGCGGCTGCTGGCACGTAGTTAGCCGGTGCTTATTCTGCAGGTACCGTCAGCGGCTCCAGGTATTAACCAGAGCCTTTTCTTCCCTGCCAAAAGTGCTTTACAACCCGAAGGCCTTCATCGCACACGCGGGATGGCTGGATCAGGGTTGCCCCCATTGTCCAAAATTCCCCACTGCTGCCTCCCGTAGGAGTCTGGGCCGTGTCTCAGTCCCAGTGTGGCTGGTCGTCCTCTCAAACCAGCTACGGATCGTCGCCTTGGTAGGCCTTTACCCCACCAACAAGCTAATCCGATATCGGCCGCTCCAATAGTGAGAGGCTCTTGCGAGGCCCCCTCTTTCCCCCGTAGGGCGTATGCGGTATTAGCCACGCTTTCGCGTGGTTGTCCCCCGCTACTGGGTACGTTCCGATACATTACTCACCCGTTCGCCACTTGCCGCCAAAGAAAGCAAGCTTTCCTCGCGCTGCCGTTCGACTTGCATGTGTAAAGCATCCCGCTAGCGTTCAATCTGAGCCAGGATCAAACTCTTCAGTTCAATTCCTGTAAATCGTATTGTCCTCAAAACCTTATAAAAGGCTTTGGGGCATACGTCGCGTATTCGCTCAAAAGAAAAAGACAAGTTCTAATCTCTTAAAACCTTACTTCTTCATTTTTGTGCGAGCACTTGAAATAAATAACTTTGTTGCGAGCCCTTCGTGAAAAGGGTTGCGACACGCATTCCAAGCGCCCACACTTATCGGCTGTTAAATTGTTAAAGAGCAGATACCGCATCCACCGCAGCTTGCCGCGATGGCCGCCGCCTGAACCGTCCGGCGCCTGGCGCCGTGCTGTGTCAGCAGCAGAGAAACGAGATTATGAAGTAGTTTTTTGAGCTTGTCAAATCGACTTCGTTTCGCCCCCACCCCCGCAGCCCCTGGCCAGCGCCCC
>NZ_WWER01000018.1 GCF_009857885.1 Pusillimonas sp. TS35 | reverse complement strand
CTCTGATCCCGAAGCACGAGCGCCGATTTACCGGCTTTGATGAACGCATCATCGCCATGTATGCCCGGGGCATGAGCGTGCGCGAGATTCAGGGATTCCTGGCCGAGAGCTACGGCACCGAAGTGTCGCCGGACTTCATCAGCTCGGTGACCGACGAAGTCATGGCCGAGGCTATTGCCTGGCAGAGCCGTCCGCTGGAAGCGATGTATCCAGTCGTTTTCTTCGATGCGCTGCGCGTCAAGATCCGCAGCGATGGCATGGTCAGCAACAAAGCCGTTTATCTGGCGCTTGGCATCCAGGCCGACGGTCAGCTTGATGTATTGGGCCTGTGGATTGAGCAGACCGAAGGTGCCAAGTTCTGGCTCAAGGTCTTCAACGAGCTGAAGACCCGTGGGGTTCAGGACATCCTGATCGCCGTCGTGGACGGCCTGAAGGGGTTGGCAGAGGCGATCAATACCGCCTATCCGAAAACCGCCGTGCAAACCTGCATTGTGCACCTAATCCGAAACAGTTTGGACTACGCGGGCTGGCGCGACCGCAAAGCGGTTGCCCAGGCGCTACGGCCCATCTATGCCGCCGCCAGCGAGCAAGAGGCCGAAATAGCTTTGCAGGCGTTTGCCGACGGGCAATTGGGCGCGAAGTACCCGACCATCGTTCAGGCCTGGCAACGAGCCTGGTGTCACCTTTCACCGTATAGGAGCCAGCATTTTTCGGCATTTAGGAGCCATTAAAACGCCAGTTCTGAACGCATGACTGAAGGGGTGGAATCAGGTGTTTTTTACGTCATTTGGGGTGGAATCAGGTGTTTTTTACGTCATTTTTCTCCTCCTTGTCAAGGGTGGTGGTCGGGCCGAGCCTGGGGCTGCGGTAAGACTTGCCATCGAGCACCAGGCAGTAGGCGTTATGCCGCAGGCGATCGAGCGTGGCCGAGGCCAACAGGCGGTTCGCCGGGAAGGCCTGATCCCATTCGGGCAAGTCCAGGTTGCTGGTCACGACGGTGGCCGCTTTCTCGTAGCGTTCGGCCACCAGCTCGTGCAGGTCTTCATCGGCGGGCGGCCGTAGCGGTTTCAGGCCAAAGTCATCGATGATCAGCAGCGGCACACGCGCCAGCGTCGCCAGGCGCCGCTCATACCCGCCAACGGCCCGGGCCGCATTCAGGCTGGTCACCAGGTTGGCGCAGGTGGTAAAGAGCACGTCAATGCCCTGGCGAACGGCGCAGTGGCCCAGGGCCTGTGCAAGATGGCTTTTTCCGGTGCCGCAGGGGCCGACGATGAGCACGGGCGCGTATTCCGTGATGTACCGGCCGGTGGCCAACTCGTGCACGAGCGCGCGGTTCACGTTGGGCAACGGGTTAAAGTCGAAGACGTCCAGCGTCTTGGTGGTGCGGAACGCCGCCCGGCGCAGCCGGGTGCTGTATTTCTTCTGTTCGCGCCGGGCAATCTCGTCTTCGAGGCAGATGAGGGGTCTGACCCCCGACCTGCGGCATCAGATAATTCCTACACAAGCTCAAGCAGGCTTCTGACAGAGAAACAAAGGCCGTCTCTCTACACTGGCGCCATGTTCACTCAAGGCTTGATGGTGTAGACGAATGAAAGACGGTCTGTATTCCGCTCCACAAAAGGATATTAAATTCGTGCTGAACGAAGTGCTCGAGGTCGAGCAGACGCTCGCCCGCCATGCGCCCGCGATAGCGATCGATAACGAGACACTGGATCAGATCATCGAAGGGGCCGATCGGTTCTGCCACGGTGAGCTTGCACCCTTGAACGCGCGCGGCGACCAACAAGGCTGCGTGCTGGAACAAGGCAACGTGCGTACGCCCGACGGATTCCGGAACGCATACGAAATCTATACAGAAAGCGGGTGGCCGGGTCTTTGCGCCAAAGAGGAAGACGGCGGCCAGGCCTTGCCCATGGTGACCTCCGCGATTCTCGGTGAAATGCTGGCCGGCAGCAACATTTCGTGGGCGCTGTATCCGCGACTTTCGGAAGGCGCCTATCGATGCATCGTGGCCAACGCACCGCCTGAGTTGCGCAAGCTCTACGCCCCCAAACTGGCGACCGGAGCGTGGACAGGCACGATGTGTCTCACCGAGCCCGGCGCCGGCACCGACTTGGGTCTGCTGCGCACACAGGCATCGCCCGCCGACGACGGCGGTTACATGATCAGCGGAACAAAGATCTTCATTTCGTCGGGAGAGCACGACCTGACGGAGAATATCGTGCATCTGGTCCTGGCCCGCCTGCCGGGCGCACCGGCCGGCACCAAGGGCGTTTCGCTTTTCCTTGTCCCGAAGCTGCTGCCCGACGCGGAAGGACGCCCGGATCAGTTCAACAATGTGTTTTGCGATGCCATCGAGGACAAGCTGGGCCTGCACGGCAATGCCACGTGTGTCCTGCGCTTCGAAGGAGCGCGCGGTTATTTGCTCGGCGAGGCCGACAAAGGCCTGGCCGCGATGTTCGTGATGATGAATTCCGCACGCCTTGGCACCGGTGCCCAAGCGCTTGGCCTGAACGAATGGGGGTATCAGAAATCGCTCGCCTATGCACAGGAACGCCTCCAATCGCGATCACCCGTCAAGCCCAGAAGCGCAGGGTTCGGACCAGATCCGATCCTGTGCCAGCCCGACGTGCGCCGTATGCTGCTTACCCAGAAAGTCTGGGCGGAAAGCGCGCGCATGTTCCTTTACTGGATTGCGCTCCAGATCGACCTCGACCAACATGGCGCTGATCCCGGCGTCCGGAAACAGGCGCAGGATCTCCTTGCGCTGTTGACGCCCGTGGCCAAGGCCTTTGTCTCCGACAATTCCGTGGAAGCCGTCAGCCTGGCAATGCAGGTTCACGGCGGCAGTGGATACGTGACCGACACGGGCATAGAGCAGACCTTCCGCGATGTCCGGATCCTGCCCATCTACGAGGGGACCAACGGAGTGCAGGCGCACGACTTGCTCGCCCGCAAGGTCCTGCCTGACGCCGGAGCGCGCCTGCAGCTCCTGCTCGCGCTGATCGGACAGCAAGCCGCCGCCTGCACGGGCGTTCCCGGAATGTCCGCGTTCCTGACACCATTGTCATCGCTGGCAAACCGGACAGAAGAGCTCCTGCCCGGGCTTCTGGACTCCGCATCTCACGATCCTCTGCAATTTTCATCATCCGCAACCGACTTCCTGCGTATTGTGGGTCACTTGGTCTACGGTTACTTCTGGTGCCGGGCCGCACATGCCGCCTTGACCAAGCTGCCCGAGCACGATGCGCTCCGCAGCGAGAAACTTGCGGCCGCTCGATTCTATTTCGAGCATCTTTTCGTCGAAGTGGAAATGCGAATCGCGCGCCTCTCGGCGTCCGCCGACTCGATAATGGAACCCTCCGCACTCGAATGCCGTTGAGCACGGCCAAATCAAAGTGAAATCCGCCATGCCACCCAGCTACTGGCTCGATGCCGACCTGACGAGCGCCAATCGACTGGAACTGTTCGAGCAGCAGGCCCTGGACGCATGGGCTCTGCCCAAATCGACCTATGGCCTGCTGCATGCCAGTTGCCGGCACGAGCCCGAGGCCATCGCCATTGATTTCTTCAGCGACCCGGCCCGATGCGAGCAAACGAGGCGCTCGATCAGCTATCGCATGCTGTTGGACCGAATCAACCAAACGGGCAACCTTTTGCGTTCGCTGGGCATCGATTCTCAAGACGTGGTTTCCCTGTTGTTGGCAAACACCCCCGAAGCGCAATTCGCCCTTTGGGGGACACAGGCGGTATGCGTCGCCAACCCGGTGAATTGGATGATGGAGCCGGAAGCAATCGCCGAAATAATGAAGGCGTCCGGTTCAACGGTGCTTTTCGTCTACGGTGGGGACGCGCTCGTGGACTGCTGGAAGAAAGTCGAGGGCATCGTCGCATCATGCCCCCAGCTTCGCACCGTCATACGGATAGGCGGCGACTCCAACGGCACGCCTCCACACGGTGTACGGTTCATCGAGTATGAACAGGTCATCGATACATTTTCATCGCAGCTGGACCCCGCGGGACTGCCCCAAGGCGACGCCATTGCCGCGCTGTTCCCCACAGGAGGAACGACGGGCCTGCCAAAGCTGGCACGCCATACACATGCCGGCGTGGTCACGAGCGCCTGGCTGAGCGCGGCGGTGGCGGGCATCCAGGCGGGAGAAGCCCGTCTCTCGGCTACGCCGCTGTTTCATGTGGTGGGCGCCTATGCCGGCAGTCTCGCCACACTCGCGCGCGGCGGGCGCCTCGTGCTCGCAACATCGGCCGGCTGGCGCCATCCGGAGCTCGTCAACCACATCTGGTCCGTCGTACGGCGGTTTTCCATTGCCTATCTGACGATCGTGCCCACGATCATGAATCAGCTCGTCCAGCGCCCCATGGACCGCAACGATCTCGTGTCCCTGAAGAGTGTGCTGTCGGGCTCCGCCCCCTTGTCCGAGCATGTTGCTCAGACCTTTCTGCAGATGTCGGGGTTTGACGTCAGGGAAGGCTACGGCATGACGGAAACTACGTCCGTCATCATGATGAATCCACGCAACGGCCAGGTGAAGACCGGATCCGTCGGCCTGCCCTTTCCCTATCATCGAGTGCGGATCGTACGCCGGGACGCCGATGGCACGTTTGCAGACTGTCCCGTTGGCGAGGCCGGCATCCTCTTGGTCAACGGTCCTACGATGTTCGCCGGCTACTCCGACTCCGTCCTGGACGATGACATCTGGCTGGAACATGGCTCGTGGCTCAATACAGGCGATATCGCACGCGTCGATCAAGACGGCTATGTATGGATCGTCGGCCGCGCCAAGGACGTGATCATACGCGGCGGCCACAACATCGATCCGAAGGCGGTCGAGGAAATACTGTATCGGCATCCCGATGTCGTGGAAGCCGTGGTGGTGGGCCGGCCCGATGCCCATGCCGGCGAAGTCCCCGTCGCCTATGTGCAGCTCAAGAGCGGCGCGAGCGCAAGCACGCAAGACATACTGGAGTTCGTCGCCGCGCATGTGCACGAGCGCGCCGCCATTCCGAAGTCCTGTTGCATAGCGCAAGAGATCCCAAAATCACCGATGGGAAAGATTTTGCGGCAGCCGCTGCGGCGCTCGGCGCTGGAAGACGGCATACGCCTCATTTTGAACAAGGCGGGCATCGCGGGCGGTTTCCGCGCCGAGGCCATGGATGGGCCTGCCGGGAGCCTCAAGGCTCGCGTGTATCTGGAATCCAGCGACATCGACGAAGCGCTCGCGCGCCGGGCCCTGAGCGGCTTGTCGCTGGAAATCGACATTTTACGGACGTGATCTGACCAGCATCACATCGATTATTGGAGAATCAACATGGACTATCAGAATATAGTTAGCGAACGGATCGGCGCCGTTGCCCGCATCCGGCTGAACCGCCCCGCCGTGCGAAACGCACAGGACCGTTCATTACTGCGCGAACTCGATCACGCACTGCGCGCGGCGGAAGCGGACGACGAAGTGCGCGTCGTCATCATCGGTGCCACGGGAGACCATTTCTCCGCGGGCCATGACCTGAAGTCCGCCACGATCGAGCGCCCCAATCCCACAGTTGAACAACGCTGGGAATACGAAGAAGAGCATTTTCTTGAATACTGCCTGCGCCTCCATGATCTAAAAAAGCCCACCATCGCACAAGTTCAAGGCGCGTGCATTGCCGGCGGCTTCATGGTCGCCAACATGTGCGATCTCATCGTTTGTGCCGATAACGCCTTCTTCTCCGATCCCGTCGCCCACTCGATGGGAACAGCAAGTCTGGAAGTGTTGATACATCCCTGGGTAATGAGCATGCGCAAGGCGAAGGAAATGATATTCACCGGCGCCCGCATTCCCGCTCAGGAAGCCTTGCAGATCGGCATGATCAACAGGGTGGTGCCCGTAGAGCAACTCGAAGAGGCAACACTGGCTTTGGCCAATACCGTGGCGGAAGCGCCCCCCTACGGTATCCGCTTTACCAAGCGCTCCCTGAACCGGACGTGGGATGCGCAGGGCTTCCGCTCGGCGATCACGGCTCACTTCGATGTGCATCAACTTTCTCACGTCACCGAAGAGTTCCAGTCGCATCTCAAGAAAGGGCTTGATTCCACGATAGCGCGCGCAAAGAAAGTGGTGTGACACCCGGTCACCATCGAATGGAAATCAATAGGCAACAAGGCAAGGAGCGACTATGCAAGCGGAAAAAACAGGTGAAGTAACGATGAAAGTGGACGGCCATGTCTGCATCATCACCGTTGACAACATAAAAAAGAAGAACGCCTACTCCCCGGAAATGATGGAGCAGCTCGCGCAGCACCTCACCGCGTTCGAAGAAAACGACGATTTATGGGTCGGAATACTCTGCTCGGCGGGCGAGCACACCACCGCCGGCCTCGACATGCCCAAGTTCTTCGGGCCCGCCGCAACCGCCAAGCCACGGCCGGACGAGTGGGTGGACCCCTTCGGCCTGAAGCGCCGCTGCACCAAGCCCTTGATCGCCGTCGTCCAGGGTATTACCTACACCGTCGGCATCGAGATCATGCTCGCTTGCGACATCGTTGTGGCGGCCGACACGGCCCGCTTCGGACAACTCGAAGCCAAGCGCGGAATCGCCCCGTTGGGCGGCGCGCACTTTCGCTATCTGACGCGTACCGGCTGGGGCAACGCGATGTACCATTTATTCCTGTGCGAAGAGTTCGACGCCCAGCGCGCATGCGAACTGGGTTTCGTCCAAGAGGTCGTTCCCTTCGGCGAGCAGCTCAACCGTGCAAAGGACCTGGCAGCTAGAATCTGCACGAGCGCGCCATTGGGCCTGCGCGCAACCAAGCAAGCCGCCATGAAGTTCATCGACGCCGCCGAGCAGGCAGCCATCGAATGCATCCCCGACATCCGCTCCAAAGTGTTCGCATCGGATGATTTCAAGGAGGGCATACAGTCCTTCGTAGAACGGCGCGCGGCCGTCTTCACCGGCCGCTAGCAGCCCCCGGCGGTGCCCCTGGGTTCTGGCCAAGGAGGGGAATCCCGACCGTCAGCCGGATGCCGCCTTGCGGGCCCGATGCAATATCCAGCGTGCCGCCGTACCGGCGCACGCGCTCACGCATGCTGGACAAGCCGTATTTTCCCGGCTGCGGCTCCTGGCCCGCCATTCCGACCCCATCGTCCTCCAGACCGAGAACGAAGCGCTGATCGGCGTGAGTAATGGATACGGTCACCTTCGTCGCCTGGGCGTGCTTGGCCACATTGTTGAGCCCTTCCTGGAAGATACGGTAAAGATCGCGAACCGTTTCATCGGGGAATCCGAGCGGCACTTCGGTAGAATGGAATTCGCTCTTGATACCGTAGCGGGCTTCGAACTTCTTGAGATCGTTTTTGATGGCTTCGGCTATGCCAAGATGCGGCAACGCGCTCGGGTGCAGATCTTCGGAAATCTGCCGCACCACCTTGATGGTGTCCTGAACCAACTGCATGGCCTGTTCAGCGGTATCCTCGAGCTCGCCCAACTGTACTCGCGCATCGCGGTTCTCCTGCAAGGGCGTGAGCTTGCCGATTTTCTTGCTGATGCGTATGAGGTCGAAGCGCAATGCCGACAGCATTCCGCCCACCGCATCATGCAGCTCCATTGAGATATCGAGCCGTTCCTCGTCGCGAATCTGCTGTATATAGGTCAGCAACTCGCTGAGCCTGGCCTTGGAGTCCTCCAGCTCTTGGTGCCGCAGCAAGCGCGAGGTCGCGTCTATTCCCACACCAATCACCGCCGGCTCGCCGCGATACGAAATGAGCCGCCCATGGATCTCGATCGCCCGCAGCGTTTCCTCGTCCGGGCGTTTGATCCGGACGATAAAGGTGTTTTCGGGCGACTCGCCGCGCAGGCGACGCGCGTATTGACGCAGCAGCTCTTCACGCTGGTCCGGGGGAGCAACCGCCGCAAGTGATTTTCCCGAGAGGTTCTCGCGAGAAGTGCCGCACATTTTGGCAAATGCGTCGTTCACGTAGATGAGCTTGTCGTTCTGCAACAGGTAAATACCCGCGACCGACTGCTCGATCAGGCCCTCGAACAGAAAACGATAATTCGCCAGTTCGGCAGGACTGGAAGGATCAACCGGGCTCATGGGACCTTCTGGAAGCATGGAAAGAGTGAACACCGAATGTCGAAAAGAACGCATCGGTGTAGGAATAAACTGACTTCGCATTCAGCGCCTTCTGACTGCGTTCGGCGCGGGACCTTGTCTACACTGCCATAGAGTAATCCATAACCCCTTGGCAATAAAAGAACCGGCGATCCGCCTTTCATCTTTAAGCAGGAGACTACCTTGAACCGACGCGATTTTCTTAGCAAGAGCAGCCTGAGCCTGGGCGCGGCTCTCGCCGCTTCCTCGATACCCGGCATGTTGAGCAACGCCTTGGCCGCCGAGGCCTTTCCGCAACAGCCCATCCGGATCCTGGTCGGATTCACCGCGGGCGGCGTTACTGATGTGGTGGTCCGTTCACTGGCAGAGGAAGCATCCAAGATTTTCGGTCAGCCCGTCATTGTCGAGAACAAGCCCGGAGCCGGCGGCGTTCTTCCCGGGCATCAATTGCAAAATGCTCGGCCCGATGGGTACACGATCGGAATCATTCCAATGAGTGTATACCGGTTGCCCTACACGACCAAGATCAACTGGGATCCGGTGAAGGATCTGGAATATGTCATCCGGATTACCGGGTTCACCTGGGGCTTGGTCGTTCCGGAATCGTCCCCGATCCAAACCTTCGAACAGTATGTCGAGTATGCGAAAAAGCATCCTGGCGAACTCACCTACGGCACAGTAGGCACCCTGACGACTCAACACCTGACCATGGAGCAGATTTCCCGCCAGCTGGGCATTCAATTGACGCATGTGCCTTACAAGGGTGTGGCGGACGCCATTCCAGCGCTGTTGGGAGGCCATATAATGTCGGTCGCGGATGCCTCATCCTGGGTACCGTATGTCGAGTCGGGCAAGATGCGCTTGCTGGTGATCTGGTCGGACAAGCGGGTCGAGCGTTTTCCCAGCGTACCGACATTGCGCGAAGTCGGTATCGATATGGTACAAACGTCGCCGTGGGGCCTCGCCGCCCCCAAAGGAACACCGCAGCAAGTGGTTCAAGCATTGCACGACGGCTTCCAAAAGGCCATGCAGCAAGCCGCTTTCCTCGAAAATCTGAAGAAGTTCGACATGACTCCGCAGTATATGAACGGCGAACAATTCCGCCAGTTCGCAACGGAATCCGTCGATAGTGAAGCCCGTATTCTCAAAGCGCTCGACGTGCCGCGCGCGGGTTAGCCTCTGGGACACCATGGTAAGCATACTCCTCGTTGACGATCACACTATTTTCCGCGATGGCTTGAAGCGCCTGCTTCACGAGGAAAACGACCTGCGCGTCGCCGCGGAAACCGCTGACGCGGGCGAGGCCCTGCTGTGCCTGCGCACCACGCCTATCGACGTGGTGCTGCTGGACATCAACATGAAAGGCAGGAGCGGGCTGGATATCCTTCCTTCCATCAAGGCTGAAAAGCCCGCCCTTCCCGTCATCATCCTGAGCATGTATCCGGCCGAAACCTATGCTTTACGCGCCCTCGACGCGGGCGCCAGCGGCTACATCGCCAAGGACATGGACTTCCACGAATTGGTTACGTGCATACGCAGGGTGGCAGCGGGCAGCAAGTATTTTCCCGCCGAGATACTCGATCGGGTCCTTCGGCACAGCCGATCCGACGATGCCGAAGAGGCGCCCCAGGCCAAGCTGTCTTCTCGCGAGTTCGAGATCATGATGCTCATCGTAAAAGGCCAACGGCTTACCGACATCGGCACGCAGCTGTTCCTGAGCGTCAAGACTGTAAGCACCTACCGCAGCCGCATCATGCAAAAGCTCAACCTCGGCAACAACGCGGAGCTTGTGCAGTATGCGCTCAGGCACAAGCTGATCGATTGAGGTTCATCCGCGATGGGGTCAGACCCCATGCGAGGTCTGACCCCGAAACATCAGACCCTGGGGTCCGACCCCCCTGCTACAACATCTTGATCAGTCGCGCAGCGGTATATTCACAATGGATTTTGCTGAGATCGCCAAGGCGTTCCGAATCGCCATCCACCAAGGCATCGAATATCTGGCAATGCTCCACTTCCGCTTCGGCGACATCCATGGTCAGGCTTATCTCGATGCGGATGTAGGGCTCGACCATATCGCGCAGCATGAAGGCAACACGCGACACATGCCGCAAGCCCGCGCAAGAAAAAATTCTTTCGTGGAATGCGGAATTCAGCTCCAGCCATTGATTGGCCTTTTCCGGAGTTGAAATGCTTACCTTCTCCATCTTGAGCAACAAGGCTTTCACCGCCTTGATGTCTTTGTCCGCGCGAGCGCGGCAGCCGCCCCCGCGTGTCCCTCGACAATCGCGAGAAGGGCAAAGATTTCCTGTATCTCCTCTGGCTCAAGGGAAATGACCGCATAGCCTCGCCGCGGCCTCAACTCAAGCAAGCCTTCCGTTTCCAGCCTGGTCATGGCTTCCCGTAAAGGGACCCTGCTGGAGCCGAAACGTTGTGCAAGCTCTTCCTGGCGCAGGATCTGGCCGGGCGGGAACTCGCCCTTCAGGACACCGCTACGCAACCGTTGATACACCATCTCCGGGAGGGATTGAATGTGATTTTCTGTGCTTTGTAGTTCTGCCATAGCGATCGTAAGTTTACGGTTTGTGCTGCACCAGCCGCCACCCGGCCAGGCGAACGCCAGGCAAATCGTTGAAGCGGCAAATAGGGTAATCCCCCCGCAAAAGCGGTGCATTCAGAAGTAGAATTTTCTCATTGAGGTCTCGGCCAGGAATCCCTGAATCTCGCGCACGCTCATGCCCCGGGCATACATAGCGATGATGCGTTCATCAAAGCCGGTAAATCGGCGCTCGTGCTTCGGGATCAGAA
>NZ_WWER01000017.1 GCF_009857885.1 Pusillimonas sp. TS35 | reverse complement strand
TGGGCTCGATCGGTGATATCCCGCCGGCCGAAGCCGAAGAGCGATACTATCGACAACTTGCAGCACCGGCTGAGGAACCTGTTTTACTTTAACCCAACAGCCTCCGCGATTTCCGGTTCGATTCAGGAAGACCTGGCCAACGGCTCGCTGACACTCACTAAGAAAACAGCACAGGCAGTGCCGAATTGTCGGCTAACGACTAAGAAAATTGATTTTTGTCGTTTAGTCACTAAGAAGGCTGGGGTGGGACTGCACCGGCCGTTACAGGGGGCACGCATACCTCTTTCGTTGTTCGTCAGAGAGCGACATCAAGATACGGAGCATCAGGACGCAGTTTTTTCATAGCGTCCATAAACTCTTCAAACTGGCCATTGAGCCTCATGGCTCGCAAGCGTTTCCCTCCCGCCTTTGGAGCTAGGGGCGCATAGAATGAGTCGGTCCACGGTGCGCCGGTCACCATGCGTTTAATAAGCGCGTTCGCAACATCCCGGGGAGGTAATTGTTGATTTTCGTTGACCTTCGTTTTTGTTTTGAAAATAGGGTCAAGGACTTGCCACTCGGTATCGCTTATGAACATTTCAAGGGGCATAGAATACGAAGTATCACGTTCGTGATAGAAGTTGTTCGGCTCTCCTTCAAGCGATTTAGTCCCCTTGTGCAATAGGAAGCTTCTCGGGGCGCCTTGTGCAAAAGAGTGTTGTTTGCAATGAGCAAGGAGCGCTGAAACTTTAAATACGCTGACGTAAATCGTATTCTTGGTCTTATCCTCGACTCCCTGGAGAAGGACCTTTGCTGTTGCGTGCGGTAGGTTAATCTTCATCTTTCCGTGACAAGCCCCTTTGTAAACCGAGTTCCAGGCGATTTCTGCGCTTTCGTACAAGCTTGCCCACGTAAGGGACTCTCGCATTGGAAGAGAAACCGCACATTTCTTCGGCTTGTAGACATAAGACGACATTTCTATAGTCCATTGACTGTTTTTCTCTAGGGGGATGCACATTTCAAGTAATGCTCTGGGAGAAAACAAAGACGTGAAGCTGGGAGGAGCAAGCGGAAAGAGTCCGCGCGTCAGGGCAAGGGCAGGAATGAGAAATGTCGTTTTGGGTGTTCGATAGGAAAATACGTCATGATTTCGCGAATCTGAGTTGATGCCGATGCCTTCTATGTAGGCATCCATGGACGTGACTTCTAGCTCGTTAAAATTTAGTGTGTGGTTGTACACCTTTCGGCTTTTCGCCTCGGGCAGGCCGCGTGTTCTCAACAGTGCCATGTCGTCAAGGTACTCAATGCCAGCAGGGGTCGTTAGCCTTGCTGCCAACCGACCGTCCCGGTATTCAAAGCCTTCCAGAAACTCCATTTCTCACAACTCCAGACATATCTGAAGTTGTGTAGCGACCTTGCGGGTGCGTCGAAATTACCGGGTTTTAAGTTTAAGGATATGCGACCAAGTGGCGAGTACTGCTCAGTTAATGTAAAAGCGGCTTAGCTTGAGCGTCGTTGGGGTCCGCTGAGGCCTCTATGTCCATTAACAGTCCGTCCTCAAGGTCCAAGCTGCCTATGTTCTCATCCGCCTGTTGGCAGAGAACCAGAATCAGCTCGAGAGCTTGCGCCCGCAGTTCAGGCAGCTCCAAGGCAGCGGCAGCGAGTTGTTCGATGTTTGTCAGTGCTGCGTTGCACTCATCCAGGGCCATTAGAAGTGGCATACAGTCCTCCCTAAGGGTGTGAAAGGTAAGGCTTGCATTCTGCCAACCTTGCAAGTTGGCGCCTATTCGGAAATGTCGCGATGGGCAGTTTTGTCATGACCTAAACTCTGAGTCGCCATGGCCTGCTGTTTTTTATCTAATCCAAGTCTTTTTCGCCAATAAGGTCGTCGGCCGGATTGGCGTTCCGCTTCGTTCGAGTGCCTGAATGCTTCAAGGACCGCCGCCGCTTTTGGAAACTCCTTGGGTTTGTGCCGCAGTGTCGAAGCCATCGACATGCCCTCGGTTAGTTCGCTCACCCTGACTCGCTTCTTCTCTTTGCGGGCCTTTGCCCATTGCGCCTGTATGTGTGCACAGAAAGCTTCGTCCAGCTTTGCGTAATCCGAAGTTTTGGGCCCAACGGGGATGTAGTCGAACGCGCCTGTTCTTTCGGGTATCGTTGTTAAAAATGAGAGCAGAATAAGGTGTTTTAAGGGGGCGTTGTTCGGTTGTTTGTCGTTATTGAGGCGCATTAGGATTGCCGGCCATGTGGCGGTGGGGCGTTTGCCGTAAGTGCACCCAAGTTCAGCCATGACGGATGCACCTAAAAACGTCTGCAATTCCATCGCGAGTTGCCCTCCTGCGACAGCACGGCTATTCAGTTTGTAACCTTTTTGAAGAGCCAGGCCCCGGTAAATCAGCATCCAACTGTCGCGCTGCACCCATTTAGGGCTAAGCGTCGCAAGTGCCAACTGTTGAAGTTTCTTTGAGAAGTCGGTTACCTCACAGATGGGGCGAACCCTGTAAGCATTAAGTCTGTCGGACAGGAGGGGCCCTGCGCGTATTGGTAAACCCGCACGCCGGTTCGATGCAATGGCATACAGCGCACATTTGTGCACCGGGCACTCGTGCAGTCCTGGCAGAAAATGTGTTCGATGCCAATATGTCTCGCCGTAGAGCAGCATCTCAGAGACAACACACGCCTCACAGAAAATGTACCTCCTTGCGTTGTTCTGCAGGCTTTGAACCAGCGCCGCTGTGCTTCGCACCGAGGGCGTCGCACTCAAGAACCCCTGCAGCTGGGATGCAGAGAACTCCCGGGGCATAAACGCAGTGGCAAAAGGGAAAATCGTGTGGTCCAGCAGGAGTTGCTCTGGAGACATACGTAGGGGTTTTGCCAATTCAGCTGCAACTTTCGGCAAAAACATGGATGCATTGCCGGTTTGTAGGCCAGTAATGTGACCAAGCAGTTCCTCTGCCGGCAGCCCCAAGTGAATACAGGCTCTGGCGATGACGCTACCAATCAGTTCGTCAGGGTAGGGTTCCGGAAAGTACACGCGCCATCTCCTCTTAAATGCCCTAGATGCCTATCAGCTCCTGCGCCTCTTGGATGAACCCCAATGACTCCATGTGAGGGGCAACATGTGTTCCAGTCTCATGGGCTATTTTCAAGGCTCGACGATAATCTCCAGGACGCTCAGAAAAGTCTGGCCATTCGATTGGCTTACCACCAGAACCTGCTGCCGGGGTGCGAAGTGGAGCAGGTCGAAGTTTGCGCGTCAACTCTTGTAGTCCCTCCGCGCTGTCCTTGACTTTACCTTCGTTGGCGATTTCGTGTGCCAAAGCGATAGCTTGCTCTTCGTCGACACCTGATGCCATGGCAGCGGCGGCTATCTGCGTTTGGAAATGTGGCTCGGTGGGTTTTGAAAAACGTGTTTTTAATCGGCTCCGGCTGGATTTATGCAAAAGGCCTGTCAGGATTTCATCCAGGTTTGTTGGCGCAACGTCCGCGTACCGGGCCAGGCTTGCATAGTCGTTTCGGGCGAGGGCTTCGATAGCTTCGTGCAGGAGCTTGAAGTCTTCTTCATAAACTTGCTCTATCAGCGAAACACTGATGATTTCGGTACCGGTCAATATGGCGCGTACTTGGGCGGTTGCGAATAGCTTGATGGCGAGGTCGAGAATACCCTGGGTGCGCTTATACAGGGTGTCTAGCATCTGCTCTGTCAGCGGTACAGGTTTACGGGTCCACTGATACTCCCACAGAACCTCAATAAACTGGGCCCACTCGCTAGCTTCGAGTCGTGATTCTAGGTCAAGGGGTAGTTCGTCAATTGAGACGTCATAGCGCGGCATGGCTGACCAAGGCTTTATGCCAATACCCGTGGCTCGGCGTGCTTGACGAAAATCGGCGGTCAGAATCTGGCTCGCTTTGTTTGTGCCGATGAACAGGATAGGGACGTTCAGCATGTTGCACATCGTGACCAGTTCAGTCATGACGATTTGCGAGCCCTTTTTGGAGTTGCAAAGGTTTTGCACTTCATCTGCAATGAGCAAGCCTACATGATGGATTGTCAGAAGCCGGCTTACCGTGTGTATCAGGGCTTCGGTGCTGTTGCGGGAAGTGGAACGTAAGTACAGCTTGTGATAGTCATGGTCGGGGAGCAACTTGTCCAGTGCAGTGATTATTGCGATAGCCAGTGCCTTTACGCTAGCACCATCGGAAGAGATGTCGATGTGAAGGTACGTAACCTGATTGATATTCAAGTCTTCGTGGTAGATGACTTGTGGGTATCGCGACAGGTGCCGGCGAACCGTTGTTGTTTTCCCAAGGCCGGAAGGGCCAATGAGTGCCGCAGTGTCAGGGGTCGAAACGCTTGAGACAATTTGACTGAATGTTTTTCCCGACTTTTGCATCTCGTAAATTTGTTGAAGCGTTTGAACCATCTCTTTAGTCTTTGGTGCGCGCCCTACATAGCCTTCCCGCATCATGGCATCCAGCATTCGTGCAAGCTCGAGGTGCCGACCAAGAGGCACCATAAAATTTCCAAGCCCCTTGATTTGTTGAATCCGGTGGTGATTTTCCCAACCGCACTGGTCTTCCGAAAAGTCAGGTTCAAGGAATAGTGCTTGAGCAAGCGATTCGTCAGACATCTCGGGTGGTAGTGCTTCAATCAGAGGGTTGCCCTGCATCCGCGAGATTTTCTGAGGCGTGTATGTGGCAGTTACTTGCATTGTGGTCATTTCGATGCCTCGGGCGCGGTTGAGTTTTTGTCGGTCAATGCGAGACGGGCACGACGCGCGATATCCGATAAAGTGGGCTTGGTTCCGGTCATTGGACTGGCGCTGCTGTCACCGCTCTGTTCGGTCGGGTTGGGGTCCGTTCTGGTTATCGGAATGACCTTGCCTTTGGGATGCTGTGGTTCTTTGTCCAGGAAGACGCGTTCTTTGTCTGGAGTAAACCCGCCTGGGGCGCTAGAAGGCGGCAGGTTGCGTGAGTTAGACGAAGGCATGACCGTACTGACGTCACGCTCGAAATCCTGTGCGAGTTGGCGAGCGTCAACCAGGTTTCGACGCCTGCTTGTTTTGCTGGTGCCTTTTTTCGCATCCTCAGCAAGCTGCTTTGCGTTCTTTACCAGTGGGTCCGTGAACTGGTGCAACTCGGCCCTGAGCTGCAGGTTGTCGCTTAGTGCTGTGCTCTTCAGCTCCTTTTCGAGCATCTGTAGTTTCTTTACTTCGTCCAGGGATTTGCCACCATACTTTTCGCTTCGAGCCGTGAGCGTTGCAACGAAGTATCCTCCGGGCTCGTTCGTGTCATGCACGTAGATAGTGTCAACCCGACGCCTGTCAAAGGTGACTTGCGTGTTGAAGCGTCGAGTTCTTGCCCGAACGAACCAGTCATTTCGACTGCCTTCCGGTGGAGCGTAATAACACCCGTTCACGTAAATGCCTTTCTCTGTGACCACTGCCGGCTGCTCGGGCAGCAACGCCATGCGCAATGCATGCTCGCTGTGCCGCGTCAGTTGCCCGGTTCTCGAGATGACCCCGTGGTTCCACACGCCAATCGGTGTGGGCGTGACCTTGTCCGCGAGCTGCTGTGTGTTGAGCTCGTACGCTGGCATCACCGAGCGATTGTGAACAATGATGCTTTTGACGATGATTGCTTCAAACTCTTCGATTGTCAGACATGCCTCTAGGCTAAAGTCCTGCGAACGACGTTTGGCTGCATTGCTCGCTGGGTTGTACCCTGGTGTCGAATCAGAAATCGACTGGTGAATTAGTTTGAATCTACCCTCCACCAAGGGTTTCCAATCTGGTCTGCATGCCGGAAGGTTCACGACAGTCGTACCCAAGTTGTTGGCCAGTTGCTCCGAGTGGTTGGACATCGCCTCACCACGGTCAGCATATATCTCCTGGGGCAGGATGCCGTGGGCTGGCCAATCCGTCTCGTCATACTCGATACCTAGGCGATTGCAAAGGTCGCGCTTGCTCTGTGAAATCGAGAAGATTGCTTGCAGCGCAGCGCTCCACGAGGGGCTTTCAAGACCAACATACCAGCCGACAATAAGCCGAGAGTAGCGGTCGATGATGTAGTACAGCGTCGGGCGTCCAATGATGTCGGCGCGGTTCAACGATGAGACGACGGTGACGTCTGCAATTGTTGCGTCAATTTCATAAATGTGTCCGACGCCGCGACATTGCTGCGCTACGGTTCCAAGGACTGGGCGGTTGTTCATTTCAAACGACTTGTCGCCGCGGCGACCTCGGATTCGTTTTTCTAAGGAATAGTTGTTATGTAGGAAGTATTCAAACTGTCGGCGGCTCGGACGCTCTTCGACGGGTTTGATGAATACCTCCCCATTGCCGTCGGTGAAGCTGTAATACCGTTCATACAGGCGTTGCAGCGTATCCGTAACTGTCTTACGCTCGTCTTTCATGTAGTACGTTTCGATGATGGCTTTGAAGTTCTCAAGGTCTTTTTTACGCAGGGCGTAATTTGCACTTCCTGGCTTCACACAAGGCCGACCGGTGACGGCGTGTTCGGTGCGGTCAAAGGTGCCACACTTGTCGTAGTCTGCGAGCAGTGCGTCAAGGGTCTGTCCACGCTGCCAGTAGCGTCTTAAGTGTTTCAGTAAGGTGTTGTGCGAGACCCCAGACCTTTCGGCGTGATACTCAATGAGCGGCCAACGCGTCTTCTTATCCAGAATATCGATGTTGTCTACCAGAGGTTCAATGAGCCTCCATGCGTAGTCGCGGCATTTGGTTTGCGCAGGCGTTGCCCGCTTTGTGCGCATTGCTTTGCCCGCCTGGTTGCTCTCGTATTCGAGAGGTTCGGCATTTGCGTAGAGCATCGTCATGCTGACTGTTTCAGGTAGCGCTTTTTTGTTGTCTAAGCTGATGACGTGCGCGATATTTTGAGCAGGGTTGTCGCGCAGAAGGCAGTAGCGTTGCCCGTGAAGGAGTATGTGGTCATTTTTTAGCAAAAGCATGACTAGCCCCCAATTACCTTAGGATGACCAGGCGTTGCAGTAATCTGGAACCGTGCCAAAGGGGTGTTCGGCAGGTCTTCTATAGAAAGGTCTGGCCGTAGTGCTCGTTGATGCATCAGAACACGGGCGTATCGAAGCGCAGAACCAGCGGGCAATCCACAGGCGATGTCGTAGTCCTCGCAGCACTGCAAAAGAGTTCGTTCTTTTGATTGATTACTCAGGTACGCAAAAAGGCGCGCGGTGTGCTGAGCGGACTCATCAGGGTTTGCATCAAGATTAGTGGTGCGTGATGCGCCAAGTATCCATTCGATATTTCGAATTTCGGCCACGGGGAGTTTTTCACTAACAATGATGTGATGATTAATGCCCATCAGCTCGCACGCACTGCGTGAAATTTCAAGTTTTTCAACGCTGCGAAAGTTTTCGAGTTCTTTGGTCTCTTTTGTGTCGTAAGCCTCCAGTACTTCGCTACCGTTGCGAAGACGTGTGACAAGAAAGTCGACAGTCATGACAGTTGGAACGTGGGTTCCGGGGTAGTAGGGGTGGCTGAGGCGATACTCGCTCGCGACTGCTTGAGTCAGTTCTCGGTCAAGGGGGTACTGCTCGCGGATGTCGATGACATCGGCTGACCACTCGAGCATCAGGAAGAACTGAAATTCAACAGTGCTGAAGAGGTGATGCACCCGCCCGGTCTTGTGTCCGAGCACTTTGCGCGACACCCCTTGCGATGAAAAATCACCAACCTTCAGAAATGGTTTGTAGTTGGGACCGGTGCCCTGGCCTCGGCCGTCTGCAAACAGACGCGCAATTCGCTCCTCGCTCCATGTAATCTTGCTCATCATGCGGCTCCACTGGGAGATTTCGCAGCATGTGCGGGTACGGGAGTGCGGGTCTGCGCCTTTGAGGGCGAAACTAGAAAGGGTCTCTTCATGATGACGTTCCTGAAAAACAGCAGTGCGTTAGTCTGCTGGCGTTGGTTTCTGGAACGTATAGGCGCTGAAGTGGGCTATCTAAAAAATAAACTCTTTAAATTTAAGCAGATGGCGCTGGCTTTTGTGGTTTTCATGATTTTTCTCCTCCGTTGGGAGGTTGACTATCTCTGAAAGTTTCAGAAAGGCGCAAGTCCCTTTCCGGAAAGTGTGCCTTTCTGTTTGTGCTGGTGTGACGCTAAGCGAAGCAGTAGGGCGGGGCTCCGATTCGAATTCGGCCAATCCAAGCGTGGGAAAAAGATTGCTTCCCGAATGTGGCAGGCCAGTAGGCATCCACAGCGGACTGGCAGGGGATATGGTGCTCAGGCTTGGATATGAAAGTCCGGTGCTCGACGTGGTCAGTATGAGCTGAATGCGTAAATTTTAGATAAATGCCGGTCGCTATAAGAATCATTACCCACGGGTTTGATTTTTGACAGGTATCGCGACATGAGCTCATCTTCTCGGCAACATCCCATTATTCGACGAATCGCCAGTGCGGCGATGGCTGTCCTTATGGCAGCCAACCCACTGTTGGTGAGCGCCCAGAGCGCGGCGCAGTACCGCATCCCGGTCAAGCTGGCCGCGAGTGAGGGGCTAAGCCTGGAGTTCGCACCCGACCCGGTGAACTTCGAAGACGTGGCCGTGGGCCAGGTGCGCACGCTTGAGGCGCGATTGCGCAACACCGGCACCTCGGATGCGTCGGGTATCACCATGACCGCCCGGTATCCGTTCTCCGTGGACAGCGCGCAGTGCCGGCACGTGCCGGCCGGCGGTGATTGCCCCGTGTGGATAAGTTTTGCGCCAGGCACCGGGGGGCCTGTGGCCGACACGATGGCCATTCGTGCGGGGGATGTCGTGCTGGACCCGGTGCTGCTCGGTAATGGCGTTCCGCTCATTGCCAACCTGGAAATCTCCGACGGGGGCGGGTGGAACTACGGCCCCCATGCACTAGGCACCGCCAGCCCCACCAAGACCTTGACCTTGCGCAACACCGGCACCGGCCCCTTGCTGCTGGACAGTGTGGCGCCCCTTAAAGGCAGCCACGAGTACAAGCTCGTGCACGATTGCCCTGCCGAGCTTGCCGCCGGCAGCACCTGCTCAGTCACCGTGCACTTTGAGCCAGAGGTTTTGGGCCAGCGCCTGGGCGCGTTTCGCGTCAAGGCCCAGGATGGCAGTGTGCGTGACGTCTGGCTGCTGGGCTACGGCGTGCTCGAAGGCCAGACGCCTGAGATGCCCCTGGGCACACTCACTGTCGTGCCCCAGGTTCCGTTCGGCGGCGTGACGCTGCCCGCTAACGAGCGCGTGCAGTCTATTTCGATTTCCAACACCGGCAGCACGCCGGTGGACCTGTCCACCTTGACCCTGGCCGGGGCCGATGCCGCCGCCTTTAGCCTGAACGCCGAGTGCCCTGCGCAGCTTGCGCCGTTCTCGGCCTGCGCAGTGCACCTGGGTTTTCAGCCAAGTGAGATAAGAGCGTATTCTTCGGCTGTAACCTTTACGGGCGCAGTGCATGCGCTGCCCGTTGACGGTCAGCCTGCGGTGGTTCAGGCACCCGTGAACTATTCGATTGAACTGACCGGGGCCGGCACTGAGGTGCCCACCGAGCTGGTCGCCACCCCGGAGGCCGTGGACTTTGGCGAAACCCGCTTAAACACCCCCGTGCAGCGCAGCCTGACGCTCACCAACCACAGCGACCAGGCCCAGAGCCTGCGCATCTCCTACGCCACCAACGCCGAGAACTTCGTGGTGCTAGGCGGGTGCTCGGGCACGATTGGCGCCGGCCAAAGTTGTGAGCTGAACCTGCTGTATCAAGCCGTCACCCCAAACCGCTCGGACGGTGAGCTGATTCTGGTCTCGCGCGAGGCCAACCAGACCCTGGCGATTCCCCTGACGGGCGCGGCGCCTATGCCCGATGTATCAGTGCGGCCCTTGGCGCTGCGCTTTGGCACAACCAACGTGGAAGTCGACTCCCCGCCTAAGCAAGTTACCTTGGTCAACGCCGGGCTGGCCCCGGCGCTGTTGACCGATGTACGCGTGACCCAAGGCGCGAGCGAATTTCTGCTCGATGCTTCGGCCTGCGCCGGCCAAGTGCCCGCGCAAGGACAGTGCCTGCTGGACGTGCGCTTTAAGCCCTACGCCAGCGGCACCCGCACGGGGAACTTGCGTATTCAGAGTAACGATGCGGATGCCGCCGTCGTCGACGTGGCGCTGACCGGGTGGGGCCAGATTGGCGCGCTGTCGGTCAACCCGACCTCGGTCTATTTTTCATCGCAAGAAATCAACACCAGCACCACGCGCACGCTCACCGTGAGCAACCAGGGCCCGGGCACCGTGCGGGTGACGAACTTGAGCGTTTCAGGTAGCGGCGCAGGCGGCTACACTCGGTCCTCGACGTGCACCGAGCTGCTGCAGGTCGGGCAGAGCTGTACGATTGAGGTGACCTTCACTCCCACGCAGGTGCGCAGCTACAGCGCCTACCTGAACCTGTACACGGGCGATGGCCTGGGCCGACAGGTGTCACTCTCAGGCTGGGGGCACGCGCCCAAGGTGGGCGTGCTGGACGTATTCCCCAATCCCATTGACCTGGGCGAGGTCTCAATTTACCGCGCCACGTCGCGCACGGTGCAGCTCAAGAACACCGGTACCGACAGCGTCACCGTGGCCTCGGTGGCAATCTCGGGAGCGGACGCGGCAACCGTCAGCCAGAGCTCGGGCTGCGTGGGTCTCTTGAGCCCCGGCCAGAGCTGCCTGGTGACGCTCTCGGGGCACTTTAGCCAGCTGCGCGCCTACCGCGCCCAACTGGACGTGCAGGTGCAAGGTCAGGCCCTGCAAAGTGTGCCCATCCTCGCTCAAGGCGCCGAACTTGCGTCCGATGCGCAGCTAACCGTTGCCCCCTCCTTACTGGACCTGGGCGACATCCTGCCTGGCGTGCCGTACTCTGCCTCCTTGACCCTCTCGAGCACGGGTGCTATCGCCACCACCGTCAGCAGCATCAGGCTGCCCTCGGGCGTGACCGCCCAGACGAACTGCCAGGTCACCCTCGCCCCGGGCGAGAACTGTGAGCTGGCGTTAACCGTCAAGCCGTCGACCAGCCTGGATAGCGCAATCGCGCTGACCACCGCCCAGGGCCAGCGCCTGTCGGTGCCGCTTCGCGCCCACCTGCTGGCCCCGCGCCTGGTGGCTGAACCCGGTGCCGTGAACTTTGGAGGCGTCACCCAAGGCACCGTGAGCGAGCCACGCACCGTGCTCGTGCGCAACGACGGGCGGGCCCCCTTGAACGTAAGCGCGGTGCGTCTGGCCGGCAGCCACCTCGCCGAATTTACCCGCACAACGTCATGCCCGGCCACGCTGGCCGTGGGCGAATCCTGCGAAGTGGTGTTGACCTTCACCCCCTACGGCATTGGGGCACGCAACGCGCAGCTTGAGCTGGTGTCGAACGACCCCACCCACCGAACTACGGTTGTTCCCTTGAGCGGCTCGGCCATTGCCGACCCGAACCTGCACCCGGGCCTGGAGGTGTCACCCACGAGCCTGGCCTTTGCCTCGCAGTTGCCCGGGCAACAGTCGCCCGTGCAGTCGGTGACCCTGACCAATACCGGTGGGGCCTTGCTGACCTTGACCGGCATCAGCCTGGCCAACGCGGTGGATTTTGCCCAGAGCAACAACTGCGGTACGTCGCTCGCCCCGAACGCCACCTGTCAGGTGAACGTGCAGTTCACCCCGAGCACGCACGCCAGTCGCGCCACGCAGCTGGTTATCGCGTCAGATGCCTTGAATAGGTCCACTGTCACGGTGCCCGTCTACGGGGCTGGCCCCGAGAACGCCACCTTGACGCTCAACCCGGACCCCGTAAACCTGGGCCAGGGTGAGCTCGAACAGGTTCTCACCCAGAGCGTGACCCTGACCAACGTGGGCGAAGCAGTAGCGCTCGTAAAAAGCGTACGCCTCTCCGGGGCCGATGCTGCGCACTTTAGCGTGCTCACCAACGGCTGCACCGACGCCCTGAACCCGGGCGCTACCTGCGAACTCGTGCTGAACTTCACCCCGGTTCGCGCCGGGCGCCACAGCGCGCAGCTGGTCGTTGAACCGACCGCCGGCGACTGGGCCGTGGTACGCGTCGAGGGCTCGGGCCCGCCGGCCCAAGGCACCTTGAGTCCGACAAGCCTGGACTTTGGGGCACAGCCCTTGGGACTTACAGGTGAGCCGCAACTCGTGACACTCACCAACACCGGCACGGTGGACTTGAGCGTGGGCGCGCTGGCCTGGCTTGCGCCGGCCAATGGCTTTGGTGCGTCGCACGACTGCCCAGTGACGCTGGCCGTGGGCCAGGCCTGCACGCTGCAGATAACCGCTGCGCCAACACAGGTCGGCCTTCTGACCAACACCTTGCACCTGGCCTCGGGTCACAGCGCCGAGCCGCTGCAGGTATCGGTCTCGGTCACCGGCGTGGCCACCACGGCCAGTGTCGTGCCCTCGATGCTGGACCTGGGCACGGTGTACCTCTCACAACCGGTCACCCGCAGTGTGCAGGTCAACAACACGGGCAGCGTGGCGCTCTTTGTTAAAAACGTGTCTTTTGACAGTGCCCCGGGCAACCAAGGCTATAGCCAGACCAACACCTGTGCCAACGGCGTGCCCGCGGGCAGTTCGTGCGATGTGGTGGTGCGCCTGGCGCCCACCCGCACGGGCGAGCTGGCCAACACCTTGCGCATTGACACCGCGGCGGGCCTGTTTGAAGTGCCCATTGCGGCAACCGGTGAGCGTCTTCGCATCACCCGCGTCGCCCCTGACCGGGTGCCGGCCAGTGGCGGGGCTCTGGTGGGGGTCTTTGGCGCAGGCTTTACGCAAGATACCTCGGTGCTCATCGACGGCCAATCGGCACCCGCCACCTGGGTGAGCCCGACCGAGCTGCAAGTGACCACACCGGCGCATGCGGCGGGGGTAGTGGATGTCGCTGTCGTGCAAGAGGGCGCCCAGCCTGAAGTCCTGGCCGGCAGCCTGGAGTACGTTGACGCGCCAACCCTGACCTCGGTGTCCCCCGATACAGGCTCGATTACCGGGGGCTGGACCACCACATTGACCGGGAGCGGCTTTGTGGCCGGCACGGTCGTGACCATTGATGGCCAGCCGGCGTCAGTGACTTCGCGCACCAACACCGTCCTGACGGTGGCGGTGCCGGCACGCGCTCAGGTGCTCGCGGGCCCCGTCGATGTGGTCGTCACCACCGTGGGTGGCTCAGTAACGTTGGCCGGGGCCCTGACCTACACCGTGCCCCCGGCGAACCTGGTGTTCGAGGGCGACAGCGGCGCCTTGGGCGACATCTCCCAGTTTGCCTTTTATGAGCGAACGGTCACGCTGCGCAACGCCGGGGACTCGGCGGTGCAGCTCACAAACCTGTTCCTGGCCGATAACGCTGCAGGCGTCTTTACGCGCGGCGGCGGCACTTGCCCCGAAGTATTCCCGGCCGTACTGGCGCAAGGGGAATCGTGCACCCTCTCTCTGGTCGCGCACAGCGCGGTGCTGGGTGCGGCTTCGGCGACCTTGACGGCGGTCACCAACCCGCCGGCCGGCACCTTTACGCTGCCACTGTCGGCCAACGTCATCGAGCCCGATTACAGCTTGTCGGGCACACCCGGGGCCATGACCCTGGCCAGTGGCCGCTTTGGGGTCGTGCCGGCGGTCAGCGAAGTGGGCGGCACCAATGGCTTCTTGACCCGCACGGTCTACCTGAACAACGCCTTTGGCGTGGCCGGCACCCAGATTCGTGATGTTGAGGTCTCGATTGCCGGGCGAGAGGCTGAGGTCTTTAGCATTCAGGCCGTGCAGGCCGCCTCCGACGCGGGCGCCCTGCGCGCCTCGGGCGCGGTGATTTCGGCCAACGGCCACCTGGCCACCGGCGCCGTGGTTGACGATGGCGATGGTGCGTACCCGCACCTGGCCGTGACGCTGCGCTTTGCGCCCCCCACCAAAGGCGACTTTAATACACAACTTTCCATCGCCTTTAATGGCGACCGCGTGGTGGGCCTACCGCTGCACGGTGAAGCCTTGTACGTTAACGAAGCGACCCTGCAAGGCGAGGGTGACTTTGGGGTGAACGGGTTCAGTAGCAACCCGGCCGCGGTGCAGCGCACCGCTCACACCTTCACGATTAGCTCGGACCCGGCGGTCGGTAAACCGCTGGCCGTCGCCGCGATTCGGATTCAAGGTGTGGATGCGGCGAATTTCGAGGTTACCGCCTACAGCAAGCACCAGGTGGGCGAACCGCTGAACGTGTCCTCGGTGTATCCGTCGGCCATGGTGCAAAGCGCAAGCCTGGAGGATTTGACCTTCACGGTGCGCTTTACCCCCTCACGGCTGGGCGAACACACGGCGCAGCTGGTGGTGGACTCGAACACGGATGGGTTGCCGCTCGTGATGGACCTGACCGGGGTGGGCGCGCGCGAGGTAGCCGTCGAGCTCTCGGAGGGCAGCGGGATTACGCCCCTGACCGATTACCCCATGACTGGCATCGGGGCGCAGGTTATCAAAGACGTGTTCTTGCGTAACACCGGCACCGCCGGGGCCGTGACCTTCTCAGGCATGCAGATTGTGGGGTCCCCTGCCTTTACGATTGTGGGCTACGGCCGTGCCGACGGCGTGAGCAAGACGTCGGTGGCCACACCGCCGGCCAGCGCACGCTACATGTCCACCCCGGTGGTGGGCGCGGACGTGGGCCTGGGCGGGGCGACGGACTTTTATGCGAGCTTACGCTTTAACCCCACGTACGTGGGCATGCACGAAGCGCTGGTGACGATTTGGCATGACGCCCCGGGCGAGTCGACCACCTTCATCGTACGCGGCGACGCGGTGCGTGCAGCTGCCGCACTCTCCAGCTCTGCCACCTTGCCGGTGGTGCCCCCGAACGGGGACTTCGGGCTGGCCGCCTTTAACGGCGCCGGGCACGCCTCGAACCAGGTGGTAAGCCAAACGCTAAACGTACTGAACGCCACCAGCATCGGCCAGTTGAAGGTGACGCGCCTGCGCATTACCGGCGAGCATGCCGGCGCCTTTAGCGTCACCAACTGGCCGGGCAAGACGACCGCTCAGCTCGCTGGGCAAGATGTGTACCCGACCAACATGCGCCAGAGCACTTCGACCCAGGCGCTGCCCTTTACGTTGGCCTTCACGCCCACGCACCTGGGCTCGCACAGCGCGCAGCTCGTGGTCGAACACGATGGGATGAATTCGCAGCCCTTGACGCTGGAATTGGGCGGGTTTGGGGACCGGGATGTGGTGTTTGCGCTCTCGCAAGGCGCAGGTATCGCGCCGATTGGCCCAATCAACGGCACCGCCTTAAATACGCCCGTGACGCGCACGATTTACCTGCGTAACGTTGGCACCGCGGGTCTGGCCCGCTACACCGGATTTACGCTGCAGGGCAGTGACGTCTTTACGGTCAAGGCCGTGGGCCTGGTCAGTCGCAACGCGACCAGCTTCACCCCGCGCGTGAGCTACAGTACACCGGTGCGCTCTGGCAGCTTTAGCCTGGAAGGGGCCGACGTGCGCTTAGCGCCTAACGCGCTCACGGACCTGGCCATCACAGTGCAGATGACGCCGAACGCGCGTGACACCTTCAGCGCTACGCTCACCCTTCTTTACGATGGGCCTGACGGTCAGACCGTGGTCGACCTGGTGGGGGGCTATTATGCGCCGGCGCTGACCTTTTATGCGGCCGATGACCTGGAAACGCCTATCGACGGCGTGGACTTCGGACCCCAGGCGGTCGGCCAGGCCTCTGAGCCTTATGCCGTGGTCATGCAAAACAGTGGCAATGTGCCCTTGACGCTCTCGGCCGCACAGCTGGCGCTACCGGCCCCTTTTGCGCTGGGTGAAAACTCAACCTGCGTCGGTACCGAATTGGTGCCTGATGCGCAGTGCACGCTGAACCTGGTATTTACGCCGACTCTGGAGCAAGCGTATTCGAGTACGAAGTCCTTCGTTGACACCTCCCAGCGACTGGTGGCCACGACCTTTGCGCTGCAAGGGCAAGGCACGCGTGCGCGTTTTGAGTTCTGGAATGAGGACGGTACGCAAAAAATAACCGAGCTTGTCTTCTCGCATACCGAAGCGGGTCAAAGCCGCCAGATGACTGTTCAGCTCAAGAGTACGGGCACCGAAGCGTTAAGGCTCAATGGAGATACCCCATTTGTACTTAACGCACCCTTTTCGGTGGTTTCAAGCACCTGTGAAGGACGCGCGATTGTGCCGAATGCGTTCTGCGAGATGGTGGTGGAATTTGCGCCGCAGGTTAGTGGCCGGTTTGATAATGGGTTGTGGAAGCTACAAGTTACCAGTAACGCGGCGACTGCCCCTGTGTTGACTGTCAAGGGACGTACGCCTCCAGTGCCAATTATTGAGATTGTTGCTGGGGGTTATCACACCTTTGCGCGCAAAGCTGACGGCACGTGGTGGGCGACGGGTCAAAATGCGTATGGTCAGTTGGGTCTTGGCGACACGACTAACCGCACATCGTTTACTCAAGTTCCTGGGTTGACAGGCGCTACCGAAGTTGTGGCGGGTATGAGTCACACCTTTGCGCGCAAAGCTGACGGCACGTGGTGGGCAGCTGGAGATAACCGCAACGGCCAGTTGGGGCTTGGCAATACAACTAACCGCACGTCGTTTATTCAAGTTTCTGCGTTGACCGGGGCGACCGACGTTGTGGCGGGTAGCTATCACATCTTTGCGCGCAAAGCTGACGGCACTTGGTGGGCGGCTGGTCTTAATAGCTCTGGCCAGTTGGGCCTTGGCAATACGACTAACCGCACATCGTTTACTCAAGTTTCTGCGCTGACGGGGGCTACCGAGGTTATGGCGGGTACTAATCACACCTTTGCGCGCAAAGCTGACGGCACGTGGTGGGCGGCTGGAGATAACCGCAACGGCCAGTTGGGGCTTGGCAATACAACTAACCGCACGTCGTTTATTCAAGTTTCTGCGTTGACCGGGGCGACCGACGTTGTGGCGGGTGGTCATCACACCTTTGCGCGCAAAGCTGACGGCACTTGGTGGGCAGCGGGATATAACGGCGCTGGCGCGTTGGGCCTTGGAAATACTACCAACCGTACATCCTTTACTCAGGTTTCTGCTCTGACGGGTGCTACTGAGGTTGTGGCGGGTGATTTTAACACCTTTGCGCGCAAAGCTGACGGCACGTGGTGGGCGACGGGTCAAAATGCGTATGGTCAGTTGGGTCTTGGTGATACGGCCAACCGCACATCCTTTACCCAAGTTCCTGCGCTCACAGAGGCTACCGATGTTGTGACAGGCCTGTATCACACGTTTGCGCGCAAATCTGATGGAACGTGGTGGGCAGCGGGATATAACGGCGCTGGCGCGTTGGGCCTTGGAAATACTACCAACCGTACATCCTTTACTCAGGTTCCCGAATAGGAACAGTCACCGGTTCTCAAAAAAGCAGCCTCTCCCTATCGGGAAAGGCTGCTTTATTAATCAAATTATTAAAGTTCTTGATGTTTGTCTAAGACGGCATACGAAAACTCGCTGATTTCTGCCCCAGCGCCGCATCCTGAATCGTACGAAGCCAGGCACCTGACCCTGAATCAAGTCGTCTGGCGCCTGCTGAATTTAGTTCTCGGTATAAAAACAGCACATATAGCTTTATCGAGCTTTCCGAGCTCGCCAGCTCCTTCGGGGTAAATGCCCCAAGAAATGGGTCGTCGTAAAGGGCTTTTATTTCAGAGTCAACCTTCTTTTCAAGATTTTCTTCCGCTGGCCAAAACAGGTCTGACAGCAAAATCCGGCCCGACAGGACGTGAACCAAAATAGTTGGAATGCCTAGATATCGGGCAGCGGCTTCGAGAACAGGGCGCTGAGCGTTTCCGATGTCGCCTTCAGCTCTTCTCCACTGGTTTAGTCGTGCGTATGACACACCTAGGGTATCCGCGAGGTGTTGCATGGTATGGCCTTCGCGATAGGCTTTGGTTATAAGTGCACGCAGCAGGGGCTGCTGCTCTGTGACCTCTTTCAAGTTCGCCGTCCTGGCCGAATCTTTGGTTTTCTCGGCAGAGCCGTTGCTCTTTCCTTCCTTTTCTTCCGAACCGATATCCTGTTTCCGTTCTTCCATAATTTCCTCTGAATACATTTAATCAATGCAACGCTTTCTGCCGACCTGGCGGCAATGGTTGCGATAGGTATAGAGAGGCAGGGAAAAATTACCGTTAGCACTCTGACAAGGTTGTCGAACAGACCTAATTTTTACCAGCTGGTCTCCGCGCAAACCCGGACGCTACACTGGCGTAGTGGCATGGATTCCTGCAGAGGTACCTGCGACTCTCGAGGTTCCTCTTAAGAGAGGACCACCGATATTTCCGCGATAGCTGGAGGTGTTCGATTCAGGAATACTAGGAGAGCCCCACTTATGGTGGTGGCGCGTGTTCCGGCGTGCACAGTCTTTCGAACCAACATAGCCCTTACGTCTCGCACGCCGTGCTAGGTGACAGTTGTGAGCCCAGAGGGCGTTCCTTTGTCGAAAACGTCTGTCTTTCCAAATGCGTTGGGTAGGTTCGTTACCGTATTGATTTCAGAAGGGTACTAACTGCATGGGCTCGTAACGTCGCGTTCGTGGACATGTTTCCAGATGGGCGCTCTTGGATTAGCGGCGCATCCAGCGTACACCGTTGCCATGTCGCTGATACCCGATAATTCTATTTTTTATACGAATAACACTCCTGCTGACGCTCATCATCATTTGCGTAAGCGGAGTACCAACCTTCTCCGGTTTCTCGGGCAAGGAATTTGGGCGCTACGCCCCCAATGGCATCCTCCAGGATTCTACGAGGAAAGTTCTTTGGAACGGTCATTTCGGCGTTTTCCGCTGAAACTGTATATTGTCATTACAGACCGTAATCGCAGTGGTGTCCATCACGTTTCAATAGCGTAGAGCTGGCTTCGTCATTGAAGCCACGCACCCATCCTGCGCTCTAAGCCCGCCAGACCTGACCCGCCCACTGCGAAATCACATATCGCTCCAACACCATTCTCTTGTGCGTATTCGGGAGCAGCAAGTTCGGGAATTTCTGCTGCTCCAGGCAATAACAGTAAACAGCATTCCGGCATCCTACCGGCGACACGCAACGCGTCGTGATAGATATGAGCGGACTCCATGGCTTCTAGTATGTTCGACCGCCCGCTTCTCCATTTCGCGTCGAGCACAAACGTCCGATACTGCCCCTCCTGAATATGGACCAAAACAATATCTGGAACCCGTTCGCGCGAGATACTCCAGCTCAGCTTGCCACTATTTGGTGAGAATGCCGGAAATTTTGGCTGGAAAAGTACCTCTAAGCGTGACCCATCCGCTAGCGCAGCGCCGAACACCATATCTGCCGTTGCCACGCCAGATTGTCTCACCTGACATAAGGGTCGCGCGAGAATAAGTGCTAAGGCGCGTAATACAGCCAATAAACACCAAGTTTCGTAAATCCCCCATGAATGCCTTACATGAAGTTCGTCGTTGCACGGCCCATCCAGACCGTTAGCCAGTGCTTGAGAGCCAAAACGATAGCAGCGGCTATATAGCGGATGCGCAGCAATCTGCGTCAGTCCCGCAGCCGTCGTTCCAGCCGTTCTCACCTCGTTAAAAGGTGACATACGCAGCAGTGTGACTGATTCCTTCTGCAGCTGTCTGAGCAGGTGCAAACGTCGGGGCTGGCGTTGTCGTTGCTCGTCCTCATCACCGTTCAGCTTCAATGCGGAAATACGCTCAATGAGCACCGTGACCCTTGTGTGGAACCGTTTCAGCAGGGCCAAAACCGCTCTGTTGGCGGGGGTGTCGAACGTAGATTGATGCGTTGCGCTCCGTAGCCGCAGCCTCTCTATATCTTCAGAATCATTCTGACCATGAGCCAGCATAGAAAGCACTCGGTGGCTTCGGAGCGTAGTGGTGTGCAGCCGTCTTATCTGCGATAGAGGCAATAACTGAAATTTCGCAGCAAGCGACCGGTGCGGTAGACGCGCAATTTTATGTGCCGCGGTAAGAAATCTGGGCCCATGGGTGAGCACCCGAGCAAGCAACGTCTCGTATTCGAATAAGCAGTAGCGACCGTCCCTGCCGAATCCTTGGGTGGCGGCGGCCAGCCCCAAAATCAAAGTTTGGTCGAATTCCCGTATCTGCTCAACCATTGCATTAAACTGAGCTGATGACGCTTTCTTGGCCTTGGGGCCGATACTAAGGAAATATTGCTGTATTTCCGCGCCCCCCGAGAGCACGGCCTCGACCTTTACATTTCCAGAATAAAAGCGGGGTCGCCATCGATATCCCGCAGTCGCCTGGTCATAGTGCAGTATCACGTCGTCGATATAGACCTGTTCCACTGCAGCATCAAAGAAGATAATATAGTCGGTATCCTCTTCCAACCCAACAAGCTGGTGGCCCGGGTGAGCCTCTAGCAAAGTCGTCTCAGCTTTCTCGTTGCGAATCCTCAGCATTGCTGTGCCGTACACGCGTTATCGCCAGTACCGCGTGGCGCCTGTTTCATCCAAGTCCTGCTTCATCTCGGACACCTTTTCGCTACAACGGGTCAAACCATATTTGTCTAGCACAGCTTTTGCGCCGTTCAGGGCTTCGACGAAGCGCCCCGAACGCTCCCCACGTAACTTCGGTAGAACCTTTGCGTAAATAACGTCGTCCAAGCCAGACGTGTTTTCTGCCAGGAATGAGGCACTGAACTCCATATATTTCAAAACATCATCAATGGTCCGCCATCCGAAGTGTTGTCGCACCGGTTTCAGCACATCAGACAGTTCCGTCAGAATATCGCGAGCGCGGTCTCGTAGCTCAACAGCGAGCGTCGTTTGCGTCCACCCAGGGAACGAATGAACATCAATCGCCCAAAACTCCAAGGTGAACGCTCTGTCCAACACCTTGTCTGACAGTCCGTGGGTCGTTTCGTCCATGTTGACTGTACCGATAATCGCCAGGTTAGCGGGATAACGAATCCGTTGCGGAATTTGCAAAAGAGTTTCATCCTGGTCGTGCAGTTCAATCCAGTCCTGCGTTTCCATCGCTGACAGAATCGGAGCCAAATACTGCTCGGGATGGGACAAGTTCATTTCATCAAGAATAACCACATGAGGCTCGTTGGGGCTCTCAGCGGCTTGCAGCAGAATATTTAGAAATGACGTGGACCGATACGACGATTCTTGTAGAGGATTTACGTAGCCCAATATGGCGCTCGGGTCGTACCAACCGGGCTGCACTGGGACTACTGCTACTCGTGACGACAGCTCAGGCGTATCGTCGTTGCATAGGGCCCGACCATAATTCAGCGCGAGCTGTGTCTTGCCCGAACCGGAGATACCCGTTAATACTGCAAAATGCCTCACAGGATGAGACCACAACCCGGCATGCAACTGATGAACAAGTTCGTCATCAAAACTCAACATCTTCGCGGTCAATTTTTTCAGACGACCGAGCAGCTCAGTGCGTTCGGGTAATTCGAAGACTGAAGTGTCTATCTGCGGAACGCTTACCTGGGGCAAAGTAGCCGACGTTTTTTCTGGTGCCCAGTGAATTAACTCACGCCAGCGCAGACCCCTTTCAGTCAATTCATACTTGCCTTCCGTGTTGGTAGCAAGCACATCCAAGCTTGTAAGCCATGCAATCAGCGCGGTAGGCGCAAACGTAGTGGTCCACCCCGCGTGCTTGCTTTGCAAATGAGTGATGAGGTCCCCCTTCGATGACGGCTTCTTGCACACATCCACAAGGATGTGGTCTACACCGAACACTCTGGTCAAGAGATGGTCACTCAGCTCGTCTGGGTCACGAGACTCAAGGAGATTGATGCCACGAGGGCTCAATTGGTATAAGTCTCCTACCCGGCGGCATAGGTCGAGCTCTCTGGAAAGGACGCCTATGTTGGCGCCCACACTAATCTTAGACAAGGATGGATTCGCTTGACGTACTATGTCCTCGAACTCTACCCTAGATACACCATCCTTTAGCTCAGGCAGGAGTTCGAGGATGGCAGTAAAGTTTCCTTTGATGGCCGACAACCCTTTTCGACGCAGGTCGGCAGCCATCGGCACCAGCTCATTGCTAAGCAATTCGGGCGTGACCGCCTGCTCTAGCTCAGAGTCCCCCTTCATGTGTAAGACTAAGGCCCAAGGCAACGCCACCCTGGCAAAATAATCGGCCATGTCTTCTGACTTGACAGGACCGAGGAGGTTATCGATACGGGTCCGTATTTCTTTATGCATCAGGACCGGGTGAACGTTTCTCGCCCCGCCCATGGCTTGATACAGAAAACTCAAGGACCCAACATCGCCGATGCTAGTGAAGTGCGTCGGAAACAACCCACAGAGCACTCGATTCAGTTTCAAACGGGGAGTACGTTTACACAGCACTCGCAGCCGATTTCGGGCCAAATCGTAAAATTCGACTAGTTGAGAAGTGATATCCTCCATATCCTTCACTGACCGCAATCGCAGGACTTCAGTGACAAACCAATCTCGAAACTCGTCATCTGCCAGCGCGGGGGAGATGTTGACAGTCCCGTTGCCAGTCGAGGTGATTGCCTCGTCATCCCACATGCGTGTGAGAAAGTCTATTGACTCAAAATCCTCGAAGGATGCATCTCGGAGCGTCTGAATGTACTTGGCTGCTGCTCGATACCAACTTTCCGCCTGAGGCGTCATTGTGATGGTGCTGCTTACCACTTCTATCGCGTAGGCCAACTCCGCGTCAGTTTCCAGCTTCCCTGTTGAACTCACCTATTTTTACTCCCCATCCTGGATGACCTTGAACATTCGCGAACCACTAATCACTAACCTGTTCGCAAGTCGGTAGTACTTCACAGTCTCACCGTGCGTATCCGCATGTTACACGGGTCTCTGTCTCCATATGCGTGCGGGTTTAGTTGGCTTAGCCGGACTTTCGTAAATGGACGAAGAGAGTCGGCTCTCAATGCCCCAAATAAATCGGCTGGCAGCGCACATCCCCGTGAGGGAACAAACCATGCAAACCCGACTGATTCTCAAACTGAGGAATCATTTATCGTTCATGTGTTTTTGTGATGAGTTACTCGACGTGGAGTCAGTATTTTTCGTGGTACGGGTTTTCATCGGAGTAGTCAGGGCCGACTTCGCCAAAATTAATTTCTCGCCGAGAAGGAACAAGCTCCATCTCAACAATAGAAGGTGGAGCGGGACCCTCTGGGTTCTCGAATGTTATTAAAACATCCAAGGGAATCTGCTGTCGTGATTGAACGTCGGCCGAACCGATGGAAACCATATCGCGGTCGACATGGTCTCGTGTTGAAAACCGGAAGTGACATGTGGCTCTAACAACGACATCAACGGATAAGCGCGCGACGAGTATCCTTGCCTGAAAGCTCACAGGCCTGAGCTTCTTCTTAGCTAGGATTTCTACGTGCAGCACTTCTACGTCTCCCATTTCAGGGTCGTAATAAAAATTAGAGTAAGCTTCTGGATACCAGTCGATAGAGTAGATTTGGTCTGATATTTCCTTGTGGATTTGACCCTCCAAGTTTGGATAGCCACCATCTTGGATGAGTTTCATGATGGAATCGCATAACTCAGCGCGATGTTTGTCACGCTCCTGGATGAGTGATAGTGCTTCGTTCAAGTCATCAATCGCTGCCAGATGAGGACTGCCATCACAATACTCTTGGCATCCTTTGTCCTTCGTCACCAGAAGGACTGCTGTGTTGTGGTTTGCAGCCCAAGATTCCAGAGTCATTAGGGCAATGGCATCAGGAAATTCGTTCTTTTTCTCTTTCTTTGATTCGAAAGGTGCTTGGAGCGAAAAATACCGATTTACAAGGGTGCCCACGTCGACATTGCCCTGAGCCTGTATGGTTTCTGCATTACAGCGCTTCAGAAAACTATTGAGTCGCTCAGAGGTCTTGGTGAGGTGGTCATTGGTGCCGGTGAGTTGAGAAAGCACTTTGGCACGTTGGTCTTCAGGAGTTAACCAATAGTTTCCCATATCGGCCAGCCCTTTTTTGAGGCTTGATAATGCTTCTTCGGTTTTTTGCGCCAGATGCGCTGAAAATTCTCGTAAGGTTATCTCAGGGAAAACGAGACGAAAACTACCTGAACAGAACTGTTCTAATTGTTTGAAATTACCCTGCTCAAGCTTGTGGCCAGCTTGGTCGAAAACGCATGTGTCTATTGACAAAGCCTCGATGGTGCCATCAAGCAACTTTTCACGGATTTCCTCTTTTTTCATTTATTGTGGCTCCAGGTGTTACTGGTGATTCTAAGATGTCGTTGGACTATAAGCGCCGCTTGTTCGTGCAGGATGGGAAATTCGTGCATCCAAGGAAACTGCCGTATGGTCCACTGCGAGGTACGAGAAAGCCTTTACCACATACGTCGCAAAGCTGCGCTTCGTTCTCGTTGCCATCCGAATTTGTCACCCCTATCTTGTGCTCGCGAATCAACTCTGAATCGAACCGGAAATCGCGGAGGCTGTTGGGTTAAAGTAAAACAGGTTCCTCAGCCGGTGCTGCAAGTTGTCGATAGTATCGCTCTTCGGCTTCGGCCGGCGGGATATCACCGATCGAGCCCAG
>NZ_WWER01000016.1 GCF_009857885.1 Pusillimonas sp. TS35 | reverse complement strand
TACTCATCACGATGCTCCTGAACCAAGCGCACCGCGCGTTCACGTACTTCAGGGGAAAACTTGTTGTTCTTGCTCATGACTCCATTCTCTCAAGAATTGAAGCCTCCTCAAAACCCGGTTCGATTCAATGTTTAGTATCCACGGCCAGTTGAACGTTATAGGCCACCATGCCTGAACCTCGTCCACTGGTGGCCATGGATCTGGCATCAGGATCTGTTGTTGAGAGCTGCTTGTCTGCTTGCTCTTTGAGCTGCTCCTTCACTTCATCCAGCGCCTGCATTTGTTTGCGCAGCAAGGCGATCTTGTCTTGGAGCTGGGTGGTCCGTGCCTCAAGTTCCCCAGGCTGCGTCCTGTCTGCCGTATCCAAGGCTGTCAGATAGCGTTGAATGCTTTCTTCAATCTGCTGCTGGTGCTTGTCGATCTTGCCCATGGTGAAGTTCTTGTCACGGGTGTTAACGGCTTTGAACTTGCTGCCGTCAATCGCTACCAGCGCCTGGCTGAATAGTTTCAGATCACGACACAGAACTACAAATCGGCGGCATACATTGCGAATGCCTACAGCGTTATCTCGACGGAAGTCAGCGATTGTTTTGAAGTCAGGTGCCAAGCGGCCAGTGAGCCACATGAGCTCCACATTGCGCTGGGTCTCACGCTCTAGGCGACGACTGGATTGAATGCGATTGAGATACCCGTAGATGTAGACCTTGAGCAGCACTGCAGGGTGATACGCCGGACGGCCTGTGGCTGCAGGTGTTGCCCCATCAAAACCCAGTGACAGCAAGTCGAGTTCTTCAACAAACGCATCGACAATGCGCACCGGATTGTCTGCACCCACAAAGTCATCAAGACACTCAGGTAGCAAGGTCACTTGCTCGCGGCTCTGGCCTTCAATGAATCGCCTCATGGGGCACCTCGCTCAAAACAGGTGCTGCGATTTTAATTTTTGGGCTGCCGCCCGCAAAGCGTTTTCACACAGCCTCGACCCAAAGCAGACAGTCGCTAGGTAAGGAGCCCCGTTAGTGCTGGAATAATTGGAGCCAGTACAGTCATGTGGTTGGCCGCAGATGTGATGAACGCTTGGTACTTCTGCAAAAAATTGCTCGAACCGTGCGCTTGTTCCATCTCGTCCACCGCTCGCCCAATTTCTAGTCTTGCGGTTGGATCAGGTATCTGGCCGACAGCTTCCCTTACCTGAGCAAACACCTTAGAAACTTCTGTGCTTATTAAGTTTACGGACGAATCAGTGGAGTTTACATTTACTCGAGCACCAGTGCCGCTGAGGTTGTAGGTAATATTGGTGGGCTGTACAGGGGGCTGTTTTGTCATCGCCTGCAGGTGTGCCTTGTAGCGAGAAACTACGTAGGAAATTTGGCGATTCCAAAAAAATTGCTCTTCCGCGGTAAACAACTCGTAGTCCTTTGACGCGTCACTTCTACCTGAATCCTTTACGGGCACAAGAAACGGAGCATCTTCTTCGCGTAAAGAAAATTTACTTCTTAGGTAAAACTGCCAGAGTTCAATGTCTGAAACCTTCGGAGGAAGCGCGGGTAGACCTGAATGGGGAAACTCTGAACAAATACCCGGACCTGCCGTAATTCCCGATAGCTTGTCTTTAAGGATAAGCAAGACATAGTTTTCCGGTAGCGCATACGCTTCAAAATCGAATGACTGTAAGCATGGCCACGACCGGATGTCTTGAGGAAAGTTGGAGCGGACAATATTTTCGATTGCACCTCGAATTCCAAATGCCCAGTCTGCTGTGAAATTTTCTCTCATTGGGATGACTTAACTAGGTTTGGGGTACATGCAACAAGCATGTCTGGTCATTCTAATTCTCTATTAGCTTAAACTTCGACAGGAAGATTACCTGTTGCTGCGTTCTGATAATCCTAAAAATTGTGGAGCAACGCCGAACGACCGCTTTTGGCCGAAAGCAGTAGTTGAAAACTCATCTCAATCGCGCTCGACAACATGTATCAATGACCTTTGAATTCAGAGAAAAATCAGCGAGCACGTCCAGCAGTCCATTCATCAATCATGTTCGCCCAATCCTGCAACATTGCGGAGCGCTGCTCACGGTATTCAGCCTTGTTGTAGACGGCCCTGACACCCTTCTGCTCGTGCGCCAGGCACTTCTCAATCCAGTCGGTGTTGTAACCGGCCTCATGCAACAGCGTGCTGGCTGTGCGCCGCAAGTCATGCGGCCCGAACTTGGCCAGCGACTTACCGTCTTTCTGCGCCGCTTTGTAAGTCAGGGTCAGCACCTGGTTGAGTGTGGCAGCGCTCATCGGCGCATCCGAGTCGTACCGTGATGGCAAAACAAAGTCGGAACCACCGGCAAAGGTTTTCAGAGCAATGAAAATATCCAGAGCCTGCTGGGACAGGAATACCAGGTGCGGGTTACGGCGCTTCATCCGCTCCTTGGGAATCGTCCACAGCGCTTCACTGAAATTGATCTCGCTCCAGGTCGCATTGGTCAGTTCGCTTTTGCGCACCATGGTCAGCAAAAGCAGCTTGGCCGCCGCACGATTTGTTGGGCTTGTACCCACCCGCTCCATGTACTGGTACATCAGCCCGATTTCTTCTGGCGTCAACGCTCGGTCGCGTGGCTCGAATCGGGCGATGCTGGTTGGGCGCACCAGCTCCGCCGGGTTTTCGACCTTCTGCCCACGCTCGGTTGCCCAGCGAAACACTTGCATAACGATTTCACGCACATGAACGGCGGTGGCCGGTGCCCCTCGCTCAACGATGGCATCGGTCAGCGCCCGCAAGTCCTCATGGGTGATCTCTACCAGCTTCTGATTGCTGAATTTTGGCTTCAGCTCGCGCTCATAGACTGAACGGCGCATATCGCGGGTGGAGTCGGCCATCTGGTAGCCGCGCAGCCATTTCTCGGCCCAGGCACCGAATGTCTCTGCATCCTTGACCCGCGCCTTGTCTCGGGCCTTCTCCTTGGCCGGTGACTTGCCCGCCGCAACCATCTTCTTGGCGTCACCCAACTGCTCTCGCGCTTCTGCCAGAGTGATGCCACCGACGCCGTAGCGACCAAAGGTGATGGTTTCCTGCCGCCCATTGAGCGAGTAGTTGTAGCGGAACGAGACAGCACCAGCGGCCGTGACGGCTACATACAGACCATCCCGGTCATTCACCTTGTAGAGCTTGTCCCTGGGCTTGAGATCGCGCAGCTTGGTATCGGTCAGCATGTACCTTGTCCCTCTTCGTTTTCGATACCATGCTGAAAAAACGTCAGATTTATAGTGCTTTTCCTATAAATAACAACAACTTAGCAAACTCTAATACCATGAAAACATAAAAAAGATCTGCATGGTATCGGCTTCCATCATGGCATCGTCAACCGATAGTACCAGCTTTAATGCCATGCTCAAACCGTGCTTGGCGCTTCCTCCTGTTGCCAGATCGTGCCAGACACAAATAAAAAAAAGCCCGCAATTACGCGGGCTTAGCGGCTTCTTATGCCTTCAGATGCCTGGCCGTGCCAGACGCGGGATCACTCCCACTCGATCGTCGCAGGCGGCTTGCTCGATACGTCGTACGTTACACGATTAATACCGCGTACTTCGTTAATAATACGCGAAGACACCCGCTTGAGCAGCGCGTATGGCAGTTCGGCCCAATCGGCTGTCATGAAGTCGGACGTTTGCACCGCGCGCAAGGCTACGACGTAGTCGTAGGTGCGGCCGTCGCCCATGACGCCGACCGATTTGACAGGCAGGAAGACGGCGAAGGCCTGGGACGTGAGGTCGTACCAGTTCTTGCCGCTTGCGTGGTCGATAGTAGAACGCAGTTCGTCGATGAAGATGGCGTCGGCGCGGCGCAGAAGGTCTGCGTACTCTTGTTTGACTTCGCCCAGGATGCGCACGCCCAGGCCAGGGCCTGGGAAAGGATGGCGATAGACCATGGCGGGCGGCAGGCCAAGCGCGATGCCAAGTTTGCGCACTTCGTCTTTGAAGAGTTCGCGCAGGGGTTCGAGCAGCTTGAGGTTGAGTGTATCGGGCAGGCCGCCAACGTTATGGTGGGACTTGATGGCGACGGCCTTGCCGGTTTTGGCGCCGGCCGATTCAATGACGTCGGGGTAGATGGTGCCCTGCGCCAGCCAGCGCGCATTCTTTAGCTTGCCCGCCTCGGCCTGGAAAACTTCAACGAATTCGCGGCCGATGATCTTGCGTTTGGCTTCAGGGTCAGCCACCCCCGCCAGCTTGCCCATGAAGGCGTCGGTGGCGTCGACATGGATGACCTTGATGCCGAAGTGATCGGCAAAGGTGGCCATGACTTGCTTGGCTTCGTTCAGGCGCAGCAAACCGTGATCGACAAAGACACAGGTGAGTTGGTCGCCGATGGCCTTGTGGATCAGGGCCGCAGCAACGGAGGAATCGACGCCGCCTGATAAGCCAAGGATGACTTCTTCTGTGCCGACTTGTTTGCGGATGGCGGCCACAGCCTCCTCGACGTAGTCGGGCATGTTCCAGTCGCGTGTGCAGCCGCAGATTTCCGTGACGAAGCGCGCAAGCAGCGCCTCGCCCTGTACGGTATGCGTGACTTCTGGATGAAACTGGACGGCGTAGAAGTTGCGCGTTTCGTCGGCCATGCCGGCGATGGGGCACGATGGGGTGGACGCCATGAGCTTGAAGCCCGGCGGCAGCGCGGTGACTTTGTCGCCGTGGCTCATCCAGACCTTGAGCATGCCATGGCCTTCTTTGTTGGAGAAGTCTTGCAAACCGTCGAGCAGGCGGGTGTGGCCGTGGGCGCGTACTTCGGCGTAGCCAAACTCACGGTGATCAGACCATTCGACCTTACCGCCAAGCTGCGACGCCATAGCCTGCATGCCGTAGCAGATGCCGAGCACCGGCACGCCGATCTCGAACACTGCCGAGGGCACCTTGAGCGACTCTTCGGCATAGGCGGAGGCGTGACTGCCCGACAGAATAATGCCCTTGAGGCCTTCACGCTGCGCTGTGATGAACGCATTATCGACATCCCCAGGATGGATTTCGCAGTAGACGCCGGTATCGCGTACGCGACGAGCGATGAGCTGGGTGACCTGTGAGCCGTAATCGAGGATGAGGATGCGCTGGTGCATAGTATGCGAAAAAAAAGAGATTCAAGGCGTTAATGTACCGTATCGGCAGGGTTCACGCTGGCGCGCAAAGCCCCACAGCGCTACAGTAAGCGCTGCCAGGTGGCCTGGGCGCCACACTCTTCCCTGACCCAAAAAAGAGCCTGATGACCGCCGCTCAAGAACAACATTCCACCCTGCTGGCCCTGTCAGCACTTGCCGCCCTCGCAGTCTGCATGGGGATCGGGCGCTTCGCGTTCACGCCGCTGCTGCCGATGATGCAGGCCGACGCGGGTCTCACGCTGGCTTTCGGAGGCTGGCTGGCCAGTGCGAACTATCTCGGCTACCTGGCTGGCGCGCTGGCGGCCGGCGCCCTACCAGGAAAGACAAGCACTCAATTGAAGGCAGGCCTCGGGCTCGTTGTGGTATCCACGGCACTCATGGGGTTGACGCAAAATGGCTGGGGGTGGCTGGCACTGCGTTTCGTGGCGGGCCTGGCCAGCGCCATTGGCCTGGTGGCCACCACTACCTTGTGTCTGACGCGGCTCAACGCTGCGGGTGCAGCCCGCAAAGCGGGCATCATGTTCGCCGGCGTGGGCGCGGGCGTTGCGCTTGCAGGGCTGATCTGCATGGGGCTGGTGGTCGCAGGTATTTCCTCCGCATCCTCGTGGCTGGTAATGGGGGCCACAGCGCTGCTCGGTATGGCCGCCGCCCGTCGCCTATGGACGGCGGATCACGCTCCATCGCCGCGTACGTCGGCGCCAGTACAGCGCAGCGGCGCACCAGCGAATGCACCAGAGGCTGCAACTAGCCACGACGCACAAACGCACGCTCGGCCTGTCCCCACGCCAGGCGGCCGTTTCCGCCTGATCTTCTGCTATGGCTGCTTTGGCTTCGGCTACATCCTGCCAGCCACTTTTCTACCCGCGCAAGCTCGTCAATTGGTCACGGATCCCCAAGTGTTCGGCTTGGCGTGGCCGCTGTTCGGGCTGGCTGCCATGTTGTCGACACTGCTGGTGAGCTACCGTGCGGGCGGGCGGTCACGGCGGCATGTCTGGATCGCGGCGCAACTGGTCATGGCCGTGGGCGTGCTGCTGCCGGCGCTATGGCAAAGTATCTCCGCTATTGTGCTGGCCGCGCTATGCGTGGGCGGCACCTTCATGGTAATGACCATGATGGGGATGCAGGAAGCCCAGGCGATGGGCGGCGCGCAGCCACGCCGCCTGGTGGCAGCCGTCACAGCGGCGTTTGCGGCTGGTCAGCTCGCCGGCCCCGTCGTGTTCAGCCTGTTGCATGATTACCTGGACGTCAGCCTGGATGGCGCGCTGATCCTCGCGGGCCTGGTCCTGCTTTCAAGCAGCGTGCTGCTCGTGCGCCCGTTCTCACCCGCACGCTAGAATGGCCGCCAGGACAGCGCCATTTCGGCAGCCAAGAAAGGAGACCGCTCATGAAGGCGACCAGCCAGGCCACAAAGCCTGAAGCCACGGCAACACACACCTACGTGCTCGTGCATGGCGCCTGGTGCGGCGGCTGGTGCTGGTCCCGCGTGGCCCACCGCCTGCGCAAGGCCGGCCACCGTGTGTTCACGCCAACATGCACAGGCCTGGGCGAGCGCAGCCACTTGCTTGCGCAAGACACCGGCCTGGATACCTTTGTCCGGGATATCGCCAACGTGCTGCAATGGGAAGACTTGCGCGACGTCATACTGGTTGGCCACAGTTTCGGCGGCCTGGTCATTACCGGCGTGGCAGACATCATGCGCGACCGCATCGGCCAGTTGGTATACCTGGATGCCTTCATACTCGAAAGCGGCATCCGCACCATCGACACACTAAGCACGGACAACATCGAGAAGCTGCGCGAAGGCGTGGCAAAATCGGGCGGGCCAGTTCCGGTGCTGGCGCCGCCTCGCCCCCAAAGCTTGAGCCTGGAAGCCGCCGAAGACATCACTTTCGTGGAAGGCCGGCTGACGCCGCAGCCCTACCGCAGCTATACATCCGCGCTAACGCTGCACAATCCGGTTGGCAACACGCTGTCCGCAGCGTACATCCAGTGCACCGAGCCGGTGTTCCGGGCCGTATCCGCCAGCGCCGACTGGGCGCGAGATCAGGGTTGGCCTGTCTACCCTCTGGCGACAAGCCACTGCGCCATGATCACCGCGCCAGATGCAACGGTAGGCCTGCTGCTGGAGTTGGCTGGCGGGCACATCGCTGCCTCCTGAAGGCGGGTAAACGAGAGCCGCCGAAGGAAACGGGCCGCCTTTGCTCATAGGCCGCCTGGTGACGGCGGCGCCCCCGTGTCATCTGAACGTGCCGCTTCACGACGCATCTGTTTGGCGCCCGGGCTGGTTTCCACTTCGTCATCGGACGGTTCGATATGGTCTTCCAGGCGACGCAGGAAGGCCAATGTAATCCAGACCAGCGTAGTCGCCAGAATGGCTGTTATTTCAAGGCCCATGCCCGCGGCAACGCCCACAGCGGCCACAAACCAGATTGACGCTGCAGTTGTCAGGCCATGCACCTCCTGTCGGTCGCTCATCTTGATGATGGCCCCAGCCCCCAGGAACCCTATACCGGCGATGACGCCCTGGTATACACGGCTGAGATCGCGAACCTCCATTCCCATCTGAACGGGGATCAGCACAAACAGGGCTGCCCCGAGCGCAACCACCATATGGGTGCGCAGCCCTGCGGGCTTGCCCCGCGCTTCGCGCTCATATCCGATCACGCCACCCAGCAACGCCGCCATGCCGAGGCGCACAAGAATACGCGTGACATCGGCGGCATCCGCAACATCCGAAAACTCGCCTTGGATCGTTGCCCATACCTCCTGCCAGACACTCTCATATGTCGTCATCGTCGTCGACCGCCTGACTGCACGGCGTCAGTGAAATCGGAAAAACCAGTATATCTTGGCGTTTCTTTATAATAGTCTTCATTCTCATTCTCATTTATATTTTATGAATTCAGCCTGATTTGAATGCCTACCGGCTACGCACAGCCGGTTTTCGTTTCAACCAAGGAAGCACGTCAATGTCTGTGTCCCTGTACTTTGCGCTCCCGCTCTGCCGCTCCGTACGCGGTGTCTCTTGCCGCACAGCCCGCCTTCGGTGAGGTGCATCGCGCAACTTCATGGCAACGCTCAGCTATCAGATGTGAATGATCGCCGCATGCCTGCGACGACAGCACGGCGATTCCTTGTAAACAACTCCGGCATGCAGGCGACCGCAAGTCATCGATCGCATATCAACAATCGCGGCATGTCCGCGATCCCAAGAACGTTTGTGCGGCGCTGGCCGCACAAGCCTCCACCCTCGCCGCCTCGGCAGTCAAAGTGCCATCGTGGCGAGGTATTTTCAGCCGCAACATAGGACGCACATAGATGACTGTGCTTCACCACCACCCTTCCGCATCTTCCCATCCAAGGGCGCGGGCTGCGCGCCGTACCGCATGCCGCCAGGCATTGGCACTTGCCACGCTGGCCATCCCCGCCGCAAGTGCCCACGCTCAGGCGTCCACGCATGCTGCGCCCAGCATCCCAGCCCCTGCATCCATCTCCACGCTCTCCCCCATCCGCACGCAAGGCGCCACAGCCGGCAGCGGCCTCACCGAAGGCTCATCGTCATACACCATCAAGGCCACAAGCGCCGGCACCGGCCTGCGCCTGAGCCCGCGCGACATTCCGCAATCCGTGTCCGTCATCACTCGCCAGCGGATCGAAGATCAAAACATGACCTCCCTAGATGAAGTCATGGCCAGCACACCCGGCATCTCCACCGAGCACTACGACAGCGAACGCAATACCTTCAGCGCGCGCGGCTTCGCCATCGACAGCTACCAATACGACGGCATCCCGATCGCATTCTCCGGCCCGTACGAATCGGGCGAAGCGGCGATGGACCCCATTGTTTTTGATCACATCGAGGTCGTGCGCGGAGCCACCGGTCTGCTGACCGGCGCTGGCAACCCAGGCGCGTCCATCAACCTTGTGCGCAAGCGCGCCCACAGCAAGTCGTTTGCGGCGCAGCTCTCTGCGGGCGCTGGCCGCTGGGATGCCTATCGTGCCACGCTTGACGTCTCAACCCCTCTAATCGCCAGCGGCGTCGTGCGTGCGCGGCTTGTCGCCGCCCATACCGACCGAAACACCTTTATCGATCGCTACCACAAGCGGCACAACGTGCTGTTCGGCACCCTGGAGGCCGATCTGTCCCATGCCACAGTATTGCGGCTGGGCTACAGCTACCAGCAAAACACCCCGAAAGGCTCGCTATGGGGCGGCTTGCCATTGTGGTACAGCGACGGCACACGCGCCGAATGGCCGCGCAACTACTCGACGGCGGCACGCTGGTCTTCGTGGGCAACCACCACCCGCAGCGCGTTCGCGGGCCTGACACATCGCTTTGGAAGCGGCTGGCGCATCGATAGCTTGCTGAGCCACAGCCGGCATGGCGGAGACGCCCGCCTGCTTTATCTTCACAGCCTACCCGATCGCACAACCGGCCTAGGGATGAAAGCGCTGGCAGGCAGATATCTTGGCGACCGATCACAAACGTCACTGGACATCAAAGCGGCCGGCCCTGTTCGCCTGTTCGAGCGCGAGCATGAGCTGGTTGTGGGTGTGAACACCAGCCGGCAGATTGTCGATTTTCGTCGCCGCCCTGCACTGAGCAGGGCCCCGGTGGGCAGCTTTCTGCACTGGGACGGCAGCTACCCCGAACCGCAGTGGGATCCCGTCGAGCAGGTTTCGTCCCAGGGCCACCTCATGCAACGGGGTATGTATGCCGCCGCACGACTGAATGTGGCGGATCCATTGCGCGTGATCCTGGGCGGGCGCTATACCCAATGGGAACGCGCCCTCCTCGACCAAAGGCAATCGTATGAGTTCAATAAATCCGCCGTGCTGCCCTATGCCGGCATACTGCTGGATCTGAACGACAACCTGACGGCCTACGCCGCCTACACCAGCATCTTCAACCCGCAGGCGCGCCGTGACCGCGAAGGGCGTTGGCTGGATCCGCTGCAGGGCCACAGTTACGAAGCCGGCCTGAACGGCGAATTCCTGGATGGCAGCCTCAACGCCACGTTCGCCTTCTTTCAGGTGAACCAAGACAACCTGGCGCAAGAGGATATGGGCTATATGGTGCCCGGCACCACCGAGAAAGCCTATCGCGCCGCCAGCGATACACGCAGTCGTGGCTACGAGCTGGAGCTGACGGGTGAGCCTTTGACCGGATGGCATGTGTTTGCGGGCCTTACGCACTGGACGGCACGCGAGGCAAACGGCAACGCCGTACAGACGGCCCACCCCCGCACACTGCTGCGGTTGTTCAGTACCTATCGGCTGCCTGGCGCGTGGCAAAAATTGACGGTCGGCGGCGGCATCAATTGGCAAAGCGAGGTGTACAACATCGTCACCGGCCCGAAAGGCGCTGAGCGCGTTAGCCAACCCAGCTATGCGCTCGTCAACCTGATGTCGCGCTATCAGTTTGACAAGAACCTGCGGCTTCAAATCAACGTGAACAATCTGTTCGACAAAAAATATTATCGCCAGATCGGCTTTTACACTCAGAGCGCATGGGGCGAACCGCGCAGCTTCATGGCCAACCTGAGCTATCGCATGTAAGCAAATGCGGTGAAGGCCGCATGAAAAAAGCGCCGGCGTGTATGCCGGCGCTTTTTGTTTTGCGAAAGGCGACGCTTAATCGGCCCGGTAGTTCGGCGCTTCCTTCGTGATCTGCACGTCGTGCACATGCGACTCTCGCACACCAGCGGAGGTGATCTCGACGAATTCGGCCTTGGTGCGCATTTCTTCGATGGTGGCGCAGCCGCAATAGCCCATGGAGGCGCGGATGCCGCCGACCAGCTGGTAAATGATGGCGATGACACTGCCCTTGTAGGCGACGCGGCCTTCGATGCCTTCAGGCACGAGCTTGTCGACGTTGTTGGCCGGATCCTGGAAGTAGCGGTCGGCCGAGCCGTCGGCCATGGCCCCCAAGCTGCCCATTCCGCGATATGACTTGTACGAGCGCCCCTGGAACAGCACGACTTCGCCGGGGGATTCTTCGGTGCCTGCGAACATGCCACCCATCATGCAGGCGCTGGCGCCGGCAGCAAGGGCCTTGGACACGTCGCCCGAATAGCGGATGCCGCCGTCAGCGATAAGGGGCACGCCCGTGCCTTCGAGCGCCTTGGCCACATCGGCAATGGCGGTGATTTGCGGCACGCCCACACCCGCAACAATGCGCGTGGTGCAGATGGAGCCAGGGCCGATGCCGACCTTGACGCAGTCGGCACCTGCCTCGACCAGCGAGCGCGCGGCGGCTGCAGTGGCGATGTTGCCCCCGATGACCTGGATGTTGGGATAGTTTTTCTTGACCCAGCGCACACGGTCGATCACGCCTTGAGAATGGCCGTGGGCAGTATCGACCACGATGGCATCCACACCCGCGTTGGCAAGCTTCTCGACGCGTTCTTCGGTGCCTTCGCCCACACCCACGGCGGCGCCAACGCGCAACTGCCCCTGGTGGTCTTTGCTGGCGATGGGGTGTTCGGTGTTCTTGACGATATCCTTGACCGTCGCCAGACCGCGCAGCTGGAACTGGTCGTTGACGATGAGCACGCGCTCGAGGCGGTGCTTGTGCATCAGGGCCTGGGCTTCGTCCAGCGTGGCGCCTTCTTTCATGGTGACCAGGCGGTCTTGTTGCGTCATGACATCGCGCAGGGGGACATCGAGGCGGTCTTCGAAGCGCAGGTCGCGGTTGGTGACGATGCCGACCAGCTTGCCGCCCTCGACCACCGGCAGGCCGGAAATGCCGTGCTGGCGCTGCAGCGCGATGGCATCGCGCACCTTCATAGTGGGCGTGACGGTGACTGGATCGATAACGATGCCGAACTCGTGGCGTTTTACACGGGCAACTTCACGCGCCTGCTGGTCTGCCGACAGATTCTTGTGGATGATGCCGATGCCGCCCTCTTGCGCCATGGCGATGGCCAGGCGGGATTCCGTCACGGTATCCATGGCGGCGGATACCAGAGGAATGTTGAGCGTGATGTCGCGCGTGAAACGCGTAACGAGAGAGGTGTCGCGGGGAAGAATGTTGGAATACGCCGGCACCAACAACACGTCGTCGAAGGTTAGCGCTTTTTTGATGAGACGCATAAAGACAAGCTCCGTGCAAAGCGAGATTATACGCCACGCAAGGGTAAATACCTAGCGCGGGGCGCAATGCGCCCCGCCTTGAGGACATCAGCCCAGCCAGACGCGCGCATTGCGGAACATGCGCAGCCAGGGCGTATAACCGCCGTGCGCCGTGCTAATGCCGCCGCTGTCGCGCACGCCCCAGCGCTCGGGCGCCCACGACATAGCCACATTGCGCGTGACACGCTCCGGATGCGGCATCATCACGGTGAAGCGGCCGTCGGCCGTGGTGACGCCAGCCAGGCCGCCGGGGCTGCCGTTGGGGTTGAACGGGTAACGCTCTGTGCGCACACCGCGATGATCAACGTAATACAGCGCACCCGCCACCTTGGCCGGATCGCCCTGGATCGCGAAGTTGGCGTAACCTTCGCCGTGCGCAACCGCGATGGGAACCTGGGTGCCGGCCATGCCTTGCAGGAACAGCGAGGGGCTGTCGGGGATCTCGACCAGCGTCAGGCGTGCTTCGTATTTTTCGGACTGGTTGCGGGTGAAGCGGGGCCAGTGTTGCGCACCCGGAATCATGCCCGCAAGGGCCGCCATCATCTGGCAACCGTTGCACACACCGAGCGCGAAGACGTCGGGGCGGGCAAAGAAGGCCGCGAACTGATCCGCCAACCGCGCGTTGAAACGTATGGTTCGGGCCCAGCCCTCGCCGGCGCCAAGCACGTCGCCATAGCTGAAGCCGCCAACGGACACAAAGCCCTGCACATCCGCCATGCTGGCGCGCCCCGCCAGCAAGTCTGTCATGTGCACGTCGATGGCTTCGAAGCCGGCCTTGTCGAAAGCCCACGCCATCTCGACCTGGCTGTTGCAGCCCTGCTCGCGCAGCACCGCCACACGCGGACGTGCGCCGGAGGCAATATACGGGGCTGCGATATCTTCCTGCGGGTCGAAGTCCACGCGCGGCGTGAGGCCGGGGTCTTTCACATCCTGCCAGAGGTCGAATTCAGCCTGCGCGCAGTCAGGATTGTCGCGCAGCGCCATGATGCGGCGGGTGACCTCGCTCCATTGCCGGCCCAATTCGGCGCGCGGCTTTTGATATACACACTTGCCATCGCGGTACACCTGTATTTCGTCCGCGGTGTTCAAGCCGCCCAACACGTGCGCGTGCGTGGATAGCCCCACGCCCCGCAGCGCCTGCAGAACGGCGTCGCGCTGGCCTCGCGGCACCTGGATAACGGCGCCCGCTTCTTCGTTGAAGAGCGCCTTGAGGGTCGCCTCGTCGCGCTGCACGGCAACCTGTTCGGGGCGGATCTTGTAGTCGCCCGCGTCCGCGGTGTGCGGGTCGATGGTGAGCATGTCTACATTGATGGACACACCTACGTGGCCCGCGAAAGCCATTTCGCAAACCGTGGCCAACAAGCCGCCGTCGGAGCGGTCGTGGTAGGCCAGGATGTGGCCTTGCGCGGCCAGCTCGCGGATGATGTGGAAGAAGGCCTTGAGCGCACCGGCATCGTTGATGTCCGGCACCAGCTCGCCCACCTGGTTGAACGCGTTGGCCAGGACCGAGCCGCCCATGCGCTGCGCCCCTTGGCCCAGGTCGATGAAGATCAAGGACGTGTCGCCCGCGTCGGTGCGCAGCTGGGGCGTGAGCGTGCGCCGCACGTCGCTCACAGGCGCGAAGGCAGTCACGATGAGCGATACCGGCGCCACCACGGCGCGCGCATCGCCATCTTGCTGCCAGCTTGTCCGCATGGACAGCGAATCTTTACCCACCGGAATGGAAAGATCGAGCGCCTGGCACCAGTCGCTGACAGCCGCGACCGTGTCGTACAACGCGGCATCCTGCCCTGCCGTACCGCAGGCAGCCATCCAGTTGGCGGACAGCTTGATGTCTTTGAGCGACTGCACATCGGCCGCCACGAGATTGGTAAGCGCCTCGGCGACTGCCATGCGCCCCGAGGCCGGGGCATTGATCACGGCCAGCGGCGTACGCTCGCCCATAGCCATGGCCTCGCCGCGCACCCCTTCGTAGTCGGCCAAAGTGACCGCGCAATCGGCCACCGGCACTTGCCAGGGGCCAACCATTTGGTCGCGGCTGCTCATGCCGCCCACGCTGCGGTCTCCGATGGTGATCAGGAAGTTTTTACTGGCAACCGTTGGATGGCGCAGCACGCGGTCGACCGCTTCCGCCAAGTCGATCCCGACCAGATCGATGTCTTCGTGCAGCAGCTCGACGCGAGAAACGTCGCGCGTCATGCGGGGCGGCTTGCCCAGGATGACGTCGATCGGCACATCGACCGGGCGCGGCTGCGCGCCATAAGCAGCTTGCGCAGGCGAGGCGGGGCGATGCGCGGCGGGCGGCTCATCCGCCGGGCCGGCGTCGGGCGCCGCATGACTGTCGGCCAGCACATGCCGCACGCTTTCCAGGCCGGGCAGGCCCTCGCCAAAGGTAACGCGCAATTGCCGCGCTTCGGTGGCCACACCCACCACCGCATAAGGGCAGCGCTCGCGGCGGGCGATCAAGTCGAAACGGGTCAGGTCTTGGGGCAGCACCGCTAGCACATAGCGCTCTTGCGATTCATTGCTCCAGATTTCGGCAGCCGACAGGCCGGATTCTTCGAGATGGACGCGTTCGAGTTCGAAGATGGCGCCACGACCCGCGTCGTTGACCAGTTCGGGGAAGGCGTTGGACAGCCCACCCGCACCGACATCGTGGATAGCCAAAATGGGGTTGTTGTCGGCCTGCTGCCAGCAGCGATCGATCACCTCTTGCGCCCGGCGTTCGATTTCAGGGTTGCCGCGCTGCACGGAGTCGAAGTCGAGCTCGGCCGTGTTGGCGCCGGCGCTCATGCTGGAGGCTGCGCCGCCGCCCATGCCGATGCGCATGCCTGGGCCGCCCAACTGAATAAGCAGTGCGCCGGGAGGCAGCGGATCTTTATGTGTGAGGCGGGCGTCGATAGCGCCCAGGCCGCCGGCGATCATGATGGGTTTGTGGTAGCCCCACTGCGTGCCGGCGGATGCCTGCTCGAACACGCGGAAGTAGCCCAGCAGGTTGGGCCGCCCGAATTCGTTGTTGAATGCAGCGCCGCCAATGGGGCCCTCGATCATGATGTCGAGCGGCGTCGCGATGCGGTCGGGCGCCCCGTAGTGATCAGTTTCCCACGGCTCGAGCGCATCTTTGAACCGCAGGTTGGAGACCGTGAAGCCGGTAAGGCCCGCCTTGGGCTTGGAGCCCCGGCCCGTGGCACCTTCGTCGCGGATCTCGCCTCCCGCGCCGGTGGCCGCGCCAGGAAACGGCGCAATGGCGGTGGGGTGATTATGCGTTTCCACCTTCATCAGCGTGTGCATGGTGGCCGGGTAATGGCGGTAGACAGGCTCGCCGCCCGGTTCGCCGGCATGGAAAACGGAGACATCGGCGCCGCGCATGATGGCTGCGTTATCGGAATAGGCCACCACGGTGCCTTCGGGCTGCGCCGCGTGGGTGGCGCGGATCATGCCGAACAGGGTGTTGGGCTGCGCTTGGCCGTCGATGACCCAACTGGCGTTGAAGATCTTGTGGCGACAGTGCTCGCTGTTGGCTTGCGCGAACATCATCAGTTCGACGTCGGTGGGGTTGCGCCCCAACTGCCGGAATGCTTCGTCGAGATAGTCGACCTCGTCGGCCGACAGCGCCAGGCCGAGCTCGCGATTGGCGTGCTCCAGCGCGCCCTTGCCTTGCCCCATCACGTCTATCGTTTGGATGGGCTTGCCAGGCAGCGAAGCGAACAACGCGGCGCCGTCGAATGCAGCGTCGACGACGGTTTCGGTCATGCGGTCGTGCAGGCAGGCAGCAATCGCGGACAGTTGGGCCTCATCCAGCGACCGCGCGCCTAGCAACCCGCGCGACGGGGTAATGAAATAGCGGATGCCGCGCTCGATGCGGCGCACGGCGGACAACCCGCAGTTATGGGCGATGTCTGTGGCCTTGCTGGCCCATGGCGAAACCGTGCCGAGGCGTGGCACGACGCGCAGCACCAGGGTGTTGCGGCCTTCTTTGGCGGCCTGCTCGGGCGCTGTGCCGTAATCGAGCAACTGCGCCAGGCGCTGCTTGCCCGTGTCGTCGAGCGTGCCTTCGATCCAGACGAAATGTTCATAGCGGGCGTCGATATCGCCCACAGGCAGGCCCTGCTGGGCAAAACGCTGGAGCAAACGCTCGCGGCGGAAGGACGAAAGGACGGAAGAACCTGGAAAATGCTGGATGGAGTTCACGTTGCTACGCAGGCAAAAGGAGGACTGGACCCGCCATTTTACCTGTTTAAACGCCGCCCTACCCGTTTGTGCCAGGGCTCTCGGGCTCAGGATAACTGACTTCCAGGATATCGAGTTCGTCCATGCCTGCGGGGGTGCGCAGCGTGACCGTGTCGCCTTCGCGCGCCTTGATCAACGCGCGCGCCACCGGCGAGATCCAGCTGATGCGGCCCCGCAGCGGCTCGGCCTCATCCACGCCGACGATCGTGACGCGAAAGACCTCACCCTTGCGGTCGCTATATTCGACCGTGGCGCCGAAAAACACCTGGTCGCGGTTGGGCTGCAACGCCGGATCGACCACCTCGGCCTGCTCCAGGCGTTTGGTCAGGAAACGCATGCGACGGTCGATTTCGCGCAGCCGCTTCTTGCCGTACAGGTAATCGCCGTTTTCGGAACGATCGCCGTTGGAAGCGGCCCAGGACACAATCTGGACGACGTTGGGCCGCTCTACATTCATCAGTTCGGCCAGCTCCGCCCGCAGCTTTTCGTAGCCCTGGCGCGTCATGTAGTTGCGCGTACCCTGGGGCAGCGCGACGGCGTCGGGGCCCAGGTCGTCATCGTCGTCGTTGTCGGATTCTTTGACAAATGCCTTGTTCATGGTACTGATATGCGAATCGTGCCCCGGCGCCGCGACTGAGCGGGCTGCCAGAAGCGTATAAAAATCAGATCCAGTCGTGCCAGACGGGGGTGAGCCCCGCAGGCAGCGGCGGAATGCCGCCTAGATCGGCCTTGCCCTCCCGCGGGCTGTGGAAATCGGAACCGGCGGACGCCATGAAGCCGTATACGCGCGCCACCCGCGCGTATTCGATGAATTGTTCGGCTGTGTGGCTGCCGGTTACAACCTCGATGCCAATGCCGCCAGCCTCTTTGAACTGCGTGTAAAGGGCATCGAACTGAAGCGGTGTGTATTGGTAGCGCCCAGGGTGTGCAATGACCGCGCGCCCACCCGCATCGACGATCCAGCGCACGGCGTCGTTCAGGCTGGACCAGTGCATGGGCACATAGCCCGGACGCCCATCGCCCAGGTATTTGTCGAACACCTCTTGCATGGTCTTGCAATAGCCTTGCTGCACCATGAAACGCGCGAAGTGCGTACGGCTGATCAGGTCGGGGTTGCCGACGTACTCAAGCGCCCCATCATAGGCCCCCTGCACACCGAGCTCTTCGAGACGCTGTGCCATCTTGTGGGAGCGCACCGCCCGGCCACCTCGTATGGAGGCCAGGCCGTTGTTCAACGGTTCATTGTCGACATCCACATTAAGGCCGACGATATGCACGGTATGCCCGCACCAGGTGACGGAAACTTCAACCCCGTCGATGTAATGCATGCCCAGCGCCTCGGCTGCCTCGCGCGCCTCTGCCTGGCCGGAGAGCTCATCGTGATCGGTGAGCGACCACAGCTCGACGCCGTTTTGATGCGCGCGCGCAGCCACCGCCGCCGGCGCGAGTACGCCGTCGGACATCAGGGAATGGCAGTGCAGGTCGACCTTCAAATGTGCTCCAGTGTTGAATTCTTAGTTTACAAGAGACGGGGCGCGCCTGCGCGGCGGGCCCTACCGTGTGGACGAGCCTGCCGCTGACGGAGACAACGAGGCGGCAAGCGTGACGACGAGATGCACCTGCGTGACGGGCAGGCACGGCGGGCGGTGCTAAGCCAGCAAAAACGCCTCGATCGGTGCAATCTGCGCTGTGTCGCGCAGCGTGGGTGCGTGGCCAACCCCTGCCACCGTGTGCAGCTGCGCATTTGGATTGCGGCGCAGCATCTCCTGCGCGGTCTGCTCCGTCAGGAGATCAGATTTTTCGCCACGCATGATCAGCACTGGCTGCTGAATGCTTTCATAAGCCTGCCACAGCATCACTTCAGATGCCTCGAGCGAGGCGGGGTTCTGCAACGCGAACGGCTCTGCGATGCGCAAATCGTAGTGCTGCACCCAGCGGCCACCTTGAGGCAGGAATACATGGCGGGTGAGATCTTCCCAACCAGCCCTGTCGTGCAGACCGAAACCCTCAGAAACGCTACGCACGTAATCGACGGCCTCGTCGAAGCTGCCAAACACCCTGGGCTGGCCAACATAAGCGGCAATGCGCGCCAGCCCCGCAAGATCCAGCGTGGGCCCGATATCATTGAGCACATAGCGGCCCACAGGCAGCATGAGGTCGCCAGACAAGCCCTCACCCGGACGTTCGGGGCGCAGCGCACACGCCAGCGCCATGCCGCCTGCCATCGCCATGCCGATCAACCCGCCCATGGACGTACCTACCCAGTCAAGCTGCACGGGTCGCAAGCGTGCAATCAACGCGAGAACATCGGCCACATATTGGGGAACGACATAATAGGCGGGGTTGACCAGCCAGTCGGATCGCCCCCGGCCCACGATATCCGGGCACACCACACGATAATGCGCCGCCATGCGCCGCGCCAGATAATCGAAGTCACGACCTGTGCGCGTCAGGCCATGCACGCACAGCAGCACCCTGTCATTGCCAGGATCGCCCCATTCCCAATACGCCATGCGGTGCAGGCCGGCTGGGCTGGCGCACACCACGTAGTCGAGCCGCGGCTGGGCGGCGAGGTCCAATCGTGCAGGTACTGTCATGAAGGCTCGCGAAGAAATGAAGAAATCAAGGAGGGGATTGCAGCGCACCAGAACAAAAGCAAATTGATTGTACGTCCAGAGCGGGAACGCACTGTTTGCCGCGCGGCGTCTTGCGCGATAGTGCGCCCTCACACATGCAGTGCGTGGCCCAGCGCGCGCAGCGCGGCTTCCTGCACGGCCTCGCCCAGCGAGGGATGAGCATGGATAGTACCGGCCACGTCTTCGAGCCGCGCGCCCATTTCCAGCGACTGCCCGAATGCGGCGGCCAGTTCGGAAACGCCCCGCCCCACCGCCTGCCAGCCCACGATGAGGTGGTCGTCCCGCCGGGCCACCACACGCACGAAGCCGTCCGATGACTCCAGTGTCATGGCGCGGCCGTTGGCAGCGAAGGGGAATGCCGCGCTGATGCAGTCCAGTCCTGCGATCCGTGCTGCCTCAGGGCTCAAGCCGGCGGTCACCACTTCTGGGTCGGTAAAACACACGGCCGGTATCGCTGCGGGTGCGAAACGGCGACGACGGCCCGCGATAATCTCGGCCACCATCTCGCCTTGCGCCATGGCTCGATGCGCCAGCATGGGCTCGCCGGTAAGGTCTCCAATCGCCCACACATCGCGCATCGATGTGCGGCATTGATCGTCCACCCTTACCGCGCGGCCATCCATATCCAGCCCAAGGCTTTCCAGTCCGAAGCCAGCTATGCGAGGCCGTCTGCCCACCGCAACGAGAACCTTGCCGACGTGGAGTGTCTCGCTCTGCGGATCTTTACCCGCCGCCATATCGACCCGTTCGATCAAGAGGCCGCCGCGCGCGTCCAGGCCGCGCACGGCGCTGTTCAGATGCATGGCCACCCCTAACTGGCGCAGCGCGTCGGCCACGGGCTTGCCAAGTTCGGCGTCGTAGGCCGGCAAAATGCGTTCACGCGCCTCGACGATATGAACCTCGACGCCGAGCTTGCGATAGGCCATGCCCAACTCCAGGCCAATGTAGCCGCCTCCCACCACGGCGAGGCTGGACGGCAGAGATGGAGGAGACAGCGCCTCGGTGGAGGAAATCACAGCCCCGCCAAACGGCAGCCCGGGCAGTTCGACGGGCTCGGAGCCCGTTGCCAGCAGTAGATGGTCGCAATGAATGTGCAGGTCGCTGCCTTCGTGGCGCATTTCGACTGTCTTGCCGTCGATGATGCGCGCCGTGCCTCGCAGCACCCGCACACCCTGCTTCTTCAGCAGTGCGCTCACGCCACCCGTGAGGCGTTTGACGATACCGTCCTTCCAGGCAACCGTACGTGCGATGTCGATCGTGGGCTTGCCGCCCGTCTGTATGCCCAGCACAGAGGATTCGCCATGATTGGCAACGGCATGAAACTGCTCAGCAGCATGGATCAGCGCCTTGGACGGGATACAGCCTATGTTAAGGCACGTGCCCCCCACCGCCGCCGATTCGACCACCGTAACCGGTATGCCCAGCTGGCCGGCACGGATAGCGGCCACATAGCCGCCGGGCCCCGCGCCGATGATCAACAGCGTCGTAGAAAATGATTGCATGCCGCCCCCTATTCGACAAACAACAGGGCCGGGCATTCGAGGCAGCCGCGTATCCGCTGTATGAACTGCGCCGCATCCATGCCGTCGACCACCCGGTGATCGAACGACGAGGATAGATTCATCATCTTGCGCGCCACGACGGCGCCCTGGAGGATGACGGGCCGTTCAACGATGCGGTTCACCCCCACAATCGCTACCTCGGGGTAGTTGATGACGGGCGTGGACACCAGCCCGCCCAGCGCCCCCAGGCTGCTGAGTGTGATGGTGGACCCGGTGAGTTCGTCGCGAGAGGCGCGGCCGCCGCGCACCGCTTCCGCCAGCCGCGCGATTTCTGCGCTGCAGGCCCAGACATCCATGGTTTCGGCATGTCGCAGCACCGGCACCATCAACCCCGCATCCGTCTGCGCGGCCACCCCCAGGTGCACGGCGCCATAACGCGTGACAATACCGCCGTCGTCGTCATAGCGGGCGTTGATATGCGGAAAATCGCGCAAGGCAACAACGATGGCGCGGGCCAGGAAAGGCAGCAGCGTCAAACGGCCGCGCTGGCCCCCCCATTGGGCGTTCATGCGCGTTCGCAGCGCCTCGAGCTCGGTGACATCCACTTCTTCGACGTAGCTGAAGTGCGGAATGCGGCGCTTGGATTCCTGCATGCGCTCGGCAATTTTGCGCCGCAGCCCCACCACCTGCACCTTCTGTTCGTCGTCTCGGCGGGCATAGCCGCGCGCGCCGCTGGCCGGCGCGGCAGCCCCGCCCTGCGCGCGAGCCAGATGGCGATCGATGTCCGCATGCGTGATCTGCCCCGCAGGGCCGGTGCCGGCGACGTACTGAAGTTCCAGCCCCAGATCCCAGGCTCGCTTGCGTACTGCCGGCGAGGCCAGGGGCCTGCCGCCGTGCGGGCGGGCCGGCAGCTCCGTCGCCCCGGAAAGCGCGGGCACTGCCGCCGCCGCACGGGGTATCGCCATCGTGCCCGCGCCGCTCTGTGCGCCGCCAATTGCTGGGGCAGCCCTATCGCCGCGCTCCGGCGCTGCTGGCGATGCGGCTTCATTGCCAGCCACGCCGCTCGCCGACGCGCCAATACCGCCATCGTTTGGAGATAAGCGTGATACCGCTGCCCCCACATCGCGCGCACCCTCTTGATCCCTGGGTGCAGCATCCCCTGCGCCCGGAGCTTTCGCCTCCGCCGCAGGAGGGGCAAAAGCCTGTACCTCAGCGCCGGCCGCCGCCGACGGTACCGCCGCCGCGTGGCCCCGCTCCCGATCGCGATGAAGGTGCTCGTTGCCCTCGCCTTCGACCTCAAGCCGGATAAGCTCCGCCCCCACAGCCATCACCTCGCCCACCTTGCCGCCCAGCGCGGTCACTGTGCCGTGCACTGGGGACGGAATCTGCACCGTAGCCTTGTCCGTCATGACGTCGGCCAGCACTTGGTCTTCGGTCACCGCGTCGCCCGGTTTTACATGCCATTCGACCAGTTCAACCTCGGCAATGCCTTCACCAATGTCCGGCATCTTGATGATATGCACGCCCATGGTTATTCCCCCCTCCCACTGGTGGGCGCAAACCCGCTTCCAGGGCGCCCGGGGGACTCATCCATCACCTTGCGAAAAGCATTGCCCACCCGAGTGGGGCTGGGAAAATACGCCCATTCGTGAGCATGAGGGTACGGTGTGTCCCACCCCGCGACGCGCTCAATGGGTGCTTCAAGGTGGTAGAAGCAGTGCTCCTGCACCAGTGTGGCCAGCTCCGCGCCAAAACCGCTGGTCTGCGTGGCCTCGTGCAGCACCACACAGCGGCCCGTCTTGCGCACCGAGGACACGACGGTGTCGATGTCCAAGGGCCAAAGGCTGCGCAGGTCGATGATCTCGGCATCGACGCCCGTTTCGCGGGCCGCAACCTCGGCCACATACACCATGGTGCCGTAGGTGAGCACGGTGAGATCCGCCCCCTTTCGGAAAACGGCGGCCGATTCGAGGGGGATTGCGTAGTAGCCTTCGGGCACATTGCCCAAGGGATGCTTGGACCAGGGCACCACGGGCTGGTCGTGGTGGCCGTCGAAGGGCCCGTTATACAGACGCTTGGGTTCCAGGAAGATAACAGGATCGTCGCACTCGATGGCGGCAATCAACAGGCCCTTGGCATCGTACGGATTGGACGGCATAACGGTACGCAGGCCGGTAACATGCGTAAACAACGCCTCGGGACTCTGGCTGTGCGTCTGCCCACCATAGATGCCGCCGCCGGACGGCATGCGTATCGTGAGCGGCGCAATGAATTCGCCTGCCGAACGGTAGCGCAGCCGCGCCGCCTCGGACACGATCTGGTCCGTGGCTGGGTAAAAATAATCGGCGAACTGGATCTCGACGACGGGCCGCAGGCCATAGGCCCCCATGCCGACCGCCGCGCCGACGATGCCGCCCTCCGAAATCGGGGCATCGAATACACGTGTTTTGCCGTACTTGGCCTGCAAGCCTTCGGTGCAGCGGAACACGCCGCCGAAGTAGCCAACGTCCTGGCCAAAGATCACGACGTTTTCATCCCGCGCCAGCATTACATCCATGGCAGAACGCAACGCCTGGATCATGGTCATGGGCCGCGACTGGGTACCGCTTGTGTGCTCGCTCATGATTACACCCCCGCCTGCTGGCGCTGGCGCCGCAAATGCCAGGGCATGTCTTTGTAGACATCTTCAAACATGGTGGCCACGCTGCTCGCCTGGCCGTTGGCCAGTGTGCCGTGCGACTCGGCTTCCTTCTGCGCCGCCACGACTTCAGCCTCGATCTCTTTCTGCACTTGCTTGTGTTCCTCGGCCGACCATGCCCCGATCTGTTTCAGGTGCTGCGCCAGCCGCTCGATGGGATCGCCCAGCGGGAATCGCGACCAGTCATTGGCGGGCCGGTACTTGGAAGGATCGTCGGACGTAGAGTGCGGGCCGGCGCGATAGCTGACCCATTCGATCAGCGTGGGGCCCAGGTTGGCGCGCGCGCGTTCGGCGGCCCATTTGGACACCGCGTGCACGGCCAGGAAATCGTTGCCATCGGCTCGGAGCGACACGATGCCTGTACCGATGCCGCGCGCGGCAAACGTGGTGGCTTCGCCGCCCGCCAGTGCCTGGAAGCTGGAAATGGCCCACTGATTGTTGATGACATTCAGGATGACCGGCGCCTGGTACACATGGGCAAAGGTAAGCGCCGTCTGGAAGTCGGACGCGGCCGTCGCCCCGTCTCCGATCCATGCCGATGCAATCTTGGTGTCACCCTTGATTGCCGAGGCCATGGCCCAACCCACTGCCTGTACGAATTGCGTAGCCAGGTTGCCGGAGATGGAGAAGAAGCCGTAATCGCGCATGGAATACATCACAGGCAGTTGACGGCCTTTGAGGCGATCTTTGTCGTTGGAGAACAGCTGGCACATCATGTCGACCAGCGGCACACCCTGCGCGATCAGCAAGTCTTGCTGGCGGTACGAGGGGAAACACATGTCGCCCTTGCGCAGCGCCAGGATCTGCGCCGTGCCGATGGCTTCTTCACCGAGGCTCAGCATGTAGAACGACATCTTTTTCTGCCGCTGCGCAATCAGCATGCGCGCATCGTAAATGCGTGTCTTGATCATGGATTTGAGGCCATGCCGCAGCAACTCGGTGTCGATGGCCGGCTCGGCCCAGGGGCCTACCGCCGTGCCCTCATCATCCAGTACGCGGATCAGTGTATAGGCCAGGTCGGACGTATCGTGCACCGAGGCATCCAGCGCAGGCTTGCGCGCTTCGCCGGCCGGCGCCAGCCTGAGATAGGAGAAATCGGTAGCGTGGCCTGGACGGCCGGAGGGTTCCGGCACATGAAGCCGGAGAGGTTTTGTTTGTCTCATGGTTCGCTTCTGAAAACATCTTGTGGAAAATTTTCGATGCTGTTTTTGTGCCTGGCGCGGGCCCCCGCGGCGCTGAACGCTGTGAAGCAAACCCCGTGCCGGGCGTAGCCGCCTTGTGGGCGGCATAAGATCATGATCGCCGATTCAGGGGCGATAAGCAAGCCTGCGCGAGCGGTGCGGCGATAGCGCCGCGCGATGTCCTGCACCCCTAAGATCCGCCCCAGTATGTCCCGCGGCGTGCTCGCGCACTGATCGCCGACAAGGCTCCCTTCGACGACTGGATGCTGATCGCGCCATCGCTATCGGTGCGCCAGAAGTGTGCACCCACTGCTTCCCAACGACGCTGCACATAGGGGCTGGGGTGACCGTGGGGGCTCCAACGACCTGCCTGAGCGATGACGTGGGCGGGTCGGGTAGCATGGACCAGCATGATGCTCGATGATGACGCTGAACCGTGATGCGGTGCCATGACCACATCGATGCCGCCGAGGCCGGCATCAATCAGCCGCCGCTCCTGGCGAGCGCCGATATCGCCGGTGAGCAGCGCAGTATGGTGGGGGCCGCGAATGCGAAGCACGCAGCTACTCGCATTGCGGGACTGCGGCAAGGCGTCGGGCCACAGAAAGGTGAATTCAACCCCGTCGACGACCCATGCCCTGCCCCGCTCGCAACGTGCCGACCGTACCGGCATGCGCGCGGGCGCTGCCGGGTGCACTGCATCGGGCAGATCAAAAGACGCATAGGACTGCCCCACCTCAACGCCCTGCAAGACGCTGTGCAAACCGCCCGCATGGTCTGAATCGGCGTGCGATACCACCAGCACATCCAGCCGCCGCACACCAGCGGCACGCAGAAAAGGCAGCACGATACGGGCGCCGTCATCGATGCCGCCATGATGGGCGCCGCCAGTGTCGAACAGCAAGGTCTGGCTGGCGGTTCGCACGACAATTGCGCCCGCCTGCCCGACGTCCAGCGCATCGAGCCACCAGTCGCCGTGCGGCGGCCGCTCGGCGCGCCAGCACAATGCCGGCAATACAAGCAACCATGCCGCCCGCCGCAGCGGCGGCCCATATGGCGCGACGGCAAGCGCGATGCCCGCCAACGCCAGCGGTAAGGTCCAGAATGGCGCGGCGGCAGCAGGCAAACTGGCGACCGGCAACGCGGCCAGCCATGCGGTGGGCGCCATGACGGCCTGCAGTACGCCATGCCCGATGGCAGCGAAGACGCCGGCCACAGGCCCGGCGCCTGGTATCAGCGAGGCGGCGGCGCACAGCAGCGATAGCGGCGTGACAACCACGCCGATGAGCGGAATCGCGTAGGCGTTCGCCAATGGCGATACCAGCGATATCTCGTGAAACTTGAGTGCCAGTGCCGGCATCAAAGCCACCGACACCGCCAGTTGCAGGGATATTGCAGCTACCACGGCCCGCCGCCAGCGCAGCATGCGCGATGGGGGCGCCAGGCCAATGGCCATCCCGCGCCATTGGGTGCTGGTCAGCAGTACCGCTACCGCGCCGAAAGACAGCCAGAAGCCGCTGGCCAGCACAGCCCACGGGTCCAGCAAGACGACAAAAAGCGCTGCCAGGCAGACGATGCGCGTACCTGTGACCGGCACGCGCAGCACGTATGCAATAGCGACCACGGCCAGCATCAAAAAGGTGCGCCGCGCCGGCACACCCCACCCGGCCAACAGGCAATAACACCAGGCCACGGCCAGCGCCGTCCAGGCCGCTGGCAGGCGAGCAGGCAGCCGTTCAGCCAGCAGCCTGCCGCGCCAGCGCAGGCGCCGGGCCAGCCAATACACGGAGAGCCCGCCCAGGGCGGCGATCATGGTGATGTGAGAGCCGCTGATGGATACCAGATGTGTGATGCCGCTACGGTTGAAGACCTGCCAGTCGCCCGTCTTGTGTGGACGTACAAGTAAGTCGTGAACTACGACAAGTAGTCGTGAAGTGGTCGACTTAGAACAAGTAGTCGTGAACCAAACCGCTCTTCAGCGCATAGGCCAAAGTCGTGAAGTAATCACATTTCCCCTTCACATCCAGATACTTATGAGATTTTTGTACGTTGTATTTCTTGGTCAATTTCTCCCAAGCCGTCAGAGCACGCCGAAGGCTCCTCAGGAGCTCACTTCACAACTACAACACCGATTTGTCCTGAAAATAGGCAAAAAACGCTGTTTTTACAAGTAGTCGTGAAGTGAATTTCGCAAAGTACAAGTAGTCGTGAAGTAGGCAAGCGCAACGAAACCGCCGGGCTGATGTGCATCAGCCAAGCCAAAAAATGGTTTTTTTGGAAGAGGCAGGCGAAAAATGAAGTCCGCCCTGGAGGAGGGCAACGCTGACGGACACCTGGCCACCGTTTTAAATGACCAAAATCCCATCCCTCACCTTCAGGATGAAATACCCCCTTTGGAGGGGTATTTTTGCCGTCAGATGACCTATGTTGAGGTTATCAGCCGAGGCTTCATACCCGTATAGCGACGAGTCCCGTGGCGTTTTCGTAACAATTCGTGATAATGTACCCTGCACTAAGGTCACCGCGACCGACCCCATTTCGACGGCATCTAACGGGCCTACATTGCCCTTATTCACCAAATGACAACATCCTCGGAAATCGAGAAACTGACAGACGTCTTCTTTGAAAGGCACTGGAGCACTCACCTAGGACCTGAACGGCCAACGTGGAAGTTTGGCTGGAATTGGCAAGGTTCCGTTCCTTATCACAATAAAGGCGGTGTGTACGCATTAATGGACGGAGCCGGGCACGTCGTTTACATAGGACTTGGAGCCTCACTAGGTGGAGGAGGGTACAAAGGATATGGGATATCGAATCGCTTGCTTGGCCATGTCCTCACTCGGGACCGCCCTCAAGATAAAGAAGCCTATCTGCCCCGTACTCGCTGGTCAGAAGTAGCGTCAATTGGAGCAATTGGTTTTCCGCTTGAATTCAACTATCTCGCGCCCGCTCTGGAAGATTATTTGATTAGAGCAACCAATCCTCCCAAGAAAAAACAAAAAAACAAACTTACAAAGACTGCCACTCCCTTCACAGAAAATGAACTCATAGATTAAGAACTCTTCGTATTTCGTCACTGGGCGACCAGACAAATAGGATGAAAAAAAGGAAACATAGATGTGGTGGGAAAAAACCGTCGAGTATGCCTTCGTTCGAAACATTCTCCCTAGAATCAGCTTCGCCTTTCCTCTAGATGGCAACGCAGAAAAGGCTTTTGGCGATTTACTCTTGAGCGACGGGACCCAGTTCCGACTCATTGAGTTCAAAGCTCAGAAAAATAGCATCCAAGATGAGAGAAAAAAGTGGGGATTCACGAGTGAGAACTACCCCACCGAATACAAAGCCCCATTTCAGGCCCTACTAAAAAAATATCACCCTGAAATCACGAACTATGAGGGTCATCATGCGCATTGGCTTATATACGGCTCGGCCTCTGACGGAACCTTTAAATTAAAAGCTCAAGGATATTGCGCAGAATCGGATACCGAAAAACCGCTGGAAACCAGAGAAAATCTAGACCAGCTAACAACTGTAAAGCGTGGCGAAATGCTCCACTATCTAGATTTTTTAGAAAAAACCAGAGGCTCAGCGGATTCTGGTAATAGCAGCCTTGCTATTATTGGAGTCGCTGGAGGGTCAATCCTTTCCCTAACTGTTGAAGCATTCCGTCATGCATGTGATGATGCCGAGCATAACGATGATTTGCAGTCTATGGAAGACAATCAACCCAGCCCGAGCAGTAGGCCTCGATTGAAGTAGGTCGAACCCCGGGCATCCCTCTACTCTCTCGATAAAAAAGCGGGTATTACATAAATGGCTTGCAATTAATAAGCCTTGGCCGTAAGCGTACGCCCAGTACCGTCTAGCGCTCTCATGTAAATCTCATCAAGATAGGTGTCCATGAATTTTGGTAAATGGACATTTGTTTTAATGAGCGAATCCTCTACTTCTCTTGCGGCTGCACC
>NZ_WWER01000015.1 GCF_009857885.1 Pusillimonas sp. TS35 | reverse complement strand
GGGCTCGATCGGTGATATCCCGCCGGCCGAAGCCGAAGAGCGATACTATCGACAACTTGCAGCACCGGCTGAGGAACCTGTTTTACTTTAACCCAACAGCCTCCGCGATTTCCGGTTCGATTCACACCCGCATAATCGCGGCTATGGTAGTGCATGCTTTTGTAGCCGACATCGAACTTTAGCGATGCGCGCGGGCCCAGCAAGTAATTGCCTTCGGCATGCACACCCCAGGCGTTGTAAAGCAGGCGCCCGCCCCAGCGATACTGTTCGAATGTCGGCGCCAGAATCAGTTGAAAACGAGCGTCGCGGTAGCTGTAACCGGCCAACACGGCAAGGCTTGCGTCATCATGGCTGCGATAAGCCCGGAAGCGTGTACCAAGCGCGCCCGCGCGCACATACACCCCGTGATGCCCATAAAGCGGCATGCGTCGACGTACATTGACCTCGTAGTCACCGCCTACTGCCTTTACCGGCCCAGGCAGCGTGCGTTCTATCATGCACAGGCCACCACCGCCCGGAACCAGGCACGTGCGGCTGGCCGACGTACGATTCACATTGTCCGACCATCTTGCGCCCATGGATAGCGCCCCACCCCAAGCCCGACGCTGCCCGATGGCGGCAAGATAAGCATCGACAGACCGGCGGACGCCCGCCGTCCGGGCGTCCGTGCCGCCGATCAAAGCAAGCACGCCTGCGAACGCCCGCGCCGCTTCGATATCCTGCGCATCATCGAACAATGCTCGCGCAAGCTCCAACCGGGCGGGCAGGAAATCGGGCGCTTGTACCAGCACCGCGCGAAATTCAGCCTGCGCCTCGCGAGAGTTTCCTTCTGCACGTGCAAGCATGCCCCGCGCATAATGCAACAGCATCGGGTCGTAATCCGCCAAGCCCTGATACGCCGAGAGCAGCCGGGTGGCGACAGGCCATTGACGGTGCTGAAGTGCGAGATAAAGCGCCCGGCCGAGGGCCGCCGCAGTATGCGCAAGCATGTAAGGCTGGCCTTCGGCTGCGATACCATGTTCATCAGAATGATTGGCCAAGCCCTTGCCCATCAACGCGTCAATCTGGCCTGCCTCCAACCGCAGCACGCCCTGCTCGGCACGTCGCTGCACATCATCATTTAATTGCGCAATAGCCGGCAACCCAGCAACTGCACCAGCCATCACGAAAAGGAACATACACACACGCATTACATGGCCCAGCATAGATACGCTCGCTGTCACCCAACCTTTGGAGCTTGACATCCTCCCCTCCTTAAAGAAAAGGGATTCCTACGGCGCTCACAGCGGCGCAAGGCTGCTGTGCGTCGCTTCGATGGGTTCCCTCTTCGCAGAGGCTGCGTGTGTGGCCCTTGCGGGCCTTGCACGGCTGACGTCCTCTCCACAGGCTGCAACGCGGTGTCCCCGCGCCAAAATATTCATCGCGCCGACCACATCGGCGTTTTCCTCGTAGCCGCATTGCACGCACGCAAACCGCGCCTGCGTCTTGCGGTTGTCCGCGTGGACATGGCCGCAGGCTGGGCATGTCCGGCTGGTGTTGTGCGGCGGCACGGCACCAAGGTTTCTGTTTCGGCGCTGCTCAACAGCTTGAAGGGCGTATCCAGCCGAATGATCCGCAAGAAAAACGACCCCAGCATTCGCCAGAAGCTGTGGGGCGGCGCGTTATGGCCGCCGTCCTATTTTGCCGGTAGCTGTGGGGGTGCGCCCATCGACGTCATCCGCCAGCACATCGAACAGCAGCGGACACCGCATTAGCTGCGTGCAGGACGCCTACGGCGTCCGCGCTATCTTTCCCCGCCCTGAAGGGGGAGGTTTGCCGCGCACCTGATCATCCACGCATTAGGGATTCTTGCTTCCGCCGAACGCCGTGTCTCGAGTGCGATCGGCGAACTTCACCAAACCCGCCACCGCCGATGCGCCTGTTCCGAAAAACTTGCCATCCAGCGTGCCAGCCATGCCGCCGCTACTTGCAACATTGACGCCTAAAGCGGCCAGTTGCACATCGCTGCCCACCGTCCGGATGGTGCCTTCAGAGAATGCGATGTCACCCACCGAACCCGCGGTACCGGTCGTGAAATTCGCCGTCAACGTGCTGGTGGGCAACGCGGCACCCGTGTAGTTGTTGATAGACCGCACCGTATAGCTGACGGGTGCCGTAGGCAACGTGCGTGCCACATCGCCGTTCTCGCCGACGTACCACGTGGTATGAGTGCCCGCCGTCTTCGTACCGATTGCGCCGGTTGCTGATTCAGCGTCCCACTCACCGAACCAAACATCCTGGCTGCCGACTTTGGCGAACGACCATACGCCGATCTTGCTGTGGTCAGCGGGTCCTCGACCTGGAGCGCCGTCCTAGACGGCTCGCCGCCCACTTGTTTGGTAAACACCAGCGCTGTTCTTATATCGATCACGTGCAAAATGAGACGCTGGAGCAAACCGTCCGCGAAGCAGTCCATCTACGCCGATACCAGCCATATTCTGCTCTCGAAAATCGGATGGCCCGACCCGAACTGCTCCAGAATCGACATGAGCTTGGCCACCGACTATGTCTGCATGGACGGCTCCGCCGAGCCCTGTCAGCACCATGGTCAAAAGTACTTTCTTGAACGCAGTCATAACGTACCTCCTAAGAGTAAAAACAACCAAGAAAACAGGCCAAGCTCTTCATGAGGTCAACTCTCCAGACTAAACACAGTGCGTGTTGGTGGCGATTGACTAGATAACCACCGCCCCGTTACGTCGCCTTGGTGACGTTGATCGTTATGATATCGACACGAGGATTCAGCGGATCAGCGCTGAGATGACTTTGTCCTATCGAGAAACTGGCTGGTAACGAACCGCCCCCTGGCAGTGAAACGGCGCCCGTTACCGTGCTATTAGGTATCAGAACTTAATAGTCATGCTGCCACGTATAGTGCGCCCTGGCGCTGGCATCGATGCGGCATTAAGCGCATCGGCGTAAAAGCGATCGGTAATGTTGTCTACTGCCACGTTGAAGCTGACATGGTCGCTGTGCTTATAAGTGGCGTGAACATCAACGAGCGTGTATGGCCTCCACGCCGATGGTTCCACACCTCCAGCGCCGATGTTCACCCGCACCCCAGGCGAGTACCGACTGCCGATATAACGAATCCGAGACCCTAGTAACAGCTTCTTTTCAAGGAACCGGGCACCGAGATTGACAGTAACGGTATGCTTGGGAGGAACTTGCTGTAAGGTATAGCTATGCGGCAGACCTCCCGGGCTGCAATCCGGCCCCGCTGGCGAGATCAAATGAGCCGGCGCGCAGAACATCACATGCGTATAGTGATTCACGGCGATGCTGCCAAAGTACCGACCAGCATCGTATTCAGCAGATACTTCGACACCACGCATTTTTGCGTAATCGAGGTTGATGCGGCCGAGTGTTTCGACATACCAACCCGAACCCACGGGGATCTCTCGCCATACACCGGCCCTGGTCAGAAAGTCATCGATATGATTATCAAAGTACGCTGCATGGAACCTGATCTTATCAGCGAGGTTGAATACTCCGTTCTTCAAGTAGTTGACGCCGACTTCTATGTTGCGGGCTCGCTCCAGTTTCACCGGATTCGACTCGACAGGATAATAAAAAGAAGGCCCAGTCACCGATTCGAACGTGCTGGCTGCACGTACCGCACGGCCAATTTTTCCATACACCTGTAATCCAGTCACAGGCTCGAATGTCAAGCCGGCTTGTGGGGACCATCCAGAATCACTGCGTTCAAACGGCGCAGCCAATGACCGATGCCGGTCAATGGTCATAAAGCGGGAATAGCGCGCACTGCCGTCCACAGAAAGCCAATCGTATGGTTTCCACTTGAAGGCTGTGAAAGCACTATATTCATCGCGGCGCCCCTCTCGAGGATAGTCCTGGCCATTGGTATACCAATCGAAATCAACACCGCTGGGTAGTCCCACGTCCTCTCGAACAAAGCCACCGCCATATTCAAGCGTTACATTGCCATGGCTTGTGGGCAATACCGACGTATTGGATGCCGTCACCCCTGTCCTAGTGCTCCCTATCCAACTCAATATCGGGAAGTAACGCTTCGTGGGCGGCGCATCGGGTGTCAGCATACTGCGCCGCCGCACGAGGTCCAGAACGTTGATACGATTATCAACGGCACTGACATACGCATTAATCTTAAGATCAATGAGATCATTGCCCTCTGGTCTTAGTCTGTATTGGGCAGTGTACGTATCGAGGTCGATGCTGCTGAGCCAACTTTGATAAGGCATGGACACGAGCCGCGAAGACATGAGGTGGCCATAATCACTTATATACTTGGTGTAGCCTAAGGTGAGAGTTTGCCCTACCCCTGGTTTTATTATTGCCTTTAACATCCATGACTTGTTGTCGTAAGACGTGTTGAGAATCTCCTCTCCCTCGCGATATGGAGTCAAACCCGTATTGTCAAATGCCACCCGCGTGCCCTCGGGATCTCGGTCGGCGATCAACCGCGCCCCTCCTCGACCGTGCGTACCCGCATGGTAGTTGCCGTTATGGCGCTGTGCGTAGGCCGCAACGAAGTCTATGTAGTCATAAGTACCCGCGATCGCCATACTGCTTGACGCACCAGTGGGGTCGAGTAACGATGGCCTGTTCATGCCAGTCGTAGCAAATTGTGAATCGGCAGATGGGAGTTTGTGGTAATAAGCTGCTCTGCGCGTATTCCATCCCCCATCGGTGCCCGCAGCGGGCGCGGACGAGCTGTTGGTATTGAATCCTCCCTTGAGGCGTATGCCGAACTGTTTGCCTGGGACCAAGATATCTTTTGGGATGAGGGTTCGTGCTCGAACGATCCCGCCAGTTGCACCTGTAGCATCAGCCCCAGAACTGATCCCCTTTTCAATCGAAACGCTGCTGATGAAATCTGGATCGATATATGTGCGCGGCGAAGCGCCGTTGTAGCCTTGCCAGATGGTGGTTTCCTGGGTAGCGCCGTCGACAATGACGGGGACGCGGCCCTGGCCTTGCATGCCTCGGATATTGACATCGACGGCACCAGAATTGCGGCTATCGGCATTCATGACGCCCGGGATGCCGGATAGGAAGTCGCCCACGGATGTGCCGCGGAAGCGTTCGATTTGTTCGCCGGAGATGTATGCGCTGGAACCCGGTGTGCTGTAGGGAACATCGGCGGGATCGGTAACGCGTTGCCCGATGACGCGAACGCTGCCGAGCATGGTTGTGGGTTCGTCGCCAGCGCTGGCGCCAGCCGCCGCGCCAGCGGGCGCGGCTGTGGTTTTGCCGGGAGAATTGGGGGGCGAGGGCCGCCCGTGCGCCGTGGATAACAACGCGGTGAAAACAAAAACGGTACCAAACATGACGGGCAGCCGGGCCCCGGCGTGCCGCGGTTTACTGCGTGCAGCGTTCATCTAACCCCCAATAACGATTTACAGAACCGTGATGACCCCGCCTTGCGGCATACGCCGCCTGCGGGCCCTGGAGGTAGAACGATTGGGATGTGATGTTTTTCTCACACCGCGCTATTGATTTTGCGTAATGGGTGAGATAGCGCGGTGACGCACGGAACGCAAATGCGTGCAGGCCCGCTGAATAAGCACCCAAGTGCGCGTGACGGACAAGCCGAGTTCTCCTGCGACCTCGGCGATGGTCATGTCGCGAAAGCGGTAAAGCTCGAACGCGCGGCGTGTTTGCTCGGGTAGGCTGAGGAGCGCTTTGCGCATGGCTGCAAGCTGCTGTCGGCCGGCCGCGACGCGCTCGGGATCAGGGGTAGGGTCTGGGATATCGCCCAGCGAGTCGTGGGCCACCGGGGCGATTTGAACGATGCGCCGGCGGCGATGGACATCGGTGGACAGGTTGCGGGCGACCGCATACAGGTAGGCCCTAGGGTTGCACACGCATGCCGGCGGTGCAGCATGCAAGACTTTGACGAAGACATCCTGCGTCAGGTCGGCTGCGTCGTCATCGCCGTGACCGCATTTGCGCAGGTAATGGTTGATTTCCCGCGCATGCCGCTGAAACAAAATATGCAAATCCCACATGTAAAAACAGGCCTCCGGGCAACACCGACGCGCCGCCTGCGCGCCGCTACGTCAATGGGGTGCCCGAGAGGATAAAAAAGGCATGTCTCCAATGCTAATGATATTCACCACCGTTTTTGCAAGATGAAGTAGTAGTTTTAAAGCCATAGCCGCGATGTATCATTGCTTGCAAGGCATAGTGAGGACACTCGGATGGTTCAAAGAACTAGCGCTGGGCATGCTGCCGGCACGAGCACAGGGAGCAGCGACATAAATACGGCGCACGCGCGAAACAACACACGGGGCGATGTCATCCTCGTGCTCAATTGCGGTTCGTCGAGCATCAAGTTCGCGTTGTTCGACGCATGCGACGAACCACTGCCGCGCGAACCTCTCTGGCGGGGCAAGGTACAGGGCATCGGCGGCCCTACGCCCGGTTTTGAAGAAACAGGCGTACAGCCGTTCGCCGTGCCGCTCGATGCCGCACAGCCCTATCGCTCAGCCCTGGCGCTGATACGCCAACGCATTACCGATCGCCTTGACGGCCGACGCATCACAGTAGTTGCGCACCGCGTGGTGCATGGCGGCTGCAAATACTTCGCGCCCGTGCGCCTGGATGACGGGGTGATCGCTGATCTGCGCTCGTATATACCGCTTGCGCCCTTGCACCAGCCTTTTGCACTGGAGGCCATGGATATCCTGCTGCGCGAGCAGCCCGAGGTGATCCAGGTGGCGTGCTTCGACACCGCCTTCCATCACACGCAGCCCAGGATCGAGCAATTGCTGCCCCTGCCCCATACGGCCTGGGAGCGGGGCCTGCGCCGCTATGGCTTTCATGGGCTGTCGTACGAATACATGGCCGTTGCGCTCGACGAGCGCTATGGCAGCCTGGCACATGGCCGCACTATTGTTGCCCACCTTGGCAGCGGCGCCAGCCTATGTGCCATGCAGGGCCTGCGCAGCGTCGCCACCACAATGGGGTTTTCGGCGCTGGACGGGCTCATGATGGGTACGCGGCCAGGCACGCTAGACCCAGGCGCGGTCATCTACCTGATGGAAATCGAAAAACTGAGCCTGGAGCAGGTCGCGCACCTCCTGTACAACGAATCCGGTCTGCTCGGTGTTTCGGGTGTCTCGTCCGAGCCGCGCGCATTGCTGAAACTCGAGGCGGGCAATGATGCCCAGGCCGAGCGCGCACGGGATGCGCTGGCGCTTTATGTGCGCCGGATCGTCCGGGAGATCGGCGCCCTGGTTGCTGTGCTGGGTGGGCTGGAGCTATTGGTTTTCACGGCCGGTGTCGGTGAGCACAGTGCCGAAATCCGGCGCCGTGTGTGCGATGCCCTTGGTTTTCTGGGCCTGCGCCTCGATCCGCAGGCCAACCTGGCGAACGCGCCTTGTATCTCGGCGGCAGGTAGCCAGGTCGTGGTGGGCGTCGAGCCCACCAACGAAGAATGGATCGCCGCCACGCATGCCTGCCCGCTGGCCGCCGACAGCTATGCGCTATCGGGCGGGCCTGCCGAAGGCGACTGCCGAACCTGAGCCCGGCCCTTACAATGGGAGACGATCATGAACTCGTCATCTGCCGCCGCAAAATGGCTGGCTGGCTATGGCCCGATTGTGCACCGGCCCGAAACTGTGTCCCGTATCAATGCAATGCTCGCAAAGCTGGCGGGGCACGATGCACAAGCCAGCGCCGAGCAAGCACAGGAACAGCTCGCCGCCGCAGACCGGCTTGCGTGTATGGCGATGAACGTAGTGGTGCACATGACGTATGCTCGCCGCATCGATCTTGCCGGCCAGCCGCTGACGGCGCAAGACTTCAAGGTCTCGCCCGAAGGGCATACGGGCGGCGCGTTGAATATGGTGCCAGCCTTTGTCGGCTACCTGCTTGCCAATGCCCTTACCGGCACCACCCGGGCGTGGCTGATGGGCCAGGGCCATTGCGTTGCCGCCATTGAAGCCGTCAATGCTCTCACGGGTGACGTGTCCGACGCGCAGCGCGGGCGCTACAACCGCACCGAAGCCGGTTTGTCGCGGCTAATTGCCGATTACTATTCTTTTGCCATCGACAGCAAGGGGCGGCCGGCTGCACCGCTAGGCAGCCATGCCGGCCCAAACACTGCCGGGGCCGTATCCGAAGGCGGCTACCTCGGTTTTGCCGAACTGCAATATGTGCATATGCCCTTGCCCGGCGAAAGCCTGGTCGCCTTTCTCAGCGACGGCGCGTTCGAAGAACAGCGCGGCGCGGACTGGGCCACCCGATGGTGGCGCGCAGACGATTGCGGCTTTGCGATCCCCGTGATGATTCTCAATGGCCGCCGGATCGAACAACGCACGCAAATCCTGCAGGAAGGCGGCGCGCGCTGGTTGGCCGACGACGCGAGCCACAACGGCTTTGCACCCATCATTATCGACGGCCGCGATCCTGCGGCCTTCGCCTGGGCCATCATCGAGGCCGAGGATATGTTGCGCGCCTTCGCAGCGGGCAGCAGCCCCCGCTACCCCGCCCGGCTTCCATATATCATCGCCGAAACCGAAAAGGGATTTGGCTTCCCTGGTGCGGGCACCAATGCCGCACACAACCTTCCCTTGCCTGCCAACCCCCATCTCGACAACGCCGCGCGCAAGCTGTTCAACGATAGTACGCGCACGCTGCGGGTAGCCCCGCCTGAGCTGGATGCAGCCATCGACCTCCTACGTACCCATGCGCGTCAGGGGCGGCCGCTGGAGAGCCAGCACGCACTGGCAACCCGCCACCCAACCGCCGTACGGCAGCCGTCGCCACAATGGGAGGCACCCGGCACGAAAGGGAGCGCGATGGCGTCGCTAGACCGCTGGTTCGTCGAGCTTGTACAGGCCAATCCGCATCTGCGTGTACGCGTCGGCAATCCCGACGAGCTGGCCAGCAACAAAATGGGCGAGACGCTGGCCTTGCTGAAGCATCGCGTCAATGCACCCGAGCCTGGTGTGGCCGAGTCCTTGCATGGCGCGGTGATCACTGCCCTGAACGAAGAAGCTGTGGCGGCAGCCGCACTCGGCAACAAGGGCGGGCTGAACTTGATCGTCAGCTATGAGGCCTTTGCCATGAAAATGCTAGGCATCCTGCGCCAAGAGATCATTTTTGCACGGCACCAGAAAGCGCTGGGGCAGGCGCCAGGCTGGCTGTCAGTGCCCTTGGTGGTTACTTCGCACACGTGGGAAAACGCAAAAAACGAGCAGTCGCACCAGGATCCGACCATAGGCGAAGCATTGCTCGGCGAGATGTCCGATACCGCGCGCGTGCTGTTCCCGGTGGACGGCAATACTGCTGTGGCTGCGCTGCAGTCGGTATACAGTAGCCGCGGAGAAATTGCCTGCATCGTGGTTTCAAAGCGTGAGACGGACACGTTCGTCAGTCGGGATGCGGCACGGCAAGCCATGACGCTGGGCGCCGTGCATATTGCCGGCGACCCCACAACAGCCGAGGCGCAATTTGTTGCGATCGGCGCCTATCAAGTGCAGGAAGCCTTGCGGGCGCGGGAGCATCTCGCGCGCCATGGCCATGACGCCTGTGTCACGGCCATCATCGAGCCCGGCCGGCTGCGCATACCGCGCGACGACCTGGAGGCCCGGTTCACGCTGGACGATAACGGACTGCAGACACTTTTTCCGCCCGGTATGCCCCGCGTGTTGCTCTGCCACACTCGGCCCGAGCCGATGATCGGCGTGCTGCGCCGACTGGACGACGGCCCATCCGCAACCCGGGCGCTGGGGTATATAAGCCGCAGCGGTACGCTGGATGTGGCGGGCATGCTGTTCGCCAACCGCTGTACCTGGGCACACGCGGCCGACGCGGCGGCAACGCTGGCAGGATGGCGTCGCGATACGCTCTGGAGCTTGGCGCAGCAACAAGCATTGGCGGGCAACGGAACAGTGGCCGCTCTGCAAGGCTGAGCAGCCGGAACACACACCAACCAGAACAACACGGAAGACGCATCATGCTTTCATTCACCAGCCTCGGCGGTGCCGGCACGGTCACCGGCTCCAAGCACCTGATCACACACGACGACACACGTATCCTTGTGGACTGCGGCCTGTTCCAAGGCCTGAAGAACCTGCGCGAGCTGAACTGGGAGCCGCTGCCGGTGGATCCACACAGCATCGATGCCATCGTATTGACGCATGCACATCTGGACCATTGCGGCGCCCTGCCGCGCGTAAGGCGAGACGGGTATTCGGGCCAGGTTTACGCCACGGCAGCCACCCGCGACGTGGCCGAGCTGATTCTGCGCGACAGCGGGTACCTCCAGGAAAAAGATGCGGAATTTGCCAATCGCAAAGGGTTTTCCAAACACAGCCCCGCCCTGCCGCTATACACAGTGGCCGACGCCGAGCGGGCACTCAAGTCCTTTCGCACAGTGCCTCTGCACCGTGAAAGCCCGCTACCCGGCGGGGCCAGGATGCTGCTGCGGCGCGCGGGCCACATCCTGGGTGCCACAACCGTACAGCTCGACATCGCCGGCCAACGCATCGTTTTCTCCGGTGATCTGGGGCGCTACAACGATCCGGTCATGCAGGATCCGGAACCAGTTCCAAAGGCCGACTACATCGTCATCGAATCCACGTACGGCGACCGTCGCCACGACCGCACCGATCCATTGGAAGCATTGGGCGCCGTCATCGAGCGCACTGTAGCGCGCGGCGGCACAGTCGTCATCCCCGCTTTCGCAGTGGGCCGGGCACAAACCCTGATTTACCATCTGTGGCAGTTGCGCCGCGCCGGGCGGCTGGACAACGTCCCCGTCTACCTCGACAGCCCTATGGCCACCAGCGCCAGCGAACTCCTGCACAATCATCCGGGCGAGCACCGGCTGTCCGCCCACGACTGTCAGGCCGCCTGCGACTCTGTCACCTATGTGCGCGACGTAGAGGCATCCAAGGCGCTGTCGGCCAATCGTTATCCCAAGATCATCGTCTCGGCCAGTGGCATGGCTACGGGCGGCCGCGTACTGCACCATATCGCGGCATTCGCCCACGATCATCGCAACACACTGCTTTTTTCGGGTTTCCAGGCCGCGGGCACCCGCGGCCGCAAGCTGCTGGACGGTGCCGGCGAAGTAAAGATCTTCGGCCAGTGGATCGAAGTGAACGCCGAAGTCGCCGAGCTGCCTATGCTCTCGGCCCACGCCGACAGCGATGAGCTGATGCGCTGGCTGAGCGGGTTTCAGCAGCCGCCAAAACGCGTATTCATCGTTCATGGCGAGCCATCCGCCTCAGAGGCGCTGCGCGAACGCATCGGGCGCGAACTGGGCTGGCCCACCACGGTTCCGCTGCAAGGCCAGGTATTCACGCTATGACTGCCGCTATGACCGACACCCTCCCCACAGCGGGCGCGCTCACACTGAAGGCTGCGCGGATGGGGCTGCATACGCACCATCAGGCTATCGCGATCATGCGCACCGGGTGCCACGTATGCGTATCCGAAGGCTTGTCATCCCGCTCACAAGTGCTGGTTGTGGCTGGCTCCCGGGAAGTACAGGCTTTGCTGTACCAGACAGACAACGCACAGTTCGCGCTCGACACCGTGCTGCTTTCGGAGGCCGCCTGGGAGGCGCTGGGCATCCATGATGGCGATACGGTGCAGGTTCGTCACCCGCCAGTGGTCGAATCACTGGCCGGCGTGCGTCAACGCATACACGGCCGCCGCATGGATGCTCAAGCGTTGGCCGCCGTGGTGCGCGACGTTGTCGCCGGCCGCTACACCGATGTGCACTTGGCGGCCTTCCTGACTGCCACCGCCGCGCTGCCGCTGGACGAGCAGGAAATCATCGACCTGACGCGGGCCATGGTGGATGTCGGCAAGCGCCTGCAATGGCCTTCTCCAATCGTAGTGGACAAGCACTGCGTGGGGGGCTTGCCAGGTAACCGCACGACGCCCATTGTCACCGCTATCGCCGCTGCCAATGGCCTGGTCATGCCCAAAACATCGTCGCGCGCCATTACGTCGCCGGCGGGCACGGCCGACACTATGGAAATGCTTGCGCCTGTGGATCTCGACCTGGAGACGCTGCAACGCGTGGTGGAAGCCGAAGGCGCTTGCCTGGCGTGGGGCGGCTCCATGCATCTGAGCCCGGCGGACGATATCTTCGTGCGCGTCGAGCGCGAGCTGGACATCGATACCGAAGGCCAGATGATTGCGTCAGTCCTGTCAAAGAAGATCGCGGCGGGTGCCACACATGCGGTGATCGACATCCCGGTCGGCCCTACCGCCAAGGTTCGCAGCGACGGGGTGGCTCACCATCTCGCCGAGCAGCTGACCACCACCGCGGCACATTTCGGGCTGGCACTACGTTGCCTTTTCACAGACGGCAGCCAGCCAGTAGGCCGGGGCATAGGCCCAGCGCTTGAAGCGCGCGATGTATTGGCCGTTCTTCGCAACGATGCCGACGCGCCCCAGGATCTGCGCGACCGGGCCGCTGTCGTGGCAGGCGCAGTGCTTGAGCTGGGCGGTGCAGCCGCGCATAACGACGGCAAGCGGCGAGCCCTGGAAACCCTGGACAGCGGCGAAGCATGGCACAAGTTCCAGCGCATCTGCGCCGCACAAGGCGGCCTGCGCGAGCCACCGCGCGCAGCGCATATACAGCCGCTGGCCGCCGCGCATCCTGGCCGTATCGTATTCATCGACAATCGCAAGCTGGCCCGGCTCGCCAAGCTGGCCGGCGCCCCCGGAAGCCCCGCCGCAGGGGTGTATGTGCAGGCTCGCCTCGGTGACGAAATCGCAACCGGCCAGCCTTTGATGATGCTACATGCCCAATCCGAAGGCGAGCTGGCCTATGCCCTTGATTACTACAATCGCGAGTCGGAAACCATTATGCATATCGAAGCGTAGGCGCCGGGCCCGAACAACCAGCCTTCAATTGTTGTCTCTGAACTCAGGTGCCCAGTGCAGCACACGGCGCTCGATGAGCGTGACGCCATACACAAGCAGGATGCCGACAACGGACAACAGCAGCACGGCAGCAAACATATCGGTCGCATTGAGCGTGGCCAGGGCTGTAATCATCAAATAACCCATGCCAGTCGTAGAACCCACGAACTCGGCCAGGACAACCCCGATCAGCGCGAAGCTGATTGCATTGGGCAGTGCGGCGAAAGTCCATGCTGCCGCGGTAGGAACACGCACGCGCCAGAGTATCTGGCGGGGCGAGCCGCCGAGCGTTTGGCAAAACTGCAACAGTTCGCGCTCCACGCTGCGGCCACCTTTGTAGGTATTAAAGAACACCAGAAAGAACACCACAAACCATGACGTAACGACCTTGGATGCCACGCCCAGCCCGAAAAACATGGTAATGAGCGGAACGAAGGCGATGCGCGGCATAGAGTTGAAAGCTACGATGAAAGGGTTTAGCACGTCTGCGACAAAGCGGTTTCTGCTGAGCGCCATCCCCACGACAAAACCACTGCCGACACCAACGGCAAGCCCCAGAAACGTTGCCCGCAGCGTCAGCCAAAGATGAGGCCAGACGGCGTTCGGGCCCGGCTGCAGCCACTCCCACAATCGCACGGCCACACGTGAAGGTTGGCTGATGAAAAACGGATCGAAGATCGTGTTGGCCACAAACCAGGGGATACGGGTCAGGCCCTCCCAGAGCCCGAATATCACCACCAGGATACCTACCTGCCAAAGCGTGATATGAAAGCGCCGGCGCACCGCCCGGCGTCGCAATTGCGCCAACGTGGCGGCATGCGACTGCGGCGCGGCTGCTACGCTGTGCTCTGACGTTTTTTCCGTGTCTTGACTCATGCCGCGCTGCGAAACTGCTCGCCCAATACACTCCAGATGCTCTGGAAGTGCCTGACAAAGGCCGGGCTCTCGCGCACGGTAAACACATCGCGCGGGCGCGGGATATCAATGCGTTCGTCCAGCAGCACACGGCTAGGCGGCGACGACAGCACGACCACGCGGTCAGACAGGGTGATGGCCTCGTCCAGGTCGTGTGTCACCATCACCACCGTTTGGCCCAGCTTGCTCCAGATCTCCATCAGTTCCCGATGCAAGTGGGTTTTGGTATGGGTATCCAGGGCGCCAAAAGGCTCATCGAGCATCAGTAGTTTGGGCTCGACCGCCAGGCTCATCAACAGCGCGACGCGGCGGCGCATCCCGCCCGAGAGCTGATGAGGATAGGCATGCTCAAAGCCCTCGAGGTGGCCTAGCTCGAGCAACTGCTTGACCCGAGGTTTGATCTGAGCCTCAGGGATGCCTTGAAACTTCAGGCCAAGCGCCACATTGCGATAGACGGTAAACCAGGGCAGCAGCGTGTCTTTCTGGAAAATATAGCCGAGCGATTCGGGCAGCTTGCCCTGCACCGGTTGGCCGGCAACACGGATGCTGCCCGCCGTGGGCTCGAGAAAGCCCGCGATCATGTTGAGCAAGGTTGACTTGCCGCAGCCCGACGGGCCCACGATGGACACGAACTCGCCGTGCGCGACATTGAGCGATACGTTGCCCACCGCCCAGGTGTGGCCGTTGTCCGTCTGGTAAGCCTTGGAGACCTCGCGCAGTTCAATCACGGCTTGATGCCCCGCGCCTTGCGCACAAAACTCATGTCGACGCAGCGGTCGTAGGGCACGGTTTTCATTTGCTCATTGGAGAACTGCCGCCCGTCGCCCATGATGGCGGCCATGCGGTTGTATGCGTCCGGGGTGATGATGTTGTCCTGAAGCCAGACGTTGGCCTTGTAGTCGCTGATCGCCTTGAGCACAGATGGACGAGCCAGCGCGCTCAGGTAATCCTGGTAAATCGCGTCCGTGATTTCTTCCGGCGTGTGCTGATTGATGAAGTCTTGCGCCTTGACCAAGCCGTTAACAAACGCCTGTATGTCTTGTGGGCGTTTCTCGATGTCGTCGCGCAGCGCATAGGCGGCAATACCCGGCACATCTCCCTTCATGTAGTTGTTCCATACTTCGCTGTCGATGCCATTGAAGATGGGGATGCCCCACCCTTCTGAAATCGCCTGCTCCATCATGGACGCCGTAGCCATGGTTGCCGCCACCGAACCAGTCTTGAGTGCCGCCAGCATGGTGGCCAGATCACCCAGCGGTCGGATATCGACCTTGTCCGCAATACCGGCCTGCTGCGTCAGGTAAATAGCCATCAACGCCGTCACCGAGCCGGGCTGCGTAGCACCTATCTTCTGGTTGGCCAGGTCTTTCAGGGTGCGGAACTTGCCGCTGTCGTAGTCGGCCTTGCGCACCAACACATTGGCGTACGTCATGCGGCGGTCAAAGCCGAAAATCAGGGCGGCAGGCTTGCCCGCGATGGTCAGCGCCGGCGCGGCTGTGGCCGCCGTGGCGCCTACCAGAATCTGCCGCGCCGCGAGCAACTGGTTGGTGCGCGGGCCGCTCTGGCTGTTGATGTATTTCACATCCAGCCCCTCGGCGGCGAAATAGCCTTTCTTCAGCGCCACATAACCCGCTGTGAAAATTGGGTCGATGCTGCCCTGGCCGTAGGAAACTTCTTTGCCCGCCGCACGCGCCGGGCCTGCGCCAAGTACGCCCAGGCAAGACAATGCTCCGGAAGCGAGCAACAACTGTCGCCGTTTGGTGTGGATCAGTGAGTGTTGATCAGCCATGATATCTACCTTGCCGCACCGGTTCGCCGAAATACAGGGCAAAAGCCGCCCGCCCCGGTTACCCGCGCGTGTCTCCTGTATGTTATTGAAATCGGGCGCACGCCCGAAGGCTCGCCGCCGGCAAACGCATACGCATACCTGCGTCCGCATTGGAAGTATATACACGGTTCATGGACGCAAATAGCCGGCACGGCTCAATCCCCCTAGCTTTTGTCCTTACGGTGATGGCCATGATCGAGGTCGTGGCTGTGGTCGTGGCTGTGGTCGTGGCTTTGGCTGTGGCTGTGGCTGTGGCCGTGATCGCGGCCCCGCCGCCCGCCTTTACCTGAAGGCTGCAGGCTGCACGCAATAGCGTCATCCTCGATGTTCCAGTCGATGGCGATGGTGGCGTGTTCGATATTGAACTGCTCCTTGAGCACCCGCTGCGCGCGCCTGGCCACGGTGCGCGCCTCGTTGTCGTCGTCGGGGCGCACATGCAGCGTTGCCATCACGCGCCCCGATGTAAGCTGCCACACATGCACATGGCTGACCGCCGCCAAGCCAGCAACGCTGTTCATCAGGCCGCTCACCACCTCCTCCGGCGAAGCGCCATCGGGCGCGCCCTCCAGGAGGATGTGCATCGATTTGGCCAGCAGCGCCCATGCGCTGCGCACAATCAACACCGACACCACAACCGAAAGAATAGGATCAATCGGTGTCCAGCCCGTGTAATACACGACCACGGCCGCAATGATGGCGCCCACCGATCCCAGCAAATCGCCTATCACATGGAGAATGGCGCCCCTGACATTGACGTGATCAGTCTCGCCGCGCGTCATGATCCACAGCACGAGGATATTGACCAACAAACCCGCCGCGGCGACTAGCAGCATGGGCCCGGCCAGGATCGGCTGAGGCGCCGCCAGGCGCAGCCACGCTTCGTACAAAATCCAGCCAACGATAGCGAACAGCGTCACCGCGTTGACAAACCCCGCGATCACTTCGAACCGCAGATAGCCAAAGGTGCGTTTGCTGTCCGCGCCGCGCCGGCCCAGCCTGAACGCCGCATAGGCCAGGGCCAGGGCTGCGGCATCCGTCAGCATGTGCCCTGCATCGGCCAGCAGTGCAAGCGAGCCGGACAGCCACCCGCCAACGGCCTCAACGAGCATGAAGACGAAGATCAGATAAAACGAAATCAACACCTTGCGCTCGTTGGCGCGCGTCACGGTAGCGGCATGCGAATGGCCGTGGTGGTGATCATGATCGTGGGATGTGTGCGAATGGGACATACTGCGTCAGGATCGGTAGTTGGATTCTGGAGTTTAAGGCAGTTCGTTACTCTGTCAGGGCGATTTGTTGTACAACCAACATCTGCCGGGTGCCGTTGCCGCGCCCCCAGCGGCAGCGCACCCAGGCCGCGGCACCATTCAGCATCAGCACTGACGGACAGATAGATGACCAGCGATACACAGCAGCACCCACACCCACCGCGCAAGGCGCCCAAGCAAGCCAAAACCAAGTCTATCAACCTCGCGCTGCAGGGGGGCGGCTCGCATGGCGCATTTACCTGGGGCGTGCTGGACCGCCTGCTGGAAGACGAGCGCATCACCATTGAAGGGATCAGCGGCACCAGCGCGGGCGCAATGAATGCAGTAGTACTGGCGGACGGCCTGCACAAAAGCGGGCGCGAGGGCGGCAGAACAGCATTGCGTGCCTTCTGGAAAGCAGCGAGCCGCACCGCCGGGATCAGCCTGCTTCAACGAACCCCTTGGGACCGCTTCACCGGCAACTGGAGCCTGAACGCCTCACCTGGCTACATGATGCTCGACCTGGTAAGCCGATTCGCCTCGCCCTACGAGCTTAACCCTTTTAATATCAATCCCATACTAGACTTCCTGCGAGCCCACATCGACTTTGACGCCGTCCAGTGCTGCGCGGGCATCAAGCTCTTCATACCCGCCACCAACGTGCGTACCGGACGCGTGCGCGTTTTTACCAATCAAGAGCTTTCGCCCGAAGCCGTCATGGCGTCGGCCTGCCTGCCGCAATTGTTTCCGGCCGTCGAGATTGATGGCGAGGCCTATTGGGATGGCGGCTACACCGGCAACCCCGCCTTGCACCCACTTATCTATCAGTGCGACGCGCGAGACATCGTGATTGTGCAGATCAACCCGATCGATTCACCAGAATTACCAAGAACCTCGCGGGAGATACAGGATCGCGTCAACGAGATCACCTTCAACAGCAGCCTATTGGCAGAATTGCGCGCCATCCGGTTTGTGGCGCGCCAGCTCGAAGCCGGCCATCTTGATCCCGCGCAGTACAAGCGGATGCTGATGCATCGCATCGCTGGCGAAGAAGAGCTCAAGGCAATGGACGCATCAAGCAAGCTCAATACAGAGTGGAAGTTTCTGCAGACGCTGCACGACGGTGGACGCAGGGCCGCCGATGCGTGGCTGGAGACACATTTTGACCAAATCGGCGTGGACTCGACGCTGGACCTGGCTGCGATGTTTACGTGAGTTGCCCGGGGCTGGCGCGGCGCTGGAGCGGGTGAAGGGAATCGAACCCTCGTATGCAGCTTGGGAAGCTGCCGTTCTACCATTGAACTACACCCGCCTTGAGCCCTATAGCAGAGGCGCACGCCTGCTGCGACAATGGCCTTAAGGGGCCAGCCTGTGCAGAGGCGAGGCCGCATTATAACGCCTGATCCGTGTGGCGTCAGGTCAGCAGGCCAGATTTTCAGCGGAGCGTGGCGGCGGCATTACAATTCTGGCTATGAATGCTATGAAAAACTCACTTGATTCCACAACGGGCGACGGGCAGGGGGCCGGCCGTCCGGCTGGCGCATCGGCATTGCCGAGCGCCGAAGCCGCTGGCGGCGGCACGCCCTTCGTACGCACGGCCTCCGAGCCGTCGGGCACCACCCATATCCGCAGCTTCGTACACCGGCGCGCGCACATCACCCCCAGCCAGAAAGAGGCCATCGATCGCCTGCTGCCGCTGTGGTCGCTCCCCTACCGCCCCGCTGTCCTTGACCTGGCGCGTACATTCGGCCGCACAGCCCCCACGGTGCTGGAGATCGGCTTCGGCATGGGCGAAACCACCCAAAAGATTGCACAGGCGCGGCTGGGCGACAATTTCCTGGGAGTAGAGGTGTTCAACGCGGGCGTGGGGGCCTTGCTCAAGCGCATCGACGAAACCGGCATCCAGAACGTGCGCATTATCCAGCACGACGCGGTCGAGGTGGTGCGCGACATGATCGCACCCGACACGCTGGCCGGCGTGCACATTTACTTTCCCGATCCCTGGCCCAAGAAGCGGCACCACAAGCGGCGCCTCGTGCAGCCCGACTTCATCGCACTACTGGCCAGCCGCCTGACGCCCGGGGGCTATATCCACTGCGCCACAGACTGGGAAAACTACGCCGAGCAGATGATGGAAGTGCTGAACAATGAGCCGCTGCTGGAAAACACGGTGCAGGGCTATGCGCCTCGGCCGGATTTCCGCCCCCAAACCAAGTTTGAAACACGCGGGCTGCGTCTGGGCCATGGCGTCTGGGACTTGATCTTCAAACGCAAATAAGGCACAAATAAGGCCATACCTGCGGCACGTGCCGCGTCATGCCTTATAAGGAGCTTTACGTGTACCCCGAGATCCAGCCTTACGCACACGGCTATCTGGACACCGGCGACGGCCACCAGGTGTACTGGGAACTATGCGGCAATCCGCAGGGAAAGCCTGCGGTCTTCCTGCATGGCGGCCCGGGCAGCGGCTGCTCCAGCCAGCATCGCCGGCTGTTCGATCCCGAAAAGTACAGCGTGCTGCTGTTCGACCAGCGCGGCTGCGGCCGGTCTACCCCGCATGCCAGCCTCGACAACAACACCACATGGCATCTGGTGGCAGACATTGAACGGCTGCGCGAGCAGGTGCTAAACGCTGAGCAGATGCTGGTTTTCGGGGGCTCCTGGGGTTCCACGCTGGGCCTGGCCTACGCGCAGACCCATCCCGACCGGGTCAGCGAACTGATTCTGCGCGGCATTTTCACGATACGGCGCGCCGAACTACATTGGTTTTACCAAGAAGGCGCCTCGTGGCTTTTCCCGGATTACTGGGAAGATTACCTCGCGCCGATTCCCGTCGGCGAGCACGGCGACCTGATCGCGGCCTATCATCGTCGCCTCACCGGCAACGACCCGGTCGCCCAGCTTCGGGCGGCACACGCCTGGACGCAATGGGAGGGCCGTACGATTACGCTGCGCCCCAGCCCCGAGCACGAAGATGCGCACGCGGCGGACGCTGCGGCATTGGCGTTCGCCCGCATCGAGAACCACTATTTCATCAACCACGGCTTCATGGAAGAAGGCCAGCTGCTGCGCAATGCCTACAAGCTGCACGGCATCCCGGGGGTAATCGTGCAGGGCCGCTATGATGCCTGCACGCCCGCGCGCACGGCGTGGGACCTGCACCGGGCATGGCCGCAGGCTGAATTCCATCTCGTCGCGGACGCTGGCCATGCTTTCGACGAACCGGGCATCCTGCGCCAGCTGCTGGCCGCTACCGACAAGTTCGCTGCCTTGCCGGCGTGCGCGTCCTGATACGTCTTCCAACAATTGTTCACGGTTGCCCACCCTAATCGGTAATCGTTTGTCGCCATAATGGTCAACGCCCGGCGCCGACGGCGCCAGGCAGGGCGGCCCGCCCTCCGATAAACGCACGAACAAGGAAGAACCATGGGTCTACTCAGCTTTATCAAGGAAGCAGGCGAGAAACTCTTCGGCGGCGACGAAGCCAAGGCTGCAAGTGCTGAAGAACTGCGCAAGGAACTGGACAAGCACAAGCTCAATGCCGATGGGCTGGACATCAAGGTGGACGGCGACAAGGTGACGGTTTCCGGCCAGGCCAAGTCCACGGAAGACGCAGAGAAAATCTCGCTGGCGCTGGGCAATACGGTAGGCGTGGCTAGCGTCGACAACCAGCTCAATGTGGCCCAACCGGCGCCGGAAGCCAAAATGTACACGGTGCAGAAAGGCGATACCTTATGGAAGATTGCCGAAGAGCAATACGGCAAGGGCAATGGCGGCAAATACAACCGGATCTTTGAAGCCAACAAACCCATGCTGTCCGATCCAGACAAGATCTACCCGGGCCAGGTGCTGCGCATTCCGCCTATGGCCGGTTGAATGATGCAACCGTCATGATGAAGGGGCCTGGAGAGCAGGCCCCTTTATTGTGCAGCTTGGGATAGCGCCGTGCTCGTATACACTGCCTGAGCCGACAAGCCGGGCAAAAGGCGACACGCTATGGGCGCTGAAACACTTTTGCCCCGACTACAAAAAAGCCACCGGGGGAAGCTCGCGCCCGCGAATGTACGCTGGCATTAAAAATGCGTGGCACATCAAGGCTTGGCAGATGTTTCGTGGCAAATATCGCGTGGCGGATATCTCTTGGCGACATACCTGTTGCCGACGCCTTGACTCTACCGCTTCATGCCACCAAAACCGCCCAGCTTGCCCAGGCCTTTCATGCCGCCCATGGCCCGCATCATCTTGGCCATGCCGCCCTTTTTCATCTGCTTCATCATGCCCTGCATCTGGTCAAACTGCGACAGCAGGCGGTTGACTTCTTGCACGGGCACGCCCGCACCGGCTGCGATGCGGCGCTTGCGCGAAGCCTTGAGCAACTCAGGCTTGGCGCGCTCGGTGGGCGTCATGGAATTCAGGATGCCTTCTTGGCGGCGCAGCTGCTTTTCGGCCTGGCCACTTTGCAGCTGGCCCGCCGCAGCGGCAAACTGGGCCGGCAGCTTTTCGAGCAGCGACCCCATATCGCCCATTTTGCGCACCTGCGCCAACTGATCGCGAAAATCGTTGAGATCGAACTTGTTGCCGGATTTGATCTTGGCTGCAAGCTTTTCGGCTTCGGCAATGTCGATATTCTTTTGTGCCTGCTCCACCAGCGACACGATGTCGCCCATGCCCAGCACGCGCTGCGCCATGCGCTCGGGGTGGAAGGGCTCAAGGCCGTCCATTTTTTCGGATACGCCCACAAACTTGAGTGGCTTACCCGTAACATGGCGCACAGACAGCGCCGCACCGCCGCGTGCATCGCCATCGAGCTTGGTAAGCACCACCCCCGTCAGCGGCAGCGCGTCGGCAAAAGCGCGCGCGACGTTGACGGCGTCTTGCCCCTGCATGGCATCCACGACAAACAGCGTTTCGACCGGGTTGAGCAAATCGTACAGTGCGCGGATCTCGCGCATCATGGCCTCGTCGATACCCAAGCGGCCGGCAGTATCAACAATCAGCACATCGTAATGCTGGATGCGGGCGTGCTCGTAGGCACGGCGGGCGATATCTTCAGGCTTTTGCGAAGGGTCGGAGGGCAGGAAATCCGCCTTCACCTGCTCGGCCACCGTCTTCAACTGCTCGATCGCGGCCGGGCGGTAGACGTCGGCGCTGACCACCAGCACCTTCTTGCGGCCCGTTTTGCGGCCGTTATGCGTATGGTGGCCCTCGATGAGCCACTTGGCCAGCTTGGCCGTGGTGGTGGTTTTGCCCGCGCCCTGCAGGCCTGCCATAAGAATAACCGCCGGCGGCTGCGAGGCCAGCGACAGTTCGGACGCCTCGGTGCCCAGATCGCCGCCCATGAGGCCGGTGAGCTCTTTGTGCACCACCCCCACCAGCGCCTGGCCGGGGTTGAGGCTGCCCACGACGTCCTGGCCCAGCGCGCGCTCTTTGACGCGGGCGACGAATTCGCGCACCACAGGCAGGGCGACGTCGGCCTCGAGCAGGGCCATGCGCACTTCGCGCAGCATGTCTTGCGTATTGGCCTCGGTGAGGCGGGCCTGGCCGCGCATGGTCTTGACGACACGCGACAGGCGCTGAGTGAGATTGTCGAGCATAGAAGTTGTTTCGCTTACACTGATGTCTGTCGTCTGGAATCCGGACTAAAATACCCCGGCCCGGGGCCACGCCCCCGGCCACGCAACCAGAACCCAAAGGACTATGTCTGCAGGCATTGTATTTCACTTGCTGGCCGCGCTGGCATACGCCATCCTCGCAGTCGCCCTGTGGCGCCCGCTGGCCCGCTCGCAAACCGGCGGCGAAGTCAGGGCGGGCACGATAAGGCGGGTATGCCTGGGCGGCGCCATCGTGCTGCATGGCATCGGCGTTATACAGTCGGTTACCCCCAACCACGGCCTGTTTCTGGGCTGGGCGCTGGCGCTGTCGGCAGCCGTCTGGCTGGGGCTGCTGGTTTTCTGGCTAGAAAGCCTGGTCATGCGCATCGACGGCCTGCTGCTCATTCTACTCCCCGCCGCCACCTTTGCCGCGATCATCGCCGGCCTCTTCCCGGGCGGGCACGCGGTCGACCATGCCAATAACGAGCTGCTGCGCATGCATCTGCTGATCGCACTGATCGCCTATGGCCTCATTACCGTGGCCGCGCTGCAGTCCATGCTCATGGCCGCCCTCGACCGCCAGCTACACCGCCCCGTACTGCCAGACGAATCCCGCAGCATCATAGACCGCGCGCTGGATTCCATGCCGCCGCTGCTGCTGCAAGAGGTGCTGCTATTCCGGCTGATCTGGATCGGCTTCGCGATCCTCACGCTCACCATCGTCACCGGCACTGCAGTGTCGATGCGCATTTCGGGCGTGTTCCTGCCCATGGATCATAAAACGGTGTTCACGCTGCTGTCGTGGCTCACCTTCGCGGGCCTGCTGGCGGGCCGCCACCTGCGCGGCTGGCGCGGCCGTATTGCGCTGCGCTGGACACTGGCCGGCTTTGCCTTTCTGCTGCTGTCCTATACCGGCAGCCGCTTCGTGATCGACGTCATCCTACATCGCAGCTGATACACATGGGTAAAGTACTTTTCTGGGTTGTCCTTATCATTGGCATCATGCTGCTCGTCCGCATCATTGCCCATAACAAAGCCCGCAGCGCCGCCAATGCCGCGCCTCGCCCCGCCCCCAAGGCAGGCCCCAGCGAAACCATGGTGCGCTGCGAGCATTGCGGCATCCACCTACCGCGTTCCGAAGCGGTACTGATTGGCGGGCACACATGGTGCAGCCAGGAACACGCCCGGCTGGGCGCACGCAAGTGACGGCGGTGCAAAACCAGCCCCTCATCGATACCCAACGCCTGCCGGCAACAACTGCGGCACGCGGCGCAGGCATATACAGCAAGGCCTGCATCCTATCCGCCCGCGGGGCGCCACAATGAGCCCCCTGGCGCTAGACCGGCACGGTTGGCTCAAACCCCAGGCGGGCGTCACACTAGAGCGCTCGCCCAATCACGATGCCCGCCCCGGCGACGAAGCGCCTTACCTGCTGGTGATCCACCACATCAGCCTGCCCCCCGATCAGTTCGGCGGCCCCGAAGTGGCCGACCTATTCATGAACCGGCTCGACACCACCCGCCACCCCTGGCTGGCGCTAGTGCGGGGGCTGCACGTATCGGCCCATTTCTTCATCCGCCGCGACGGCAGCGTGATCCAGTTCGTGCCCACCCTGCTGCGTGCCTGGCACGCGGGCGTATCGTCCTTCGAAGGGCGCGAGCGCTGCAATGACTTTTCCATCGGCATCGAGCTTGAAGGCACGGGCAGCGTGCCCTACGCCGATGCCCAGTACAGCACACTGGCCACCCTGAACAATACGCTACGGGCGCGTCACCCCCTGCGAGCCGTGCGCGGCCACGAACACATCGCACCCGGGCGCAAAACAGACCCAGGCCCGAGCTTTGACTGGCGACGGTTTGGCAATGAAACAGGGTGGTCATTACGGCTGATGCCGGGGCGCTGAGACGGCCTGTTTCAGCTCGAACATAAGTTTTCATTGTAAAGGCGCGCCAGCGGCGCTAAAAGTAAAGCTTGCATTACGTCGTGCGCTAAAGCGGTAGCCCCACGCGGGTCCGCCGGCGCAATATCCTTCCGCCTGAACGCCCCCATCCTCAGGTGCCAGGTTCGCTATGACAGTGCACATCATCGGAGGCACATCATGTCAACCGCACAAGCGAATCACGTCAACGCCCTCAAATCACGTTTTCAAGGAACCATCTTCCTTCCGGGGGACGCCGGATACGACAGCGCCCGAGCGATCTGGAACGCAATGATCGACAAGCGCCCCGCCATCATTGCGCGTTGCGCCAATAGCGACGATATCGTCCAAGCCATCCGCTTTGCCACAGACAATCAACTCGTTGTCGCCGTGCGGGGAGGCGGCCACAATATTGCGGGCAGCGCCTTGTGCGACGATGGAATCGTCATCGACCTGTCCGGCATGAGAGCCGTTGTTGTTGATCGCGCCGCACGCCGCGCCACGGTCGAGGGCGGCGCAACACTTGCGGACATGGACGCGGCCACCCAAGCCCATGGCCTTGCAACCCCGCTTGGGATCAACTCCACGACCGGTGTAGCGGGCCTGACACTGGGCGGCGGCTTCGGATGGCTCAGCAGAAAACTGGGTATGACGGTGGATAACCTACTCTCGGCGGACATCGTCACCGCCGGCGGCGAAACCCTGCATGTCGACGACAACAGCCACCCCGATCTGTTCTGGGCCATACGCGGCGGCGGGGGCAACTTCGGCGTTGTCCACCGGTTCGAGTTTCAACTGCATCCGGTCGGGCCAGACCTGGTGAGCGGCGTGATCGTGTTTCCCTTCGACGACGCAAAAGCGCTGCTGCGCAGCTACCGTGACTACAACGCCACCGCACCGGACGAAATGGTTGTCTGGACGGTACTACGCAAAGCACCTCCGCTGCCGTTCTTGCCTGAATCCGTGCACGGCACCGAAGTCGTCATCCTGGCGCTCATCTATGTCGGCAAGCCCGAAGACGGTATTGCCATGGTAGAACCCCTGCGCAAGCTCGGCACCCCGCTAGGCGAACATATCGGTGTACAGCCCTATACCGCGTGGCAAAAAGCGTTCGACCCGCTGCTGACGCCTGGCGCTCGCAATTACTGGAAATCGCACAACTTCACGGATCTGCCCGATGCCTTGCTCGATGAGGCCATCGCCGCAATCCGCACGCTGCCCACGCCGCAATGCGAGATCTTCTTCGGCGCCATCGGCGGAGCCACCACCCGGCCCACCTCCGACGCAACAGCCTATCCGCACCGTGACGCCCGGTACGTCATGAACGTACACGGCCGATGGGACAACCCTGGCGACGATGAAGAAGTCGTTACCTGGGCGCGGGATTACTTCAAGGCAAGCGCACCCTTCGCCAGCGGCGGCGTCTATGTAAACTTCTTGACCGCGGAAGAAAGCGGCCGCATCAACGCCGCATACGGCGCAAATTACCCACGGCTGGCCAGCATCAAGCAGCGGTACGACCCGGGTAACCTGTTTCGTACCAATCAAAACATCCAACCTGCATAATCAAACGCCTTGGCGCGAAAGCGCCCGCCTATCACCGGGCCAGGCCCGCAAGCGCCCATAGCCCACGCACCGCCCATCATTAAGCCTCGTAGAAACGAAAAAATGCCGCTCCCAAAAAGGAGCGGCATTTTTGTCGCCTTTATGGCCCGGAGTGCGCTGCTGCGCCAAGCCGATGGACTAATACCGGCTTGGGGCGGTTACGCCAGCTTCAGCAGCAGACTGTTCATCCGCTTTACAAACCCGGCCGGGTCCGCCAAGTGCGCGCCCTCGGCCAGCATCGCTTGGTCTAGCAGCAGCTGCGCCCAGATATCGAAGTCGCCATTCGTCTGGGCGAGCACACGTTCAACCAGCGCGTGCTCGGGGTTGATTTCCAGGATGGGCTTGACGTCGGGCGCCTGCTGGCCGGCCGCCTGCAGCATGCGCATCAGATGAGGGCTGAGTTCGTTTTCATCCACCACCACACAAGCTGGCGAATCCACCAGCCGCGACGTCGTACGCACGTCTTTCACCTTATCACCCAACGACGTCTTCAGACGCTCGACCAGCGGCTTGAAGTTCTCGGCTACCTCAGCCTGATGCTTCTTCTCTTCCTCGTCCGCCAGCTTGTCCAAGTCCAGGCCGCCCTTGGCGATCGACGCCAGCGCCTTGTCCTCGAAATCGCGCAGGTAGGACAGCATCCACTCATCCACCCGATCCGACAGCAGCAACACCTCGATGCCTTTTTTGCGGAAAATCTCCAGATGTGGACTGTTGGCCGCCGCCTCGTATGTATCGGCGCTGACGTAATAAATCTTGTCCTGCCCCTCCTTCATACGCGCCACATAATCGGCCAGCGACACATTTTGTGCAGCGCCCTCGCCAGACGTAGAGGCAAAACGCAGCAGCTTGGCAATACGCTCTTTATTGACCGAATCCTCGCCCACACCTTCTTTCAACACTTGGCCAAACTGCGTCCAAAACAGCGCATAATCTTCGGGCTTGTTTTCGGCCAGATCTTCCAGCAGGCCCAGGATGCGCTTGGCGGAACCCTCGCGGATTACCCGCACATCATGGCTTTCTTGCAGGATTTCACGCGACACGTTCAGCGGCAGATCGGCCGAATCAATCACCCCACGTACAAAACGCAAATACATAGGCAAAAGCTGTTCAGCGTCTTCCATAATAAACACGCGCTTCACATACAGCTTCACCCCGCGGCGGCCTTCGCGGTCCCACAAATCCATCGGCGCATGGCGGGGGATGAACAACAGCTGCGTATACTCGCTGCGGCCTTCTACCCGGTTGTGCGTCCAGGCCAGCGGATTGTCATAATCGTGGGCAATATGCTTGTAGAACTCCTGATATTGCTCGTCATCAATATCCGCCTTGGTGCGCGTCCATAGCGCATTGGCCTGGTTTACTGTTTCCCACTCGTTCGTTTTCACCTGCTCCGACTTTTCGCTGTCCCACTCTTCCTTCTGCATCTGGATAGGCAGCGAAATGTGGTCGGAATAGCGGCGCAGAATCTCGCGCAAGCGCCAGCCATTCAGGAAATCATCCTCGCCTTCCCGCAGGTACAGCGTCACCGATGTCCCGCGATCGGCTTTTTCTACCGTTGTAATCGAAAACTCGCCCTCGCCGTCTGATTCCCACAGAATCGCCTCATTGTCGTTCGCACCTGCGCGACGGCTGAGCACCGACACCTTGCCGGCCACGATAAAAGACGAATAGAAGCCGACACCAAACTGGCCGATCAACTGCGCATCCTTCTGCTTATCGCCCGTCAGTTGAGCGAAAAACTCCTTCGTCCCCGAGCGCGCAATCGTGCCCAGATTGGTAATCGCCTCTTCGCGCGACATACCGATGCCGTTATCCGACACCGTCACTGTGCGCAAAGCCTTGTCATATTCGACACGAATACGCAGCTCACCGTCGCCCTGATACAGCTCGGGCTTGTCAATGGCTTCAAAACGCAGCTTGTCGCAGGCATCTGACGCATTCGACACCAACTCGCGCAAGAAAATCTCTTTATTGCTGTAAAGCGAGTGGATCATCAGGTGCAGCAGTTGCTTTACCTCGGCCTGGAAACCGAGTGTTTGCGACGTGGCATGGGTATCTGTTTGAGTCATGTGGAAATCCGTTCTGTGCGATACAAAGAAAATGCAGCGGCCTGGTTGCTAACAGGCCGAACGCCGTCGCGGCAGCAGGACCCGACGGGATTGTCCACTTATATGGGGTGCGCCCAGCCGGTTTTCAAGGCCAGAAAAAACCCCGGCACATAAACAGTAACAATTGGGCGGCAAAGTGACGGTTTTCAGCAGTCAAACCTGCCGCAAAAACAGGCCGTCGATACATCAAGTAACCATAAATTGTTGCGAAATACGATACGGTATGCAAAACAGTTGAGAAATCACAATCAACAGATAACAGTTAAGAAAAAACAGTAAATGTCCACAGAGACAAGCTGCGGCACATAATGCGGCACATAACGCGGCACATAACGCAGCACATGAATAAGAACGCATTTCCTTGTAATCATTTATTGAGTGCAAAGGAGCACGCCATGCAGGCAGAATCGCTGTATAAGGTGTTGAAAGCTGTCGGGGGGGTGGTACTGTTGCTGATGGTTATCGCCATTGGTTATGCAGCCATCATAGGCATCAGCTACTGGTCTGGTATCGGCGTTTAGGGAGAACGGCCATGAACAAACGCCAGACCCGCAGTTTCGCCATTATTTCCACTGCAATTGCCACGGTCGTGTTTCTGGGCCTGACGGTAGACAGCCACCGCCAGTTTCCCAAACTGACCAACACCGAGGCCATCACCGCCGAGGTTGCCCGCGGCCAAAACGTGTGGCACCAGTACAACTGCATCAACTGCCATACCATCTTGGGCGAAGGCGCCTATTTCGCGCCCGACCTCACCAAAATCACCCAGCATCGCGGCGTGCCCTACCTCACTGCTTTCCTGAAAGACCCCTCCCAGTTCTACGACGAGCAAAAGCACCGCCGACTGATGCCCACCCTGGGTATGACCGATGGCGAGATCAGCGACGTTATCGCCTTCATGGACTGGGTCAGCAAAATCGACAACCAGGGCTGGCCGCCGCGGCCCATTCTGGTAACGGGCGGTTCCATCCCCGGCACCGACCTGACGCTGGCCCAGCAAAAGCAAGAAGGCGAAGCAACGCAGCCAGGCGCCCTGCCTCCCGGCGCGCGGCCAGTCACTGCAGAGAACGCACCCATCGCGCGCGGCGAGGCACTGTTCAAGACCGCCGTACCGACCTGTTCGGCCTGTCACTCGATGGCGCCTGGCGTCAACCTGGCCGGCCCATCGCTGGCCGGCCTGCGCCAGCGGGCCGAGCAAATCATTGCGTCGCCTGACTACAAAGGCAAGGCCAAAACGGTCGAGGCGTTCATCCACGAATCTATCGTCGAACCAAGCGCCTACCTGCATCCAGGCGCCATGTACTCGGCCAACGGCATCTCGTTCATGCCGCCTTCGTACGGCAAGGACTTGAAGCCCGAACAGATCGACGACTTGGTCGCCTACCTGCACTCGTTCAAATAAACCAGGGCCGGCCCGAGCGACCATGCCGCCCGGCCAGGCAGATACATCACGCTGCACAAGCAGCTATCCGCCACACAGGGAACCGCCATGCGATACAAATCTCAGTCAGTCACCTACTGGTATTTTGCCCTAGCCCTGATCCTGTTCGGCCTGCAACTCGTCTTCGGCCTGCTGTCGGCAGCCAAGTACCTGGGGCCCGACCCTCTGCTCAACCTGATGCCGTTCGACGTCACCAAGACCGTGCACACCAACCTGCTGATCGTCTGGGTGCTGACCGGCTTCATGGGCGCCACCTACTGGATCGTGGCCGACGAGTCGCGCACCGAGCTGTACAGCGTCCGGCTGGCCTATATCCAGCTGATTCTATGGGCCATCATGGGCGTGACCGCCGTCGGCAGCTACTTCCTGGGCCTGGGCACCGGCAACAAACTGCTGGAGCAACCCCTGCCCAATAAACTGCTCATCGTCGTCTGTATGCTTATTTTTCTCTACAACATAGGCATGACGATCAAACGATCGGGACGCTTCACCACCACCGAAGGTGTGTTGCTGCTGGGCCTGGCCAGCTCCGCCGTACTGTATGTGCCGGCCCTGCTGCATTATGAAAACTACGTCGTGTCCATTTATTACCGGTGGTGGACAGTGCACCTGTGGGTGGAAGGTGTTTGGGAAATGATCCAGGGCTCCTTCCTGGCCTACCTGCTCATCCGCCTCTCGGGCGCAGACCGCGAAGTGCTGGAGAAGTGGCTGTACGTGATCGTGGGGCTGGTGTTCATCGCCGGCATCCTGGGCACCGCACACCATTATTACTGGGTGGGCGTGCCCGCGTACTGGCTGCCCATTGGCGGCTTCTTCAGCGCGCTGGAACCGGTGGCGCTGGTCGGCATGGCCATGTACGCCTACTTTGCCATGCGCCGTGCTGGTGTGCAGCACCCCAACCTGCTGGCCCTGCACTGGACCATAGGCAGCGCCCTGTTCACCCTGTTCGGCGCCGGCCTGCTGGGCCTGGCCCACACCTTCCCCGACATCAACAAATGGACGCACGGCACGCTGATCACCGCCATGCACGGGCATGCCGCCTTTTACGGCGCCTATGCCATGATTGTGCTGGCCGTCATCACCTACGCCCTGCCCAGCATCACCACCGGGCGGCGCGAGCAGGGCACAGCACTGGGCCTGTGGTCCTTCTGGCTGCAGATCGCAGGCATGTTCGGCATGACGCTGTCGTTCGCCACCGCCGGCATCGGGCAGGTATACCTGGAGCGCGTGCTGGGCATCGGTTACCTGGACGTGCAACTGAAGATACAAGTGCACTTCCTGATGCTGGTCGCCACGGCCTCACTGTTTGCCATCGGGGTGCTGCTGTTCATCTTCGACTTCTTCCGCTACCCGCCACGCGTGGTCCCGCTGACTGACGATGAAATCGATGCGAACGATCGCGCGGCAGCCGCTTCCGCCCGCAAGGCGCGGCTTGCAAACCAGCAGCCGGGATAAGGCATGGCCGACGCATTGAATGCCGTGATCAACACCGCAACCCGCCCGGCGCCCTTCTATCTGCCAGGCGGCGACGAAGTGGAACTGTTCGAGCAGTGCCATCGCAACCGCCTGGCCGTGATGCTCAAGGGCCCAACCGGCTGCGGCAAGACGCGCTTCGTGGAGCACATGGCCTGGAAACTGGGCCGCCCGCTGATCACGATAGCCTGCCACGACGACCTGAGCGCCAGCGACCTGATCGGCCGCTACCTCATCCGCCACGACGGCACCTTATGGCAGGATGGCCCGCTGACCACCGCCGTGCGCATGGGCGCCATCTGCTACCTGGATGAAGTGGTGGAGGCGCGGCAAGACACCATCGTCGTGCTGCACCCGCTTACCGATTACCGCCGCACACTCACCATCGACAAGACCGGCGAAACCATCGAGGCCGCCCCCGGCTTCCAGATGGTGATCTCGTACAACCCCGGCTACCAGCGCATGCTGAAAGACCTAAAGCCCAGCACGCGTCAACGCTTTGTGGCGCTGGACTTCGGCTTCCCTACGCCCGAGCGCGAGGCCGACATCCTTGTTCGCGAGACCGGCCTGCCCGCCGCCGACGCGCGCGGGCTGGTAGCGCTGGCCGGCAAGCTGCGCGGCCTGCAAGACCGCGGCCTGGCCGAAGCGCCCAGCACGCGCTTGCTGGTTGCCACCGCGCAATTGATTTTGCATGGCATCCCCATCAAGCGTGCCTGCCAGACGGCACTGGTGTCACCGCTGTCGGACGACCCCACGCTGCTGGATGCGATGAACGATCTGATTGATTTGACGTTCCGGTGAGTTGACCATCCCTTGATCCGCAACCATGCGCCATGGCTGAAGCTGAAGACGTACTCCATGACCTTGCCCGGCACGCCACGGTTTACGCGCGCTCTGCGTGGCAGCGCCATCGCGGGCCGCGGAAAGGACCGCCGGTACTGGCTCTGGCCGATGTGGCGCCCCGGCTCGATTTGCTGATGACCGCCATGTATGGACAAGCCATGCCCATGCGGATCGCCCAGCCGCCCGCCCTGCCCACCGCGCTGAGTCGCTTGTTTCGTCGTCATGATGTGCGGCAGATTCCGCGCCCCGTCCCTGCGACGGACGGGCACTCAATCTGGTTGCCCGCCGAGATTACGCTGGAGGATCAGCCCGACGCGCCCGCTACCGGGTTCGCGCGGTATCGACTGCTGGCCTTGCTTCAAGCCACCCGCGCTCGACGCGGCAGCGCTGTTGTTGCTGCGCAGATCGACTGCCCGATTACGCGCGCGCTATATCTGCTATTCGAGGCCGAGGCTTGCGATCACGAACTCGTCAACACATTGCCTGGGTTATGTGATGCGGTGGGCGATCTGCGACGGGAAGCCTTGGCCAGGCGGCCGGCCGTCGCTGCGTTGCCGACAGCGGTACGTTGTATTGAGGAACTGGCGCAGGAGATACTGCGGTCTACGGTACCGGGCGGAGGTGGCGAGGCAGTGACGTCGACAGATCGGCGTTCTGGTCCATGGCCAGCCACCCGGCGCGGGTACGCGACGCCACGCGATAGCCTCAGTGCCGCGCGGCACATCGCAACACAACGGGCGACCACGCCCGGCCCCCACATCCACGCCCTGTTTCTTGACGCCTGGACCGGCGATTTGCTGCAGCCCCCCGCGACAGGCGATATCGCCGCCCTCGAGGCCGCAGCAGCCGAACATGCCCGCGGCCATACACCCCGCAGCGCCCGCCTGCCGCGCCGCCCCCGCGAGCGCCAAGCCCGCGAAGACGAAGACCAGCAAAAACAGGGCGCTTGGATGATACAGACCGGCGAGCCCCTGGAAAAAGCCGAAGACCCCTTCGGCATGCAGCGCCCCATCGACCGCGACCAAGACACCAGCGCCGACGAATACGCCGACGCCCTGTCCGAACTCGCCGAAGCCCGCCTGGTGGCGGATGCCCGACAAGCCAAAGAAGTACTTCTGTCCGACGACCCGCCCAACCGCCAGAGCCTCGCCCGCCTGACAACGCCCGCCCCCCAGGCCGCCACCCTGACCTATCCCGAGTGGGACTACCGCATCGAAGGGTACCGCCACCCCGGCGCCACCGTGCATCTGATCGACGCCCCCGAAGGCGCCCAATCGTGGCTGGACGCCACCCTGGCCCGCCACCACAGCCTGCTTCACGCCATACGCGGTCGCTTCGATATGCTGCGCGGCCAGCGGCAATGGCTGCGCCGCCAGAGCGACGGCGATGAGATTGACCTGGACGCCTACATCGAAGGCCGCGCCGACGCCCACGCCGGCCTGCCCATACCCCAAGGCCTCTACCGCGTCCAGCGCCGCCAGGCCCGCGACCTCACCATCATGCTGCTCGTCGACAACAGCGGATCCACTGATGCATGGCTGAGCGGCCGGCAACGCATCATCGACATCGAGCGCGAAGCCCTGCTGCTCGTCGCCATCGCCCTGCAACACCTGGGCGACCCCTACGCCATCCACACCTTCTCGGGCGAAGGCCCCCAGGGCGTCACCGCCAGCGCCCTCAAGCATTTCAACGAACCCTACAGCCCCCAGGTCGGCCTGCGCATCGCCGGCATCGAACCCCAGCACTACACCCGCACCGGCGCCGCCCTGCGCCACGCCACCGCCCTGCTCATGCGCCAGCCCGCGCAGCACCGCCTGCTCATCCTGCTGTCCGACGGCAAACCCAACGACGCCGACCACTACGAAGGGCGCTACGGCATTGCCGACACGCGACGCGCCGTCGAAGAAGCCCGGGCGCAGGGGATCTTTCCGTTCTGCTTGACGATAGACCGGCAGGCCGCCCGCTACCTGCCGCACCTGTTCGGACCCGGGCAATATGCACTGCTTGGGGCACCGCACGAACTGCCTCGTGTCCTGCTGGAGTGGATGCGGCGGCTGGTGTGTGTATAATTGCTTCCTTCCTGCCAGTCTCGCGCTCGCGAGACCTGCCTGCCCGGGTGGTGAAATTGGTAGACGCAGGGGACTCAAAATCCCCCGCCGCAAGGCGTGCCGGTTCGATTCCGGCCCCGGGCACCAATCTAAAAATCCTAATAAATACAAGCCTTTAGAGCGGTTTCAGGGCTCTTCCCCACAAACGGGGGATAGGGCATTCATCAGACACGGCTAATCACACCGTTCCAGCCGCACAGGGCCAAGACCCGCATGCGGTAATTCTCGAAGTTCCTGAACCCGAACGCACGACGCGAAATCATCTCCATCTTGGTGTGGAATCCTTCAGTGATTCCGTTCGATTTGGAGAAGCGCCACATGCGCACGATGGGTTCCAGCCACGATGTTAACGTAGCCGCCAGCGCCCTGGCCGGACTGGCCGCCAACTGCTCGATCAGGCTCAGTAGTATGGGCAGCATCTGCCTGGCACGTTTGGCCTTGACCGTCTTCATGACAAGTAGGCCATTTAACTGCTGCTTGGCAAAATAAAGAGATTGAAGCACCGGATATTGCTCCAGATACTGATGCAGCCGAACCTTCTGCAGTTCATCGAGCTTCCAGTGGTGGCGGCGCATGAGGCTGAGCAGCCCGCGATGTCTTCTACCCTCTGGATCCTGGGCTTGCCACAGCTTCAGGAAGTGCTGGTTGACCAGGCGCACCACATGAAAGCGATCGGCCACAATCTGGGCGTTCGGAAAGTACTTGCGCACGATCTGGCGATAGGTATCGGACAGGTCCATCACCACCACCTTGACCTTCTCGCGCCCGGGTAAACGGCGCAGATTGAATCGAACCGGGTTTTGAGGAGGCTTCAATTCTTGAGAGAATGGAGTCATGAGCAAGAACAACAAGTTTTCCCCTGAAGTACGTGAACGCGCGGTGCGCTTGGTTCAGGAGCATCGTGATGAG
>NZ_WWER01000014.1 GCF_009857885.1 Pusillimonas sp. TS35 | reverse complement strand
GCTGGGCTCGATCGGTGATATCCCGCCGGCCGAAGCCGAAGAGCGATACTATCGACAACTTGCAGCACCGGCTGAGGAACCTGTTTTACTTTAACCCAACAGCCTCCGCGATTTCCGGTTCGATTCATTCCATCGGGGACAGTGGTAAAACCAAAGAGAAAGTACGAATGTACGGGTGCAACTTTACCTAATGTCATACTCGTTGAAGGCTTGGCAAACTGGGAGCGTCCATGTAGGGAGGATTACCCTCCAGGTGATAAATGAGAGAATCATCGTGAGTATGAAAATGGACGAAGACATCAAATTGGAAGGTCAAACGCAAAAGTCCACCGGTGCTCAACATCATCCAAGGCAGAACCATAGTGTCCAAGGCCAGCCGCGACTACAACCTTTGCCCAACTAAAGATGCGAGAACTGCTGTGCGAATATACTGCAGCCATATACATACAACTCGCCCAATCGGTTACGTTAGACAACGGGATGACCAAGGGATACTCTCCGGCCCTCTGATGCCATGTATCGAGAAAGTATGCGCTACTAATGCCTGCACGCCCTAATAACACTACCCCCACCATATCCCACGTCGCCATTCTGCTTGCCACCTACAACGGTGAGCGTTATCTGCCCGAGCAGTTGGCGTCGTTCGCGCGTCAAACGCATAAAAACTGGCGCGTATGGGCGTCGGACGACGGTTCGACCGATAATACCCGGGCCATACTGGAACAGCACAGCCGGGACTGGGGACCAAACAAACTCACCGTCGTGCCTGGCCCCCGTCAGGGCTCCAGCCGCAATTTCGTGTCGCTAACCCACCGTGCGGAGGTCCAGGCCGACCACTACGCCTATTCCGACCAAGACGATATCTGGGAAGACAACAAACTAGCGCGCGCGCTGGCTTGGCTGAGCATGCAAGACCCTACCACCCCCGCGCTGTATTGCACCCGCACGCGCCTGGTCGATGCTCGCAACAACGAAATTGGGCTCTCGCCGAACTTCAGGCGCCCACCTGGCTTCGCCAACGCCCTGATGCAGAACATCACAGGCGGAAATACCATGGTCTTCAACGACGCCGCGCGCCGCCTGCTGCGCACCGCCCCCGAAGACACCGAAATCGTCATTCACGACTGGTGGACCTACTTGGCCGTTACCGCCTGCGGCGGGACAGTGCATTTCGACCCCGAACCAGGTTTGCGCTACCGCCAGCACGATAACAACTTGATAGGCATGACGGCCGGAGGGCCGTCGCTGAGGGCACGCATCACGAAACTGTTCGGCACGACGCTCAAGCGTAATACAGACGTCAATCTGAACGCGCTTAATACCCTGGCCCACCGCATAACGCCTCAAAATCGCGAAATTCTGGATTATTTCATCAAGGCCCGCAGGAGCCCGCTATTGTCGCGGCTTTGGGGCTACAGAAAGGCGAGGATTTACAGGTTAACAACCACCGACAGTATCGGTATGGCCATCGCGGCGGTGCTCAACCGCCTGTAGCGTCCCACACCAATCGCCCGCCGTCAGCCCTTGCACCAGCCGTTGCACGTGGCCGCGCAATTCGGGCACCGCAATGGCTTCCCAGTATCGCGCCTTTAGCATGGGGCCAATATAGAACAGGTCGTGCGCGGGAACACCCTGGCTGTTGAGCACGCGATACCTGTCATCCACCTCGATTCCCAGGTGTGCGGCATCTTGCAAGAGGTAGCCCTCGTCACGCAGCTGCACCACAACCGGCACATCGAGCCTTGAAATGTCGTAGCTTGGGCCAATGCAGTTCACCACGGCCCCCACGCGAAGAGCCCGCGCATTGCCATTGCAGCGCTCGCGCAGGTCCACCAAAATATCCTCATCCTGGGCCCTGAAACCTTGCACACGCGCGGCAACCGCCTCAACCTGGCCCGACTGCAGCATCTGGCCCAAGCGAAGATGAGCGGCAGGGGCCAAGCGATGCCTATGTACATCCCAGTATGCCACCACCCTGGACAGAAAGCGGCGGCGCTCGCCCAAAGAAAAACGGTGCCAGATGTCGGGCGTATGCTGGCGTAGCGCATTCATCACATCGCGCCAGTCGCCGCCCGACTGCGTTACCACGCCTGCCTGCCTACGTAAGGCACGGCAGTACGCCCTGACCGTAGGCGGCAAGCCCTCGAGAAATTCGGGTAACCGCCCCAATGATGGGGGAGGCGGATGGGTTCGGTGAGACTGCAGGCTCAAGCCCCGACGGGAAATCAGATAAATCTTGCGCACATCGTTATTGCTAGTCAGGCGGAACACCACATCGACAGCCGTATGCCCCGCGCCGATCAAGGCCACCGGTACATCGCCCCTAATGGAGTCCAGGCCATCCGCGTCCCAGGGGTTGGCGATGTAGCCCTTATGCTGAAAGACGCCCGACTCATGCGCCGGATTTTCGGGAACAAAATGCCCCAATGCCAGCACCACCTTATCGGCGGCAATGCGGCGGCCGTCATGCAACGACACTTCATAGCCGGCCGTATCCCCGTTGCGCCTGACCGCGACGACATCGCCTTGAATCGATTCGAGCGATGTCTCCTTGCTGGCGGCCACCGCCTGTTTCAGCGTCGACTCCAGGTAGTCGCCATAAATGCGCCGGGAAATGAACGACCCCCCGTTGAACGCCGGATCAATGCTCTGGCAGTACTCGACAAAATGATCCGGCACATCGGCCCGCGCACTCATATTCCCGGCCGGAACATTCAACACGAAATTATCGTTCCAGGTACGATAAGCTAGGCCGCGTCCCGGCTTGGCGTGGCGCTCTACCAATACGATGCGACGCCCGCTCCCTCCCGGTTGCATGAGCAGGTTCACTGCCACCATGGTGCCGCTGAAACCCGCACCGACGATTACCACCGTCTGCGCCGAACCTGAAACATTGGCCAATTCCATCGTCGAACACAGGGCTATTCGCCCCGCCCCCATGCGATAAAATGCGGATTCTCGAAACCCGGCTTGCCATAAACCAGAGCGCCACCGTGCACATCGACCACGCGCCCTCCCGCTGCCAACAGCACTGCATGTCCTGCAGCGGTATCCCATTCCATCGTGCGCCCGAAACGCGGGTAGACATCGGCTTCGCCCGTTGCCACTAGGCAAAACTTCAGCGACGAACCCGCATTGCGCAGTTCACCCACCTGCTGCTGCCCTAAAAAAGCATCCAACAACTCGGCGCTGCCATGCGAGCGACTGGCCATCACAACCAAGCCAGCTTCGGGCCGCGCCCTACAGGCCACGACCTGGCGGCCACCCTCGTCTACCCTGAATGCCCCACTTCCGACCGCACCGGCATACAGACAACCCAATGCCGGGGCGTGAACCACCCCCAACACTGGTGAGCCGTTTTCCACCAAAGCCACATTGACCGTGAATTCGCCATGGCGGCTGATGAACTCCCGCGTGCCGTCCACCGGGTCGACCAACCAAAAGCGACTTCCCACAGCCGGCATATGCCCGACTGCAGCTCCTTCTTCGGCCACCACCGGCACCATCGGCAACAACTGTTGCAAGCGCGGTATTAGCAACGCCTCGGCCAGACAGTCGGCCTCGGTAACCGGCGACAAATCGGCCTTGCCCGACACCGAAAAATTGCTTTTATATACCTGCATCACGACTTGCGACGCGTCTTGGACGACCGGGACCAAGCGTTCCAACAGTTCCGCGTAATCAAGTTGGATTCCAGTCACCTTCATTCACCAAGCCCGGCAATTAAAGAAACTATTCTACACAAAAACTTTGACACAAAGCGCTATAATAAATTGTTTAATACAAATTTCTCCCTAGCCGGGCTTCCTTACGCGCTATGTCCGCCCCGCCCCATCGCCGCAAGCTTTCAGTTCCCGAACTAAACCAACGTCGCCATCAGGCAGTTAGCCTGCGGCTACGGGGCGACACCTTGGCCGCCGTATCTGCGGAAACAGGGCTCAGCGCCCCAACCATCATTGCCGCACACAAAGCCTATTTGAAAGGCGGCTGGGCGGCCGTCGACACGGCGCCGCGTGGGCGCCCAGCCGCCGGCAACGAATTCTTGTCGGCCAATGCCGAAGCCGTGTTGCTCGATGCCATGTTAAGCAATGCCGCAAAGGATTCCGACAGCCTGCCTCCATTATGGTCTGTCGATGCGGCCACCGTCTGGCTGCGAACAACCCAGTCCATCTCCGCCCCCGACAACGCCTTGAACAAAGCGGTTGGGCGCCTGGTACAGCGCCACCACATCAGCGCGCCGGCGCTACTGACACAAGCTCGCGACAGCGCCGCGCCCTCAATGCAAGAGTGGCTGGCAAACACCTATACCGCCCTGCAGCGACAGGCCAGAGCCGACAGCACCCTAATTCTTTGGGGCGGCGACCGACAACTGCGTTCCGCCAACTCCTCCTCAGAGCGCGAGCTTTTCCAACTATATGCCCACACCACTCGGGGTCGACAGTTCTGGCTGCCCATGCGCCAACGGCCCGATGAGCACGACTGGATACGGTTTCTGCGTGGCTTGAGTCAGCTGAATCCTCGCGGCAAAGCCCAGCTTATTACGCTCAACCCCTTCCTGCGCCGAAATCCGAGGATTTCACACTGGCTGTCCGAGCACAGCCAACATATTGAACTTATCATCGCACCCGCCGGCGACAACGCCGCCGAGCAGCCGCACCGTACGGCACACACTCTCCCCTCACCTAAGATTGCGAATCACGCCATGCCCCTTACCCATTTGCAACAACTGGAGGCCGAAAGCATTCACATCATGCGCGAGGTCGTGGCCGAAGCCGACAACCCGGTCATGCTGTACTCCATCGGCAAAGACAGCGCCGTCATGCTGCGTCTGGCGCAAAAAGCCTTCCACCCCGCCATACCTCCCTTCCCTCTACTGCACGTGGATACACGCTGGAAGTTTCGCGATATGTACGCGCTGCGCGACCGCATGGCCAAAGAGCTGGGCATGCCCCTGCTGGTACACATCAACCCCGACGGCGTCGCCAAAGACATCAACCCCTTCACGCATGGCTCGGCCATCCACACCGATATCATGAAGACCGAAGGGCTCAAACAGGCGTTGGACAAGTATGGTTTCGACGCAGCCTTTGGCGGCGCCCGGCGCGACGAAGAAAAGTCGCGCGCCAAAGAGCGTATTTTTTCGTTCCGTTCGGCCCAGCACCGCTGGGACCCTAAGCACCAGCGTCCCGAACTCTGGCGCCTATACAACACCCGCAAACACAAGAGTGAATCGTTACGAGTCTTCCCATTGTCGAATTGGACCGAGCTAGATATCTGGCAATATATCTACTTGGAAAACATCCCCATCGTACCGTTGTACTACGCTGCCATGCGCCCCGTAGTCGAACGTAATGGCGCGCTCATCATGGTCGACGACGATCGCATGCCGCTGAACCCGGGCGAAATCCCCATGATGAAAAAGGTGCGTTTCCGCACCCTGGGCTGCTATCCTCTGACCGGCGCCATCGAGTCTGACGCCGACACTCTGCCTGCCATCATTCGCGAAATGCTACTGTCCACGACGTCCGAGCGTCAGGGCCGTGTTATCGACCACGATGGCGCCGCCTCGATGGAAAAGAAAAAGCAGGAAGGATATTTCTGATGAGCCCCACTCCTGAACACCCCTCCGCCGACATCGAACAATACCTGAACGCGCAGGAACACAAGAGCCTGCTGCGTTTCATCACATGCGGCAGCGTGGATGACGGCAAAAGCACATTGATCGGTCGCTTGCTCTTCGAGTCAAAAATGATCTTCGATGACCAGCTTGCCGCCGTCGAGGCGGATTCAAGAAAGTTCGGCACTCAGGGCGACCAGATCGATTTCGCCCTGCTGGTCGACGGCCTGGCTGCCGAACGCGAACAAGGTATCACCATCGATGTAGCCTACCGTTACTTCGCCACCGACAAGCGCAAATTCATCGTGGCTGACACACCTGGCCATGAACAGTACACCCGCAACATGGTGACGGGCGCCTCTACCGCCGACCTGGCCATCGTTATGATCGACGCCCGCAAAGGCGTGCTAACGCAAACCCGGCGCCATAGCCATCTAGTATCGCTGCTAGGTATCCGGCATGTCATCGTGGCTGTCAACAAAATGGATCTGGTCAATTACAACCAAGCCGTCTTCGACAAGATCGCCACCGACTATCGCTTATTCGCCGAAACGCAGGGCTTTGAGCACGTTACCGTGCTGCCGCTATCGGCATTCAAGGGCGACAACATCGTCACGCCTAGTCCCGCCATGCCCTGGCATCACGGCGCCACGCTGATGGGCCTGCTTGAAACCGTAAAAATCGATGCCAACCGGGCCCGGAGCCAGGCCTTTCGCCTGCCTGTGCAGTGGGTCAACCGCCCTAATCTCGACTTTCGAGGCTTCGCCGGCACCATCGTCGGGGGCCAAATTAAGGTCGGCGACAAGATCCGCGTTCAGCCTTCAGGAAAAGAAAGCTGCGTGGCCCGCATCGTCAGCTTCGACGGCGACCTGGATACGGCCGGCGCGGGACAGTCCATTACCCTGACCCTGGCCGATGAAATCGATATTTCGCGTGGCGACATCATATCCCTCGCCAACCAGCCGGCCGAAGTGGCCGACCAGTTCGAGGCCACACTGATCTGGATGCACGAGGAACCGCTGCTGCCCGGCCGCCCCTACCTGATGAAAATCGGCACCAATACGGTCCACGCGACGGTGACGCACATCAAGCATCAGGTCAATGTGAATACCCTTGAGCACATGGCCGCCAAGAAGCTGGAACTCAACGCCATAGGCAACTGCAACGTCAGCCTGGACCGCCCCATTGCCTTCGACTCCTACACGCACAACCGCGACACCGGCGGCTTCATTTTCATCGACCGGCTCACCAACAATACCGTGGGCGCGGGACTGATCCATTTCGCTCTGCGCCGCGCCCACAACATCCACCTGCAACACATCGACATCGACAAGGTCGCACGCGCCGCCCTCAAACACCAGCAGCCCAAGGTCGTGTGGTTCACCGGCCTGTCGGGTTCAGGCAAATCCACTATTGCCAACCTGGTCGAAAAGAAACTGCACGCGCTGGGCCGGCACACCTATTTGCTGGACGGCGACAATATTCGTCATGGTTTGAACAAAGATCTGGGCTTCACCAGCGAAGACCGGGTGGAAAACATACGTCGCATCGCTGAAGTGGCCCGGCTAATGGCCGATGCGGGACTGATCGTACTGACCGCGTTCATTTCACCCTTCCGGGCCGAGCGCGACCTAGCTCGCACCTTGGTGCAAGACGGCGAATTCGTGGAAGTTTTTATCGACACACCACTGGCCGATGCCGAGGCCCGCGACCCCAAAGGGCTGTACAAGAAAGCCAGAAGCGGCGAACTGAAGAACTTCACCGGCATCGACTCGCCCTACGAACGACCGCAAACCCCCGAAATTCGTATCGATACCACAACGACCTCTGCTGAAGCAGCCTCAGAAATCATTGTAAAAGCGCTTATCACCCCCTTATAAGGAGCCCCGGCCCGGCGGCATCCATTCTCACCCTGTTACAATATTGGCCTTGGCCGCCCAACCACGGGCGCAGGTAACCGTTAACATCGTCAGCAGTTTCCCATTTACCCCGGCGGGCAGGACTACCCCTGCCCGCCAAATACTCTTTTGTTTCTGCTATGAGCATACTCGTCACCGGCGGCGCCGGCTTCATCGGCTCGAACTTCGTGCTGGACTGGCTTGCGCAACACGACGAATCCGTCGTCAACCTTGACAAACTGACCTATGCTGGCAACCTTGCCAACCTGGCCAGCCTGCAGGGCGATGCGCGCCATATTTTTGTGCAGGGGGACATTGGCGACGCTGCGCTGGTGGAACACCTGCTGGCGCAGTATCAACCGCGCGCTGTCATCAACTTTGCCGCCGAAAGCCATGTAGACCGCTCCATTCACGGGCCAGAAGACTTCATCCAGACTAATATCGTGGGCACCTTCCACTTACTGGACGCCGTACGCGCCTATTGGAACGGCATGGCCGACCCGGCCAAAGATGCGTTCCGCTTTCTGCATGTCTCCACCGACGAGGTCTACGGTTCGCTTGTCAAGGACGCCCCTGCCTTTTCCGAAACCCATCGCTACGAGCCCAACAGCCCCTATTCGGCCAGCAAAGCGGCCAGTGACCACTTGGTGCGTGCGTACCACCACACCTTCGGGCTGCCGGTGCTGACCACTAACTGCTCCAACAATTACGGCCCCTACCACTTCCCCGAAAAGCTCATCCCGCTAATGATCGTAAATGCCCTGGCCGGCAAACCCCTTCCCGTATACGGTGACGGCCAGCAGATACGCGACTGGCTTTACGTCAAAGACCATTGCAGCGCCATTCGCCGCGTCTTGGAAGCCGGTGCCGTGGGCGCGGTTTACAACGTGGGCGGCTGGAACGAAAAGCCCAACCTGGACATTGTCCATACCGTCTGCGCCCTGCTGAACGAATTACAACCGCGAACAGACGGTAAAAGCTACGCAGAACAAATCACCTTCGTTACCGACCGCCCCGGACACGACCTCCGCTACGCCATCGATGCACGCAAGTTGGAACGCGAGCTGGGCTGGAAGCCCGCCGAAACCTTCGACACCGGCATACGCAAAACCGTGCAATGGTATCTAGACAACCAGGACTGGGTGGCCCAAGTGCAATCAGGCGCTTACCGTGACTGGGTCGAACAAAACTACAGCCAACGCGCATGAAGATTCTGTTATTGGGAAAAGGCGGCCAACTGGGCTGGGAACTGCAGCGCAGCCTGGCCCCACTGGGCGAGTTGATCGCCCTGGGCTCCGACGCCCCCGGCGGGAACTACACCCGACTGGATGAGGTCGAGCGCGCTGTGCGCAGTATTGCGCCGGACATCATCGTGAACGCCGGCGCCCACACTGCGGTCGACAAGGCCGAAAGCGAACCCGATATAGCCCACCAACTGAACGCCTTGGCTCCCGCCATACTAGCACTTGAAGCCAAGCGCTTAGGCGCCTGGTTGGTACATTACTCCACCGATTATGTGTTTGACGGCAGCGGCGACACCCCTTGGTTGGAAACCGATCCCACTAGTCCGCTAAGCGTCTATGGCCGCACGAAAGCGGAAAGCGAAGCCGCCATTCAGGAGGCTGGCTGCCATCATTTGATCTTCCGCACCAGCTGGGTGTATGCGGCGCGCGGCGGTAACTTCGCTAAGACAATGCTACGTCTGGGCCAAGAGCGCGACGCGCTGACCGTCGTCGACGACCAGATCGGCGCACCCACCGGCGCCGATCTGTTGGCGGATATTACCGCCCACGCCCTGCGCATAGCAAGGGATAGGCCGGAAGTAGCCGGCCTGTACCACCTGGTAGCCAGTGGGGAAACATCGTGGTATGGCTACGCCCGCTTCGTGCTGGATCTGGCCCGCCAATACGGTGTGGCGCTAAAGGTAGCACCTGAAGCGATAACTCCCGCGCCCACCAGCGCCTTCCCTACCCCCGCCGAACGGCCCAAGAACTCGCGCCTGGACACCCATAAACTACAAACTACGTTTGGCCTGACCCTGCCGCCATGGCCAACAGGCGTTGCCCGCATGATCGCAGAAATTCTGGATAAATAGAGAAAACCCATGACCCAACGCAAAGGCATCATACTAGCCGGGGGATCCGGCACGCGCTTGCACCCCGCCACCTTGTCCATTAGCAAACAACTGCTGCCCGTATACGACAAGCCCATGGTGTACTACCCGCTGTCCACCCTGATGCTAGCGGGTATACGCGACATCTTGATCATTTCCACCCCGCAAGACACCCCGCGCTTTGAGCAACTGCTAGGCGACGGTGGCCAGTGGGGCCTGAATCTACAATATGCTGTGCAACCCAGCCCCGACGGCCTAGCGCAGGCCTTCATCATAGGCGAGGACTTTGTGGGCAACGACCCGTCGGCTCTGGTGCTCGGGGACAATATTTTCTATGGCCATGACTTCCATAAGTTGCTGGCCAACGCTACACAACGTACCGAAGGCGCGAGTGTATTCGCCTACCACGTACACGACCCCGAACGCTACGGCGTGGCCGAATTCAATGAGGAAGGCAAGGTGCTGTCACTGGAAGAAAAGCCTGCCAAACCCAAGTCCAATTATGCGGTAACGGGTCTGTATTTCTATGATAGCCAAGTCGTGGACTTGGCAAAAGACCTAAACCCCTCCGCCCGGGGCGAGCTGGAAATCACCGATCTGAACCGCCTGTACCTAGAACAAGGCAAACTGAATATCGAGATCATGGGTCGTGGTTACGCTTGGCTAGACACCGGCACGCATGAATCCCTGTTAGAAGCCGGCCAATTCATCGCCACCCTGGAAAACCGTCAGGGCTTGAAAGTGGCCTGTCCGGAAGAGATCGCGTTCCGTCAGAAATGGATCAACGCCGAGCAGCTGCATAAACTAGCCAAACCGCTGACAAAGAACGGTTATGGCAGATACCTAATGCGCGTCTTGAAAGAAACGGTGTATTGATGAAAGCCACGCCCCTGGGCATACCCGATGTTTTCCTGTTCGAACCCAAAGTATTTGGCGATGAGCGGGGCTTCTTTTTCGAAAGCTTCAACCACGCAAAATTCGAAGAAGCCATCGGCCGCAAAATCAACTTCGTGCAAGACAACCATTCAAAATCCGCCAAAAATGTATTGCGTGGACTACATTATCAAATACAACAGCCACAAGGCAAATTGGTGCGCGTGGTAGCAGGCGAAGTCTTCGACGTTGCGGTAGACATCCGAAAAAACTCGCGCACTTTCGGAAAATGGGTAGGCGCCATACTTAGCGCCGAAAATAAGCACCAACTTTGGGTGCCAGAAGGGTTAGCACATGGTTTTGTGGTGTTATCAGACACAGCCGAGTTCCTATACAAAACGACCGATTATTACGCTCCCCAATTCGAACGGTGCATTGCTTGGAACGACCCTACCCTAGCTATAACGTGGCCTCAACGTGACGCACCCACACTTTCCACAAAAGATGAGCAAGGGACTCCACTGGCACTCGCGGAGTTGTTCGACTAATGCAACAGTTTTCGATTTCCCCAAAAGAGATGGGAACCAGCTTATGGCGTAATCGAAGCCTGATCTTCACCATGATCAAACGGGAAGTGATAGGCCGCTACCGAGGGTCGGTCATGGGCATCCTTTGGTCGTTCTTCAATCCACTATTTATGTTGGCGGTATACACCTTCGTATTCAGCATGGTATTTCAGGCCCGCTGGAGTACTGCAAATGAATCGAAAACCGAGTTTGCGCTAATTTTATTTTCAGGATTGATCGTTTTTAATATATTCGCCGAATGCGCCAACCGCGCACCCAGCACAATTCTAGCTAACGTAAACTATGTTAAGAAGGTTGTATTTCCCTTGGAAATTCTGCCATGGGTAACGTTGGGTTCTGTTTTATTCCACGCCCTCATAAGCCTAGGCGTGTGGCTGCTAGCGTATCTGATGTTTTACGGTCTCCCGCACCCTACCGCAATCCTGGTTCCAGTACTCCTATTGCCACTTACACTTTTTATAATGGGCATAAGCTGGGCGTTGGCAGCATTAGGGGTATATCTGCGTGATGCATCACAATTCGTCAGTATCCTGACTACGATACTGATGTTTCTGTCTCCCATTTTTTATCCGCTTTCCGCCATACCAGAAAGATTTAGACCTTTTCTGATGCTAAACCCTCTTGCGCCCATCATTGAACAGATACGTGAGGTATTGTTCTTTGGGCATCAACCTAATTGGGTTTTAATGGCAGGCCTCCTAATAGGCGCATTTATGATTGCCTGGATAGGTTTCGTGTGGTTCCAAAAAACGCGCAAGGGGTTCGCTGATGTCCTCTGATGTCGCAATAAGTGTCGATGACCTATCCAAGTGCTTCCATATTTACGATAAGCCTCGAGACAGGCTCATGCAGATGATTCTGCGGGGCCGAAAGAAATACTACCGAGAGTTCTGGGCACTACAGCACGTATCCTTTGAAATAAGTAGAGGTGAAACCGTCGGCATCGTAGGAAGAAACGGCAGTGGCAAATCCACGCTTCTTCAGATTATATGCGGAACACTTAATGCAACCCACGGATCAATATCCACAAATGGAAGGATAGCCGCGCTACTGGAGCTAGGCTCTGGATTCAATCCAGAGTTCACGGGGCGCGAGAATGTATACATGAATGCCGCGGTGCTCGGGCTTAGCAATAAAGAAACAGATGCCCGATTCGACGACATTGCACAATTCGCCGACATTGGTGATTTCATTGATCAACCTGTAAAAACGTATTCAAGCGGCATGATGGTACGTTTAGCGTTTGCGGTGGCAATCAACGTAGACCCAGAAATCCTGATCGTTGATGAAGCGCTCTCTGTTGGCGACGAACTTTTCCAGCGCAAATGCTTTTCGCGAATAGAGGCCATACGTAAGGCTGGCGCCACAATATTATTTGTATCTCACTCCGGCGGCACCATTGTAGAGTTATGTGATCGCGCCATTCTTATGGATGCGGGAGAAAACTTGGCAATAGGCCATCCAAAAGCCATCATTGCCAAGTATCAGAAACTACTTTACGCACCGCAGGATAAATACGAAGCACTAAGAGAGGTATTTCGCAGTTCACCAGAATTAGCCTCTAATAATACACACGACCAACGATCGGGTGATAATACAATCATCGCAACAGTAGATTTAGAACAGATCAGAGCCCATTTCGACCCCAACCTCATACCCATTAGCACAATAGAATATGAGCCCCGAGGCGCACTGATCAACTGCCCACGAATATTGAATCGAGACGAAGAGCAAGTTAATAATTTGATACGTGGAGAAACTTACATTTACGAATACCGCGTCAAATTCACTTCATATGCAGAACGTGTCAGATTTGGAATGATGGTAAAAACACTTTCCGGCATTGAACTCGGCGGCGCGTCAACTGCAGTTGACACTGGTAGCGATCTAGGCTTGGTGGTAGCAAATTCGAGTTTCAACATAAGATTTCGATTTCGCTGTTCTTTGAACGCAGGTGTCTATTTTCTGAACGCAGGTGTCGTGGGCATGGTGGATGGAACTGAAACCTATCTTCACAGAATTGTAGATGTTGCGATGTTCAGAGTTGTAGCGGAATCAAACTCTTTGGTTACCGGAATAATCGACTTCTCGTGTGAGCCAGAGTATTTGGCGATCGGCAATTAACGCAGCAGCAGGATTCAACGCAAAAATGAACAGAAGATTAATTGTAGTTTTAGGGATGCATCGTAGCGGCACAAGCGCTATTACCCGCGCGCTGCAAGCCATGGGAGTCGACCTTGGTAATCGACTGATGAAGCCTGTGGAACATATCAACGCGAAAGGATTCTGGGAAGACGACGATATCACGGAATTAAATGAACGGATCCTTCATTCGCTAGGAATGAGATGGGATTCACTGCAGCCATTTACTGACCAGCATATTGATATCATTCGGGAAAATGGTTTATACACCGAAGCAGTGGATTTGATCGAAGCGAAAACTGGCAAATCGGCGGTATATGGCTTTAAAGACCCTAGAGTCGCTAAGCTTCTTCCTTTATGGCAAGCCATTTTCCAATCTTGCGGTCTCACTCCTAGTTTCTTGATTACTATTCGCAACCCCCTTAGCGTTGCACAGTCGTTGAAAAAGAGGGATTGCTTCAACCCGATCAAGAGTTATCTGCTATGGCTTGACCATGTATTGACAAGTCTTGAACTGAGTCGCAGCCATCAGCGCGCCCTTGTAGATTACGATCAGCTCATGCGAGATCCGAAGGCTGCACTTCAGCAGATTGCAGCGGATCTCCAGTTGGCCACAGACGTTACAGAAGTCGACGCGTACGTCCAAAACTTCATTGACGAAGGCTTGAGACACTCGACATTCAGCGCAGAAGACATTAAAGATGAAAGCAATTGCCCAGCGTTGATTTACGATGTGTATAGCACCTTGTTAAATGCAAATACTCAGTCACTGAATTCCGTCGAAATCGATCAACGGGTTCAACGGTGGCTTTCAGAGTTTCAACGCCTGGCGCCCGTTCTTAGTCTTCTCGACACGCTGCAAGCACAAGTGCTCGATTTTCAGAGAACTGTGAATGAACTCAGAAGCAATGCTGATAATTGCGATGAAAAAATTGCAGAATATAATACAAAGATTGTGGAACACGACGCACAAATCAAAGCACTTGCAAGTGAGATAGCATTACGCGATCAACTACTCTCTAAAACATCTGAGGAGCTTCAGATGGTTACGAACAGCAATAGTTGGCGCATAACCGCACCTTTACGTAGTGCCGGCAATCGGGCTCGCCGCCTAGTGCGCGCAACCAGAGTCGCAAAAGGGCTTGCTAAACAATATGGCGGAATAGCTAACGCAACCAAAAAAGCATATCAAATATTCAAAGCCGAAGGGATACACGGACTACAAATCCGCCTAAACAAGCCGATTGTTATTGAGGCTGAAAAGGCATCGTTTACTTCGAGATCGATCGAATCTGAACTTTCAATCGTGCCTTATTACATAAATTTCGATAGTGAGAGTACGTTCAAAGAAACTTTGATCGGGAAATCAATAGCCATCCATTGCCATATACCGCGCGCGGCAGACATCAATCAGCTCGTCGCGCGGTTGAATAACATCCCGGAGACATACTTTCTTTTTGTTTCTGTGGTCGAGCATGATACGAATCAGCTGCTGGAAATCTTTCATAATAGAATATCCAACGCTCAACAAATATGCATTGAAACCGTTCCAGAACGTGCTGGCGTTTTCGGTTCTCTGATCGCACAATATGGCCCTCGACTGACCAAATTCGATCTAGTCGGTAACATTACTCTAGCCACTGATTCACACCCAGCTTTTCGGGCCTACACACTCACTCTGGACAACTTGTTTCCCTCGTTGACTAGCGAACAAGCACGAATTACGCACATGCTCAGTCGCTTAGGGACGGATTCAAAATTTATCTTCTCTGAAGATTACCTCTTGGACTTGACTGACCGCAGCGCTTGGGGTCAAGCGCACTCAGTTTCGAAAGAGTTACTTGAACGCATACTAACGCTAAGTATTCATGATTATCCTAAAACAGCATATCCGATTATTCCTGCTTTTTGGAGTACGTCCAATGCTATAAAAACCTTATTAAAATCTCAACTAAAGCTTGATGATTTTACGGGTGCTATGAGCGATGAATACCACAATGCGTTGCACAGATCATTATTGTTTTTCACGAAACAGGTAAATGGCATCTGTCTTCGAATACATAAGTACGACTCCATCACCGACTATCGGTATTATGAAGACCAGTATGACTATTCCGATAAAGTCGCCGGTTCCGACATCAAGGTCCTTGCATATTACTTGCCTCAGTTCCATCCAACACCCGAGAACGATGAATGGCATGGAAAGGGGTTTACCGAATGGACTAAAGTGCGCGCAGCGAACCCTTTATTCGAAGGTCATTTTCAACAGCATATCCCGCACGAATCGTTAGGGTACTACGACCTAGAGTCTCCGGCGGCGCTGCGTATACAAGCAGATATGATGAAGAAATCAGGCGTTCATGGCCAAGTTTTTTATCATTATTGGTTCACGGGCAAGCTTATTCTAGAAAAGCCGGCTCAAATGTTGCTTGCGACGCCAGACATTGCTATGCCCTACTGTTTCTGTTGGGCCAATGAGAACTGGACTCGTCGCTGGGATGGCAATGAGAAAGAAATATTGTTGGGACAAGACTACTCAACTGCCGATGCGCAATCGTTTATTAGATATCTCATCCCCTTCTTCCAAGACCCTCGCTATATACGTGTCGACGACCGGCCCATATTATTGATCTACCGGCCCTCCTCGATACCGAACCCAACCGCATACCTGAGCATTTGGGAAGAAGAGTGTAACCGTGTTGGCATACCGAAACCTTATGTTGTCGCAGTTTTGACCCGCGGCGCAACAGATCCGTACGACTTCAACATGGATGCAGGTACGGAGCGTGTACTTCATGACTGGACTAATGGTGGCGTAGTCGACATCAAGCCCAGCTTGCATACATACTACCCACTAACGGGAAGCGTCCTACCCTACCGAGAGGTCGCCGAGTTCTACAAAAACCAAGAGGAGCCAAAGAGATTCACCTACTTCCGCTCCTTGGTTCCGACTTGGGATAACACCGCACGTTATGGCCAAGGCGCCTTGGCCCTTCATGGCAGCACCCCCTTCGAATTTCAGAAGTGGCTCGAAACATCTATAACATACACACGTAAGCATCTACCTATCGATAGAAGATTTATATTCGTAAACGCATGGAATGAATGGGCAGAAGGCGCGCACCTTGAGCCAGACACGCGCTTTGGGTATAGCTATCTGAATTCCGTTGGCAGAGCAATCGCTGGCATCAAGTATGCCGGTCAGCCATCAAATCCGAAGCCTTTGCCCGCGCATCTGAGCGTACATATCGAGTTCGCAGACGACACGCTACGACAACTTGAGGCTGACGAACAGAGTAGGCTCAAGTTTTTGCAATGCCTCAAAGCATCCACGATATTTCAAGGAAGTTTTGACATAAGCTCCAATCTGCTACATACAGATGAGATCTTGCACAAGACCACTTATGTAGCCTCGGTCACTGAACGACCCGATATTTTGATAAAAATACGGGGCGTATCATTGTTTGATGCCAACGCACTCGAGCAGTTGCTAGAGACGGCCTATAACAGCGGCAGCACCGTAGTTCCTAACACGTACAGCCGTTATATTGCGGTTCCAACTGAAAAAGGAACGTTGTTGCCTCACGAAGCAAGCATCGCGCCGGTCTTAGTCTGTCTAGGCACGGATCGTCAAATTGGGCGACACAGGCACGTTGTCCTAGATCACAAGGTGCACTGTTTCCCTATATTGCAAGATGATGCAAACTCACAGCCACTTCCCAGCGTCACGACTATCGTTAGATTTCATAAGAATGCCGACGCACGCTTTTTAAAAAATGCACTGTATTCACTTGCAGCCATGAAAGGCTGCAAGGTTACTCCATACATCGCCGCCCAGGATTTGAGCACAGACCAAAAGACCGAACTAAAAGATTTGGTAAGCACCATCCCGTTTTCCCACGGGGTCGAGCCCATTATCAGGCATTTCAATTCCATAAATGGCAATGGAGATCTTAGATCCAAGATGCTGAACGAATCTCTGCTGTCGGTTCAAACACGCTACGCCGCCATCTTGGATTACGATGATCTATTATTTCCTGATGCCTATGATTGGCTAATACAAAGAACCGTTCTTACCGGCAAAGCCGTCGCGTTTGGCCGAGTATTTTCCAGTGAGTATGATAGCCAACGACAGACAATATTATCTAGAAGTCGCTCATTCGAATATGGATATTCGTACAAAGACTTTATTAGTCACAACCATGCGCCGATACATAGCTTCCTCGTGGACCTAGATAGAGTCTCGTTGGCCCAGATCGAATACTTTGAGGATCAGCGATACATGGAAGATTATCTTTTGACCCTTCAGATATTCACAGAAAGCAATTCGGATTGGAGCAGCCTTGCTGAGAATTTTTATCTTGGAGATTATATCCATAGCATAGATAGAGCGCATACACTGGCCATCAATGACAGTTCCCAGCGAAACCTTCTTCGCATGAAACCGGAATACAAAATTTGCGAGCAACGCATTCAGTTATTTCGAAAAAAAATACCATCTTAAATCTCTGCGAATCAATTCGGAGCTATTAGCGCCGGTGTAACATTGACCCACCTGAGGATAAAATTAGTGGGTCAATACACTTAGCGATGCGGGATTTCGCCTCCGTATTCACGGCGTCATAGATAATTGCCACTGCCCCCCCATCAATCGAATACCAATAGGATGTTTCTCTGACCTTCTGAGTTCACAACCGTTAATAATGGCGTGATTATCACTAAACTCTCTCATGGAGATATGTCTAGTGCCAATTGCAGCGTCCAATGGTGACATTTCGCTCTGCGCCTGTAGGAAAGCTGGGGTTGAATAGCATCTTTAAAAAAGAGAACGGTACGCGCCGCTGCAAGTTTGAATAACTAGGCCGCAACAAACAACATGCATGTTCATGCTGCCTCAGTTCGATGGTCCGAGCACCACATCCCCATTGGATCGAGCCCCCGGTACCCCATAGCCGATATAATTCTCCTTTCGCATAGATGTTATTAGCCGCCCCGCCCTACCTCACTACCCTAGGTCCTCCCACATGATTCCTCTCTTCTCCAGCTCCCTTGCCAATGCCGGCATCGATTTCCTCGCGCCGTTGAAACGTGTTCTCGATAGTTCTTGGTATGTACTGGGGAGTGAGGTTAGAGACTTCGAAGCCGAATTTGCGACATACGTCGGGGTGGACCATTGCGTCAGCTTGGGCAATGGCACTGACGCTTTGGAGCTTGCATTGCGTGGCCTGGAGATTGAGCCAGGCGATCAGGTTGTAGCAGTAGGAAATGCGGGGTTCTATGGAAGCACCGCAATACATGCGGTGGGCGCTGTGCCGCTCTATGTGGATGTCGATGCGGGATCGTTGACCCTATCGCCCCAGGCGTTGGCAGAGGTGTTACAGCGTCAAAAGCCCGCAGCTATTATTGTCACTCACTTATACGGGCAATTAGCGGCCATTGAGGAAATTATCCGTCTGGCGTCCGTTGCGGGGGTTCCGGTGATAGAGGATTGCGCTCAAGCCCATGGGGCACGACGTAACGGACAGATGGCGGGCAGCTTCGGTACCATTGCTTGCTTCAGCTTTTATCCCACAAAGAACCTGGGGGCGTTGGGTGATGGCGGGGCGGTGGTAACGAATGATGCACAATTGGCTGCACGCGTTCGGCAACTGCGGCAATATGGATGGTCAACCAAGTACCGTGTGGCCCTTCAAGGTGGGTGCAATAGTCGGTTGGATGAAATGCAGGCGGCCATTCTGCGAGCCAAGTTGCCTCATCTAGATGCCTGGAATTCACTGCGTCGTGTCATTGCCACTCGTTACAACCAAGCGTTTTCGTCGCTTGACGTCAAGCTACCTTGTTCGCTGGGCGAGGACTACGTTGCACATCTGTACGTGCTTCGTGTGAAAAATCGCGCCGCATTCTCAGCCTGCCTTCGCCAGAAACAGGTGGCAACCGATATCCACTACCCCATTCCCGACCATCGACAGGCCGCTTATCAACCGAGTGCGCCATCCTTAACCTTGCCCGTCACCGAGTCGGCGTGCGAAACAGTGATTTCATTGCCGTGCTTCCCTGGCTTGGCCGATGAGGACGTCGAAAAGGTAATTGAGGCTGTCTTGGCGTACTTCAACGGCGAGGCGTGACGGTGCTGACCCTAGTCATCCCAGTATACAAAAATGAGGGGTCTATTCCCCGGTTACTTGAAGTGGTCGCCGACCTCAGCCAAACTTTGGACGGCAAGTTCGAGGCGGTCTTCGTCGTCGACGGAAGCCCTGACCGTTGTTACGATATATTGAAGGCGTCCCTTCCACAGAAGAGATTCAAATCTAAGCTCATCCTCTTGTCCCGCAATTTCGGTTCCTTCATGGCCATACGAACGGGCCTGCTTCATGGAGAAGGGGGGCGATTTGCCGTGATGGCGGCTGACCTGCAGGAGCCTCCGGAACTCGTCATTGAGATGAATCGAGTGCTTTCCACCGAACCGATCGATATTGTGGTCGGGGCACGTGAAGGCCGAAATGATCCCTGGCCTTCCCGATTTGCTTCGCAGCTGTTCTGGCGCCTTTATCGTCGGTATGTTGTTCCCGAAATGCCTCCGGGCGGAGTCGATATGTTTGGGTGCAATCGCGCCTTCCGCGATAATCTTCTCAAGTTGGAGGAGCGGCATAGTTCTCTTGTGGCTCAAGTGTTCTGGCTGGGCTTCCGGCGAAAAGTAGTCACATACACCCGCAAAGAGCGGGAGCACGGCAAATCAGCATGGACGTTCCGGAAGAAACTAAATTATCTTATGGACAGCGTGTTCTCGTTCACGGATCTTCCCATTCGTTTGCTGATTCGCATAGGGGCCGGTGGAGCCTTGTTAGCGGTGTTTTTCGGTCTTCTGGTGCTTGCCGCGAAGCTTCACGGCCAAATTAGCGTACCGGGATACGCGGTTACCGTGCTGTTGATTATTTTTCTGGGGTCGCTGAATTTATTGGGACTTGGGGTGATCGGGTCTTACGCATGGCGAACATACGAGAACACAAAGAATCGGCCCCTTGCAGTTCCTATGAGAGTTGAGTCATTTGAGGCACCACAACATGACAGATAGCAAAAAATACTTTACGCATGAACACGCCTTGTGCGAGTCGACAAACGTAGGAGCTGGAACCCGAGTTTGGGCATTCGCCCATGTGCTACCCAATGCGAAGATTGGCGAAGACTGCAACATCTGCGATCATGTATTCGTCGAGAACGATGTGATCCTTGGCGATAGGGTCACCGTGAAATGTGGTGTGCAGATTTGGGATGGCGTGCGTATTGAAGACGATGTATTCATTGGCCCAAACGTCACATTCACCAATGATCTTTTTCCTCGAAGCAAGAAGTATCCCGATAAATTCGCCAATACGATAGTAAGAAAAGGGGCGTCACTCGGCGCTAACGCCACGCTGCTTCCGGGCATTACGATTGGTCAGGATGCAATGATAGGCGCAGGCGCGGTGGTAACACGTTCCGTGCCGCCCAATGCAATCGTTGTAGGGAATCCCGCCAAGATTGTAGGCTACGTTGATGCGGCCGATTTGGATCCCATACATCCCATAAACGAAAACACGGCCGCCCCGAGCGTGAGCTCTACGTCCGTGCCTGGTGTTACGTTGCATACGTTTCGCACGGTACCGGATATGCGGGGAAGTTTGTCGGCCGGTGAATTCCAACGCGATATCCCGTTTTCTCCACTGCGCTACTTTTTAGTGTTCGATGTGCCAACGGCTGAGGTCCGGGGTGAACATGCCCATCGGGAATGTCATCAATTCTTGATTGCAGTAAAAGGCTCTGTGCGTGTCGTTGCTGACAATGGCAATGTTCGCCAAGAATTCGTGCTTAATAAAAATAATATTGGACTATATCTGCCACCCATGGTGTGGGGAATTCAGTATCACTACTCCCCGGATGCGGTGTTATTGGTGTTTGCCTCCCATCACTACGACCCCGATGATTATATTCGCGATTATTCAAAGTATATTGAACTGGTTGCGTGCAAGTGATTTTTGAAATCACCAACATGAAAAACCCCTCCCGAATCCCCATGAATTCTTTCATTAAATTCATAATCTCGGGAGGGTTAAACACAACGATAACATATGTTTTATATATTTTTCTGCTACAAATTACAACCTATAAAGTAAGCTACACTATCTCTTACACTATTGGGATTTGTATTGCCTATTGGCTGAATCGGGCCTTTGTTTTCAATGCGCATCGAGGGTTTGTTTCGATGCTAGCGCTACCTTTTATCTATGTTTTGCAATATTTGTTTGGGATCGCAGTGCTTTGGTTTTGGGTAGATTGGTTTGGCCTCGACGAGGTGTATGGACCAGCAATAGTTGTTTTCATTACAATACCTGTTACTTATGCATTAACGAGATTGGTTTTTATGGACAAAGAAAGAAAATGATCATGCTTAGCGAATTTTTCGTGATATGTCTTTGAGGTTCCTAAAGGCCTACGCTAACCTCAACTGATCGTAAACGCGCTTAAAAGCGTTGAAGCGATCGGAATCAAAACCAGTCTCATGTATGCGGAATCTCACTAGATCTATGGTCAGCCACATTTGAGTTCCCATTAATTTTAATAAAAAAGCTAGCACTTAAATTGTATGGATTACGCAATTTGCGGAAAACTGTAAGCAAACGAACACACTGTTCCTTTATCGCAAGGCGGGGTTCATTTGCCCGTCTAAAAACGAATTTTGATCTATCCCACTGAGTCAATACAATAGATTGACGTGTAAGCGGTGATAGATTCCGTATTAATAATATCTCTATTTAGATTAATTGATCGTGGATAAGCCTCATAAATCGTTTATTTATGCCTCACCGTTTGTTTATATTGTGGGAATTTTTCTTTATGCGTCAGTTTACGCATTTCCGCAAACGGATGACTTCTGCACGTTCGGCAGGCTTTTTTCCAGTAATGGAAATCCGCTTTCAGAATCGTATTTTTTATACAAACATTGGACAGGTAGATACTCGTCTAGTTTTTTTATCTCGTTACCGGCGTGGATTTCATCCATTAGTCCGCTCCACGTTCAATATATCTACAAGATATTTGTCCTTGCTTATCTTGCCGCGATTCCCATATCCATATATTTTTTTCTGAGAACAATTGGTGTGGATTTGTTGTTTAGCCGTCTAGCTTCTCTGATGGTATCCAGTATCATATTTTTGATTATTCCGTCGAAAATAGAGTTGCTATATTGGCTAACCGGATCAGCTGTTTATCTTGTTCCAATTGCCTTTTTCTTTGTTTTGGCTGCGGCTTTGGAAAATCAGTTAGCAAAGCCTATTGTTTATTATAATTTAGCCATCTTCGCCATCATAATTCTTGTTGGAATGAACGAATTGATTGCGATTTCAGCAGGCATTCTGATAATAGCTCATGCGATTACTAATTTCACACGCATAAAAACAGATAGGCAGAAATATCTAATTCTATTTACCATTTTTATTCTTGCTTTGGCGGTAACTGTATTTGCTCCTGGGAATTTTGCGCGTGACGCCAAAGATTCGTCGCTGGCGGTAAGTAACAAGCACAACATCCAGGCAGCATTAGTTATGGGTATGTCCAGTTTAAAAAACTTGTGGAACTATAATTTTAAGGACTATGCAGGGGTATTGCTATATGGTTCGTTCGCGATGGGGAGCGTTGGCGTATTACTAGCTATACGAGGTATATCTATTAAGTGGCGCGCAGTTACTCCATTGATGGCAACAGCCCTAATAAGTATACCCATTCAATTTTTTATTTATTCTTTTTTATCTGGAGACATTGCGCCAAGCCGTATTCTTAATCAATCTACGGCATTGCTATGGGCGCCAACAATGATTTTTATTTCCGTATTATTTAATAATACAGCAATTTCACGTCTAAGGGCTCGAAACCTGCCTCATCTGCGGAACTGCTGTTATGGCGTTTTAATAATTATGGGAATTTTGGTAGTTTCTCAACCGGCATTTTCGACCTTGAATGGCAAGATAAGAAGTTTTGCAGGAGTTTGGGCTCAGGAGCATGCGTTACGGGAGGATATGATTCGTAGCTCGCTATCTAGTGGCAAAAGGGATCTGAGGGTAACGCATTTTAGCAAAGAGCCTGGATGGCCACCTATATTTCAAGGTGCTGATATAACAAACGATCCAAAGAATTGGATTAATCAATGTGTTGCCAATTACTATAAAATTGAAAGAATCCAACTCGAATAATCTCCACTATGGTTTGAGGACCGACGGCATCGCCTTCTACCCGCTGGGATGAGCTTTCAGAGCTAGGTATTCAGACCAATTGATTTTCTGTTCAGAGGATAATTGGGAATAATCTTGTCGTAAACAAAATGTAATCCGTAAGCCCCCTCACAGTAGACGTTAGCCGGTAGAATTTTGGAGCGTCCCCGATACGGAGACTCCCTTGAAGAAAAGCAGGTTTACAGAAAGCCAAATTGTGGCGGTACTCAAAGAAAGTGAAGCAGGTCTGCCAGTGGCAGAACTGTGCCGCAAGCATGGGATCAGCTCGGCCAGGTACCACAACTGGAAGAGCAAATATTCCGGCGTCGGAGTCTCGGAGTTACAGCGCTTGCGTGTACTGGAAGCAGAGAACGCCCGGTTAAAACGCATGTATGCCGATTTGGCTCTGGAGAACGCCGCTATCAAGGACGTTTTGAATCGAAGACCCTGCGCCGTCGGCTAGGCGCGAAGTGGTCGAGCAATTGGTGCAAGCCAAGTTGTCGATCACACGCGCCGGCCGTGTTTGCCAGGCATATCACCACGACCCGAAACATGTCGGATTCTCCTGCCTGGGGCTGTCCATGTTTTGGGAGGGCGTCAGCGCTTACGCTGAGTCTTGACCGATCGCGAAAAACTGGCAAAGAGGTGACGTACCTTCTCCCGCAGATTAAAATGATCATTTCCTCGAAAATTTCTCACATAAACCAAGTGACACAAAAGAATAGCTATATCGCACTTTATACCTTGGCAATATCAGGCGTTGTTGTTTTGTTTTCATTTATTTGGCAAGGCAGCAATGGATTTAATCTATGGGATGAAGGTTTTCTTTGGTATGGCGTCCAGCGTGTCTTGTTGGGTGAGATTCCAATTAGGGATTTTATGGCCTATGATCCCGGCCGGTATTATTGGACGGCTGCACTCGTAAGCCTATTTGGCGGCAATGGCATTATGAGCTTGAGGGCTACAGTCGCCGCCTTCCAAGCGCTAGGATTGTTTGTTGGTCTATTTTTAATCGCACAATCACAACAATTAAACGGTAAGAGCGACATCTTTTTTATCTTTTTCGCAGCAATCACGCTGGCGACATGGATGTTCCCTCGGCATAAGATTTTTGATATTGTTATCTCCATTTTGCTTCTTGGGGTTCTTGCATACCTTATTTCAAATCCGGTTTCAAAGCGCTATTTGGTTGCAGGCGCTTGTGTCGGATTGATTGCTGTTTTTGGTCGTAATCATGGCGTTTATGGGGCGTTAGGTAGCCTCGGCGTTATCGCTTGGCTCTCGATACAGAATCAGTCAGATATCGGCTTTATAAAAGCAGTTGTGCTTTGGGGTTCAGGTGTGTCAATTGGTTTTTCACCAGTCATCTTGATGGCACTTCTTATACCCGAGTTCGGCGTTGCTTTCTGGGAAAGTGTTCGGTTTTTGTTCGAACAAAAAGTAACCAATCTACCGCTACCTATCCCATGGCCGTGGACGGTTAACTTTTCTACAGCCTCATTTGGCGACGCCGTGCGAGGAATTTTGATTGGGCTGTTTTTCATAGGAACTCTCGTATTTGCGGGGCTTGCCCTGGCTTGGGTTGTGTACCGAAAGCATAGAAAAGAGGCGGTATCCCCGGTGTTAGTTGCGTCGGCTTTTCTTGCCTTTCCTTACGCGCACTATGCTTTCTCACGGGCTGATGTAGGCCATCTTGCGCATGGAGTCTTTCCCCTACTGCTTGGTAGTTTGGTTCTGCTGTCCCTTTCCGCAACAAGGCTCAAATGGCCACTCACTCTGGCGCTCTGCGGGTCAAGCCTGTGGGTAATGTACGTCGTTCACCCCGGATGGTATTGTCTTGTTAGCAAACAATGCGTATCTGTCGAAATTTCTGGGAGCCAACTTAAAGTTGATCCTGGTACAGCGAACGATATCGCGCTACTTAGGAAACTTGCCAATGAGTTTGCTCCAAATGGACGAAGTTTTGTTGTAACGCCATTTTGGCCCGGCGCATATGCATTGCTAGAGCGCAGATCACCGACATGGGAAATTTATGCCCTTTTTACACGCTCTGAGGCATTTGAAAATCAAGAAATTGAACGTATCAAGGCCTCCAATCCTGGTTTCGTACTCGTTTTTGACTTTCCGCTTGATGGCCGTGAAGAGCTGAGATTCAAAAATACACACCCGTTGACTTATCAGTTTATTCTGGAAAATTTCGATCCGATAGAAGTTTCACAGAACCCTGCTTACCGAATTTTCAAAGCCCGAGGCTAGAAGCAATGAAAAAAATTGCCATCTTGCAGTCCAGCTACATACCATGGAAGGGCTACTTCGACATGATTGCAGCCGTCGATGAATTCATTCTTTACGACGATATGCAGTACACCCGCCGCGACTGGCGCAATCGAAATCAAATCAAAACGCCCCAAGGGGTTCAGTGGCTCACAGTCCCTGTTCTGGTGAAAGGTAAGTACCACCAAAAGATAAGAGAGACTGAGATTGATGGCACTGACTGGGCCACTGCACATTGGAAAGCGTTAGTACAGAACTATCGCCGGGCTCCTCATTTCCCGGAAGTCGCTTCATGGTTGGAGCCGCTCTACCTTGAGCAAAACTTTACTCACATTTCGCAGCTAAACCGACGTTTTATCGAAGCCATCTGTAATTACCTGTCAATAAGAACTGTCATTACAAGTTCTTGGGATTACACGCTGCTTGATGGGAAGACGGAGCGACTCGCAGATCTGTGTGTGCAAGCTGGTGGCACCGAGTACATCTCAGGACCGGCAGCCAAGGACTATGTTGATGAAAAGGTTTTTTCGGATCTCGGGATTAAGCTAACCTGGTTCGACTACGCCGGATACCATGCCTACCCACAGCTTTGGGGCGAGTTCACTCATGGCGTCACAATCCTTGACCTTTTGTTTAACTGTGGCACTGACAGTCCTCGGTACATGAGGTATGTGGCATGAAGCTTTCAATAGTCGCAACCCTCTACCAGTCTGCTTCTTATATCAACGAGTTTCACGAACGTGCGAGCGCTAGTGCAAATCGGATGGTTGGAGACGATTATGAAATTGTGCTTGTGAATGACGGATCACCAGACAATAGCCTGGATCTGGCTATCAGGCTCACCGAACAGGATTCACATGTTGTTGTAGTTGATTTGTCCCGTAACTTTGGGCATCACAAGGCGATGATGACTGGATTGGCGCACGCCAAAAGCGAGCTGGTTTTTCTCATCGATAGCGACCTTGAAGAGGAACCGGAGTGGCTAGAGGCGTTCGCGCGGCAGATGAACCAAGAACGCTGTGATGTGGTTTACGGGGTCCAGGAGCGCAGAAAAGGAAACTGGTTCGAGCGTTGGAGCGGTCAGTGGTTTTATCGTTTCTTCAAAGCGCTCACGGGACTGGCCTTGCCAGAAAACGTCGTGACTACTCGGTTGATGGCAAGACGCTATGTTGACGCACTGTTGTGTCATCAAGAGCGCGAAGTTTTTATGGCGGGCTTGTGGCACATCACCGGTTTCGACCAGCGCCCTCAGGTAATCAAGAAGCACCATACCAGTGAAACCACTTACACCTTTCGCCGGAAGATGTCATTGCTGGTCAACTCGGTGACGTCATTCAGCAATGCTCCGCTGGTCAGCATTTTTTACATCGGGGTAGCGATCTCGCTGTTTGCTCTAGCTTACATAGCGTATCTGGTTACGCACTGGCTATTCCTTGCAAAACCCATGAGCGGATGGACCTCAGTCATGGCCTCTATTTGGCTCCTTGGAGGCATGGTCATCTCTTTTATTGGTGTCGTGGGTATCTACTTATCCAAGATATTCTCTGAAACCAAGCAGCGCCCCTATACCATCGTGAGGCAGATTTATGCAAAACAAAAAGACTAGCCTGTTCGATGAGGTTGCAACTTATTACGCTGAAAAACTTGCGGAACATGGTGATACGCCTCGTGGGGTCGACTGGAATGGTGAAGAAAGCCAGATGGTCAGGTTTGCGCAATTGTGCAAAATCATTGACCCCAAGACGCCTAATTTCTCCCTGAATGACCTGGGTTGCGGCTACGGCGCCTTGCTCGACTATCTGCGAGACAAGCACGCATACTGCACATATCTTGGGGTGGATGTTTCCCAGGAAATGATCAAGGTGGCAGAGCAACGGCACGCTACTGCCGATCAAGCTCGTTTCATCACAGCAACAGAGCCAGACCAAATTGCTGACTACGGCGTGGCCAGTGGTATCTTTAATGTGCGACTGGGGCGCTCGGATGCAGAGTGGTTTGATTATCTGCAGGCCACCTTGGACGTCCTTGACCGAACCAGCAGTCTTGGATTCGCGTTCAACTGCCTGACCTCGTACTCAGACGAGGACAAAAAGCGCGACTATCTCTATTACGCAGACCCATGTCGATTGTTTGATTTGTGCAAACGTCGCTATTCCCGTCAGGTCGCGTTGCTTCATGACTACGGTCTTTATGAGTTTACGATTCTGGTGAGGAAGATGCCATGAAAAAACCACTTGTAATTTTTGGCTCTGGCGATATCGCTCAGCTCGCGCATTACTATTTCAGTACGGACTCGAGTTACGAGATCGTTGCCTTCACGGTAGATGCAAACTACATCAAAGAATCTGAGTTTTGTGGATTGCCAGTTGTCACTTTTGAGAATGTCTCTAAACAATATCCACCTGATTCGTATGATTTCTTTATTGCGCTTAGTTACTCGAAACTGAATGCTGTCCGTAAAGAAAAGTTTCTCGCTGCAAAGGAGATGGGCTACAAGCTGGTGAGCTTCATCAGCTCGCGCGCAACCGTGCTCAATGAAGGAAGAATCGGCGAAAACTGTTTCATTTTTGAAGACAACACCATTCAGCCATTCGTCACGATTGGCAACAACGTGACTTTGTGGAGCGGTAACCATATCGGCCACCATTCAGTAATTCATGATCACACCTTTATTGCATCGCATGTGGTCATCTCGGGTGGGGTGGAAATTGGTGAGCAATGTTTCGTCGGCGTGAACGCGACATTACGTGATCACATCAAAATCGGGGATAGATGTGTTGTCGGCGCCGGAGCGCTATTGCTCGCAGATGCGGCACCCGAAGGTGTCTATATTGGCACCGCTACCGAGCGATCAAAAGTGCCCAGTTCAAGGTTGAGAGGCATATGAAGCACCGCTGGAGAAAGCTTGGGCAGATATATTGTCCGTCAGGTCAAAAAGAATGGATGTATTCTCATGCTGCGGTGCCTATTGCGGAGCATATCAAAAATGATATATTTAAGATCTATTTCAGCTCAAGAAATAAAGACAATCAAAGTTTTACTGGCTATCTATTAATAGACATAACCCGACCGCAAGAAATCCTTGAGCTATCGGATAGCCCAGTCGTCGGTCCCGGTGCTTTAGGTGAGTTCGACGATAGTGGAGCGATGGCCACTTGGCTTGCCCACCACGATGGCAAGCGATTTCTCTACTACATCGGATGGAATTTGGGCGTGACGGTGCCATTTAGAAATTCCATCGGTCTCTCTATAAGCGAGCATGGTGGGGAATTCAAAAGGTATGCCCCAGGTCCAGTTGTTGATCGTTCGATGACTGAACCTCACTTTGTTGCCAGTTGCTGTGTATTGCCTGATCTAGACAAATGGCGCATGTGGTATCTCTCATGCACCGACTGGAAAATACGAAACGGAAAGCCTGAGCATCGATATCACATTAAGTATGCTGAATCGATCGATGGGGTTTCGTGGATACGGGAAGGGGTTGTGGCGATAGACTATTCTGATGACTCGGAATATGCCATTTCCAGACCTTCTGTTATTCGCGACGGAGGCTGCTGGAAAATGTGGTTTTCTCATAGAGGTTCTGCATATCGTATTGGTTATGCTGAGTCACTAGATGGCATCCACTGGCAGAGGCTAGACGCCGATTGTCAAATTGATGTTTCGGAATCCGGTTGGGATTCCGAAATGATTGAGTATCCTTTTGTGTTTGACCATGATGGATCTCGATATATGCTTTACAACGGCAATGGTTACGGGAAAACAGGGTTTGGTTTGGCTGTTCTTGAGGGGCGCTCATGAGTCGCTATTTCGACTATCTCTACATCTTTGCCACTTTGGGTTTCACAGTCTATGGACAGCTAATTCTCAAATGGCGAATTGCGCAGTTTGGTCCACTACCCGCAGAGTCGGTAGATAAGCTCAAATTTCTACTCGGGCTTCTCTTTGATCCGGCGATATTTTCAGGTTTCGCAGCTGCATTTCTGGCATCTCTTGCATGGATGGCTGCTATGACGAAATTTGATTTGAGTCATGCTTACCCCTTCATGAGCCTCAATTTCGTCGTGGTTTTGCTGTTAAGTGGCTGGCTTTTGAGTGAACCCATGACTATTCAAAAGTCAATAGGGGTTGGGTTGATTGTGCTCGGCACTGTGGTAGCGGCTCGTGGCTAATTCAGCTTTATCAAATTTTCTTCGCAGAAATTCTGATCTTGCTCTGGATTTTTGTGTTTCTGCATCTTTTGTCCTTGCCCTCTGCCTCTTCTTTGAGCCACGGTGGGAGACCAACGATGACGTTGGAATGTCCATGGTTGCGCACGGCTATGGCATTGCAGCAGTCGGATTGCCGAATTTGGTTTTCTCCAATGTCATTTGGGGGTACTTGGTTCGGGCGATCCCACAAATACACGGCGTGTGGGGTTATTCCATAGCAACCATTGGTGTACTCGTCATTGTAGGGACGGTTTTTCTTCGCGCTCTGCGACAACTATCTTTTGGGTGGCTGGTGTCGCTATCTGCTTTGATTCTCTTGTTAGCGCGTCCTTTTCTATTCCCACAATTCACAATCAACGCCGGGTTGCTCACTCTTGGGGCAGTTATATGCTGGCACTTTTATGGACAACAGGAAAGCAGGCAAGCACTCGTCATCGGGTGTCTTCTGGCTTTCTGTGGGTATCTCGTTCGCAGTCACGAATTTTTGCTTGTCCTCCTCATAGCATTACCCCTTCTGCCCTGGAAAAAATTGGTCAGGGATCCTGCAGCGCAAGCCTCTGCCATCGCTCTTTTGCTTGCGATCGGCATTGCTGCTTTTGTCGATTACAAAGCTTATCAAGGAGATGCTTGGCAGTCTTTCAATGCATTGAATCCTGCTCGTGCGCCTATTACTGATTTTGGCGCGGATGCCCAACTGAAGAAACATCCAGAAATTTTGACGCGACATGGCTACACAGCGAATGACATTAACCTTATACGTAGCTGGTTTTTTGTCGATGAAAATATTGCCAATCCGCATAGATTGAATGCAATGCTCATGGATCTTGGGCCTCTACCGGCTCAAAGTAACGCGATTAACAACGGTTGGATAGGGGTCAAAACGTTTGTTCACCCGGTTTTAGTCCCTAGTATTTTGGCTGCGTTATTCTTGTTGTTGTTAATGCCAAATCGTAAATTGTTTGTGACATGGGCTCTTTGCATCGCGGCGATTTTTGCGTTAGGCGTATTGGGGCGACCTGGTGTCTTACGAGTCTATATTCCTGTCATCTCTTTACTCTTAATTGCGCCTCTTTTGCTAACGAGTACGGGGTACGGGGTACGGGGTACGGGGTACGGGGTACGGGGTACGGGGTACGGGGTACGGGGTACGGGAATTTTACGCTGGGGCTTGGTGCAAGGTGCGATAGTGGTCGCCGCATTATTTAATGCCGCCGCCGTTTTTTCTGAGTCAAGAGCTGCCCAATTGGTTTCCCAGCAAATACGAGAAGAATTGCAAGATTTCCCTGATACAACTGTTGTGGTTTGGGGCTCAGCATTCCCTTTCGAAGCTGCATATCCGGTCTTGGGACAAAAAGAAGATGCCGTGATGTACAAGCTTTATGGCTTAGGTGTCTTTACGCTCGCTCCATTTTCTGTAGCACATGCCGAGGAAATGGTAGGCAGGGGAGTGGTGGATCGACTTTTTTCAGACCACGGAATTCCGATTTTGGGCGCTGATCACCTTTTTGGCTTCCTGAATACCTATTGTGATGAACATTGGAGCGGTGTTTTAGTTGAGCTTGCCTCTCAAAAATATGGACAGCGCCATGTAAGCTGGCGCAGATGTGAAACCAAGGTGGGCCAAAGATGAAGTTGACTTATCGCGGGGCCCTGATTCTCTTTGCGCTTCTTTTTGTTGTGCTTATCTGGCCGTATTGGCTTGGTGGAGATGTGGTTGCACCTCATCGCCAGTTTTCCGAGTTGGCGATCGCCGATCAAACGAGAGCCAAGCAACTTGAAAATCGTAAATTTAGTGATTTCACTAATGGTTATATTCCTGAAGTTTCCGAACACCTGAACGGATCGCGTTCTGGTTGGTTGACGCTGTGGGTCAACCAAAATGAGCTAGGCCGCCCGGCATACCAGATATCTGGGTTTAGTCCGGCCTACACGGTATCCTGGCTGATTTCTCGGGCGACGAATAACCCTTGGCAGTTCATTACGGCTTTGTCCTTAGCAACCTGCTTCCTCGCCGGTTTGTTCATCTTGTTCTTCACCAGGGAAGCCGGCTTAAGTCCCATTGCGGGCTTGATCGCAGGTCTAGGACTGGCGGCATCTCCGCTGTTCATGTACTGGCTGACCTTTCCCATGTTCCTAGCCGTATGGTGCTGGGCAGCGGGAGCATTGTGGGCTGTTACTCGTTTGGCGAAACACTCGGATATTTTGGGCTGGGGGGTATTGGCTTTCAGCGGCTACAGCCTACTGATGACCGCGTACCCGCAGCCGGTTGTCTTTCATGCCTACTGGCTGTGTGGCTATGGCCTTTGGTTGGCCTACCGTCAAGCACGTGTCAGCCGACTTGCACTTGCTAAGTTCCTGACACTTGCTGCATCTGCCCTAGTTGTTGCAGCCGCGCTCGCTTTACCTGTTTATCGAGATCTGTTCATTCTCTCGTCCGAGTCTGCGCGATTTGCAACCGATCCCTCGTTTTTCACGATGGTGCTTCCAAAGTTCACCAGCTTTACTGAGATAGTTCGCTTTTTTGTATTGAGTACCGTCCCGGAAATCTTTGGTAACCCAATCGCGCCGTCTTTCCCATTTTCTTATGATGGCCTGAGCGTACCGCTGATCGTCACCTTCTTTGCAGCCGTGGCGTTACTCACAGCATTCAAAAAAACCTGGGGCTGGTGGCTGGCGATTCTAGTGCTGTGCCTGCTTGCCTTCGTTCACCCACTGTACGTGCTAGGCGTTAAATACTTTGGACTCAATCTCTCCCGAAGTACCCCGCTGGGCAGCATCATGCTTCCCCTTACCGTCATCACTGCATTCGGTATTGACGCCCTTGCGAAGCGCGCGCATCACCGTCAATTTTCGCGCGCCGTATTTGTTGCGGGGGCGGTAACGCTGGCAGTGGTCGCGATTGGTGTTGCATTTGGTATTTCGCAGCATGTCCCCATCCGTTGGGGGTTAGTCGTTGGCCTGCTAGCGGTGCCCGGTCTGCTAATCGCCCAATACGATCGGACTCGTCCCTCGCTTTTGATGCTTGCTCTTGCTTCGGTATTGGCTATGGTCTCTTATCCACTGATGCTCAAGCAGAAGCCGTCGCAGATAGCGATGACCTCGCCCTTGGTTGAGCAGGTTAGGGGCAATCTGCCGCCCGGCAGTCGCTATGCGGTTGCGGCCCCAGGAGTTTCAGTGTTGCCCCCAAACCTGAACGCTACACTCGGTCTTGCCTCAGTGCATAGTTATAACAGCCTCTCTTCCACCCGATACCACACCCTAATCAAATCGCTTGGTGGGGAAGTACAGACCTATGGCCGGTGGAACGGAGCCATCGCCCCCGACTATGCTGGCGCGATGTTTTGGATGAGCAATATCAGCCTGATCCTCTCGTCGGGAAAATTGGTCCATGAAAATTTGGAGTCTTTGGGAGATGAGTCTGGCCTCTACCTTTACCGCGTGGTGTCTCGGATGGGCGAAAGCTTGCAAGTAGTGCCGCCACAGCTTGATATGAGCGCGACAAAATTGGTGCTCGATGACCCGCGAGGCATGGTTACGAACACGCCTGTCAAGATTTTAGATCAGGGTGATGTTCTCGAGTTTGAGGTACAGCCCTCCGCACCATCTGTCTTTTTATTGAGCCAGAAGTTTCATCGCGACTGGGAGGCGCTAGCAGAAACCAGTCATGGTTGGCAGGCCGCTCAGACCGTGGAGGTCAATGGAGTGTTTCAGGGCGTGTTAGTGCCTCAAGATACTCGTCGAGTACGTCTCGATTTCAAGCCTCTTGCCCGCTACGCTTGGATTGCACATGTTTTCTGGTTACTGCTGCTCTTACTGGCAGGTTTTAAGTCTTGGCAGGGGTATCGACGAAAGGTCTCGGAGAAAGTATGAAAAAGACAAATAACCGCATCCCGTTCAACTGGCCTCACATGACAGGCAAGGAGTTGTACTACATCGCTGAAGCGCACTTCAACGGCAGTTTGGCAGGCGATGGGCCCTTCACTAAGCGCTGCCATGGCTGGCTGGAAGAGCGTACTGGATGTAATAAGAGCTTGCTTACCCACTCTTGCACGGCGGCACTCGAGATGGCTGCTTTATTGCTGGATATTCAGCCCGGCGACGAGATCATCATGCCGTCGTACACCTTTGTTTCGACGGCCAACGCCTTTGTGCTTCGCGGTGGGGTTCCGGTGTTTGTCGATATCAGAGAGGATACGCTGAATTTGGACGAACGATTGATTGAGTCTTCTATCACACCACGTACCCGCGCTATCGCTCCCGTGCATTACGCAGGAGTGGCTTGTGAGATGGATACGATCATGAACATTGCCCAGCATCATGGATTGAAAGTTGTTGAAGATGCGGCGCAGGGGGTGATGTCGACCTACAAAGGGCGGGCGTTGGGTAGCATCGGTGACCTCGGAGCCTACAGTTTCCACGAAACAAAGAACGTGATCTCGGGGGAAGGCGGTGCGTTGCTCGTCAATAGCCCTGATCTGAGTCTTCGCGCAGAGATCATCCGCGAGAAGGGCACCGACCGGAGCCGATTTTTCAGGGGAGAAGTAGATAAATACACTTGGCAAGAGGTGGGTTCGTCCTTCCTGCCAGGGGAATTGATTGCTGCCTTCCTGTGGGCACAACTTGAAGAAGCGGATCGAATAACCACAGAGCGACTGGCGAACTGGCAGCGTTATCACGAGCTTCTGGAACCGCTGGAAACCAAGGGAATACTGAGGCGCCCGATTATTCCGAACGACTGCGAGCACAACGCCCACATGTACTATGTTCTTTTGGCGCCGGAAATTGACCGTCAGAAGGTCCTTGACTCTTTCAAGCGCAATGAAATCTGGTCCGTTTTCCACTACATACCGCTTCATTCATCCCCTGCTGGGAAGCGTTACGGTCGGCCACATGGCGACTTGAATGTCACGAATCAGCAGTCTGAAAGGCTGGTCCGCTTACCGCTGTGGGTTGGTTTGTCGGATGAGCAGCAGAACCGAGTTGTGGATGTGTTGCGGAGCTCTGCAGGTGATGAGTAAGCGTCCGCCCAGTACCGTCTTGCGCTAGAGCTGAATTTCCATCAGTCGTTGATTGACTTCATTCAGATCGAACGCAGCCGAGTCGAAGGGGCCGCCGTGCCACTGAGTCATATTTTCATGCTC
>NZ_WWER01000013.1 GCF_009857885.1 Pusillimonas sp. TS35 | reverse complement strand
GTGGGTAGATCAGGCAACGGCCCACGGGCAGCTGCCTGAGCGGCAACAGTACGCTTCTTCTTCATTGGCATATCCATGGTTTTTAACCCCTATGATATGCCTCACCCACAAAATTACGGATAGGCTCCGCCAAGGCCTCTCTACTTGGCCTCAGAATGACGTTATCAGGTAGGCCCAGCGGCTTGCCATGCCATTGGCCGTATTCAGAGTGTCGAAGATTATGATGCACGGAAACCGTGTAATCATCAGCGTTAATCGTGATCCAGCCCAAATCGAATAAGGTATGTATATCGGCGCGCAACAGCAATCCGTTTGCGACGACGTTGGTCTCCGCGCCCTGATACGGATAGATATGCGCAGCCTCCAGCACGTCAATGACATTGCATCCGGTGACCGCACAGCGGCCACCGTACGCCGTCAATAACTGCTGCCGAAAAGCGGGCTGCCCTCGGCGACGTAGGATGTTTGCGGCGATGCGTTTTCGCCCGTCCTCGATGCTTTGCGGATCGAACATATCACTGTGCTGGGCCTCGTCCTCTGCCGCCGACATAAGGTCAGTGTGCTCACGTTTCAACACAAAGGACGCTGGATTCTTTCCTTCGTCGCTGACATAGGAAAACGGCCCTTCGTAACGGAACGCGGCACCAGGGTGCTCGTACTTAGCGTGACGGTAGAACAAGAGTAGTTCCAGCCCGCGGAGGTGGTGCTCACGGATCAAGTCATCTGTTCTACCGGAAGTCTGGCCTTGCCAATAAAGCGTGTCATGGTCCAGAACGTCCTCATACTGTGTTCGATCTGGAGTCTTTCGTTCCGTCACGAACAGCCAGACCGAATCATGTTCCTTCGGTCGGAACACGCCGGTATTAATCGTTGCGTCCGAAATATTAAACATCTCCCGCAGTTGCGCCCGACTATAGATGCCGCCGGGCGTTAGCATGTCAGACGTTTTGACTGGCCCCGATTGCACGTCCTGCAGCATGGTCACCCTTTATCTCTTTATTCGTTGGCCATATTGTAGGCAGCCAATCCTCATGGTGAAGATGTCGTTCTCGACGGTCTTTCCAGTGAAGTAATACAAATTTTCCAGGGCGTGTCCCTCCGCCTGACGGCTCCAGGCCGGGCTGTCGTGCTTCGCATCAAGCCGCCTGCGGCGTCTTGCCCCTTCGGGCTTCCATCCCTCACGTCTTCGCGCCTGCCGGCGCTGCGCGCTGCGCTTGCCCCGGGCCGCTGGCCCAAGTAAGAGCCGCGCCGGGCGCGGCTGTGGGCGCTCGCCGCGCGGCTGCCGTGCGGGGTCATCGCTCGGGCGGGCCGTTTTTCCGTCTTCCGTGAGTTCTGTCGCCAAAACCGCCGACTGTATCACTGCGCTTCTCCCTCCAAGGGATTCGCTTCGCCGGGTACTCACCCGGTCCCTCCGCTTCGCTTCGGGCTGCGGCTTCTGTTCCCGCCCCTTTCCGGTCGGCGCTACATGATCCAGATCGGCACGGCGACGGAACTCACGGAAGACGGCGGCAAGACCGGAGAGCCAGCGTAAACCCCATACGGCGGATTTACGTTCCGGCTCAAGAATCTTCGGATTCGGTCAGCTGAAAACCCGAAACCTCATTTGGAGATCAGATCATGAACACCTATGAAGCGAAGCAAGCAGCACGGAAAGCAGGGTATCAGGCCAAGGCCGCACAGGCCGAACGACAGGCAGACGCGGCACACGCCCAGGCGCACGACATGGCACAGGCCATTGTCTTTGGTCAACCAATTCTGGTGGGCCATCACTCCGAACGTGGCGACCGCCGCTATCGGGAGCGCATCCAGCAGGGCTATGAAAAATCCTTTGAGTTGCAGAAGAAGGCCGAACACTATGCAGACAAGGCCGCAGCAGTAGGCAAGGGCGGCATCTCCAGCGATGACCCGCAGGCCATCGAAAAGCTGAAAACTAGGCTGGCATCGTTGCAGGCATGGCAGGACGCTATGAAGAAATTGAATGGGGTTCTTCGCCGCCATGCCAAGGCCGAGCCGGAAACCTGCATCAGCGCCCTCGTAGCCAGCGGTCTGGTGGACGATACTCGCGCCCGCGAACTGGTCAAGCCCGATTTTATGGGTCGTATCGGTTTTGCACCGTACCAACTGCAGAACAACAACGCCAATATTCGCCGCATTGCCCAACGCATCAAAGACCTGGAGAAAGTGGCTGACCGGCCCGAGTTTGAACGCAGCGGCCCCGGCTACACCTACCGCGAGGATCCGCAGGAAAACCGCGCCATGTTCTTGTTTGACGGCAAACCCGCCAAGGAAACGCGCGACTTGCTCAAGCGCTACGGATTCCGCTGGAGTCCCACACGCAGCGCCTGGGTGCGGCAACTGACCGGCAACGCCCAATGGGCCGCCATGGATTTCATGCGCGCCCTGGAACTCGCCCAGCGACAGCAATAAGCCTTTCCTGTCTGGGCGGAGGGTCGCCCAGACATTCCCCCCGACTGACACAAAGGAGAAGTCACCATGGCATCGTTGAACCGCGCCACTCTGATCGGCAACCTTGGCAAAGACCCCGAAGTCCGCTACACCGCAGAAGGTGCAGCCGTCTGCTCAGCGTCGATTGCTACGACTCACCAATGGAAGGACAAGGCCACAGGCGAGCGCCGCGAAGAAACCGAATGGCACCGCGTCGTTTTCTATGGCCGACTGGCTGAAATTGCCGGTGAATATCTGCGCAAAGGCCGCACGGTATTCGTGGAAGGCCGCCTGAAAACCCGCAAGTGGCATGACGCAGACACGGGCACGGACCGCTACACCACGGAAATCATTGCAGACCAAATGCAGATGTTGGGCGGCAGGGAAACGGCCCAGGCTGACACCGCCCAGCCTGGGCCGGCAGCCCGCCCGAAAGGCCGCAGCAGCAAGGCGAAGGCACCCACTGCAACGCCTGACGAAATCGATACATCAGATATTCCATTCTAATCGACAGCCCACCACAGGCCGGGTAACACCGGCCTGGCGAAAACCGCGACTGGCCCGGCTTTGCCGGGCCTTGTTGCGTGTGTCGCCGCAATCCTCGCGCTGACCGACACAGATCATTTAATCAGGCTGGACTGTCGCGGCGGTTCCAGCGGGATGGCATCGAATGCCGCAGCGGGCGGCAGAGTAAACAGCGCCTGCGCGTCGTCCTGGCTGCCGTTCAGCCATTGATCGACATCGGCCAGCTCAATCGGAATCACCGAGCGCTTATCTTGCGCGTCGACAGGCCTGGAAGGATCAGGCTTGTGCATCCTGTTCATCAGGGGGTGAGCGTCCGCGTTCAGTGTGAGCATGGTATAGCTTTCCACCACTTCGCCGGTTTCCCGGCTGACCCAGGTATTCCACAAACCGGCCAGCCCCCAGGGCGCACCATCGGCGCGCCGGAACCGCCACCATACATTGCTGCCGCTTTCCCAACAGGGTTCATCGAAGGATTCCGCCGGAATGATGCAATACGAGCGGCAGCAGCGCCAATGGCAGCGGCATGACGGACAAGGCTCCTTCCTGGCCCGCGTCGGCCGCGGAGGCGTCGCTGTCGTCTTCGTGCGTGCCGTAGCCTTCGCCGACGGCATGGGCGTGCGCAGCTCTGCCGCGCAGCCACCACAGCCCCCCAAGAAACATGATGGCGCCCGCAATCAGTCCCAGTCCTGGGGCCGCGAAGACATTGGTGCCATAGTAGGGAATCGGAATCGCATTCTGTATGGCAGGTGTGCCGGGCAGCGCGGTCATGGTGAAGGTGAACGAGCCGAGGGCGATCGTTGCGGGGATCAGCCGTTTCGGAATGTCCGCGCTGCGGAAGAGATCCTTGGCGATCGGATAGATGGCAAATGCCACGACGAAGAGCGACACGCCTCCGTAGGTCAAGATGCCGCAAGCCAGCACGACGGTGACAATAGCGTGCCGGTCGCCGAGCTTTTCGACGATCCAGCGGGAAATCGTATGGGAATTCCTTTGACGAATAGAAAGCCGTCAGTTTATCAGGCGGTGGGGTCAGACCCCGTACGGGGTCTGACCCTCCTTTCGTCCGGGGTCCGACCCTGCAGGGGCGGGCCTCCAGGAAATTGGCATTTCGACATCAGATCAAAACGAAATTAACAATAAAATTACAGAAATAGTTGGTGTGTTATTAATATTACGCAAGTAAATAGCTGTTAATCCTATTAAAACTCAATAAATTAAATTGAAATAACTATTGACTTAATGAACTACTCTGTCTATTCTTCGCTGTATCAACATAATTCATACAGGAGAAGACATGACGATCGGCAGGTTGCTTCGTAAAGCGCAAAGGTTGATAACGGCAGTTTCAGCTGCGGCCCTTGGCATATCCTGCTTGCCCCAGGTTGCCGCCGCGTCGGCTGCCTATCCAGACAAGCCCATACGCCTCATCGTGCCCTATGCCACGGGCGGCGCTACCGACGTCACGGCACGCGTGCTTGCTAACGAAATGTCGGCCAGGCTGGGCCAGCAGGTCGTGGTCGAGAACAAGCCCGGCGTGGCGGGCGCCATTGGCGCCGCATATGTGGCCAGCCAGCCCGCGGATGGGTATACCCTGCTGTTCGGAGGCGCCGGCAACGTGACACTGCGCCCCTTGATGGATCCCAATCTTTCCTACAAGCCCGAGCGCGATCTGGCGACGGTCAATCATGTCGTGACTTATGACCATCTGCTGGTCGTGCGTTCCGACCTGGGAGTCAACTCGGTCGCCGAGTTGGTGCAAATGGCGAAGGCGAATCCGGGCAAAATGAGCTTCGGCTCCTCCGGCAGCGGCGGGCCTCAGCATTTGGCCATGGAGCTCTTCAAGCAAATGGCGGGAGTGGACATCCTGCATATTCCATACAAAGGGGAGGCTCCTGCCGCGACAGACCTGGCGGGCGGGCGGATAGACATGAGCATCAGCTCGGCCACTGCAGTCGCCTCTCATATTGCCGCTGGACGAATCAAGGCGCTGGCAACGACCAACCAATATCGTTCGCCCGCATTTCCGGATCTTCCCACCGTATCGGAAGCAGGCGTCAAGGGATACGAAGTCGACATCTATGGCGGCGTGATGGCCCCCGCGGGCACGCCACCCGCGATTATCGACAAGCTAAACAAAGCCATTGTTGAAATTGTCACTTCGCCCGAAATCCAGCAGAAGTTTCACGATGCCAAGCTGATCCCCGTAGGACGAGGCCCAGCGGAGTTCGCCGACTTTCTCGCCAAGGAACGGGAAAAGTGGGGGCCGGTCATAAAAAGCTCCGGTGCGCAACTGTAGCGCCAAGTCTTTAGCAGGTAGAGCGATGGAAACGCAGGGTGCTTCGGCATGCGGACCCTTGACGGGAATTCGGGTGGTGGACATGACCACCGTGGGAATGGGACCCTACGCCACCCAGATTCTCGGCGACATGGGCGCAGAGGTCATCAAGATAGAGTCGCCGGGGGGTGATGTCCTGCGTTATACGGAACCGGTGCGCAATGCGGGAATGAGCGCCTGCTTTCTCAACCTGAATCGAAACAAGAGCTTCCTGGTTCTGGATATCAGGCGCGACGAAGATCTGGTTCGCCTTAAGTCCCTTATCGCTGACGCCGACGTATTTGTGTCCAACGTCCGGCCGGCATCGTTGCGTCGGCACGGGCTGGATTACGAGTCCTTGCGACCCGGCAACCCTCGGCTCATCTATTGCGGCGCATATGGCTATTCCGAATCGGGACCCTATGCAGGCTTGCCCGCGTTCGACGACATCATACAAGCCAAGAGCGGCATGGCACATTTCCAGGGAGCGAACGACGATCAAGGCCCCCGGTACGTCAATACGATCCTGGTCGATAAAGTCGTGGGCCTGACGGCGGCATATGCGATTCCGATGGCTTTGTACGAAAGAGAGCGTTCCGGGCTTGGCCAGGCCATCGAGGTTCCGATGTTCGAGACCATGGTTTCCTTTCTTGCGGTCGAGCATCTGGCGGGCAAGACGTTCGTATCGGGCGACGGCTCGTCCGGATACCCTCGGGTCATGTCCCCGCACCGGAAGCCTTATGCGACGAAGGACGGGCATATCGCCCTGATGCCATATACCACCGAGCAGTGGATGCGTTTCTTCATCGTCGCGGGGCGGCGGGACTTGGCGCAAGAGTCCAAGTACGTGGATGCCGCCGCACGGAACGCGAATATCGACGAGCTTTATGCCGTGGTGGCCGGCATCCTCGAGGGCAAATCAACGGCCGATTGGCTCGGCTTGCTGGCCGAGGCCGATATCCCGCATAGCGTGGTGCAGGCGTTCGATGCGCTGCTGGACGATCCCCACATACAGGCTACGGGCACATTATTCGAATACGATCATCCAACGCAAGGCCGCTTGCGCGCCGCAGGCATCCCCACGCGGTTTTCCCGGACTCCGGGCGGAATCCGGTCATGGGCGAGCGAATTGCCCAAGCATGAGGGTTGAGTGTAGGGGTCAGACCCCGTACGGGGTCTGACCCCCGGCAATCCGGCCCCGGCCGGCGCATCAGGTCGATTTGTTCTGAAGTCGTTGGATCAAGCGGTTGACGGCTGCAATGTGTTCTTCCGAGGTGTGGGCGATGGCCTGCAGCGCGGCAGCCATGTCCAGGTGATCGGGAAGGCTGGTGTGTTCCGCGCTGCGCAGCAGGCGCTTGGCCATGCGTATGGTGTTCCTTGGGTGGCGGGCGATTCTGTCCGCGAGCGCCAGCGCGCTTTCCAGCAGTTGTCCGGGTTCTGCAAGCTGTGTCACCAGCCCGCATCGCAACGCTTCGACGGCGTCGATGGGACTGGCGGTGAAGGTCATGGCCATTGCGGTGGATCGTCCGACCAGACGTGGAAGAATCCATGAGCCGCCGTCTCCGGATATGATGCCGAGTTCCGCAAAGCTGACACAGAAGGTCGCATCGGGGGACGCAATGCGGATGTCGCACATGCAGGCGAGATCGCATCCGGCGCCGTAGGCAGGCCCGTTGACTGCCGCGATGGTGGGGATATCGACGTCGTTCAGCGCAAGAGGCACCTGATGGATGGTTTCCTTGTAGCGCATGCGGATGTCTTGGGGTGTTCCCGCCGAGAACCCTTCCCGGTTCGCCATCTTGTGCAAATCGCCGCCCGCGCAAAATGCCTTCCCTTTCCCGGTGATGATCAAGGCGCGCGCGGTAGGATCAAGATTGGCTTGCCGGATCTTGTCGGCAAGCTCGAGGAATTGGCCTTCGGTCGACAGCCGGTTCAGTTCTTCCGGCCTGTTCAGCCAAAGGATGATCGTGTCCCCGCGCCTCTCGGTTTGCACCAGGCCGCCCGCATCTTTCGTCATGTGCCGCTCCATCGGGGGGCGCGCTTTTCCGCAAAGGCGCGCGGGCCTTCGATCGCATCCTGGCTGTGATAGACGCGTTCGTGTATGCGTTTGGCCGCCTCGAAGCCTTCTTTGCAGCCCAGGTCCATGGCGGCGCCTATGCTTTGCTTTGCAGCCCATACGGTCAGCGGGGCATTGTCGCGTATGCTTTTGGCGAGCTTTCGGGCGCGCTCGCGTACGGCGTCGGGCGTGGCTTCAACATGGTTGATGAAGCCAAACTCATGGAATCTTTCGATGGGCTGCAGCTCGGCGGACATCATGAGCTCCATCAAGAACGGTTGGGGGAGCATCCACAGCATGGGCACGGCCCAGGGCGCGCCCCTGCCCACCTTTGCTTCGGATATGCCGCCCAGCGTGCCCGCGGTGCCGATGCGCAAGTCGCAGTTGGCCGCCAGCACCATGCCGCCCGCCGTGAAATGCCCGGTCATGGCTGCAATGATCGGTTTTTCGACGGCGCGCATGCGCTGATGGAAAGGATCGCGGAACAGGTCCAGGATATCTACATTGGATTCGGCCTTGACTCTCGACGCTTCCTTGAGGTCCATGCCGGCGCAAAACGTGCCGCAATCCGAAGAGGTCAGGATCGCCACCCGTATGCTGGGATCTGAATCGACCTGTTCCCAGAGATCGAGCAGGCGGTTGCCGACTTCTATGGACAGCGCATTGCGCTGTTTGGGACGGTTGATGGTAATGGTCGCAATGCCGTCGTCGGCATCGAAAAGTACCGCATCGGTCTGGACCATGGATTTTGCTCCGATTGACATCTTTCTTCCGGCGAGGCTTTACTGTTGCGGACGGCTCTTGACCATGCGCAGCGGGTTGTAGCTTGCTACGATTTCGCCCCGCTGGTTGACGACCTTGTTGGCAGTGCGCATGAGGCCCCGGCCGGCTTTGCTGGTTGCGCGCGCTTCCACGACCTCGCATTCCACGTGGATGGTGTCGCCTGCCGTGGTGGGGCGATGAATCTTTAGGTCGGCCTCGAGGAAAGCCATGCCCGTGCGTTGCATGGTGCTTTGCATCAGCAGGCCTTCCGCGATGCAAAACACGAGCGAACCGGGGGCGGGGCGAGAGCCGATCACCGACACCTCGGAAATGTATTCCACGTTCGTGAACATTTCTTCGACCATCCCGGTTGCACCCACGAACATGGTGATGTCGGCCTCTGTTATGGTGCGTCCCAGTGTGCGGAAACGATAGCCGACTTCGACGTCGTCCCAGTAAAGGCCGATGCCGTAGATGTCCAGGCCGTTCTTGTCTTTTGAGATGGGCAGGTGTTTCATGTAGATGTCTCTTTCTGTTGATGTGTGCTATGTGTGATGTGCTCAGACGATGCCGGCCTGTTGAAGTTTTTCAAGTTCATCGTCGCTCAATCCGAGGCGCGCCAGGACCTGGTGGGTATGCTGCCCGAGCACGGGCGGCGGTTCGGTCAGCTTCAGCGGTGTTTCGGAAAAGCGTATCGGGCTGTTGATGAGTGGGACTTGCCCATACAGGGGATGGGCAAGATCCAGGCGCATGCCCCGTTCCACGACATGAGGATCGTTGAATACGCGGTCTATCGTATTGATCGGCCCGCAAGGCACCTGCGCCTCTTCCAGAAGCGCCACCCAGTCTTCGACGCTGCGCGTGCGCGTGATGGCCTCCAGCCGCTCGTTCATCGCAGCGCGGTTGGCGACCCGGTCGCGGATCGTCTTGAATCTGGGGTCGCTAGCGAAATCGGGATCGCCAACCGCATTGCAGAAGCGTTGAAACTGCGTATCGTTGCCGACCGTCAGGATGATGTGGCCGTCCAGCGCCGGGTACACCTGATAGGGGGCGATGTTGGGATGGCCGGTGCCCATGCGGACCGGAGCAACGCCGCTGGTGAGGTAATTCATTCCCTGGTTGACCAGCGAGCCGACCATGCAGTCGAGCAGGCTGATGTCGATATGCTGGCCGCCGCCGCCTTGATCGCGGTGGCGCAGTGCCGCCAGAATCGCCACGGTCGCGTACATGCCCGTCAGGATGTCGGCCACGGCCACGCCCACGCGCTGAGGGCCGCCGCCGGGCAGGTCGTCCCGTTCGCCCGTGACGCTCATGAGGCCGGCCATTCCCTGGATCAGGAAGTCATAGCCCGCCCGGTCTTTGTACGGCCCTGTCTGTCCGAAGCCGGTGACCGAGCAGTACACCAGCCCGGGATTGAGCTCGCGCAAGGAGTTGTAGTCCAGGCCATATTTCTTCAGCGCCCCGACCTTGTAGTTCTCGACCAGTACGTCGGCGTCGGCAACAAGGGCGCGCACGAGCGCCTGGCCTTCTGGCTTGCTGAAGTCGATGGTGACGGACTGCTTGCCGCGGTTGCAACACATGAAATAAGCGGCATCGCCCGGCTCGTCCGTTTCGGCGGCATGCAGGAATGGCGGGCCCATGTGCCGGGTGTCGTCTCCGCTGCCGGGTCGTTCGACCTTGATGACCTCCGCGCCCAGGTCGGCGAGGTTTTGAGTCGCCCAGGGACCCGCGAGAATGCGTGATAAATCCAGAACCCGTATGTTGGACAGCGTTTTTGCCATGGCGAATGCGTAGATGGAATGTGATCGACAAGAACAGACGATATCTTGAATGTTCTGTTATGTCAATTTAAATTTCGTTATCTAATGAGTAGAAATGAGGGATTGATTTTTAAAACCAGAATCAATCGAATGCATAAGAACGTTATAGGGAAGATGGCGCTGTATGCTTGGGCGGGAAATTGTCGTTTCTCAAGCAGAAATTTATTCAAATTCTATTTTTATATTAGTCATTTCATTTTATAGATAGAAGTATGATTTCAAATGAAGCTTCCTTCGCAACGGCCGGCGTGCATGCGTTGAGCATCTGTCTACCGGCCTGCGGCGGACAGGCGCGTCCGCAGCAGGCAAAACTTGAATGGCTGTAGAATAAAACGAAATCAAAAAAATCTAAATGGAATGATTAGGGCGGTTGTGCAGCGATCTTAGCATCTATTGCTATAGGGTACATTATGGAGTGCTATGGCGTTATGGGTTTATAATGAAATTGATGTTGACATATCGAAATTCATTCCTTACCATTTCAACTCATATGACTTGCTCGTCCCAGGTGGACGGCCTTCCAACTTGAGAATTCGCCATGATGAATCTGCCGTACGGTGAACTCGTGATCGGTCAGCGCGCCCGGTCTCGGGGGCGCACGATCACTGAAACAGACGTTGTCAACTTTTGCATGCTGACCGGCAATTGGCTCGAAATCCACGCCAATGCGGAATTCAGCTCCAAATCGATGTACAGGCAGCGGGTCGTGCAGGGCGGCTTGGTCTTCGTCATCAGCAACGCCTTGCTCGGCTTCGACTCAGAAGTGGTGGAAGCCTTCTATGGCGTCGACAAGCTGCGGTTCCTGAAGCCGACCTTCATCGGTGACACCTTGTATGCCGAAAGCGAAGTGATCGCGCTTCGCGACAAGGGGGAAAACCACGGGGTCGCCACGGCGTTGTTGACGGCGGTAAATCAGCGGCATGAACGGGTAATGAGCTGTGAATTCAGTCTGTTGCTTCGCCGCGAGCGCCTGATCGTATCCCCGCAAGAATAGACATCGTCGCCTTCTGTGGGCGAAGTAAGGAAATTTTGATTCACGGAGCCTTTATGAATTTCTTGACAGAAGAACAAACGCTTTGGCATGAAACCGTTGCGCGGGTGATGGAGAAGGAAGTAACGCGCGAGTACGTGCGCCAGTGCGATATCGACCGCCAGTATCCTTACGAGGCCTACGAAAAGATTGCCCGCATGGGATGGCTGCGCTTGCTTATTCCAGAAGAGCAGGGCGGCGACGGCGGCACCATTTTCGATTACGCGCTCATGTGCGAAGGGCTGGCTCGCTATGGCTTCGATTTCGCGACCGCATTCATGGTTTCCACCTTTACTGCCATGAACATCGTCAAGTACGGCACGCCCGAACAGCGTGAAAAATACCTGGTGCCGTTCATGAAGGGCGAAGTCCGCTTCTCCATTTCCATTTCGGAGCCTTCGGCGGGGTCGGACGCAGCGAACACCAAGACGCGGGCCGAGGCCGATGGCGACCATTGGACGATACGCGGGCAAAAGCTGTGGTGCTCCGGCGCCGCGGCGAAAGATGCCGTCATCGCCATGCTGGTCAGGACCGATAAAGAGGCAACGAAGCATCGTGGACTGAGCGTGCTGCTGGTGCCCAACGACACACCGGGCGTCGACATCCGCAAGCTGCCAACCATGGCAAGGCGGGCGACCGGCACGACGGAAATCTTCCTCGATGGCGCCAAGGTGCCGGCCGGCAATATGCTCGGTGCGCCAGGCATGGGCTGGAGCATCATCACGGATCACCTCGAGCTCGAGCGTATCGCCGTTGCGGCCGCCTACGTCGGCAATGCACAGCAAGCCGTCACCGATGCTTTGCGCTACGCCCACGAGCGCGTCCAGTTCGATAAGTCGATTTTCGAGTTTCAGGTGCTGCGCCACATGCTCGCCGATATGCAAACCAGCGTCGATGCGGCGCGCCTCCTGGTGTATCGGGCAGCCGATATGGCCACGCGCGGCGAGGCCTGCAGCCGCGAAGTCAGCATGGCCAAGTTGTTCGCGTCCGAAACGCTGCAGACCGTGACGCGTAACGGCATGCAGATTCTCGGCGGCCATAGCATGCTGCCCGAAGCCGACATGGAGCGCTACTTCCGCGAAGGAATGCAATCCACCATAGGCGGAGGTACCTCGCAGATACAACGGACGATCATCGCCAAATCCCTGCGTCTTTAAACCGCTATCCCCGCTTAACGCACCGCCCACAGGAGGTCTCATGACAACTTCGTCCGTTCCCGAATGCGATCTGACCGCGAGCCTCGCGGATCAGATCGTCGAAATCGTAAACCGGGGCTTGGCCGACCCGGACATCGAGCAAGTCAGACGGCTCATGCTGGACTCGCTTGGCGTGACGCTGCGCGGAGCCGCCCTGCCATGGGCCCGCGATATCGCGAAATGGTCCCAGCGTTTTTTCGGCACGGGCACCGCTCCGGTCATCGGGACCGACGCTTCGGCGGCCGCATCGGTCGCTGCGCTGGTTCACGGCACCGCGGCGCACGGCTACGAGCTCGACGACACGCACGATGAAACAATGAGCCATCCCGCATGTACCGTGCTTCCCGCGGCGCTTGCAGTCGCGGCTGAAACGGGAGCATCTCAGCGCCACCTGTTCGTCGCCATCGCAGCCGGCTACGAAGCCATGGCGCGCGTCGGCATCATGGCGCACGGGCTGCATGTGATCGAAGGCGGCTTTCATCCCACGCCGATCTTCGGCTCGTTCGGCGCCGCGACGGCTTGCGTGGTGCTGCTGCATGGCGAAGGCCGCCCGATCGATGCGGATCGGCTCATCACCGCTTGGGGGCACGCATTGTCCCAGACGAGCGGAACCATGCAGTTCTCCGTGGATCCCACCGGCGGCGCCGTGAAGCGGCTGCATGCCGGGTACGCGGCGCGTAACGGCGTGATCGCCGCCGAATTGGCCATGGAGTCCGGAATCGGCACGCCGCGGCGCTCGCTGGACGGACGCTATGGCCTTGCCAAGATGTTCGGCGGTGAAATCCATGCGGCGGCGGTGTCGCGTGCGGCGCAGGATCCCTTACAAATACACTGCATCAGTCTCAAGCCTTATTCCTGCTGCCGGATCTTCCATTCCACCATAGACGCCCTGGGCGAGGTAACCGAAAAGTACAGTACATCGGTGGAGCAGATTCGCCGCATCGTTGTGCGCGGCCCGCAATTGATCGAGGATCAGCACATGATGCGCCGGCCCCGCTCCGTCATGGCGGCCCAATACAGCTGCCCCTATCTGATCGGCGCGTCGCTGGCTTACGGCCCCTCGCGCTACGACGCATACAGTGAAGCGCATCTCGACGATCCGCGCATACTCGAAATCGCCGATCTCGTGCATTTCGAGTATGACGCCGAGCTGGAAGCCATGTATCCGAAGCAGTTCCCCACAGCGGTCACCATCACGTTCGCCGACGGCTCGATCAAAACTTCATTGGTGAAAGACAGTTTTGGTACGCCGGCCAAACCCATGACGGCCGACCAGATCGCCGAAAAAGCCCGGAATCTGCTTATGGAAATCGAGTCGAAGGTCGATGTGGACGCATGCAGAAGAAAGATCTGGAACGACGGCACCGATGCTCGCACGCTCGCGGCCATCATGGCGGGAAGATGACGCCATGCTGAAGCAAGCGCAGTAATTACACAGTCATATGACGATACCTCGAAGGAGACACGCAACATGAACACGAACCGCAGAAGTTTTCTAGCCGCCAGCGCAGCGCTACTCGGCTCCACGTTGCTTGGTACGCAGGCCCATGCTCAATCGAGCGGCTATCCCAACAAACCCATAACCATCGTTGTGCCCTTCGGTGCGGGCACCACCACCGATCAAGTTGCGCGCTTCCTCAGTCCCTACTTGTCCACCGAACTCAAACAGCCGGTGGTCATTGACAATAAGGCCGGGGCCAGCGGTTCGATCGGCATGCAGTTCGCGGCACGGCAGCCCGCTGACGGATATACGTTCGTGCTTGGCACGAATACCACGCATGCGGCCAACGTCAGCCTGTTCAAGCAACTGCCGTACGATCCGGTCAAGGATTTCACGCCGATCAGCAATCTGATCATTGGCGGGGTCGTTCTGGTGGTAAGGGCGGACCACCCCGCAAAGAACGTCCAGGAACTCGTTGCCATGATGAAGAAGAAACCGGGCGGCATGACGTTCGGTGCCGGTAACTCCTCTTCGCGCGCAGGTGGCGAGGTCATGCGCGAACTCGCGGGCGTCGACATCCTGCATGTTCCCTACAAGACGCTTCCTGTCGCGCTCACCGACCTGATCGGTGGTCAGATCGACATGGTATTCGGCGATGCCCCCGCCGTCATGCCCTTGGTGGAAAGCGGCAAATTGAAAGCGCTCGGTGTGTCCACGGGCAAACGTATCGCGAAGTACGCCGACATCCCAACGATCGCGGAGCAGGGAGTGAAAGGGTATGAAGTCACGGGTTGGATCGCTGCTTTCGGCCTTAATGGCACGCCTCCGGAAATCATAAGCCGCCTCAATGAGATCATCGTTCGCGCCATGAAGTCGGACGAGGCGGAAAAGCAGTTCGGTTCCCAGGGGTGGACCCCGGTTGCCGGCTCGCCGGAAGACCTCGCGAAATTCCAGGCGATCGAGATCGATCGGTGGGCGCGTCTGGTCAAGGCGGCCGGCATCCAGCCCACCTAAACGACACGCAGGAGGCAGAAGTGGCAGAAGGACACGGCAATATGGTGCAGCTATCGATTCCGGAATGGGCCCAGACGGCTCTCGCGATGCCCAATGAATCCCGGTATGTTGATGTCGACGGCTGCCGTGTTCATTACCTGAGTTGGGGCGATCCCGGTCTGCCCCCCTTGATGCTGGTGCATGGCAATGCCGCTCATGCCGAATGGTGGCGCTTCATCGCGCCGCTGTTGGCCGATCAGTACTACGTGCTGGCCATCGACCTGGGCGGCATGGGCGACAGTAGCCATTGCGGCCGCTACGAGCGGGAACGCTATGCTGAACAAGTCATGGCGGTGCTGGATTCCGCTGCGCCGGGACGCCCGGCATTCATCGTCGGGCACAGCTTGGGAGGCTTCGTCACCATCATGGCGGGCGCCGCGCACGGCGACCGCCTTGCCGGCATCATCGTCATTGATTCCCCGATCGAGCCGCCTGAAAAGCATAGCCCCCCGTATTCGGTTCAGGTCAAGACGCCGGGCGATATCTATGCGGACCGGGCCGAGGCCTTGCGACGGTTTCGCCTGATCCCCCAGCAGCGGGTCGGGTGCCAGTTCTATCTGGACCATATCGCCTTTCATTCCGTCGTCGAAACGACGGGCGGGTGGCGATGGAAATTCGACCCGGCCGCCGTCGGGTATCCGCGGCCCACGGAGTTCACCCAGGCGCTGCTCGATATGCGCTGCAATGTTGCGTTGTTCGTCGGCGAGCATAGCGAGCGGGTCGATGGCGAGACTCGGGCCTACATGCGCAGCCGCTTTGGCAGGCTTATGCCTGTCATAGAGCTGGCCAACTGCCGTCATCACGTCATGCTCGACGAGCCTTTGGCCCTGGCCGCTGCCCTGCGTACCCAGTTGGCCAATTGGTCTCTTGAAGAAAATGGCTCCGGGAACGACGCATGACGGATTCCATGATTGAATATTCCCTGGCACAAGGGGTTGGCCATATCAGGCTCAACCGCCCGGCAAAGCGGAATGCCTTGAGCCTGGATATGCGGACCGCGCTATGGGAGGCAATAGCGCGGGCCGGCAAGGACGACGAGGTCCGTGTCGTATTGCTGTCGGGCGCGGGAGAACATTTTTGCGCGGGGGGCGATATCGGCGAGATGCGTCCCGGCGAACTGGATGCCGAGGCGGGCCGTGACCGCATTGCCCCTGTGAGCAAGGGGGCTCAAAGCCTGTTGGAAACGACGAAGCCCGTCGTGGTGGCGGTCGACGGATGCGCCTATGGCGCCGGATGCAGCCTGGCGCTGGCGGCCGATTTCGTCGTCGCTACGGAGCGCGCGCGTTTCTGCATGTCCTTCCTCCGCCTGGGGTTGATCCCGGACGCATGTGGTTTGTTTACCTTGCCACGAGTGGTGGGATGGCTCCGTGCCAAGGACATGTTGTATTCGACCCGGGCTGTCGGTGGCAGCGAAGCGCTGGAATACGGAATGGTCAACGAACTGGCGGCGCCCGAGGCGCTGCAGGCGCGTGCCCGGGAAATTGCCTTGGCCATGACGAACTTGCCGCGAACGGCTTTTGCCCTGATGAAGACCGCCATGCTGCGGTCCATGTCATCGGACCTGGGAGCCATGGCCGATACCGAGATGGCGGGCCAGGCCATAGCGTACTCGACGGCCTACCACGAAGACGCCGTCAAGCGCCTGCGGTCGGGGTCCCCGTCTCTTTACTCATGGCCGGTGAAGAACGCCGGCTGATTCACCCATCGGACCACGCCCAGCCGGGCGCTTGTTGGCAAGCGCCGCGCATGGACATGAAACAGGAAAAACATGGACTTTCAACTCAGTTCACAACAGCAGCAACTGCGGGCCGCCATAGTGGATCTGTGCCGGCGCTTCGATGACCAGTACTGGTTGGACAAGGATCGCGATGGGGGCTTCCCCGAGGAGTTCTATCGTGCAGTCGCCGATGCCGGCTGGCTGGGCATTGCAATGCCCGAGGCCTATGGCGGGGCCGGGCTGGGCATCCTGGATGCGGCGCTGATGATGCAGGCGATTGCGGAGTCGGGCGGCGGCATGTCGGCGGCATCTTCGGTGCACATGAATATCTTCGGCCTGAACCCGGTGGTGGTGTTCGGCACGGAAGAGCAGAAAGCCCGTGCGTTGCCGCCCCTGATCAGGGGTGAGTCCAAGGCTTGTTTTGCCGTAACGGAGCCCGATGCGGGCTTGAACACCACCAAGCTGACCACGCGCGCGGTCCGCAATGGCGATCACTATCTGGTCACCGGCCGGAAAGTATGGATTTCCACCGCGCAGGTGGCGGACCACATGCTGCTTCTTGCGCGGACCACTCCTATAGAAGACGTGCAATCTCCGACCAAGGGCTTGAGCCTGTTCTATACGCGCCTGGACCGGAGCCATGTAGAGGTGCGAGAAATTGAGAAAATGGGCCGCAAGGCGGTCGACTCCAACGAGCTCTTCATCGACGCATTGCCGGTGCCGGTCGAGGACCGCATCGGTGAGGAAGGTGAGGGCTTTCGTTATATCTTGCACGGCATGAACCCCGAACGGATCCTGGTTGCAGCCGAGGCGGTGGGCATCGGGCGGCTTGCCTTGGCACGCGCGGCCGACTACGCGCGTGAGCGGGTCGTGTTCGGCAGGCCTATCGGTCAAAACCAGGGAATACAGCATCCGCTCGCACAATGCTGGGCGGAACTCGAGGCCGCGGAGTTGATGACGCAGCGTGCCGCCAGCCTGTATGACAGTGGATTGCCTTGCGGCCCCCAGGCCAACGCGGCCAAATATCTGGCGGCGGAGGCCGCCGTCAGGTCATCCGAGACGGCGATCCTGACGCATGGTGGATTCGGATACGCCAAGGAATATCATGTCGAGCGATATCTGAGAGAAGCCATGATCATGCGCATAGCGCCGGTCAGCCCGCATCTGATTCTGTGCAATATCGCGGAGAAGGTGCTGGGCCTGCCGAAATCGTACTAGGTCATCAAACCTTATCGTAGCGATGTCCTGGCTCGGGAAGCACGAAAGCGCCTTTGTTCAGCCATTGCCCGCCGTCTATGACCAGCACTTCGCCATTGATGTAGTCCGCCGCCGGGCTGCACAGGAACAAGCCGGCTTCAATGGTTTCTTCGATGGTGCCGAAGCGCCCGGCGGGGATCGAACCCAGTATGTGTTGCCGGCCTTCGGCGGTCGGCCAAAGCGCCGTGCGCGACTGCGGGGTATCCACGAAGCCCGGACAAAGGCAATTGACCTGCACGTTGCGCGGTCCCCATTCCACTGCCAGCGATTTAGACATGGCGATTACGCCGGCCTTGGCGGCAGCCGAATGAGCCGTTCCCGGACCGCCATGCCAAGCGTACGCGGCGGAGATGCTCAGCACCTTCCCGGATTCCTGGTTCAGCATGTGCCTGCCTGCGGCGAGTGTGCAGTATGCAGTGCCGTTCAGCACGGTATTGATGACCGCGTTCCAACCCCGGGGAGAAATATCTTCGGCGCGGGCCACGAAGTTCCCCGCGGCGTTGTTGATCAGCACGTCGATATGCCCTGTCTCGGCCACGACTCGAGCGATGGTGGCGTCGACGTCGTCCGGATTGCGAATGTCGATGGGGCAGATCAAAGACTGGCCTCCCGACTCGGCAATTTCGGCCGATGTTTCGCGCAATGGGTCTTCTCTTCTGCCGCCCAATGCAACCGTGGCCCCGAGCGCCGCCGCCCGCAATGCGAACGCTTTTCCGATGCCCGTCCCGGCGCCGGTGATGAAAAACGTTTTGTTCGAGAACGTTCCGGCTGCAAGCATTTGATTGAATCCAATGAAAATGAAATTAAATTAGACTAATCGGAATTATAGGTTTTGAATCGGATCTGTCAAGAAGCAATTCAAGACCTTGGCAGGATATGGCCTTGTTCATCACATACCGTATGCCAGGTTCACGTTGAATATAGCCATGCTGGGAAATAGCCGTTAAGGCGTTGACTTCGTCAGTCGCTTTATTTAAAATGAAATTCAATATATTAAAACGGAAATCGTGGGCTGCGCAGCTGCGCGGGAGACCAAGGTTATTGCGGCGATCCGCCGTGTATCGATAAAGCTAGGAGATAGCGATGAAAGACGTTCTGCGACTTGGGGCAGGGTCTGGTTTTTGGGGCGACGCTCAGGATCCGGCCGTAGAGTTGCTGGAGAAAGGCGAGCTGGATTACTTGTGTTTCGATTATCTGGCCGAACTGACCATGGCGCTGCTTCAGCGCCAAAAAATGAAGAATCCCGACGCCGGCTATATACCGGACGCCGTGCAGTGCATGAGCGCGCTGTTGCCTCAAGCGCGGGAACGCGGGACCCGCCTGATATCGAACGGAGGCGGGGTCAATATTCGCGCCGCGGCGCAGCGCATCGTCGAGAACGCAAGAAAGGACGGGCTGGCCGGTGCGCGTATAGCGCTGGTGGAAGGTGATGATCTTCTGGGCAAGCTGGATTTGCTGACAGCCGGCAATGTGCCTTTGACCAACATGGACACCGGCGATGAGGACTTCTCCGCGATACGCCCGCGCGTGGTTTCCGCGAACGTGTATACGGACAGCTCGGGTATCGTCGAAAGCCTGAAGGGTGACGCGGATGTGGTGATCACAGGCCGTGTGTCGGACAACGCCTTGTACGTCGGCCCGGTCGTGCACGAGTTCGGCTGGCAACGGGATGCGGCCCATGCCGACTTGCTGGCCGCATCGGTGACGGTAGGCCATATCCTGGAGTGCGCCGCCGGCTGCACGGGCGGCATGTCGTCACGTTTCGCAGATATGCCGCGCATGGGCCAGGTCGGCTTCCCCATCGCGGAGTTCCGCCGTGACGGCAGCGCCGATATCACCAAGCTGCCGGGCACGGGGGGGCGCGTCGATACCTTCACGGTCAAGGAGCATCTGGTCTACGAGATTTCCGATCCGCGCAATTACCTCATGCCGGATGCCGTTGCGGACTTTACTTCGCTGAGCCTGGATGCCGTGGGCACCGACCGTGTCCGGGTGTCGGGCGTCAAGGGCAAGCCGGCGCCGGACCTGCTCAAGCTCGTAGTCGGATACCAGGATGGATGGATAGGGGAAACCATGGCGTTCTTCCCCTGGCCGAACGCCTACGACCGCGCCTGCAAGGCGCGTGACACCATGCTCGAGCGGTTCGAGCGGATGGGCCTGGCCGCAGATCAAATTCACTTCGACTTCGTCGGCTTGAACATGCTGCATGGCCCGGCGGCGCCTGCTCCAGAGCGAAACGGAGCGAATCAAATGAGCGAAGTGGGGCTGCGTTGCGCGGTGCGGACGAGAACGCGTGAAGAAGCCGACAAAGTCCGGCGCGCCGGCACTCACCTATGGATCATGGGCCCAGGCGGCACGTCATTTGGCACGCCGATGAAGTCGCGGCCCATCGTGGCGCTGTGGCCGACATTGATTCCGCGCGAATTCGTGCGTCAAACCACCGACATCTTTGTAGCCTGAAAGGAACACGATATGACACGCCAGCTTCATGAAATTGCCTATGTCAGGTCCGGAGACAAGGGGGATGTTTGCACCGCGGGCCTGGTGGCCAGGAGCCCCGAGGATTACCCGCTTCTGCTCGCAAGCGTTACGCCTGCGGCGGTCAAGGCGCTGTATGGCGATTGGGTAAAGGGAGAGGTCCACTGCCATCCCATGGACAACATACAGGCCGTGGTGGTGGTGATGCACGGGGCATTGGGGGGCGGAGCAACGAAGACGCTCCGCCTGGATCAAACCGGAAAGTCGCTCGGGCATGCATTGCTGCGCTTGACCGTGGTGGAATGACATGGCGATACTTCATTCCATGCTGCGCAATGCCGGCGACGATCTGGATCGGAACCGGGCAGCTTATGAAAGCCTCAGGAAGGAAGTGGAGGCGGCTCAAGGGCCTTCCGTCCGGGGTGGCGGCGGCAAGTATGCGAAGACCCATATCGGGCGTGGAAAGCTCTTGCCGCGCGAACGCATCAATGAACTTCTCGATCCGGGGACGCCGTTCCTGGAAGTCGGCCAGTTGGCCGGGCACGGATTGTATGAAGACGAGGTCCCCTCCGGTGGGCTGATCGTCGGAATCGGCATGGTCGAAGGACGGCCCTGCATGGTGATGGCGAACGATGCGACGGTCAAGGGCGGCACATACTACCCCATCACCATCAAGAAGCAGATTAGAGCGCAAGCCATCGCGCGCGAGAACGGCCTGCCGTGCATCTATCTGGTTGACTCGGGAGGCGCCTTTCTGCCTTTGCAGGAAGAGATCTTCCCTGATGAGCATCATTTTGGACGTATCTTCCGCAACATTGCAGAGATGTCCTCAATGGGAATCAAGCAGATCGCCGCGGTCATGGGGTCCTGCACGGCAGGCGGTGCCTATATCCCCGCCATGTGCGACGAGACCGTCATCGTAAAAGGCAATGGCACGATTTTCCTGGGCGGACCGCAGCTGGTGCAAGCCGCGACAGGTGTCGTGGTCGATGCGGAAACGCTGGGCGGAGCGGACGTGCATACGCGCCTGTCCGGCGTGGCCGATCATTTTGCCGACAACGATACACACGCCCTTTCCATCATCAGAGAAATCGTGGCTCGTCCAGGGCCGAAGCCCTTGCTGCCGCCGCCCAGAGCGCCGGTGCCGCCGCTTTACGATTCAGCCGAGCTTCCGGGGTTGATTCCGGCCAACCCCAAGCAGCCCATTCCAGCGCGCGAAATCCTTGCCCGCTTGATGGATGGAAGCGAGCTCAATCTGTATCGTGAACGCTACGGGCCGTCGCTCATATGCGGTACGGGCGCGATCGAGGGATACCCGGTGGGCGTCCTGATCAATGATGGCCCCCTTTTTTCAGAGAGTGCCCAGAAGGCGGCCAACTTCATCGAGCTCTGCACCCAGAGCGACATTCCTCTGCTGTTTCTTCATAACATCAGCGGATTCATGGTGGGCGCGGAATACGAGCATGGCGGAATCGCCAAGGATGGCGCCAAGATGGTAAACGCCGTATCCACGTCTCGTGTGCCCAAGTTCAGCGTGATCATCGGCGGCAGCTACGGAGCGGGAAACTTCGCCATGTGCGGCCGCGCCTTTGGCCCCCGCTTCATGGCAATGTGGCCCAATGCCCGTACGTCGGTCATGGGAGGCGAGCAGGCCGCCACCGTGCTTGCCCTTGTGCGCCAGGAACAGCTTGTACGTCAGGGCAAGACGTTCACGGCGGAAGAGGCGGAGGCCTTCAAGCAACCGATCCGCGACCACTACGCAACCCATAGCACGCCGGTGCATGCCGCATCCCGGCTATGGGTGGATTCCGTGATAGACCCGGTCGATACCCGCCAATGGCTCGCCTTGGGACTGGCCTTGGCCCATAACGGACCTCGCGAAAGCACGCGCTTCGGCGTATTCAGGATGTAAACATGTTCAAACGCATATTGATTGCCAACCGCGGTGAAATCGCCTGCCGTATCGCCCGGACTTGCCGACAGCTTGGGATGGAGTACGTGGCAGTTCATTCATCTGCCGATGCGGGCGCATTGCATTTGAAGGGCGCCGCAGCGACGGTTTGCCTGGGCGCGGGTCCGGCCACCGACAGTTATCTGAAAGGGGAGGCGATCATCGCTGCTGCCCTGCAGCATGACTGCGAGGCGGTCCATCCCGGATACGGCTTTCTTTCCGAAAACGCGGAGTTCGCTCAAGCGGTGCAGGATGCGGGGCTGACTTTCATCGGTCCACGAGCGGAGACGATCTTGGCGCTCGGCGACAAATCCCGCGCCAAATCCCTGATGCGGGACGCCGGCGTGCCTACCGTGCCAGGCATGGTCGAGGCCAGCGAAGATCCGGCGCAAATAGAGCGGATGATCAGCGAGATCGGACTGCCGGTGCTGCTCAAGCCCAGCGCCGGCGGAGGCGGGAAGGGCATGCAGGTCCTGCGGTCATTGGCCGGGCTGCGCCCCGCGATCGAAGCGGCGATCCGGGTGGCGCGCAGCAGCTTTGGCGATGGACGGCTGATCGTGGAACGTTTCGTCGAGCGGCCCAGGCACATCGAGGTGCAGGTGTTCGGCGACCAGCAAGGCAAGGTGGTGCACCTGTTCGAGCGCGAGTGCACCTTGCAGCGGCGTCATCAAAAGGTGGTGGAAGAAGCGCCGGCTATCGGGTTGCCCGAGGCTGTCCGGATGCGGCTGCACGATGCGGCGGTGCGAGGCGCTCGCAGTATCGGATATGTAAACGCGGGAACGTTCGAATTCATCGTTGATCAGGAGCACAATTTTTACTTCCTGGAAGTAAATACGCGCCTGCAGGTCGAGCACCCTGTTACGGAAGAAATCACTGGCCAGGATCTGGTCGCATGGCAGTTTCAGGTTGCCGCGGGCGGTTCCTTGCCCTTGTCGCAGTCGCAAATCAAGGCCTCGGGTTGCGCGATCGAATGCAGAATCTATGCGGAGGATCCGGTAGAAGGCTTCCGGCCGGCGCCGGGCCGCGTATCGCGCGTGGCTTGGCCGCAAGGCGTGCGGGTCGAGGCCGGGGTGGCTGACGGGGACAGCGTCCCCGCCTTCTATGACCCCATGGTGGCGAAGTTGGTGGTTCGGGGTGAGGACCGCGCCCGAGCGCTGGGGCAAATGCGTGATGCCGTGAGGCGCACGGCGCTGCTTGGTCTGACGACCAATCTCGGATTCCTGACCCGGGTGCTCGAGGATCCCGCAGTCCAGAGCGGGGATGTTCATACGCAGTACTTGGACGAGGCAACGGCGCTTCACAAGCCGCAAGCCGGCGTGGCGGCCGCTGCCATCGCTTGCGCGGCCGCCTGCTCGTGCACGCCGGCCGAATCGCTCTCGCCTTGGGCCGCGGGCGGTAGACACGGTGTGTTGGATCGCAGCTCGTTGAGCGCAACAGCGCCTCTCGGAATGCTGGGTTTCTGGGCGGGCGACCAATTGGTCCAGGCAGGCTTGACGGGCCTCCACGAAAACGGTGTTCAATTGAGTGTGGACGGAGAGGCTTTCCGGGTAGGCGTGTCATCGGCCGGCGGCGATATCTCTCGGGGTACGGTCAACGGAAGCGAATGGGCTGCTTGCGATACGGGCGCTGCCATCGAGTTGCAAATAGATGGCAACCGCTATGCGCTGGTCCCTGCTCGTTTGCGCAGCCCCGGCGAAGTCAAGGCCGCCGGCGCCGCCGTTGCCCCCATGCCTGGCATCGTCACGGCACTACTTGTTCGAATTGGGAGCCTGGTAGCCGAGGGCGAAGTACTCGCCGTCGTGGAGGCCATGAAGATGGAGAACCAAGTGCTCGCGTCGGCAAACGGAGTGGTAACCGCCATCCATTTTCCCGTAGGTGCCAACGTGAATGTCGGCGATCTGCTGGTCGAAGTGGAGGTGGCCGAGCCCCAGGGCGGCTCGTAAATCTGGCGATCAATAGCGCGGTCTCCGGATCAACGAGGCAAATTTTGTTTTAAACCGGTGTCAGCGAAGACTTGTTTCTCTTAAAAATCCGTCGCATAGCCAATTCATCTTGACATGGTGGCCTATAATTCCATTTTCGACTTACAGGACCTACATGAACCAGATCAAGGACCGCTCCGACGCGGACAGCGGTGGAGCCGGCGTCCGTGTTTTGGCGCGGGGGCTTGCCATTCTGCAAGCATTCGAGCCCGACAATGCTTGGCGCTCGAATGCCGAGCTGGCTGCCATGACGGGTGTGCCCAAACCCACTGTCTCGCGGATTACGGCGCACCTTACTGCTTCCGGCTATCTCATTTATTCTCCGCAGAACGCGCAATACAAATTGGGCGCGTCAGTGCTGGCTCTAGGCTACCTGGCTGCCTCGATTGGCGAGCTGACGACGCAGGCGCGGCCTTTGATGCAAGAACTGGCGGACGACCATAATGGGTCCATCGTGCTGGCATCGCTGGACGGGTTGAGCATGGTTTGCCAGGAAGTCTGCCATGGACGGAGCATGCTGTTTGCATTGCGCGTGCATCCGGGCTCGCGCCTGAGCCTGTCAAGATCCGCCCTGGGAAGGGCCGTTATCGGCGCAATGAGCGAAAACGAACGCAGCAAGTTGCTGGGCGCCATCGCGCAGGCGCATCCCGAGCATTGGCCGGGCCTGGAGCCGGCCATCCAGGCCAGCGTCCGCGAAATGCAGGCGCACGACTATTGCATCGCTACAGGAACATTGGAAACCGGAACCAACGGCATCGCGGTCGTGATCGACATGCCTGATCGGCCCCACGCCTACGCGCTGGGATTTGCCGTTCCGGCCAACCAGGTGACGGCGGAGCATCTGTCGGAGGCGATCGCGCCAAGGCTGCTGGAAATCAAACATCGCCTGGAGCGCGATGTCGCACGCAGGAGCATAGGATGAGACGCAGGACCGCTGAAGTAAATCCGTCCGCGCTTGGGCTCGAAACGCCATCCGGCGGCCAAGTGAATTCATTGCAACGAGGGCTCGATATTCTCCATCTGTTCGACAGCCGGGAACCGCTGCTCACGCATGCTGAAATTTCGACGCGCCTGGGTTTGCCACGGACGACGGCGTCCAAGCTGATCGCCACCTTGGTCGACGCGAACTTCTTGAGGCAGGATGCCAGCGGTGCCTACGGCCCCGACGTCGCTTGCCTGGCGTTGGGGCGCGTTGTCAAGCGCGGGCTTCCGGTCGTGCAGGCAGCATCCCCTCAAATGATGCGGTTCGCTGAAGAGTTCGGTGTCCATGTCAGCCTGATGGCGCGTGAGCGCCTGCAGATGCTCGTACTGGAACATGCCGTTCCCAGCGGGCTCAGCCACCTCGGATTGGCTACCGGCGCGTTGGCGCCGATCGCCCGTTCGGCATCGGGGCGCGCCTACTTGTGGGCGCAGAAGCCCGCCGTGCAGGCGGAATTGTTCGAGGCTCTTAAGGACGTCAGCGCGGAGGGTACGCACAAGTACATGCCTGGCATCTATGCGGCCTTTCAGGAACTCGAAGAGCGGGGCTTCTGTTTCATGGCCTCGCCGGTGACGCGTCAATCGAATTCCGTTGCTACGCCCTTGTATGACCGAGGCGCTCCAACATACGTCTTGGCGGCCATGTCTCTGGGTGGGAATGATCGGGAGCGGGAACTGATCGACGAAATCGGCCCCCGCCTGCTGCAGGTGTCCGCAGAGATTTCACGCGATCTCGAACGCTTGCCGGCTTGAGGAATTACTTAAGGGGTCAGACCCTATGGGTCTGACCCCCCACTTCAGCCGGGGTCGGACCCCGAATGGGGTCCGACCCCTCCCGACCCCTCCTTCGACTGGGGTCAGACCCCGTACGGGGTCTGACCCCTTCACCGCCTCAAGCGATGGTCAGACGCTTGGCCTGAGCCTGTGCTTTTTTCGGAAGCGTCAGCTCCAGAACACCATCGTTGAACCGGGCGGTGGCGGTGGACTCGTCCACGTCCTGGCTGAGCTGGAAGCTGCGGGACACTCTGCCGAAGTAGCGCTCGGTGCGCAGGACGCGTTCGCCATCCTTTTCCTGCCTTTCCTGCTTGCGCTCGGCGCCGATGGAAACGCGGGGACCGTCGATCTGCACATGGATGTCTTCCTTCTTGACACCGGGCAGCTCGGCCTGGACTTGGTAGCCTTCGGCATTCTCTTTGACATCCACTCTCATTTCCGGCGATTCGAGCGCCGCATCAAAACCGAAGTCGACGGGCCTGACGAAGAAACCACGGAAGAGATCGCCGAAGGGGTCGCGGCGGGTGATGTTGCTCATGTTGATTCTCCTGAAATCATCATTACAAGATTGGCGTTGGGCCGATCGATGGCGCCGACTTGCTTGGCATGTATATGTGGGCTGGCGTTTTATTTTCAAGAGCGGGAGGGGTCAGACCCCGCATGGGGTCTGACCCCATTGAAAAAATCCTGGATCATCCATGGCGATGGCTTCATAATCGAAACACGCGGGTTCATTCGCGCCTGCCAATAAAAAGGAGGCGCCATGACGAGACTGACAGCCAAAGATTTCGCACCCGAGTTGCTCGAACTTTACGACCATTACGTGCACGGAAAAATCACCAAGCGCCAATTTCTCAGCCGGGCCGGCAAGTTCGCCTTGGGCGGCCTGACGGCTTCGGCCCTGCTGGCTTCGCTACGCCCCAACTACGCGCTTGCACAACAGGTTTCTTTCACCGATCCCGATATCGTCTCGGAATACATCACCTATCCCTCCGCCCAAGGCAATGGCCAGGTGCGGGCCTATCTGGTCAAGCCCGCCAAGTCCGAGGGCAAGCCGCCCGCGATCGTCGTGGTGCACGAGAACAGTGGCCTGAACCCATACATAGAAGATGTGGCCAGGCGCCTTGCCAAAGCCGGGTTCGTTGCGCTGGCGCCAGACGGGCTCACGTCGCAGGGCGGCTATCCCGGTAATGACGACAAGGGCCGCGAGCTGCAGCAGAAGGTCGATCCCGTGAAATTGATGAACGACTTTTTCGCCGCCGTCGAGTTCATGGCCGCGTACGAGGGTGCAAGCGGAAAAGTCGGCATCACCGGGTTCTGCTATGGGGGCGGCGTCGCCAACGCTGCCGCTGTCGCCTATCCCGAGCTCGGCGCGGCGGTTCCCTTTTATGGGCGCCAGGCCAAGCCTGAAGACGTGCCTCGCATCAAGGCGCCCTTGCTGCTGCAATTTGCTGAAAACGATCCCAACGTGAATCAGACCTGGCCTGCGTACGAGGCGGCGCTGAAGCAGCACGGCAAGACCTACGAGGCCTATATCTACCCCGGCACGAACCACGGTTTCCATAACGACTCGACGCCACGCTATGACAAGGCGGCGGCGGATCTCGCCTGGAGCCGAACCCTGGATTGGTTCAATCGGTATCTGCGGTAGTTTGGTAAACTTTGTGTGACCGCATCGGGCGTCTCCCGGCGTTCCAAACCAGAGCGCCAAGCCGCCCGGGCCGCTCCATGCGAAGAGTTCACCAATGGGCATCACGCATGTCGATATGCGTCGTTTCAGGAAATGACCGAAAAAAACAAGCAACAGCCCGGCGGAGCGCCGTTCTTCAATCCTTTTCCCAAGTATCTGCAGGTGCGGCATATTCTCGAACGCCGCATGAGCCTGGAATACCAGCCGGGCGATCGACTGCCCACCGAGCAAGTGCTTTGCGAAGAGTTCGGGGTGTCCCGCGAGACCGTGCGGGAAGCCTTGCGGGGCTTGGAGCACGAGGGAATCATCGAGCGTCACCGGGCCAGGGGGACTTTCCTCAAACGCCGTCCGGATGCGCCCACCAGCAAGCGGCTCACCGGCATGGTCGAGGATTTTTCCAGCCTGCATCTGGACACCTACGCGCGAGTTCTGGAAACCGTGCGCGTGCCCGCCGACCTGGAGCCGGGGCTGGCCCAGGTCGATCCCGCCGAAGTCTACAAGATCGCCCGGCTAAGGTATTTTGAAGGCCAGCCGCTGGTGGTGCACCATGCGTTCATGTCGGTCGAGACCGGAGCCCGGGTCGTGCGGGAAAATCTTGAAAACGCCCCGATCAGCGAAATCCTTGAAACCCGGCTCGGCCTGAAATGCATCGACGAACGCCAGTTCATCGATGCGCTCGTTGCGGATACCGGTATGGCGCAGCTGCTTGCGGTCCCGGTGGGGGCGCCGGTATTGCTGATTAGCCGTTTATGCCGCCTGGGCAGCGGTGCTTCCTTCGTTCTCTTCAAATCCTATTTCAGGGCTGATCGCTACTACTACACGATCAACCTGGCCTCGGGGAGCCAGCAACGAGAACAGAAGGGGCTGAAAAGCCGAGGCCAGCCGAATAGAAAAATCCCGGCGGCGGACCGGGATGGTTGATCGAAGCGGCAGGCGGCAGCCTTACTGTGGTTTCACGCCAGCCTGTTTGGCGACCTTGCCCCACTTTGCCACCTCGTCCGCAACATAGGCCGAGAACTGCTTCCGATCCAGTTTTCCGGCCTCGCCTCCTTGCTTTGCAAGGGTGTCCAGCACTTTCTTGTCTTTCAAGGCGTCGGCCACCGCGCTGGACAAGGTATTAAGCACGGCCTCGGGGGTTCCCGCGGGCGCGAACAGACCATACCAATTGTTGACGCTGTAGTTCGATATGCCGCTCTCGCTCACCGTGGGAACGTCGGGCAGTGCGGGAATGCGCGAGTCGCCGGACACCGCGATGAGCTTGATTCGCCCAGCTGCCGCCGGTCCCAAGGTGGCGGGCGGCGGCACGAACATGACGGACACCATGTTCCCCATCAGGTCGGACAGCGCGGGGGCAGTGCCTTTATAAGGAACGTGGACCCACTCCAGTTTGTTTATCGATCTGAACAAGTCCCCGGACAAGTGCGTGTGGTTGAACTTGGACAGCGGTATTCATAATCGAACTCCATAAAAGACATAAGGCCCGGCGCAATTAAGTCGCCGGGCCTTATGCCGTGGTGGTGGAAAGAGAGTGTTTCATGCAAGCATCGCCAAGGTGCGATCCAGTGCCTTCTGCTTCAGTGCGGCGCCCTGACTGAACCATGCTGAATCCAGGCGGTAGTCGGTGGTGTTACGGGCACGCCGTTCGTGATCCACGAACTCGGTGATCGAATTGAGTAGCCCAAGGGCGGTTCCCTTCGATGAGCCCAGTTCTGCACCACGGCCCCGACCGTTGTAGATGTCCAGTGCTTTGGACATGGCCCGTTCATTGGGCTGTGTGGAAACGTCTTGGCGGGGTTCGGTGAACAGCTGCCGAAAGAACGCTTCCGCTTCCGAGTGCTTGACCGGGCGCTCGCTGAGCATTTTCATGCGGTACATGAAAGTGTCCCAACTGGATACGGAAATGTCCAATTGACGCTTGACGGCCTCTGCATCGAAGGTCGTGCTGTGCGGCACTTTCACGGCCCCACGGCTGTCATCGATGGCTACAGCCAGCGTGTTATTATAGACGACTCGAACCGCTGTGAACTGAGCAGTGGTCGCCAGCGTGCCATCACAAGCCGTAGCCAGCAGCACATAGGCGTTGGTGACATCGTTCGCCTGAATCGTGGCCGTATGCCCTGTACGTGCCAATGCCCAGACTTTCTTGCCACCCTTCAAGACACCTGCGGTTTCCAGCTGAAAGCCTGAGACTTCCGTGAGATCTCGATAGAACTCCAGAAGCTCGCGAGGCTGCACGACCTGATAGCGTTGACTGACAACAGACAACGGAGCGTGGGTGTCGGAGCGGTACAGCACCTTGCTTTGCGGGAACGTAATCAGGCGGCTTTGCGTGTCGTCCACCACATCGGTGAATTGCACAGGGGCTTCTTTAATGTCCCAATCCATTCCGGCTTGTTTTTGCCAGACTTCAAGGGGTTGGTTGGCGGATAGTTCATTACCCAGGCCATGCCAGGGCGTTTGGCCGACATAGGCCATCTGTTCAACGAGGTGAGCCATGAGGGTTCTCCAGAGGAATGGTTATGGGGTCGGGAAGGAATGGCCGCAGTGGAAACATAGGAAGTTGTTCAGCACCGTGTCATCGATGACTTGGCCCAGAGTGGCACCAGTGGCGCAACCTATCGCACCACCGGCCAGTGCGCTAAGCACGGCGGCGGTGATGCTGTTCAGAGAGGAAGTTTGGGCAGTTGCTCTCAGGCCGATGGCAGCACAGGCAGCGGCACCCTTGGCAGCGCCAGAGAACGAATTGGCGATACCGAAGCACGTACCGAAGGCGCCACCGAGCTTCTTGGCGCGATTCTTGGCCTGGGTTTGGGGAGAGCCGCAGCGCGGGCAGAAGATGATGCCTCGAGAGGGATGCGGAGCCTGCTGCTCACCCGGATGCGGGGTAGCGAAGGATTCAGACATTGGAGCTCCTTGATGAAGAGGAAGACGGCAGAAGCAGACAGCAATTGCTGCCTGCGTTCATCAAGGTGATATGTGAGTGAAAAAATCTGCGATCCGAGTCAGGCTATTTTTCGAGCTGTAGTGCGCTCGCCCCGCTGAGTCCAGCCTTACCCCGGCCTGGCAACGCCAAAGCCATCGGGACTAAAAACGGTAGTTATCAAACTAGGCTCCAGGTGCATATCAAAATAATACGATGGGCGTATGTTTATATGATTGATATACTGTCGTCGATATCTACGTAGTAATACTTGGACCCATTTCGTCACAATGCATTTAGAAAAGCTTGCGAATGTCACCCAGCCACAACGCGACCGGCTCGCGTTCGTGGAGTTGCGCGTGCGCTTCATCGGGGAGATACGCCGTCAGGACTTGGTCACGCGGTTTGGCATCCAGTCCGCCGCCGCATCCAGGGATCTGGCGCTGTACAAGGAGTTGGCCTCGGGCAACATCGACTACGACCCCAAGGGCAAGTCCTACGTCATGGGGCCGGATTTCCGGCCCGTGTTCGACTTCCCCCCGGAGCGGGTGCTGTCGTGGCTGACCCAGGGCTTTGGCGACGGTGAGCCGATGCGGCTCAAGGCGTGGGTAGCCAGCGAGAGCCCGTCACGGCTCACGCATCCGGATCTGGATGTGCTTGCGAGCGTGACCCGTGCGATTCACCAGGAGTGTCCGCTCGGTATTGAGTACCACTCCATTTCCAGTGGCCGCACCGAGCGGGAGATCGTCCCGTTCGCGCTGATCGACAACGGCCTGCGCTGGCACGTCCGCGCCTTCGACCGGAAATGCCAAGAGTTCCGGGATTTCGTCATCACGCGGATCAAGCGCCCGTTCCTTATGAGGGATGCAGATGTGCAGCCCCATGAGCGCAGTGATCAGGACATCCAATGGACCCGGATCGTGGAGCTGGAGATGGTGCCGCACCCGGACCAGCCCCGCCCTGAAATTACGGAGATGGATTACGGTATGGTTCGCGGGTCACTACGGATGAAGCTGCGTGCTGCCACCGCCGGATACATCTTGCGGCAGTGGAGTGTGGACTGCTCTCCGGACCACAGTCTGCGCGGTTATGAATTCAGGCTCTGGCTGAAAGATCACCTGGCGCTGTACGGCGTCAAGAACGCTGTGTTGGCGCCGGGGTACCGCTCGCCCGACCAAAACAAGGGAGAGCAATAACGTGGCCTACGACCCAAAACGCGCGCTGGAACTTCTCCGCATCGGCTCCGGACGCGCCGATGCCACTTTCCGCGACGGCCAAGAAGATGCCATTCGTCACATCGTCGAAGGCAAAGGGCGCTTGCTGGTCGTGCAGAAAACCGGGTGGGGTAAGAGCTTTGTCTACTTCATCGCGACCAAGTTGCTGCGGGAAGCTGGAGCCGGCCCGGCGTTATTGATCTCGCCGCTGCTGGCGCTGATGCGAAACCAGATCGCAGCGGCAGAACGGATGGGGGTTCGCGCCGCCAACCTTGGCAAAGACCCCGAAGTCCGCTACACCGCAGAAGGTGCAGCCGTCTGCTCAGCGTCGATTGCTACGACTCACCAATGGAAGGACAAGGCCACAGGCGAGCGCCGCGAAGAAACCGAATGGCACCGCGTCGTTTTCTATGGCCGACTGGCTGAAATTGCCGGTGAATATCTGCGCAAAGGCCGCACGGTATTCGTGGAAGGCCGCCTGAAAACCCGCAAGTGGCATGACGCAGACACGGGCACGGACCGCTACACCATGGAAATCATTGCAGACCAAATGCAGATGTTGGGCGGCAGGGAAACGGCCCAGGCTCACACCGCCCAGCCTGGGCCGGCAGCCCGCCCGAAAGGCCGCAGCAGCAAGGCGAAGGCACCCACTGCAACGCCTGACGAAATCGAACCATCAGATATTCCATTCTAATCGACAGCCCACCACAGGCCGGGTAACACCGGCCTGGCGAAAACCGCGACTGGCCCGGCTTTGCCGGGCTTTGTTGCGTGTGTCGCCGGAATCCTCGCGCTGACCGACACAGATCATTAAATCAGGCTGGACTGTCGCGGCGGTTCCAGCGGGATGGCATCGAATGCCGCAGCGGGCGGCAGAGTAAACAGCGCCTGCGCGTCGTCCTGGCTGCCGTTCAGCCATTGATCGACATCGGCCAGCTCAATCGGAATCACCGAGCGCTTATCTTGCGCGTCGACAGGCCTGGAAGGATCAGGCTTGTGCATCCTGTTCATCAGGGGGTGAGCGTCCGCGTTCAGTGTGAGCATGGTATAGCTTTCCACCACTTCGCCGGTTTCCCGGCTGACCCAGGTATTCCACAAACCGGCCAGCCCCCAGGGCGCACCATCGGCGCGCCGGAACCGCCACCACACATTGCTGCCGCTTTCCCAACAGGGTTCATCGAAGGATTCCGCCGGAATGATGCAGCGCTGCCCCCGCGCCCAGGCTTGCCGAAAGGTGGGCTTTTGCGCCAGTTCTTCGGCGCGTGCGTTGTTGGTGGAATAGGGTAATTTGGCATCCTTGGCGAATGGGGGAATCAGCGCCCACTGGCCTACGACAAGTTCCCGCCCCTGGCCGCCTGCACGAATAAACGGCCCCATACCCCGGGGATGCACCAGTGGTCCCCAGAGCCTCGGTGGGTTCTGGCGGCCGACATGCCAGTAGCGTTCAACAGCCGCCTGGTCGGATGTTACGTAGCGATTGCACATGGAGAAATTCTCTCGTGTTTGCTGCGGGTGTGCAATGTCGGGCTTGCTGTTCTCTGCGGGTGGTTGCGGTTGGGTGAGCATGTTGGAGCAGCTTGCGCTGCTGGTGCCCTACAGTTCCCAGGCAGCGCCTGGGACCCTGTCCGGTGACGATGCCAGCCCGGTTCCCGGCCTGGCTGGGACTTTCCGTCCCCAAATTCGCCTTCGCTCATTTGTGGCCTTAAAAGTCCCACACATGACGCACCCCCGACGGGGTGAGGAAAAGGTTGTGTTTTCAAATGCTTAGCGGGAAGCCGTTGTTGGCTTCGATGCAGGACAAACAGGGATACAGAATTGCGTAAACCGTTGATTGTAGAGAGGAAGGGAAGGCCACAGGTGTGGCCTTTCGGGGCGTAGACGGCGGGAGGAATGCTTTCCGCAGTCATGCGGCTACACGCTGACGGCGCCTCGTCTACGTGCTGACTTCATGAACACTACACGCGGCCTGCATGATTGGTGCATCAGGCATGCAAGGCCGCTGCTGTCCAACTGCATAATCGCTACGGCGGCCTCAACTTCAGGCAGGTGTATCGGTAGCGCGCTTCTTTACCAGCCGATTGGTGGTGTTATCCATGCGGTACTGCACAATGCTGCCGTCGATAATGCGCCGTACCACTTCCCGTGCCGTGTCCAAGGGCACGGAAAACCACTCGCGGGGGTTGTAGGTTTTGCCGTCTCTGCCGGTCAGGGTCATTGTCAAACGCTGGGCGTGCAGAAAACCGTGTATCAGTGTCTCGAATTTATTGGGGTTTAGGTTGTAGCATTCGATGGAGGCCAGAATCTTTATCGGGGCTTCCAGGAAGGCGATGTCGCGGGCTGCGTTCCGGGTGCGTTCTTCAACCGTCTGTTCGGTGTAGCCGATTTTGATGAGGTTCGGAATGGCTTTCAGGGTGGGGTTGTCGCTAAGCGAGGACACGAAATAAATTTGCCCGGCCCGCTTATCCCTGTGTGAAATGTTGTTGAAGGCGTCTACCACCGATTCAGGGTCGCGCACGATGCGCCGCCCAGTTTCGTCGGCAAACAGCCGTTTTGCCAGCGATTGCAGCAGGTGATTGGATTCGGTGCCGTTTTCAAAGATGATGCGCAGGCGTGGATCATACCTTCCGGTACTGTCCAGCCGGTGTTCGCCGATTTTGTCGATCAGGCACAGCACCCCTTCCATAATGAAGGCATCGCCTTCCTGGACCTTCGATGACTGCTGGAAGCGTGTGGTCTGAATGCTTCCGTTCTTCAAGCCTTCGTGCAGGTCGCGGAAGATATGCTCAAACTCATAGAAGTCATGGCAGACGGTGCGTTGTGCGATTTCGTCGGGTTGCTCCCGATCAGACACGGCAGGCACGTGCCGGATGTCGAAAATGCTGTCATCGCCCAGGTCCAGTTCGCTGAACTCGGCGCTGGCGAAAATATCATCCAGCGAAGTGACCTCTTCCGCATCCATGCTGGGTTTGCGCATAGGCCCGTGGTCAGTCGCCGCGCCGGAGGGTTCGGAATCCGCGCGTACAGCAGCCGGAGAAGACCCCAGGGTTTCGTTGGCGGGAGCCGCGTCAGCCACGATCAACAGGCCATGCCGGTCATAGGGGCTCAGCGTGTCGTGCAGCGCCGGGTTGGTCTGATAGCCTGCCAGGCGGCGGGCCAGCAGCTTCTCTGACAAATCGCCTTCTTGGCTGGGTGGCCGGCCATGCACATCTGCAAAAGCGCTGATTTCCTCGAAGTTGGTCAACTCCAGCGGTGCGTTTCTGCCGACACGCCGGGCCTGAACATCCAGCAGCCCGAATTCGTCAGGCCCATTGAGAATGTCATCCAGCGTAGGGCGGGAGAAGGCTTTGCTTTTATCGTGTCGGATTGCCGCCATGTGACCCCCTATGATTCCTGGGCCTGAGCCTTGCGTTCCTGGGCTTTACGCTTGACGTAGACCAGCGCTTCGGCCAACCGCCGTTCCGTGGCGTCACCAGAAGTCACGGAGGGTTCCCGGTTTTTTTCCTTGCGGAATTCAAGAATGCGTGGCCACAGTATGACGGCTTCGGCTTCCGACATATTGGAGCGCATCCCCACGACGGTTTCCTGAATGGTCTTCAGCACGGCGGGTGTGACCGCTTTGGACAGAATCTCGTAGGCGCCCTGGAAGGGGTTGATCTGCCGGATCAGATCAATGTTCAGGTGCTCGATATTCACAAACTTGTTGCCAATGAGCACAAACTTGCGGTTGGGTTTGGGGTCGGCGTCGCCAGGCTGCGCGGATTTCTGGCCTGTCTCTGTAGCGCCAGGCGTAGGGGCAACGCCGGGCGGCACCAGGATTTCAGCCCCTTCCGGCAGGTCGTCTTCGTCAAATAGGCCGCCGGTAGACTGTATGCCCAGGGAAGCATGGACGGCTTCGGAAACGGTCATGACCTCGCTGGGTTCCAGATCAGGGTAGAGCTTTTCCACGATCTTGGGGATTTCCACCGTCTCCAGAATCTCGGGGTCGGCTTCGCCGGTCACCGCAGGGGCCATGATTTCCGGCGTTTGCAGAATAGCCGCCTTGATGTTGTCCATGTTCTCCAGGGCTTTGATGACCTTGTCGGACACGGGCGCGGCCGTGTCTTCAATGACCACCGTACCCGGCGCAGCGACCTCGCCCGGCAACATGCGTGAGCGGGGCTTGAAGTTCACCGAAGGGGCCAAAACCTGCTCCATCAGCAGCGACACGGTAATGGCCTTGAGCATATTGTTCACCGAGACTTTTACATCGTCGTCTTCAGCATCGGGCTGGGCAATCAGGTTGGTGAACTGGGCGTGCGGCTTGCCTTCGCAGTCGCGGGTGGCGCGGCCAATGATCTGAATGATTTCGGTGAGGGAAGAGCGGTAGCCTACCGTGAGCACATGCTCGCACCAGGGCCAGTCAAAGCCTTCCTTGGCCATGCCCAGGGCAATGATGATGTCCATATCATCGGCCTGGGATACCTGGCGCAGATAGTTCTGTACTTCCACCCGCATGGGGTTGTCATCCACCAGGTCAGCCACTTTCAAGAGTCGGCCCTGTTTGTCTTTGACCGTGATGATGCCGGTCGTGGGGTCCCTGCGAACAACTTCGCCAATGGCATCCAGGATGTGATCCACCTCCGAGTATTTATCCTTGGTCGATTCCACAGAATTGACGTTGGGGATATGGATGATGGTTTTCTTGCCGGTATCCAGCACCTCATGCAGTGCATCCAGATACTTCCCAGTGTAGAAGTGGTAGCCGATACCCAATGACTTCAGGTGTTTGTAGCCATTCAGCTGTTCATAGTAGGAATAGGTGACCTGGGTGAATTTTTCTTCATCTTCCGGTAGCAGAATAGGAACGGCATCCCCACGGAAGTACGACCCGGTCATGGCGATAATATGGGCATTGGAACCGGCCATAATGCCGTCGATCAGCGCGCCCAGGCGGTTTTCACCATCTGCCGAGGTATGGTGGAACTCGTCTATGGCCAGCAGCGTATCGTTAAAGTCTGCCGGTGACATTTTCTGATACGCATAACGTAGGGTCGCATGGGTGCAGACCAGGGTCTTGGCGTGAGGGTCAGACATAAACCGGATGAAGGTATCGACCTTGCCAGCCTCACCACCGGGTATGCACAGGTTATAGCTGGGCAACACCTTCCAGTCGGCAAAGAAGCCGTGTTCTGTCAGCCGGGTGTCTTTGAACGAGCTGCCGATGGACATTTCCGGTACAGCCACAATCACCTTTTTCAGCCCCTGGTTGCGCAGCTTGTCCAGGCCTAGGAACATTAGCGCCCGTGACTTGCCTGATGCCGAGGGAGCTTTGAGCAGCAGGTACTGTGCATGGCGGGATTCGTAGGCACGGGCTTGCATCTCCCGCATTCCCATGGCATTCAGATTCGAACTTTTGCCGGTTTGCTTGTACGTGACGGTCAACAGGTCGGCCATGGTCATTTGCTCCCTTTAGATTTCTTGGCAGGTTTTTTGGCCCGCTCGGCGGCAATCAGTTTTTCGTAGCGGGCGAACAGATGTTCCAGCCGTTCCGAGGCATCACGGAAAGGCCGGTCGCGATACAGGGCTTCCACCGCACGATCCAAGGTTTTATGGGCGGCCAGCAGCGGGGCGGGCATTTTGTCCGGGTCGTAGAGGTCTGCCAGGGATTTATCCGGGTAGTCTTCGCGGATGAGCAATACTTCCTCGGCCAGAGCTTCAATGTGCTTGCGTTTGGCTTCAGAGGCTTCCGGCCAGGGGAAGGTGTTGTAGACCAGGGTGGCGGAATAGCGGTATCGGCTTTCCAGGCGACCGGCCACAGTGCGCATCCAGTCGTTGTGCATTTCTGAGGTGAGGATGCCGAATTCGTAGAGGGTGGCGTTCGGGATCATCAGATTCAGATTGCTGGATATGACTTCTGCGCTCTGAAAGCCGATGGGAACGTATGCTCTCCGTTCTGACGACACACTTGGAACGAGAATGTAGTGACCATCTTTGGGTTGCCGGATTTCTCCGAATAAATGGGGGGTATCTGCCAGGGCTCGGGTTGATTTTCGGGTGCTTTCGCTGCGAGTCGCCTTTACCAGTGCAATCCTCGCGGAAATTCTCGGGTTTAATTCAATTTCTTCGGTACTAGCATCTGTAAGCCATATGCACCATCGATCCTTGGCCTGAATAAACTCTTGAGCCCCCAGAAATCGTTTTATAAACTTAACCGTTGTTGGTTCCTGCGCGATGAGAGTATCTTTCTCTTCCGAGGAAAGCAGGAGATGGCCACCATCATTGGGCATATTTCCAAAAAGCATCTCTGGCTGCCCGCATAAGGGCGTCCGGCGTGACTCAATTACAGTGTTGCCGGCATCTAGTAAATAAGGGCTAATGTTATCTGCTGCTAACTGGACCGTGTCTCTTTGAATTTCTTTATAAATCACTCTTTTATTGATGAGAGATTGATTGGCAAGTCCAATGATGACAACATGAACGGCAGCGTTTTGCTTGGCGTGGTTTTTCCATGAGAATGTTTGATATGCGAACCTAATGCTTACTTGCATATTGAATAGGTGCGGCCACAGAATCGAGGCTTGTTCTCCCTGGCTCACGGAGTTGGTAGCTACAAAAGCACATTCAGCAATTTTTCCTGTGATGTATTGAGCCCCTTTCATGAACCAACATGTGACGAAGTCTAGGTTCCCATAGGCTGGGAGGCCAGAGAATACGTCTTTCATGTCTTCGTTCTGATCCTGAGTGCGTCCTGCGTGTCCCAAGAACGGGGGGTTACCGCATATGTAGACCTCACAGACATTTCCATGTTCATCTGCAGGTGGGCAGACTTCTTCCCAGTCCCGCCGTAGGCTGTTATCACAGACAATATTGCCGCCGTCCTTCAGTGGCAATACCGCTTCTGCGTAGCCGAATTTGTCCTTGAACACCATATTCATTTGGTGTTCAGCCAGCCACAGCGAAAGCGTGGCGATTTCGTGGGCGAAATCATCAATTTCGATGCCGTAGAACTGGGTCAGGCTAATGCCCGAGTAATACATGACATCCTGTTTACTGACCGCGTTCAGGGCATCAATGATTTCCATTTCAAGCTTGCGCAGCTCTTTGTAAGTGAATCGAACCGGGTTTTGAGGAGGCTTCAATTCTTGAGAGAATGGAGTCATGAGCAAGAACAACAAGTTTTCCCCTGAAGTACGTGAACGCGCGGTGCGCTTGGTTCAGGAGCATCGTGATGAGTA
>NZ_WWER01000012.1 GCF_009857885.1 Pusillimonas sp. TS35 | reverse complement strand
GAGCATGAAAATATGACTCAGTGGCACGGCGGCCCCTTCGACTCGGCTGCGTTCGATCTGAATGAAGTCAATCAACGACTGATGGAAATTCAGCTCTAGCGCAAGACGGTACTGGGCGGACGCTTACGAGCTCGACGGGTCTTGGTTTGCTTCACCTGAATCCCCGGGCAGCTCCAGATGGCAGCGTCCAGATCGAGTTGCTCCCACAGCATCTGTCGGACTTGGCCGGGGCGTTGAAAAATCAGCGGCATGAGTTGTAGGGCGGCCTTGGTGATTGCACTGCCGCGATAGGCATCCAGGTCGCGTAGTAGTTGGCCAAGCTTTATCGGATCGAGAATTGCAGCCATATGCTTGACGCGTGGGGCAGGCAAGGTAAAGTCTGCGACACCTTTTGCCATGAAATTTTCAGTGGGCAGCAGTACATTGCGCGTGACCGCATGGCGGTACGTCCGTTGAATTGATTCCCGCAGCCGTATGGCCGTCTCGCGGGTGCCGGAGGACGAAACCGCCTGCAAGGTATCCAATACGTCTGCGGTCGTGATAAGCCCGATTGGCAGCTTGCCCAGGCGGGGGAATGCATGCAGCTCCATCATGCGAAGTACACGGTGGCTGTAGCCAGCCGTCCATTCATGTGTGGCAGTAGCGTGTTTATGCCAGTCGCGAGCAATTTGTTCGAAGCTGGCGAGATCTCGCAGCCGAGCAGCTTGGCGTTTTTCGAGCTTTTCGCTTTTGGGGTCTTTGCCAATCGCGATCAGTTGGAAGGCGTCGCGTGCCAGTTGGCGCGCAGTAGTGGGCTGTACCTTTGGGTAGGTGCCAAAGGATATGCGTACTTGTTTGCCTGATGTGGGGTGGGTGTAAAGAAACGCCCAGGACTTGCCCGAAGGGCGTATGCGTAGGAAAAGACCGGAGATATCTGCGACTAAGCGGTCACGTCCGTCGTGGTGAAGTTCTTCAATTTGTTTGGTGGTCAGCATTTGCAATACCCTGATTCCGTAGTTATTACCCAACGATATTTTGGGTAATAGCCAGGGGGGTGCCAAACGTGAAACCCACTGCGACCACTTGAGACTATCTGCGATGGTGTGATGCAGAAGTCATTGATTTCTATGTTGATTTTGAGTCTTGCTAGGTTGTGTGCCGTTAAGCATAACCATGCCGGAAATTAAAGCATAAAGCTGCCGCTAGCTGCTCTGCTCCCAGGGAGTGGAAGCTCTGCGTGTTTTGTGAATAAAGCATATCTTTGCCGATCGTCCTTTGTTAAACGAAAAGCCTGCCAATCGTTCAGCAATAAAAACTGCCCTCATTTACAGAGGGTTTTTGCCCACGCGGTCGCCACATCAGCCATCGGGTCAAACAAGTCTGGGATGGTCTATTTTTGGGGGCATCCGGAAGTCGCCATTTTAACCAACCATTCGCGCAGCTACTACGTCCACTTCTGCGTTGCATAATCCTGGTCCAGACCAGCCCTCTGCAAATTTAGCGCTTTGTGATCGTGGTAGCTTGTCATCTGCAAGGTTGCGAATTCTTACTCGGGCTGGTAATGACGCTCCTTCCCCCACAAAGATAGCCTCTTGCTGTGCTAGATTTGGGAGTGCTCTTGTCATTCCAGCAAGGCCATCCGGTAGAAAGCGAGCGACATGTTGTTGATCTGCTTGATTCGTTAATCGCAAGACAAGCCAGGTGCCACATTGAGATATAACCGTACTTTCAACGTCCGCAGGGCGCTGGCTGACCAACATTAATCCCACGCCATATTTTCGACCTTCTCGTGCAATTCTTCGAATTGCAGTCTGTGCTGTAGCATATTCAGCTTCTCCGCGGTCTGGAACATATCTGTGCGCTTCCTCACAAACCAATAGGATTGGGTCTTTTTTTCTCTCGTCTAATGTCTGGTAGAGCTTATATTGGAACAATAGTCTTGCCAACATTCCCGTAAGTGGGCCTGCGACCTCGTTTGGTAAGCCCGATATATCCAGTATGCGAATATCTTTTTTATTATCGTCATCGGCCTGGATTTCGTTAATGAACTGGGAGAGAATCTGAGAAAGCGTTGGGGCGTTTTCATCCCAGTTATCCATCAAAAAATTAATCCTCGGGTCGCGGCGCAGAACCGCGAGTTTATCCAATATGGATTTGAAGTTCTTGGTGAAGTCAGTTTCTGTGATGCGCTCCAGGACATTGGCTTTGATGCGTGCCCCCTGTAAGTAGGTTATATGATTAACCAGCTCATCTAAGGAGAAAGGACGTGGTTTGTCTCGATCAAATTCGACAATTGCTTGTGCCTCAACGCCGGCTTTAGGCCGTGGATCGTCAGGATTTCCGCCATCCACCGGAGCGGCACCGCCGTAACTCGTGGGAGATGGTTCTACCAGTCCGGCAGCGACTAACCTTGCATAAGTTAGTGCTTTATAAATAACGTTGTTCTGGGAGGTCGCTTCAAATTCTGTCTTTCCGATTGTGAGCAATCTAAATTCATCCGCTGACATTAGCCAGTAAGGAAGTTGAACAGGTTCGCCTCCAGCTTGCTCGTGGCCAATGGGATCATAGGCTCGGTAGACAATTGCTCGATCGCCAAATGCTTGCCCGTACTCACCGTGCGGATCGATCATGATGACGCGTGGACGACATTCATCTTTACCATTCGGTTTGTGCTCAAGCACGCTGTGAAGCAATGCGGCAACCGCTCCCGATTTTCCGGATCCAGTTGATCCTAAGACAGCGCAGTGCATACCGAACATTTTGTCTATATTAGCGCGACAGCGCGCTGAATCCGCGCCAACATACGTGGCGAAGGGAACTAATGGATCGATTTTATCGTCGTGGAGTTGACCTTCGGCTGATTTATATAGGTCGACAGATTCGTCACGTGTAAGCAGGTATACCCCTTGACGTGGCAATGGGTAGGTGGAGACGCCGCGGGTGAACTTTAGAGCGCTGTTAGCTCCCTGCCAGACCCCTTCGGAGAACAACTCGATCTCCATGACCCGTTGGTCTGCTTCTGGGGGAATGGGTTGCCCCTTTTCTATTAACTCTTCGGATCGCATCCGCAGCAATGTTACGAATCCAAACACTAATCGACGGCCGAAATGAACTTTTACGATGCTACCGATTTGCCCAATTGGGTAAACGCGACCTTGATAGCTACGTGTTAGTTCAGTGACCTCGCCGCTCAATTCAACGCGGATAGTTGTGCCAGAGACTTCAACAATATTACCGATTTTCAGATCAGGTACTAGCTCGAAATTGACCATTACACGGCTCCTTCAGCGCCGTTATGAAGTACGTCGGTGACGCCTTCAAAAGTCCACCAATTTAACGACCTTCCATCACTTCGGCCATGTAGCGGTCCGATCTGACCAGCATATAAACCACGCTGGGTCATGACGTATACTCTTTTACCCCAAGGCGATTGGCGCCATGCCTCAAGCACAGCAGGAAGCGCCTCAGACTCAAAACAAAAGGCGAGAATCGTTGTTTTGCTGGTTGGTGCCGATAGCGCGAATTCAATTTCCTGATTGATATGGTCGTCGCCGAAGCTATATCCGCATATCCCGAGAATGTTGTCGCTACCGTTAGATAATGCGCGCCGGAAAATATCAAATTGTGCGGCAAAAGGATCTCTTTGCGTAGCAATGTATTTTGTTGCTTGTGGATAAATCAAAACCCGGCTGGCACGCTCAGGGTAGAGATCCCGGTCACGAACCCTCCATACTTTACCGTCATCGCCTAAATGCCAATCAATCGATCCGTGTAGTTTAATGACATGCCCGCGAAAGCCTGTTGTTGGCTCCTTGTCGCCATACCTATGATTTCTGAATGCGACCGATCCGCCCAAGAATCCATCCCAGTATGGGAAACAGCCAAGAGCCAGTGCATCCTCCAGAAGCGTGTCGTAGTTTGTGGTGAAGAATCGAATCGGTGGCCGTCTACTGTCGAGTCCCGCCTGTCGTTTGCCGATAAGCGCGTTCAAAAAATCCAGGTGATACTTTACGGAGACCATAGGATTTTCGTATGAGCCGACAACCGCATCGTTATTATCCCCAGACGCAGCGCGGTAACCCCAACGCACCGTTTCAGCTATGTGTCTTAGAACTTCGGAATGTGCTTGTTCAAGAGTCTCGATGGTGTATTCGATACCGTCAATAGTGACTTTTTGAGAACGATTTCTATTGGCGAGCGTGGCGTAATCACCAAGGTGGCTTAAAAGATGTTCAATATGGGTGTTGTCTGGAAGCTCTGCTAGTAATGCATCTAACAACGGTTTGTGCGGGGAGGTGGCGGACAGCTCCATGACCCGATCGGTTAGCGGATTCATCAGAGGTATGCCGGCGCTATGGCTCACTCCGGCACCGAGCAGCCAAATTTGATTTGGTCTACTCAAGAACTCATCGAGCTGCTGCAAGTATCCGTCGTCAACCGTGTTCACTGTAACCTCCACTAATTGAAGATGGCACGCTTGCCAACTTCGATCTCTGCTGAACCTTTGTGAATGTATCAAAAATAAACAGATTAGTGTCGCCGCGATCCAATTGATTGTTTGCCTAACGCTTTGCCCCCTTCTTACGCAGATCGCGCTGCGCCGGCCTTGTCTTGCCTCATACCCAAGCGGAACGGCCTGTACTCGCCTTGCGTATCGCTTAGGCTGATCCGTCAGGCCGGCAAGATGAGGAATCAGTCAGTGCTCACCGGAAAGAAGGGCACGCGCCCCTTTTTCGATCACTGGTTTTTGGTGACCATGACTCGGACTTCGGATGGAGAAAAGATTCTGCGCCGTTTGCGCTGTCATGTTCTACGTCCTGCCCCAATGCCCGAACCAGTTGTATTGCTCGGCCCGGCGGTGTCAACAAGTGCGCAAGAACCGATGGCAACAAGTCGCGCGACAAGATCCCGATTACAAGGAGAACCAAGCTCTTGCTCAGAAGAGGTGGTCCGACAGCCACCCGGGCTACTGGCGTACCTATCGAGCTGAACATGCTGAGTACACGCAGAAAAATCGTGAACAACAGACTGTCCGCAACGCCAAGCGCAGCAGAAAGTGGTGATTGCAAAGAGAGGACTTGATCGCCAATTTTCACCGAACGATCTATTGTTCATATCTGTATGTCGGTCGCAAGTGAGTGGTTCCTATGTCAATAAGCGCAACTCCAGATATCGAAGATTCCGGTGCGATTCGGGCGGCACAGTACGTCCGGATGTCGACTGATCACCAGCAATATTCAACCGAAAATCAGCGTGAGGCGATCCGAGAGTACGCCAAGCGGCGCAATATTGAGATTGTCCGCTCTTATGCAGACGATGGTAAAAGTGGCCTGCGTATAGACGGAAGAGAAGCGTTGCAGCGGCTAATACAGGATGTGCAGTCAGGCTATGCTGATTTCAGTCTCGTTTTGGTTTACGACATTAGTCGTTGGGGTCGATTCCAAGATGCTGACGAAAGTGCTTACTACGAATATGTTTGTCGACGCGCAGGCATCAACATCGTTTATTGCGCCGAGCAGTTCGAGAATGACGGATCCGTAAGCGCGACAATCATTAAGAACGTCAAGCGCGCCATGGCCGGAGAATATAGCCGGGAGCTGTCGACGAAGGTGTTTGCTGGCCAATGTCGCCTGATCGAGCTTGGGTTTCGCCAAGGCGGGCCGGCAGGCTACGGCTTGCGCAGAATGCTGGTAAACCAAGTGGGCGAGCCCAAGGGCGAGCTTGCGCGAGGCGAGCATAAAAGTCATCAAACTGACCGGGTCATTCTCGTGCCGGGTCCACCTCGAGAAGTCCGTGTTGTCAATCAGATGTTTCGCTGGCTGATCGAGGCGGGTCTGGTCGAGTCAGAGATCGCGGCAAAGCTAAATGTGCTTGATATACGCACAGACCTAGGCAAAGCCTGGACCCGGGGAACTGTCCATGAGGTGCTGACGAACGAGAAGTACATCGGTAACAACGTATATAACCGGCACTCGTTTAAGTTAAAGCGAGTCCACGTTTCGAACGCGCCTGAGATGTGGATCAGAAAGGAGGCGGCGTTTGAGAGCATCGTGCCCTCGGAAGTATTCGCTGCGGCGCAGGAAATTATTCGTGCCCGGGCTCGGAGATTCAGCAATGACGAGCTGCTAGAGCAACTACGTGCGTTGTATATGCACAGGGGTTTCCTATCGGGTCTCATTATTAACGAAACGGAAGGGATGCCGTCATCGTCAGTCTATGCGCAACGATTCGGTAGTTTGGTGCGTGCATATCAAGCCGTTGGGTTTATGCCTAATCGCGACTATCGATACATTGAAATTAATCGCTATCTACGGCGGATGCACCCGCAGGTGGTCGCAGAAACCCAAGAGCGTATCGCACAGTTGGGTGCTGAGGTCGTGCGTCATGAAGCGACAGACCTGCTGACTATCGATGATGAGTTCACGCTCTCTATTGTGCTGGCGCGGTGTCATGTACCCACGGCCGGTCAGTACCGCTGGAAAGTTCGATTTGATACGAGTCTGTTTCCTGACATCACGGTCTTAGTGCGGCTGGACCATCATAACCGAGCCGCCTTAGATTATTACGTACTGCCGCGTCTGGACTTTTGCGCCAGCAAGCTCAGTCTTACCGATAGGAATGCCATCGAGCTCGATGGATATCGTTTCGATTCGCTTCAGTACTTATACAGCTTGACTGAGCGAGTTCCTTTCAGGAGAGCGGCATGACAATGGAGCGGGCTCCGACTGAACTGCAACTTATACCGGTCGACGCAATCGAGGTTCTCAATCCGCGTGAGCGTGATAGCAAGATTTTTGAGGAAATCGTCCGTAATATCAAAGAAATAGGACTCAAAAAACCCATCACCGTTACACCCAGACCGCGCATCGACGGTGTTGCACGTTATCTCTTGGTATGCGGCGAGGGGAGATTGAAGGCATTTCGCGAACTGGGAGAGCTCGCGATTCCCGCGATGGTCGTCGACGTTACAGACGAAGACGCCTTCATTATGAGCCTGGCCGAAAATATCGCTCGACGCCACTACCGCCCTGTGGAGTTGATGGTGGCTATTGAGCAGATGCAAAAGAAGGGTTACGACCACTTCACGATTGCGACTAAAACGGGCCTTTCTTCTGCGTATGTACACGGCATCATGATGCTGTTGGAGAAGGGAGAGCTGCGCCTTTTGGATGCTGTAGAGCGCGGAAAAATCCCGCTCAATTCGGCGCTGGCCATTGTCAATGCGGGCAAGAGCTCTGCTGCGGTCCAAGATGCCCTGCAAGATGCTTATGAGTCGGGTGCTTTACGAGGAAAGGCCCTTCTTGATGCCCGCCGGATTATCGAACGACGAATGAGTCTAGGAAAGGCCTTTAATAAAGCCGTTGCCAGGAAAAATGTTCCCGTATCCAGCCATAGCTTGGTCAAGTCATACCAAAAGGAGGTAGAGCGGCAAAAGCTGATCGTAAAAAAGGCAGCGTTTGCCCATGACAAGCTGTTGTTCGTTGCCAGTGCCTTTCGCCAGCTTGTTGCCGATGATCATTTTGCGACGTTGTTGCGAGCTGAAGGTCTTAACACGCTGCCGAAATATTTGGCTGAGCGCGTCCAAAAGACAACCGAGGAGGCCCTATGAGTACGGTCGATTTAGGTTTTGGCTTACAACCAGTGATGGTACTAGTGACGCAGATCTTGCCGTCGAGGCAAATATCTGGGCCATTTACGTTGAGCAAGAAGTATGCACAAATCCGAGCATCAATTAACGATATTGGGTTAATAGAACCCCTGTCGATTGCTCCGAAACTAAAGAGTTCTGACCATTACCTTTTACTGGATGGACACATACGACTGAGCATCCTGCGCGAATTGGGAGAGCTGCAGGTGCCGTGTTTGGTGGCAAAAGATGACGAGAGTTACACGTATAACGGGCGGCTGAACCGACTGTCGTCGATCCAAGAGCACATCATGATTTGTCGTGCGATCGACCGGGGGGTGTCACCCCAGCGTTTAGCTTCGGCACTCAATGTGAATGTGAGCACCTTAAAAATTAAGAGAAGTTTGCTGGATGGCTTGTGTGACGAGGTCGTGCACATGCTGCGAGATCGGCAGTTCTCCCCCAAAATTGCAACGCTGAAGCGTTTAAGCGCCTGCGCGAGTTCTTTGTCGCAGTAGCGAGCCAAGTCTAAGCTGGTACTGTCAGCGCTTTTCGTTACGGTGATCTGTTTGTCAGCATGTGCCTGCAACAGCCATTTGCGTGTAATAGGCACTGTTTCGCCGCTATCGGCGCGGCATAGCACACCCTGTTTATCTATCAGCACAACCTCGAGCTCTCGGTCGTGGTACCGAAATCGGGTGCCTGGTTCAAGGACGAGTAGAAAGTTATGTATGCCCAGCGGATCTTCTTGGGGGAATTGTTGCTGGGTAAATTCCATGAACGTCGGGTCACGGTATAGTCGGCAGCGGCGTTGGTCTCCCAAGCGCTCGGTGTCCAGATTCGTGACGACTAAGCCATCGGCAATGGCTTTGAACAGAAAATCAGCAGTAAAGCTATACGGAGGGCTGGTTAAGTCCGCTAAAAACAGCAAGCCCTCTTTTTGAAGTGCAGATTCCAGGCGCTTCAACTCATCGAGGCCACACGATTCTGCACTCGGTAGCTGGTAGTCCGCCAGGTGCAGCAGGTTTTCTACCCGCAGGCGTGGAATGGCGTGCTCGGTGCGGATGCGATAGGCGATCCCCAAGTCTGCAAGGTGTTGTTCAATTTGTGGGGCGTACCAATTTCCGTCGGGGCCCCTTTTGTACCGGTAGGGGTAGCGCTCGGCGAGTTTTTCCAGGGCACTGTCCGGTTTCCATTCTTCGAGCGTAAGTCCATCAGCACGAATTACAAGAAAGTCTGGCGTGTGATGGATTTTGTGCACCTCGCCGGTGGTGGCTTCGATGAGATCCATGTGCAGGGTGCACGGTTGCGGATAAAACTCCAGCACGGCGCGGTCATGCTCGTGGTTGAGCGCCGCCGGAAACTCGACATGCCGGCTTTCGGTGCGAATTTCGCGGCCCATTTTCTGACTCGCGAATATTGTCACGACATTTCGGCCGCGTGATTGCACCTCACGCACGGGCGATTCGATGCGCGCCGTACGCACGAGGGTCTGCCCCTTGGACGGGGTGCCAAGCTTGTCAAATAGCGCGGCCAGTTGTTCCTTGACTAACATGCTTTGAATCCAAGTGGATGGGGCAAGGTATAGGAACCAGGTTGTAAATCGCCGTTTGAATAAGTCAAAAATGACTGATTTGAAGGTTTTCGTGTGTGGTAGTGCCGGGCACGGTGTTTTGCAGGAGCGGACATCGACCATCTCTCCAAAAAGTAAAAGACCTGGAGTAAAGGAGAGGAGGGGTGTAATTCGACTAAAATCAGTCGAATATGACTGATTCTTATGCTGAAGAGAGAGGTTTTGGCTTTATGAAGGATCGAACCGTGGTGCGGCGCAACGCAACGCCGTTGGGGCCCTTTGCTCAGTCGCAAGTTCTTGATAGTTGGGCGCAAGTGGCTCCGCTGATGCTCGTCAAAACGATGAAGACCAACAAAATCACGTACAAAGATCTGGAAAAACGATTGAAGGACATGGGTGTACATGAAAGCGCGAGCCGGTTGAACCGTAAGGTGAACCGACAGAGCTTCAGCGCAGCCTTTTTTTTGATGTGCATGAGTGCGATGAGGCAGGAGGGCCTGCCAGTGCCTACCACGCAAGAAGTCATGGAGCGGTTTGCTCGCACTAAAGAGTAAGTCCTTGATCCGGCCCGTTGCAGTGGTTTTGCGTGGCCATACGTGTCGTCGCGCCATCTCAATGCCCTTTACATACCCTCTCATAAAAAGGGGGCCTGCGGCCAAAGGGCCGAGCAACACAGATCGCGACGTAATAATTACAACAACTATGCGCGCGTTGCACGCGCTATATCTACTAGGGTAGGCGCAATCGAATTACGAGGTAATAAGGGTTTGCTCGCATAAGGCAACTGTCAATGTCGGTCGGCCAGTAGTTCTACCGCTACTGACGGGGCTTGCGGAAACTATTTGATGGATTGGCTTTACTACGTTCTATGGTTCAGCAGATAGTGATTATTTAAGTGGTAACATGCGCCTCTTTTTGATCTGCATATAAGGTCAAAGAGATTTCTTTGCTAGTGCAAATAATCGAATCGTGCTAGATTTGTCCTAATTTTTCAATTGGTAACTAACATTGCCCATGCGTTTAGATGAAGTCAGCCAGGCCCGAAAAGAGCGCCTCTTTCATATCGATTTCAGGCTTCGATTCCTGGGCACGGTTGGGCGCGCTGATTTGGTCGCCCGCTTCGGGGTCCAGGCAGCGGCTGCGACCCGTGATTTGTCGCTATACAAGACGCTTGCGCCAACCAATCTGGAATACGACACCAAGACCAAGCTTTATAACGTTAACGCACAGTTCCAGCCACTCTTTCGGCACTCTCAGGCGCAGGTAATGGCCGCGCTATGCCAGGGCCTAGGTGATGATTTCGTCGGAACACACCAGCCTCTGGTGGCAGCCGAGATGCCTGCGCAGTTAAACCTCCCGCAACTGGACGTATTGGCAGTTGTCAGCCGTGCCATTTTTCAAAAGCGGGCGCTATACATTGGGTATCGCTCTTTGAGCAGTGGGTTAAGTGAGCGTGAAATTGTTCCATTTGCGCTGGTGGATAACGGCTTGCGCTGGCATGTGCGCGCCTTTGATCGCAAACGAGAGCATTTTGCGGACTTCGTCATTAACCGCATCACGGAGTCGACGCTACTACCACACATGCCTTTGGTGGCTTCCGAAAGCAAAGATGCGGATATCCAGTGGAACCGGATCGTGGAGCTGCATCTGGTGCCGCACCCGCAGCTATCTCATCCGGATACGGTCGAATACGAGTATGGCATGCGTGGTGGACTACTCAAGGCACAGGTAAGGGCCGCCGTGGCGGGTTACGTGCTGCGTCGATGGAACGTTGACTGTACTGCGAATCATCGCTTGAGGGGTGCCGAGTTTCATCTGTGGTTGAGCAATCTGCAAACCCTGTATGGAGTCGAGAATCTGGCAGTCGCGCCTGGGTTCGACCCAAATCCGCCACCCATGGTTGGCGATGTGATTGATGCCGCCGTTGGGTCGGTACGTGTTGGAGATGCCGAATGATCAAGCTAGAGGATATAAAGAAAGATGCGCAGATTCGTGGTCTTCAAGGCAATGAGGTCGTGCGCGTCGTACAAATTGAACCCGCTGGTGAGAATGCCCTGACGGTTTACTACAAAGATAGCCAAGGGCAGTTGAACGAGCAGATGTTGTTTCGCTCCGATGAAGCCCGTCTGGAATTGGCTCAGGCTGGACGCCCGTGGGCGTTTGATGCGCCGGGGGCTGATTTCAAATTAGGGCTGGAGGCTTGGCGTATTACTCAGGCCGCGCTCTTCGATCCGATGATGGCGGTGCACACTTCTAATGTAGAGCCGCTGCCGCACCAAATTTCGGCCGTGTATGAATCCATGTTGCCGCGCCAACCGCTGCGCTTCGTGTTAGCTGACGACCCCGGCGCAGGCAAAACCATCATGGCAGGGTTGTTGATTCGAGAGTTACTTATGCGCGCTGATGCCAAGCGCGTACTGATCGTGTCACCGGGGGGGCTCTCCGAGCAATGGCAAGACGAGCTACTGGAAAAATTTGGCGTGCAGTTCGATATCTTTAGCCGTGAAAAGCAAGACCAGTGCGCCTCCGGTAACTATTTCGATGAGGCCAATCTGTTGATCTGTCGTTTGGATCAGCTATCGCGCAACGAGGACTATCAGGAAAAGCTCAAGAACACCGACTGGGATCTGATCATTGTGGACGAGGCGCATAAGCTTTCGGCCAATTACTTTGGCAACAAGGTCAACAAAACCAAGCGCTTTCAGTTGGGTGAGTTGCTCGGGTCTATTACACGTCACTTCCTGCTCATGACCGCTACGCCGCACAACGGCAAGGAAGCAGACTTCCAGATCTGGCTGTCGCTGCTCGATGGTGACCGCTTCTACGGAAGGTTCCGTGAAGGGGCGCATAAAGTCGATGTGTCCGACATGATGCGTCGCATGGTCAAGGAAGAATTGCTCAAGTTTGACGGCACCCCGTTGTTTCCAGAGCGCAAGGCGTACACGGCCAACTACGAGTTATCTACTGCCGAGGCAACTCTATATGCCGAGGTGACCGATTACGTTCGCAATGAGATGAATCGCGCCGACAAGCTTGACGGCAAGCGTAAGGGCACGGTTGGTTTTGCGCTTACCTTGCTTCAGCGGCGGCTGGCCTCCAGCCCCGAGGCCATCTATCAGTCTCTCAAGCGTCGGCGCAATCGTTTGGAATCTCGCTTGGATGAAATGACCCTGGTCGCCCGTGGTCAAGCAGCACAGAACAACCGTGTGGCCGAAACCCTGGCCCAGTACCATGTCGCGCGCCAGCTAGATCTCCCAGAAAACCTGGATGAGGCTGAAGATGAACTGAGTGCCGAGGAATACGAGCTGTATGCCGACCAGGTCGCCGATCAGGCCACTGCGGCGGAGACCATACCGGAGCTTGAGGCCGAAATTCTGATTCTGAAAGATCTGGAATACCAGGCCATGACCGTCGTGCAGTCGGGCAACGACAAAAAGTGGGAGGAGCTTTCGCACCTGCTGCAAGATCGCCCCGAGATGTACACCAGTGGCGGTAATCGACGAAAACTCATCATTTTCACCGAGCACAAAGACACCTTGAACTATCTGGTTGAGCGCATCCGCGGCTTGCTAGGTAATGCCGATGCAGTGTTGACCATTCACGGAGGTACTAACCGCGACGATCGGCGCAAGGCACAGGAAGAGTTTCGCAACAACCCCGATGTGCTGGTTTTGGTAGCTACCGATGCCGCCGGCGAAGGGGTGAACCTGCAAAACGCCAATCTGATGGTCAACTACGATCTGCCTTGGAACCCTAATCGTCTTGAGCAGCGATTCGGACGTATTCATCGGATTGGTCAAACCGAGGTTTGTCACCTGTGGAATTTGGTGGCTATGCAAACCCGTGAAGGCGAGGTGTTCCAAAAGCTCTTTGAAAAGATTGAAATTGAAAAGCAGGCGCTGGGCGGCAAGGTCTTCGATATTCTGGGCGAGGCCTTCGAGAACCAATCTCTGAAAGACTTGCTGGTCGAGGCTATCCGGTATGGCGAATCGCCCGAGGTCAAGGCACGGCTCAACCAGGTCATTGATGGCGCGTTGGATACTGGTCATCTGCGCGAAATTCTGAAGCGTAATGCCTTGGTGGAGCAGCATATGTCCTTGGAGGACCTGTACGCGGTCAAGGAAGAAATGGACAAGGCCGAGGCGCGTAAGCTTCAGCCTTACTTTATTCGTGCGTTTTTTGTCGAAGCGTTTGCCGCCCTGAATGGCGAAATGCGCGCCCGCGAGGCCGGGCGTTACGAGGTGCGCCATGTGCCTGCCGCGCTTCGTGAGCGCGACCGTGTAATAGGTGAAACCCGTACCCCTGTGCTGAAGAAATACGAGCGTATTTGCTTTGAAAAACAGGCTGTCCGGGTATCGGGCAAGCCCATGGCTGACCTTATCCACCCAGGTCACCCGTTAATGGCCGCCACTACCGACTTGGTTCTGTCGGCTCATCGTAGCAAGCTTAAACAAGGCGCGGTGTTAGTTGATCCAAATGACGAAGGAGTAGAACCCAGAATCCTATTCATGGTGGATCACAGCATCCGTGAAGGGGAAAGCAGTGATGCGCAAGCTAAGCCGGCTATCGCATCGCGTCGGCTTCAGTTCGTGGCTATCGATCAAAAGGGAAATGCCAGTTTTGCTGGCTGGGCGCCACACCTTGATTTGCAGCCTATCGCTAATGATGAGCTGTCATTGACCAAAGATGTTCTGAATGCTCCCTGGATCACAGGCAACCTGGAAGCTTTGGCGTTGAACCATGCCTCAGCGCACTTGGTGCCCGAGCATTATCAAGAGGTCAAAGTGCGCCGCGAACGACAAGCTGACAAGATTCATGCGGCAGTGCACGAACGCCTGGTCAAGGAGATTAATTACCTTTCAGGTCGGGCTATAAAACTCGAAGACGATGTTGCCGCTGGCAAGCAGCCGCGCGTTCAGCCGGAAAACTTTCGTCGACGTGCCGAAGAGCTGACTGCCAGGCTCGAACAGCGCAAGCGCGAGCTCGAGGGTATGAAAAACGTGGTGTCCAGCACGCCAGTCGTCATTGGTGGCGCCTTAGTCATTCCGCAGGGATTGCTGAACATGCGTCAGGGGAAAACAACCTTTACAGCAGACGCGCAGGCGCGTGCTCGCATCGAGCACGTTGCCATGCAAGCAGTCATTGATTACGAAAAGGCGTTGGGGCACACCGTTAACGATGTTTCTGCTCAGAAGTGCGGCTGGGATATTACGGCACGCCCACCCCAACGTCCTGACGGCTCATTGCCTCAAGACCGCCATATTGAAGTGAAAGGTCGGGCCAAAGGCCAAGAGGTCATCACAGTAAGCCGTAATGAAATTTTGTACGCACTAAACCAGGCCGATAAGTTCTGGCTAGCCATTGTGCTTGTCGACGGTGACAGCCACGAGGGCCCCTACTATGTGAAGAACCCTTTCACCGCAGAGCCCGATTTCGGTGTGCCATCGGTGAACTATGAACTGAAATATTTGCTTGGAAAGGCCCAGGAGGCTATGCCGCTATGACTTTGACCAGCGCTTCCCTCCGGCCGCATAAGGACAACCGTAAGTAATGACCGCGATTAAATCTCCCAAAAAACTCATCGAAGTAGCTTTGCCGCTGGATGACATCAACGTTAGTGCTGCACGTGAAAAGTCTATTCGACATGGCCACCCCAGCACATTGCACTTATGGTGGGCGCGTCGGCCCCTGGCGGCTGCCCGCGCTGTGCTATTCGCCCAGTTGGTCAACGACCCGGGTTATCAGCGTGAGCTGGGATATGGGGTGAACAAGAAGGAAGCCGAGCTCAAGCGGGAAAAACTGTTTCAGATCATCCGTGAATTGGTGAAGTGGGAAAACACCAATAATGAAGAGGTGTTGGACCGTGCTCGCCAAGCTATTTGGGAAAGTTGGCGCGAAACCTGCCACCTGAATCGCAACCACCCGCAAGCGGCAGAACTGTTCAATCCTGAAAAGCTGCCGGCCTTTCATGACCCATTTGCTGGCGGAGGAGCCATTCCGTTGGAAGCTCAGCGCCTGGGGCTTGAGAGTCATGCCTCAGACCTTAACCCTGTGGCGGTCATGATCAACAAGGCGATGATCGAGATTCCGCCTAAGTTTGCAGACAGATCTCCGGTAGGCCCACTCCCCGAGGGTGAGGAATATACAGAGAGTTATGCCGATGACTGGTCAGGTGCTCGAGGCCTGGCTGAAGATCTACGCCGCTATGGTCAGTGGATGCGAGAAGAGGCCTTCAAGCGGATCGGTAATCTATACCCCAAGGTGACGATCACCCAGAAAATGGTGAAAGAGCGTCCGGATCTTAAAGCACATGAAGGGGAATCGCTGACCGTCATTGCCTGGTTGTGGGCTCGAACGGTAAAAAGCCCCAATCCAGCATACAGCCATGTGGATGTGCCGCTAGTATCCAGCTTTGTGCTGTCGAGTAAGGCAGGTAAGGAGGCATATGTAGATCCAGTGGTCGAGGGAGATACGTATAGATTTGAAGTGAAAATTGGGCCATATCCAGCGAGTGCTAACGATGGCACTAAGGTCGGGCGTGGAGGGAATTTTTTATGCTTAGTTTCTGAGACCCCAATTCCAGTAGCGGAAATAAGAAAGCAAGGTCAGGCGGGCACTTTTAAAGAGCGTCTTATGGCTGTTGTAGTAGAGGGAAAAACAGGTCGAATTTACCTCTCCCCCACAAAAGAAGACGAGTGTTTGGCTGCCTCTGCCAGCCCGCCGTGGCAGCCAGAAAGTGAGATTAACCACAATCCTCGAGACATACGCACTCAACTCTATGGCCTCACTCGATATGGTGACCTCTTCTCTCGTCGGCAACTAGTGGCGCTGACCACGTTTTCGGATCTTGTTGGGGAGGCTAGGGAGAAAGCGATCGTCGACGCGAAAGCCGCTGGTTTTAAAGATGATGGGCTAGGGATAGCACAGGGAGGTGCTGGCGCAACGGCGTACGGAGAGGCAGTAGCCGTCTATCTATGTTTCGCCGTGGATAAGTCCGTGGACTATTGGTCTACTGTATGTTCTTGGCATTCAAGTAAAGAGTTAATCCGGAACACTTTTGGCCGTCAAGCAATACCGATGACTTGGGATTACGCAGAAACTAATCCATTTTCTGATTCGGCAGGAAATGCGAAAAGTGGGATTGAGTGGGCGGCTAAGGTGCTGGCTTTACTCCCGGGGCGGCCTGCTGGTTTTGTTTCGCAAGAAGATGCGGCAGTACAAGGAATGAGCTTAGGGAAGCTAGTCTCAACAGACCCCCCCTACTACGACAATATCGGTTATGCGGACCTATCCGATTTTTTTTATGTTTGGATGCGTAAGTCCTTGCGGAGTATCTACCCATCATTGTTTAGTACGATGGCCGTTCCCAAGGCGGAAGAGCTTGTAGCTACTCCCTATCGGCATGGAAGTAAAGAGAATGCCGAGGCCTTCTTTATGACTGGAATGACCAAGGCCATTCATAACCTCGCTCTACATGCTCATCCGGCTTTCCCCGTATCCATTTACTATGCTTTCAAGCAATCAGAGACCAAAGAAGGTAGCACCACCAGCACGGGTTGGGTGACCTTTCTCGAGGCGGTGATTCAGGCAGGTTTTTCCATAGACGGCACTTGGCCAATGCGCACGGAGATGGCCAACCGCATGATTGGCTCTGGTACTAATGCCTTAGCTTCATCCATTGTCCTTGTATGCCGCAAACGTCAAGCCAATGCTGAGACCATCTCTCGCCGCGACTTCCAGCGTCAGCTACGAGAAGAAATGCCAGAAGCCTTGGAAACCATGATCGGTGGTGAAACTGGGCAAACCCCAATCGCTCCGGTGGACCTGGCTCAGGCAGCCATCGGCCCTGGAATGGCTATTTATTCCAAATGTGAAGCGGTCCTGAACCAGGACGGCTCGCGGATGAGCGTGCATGATGCCTTAGTTCTGATTAATCGCGCAGTTACTGATTATCTGAGCCCGGATTCAGGCAGTTTCGATGCTGAAACCCAGTTTTGCTCAAGCTGGTTTGAGCAATATAGTTGGGTAAGTGGCCTCTTTGGCGAGGCTGACACACTGGCCCGTGCCAAGGGGACCAACGTCGACAGGGTTAGGGCCGCCGGTGTGGTCGAGTCTGGCGGGGGTAAAGTCCGGCTGCTGCGTTGGAAAGAGTACGAGGCTGATTGGGATCCTGTCAAAGACTCCAATATTCCCATATGGGAAGCCTGCCACCAGATGATTCGCCGTCTGAACCGTCAGGGAGAGTCGGCTGCGGGCGAGTTGCTGGCCAAAATGCCTGAAAAAGGTGAAGCTGTCCGCCAGCTTGCCTATCATTTATATACCTTGTGCGAGCGTAAGAAATGGGCAGAGGAGGCGCGCGCCTATAACGAACTAATTGGCTCATGGCACGCGATCGTTTCGGCCTCACATGACCTTGGGCATAAAGGAAGCCAGGTCGGGTTGGATTTTTAAGATGCAAAGGCCATCATCACTTAATGAGTCGGGCGAGTCGTGGCTGAAGAGATCAGCATCGTGGGTCTTGCATTGGCTTTTCCCGGATGCAAGTAACAGATTGGCTCGTAGAGTTCTGTGGCTCGCAGCAGCAGTGCTTATTGCACCGCCCGTTCTTCATTACCTCCTAATTAAATGGCTCGCGGGCTGGTTAGGGTTAGATATTCAGGATCAATTAGCTCAGATATATGTCGACAGAGGGCAGATGCCATATTGGATCGGCACACTACTGGTGGCTTTTGCGTTGCTTCATAATCTGTTTTTCATATGGATATCCGAGCGCAATCGGGTGCTGAAAAATCAAGTTGACGACTGGGAGCGGAATAGCGACCTGTCATTATTTAATGATCTCTTAGTTCTTTTGCCATCTAGCTCTAGGTCTATTCGATTATTGAGTGAACATGATTTTGGCCATAGTTTTCATTTGGACGAACTATCCTCTTTGGATGATTTTATTGACAAATGGGGCGCGCCGGAATATCGATTTCATGCTTCCGATCTGGAGGACGCAAAGCGCGTATTTTGGAACGAGGCGCGCGAGTTTTCTAAACTTTTATCCCTGAAGTCCTCGCCGACACGAGCTGGTCTGCAATCTGTAGTTCCCCAGGACCACATTAGCGACTGGGAGTGGCCCGATTGGGTAAGCGAGGATGTAAGTTTGGTTAATAACGCTGTGTCAAATGCGTTTGATGCACACCAAACGCTTGTTGCTCAGGGAAAGATGAGGCTGAAATGCTAAGGGAAGCGCCTTTATTGTCACGCGTAAATGGAAATTTTAGGAGTAGGTATGTCATTGAAGCCTTGGCGTGAAATCGCCCGCCCGCACAAAGACGTTTTGGAAGGCTCGTTCAAGCAGTCCGAATTTGCGGCTGACATCACTCAAGTGGCTAATGGTACAGCTACAGCAGAGTACCAGGATGCCGAAAAGTTCTTTTCGCGCACGTACATCACCGAGGGCATGCGACTGTTACTCATCTCGGTGGCTCAACGGTTAGCAGGCCAGGGTGGTGACCCTGTAATTCAACTGCAAACGGCTTTTGGGGGCGGTAAAACGCACACCATGCTGGCAGTTTTCCACATGGGCAACCGCGAGGTGAGTGCGGACAAGCTCTTGGGGATCCCGACCATTTTGGATGAGGCTGGTATTACCAATTTGCCACGCGCGCGTATTGCAGTGCTTGATGGCATTCGGCAGTCGCCCAGCCAGCCCAGCACCTATGGCTCAATCACAGTCAATACGCTTTGGGGCGAGTTAGCTTGGCGGTTGCTGGGTGAAGAGGGATATGGCATGGTGGCCGAGAGCGATGTCGATGGCACTTCACCTGGAAAAGAAACGTTGCAGGAGCTGCTAACCCGTGCAGCACCATGCGTGATTCTGATTGACGAGCTGGTGGCCTACGTGCGCCAACTGGAGCTAGGCAAGCAGTATAAGGGCGGCACGTTTGATAGCAACATTAGCTTCATCCAGGCGCTTACCGAAGCCTTGAAGGCGGTTCCCAACGCTATCTTGCTTGCATCTTTGCCCGAGTCTGAGCTGGAAGTTGGTGGCACGATGGGCCAACGCGCACTGAATTCGCTGGAAAAATACTTTGCTCGAGTAGAGTCAGTTTGGAAGCCAGTGGGCTCGCGCGAAGCGTTCGAGATTGTGCGCCGCCGCTTGTTTGAGAGTTCGGGCGAGCGGGGCGAGGTTGAGGGCATATGCCGCCAGTTTTCCGATTTTTACCGCAAGCATGCCGAGAAGTTTCCAGTAGAAACCCAGTCAAATGAATACTATGAGCGCCTATGTGGGTGTTATCCCATACATCCAGAGGTGTTCGACCGCCTGTACGAGGATTGGTCTACATTAGACAAGTTCCAGCGTACACGGGGTGTGCTTCAGTACATGGCCACAGTTATCCACAGGTTGTGGAATTCAGACAACCGTGATGCGCTGATTATGCCCGGCTCCCTGCCGCTGGACGACGTCAACGTGCGCAATAAGTCCATTCACTATCTCCCTCAGGGGTGGGAGCCAGTGATTGAGAAAGAGGTGGATGGTCCACGTTCAGTTCCAGCGGATATTGATGGTCACCATACATTATTTGGCGGGGTTCAAGCCGCGCGGCGGGCCGCACGTGCCATTTTCTTAGGCAGCGCGCCTTCAACGCAGTCGCAGATGATTCGTGGCATTCAGACTGAACGGATTCTGCTGGGCACAGTGCAGCCTGGGCAAACGATCGGTGTATTCGAGGATGTGCTCAAGCGCTTGCGTGACCGCTTGCACCATCTATACGCAGAGCAGGATCGTTATTGGCTGGATACGAAGCCCAACTTGCGCCGTGAAATGGAAAGTCGCATTCAGAGTATCAGTGAGCGCGATGATCTGATCCCTCTGCTTAAAGACCGGGTAGCGAGGGTATTCGGCCGTGGGCATCATTTCGGTGGTATCCACGTCTTCACCCCTTCAGTTGATGTGCCTGATGACTATGGCGCTGGTCCTCGTTTGGTTGTGTTGCCGGTTAGTGCAGGCTACAGCCGCAACGAAACCAACCAGGCGTTTACTGAAGCCGAGAGGATTTTGCGTAACCGTGGCGATCAGCCCCGACAAAAGCAAAACCGTCTAATTTTTCTGGCACCGGATTTTGATGTGGTAAGCCGCTTAAAGGAGCAGGGCAGAATTTATCTGGCATGGCGATCAATAGCGTCCGATATCGAGGGTGGTACGTTGAACCAGGACTTGTCGCATCTGAACCAGTCTAAGCGCAATCGTGATATCGCAGAACAGTCGTTGAACGGATTGATTCGAGAAACCTGGAAGTGGATGCTGGCGCCGGTTGAGAGCTTCGTGCAAGGTCGTCCGGAGCTAGGTTGGGAAGTGGTGGCAGTTTCTCCTACAGCTACTAATTTGGTTCAAACCATTGAAGACCGGTTGCGCGAAGAAGAGTGGGTCGTTTACGAATGGTCTCCAATTCATTTGCGTAAAGTTCTGGCCGACTGGTACTTCAAAGGAGGTGCTTCTGATGTCGGCGCTTTGAAGGTATGGCAAGACAGTTGCCACTATCTCTATCTGCCCAGGTTGGCGAACGATCAGGTATTTCGTGATGCCATTGCTAGAGGCCTGGATACTGAAGACTTCTTCGGCTTTGCTTCAGGCAAGGAGGTGGATCGCTACCTGGGGTTTGTTTTCGGGCGAGGTGCGGTCGTTGAGCTCAATGAGTCTTCGTTGCTAATTGAACGCGAGGTGGCGCTTGCCTATACACGCAAGCTGCATGAGCCGCTGCGTCCGACTGGTTCCTTGCCTGAGGGTGGCATCGATGGTGAGCAGGACCCGGCTTCTGATGGGCGCTCAAGCCAAGGAAGTGGTGCAAGAGCGGGGCAGGGATCCTCGCGTAGCGATGGCGAGGACACAGAATCCAGCGGTGAGACTTCCGTAGCCCTCAGGAAGCGCTTCTACGGCACAGTTAGCCTGGATCCTGTTAGAGCTAAGATGGACTTTGCGAACATCATGGATGAGGTGGTTCAACACTTCACCTCCCAGTTGGGCGTAGAGGTAACTATTTCGGTCGAAATAGAGGCTCGCAAGCCCGACGGGTTTACTGAGGTGTTGCAGCGAACCATCAAGGAAAATTGCAGTGTGCTGAAATTCAAACCTGCGGAGTTTGAGGAGGATTGAGCCACCCCAATTCTCGCTGCGTAGATACTTGTTTTTTGGGAATGGCTTGCGCTGAGTACTACTGAAATTTCCTAGGCTCTGCCAGAACGGATACTCCTGCAAAGCAATTGCGGGTGGGGGAGGCAGAGCCCAGCCCTCCCAATCTAATGAGATAAGCCTTCCACTCAGCCTCGCCCCTCCCGTATTGCGGTATGGGATCGGCGTCGCCCGTCAGCCTTGCGCAATCAGGGTGCTAACTTCGCCGCCCTGCGTCTGTTTTTCAGTGCTTTCCCCCGGTCAGACGTATCCCTTCGAAGCCGGTGCGTGTGAGCGTCCTTCGAAGCGGCAGCGGTATAGCCCTGCAGGTCTTGCGGGCTTTTATGAGTCCACTGGTGGCACGGAGACTGTCGTTGTCTGCTGTACCCCGAGTCGGGCGCCATTTCGGTTCGGCCGTCGGTTTGTAGTGGTGCTGCACAACCGTATAGCGCGAAGTCTAAATTTTTGAGGGTAATTTAAGATATTTTTTCGAGGCCCCGCTGGTCGAGGGTTTGGATCTTGTAGTGAGCCGAAGAGCAAAAGCGAAAAAAAAGCCAGTCAAATGACTGGCTTTCAACAATTTCAGGCAAACTTTGTAGTCTAACCCCTGATCCCGATAAACCATAATGTTGCCGATCGGGATTTAAAGCATAAGTCTTCCGAATGGCAGTTTTATGCTTAACGGCACAGGTTGCAATGGAACTCAAAAAAGAAATCGTTGGTGGCCTGGGGCTCACTCGAAAAACTCCCCGGCTGGCCTTATTTTATGCGGCTCTTGCTGTTTCGGTCAATAGCAGGGGAGTGATTTGGGATACGGGCCGGAAACGCGTTTGTTACGGGTAGGTGATGCTGAAGTCACGAGACTAGAACTAGAACTAGAACAAGAATTAAAAGACAACAACAAGCGCGAGATTTCAACAGCTGCGGCTTTAGGGCTTATAGGAGCAGCTGTCTATATGACGCGTAGGAGACCTGAGCAAAGGGGAAAAGGAATCCGAGCCCTTGCCTCGGTACTCAGAATGCGCCTGAATTCCCTTTCTTATGCTGAGAGTCTATAGGCCGGGGAGACGAAACTTCACGGGCTGTGCATTCTCACTTGGTTCCTGTCCAGAGAAAAAAGCAACTTCCATTCGCTGGCTTGCAGATAGGAAAGTCCAGTGTTTACAGTAACTATCGACCAAATGAAAAAAATCAACAGCAACTTCTTTGATACCGGGTGTGTCTCGCAATTTTTCCTGCATGCCAATATAAGTGTTAACTGCAAGCTCGCGCAGCTGGGGCGAAGCGATGGTTTCGGCCAGGTGCGCCATCAGTACGATGGCTACCAGTGAGTCAAAGCTTGCCAGAGTTTGTAGAAGACGCGCACTGCCTGCATCAAAAGGAAGTAGCCTAGGCCGAGCCTCACCCTCTCGTGGTTTTGATCCAAACAATAACGCAACGATCCAAGGATCGAGGGAAAACAATGCGTTGTCGATTTGGAGCTGATCAAACTTCCGTTTCTTGAGTACGTCCCAGAGAGGGCTGCGAAATAGTTTGGCTGTTCCAGGGAAAACGGATTCTGCCTGGTCTATAGCATTTCGAGGGCCCGGCTTGTCTGTTGGGACAAATTTCCCCTTCTCGTAGCCATCCCATTTACGAGGTCTCGCTACATCCGTATCCCGCTTTCTGATCCTATCTCCGTCCAGCCGCATTTCGATTGAATAGGCTGAGGGTAGGCTGGAAACATGTTTGACGGTGTAGAACCAGACTTGGGTGCGAATTCGATCAACGGGGTGAATGGGCGGGCGTCCTTTACTGCGCGGCAAGTTATTCACCATCGTTCAATTTCTGGAGTAATGAAAATCGTATTATCACTGCGGGTGGTTCTTTTGGGTAGGCACATCAACAATGTGAGGCAGGCGAGGCGTGAGTCTCGGGATGTATCTCAATTCGTTATGGAGTTTCGTAGATGGCCAAAATTACACATCGCGCTGCCCTGTCACCGCTGGCAGATGACGCACTTATTTCTCGTTATGAATTTGCAACGAGGCTAGGGATTTCGCTTGCAACGCTGCATAGGTGGATCGCGAGTGGAGTGATTCCGCAGCCTGTGCGCTTGGGACGGCGGCATTCGGTGTGGCATTCCAGCGTCGTGAGGGCGACGCTACGTCAGCTTACTCTCACCGATGAAGCAGAAAAGGGGTGCGTGTCGGCAAGAATTGTGAGAATTGACTAAGGATGGGCGTCATGGATGGATCTAATCCCCCCTACCCCAGTGACGTAAATGCGAAAGGTTGGCGGCTAGAAATCGATTATTTGGCTTGGGAGCGGTCCGACGGCTGGACATTACTTTCTGAATCTGAGCGGCCATTTTTGATCATGATTTTGTGGCAATCCTGGCGACAAGTGCCATGCGGCAGTTTGCCAGAAAGTGATCTTTTGCTGTGTAAGTTGGCCGGTGTCGATTCTGGCCAATGGCAGGACCTTAAGCCAAGAATTCTCTCCGGTTGGTTTCTCGCTACAAATCGTCGGTACTATCATCCGCTGCTGATCGAGCGCGTTGAGGACATGCTTCGTGCGCGCGAGGGCGCTTCAAATCGGCAGGCGCGATTCCGTGCCAGAGATGTAGCCGCACGTCCGCGAGGCCCCACAAAGAGGCATCAAGAAATTGAGCAATGGTTGGCTTCTCTGCCGCCAGAGCGCGCCCGGTTGTTGAATTATGAATTCCTTGGCGCGCGCTCAGCGGGTCATTCAATTGTTGCTCCATTGGCATGGCTGCAGGAAGTGAATGCGCGTTGGAATGAAGTTGGTCGCCCAGTCCTTCGTTACGGCGAGTCTGAGCGTGCGCGGCGTTTGGCGGACGTTCCTCCGCCTGAGCCAGCTCCCGAGGAATTGGCACCTCGCGAGGAAGTACATAGTATATGTGTCGATCTTCTTGCCCAGCTGGGAAAGCGACGGAAATGATCGAAATTTACATACGAGTGCTTGAATAGATGGCTTACTTAGTTTCGATTACTACTCTTTTGCCACCACAGTGTCATACAGGCCGTAATGGGTTAGGCCAGGGTGCGATTCAATGCCTGTGTAAGCAAGGCCAGCATCCTCATAGCGCCGGAACGCGAACACGGCTTGGTTCATCTGTTCGGTGTTGAACACCTTGAGTTGCACCAATAGGTGGAAATCCTGCACGGTCAGGCCCGTAACGGCGAGGAATAGGTCTGGTTCCAGCTTCGTGATGACATCGCGTAGCGTGTTCTCTCGGAAGTCGGTCAGGTACATGAAGGCCGGGATGCGCGTGGCGAACTTGATCAGTTTTTCTTGCACCATCTTGCGTTTGGATTTGTATTCCTTCTCTTCATCGGTAAGTTGCTTTTTCTGCTTGTCCGTGAGGTCGCGCTCCTTCGCCCTGTTCTTGAGGTCTTTGACCTTCTCGCTCTTGTTGATGATGGTCTCCAGCACATTGTCGCCCAGCGACCGCCAGCCTTCGATGCGTTCCACGGCGGCCATCGCCTCGGGGTTGTTCATGATGCGGCGCAGTGTGTCGTTGTCCACATTCACGAGCAGCGCGCTTTCCCACTTGCGGGCAAGCAGGGTGGCCGATGTGCCAGCCATCGCAATATCGAGAATGCCGCCAGCGTCGATCTGCGTCATGTTTGCGCCGTCATAGGCCAGAACGGGAAGAAACGACACCAACTCTTTGACGGCGTTTTCGGGGTTCGATTCGTTGGGCGAGAGACCAATACCGTATTCGGAAAGTTGCCGCAATGCTCGGGTGGGCGCAAAGTCAAAGACAAAGCACACGGGCTTGAGGATTTCTTCTTCGTTTGGGTTGTCGCCGTTGGGGTTCTTGATCGACCACGGTGATTGCACACGGAACGCTGCCTGGAAGTACGTCTCGGGCGACTTCAGATTTCGCAGCATCAGGATGGACGACCATTGCGCCACGGTTACGCCCGTGGTGAGCTTGCCACATGACAGGGTAATGGTTTTGGTATCAAAACCGCTGCCGATGGCTGCACGTACGGGTGGCAAGGCTTCCAGACCAATGCCAGCCTGTGCCCCTGCCGCCAAGAGCACCTTATAGCCGCGCCAGAATGTATTGTGCCTCTCTGTCAGCAGGTTTGCCATTGCATGGCAGGATGACACGTTGGGCAGGAACCAAAACGAATGCTGCAAATAGGGCAGCAGTCGATTGTCCGAATATGGGAACGGTGGGCGCGAGCCGGTCTTGAGACCTTCTACTGCCTTGGGCGCATATTGGCCACGGATGATATCCAGCCATTTCTGCACATCGCTTTTGTGCTTGAACTGCGCGGTCTTGCCCGTGCCTGTTGCTGAGAAGAACTCGTTGAGATCGAATTCATCGAACTCACCACCGCTGGCAATAGCCAGCAGTTCATCGGGCATCTGATACGTGAGCAGGCGCAGCTGTGGCAGGGCAGCATATGGATTGCGCTTGTCAGGGTGATGTGCGGCGAATTCTTCCTTGGCGCGCTGTTCGTCGGTGTACGTCCAGTTGAAAATCTGTTCTTCGATGAACTCCCCCGTGGCGAGTGCTTTGAAAGGTGTTCCCGATAGGTAGAGGTACGCTTTGGTCGTGATGGGCAGAAAGTCGGCTTCCTTTTCCGAGAGTACGCCCAGGTCTTCGTTCACATCTTCCAGGCCGCCCGCGTACTCCAGTTTGGCTTCTTTCCTGGCGACGGATTCTTCTTCGCCTTCGAAGAGTTCTTTGGCCGTCTCGCGCCATGCGCCGAAGTGGTACTCGTCAAAGACGACCAAGTCCCAATTCACAGTATGCAGCCATTCGTTCTTGGGCTTTATGTTGCCTGTTGCATCACGGCCCAACAAATCTTGGAAGGAGCCGAAGTAGACCAAAGGTTTGTTCTTGTCAGCCTGAGTCGGATCGACTCCCGTATGGTTGGATCGATACTGCCAGCCGTCGAAGTCAGCATGGCTTTCCAAGTCGGCTTGCCAGGCATCTTCCACGGCAGGTTTGAAGGTCACGACCAATATACGCTTCGCTTTGAGCCTCTTCGCCAACTGGTAGCTGGTGAAGGTCTTGCCGAAACGCATCTTCGCATTCCATAGGAATCGTGGGACCGCATTCCTGTTCTCGGCCCAGATTGAGTGGTAGTAGTCGTAGGTCTTATCGACGGCCTCTGCCTGCTCCCGACGCATGGGGAAGGTTTCGTGGTGTGTGCCGCTGAATTGTTGGCCGGTACGCAACCCGGTCAGGACAGTTCGAATATCCTTGACTGTGCATCGCACCCATTCTAGTTCGGTGTTTTCATGGCCTTTGCGAACGAGTGCGGCGCGTACTTGGTGGTCGCTGAAAAGGCTGCCATCATCGCGTTCTGCGGGTTCGTCGAGTTCGATGGTGTAGTTTTTGATGGCGGCGGTCTTGAGCTGCTCGGCGATACGCTGCTTGACATTGCGCGTGGTCTGACCAACCTTGAGCAGACCCTTGTGGGCTGTATCAGAGATGGAATAGGCGTAGATACGTGGTCTGGCAGTTGGCTTGGGCGCGAGAATCTCGTCGATGGGTTTATTCATCATCGGTATCACCAAGAATCATAGGCTTGACCTGCGATTCTATATAAGCCTGTTCGTCCTTTGTTATGCCGTATTTCTCATAGAGTGCCGTGTCAGTCCATGTTTTATTCCAGGTCTGCACAGGAACCCACGAATAAGTTGAATACAACGCGTCCTGGGTGATTTTCCGCTGCGAAACAAGGAACCGAAAAAATCGGGTTGTATAGTATGACAGAATGCTTTTAGCTGCCTTTTTTGTGTCAGCATGGAAAAGCATGAATGATTGTGTGCATACGGACGGCGATGGCGCGATTTGGGGCTTTCCGAGAATCTGATGCGGGACGGAATCGCCGCCGTTGTATGCTTTTGGAACAAGTACCTTCCACTTGTCTATCAGATGCTCGTTCTTGTGTATGGTGCTTTTACTAACATAACCAACATGGCGCTTCATCCTCCGAATGTAGTACAGCGGGATGTCGCCCTGTTGTTGCTGTTCGTGAAAACCATCAAAGTTCGATGCCAACCCAAATGTTGTGTCTCGTGTCAGGATTGTATTGATGGATGGTTCCTCTTGCTTCAGTACTTTGTGCAAGATAGAGATGGCTCGTCCATCGCGGACAAATACGTCGTACTCGCCTAGATTGCGTGTTTGCGGCCCAATAGTTTCTGTGCCACGTACCGTTGTCACGTTGCAGTCGCCGTCGTGACTGGCATCCCATAGGAAGTAACAGACTCCGGCCTTAATTTCCACTCCTGGGAACACGTCGCTTGCCGCGGGGTAATCAACCAACTCGCGCATATGCCGCCCAGTCAGCATTGTCTGGCGAAATTCGTCCATCCCCCTGCCGCCAGCCAGCCACCGTGACGGCATTACCATGCTGAGATAGCGTGGCTCCAACTGCATGGCCTGCTGAACGAACAGGTGATAAATGGATGAGTCACTAGTCCCTCCAGCACCACCGGTCATCTGATAGGGTGGATTACCGATGATGACGTCGAACTGCATATTTCCCCCAAACATCTCGGCAAGCCGAGTTTTGATGTCGTTGGTATGAATGAACGCATAGGCATGGGTTTCTAGGCCTTCCGCGCGGTCAAAAATGGACTTCGGTGCACCGCAGTAAACACACTTGGTGTCGTTCCATGTATGCTCCGTGCGCCTAAACCAGATATTCCCTGCGTCGCTGGCGAACGATTTAGCTATGGAGTGTGCGCCGTTAGCGTATTTACTGCAGTAAACACTACGTCGCGCCAAGAGGCTTGTCAGATGCGTGATACCTATGCCGAACACTTGCTTGGTGAGGATGTGATCGACGCGCGATTGCAAGTCTGGCATCGTGGCTGCCAGCCCTTTCGACAGTCGTGTGGTAATTTCGCGTAGAAACACGCCACTTTTGGCAACCGGGTCAAGAAACTTCACGGCCGGGTTTTCCCAGATGTTCGCGCCATCGTGGTCTGTTGCCCATGCTGCGGCAATGCTGTCCAGCATTTTGCTGGCGAACGTCGGTGGCGTGAACACCTCGTCATTCGAGAGATTGGCGATGCAAGTCAACGCATCTGGGTTGCGCCCACGTAGGGTAAAGCTGGCTTGCGTCTCGCTCACACAGGCTCCTTCGATGATTGACCACGCGAAAGGGCCGCGATGTCGCCAATTGTCATCGGCGGGTAGGTCTTAATAGGGGTGAAGATTTCGTGCTTGCCGAGGTGGGCGAAGAGGGAGCCTTCAGCACTGAACGCCGACGAGCCTGTCAGGACATCAAAACGGAAGTCACGACGCTGGAATTTTCCCTTGCCGAGGTAGCCCCATTCGGCAAAGGTGATGGGCTGGTTATTGCTGTTGCGCATGGTAAGTGCATCGCCGTGGACTATGTTCTGCGACAGTACATAGCTGGCTGCGCGGTATAGGTCGGTCGATTCGTCCAGCCTCAGATACTCCGCGAGGATTTCCAGCACGTTCTCACGGCATTCAGCGATGTTGTCGGGCAGCAGTTCGATACCGTAGATGCACATCAACGCCAGCAGCGCATATTGGTGTTTCTCGAAGTCAGACTTACTGAACTTGATTTCGACGGCGGCCAGCTTGCGCCGTAATATTTGCACGAGAAAGTTACCGCTGCCGCAGGCGGGTTCCAAGAATCGGGAATCGATGCGCTCGGTTTCGCCTTTAACCAAGTCAAGCATGGCTTCGACCATCCAGGCGGGAGTAAAGACCTCCCCGTGGTCGGCTACCCGTTGTTTTGACTTGACTAGACGCATGTTCTCTGTAAGGAAGTGTGTTGAATTTGTCATATTTTAGCGGGGTACCCGTGTCTTGGGCGCCTGCTGTCGGAAGGGCTGTTATCAGGCGACTGGGAGTGGTGCAAACAAAGCGCAAGCCTAGCCGTCTTTCGGTGAAAGAAGGGCCTTGCCTCCCTGCCCGGTTAAGGGCAGAGAGGGGTGTTCAGGCACATTTGCTTTTTTTGCTCGGCCAGCCCTCCGGTGGCGATCAGATCCTATCGAAAGATGGAGCGTGCTCCGGCACCGTTCAGGGGCGGTGGACGGGCATGGCTTGGCCATGAGAGATTGTGAAGAGGCAGCATCAGGTCGTGGCGCGACCTGGCCGACTGCCATAAGAACCTAGTGTTTATGAGTCATAATCATTAACAGTTATTTGTTGACTCTCGACTCTCGTTTATCGAGACACCTTGAAAGTTCGTCGGCATCGCGGTAGCTGTCTCGCATTTTTTATGGATGCTTGAGTTCCAAGCGGAATGTAGTAAACAACATTAAAGGACTGTGAAATGACCTTCAGCGCTATTCTCGCTGTTACGATCTTGCTCGTCGTCTTTGGCGGCTTAGGGATGGGCTCAGCTTGGCACTATTTCCGATACGAGCAGCGCCCACAAGAGCCAAGTCCTGCACGCAAGGAACCGTCGAGCTGAATCTTGACGCTGACGGACAAGGCGCTGGAGCGCCGAGACATTGTTTTGTGCGCACAAGAAAAAATACCTCGGTCAAAAAAATGACCGAGGTATTGGGATGCCTCAATAAGAAGTAGAGCCCTGTGTGATGGGTCAGTAGACGCCATCTGTGTGGCAATGCCACGGAACAGCCGGAATGTCCGGTACCGGTCAAAATGAACACCTAAGTACCACAGATAAAGCCAATACCTCTTCAGATCGGTTCGATCACCCGGGGCCAACCGAGTTTTCGTCTCCGCAACCCTCCTCGCAAAGTTAATGCCCCGGCCAAGGGGCGGTTTCACAAAACACGCTATCAAGTCACCAGTTACCGCTTGGCTCTTTCGCCGATAGGAACATCCAGCAAGTCTGCCCCCATGGTCTGCCCACCGCTCGCGCGGCGGCACTACTCAAGCCATCTCCCAGTCTTGGCAGATAATTCCGCAGGGTGCCACCCCCACGATCTGCCGAGACCTTCCCTACTTAGACAGTCAGTACTACGGCATCGAACGACAGCCAGCTCGGCCACATCGGATTTATCTAGGTCTCTGACCCTACCCCCGTTTCCAGGGTTTCTCGCTCCCAAGGTTCCATAACGGATGCGGTACTGCCGATGCGCTTCAACGCTGCTTGCTTACCGCGACTGCGGCCCTGCCTTCCTATGCCTCAACACAGCACCTGAACGGTGCCTTTACCTGATTGAGCTATCCAGCGGCCCCATCTTTCGATAGGTGCCAGCATGCCTAGATTTCTCCCGCATGCCTGACGCCATCACTGACGCCCTCAGCCTCCAGGTGTTGCACTCGTCGCCCACTTTCGCTAGGCCCCGAGGGTCGGGCTTTCACCGACTTTCCCAAACTGTCAGGGTCACTGGGTCATTTCCTACCCAGGCCCGTTTCGTAGTCGCCCCTCCTTGTCGTGGAGACTGCTGGCCTGCACGTTGCGGCGCAGGCCATGGATTGGGTCGAAGGAGGTGGTTCCCACCCCCAGCGCCCTTCGTAGCCGCGCCAGCCCTGTTAGAGGCACGCGGCTTCAGCGGTTCCGCAGCAGGTGGCGCCTGCTGCGTCGGTGACTTTGCGCATTTTGTCCAGGTGGCGAGCCCGGACAAGACGCGCCGATGGCTGGCGTGTGTGTCCAGGTTGGCGACCTGGTTTTGCGATTCGTCGTGGCTAGAATGCAGCGATTTCTGCGCGGTAGCAAGAGTGAGTCTTTGTGAGATCTCACAAAGTCGCAAGGTTGTGGAACCTTTATTTATTGCATTGAATGTATGTGTTTTTTCGAATCGGCTAAGACGGACAAATAGCCCTATAAAACCAGTAAGGATGCTTTATGAGATTGAATCGCAAAGCGTATTTGATGCAGAGAATCCAGCTTGCTGCAGCCCGTGGAACGGTCACTCGATACGTGTCGGGAGAGCTTGATGATGAGACAACAGCCGAGCGATTTATGCGCAAGATGCAAGATCGGTACGAGACCGATCTAAAGCCAGGTACCAAGAGCAAGCGACGCCGTGCAGGCCTCGCTACGGTTGATTTCTGGGTATACGAACGGCCGACTGCAATCGAAGGCAAGGCTCCATTTTGGTGGGTGCTGCTGGTGTCTGAGGGCAAAGGTCGTGTCGTGGAGGCGGAACGGCTCATCCCATTGCAGCCAGAAGGCGCCGCTCGGTCAAAACGCCTGGAGTTGGATGGCTATGAGCTTGTGCACGATGGGGTAGGGTGGTCATGGCAGATGACCCGCGCCACGGTGTCACGATGGCATGAGCAGATCCGCCGTATTTGTTCAGCCGCGCCGGGTAGGTGCGATCGAGCCAGAGCTGAGAAGCTGATCTCTGACATGAGCCGTGCACCGGGCTTTCGTCTTGTGCGTCGTCAGGTAGGCCATTTGTTGGCTAGGTTTCGCGGTGAATGGACAAGGCTCAGAGCGAAGTCCGAGCCCATGCCTCAGATGCCGACGTTTCTTCCTTACGTCCGCATGCTGCCTAAGAGCAAGAGGTCGGAGCGTTGAGTCTAGGAGCCGTATGCGTATGGGTGCGATTGTTCCCATGGGTGTCTCAATAGGCCGAAGTAATAGGTCGAGGCCGGTATCAGCTGGCAGCGCTGTCCTTTGAATTGAGTTAGTCGCTTTAGCGGAGGATTCCTATATTTTAGGAGTATCGCGTTACGTTTTGACGGCACTACATAGAGATTTGGGGGCTTGTTTTTTTAACTGTTGAGGATGGATTAATGGGTACGAGCGATTTGACTTTACTAGTGGAGCGCATGCCTGTTTTTGAAGAAAAAACAGGGGTTTCGCTAACGGGTATCTCAGTCTTTTTGGACCGAGATGATGATTTCGAATATATGAGTCTCAGCGTGCGGGGGGAGCTTCAAGCTGTCAAAGAAGACAGCGCAAAGGACGACTTTTCCATAAAGATTGTTGTGTATGACAAAAATGATCGCGTTATTGGGAATTCGAATATAAGTTTCGATTTAGAGGATTTTTTTGGCTTTGATGTTTTTAGCGAATGGTTAGATATTCCAGCTGCTGAAATAGGAAATATTCGTATTTTCCCCAAAAAAGGTTATTAGGTAATTTGAAATATCTAATGGATAAATTTTATTAACAGAGGCTTGATCTGACATACGCTGTCTGTTCAAGCCTCAACTGAACTCATAACAGCCGCTTTCGGCCAACTGCCGACGCTCGGTTTCCCGCTTGAGCAGACATCCAGAAGACCGGTCCACCGCGAAACCTGCCGCACGGGCTACGAGTCCTCGCGGTCTAAGCGGACACTCACAAGCTCCGGCGGCCGGCCAGGCCGCCTGCCGATTAGCGCAACCACCGATGGTTCATGCTTGCTGACTGACTATTCAGCCAAGTTGTTCGCCCGACTCTGGTCGACACCAACGCCAAATTCGCTGAAATACCGTATTGTGTCGCGCTACACCATACACTATAGTCGCTGCCATCGATCCACAGCCAACAGTTAGCGATTGGAAGCATATGGACACCAGCGAAGTCCGTCATCCTGGCGAACGCGTCAAGGCAGAGATTTTCCCGGCGAAGATGTCCGTGACTAAAGCCGCCGAGCTTATTGGCGTCGGACGTCCGGCACTTTCCAACCTGCTTAACGGGAAAGCGTCCCTCACTGCAGATATGGCGACTCGCATCGAGAAGGCATTCGGATTCCCCAGGAAAGATCTACTCGAAATGCAGGCTCAGTACGACGCCTTCAAGGCTAAACAGAAAAGCATCCCGACGAACGCGAGAGCGTATGTCCCCCCGTTCCTAGCAATCAAATCCAACGACATAGAGAGTTGGGCTTCGCACAACATCGTCGCTCGCAGCAGGTTCGCGGTATTCCTGAGGACCTTGGTCCATTCGACAGGGAGCGGACTCACGGAAGTCGACTTCCCGGGTAACGACGACTCCCAGCGTGCCGGCTGGGACGGTCGAATCGTGGCGAACGAGGGAACTGCTTGGGTGCCGGCTGGCCACTCGGGTTGGGAGTTTGGCACCAACGAGGATCCCAAGACGAAGGCGGACAAAGATTACAAGAAAAGCGTAGCTGCAACTGATGCAAATGACAGGGCATCGATGGAATTCGTTTTCGTCACTCCTCGCAGATGGGCTGGCAAAAACGCTTGGGTTACTGAAAAGAAGAAAGAAGGTTCCTGGAAAGACGTTCGGGCCTATGACTCCAGCGACCTTGAGCAGTGGGTGGAGCAGTCTCTGCCCGGCCAAGTATGGTTTGCCAACGAGACAGGATCCCCGACGCAGAGCGTCCGCTCGCTCGACAAGTGCTGGACAGACTGGGCGAACGTGGCAACTCCACCGCTGCCCGGCTCGCTGTTCAGTTCGGCCATCGAGGACGCGAAGCGCAAGCTCGCTTCCCGCCTCGCGAAGGGGCCCAAAAGTCCAATCGTGGTCGCAGCGGACTCCACCGACGAAGCGCTGGCCTTTGTTGCCCAGTGCTTTGGCCCCGAAGGAAGTGCCGAACTGGAACCTTATCGGTACCAGATCCTGGTTTTCGATAAAGCTGGTGTCCTACCGAAACTTGCAGGCGGGACGAGGCCGTTCATTCCAGTAGTGCACTCGCGCGAAGTCGAACTTGAACTCGCGCCGTACGCTGAACAATTGCACTCCATCGTGGTTTACCCAAGGAACTCCGTCAACGCAGAGCCGGATATCGTTCTCGAACCCGTCAGTTTCGAAACATTCGATTCCGCGCTTAAAGGCATTGGCAAGAACCGGGATGAGATCAAGAGCCTAGCAAACGAGTCGGGACGCTCGCTGACCGTCCTGCGCCGCCGGCTCGCGACCGTCGAGGCCGTACGAATGCCACTTTGGGCGACACAGCAACAGGCCCCGGAGAACCTAATCGCCTTCATGCTGGTAGGCGCGTGGCACGCGCTCAACGAAACCGACATGGCAGGACTGTCCCTGCTGGCAGGCGACCGCGCGTACGAAGCACTGGAAAAGGACTTCCAACGCCTGATCCAACTGAACGACTCACCGCTTTGGTCCATCGGGACATATCGCGGGGTCGTCTCGAAGATCGACCTTCTCTACGCCATTGCTCGCTACGTGACCCGCGATGACCTGAAGCGGTATTTCGACGTCGCTCGGATGGTGCTGGGCGAGGATGATCCCTCTCTTGATCTCGCCGAAGACCAGCGATGGGCCGCGTCCATTCACGGCAAGACTCGGGAATTTTCTCCAGCGTTCCGTCAGGGCATTTCGGAAACGCTCGTACTCCTAGCCGTTCACGGCGTGGGCCTTTTCAAGGCACGCTTGGGGATAGATACGGAGGTCGAGGCGGCCCTGGTAGTGCGCGACCTACTTAGCGATCCCCTCACCACGCGCACCCTCGAAGCCAACGACCGCGACCTGCCCCTCTACGCTGAAGCGGCGCCGACCGAATTTCTCTCGATCATCGAGCGCGACCTGAAAACGAGCAGTCCCGCAGTTTTCGGCCTCCTTCGTCCCGCTGGGTCCGGCATATTCGGCAGTCCCAGCCGCACTGGACTGCTCTGGGCGTTGGAAGGGCTCGCATGGAATCCGGAGACGCTTCCTCGTACGGTGATGATTCTCGCACGTCTCGCGCAGATAGAGATCAACGACAACTGGGTCAACAAACCGGCGCATTCGCTGGCAGCGATATTCCGATCGTGGATGCCCCAGACCGCAGCCAATAATGACGAGCGCCTGGAGCTGGTAAAAGTCCTGTTCAACAGGTTCCCGGATGTCGCCTGGACGCTTTGCGTCGCGCAATTCGGCAACCACCATCAAGTCGGGGACTACAGCCACAAGCCGACTTGGCGCCCGGACGGATACGGCCACGGTGAGCCGTTTCCGACGTGGGGGCCGATATTAGAGTTCGCGGGCAAAATGATAGAGCTAGCCTTATCGCAGCCACGCTACTCGGTGTCGATGCTGTCCGACCTAATCGACCGCCTCCACGACCTGGCGGATGCTGATCAGGATCGCGTATGGGCGCTGGTCGAGGCATGGGCGAAGACCGCAAGCGACAGCGACAAGATTGCGTTACGCGAGAAAATTCGAGTCTCGACGTTGTCCCGTCGCGCAACTCTGCGCGCGAGGAAAAGCAGCAAGCAATCCCGTGTAGCGGCTGCTGCAAAGCACATCCATGCCGCGCTTGAACCGAGCAATCTCCTCGACAAGCACGCGTGGCTTTTCAAGGAGACTTGGATCGAAGAGTCTGCCGACGAGCTCGAAGACCTAGAAAATATTGACTATGAAGAGCGCGAGGCGCGGATCCGGAAGCAGCGGGCCGATGCGCTGAAAGAAATCCACGGGCAGTATGGCGTCGCCGGCTTGCTCGATACGGCAATCCGTAGCGGAGCATCGGGAATCATCGGCGCCCTTGTGGCCGAGCGAGTGCTGGACGAGGAAGAGCTGCTCGCCCTCGTGACCCAAGCCTTTCAGAAAAGGAGCGAAAGCGAGTCTGCGGCCCGAGCATCGGAATGGCTGATCCAAGGCGCTTTAGGCGTGATGCCCAACGACCAAAAACGCGAAGCATTCTTAAGCTCTGCCATTACAGCGATTGGTCCCGACAACGCGACCCGCTTCCTGGCGCTCGCGCCCTTCGGCGAAGGCACTTGGTCGCTGGTCTCCTCATATGGAGAGGAGGTTGAAACGCGGTACTGGAAGGAGGTCGTTCCCGGCTGGATGCGGGACTCCCCTGCGGAGATCGCCAAGGCGGTCGACATGCTCATGAAGGCCAGGCGACCACGCGCAGCGTTTGCACTCGCGAAGTATCACCCCGAAAAGCTGGCGGTCCACACGCTCTTCCAACTTCTCACGGTCATGGCACAGGACGGCGACGACAAGGCGGGCGAATACCTGCTTGAACACTACCACGTCCAAAGGGCCTTCGAATGCATCAACAACACTTCCGAACTGTCACTCGAACAGAAGGCCGGCCTTGAATTCGCGTATCTAGAAGTGCTTGACCGCGGATGGGACCGGAGTGCCAAGTCCGCAATTCCGAACCTCGAGCGCTACATCGAGGACCACCCTGAAGTACTGGTCCAAGCCATCGTATGGACGTACAAACGCAGTGACCGAGCGGAGGACCCTCCTGAATTCAGAGTTGAAGCAGAAAAAGCCAGACCAATGGCTGAACGGGGATACAAGCTCATACAAGCAATGAAAAGAATCCCTGGAAGCGACGAACAAGGGAGCATTGATGCTGAGCGCCTGGCAAAGTGGACCGAAACTGTGCGCAAGTCCTGCGCGGAGCTGTCGCGCATCGGAATCGCTGATGTCGTAATTGGAGAACTGCTTGCCTCGGCGCAGATCGGCAAGGACGGCGGCTGGCCTTGTGAGGCGGTGAGAACCGTGATGGAAGATCTCCAGTCCGAGGATATGATGCGCGGAGCACATACTGGCGTGTACAACTCACGAGGGGTTCATGCTCGAGGTCCCGGCGGGGATCAGGAACGCCAACTGGCCGACAAATACAGAAAGTGGGCCCAGCAGCTCCGGATGTCATCGCCGTACGTGGCTTCCGAACTGCTTATGAAGCTGACAGATACCTACGAGCGGGAAGCTGCTCGGGAGGATACTGAAGCGAGAATCAACCAGAGATTACGCTAGCTGACTGCAGGGTGCGGGTTGAGCGCCACGAAGAAGGGATCGCCTAACCGAAACCCGCAAGAGTTCATGATCAAAACCCGCACGATGCACTCGATGAGATCAATGCAGGCCGGCGCGGTAGCTCAACGCGACCGTAATCCACACCCCTCCATTACACGGGTTAGAGCGACAGCTGCGGAGAGGCCCTGTCCGCGACCCTTGTGCTCGGACGGCTGCTCCACTTAAACACCTGCCAATGGAGCACGAGAGACTGATCCGGCGGCTTTGGGTCGGCTTCAGTCATGGGCCTTTGGCTACAATCGGCCAGTAGCGGTCAGTGGTTAAGCCTCCCGAGAGCTGTCGTATAATGCCATTGGCACGTTTTGGCGCTTGCACGGTTTGACCGGATGTTTAGTGCTGTTCATGTGCACAGTGCAATCGCGAAGAATAAGATGGCAAGGACGATCACAGACATGCGCTGCACCAATATATATCTCACGCAGGAGACAAACCCTGCAAAATTGACGTCCACTTCACGTTAGCCCTTTTGTGATTCTCTCCGTGCGGAAGTTAATGGCAAACGTCGGCCGATTAAGGCAGTTCCCTCAAAGCCGGAGTCTGGGTTCGATTCCCAGCCGCACACCAATTCAATGAAGACACCAGCACTTCGCCCATTTCTCGATTCTGTTGGGCATGTAGTCCACTACCTCAACACAATCGCTGTTGGTCTGGCTGGGGTCGAGTCTGGCGTTTGCACAAAGCCGGAAACACTGGACATATCTTGGAACCCCAAGGACATCAAATCCTCTAGCCGGGGAGCGCGAGCCTTTGCATTGAATTCTGCAATTGTGTTCTTGGCAGAAGAGCTTGGTGCTTACACAAACACCATCTTGGGCTGTCCAGGTTTCAAGTCGATTGCTCTCCCCAAAGACCCAGATAGAGCGCAAAAATTCATAGCTCTGCACCAGCACCTAGAACTACCCGAAGATCAACTGTTCTTGGGATGCCTTGTCGCTATCCACTGGCGAAATCGAATAATCCACAAGCGTTCAAATGCAGGGCTTACCAAAACCCAGGAAACGGCCCTCATTAGCGACTATTCATCAGTCTTGTATGCCGACTACAAGCACCTTGATGCAAAGCTTCTGCTGGAGCACTTTTCCAAGAAACTACCTTCCCTGAAGGATGTGTCGTCGCTTATCGCTCTTTCCATAAACTGCGTTCGGAGAATTGAAGAAGCCATTCCTGAGCCGAAGAGCTCTCAGGATGTTGAGGATTGGTTAAGTCACCTCAAACTTTCTAGCGATTTGGACCGCGTTATACGAGCTTCGGTGAACACCCCAAGACCTGAGCAAGCCGTAACGAACTTCTTTACCACCCGTTGTCCTGAGCTAGCAGGAGCATATGCACTTTTCTGCATGCCAAAGGGCTAACCCATAATTCCACCGGACCTTGAGCATAAAGCCGCGCAAAAGCACGGTGCGATACCTTGGTATCGAAGTCGATGACGCACTTGAAATGGCAGAGCAAACAGAAGTGTGATTTTTACTTATACTCGGACAGTGCGACCATTCCAAGTGGTCGCTGTCCGGCCAAGAGCGGCCTTTCATCTGGGCTTCGCATCATTGGCTTGGGCGAAGCTATTTTTTGATGAACCGGAACCATTAAGAAACTAGGCATGCACCAAGCTCAAAGCATGGATCGCTCCAAACGTTTACGAAATCCTGGTTCAATGTTTTCCGCGAACGCCACAAAACCCTCTAATACCTGGGCTTCTTCTGCATTCAACTTTCCCTGGATTTTTCGATGGAACATGGCCCTAATTAGCCTTTTTCGGTCTCTACCAATTGAAATGCTGCCGGAAGGGGTTAAAACAAGACCAGTCACCACCCGCTTGCTTGCTCGCGATGCTCTTACAACCTTGGCCATATTTAGCTCTATGCGCGGGTATGCCAGGTCACGTAATAACTGCATGACCACTTCAACGTAGCGATCCAATTTACCTGGCTCCTCGGCAGACAGCGTAATGTCGTCAGCGTATCTGGTGTAGGTTACATGCTCATCGTTTGCAATGTTCCCAAGTAACCGGTCAAAATCATACATCACGCTGTTCGACAGCATTGGAGAGGTCGGCGCGCCGATGCATAATCGAAGAGGATGTTCTCGCCGTGGCATCCAACAGCATGTTTGGGCTATGAGCTCTCTAGCCGATTCCCCGAGAAAATCAGCGCAGTAGCGCTCGAGATGCATTTGAATATCGTGCTTAACGATAGATGGAAAATAATTAGAGAAATCTAGTTTCAGTAAGTACCGACTGTGGCAGTGAGCGGCTGCGTTCGCCCGGATTGAAGAGCCAGTCGTATAAGCCGTGGCGGCCTCATGGATGGGCAAGCGATCTTTTAAGTAGCGAATCAACCAACGCTGGATCGTTTTAACTTCACGGGCCGGTTGGGCGACCTCCCGCATTCCCCCCGATTTTTTAGGAATGTAGAAGACCTTGTACCGCAGCGGAGCCGTTCTTATGAGCAACGAAATGTGCGAAGGCAACATACCAAGATCCGCCGCCATCTGAAGAATGATATCTGGTTCACGCTGCATGTCGCCGTCGCGCCTCCTGAATTGCCCTGAAGCGTTTTTTATCTCCTTTCTCGTACTCCGAAAGGAGATCTGTACGGAAGCGCATCAAATCGAATGGACCGCCTTGAATGCCGAGACGGACAAAATGCCGCGGCTCAACGCTGATATAGAATCGTTGGTCACCCTTTGGTTCCATCGCCAGCAATCTGACGCGCTCAAGCAAAAATAATGTCTGTTTTAGATTCGTTTCGCCGCATTCAATTCCAAGCCCTACGAGTAGTTGACGTAATTCGCGAAGAGTCAATGCCGAACATAGGCTCAAAAGATCGCAAACTAGCAGAGCAATGTCTAACCATCCGCCTGGATTTAATGCTCTCTCTGGCATTGCCTGCGATGCCCTGAATCGAATCGCATCGGCCAACTCTGCTTGTAGTTCGGTAGCGGCATCAGGATCAAAAATAGAATATTGACCCTGCGATTTTGTCCAGCGATGGCACTCTGCCAGATTCTCGTGCGTCTTTTCAAGGTAATCGATTGGACCGAGCTTGATAAAGGATCCGCTTTGATAATGATCGGTCTCGACGAATATTAGAAGCTTCTTATTGAATTCTTCGATCGCAGAAAATAGACCAAGTTCCGCAATGGATCCAGCGCTTTCCAACACAACAACGATTACCGAAGACAGTTCGGCGAGATGTCTTTCAAAAGACACTAAGTCGCGATACGTTGCCTCATGGGACCAGTCCTTGTAGTCCTCCGCAACACGGATTCGCTCTTCAAAATTGTCGTCCTTCGCCAGTTCACGGTGGATGGCATCCCTAATGGAAACTGGCTTAACTGATCGGATATCAGTGGGACCTCCGCACAAAAAAATAAAACCCTCGTAGGGCTTTATCCTTGAGGTCGCGAGATTCAGTTTGGCTACAAGAAGATCTCGCATCGAACAAATTCGCTTAAAAACGTTCTTACCTTTAAGATGCTGCGAAAGCGGCTTCGGGTTTTTCGAGTGCCCGCAGGAAAACGCGGAGCCGCTTTCGCAGCTTAAATGCACTCAATCATTGCAAGTCTGGCGAAGCGCCCGACATATCCACGTAACCCTTGACGTAGAGACGCGTAAGAACGATTAGAGGTTAAATGGGATTACATTTATTGTCAATCCGAAACGGCGTGCTTCGGTGTTGTGCTGCCTGTTATTACCGTTTCGGGTTGGTTTCAGGGTAAGCGTCCGCCCAGTACCGTCTTGCGCTAGAGCTGAATTTCCATCAGTCGTTGATTGACTTCATTCAGATCGAACGCAGCCGAGTCGAAGGGGCCGCCGTGCCACTGAGTCATATTTTCATGCT
>NZ_WWER01000011.1 GCF_009857885.1 Pusillimonas sp. TS35 | reverse complement strand
CATCTCGTCTGTGAAAGTAGGTCATCGTCAGGCTTTTATACCGAAGAAAACCCCCGCCAGCAAACCCTGGCGGGGGTTTTTGTTTGTGCGAATCAAAACCAGGCAAAGCGCCGGCGCACCACCCAGGCGCGACCAGCGCATCGGTGCGCGGTGAACCCGTGCAAGCCGCGACAGTACGCCGAAACGGGAGATCTGCTTGCCACAAGGGGATCGGCATATATTACGGCCGCCCGAGTTCCGGTAGAATAGCCTGGATCGGCCGCGGGGCCGAATGTATGCACCCTGATTCCGGAGGTTACCGATGACCGAGGCGATTCCGCCAGAAGACAACAAGGGCTTTTCGATGCGCAACCTTACGCATCTTATATACGGCCTGTTCGCGCTTGGTTTGCTGAGTGGCGGTTTTTTTGGCGTTGCGGCTATTGCCGCGATTGTGCTGGCCTATCTCAAGCGTAGCGATGCCGCTGGTACGGTATATGCCGCCCATTTCGATTGGGTGATCGGCACGTTCTGGTGGGGGCTGTTGTGGGTGCTGCTCAGTGCCTTGGCAACCTGGATCTTCATCGGCTGGATCACGGGCATTATTGCGCTTGTATGGATCGTCTATCGTTTGATCAAAGGTTGGCTTGCGTTGGCATCGGGGCAGCCGCCTGTATCTGAGTATTAAGCGTTCCATCCGCCCGCTAACCGGGCAAAAAAGCCGCTGACAGCCAAGTCTGTCAGCGGCTTTTTATTAGGCGGTATGGGTGTGGCTGTGCCGACGAGCAAGGGCTGTGACCACAAGCATGGTAAGCGCGCGACGCTTACGCGATATAGCTTATTTAAGATGGGCGTTGACAAGTTTGGTGAGTTCGAACATTGAGACCTGATCTTTGCCAAACAGCGGACGCAACTTGTCGTCAGCGTTGATGTTTCGGCGATTGGCGGGATCTTGCAGGTCGTGCTTTTTGATGTAATCCCAGATTTTTTTGGTGACTTCGGTGCGTGGAACAGCCTCGGGACCAATGACGGCAGCCAGCGTGGCGCTAGGCGTAAGCGGTTTCATGAATGCCGCGTTCGGTTTACGGGCGGTTTTCGCGGTGGTTGCCATAGATCAGTACTCCTGATTGAGTGAAAAGGTGCGTCTCACGCAGCATAACGTGAGTTTCCTCGAAAAACAAAGCGATTTGTGAACGAGAATATAACCGCTCGGGGTGCGGGCATAAAGCTTCGCGTCTTGGGGATGTCCCTGTGTTAATGTGACGAATACACGAAAACCGGCAATTCCGGGCCGATCCGGGCGCCGTTCGATGGCCAGGAGGAGGCCAGACTATGCATGCGAAATCAGTCCTGGAGGTGATCCGAGGCTTTCATGCCGACCTTACGGCAATACGTCGTGATATTCACGCAAACCCAGAGCTTGGCTTTCAGGAGACGCGCACGTCATCGATCGTGGCGGCGGCCCTGCAGGCACTGGGATTTGAGGTGCACAAGGGTATTGGCCGCACGGGGGTTGTCGGGGTGCTGGAAGGGCGTCGCAATACCAGCGGTAAGGCAATTGGCTTGCGGGCGGATATGGACGCGCTACCTATACAGGAGCAGGGAAGCGTCGATTATGCGTCCAACAATCTGGGGGTGATGCATGCATGTGGGCACGATGGCCACACCACAGTGCTGCTGGGGGCCGCGCGCTATCTGGCTGAAACACGCAATTTCGACGGTCGTGCGGTGCTGATTTTTCAGCCGGCTGAAGAAGGCCAGGGTGGGGCACAGGCCATGCTGGACGATGGCCTGTTTGAGCGTTTTCCGTGCGATGCGATTTATGCGCTGCATAATTGGCCAGGGTTGCCAGAGGGTGTCATCGGCGTGAACCCGGGCCCGATGATGGCGGCAGCGGATCAATTCGAGATACACATCGAAGGGCGTGGCGGGCATGGGGCCCATGCCTATCAAACCAACGACCCGGTAGTGATCGCTGCGCAGCTCATCAATGCATTGCAGACTATTGTGTCGCGCAATGTGCCCGCGCCCGAGTCGGCCGTGGTGACGGTGGCGGCGGTTAACGCGGGCAATCTGCAGGCCATGAACGTCATTCCGCGTGATGCTTACATGGTGGGCACGGTGCGCACGTTTAATCCGGTGGTCCAGGAGCAGGTGGTGCAGCGCATGCGCGAGATCGTTGATGGCATGGCTGCTGCCTACAAGGCCAAGATCAGCCTTGACTACCGGCGGCTGTTTCCCGCAACCATCAACACACCCGCCCATGCCCGTTTTGTAGCCGATGTGGCCGAGGAACTGTTCGGCGAAGAGCAGGTCGTACGAGATCTGACGCCGTCGATGGGATCTGAAGATTTTTCGGTGATGCTGCAGCGTCGACCGGGTGCTTATTTTCGGCTGGGGCAGGGCGGTGCGGAGCGCGGCTGCGTGCTGCATAATCCTATGTTTGATTTCAATGATGCGGTGATTCCCGCCGGCAGCGCGCTGTTCTGCCGGCTGGTTGAGCGCAGCATGCCCCTAGATGCCGGCTGAAGCGGGGCGCCGGCGATATTGACTGTGATGAAATGACTAGCGACAAGCAAACCCTGACCATTATCCGCCCCGATGACTGGCACTTGCATCTGCGCGACGGCGCCATGCTGGCTTCTGTCGTGGGTGATACCGCACGACAGTTCGGGCGTGCCATTGTGATGCCCAATCTCAAGCCGCCTGTGACGACCGCGGCACAGGCTCAGGCATATCGCGATCGCATTCTGGCTGCCCTGGACCAGGCGGGTATTGCGCGCGATGCGTTTACGCCGCTGATGACGCTTTACCTCACCGACAATACCTCCCCGGATGAAATCACTCGTGCGGTGGCATCGGGCATTGTGCATGGAGTAAAGCTCTATCCGGCCGGCGCGACCACTAATTCGGACGCTGGCGTGACTGACCTGCTGGGGCGTTGCGGGCGTGTGCTCGAAGCCATGCAGCGGGTGGGGCTGCCGCTGCTGGTGCATGGTGAGGTCACTGATCCCGCCATCGATCTGTTCGACCGTGAGGCAGTGTTCATCGACCGCGTGATGATCCCGCTCCGGCGTATGTTCCCCGAATTGAAAGTTGTGTTCGAGCATCTGACCACACTCGAAGGGGTGGAGTACGTGCGGTATGCAGACGGCCCTATTGCTGCAACGATTACCGCGCATCACCTGCTGTACAACCGAAACGCGCTATTCACCAACGGCCTGCAGCCGCACTGGTTTTGCCTGCCAGTGCTGAAACGCGAAATGCACCGAGAGGCGCTGATCGATGCTGCTACAAGCGGCAACCCAAGGTTTTTCCTGGGCACTGACAGCGCGCCGCATCCGCGCGGTTTGAAAGAAGCGTCGTGTGGCTGTGCGGGGTGCTATACGGCGCTGCATGCCATGGAGTTGTATGCCACCGCGTTCGAGGCAGCCGGGCGGCTGGATCAGCTGGAAGCGTTTGCCAGCCGAAACGGGCCGGCGTTTTATGGCTTGCCTGAGAACAGCGGGACATTAACGTTGGCGCTCACCGACTTTGAGATTCCCGCTGAATTGCCGTTGGGTGATACCACTATGGTGCCATTGGCGGCGGGTACGTCGCTCAGATGGAAAGTAATCGGCTGACGTCAGGTATTGGCGCTTGAGGCTGAGGCAGGCCCTTGACGGACGGTGCGGCCGCCAGCCATGCGAGCAGCATGCTGTTCGCATGGGGCGCCGGATTGCGGCCGTCGTCTCCAGCCCTGATGGATCAGGGATGATATGCCAAGACGCCTGGCATCAGGCTTGGCTTGACGCGTTTTTCTTTTCTTCAAGCGTTTCCCAACGGGCAAAGAGTGCTTCGAGCTTTGATTCGATGCCGGCAAGTTGCTCGTTGATCGCATTGACCTCATCGGGTGCGTCGCGGTAAAGACTGCCGTCCGCCAACCGTTCCGTCAGGTTGGCCTGTTCGGTTTCGAGGGCGGCGATGGCATCGGGGATGCCATCGAGCTCACGCTGTTCCCATGAAGTAATGCGGCCCACCTTGGCCGGCTTTGCAGTGCGGCTCGCGTTGCTCGATGTGTTGGCATCGGGTGTTTTTCCGGATGTGTCGCTATCCATGCCCCTCGCGGCGCCTTTGCCGCGCCCTTTCGCGCTATCCGCGGCGCCCTCTGGCTGCGGGCGTTGGGCGAGCCATTCGTCATAGCCTCCTACATATTCGCCCCACACGCCATCGCCTTCTGCGGCGATGGTCTGCGTGACGACATTGTCGAGAAATGCGCGATCGTGACTCACGAGCAGGACCGTGCCCTGGTAGTCTTGCAGCAGTGACTCCAGCAACTCCAGCGTTTCGATGTCTAGGTCGTTGGTGGGTTCATCCAGCACCAGGATGTTTGTGGGCCGCGCAAACATGCGCGCCAGCGCCAGGCGCGCGCGCTCGCCGCCCGACAGACTGTGCACTGGCGATTGTGCGCGTGCGGCGGGGAAGAGAAAGTCTTCGAGATAGCTCATGACATGTTTGCGCTGATCGCCGATCTCTATCCACTCGCTGCCGGGGTTGATGGTGTCGGCCAGCGTGGCGTTTTCATCGAGCTGGGCCCGCATCTGGTCGAAGTAGCCAACGGTAAGATTGGTGCCCAGCCGCACGCTGCCTTCGTCGGGTTGCAATTGCCCGAGAATGATGCGCAGAAGTGTAGTTTTGCCTGCGCCGTTGGGGCCGATCAGGCCAATGCGGTCACCACGCAGGATGACGGTGGAAAAATCGCGAATCAGGGTGCGGCCGCCATAGCCATGCGTTACGCCTTGCAGTTCGGCCACCAGTTTGCCCGACCGCTGGCCTTCGGCGACAGCCAGCCTGACATTGCCTTGCAGCTCGCGCCGCGCGGCGCGATCGCGCCGCAACTGTTCGAGCCGTCGAACCCTGCCTTCGTTGCGGGTGCGCCGCGCCTCGATGCCTTTGCGTATCCACACCTCTTCTTGGGCAAGCAGCTTGTCGAAGCGGGCATTCTGCTGCTGTTCGGCTTCCAGCCATTCAACCTTGCGTTGTTGCCAGGCTGAAAAATTGCCGGGGAAGCTGAACAGCTTGCCGCGATCGAGTTCTACGATACGCGTAGCGACTGCATCCAGAAAGCGTCGATCGTGTGTAATTAGCACGACACCACAGCGCGCGGTGAGCAGCAGGTTTTCGAGCCAAGTGATGCCGTCGAAGTCCAGATGGTTGGTGGGCTCATCCAACAACAGCAGATCGGGCTCGTCCGCCACGGCGCGGGCCAGCGCGACGCGCTTGCGCGACCCACCGGACAATCCCGCGATTTGGGCGTCTGCCTGCAGCCCGAGCTGTTCAATGAGTGCGTTGGCGCGGGCGGGCCGCTGCCAGTCTTCGCTTGAATGAATATCGCCGCAAAGCGCTTCGTGGACGGTGAGATTGTCGTCCAGCTCAGGTTCCTGCTCTACCGTCGCGACGCGCAGGCCGCCCACCCGCATGACCTCGCCGTCGTCAGGCTGGATGCGGCCATCGATAATCTTGAGGAGGGACGATTTGCCAGCCCCGTTGCGGCCGATCAGGCCGATGCGTTCGCCTGCCTGGATGGTGAGTTCGGCGTGATCCAGGAGCGGGTGGTGCCCATAAGCCAGTTGAGCATCGGTGAGGGTAACGAGTGTTGCGGCCATGTCGTGAAAATGAGGAAAACCATGCTGCCTTTTGCCCCCGAGGGCTGCAGCACCGGCCGGCCGCAAGCGGCCGGGCCAAAACGCTATTGTCGCAGGTTACAATGCTCACGTGAGGCAGGCCGGGCAATCGCGGTGCGGCGCATCGAGGAAGGTCCGGACTCCACAGGGCAGGGTAGCGGCTAACAGCCGTCCGGCAAGCAAAAGCGCGAGCTTGCGCGAGCCGAGGAACAGGGCCACAGAGACGAGTCTGCGGCGAGGGCACGTCCACGGGCGTGCACCGGCACGGCTACTCCGTGCTGCGCAGGCGGAAACGCGTGCGGCGCTGCAGGGTGAAACGCGGTAACCTCTATCCGGAGCAACATCAAATAGGCATGCGCAGGCCTCGGCCAGACGGGCGGCCCGTCCGAGCATGCGGGTAGATGGCTCGAGCCCGACAGTAATGTCGGGCCCAGATGAATGATTGCCTGTCCGGCTCGCCGGGCATACAGAATCCGGCCTATAGGCCTGTCTCACTTTTTCCGTAGTGCGGGGCGGGTGCTTGCCCCGGCACGGCAGTTTTTCAACCGGTTTTTCGCGCCCGCGCTTTAGCCTCCCATCGCTGCTTTTTCTATCGCTGCCTCTTCATCGTTTCATTCCCTCGCGTCTCTATCGCCGCCTTCCTTTATTTCCCTCCATTGCTTTAAGTAGCCGGGTCTTAGCTGCGTCTTAGCGGCTTCGCTTTCGTTGGCTAGTCATGATTCTGGATGGTTGTCGGGAAAGCTGGCAATTTCCTGAATGGACGGGTGGTTGCGGCCGTATGTCAGCAATTGAAAACGCGCGTTATGGTTTATCCACCGCTCCATTCTGATAAAGGACTTTCACTTCAGATCACAATTTCTTGATTTATTGAGGAATTTTTTTTGGCCGAACTCTTAAAGATGAGGCTAAGTGCTTGACGCGATTGAAAAAAATGCAACTTGTGCTTGACCACTTGAAAGCCATGGCTTAGAGTGGGGAAAAGTAGGATTTTGTGCAAAAAAGTGGGGAAGAAACTTGTTCCAGGGCAGCAGCGCTCTCACTCTCGATGCCAAGGGGCGGATCTCGATTCCGACCCGGCACCGTGACGCGCTCGTCGCACAGGTCGAAGGCCGTCTTACCCTCACCCGCCACCCCGATGGCTGTCTGCTTCTGTACCCCCGCAATGTGTGGGAAAAGAAGCGTGAGCAGATCGCAAACTTCCCAATGTCCGCTCGTCCGCTGCAGCGCCTGCTGCTGGGCAATGCGCAGGACGTTGACATGGATGCGTCAGGCCGCATTCTGGTGGCGCCTGAGCTGCGCACAGCGACTGGGTTGACGCGCGAAGTCATGCTGCTGGGGATGGGTAGTCACTTCGAATTGTGGGATGCCGCCGAATGGGCCCGACGCGAAGCGGAAGACCTCGCGAAGGGTATGCCTGAAGTCCTCGAAACATTTTCTTTTTGATTCCTGCTATGTCGTTTGTGCATCGGTCCGTGCTGCTGGAGCCTACGGTCAACGCTCTCGTTGATCCGGGTTTTGGCCGAAAGCACGGTACGCGTGGACAGGTGGTTTCCGCTTCCGAGCCGCTTGTCGATGAGGCGCGGCGCAACGGCGTGTTTGTCGATGGCACTTTCGGGCGTGGGGGGCATAGCCGCTTGCTGTTGTCGAAACTGGGGCCGCAGGCGAGGCTGGTGGTCTTCGACAAAGACCCGCAGGCCATCGAGGTGGCCCATCAACTGGCGGCGCAGGATAGCAGAGTGGCTGTGGTGCACAGCGGCTTTGCGGAAATGGCTGAAAGGCTGGCCGATCTGGGGATCGCGTCGGTTAACGGTGTGATGTTGGATCTGGGAGTGTCATCCCCTCAGATCGACGATGCATCGCGGGGTTTCTCGTTCATGCGCGAAGGCCCGCTTGATATGCGGATGGATACGAGCAGCGGTATGACGGCTGCGCAATGGCTGGCTGAGGTCAGTGTCGAAGAATTGAGGGAGGTCATCGCACATTATGGCGAAGAACGGTTTGCTTTCCAGATTGCAAAGGCGGTTGTTGCTCGCCGCGAATCCCGCCCGCTGCGCACAACGCTCGACCTCGCCGAGCTCATCGCCGGTGTCGTCCGCACGCGCGAAAAGGGTCAACACCCGGCCACCCGCAGCTTTCAGGCTATACGGATTTACCTCAATCAAGAGCTCGAGGAGCTCGCACGCGCCCTCAAGGCAATTCTGACTTTGCTTGCGCCAGGAGGGCGTTTTGCGGTGATCAGCTTCCATTCTCTTGAAGACCGCATGGTCAAGCAGTGCATCGCGGCGGCGGCCAGACCGGCTGCCGCGCACGCGCGCCTGCCGATTCCAGAGAAGGATATGCCGCAACCCATCCTGCGCTCGCTCGGCCGGGTGCTGGCCAGCGCCGATGAGGCGCGTGACAATGTTCGCGCCCGATCGGCTGTCCTGCGGGTGGCGGAACGCACGGATACACCGCTGCCGCCCGATGGCGGCGCATCGTTTGTTGGCCAGGGCATGGCTGGCGGCGGTGCTGCCGGCAGGCGTCATGGCAAGGGAGGGCGCACGTCATGGCACGGTTGAGCCTTCTGTTTGCGGCGCTGTTGATGGTTTCCGCTCTGTCGCTCGTCACGGCGCGCTTCCAGGCGCGCCAATTGTATGTGGAGGCTGGTCGGCTGCACGATCGTGAGCGCCAACTGGACACCGATTGGCGGCGCCTTCAGCTTGAGCGCGCGGAACTGGCCCGCAATGCGCGCATCGACAGCATTGCGCGTGAAGAGCTGGGCATGACGCCGGGAACGCCCGACCGCACACTCTATATGGTGGGTACATCGCCGTCCGCATCTGCCGGCCAGCCGGCATCGGGGGGCAAACCATGAAGCGCGTGCGTTTCTATGACAGCCCCGTGCTCAACCAGCAGATGCCAATGTGGCGGTCGCGCCTGGTATTGATACTGCTGATGGTGGGTTTCCTGGCCCTGGCGGCCAAAGCGCTGTATCTGCAAGGGTTGTCGAACGAGTTCCTGAAAGAGCAGGGCGAACGCCGCTACGAGCGCAATCTCGTGTTGCCGGCTACGCGTGGCAAGATTTTCGATCGCACCGGTACTGTGGTGCTGGCGTCCAGCGTGCCCGTGCGTGCTATCTGGGCGATCCCTGAAGACGCGCGCAAGGCGTCGGACGAGCAGCTCAAGAGGCTTGGCGCCTTGCTCGAGATGCCTGCCAGTGACATCAAGCGACGCATTGGCGACGACGAGCGCAATTTTGTTTATATCAAGCGCCAGGTGGCGGTGGACACTGCGGAGCAGATCCGGCGGCTCAAGGTGCCTGGTTTCCACGACCAGGCTGAAATGCGCCGCTTCTACCCCGAGGGGGAGGTGGCTGCGCATCTTATCGGTTTTACCAATATCGAAGATCAAGGCATCGACGGTATCGAACTGGCCTTCAATGATGCACTGTCTGGCCGCCCTGGGTCGCGCCGAGTGATCAAGGATCGGCTGGGGCGCGTCGTAGAGGATGTGCAGGCGATTGTGCCGCCTGTGAATGGCCAGGATCTAAGGCTTTCTATCGATGCGGGGCTGCAGTATGACACCTACGCTGCGCTCAAAGACGCCCTGCAGGCGAATGACGCGCGAGCCGGTGCTGCGATTGTGCTGGATGTACAAACGGGCGAGATCCTGTCACTCGTCAATCTGCCCACCTACGATCCGAATGACCGTGGCGATCGCAAGGGCGCGGCCTTGCGTAACCGGGCCCTGACCGATACCTTCGAGCCCGGTTCGATCATGAAGCCGTTCACGGCGGCGCTGGCCCTGGACATCAAACGTATTTCCACGAACACGCTGTTCGATACCGGCAACGGCCGTTACCGCTACCAAGGGTCGACCATCTCCGACGTCAGCAAGAATGGGGTGCTCAACGTAGCGGGCATTCTGCGCCGTTCGAGCAACATCGGCATGACGATGATTTCCGAGAAGCTGACTTCACAGGAGATGTGGACTAAGTTCACCGAGCTGGGCTTCGGCCGTCCGCCGCATACTGACTTTCCGGGGGTTGCATCTGGCCGTTTGCGCCCGTGGGAGCGCTGGCGCCCGATAGAACGGGCAACCATGGCGTACGGCTATGGCTTGTCGGTGTCGTTGATGCAGATGGCACATGCATACACAGCGTTCGCCCGAAACGGCGATATGGTGTCCCTGACGCTGCTCAAGCGCGAAGGCAAACCCACAAGCGTGCAGGTGTACAGGCCTGAAATCGCAGGACAGATCCGTGCCATGCTGGAAGCCGCGGCTGGGCCGGATGGCGCCAAGCTGGCCCAGGTGCAGGGTTACCGCGTGGCGGGCAAGAGCGGCACGGCGCGCAAGATCGTGGACGGCCAGTACAGTCGCAGCTTGTATCGCGGCTCGTTCGTGGGCTTCGCGCCGGTATCGAACCCTCGCATTGTCGTAGCGGTGACCATCGACGAGCCGCACGGCAAGGCTTATTATGGCGGCCGCATCGCGGCGCCGGTGTTTTCGGATATTGTGGCCAGCAGTCTGCGCCGCCTTGGCGTGCAGCCTGATGCGCCGATTGAGTCACTCGTGGCGCTGGGCGCCAAGAAGGAGGCGCGGGAATGAATGCGCCTGATATCGTTTCCTGGCTAGAGGCACGGGTTGCGCGTACCGCGCGACTGTGCCTGGATACGCGCCAGCTTCGTGCTGGCGATGTGTTTTTCGCATGCCCGGGCCTGCATGCCGATGGCCGCGACTACATCGACCAAGCCGTGCGAGCAGGCGTTGCGGCGATAGTGGTGCATGCCGATGCGCGCTTGCTCGCGCAGCCGCCGGGCGTGCCGATGCTTTCTGTGCCGGCTTTGCCCAAGGTGATGGGCGAAGTTGCGCACATATGGTACGGCAAGCCTTCCGAGACGACGAAGATCGTTGCCGTAACGGGTACCAATGGCAAGACCAGTTGTGTGCAATGGCTGGCTGCTGCGCTCAATGCAGAGGGTGTGCCCAGCGGCGCGATCGGTACGCTGGGCCTGACATTGCCCGACGGCAGCCAGGAAGGTGGGGCGCTTACCACGCCGGATGTGCTGAGTCTGCATGAAAGCCTGGCGCGGTTGCGCGATGCTGGCGCCGAAGTCGTCGCTATGGAGGCCTCGTCGATCGGCATTGAACAGGGGCGTCTGGATGAAGTGCATATCGATATCGCGGCGTTCACCAATTTGACACGCGACCATCTCGATTATCACCAGACAGAAGCCCGTTACAAGCAGGCCAAGTTCGCACTGTTTGAACGCCCTGGGCTGTCGCGCGCCATTATCAATGCCGACGATGCTGCCGGCGCCGAGCTGCTCGCCCGCTTGCCTGCCGGCCTTGTGCAGGGCTATTCATTAGGCGCTGCCGATGCGGCCATCCAGGCGCGCGATATTCACGTAGGCGCCTACGGGCTGGTATTTAATCTGCTGATGCCTGGGGGCAGTGCGCAAGTACCCACGCGTCTGGTGGGTGAGCACAATATTTCCAATCTCCTTTTGATTGCCGGCGTGCTTCGTGAAATGGGGTGGGGTGTGTCCCGCATTGCGCGTGTCCTGGCCAGATTGACGCCCGTTGCGGGCCGGCTGCAGGTCGTCGAGCCTGCGCCATCCGATGTGCCGGGCCCCATGGTGGTTGTGGATTACGCCCATACGCCCGACGCGCTGGCGCGTGCGTTGACGGCGCTTCGTCCACTCGCGCAGGCACGTGGTGGGCGGCTGGTGTGCGTATTTGGCTGCGGTGGCGACCGTGACACCGGCAAGCGCCCCATGATGGGCAGCATTGCCGCAGCTGGCGCCGACCTGGTCATCGTGACTAGCGATAATCCCCGCTCAGAGAATCCCAGCGATATTATTGCGCAAGTACTTGCCGGCATGCCCGGTGAGCCGCGCGTGCAAACGGATCGCGCGCTGGCGATTCTCCTGGCGGTATGGGAGGCCAGTGCGGCTGATGTGGTGCTGCTAGCAGGCAAAGGCCACGAAACCTATCAAGAGGCCGGTGGCGTGCGGTCGCCGTTCGACGACCGTGAGTGGGCACGTTTTGCATTGGATTGGGGCGTTGGTCAAGCTGTATCCACCGACTCACGCTCTATTGCCCCCGGACAGTTGTTTGTGGCACTTAAGGGCGAGAACTTCGACGCGCATGATTACGTCGCCGCAGTCGCAAAAGCCGGCGCGCGCGGTGCTGTCGTGGCCCATCGTGTCGCTGATGCCGATCCTGCAATGAAGCAGTATGTGCTGGGCGACACACGCCAGGCGCTGATTCGCATTGCAACCGCCTGGCGCCGCCAGTTCGATATTCCGGTGATCGGCGTCACGGGCAGCAACGGCAAGACAACAACCAAGGAAATGATCGGCGCGATTTTGCGCGAGAGCTATGGCGACGCGGCTAGCCTTGCTACGCGCGGCAACCTGAACAACGACATCGGCGTGCCGCTGACCGTATTGCGCCTCACCCGTGGTCATCGTGCTGCGGTGCTCGAAATGGGGATGAACCACCCTGGCGAAATAGCCTTGCTCGCAGCCATTGCGCAGCCCACGGTTGCGCTGGTCAATAATGCGCAGCGCGAGCATCAAGAGTTCATGCAGTCTGTGGAAGCGGTTGCGCGCGAGAATGGCAGTGTGTTGCTGGCGCTGCCTGTCAATGGTGTTGCGGTCTTTCCTGGTGATGACGACTACACCTTGCTCTGGAATGGGCTGGCTGGTGGCCGCCGGATCGTGCACTTCGGCTTCGACGAAGGGGCGGACGTCAGGGCAGGGTCGATTCGTGCGGAACCGTCGCGCACGCGGTTCCGCCTGATTACGCCGCAGGGTGACGCAGACATCCTGCTGAACGCGCCGGGCGCGCACAATCTGCGCAACGCCATGGCCGCAGCTGCATGTGCGTTGGCGGCCGGCCTTCCGCTGGATGCCATCGCGCGCGGCCTGGGGGCGTTTAGCCCGGTAAAAGGGCGCATGCAGCCCCGTATGCTGCCGGGCGGTTTTCAACTCATCGACGACACCTATAACGCCAACCCCGACTCCGTGCGTGCAGCCATAGATGTGCTTGCCAGCCTGCAGGGCCACAAGATTCTGGTTTTGGGCGACATGGGCGAAGTGGGCGACAACGGACCGACCATGCATGCCGAGGTTGGCCGTTATGCCCGCGAACAGGGCATCGATGCGCTCTTGACGTTCGGCACGGCCTGCAAACAGGCTGTGCAGGCATTCGGCGAGAACGCGGTTTCTTATTCATCTATCGACAGCTTGGCCCAGGATTTGGCTGTTCGTCTTCCCGCAAATATCCTGGTGAAAGGATCACGCAGCATGCGCATGGAGCGCGTCATCTCGGCGCTTGAAGAACAAAACCCCGCAATTGGGCAAGGAGTGGACCATGCTTCTTGAATTGGCGCAGTGGTTGTCGGATTCGCACATACGCGCTTTCGGGGTGTTCGAATACATCACGCTGCGCGCCGTGCTGGCATGCGGTACTGCCTTGATGATCGGCTTGTTTGCCGGGCCATGGGTAATCCGCCGCCTGACCGCACTCAAGATCGGCCAAGCGGTGCGTGCCTACGGCCCCCAATCCCATCTGCAGAAAACAGGCACGCCGACCATGGGCGGCGCGTTGATCCTGATCTCCATCGGTGTGAGCACACTACTCTGGGCCGACTGGTCCAACCGCTTCGTGTGGGTTGTGCTGCTTGTCACATTCGGCTTTGGCTGGATAGGCTGGGCCGACGATTACAGGAAAGTGGTTTATCGCGATCCTGAAGGCATGTCATCTCGCCGGAAGTTTTTCTGGCAGGCGCTGATCGGCGCTGTTGCATCGGTGTATCTCACCTTTGCCGTTTCCGCGCCCGCGAATGCCGAGCTGTGGCCGCTGTTCCGAGACTGGGTGCTGAGCGGTTTCACGATGCCATTGCCCACTCGCGCCGATCTGATCGTGCCCTTCTTCAAGAGCGTCAGTTATCCCTTGGGTGTGTTCGGTTTTGTGGCACTGACGTGGCTGGTGATCGTGGGGTCCAGCAATGCGGTCAACCTCACCGACGGCCTGGATGGTTTGGCGATCATGCCCACAGTGATGGTGGGAAGCGCACTCGGCATTTTTGCTTATGTTGTGGGGCGCGTGGATTATTCCAAGTACCTGTTGTTTCCGTATATCCCTGGCGCCTCTGAACTCATGGTGCTGTGCGCCGCGATTGCAGGCGCGGGCCTGGCCTTTCTATGGTTCAACGCTTATCCAGCGCAGGTGTTCATGGGCGATGTGGGTGCATTGGCCTTGGGCGGCGCACTAGGGACCATTGCTGTGATTGTGCGTCAGGAAATTGTGCTGTTCATCATGGGCGGCGTGTTCGTTGTGGAAACGCTCTCCGTGATGATTCAGGTGACCTGGTTCAAGTACACCAAGCGGCGTTATGGAGAAGGGCGACGGGTCTTCCGGATGGCGCCGCTGCATCATCACTTTGAAGTCACGGGTTGGAAGGAAACCCAGGTAGTGGTGCGTTTCTGGATTATCAGCATGATGCTGGTGCTTATTGGGCTTGCAACTCTCAAACTGCGATGACTAACTGGACTTTTCCCTCGGTGCGCACGGATGGCACAACCTTGATTCTGGGGTTGGGCGAGACGGGTGCGGCGGCTGCAAAATGGTGCGGCCTGCATGGTGCGCGGCTGCGTGTGCTGGACACCCGCGCCGAGCCGGGGGGGATGTCCGCGCTCAAAGCGGCGCTGGGCGGCAGTCAGGTCGAATATCTGCTTGGCGCGGAGCACTTTGCGCGAACAGCGCTGCAGGGTGTGCACACGATTGTGCTCAGTCCCGGTCTCGTGCCTTCCGAACCGCCGCAGCGTGAGCTGCTGGCGTGGGCGGCGGAGCAGGGCATCGAAGTCATTGGCGAAGTCGAACTATTTGCCCGTGCGTTGGTTGATATGGCGGCGCAGGGGTACGAGCCGAAGGTGCTTGCGGTGACGGGCACCAATGGCAAAACCACTGTCACAGCCATGACGCGCCGGTTGGTTGAGGCGTCAGGCCTGAGCGCGCTGGCGGCTGGCAATATCAGCCCGGCTGCACTGACGGCGTTGGCCGACGCGTTGCAGTCCGGTGCGTTGCCTGACGTCTGGGTACTGGAACTGTCGAGCTTTCAGTTGGAGGCTATCCATACGCTGCGGCCGCACGCCGCGGTGGTGCTGAATGTGACGCAGGATCACCTCGACTGGCATGGCAGCATGCAGGCGTACGCTGCGGCAAAGGCACGTCTCTTGAAGATGGCCGCGCTGGCTGTCGTAAATCGCGATGACCCCCTGGTTGCAGCCATGGTCGACGATCTGCACGGTGAACAAGTGCGTTCGTTCGGGTTGGGGGCGCCAGAGGCACAGGGCGACATGGGGCTGGAGGACAGTGATGGCATGTTGTGGCTGGCCGCCGCTGAAGCCACCGATTTCGACATGCCGGCGTCGTCATCGCGACGCAAGAAGAGTCAGTTGGCGCCGGTGCGCGCATCAGGCCGCCTGGTGCGTCTGATGCCTGCTGATGCCATGCGGGTGCGCGGCCGCCATAATGCACTCAATGCATTGGCAGCCCTGGCATTGGGCCGCAGCCTGGGCCTGGGATGGGCGGATATGTTGCGCGCGCTTCGCGACTATGGCGGCGAGCCACATCGCATGGCATTTGTGCGTACGCTGGCCGGTGTCGATTTCGTGGACGACAGCAAGGGCACCAATGTGGGCGCAACGGTTGCCGCGCTGGATGGCCTGGAACATAAGGTAGTGCTCATTGCCGGCGGCCTGGGCAAAGGCCAGGATTTCTCACCGCTCATTCAGCCAGTGCGCGATCACGCACGCGCGGTAGTGCTGATCGGCCGCGACGCCGCGGTAATCGCAGATGCGCTTGCGGCGGCGGGTGTGCCCATCGAGCAAGCAGCTTCCATGCGTGAAGCGGTGGAGCGCGCTTTTGCCCTTGCGCAAGAGGGCGACATGGTATTGCTGTCGCCGGCATGCGCCAGCATGGATATGTTCCGCAATTATGGTCATCGCGGCCAGAGTTTTGTGGAAGAGGTTCGGGAGCTCGCCCTGAGCCGAGGGGAGGTGGAATGAGCCTGTTCTCCGAGCTGACGTCTGGGGTGAATGCTGTGCGGCCCGGCCGCACCACCATGCCGGCATTCGACATATCGCTGCTGGTCGTGGCGGCTACGCTAGTGATGTTCGGCCTGCTGATGGTGTACTCCGCCAGTATTGCATTGGCGGATGGGCCTCGCTACGAAAGCTACGGCCGCTATTACTTCGTTCTGCGCCATGGCATATTCATTGCCATTGGTTTGCTGTGCGCACTGTTCGCCGCCAGCATACCGATGAAGGTATGGCAGAAGGCCGCCGTGCCGCTGTTCCTGATCTGCGTCGTGTTGCTGACGGTGGTGTTGGTGCCGGGCATCGGCCGGGAAGTGAACGGTGCGCGGCGCTGGCTGTCGATTGGCCCAGTGAACGTGCAGCCCTCCGAGATGATGAAAGTGGCGGTGCTGCTTTATGCTGCCGATTACACCGTACGCAAGCAAGAGCACATGCAGAACTTCTTGCGCGGGTTTCTGCCCATGGCCTGCGCGCTGGCGGTCGTGGGCATGCTGTTGCTGCTCGAGCCCGACCTGGGCGCTTTCATGGTGATTGTGGCCATCGCGGTGGGCATTTTGTTCATTGGCGGTATCAATGGCAAGCTGTTCTCCACGCTCCTGGGCATCATGATGTTCAGTTTCCTCGCGCTGATCTGGCTATCGCCATGGCGCCGCGAGCGTCTGTTTGTCTACCTGGATCCCTGGAACCCCGACAATGCCTATGGCAGTGCCTATCAGCTTTCGCACTCGCTTATTGCGCTCGGGCGTGGCGAGTGGTTTGGTGTCGGCTTGGGCTCCAGTGTCGAAAAGCTGCACTATCTGCCCGAGGCACATACTGACTTCATCGTCGCGGTGATTGGCGAAGAGTTGGGGTTTGTCGGCGTGATGTGCTTGCTGGCCCTGTTTGTGTATTTAGTCTGGCGCGGTTTCGAAGTGGGCCGCCAGGCCTTGGCCATGGAGCGCATTTTCAACGGTTTGGTTGCTCAGGGCGTGGCACTGTGGTTCGGTGCGCAAGCTTTCATCAATATCGGTGTATGCCTTGGCCTGCTGCCCACCAAGGGGCTTACGCTGCCTATGGTGAGTTACGGCGGCTCGGGAATTGTGATGAATCTCGTGGCCATGGCATTGTTGATGCGCGTGGATTTCGAGAATCGCAATATGATGCGGGGGAAACGCACATGAGCGCGCGTACTTTGCTGATCATGGCGGGCGGTACAGGCGGGCACATCATGCCGGGCCTGGCTGTTGCACACGAAATGAAGCAGCGTGGCTGGCGTGTGCTATGGCTCGGCCATCCCGAGCGCATGGAAGGGCAATTGGTGCCGCCCCAAGGCTTCGAGCTGGTGCCGTTGCGTTTTGCTGGCCTGCGGGGCAAGGGGCCGATGGCGCTGTTCAAGCTGCCGTTCACGCTGCTGCGCGCCTGCGCGCAGGCGCGTCGGGCATTGGCTCGCGTCAAGCCTGACGTGGTTCTGGGTATGGGCGGCTATGTGGCATTTCCGGGCGGTGTCATGGCCGCAATGCGGCGCATTCCGCTGGTGGTGCATGAGCAGAATGCCATTGCCGGCACAGCGAACCGCTGGTTGGCCCGTATGGCCCAGAAGGTCTTGGTGGGGTTTCCAGGCGCATTGCCGGGAGCCATCATGGTCGGTAATCCTGTACGCACCGAATTCTCGAAAATGCCCGCGCCATTTGAACGCTATGCCTTGCGCAAGGGCCCGTTGCGAGTGTTGATCGTGGGTGGGAGCCTGGGCGCTGCGCCGCTGAATGCGGTGATGCCGCAGGCCATTGCGCTGCTGGCGCCGCAGGATCGTCCCGTGGTTTTGCATCAGGCAGGCGAGCGCCATATCGATACCCTGCGCGCAGCCTATGCGCAGGCAGGCGTCGAAGCCGATTGCCGCGCATTCATCGAAGACATGGCGAACGAAATGGCCAACGCCGATGTGGTGATTTGCCGCGCGGGGGCGATGACGGTGGCGGAAATCGCCGCAGTGGGGGTGGCGGCATTGTTTGTGCCATTGCCGCACGCCATCGACGATCATCAGACGGCAAACGCACGTTATCTCAGTGACTGCAATGGCGCCCTGATGCGCCCGCAGTCCGAATTGAACGCCCAGTGGCTGGCTGACTGGCTGAGCGCCCTGAGCCGCTCCGATCTGGCGCGCATGGCCGCGCATGCCCACGAGCATGCCTGGCTGCAGGCTCGCAGCCAGATTGCCGACGCATGTGAACAGGTCGCCGGGAGCAAAGCATGAAACACAGAATTCAAAGTATTCATTTTGTAGGGATAGGCGGTTCGGGCATGAGCGGTATTGCCGAGGTGCTGCTGAATCTGGGTTATTCCATCAGCGGTTCCGACATCAACGAGTCGGCGGTCACGCGTCGCCTGGCGAGCCTGGGTGCGCGAATTTCCATCGGGCACGATGCAGCCAACGTGAAGGGTGTGGGTGCAATCGTCACGTCAACAGCGGTGCGTGGAGACAACCCCGAAGTGCTGGCCGCGCGCGCCGCGCGCATACCTGTGGTTCCCCGGGCCCTGATGCTCGCCGAACTCATGCGCTTGAAGCGCGGCATCGCGGTGGCCGGTACGCACGGCAAGACAACCACCACCAGTCTAGTGGCGAGTGTGCTGGCGGGCGGCGGCCTGGATCCTACCTTTGTGATCGGCGGAAGGCTCAATTCCGCAGGTGCGAATGCGCGCTTGGGGCAGGGTGAGTACATCGTTGCCGAAGCGGACGAGTCCGATGCGTCGTTCTTGAACCTGCTGCCGGTGATGGCCATCATCACCAATATCGACATGGACCATATGGATACCTATGGCCATGATGTGGCGCGCCTCAAGAGCGCCTTCATCGAATTTGCCCAGCGTCTGCCGTTCTATGGTTCGGCCATTGTGTGCAGTGATGATGCCAATGTACGCGAGATCATCCCATTCATTTCCCGGCCGGTAACTACGTACGGCATTGAGACAGAGGCTCAGGTGCGTGCCGTTAATGTGCGCCCCGAAGCCACAATGATGTGCTTTGACGTATTGCGCCAGGGGGCAACCGGCATGCTGCCGCCGCTGTCCGTGCGCCTGAACCTGCCTGGGCGCCACAATGTGTTGAACGCGCTTGCAGCGATCGCGGTGGCCACCGAGTTGGGGCTGTCCGATGCGCAGATTTCGGCGGCACTGGAATCGTTTCGCGGCGTGGGCCGCAGGTTTACCCAGGTCGGCGAGTTTGAGGTGCCGGCCGACCATGGCGGCGGCCGCTTCACGATGATCGACGATTACGGCCACCATCCGGTCGAGATGGCCGCGACGCTCAAGGCAGCGCGTGGTGCCTGGCCCGACCGCCGTATTGTGCTGGCCTTCCAGCCCCATCGTTATACGCGGACGCGTGATTGTTTCGAAGACTTTGTGCAGGTGCTCGGCCAAGCTGACGCTGTGCTGCTGTCCGAAGTATACGCCGCGGGCGAAGCGCCGCTGGTGGCTGCTGACGGCCGTGCATTGACCCGTGCACTGCGTGTGGCAGGCAAGGTGGAGCCGGTGTTCGTCGAGAACGTAGATGACATGCCCCAGGCGATCCGCGATTTCGTGCGAGATGACGATGTGGTGATCGTGATGGGGGCAGGTTCGATCAGCCGCGTGCCGGCGCAGATGGGAGAGGCATTATGAGCAGTCAGTTCGGCCGTGTGGCGGTGTTGTACGGTGGGCGCTCCGCGGAGCGCGAAGTATCCCTTATGTCCGGCCAAGGCGTGTATGACGCGCTGCGCAGCAAGGGGGTGGATGCACATTTGTTTGATACGGGGCGCTATACACTGGTTGACTTCATCAACGCCAACTTTGATCGCGTGTTCATTGCCCTGCACGGACGCTATGGTGAAGACGGCACGCTGCAAGGTGCACTCGAATTGCTCGGCAAGCCATACACAGGCAGTGGCCCTCTTGCCTCTTCGTTGGCCATGGACAAGATCATGACCAAGAAGGTGTGGCTGTACGAAGGCCTGCCCACACCGCCCTACGCGGCACTGCATAGCGAGGCGGATCTGGACGCCGCGGTGCAAAGCGTTGGCCTGCCCATGATCATCAAGCCGCCGCATGAAGGTTCGACGTTGGGTGTGACGCGCGTGGATACGCGTGAAGCCCTGCGCGAAGCCTATCTGTTGGCGGCGCGCTATGACGCGGAAGTGCTGGCTGAGAAGTTCATTGCGGGGCGCGAGTTGACGGTGGCAATCCTGGGCCAAGGCAAGCAGGCGCGAGCGCTTCCAGTCATCGAGATCATTGCGCCGCAGGGCAACTACGACTACGAGCACAAATATGTGTCCAATGACACCCAGTACGTTTGCCCCGCACAGCTGTCGCCCGCGTTGACCGAGCGTGTGCTGCGCCTTGCCGAGCAGGCATACGTGACGCTGGGCTGCGAAGGCTGGGGCCGTGCGGATTTCATGCTGGACGAAAATGGCGAGCCGTGGCTGCTGGAGCTCAACACGTCGCCTGGCATGACCAGTCATTCCCTGGTGCCCATGGCAGCCAAGGCGGCCGGCATGAGCTACGCCGACCTGTGTGTCGAAATTCTATCGATGGCGAACTGCAAAGTGCAGGCGCCGGCGCGCGAGTAAGGGAGCATCAGCCATGTTTTCCGACGCCCGTTTAACCAACTTCATCGCGAATGCGTTGGCCGTGCTGGCCGTGTTCGCCTTGTTGGCGGGCGGCGTGGCATGGCTGGCGCAGCGGCCGTACTTCGCCATATCACGTATACAGCTCGAGCCCGAAGAAGGAAATGAAAAGCTTGGCTATGTGTCGCCCGCCAGTGTCCGGGCGACGATTGCGGGCAGGATGTCGGGCAACTTTTTCTCTGTGAAGCTCGATGATGTGCGCGGGCTTATTGAAACCGTGCCGTGGGTCCGGCACGCCAGCGTGCGCCGCGTATGGCCCGATACCCTGCGTGTGCAGGTCGAGGAGCAGCAGCCGCTGGCCTTGTGGAATGAAGACCAGATGATCAACACCTGGGGGGAAGCGTTCGCGGCCAACCAGGGCGAGCTGCCGGATGATGCGCAACTGCCCCAGCTGAATGGGCCAGCGAATTCCGAACGTTTGGTCGTGCAGCGTTATGCGGAGATCGCGCGTTGGTTTGCGCCGCTGAACCTGCATGTGCGTGAGGTCACGCTCAGCCCCCGTTATGCATGGGAAGTGCGGTTGTCGGACGGCATGCGGTTGAATCTCGGCCGCGATCCCGCAGCCGACGTTGCCGACCCGCATGGTCGATCGGGCGCCCTCCCGTTTGCCGCACGCATCGAACAATTTGTACAAGTTTGGCCGCAGTTGGCGCAGCGACTGGGCGACCGCAGCATTGCGTCGGCCGATCTGCGCTACCCGAACGGTTTCGCCATTACCCTGGCTCCCGTAAACAACACCTCGACGAAGTAAAGACTAAAACTATGACCCGTGACATCAAAGACCTGATCGTTGCACTCGATATCGGCACCAGCAAGGTGGTGGCTGTGGTTGCCGAGATTCTGCCCGAAGGGCGTTTCGAGGTGTTGGGCCTTGGACAGCATGAGTCCCAAGGTATGCGCAAGGGCGTGGTGGTCAACATCGAATCGACTGTCAATTCGATACAGCGCGCGCTTGAAGAAGCCGAGCTGATGGCCGACTGCAAGATACGTGAGGTATACACCGGCATCGCGGGCAGCCACATCACCAGCTTCAATTCCAGTGGCATGGTGGCCGTTAAAGACAAGGAGGTGACGGCGACCGACGTGGCGCGTGTCATCGAGACCGCGAAGGCGGTCAACATCCCCACCGACCAGCAAGTGCTCCATGTGTTGACGCAGGAATTCATCGTGGACTCGCAGGAGGACATCCGCGAGCCGATCGGTATGAGTGGCTTGCGCCTTGAGGTACGCGTGCATATCGTCACGGGGGCGGTCAGCGCGGCGCAGAACATTGTCAAGTGTGTGCGGCGTTGCGGCCTGGAAGTGCAGGATCTGATTCTGCAGCCACTGGCCTCGAGCCTGGCTTGCCTGACGGCTGACGAGAAAGAATTGGGCGTAGTGCTGGTGGATGTAGGCGGCGGCACCACCGACATCGCCATTTATACGGGTGGCGCCATCCGCCACACTGCAGTGGTGCCCATTGCCGGCGACCAGATCACCAGCGATATCGCGGCCATGCTGCGTACGCCTACGCCGGATGCCGAAGAGATCAAGCTGCGCTTCGGGATTGCCAAGCAGGTGCTGGCCAGCCCCGACGAGATGATCGAGGTGCCGGGACTGGGAGACAGGCCCAACCGGCAAGTAAAGCGTCAGGCGCTGGGCGCGGTGATCGAGCCGCGTGTCGAAGAACTGTTTACCTTCGTGCAGCAGATTGTGCGCGAATCCGGCTACGAAGACCTGCTCGCCTCCGGCGTCGTATTGACGGGCGGCACCGCCCTGATGCCTGGCATTGTTGAGCTGGCCGAAGACGTATTTCTGAAACCGGTGCGTGTTGCCGTGCCCGCCTACGAAGGCAGTCTGGCGGACGTCATGCACAACCCGCGTTTCTCCACTGTGATGGGCCTGCTGTCCGAGGCTCGTTTGCAACGCGCGCGCGGCCACAAGGTGGCTCAGCAGAAAGGGTCGTTCAAGACGCTGCTGGCGCGCATGAAGGAGTGGTTTATGAATTAGGGCCGCAAGACCCTAACGGCCGGCCCGCGCGGGCACGGTTGCGGAAGGGGGTCAAATCAGGTGCGCGTCAGCCGGCGGGCACTTTGTTTGACACCGTTCCGGATAAGCAGCAGTACTGGGGAAAGCAATTTCAATATCGTGATTTAAGCAATTCTGGAAACGTGAGGGAGTCGACATGATGAATTTTGAGATGCTCGATACGAGTGCAAACGGCACCGTAATCAAGGTAGTAGGCGTGGGTGGTGCAGGCGGCAACGCCGTCGGCCACATGATCCGCTCGGGGGTGAGCGGCGTGGAGTTCATCTGCGCCAACACCGATTCGCAGGCGCTGGCCACCACGGAAGCGCCGGTACAGATTCGCCTGGGCCGTACCGGCCTGGGTGCGGGTGCGCGTCCTGAACAGGGCCGCGCCGCCGCAGAAACGGCGCGCGAGGAAATTCGCGCCGCCCTGAACGGCGCCAATATGGTGTTCATCACCGCCGGCATGGGCGGCGGCACCGGCACGGGCGCCAGCCCGGTCGTGGCCGAGGTTGCCAAAGAGCTGGGCATCCTGACTGTGGGTGTGGTCACCAAGCCCTTTGGTTTCGAAGGCAACAAGCGCATGAAGATGGCGGAAGAGGGCATTACTGAGCTCTCCAAGCACGTACATTCCTTGATTGTGGTGCTGAATGAAAACCTGTACGACCTGATGGACGACGATGCGACGCAGGAAGACTGCTTCAAATCGGCGGATGATGTGCTGCACAACGCATGTGCCGGTATCGCCGAGATCATCAATGTCGAAGGCAATGTCAACGTCGACTTCGAAGACGTCAAGACCATCATGGGCGAGCAGGGCCAGGCCATGATGGGTACGTCTATCGCGGCAGGCGCCGACCGCGCCCGCGTTGCCGCGGAGCGTGCCATTGCGTGCCCGCTGCTCGAGGGTGTCGATCTGCACGGTGCGCGCGGCATGCTGGTCAACATTACCGCCAGCCGCACGCTCAAGATGCGCGAAACCCGCGAAATCATGGATACGATTCGCAGCTATGCCGCTGACGATGCCACCATCGTTTTTGGCACCGCTTACGACGAGTCCATGGGCGAGAACTTGCGTGTCACCGTGGTTGCCACCGGCCTGGGCCGCGCCGCATCCCGTCCGCAACTGGTGTCCAGCAAACAGGAAGCGGTTCGCACCGGCACGGATGATTTCACCGCCGGTGATTATGATTTTGGCAATTCCGACGTTCCCGCGGTAATCCGCCGCCCGCGCGGCCAGGCTTCGGCCCAGGTGCGCGCGCTGGAAACCGCAGGTATGGATCATTTTGATATCCCTGCTTTCCTGCGCAAGCAGGCGGATTGATCTCGTAGCGCATCACGATGTAAATCCGCCAGACTGGAGGTTGCCCGCCCCTGCCCATTGGGCAGGGCGGGTGGCTGACTCTCGCACCCCCGCTGTTCGCTGGCGGGGTTCCCGGCAGGCGCGCCGCTCGTTCCCCACGGGCAGCGCGCCGTCGCCGTTGTTACAAACCGATGGGCCGGTATGCATTGAAGCCCACTGAAACACTTGCACAGGCTGTTGAAACAACTGAATTTAATGGAAAACCCGTAATTCGGTTACAATGGCCCCTCATAAAAAAGCAGGAAAAAGAAGGGCTTGCGCCCTTGAACAGATCGCTCATGCTACGTCAACGCACCATCCAGAGACCCATCAGCACCAAGGGGGTCGGTCTTCATTCGGGCCGGCGGGTCGAGCTTACCCTGCGCCCGGCTGCACCCAATACGGGTATCGTTTTTCACCGCGTTGACTTGCCCGAAATCGTCGATCTTCCCGCACAGGCGGACCTTGTCGGCAATACCCGCATGGCCTCGGTGCTCCAGAAGGGCAATGTGCGTGTCTCCACCGTCGAGCACCTGATGTCCGCGCTGGCCGGCCTGGGTATCGACAACCTTCATGTCGACCTCACTGCCGAAGAAGTGCCTATCATGGATGGCAGCGCGGGCACATTCGTGTACCTGTTGCGCTCGGCAGGTCTTGAAGAACAAGCGGCCCCCAAGCAATTCTTGCGCGTGCTCGAACCCATCGAGGTGCGCGAAGGCGAGGGCGAAGATCTCAAATGGGCGCGTCTCGAGCCGTATAACGGCTTTGCCTTGTCGTTCGCCATCGATTTTCACCATCCCGCCATCAATTCCACGGCCAATTTCGCCGAAGTCGATTTCGAGAAAGACTCCTACGTCAAGACGATCGCTCGGGCCCGCACTTTCGGTTTCGTGAACGAAGTCGAGGCATTGCGTGCGGCTGGCTTGGCGCGTGGTGGCAGCCTCGATAACGCCATCGTGATGGACGAGTACCGCGTGCTCAATGCGGATGGCTTGCGTTATGATGATGAATTCGTCAAGCACAAGATACTCGACGCCATCGGCGACCTGTATCTCATTGGCAAGCCGCTTGTGGCGCGTTATGTCGCCTGCAAATCCGGCCATGGCCTTAATAACCAGCTTGCGCGGGCGTTGTTGGCCCGCCAGCAAGCCTGGGAAATCGTGACCTACGCTTCAACGGCCACCGCGCCCAAGGCGTTCACACACGAGTGGAAACTGGCTTAAGGCGGCTTGCCGCCCAGCGCGTTACTGTTTCCTTGTTGTACCCGGCGTCAGCGGCGGTGATGCGCCAGTAATCGCTCTATGGCATCAGCCAGCGGGCCTGGCCTTACGCTGTGGCGAAGGTCGTCAAATGCCTGCAGGGCGTTTTCGCCCAGCGGGACAACGTCACGCTGCGTAGCGCTTTCTGTGCGCTGCCGCGGTAATCCGGCATGCACCTTGACGGTGATCTCCTGGATGTTCCAGCCCTTGCCGGCCAGTAGATGTGCAATGCGCGGCGCCAATTGCCTGAGTTTGGCGGCATAGGCGGCGCTGGGAACTGCCAGTGTAATTCGCTGTCTTTCCATACGGGCAACCTGGCACGCATCGGCCAGCGGCCCCGGTAGTACCTCGCGCGCTGCTTCCTGGATGGCGAGCATGGCACGGGCTGTCGCCCATACGTCGGCGCTTTGCTGGTCGTCCTCCAGCCAATTGGCCGCCAGGGCCGCGCCACGCGTTCGGTCTTGTTTACGAATAGCAGTGGGTTTACGCATGTATGCCATGCCTAGCCTGCGAAACGGAATAGAGATATCGGTTTATGCAATCTACAGCGTCCAGAGAATTCGGGGGGACGGTGCCCGAAACAGGGGTACGTCAACCCACCGGGACTTCCTCTGCTCATTCTACCCGTAAAGGCTTGCGGTTTTTCGCAGCCGCTGTACTGGCGGTAGCGGCCCTGGGCGCTTCCGCGGTCGCCGGCGCCTGGATCCAGGCGCGCATGGCGCCTCAGCAGACGCTCACGCCCGACCAGGAGCGCATCATCGCTGAACGTTTGTCGCGCGACTCGGCTTATGTGCGGGAGAACGTCAGTCAGCTTGCTGCCAAAGTCGGCGAAATGCAGGCGCAGTTGATTTCCGTGGGGGCGCTGAGCAAACACGTCGCCAAGGCAGCCGGCGTGGCATATACCGACCCTGAGGTTCAGGCCAACCTGGCGCACCAGGTGCCGGCCGTCATGGACGACATCCATGCCGACTCCGGTATCTCGGAGTGGTCCGCCGAAGGGTTGGGGCGCCGTCTGGACATACTATCTGCGCAGCTTTCCGAGCAGAAAGACTGGCTGGGCATGCTGGATCTAGTGTTGACCAAGCGCGCCGGCGCGCAGAATTGGATGCCGTCCTACAAACCGGTGGATTATCCCGCGCTCAGTTCCTCATTCGGATGGCGCCGGCATCCTGTTACCGGACGCCATACGATGCACGAAGGGCTTGATTTCGCGGCCCCTCGAGGTACGCCGATACACGCTGCGTCTGCGGGTGTTGTCACCGAGGCGCGCTACGTACCCGGTTATGGCAAGATGGTCGAAATTAACCATGGCAATGGCCTCGTTACCCGGTACGCCCATGCCTCGTCGATCAACGTCAAGCTTGGCGCTCTGGTCGAGAAGGGGCAGATGATAGCGCGCGTGGGCAGCACGGGGCGCTCCACCGGGTCGCATTTACATTTCGAAGTTCGGATGGCCGGCCATCCCCTTGACCCGTCGCTGTTCTTGCCCGCCGAGACCAACACCGAGCCTGACAGCCTGATTGCCGACGCAGCCAACGCGGCTGCCGGCGGCGCCAGTGCTGTCATGGCTGCTGTAAAGTAAGTTGCCACGAACCTGCGTTAAACTGTAGCGTTTTCCGCGGAGCCTTTTCCGCCAACCCAACGACAGGCAAAGCGGGCCCGCGCCGGCACGGGCGTGTCCGCCACACACGAATGGTTTCCTTGCTCAAAAAGCTGATCGGCAGTCGCAACGACCGCATTCTCAAGCAGTACCGCAAGCTGGTGGCGCAAATCAACGCGCTTGAGCCCGCCATGGAAAAGCTCTCTAATGAAGAGCTTGCCGCCAAAACCCCCGCGTTCAAGCAGAGGCTGGCCGAAGGCGCATCGCTCGACGATCTGCTGCCGGAAGCGTTCGCCGTGGTGCGCGAGGGCAGCAAACGTGTGTTCGGCATGCGTCACTTCGACGTGCAGCTGTTGGGCGCCATCGCCCTGCACAACGGCAAGATCGCTGAAATGCGCACCGGCGAAGGCAAGACGCTCATGGCAACCCTTGCCGTCTACCTGAATGCTCTCGCAGGCAAGGGTGTGCATGTGGTCACGGTCAACGATTACCTGGCCCGCCGCGATGCCGAATGGATGGGCCGCTTGTACGGTTTTCTTGGGCTCACGGTTGGCGTTGTGGTGCCGCAGCAGGAAAACGAAGAAAAGCTCGCTGCCTATGCCGCCGATATTACTTATGGCACCAACAACGAATACGGCTTCGATTACCTGCGCGACAACATGGAGTATCGCGCCGAAGACCGGCGCCAACGTCCGCTGTTCTACGCCATTGTCGACGAGGTCGACTCGATCCTGATTGACGAGGCGCGTACACCGCTGATCATCTCTGGTCAGGCCGAAGACAACACCGAGCTTTACGTGCGCATGAACGCCGTGCCGCCCATGCTCATCCGCATGGCAAGCGAACCCAAGCCGCACGAGCCCGAGCCAGAAGGTGATTTCTGGGTCGATGAAAAGGCGCAGCAGGTGTATTTGTCAGAAGCGGGGCAGGTCAAGGCCGAAGAGGTGCTGCACGAACTGGGCCTGCTGCCTGCGGGCGAATCCCTGTACGACCCGCGCCATATCTCGCTGGTTCATCATCTCATGGTCGCGTTGCGCGCGCACAATCTATTCTTCCGCGACCAGCAATACGTGGTGCAGAACGACGAAGTCGTCATCGTCGACGAATTCACAGGCCGCCTGATGGCGGGCCGTCGTTGGTCCGACGGGTTGCACCAGGCGGTCGAAGCCAAGGAAGGCGTGCGCATCCAGAACGAAAACCAGACACTGGCCTCCATCACGTTCCAGAATTACTTCCGCATGTACGAGAAGCTGGCTGGCATGACCGGCACGGCAGACACGGAAGCCTACGAGTTCCAGGAAATCTACAGCCTCGAAACCGTCATCATCCCCACCAACCGCCCCATGGCGCGGGTCGACCAAAACGATCAGGTCTTCAAGACCGACACAGAAAAATACAACGCCATCCTGGCAGACATCAAAGACTGCCACGAGCGTGGCCAGCCAGTGCTGGTCGGCACCACCAGCATCGAGAACTCCGAACTGCTGTCGGGTCTGCTCAAGCAGGCAAAACTGCCACACGATGTGCTCAATGCCAAGCAGCACGCGCGCGAAGCTGAGATCGTCGCCGAAGCCGGCAAGCCGGGTCATATCACCATCGCTACCAATATGGCGGGCCGCGGTACCGACATCGTGCTTGGCGGCAGTGTCGAAAAACAGGTTGATCTGGTGCGCGCCGACGCCTCGCTGTCGCAAGACGAAAAAGAACGTCGGATCGAGGCCATCAAGGCGGCCTGGCAGCCGGCCAACGAGGCGGTCAAGGCTGCGGGCGGCCTGCGTATCATCGGCACCGAGCGACATGAGTCCCGTCGCATCGACAACCAACTGCGCGGTCGCGCGGGGCGGCAGGGCGATCCGGGCTCATCGCGTTTCTATCTATCGCTCGAGGATTCGCTGATGCGCATTTTCGCGGGCGACCGTGTGCGCGCCATCATGGATCGGCTGCGTCTTCCCGAGGGCGAGCCCATCGAGGCGCGCATGGTGTCGCGTTCGATCGAATCCGCGCAGCGCAAGGTGGAAGGGCGCAACTTCGACATCCGCAAGCAACTGCTGCAGTATGACGATGTCGCTAACGACCAGCGCAAGGTGCTTTACGCGCAGCGCAACGAGGTGCTTGAAACCGAAGACGTAGCCGAAACCATCGAAAACCTTCGCGACGCCACGCTGTCCGAGCAGTTCCGGGTGTTCATACCCGAGGGCACCATGGAGGAGCAGTGGGACGTCGCTGGTTTGCAGAATACGCTCGAATCCGAGTGGCAGCTGTCGTTGCCGCTGGTCGACATGCTCGAGAAAGAGCCCAATCTCACTGACGATGATCTGCTTGAGCGCGTGCTGGCCGAAGGCCGGCGCATCTATCAGGAAAAGGTTGATCTGGTGAGCAAGGCAGGCTGGGCGCCGTTCGAGCGCTCCATGCTGCTGCAGTCCATCGATACCAACTGGCGTGCGCACCTGGCGTCGCTTGATCATCTGCGCCAAGGCATTCACCTGCGCGGCTATGCCCAGAAAGACCCCAAGCAGGAATACAAGCGGGAAGCGTTCGAGCTGTTCTCCGACATGCTCGATCGTATTCGCAACGATGTGGTGCGTGTGCTGATGACGGTGCGCATCCAGTCGCGTGAGCAGGTCGAAGTCGAGGAAGCCGAGCCGGCGCTCGAGAAAGTCACCTACCACCACGCGGACTACGACGCTGCGCTCAGCGGCCAGGATCCTGGCCTGGACGAGGCGCCGACGTCGGCGGCCGCGGCGGTGCATCCAGGGGGCAAGGTCGGGCGCAACGATCCCTGCCCTTGCGGCAGCGGTAAAAAGTACAAGCACTGCCACGGTCGCCTGGCCTGATTGGCAAGCCCCAGGGGGCAGGCCTGCGGCCTAGACTCCGCAAAAATGGCCCGGCACTGCACTGCATTTCAAACGTTGGACTTCAATCCGACATTTGGGGTGTAGTGCAGTGCCGGGCTTTTTGCTTCCTGACTGCGTTCGGTTGAAGTAAAAGGCTGCCTGTCGCTGTCGCTGTCGCTGTCGAGCAGCACTAAAGCAGAAACACCGTCGCCAGCCCCAGGAAAATAAAGAACCCGAGCGAATCGGTGGCGAAGGTGAGCAGCACCGACGAGCCGATGGCCGGATCTTTGCCGAAGCGCTCGCGCAATATGGGGATCAGCACCCCGAGCCCGGCGCCGATCAGCATATTGAGGATCATTGCGGCCATCATCACGGCCGCAATGGCGGGGGAGCCCGAGATCCCCCATGCGAACGCGGCGGCCACGAAGCTGCCGCACAAGCCAACCAGAAACGTGACGGTAAGCTCGCGGCGGACCAGTTGCAAGGCATTGGATTCGCTGATGCGGCCCACAGCCAGAGCGCGGATGATCATGGTCATGGTCTGGTTGCCCGAGTTGCCGCCAATACCCGCCACAATAGACATCAGAAACGCCAGGATCACAATATGGCTGACCGTTTCTTCAAAGCGCGAGGCAACCAGCGACGCAATACCAGCGGTGCAAAGGTTGATCAGCAGCCACGGAGCCCGGTTGCGCAGCGCATACAGTACCGGCGCGAAAATATCCTCTTCCTGCAAGCCCGCGCGAGACAGCTCCTGTTCTTGCGAGTCTTCCTGGATGACGTCCACCACGTCGGCGATGGTAACCCGGCCGATCAGACGCCCCTGGTCGTCCACGACTGGCGCCGACACCAGGTCGTAGCGCTCGAATGCGCCCGCCGCATCGGCATCCGAGTCGAGCGGATTGAGGGTCAGGTAGTTGGTATCCATGACTTCGGACACGTCGGCTTCGGGTTCATGCACCAGCAGCTTGGTCAGGCGCAGGATGCCCTGCAGCTTGTCCTCGCGGTCGACCACGAAAATCTGGTCAGTGTGATCGGGGAGTTCTTGCAGGCGGCGCAAGTAGCGCAGCACTACCTCCAGGGATACGTCCTCACGGACCCGCACCATCTCGAAGTCCATGATGGCGCCGACGGTGTCTTCGGGGTAGCCCATGGCTTCGATAAGCTGGGCGCGCTCGGCATCCGTCAGGCCTTTCTGCACTTCGGCGATGACGTCGGGCGGCAGGTCGGCGGCCAGGTCTGCGATCTCGTCCGCGTCCATGGTTCCGGTCGCGTTGACCAGATCCTGGTGGTCCATGGATTTGATCAGCGATTCGCGCGCCCAGTCTTCGACCTCGAGCAGAACGTCGGCGTCATGGGATGCGTCGACCAAATCCCAGATGATCTGACGTTCCTGAACAGGCAGGGATTCGAGAATGAAGGCGATGTCAGCCGGATGCAGCTTGTTGACGATAGCCTTGATTTCGTTTTCGTGCTGGCGTTGCAGCAGGCCTTCGAGCAGATGCGAACGGTCGTCCGTTTCGTATTGCCGGTGGGCGAGCTCCTCCACGACTTCTTGACGGCGCAAAATGGCCTGCAGCTCCTGCAGGGCCAGTTGGGCATCCTCCGGGTCTAACCGGCGCGGGATGGTGATCGGCACGCTCTCATCGGGCGTGTGGGCATCCGTCATGGGCAGACCTGATTCAGAGAGGTGGCAGGGGGCGGCTCTTGCGCTGCGCGTCTGTGGCGACGTAGGTGAGAATGGCTTCGGTCACCTTGACGACGTCGCCTTCCAGACGCTGGCGTTCGGCGTAGACTTCAACGGAAATCGTGATGGAGGTGCGGCCCTCTTTGATGATTTCGGCGTAGAAACTGAGCAGATCGCCAACAAAGACAGGCTGCTTGAAGGTGAAGGCGTTGACCGCGATCGTAGCCACCCGGCCATTGGCGCGGCGAGTTGCCGGAATCGAGCCTGCAATGTCTACCTGCGCCATGATCCACCCCCCGAACACATCGCCGTGGATATTGGCGTCGGACGGCTGTGGCATAACGCGCAGGATGGCGTGGCGCTCGGGCGGGGGCAGTACGTTGTTTGGGGCTGGCGTAGTCAAGGTGCAGTTCCGGGATGTTGCGGGGAGGTCGACAAAATGTGTCAGGCGCGGGCAGCCAGCCATTGCCGGGCCAGTTCGACCCAGTAGGTGGCACCCAGCGGGATAAGCTCGTCGTTGAAATCATAGCTGCCGTTGTGCAGCATGCAGGGGCCGGCACCGTGTCCGTGGCTGCGGTGGTCGCCGTCGCCGTTGCCTATCCACACATAACAGCCCGGCTTGACCTTGAGCATATAGGCGAAGTCTTCGGCGCCCATGGTGGGCCGGACGTCGTCGAACACGTTTTCGTCGCCGACAATGCTGCGCATGACCTTGGCACAGAAGGCGGTTTCGTCTGAGTGGTTGACGGTGGGCGGGTACTTGCGTTCGAAATTGAATTCGACGCTGCACTCGAGCGCCTTGGCTGCGCTTTCAGCGGTTTCGCGCATGCGGCGCTCGATGAGGTCGAGCACGTCTTCGGACAGGGTGCGTACCGTGCCGCGCAAGATGGCGTCGCGCGGGATGACGTTGTCGGCCGAGCCGGCATGTATCTGAGTAATGCTGAGAACTGCCGGGTCTATCGGGTTGATATTGCGCGAAACAATGGTTTGCAGGCTTAACGCAAGCTGTGCGGCCGCAATGACAGGGTCGGCACCCAAATGTGGCATACCACCATGTGCGCCACGGCCAATGATGCGGATATCGAAGGTATTGCTGGACGCCATAATGGGGCCGGCGCGCAGCCCGAACTGGCCCGCAGCCATGCCGGGCCAGTTGTGCATGCCGAACACGGCGTCCATGGGAAAGCGTTCGAACAGGCCATCGTCGATCATGGCCTTGGCGCCTTTGAAGCCTTCTTCGGCCGGCTGGAAGATAACATACACGGTACCGTCGAAATCGCGATGTTGCGCCAGGTGCCGCGCCGCCGCGAGCAGCATTGCCGTGTGGCCGTCGTGGCCACAGGCGTGCATCTTGCCGGGATGCTTGCTGGCATGATCGAAGGTGTTGTCTTCGTTCATGGGCAATGCGTCCATGTCGGCGCGCAGGCCGATGGCGCGCCCATTTTGTGATTTTCCGTGGATGACGCCCACTACGCCCGTCTTGCCCAGGCCCTTATGGGTGGTGATGCCCCACGACTCGAGCTTGCTGGCAACGAGTTCCGATGTGCGGTGTTCTTCGTAGGCCAGTTCGGGATGAGCGTGAATGTCCCGGCGTATGTCGATGATCTCGGATTTCCAGCCAACGATGGCATCAGTGAGTTTCATGTCCGGTATCCTTTAAGGTGCTGGCAGTGGTGTGCCGGCCGGCGCGGGGCAGCGGCTGGCGTGCGCCTCGCGCGGCCAGCCAATGTGCCTGCCCCGTGGGGCGGTGCGTGCTGAGTTCGATTTGTGCATCCCGCTGCCATGTGCAGCCGCGGGCGCGATATTTTCTGGTTCCTATTCTAGTCCGACTTCAGGTGCGGCCGGATCATGGCGTCGAGCGCGGGGGCGGTGTGCGTGTTGCCCGCATACACATAACCTTTGATGGGCCACGAATCGCGGTGATGGATGTCTTCGCAGACCCCTCCTGCCTCACGGACCAGCACGGTGCCCGCGGCTACATCCCAGGGTGCAAGGCCCATCTCCCAGTAGCCGTCGTAGCGCCCGCATGCCACCCAGGCCAGGTCAAGCGCGGCTGCACCATGGCGGCGCACGCCGCGTGTGTGGTGAATGGCGTATTCGAGCGTGGGCATGTACTGGCTGGTGAAAGAAAAATCGCGGAACGGAAAGCCCGTGCCCAGCACCGATTCGGCCAGATTGCGCGCCTGCGATACGCCGATGCGGCGTTCATTCATCCACGCGCCCACGCCATGCATGGCAGTGAACAGCTCTTCGCGGCAGGGATCGTAAACCACGCCAATGACGGGGGTGTCTCGTTCCAGCGGTTCGCCGTCGCCGGCGATGGCGCCAGCATGCGCAACCAGTGCGATGGAGACGGCATATTGCGGGATACCATGCAGAAAATTGGTGGTGCCATCCAGTGGATCGATGTACCAGGACGCTGCACCGGCGATTTGGCCGCCGCTTTCTTCAGCGACAATGCCGAAGTTGGGTGTGCGTTCGCGCAACATGGCGACGATGGCCTCTTCGGCCTCGCGATCAGCCTGCGAGACAAGGTCGTTGCGCATTTTGGTGTCAATGACCAGTTCAGACCGGTTTCGGGCGTACGACTGTAAAATCGCGGCAGCGGCATGCGCCGCGGTGACGGCTGCATCAAGGCAGTCGCTCAGTGGAAGACGGGTTGCTTGCATACTGGTAATGGCCCCTCCATACGTCCAGGCGTGGGTTTCCTGCGCCCGATCACGTTGCATCATCATTGTACGTGATGGTTTTTCCAATTGCGTTACTTGGCTATGTCCACCCGCTACGACCCTCTGATCCCCGCGGAACCCGCTTTCGACGAACATGGCGTCGCGGTCAGCCGCCGCTTCGGCGATGTGTACCACTCCCGCTCTGGCGCGCTGGCGCAGGCACGGGGCGTCTTCCTGGCCGGCAACCAGTTGCCGGCGCGCTGGCGCGGCCGCTCAGCCTTCACGGTGTGTGAAACAGGCTTTGGCCTGGGCAACAACTTCCTGGCGCTTTGGCAAGCCTGGCGGGACGACCCCCAACGGCCGGCGCGCCTGCATGTCGTCTCCTTCGAGGCCCATCCGTTCCGGCGCGATGATCTGCGCGCGCTGCTGAGCCATCAACATGAAGGGGCGGTGCTCGGTCTGGCCCGCCAACTGTCCGACGCCTGGCCACCGCTTACACCGGGGTTGCATCGGCTCGATTTCGAGCAGGGTGCTGTCACCCTGACGTTGGCTTTCGGCCCCATCACGCGCACGGCCAGCCAGATCCAGGCCGGGGTGGATGCATTCTTTCTCGATGGTTTCGCCCCTCGGCTCAATCCCGATATGTGGTCGCCTGCGCTGTTCGGGCAGTTAGTGCGCATGGCCAACGCCGAGGCAACGGCCGCCACGTGGTGCTGTGCCGGGCAGGTGCGGCGCGATCTGCGGGCGGCCGGATTCGTCGTGGAAAAGGTGCCGGGTTTTGGGACAAAACGCGAAATGACGGTTGCGCGCCTGCGCGCCGAAATCAGCGTGCGCCGCACCCCTGCTGCGCAAACACAACGTCGTGCAGTGTTGGTGGTGGGAGGAGGGCTGGCAGGGGCAGGCATCGCCCAGGCGCTGGCGCGGCGCGGGCATCGTGTGACGGTGCTGGATCCGGCGTTTGCCGGGGGCTTGGCGGCGACCCACCAGGGCCATCGCGCGATGGCCCTGTCACCGCTGGTCAGCATCGACGACAACATCCGGGCGCGCGTGAGCCGGGCGGGTGTATTGCGTGCCCTGCATCGCTGGCAAGGGCTGCCCGCGTCGGCGAGCCCGCAGATGTGTGGCACCCTGCTGCCTGCGGCGACTGACGCAGATGCGCTGGCCCAGCAAGGTGTGGTGCAAACGCTGCAATTCACCGAGCAGTGGGTGCAATGGCTTGATGCGGCCCAAGCGTCAGCGCTGGCAGGCATTGAGCTGCCGCGAGGCGCTACATATCTGCCCAGTGGTCAGGTTGTGTACCCCGAACCACTGCTTAATGCGCTGCTGGGCTGGTCAGGCATTCGCTGCATACCGAAGTCGGTTGCCGCACTGCGGCGCCTGGCCGACGGTACTTGGCTGGCGTATGACGCAGGCGGTACCGTGCTTGCGGAGGGGGCAGACGTAGTGCTTGCCGCCGCCCGGGGGGCCGGCGCCCTGCTGGCGGGTGTGCAGGGGCTGCCGGGCCCGATGCTCGCGCTCTCCCGGGTTCGGGCCATGGATGCAGTGGCGGGGCAGGTCAGCCACTACCGGGCTGGCACATTGCCCACGTCTGCTGTGATTCTATCCGGAGAAGGCTATTTGCTGCCGCCGCACGACGGCGTCCAGGTGGCTGGCAGCACTTATGTGCGGGGCGCGCACGCGGCGGTGGAAACGCCTGCGGGCCGGCGTGAGATAGCCAGAAAGCTTGAAACCCTGCTGGATGGCTCGGCAGGCCGCCGCCTGGCCGATGTGGCCGTGGCCGGAGGGTGGGCAGGCTGGCGCGTGGCGGCGCCTGATCGACTGCCCATCATCGGGCCGCTGTCGGCGGATGTGGGGCTATGGCTGGCGTGCGGGTACGGCTCGCGCGGGTTGACGTGGTCGGCCTTGGCGGGCGAGTTGATGGGCGCCAGCCTGGACGGTGAACCGGCACCCCTGGAACGTAATTTGCTTGCAAAGATGGCGCCCCATTGAGCCGGGCGCGGGCGCTCAAAAACACGTGATTTTATTTTATGGCCCAAATCCGTCAAAATACTATCTTTTGAACGTTTTTGGGCTAGTCCCGAGGAACGCGCTGTGCCGCCCAAGCCTGAACTTGATCACGTGACGCAACTTGACGCCCTGGAATTTGTAACATCGCGATCCGCATGTGCGGAATTCGCGTTGTCGCAAGCCGGCCTGAAGCTTGAGATCGAAGCGCATGCGCCAGGTGTTTACCGGCTGCGCTGCGGGCAAGCTGCCCTTTTGCATCCCGAAAAACCTTCTGCGCGTGCCCGTGCGCAGGCTGAAATGCTGCTGGCTCGCCAAGAGGCCGTTGGCGAGCTTGCGGTCAGCTCGGCCACGGACGACGGTAGTCATGGTTGGCGGCTGCAGCAGGGCGATGTAACGCTCGAGCTCACGCGCGAGCCCTTCGGGCTTGCCCTCTACAAGGGCGAGCAGCTGTTGCTGTCCACATGCGGCGGCGCCGCGCTGGGGTATAGCCCGGACGGCGATATGCCATTCTGGCGCCTTTGCGCCGAGCTCGATGGCGACGACACCCTGCATGGCGCGGGTGAAACCGCAGGCGATCTCGATCGCCGCGGCGAGCACCTGGTCACCGATGACCCGGCTTGCCGCGCCTTGCCCCTGGTCTGGAGCACCAAGGGCTGGGGTCTCTACTTCAACACCTTCTCACGTGTCGAACACGACATGGGCTGCGCGGATCCCGATCAGTACCAAGCCGTTGTTCACGACACCGTGCTGGATGTCTTCATCTTTGCCGGCGAACCGGCCGAGATTCTCAATGCCTATACGGCCCTCACGGGTCGCGCAGGGCAGCCCGGCCTGGCACCCATGGGCGTCTGGCTCGACCAGGTGCCCGGCCAGTCGGTCGACGCGCTGTTGCAGGCCGCCCAGGTTTTTCGTGAGCAGCAATGGGGGCTGGACGTGGCCAACCTCGCGGCGCCTGCCCCGCTGGGGTTCCAGGCAGACAAACCCGGCTTTGAATGGGATGCAGGCCGTGTCGCCGATACCCGCGATTTGTACGGGCGCTTGCAGGCCACCAATCTTCAGCTTGCCGCGCCAGTGTTTCCCGGCGTTCTGGCCGACACCGAACTGTTTGCGGAATGGGAAGACCGTGGCTGGCTGCTGCTTGACGACGACAGCAACGCGGTGCGCATTGCGGGCACCGATGCATCTGGCGGCAAGCCGTTTGGGCTGCTCGACCTCACGCACAAAGACGTCTACAAGCTCTGGGTCGAACGCCTGCGCCAAAGCGTTGACGAAGGCCTGACCTCCCCGGTCTGCGACGCCCAGTACAACATTCCCGATGGCATCACCGCGCGTGGCGGCGAAACCGGGGCGGTTTTGCGCACGCTCTACCCTGTGCTCGTTCGCCGCGCGCTGTTCGAGGCGGTGGCTGGCCACAAGACGCCCCAGGAAGGTGTCGTCTGTAGCCGCGACATATTTCCCTCCGCGCAGCGTTTTGCCTGGCAGGTAGGGCCGCGCACCGGCAACGATTGGGCCGCCATGGCGCATACGTTGCGCACGGCGCTCTCGCTCGGCGACAGCGGTATCCCGGTGCAAACGCACGCGCTGGGCTCGGCGCGGCATGCAACCGACAGCATGACGCCCGAGTGCTACATACGCTGGCTGGCAATGTGCGTGTTCTCTGGCAACTTTAGCTTCCAGGCCGCGCCGGCCCTGCTGCCCGCCTCCTTCGACGAGGCCACGCAAGTGTTGGTGCGGCACTGGCTGCAGTGGCGCTACCGCCTGGTGCCGTATGTGCTGGGCATCATCGAAGATGCCGTACGCACCGGGCTGCCGGTGCAGCGCTCCATGGCGCTGGCATTTCCGTCCGATTCTGTGGCGCAGGCCTGGGACACGCAGTATATGCTTGGCCCCGCGCTGCTGGTGGCGCCGGTGCTGCAGCCCGGCAACAAAGTGCAGGTCTATTTGCCGGCTGGCGACGCGTGGTGGGATCTGGCCACCGGCCAGCGCTACGAGGGGGGCACCACCTGGACGTTCGAAGCAGGCCTGGATACGATGCCGCTGTTCGGCCGCGAAGGCCATATGCTGTGTCTAGGCCCCGTGGTGCAGCATGCGGGCGAGTTCAATTCGGCTCGTATTCTCGAAGAAGTCTGGATGTTTGGCATGCCCGAACACAGCCCGGTGGTCATGCGCAACAAGATTCGCGTCATGCAGATGCAGGGCTCCAGCTACATCAAAGGGTTGGAGGGCTTGCGCATCCTGCCCTCCGAGGGGCTCGAGGTAAAGCGCCGCGGGGCGGAAGTCAGGATATCGCGGGCGCGCTGACGCCCGTCGCTGTCACGTCCACGGTAAAGGCCGGGTTGAACGCCTGGTTTTCGAGCTCTCCGTCGCGTATATAGCCGCGTGGGTTGCACACCACGCGCGTGCCATTCACGCTGTAGTCGAAGCTGTCGTGCGTATGGCCGTGTATCCACAGCGATGCACGGCTTGCGTCCAGCAGGTGCTCGCTGTCCGATACAAAACAGGCATTGATGGGAGAGCCCGCAAAGCGCGGGTGGATGCTGCGCGTGGACGGCGCATGATGCGTGATGACCACTGTGGGCAGGTTGCTGCCTTCAGTCAGCCGCGCGGCCAACCATGTACGGTTATGGGCGAATAGCGCCTCCATGTCGTCGGGCGAGAAGGGGGTGCCCGGGTGCTGGTCGGATTCAATCCGTTCGAAGTCCCGTATCAGGCCAAGCGCCTGGCGAATGGCAGTGTCGCGTGCCGCCGCGCTGGGCGAGAGATTGAAATCGCTCCACAGCGTGCTGCCCAGGAACCGAACGCCCAGGAGTGTGGTTTCGCTGTTGTCCAGCACATGTACGCGTGTGCCTTGCGAAAATGCCTGCAAAGCCTGGCGCGCTTTCGCCATTGAGCTGCCGTAGAACTCGTGGTTACCGGGTACATACAGCACCGGTACGTCGAAGGTGGCATCAGCCCATTCGATCGCCTGGCGCGGGCGGCTGATGTCGCCGGCCAGGATGACGATATCCGCCTCGACCGGCGCGAGTGTCAATCCGCCATTGCCCAGGTGCAGGTCCGACATGATCCACAAGCGCACGGCTTGCTGTGCCCCCCTGTTGTTTCGCTTGTCGTTATCCGCGCGTACCGACAAATTGCCGCTGGATGATTTTTCTATGCCATGTCGGTTGACAATAGACTCGGTTTGTTTCATAATTTCGTTCTTAAGTTTTTGGGTCGTTAGCTCAGTCGGTAGAGCACCGGACTTTTAATCCGTTGGTCGCGCGTTCGAGCCGCGCACGACCCACCAATACCATCAAGGGGCCGCGTGGTTACACGCGGCCCCTTGTCTTTGGAAATCGGGTTGCGCTTTGCGTCGCCCACTTATGTATGCGGCGCGGGCCGATGGCGTTATATCTGGCCGCGTGTTCAGTTAACTATAGCAAGTTCCACGGCAAATGCTATTGCTGGTGCGGCGCGAGCCCACTTCATGCGGAACGCTGCGGCGGCCGGGGGTGGCGCCGGGCATGTGTTAAATTATTTCGCTTAGAGCCCGCGCCTGCCGGGCACGGTTGCGGGCAGGTGTTTGCATTTGTCGGCTTGCTTGTCCCTGTAGAGTCTGGCACCTTGATCCGTCTGGAAAACATTCACAAAACATACGCGTCGCCCGGCCGGGTTTCGCACGCCCTGGCAGGGGTAGACCTGCATGTGGCGCAAGGCGAGATTTTTGGCATCATCGGCCGCTCGGGCGCTGGCAAAAGCACGCTCATCCGCATGCTGAACCTGCTCGAACGCCCCAGTTCAGGCAGGGTGCTTGTGCGCGATGAAGACATCACCCAATACAGCGATACCCGTCTGCGCGCCTACCGGCAGCGTGTCGGCATGGTGTTCCAGCATTTCAATCTGCTGCGTTCGCGCACGGTACTGGACAACGTGCGCTTCCCTTTGCGGCTGGCCGGCATGGGCCGCGAGGCCCAGACGCAGCGTGCGCGAGAGGTGCTGTCGCTTGTGGGGCTGGACGCGCATGCATCCAAGTATCCTCGGCAGTTATCCGGCGGGCAGCAGCAGCGTGTGGGCATTGCGCGGGCGCTGGCGAACCAACCCGAGTTGCTGCTGTGCGATGAAGCCACGTCGGCGCTGGACCCTGAAACCACGCAATCGATACTGCGACTGCTGCTGGATATCAACCGCCAATTGGGCCTGACTATTGTGCTCATCACGCACGGTATGGATGTGATCCGTACAGTGTGCGACAAGGTGGCGGTGATCGACGCGGGACGCATTGTTGAAAGTGGCGATGTCGTCGATGTCTTTCTGCATCCGCGCCACACGGTGACGCAGTCCCTGTTGTCTGAAAGCGGCATGGATGCCGAAGGGTGGCGCGAGATGGCGCATGGCATAGGCGGGCGCTTGTTTCGCCTGAGCTTCCGGGGCGAGGCGACGGTGCAGCCGCTCATCAGCCGCATCAGCCGCGAGCTTGAGCTCGACCTGAGCATACTGCAGGGGTCGGTGGGCAGTATCAAAGGTACACGGTACGGCCAATTGGTCGTGTCTGTGCAGGGCGGGTCTGATGGCCTGCGCCGCATGGCGGACATGCTCGCCGCCGATGGTATTCAGTGCGAGGTGCTCAGGGCATGACATTCACCAATATCGATTGGGCACTCATCGCCGAGGCGACGATAGATACCTTGCTGATGACCGGTTTCTCGCTGGTGTTCACGGTGGTCATCGGCCTGCCGCTTGGCGTTGTGCTGTTCCTCACCAGCCGGGGTCAGATGCTTGATAACGGCCCGGTGTATCACGCGTTGTCCTTCGTTGTGAACGTGCTGCGATCAGTGCCGTTTCTTATCCTTCTTATCGTGATGATCCCGCTTACGCGTGTATTGGCAGGCACCTCGCTGGGTGTGCAGGGCGCGGTGCCGCCGCTGGTCGTCAGCGCGGCGCCGTTTTTTGCGCGGTTGGTCGAGAATGTCTTGCGCGAGCTGGATCCAGGTGTGTCCGAAGCATGCCGCGCCATGGGGGCGAATTCACGGCAGACGGTGCTGATGGCGTTGGTGCCAGAAGCCACCACAGGTATTGTGGCCGCTGTCATTGTGACGGCGATTGCTTTAGTGGGCTATTCGGCCATGTCGGGTGTGATCGGCGGGGGCGGCCTGGGCGATCTGGCCTTGCGTTTCGGCTATCAGCGCTACCAGACTGACGTTATGATCGTCACCGTGGTCATTCTGGTGGTTCTGGTGCAGATTCTGCAGGTATTCGGCGACCGGCTGGTGGCCCGCTTGAGCAGAAAATAAGCGCTCGATTCAACGGCGGGCGCGGGTTATGGCAGGGATCGCCGATTCCGGGCTTCTCATCCAAGCACTTTTTTAGGAGTAGTGAATATGTCGTTCAAGAAATTCGCGCCAGTGTTGGCGTTGGGGGCGGCCATGCTGCTGGGTACGGCGGCGCATGCCGAGAAGCTGAGCGTGGCCGCCACGCCGGTGCCGCATGCCGAGCTGCTCGAGCGCGTCAAGCCTGTCCTGGCCAAAGAAGGCGTCGAGCTGGATATCAAGGTGTTCACCGATTACGTGCAGCCCAATCAGCAGGTCGCCGATGGCCATATCGACGTAAACTTCTTCCAGCACCAGCCTTATCTGGACTCCTTCAACAAAGAGCACAGTACAAAACTGGTGACGGTCGGCAAGGTGCATGTCGAGCCCTTTGGCGCATATTCCAGCAAAATCAAAGACATCAAAGATCTGAAGGAAGGTGCCTTGGTGGCGCTGCCCAATGACCCGTCGAATGGCGCACGCGCCTTGCTATTGCTGCAAAAACAGGGTCTGATCAAGTTGAAGGATCCAAGCAATATCCTCGCGACGTCGCGCGATATCGTTGAAAACCCCAAGAAGTTGAAATTCAAGGAGCTGGAGGCGGCCACGCTGCCGCGCGTGCTGCCTGACGTCGACCTGGCTTTGATCAATACCAACTACGCGCTCGAAGCGGGGCTGAACCCGGTCAAGGATGCGCTGTTCATTGAAGGTTCGGATTCGCCCTACGCCAACATCATCGTGACGACCGAAGCCAAGAAGAACGATCCTGCGATACAAAAGCTGGTCAAGTCGCTGAACAACGACGACATCAAGAAGTTCATCGAAACCAAGTACAAGGGCGCCATCGTTCCGGCGTTCTGAGTACGCCGGGGTTTGCCCGGGCCCACCCCGGTGCGCGATACTGCCAAATGGCGGGGCCCCGAGGCCCACGGTTCGCGCATCGGTTACCATTGCTTTTTCTCAAAAGGAGTCCGCAATGCTTAAAAATAAAGCCAAGGCATTTCTGGCAGGGCTAACCATCGCCCTGGCGCTACCGGCCGGCAGCGCGGTTGCGCAGGATAAAACCCTGCTGGTTGCCACCGACACTGCATTTGTACCATTCGAGTTCAAGCAGGACGGCAAGTACACGGGTTTCGACATCGATCTGTGGGATGCCATCGCCAAGCAGGCCAATCTCAAGTACGAGCTGCGGCCCATGGATTTCAACGGCATTATCCCCGGCCTGCAGACTGGCAATCTGGATGCGGCCTTGGCCGGCATCACGATTCGCGACGATCGCAAAAAGGTGATCGATTTTTCCGACCCTTACTATGAAAGCGGCCTGGCCATTCTGGTGGCGCAGAACAACGACGGCATCAAGTCGGCCACCGACCTGAAGGGCAAGACGGTGGCAGTGAAGATCGGTACGGCGACGGTCGACTACCTGAAGGCCAATGTGCCTGAGGCTAAGCTCAAGCTGTTTCCCAACATCGACAATGCCTTCCTCGAGTTGGCGACGGGGCGCGTGGATGCGGTGGTGCACGACACCCCCAACGTGCAGTACTTTGCCCAGACAGCAGGCAAGGGCAAGGTCAAAGTGGTTGGCGCCCTCAAGAGCGGCGATTATTACGGCATCGCCTTCCCCAAAGGCAGCAAGCTGGTGCCTGTCGTCAACGATGCGCTCAAAACCCTGCAAAGCAATGGCACGTACGACAAGCTGTACACGAAATGGTTTGGCGAGAAGGTCAAGTAACCTTGGCTCAAGTAGCCTTACGCTAGCTGTCATGGCGACTGGTTGCCCGCAAGGCGACGGTCGCCTTTTTTGATTCTTCCGTCCGCAGCGGTGCGCATGCCGTTGGCGCACACTTACTAAAGGGGCCATCGCCATGTCGTTCGAGTGGTCAGTCATCTGGGCGGCTTTGCCCAGCCTCATGGATGGCGCCAAACTCACCATCCAGATTACCGTGCTCGGCCTCATCGGGGGCTGCATCATTGGATTTCTGACGGGTGTCATCACAACCTATATCCGGGTACGCATCGATGGGCCGAGTATTCTCGCGGCTGTCCTCACCTTGGTGGGCCTGTATGTGCTCGTGCGTCTGCCGGGCTGGCTGGGGGCGGTGATGCCGGGGGTGCCCGCTTGGGTGTGGGCGTTGCTGCAAGTGTTGATCGCGATCGCCACGTTGGTGCGCCTGGCCGCTTATATTCCGATTGCGCTGTCGTTTTTGTCGCAGGTGTATATTCTGGTGATACGCGGTACACCCATTGTGGTGCAGGTCATGTTCATCTATTTTGCCCTGCCGCTGATTGCCGGATGGCGCATTGAGGCGGTGCCGGCCGCCATCTTTACACTGGTGATCAACTCGGGTGCCTACATCGCCGAGATTGTGCGTGGTGCGCTGCAGTCGGTGCCCAAGGGGCTGAAAGAAGCGGGGCAGGCAATGGGCCTGCCATTCTGGAAAATCCTGGTGTACATCATTGGCCCGGTGGCGTTGCGGCGCATGATCCCGGCGATGGGTAATCAGTGCATTATCAGCCTGAAAGACTCGTCGCTGTTCATCGTGATCGGGGTGGCGGAGCTGACGCGCCAGGGGCAGGAGATCATAGCCGGCAATTTCAGATCGGTCGAAATCTGGGGGGCTGTGGCCATCATCTATCTGATACTCACCGGCATTATCGCGGCCACGCTTAAATTCATTGAGCACAGGACACAGATCGTATGAGCATCGTCGAATTCAAGAATGTGGTGAAACGTTTCGGCGAAAACACCGTGCTCGACGGCATTAACCTGACGATAGAAAAAGGCGAGGTGGTAGTGATTGTGGGGCCATCTGGCTCGGGCAAGTCAACCTTGCTGCGGTGTATCAATGTCCTCGAAACCATTCAGGGTGGCGACATCATCGTCAATGGCCTGAGCGTATTGGGCAAGGGCGCGCAAGTGCGTGAACTGCGCCGTGAGGCAGGCATGGTGTTCCAGCAGTTCAACCTGTTTCCTCAGCTTACGGCCCTCGAGAACGTCATGTTCGGCCCAGTGCACACGCGCGGGCTGCCGCGCGCGAAGGCGCGCGAAGAGGCGCTGGCGCTGCTGGACAAAGTGGGCCTGTCGGCCAAGGTGGATCATTACCCCGGCCAGTTGTCAGGCGGGCAGCAGCAGCGGGTGGCGATTGCCCGGGCGCTGGCGATCAAACCTATCCTGATGCTATTTGATGAGCCTACTTCTGCCTTGGATCCTGAGCTGCGCCACGAGGTGCTGAAGGTGATGCAGGATGTGGCGCAATCGGGTATGACCATGGTGGTGGTGACACACGAAATGGAGTTCGCCCGTCGGGTGGGCACGCGGCTGATTTTTATCGATGGCGGCCGGATTGCTGAGGATGGCCCGCCCAGCGAGCTGTTGAGCAACCCGCCCAGCCAGCGCTTGCGGGAGTTTCTGCAGCATGTGGGTTGAAGCATCGCCGGCACGGTGCCGGCGATGCCACGTGGTGTTGCGTATGTCGTTGCGTGTTGTTGGAGTGGCCTGGGATGGCGCGGCGTATCGCTGCCGCGCCGCTATACGGCCGGTCTGCTAGCGCGAGACGATCAGCGTGCGCGTGGCGACGACCTTATCCGAGCCCTGGCCTCGCACGTTCACGGTGACGCGGCGTGCCTGGAAGCCGGCGGGCAGTTCGGCCATGCCTTGAAGCTGTGTATAGCGCCCCAGTGAAAGATCGACAGCGGGCAGCGAGACGGTACCCGTGCGGCCGTTGGGGTAACGCCCCGTTACGATCATCTCTGCATGGCCGGTGAACGTCTGCGCCGCTTTATTTGCATCTTGCATGAGCAGCAGTTGGTAGGCCAACTGGCCATCCCGGTTGTTGAAATCTGCCGCCCGGATGCCAGGCGACGTGCCACGCGGATCGGGCGGCATGGCGTTGGCCAGCATCGCTACATCTTTCTTGAGCGTCTCGACACTGGCATTCGCTTCAGTCAGCGCTTTTTCTTGCGCGGTCAGCCTGGTTTGGGCTTCGGACAGACTGCGGCTAGTTTGTGCCAGCTCGGACTGCAGGCGCTGCTTGTCGATACCCAGGCTGTTCAAGTCGTAGTGCAGTTGTTCTGACTGTTCGACGGTGAGACGCTGCGGCCCGTAGCTTTTTTGCAGGAACAGCAGGCCGCCAGCGCCTAGCACGATGCCGGCCAGCAGCAGCAAAAACCAGCGCGGTATGCGCCGCGAGCGGCGTGCCGAGCCGTAGGCGGTGGGGGTGAAGACATTACGTTTGCGCGAACCGAACATGGGCAGGGATCCTGGCGTGGCGAAATGGGAGCAAGAGGCAGTGCCCCAGAAAAACCATTAAGCATAGACCAGATTCTGTGATGCGGACAGTAGTGCAGTCGTGTTGGTTTCGATTTGATAGAAATAGCTGTATTTTGTAGTGCGGATAAGGTGACTGGACATATCCATACCGGTGCCGGGTCGGGCGTTGCGTTTGCCAAATGCAGTGCTGTTGGAGGTCAGCCCGCGGCGGCCACTGCCGCGCCTGGGCGCCTGGGCGCAGTGGCGTCAGGCGCGGGAAGCCGTGCCCAGGCGCCGATCGAGTGCGCTCAGGCGCTCGGGTGTGCCGATGTCTTCCCAGGCGCCCGCATGGCGGGTGCCCGTGACTTGCCTGGCAAGCATTGCGTGGCGCAGCAGCGGCGCAAGCGGCGCCCGCATGCCGGGGGTGATGGGGGCGAACAATGCGGGTGTGTAAATGCCAATGCCCGAAAATGTAAGGATTTGACCCGCGCCAGTGTCTGCGGCTTTGTCGTGTACCGTACCGTCGGGCAGCAGGCAGAAGTCGCCCTGTGGATGCTGGGGCGGGTTATCGGCCAGCAGCAGCCAGGCGCTGCGGCCCGAATCGGCAAGGGCGCGGGCGAAGGCGGGTGCTTGGGTGGCTGGCCAATCGCACCACACATCGCCATTCACGACCAGAAAAGGCTGCTCATGGAAAAACGGCAAGGCCTGGGCGATGCCGCCCGCGGTTTCGAGTGCCCCGGGCGGTTCGGGCGAATAGGCAAGCCGGGCGCCGAATGTGCTGCCATCGCCCAATGCCTGCTCGATCTGGTCGCCCAACCACGCGTGGTTGATGATGATGTCGGTAATGCCGGCAGCGACCAGGCGCTCGATATGCCAGGCAATCAGGGGCTTGCCACCGGCCCGCAGCAATGGCTTCGGGACGCTGTCTGTCAATGGCCGCATGCGTTCGCCCCGCCCGGCCGCCAGGATCATGGCGCGCATCAAAAGGTGAACCCTGTGGCGGCCTGGCGGTTTTCGAGCCTGTCGAGAATGCGAAGCAGAGGGCGGAAGACGTTGTAGCGGGCAGCCACCTGGCGTACATAGGCGCTGACCCGCGGCATGTGATCCAGGTAGTGGTGTTTACCGTCGCGGTGCGACAGTCGGGCGAACACGCCCAGAATGCGCAAGTTGCGCTGCAGGCCCATCCATTCGTAGGCGCGGTGGAATTCGGCGAAATCGTCGCCCACCGGTAGGCCTGCCGACCGCGCTGCCTGCCAGTAACGGATTGCCCAGTCGAGCTGTTGAGGCTCTTCCCATGTGGTGCGGGCATCCATGACTAGCGAGGCGATGTCGTAGGTGATGGGGCCGGCGAGGGCGTCTTGGTAATCGATGATGCCCGGGGCGTCGTCGTGGGCGCCGACCATCAGGTTGGGCGAATGGAAGTCGCGATGGACCAGTACGTGGGGCTGAGCGGCGTTGTCGGCCACTAGCATGCCAAAGGTGCTGCCCAGCGCATCTTGTTCGACAGCGGTGAGTTCGGCCTGACAATGCGTGCGCGCATACCATTCGGGGAAAACCGATAGCTCGTCGAGCAGGCGTCGTGCATCGAAGGCGGCCAAGCCGGTGGTGGAAGCCTGCTGCATGCGCACCAACGCGCCCAGCGCGCCGCGATACATGGATTGCAGGCGGGCGTCGCCCAGCCCCTCTCCGATTGCGTGATAAAAAGTATCCCGGCCAAGATCGGACAGCAGCAGAAAACCGTCGTCCAGATTCTGTGCCAGAACCCGCGGTACGTTAAGTGCCACGTCGTGCAGCAGGCGGGTGACATGCACGAATGGCCGGCAGTCTTCGTGGCTGGGTGGCGCGTCCATCACGATTGCCGTGCCCGGCCCCGCGCGGAGGCGGAAATAACGCCGGAAACTGGCGTCGGCCGAAGCGGGCTCGAGTGTGGACAAGTCTAGGCTATGCGAGGGCGCAATGACGCCCAGCCATTGCAGCATTGCATCGCGCCGGGTGTCGCGGCCAGGATTGGTAACAAGATTCATATCAGAGGGGAAATCGCGGGGACGGGAGCGGCGCCGGCATGCTTTAATCATGCATGCCGCATGACTGCTGTCTCTATAATACCGGGTGCCAGACCCGGTAACGGAGCGCGGGCATAATAATATTCGGTTTTTCAGGAGGCTTCATCCTCGTGCGTTTGGTCTGGTGGGCAATACTCATCGCTCTTGGCTCTGTGCCGGCGGCGCAGGCGCAGCAGCGCGCCGGCGCGCAGGGTGCAGCGTCTGAGGCGCCCGAGGCGCAGGCTGGTAGTTTGCGTGTGGCGCCCCGGCTGTCCCTGCACAGCAATGTCAACGACAGCGAGATCTCGGCCTTCACGGTGGCCGACAAGATGGAAACCACCCAGGATGGCCGCATCATCCTGAAAGGCTCGGCTGAGGTGCGCCGCATTGATTCCGTGGTCAAAGGCGACTATATCGACTACGACCGCGCCACCGGGCAGGCGCGTGTGCGCGGCAATGGCCTTATCATGCGCGAAGGCAGCATTGTGCGTGGCACGGCCATGGATTTCAATGTCGACAGCGATACGGGCGAAGTCACCGAGCCGAATTTCTGGCTTGGCGCCGCGGGCGGCACCGGGGTGGCCACACGGGCCGATATTTTCAGCAAGAGCCGCATGCGCCTGACAGACGTCGTCTACGCTGGTTGCCCGTGTCCCGAGCCGTCTTGGTATATCTCGTCGCCGCGGGTCGACCTGGATTTCGAAGAAAACGAAGGCGTGGCGCGCAACGGCGTGCTGTATTTCAAAAATGTGCCTATTCTGTACTCGCCGTATCTTACCTTTCCGATCAAGAAAGAACGCAAATCAGGCTTTCTGCTGCCTACTTATGGCATGTCGTCGCAAAGCGGCTTCGATCTGTCGGTACCATACTACCTTAACCTGGCGCCAAATTACGATGCCACACTGGCGCCCCGTTATCTGTCCAAGCGCGGGCTGCAGCTTGGCGGGCAGTTCCGTTATCTGGGCAGCACTTACAGTGGGCAGGTGGACGGCACCTATCTTGGCAGCGATCGCCTTACGGGCGACAGCCGCTGGCTGTTGATGGCGCAGCATCGCCAAAGCCTGGGTGGCGGCTTCAATGCCTCGTTCGATGTCCGCCGGGTGTCTGACGACGACTATTTCCGCGATTTCTCCTCGTTTGGGTTGACAGACTCCACCCTCAACTACTTGCCCAGTTCCGCGGCATTGTCTTGGGGCGGCAGCAAGTATTTTTACGCCAGTGTGGCGGCCTATAAATACCAGACGTTGCAAGATGCCACGCTTGGCTATTACATGACGCCGCAGTACGACAAGCTGCCCGAGCTCTTTGTGCGGGGTGCGCGCTACAACTGGGGCGGGTTCGACGTCGTGTCCGAGAACTACGCCACCAAATTTCGCATGCCGTACTACACGGGCCGCTACACTGGCAGCATCTTTGATCCGTGGCGGACGCGCCATCGGGCGCCCGACGGCACCCGTATGACATCGTATACCTCGGTGTCTCACCCTATTGTCCGTCCGGGCTGGTACATCACCCCCAAGGCCGGCTTGCACCTGAGCCAATACAGCACCGATTGGTATGTTGACGACCTGCCATATTTTGCGGGCCGGCCCGACACGCACACGCGTGCGCTGCCGATACTTTCGCTGGACAGCGGGATGACCTTCGAGCGCAAGACCACGCTCTTCGGCAATAACGCCATCCAGACGCTGGAGCCGCGAATGTACTATCTGTATGTGCCTTACCGCGATCAGTCCGATATCCCCATCTACGATACGGCGCAGGCCGCGTTCAACTTTTCCCAGGCCTTCGACGAAAACATCTTCTCGGGCGGCTGGGACCGCATCGCCAATGCCAACCAGGTCACTCTCGGGCTCACTTCGCGATGGCTGGACGAAGACAGCGGTTTCGAACGTCTGTCGCTGTCGGCCGCGCAGCGTTTCTATTTTGCCGACCAGAAGGTTACGTTGTATCGTGAGCCGCGCACCAACCGCCGCTCGGATTATCTCTTTGGCATGAAGGCCGCGCTTACCGACAAGTTCAGTGTGCGCTTCGATGCGCAGGTCAGCCCCGAGTCCAAAGAGCGCAATCGCATGTCGGCGGGTATTCGCTGGATGCCCAAACGGCTTGCAACGCTGGGCCTGTCGTATCGCTACGAACGCGATATCCGCATGATCGACGATCCCACCTTGGTGCTTAGCCCTGATGCCGACCGCACACGCGAACAGGCGAGCCTGACGGGGCAGTGGCCGCTTACCCGTAAGCTGTACGCGATGGGTCGTTACGATTACTCCTTGCAGGAAAAGCGTAATACGCAATCCATCATGGGGCTTGAGTACAAGGGCGATTGCTGTTGGACAGCACGCGTGGTGATGCAGCGCTATGCAGTGTCACGTGAAGACGTGAACAGCGCCGTCTTCTTCCAGCTTGAACTTGCAGGGCTGGGCTCATTGGGCAGCGATCCAATGAGCCTGCTCAAAGACCGCGTCATCGGCTACGAGCCCGTCGCGACACCTATACCGGAAAAAACCACTTTCGAGAGGTATGAATAATGCGAAGTAAGCATGCCAAGACGCACCAGATGGGTGCGACGCCCTGGCTTGCAGTGCTGCTTGCCGGCCTGCTGGCCGGGTTGCTGCCCGCTGTTGCAACGGTTGCCGCACCGGCCAAGGCGGCCAAGCCTGCCGCCAGCCAGGCGGCGCCTGAATTCGTCGACGGTATTGCTGCCGTTGTAAACAAAAACGTGATCACATTGCGGCAGGTCGAAACCCAGACGCAGTCCGCACGCCAGCAACTGCGCCAGCAGAACATCCCTGTTCCGCCCGACGATGTGCTGCGCAAGCAAGTATTGCAGCGCATGATCACGCAGGAACTCGAGCGCCAGGAGGCCGACCGGCTTGGTGTTCGCGTCAATGACGCCCAGGTGCAGCGTGCGCTGGACACCATTGCCCAGCGTAACCGGATCTCTACGGCCCAGCTACGTACGGAGATCGAGAAATCCGGCATCAAGTGGTCTGACTATCTCGACAGCCTGCGCGATGAAGTGCGCTTCGATATGTTGCGCCAGCGGGCGGTCGACAGCACCATTATGATTTCCGATGCCGAAATCGATGCCTTCTTGCGCAGTCAGGGCGGGCAAGCGGCGGCGTCCAAGCAACCCCAGGCGGGCGCCGCGCCTGCTGCGCCCGCGCCCGCTGCGACGGGGCCCGAAGTATTGGGCATTGCGCAGATTCTCGTGGCGGTGCCCGAGGGTGCATCGTCGTCACAGGTTGCCGAGTTGCGGCGCAAGGCCGAGGGGCTGCTCGCCAAAGTGCGCGGCGGCGCTGATTTCGCCGGCGTGGCGGCATCGTCCTCTGACGGCCCGCAGGCGCTCGAGGGTGGCAACATGGGGGTGCGGCCAGTGGCGGGGTGGCCGGATCTCTTCGTTCAGGCTACCCGCGATCTGCAGGCAGGCCAGGTCAGTGGCATCATCCAGAGCGGCAATGGTTTTCACATTCTCAAAGTCCTGACGCGCGGCCAGTCCGGTCCCGCACGCGCACAGGCTGCGCCGCAAGCGGAGCCTGCCGCGCCTGTCACGGGCCAGCAGGGCCCCATGATGGTCACGCAGACACATGCGCGCCACATTCTGATCAAGACATCCAAGGTCATGACAGATGAGCAGGCCCGCACACGGCTGGTTCAACTGCGTCAGCGCATCGAAAACGGCGAAAAATTTGCCGATTTGGCTAAGCGCTACTCTGAAGACGCGACTGCACCGCAAGGCGGCGATCTGGGCTGGCTGACGCCCGGTGAAACGGTGCCTGCCTTCGAGCAGGCCATGAACGGGCTGCAGCCGGGGCAACTGAGCCAACCGGTGCAATCCCAGTTTGGCTGGCACCTGATCGAAGTGATCGAACGCCGCAGCAAAGACATGGGCGATGAATACAAGCGGATGCAGGCGCGTCGGGCCCTGTTCGAGCGCAGGCTTGAGCCGGCCGTCGAAGAATGGCTCAATCAATTGCGTGGCCGAGCCTATATCGACAACCGTCTTGATCCGCAGTCGAGCAGCGGGCGGCGCTGACACAGATGGTTCATCAAGCCCGCAAACGATTCGGCCAGCATTTTCTGGTTGACGAGGGCGTCATTGACGCCATTGTGCGTGCTATCGCACCCGCGCGGGGCGACGCAGTCGTGGAGATCGGCCCCGGCCTGTCCGCACTGACCGCGCCGCTGCTCGGGGCGCTGGACCACCTGACAGTTGTCGAGATCGATCGCGACCTGGCCGCCCGGCTACGTCTGAACTATCCGGCCAATCGGCTCACTGTCGTCGAGGCCGATGCGCTCAAGACTGACTTTGCGGGCTTGGGCGAGCGGCTGCGCATCGTGGGCAATCTGCCCTATAACATTTCGAGCCCATTGTTATTCCATTTGCTGGGATGCGCGAGCCAAGTGCTGGACCAGCACTTCATGCTGCAGCGAGAGGTGATCGATCGCATGGTTGCGGCGCCGCGCACGGCCGATTATGGCCGTTTGTCCGTTATGCTCCAGTCGCGCTACCGCATGGAGAAGCTCTTCGATGTGCCGCCCGAGGCCTTCGATCCGCCGCCTCGCGTGGTATCCGCGGTGGTGCGCATGGTGCCGCTGCCCGAAAACAGGCCGAAGCCGCTCAGCGAGCGCGCTTTTGAGCAAGTAGTGGCGCGGGCGTTCGCGCAGCGCCGCAAAATGCTGCGGCGCGGCTTGTCGGAGTGGGCGGGCCATATTGATTGGGACGGGTTGGGCATCCCGGCAACGGCGCGTGCCGAAGAACTATCAGTGGCACAGTTCATGGCGCTGGCCGACGCGCTGGTGCGTGCCGGGGTGGTCGGGGTGGTGTCAGCCTGAGCGCATGTGCTGCGCAGCGCCGAGAATGCTTGGCGGCATACCGTGCGGCGCGTGGGCGCGCTGCGGGGTTATGCCAGCCAGTGTGCCAGGTCGTAGTACCGCAGCACGGCGCCATTGCCGGTGCTTGCGCCAGCCGGGACGCGAGCCAGGCCGCTGGCCCACGGCAAAGCGCTGATGATGCCCGAACCCTGCTGCGCATAGGGCACAAGCTGCGGCAGCCCATCAGCCCGGGGTTCGGCACGCACCCGCAAAAAATCGTCGCGCTTTTCCTGGAACACTTGAGATGTCGCGAGCGTGCCGAACCCAACCGGGGGCAGGGTATCGGCGCGGCCTTGCATGGCTCGCACCAGGGGTGTCACTAGCAGGGTAAACACGGCGAAGGCCGATACCGGGTTGCCAGGCAGGCACACCACGGGCTTGCCCTGTATGCGTGCGAAGGCAACGGGCTTGCCCGGCTTCATGCGTACACGCCACATGTCCAGCGTACCCCCCAGTTGTTCGATGGTGGGCTTGACCAAGTCTTTTTCGCCCACGGATACGCCGCCCACCGTCAGGATGAGATCGCAATCGCGCAGCAGCGTCTGGAAGGCATCATCCAGGGCGGATGCGGTATCCGCCGCGTGCAGGGTATGCACGACCTGCGCGCCCAGGCCTGCGGCCAGCGCCGCCAGCATGGGGCTGTTGGAGTTGAATATCTGTGCTTCGTCACGTGGCGTGCCTGGCGCGACAAGCTCGTCGCCGGTGGTCAGCAGGCCGATTTTCAGGCGGGCAAAGACCGGCACCTCGGCGTAGCCTTGCGAGGCCAGCAAGGCCAGTTCAGCCGCGCGCAGCAGTGTGCCGCGCGCCAGTAGCTGCTTGCCCTGGGCCACATCTTCGCCACGCCGTCTTACGTGCGTGCCAAGCGTGGGGGCGAGAGTGAGGGTAACGGCGTTGTCGGCTTCCTCCGCGTCTTCCTGCATGACCACCGTATCGGCACCTTCGGGAATCAAGCTACCGGTAAAGAGGCGGATTGCTTGGCCCGCTACCAGCGCCTGTGGCTTTTCGCCCGCAAAGCAGCGTTGCTGTATCGGCAGCGCCCGGCCGGGTGCGTAATCGGCATGGCGGATTGCATAGCCGTCCATGGCGCTGTTGTCGGCGGGCGGGAGATCTAGCGTGGCGAATAATGTTTGCGCCAGCACGCGGCCGCTCGCCTGGGAAAGCGGACAGCTTTCGGTGATGGTGGGCACGCCGCCAGCGGCGGCCAGGCGCTGCTGCGCGTCGTCGAAATCAAGCATGGAACGAAGCTCCGAAATTGCAGGGGCGGTGAGTGCTGTCGAGTTGTTCGCGCAGGATGCCTTCCCATGCGGTCTGGCACGCCTTGGTGGAGCCGGGTAGGCAGAAGATAAGGGTATTGTTGGCGATGCCGGCAAAGGCATCGGATTGCAGCATCGAGCTGCCGATATCTTTGTAAGACAGATAACGGAACAATTCACCGAAGCCGGTAATTGTCTGGTCGAGCAGCGGTGTGACAGCCGCTGCCGTGGATTTGCGGTGCGAGTAGCCGGTGCCGCCGTTGGCCAGGATGACTTGAATGCCGGCGTCGAGAATCCAGTCGCTCATGTGCTTGCGGATTTCGTACAGGCTGCTCTTGCAGATCACCCGTTGTACACAACGATGGCCAGCGGCCAGCAGGCTTTCGGCCAGGTAGTCGCCTGATGTATCGTTGGTGGCTTCGCGGGTGTCGGAGATGGTGATGACTGCACAGTTCAGGGGCAGGGTGGCTTGCCCTGGGGTCGCTTTGCTCATGAGAGAGGGTTCGATATAGTGAGGTTACCGATGACAGATGCGTTGGCGCTGCGTGGGGATTCAGGGCGGCGCGGCACCGGATTCCCATGCATTGGTCTTGTCCGCATCCGACTCGCGCTGTTGCACCCAGAAGCGCTCGCCATTCGCGAGCGCTTCACGCTTCCAGAACGGCGCGCGTGTCTTCAGGGCGTCGATGATGAACTCGCAGGCGCGGAAGGCATCGCCGCGGTGAGCGCTGGCGACGGCTACGAAAACGATCTGGTCGGTGTTGTGCAGCTCACCCACCCGATGCACGATCAGGCAGTCTTGTACGTCCCAGCGCGCTCGCGCGGTGGCGCACAGCGCGTGCAGTTCGCGTTCGCACATGCCGGGGTAGTGCTCAAGAAACAGGGTGTGTGTGGGGGTGTCGGGCGTGTAATCCCGCACATATCCGGTAAAACTGACCAGCGCACCCGCACGGCCGGCGGTGCGCTGGCGCATGCCCGCCACCAAGGCGGCGCTGTCGAAATCCTGCTCCTGTACCCAAATGCTGGAGGCCTGCGGCCGCGTGTCGTTCACCGGGCTGGCTGCGCCAGAGGTATCTGCTGGGTACGTTTGCGGGTGTGCCGTCGTCGTGTTCGATGCGGCAGCGCCATTCAGGGGGAGGGTGGTGGTCATGGTTGATATCCGAGCTTGACGGTGACGGCCAGCGTCAGCCGCCCGTCACGGGTTCGAAGACGGCAACCTCGTCGCCGGGCTGTATGATGGCCTGATGCGGCGAATGTTGCTGATTGATCGCCAATTTGAGCCGCGCGGTGGGTGCAAGCGCAGGGTAACGGCCTTCGAGTTGGGTCAGCCATTCGGCACCGCTAATGGGAGCGGCCAGCGGCAGGCTTTCTTGCCTGAGCCCGGCCAGTTCGGCCACTTGGGCAAAATACAGAACGTTTATGCAGGAATGTGCCACGCCAGCCTCCATCTCTATGGCATTCTCTTTAGTTCATTGTAGCGGGTATGCCGCAGTGTGGCACGGTGCCCGCCCCCCCCCCCCCCGCGAAAGGCGAGGGCGGGCGGCCGCGCGGTCGATGGCGGCCTTGGGTAATGGAGCGGATGCTAGTGCGTCGAGTCCAGAGCAGCGCTTACTATGCCTGCTTCCGGCGCCAGCAGGACAATCAGGCCGGCAGCCGCCAGGAAAGGCCCAAAGGGGTAGGCACCGCATGGGCGCAGCGTACGCTGATGCACCATCGCGAAGGCGACCCCCCCGATGCTTGCAAGCAATAGCACGGTGGGCAGAGCGGCAAGGCCGCACCATGCACCCAGCGCTGCAGCCAGCTTGAAGTCTCCCCTCCCCATACCTTCGGTGCCGCGCATGGCCTGGTAAGCACGGGCAAGCAGCCACGGCATCAGGTAGCCCGCCAGGGCGCCAAGCAGCGCTGCGGCGGTGTTGGCCACAAGCCCGATGGCGGGTGCCGCCGCCAGGCCAAGTAGCAACAGGGGTATGTTGAGGGCGTCTGGCAGCAACCCTGTACGAGCGTCGATCAGCGCCAGGCAGCAAAGCAGGAATGCCATGGTGGTGACTATGCCAAAGCGGGGCGACCAGCCATATGCCAGCCACGCTGCCATGCAGGCAATCGCCAGTACGGCGGCACCCGCTAGATGGCTGCCACCCGCGCCGGGCACGCGCCGGCCGGCGCGTGCGAGCGCATGCAGCAAGGTGGCGGCATCAGGATGCTGGCCGCCGGCGATGGCATGTGTGTAGTGAGCGGCCAGGCCGCCACTGGCCAACCCCAGCGCCATCCCCAGGCCGCCGGCTGCGAGCACGTGGGGCATTCAGCCAGCTGTTTCGGGCGCGGCATGCCATTCGCCGCTCTTGCCGCCGGACTTGTAGCATAGCCGAACCTGCTCGATGACGATGCCTTTATCGGCCGCCTTGCACATGTCGTAGATAGTGAGCGCGGCGACGCTGCAGGCGGTCATTGCTTCCATTTCGACCCCTGTCTTGTAGTCTGTACGGCAGGTGGCGATCACGGTGATGGTGCGAGCATCCGGGTCGGTGTCGAAGTCTATGCCCACGAAACTGAGCGGCAGGCTGTGGCACAGCGGGATGAGTTCGGCACAACGCTTGGCGGCCAGCACGCCGGCGATGCGTGCGGTGCCCAGCACTTCGCCTTTGGCGTTGTTGCCGGCCGACAGCAGTGCGAAGGCCTGTGGGCCCAGGCGCACGCGGCCCTGGGCAATAGCGGTGCGTTGGGTGGACGCTTTGTGGCCGACATCGACCATGGTGGCTTTGCCGGTTTCGTCCAGATGCGTCAGGCGCGGCGTTTCGTCAGGTGTGGCGCTAGTGGCAGGCGCAGCGGGGTGATTGCGTTTAGTCATTTGCAGAGGCGCGGGCGGGTGCCTTACGCGGCGGAGTTTTGTGGATGGTGATGGCGGGCGGCGCGGCATCGCGGCCACCGATGGCGCCTATGATATACGCAATGCGGGGTGCTGGCGGTCGCAGTGTGGCGGATCGGCGCGCGTATCGTCTGTTGTGTCTTCGGCGGCGTGTCCGGGACGACACTCCGCCTGCAGGGCCTGCGCGTGCGTCGTATGATTACAGGTGCCGGGCGGTTGGCGGTGCGGCTGCGGTGTGCCGCGACCTCCCGGGTATGCCTGATGCGTAGCGCCCAAGCGCTGCTGCGGATGGGCCTGTTTTTTAGCGCATCGGGATCCGCCCGATGCTTTCCAAGCTTAGCTACCGGAGTAATTATGACCATCAAGATTGGCGACCGCGTTCCCGACGGCACACTCAGCGAATTCTTTGACGTTGAAACAGGCGGCTGCGCCGTGGGGCCCAATAATTTCCAGGTGGCCGACCTGGTAAAAGGCAAGAAAATCGCCGTGTTCGCCGTGCCGGGCGCATATACCCCCACCTGCTCGCAGAAGCACCTGCCCGGCTATATCGAGGCAGCAGACAAGCTCAAGGCCAGCGGCGTTGATGAAATCTGGTGCGTTGCTGTCAACGACCCGTTCGTTATGGGGGCGTGGGGGCGCGACCAGGGGGTAAACGGCCGTGTGCGCATGATGGCCGACGGCAGCGCCGCCTGGACCCGTGCGCTTGGGCTGGAGCTCGACCTTACCGCGCGCGGCATGGGCGTGCGTTCGCAGCGCTACTCCGCACTGCTGGATGATGGCGTCGTCAAGCAGCTGAATGTTGAGCAAGGCGGCAAGTTCGAAGTCAGCGACGCGGGCACGATGCTGTCGCAGCTTGGTTGAGGCGGCACATTTTCGGCCGGGCGTCCTGTCTTGTCCCGCATGGCGGCAGGGCAGGGCACCCGGCCGGCGCCTTGTGGCGGCAAGCCGCCATGCTTTCCGATTCCGCTGATTGAGGTTTGCCGCTGTCATGGTGCAAGCAATTGCCGCTTTTTTTTCTCTGTACCTGGCAACGCTGTTGTTGTTGGTGGGTTCGGGGCTGTTCAATACCTATATGAGCCTGCGGCTCACGGCGGCTAATGTTTCCGAGCTATGGGTGGGCGGGCTGATTGCGGTGTATTACCTGGGCCTGGTGTTCGGGGCGCGTATTGGCCACAAGGTGATTATGCGGGTGGGCCACATCCGTGCGTATTCGGCCATGGCCGCTGTCGTCACCGTGACTGTGCTTGTGCTGGCGCTGGTGGACAACCTCTGGATCTGGCTGGGTTTCCGTTTTCTGGCCGGGATTGCAATGGTGACGCAGTTCGTGGTGCTGGAAAGCTGGCTCAACGAGCAGACGGAAAACGCACAACGAGGGCGCGTGTTTGCGTTCTACATGGTGTGTTCGAGTTGCGGCACCGTACTGGGACAGCTGTCACTGACGCTGTTTCCCGAGCTCAATTATCAGCCGCTGATTTTCGCGGCGATGGTGTCGGCGCTATGCCTGATCCCTGTCGCCCTGACGCGCCGGCTGCACCCCGCGCTGCAAGTGCCTGCGCCTATCCATGCGCGTTATTACGTTGCGCGCGTGCCGCTCTCGCTGCTGGTGCTGTTCGTTGCAGGGGTGCTCACTGGTGCGTTCTATGGGCTGGCGCCTGTATACGCGTTGCGGCAAGGGCTGGATAACAGTCAAGTGGCTGTATTCCTGGCTGCGAGCGTGGCGGCGGGCTTGCTTGCGCAGTGGCCGCTGGGCTGGTTGGCCGACCGCCTGAATCGTGCAGGCATGATACGCGTGAATGCTGTCGTACTGATGCTGGCCGTGGTGCCCTTGTGGGGGTGGTGGCAGTTTCCGTATTGGGCACTGGTCGTGTTCTCGTGCGTAATGGGGGCGCTGCAGTTCACGCTGTACCCGCTGGGCGCCGCCTTTGCCAACGACAACGTTGATCCTGATCGACGTGTTGGCCTTAGTGCCATTCTGTATATGGTGTACGGCGTGGGCGCCTGTGTAGGGCCGCTGATCGCAGGCTTGATGATGCGGCTTCTGGGTACGTCGATGTACTTTGTTTTCCTGTCTGCCTGCTCGCTGGTGCTGGTATTGTTCGTGCGCCCAAGGAAGGTGACGGGGGCGAACCTGAGCCAGGATGCCCCCACGCATTTCGTGCCAATGTCCGACAGCCTGCAGAGTTCCAACGTGGTTGCCAACCTGGATCCGCGCGTGGATGTTGCGTCTGACGTGTCGTTTGTAACGCCGCAGGAAGAGGGCGGCGCGCCAGCCGCTGGGGTGCGCGCCGCAACACCCTCAGCGGGGGATGAGTGCAACAATGGCGCCGATGGCGAGGGCAATGCCGGCGATATTGAGCAGGGTGAGCCGCTCACGGAAAAACCCCGCGCCGACCAGGGTGCCGGCTGAAATCACGCCGATATTCATGGCTGAGAACACCAGCGTGGGGTTGTCGGGGAAAGTCTGGTGCGCGCGAATATAGAAGTAGATATTGCCGAAGTTCAGCAGGCCCAGCAGTACGCCCGCCACCACATTGCGCCGCGCCCAGGCTGCCCGGCGCGCCACCAGATAGCCAAAGATGATGATGCCTGCGAGCACAAAGGCGACGAACAGGCTGCTGGAAAAATTGGCACCCGCCTTAGCCAACTGCTTGAACAGGATGTCTATCGTGCCGTAGCCTACCCAGACCGCAAGCAACAGGCCAGCGGTCAGCATGCGACCCGACTGGCCGGCCGTGCTATCGCGCGGGCGCGACAGCAGGCAGGCCAGGGCAGCGAGCGCCAGCGCGATACCGGCCAGCTTCTGCATCGAGGCGGCTTCGCCGAAGATGACGAATGATGCCAGCAAGGGGATGAATAATGAAAGGCGTTGTGCCGCATCGCTCAGCACAATACCAGCGTGCCGCACCGCGCCGGCCATGGCCAGAAAGAGGGTAGGCAGCAGGATGCCCAGCGCGCCCAGCACCCACCACGGCGTTTCGGGTGCAAGTAGGGAGGACGGATGCGGGCGCAGAATGGCCAGGCATAGCGTGGCCGCGACCACGTAATTGACGGCGATTGCCTGGTCAATGGCAAGGTCGCGCTTGCGCGCAACCTTGAGCAGGACCGAAACGGCAACGCTGCAGGTAATGCTGAGAAGCAGGATGATCATGGTGCGGAGACAGGCTGCGCGTCAGCGTTGGTGACGGCGTAATGCGCGGATGGCGCGCCCTGGGCGGGTGACAGCCCCAGGCGTTCGAACAGTGCGCGGTCTTTTTCCACCTGGGGATTGGCGGTGGTCAGCAGTTGGTCGCCATAGAAAATCGAGTTGGCGCCGGCCATGAAGCACAGCGCCTGCAGTGCGTCGTCCATCTGCTCGCGGCCGGCCGACAGGCGTACGACGGTGCGGGGCATGGTGATCCGGGCCACGGCGATCGTGCGTACGAATTCGAAGGGGTCGATGTCGGGTTTGCCGGCCAGTGGGGTGCCGGGCACCTTGACCAGGTTGTTGATGGGTACGGAATCGGGGTAGGGCCCGAGGTTGGCCAGTTGGGCGATCAGCCCTGCGCGATCTTCGCGCGTTTCTCCCATACCGACAATGCCGCCGGCGCAGACGTTTATGCCCGCGTCGCGCACGCGTTGCAGGGTGTCAAGGCGATCCTTGTAGCTGCGAGTGGTAATAATGCTGCCGTAGAACTCGGGCGATGTGTCGAGATTGTGGTTGTAGTAATCCAGGCCGGCGTCGCGCAACTGCTGCGCTTGGCCATCCTTGAGCATGCCCAGCGTGACGCAGGTTTCGAGCCCCATGGCTTTGACCGCCGAGACGAGCTCGGCGACAGCGTCCACCTGGCGCGCGGTGGGCGAGCGCCAGGCCGCGCCCATGCAGAAGCGCTGCGCGCCGCTGGCCTTGGCCTTGCGCGCTGCTTCCAGGACTTCTTCGACTGGCAGCAGAGCTTCCTTCTTCACTTCTGTGTCGTAGCGTGAGGATTGCGGGCAATAGGCGCAGTCTTCGGGACAGGCCCCCGTCTTGATGGATAGCAAGCTGGAGAGCTGGACGGTGTTTGGTTCATGATGCTCGCGATGCACGATCTGCGCGCGATGCACCAAGTCCATGAAGGGCAGTTCATAGAGCGCCACAATGTCTTCAGGCGTCCAGCGTTGGGCGCCGTTGATGGCCTGGCCGCCCTGGCCAGCCGAAGGGGTGCCGCGTTTGATTTGTGTGGTTTGCATTGCCGATGCCTCCGAGACGATCGCGCCTATATTAGAAATGGGCCCGAGAATCGGCAAGCGCGAACTGCGGCCAAATTGACGCTAAGTTTTATTAAAAAACCTTAAAAGTTCATTTAAAGGCGTTTTCTGGTATTCCCGACGCAGCAATTCCGGGCAATTTCCTTGCTATGCGAAGGTGAAACTAAATGTATCGCCTTGTGTTCGATGTGGCGTGTAATGGCTCAGGCGCTTCGACCCTGAAGCGGCGTCCAGATCAGTTCGGGTATGGCATCCGCGCCCGCATATACCCATGCCAACTGCTGGTAGCGATATGCCAGCCAGTTGCCGCCCGCGCGGCTGGCATTGAGCAGGATCAGCGTGGGTTCTGCGTGCGTGTCTGCATGTTCTGCCAGGTTGCGCCCGCGCAGTACATGCAGCCCCATTCGCCCGGCATCGGCTTCCAGCGCCCGCTGGGCGCGCCGGTTTTGGGCCTGGCTGGCGAGCGGCTGCGCGCCCGGATTCCATGCGGTAAGTATGGCAATGCTGTGGATGCCCAGCGTGTGCATCAGCGCAGCCAGTTCGTTGCTGTGGGCGCCCACCCGGAGTGTCAGCGTACCAGCAGGCGCCTCAATAACGTAACGCGCCTGCTGGTAGGCCAGTTGTTGGTCCGGAGAGATCGACGTGAGGGGGGACAGGGGCATGCTTTGAGGTTCGGCCGCGTGAGTTGATCTATCTGCGTTAGTATCGACCATATTGGCGGTGGTGGAGCGTTCGTACATAGTATGAATACCGAGTATCTGGAAAGCTTTGTTCGAGTCATTGAATGCCGCTCGTTGGCTGAGGCTGCGCGCCGGCTGCATATCACGCCGGGGGCGGTGGCGGCTCGCATCAGGAGCCTCGAGAACGAGGTGGGTGCGGGGCTGATCCAGCGTTCTGGCCACACCGTCAGCCCCACCGAGGCTGGGCTGCGGATTTACAGCCGGGCGCAGGCATTGCTTCAGGATGCGCGGGACATGCAGGCGATTGCTGCCAGCGGTGCGCACGCTGGGGAACTGAGGTTGGGCGTGTTCTTCTCGGGGCTGACAACACACCTGCCGGCCTTGCTCGAGGAGTTCTGCCTGCGGCTGCAGCCTGACCTATCCATTCTCATCGATTATGACCCATCGGCGGAACTATGCAGCCGGGTACACCGCGGGCAGCTCGACGTGGCACTGGTGATCGAGCCGCCCTTTACCCTGCACAAGAATTGCGGCTGGCATACTTTGCAGGAGGAGCCGCTTACTGTGATTGCACCGCTTGGCATGGAAGGGCGCGATGCGCATGCGCTGCTGAGCGAAGAGCCTTTCATTCGCTACCACCGCAAGGCATTCAGCGGCCAATTGGTGGACAGATACCTGAAAGACAATAATCTGTTTCCGCGTCAGCGCCTGGAGATCGACAGCCTGTTAACAATTGTGGCCCTGGTGGAGCGAGGCGTAGGCGTGTCGCTGGTGCCAGACTCATTCTCCATCGCTTATCGTGCGCGCTCGATGATCAAGGTGCCGCTGCCCGAGCGGACGCCTATCCGCCGCATCGGCATGATCTGGAACAAACAAGGCCCCCGATTGGCCTTGGTACAGGCGTTGTTGGATCATGCCGTACATGTGTTCGAGGGGCGGGGTTCGCAATAAGTTTGCGTTAAAAACGCAGAAAAATTGCGCATTTGGCAACGCCTGCATCTCTAGAATTCCTGTCTGTTCAATGACGTTCTGAAGGTCCGATCCGAAATCGGTGCCGCGCGACGCGCTGCGCGGCGGCCCGGGCCTCGACGACCAGCTTATTGGAGGACAGGAGGCAATGATAGGTTTTCGCATTTTTTCGCTCACGCGTCGTGTGGATGCGGCATGGGTTGAAAGGTTCAGGCATATCCCGGTGGCGAATGTGAGCGATGTGATGGCGCGCATGAGCGGCGGCGGCGCTAATCTGCGTCCTATGCACGCTGGCGGTGTGTTAGCTGGGCCAGCGTTCACTGTGAGGACGCGCCCCGGGGACAACCTGATGGTGCATAAGGCGTTATCCATGGCGGCGCCTGGCGATGTGCTCGTGGTGGATGCGGGTGGCGACCTGAGCAATGCCATTATCGGTGAGATCATGACCGCCACCGCGCAGCGCCGAGGGCTGGCCGGTATCGTCATCCACGGCGCTATACGGGATGCGGGAACGATAGGCAAGCACGACTTCCCAGTCTACGCGGGAGGGGTCACGCATCGCGGGCCATACAAAGATGGGCCGGGCGAGATCAACGTGCCGATCAGCCTGAACGGCATGATCGTCCAGCCCGGCGACCTGATGCTGGGTGACGAGGATGGCCTGCTGTGCGTGCCTATTGATGAGGTGGCCGAGGTGTATGAAGCAGCGCACGCCAAGCATCTGCTTGAGCAGGGCATGCTCGCCGATATCGACGCTGATCGCCTCGATACGGCCTGGATCGATCAGACGCTCACGCGCTTGAACTGCGAGGTGATTGCATGATTCGGGTTGTGCGGCTGGATGTGTGGACAGCGCCGTGTTTCGACGAGATTCTTGCGGCGTCGGCGGATGTGACGCTGGACGTATTGGCGTGTGACGGCGATATGGAGCGCAATTGGGCATTGCTGTCCGAAGCCGAAATCTATCACATTACGGCGGCGCGCGATGAGGTTCCTCCCCATTTGCTGGTAAGTGCCGAGCTGATCAGCCGTTGCCCGAAACTCAAATGCGTATCCACGTCGGGGGCGGGCTACGACACCGTCGACATCCGGGCCTGCAGTGCGGCGGGTATCTTGGTGGTGAATCAGGCGGGCGGGAATGCGCAATCGGTGGCGGAGCATGCGCTGGCATTGATGCTTGCGCTTGCGCGCCGCCTTCCTGAGTCGGCCCGTCGACTCAGGCGAAGGGACGGCGTCGCCTTCACGCGCGAAGACCTCATGGGCAACGAGATCGGCGGTAAAACCCTGGGTTTGGTGGGTATCGGGCATATCGGTACCCGCACAGCCAGGCTGGCTGCAGCGTTTGGCATGAAAGTGCTGGCATCTGATCCTTACCTAGACCAGCAAGAGATTGTGGCGCGAGGCGCAGCGCCTGTGTCGCTGGAGGAGTTGCTGGCGCGCAGCGATATCGTGTCGCTGCATTGCCCGCGCACCCCTGAAACGCTCGGCCTTTTCAACGCGAAGCGCTTCCAGCAAATGAAGCGCGGTGCGTACTTTGTGACGACGGCACGGGGCGGTATCCACAACGAGGTGGATCTCTATCAAGCATTGTTGGCGGGTCATCTGGGAGGCGCCGGCCTGGACGTTTGGTCTGTCGAACCGCCGCCGCCCGATCATCCCCTATTGACGCTGGACAATGTGGTGCCCACCTACCACACGGCCGGCGTTACCCATGAAGGTCGGCGCAACGTTGCGGCATTGGCGGCTCGGCAGATCGTCGACATTTGTGAGGGTGCCGCCCCGGCCCGGATGGTAAATCCGGAAATCTACCCGCGCTTTCTGGCAGGCTTCGCAGCCTGAAGTCATGCGAGCGGGATCATTTAAAACCAGAGGAGACTGAACGATGCATAACTTTTCTATTGTGTGCCGCATGCCACGCAAGGTGCTTGCACTGGCCGCTTCAGCCATGATGATCAGTGCGGTGGCCATGCCCGCTGCTCAGGCCGCTTACCCCGAGCATCCGATCAATATGGTCGTGTCATATGGCCCCGGCGGAGGCACTGACTTGGTGGCCCGTGCGCTGGCGCCCTATATCGAGAAGTATCTGGGCAACAACGCGCGTATCGTCGTGCTGAACCGGCCGGGCGCGGGCGGTGAGATTGGCTTTGCAGAGATCGCCCGCGCCAAGCCAGATGGATACACGATCGGTTTTTTGAACACGCCCAATCTGCTCACGATTCCGATCGAACGCAAGGCACAGTATCATTGGACCGGCTTCGATCTGCTGGGCAATCTGATCGATGATCCGGATAGCTTCGCGATCAATACCGGCAAGCATGATTTCAAGACGCTGAGCGAGTTGGCCAAGTATGCCAAAGCACACCCGGGCGAGGTGACGGTGGGTACCACGGGCAAGGGGTCTGACGACCACCTGGCTATGCTGGCCTTCCAGAAGGCGGCTGGCGTCGAGATGGTGCATGTGCCATACAAGGGGGCCGGCCCAGTGCGCACAGCCATTACAGGCGGCGAGATCACCCTGGCCGCCATGAATATCGGTGAAGTGAAGGCCTATATGGATGGCGGCTCGCCGATGCGGCCGTTGGGCGTGATGAGCCACGAGCGGTCAGATGTTGCCCCTGATTTGCCTACATTCAAGGAGCAGGGCTACGACATCATTATGTCGTCGCTGCGAGGCATCGGTGCGCCAAAGGGGTTGCCTGAAGACGTGCGCGTCAAGCTGGTCGACGCAGTGAAAAAGGCGGCCAACGATCCTGAATTCCGAGAAAAATCGCGCAAGATGTTCGTGCCCATGCGCTATCTTGGGCCTGAGGAGTACAGGGTTGAGCTCATGGCTAGTGAAGCGCAGTTCCGCCAGGTCTGGAAAGATTCCCCTTGGTCGGAGTAAAGCCTGGACGGCAGGGTAATGGGGCGCGCCGCAGTGCGCCCCGTCGCTCGGTAGGTGGAGAACTATGCAGTATTCCAAGAAGAGGCTGGATAGCCTGTTGAGCCTGGATGATTTCGAGCAGGCTGCACGGCGTTATCTGCCGCGGGCATTGTTTGCTTATGTATCGGGCGGCGTCGAAACCAATACATCGCGTGATCAGAACCGTACCGTATTCCAGGAGTTGGGGTTTGTGCCTCGTGTAATGCGCGATGTGTCCTGTGTTGATATCAGCGCCAAACTGTGGGACGAAGCATATGCGGCGCCTTTCGGCATCGCGCCCATGGGGCTTGGTGCGCTGACAGCCTATCGGGGCGATCTGGCCCAAGCCAGCGCGGCGGGGCGTGCGGACGTGCCCATGATCATGAGCGGGTCGTCCCTGACCAGATTGGAGGAAGTGGCGGCGGCGGGCCGCCATGTGTGGTTCCAGGCCTATTTGCCGGGTACGCTGGCGCAGATCGAAGCGCTGATCGCGCGTGTACGTGCGGCTGGCTATGAGAAACTGGTCATCACGGTCGATACGCCAGTGGCCGCCAATCGCGAGAACAACGTCAGAGCGGGGTTTTCCACGCCGCTGCGGCCCTCGTTGAGGCTGTTGGCCGATGCCCTCATGCATCCGCGCTGGACGCTGGGCACCTGTGTGCGCACGCTCTGTCGCAGCGGCATACCGCATTTCGAGAACAATTATGCAAGCCGCGGCGCGCCGATCTTGTCGCGTCACGTGCTGCGCGACTTTTCTGATCGCGGTCATCTGAACTGGGCTTACTTTGAACGCATTCGGGCGCTTTGGCCCGGCAGGCTCATCATCAAGGGTGTACTGTCGGCGCTGGATGCGCGCAGGGCTGTCGATCTGGGCGCTGATGGCGTGATCGTATCCAATCATGGCGGTCGGCAACTGGACGGCGCTGTGGCGCCGCTGCGGGTGTTGCCCGAAATCGTGCGCGCTTGCCCGGGTGTACCCGTCATGATGGACAGCGGTATCCGGCGCGGCACTGACGTGGTTAAGGCGCTGGCGCTGGGCGCCCGCTTCGTTTTCGTGGGGCGGCCTTTCGGCTATGCGGCGGCGGTGGGAGGCGAGGCTGGTGTTCTGCGCGCCATTGACCTGTTGGCTCTCGAGTTGCGCCGCAATGCCGCGATGCTGGGTCTGACGCGGCTGACCGATGTGGATGCGGCCTGCCTGCGCGCGGTGACTGCATCGGACTGCTGGCATCCGTATTTGCCCCTGGTCGCCGCGCCACTGCCTGACGGCACACTTGAGCGCTGGGCCGTTGCGGATAGCGATGCTGTTTAGCCTGGGATATCTGGCTCGACCAGCCTGGCCAATTGCAATAGTGATTCCTGCCAGCCTAAATAGCACATTTCGGCCGGTATCGCCTCGGGGATGCCTTCCTGCACGACAGTGATTTCTGTGCCGCAGGATACCTGCTTCAAGGCAACCCGGGTGATCATTTGTTCAGGCATATCAGGGTTTTCGAACTGGTCTGAATAACGGATTATCTCGCCCGGCACCAGCTCGATGTATTCGCCGCCGAAGGCGTGGCTGGCGCCGGTGCTGAAGTTGCGGAACGACATTTTGTATGTGCCGCCTACCTTGGCGTCCATATGGTGCACCTGACAGGTATAGCCGTACGGCGCTATCCATTTCACGAGGGCGTCTGGTTCCAGGAAGGCACGATAGACGCGCTCTGGCGGGGCACGCAGGATGCGGTGCAAGTGAACGGTTCCGGTTGCCATGGTTTCTCCTTCAGGTGCTGGATTGAATGCTGGCAAACGCGTCTGCAATCCGCTGCGGCGCATTGGGGCGCGCGTACATGCGGGTCATGTATGCCTTGAGATTCGGAAAGCTCTCGAGCAGGCCAATCCGTTCGCCCCAGTCCAGTAGATAGGCTGTGATGCAATCGGCGATGGTGATGCCGTCGCCGACGATGTATTCACGCCCCTCCATATGGCGTTCAAGCACCGCCGCCATGGCCAGAAAATCTTCCTGTGCATGCGGGATATCCGCCGGCAAGCGCTTCTCCTCTGGATAGACGAACGAATTGCGGGCGATCCGCCACAGCGGCTGCTCCAGTTCGGTCACCGCGAACAGCGACCAGCGATACGCCAGCGCCCGTTCTTTTGGGTCGGCCGGAACCAGCCCTTTGTCGCCGTATTTTTCGGCCAGATACATGACAATGGCGGCCGACTCCGTGAGCACCAGATCGCCGTCAACGAGGACGGGCAGCTTGGCGGCCGGATTCAGGCGCAGGAAGTCGGGATGCAGATGCTCGCCGGCGGCGAGGTTGACAGGGACGAACTCGAATTCGGCGTCGAGTTCTTTGAGGGCCCACAGCGCGCGCAGCGAGCGCGTAGGGCCATATCCGTATAGTTTCATCATGGAAGAGTCCTCCGGGTTGCAAACGGATTGCGGTGTAAGAACGCGGTTGCGGAGGCAGGGAACTCGGGCGGGTTGCTGAGTTGCCAGCATCCTACGCAGCCAGTGCGGTGGCCCTGAGTGAATATTGTGATGATTCTGAAGTTTATACCAAGAGCCCGTGATCCCGAACGGGGATGTGTAGCGCATGCGGATGGGGTGCGAAGGCGACCGTACCGAGTGCCTGGCAAGGTCACGCCAGTGAGCAATAACAGGGGGCATCGAGCAAAAAAACGCACTTACATGGTGTAAGCGTTTTTTACTGAATTATTTGGCGGAGCGGACGGGGCTCGAACCCGCTACCCCCGGCGTGACAGGACAATTATTGAGGTCAATGTTCATGCGGGTTTCCAGCCAAACCATATTCCAAAAAACGTTAAAAACATGTCGATTTCATGCGGTTTTGCGAACTTTTATTCCAAAGTCCTTGACTCGAAACTCTGGTGCCCAACCCTAGGCAGGTTCAAGTACACGCATCTCAATGTGCAGCCCAGCGGCAGCGGCCATATTGACCAGTGCATCAAGACCAAAAACATTGATTTTTCCACGCATCAGGTCAGAGACGCGGGGCTGGGTCACGCCAAAAAGCTTGGCGGCTTCGGCCTGGCTCATCTTGACGTGAATAATGTGCTGCTTCAGCGCTGTCATGAGGACTGAACGAAGTTTCATGTTTTCAGCTTCTTCCGTGGTGTCCTCGATGGCATCCCAGACGCTGGTAAATCGTTGCTTGCTCATTTGCTCAGCTCCTGCAATAGGTCCCGATAACGTTTCGAGGCCAAGTCTATATCCGCCTTGCTGGTTTTCTCCGTCTTTTTCTGAAAGCAGTGAATCACATAGACGGCATCGGCGAACCTGGCGACGTAGACAACCCTGAAGGCACCGGCACTATCGCGAACGCGGATTTCTCTGACGCCTTGGCCCACTGTGTTCATAGGCTTCCAGTCATCCGGATCTAAACCGTTCTGCACCTGATCGATCTGGTAACCCGCTTCGCGCTTGGCAGAGGGCGGGAAGGCGCGAAGATCATCAAGTGAGGTTCCGAGGAACTCGACAGGCTTGAACAGCGGCATGCCTAATTTATACAATATTTTGTATGTTTTGAAAAGCTCAATACCATCTCTTTACTGTCGTAGCGGCGGCTGGCTCAATGATAGGCAGGGAGCGTTCTCTAAGGGGAAGCCCTTGCGAAAGAGGCCGCTACGTTTCGAAGGCATGTACGGAGGCGCAGAAACGTCGTTCTTTGTGCATCTGGAATACGTATTGCGTTCCCCGGCTGAATCCGCAGTCATAGCAGCCACTAGCGACCGGCCGTTTTCGACCGAGGCTGTGTGGAAACGCTTTGCGGGCGGCAGCCCAAAAATTAAAATCGCAGCACCTGTTTTGAGCGAGGTGCCCCATGAGGCGATTCATTGAAGGCCAGAGCCGCGAGCAAGTGTGAATCGAACCGGAAATCGCGGAGGCTGTTGGGTTAAAGTAAAACAGGTTCCTCAGCCGGTGCTGCAAGTTGTCGATAGTATCGCTCTTCGGCTTCGGCCGGCGGGATATCACCGATCGAGCCCAGC
>NZ_WWER01000010.1 GCF_009857885.1 Pusillimonas sp. TS35 | reverse complement strand
CGGCCAATCTAAAACGCACACCAGGGCAAGCGCAACAACGGCGAAGCGGAGACAGCAGACAAAGAGAAGATCGATCAAGCCCCGGCAGGACAGAGAAAACCGGGAAGCGAGACGGACAAAGAGAAAATCGAAGGACACCCGCACAATCACGCCACTGCGACACTCGGCGTGGCGCGATGCTCCTGCAAAATCCACGCCGCCGCCTTCTCAGCAATCATCAGCGTCGGGCTGTTGGTATTGCCGCTGGTAATAGACGGCATGATGCTGGCATCCACCACACGCAGCCCGCGGACCCCATATACCCGCAAGTGCGGGTCCACCACCGCCAGCGGGTCGTCCGCCTTACCCATCTTCGCCGTACCCACCGGATGAAAAATCGTCGTGGCAATATCGCCGGCCAACCGCGCAAGCTCCTCGTCTGACTGATACTGCACCCCCGGCTTATATTCCACAGGCCGATATGACGCCAGGGCTGGCTGGGCCACGATGCGGCGCGTCACACGCAGCGAATCAGCTGCCACCCGCCTGTCTTCATCCGTATCCAAATAATTGGGGCAGATGGCAGGCGCATCCTCAGGCCCCGGCCCCTGGATATGGACAGACCCACGGCTGGTGGGATTAAGGTTGCAAACGCTGGCCGTGAATGCATTGAAAGCATGCAGCGGTTCGCCAAACGCCTCAAGGCTCAACGGTTGCACGTGATACTCAAGATTGGGATACGGTTGGGAAGGATCACTGCGGGTAAAGGCGCCCAACTGCGACGGCGCCATGCTCATTGGACCCGTGCGGCGCAGCGCATACTCAAGCCCGATCCGCGTCTTACCCCACAGGCTGCCGGCCAGACGATTCAAGGTCTTTACCCCTTCTACCTTATATACCGTGCGAATCTGCAGATGATCCTGCAGGTTCGCACCGACACCCGGCCTGTCCAGTACGACATCAATACCAAAGCGCTGCAGAATACTCGCCAGCCCCACGCCCGATCGTTCGAGTATCTGCGGCGTACCGATGCTGCCAGCGCTCAGAATGACCTCGCGGCGAGCCAACACACGCTGTCGGCGCCCATTGCGGATCACGGTAGCACCTTTGCAGACCAAGGACCCGTCAGCACCACGTTGAATATCCAGGCTCTCCACCATCGTGCGCGTCCATAAACTGAAATTGGTTCGGGACATGCATACCGGCCGTAAAAACGCCTTGGCGGCATTCCAGCGCCAGCCGCCTTTCTGATTGACCTCGAAATACCCAACGCCCTCGTTGCTGCCCTGGTTGAAATCATCTGACGCAGGGATGCCCGCCTGTTCAGCGGCCTTCGCAAACGCGTCAAGGATATCCCAGCGCAGTCGCTGCTTCTCGACCCGCCATTCGCCGCCGCCTCCGTGAAATTGCGCGAACCCCTCATCGATTGCGCCACCCATATTGCTTGGCTGCGCATCCATACGATAGTGGTTCTCGTGCCGCATGAAATCGGGCAAGACGTTTTCCCAGGACCACGCTGACTCACCCGTGGCGCGGGCCCATTCATCATAGTCGCGCGCCTGCCCGCGCATATAAATCATGCCGTTGATGCTGGAGCTGCCGCCCAGAGTTTTGCCGCGGGGATAGCGCAGCGTACGCCCGTTCAACCCTGCATCAGGCATGGTGCTGAAACACCAATCGGTACGGGGATTGCCGATGCAATATAGATAGCCAACCGGGATGTGTATCCAGTGATAGCTGTCACTACCGCCCGCTTCGATCAGCAGCACACGGGTGCCGGGGCGCGCACTCAGGCGATTGGCGAGCAAGCAGCCCGCAGTACCCGCGCCGATAATGATGTAGTCAAACTCAAGGTCCGACATGCTTGTCTCACTTTATAAATATGGTGCTGAACCGCATCCGAGCGTAGCAGCCGCATCGCGAAACCGCCATGGCGGTTTCTACCAGCCAAGCCGCGTTGATCGACCCAGCTCGATGCAACCCCTCCAGCATTAGACGCGAATCGCGGTGGTTTCTTTGATGCGCTGGAGAGCAAAGCTGGAACGCATGTCCACCACCGCCGGATGCTTCATCAACGTATCCATGGCAAAGCTGGAAAATCGGGTCAGGTCTTCGACCTGGATTCGCAAGAGGTAGTCCATGTCGCCCGACATCGCGTAGCACTCAACAACCTCAGGCCAGTGCTGGACATCGCGTGCGAAGTCGGACATGGGGGCATGACTGGAGCGCAGCACCTTATTTAGCCGGATCGACACATAGGCCAATAGCTTGAGCCCAACTTTTTCGGGTTCGACGACCGCGACATAGTTCTTGATGAAGCCTGCCTCTTCCAGCCGCCGAACGCGCCGCAGGCAAGGGCTGGGTGAGAGCGATACCCGCTCCGCGAGGTCCTGGTTGCTCAAGCGGCCGTTGCGCTGCAACTCGGCCAATATACGTCGGTCTGTCCGATCCAGCTGGTTTTCAGACATTATCCACCCTTTTATCTATGATTACTGAAATTTAATAGCGCAATCATGGCGCATGATAGTCATATTCGCAATCACCTGCCCTGGGATTATTCTTAAAATTTCAACTATCAGCGGCGCAAGAGCGAAGGTGAAGTACGCGACCTGCACATGGCACATACACGCCTCAGCGGTATCGAATCCGCGACCCTCGCGACTACGCCGCCACAGATAGATACTTGATAAACGGAGCGAGCAATGAGCATTACTTTTGAACCATGGGACAATCCCATGGGCACGGCGGGCTTTGAATTCATTGAATATGCAGCACCGGATCCCGCCGCATTGGGCCGTGTGTTCGAAACCCTGGGCTTCAAGCCGATCGCACGTCACCGCAAAAAGAACGTGACGCTCTATCGACAAGGCGGCATCAATTTCCTGATCAACGCCGAACCCGACTCATTCGCGCAGCGCTTTGCCCGCCTGCATGGCCCCTCCATCTGTGCCATCGCGTTCCGCGTGAACGACGCGGCCGCCGCATACAAGCGCGCACTGGAACTAGGCGCCTGGGGCTTTGATTCGGGCAGCGGCCCGATGGAGCTGAAGATACCGGCCATCAAAGGGATCGGAGATTCGCTGATTTATATGGTTGACCGCTGGCGCGGCAAAGACGGTCACCACGGAATCGGCGACATCAGCATTTACGATGTGGACTTCGAACCCCTGGATCCCGATTCGGCCGAGAACGACCTGACGCACCGCGGCGCAGGCCTGACCATGGTGGACCACCTGACCCACAACGTATACAAGGGCCGGATGGCTGAATGGGCGTCATTCTATGAGCGCCTGTTCAATTTCCGCGAAATCCGCTATTTCGATATCGAAGGCAAAATCACCGGCGTAAAGTCCAAAGCCATGACGTCGCCTTGCGGCCACATCCGTATTCCCATCAATGAAGAAGGCACGGAGGAAAAAGGCCAGATCCAGGAATATCTCGACCTGTACCACGGCGAGGGCATCCAGCACATCGCATTGGCCACCGACGATATCTACCAGACGGTGGAACAATTGCGCGCCGCCGGGCTGACTTTTCTGGACACGCCCGATACGTATTACGAATTGCTGGAAAACCGCCTGCCCGGCCACGGCGAAGACATCGAACGGCTACGCAAGAACCGCATCCTGCTCGACGGTGCGCCCGGCGGCGGCTTGCTATTGCAGATCTTCACCGAAAATCAGATAGGCCCTATCTTCTTTGAGATCATCCAGCGCAAAGGCAATGACGGCTTCGGCGAAGGCAACTTCAAAGCGCTGTTCGAGTCGATAGAACTGGACCAGATGCGGCGCGGGGTATTGAAGCCCGGTGGCACAGATGCTGAGGCCGCACAGGCCTAGCCGCCTGCACAGAAACTGGCGAAACGAAATACGCCACACTTGGAGCCTGCACCATTACATAGCAAGTACGCAGTGGTGCAGGTACCCATACCATTTGCAAGATCCACGCATCAGGTGGAAAGCAGACGGGCGTAGTGCCGGCGGAGCTTCGCCATCTTCGGCGATATCACTGCCTGGCAGTAGCCCTGCCACGGATTGCGGGCGTAAAAGTCGTGGTGATAGTCTTCAGCGGGCCAGAACGTGGCAGCATCGCGCACCTGCGTCACCACCGGTTCGCCCAGCGCCGCCTGCACTTCCTCGATTACAGCCACCGCAGTATCGCGTTGCGCATCGCTCTGACAGAAAATGGCGGATGCATACTGCGGCCCCACATCGGCGCCCTGGCGGTCAAGCGTAGTGGGGTCGTGAGTGGCAAAGAAAACCTTGAGCAGTGTGGAGAAATCGATGATGGCCGGGTCGAACACAACCCGCACCACCTCGATATGGCCGGTTGCCTTGGCGCACACGGCCTCATACGTGGGACGATCGACGTGGCCGCCCGCATACCCCGGGGTTGCCGCAAGCACACCGCGCAATGCCAGAAACACGGCTTCGGTGCACCAGAAGCAGCCGCCGCCGAGTATCGCTGTTTCAGTCATGCTTGGCTCCTTTGTGTTCCATCCGCGCGGCGTCACCAGCTTGCACGCGTGGTATGAGAGAAAGTATCCATGCCGCAAGCAGTTGCGCATCGGCTGCATTGACCTGCCGCTGCGCCGGCATCGGCACCGCGCCCCAGCGACCCCGGCTGCCGTTGCGGATTGAGTTGGCAAGATAGTCCTGCGCTGCGGCACTACCTGCAAAGCGTTCAGCGATCACGGTGAATGCGGGGCCGACGCGCTTTTCATTGACCTGGTGACAGGCCAGGCAGCTTTTCACGCGCGCGAGATCCATACCGGCTTCGTTTTGCGCAAAGGTCTGTTGCGCCATGGATGCAGCCAATATTGAGAATACTGCCAGTGTAAATCTTGAAATCATTGAACCAACCTCAGCAAATCATGCTGCTCGCAAACAAACGTTAACGATATGCCCCGTTCAGTACGCCCGCGTCGGCAAGCCGCGCCAGCGGAACGTAATGCCGCCCTAGCCATCGGCACCGATGAAGCGCATGACAGACACCACAGCGCAACTATATATAAGCTTTCATTATCGACGATAATGACTCCCGCGGATTGCCGCCACAATGCGCCTGCCGCGCGCCACATCAACGAACCTTCCAGGATGGACCATGTTGCAGTATCCAAAGTTCGATCCCGTCGCCCTGCAGCTGGGCCCCGTCGCTATTCACTGGTACGGATTGATGTATTTGCTGGGGTTCGCACTGGTGTGGGTGCTGGGTCGCTGGCGTATTAAGCGCGGCCTGTCTGATCTCACTTTGCGCGATCTCGAAGACCTGATCTTTTACTGCGTGCTGGGTGTTGTCATCGGCGGACGGCTTGGCTATGTATTCTTCTATAAGTTCGAAGACTATATCGCACAGCCCTTGCACATCTTCTATCTGTGGGAAGGCGGCATGTCTTTTCACGGCGGCCTCATCGGCGTTGTGATCGTGCTGCTTCTTTTTGCCCGGCAGCGCGGCAAGACCTTATTGGAAATCGGCGACTTCGTTGCGCCGCTGATCCCTCTGGGCCTGGCGGCAGGCCGCTTCGGCAACTTCATTAATGGCGAACTATGGGGCCGCCCCACGCATGCCCCTTGGGGCATGGTGTTTCCTCAGGCAGGCGATACGCAGCCCCGCCATCCGTCGCAACTGTACGAGATGGGGCTGGAAGGCTTCGTGCTTTTTGCACTGGTTTGGTGGTTCGCCCGCAAGCCGCGGCCCATCGGGCAAACCAGCGCAGTGTTTCTGATGGGCTATGGAACGTTCAGGTTCCTGGTCGAATTCACCCGCGAGCCCGACGTATTCCTGGGCCTGCTTGCGGGTGGTTTATCGATGGGCCAGCTATTGTCCTTGCCCATGATTGTGGTCGGTGCGATTATTTTTTATCTTTCAGCAAAAAAATCGAACCACTCACTATCACGGTAACCCGTTCAGTGCCGGGCTCCAGCGGCACGCTGGCCTGCTTGTCCGCGGTGGCCATCGCCATCATGCGTGGCGCTGGCGCCGACTCGTAGCGCGCACCAGCGCCCCCAAGGTCGACCTCGCGGATTTCGTACCCTGCATAGCCAAAGGCCTGCGAAACAGCCTGCGCGCGATCGCGAAAGGCCTGAGCCGCATCGGCGAGCAGTGCCTGCTCTTTATCGGCGCGTGCGCGCGGTGAAACGAAAAATTGCAGCCCTGCGATGGGCATACGATCGGCCAGCGTGGCGGCAAGCACCGAGGCCGCTGCAAAGTCTTTGGATTCGAGCACGATCTCGCCGCGACCTCGCCAATTGGAGATCTTGCCGTCTTGATCGTTCATAGGCCAGATACGGTAATCGCCGCTCGTGGCTTTAATTCCAGCATGCCCCTTCGCCTGCTTCATGACCGCTTCGAGCGTTTCGCTGAGTGCCTGCGCAACAGTTGCCTGCGAGTTGTCGCTGAACTCGGTGGCTAGTGTGATGCGCACTGTGTCTTGAGCGATCTCGGCCACAGCTTGCGCCTGCAGTGTGGCCTGCGGCCATTTCTGGTGGGTGCGCTGATGCGCCTGAGCATCGGGTTCGGCATGTGCGCCAGGCGCAACGGTAATACCCGCGGCCACCACCAGTGCCAACAGCACCGCAGACAAACGCGATGACGCAAGCAACGATATAGTCCCAGGCAACCGTTTACCCATCTTCGTGCAAGAATGCATATGGATCCTCTGTAAGAAAAAAGCCTGTCCGGAAAGGACAGGCTTTTTAGAATTGCCCCGCATGTGCCGTCTAGGCCGGCATCCTGGAACCTGAGGTTCAAGGTGGTCGCTATCAGTCAAGTTTCGGGTTCGCCACCGAAGCGGCGATCTCTCCTGCTTGTCAATCCAGCAACCTTATGCCAATAGACATTGGTTCAAGGAATGTATGGCCGAGTCACGAACACGGCAGGGACTAACGGTAAGGCGCCTGCCACGCAAGCGCCTATAAACGTGCGCCACGGCTACCGTGGCTGTTGGGTGCGCGGCTGGAGTTCATCCAGCATGTCGTTCATGGCATCAATTTTACGCTTGAATTCGCCGAGTGCAACTCCGCCCATCGGGCCATCGGGCGCGCGCATGGAGAGCAGCTCGCTGGCGATCTGAATGGCCGCCATCACGGCGATGCGTTCGTTGCTGGTGATCTTGCCAGTACCTTTTACGCGCAGCATACGTTGATCGACATGCCGCACCGCAGCCAGCAGAGCCTCTTTTTCAGAGGCGGGACACGCCAGGGAATAGTCGCGTCCCAGAATGGATACATCTACGCGTTCCATGGCGGGTTACTCCTGTGCGGCGCCGGGCAGCCGCATGAGAATGGAATCGATCTGCGTGCGAGCTTTGTCGGCCACCGCGCGCAGCCGTGTGGTGTCACTTTGGCTCGCATCGAATTTGTGCTGCAGTGACTCACAATCGGCGCGGTGACGCGCGACCTCGGCCTGCAGTTGTGTTTGCACCGCGAGCGCCTCGGTGCGCAGAGCTTCGAGCTGCGACTCGTGATCGGCGCTTCGTTCGCTGACTGAGGCCAGATCGGCTTGCTGGCGCGCGAGTTGATCACGCAGTGCGTCGCGTTCTTGCTCTGCCATGCGCACGCGAGCCTGCAAGGCCGAGCGCTCGTCCTGCAGCTGACGCGCGAACTGCACGAGTTGCCCGATACGGGCGGCGAGGGAATCGAGATCTTGCAACATGGGCGTTATCGTAAACCATCCCGAAGCGGCATGGGGTTTAAAAATGAAAGGCAATCATAACCTTTCACACCTCTTTCCAGAACCTTTCATTTATCTTTCATTTTTGTTTCCATTGGATCGGTTTTGCTCAGTTGATACAAAAAAAACCTCGGATTCGCGGGTAAACCCTGAATCGATGCGGGGAAATCGGGGTTGTTCAGTGCAGACCCGCTCCATTACCATTCCTCACCTTTTACGGGGCCCGGCCCCGTGTTGTGGCTGTTTGGCGTTCATACACGTTGTCGCCGACGGCAGCTTCCATTCAAACATGCTGTGAGGGAGATTTCATCAACATGCAGCTCAGAAACCGACAGGACTTCTGGTCCGGCCTAATGTTCGTCGCCTTGGGCGTCGGATTTGCGCTCGGCGCGACTAGTTATTCAATGGGCACCGCTGCCCGCATGGGCCCGGGTTATTTCCCGTTCTGGCTCGGCGTGTGCCTTGCCGTGCTTGGCGCCGTCGTGGCGCTTGGTGCTCTTTCGCCCAAAGCGCAAGAGCATCATGTCGAAAAGTTCGATTTCAAGATTCTGGTCATCGTCATCGGCGCAGTGGCGTTGTGCGGCGCCGTGCTGAACTATCTGGGCGTATATCTCTCTGTGTTCCTGCTGGTGGTGCTGAGCAGTCTGGCCAGCCACGAGTTCAGCTGGAAGGTGGCGCTCGCCACCGCCATCGGGCTGGTGCTCTTTGTCTGGCTCGCTTTCATCAAAGGCCTGGGCCTCATCTTCCCGCTGTGGCCCAGCTTCATCGGTAACTAAGCAGGAGCGCCGTATTCATGGAACTGTTTGAACACCTTGCAACGGGTTTCGCCGTCGCTCTTTCACTCGAAAACCTGGCCTACTGCCTGCTTGGCTGCCTGTTGGGCACCTTGATCGGGGTGCTGCCCGGCATCGGCCCCGTGCCCACCATCGCCATGCTGCTGCCCATCACTTATGTGCTGCCGCCCGTGGCAGGCCTGATCATGCTGGCCGGTATCTATTACGGCGCCGCGTATGGGGGCTCCACCACAGCCATTCTAGTGGCCCTGCCCGGTGAAACCTCGGCCGTGGTTACCGTGCTGGACGGCCATCAGATGGCCCGCAACGGCCGCGCCGGAGCAGCCCTGGCCATTGCGGCGCTGGGTTCGTTCTTCGCGGGCTGCGTGGCAACGCTGGTGATTGCCGGTTTTGCGCCCCCGCTGGCCGAGCTGGCCTTTAAGTTTGGCCCCGCCGAATACTTCTCGCTGATGGTGCTGGGCTTGATCGGTGCCGTGGTGCTGGCTTCGGGCTCGCTGCCCAAGGCCATCTGCATGATTCTGCTGGGCCTGCTGCTGGGCATGATCGGCACCGACGTCAACTCCGGGGTGGCCCGCTACGATTTCGGCATCCCCGAACTGCAAGATGGTATCGACTTCGCCGTGGTTGCCATGGGCGTTTTCGGCTTCTCCGAAATCATGACCAACCTGGAATTGCGCGACCAGCGCGTGGATATCACCAGCAAGGTCGGCACGTTGTATCCCAATAAACAAGAGTTCAAAGAATCCTGGCCTGCGGTGGTGCGTGGTACTGCAATTGGTTGCGCACTGGGTATCCTGCCCGGCGGCGGTGCAGTGCTGTCCTCGTTCGCGTCATATACCATGGAGAAGAAAATCTCCAAGCAGCCTGAACGCTTCGGCAAGGGCCACCCAGCCGGCCTGGCGGGCCCCGAGTCGGCCAACAACGCCGGCTCGCAGGCTTCGTTCATCCCGCTGCTCACGCTGGGTATCCCCGGCAACGCCGTGACGGCACTGATGATCGGTGCGATGACGATCCACAACATCCAGCCTGGCCCCCAGGTGATGACCAGCCACCCCGATCTGTTCTGGGGCCTGATCGTCTCGATGTGGATCGGCAACCTCATGCTGGTGATCCTGAACCTGCCGTTGGTGGGTCTGTGGGTCAAGCTGCTGAACGTTCCTTATCGCATTTTGTTCCCGGCCATTCTGGTGTTCTGCACGATCGGTGTGTATTCGCTGAACTACAACGTGTTCGACATATGGATGACTGCGGCTTTCGGCGCCATCGGCTACCTGTGGGCCAAGCTTAAGTGCGAAGGCGCGCCGCTGCTGCTGGGCCTGGTGCTGGGGCCCATGATGGAAGAAAACTTCCGACGGGCGCTGCTGCTGGCGCGTGGCGACTACACCACCTTCGTCACCCGTCCGCTGTCGCTGACCCTGCTGGTCATGGCTGCTATCCTGGTTGTGCTGGTTGCCTTGCCTTCGGTCAAGAAGAAGCGCGAAGAAGCCTTCGTCGAAGAAGACTGATTGCGACCCGCAAGGCGAAGCCCTCGCGCTTCGCCTTGCCTGCAAAGCAGGCGCAACTGTTACACCAAGCCCACCCGCATCATGCGTGGTGGGCTTTTTCATTTGCCGGGCCGCGGCTATTATCATGATGCAAGGTGATCGAGCCAGCCGGTTGCGCTGCGATCGCCTCAACCTGCCCTCATCATCGCCCGCAGCAGCCATAATCGATACAAACCAAACAACTACGAACTACGGAGCCAACGTCTTATGTCTTCCATCAATGCCAGAGCCTATGATTCGCATCCTCGCACCCGTGTCGCGTTTTTGGGCCTGGGTGTCATGGGCTTTCCCATGGCTGGCCATCTGGCCCGCGCGGGCCACGATGTCACCGTCTACAACCGCACATTTTCCAAGGCGGAGACATGGGCGCGCGAGTTTGGCGGCGCGGCCGCGCGTACGCCGCGCGATGCCGCCGGAGCGGCCGACGTCGTGTTTTCATGCGTGGGCAACGATGACGATCTGCGCAGTGTGGTGCTTGGCGATGACGGCGCACTCGCAGGCATGCGTGCCGGCGCAATATATGTAGATCACACAACCGCTTCGGCCCATGTTGCGCGCGAACTGCACGCAGCGGCGGCAGACAAAGGCATCGGCTTTGTAGACGCTCCTGTTTCCGGCGGACAGGCCGGCGCCGTCAATGGCATGCTCACCGTCATGTGCGGCGGCGAACAGGCGCAATTCGATCGCATCCGCCCGCTGGCTCTGCACTACGCTCAAGCTGTGACATTGCTGGGTGAACCTGGTGCTGGCCAGTTATGCAAGATGGTGAATCAGATCTGCATTGCAGGTCTGGTTCAGGGCCTATCCGAAGGGATTGCATTTGGTGAGGCAGCCGGGCTGGACATGAACCAGGTGCTGGACGTGATCAGCAAAGGCGCGGCACAGAGCTGGCAGATGGAAAATCGCGGCCGCACCATGGTGGAAGGAAAATTCGACTTTGGCTTTGCGGTGGACTGGATGCGCAAAGACCTGGGCCTGGCCATGGACGAAGCGCGTCGCAATGGTGCGCGCGTCCCCGTTACCGCGTTGGTCGACCAATTTTATGCAGACGTACAGCAGATGGGCGGCAACCGCTGGGATACATCGAGCCTGATCACGCGACTGCGCAAGCGCTGAGCCGACAGGCCGCCCGTGCCGAGGGTTAGCCGGCAAGCCGCGGCAGGCGCAGCAAGGCACAAAGCCCCACCCCTCCATCCTGCGAGGGGTCGCCGTCAAGCAGCTCTATCGTGCCGCGGTTGCGCTCAGCATACGCGCGCGCGATAGCCAACCCCAGCCCCGATCCGCTACCCCGCATACCTTTGCGCGCCGGCCCACCACGATCAAAGCGCACAAATACGCTCTCGCGCAGCGACGCATCCAGGCCGGTGCCATTGTCGCAAACAATGACCCACGCGCTGGTGGCATCCAACCCAGAACTGACCGTAATGGTGCACCCGCCTCCGGCGTGGTTGATCGCGTTGTGGACTAGGTTGGCAATAGCTTCGTAGATTTCGGCGTCACTGGCCAACACCCACACACCCGACGAGGCTTGGCTCGGGCCATGGTCCCGAAAATCGATCCAGCCCAGATCCTGATGGCGTTCTCGCGCGAGCGGCAGGTATTGCAACACGACTTCACGCGCCAACTGGTTCAGGTCTACACGTGCCTGGGGCGTTGCGTCTTTCCGGCTGGCATGCGCCAGCGAAAGCAGTTGCTCGGTAAGTCGCGTGGTCTGACCGAGCTGGCGGATAATGGCCTCGAGCGTTTCGCGCACGCGCTGGCCATCAGGCTCGCGCAGGGCATATTGCACCTGCGTACGCATAATGGCCAGCGGGGTGCGCAACTGATGCGAGGCGTCGGCGAGGAACTGGGCTTGTTTATCGAGTACTTGCCGGTATAAGCCGATATGATGGTTCACGGCACGCACCAGGGGCACGATTTCGCGGGGAACATCCTGATCGTCCAGTGGCATGAGATCGTCCACTGTGCGGGCCTTGATTTCGCGACGCAACTGCACCAATGGGCGCAATGCCCATTCGACGCTGAACCACACAAGCAGCACAGCCAGGATCAGCATGCGGCCGTCTCGGAACAAGCCTTGGCGCCATGCCTCTTGTTGCGTACGCAACCGCAAATCTATGCTTTCGCCCACCAATACCAATACTTGGCGCTGCTGCCCGTCATGGTGCAAGTCGCGCCAGATGGAGACCATGCGCACTTCGTCGTTGCGGAACATGCCTGTGTAGAACGCCGGCTGGCCTTCATCCCCAGCCAGTATGGGCGGGCGCGGCAAGCCCTGCATACCGATCAGCGTACGGCCTTCGGGGAGCCTGGCGTGCAAACCTGCCAGGTTGCGAACGGGGGGAGCGATCTCTTCGACCCGAAAATATTTGCGGCTACCTGCCCGCGATTCGAACATGACCTGCGCGTAAAACGGCGGGTCGATGCGCAAGGTGCCGTCGTCGTTGAAGCCAACGCTGGTCTCAAGCAGGCGGGCGGGTTCGAGCAGTGCCACATCGAAAACTTCTTGCGTGACGCGAGACGCTGCCTTGTAATCGTTCCAGCTGTCAATCAGCAAGAGTGTGATGGTGCCGGGGATGAGCAGCACCAGCAACCAGAAGTGCATGCTGCCGCGAGGCCGGGGCGCGTACCATTTCATTTGCAGTAGGTGTCAGGCATTGGTATCCATGCTTTCGAGCATATAGCCCAAGCCTCTTACCGTAACGATATGGACGTCGCTGCCGGCCAGCTTCTTGCGAAGACGGTGCAGCACCACCTCGATGGCGTCCAGACTGGCGTCGCTATCGTGATCGAACACCCTGCTATAGAGCTGGCCCTTTTCGACAGGCGAGCCAATGCGGGTAATAAGCACGGCCAGCGCGGCCTGTTCGCGCGGCGTAAGGTGCAGCAACGTCCCGGCCAAGGTAAACGCCCGACTTTCGCTGTTGTACACCAGCGAACCGCACTGCGCCTGCGCAGGCTCGCGCCGCCGGCTGCGGCGCACCAGCGCAGCCAACCTGGCCTCGAGCTCTTCGAGGGCAAACGGTTTGGTGAGAAAGTCATCAGCGCCAAGGTTGAGGCCGCGCACCCTATCCTGCAGGGCGCCCTGGGCTGTGAGAATAAGCACGGGCGTGACGTCGCCTCGGTTGCGCATCTCGCGCAGCAGCACCAAGCCATGTTTGTCTGGCAGACGCAAGTCCATGATTACGGCATCGTAATCGTTGGTGGACAACATGTGTTCGGCCGTGGCCGCATCGAACGCAGGCTCGGGCTCGAACCCACTTTGCGCCAGCGCGCGTTCGAGCCACGCGGACATGTCGCGCTCGTCTTCAACCAGCAGTACGCGCATGGGGAGGCTTGATTTCGTTGGCGAGGGCGCGCTGATGCTGGACACGCTGGCGCAGATAGCGCGACTCGTGGCCGCGCCGAAACAGGATGCCCGCAAGTTCGTTCAGGGCAAGCGTATAGACTTCGCGCTTGAACTCGATAACGACATCGAGTGGCACCCAATAGGGGCTCCAACGCCAGGCGTCGAACTCGGGGCTGTCGCTCGCGCGCAGGCAGACGTCGCAGTCGCGGCCCACCATGCGCAGCAGGAACCAGATCTGTTTCTGCCCCTTGTAGTGCCCGCGCGACTCGCGCCGGATAAAATTGCTTGGCACGTTATAGCGCAGCCAATCTCGCGTCCGGCCTAATATGCGAACGTGCTCTGGGAGCAGCCCCACCTCTTCGTGGAGCTCGCGGTACATGGCCTGTACGGGGCTTTCGCCGTACTTGATGCCCCCTTGCGGGAACTGCCATGCATGCTCCCGGATACGTTTACCCCAAAACACCTCGTTTTTCTGATTTACGAGGATAATGCCGACATTAGGACGGTAGCCTTCACGGTCCAGCATGGGCCACCTCAAACGAATTCAATACAATTATCACTGATTATACGTATCTGCAGAGATCCTCACCATGCATGCAAGCAAGTATCACATCAACACGCTAAAAGAAGCACCCGCGGAAGCCGAAGTTGTCAGCCATCAGCTCATGACACGCGCCGGCATGATCCGCAAGGCGGCCGGCGGCATCTATTCGTATATGCCCCTAGGCTTGAGGGTTCTGCACAAGATTGAAGCCGTCGTCCGTCAAGAAATGGACCGCGCTGGCGCCATCGAACTATTGATGCCCATGGTGCAGCCGGCCGAACTCTGGGCCGAATCGGGGCGTTGGGAACAGTACGGCGCCGAACTGCTGCGCCTCAAAGATCGCCATCAGCGCGATTTCATCCTGCAACCTACGTCGGAAGAGCTGATCACGGACATCGCCCGCAACGAAATACACAGCTGGCGGCAGCTGCCCGTCAATTTCTACCATATCCAGACCAAATTCCGCGACGAACGCCGACCACGCTTCGGCCTGATGCGCGGGCGCGAATTCACGATGAAAGACGCGTACTCCTTCGACCGTGACGAAGCCGCAGCCCAAGCCAGCTACGACGCCATGTTCGACGCGTACATGCGCATCTTTACCCGTCTGGGATTGGAATTCCGGGCGGTAGCGGCCGATACCGGCTCTATCGGCGGCTCTCGCAGCCACGAGTTCCAGGTCATTGCCGACACTGGCGAAGACCTGATCGTGTACAACCCCGATTCTCAATATGCCGCCAATATCGAACTGGCCGAGGCGCCCAGCCTGCTGGCCCAGCGCGGTCCCGCCACCGAAGCGCTGTTCAAAGCCCCTACGCCCAGCGCGCCCAAGTGCGAGCTTGTGGCCGAACAGCTCGGGCGTCCGCTTGCGGACACCGTGAAATCGGTGGTGCTGGCTACCGACGACCCAGAAAAGCCGGGCGATGCGCAGATCTGGCTGCTGTTGGTGCGCGGCGATCATGAACTGAACGAAATCAAGGTGAGCAAGCTTGCGGGCCTGGACAATGGGTACCGTTTCGCCACAGAAGAAGAAATCGCTGAAACCTTCGGTACCGAGCCGGGCTACCTGGGCCCCATCGATACAGTAAAGCCGGTGCGCATCATTGCCGACCGCACGGTGGCCAACATGAGCAATTTCATTTGCGGCGCCAACGAGAAAGACTTCCACTACACTGGCGTGAACTGGGGCCGCGACCTGCCCGAACCCGAGGTCGCCGACCTGCGCAACGTTGTGGCGGGCGATCCCGATCCACAAGGCGGCACACTGGCGATCCAGCGCGGCATCGAGGTTGGCCATGTATTCTTCCTGGGCGACAAGTATTCGCGCGCCATGAACGCCACCTTCCTGGACACCGACGGTAAGCCCACGCTGATGCAGATGGGTTGCTATGGCATCGGAATAAGCCGCATCGCGGCGGCAGCCATCGAACAGAACCACGATAGCAAGGGCATCATCTGGCCGCGTGCCATTGCGCCCTATGAGGTTGTGATCTGCCCCGTGGGTTGGCACAAAAGTGAAACCGTTCGCAACACAGCCCAAGCAATATATGATGCGCTGACCGCCAAAGGCCTGGATGTCATGCTTGATGACCGCGATACGCGCCCAGGCATTATGTTCGCCGACTGGGAATTGATCGGTGTGCCCCTGCGGATTACCGTGGGTGACCGGGGCCTGAAAGACGGTATCGTCGAGATTCAGTCGCGTCGGCAGGCCGAAGCGGCAAAAGTAGCAATCGACGAGGCTGTCAACGCCGCGCTGGCACAACTGGAAACGCTGTAACTGGTTGCAGGGCGGCCGCTCCGCCCTGCAGTAAGTGTGTGTCACACCACTTAACGAAAGTCATGCCGACAGAAACACCCGATACCTCATTCCGCATCGATATTCGCGTATATTACGAAGACACTGACACCGGGGGCGTGGTTTACTACGCCAACTATCTGAAGTTCTTCGAACGCGCCAGAACAGAATGGCTGCGTAGCCTGGGTGTCAGCCAATCCGAACTTGCCGCCAGGGAACACCGCATATTTGTTGTCAAGGACGTTGATCTACACTACCGCAAGCCGGCAAGGCTCGATGATCTGCTCACGATCCAAAGCATCATCACGCGGGTTGGCGCCGCCTCGATACGTTTCGAGCAAACCGCCACCCGCGGCGGGGAACTGCTGTGCTCCGGCGGCATCCAAGTGTGCTGCATAGAAGACCGTACCTTTCGGCCGGCACCCTTCTCTTCCGAACTTAGAACCTTACTGGACAAGGCTAAAAACTAACCATGCAACCCACGAGCGACCTCTCGCTGATTTCACTGGTACTTGACGCCAGTGTACCGGTTCAACTGGTGATGCTGATCCTGCTCGCCATCTCGATACTCTCCTGGACATACATTTTCAGCAAATATGCTGCGCTGAAGCGCGCCAATGAACAGACCCGTCGCTTTGAAGACGATTTCTGGGCCGGTGGCGACCTTTCAGTGCTTCAGCAGGCTGTAGCATCCCGGCGAGCCGAGCACGGCGCGCTGGCTCGCATCTTTGACGCCGGCATGACTGAATTCATCAAGGCTCGGCGCGGCGGCGGCAACCACGACGCCATGCTCGACGGCCCCCGCCGCGCCATGCGCGCCGCCTACCAACGCGAAATGGACAGCCTTGAGTCTCACCTGAACTTCCTGGCGTCAGCCGGCTCCGTAAGCCCATACATCGGCCTGCTGGGCACGGTGTGGGGTATCATGCACGCCTTCATGGGGCTGTCGTCCATGCAACAAGCCACGCTCGCCGCTGTGGCGCCCGGCATCGCGGAGGCCCTGGTAGCCACGGCCATCGGTCTGTTCGCCGCCATCCCGGCCGTTGTCGCGTACAACCGTTACACCAATGAAATCGACAGGCTCTCCATCCGCTTTGACAGCTTCGTCGACGAGTTTCTCAACATACTCCAACGTCAGGTGCACTGATGCCATCCGCACGCGGCGGCCTGGGCCGCTCCCGCCGACTCAAGAATGAGATCAACGTCGTTCCTTATATCGACGTCATGCTGGTGTTGTTGGTGATCTTCATGGTCACGGCCCCCATGATCACTCCCGGGCTGATCGAGCTTCCCTCGGTCGGCCGGGCATCGGAAGTGCAGATCAAACCGGTCGAAGTCCAGCTCGACAAAGACGGCCAGATCGCGGTCCGCACCCGTGATGCTGGCGCAGAGTTCCAGTCCATCGACAGTGCAAACCTGGTCGCCGAGGTACAGGCGCGCTCCACAGCCGACACTCCGGTCGTCATCGCCGCCGACGGCCGTGTTCCTTACGAAACAGTGATGAAGGTCATGGATCAGCTCCGCGGCAGCGGCGTCACGCGCCTCGGCTTGCTAGTGGATCAAACAGCCGGCCCCAACGCCAAGTAATGAAGCTCAAACAGAATCGCAACGTACGCAAGCACATTCGCACGCCAGAGCAGCGCGACGAACGTCGCGCGCTGGGTTTTGCGGTCGGTATTCACGCCGCGCTGATCATCCTCATGCTGGTCGGCATGGTGTCCAGCCCCAAGACGCCAAACCCCGTCCAGATCGAACTCTGGGCGGAGGGCACCACACCCACGGCATCCGAGCCAGAAACCGAACCCGAAGTCGCCGACGAAGCCGCGACGCCGCCACAGCCCGAGCCCGAGCCGCAACCCGAACCGGAGCCACCGCCGCCGCCCCCCCCGCCGCCGCCTCCGCCACCTCCTGAGCCCAAGGCTGCACCCGAGCCGCAGGTCGACCCTGACATCGCCCTGGAAGAAGCCCGCAAGGCACGCGAAAAGAAAGAGGCCGAAGAACGCAAAGCGGCACAGCTCGCCGCCGAACAGAAGGCGCGCGAAGAGGCCGCACTCAAGGCGAAGCAGGAGGCGGAACGCAAGGCCAAGGAAGAGGCGCAGCGCAAGGCCAAGGAAGAAGCCGAACGCAAGGCGAAGCTAGAGGCTGAGCGCAAAGCCAAGGCTGATGCCGAACGCAAAGCCAAGGAAGACGCCGAACGCAAGGCCAAAGAAGAGGCCACCAAGAAAGCTGCAGCCGAAAAAGCGGCCGCCGAGCGCAAAGCCAAGGAAGAGGCCGCCAAGAAGGCCGAGGCCGAAAAGGCGGCCGCCGAGAAAAAGGCCAAGGAAGCCGCAGCCAAAAAAGCTGCTGCCGAGAAGGCCGCAGCTGCCAAGCGTGAAGCATTGCGTGAAGCTATGCGTAGTGACGCCATGGGGGCTGCCGGCATACCCGGCGGCACAGCCGATCGCAACCAGGCTGGTGGCGGCGGCGGCGATGGCGGCTATGCGGCCCAGGTGCGCGCCTGCGTGCGCCCCAACGTGATCTTCAACGTGCCGCCGCGCCGCGGGTCGGCCAACCCGACAGTAAAATACAGCGTGCAACTGAATTCGAACGGTACAGTCAAGAATGTCGACATACGCCGTTCTTCGGGCATCGCCGGCTTCGACAATGCTGTGCGCAAAGGCCTTGAGGCCTGCTCGCCCTTCCCCAAACCGCCGTCAGGCAAGTATCCTTCGGTGATCGAAGGAGACTATCGGATGTACGATTAAGGAGATTCCAGATATGGCAGTTGTCCCATCCACCACCCCAACCCGGGGGCCCAGTTGGCGGGCGTTCACATGTAGCGCGGTCATGGCTGCGGCAACCATGTTTGGTGCCCAGTCCGCGCAGGCGCAATTGCGTGTCGATATCTCCGGCGTGGGCGCCACACAGTACCCCATCGCTATTGCCAACTTCAGCGGCGATGCGCATGGCCAGAGCGTGGCAGAAGTCATCCGCGCCGACCTGACCCGTTCGGGGCAGTTCCGTCTGGTCAACGCCACCGGCGCCAACCTTGACGTCAATAGCTCGATCGCGTTCGACGACTGGCGCAATCGGGGCGCAGATTATCTAGCCTATGGCACCATTACCCAATCGGGCGGTCAATACAACGTCAACTATCGACTCGTTGATTCTGTGGGCCGCCGGCAGCTCGACGGGGTTGCGTTCAGCGGCACCGAAAAAGAATTGCGCCGCATTTCCCACCAGATCGCCGACCGAATCTACGAAAAAATCACCGGAATTCGAGGGGTTTTCTCTACGCGCCTGGCTTACGTGTTGCAAAAAGGCGACACTTACGAGTTACAAATTGCGGACGCCGACGGCCAGAATCCGCAGGTCATGCTGCGCTCTAAACAGTCGATTATTTCGCCCGCCTGGTCGCCTGACGGCAAGCGTCTGGCATACGTAAGCTTCGAACTCAACAAGCCAGTTGTATACGTACAAACCCTTGCTACGGGCCAGCGGGTGCCGCTCGCAAACTTCAAAGGCAATAACAGCGCGCCCGCGTGGGCTCCCAACGGCCAGCAACTGGCTCTGGTGCTGTCTCGCGACGGTATCTCCCAAATCTATACCATTGGCGCCGATGGCAACGGGCTGCGCCGCGTGATGCGCTCACCCCTGATCGATACCGAGCCGTTTTACACCCCCGATGGTGGATCACTTGTCTTTACCAGTGATCGTGGTGGCAACCCCCAGATTTACAAAGTTCCCGTTTCTGGCGGAGACGCCCAACGTATAACCTTCAACGGGAGTTACAATATCTCACCGGCCCTCTCCCCAGATGGTAACAAGCTGGTGTACGTTACAAGAAGAGATGGCGCATTCCGGATCGCACTACAGGAACTCGGCACCGGCTCGGAGCAGTTGCTTACTGCCGGCCCGGACGACGAATCACCCAGTTTTGCACCCAATGGCATGCAGATCCTCTACAGTTCTGTCCAAGGCGGCCGTAGCGTTCTGGCTGTCACGTCAGTAGACGGGCGGGTTCGTCAAACCCTCTCGGCACTGAATGGCAAAGTACGTGAACCGACCTGGGGGCCATTTACCAATTAATTAGTTAACGTGTGACTCTTTCTCAAAGGAACTCAAATGAGCTCGCGCATCGCAAAAACCCTCACCATTGCCGCTTTCGCCGCTTCACTCGCAGCCTGCAGCTCGGTGCCTCTGGATCAATCCGCTAGCGGTGCCGGTACCGGCGCCGGTGCTGGCGGCGCCGCCACCGGCCAGGTGATGGACCCGTTCAATCCTCAAAGCCCCCTGGCGCAACAGCGCTCGGTGTACTTTGAGTTTGACAGCTACACCGTGCCCGAGCAATACCGTAGCCTCGTGGAAATGCATGCTTCTTATCTGTCGGGCCATCCCCAGCAGAAGATCCGCATCGAAGGTAACGCCGACGCCCGTGGCGGCGCCGAGTACAACCTGGCTCTGGGCCAGCGCCGTTCCGACGCGGTTGGCCGCATGATGTCCCTGCTGGGCGTCAACGCCAACCAGATCGAAACCATCAGCTTCGGTAAAGAGCGCCCCCGCGCCCTGGGCAATACCGAAGCGGACTACGCCGAAAACCGCCGTGCGGATGTCGTGTATCAGCGATAATATCCGCTAGTGGGTTACAGTACGCCGTGGCGGCTCCCCGCCGCGGCTTTTTTTTTGACGGGACCAAATATGAGTGCATACCTTCCACCATTACGCGCCGCCGCGCTTGGCCTTGCCATGTCCTTGTCCGCCTTGTATGCATCGCCCGCGCTGGCCCTGGCGGATGACGAAGCACGCCGCGCCATCCTCGAACTGCGCGAACAGGTACGCCAGTTGACCGAGCAAAGCCGCCAGGCCAGGCTGCAGCAAGCCGATCGCATCGAGATGCTGCAGCAAGAAGTTGCCAACCTGCGCGGCCAGATCGAACAGATAAACTGGAAGGTAAAAACACAGCAAGGGGCTGAACAAACAGGCGATACCACGCCGCAGGTGGCAGACCCGCAGGAGCAAGCTGCGTTCGAAGGCCCAATGAGCCTGTTCCGGGCCGGCAAATACGCCGAGGCTGCCGCCAGCTTCAACCAGTTCCTGCAGTCATACCCCGACAGCCAGTTGGCCACGGAGGCGCGTTTTTACCTAGGCAGCAGCCGCTACGCCACAAAAGACTTCAAAGGCTCTATACAAGGCCTGCAAGGCTTGCTGCGCGACACGCCCGACGACCCGCGCGCGCCGGACGCACTGCTGGTTATCGCCGCCAGCCAAGTCGAGCTCAACGACATGAACGGCGCCAAGTCCAGCCTGCAGCGCATCGTCAAAGACTACCCCAACACCGCTGCCGCGGAAACCGCCAAGAGCCGCCTGAAGCTGCTCCAGTAAGGGCGCATGCCCCCCGCAATACCTACGCAACCGAGAACCATGCACCCTGGTGCCACTGCGCAGTTTCCACCGCCGGATCACATCTATTCCCTGGCGGACCACACCGTCCATTATGCCGAAACCGGCCAGGGTATCCCTCTCGTGCTGGTTCATGGCTCGCTGTGCGACTATCGTTATTGGCGGTGGCAGTTTCCCGCGCTTGGGCAGCGCTGGCACGTCGTGGCGCCGAGCCTGCGCGGCTACTGGCCGCAGGCCTTACCGCAACCGGACCCCTTGTTCAGTATTGCCCAGCATGCCGACGATCTCGCCGCATTCATCCGCGCCGCTTTCGGCGGCCAGCCGGTGCATCTGCTGGGGCATTCGCGCGGCGCGCAGGTGGCATTCGAAACGGCGCTGCGGGCACCAGGATCGATACGAAGCCTGATGTTGGCCGATCCGGGCTTTCGCCTCGAGGGTGAGCCTGAAAAGCGGCTCATCCATGGCGAAATGGCCGATCTCATGGCTGCGGGTGATGCCGATGCGGCCCTTGCGGGGTTTGTGGATAACGTGAACGGCCCAGGCACTTGGCGCCAGATGACCGGCTGGTTCAAAGACATGGTGCACGACAATAGTGCCACGCTGCTGTCGCAGGCGCGGGAGTCTCACCCAGCGGTAAGCACCGGCCAGATGCGCAGCCTGCGGTGCCCGTTACTGTTGATCGGCGGTGCCAATAGCGCCCCGCGCTATCAAAGCCGGCTGGATGCGCTGCAGGCAGCCGTGCCGGCCGCGCGGCGCGTAACTATACGGATGGCGGCGCATGGCATGAACCTTGCCAACCCGCGCGCCTTCAATGCCGCCGTTGGCGAGTTCATGGAACAGGTGCAGGCGAGCAAGGTGTAAATTCGCCGCCCGACCGGCGCGACAACGCATACCTCTGCGCAGTAAACCAGTGCTTGCGCGTCAATGCAATGATGGCCTTGCGAAAACAGGCTGCCCGCACGGATAAACCGCCGGCAACCTTACCTAGCCTTGCTAATGGATTTTTGCGTTGGCAGGCCTGATTTCGCACTGGGTGACGGCCTTCTGGCCGTTATCGAAAAGCAATTCAAGATCGACCTTGCTGCCGACCACAGGTGCAGATGGCGCGTGCCCCAGCATGAGATGATAGCCACCAGGTTTGAATTCGAGGGTGCCACCCACATCGACCGAGATCTCATGCGTTTCGGACATGCGGCTCATGCCGCCTTCGTTCGTCGTGCGATGCAGCATAACCATGCCGTAAGCGGGTGAGGCGGCAGCCAATAGCGTGACCGGCTTGTCGCCGTTGTTGCGCAGGCTGAAATAACCGCCCGACGGCGCAGGCGCCGGCAGCGAGCGAATCCAGCAGTCGGATACGACCAGCGTTGTGGACACGCTGGCATTGGCCAGGCGGTCGGCGAAATCGGCCGTAACGCCGTGCATTGCGCCCGCCATGCCGTGGCCCCCTTGCCCTTGCATGCCCATGCCGCCGTGTTGCATTGCCCCCTGCCCTTGCATCGAATGGCCGCCTTGCGCAGCGCCCGCCGCCAGCGGCAGCGATACGGCACCCAGAAACAGCATGCCAGCCAATATGCGAATTCTCATTTGATCCTCACTATCCAGTGCAACCGAGTTTCAGGTGTCCGGATGTCGAATACGCCCACCCCGGAGCCTATCCGCCATGCCGTACCTTGGCGAGTGTACTATGGGGGTTGCCCCATCACTTTGCGCCCCGTCATGGAACCTGCCACCACAACACCAGAGCATCCCGCGGAAAAAGCGCCAGCCATCACGGTGGCCGAATTCGAGCATCTGCTTGAAACCCATCACCCGTTTTCCACCATACTGGATGTGGATATCCTGGAAATCGAGTACGGCACCGCACTATTGCGGCTACCCGATCGCAGTGCGCACCAGCGGCGCGGTGGCATGATTGCAGGGCCAATGCTGATGGGCTTGGCAGACTTGGCGCTTTACGCTGCGGTGGTCGGCACCACCGGCAACCCCGATGCGGTCACCGCCAGCCTGACTATGAATTTTCTGCGCAAGGCACCACCGGGCGGCGTGCTGGCGCGGGCAACCATACTCAAGACGGGCCGGCTGGCGGCGGGCGAGGTACTGCTGACGCCTGCGCTCGGCGGCGAGCCCGTGGCGCAGGCAATCAGCACGTGGGCACTGCCTGGCCGGCGGCCGGCCACCTCCACCGGTTGAACCACCCCTGGGCGGCGCGCTTACGCGCCCTGTTCGCTCAGGCCATTGAAAGCCCTGGCGGTCGGTCGCAGCGTGGGCAGGCTCGCGGCTGAGGCCAAGAAAAAGCAGGGCAATATGCTCACCCTGAAATCCCCCCGCTTGGCTAGACCTTCCACGAGCATCGCCTTTCAGTGCGTGTGCGCCGCTGCGTATGTGCCCGAACGGCCTGTTGAACAGGCGGCGCGGGGGTGGCCGCCCCCATCGTGTTTGCGATTACTTGGCCGTGGGCAGGCTGCCCGCAACGCCTTGGACGTAGTAGTTCATTTTGTTTAGCCCCGCATCGTCCAGCGCGCCGGATTCGAGCACGGCCTTGCCCTTGTTGTCGAGGAGAGGTGCATCAAAGGGCGTCATTTTGCCGTCGATGATCTCCTGCTGCTTTTCCTTCACCAGCTTGACCACGTCTTCGGGCAGCGCCGGGTTGAAGGCCTCTATGGCAGCCATGCCAGACTTCAGGCCGCCCCAGGTCTGATCAGCCTTCCATTTGCCATCGAGAACATCGCGCGCTTCTTTGGTGAAGTAAGGGCCCCAGTGATGGGTCACCGCAGCGAGCTGGGCCTTGGGGCCAAACTTCTGCATGTCGGAGTGGTAGGCGATCGCGTACTTGCCCTTTTCTTCGGCCGCCTGCACCGTGGCGGTGGAGTCGGTGTGATGCGTGACAATATCCGCCCCCTGGCTGAGCAATGCCAGCGCGGCATCGCGCTCCTTGCCCGGGTCGAACCAGCTATTGACCCAGATGACGCGCACTTCGGCCTGCGGGTTGACACTGCGCATGCCGCGTGTAAAAGCGTTGATCCCCTGCAGGACTTCGGGAATCGGATAGGCGCCGACATAGCCCGCGACATTAGACTTGGTCATCTTGCCCGCGATGATGCCGGCCAGATAGCGCGCCTCGTAGAAGCGCGCATTGGTGGTGGCAACGTTGGGCGCCGTCTTGTATCCGGTGGAGTGCACGAACTTCACGTCGGGGAATTGCCGGGCAACTTTGAGCGTGGGGTTCATGAACCCGAACGAGGTCGTGAAAATGAGCTTGTTGCCTTGTTGAGCAAGGTCGCGGATAACGCGCTCGGCATCCGCCCCTTCGGGCACGTTCTCGACGTATTGCGTCTTGACCTTGTCGCCCAGTTCCTTTTCCATGTAGCGGCGGCCAAGGTCCTGCTGCCATGTCCAGCCGGCTTCACCGATTGGGCTCACATACACGAAACCGACTTTGAGCGGCTCTTGGGCATAGGAAACAGACGAGCAGGCCAGGGCCGGTGCCAGCGCCATCCAGCATAATGCCTTGCGTAGCGATTTTGCAGACATGGGTATACCTCAATGATTGGGGTTGAAATTCTTGCCCAGGGACGCGGGCATGTTGAGCCGGATCCAGTTGGCGTTGCGCGAAATCAGCACCAGCACCAGTATAGTGGCCAGATACGGTAGCATAGACAGCAACTGCGAGGCGATCGGCACGCCACGCGCCTGCATGTGAAATGCCAGGATCGTAATGCCGCCAAACAAATAGGCGCCGGCCATCACTCTCAGCGGGCGCCAGGTGGCGAATGTGGTGAGCGCGAGCGCAATCCAGCCGCGCCCCGCAACCATGTTTTCCACCCACATGGGTGTATAGACCAGCGACATGAACGCGCCTGCCAGGCCGCAGCACGCGCCGCCGAAGAGCAGCGCGCACAGGCGGATACGGCGTACGCTGTAGCCCAGCGCATGAGCCGAATCCGGCGACTCGCCCACCGCCCGCAGAATAAGCCCTGCGCGAGTGCGGTTCAGAAACCACGCAATACCGGCGCACAACATCAGCGATACATACACCATGGGGTGATGCTGGAACAGCGCCGGCCCTACGAAGGGAAGATCGCGCACCACGGGAATGCTCCAGGACTGCGCCTGCAGCGTTTCTCCAACATAAGGCAGCCCCAGGTAGGCCGACGCCCCCACGCCGAAGATCGAGAGCGCCAGGCCAGTGGCCACTTGATTTGCGCCGAGCCAGACAGTGAGCCAGGCAAAGAAAGCGGCCATTGCCATGCCGGCCAAGGCACCCGCCACGAAGCCCAATGCCGGGCTGCCCGTCTCCAGGCCCACGGCAAAGCCCGCGACCGCAGCCATCAGCATCATCCCTTCGGAGCCAAGGTTGATGACACCCGACTTCTCGTTCACGAGCAGGCCCAATGCGGCCAGCATCAATGGCGTACCCGCGATCATGGCGGACGCGACAAGCAGCGCAGCGGCGTTCATCGCGATCTCCAGCGCAAACGATTGTGAATCAGCACGTCACAGGCCAGCAGCGCGAACAACAGCAGCCCCTGGAAGATACCCGCAATTGCGCTGGGCATACCCAGCCTGCTTTGCGAGAGCTCGCCCCCGATATACAGCAACGCCATGATGAAGCTGGAGAAGACGACACCCAGCGGATGAAGCCGGCCGACAAACGCTACGATAATGGCAGCGAACCCGTAGCCTGGCGACACTGAAGGCGTGAGCTGACCGATAGGCCCCATCACCTCGCAAGCGCCCGCCAGGCCCGCCAGGCCACCCGACACCAACATGGCTTGCCACAGGGCGCGGCGCGCAGGAAAGCCCGCGTAGCGCGCGGCCAACGGCGCCATGCCACCCACCTGCAGGCGAAACCCCGCAAAGCTGCGCATGAGAAACAGCCATCCCGCCAGAGAGGCCGCTAATGCCAGGAGAATGCCCGGGTGCAGGCGTGTGCCCGGCAGAATCGACGGCAGCAGAAAACCGTCGGAAAACAACCGCGACTGCGGAAACCCGAACCCATCGGGATCCATGAGCACGCCATGCACCAGATAGTTGAGCAGCAATTGCGCCACATAAACCAGCATCAGGGAGACCAGTATCTCGTTGGCATTGAAGCTGTCTCGCAGCCAAGCGGTCATCGCGGCCCAGACCATGCCACCGATCACACCTGCCAGCAAAGCCAGCGTGATCATCCAGAAACCGCCGCGGGCATCGTTGTCCAGTTGCAGAATCAGCGCGCCCGCCGCAATGGCCCCCACCACAAACTGCCCCTCCGCACCGATGTTGAAGACATTGGCGCGAAAACACAATGCCAAGCCGACGGCAATCAATAGCAGCGGCGCCATCTTCACACCGATCTCGGCCCACCCCTGCAGACTGCGCAAAGGCTCGACAAAAAACACAGCTAGGCTCGCAAGCGGATCTTTGCCGACGGCGAAAAACAGCAGTAGCCCGCAGGCGATCGTAATGGCAAGGGCGAATACGGGCGACAACCCAGCCATGAGCGCCGAGGGATGAGCGCGCGGTTCGAGCGTCAACATGCGAACGCCTCCGAGATGGCACCGGGCAGCGCCGGCCACAGGCCGCTCATCCACTGCCCCACCTGATCGGGCGTGGCATGCGTGCGGGGGATGGCGGGCGATACCCTGCCCTTGGCCATCACGATCAGGCGATCGGAAATCTCGAACAATTCGTCAAGTTCCTCGGAGATAACCAACAGCGCGCAACCCTCATCACGCAGTGCCAGCAATTCGGCGCGTATGCGGGCTGCCGCGCTGACATCTACGCCCCAGGTGGGCTGGGCGACCAAAAGCACGCGCGGTCGCCGGATAATCTCGCGGCCGATGATGTATTTTTGCAGATTACCGCCCGACAGGCTTTGCGCCGGCGCGTATGGCCCTGGCGCCCGCACGCCGAAACGATCGATGATCTCGGCGGCCAGACGCCGTACCGCGCCGCGGCGGATCATGCCGTAGCGCACTGTGGCCCTGCCCTGGTGGGAAAGCAATATATTGTGCGCCAGCGAAAGCTCGGGTACTGTGCCGCGGCCCAATCGCTCCTCGGGCACCATGCCTACCCCGTGCTCCCTGCGCCATGCGGCGTCGCGTCGGCCGACAGGAGCTTCACCCAACAAAATAGCGTGGTCGGCCGCTCGCGTGTCTTCGCCCGACAACACCGCAAGCAACTCTTGCTGCCCGTTTCCCGACACACCCGCCACACCGAGAATCTCACCCTCGCGGACGTCAAATGAAATGTCGTCGAGCTCGACCGCATAGGGATGCGCGCGCGGCAGACTCAAGCCCCGCACCGACAAGGCCACCTTGCCGGGCGCCGTATGGCGGTGATGCAGCGCTTGCGGTTCGGCCCCCGTCATCATGCGCGACAAACTGCCCGCGCTTTCGTTGCGCGGATCGCAGACACCCGTTACCTTGCCGCCGCGCATAACTGTACAGGCCTGACATAAGGCGCGGATCTCGTCGAGCTTGTGGCTGATGTACAAGATGCTGCAGCCTTCGGCTGCCAGCTTGCGCAATGTATCGAACAGGCGTTCCACGGCTTGCGGCGTGAGCACTGAGGTGGGTTCGTCCAGAATCAGCAATTGCGGTTTACCCAGCAGCGCGCGAACAATTTCGACACGTTGGCGCTCACCCACTGACAGTGTATGCACATGGCGCCCCGGCTCCAGCCCCAGCCCGTACTGGCTGGCCGTTTGAGCAATGCGCTGCGCGAGTACATCCATGCGCGTGCCAGCAGGCAGGCCCAAGGCGATGTTTTCGGTGACTGTCAACGTATCAAAAAGCGAAAAGTGCTGGAACACCATACCGATGCCGAGGTCGCGCGCCTCAGACGGATTGGCGATGGCGGTTTCGCACCCGTTCCAGAACATGCGGCCCGCATCGGGCCGCACCACGCCGTAGATGATCTTCATGAGCGTGGACTTCCCTGCACCGTTTTCACCCAGTACGGCGTGTATCTCACCCGGCTGGACGATCAGATCCACCGCGTCGTTGGCGACGACGGCCGGATACTGCTTGGTGATCTGTTGCAGCGCGAGACGAGGGCTCATGAGCGAGATATCGTAGCGTTGACGGTTGTGCGCACCGAATCAGCGGTGCAACATCGCTTCTTTGATCTTTTTGTCGGTGTTGTACTGGCTCAGCGCATACACCGCCCAGATTGCCGCCGGCACCCAGCCGATCAGCGTCAATTGAAGAATCAGGCAGACAATGCCGGCGATCGGCCGGCCGATCGTGAAAAATGCCAGCCAAGGCAGCAGGAGCGCAATAATGAGTCTCATGTTTCCCCGGGTGAGTGATGAGTTGACCCGTTCTGTTAAGAAAGACCGCTATTCTAACCGGATGGTGCGAGCCGCACCGATTGTGACCATTCCCAGGGCGCGTGCGTCTGCGCTATTCAGGGCAGCCCCCGCGAAGAAGGCCAGCTCTCGCGGGCTTTACGCTCGCGCTTTATATCGTTTTCCGACTGCCCACCATTGGCACCGTTTTTCTTCGAGCTGCTGGCTTTGTCGCCGTTAGCCTTATCAGCGTTAGCCTTATCAGCATTGGCTTTATCATCACTGGCCTTCGCAGCCTCGCCCTGCTGCGCAGACGTGCCATTTGTACAGCCCGTCGCCTCGTCTGTCCCCACATTCAGCAGCGGCAGCAGCGCCGCCAAGGGCGTGGCAATCACGCCCAGCGCCACAGCGGCCCCCGCCCGAGCCGCCACAGGCCCTTTCTCCACGCCCACATCCGGATTCTGCAGCGTACCGCGCGCATACAGGGGCGAACGCAAGGTAAAGATACGCAGTGTACGGTTGTTAGGCATGATTTTCAGATCGATGCCTTCATCGCGCAAATTGATATCGCCCGTGACATCCACCACCATGTCGTCGGTTTCGAGCCGCATGGTTCGTATCGTGAGCAAGCCGTTCTTTGCCGCAACGTCACCGGCAAAGCAATTCATGGTGATTTGTTCGTCGCCAAACAGCTTGAGCACAATCATATTGGCAACATTAAGACCCGCGGCTTCAAGCAAGAAGTGGCTTATCGTGCCACGGCTGACAAGTGCTTGCAGGTCGCCATCGACGGTGCCCAGCATCTGTGCAATAGACTGCCCGTTGCCGCGCAGGTTGGCGTTGCCATGCAGTTCGCCGAAACTCGCGTTCATGGATTCCGCCCCGGGAAACAAGCGCTTGAGTTTGAGATGCCGCGCCGTTGTCTTGACCGAAGCGTGTATCTCCTTGCCGCTTCCATCGAGCCTGATGGTATTGGCGAGCGTGCCGCCCGCCACGCCAAAATTCAGAGGCTCAAATGACAGCACCTTGTCGCGCAACTCGACACTCGCTTCAATGTTATCCAGCGGCAGGTCTTTTTGCCGCACAATCTTCTCGCCGGTAAAACGCACCGATGCGTCCATGACGCCCCAGGCATCGGTATTGATCTCCGCCGCCGGCAACACTTTGCCTTTGGGCGTGGCAGCGTCCTTGCGCTTGGCGGCTTCCGAAGAGACGCGGCTGGTATCCGCGCCCACCAACGGGCCAAGATCCTGAAAACGCAGCAGCCGGGACCGGACTTCGCCCGACAGCACAGGACGCGGCCCGCCACGCCGGAATTCGAGCGTGCCGCGCAGGTCGCTTTCCCCTACTCGCCCCTGAAAACCCTCATAACGCCACACATCCTGTTTGCCTTCGAGCTGAGCCGTCAGATGGCCCTGGGTGCGGTAAGGGGGGGTCACGGGCAGTGCAACGCCGATGATGGGCAGCAGGTCCGACATGCTGTCGCCGGACAGTTTCAGATCGACATCCAGCGCCGCCAAATCCTGGGGGCGTGTGATCGTTCCGCTGATCACGACCCGTGTCTTGCCTATACTGGCTTCGCCTTGAAGCGGAAAAGGATGCTGCGCGTCGCGCAAAGAAAGGATAGCGCCGATTCTCCCCTCACCCTCGACCATCGCCTTGTTAAAACTCCCCTTGGCCGACCAATGGATGCTGTAGGGGTCGCCTTGCGCGGCATCGGCGGCCAGCGTTGGCGTGTTGGCGGCCACAGCCGCAGTGGCTGCGGCTTTTGGTGGATCGGATGCGCCGGCTTTGACGATGCCACTGGCGGCCGTGTTTGCCATCTCCGCAGCCTCTGGCCGCAGCGTATCCAGAACGACCGTCAGGTCCAACCCGCGGCTGGCATCGACCACCTGCGCCTGCACATCCTCGAGTTGGAGCGACTGCAGATCCACTTTCCAACCCGCGGACTTGGCGGATTCTTCATGTTGCTTGCCAAAGGTCCAGTTACCCGCGCCATCGGCCTGGCGCTGCAGGAACACCTTGGCCGACGCGATGCGCAAGCTTCGGATCTGCGCCACATGCGAGCCCAGCGCGAGCGGATTGAGCGTGCCCGACACGTGCCCTATCTCGGCCATATTGCGCGCATCCGCCGCTTGCGCCATTGACTTCGGCGGCCCGATGACGACGTTTTCGGCAACGATGCGCGGCCACGGCACCCAGGCCCGCCAACCATCAAGGCGGTCATCCGGCGCCACCTCTCGAGGCCAGAGCCAGCGGACGTCCAGATTACCCCGCACTTCCACCTGCCTGTCCGCCAACACAGAGGCCTGGCGATTGAGCCAAGGCCGCGCATGGTTCCAGTCGAACCTTGCGGCAACGGCCACTACCAACATGGCCGACAGCACCAGCGCCAGGCAGACCCACAGAATGATTTTGGCGTAACGCGGCATGCGACCTCCTCAGTCATCCATCAGCCTGGCCTCACGGCGTGGCGGGACACACTTATTCTAGAGGGGTCGCACGATTGAAATGAAACCAACCTTTACTGATTGCAAACCGGCCGACCAGCTTCGTCAAGCCATTTCCGATGCGACCACCGGCTCAAGCATGGTGCCGGTTTGCTGGAAACGACGGTGCCAGGCAAATGCTTGCTCCAGGCAGTGCGGGGTCTGGCCTCCTCGCTGGCATGCCTCACGGTAGTATGTGCGCAAGGCATCACGGTAATCGGGATGCGCACACTGCTCGATGATGCGCACAGCACGCTCGCGCGGGGCCAGGCCGCGCAAATCAGCCAGCCCCCATTCGGTCACCACGATGTCTACATCGTGCTCGGTATGATCAACATGCGGCACCATGGGCACCACGCTGGATATCGCTCCCTGCTTGGCCACTGACTTGGTCACAAAGATAGCAAGATGGGCATTGCGCGCGAAATCGCCCGAGCCGCCGATGCCGTTCATCATGTGGGTGCCATTTACGTGGGTGGAGTTGACGTTGCCATAGATGTCGACCTCCAGTGCGGTATTGATGGCGATGATGCCGAGCCTACGCACGATTTCGGGGAGATTGCTGATTTCTTGCGGCCGCAGCACCAACTTTGAACGATAGCGGTCGAGACCCTCCAGGAACGACCTGCTCATTTTTTCCGACACAGTGATCGACGATGCCGAGGCAAACACGCATTGACCCGAATCGATGAGTTCGAAGGCGCTGTCCTGCAGCACTTCAGAGTACATCGTCAGGTTTTCGAACGACGACTCGACCAGACCATGCAGCACAGCGTTGGCGATCGTACCGATACCCGCCTGCAGCGGCAGCAGCGATGGCGACAGGCGGCCTGCCTTCACCTCTCCCTCCAGAAAGGCCACCACATGCCGGGCAATCGCTTCGGTTTCGCCATCGGGCGGCAGATTGGCCGACGGAGCGTCCTCATGATCAGTCAGCACAATGGCAATGATGCGCTCGGGGTCGACCCGAATTACAGCGTCGCCGATGCGGTCGTCCACGCGCACCAACGGCGTCGGCTCGCGTTCGGGCCGATCGCCCGGTGTGTAAATATCGTGCAGGCCTTCCAGGGTAAGAGGCATGCGCAGATTGAGCTCAATCACGATCTGCTCAGCCTGCTGGGCAAATGTGGCCGAGTTGCCGACAGAGGTGGTCGGCACAATACCGCCATCTTCTGTGATGGCGACCGCCTCGATGACCGCCACATTGATGCGCGGCAGGTTGCCGGTGCGCAGTTGCTCGGCGGTGTCAGATAAATGCTGATCAATGAACATCACCGAACCATCGTTGATGCGGCCGCGCAGCGTGGCATCGCCCTGAAACGGCAGGCGGCGCGCGAGCAGGCCCGACGCAGCCATCAGGCCATCGCTGTCGTTGCCCAGCGAAGCGCCTGTCACCAGGTTCAGCGTCAGGCCATCGGCGCGTGCCCGGTCGGCCAGCGCGGCAGGCATCGCCTTGCAGTCGCCAGCCTTGGTGAAACCGCTCATCCCGACAGTCATGCCACTGCGGAACAAAGCCGCGGCCTCCTGGGCGGGCATAATTTTCCCCATGAGCCGCGGGTCTCGGATACGGTCTTCGTACATGGTGCTCTGCTCTCTGTCTCTTTGCGCCGGGTCGGCCCCGCTTTCTGCTGCCGCGGGATCTCTTCATGACGCGCCGGCCAGCCAGCTGTGAAGAATGTGGGCTGGACCGCCGGCTCGGGTTGATAGGATTTATTTTTCTCAAAGCGTAGCATTCGTTAAATGAATTACACTCATATGTAACAGTCGTTTTTTGAATGCCGCGGCATCTCACGCACCCGGATACCGCCGCCCCCTCCCATTGACTGCAACGCCAACGCCATGGATATCCGCTCACTGCGCTACTTCATCGAAACCGTCCGCCTCAAAAGCTTCACGAAGGCGGCGACCTCGCTTGGCGTCACGCAATCCACGATCAGCAAGATGGTGCGTCAGCTCGAAAACGAAATCGGCGAAGCCTTGCTTCTGCGCGACACGCAGCCTCCCGCCCTGACCGATTGCGGCAAGGTGGTATATGAACGTGGGCTGGGCGTGCTGGCCGCCATGGGGCAGTTGCAGGCGGACGTGCGCAAAACGCAGTCGGTGGAAGCAGGCACATTGGACGTCGGCATACCGCCAATGATCAACATGCTCTTCACGGGGGTCGTCAAAACCTTCCGGGCATGTTTCCCAGGCATCGTGCTGCGCCTGCATGAAGATACCGGCCGCGAAATCGAGCGCCAAGTCGCAGCCGGGGAACTCGAAATCGGCTTGACGATACTTCCCGTTGAGCCTGGCCTGGGCATCGTGGCGCGTGAAGTGAACAGCCACGCCGTCTGGGCAGTGGGTGAACCTTCGCTGCTTCGCGATGCACAGGGAACACTGCGTTTCGGCACGCTGCGCGACCGGCCGCTGGTGCTGATGAACGATGACTTTGCCATCACCCGCCGCCTGCGCGCCGAATTTGCCCAGGCAGGTTTCGCTCCCCGCATCGCTGCCCAGAGCGGGCAATGGGACTGGACAGTGTCGATGGCGCGCGCAGGGATGGGCCTGGCGCTGCTGCCCGAACCCTTTGTGCAATTGATCAAGCTCGACGGCCTGACGGCTGCGCGCCTGACGCAACCCGATCTGCGCTGGCAGGTGGCGCACATCTGGAATGGGCGCTATCTATCGCATGCCGCGCAGGCCTGGCTGGAAATCTGCGAGGCCGAACTGGGCGGGCGCTGGCTCGACTGAACGATAAAAAAATACCCGCTCGGCAAGCCGTCGGCGGGAGAATGCATGCACGCAGGATGATCGGCGCTGGCTGCGGGGGTAAAACACTGCGCCATCACATTGACCTGTGATGGCGCAATGCCGGGCCGCCGCACGCTCGTGCCGTAGGCTGCGGAGGATCAGGCGGATACTGCCTGCACCTCGCTGTCGACCGACGTGCGGATCAAGTGATCGAATGCACTGAGCGCTGCCTTGGCACCATCCCCTGCGGAGATGATGATCTGCTTGTACGGCACAGTGGTACAGTCGCCCGCAGCAAACACCCCAGGCAGCGAAGTCTGGCCGCGTGCATCGACCTCGATTTCGCCGAAGCGGGAAAGGTCCAGGGCCCCCTTGAGCCATTCGGTATTGGGCACCAGGCCGATCTGTACAAACACGCCTTCCAGATCGACGCGGTGCATTTCACCCGAAGTGCGGTCTTTGTACGACAGCCCCGACACCTTCTGACCATCGCCATGGATCTCGGTGGTTTGCGCCGATTTGATCACTGTGACGTTGGGCAGCGAAGCCAACTTACGCTGCAGCACGGCGTCTGCGCGCAGCGCATCGCCAAACTCGATCAGCGTGACATGTGCAACCAGGCCCGCCAGGTCGATCGCAGCCTCGACACCGGAGTTTCCGCCCCCGATGACAGCCACGCGCTTGCCCTTGAACAGCGGGCCGTCGCAGTGGGGGCAATAGGCCACACCCTTGTTGCGGTACTCGCGCTCGCCCGGCACATTGACTTCGCGCCAGCGCGCACCGGTGGACAGGATCACCGACTTGCCTTTGAGCACGCCGCCATCAGCGAGCTTGACTTCAGTCAGGCCGCCTTCCTGCTTGAGGCTTTGGGCGCGCTGCAGGTTGATGATGTCCACGCCGTACTCTTTCACGTGCTGTTCGAGCGCCGCGGCAAACTTGGGCCCCTCCGTTTCTGGAATGGAAATGTAGTTCTCGATGGCCATGGTGTCGAGCACCTGGCCGCCAAAGCGTTCGGCCACCACGCCGGTGCGAATGCCCTTGCGCGCCGCATATACGGCCGCCGCCGCGCCCGCTGGGCCGCCACCCACGATCAGCACGTCATAAGGCTCGCGTGCGCTGAGCTCTTCGGCCTTGCGCTGCGAAGCACCGCTATCGAGCTTGGAGAGGATTTCTTCCACGCCGGCACGTCCCTGGCCAAAGACTTCGTCATTCAGGAACATAGTCGGCACAGACATGATCTGCTTGGCCTCGACTTCGCTCTGGAACAGCGCGCCGTCGATAGCGGTGTGGCGAATGCGCGGATTGATGATGGACATCGTGTTCAATGCCTGCACGACATCCGGGCAATTCTGGCACGACAACGAGAAATAGGTCTCGAAGCGATAGTCGCCGGGAAGATTGCGGATCTGTTCGATGACAGCCTCATCCAGCTTGATGGGGTGGCCGCCAACCTGCAGCAGCGCAAGCACGAGCGACGTGAACTCGTGGCCCATCGGGATGCCGGCGAACTGCACGCTGACATCGGAACCGCTGCGATTGATCCTGAACGAAGGAGTGCGCTCGCTTGCGTTATGCTGTTCGACCAGCGTGATGAGGTCGGACATCGCGTCGATCTCGCGCAGCAGTTCGCGCAGCTCTGTCGACGCGGCGCGATCGTCCAGATTGGCCACCAGCTCGATAGGCTGGCGAAGCATGCCCATATAGGATGTCAACTGAGTCTTGAGATTTGCGTCCAACATAACGTAAGCACCTTCTTTGTATGGGAGGATTTCCAGGACCACGCGCCAGCTTGTGGCCGGCGCGTAGCAGTTTACTTTTGGCCCGCCCGCTTGCCATTGAAGCGGGCGGCCAGTGATACGACCTTGCCGCTTAGATCTTGCCGACCAGGTCCAGCGAGGGAGTCAGCGTCTTGGCGCCTTCTTCCCACTTGGCGGGGCAAACTTCGCCGGGGTGGGAGGCCACATACTGAGCGGCCTTGACCTTGCGCAGCAGTTCCTTGGCGTCACGGCCGATGCCGTTGTCGTGGATTTCCAGGACTTTGATGTCGCCTTCGGGGTTGACCACGAACGTGCCGCGCAGCGCAACGCCTTCTTCAGCGATCAGCACTTCGAAGTTGTTGGCCAGCAGGTGGGTGGGATCGCCGATCATGGGGTAGTTAACCTTGCTGATCGCGTCGGAAGTGTCGTGCCACGCCTTGTGCGCGAAGTGGGTGTCGGTGGACACACTGTAGATTTCGACGCCGAGTTTCTGGAACTCAGCGTAGTGGTCAGCGAGGTCTTCCAGTTCGGTGGGGCACACAAACGTGAAGTCGGCGGGATAGAAAACGAAGACCGACCATTTGCCGGCAACAGTTGCATCGCTGACTTCGACAAATTTGCCGTTATGGTAGGCGGTTGCTTTGAACGGCTTGATTTTGGTGTTGATCAAGGACATTGCGTTTCCTTATGAAGTGGGTTGAACAAAACAATCGATCTGAAGCACAAACGTCAGTATAGGCAGACGCTATTGATTTGTAAAATTGATTAATACAATTGATGTGATAGTTATTAACTATCTGTCTGCAACAATAAAACGAGGTCGGACCTCGTTGGCTGCAGTGGCCCCAAAAAAGGGATGATAAGACTGGAATTTGACGTTTATATTTGTTGTACTGCGTTTATATAGTCTACGCCAGCCAACTGCCGTAAGCCAACCCCGGTAGCGGCGCCGCATCGACCTTTCAGGTGTACCTGATGCAACCGGAAGCCATAGAAGGTTTGCGCTGATGCAATGGCTAGGGGTGGCCAAGCGGCGTGCTATTCGCCTTGACCAGCCTCGCACGCCCCGCCCCCCAGCCGTTCACGGCAGTAGCCAGCCCCAATATGGCGAACACCCAGCCCGTGGATGCGAAACTGCCCGTGGCGCTTTGCAGAATGCCCACCAGCAACGGCCCCGCTGCCGCTAGTACGTACCCTATCCCCTGAGCCATGCCAGACAGATGAGCCGCGACATGGGAATCAGGCGAACGCAGCACAATCACCGTCATGGCCATGGCAAATAGGCCGCCCTGCCCGATGCCTTGCACAATCGCCCAGCCCCAGAGTGTACCCACAGGCGCGTACAACAAACCAATCAATGCAGTGGCTGCTATAGCGGCCAAGCCTACGTTCAGCATGCACTGATTGCGCATGCGCACGCCCGCCGCAGGCACCAGCATGCAGGTTGCCACCTGCACCATCACCGATGCGGACAGCATCAGGCCCGCCTCGACCCCATCGAGCCCTCGGCTGCGCAGAATGGGCGACATCCAGCCCATTACACAGTACGCCAGTGCGGATTGCAGCCCCATAAAGAAAGACACCTGCCATGCCAGCATATCCTTGCGCAGGCCGGAAACCCTCCGCCTGGCTTGGCGCGACGGCAAGGCACTGCGCAGCGATTGCGGCGCCCAGAGCAGCATCACCAGCACCGCTGGCAAGGCCCAGAAGGCAAGCCCCACGCGCCAGTCGTCGCCACCCGCGTGCATGATAGGCAAGGTGAAAGCCGCCCCCATCGCTGCACCGCCACAGAGCGCCATCGTGTATAAGCCGGTCATCAGTGCTGCTTTGTGGGCAAAGTCACGCTTGACCACGCTTGGCAGCAAGACATTGCCCAGAGCGATAGCGGCGCCGGCCAATGCAGACCCTGCAAACAGCGCAAAAGGGGAGCCCAAGCCGCGAAACCCTGTACCCGCGGCCAGCAGCACAAGCACCAGCAGCAAGCAACGCTCGGGGCCGATGCGCTGGGCCAGACGCGGCGCAAAGGGGGCGAACAAGCCAAGGCAAAGCACCGGAAGCGTAGTCAGATAGCCTGCGGCGGCGGCGTTGAGCGGAACAGCGCGCTGCAGTTCAGGCAAGAGTACCGACAGGCTGGAAAACAACGGCCGCAAATTAAAGGCAATGAGTACCAGGCTGGCGCCCAGCAATGCCGACGCCGCGCGGCTGCGCCTGGGCGACGGCGCACAATCGGCGGCTACTGCGTCAGTGGACATTGAGGACATGGCGAAGGGTACTCAGTGTTGACGCGCGACGGCGGACGCCCGCGCTCGATTCCCGATGATACCCCGTTGCGGCCAGGAACTCGCCGGGGCGCATGCAGGCGGCGCCGCGCTTTGAGGTGCCGCTACTTGCCCAACCGCCCGATCAGTTCGATCTGCTCATGATAAGGAAGATGACGGAATGACCAGGGGCTTACACCTACATAGCGGCTGAACGCAAGCGCGAAATCAGCCGGGTGTTCGTAGCCGATCATGCGTGCGATCTCGGCCAGCGTGACCGATGACTCGGCCAGTAGCCGCTCGGCAAAACGAAACTTCTCGCGGGTGATGGCAGCGGACGGCGTTTCTCCGTACTCGAGCACGTAAACCGTCTCTACCCGCGCCTCGCTAACACCCAACATGGCGGCCAAGTCCGCCGCCCCCCCAAGCCGGGTGCAATGCCGCGTGACATACGTGCGCGCAAGGCGCGCAAGTGACTGATCGTCCAGCATCAACGCGTCATGCCCCCATGAGGCCAGCGAATCATCGACGGATGACTGGTCGGGCTGCGACGGTGCCGCTGAGGACAGCGTCGTGGCAGGCTCTCGTGGGCCAGTCGGATCCATCTGTAACAATCCGCTCATTTAAATAAGATTTTGATTCTTTCAGATACATGATTACATATTTATGCCATTTTGTACGCGCGAAATAACATGAAGTTGCGTCCGCATGAGGGGTTTAGATTGCGCCCTGTCGATTTGTCTCTTCTAAACAACGGTACGAACGCTACGCGGCCGTGCATAGATAGACATGTAAGCCAAGCGTTACGGATGCATCCAATTCGCGTCGAAACCATTACAAATCCTCAGGTCGAGCGGACCAGTTATTTCAATTGACTGCAATTACCCTTCACGCCGCTTGCAGGCGGGCAGGCGTATGTCTACGCTAGAGATGTCGATTCACCGAATGTGGAGCTTGGCCATGAAGGCACGAAACACTTGGATGCGCCTCGTGTTGGCCGGGGTACTAACGGCAACGCTCGCCGGGTGCGCAGTCTATCGCGACGATTATTACGCGCGCCGCAACAACAACGCCGTATTGGGCGCAGGCATCGGTGCCGCCGCAGGCGCGGTGGCGTCGGACGGCGACCCTGTGTACATTCTTGGCGGCGCCGCGGCGGGGGGCCTGCTGGGTACCATCCTCACGGAGGATCGCAGGTACTATCGCGGTTGGGATAGAGACCGCGACCACTATTACGATCGGGGGTATTACCGCGACCGGGATCGTTATTATCGCGACCGGGATCGCCATTACCGCGACCGGGATCATCATTACCGGGACGGCAATCGCCATTACCATGATCGGGATCGCAGCTACCGCGATCACCGCGACCGCAGGCGCGATTCCGACGAACGCCATTTCGGCGAACGCCGCGGATTCGGCGGCCGGCCCGTACCGGGCACGGGCACGGGCAACCACGACAACTTCAATAACAACTGAACACGCAATCAGGGTTCAGGATTTTCTGCTACCCTCACGCCATGATGCCTGGCCGCAATCCTGAACCCTTAACATCGCATACTCGTTTCCCGACCCTGTCCATATCCACCAGCGCGGCGCGCCGCCTGGTGGCAGGTTGTCTGCTGTCGCTCCTGGTTGCCTGCGGTACGGCACCGCCTGCACCGTCCGGACACTATCGCGTGAAAGCCGGCGATACTCTGTATCGCATTGCCCGCAACCACGGTCAAACCGTCAGCTCGCTGATGCGCATGAACGGGCTGCACGATCCATCAAAGCTTGAGGTTGGCCAGCTGTTACGTGTCGGTGGCGACGCCGGATCCACGGCGAGCACCGCCGCCCCCGCTCAATCAGGGTCCGCGCCATCCGCAAGCACGGCATCACGCCCGGCTGCCGAACGCATCCAGCCCGCCCAATCGGCTGGCACACTTAAACTGATCTGGCCTGCCGCGGGCAAGGTGGCCACCGACATAAAAGGCCCCAGCACCTATGGGCTTCACATTGTGAACAAACCGGGCACACCGGTTGTCGCTGTCGCCGATGGAAAGGTGGTCTACGCCGGCAACAAGCTGCGGGGCTACGGCAATCTGGTCATCATCGACCACCGCAATGGCTACCTCAGCGTCTATGCGCATAACCGCACGCTGCACGTGCGCGAAAACCAGCAGGTTCGGAAAGGCCAGAAGATCGCCGACATGGGCAGCACAGAAAGTCGCCACACCAACCTCTATTTCGAGTTGCGCCACAATGGCAAACCAGTGAGCGCCCGCCGCTACCTACCCGGCGCCTAACGCCTCGCTCACATTCCATAGGGTGCAAAAATATGCATATAAAACAAGGCACTTGGTTTTTTCACCAAAATACATATAATGGCAACGCTGCCGTACGCATTAACGCGTCGCGCTAACGCGCCATACACATCGCCGCGGCACAAGCGCGGTATTCATTCGCATCAACTATAAAGCCGCAATGTACGCGTCGCGGCACGCTCTAATGCGGCAAAAAATGCCACGGCTTGCGCCGCCGCTATACATTTCCCGCGGCATCAAAAACCAACACGCAGAATTCTGGAGGCGTTACAAATGGTCGGGTCGTCACCTTTGTGGCGGGCCAGCCTAAGGCTGGGCTTTTCAGCGCAGGACAACGGTCGATCCGTCTTGTCCTCGCGTCAGCACACCGGCCCGCTGTTGGTGCAGCGCCCGCTCTATCCAGAAGGGCATCAAACCTGCCATGTCGTCATTCTGCATCCGCCCTCCGGTATCGCCGGGGGTGATGTGCTCGATATCGATATCGATGTCAGCGCGGGTGCACATGCCACCTTGTCCACGCCCGGCGCCACGCGCTGGTACAAAGCCAACGGCCGGCAAGCCAGCCAAGCCGTGCGGCTGCGCGTGCAGTCTGGTGCCCGCCTCGACTGGTTGCCGCTCGAAAACATCTTTTTCGACGACGCGGATGCCATCACTCGCAATCACATCGAACTCGAATCCGGCGCCTCCGCAATAGGCTGGGATATCTCCCAATTGGGGTCAGTCACGCGTTCGCCGCAATGGGCGAATGGTCGCGTTGGCATGGATACACGACTTGTCATCGATGGACGGCTTTTCTGGGTCGACAAGGGGCTGCTCCAGGCCGACACCCCGCTGCGCGACGATGTCGCGGGCTTGGCCGGGTTTACGGTTCATGCCACGCTCTGGGCATTCGGCCCGACGCTGGATCCCTTCACCTGCGAATCGCTGGCGGCCGACATGCCCTGGGCAGGTGAACTACGCGCAGGCCTTACCGCGCTGCCCCATGAAAACGGGCAAACGCTCTACCTGGTTCGCGCGGTGGGTGCGCACGCCGAAGATGTCCGTCACCTGATGATCCGAACATGGACGCGTCTGCGCCCACAGTTGTTGCGCACCGAAGGCCTGCCGCTCAGGCTCTGGGACACCTGAGCGCCCATCCGCTCCGACCCGCCCCGCCACGGCAACTCGTGAACGGGCAGGCTAATTGCCACGTCCTTCTTCATTGCTGTAATTTTGCCTGAACGCACCTGTGCGGCTGGCGGCGTATACGCTGTGCCGTGCTCACTGCAACCCGCCCCGGAACCCATACCGGGGCCACCCTTAACCTGGACACCAACGCTATGGAACTGACTTCTCGCGAGAAAGACAAACTGCTGATCTTCACGGCCGCCCTGCTTGCTGAACGCCGACGGGCACGCGGCGTCAAGCTCAACTACCCCGAAGCAGTCGCACTTATCACCGCTGCGTTGATGGAAGGCGCCCGCGACGGGAAGACGGTCGCCGAACTCATGAGCGAAGGCTCCCGCATCCTGACGCGTGACGATGTTATGGAAGGCGTGCCCGAGATGATCGCCGACATCCAGGTCGAGGCCACGTTTCCCGATGGGACCAAACTGGTCACCGTGCACCACCCCATCATTTAAGCTTTTTCCTGGCTGTGCATCCCACCACACATCAATGTATGTTCAAGCACAGCTACAGCCGCAAACAAACGCATAAGCGAATATATCCTCATCCACTGAATCACCCTATTGACGTTGACGGAGAAACCATGAAGAACGCCTCAGTACTCAATATCTTGCTCCGGGCGCTCGCCGGAAGCGTGCTGCTGGCCCTGTCGGGCGCTGCGCTGGCGCACCCTGGCCACGCAGGCCACGAAACAAACATGCTCGCAGAGGGCTTGATCCACCCGCTCACCGGCGCCGATCACCTACTGGCCATGGTTGCCGTAGGCCTCTGGAGTGCGCTTGCACACGGGGCCGCCCGTCAGGCACTGTATGCACCCTTCGTCTTCCTGGCCCTGCTGCTGGCCGGGGCGCTGTTGGGCATCGCCGGAGTGACGCTTCCGGCGGTTGAACCCATGATCATGGCATCGCTGCTGGTGCTGGGCTTGATGGTCGCCGTTCGCCTGCGCGTACCGGCCTGGATCAGCATGGGCATCATCAGCTTCTTCGCACTGTTTCATGGCTTGGCGCACGGGGCCGAATTGCCCGCGGGCGGCGCCGCTGTGGCCTACATCACCGGTTTTATGCTCAGCACGCTTGCCCTGCACGTGGCGGGCCTGTTTGCAGGTTTTCGTCTCAAGCACCACAGCCACTGGCTTTCGCGTGCATTGGGCGGGGGTATCGCCGTGTACGGCGCCAGCCTGCTTGCCACGCTGTAAACGCAACAGACAAACATACGGACACTGACATGATTCCAGGTGAAATTCTGGCCGAAGACGGCATGATCGATCTCAATGTTGGGCGCCCCACGCTCAGCCTGGCCGTTACGAACCACGGCGACCGGCCGGTGCAGGTGGGCTCGCACTATCACTTTGCCGAAGTAAACATCGCACTCGACTTTGACCGCCAGGCCGCGCGCGGCTATCGGCTGAACATCCCGGCCGGTAATGCCGTGCGTTTCGAACCCGGCCAGCGCCGCACCATCGAGCTGGTTGCGCTGGGCGGCGAACGCCGGGTGTTCGGCTTTCACGGTGACGTCATGGGAGCGCTATGATGACTCAACTGTCCCGCAAGGCTTATACAGAAATCTACGGCCCCACCGTCGTCAACGGCGTGGGCGATCGGGTACGGCTCGCGGATACCGAACTGCTGGCCGAAGTCGAATATGACCATACTATTTTCGGCGAAGAGGTGAAGTTCGGCGGCGGCAAGGTTATCCGCGACGGCATGGGCCAGAGCCAACGCCTGAGCGCAGACTGCGCCGATACCGTGATCACCAATGCATTGATCATTGACGCCGTCACAGGGATCGTCAAGGCAGACATTGGCATCAAGAACGGACTGATCAGCGGCATCGGCAAAGCAGGCAACCCCGACACACAGCCCGGCGTCACCATCGTCATCGGCGCGGGCACCGAAATCATTGCCGGCGAAGGCATGATCGTGACGGCGGGCGCCATCGACACCCATATCCACTTCATCTGCCCGCAGCAGATACAAGAGGCGCTGGCCAACGGCACCACGACACTGATTGGCGGCGGCACAGGCCCTGCCACCGGCTCGCTGGCCACCACCAGCACGCCCGGGCCCTGGCATCTAGCCGCCATGATGCAGGCAACTGACTGCATGCCTGTCAACATTGGCCTGTTCGGCAAGGGCAGCAGCAGCTCGCGCGGCGCGCTGCTCGAACAAGTGCGTGCGGGCGCCATGGGCCTCAAAATCCATGAAGACTGGGCCAGCACACCTGCCACGATCGATACCTGCCTGAGCGTCGCCGACGAAACCGACATCCAGGTCGCCCTGCACAGCGACACGCTGAACGAATCCGGCTTCGTGGAAGCGACCTTTGCTGCCTTCAAAGGCCGTACTATCCACTCCTTCCACACCGAAGGCGCAGGCGGCGGGCATGCACCCGATATCATCCGGGCGGCGGGTATGGCCAACGTACTGCCCGCCTCCACAAACCCGACCATGCCGTTCACGCACAACACCATCGACGAGCACCTGGACATGGTGATGGTCTGCCACCATCTAGACCCGTCGATTGCGGAAGACCTGGCTTTTGCCGAAAGCCGAATACGCCGCGAAACCATCGCCGCCGAAGACGTATTGCATGACTTGGGTGCGTTTTCCATCATGAGCTCCGACTCGCAGGCGATGGGCCGCGTGGGCGAGGTGGCGTTGCGCACCTGGCAGACTGCCCACAAAATGAAAGTGCAGCGCGGCGCGCTGGCGGGCGACAGCGTGCGTTCAGACAACGAACGCATCAAACGCTATGTCGCCAAATACACCATCAACCCGGCATTGGCGCATGGTGTGGGCCATATCATCGGCTCGATCGAAGTGGGCAAGCTGGCTGACCTGGTTTTATGGAAGCCGGCCTTCTTCGGCGTCAAGGCCAATATCGTGCTCAAGGGTGGCATGGCTGTGCTGGCCAGCATGGGCGACATGGGCGCGTCCATCTCCACGCCGCAGCCGGTGGCGCTGCGGCCAATGTGGGGCAGCCTGGGCAAAGCGCTGCGCACCTCCGTGCTGTTTGTTTCACAAAGTGGGCTGAACAACACGGCGTTGCACGACCTGGGTTTGAACAAACGCCTGGAAGCCGTGCGCGGCTGCCGTACGGTATCCAAGCACGACATGGTACGCAACAACTGGCTGCCTACGATTTCCGTCGACCCGCAAACCTATGAGGTGTATGCCGACGGTGAGCTGCTGAGCTGCGAACCCATCGCAAAATTGCCCATGGCACAACGTTATTTTCTGTTCTAAATATGAGAATTTTCGACAAATACCAGCGTGCGGGACGCATCGCCCGACCGCTGCTCCGAGCAGCACCGGCTGTCACCCTCACGCTCTCCGCGCGGCGTCGCAGCCGCCAGCCGCTGACGCTGGACAATGGCGAAGAAGCGGCACTGTCCATCGAGCGCGGCGTGGTCTTGCATGACGGCGACGTGCTGGTGGCGCAGGATGGCGGATTTGCGGTCGTGAAGGCAGCAGACGAAGCCGTGACGCGGGTCACGGCGGCCACACCTCGGCAGCTTGCCCGTGCCGCCTACCATTTGGGCAACCGCCATGTCCTGCTTGAAGTGGGCGAAGGTTACCTACAGCTCGAGTACGACTCGGTCTTGGTCGACATGCTGCAACGCCTGGGCGGTCTACGCGTCGCACAGGTGCATGCGCCGTTCGAGCCCGAATCCGGTGCCTATGGCGGTGGGCACCGCCACGGCCATGACGAGACCTTCGGCGAAGACTACGCGCTGGCACAGGCGGCCTACCGTGCACATGAGCCGGGACGAGCCAGCACGCATGGGCACGACGACCATGCCCATGGCCATACGCACAACCATGATTGCAAGCACAACCACCCTCCCCGCCCTGCGCACACGCATGACTGCGGCCACAACCACGATCACGGTGGGAATCACAGCCACGGCCACGATCACAGCCACGATCACGACCACGATCACGACCACAACCACGATCACGATCACGAGCACGACCACCCCCATGGCCACGGCAAGAAGGCGCCGCGCTCATGACGCTGGCGCTGGATATCGGCCAACTTGCCGCCCTACAGCAGCTTTCCTCGCCCGCCCTGCCTATCGGCGGGTTCAGCTACTCCCAGGGTCTGGAGGCGGCTGTTGAACTGCGCCTGGTGTACGACGAAGATTCCGCGCGCGTGTGGATACAGTCTCAGTTGGAAACGGTGATGGCACATTGCGAGGCACCCGTCTGGCTACTGCTGTACCGGGCATGGCGCGACGGCGAGCACCAGGCGGCCGATGAATGGAACCAATGGTTCCTGGCTTCGCGCGAAACCCGCGAGCTGCGCCAGGAGACTGAGCAGATGGGCGCATCGCTGGCCCGTTTGGTGCACGATATGCAATGGTGCAGTGCCGACCAGCGCACATCGTTGGCCGCCATGCGCCCTATGACGCTACCCCTGGTGCACGCGTGTGTATGCGCCGCCCTGCGCCTGCCCGAAGAAGCAGGGTTGGCCGCCTATCTGTTTACCTGGCTCGAAAACCAAGTGGCCGCAGCCATCAAAAGCGTGCCACTCGGGCAATCGGCCGGCCAACGCATCATCACCGGCTTGCGCCCGCGACTTCAGGGTGTCGTGGCAAACGCCCAGCAACGGGCCAGGGCCGAACCACCCGCCCTGCATACGTTCGCACCACAGTACGCCATTGTGTCCTCACGGCACGAAACGCAGTTTTCGAGGCTGTTCCGATCATGACGACCATGAACGCCTCCAACCCTTTACCCTACACAGGCTGAATCACCATGCATGATATTTCCACACTGGCAGGACGCAGCAAGAAGCTGCCGCCCCTGCGCGTCGGTGTTGGCGGGCCGGTCGGCTCGGGCAAGACGACACTGCTCGAGATGGTCTGCAAGGCCATGTACCCCGAGTACGACCTCATCGCCATCACCAACGACATCTACACCAAGGAAGACCAGCGCCTGCTGACACTGTCCGGTGCTCTGCCGCCCGAGCGCATCCTGGGCGTGGAAACCGGCGGCTGTCCCCATACTGCCATCCGCGAAGACGCGTCCATCAATCTCGAGGCCATCGACCGCATGCTGGGCAAGTTTCCGGATGCGGATATCGTGTTCATCGAGTCCGGCGGCGACAATCTGGCTGCCACCTTCAGCCCCGAGCTTTCAGACCTGACGCTCTATATCATCGATGTTGCCAGCGGCGAGAAGATACCGCGCAAGGGTGGGCCGGGCATCACCAAGTCGGACCTGTTCATCATCAACAAGACCGACCTTGCGCCTTATGTAGGTGCCAATCTGGACGTAATGGAGGCCGACACCCGCCGCATGCGCGGCGACAAGCCTTTTGTAATGTGCAATCTAAAGACCGGCCAAGGCCTGGATAAGATCGTGGCCTTCTTGAAAAAGGAAGGCATGCTGAATATCCAGTCGGATTGATTGCTGCCGCCGATGATATGGCGGCAGCAGCGGCCCAGGCAACGTGGCAGAACCCCGCCACATGGCGGGCGGCACCCGATTGACACCCGCGGCCGCTGTGGCGCACGTCACACGCCGTAGCGTTCCCGATACGCCGCCACCGCGCCGCGGTGCTCCGCCAACGCGGCATCGTCCTGCAACACCGCCATGATGTCCGCGAGCGATGCAATGCTCACAACAGGGATGCCATAGGTGGCGGTAACGTCCTGCACCGCCGAATGCGCCGACAAGGCATCATCGGGCCCCGCCCTTTCCATGCGATCGAGGGCAATCAGCACGGCGGCGGGCTCCGCCCCCGCCTGCCGAATGATGTCCACCGACTCGCGCACCGAGGTGCCGGCGGTAATGACATCATCAATGATCACCACCTTACCCTGCAAAGGCGCGCCCACCAGCGTCCCGCCTTCGCCGTGATCCTTGGCCTCTTTGCGGTTGAAGGCAAACGGCACATCCCTGCCCTGCATACCCGCATGGCCAGCCAGCGCAATTGCTGTTGCCGTCGACAGCGGGATGCCTTTATATGCGGGGCCGAACAACATATCGAATTCAACCCCCGAATCGATCAGCGCTTGGGCATAAAAGCCCGCCAGCCGGCCAACCGAACGGCCGGTATTGAACAGGCCTGCATTGAAAAAATACGGGCTGATCCGCCCCGATTTGACCTTAAAGCTGCCAAAACGCAACACTCCCTGCTCGAGGGAAAAACGGACGAAATCGGCGCGGTGCGAGGAAATACTCATGATGGACGGATGGAAGTATCGGGAAATGTGCATTATCGCCGAAGTCCGTAAAACGTTGCTTTCAGGGCATTCCAGGCGTTTGGATCGCGCATTGGCCCACTGGAAGGACGCGGGGCAAAACGACGCAGCGCGACGCCATGCACGGCGCCCCTTCATGGCAAAACTCGTGCTCCATATATTCGCCGACCATGTATTTGCACATGACTTGCATTACACTTTTCGGCGTAAGGCGGCGTGCCTTGCGCAATCAGACGAGGAACATCATGACTTCAGATGCTTGCACTACCTGGGCGCCCCGCGCCTTGAGCATTTTGCGTATCGTTGGTGGCTATCTCCTTCTCCTGCATGGCACGGCCAAGCTGCTCGGCATACCTCATGTGAAAATGTTCGATGGGCTGCAGATCGCTTCGCTGTACGGCGTAGCAGGTATCATTGAGCTCGTTTTCGGCATCCTCCTGGTGCTTGGGCTATTCACACGCCTGGCGGCTTTCGTCGCCTCAGGCTTCAGCGCTGCGGCATACTTCATTGGGCACGTCGCAGCCAGCGGCTCCTTGCTTCTGCCCATTCTTAATGGCGGCGAAGCAGCGGTGCTGTTCTGCTTTGTGTTCTTCTACATCATCTTTGCGGGCCCTGGTCCGTGGAGCCTTGATGCCATGCGCGGCAAATCATAGTCATCTTTCACAATTCTTTTATCGAGATCCCCCGCCGTATGCTTCGTGTCATTTCCGCCAACCTCAATGGCATCCGTTCCGCCGTCAACAAAGGCTTTCTGCAATGGTTGCCTCAACAGCACGCAGATTTCGTCTGCATGCAGGAGCTCAAGGCCCAGGCCGACAACATGACGGCGGAAATGCTAAACCCCGATGGCTATTACGGCTACTTTCATTACGCCGAGAAAAAAGGCTATAGCGGCGTGGGGATCTACGCCCGCCAGCAACCGCTGCAGATCATTGAAGGGCTGGGCGTGCCTGAAATCGACGCCGAAGGCCGCTACCTGGAGCTGGTGTACGACACCCTTTCAATCATTTCACTCTACCTGCCCTCAGGCTCCAGCGGTGACCACCGCCAAGCCGCGAAGTATGTTTTCATGGAGCACTTTTTTGGACACCTGGAAGACCTCGCCAAGTGCGGCCGAAGGGTAATCCTTTGCGGCGACTGGAACATCGCACACAAAGAAATCGACCTCAAGAACTGGAAGGGCAACCTGAAAAACAGCGGTTTTCTGCCCGAAGAGCGCGCTTGGCTGACGCGTGTGTTCGATAACATCGGCTGGAAAGACGTATACCGGGGCCTGTATCCCGACGCCACCGGCGAAGCCTATACCTGGTGGAGCAACCGCGGGCAGGCTTGGGCCAAGAACGTAGGGTGGCGCATCGACTACCAGATTGCCACCACCGATATTGCCGCCACCGCCCGCCAGGCCAGTATTTACAAGGATGAACGCTTTAGCGACCACGCGCCGCTGACAATAGACTACGACACAACCTTGGCGGGTTGAACGCAGGCGTCAGTTCAGCGTTAACGGCGCGGCAACGCTGAAGTGCCGCGCCTGTGTCACCGTAACGCAAAGCTGGCCGACCGGCAACATATTGCCGTATCGCTTGCAACCCTACGCGCCTGCCTGCAACACCGCCAGGGCAAGCGCCAGCAACCCGGCGGGCGCCACCAAGCGTGGCGCGTAACTGTGCAGCAACGTAACGGCCAATGCAGCAAAGGTAAGCTCGACAACCCAAAGAGCGGCCCCCACCGAAGCCCCTTCGGCACTCACCGCAGGCACCAACGCCCCCAGCACCAGCGACCAACCAACGCACTTGAGTAGTCGGGCCCACCCCCACGCCGGCACGCCACCGAATACTTGCCCGTAATGGCGCGCCATACCCAGGCTGAGCGCGGCCATACCCGACATCGCCAATGCTATCGTCATGAAGCACCTACCCCGCCGGAGTATTGATTGCCGCCAGCGGCAGCCCCATCGGCCGATCCACCTGGTGCAACGCGCACGATCGCGCCCGGCGTCACCCGCGGGTATGGCGCGCCCACCGCAGGGACCGAGGCGGGCATAGGTGTTGCGTTGCCCCGCTGTGCCCGCGCCGCAACTGCGGCAGCCGCAGAAGGCACACGCAAATACCATTGCGCCATCAAGGCCAGCAGCGCCACAGCCAGAAAGACGCAGTCGACACCTGCCACCAGCCAATTGCCGTGCGACAACGTGGCCAGCAGGTGGCTGTTAGGGTAAGGGATATTGCTCAAGGGCAGCCCTGCATACAGCACAGCAATGGCCAGGCACTGCTCCTTCCATGCCGTGCGGTGCGGACGCCACCAAGGATGCACCGCGCATACCAGCCACGCGAGAAAAAAGATGTTGACTTCCCAACCTGCCCGCCCCGCCAAGCCGACCGGCAACAGCCGATTGGCCCAGAAATAGGCTGCGACGGCGACCAGCAAGCCGGCGATGGCGCCGACGTTCAGGCACTCGACCAACCTGTGCCCAAAGTGCCGGCCCGCCTTGCGCTGCTGTGGCAGGCGCTTGACTACCCACAGTATCAACCCCGTTGCAACCATGGCCGAGCCCAACACGCCACTGAAAAAGCACAGCCAACGCAGCCAAGCCCCCGCATAATGGGCCATGTGCAGCGCAGTCGTGACGTTGTAAACACTGGCGGCACCACCCAGAGCCGGCGGCTGTGGCGCGCCCAGCGGTTCGCCCGTAACGCCGCTGTAGCGCATCCGCTCGCCCCAGCCTCGCCCCGAGAGCGTATTGTTGACACGCGCCTGCAACTCAACGATGGCGCCCGGCGTGCCAGCATGCGCAACGGCAATGCTTGCAATACCGTGTGGCCAGCGCTGCCGCGCCTGTTCAATGAGAGGAGCCAGATCGGTAAGCGGCACCGACCCCGGTGGCGACGGCCGGCGGAACTCGGTGACGCGAAAGATATCGCCGCGCAGATCCGAATAGGCGGCGGACGCATCGCCACGATAGACCGTGTGGATTGCCCAGGGCATCAGCGTAGCCATCAACAGGATCAGCCCGCTGTAGGTAATAAGCAAATGAAACGGCAGCGCCAGCACACCCAAGACGTTATGCACATCCATCCAGGAGCGCTGCCCCTTTCGGCGGCGGAAAGTGAAGAAGTCGGCAAATATTTTTTTGTGCGTCACGATGCCGCTGAGCAGCGCAACCAGCATGAACATGGTCGCCGTGCCCACCACCCAGCGCCCCGCCCAATAGGGCATACCATAAAGCTCGAAATGAAAGCGGTAGAAAAAATCCGCGCCGCGTGTATTGCGCGCATGCAACTGCTCGCCTGTCGCGGCGTCGAGCACGGCATGCTTGCCGCGCGACTTGTCAGCCGGTGATTCGGCGTCGTTCCATTGCAGTTGGATGACACGGCTACGTTCGTTGGGCAGGGTGATTGACCAAGCGGTTGCCCCTGGCGCAACGTGCTGCACGGCAGCCACAGCGCGCATGGCAGAGCCCGCATCAGGCTGCGAGGCGTGCAGCTCGGGCCTCATCCAGCCACTGATTTCGTCGCGAAAGAAGCTGAGTGTGCCAGTAACGAACACCGCAAACAACAACCACCCCAACACCAGGCCGGCCCATGTATGCAGCCAGGCATTGGACTGCCGGAAGCCCATGCCCTTCATGATGCGGCCCTCAGCCACCACACATGCAACGCAGGTGCCAAGACCAGTACAAGCCAGCCCAGCCACGCGCGTGCGGTGGAGCCGACGCAAAATACCCAGATGGCAAAGCAGGCGTGGACGACAAATGCCAGCAGTGTAGCGGCGAGCGCCGCCTGTATGCGGGGCAGAGGAAGCGCTGCACCCAGGCTTGCCGCTACAAGGGCCGACAGCACGTATCCACCCCCGATTGCCAGCACGGCCCGCGAAGCGACGTTGAGGCGGTAGGAAAGCGGTACGCCTGGATTTTGCGCATTGAGCATGTCTTGAGCTATTTTTGCTAATGAGAACCAGTCTCAATTGTATTATTATTTTTTTGTATCTGGCACCATCGCATCATCTTTTTCACCCCAGCCGCGCGCCATCGCCCGGCGGCATGTAACGCGTTACCATCGGGTAGTACCGTGCCTCTGCCGCAATGGGCCACGGCTCCACCTTTCTCATGGTCCCTTTAACGCATTAACAGGATCCCGCAGATGAACGCGTTGTCAGATATCTCGTTGTCAGCCTTCCCGATCACCAAAAAATGGCCTGCGCAGCACCCGGATCGCATCCAGCTGTATTCGCTGCCCACGCCCAACGGCGTCAAGGTTTCCATCATGCTCGAAGAAACCGGCCTGCCTTACGAGGCGCACCTGGTCAGCTTCGACCGCCACGACCAGATGTCGCCAGAATTTCTTTCCCTAAACCCCAACAACAAAATCCCTGCAATTCTCGATCCAAACGGGCCAGGCGGCCAGCCGCTGGGGCTGTTCGAATCCGGTGCGATCCTGATCTACCTGGCGGAAAAATCCGGCAAACTGTTGCCTCGGGATGCCGCTCGCCGCTACGAAACCATTCAGTGGCTGATGTTCCAGATGGGCGGCATCGGGCCCATGTTCGGCCAGCTGGGTTTTTTTCATCGCTTTGCAGGTAAAGACTATGAAGACAAGCGCCCGCGCGACCGCTATGTCGCTGAATCGCGTCGGCTGCTCGGTGTACTCGACGGCAGGCTGGCGGGGCGCCAGTGGGTGATGGGCGATGACTACACGATCGCAGATATCGCCATTTTCCCGTGGGTGCGCAATCTGATCGGTTTTTATGAGGCCGGCGACTTGGTGGGCTTCAATGATTTCGGCAACGTGGCCCGCAGCCTGGATGCCTTCGTGGCCAGGCCAGCGGTGCAAAAAGGGCTGAACATCCCTCCGCGCAGCTGACACGCCCAGCCAACGCCCGCGCTAGACCATCTTTACCATGCGGTTACCCAGCGGGCGGCTCTGCATCCGTGTCCAGGCGTATGACGTCGTCGCGCCGCAGCCGCAACAGCAGCAGGCCGGGTATCGCGATGGCGATCGTCAGCACGAAAAACCCGGGCCAGCCCAACGTTTCGACCAAGGGCGGCGTAAATGGCCCGGCCAAATAGGTGCGCCCTACGGCTGAAAGTGCTGACAGCAGTGCGAACTGCGTTGCAGAAAACTCATGCTTGCACAGCGCCATGAGCAACGCCACAAAAGCAGCGGTGCCCAGCCCGCCGCACAGGTTCTCCACCGCTACCACCAATGCCATAAAGTACAGGTGCGGCGGGGTGACCGCCAGTAACCAATAGCCGAAATTGGATGCTGCCTGAAGCAAGCCAAACAGCATCAACGAACGGTACAGACCCAGGCGCGCCATGATGGCGCCGCCAGCCAGCGCCCCTAATATGGTGGCAGCCAGGCCGAACACTTTATTGATCGTGCCGACCTCAGAAACACTGAACCCCGCGCCACGCAACAAAAAGGTGGTAGAGAGCGCCCCAGCAAAGGCGTCGCCCAGCTTGTAAAGGACGATAAGCAAGAGCACCGTCAGTGCGCCGGGGCGACCGAAGAACTCGGCCAGTGGCTCCACCACTGCCTCGCGCAGGCTACGGGGCGCTTTTGCCAGCACTTCTGGCTCGGGCGCCAGCACGGTGGCAATGGCGCACAGCGCCATCAGGCCGCCCATGGCGACATACATACCCTGCCAGCCCAGCCACTGATCCGCCAGCACCAACGCCAGCCCACCCGACACAATCATGGCAAGTCGATAGCCCAGCACCTTCACCGCCGCTCCCGCAGCGCGCTCTTCGTGGCGCAGGACATCAGTGCTGTAGGCATCGAACGCGATATCCTGCGTGGCCGAAAAGAATGCCACCATGACGGCCACGGCGGCCAGCAGGCCCAGATGCGCCGACGGCTGCAGAAAACCCATGCCGGCGATCGCGGCGGCGAGCAGGAATTGCGTAAAAAACACCCACCCGCGCCTGCGCCCCAGCACCGGTGGCGCATAGCGGTCGACCAGAGGCGCCCACAGGAACTTGATGGTATAGGCGGTGCCGATGAGCGTGAGAAAGCCTATGCTCTGCAGCGAAATACCCTCGACCGTGGCCCATGCCTGCAACGTGCCGCTCGTCAGCGCCAACGGCAGCCCGCTGGAAAAACCCAGAATCAGCAGCGGAAAGACGCGGGGGCTGGTGTATAGGCGGGACACAGCGATGGTCAGGACTCCTGGTGGTGCGGCGACTCGAAGCGATACACGGCCAGCGTACTACGCCAGCCCGGCATGAGTTTAACTTCTTTGTTGCGGTTGAAAGTAGCCAGATGGGTAATCCTCAACTGCAACGCCTGCGCCAAATCTTCGAAATCCTTCAGTGTGCACAGGTGGATGTTGGGGGTATCGAACCATTGATAGGGCATTTCGCCTGTGACAGGCATGCGGCCACGCAGGATAGACCAGCCATGGGGCCAGTAGCCAAAATTGGGGAACGACACGATGCCATAACGCGCGACACGCGCCATCTCGAGCAGAATATGCTCCGTCTGGTGCATGGACTGCAGCGTCTTGGACAGCACCACCGTATCAAACTGCTGATCGCCGAACAGCGCCAGCCCATCCTCGAGATTTTGCTGCACCACGTTCACACCACGACGCACCGATGCAATCACAAGCTCGTCTTTCAGTTCGACGCCGGCGCCGATCACCTGTTTGTTGGCCTGCAGGTAGGCGAGCAGAGCGCCGTCGCCACAACCCAGGTCAAGCACCCGGCTGCCAGGCTCTATCCAACTGGCGATGCGAATCAGATCGGCGCGCAGATGGCTCGGAACCCCGACGGATGTGGTCATGCCAGCACCCCCGTGATGTGCTTGCGCTCGGGAAGACCCAGCCCCGCCGCAATGCGATCGTAATAACCCTGCACCACGGCGTGATACCGTGCGTCATCCAGCAGGAAGGCATCGTGGCCGTGCGGCGCGTTGATTTCCGCGTATGTAACGGGGCGCTCGTTCTTGAGCAGCGCACTGACGATCTCGCGTGAGCGCTCGGGTGGAAAACGCCAATCAGTGGTGAACGACACCAGCAGGAAGTCGGCCTGTGCTGGCCTGAGTGCTTTGGCCAGATCGCCGCCATGGCTACGCGCGGGGTCGAAATAATCGAGCGCGCGTGTCAGCAACAAATAGGTGTTGGCGTCGAAATAGCGTGAAAACTTTTCGCCCTGATAGCGCAAGTAGGACTCGACTTCGAATTCGACGTCGTAGCCGTAGTGAAAATCGCCATTGTGCCCTGGCTCGCGCTGGGTGCGGCCGAACTTGGCGGCCATGTCTTCGTCGGACAGATACGTAATGTGACCGACCATACGCGCAACTGACAGGCCGTGGCGCGGCACAACACCGTGCGCGTAATAATCGCCGCCGTGGAACTCGGGGTCGCTGATAATGGAACGGCGCGCTACCTCATTGAAGCCGATGTTCTGCGCCGACAATCGTGGCGTGCTGGCAACGACGACACAGTGTCCGACGCGCTCGGGGCAGGTGATGGCCCAGCTTAGCGCCTGCATGCCGCCTAGCGACCCCCCCATGACTGCAGCGAACTTCTGAATACCGAAATAATCCGCTACACGCGCCTGCGCCTGCACCCAGTCTTCAACGGTAAGCATGGGAAAAGCCGCCCCCCAAGGCTTGCCTGTCGCAGGATTGATGCTGGCAGGCCCGGTGGAGCCGAAGCACGAACCAATATTGTTGATGCCAATGACAAAGAACCTTTCGGTGTCCACCGCTTTGCCCGGCCCGACCATGTTGTCCCACCAACCGATGTCTTTGGGATTGTCGGCCGAAATGCCTGCGACATGGTGCGACGCATTCAGCGCGTGGCAGATCAGCACCGCATTGCTGCGTGCTTGATTGAGTGTGCCATAGGTTTCGACGGCAAGCTCGTAAGACGGGAGCACCTGCCCGCTTGTCAGTGCAAGGGGTTCGTCGAACGCGATGAACTGGGGAGAAACGACACCCACCGAACCAGGAGGAACTTCAACCGCAACCGCAGCAGGCGGCACAGGCGTTGAAACGGAATCGTCGGAAACGGGAGCAGCAGTGATATTGGCCATATGGACCTCTTTAGCTGGATTTATGAGGCGCCCGCAAGCGGATCAAGCAAATCGGCGCACTACTGGGGAATCAGAAAACAAGTTGCCTGCATAGTTTATCACTCCGGCCGGCGCCGGCTGGAATTGCGATGGCAATTAAACGATCTGCCAGTGCAAATTCATCCTGTTTAATGAATAAAACCTGTCCACTTCAGATACATTCTGATACCGACTACAGGATTAAGGTATAGCAATGGAGAAACCAAACAAAGCGCTTACCACACGGGAATTGTCATGCCTGCAGTGGGCGTCAGTGGGCAAGACGAGCTGGGAAACCGGCGTTATCCTCGGCGTTACCGAGCGGACGGTTAATTTTCATATACAGAATGCGTGCCGCAAGTTGGGCGTGCATGGCAGGCAGGCCGCGATCACAATCGTGCTGAACGCCGGCCTCGTACCCGGCATCAGCGAGCCATATCTATCCCGCGTAAAAATTCATCCGCCTGAGCCTGTGGGAACGCGCTTGTGCCAGAAGTTACCAGTGCCTCGACCACGGCGCCTTCGGTAAGCCATAGCGTTGCCTGCAGGCGAAGCGGCTTGCCCGATGGCGCTTTGCCGTCAATGGTAAACGGCACACCATAAGCGAGCCTTTCAAGCGGCGGCGCCACGCCCAGATTGCGGTACAGCGACTCAATCACGCCCTCGGCAAAACCAGCGCGCAGGGCGGCGTCGCGCGCCATGATAGGCGGAAAAGAAGCATACGCGACCGTAAACAGCGCATCCCCAACCGACGCACTGGTCAACGTAAACATGATGTCGTGCCCTGCATAGGACACCTGGCGCGATTGCGTCGAGGGCCGATCCGGAAAGAACGCAGTAACGGCACCATCGGCCAACTGGGCCTGGCGCCAGTTATAGTCGGGCGAACAGCCCGCCAGAAGCGCGGCCAAGGCCAGAATCGCAATCAAATGTCTCACCCTTATACCTCAGTTAAAATCCTCGGGGATTAACTCTTAGCAGCATGCTCGCCTCATGACAACTCGCAAACCAGGCTATAACGCGCTTGCCGGCCAAGCCGACCTCATCAAGGGGATTAAGCGCGGCATCGAAAAAGAAGGCCTGCGGGTCACGCTCGACGGCGAGCTGGCACGCACCCCACACCCTCCCGCGCTGGGTGCGGCGCTCACACACCCGCGCATCACCACAGACTATTCAGAGTCGCTGCTGGAGCTCATTACCGCAGCGCACCATTCTACAGAAAGCCTGATCAGCGAACTCGAGCAGACGCACCGCTATGTGGCCGCCACGCTGCGCGACGAACTCTTGTGGAATCAATCCATGCCCGCCCTGTTGCCCCCCGACGCGGATATTCCCATCGCGTGGTATGGCACCTCCAATACCGGCATGCTGAAACACGTCTATCGTCGTGGCCTGGCCGTGCGCTATGGCAAAACCATGCAATGCATTGCGGGCGTGCACTACAATTTTTCGGTGCCCGAAGCCATGTGGCCGCTGCTGGGTATGCAAGGCGACGACAAACAGCGCCGCTCGCGCGGTTACCTGGCGCTGATTCGCAACTTCACCCGCTATTCTTGGCTGCTGATGTATCTGTTCGGTGCATCGCCAGCGCTGTCCAGCAGCTTTCTGCACGGCATGCCCGCGGGCGCGCTCGAGAAACTGGACGACACCACGCTGTACCTGCCGCATGCCACCAGCCTGCGCATGAGCGACATGGGGTATCAGAGCAACCGCGCGCAGTCCGAACTGCAACTCTGCTACAACGACCTCGAAACATTTTTGCAGCGCATGTATACGGCGGTCACCACGCCGTGGCCCGCCTATGAGGCCATTGGCACTCACCGCAACGGCGAGTGGATACAGCTCAACACCAATATCATCCAGATCGAAAACGAGTACTACTCCAGTATCCGTCCCAAGCGCACCACAGGCCGTTGTGAGCGGCCGGTAACAGCGCTTGCCGAGCGCGGCGTCGAGTATGTCGAAGTGCGCTGCCTGGATATCGACCCTTACTCGCCAACCGGCATTTCGGTGCAGACAGCCCATTTCATGGACGCCTTTCTGCTATTTTGCGCGGCAGAGTCCAGCGCCGATTTTCCCAACAACGGTTTCTGCACCAACAGCCGCCATAATTTCAGTCGAGTCGCCAAAGAAGGCCGTAAACCCGGCCTCAAGCTCAACGACGAAGGCACCCCCATCGCGCTGGCAGACTGGGGCCGCGACTTGCTCGAGCGAATCCTTCCCTATGCCGAGCTGCTGGATGCCGCGCATGGCGGCAATGCCTACCGGCAAGCGCTGGCAGCGCAGCAGCCCAAGCTCGACGACACCGAAAACACACCGTCAGCGACCCTTCTGAGGGACATCCACGATAGCAAACTAGGGCTGGTTGGCTTTACGCTGCAACAAAGCTTCGCGCATCGCGATGCCATGCGCGCGGCTTCGCTGGACGCAACCACCCTGCGCAGCTACCAGATGATGGCGGACGACTCCATCGCTGCCCAGAAGCAACTCGAAGACAGCGACACGGAAAGCTTCGACACTTACGTCGAACGGTATCACGCCGCCCTGCGCCGACCCTGACGGCACCAGGCGGCTAACACAGCTCGACGCGCCAACCAACTCTGGCGCACAAAGCAACCGCCGGACCTCGACGTCCGGCGGAACACAATAATCATGCCTGGTCGTATGCCGCCATATCGTGAATCATGATAATTATCATAGGGAAGATGTTATGAAACACTTACAATCTCCAGCTTCACGCTCGCGCATCCCTCGTGCATTTTTTGTCTACTGATGAATTGCCCGTCCTTGCCGACACCTGACGCAGCGCTGGTGCAACATCTTGCCACCTCGCCTGTATTTTCCAGGGCCGATCGCAATGCACTCGCACACTTGGCCTACGAAGCCCGCCTGGTCAGCGTCGCCAATGGCGCCCATCTCTTCGAAATGGGTATGCCGGCCAATCATTTTTACGTCGTGCAGTCGGGAAGGGTGTCGCTATATCGCCCTTGCTACAACGGCGAAACCAAAATCTTCCGTGTCATGGAAAGCGGAGATGTGGTCGGCGAAGCATCGATGTTTCTCGAGCCCGCCCGCTATCCATTGTCAGCGCGTGCCACTGCGGCCACCAAAGCATATTGCGTCGAGCGCAAGCGGCTACTATCGTTGGCTCGGACTTCGCCGGCTTTTTCGTACGCCCTGACGCTAGGCCTTGCCACCGGGTTCAACCACTGGCTCAATCGTGTCGATCTTCTCACCATCGGCAACGCAGGCCAGCGGCTGGTCACCTTCCTGATGGATCTTTATATACAACAGCACAGCACCACGCTGGTGCTGCCATCAAGCCAAGGCATTCTCGCCCGGCAGCTCAACATCGCCGCCGAAACCTTCTCGCGGCAGATGAACCAGTTCAAGCGCGCGGGGCTCATCACCCTGCAACCGCAACGTCAGCTCATACTGCTGGATGTGCCTGGGTTGTGCCGCTTCGTTGGCATTCCCGCGCCCCCCTCTTCAGACGATCCCCGCGAGCCCGCCAGCACTGGCAATACGCCTCACCCCACCGCCCAGCCAGGCTGCACGCACCATCCTCTGGGCAAACTGCACATCTAGCCACGCTATATTGCGTCCACCAGCAGGAACACTGCTTGCCACGCATGCCCAGGATCCCGCGCCAAAACGGCGCCACATCACTGGAGGAACAGGCATGCCCGCAAAATCCAAGGCTCAGCAACAAGCCGCCGCCATCGCCTTGGCGGCCAAACGCGGTGAAAAGAAAGTCGGCGAACTCAAAGGTCCCGCCAAATCGATGTATGAATCAATGAGCGAAAAGGAACTGAGGGAATTTGCCGAGACCGACACCAAGCATAAACCTGAGCATAAATCAGACCGGCAATGAGCCGGCGGCGGCACGGTATATGCTGAGTACGGCCGTAAAGGTACCGTCGGGGCGGCCGCCCCATCATCCTTGCGGCGCGCCATCATGGGCGCAGTCGGACGGTAAACGCGGCAACAGGAGACAGATCATGCCACGCAATGACGATCCTCGTGATATTAGCCACCGCGGCAGCCAGCCTTACCAGAATCTTCCGGACGAAGAAGACTACACCTACCGCGAACCCTATCGCGGCGAGCGGCGGCGCCTCAATACAACCAAGGACCAAGGTTATGAAGGGCCGTTCGATAACCCTGCTCGCCTTGGCATGGGACAGGAATTCAACGCGGAACGAGCCTACACACACAAGGCAGGCTACCCGCAGGGCCACGTGATGGATGAACATATAGACTGGGGCAGCCACCGGAGCCTGTCCCAATCAGGCTCACGACCCGCAGGCGGCATTAGCCAGGGCCACGGCATGGCAAGCGGCGGGAGCCAATCTGCTCAACGCCAGCAGTATCCGCAGCGCGGCCCTTGGCACGAAGAAACCTATGGCGGCCCCGAGGCCGGCTGGCATCGTGCCGTTGGGCCCGGCGGGCGTCAACCGTATCATTCGCAACATGAATGGCATGACCCAACGCCCCACTACGCACCCAAGGGCTACATACGCTCTGACGACCGTATTCGCGAAGACATCTGCGAGCAGTTGATATTCAGCGGCATGGACGTGCGTGACGTCACCGTTGAGGTCAAGGACGGCCGGGTATTGCTCGACGGGACGGTGAGCAACCGCCGCGTCAAACATGCCATCGAAGACTGCGCCGATGCGAGCAGCGGGGTGAAAGATGTGGACAACAGGATACGGGTGGTGGAGCCCTATACACCGGGCGAAACGTCGATAGGCGGCCAATCGGGCGGCGACACCTGAGCGATGCAGCCAACGGCCAAGGGCCGCTCCCGAATCCGGCGACGCACGCATCCCGCCGAGCGGCAGGCAGCAGACATGCCAATGCGGTGCACTTACGCCCTGCTCGGGCCGCCGCATTCAGGCAGCAGGGCCAGGATAGCCTGCGCCCCTTCAGGGGAGAGGCGCCCCGCCTGCCTCGCCAGCGGTACGCTGCGGCGGCACAACGCACTATAGAGCGCCACAACGTCGCCATCCAGCGACTGCAGCGCCTGTACATGGCGAGCCACCGTTGCAGTGTCCCCGCGTGAAACCGGCCCTGGCATACCGTGGGCAATACCCGAGGCCTCGATCGCACTGACTGTGCCCTTTAGCAAAGGCAGCAACGCACGCAAGACATCCGCTTCGTCGGCGCCCCATGAACCCCAGATCTTCACCGCTTCGGCCAGCAATACATTGATAAACTGCGAAGCATAACCGCCTGCGGCATGGTAGCGGCCTCGCATGCCCGTTGGCAGGGTATGGCCGCTGCAGCCCATGCGAGCGGCCAGATCATGCAACGTAGCGGAAAGCGGATCGGATGCCTCAATGGTGATGACACAGCCAGATAGCGTGCGGGCCGCCGCATGCGGGTCTGTAAAGGTTTGCATGGGATGGAAGCCGCCGATCTGCGCACCTTGTGCGGCGGCCGCCTTCAGGGCCACGAGCTCAGTGGCGCCGCTGCAATGCACCACCCCCATGCCCGGACGCCAACGCAGCGCACATGCCGTGGCTTCTATCGCCGCATCAGGGGTTGTAACGAAAACCAGGTCACAAGTGTCTGCCACCGCCTGGGCCGTGTCCACACGGCACCCCGGAGCGCCTTCGGCCAATACATGGGCGCTGGCTTCGCTACGGCTCGCTACAGCATGTACATCAAAACCACACGCTGCAAGGCGCCAGGCCAGCGCTTGCCCAAGCCGGCCCGCACCAATAAAACCTACCTTGATTGTCATTGCCTCATCGACTGCCATACCCCCTCCATGCTTTTCCCATACGCAGAGCCCTGCACGCCACATGCAGCCATAGCCGCGGCTCTACCGAGCCGGGCATTACCCATGAGCGCGCTACAATTCGCGCACTGTTTGACTCAACTCGCCGGCGCGGTGAGGCGGCGCGTTTCGCTCTTCGGTTCAATCCGCGGCGTACAGCACGCGGCCAAGCGCCAGATGATAATTCCGCACACAAGCGCCATGACATTATCCACCCCGCCTGCTGGTTTTCGCGAACGCACCGAAACCAGCGCCTACATCAGCCTGACTGGCCCCGTCCATGAAAAATTCGAAAACGGCAAACTGACGGCCCTCGCAATGCTGATACAAGAAAAGCATCGCAACCTGCGCGGCGTCACGCATGGCGGTGCACTCATGACGCTGGCCGATACCCTGCTGGGTGACTTGATTGCCGACTGCTATGAAGCGCCCACTGGGCTAGTGACCGTATCGCTTACCAGTGAATTCCTGCAGCCAGCCAAGCCTGGAGATTGGGTAATCGGCTCGGGCAATGTTACGCGCGCCGGCCGCCGACTTGCTTTCGCACATTGTGTGCTGCAGGTGGATAACAAGGAAATTTTCCGCGCCACCGGGATATTCGCGATCGTCAAGCCAGAAGGAAGGCGCTAGACGGCGCCCTACCCGTTCAGCCCAGGCCGCGCCTGCGTGCCATAGCCTCGCGCTCAAGGTGCGTGACATAGCGCTGTATTTGGTTGACCGCAGGCCCACTGGGCGGCACAAAGGCGCAACCCAGGCGAAAGCGTACACGACCGCTCGGCATGCTGACCTGGCGCGCATTGGTGAGACGCAGATCGACCTTGACGATACCCACACTGGGCAGATCGATTTCACAATCTTTGTAGGTAGTACCCGGCTCATGCGCCAGGCCGGCGCCATCGTCGAACATTGACAACCCACCGCCACTGATGTCGTCGAGCGGAAGCTGTACGGGGTTAGCCTCCCCCTTCACGGGTATGCGGCATATTACCGGCGTGGCGACTGGCGTCGCCACGCGAAAGTAATCGCGGCGCTGGATCCGCATCAGTACATCAGGAAACGGCATCGACAGCGCCGGCGCGCCTTCGAAGCTGCATGCCGCCCCGCCGGCCGTGCTGAAGTTGACGCGCACGTTATCCAGCGAAGCCTCGAAGCGCACGGCCCTGGCCGCCAGAATGCGGGCATTGAGATCGGCGCCCGGAGCATCATCGACAATCAGCCTGCGGTTGGGAGCGTCGATGTGCAGCAACGTGGTGACAATGGCGTTTGCACCGGGGCTGACGCTCATCTGGAGCAAAACCCGCTGCTGATGGACGCGACGCAGCACATCGGTGATCTCGGGCACCGTCGTCAATGCGTAGCGGCTTTCGGGGGAGGAAGGCGAAACAGACACGGAGAGCTCCATACAGGCGCGTAGCAACTTACGCGCGGCACGAAAAAATGCTACTCAAAATCGGTGCCTGCTTCTACCTTGAAAATGTCAACAATAGCCAATTGTTGATGCATGACGCATGATGTAGCGCCGCAAATGTTAAAGATCAGCAATTCCGCAGCCGTTAGGCGTTGCAAGAGGAAACGCGGAAGTAACATATGCTTGCTATCTTGCGTTTCCGGCGCCCACAATGAAACGCCATTTATGGCCAGCCTTACGGAACGAACAATGGAAGCAGCGAGGTTGTCAGCCTCCGGTACCAGCACTGACGGTACCGGTCTGCCGCATTACGAACAAAGCACAAGAGACATCCCATGCATTCACGGCATCTTGCGCAACGAGATGGTAACGCCCGTGTTCCAGCCCATCGTCAACCTTCGCTCGGGCAGCGTCCTCGGCTTCGAAGCGCTGATTCGCGGCCCTGCCAACTCATCGCTGCATTCGCCACTGGCGCTATTTCGCGCGGCGCACCAGTCTCAAAGAAACCTGGAGCTCGAAAGCCTCTGCCGCAAGAAACAGATCGAAGCCTATGCAGAGGCGGCACTGCCAGGCAAACTGTTCCTGAACATGAGCCCCGATGCACTGCTGCGGCGGCACCTTTGCGACAGCAGCTCCTGCACGTGCTGCGATGCGATCGATACCCTGCCGGCGAGTGTCGTCATCGAAGTCACCGAGGCCTACGCCAATTCGAACTATGCCGCCCTGCGGCAGGCTGCCATGGCATTCAGGGAGCGCGGCCTGCAGATCGCCCTCGACGATCTAGGAGAAGGTTTCTCGAACCTGCGCATGTGGTCAGAGCTGCGGCCCGATTACATCAAGATAGACAAACATTTTGTACAAGGCATAGAGCTAGATCCCGTCAAGGTTCAGTTCGTACGCTCGATACTGGAAATCGCGCGCCAGTCGAGGGCGCAGGTCATCGCCGAGGGCGTCGAAACCGAGGCGCAGTTCAACCTTCTGCGCGAAGTCGGCATCCAGTACGGACAGGGTTATTTGTTCGGCCGCCCGGCAGCGGCCCGCATGCCGGCCTTATCGGTCGAAGCACGGCAACTATTCACATCGACGTTCACCAAAACGCGTGTACTCATGAAGCCCGCTAAAAAAAGCCAGCCGACAGCGCATTCCATATTGCGCACTGTACCAAGCGTTGCCGATACAACGCTGACGAACGAGGTCTACCGGATCTTCGAAGCCAGCCCTGATTTACAGGCGTTGGCCGTCGTACGCGATAGCGCACCGATCGGGTTGATCTCACGTATTCGCCTGCTGGATCAACTCGCCCGCCCGTATTATCGCGAGCTGTATGGCAACAAGCCGTGCTCGCACCTCATTGAGCGCATGCCCCTTATCGTGGATCACCAAACAGGCCTGAAGGAGCTGGGTGCATTGATTGCCGATGGCAGCGCCCATGACCTGTATGATGGGTTCATCATCACCGAGAACGGCCGCTTCATTGGTATCGGCACAGGGTTTGACCTCATCCGCGAAATCACCCAGATACAGATTCATGCGGCCCGCTACGCAAACCCGCTGACGCAATTGCCGGGCAATGTGCCCATCAACGAACATATCGAATCGCTGCTGCACAGCGAAATACCCTTTGCGGTCTGCTATTTCGACCTGGACCACTTCAAACCTTTCAACGATCTGTACAGCTATCGGAAAGGCGACGAAGTTATACAAATCATGGCCAACCTATTGAGCAGCCATAGCGACCCAGAGGCCGACTTTGTCGGCCATATTGGCGGCGATGACTTCATCGCCGTGTACACGAGCACCGACTGGCGCGAGCGTTGCCAGCGCGTCCTGGACGAATTTTCTGCCGCCACCATGCACCTGTACAAACCTGAACATATCGCCGCCGGTGGCTATATGGGCGAAGACCGGCGCGGCAATCAGGTGTTCCACAACTTGGTATCGGTCTCACTGGGTGCGGTGCAAATCACCGCCGCCCAGGGGTACTCGAGCTACCGCATCGCCGAGTTTGCCGCCCAGGCCAAGATCGAGGCCAAGAAGATCCCTGGCAATGCCATGTTCATAGAACGCCGTTCGCTGCTGGGCATGGGCGCCCCCGATCTTCCTCATGCGACACGGACTGATCAGGTAGAGTGAAAACCAGGGCGGCTGATGGGTGATCAAACAAGCCGGGGCGTCTCAATAGAGATGCCCCGGCTTATATGTGACTGGCGCGCCCGACAGGAATCGAACCTGTATCAAGAGCTTCGGAAACTCTCATTCTATCCATTGAACTACGGGCGCAAGGGCGACATTGTAGCGTGTTTTGTGGATGCTGGCGCCAACGTAGACACACAAGCCGCCCCGCGTGCCTTGAATTCACACCGTGCAATGCCGCTGGAATATGCATACAGTGGGCAGTCTGGCTATAATCCGTGATTCGGAGCGCCACCGGCGTAAGTGTGTGCGCGGGCGTCGGCTTCGGGCCGCGGCCGCAGTATGCGGGCGGCGCTTCTTGCGGGCTTGTCCCGCTGCAGTTTCCAGTATAAAACCGGCACCGCCTCACAGGCCTTGATGCCCCTCAAAACAGGAATACGCAGGATTCGATTATGAACAACACGGAAGCGCACATCGAAGAGCATATCGAGGATCACGAAGGGATCATCAAAACGCCCAAACAGCTTATCGTCACTGTGATCCTGGCCTTCATCGTGCCGGTCGTCGTCATCATCATGCTGGCCAACCTGGTGACGGCGGGCATCCGGGACAATGCAGGCTCCGATGCGCAAACCGGCGAGGCCATTGCCAACCGCATCAAACCGGTGGCAGGCTTCAAGCTCGTCGATGCCAACGCACCTAAAGTCTTCAAAACAGGCCAGCAGGTTTTCGAGTCCACCTGTACGGCGTGCCATACGGCTGGTGTTGCCGGCGCCCCCAAGCTGGGCGACAAGGACGCCTGGGCGCCTTTCATCGCCAAGGGCTACGAAGAAATGGTGAAGAACGCCATACACGGCATCAACGCAATGCCGCCCAAGGGCGGCAACCCAGCGCTCGATGATTTCGAAGTCGCTCGCGCCGTTGTCTATATCGCAAACCAGTCTGGCGCCTCGTTCGAAGAACCCAAAGAACCCACCGCTGGCGAAAAGAGCGATGCAGCGGCACCTGCCCCTGCTTCCGCACCGGCTACAGCAGCTGCCGCAGCCCCAGCCGCCGCACCTGCTGCGCCGCCTGCCGCCGCCCCCGCGCCACAACAGGCACCGCAGGCTGCCGCCGCGCCCCAGCCTGCCAAAGACACCGCAGCCATCGACCCGGCCGGCGAAAAGCTCTACAAGTCGATCTGCTTTGCCTGTCACGCCGACGGCGTTGCTGGCGCACCCAAATTTGGCGACAAGGCAGCCTGGGCGCCTTTCATCGCGACCGGCCTCGACGCCATGCTGGCCAAGGCCATCAATGGCGTGGGTGCCATGCCGCCACGCGGCGGCTCGCAGGCCAGCGACGCCGAGCTCAAGGCCGCCATCCAATATATGGTGCATGCAGCCCAGTAAACGCTGCACTGCAATATGGCGGGTTGAACACGGTTGAACACGTTAGGTAGCCCTCCCTATAAGAAACAGGCTCGACAATGTCGAGCCTGTTTCTTTTTAGCTTAGTACCGGAGCGTCAATGTACGGCCGTCGCCTTAAGCGACAGGCCCAGTTGCACACGACGCTGCAGCCACAGGCTCGGGCGGTAACGCATATCGCCTGTTACCCCTTGCATGCCGCGCATAATTTCCAGAATCAAAGACGCACCCAGTTTGTCGCCTATCGACAGCGGGCCGCCGTTGGGATAGCCCAGCCCCAGCGATACCGCCAGGTCGATGTCGTCTGGCGTAGCAATGGATTGCTGAGCGATATCGCAGGCCACCGCCACAATCATCGCAACCATGCGCTGGCCTACAAAGCCGGCCGAATCGTGGATGACAGTCACCGATGTACCGTCTCCGGCAAACAGCGCGTGCGCAGCATCCCGCCACTGCGGCGCCGTCGCGGCGCTGCACATGACAACCCGCCGACGCCCTTGCTCCAGACCAAAGAACGTGTCCAGCGCCACAGTACGCGATGCATCCAGGCCGTGCATGTAGACCAGCGTCGACACATCCTCGCCAAACGGCGTGACAACAATCAGCGCATCGTTCGGCGGCTGGTCTGCCGAGCTGACATGCGCACCCAACTCCTTGAGCAATGTCGCCGCCCGCCGGTGGCCCAGCGGATGGAAGGGTGCGAGCCATATTTTCAACCCTGCTGGCAAAGGCGGCACGACAGCTGGTGCGAGCCTCTGTTGTTTGCCATCGGGGTAATCATAGAAACCCGCCCCCGTCTTGCGACCGAGCACCTTGCCCGCAACCCGCACGGCCGCCAACGGAGAAGGGCGGTAGCGCGGCTCGTCATAGAACTGCCGGTAGACGGATTCCATGACCGGATGGGAAACATCAAGCCCCGTGAGATCCATCAGCTCGAACGGCCCCATGCGAAAACCCGCCTGCTCACGCATGATGTCATCGATATCGCTGAACGAAGCAACAGACTCCTGGGCAACCCTCAGGCCTTCCGTGTTCATGCCCCGGCCCGCATGGTTGACGATGAACCCTGGCATATCCGCTGCGCGCACCGGCGTGTGCCCCATTTCCTGGGCCAGTGCCATCAGTGCATCGCCTGTTTCACGATTACCGCGCAAGCCATCAATGACCTCCACGACCTTCATCAGCGGCACTGGATTGAAAAAATGGAAACCCACCACCCTGCCCGGCCGTTTACTGGCCTGGGCAATGGCGGTGATGGACAAGGACGACGTATTGGACGCGAGAATGCACTCCTCGGAAACAATCCCTTCAAGCTGGCGAAAGAGATCTTGCTTGACGTCCAGCCTTTCGACGATAGCCTCGACAATCAACTGCGCCGGCGCCATGTCCTCCAGCCGACTGCACGCCTTCACGCGCGCCAGTGCCGCCGCGCCCTCCTCGGCCTTCAACTTGCCCTTTTCCACAAGCCTCGCCCAAACCTGTTTCAAGGATTCGCGTGCCGACTCTACCGCCTGCGCGCTCATGTCGAACAGCAGCACTTCGCGGCCCGACTGGGCGGCAATCTGTGCAATCCCGCGGCCCATCGCGCCCGCGCCAACAATACCCACAATATCGATTTGCATGAGTGTCTCCTGCATGCCGTGGCGCAAACCGCGCCGTTGATGTTGAAAATCGGAATCGCATTACTCACGGCGAACCGTGAGCGCCAGCCCGCGGACACAGGCGTCGCGTGGGCAAGTAGCACCGTCTTGAGACGGCGGGCATGCTCCGCTCCATCGCCGCATGGCGGGCGTGGCAAGCGCCTATTTGGCGGAAAGTTGTCGGATTTCTTCGTCGGACAGGCCAAGCTTGGCTTTCAGCACTGCCGCGGTATGCTCGCCCAACAGGGGCGCTGAGCGGCGCAGCACCACCGGGCTGGCGGACAGCCGCAGCGGACTGGCGGCATTCGGCGCCTGACCGGCCAGCGAATGCGGCAGGCTCTGGCGTAGACCACGCGCCTTGACCTGCGGGTTATCGTAAACCTGGTCGATCGTATTAATAGGCCCCGCTGGCACCCCCGCACGTTCGAGCGCTTGAAGCCAGTAATCACGACTTTGCAGCCTCATGGCATCGGCAAGCATGGGGATAAGGAGATCGCGGTTGATGACGCGCCCAGAATTGGTCTTGAAGCGCACGTCGTCCGCCAGCCCGGGCCGATCGATGACATTACAGTAGCTGCGGAATTGCGTGTCATTGCCAACCGCCACGATAAGATGCCCGTCTGCCGCCGCGAATACTTGGTAAGGCACAAGATTTTGGTGCGCATTGCCGGCACGGCGCGGCGCAGCGCCACTGGCCAGGTAATTGAGATTCTGGTTGGCAAGCATGGCCACCTGGCAATCGAGCAGCGCCATATCGATATGTTGCCCCAGGCCGCTGCGGGTACGCTCGTGCAACGCGGCAAGAATACCCACCGTCGCGTACATGCCGGTCATCAGGTCGGCGACTGCGACGCCCGCCTTCTGGGGGCCGCCGCCTGGCAAGTCATCGCGTTCACCGGTGATACTCATCAGGCCCCCCATGCCCTGGATCATGAAGTCATAACCTGGGCGGCTGGCAAATGGCCCTGTTTGGCCGAAACCAGTGATGGAACAGTAAATGAGCGCCGGGTTGACGGCCTTTAGGCTTTCGTAGTCGAGCCCGTACTTGCGCAGCCCACCGACCTTGAAGTTTTCGACAAATATATCGCTCTGCTTGGCCAGCTCACGTACCAATTCGGCGCCGCGCGGGCTGGCGATGTCTAGTGCCACCGACTGCTTGTTGCGGTTGGCCGACGCGTAATAGGCCGCCTCTGAGGTATCAGCGCCGTTCTGGTCACGAATATAAGGAGGCCCCCAACCACGCGTGTCATCGCCTGTGCCTGGCCGCTCGATCTTGGTGACCTCGGCGCCCAGGTCGGCGAGGTTCTGGGTGCACCAGGGACCCGCGAGCACACGGGTCAGATCCAGCACTTTGATGCCCGTCAAGGGCGCGGGGCGGGGGGACGACATGAAAACCGCACTTGGAAGAGTAAAAACCCTATTTTGCCTGAAGGTGCACGGACCGTCGCCACGAGCGTCCGCATGACGGTCACGTATGATCCACAACGCAAAACCGCAGCCTGACGGATTTTTGTTGTGCAGCGTAGCAAAAGCGCCACACATCATAGGTATTATTAAATACTAGGGTTTACCCTTGCTTTTGATCTAGGGTTTACCCTATAATGTGTTTGTCAGTACAAACATTTGGATTTGTTGATGACACCTAGATAGTGAGGCTAAACATGTCGGCATCCGTTTTGAACCAATCTCCTCGTCTCAGCGATGCAATGGAACGCGAACTGGTACAGCAGGCGCTCTCCAACGGCGAGACCGTTTCCGCGATCGAGTTGGGTAAGAATGTGCTGGCTGCTTTTAAACGCGGTACCGTCGCCTTTTGGGATTACATGGTTGAGGTCGCCGAGGCGCTCAACGAAGCGCGTGCAAAAGACAGCCGCTTCTCCGGCTCGCAGTGGTAACCCACAGCTGAATAAAACGCGGCAGCGTTACATCGCCGCCCGCTCATTCATGTTGTAAAAGCTGAAGCCTGCCCTCAACGGCAGGCTTTTGTGCGTCTGGCCTCAAATATTGCGCTACTTTTTGGTGAGCAGCGCCTTCAGCATCCCCAGGCGTTCTTTCGGGCTTATTGCACCGCCCGCTTCCGGCTCGCCGCCCACAGGAAGCGCCAACCCCATTTCTTCAATAAATCGCGAAGGTTCGCGCACAACATCTTCGCGCGCACGGCGGCGTTTGCGGCACCATGACAAGTGCAGACTGCGCCGTGCGCGGGTTATACCCACGTACATAAGGCGCCGTTCTTCTTGGATACGCGATGCCAGCGCGTCGGCGGCATTTTCGGGGTCGGTGTCCTCGTCGTCGCGGCCCAGATGCGGCAGCAAGCCCTCTTCCACGCCCGCCAGATAAACATGTGGGTATTCCAGGCCTTTTGACGCATGCAGCGTGGACAGCTTGACGGCGTCTGGATCATCCTCCTCGCCGCGCTCAAGCATGGTCACCAGTGCCACGTGCTGGGCCAGCTCCACCAGTGTGTAGTCGTCTTCATCGGCTTTGCGCTTAAGCCAGCCAGTCAGCTCGAGTACATTCTGCCAGCGATTCTGTGCCGGCCGCTCCTCCAACGTGTCGTACAGAAAGCGTTCGTACTGGATGACGCCGAGAAGATGATCCAGCACAGCACCCGCGGAATCCTCTACCGCACCATCCGCACCCACGCGTGCATCGTCACCGCTGCGCGTATCGGCGCCCAGCAGGCTGGCCTGAGCAGGCACTGGCAGCGTGCGGGCCGCCCCCTTTCGACCAGCACGAGCCTGAAGGCCTTGAATGAAGGTGCCAAACACCTGTAGCGGCTCCAACTGCCGGTCGGCGAGACGATCTGTTTCGCCGATTTCGAATAGCGCAGCGAACAACGATAGCTTGCGCTCGGCGGCAAACTGGCCCAACACCTGTAGGGTAGCCTGGCCAATACCCCGTTTGGGGGTGGTAATCGCCCGGATAAATGCCGGATCGTCGTCATCGTTGGCGATGAGGCGGATGTAGGACAGGATGTCGCGGATCTCGGGTTTGTCAAAAAAACTTTGCCCACCCGAAATGGTGTACGGAATATGAAGGTTGCGAAGCGCCTGCTCGATGACACGCGCCTGCTGGTTGCTACGATACAGCACCGCGAAATCGCGCCACTCTGCGCGACGCTCGAAACGGGCGGCCGACAGCCGCATGGCAATAGACTCCGCTTCGGCTTCGTCATTATCCATGGGCGTGAGCTGGATGGGCTCCCCCGCCCCAAGATCTGACCAGAGTTTTTTGCCGAAAATGTTCGGGTTGTGGCTGATCACTTGGTTAGCCGCGGCCAGTATCGTATGCACGGACCGATAGTTTTGTTCCAGCTTGATAAGCCTGATCGACGGGTAGTCTTTCGTGAGGTTTGCGAGGTTTTCAACCGTAGCGCCACGCCACGCGTAAATAGCCTGGTCATCGTCGCCCACAGCCGTGAACATTGCGCGCGAGCCGGTAAGCCACCGTACCAATTGATATTGGCACACATTGGTGTCCTGGTACTCGTCGACGAGCAGATAATGGACGCGGTTTTGCCAGCGCTGGCGCACCTCGGCATTGTCCCGCATCAGCATCGCAGGCAGGCGAATGAGATCGTCAAAATCCACAGCCTGGTAGGCGGCCAGGGTAGCACTATAGCTGCGGTATACCTTGGCCGCTTCGGCCTCGCTGGGCGATGCGGCCGCCTGATCGGCCGCATCCGGATCCATCAGGGCATTCTTCCAAAGCGAAATGTTTTGCTGCACTGTCCGTAAACGGGCCTTGTCGGTCGTAGCCAGTAGTTCCTGGATGATGCCCAGGCCGTCGTTTGCATCGAGAATCGAAAACCGGGGCTTGAACCCGACATGCGCTGCCTCTTCGCGCAAAAAGCGCAAGCCTAACGAATGGAAAGTACTGATGGTGAGCCCCCTGGCCAGCTTGGGGTCGACCAATTGCTTGACGCGCTCGCTCATTTCACGCGCCGCCTTGTTGGTGAACGTGAGCGCAACCACGTTTCGCGCACGATAATTGCATTCTCGCAGCAGATACGCGATTTTTTGCGTAATAACCCGCGTTTTACCGCTGCCCGCCCCCGCCAGAACCAGACAGGGGCCATCCAGGTAAAGCACGGCCTCTCGCTGCGCAGGGTTGAGATCGGTCGGGACGGTACTGCCCCTTGCGGGAAGTGCGGTATCCATGGTGTTCAGATTTCCAGAGGATCGACCTCAAGGTAAAAGCGCATATTAAAGTGCCGGGCGCACGCGGCCAGGTCGGCAGACCAAGCTGCCAGAAAGTGTTGCAGCACCGCCCGGTTGGCGCTCTCCACCAGTAGCTGTGCGCGCTCGACTTGCGCCACCCGTACAACGCGTAGCGGGACAGGGTCGTACAGCGTAACCTTGTGCATGCCAGGATAGCGCTCGGCAGCCTGCATCGGAAGCTCCCTCGCGGCCGACAGAAAAGCCAAGGCATCGGCCAACGCGCGTGCCTCGGCGGTGAGCAAGGCCTGGTACGCATAGGGCGGTAGGCCTACCGCCTTGCGTTCCGCCAAGCCATAGTTGGCAAAACCCACGTAATCATGGCGCATTAAAGCTTGGTATACCGCTTGGTCGGGGTAGTCTGTCTGGATAATGACTTCGCCGCCGCGCACATGGCGCCCCGCACGGCCCGATACTTGCATGAGCTGGGCAAAAAGCCGCTCGGGCGCACGAAAATCGTGCGCAAAAAGCATGGCGTCGGCGTTAAGTACCCCCACCAGGCCGAGCCGCGCAAAATCATGACCTTTGGCAACCATCTGCGTACCAACCAGGATATCTACCTCGCCGGCATGCACCTTTTCAAACAGCGCCTGGGCGCTGCCCTTCAGCCGTGTGCTGTCGGCGTCGATGCGAGCGATGCGAGCCTCGGGAAAGGACTCCGCCAGGTATTCCTCGACACGCTGTGTGCCCCGCCCCATAGGCTTGAGATCCTGATCGCCGCAGTCTGGGCAGGCGTGCGGTACGCGCGCGTGGTAACCGCAATGGTGACATTGCAGCATGTGCCGCCCCCTGCCCTTGTGCAAAACAGTGTATGCCGTACAGTGCGGGCACTGGCTAACCCAGCCACAAGATGCGCAATTGAGCACCGGAGCGTAACCGCGCCGGTTCAAAAACACCAACGACTGCTCGCCGGCATCGAGGCGGGCCGAGATGGCTTCAAGCAGTTGTGGCGAGAAGCCCTGCTGTAACGACAAGCGCCGCGTATCCACTAGACTGACTCGCGGCAGCTCGACCTGCCGCGCCCGTTGGGCGAGTGTATGGCGCATATAATGCCCTGTTTCGGCGTGGCGCCAGGACTCCAGCGAAGGCGTGGCCGACCCCAACACAACCGGGATACCCAGATCGCGACCTCGCCATACGGCAAGGTCGCGTGCTGAATAGCGCAACCCCTCCTGTTGCTTGTACGACGTGTCGTGCTCTTCGTCGACAATAATCAGCCCCAATTTCGGCATGGGGGCAAATACCGACATGCGCGTCCCGAGCAGCACATTCGCCTGCCCGCGCTGCACCCGCATCCAGGCGCGCAACCGCTCGCCATCGGCCAGCCCGCTATGCAGCACCGCCAGAGAGCCACCATGCGGCAAGGCCGCAAGGCGCGCGCGCAACAGTTGCTCCAACTGCGGCGTAAGGTTGATTTCGGGCACCATGAACAGCACCTGTAACCCCAGGCCGAGCATATGTTGCGCCGCATGCAGATAGACTTCCGTCTTGCCACTGCCGGTCACCCCATGCAGCAAAATGGCCTTGTGACCTTGCTGCGAGACAATGGCCTGCACAGCACTTGCCTGCTCATCATTCAACACCGGCGTTTGGTCGGGCGCGACGGCGGGATCAGGAGGCGCTGCTCGTTTGTCCATGCGCGTAACCGGCCCGCCTGCGGAGCGTTTACCCTGGTAAGCCCCCACCCGGCGCAGCGGTGCCGGTAATGTCGGCAGCATGACTTCGCCCGGCGGGCGCTGATAATAACGCGCGGCAAAGGCGGCCAGCCGCAGCCAGTCGGGCGGCAGGGGCGGTGTATCGTCCAGGATCTGGTCTACATCGCGGATCTGCTCGGGGGGCAGCGCAGGTTGCAGGGGTGTGCCCACAACGATGCCGACCAATTTGCGGCGGCCGAAAGGCACAATCACGCGGGTACCCGGCACCACAGGCTCGGCGGCGCGATAGTCGAACAGGCCGGCAAGCGGGACGTCCAGCGCAACCCTTACCCATGCGCACGGGTTTGCGCCGACGCCCGTTGCGGACATCTCAGACGCTGAACAGTCGGGCGTGGTGGGCATGAATACTTAAAGTGAATTCTGGGTTTTGATTGGAAAAGCCCCTGTCGTCATGCTTTCCACACTCCAACGACTAGCTGTGGATAACTTTGGGGAAAAGACGGCCGACAACATGTGGAAAGTCAATGAGGAAAGGCCTAAAAATAACGCCTCATTACTGAAATATTGTTTTTATTTCTTTAAAATCAAACGCTTATGGCAGATATTGAGATCGTAACTAAGGAATTTGGATAAATGCTGCGAAGCCGCAAGAACTGTGTACAACCTGGATAAATATAAGCCCGGAATAACCCTTATTCCGGGGGTCTTGACAAAATGTATCAAGCGGATTGGTGATGGGCACGGCTGTAGGTATGAACCTCGTCAACCAGCGCGGCCACTGCGTCGGGCGGGGTGTGGCGCGAAATGCCGTGGCCAAAATTGAACACATGGCCACCGCCGCCAACCCGACCGAAGTCGTCGATAACGCGCCGCGCCTGTTCGCGGATCACTGCTTCGCCGCCGAACATTACCATGGGGTCGAGGTTACCTTGCAGCGCAACCCGATCACCGGTACGCCGACGAATCTGGGCCAGGTTCGCCGTCCAGTCAAGGCCAACCGCATCGCAGCCGCAGGCGGCGATTTCTTCGATCCAGGGCGAGCCGCCCTTGGTAAATGCAATGATGGGAACCCTGCGGCCATCACTTTCACGCTGGAGCCCTTGCACCACCCGCCGGGTGTAATCCAGCGAAAACGCCTGGAATGCATCATCGGCCAGTACGCCGCCCCAGCTGTCGAAGATCATGATTGCCTGGGCGCCTGCCTCGATCTGGTGATTGAGATACTGCACTGTTGCCTGGGCATTGATGTCGAGAATGCGATGCAGCAAGTCGGGCCGGCTGTAAAGCATGGTTTTAATGATTTGGTACTCGCGCGTACCCTGCCCTTCGACCATATAGCAGGCAACCGTCCAGGGGCTGCCGGCAAATCCAATCAGTGGCGCTTTGCCTGCCAGTTCTTTGCGCACCAGAGAGGCCGTATCGAACACGTAGCGCAGGTCGTTCATGTCGGGCACGCGCAGTCGGCGTACGTCTTCTTCGGTGCGCAGTGGATGTGCAAACCTCGGCCCCTCACCTGCCACGAAATCGAGCCCCAGGCCCATGGCATGAGGGATGGTGAGGATATCGGAAAACAGGATCGCGGCATCAAGGTCGAAGCGCTGCAAAGGCTGCAGCGTAACTTCGCAGGCGTATTCCGCATTTTGCGCCAACCCGAGGAACGACCCGGCACGCGCGCGTGTTGCGTTGTACTCGGGGAGATAGCGGCCTGCCTGGCGCATCAGCCAGATCGGCGTGTATGGAACCGGCTCGCGCAGTAGCGCGCGCAGCAGCGTATCGTTCTTCAGGGGTGGGTGTGTCACAGAGATCCTCTTGGTCAAGAAGCTGATTTTACCGTTCAGGCGGGATTACCGGGCGGGAGGCCGCCGAAAGCTGCCCGCATCGATGTCGTGTTTGCGCATCAGTGCCCAGAACGCACGCCGGTGCTTCTGCGCGGCGCGTGCAGCCATGGCGATGTTGCCGGAATGACGACTGAGTGCGGCCGTGATGTATGCGCGCTCGAAGCGCTCGACAACCTGGCTTTTGGCCCGCCGGAATGATTCGGCGGAGGTGGCATAACGCGACGCCGATGCAATAGCGAAAGCCTCGAGCTCGGTACCGGTGCGCTCGAGGATGGTATCGCACATATGCCTCGCCGTCATACCGGCACTGATTATGGCATAGTCTGATGAGGGTTCGGCCACAGCGGGCAAGGAAGACGCCAGTTGCTGCGTAGCTGGATATAGCGCGGCGACGGCAGGCTGTGGCGCCGTGGTGCCCACACCTGAAGCGGCAGCGCCGGGCGCGGGACGACGCTGCTTATCCAACAGCCGTTCGATTCTTACGCGCAACTCTTCGACGCAAACTGGCACACGCACAAAATCGGCAACACCCAACAGGTAAAGATCGTGCAGCGCGCATGCCTTGAGATCACGGCACAGTGTCACAACCGGTGTACGCAATGTTGTACGCGCGGCCGAAAGCGTCATGCGGGCCCAAGCGAGGTTTTGCGGCGCCACCGGCAAAAGGCATGCATCGAACCGCCGCAACTGCATGACATTGGCCGCCAGGATCGTGGATGCATAGCTTTCGTGGGTATCGATGTCGGGACATAGCGGCAAAACCTGCAATCTGCCTTTATGGCCGGCTAGATGATCGGGATTAGCCCACGAGGCGGTCTCGGTGGTGAGCAATACCGCGCAGTCCAGTCGTTCTCTCATGCTTTTCTCCATATGCGTGAAAACGTGCTGAGGAGAATAGACACCCGACTATGCGCCGACAATCGGCAGAACTTACATCTCTGAAACTACGAATAGACAATTATGCGCGCAAGAAAAAAAGAACCGGAGGCTCTGTAAGAAGCCTCCGGTTTCGTTGACCAGCTAGTAAGAACTGGCCGTCGCCACGCGAAACCGCGTTAGTGGCGGCGCAGGTGGCGCAGGCGCCGCGCTGCCGCGGCCTCTGCTGCCAGCAAGGCCAGCTCGGCCTCGACAACGGCAATATCTGCCTTGTCTTTGGCCGTGCGCAGGGCCTCTTCAGCCTTTTTACGAGCCTCGAGCGCCTTGGCTTCGTCGAGATCTTCGGCACGGATGGCGGTGTCGGACAGGACAGTCACCACCCCGGGTTGCACCTCGAGAATGCCGCCCGCCACGAAGATACCCACTTCGCCGCCGTCAACCAGCTGGATACGAACCGTACCAGGCTTGATGCGGGAAATGAGCGGCGTATGGCCGGGCAGAATGCCCAGCTCGCCAGATTCGCCGGGCAGCGCCACGAATTTTGCCTCGCCGGCAAAAATCGACTCTTCAGCGCTGACGACGTCAACATGCAGAGTGGCCATGTCTAATCCTTATTGAATCTTCTTGGCTTTCTCGAAAGCCTCGTCGATCGAACCAACCATATAGAACGCCTGCTCGGGCAGTGCATCGCACTCGCCTTCGACGATCATCTTGAAGCCGCGCAGCGTTTCGGCCAGCGGGACGTACTTGCCGGGGCTGCCGGTAAAGACTTCTGCCACGTGGAAGGGCTGAGACAGGAAACGCTGGATCTTACGGGCGCGGGCCACAGCCAGTTTGTCTTCGGGCGACAGCTCGTCCATGCCCAGAATGGCGATGATGTCGCGCAGTTCCTTGTAGCGCTGGAGCGTTTGCTGCACGCCACGTGCGATGCCGTAGTGCTCTTCGCCAACAACTTGGGGATCGAGCTGACGGCTGGTGGAGTCGAGCGGATCGACGGCGGGGTAGATACCCAACGCAGCGATGTCACGCGACAGCACGACCGTGGAGTCGAGGTGAAGGAAGGTAGTGGCCGGCGAAGGATCGGTCAAGTCATCGGCAGGCACGTACACCGCCTGGATGGACGTGATTGAGCCCGTTTTGGTGGACGTGATGCGTTCCTGCAGCTTGCCCATTTCTTCGGCGAGCGTAGGCTGATAGCCCACTGCGGAAGGCATACGGCCCAACAGCGCGGACACTTCGGTGCCAGCCAGCGTGTAGCGGTAGATGTTGTCGACGAAGAAAAGGATGTCGCGGCCTTCGTCGCGGAACTTCTCGGCCATGGTCAGGCCGGACAGTGCTACGCGCAGACGGTTGCCTGGGGGCTCGTTCATCTGACCGAACACCATCGCAACCTTGGACTCGGGCAGGTTGTCCATTTTGATGACGCCGGCTTCCGCCATTTCGTGATAGAAGTCGTTGCCTTCACGGGTGCGCTCACCTACGCCAGCGAACACGGAAAGACCGCTGTGCGCCTTGGCGATGTTGTTAATGAGCTCGAGCATGTTGACGGTCTTGCCCACGCCGGCGCCGCCGAACAGGCCGACCTTGCCGCCCTTGGCGAACGGGCAGACCAGATCGATAACCTTGATGCCCGTTTCGAGCAGCTCGACCGAAGGAGACAGCTCGTCGAATGCGGGCGCGTCCTGGTGAATGGCGCGGCGCTCTTCGCTTTGAATGGGGCCGCGCTCGTCGATGGGACGGCCAAGCACGTCCATGATGCGGCCCAGGGTGCCTTCGCCGACGGGCACCGAAATGGCGGCGCCCGTGTTGGCGACTTCCATGCCACGGCGCAGGCCGTCGGAAGAACCCATCGCAATGGTACGGACGACACCGTCGCCCAGCTGTTGCTGGACTTCGAAGGTCAGGCCTTTTTCGGCGAAAGCGGAGCTTTCGTCGGCGAGCGTGAGCGCGTCGTAGATGTTGGGGATGGAGTCGCGGGGGAACTGAATATCCACCACGGCGCCGATGCACTGAACGATGGTACCGTTGCTCATGTTTAGTCCTTGCTAAATATCTTTGACGGGATGCGTTGCGAGTATTGCCATCTGTGAGTGGCTGCGAGACAGACGCCGCACAGCCGAGCGATGGGGTTTATACCGCTGCGGCCCCCCCCACGATTTCTGAAATCTCTTTGGTAATGGCAGCCTGGCGGGTCTTGTTGTAGACCAGTTGCAGATCGCCGATGACTTTCTTTGCGTTGTCGGACGCCGCCTTCATGGCGACCATCCGGGCGGATTGCTCGGACGCCATGTTCTCGGCCACCGCTTGGTAGATCAGGCCTTCGACGTAACGCAGCAGCAAATCGTCGATGACAGTTCTGGAATCGGGCTCGTAGATGTAATCCCAACCATGGGTCGAGTGCACGCGTCCGGCCTCGGCCTCGGCGTTCTCAGCCTGCGACTGGAAAGGATCCTCGAGACCGCTAGGAAGCGGCAGCAGACGAATGAAGGTGGGATCCTGCTTCATCGTGTTGACGAAGCGGTTTGTCGCCAGGTAGACAGCGTCGATTTTGCCGTCAACGAAGTCGTCGAGCTGGACCTTGACGGCGCCAATGAGGCGTTCAAGGTTGGGCGCATCACCGAGGTTGACCTCTTGCGACACCAGGTTGGCGCTGATACGGGTAAGCGTACCGGCGCCCTTGTTGCCGAAAGCGGTGAACTGCGTCTTGATGCCCTGCTGCTCGAATTCCCTCAGGCGGGCCAGAACCAGACGCATGATATTGGTATTGAGGCCACCGCACAGACCCTTGTCGGTGGTGACCACAACCACCCCTGCCGCCCGCAACTGGGGCCGCTCAATCATGTAGGGGTGCGTGTAGTCGGGATGCGCCTGCATCAGGTGAGACGCGATATCGCGCACCTTGGTTGCATAGGGACGGCCAGCACGCATCCTCTCTTGCGCTTTGCGCATCTTGGACGCCGCCACCATCTCCATGGCTTTGGTGATCTTGCGCGTGTTTTGCACGCTCTTGATCTTGGTTCGAATTTCCTTAATTCCGGCCATCGCTCTTTCCTGAAAGGGCGTTATAGCGAAGCGGCTTGCGCCTGCCCCGCCTTACGCGCGGGCCCGGGCGGCCGCCCGGATGCCCGTGCCATCACTCAATAAGTACCGTGCTTCTTGAACTCTTGAATGGCGGCTACCAGTTCGCCCTCGTCGTCCTTGGACAGTTCTTTTTTGTCCTGGATGCGTTGGATCAGCGCCTCGTGCTTGCTGCGCAGGAAGTCGCGCAGCGCCTTCTCGAACGGCAGGATCTTTTCGACCTGGATGTCGTCGAGATAGCCGCCGTTGACGGCGAAAAGCGAAACGGCCTGCTCCCATACCGGGTTGGGCTGGTACTGGGGCTGCTTGAGCAGTTCGACCACGCGCTTGCCGCGCTCGAGCTGACGACGGGTGGCGTCGTCGAGGTCGGACGCAAACTGCGCAAAGGCAGCCAGCTCACGATACTGGGCCAGGTCGGTACGAATACCGCCCGAGAGCTTCTTGATGACCTTGGTTTGTGCGGAACCGCCCACACGGGACACCGAGATACCGGCGTTGATGGCGGGACGGATACCGGCGTTGAACAGGTCGGTCTCGAGGAAGATCTGGCCGTCGGTAATGGAGATGACGTTGGTGGGCACGAATGCCGACACGTCGCCAGCCTGCGTTTCGATGATGGGCAGCGCGGTGAGCGAGCCCGTTTTGCCTTTGACTTCACCGTTGGTGAACTTCTCGACGTATTCTTCGTTGACGCGGGCGGCACGCTCGAGCAGGCGGGAGTGCAGGTAGAACACGTCGCCGGGATAGGCTTCGCGACCGGGCGGGCGGCGCAGCAGCAGCGAGACCTGGCGGTAGGCCCAGGCTTGCTTGGTGAGATCGTCGTAGATGATCAGGGCGTCTTCGCCGCGGTCGCGGAAGTATTCGCCCATGGTGCAGCCGGAGTAGGCGGCCAGGTACTGCATGGCGGCCGATTCAGACGCCGGCGCGGCAACCACGATGGTGTACGCCATGGCGCCGTGCTCTTCGAGCTTGCGCACCACGTTGTTGATCGTGGAAGCCTTCTGGCCGATGGCGACGTACACGCAGGTAACGTCCTGGCCCTTCTGGTTGATGATGGTGTCCACCGCAACGGCAGTTTTACCGGTTTGACGGTCGCCGATGATGAGTTCGCGCTGACCACGGCCAATGGGCACCATGGCGTCGATGGCCTTGGTACCGGTTTGCAGCGGTTGAGTCACCGATTTACGCGCAATAACGCCGGGCGCGACTTTCTCGATGATGTCGGTTGCCTTGGCGTTGATGGGACCCTTGCCGTCGATGGGGTTGCCCAGCGCGTCGACGACGCGGCCACGCAGTTCGGGGCCAACCGGCACCTCGAGGATGCGGCCGGTGGTCTTGACCGGGTCGCCTTCGGAAACGCCGGTATAGTCGCCCAGAATCACCGCGCCCACGGAATCGCGCTCGAGGTTGAGCGCCAGACCGAAAACGTTGTTCGGGAATTCAAGCATTTCGCCTTGCATCACGTCCGACAGGCCGTGGATGCGGGTAATACCGTCGGTCACGGAGACGACCGTGCCTTGCGTGCGAACGTCGGTGGACGCGCCCAGGCCTTCAATGCGGCTCTTGAGCAGTTCGCTGATCTCTGACGGGTTAAGTTGCATGTTCAGACTCCTGGAATCCTGTTAACTGGCCGCGTCAGGCGACCAGAGCATCGCGCATGCGGGCCAGCTGGGCCTGCACGGAAGTGTCAAGTACTTGGTCGCCGACGAGCACGCGCACGCCGCCGATGAGGGCGGGATCCACGGTAACGGACGGCTTGAGCTTGAGGCCGAACTTCTTTTCCAGCCCGGATACGAGTTCCGCCACCTGTGCGTCGGACAACTCGAAAGCGCTGGTGATCTGCGCCAGCGCCGTACCCTCGCGCTGGTTTTTGAGGCTTTCGAACTGCTCGGCAATCTGCGGCAACAACAGGATGCGGTTGTTGCCGACCAGCAGCTCGATAAAGTTGCGCGCCTGGGCCGAAAGCGGGGATTTGATCAACCCGGTGAAGAGGTCGATACGCTGGTCGGCGTTCAGGCGCGGATCGGTAAGCGCCTCGCGCACGTCGCCCATGCTGGCAACCTGGGCCAGTTCGGACAGCAGCGCGGACCAGTTCTCGAGGCCCGCCTGGTCGTTCAGCGCCGCCGCAAACAGCGCTTCGGCGTACGGTCGGGCGATAGTCGATAATTCAGCCATGGCTTGCCTTGAGTCTAGAGTTGAGCCTTGAGCTGATCCAGCAGCTGGGCATGCGCGTTGGCGTCAACTTCGCGGCGCAGGATCTGCTCGGCGCCTTTGACGGCCAGGGTGGCAACGTCGTCGCGGAGGTCGTTGCGCAAGCGCTGGACTTCTTGCTCGGCGTCTTGTCGGGCCTGGGCAAGAATGCGCGCCTTCTCGGCCTCGGCTTCGCGCCGAGCCTGCTCGATCAATACAGCGGCCTGTTTCTCGGCCTCGACCATGCGTGCATGGTTTTCCGTTTTGGCGGAAGCTTCGATCAGGCTGATGCGCGCCTGCGCCTGGGCGAGATCTGCCTTGCCTTTATCGGCGGCGGCGAGGCCATCGGCGATTTTCTGGCGGCGGTCGTCCATTGCTTTCGTGAGCGGCGGCCATACGAATTTCATCGTAAACCAACCCAACACGAAAAACACGATCATCTGAAAAAAGAGAGTCGCGTTTAAATTCACGGTCGTTTCCCTTTAAACCTCTAGTGCCAGGCGGCCATGGCCGCACGACACCTGATATCCAAGCCGCAAGCCCGCCCAATGGCGGGTGTTGCGGCTGCTAGGCCCACACGTGGCGGGCGGCGCTGCTTACCCGACGAAGGGGTTGGCGAACGCGAACAGCATGGCGATACCCACACCGATCAGGAAGGCGGCGTCAATCAGACCGGCCAGCAGGAACATTTTGGTTTGCAGAGCGTTCATCAGTTCAGGCTGACGAGCCGAAGCTTCCAGGTATTTGCCCCCCATCAGAGCGATACCAATGCAAGCACCGATAGCGCCCAGACCAATAATAAGACCGCAAGCAAGAGCAACGAAAGCAACGTTGGTCATGACAACTCCTTGGTTAATAACCGTGTAATCAAAAAGTCAAAGAAACTGCATTGCAAGAAAATCCTGCACCCCGACCGGCGGGCGGCGCCCACCCGGCCGAAACCCATTAATGGCTTTCGTGAGCCTGACCCACGTACACCAGGGTCAACATCATGAAAATAAAGGCCTGCAACAGCACGATCAGGATGTGGAAGATCGCCCACACCGAACCGGCCAATACATGACCGATACCCAAGCCCAGGCTTGAGCCATTAAAGCCAGACCATGCACCGCCCAGCAGGGCAATCAGCATGAAGATGAGTTCGCCGGCAAACATGTTGCCGAACAACCGCATACCCAACGAAACCGATTTGGCGGCGTACTCGATGCAGTTCAGCAGGAAGTTAAACGGCGCGAGCAGCAGACCGAAAACGCCGTGCGCATGGAAAGGCGCGGTGAACAGGCCTTTCACGAAGCCGCCCGGGTTATGGATTTTGATGCCGTAGTAGAACATCAGGAGCAGCACGCCCAACGACATGCCCATGGGCACGTTCAGGTCGGCGGTGGGGAGGATACGATGGAAGTAGAGCGGATCGTGGTGGCTGTCTCCCAGACCGGTATTGATGAATACCCAGCCCAGGAAATCGACCGGCACCAGATCGAGCGCGTTCATGAGGATAATCCAGAGGAAAACCGTAAGCGCCAGCGGGGAAATGAAGCGGCGGGTGGTTTCACTGGGGATAATGGCTTTTGCCTGCTCTTCGACCATGTCGGCGAGCATTTCGACGGCAACCTGGAAGCGACCAGGAACACCGGCGGTGGCGCGGCGCGCTGCGCGCCAGAGGAAGAAAATAACAACGAGGCCGGCAAGAATCGCCCAGAAGAGGGAGTCGTAGTTGACGATATTAAAGTCTGCGATGACCGACTGCTTCTCGCCAACGTTATTCAGGTGAACCAAGTGATGCTGAATGTACGCGGACTGTGGCGAAATATCACTAGCAGCCATCTGAATGAACCTTTATCGTAAAGAGGACGCGCGGCGCCCGTGAATCACATAAACATGGCTATGGCAGCTTGCGAAACAGCAACAGCAGCACATAGCCCTTTAATACGAACAGCAACCCCACCAGCGCGGCCGGCCATGAAAGCCAACCTGAACCCAGCCAGCCGGCCAAACCAAGCACCGCCAATGACGAGGCGAGCTTGAAGGCTTCGCCCCAAAAAAAAGTGAGCGGGTCAGACCTTGCCGGCCCCCAGAGGCCCGCGAGCAGACGCAAGGCAAACAAGGAATTGGGAACCAGATACGCACCGCCACCGATCAGCGCGGATATCGCCGCGCCGCTTCCAGCCACCAGACCGCACACCAGCACTGCGACAGCCAGCATGACCGCCTGGGCAGCCAGCGTACGCAATAGGCCGGTACTTGCTCTCAGATGTATGGCAGCGCGATCCTGCTCTGTTAGCACGAGCTTTTCAGCGCCAAATCCCCTTGTTTCGCCTGGTTTGCCGCTGCCCGCAACCGTGTTTGTATCCATGGCGCGAAATGCAGACCTTGATTAATTACCGCGAGGCGTTAAACCCGTGAAGTATAGCTTTTTTTTCAAGCCGTAAGCAACTTGTCAGGCGCCCCGTGTGGGGCGCTGCCTACAGATCTCGCGGCGTACCCTGGCTAGCGGTGCTTGAAGCCAGGCTTACGCTTTTCCACGAAAGCAGCCATCCCTTCCTTCTGGTCTTCGGTGGAAAAAAGCGCATGAAAATTGCGGCGTTCATACAACAGTGTGTCGTTGAGCGAGCCTTCGTATGCCATGTTGACGCACTCTTTGGCCATGATGGCTGAGGGCAGCGACATGGATGCGATCACGGCGGCCGCATCCATGGCTTCTTCCATCAACTTCTCCAAGGGCACCACGCGCGACACCAGGCCGGCGCGCTCGGCTTCGACGGCGTCCATCATGCGGGCAGTGAGGACAAGATCCATGGCCTTGGCCTTGCCCACCGCCCGAGGCAGGCGCTGCGTGCCGCCAAAGCCCGGGATGACACCCAGCTTGATTTCGGGCTGGCCGAACTTGGCGTTATCGGCGGCAATGATGATGTCGCACGCCATCGCCAGTTCGCAGCCACCGCCCAGGGCGTAGCCCGCGACCGCGGCAATGATGGGTTTGCGGACTTGGCGGATGTATTGCCATTCGCCACCTATGTAATCCTGCATATAGACGTCGACGAAATTCCAGCCTTGCATGGCGGCAATGTCGGCACCGGCGGCAAAGGCCTTTTCGCTGCCGGTAATGACAATAGCGCCAATACCATCGTCAGCCTCGAACGTGCGCAGCGCCGTTGCCACCTGGCCGATGACTTCGTTGCTGAGTGCGTTCAATTGCTTGGGACGATCTAGGGTGATCAAGCCCACGCGGCCGCGGGTTTCGGTTTTGATCATGGCTTCCATACCGTCGGTCTCCTAAAGTTCATTAATATATGAGGATGAAAAAAGAAGCTCTACTTTATACCGTAACGCCCACGGATCCGGCCGGCCATCGCCTCAGTGTGCGGCTGCTGATACAAAACCCCTCCGCGACGGGGCAGGTGCTGTCCATGCCTGCGTGGATACCGGGCAGCTACCTGATCCGGGATTTTTCCCGGCAGATCGAGTCGATCCAGGCGAGCAACCGCCGGCAGAACGTGGCCATTCAAAAAATTTCCGACCATGCATGGCGATGCGAACCTGTCGATGGCCCACTGGTGATCGACTACACAGTCTATGCCTGGGACTTGTCTGTTCGGGGCGCACATGTGGACGAAAGCCATGCTTTTTTCAACGGCACCAGTGTCTATTTATGCGCAGTGGGCCAGGAAGGCACGCCCTGCCACGTGAAGCTGTGCCCTCCCGCGCGTATTCGCGGATGGAAGGTATACACCAGCCTGCCCGAGGCGCAGGGCCATCCGGAGGCTGCCGCGCGCCATGGCTTCGGCATGTACCTGGCCCCCGATTACGATGCGCTGATCGACCACCCCGTCGAAATGGGCACACCGCAGGTTGTGCGCTTCAAGGCGCACGGCGCGGAGCACGAAATGGTGTTTACGGGCGTGGCCCCTAATCTGGATCTCAAGCGTATCGCGGCGGATGTGCGCCGCATCTGCGCCGAGCAGATCGCGCTGTTCGAACCAGAGACCAAAGCGGCACCATTTCTGGACAGCGCTGACCGCTATGTGTTCATGACCATGGTCACCGACACCGGCTATGGCGGCCTGGAGCATCGCGCCTCGACGGCGCTGATGACGGCCCGCCGCGATCTTCCCGTGTTGGGACAGGCAAACGCGGGCGAAGGTTATCAGACCTTTCTGGGGCTGGTCAGCCATGAGTATTTTCATACCTGGCATGTCAAACGCATCAAGCCCGCGGCCTTCGCGCCTTATGTTTTGGATCGAAGCAACCATACCTCGCTGCTGTGGGTGTTTGAAGGGTTTACCTCTTACTACGATGATCTGATGCTGCTGCGCGCCGGCGTTATCGGAGAAGCCGACTACCTGCGCCTCCTGGCCAAGACCATCACCTCGGTGCACGCGGCACCCGGCCGCTTCAAGCAAAGCGTGGCCGAGAGTTCGTTCGACGCCTGGACGCGCTATTACAAGCAGGACGAGAACTCGCCCAACGCACTGGTCAGTTACTACACCAAGGGTTCGCTGGTCGCGCTGGGGCTTGATATTACGCTTCGGCGCGGGACGGATGGCGCGCGATCGCTGGACGACGTCATGCGGCTGCTTTGGGCGCGCTTCGGCCGCGATTTCTACCAAGGCGGCGGTGCGCGCGGCATCCCCGAAGGCGCCATGGTGCGCCTGATCCGCGAGGCCACGGGTGTCGATGTCAGCGATTTCCTGGCACGCTATGTCTACGGTAGAGAAGATGTGCCGCTTGACAGTTTGCTGCAGCATCAGGGCATCACGCTGCGCTGGAAAGCGGCCTCTAACCTGCCCTCATTGGATATCCGCGTGCGCGCCGAGCATGGGGCGACTCACGTGGCAACCGTTTTTGAAGACGGAGCCGCACATCGGGGCGGCCTATCGGCGGGTGACCTGCTGGTGGCCATCAATGGCCTGCGCATCACCGATCCCGCATCGCTGGACCGCCTGTTGGGCGCGTACCAGCCGGGGGCGAACGTAGTGCTGCATGTGTTCCGCCGCGACGAACTGCGCGCTTTCACCGTTGGGCTTGCGTCACCACGCCAGAACCAATGCGCGCTCGAAAGAAAAGCTGCTTGATGGGGGCCATACGCCCGCCATCGGCGGGCGCAAGGGAGGCATGATCGGGGCGCCTACTGTTGCGCGCCATACGCGCGCAAATGAGCGGGCGACCATAAAAACTCAGCACAATCCCTAACAAGAAATTGAAGAAATTGGCGCCCATCACCCGCGCTGCAAGAGGCTGGATATCAATCCAGCCTCTTGCAGCGCGGCTTTATTTAAAGTGTCGATTTTTTATTGACGGCCTGTACTGTAGTCCTATATAGTTCAAACAAAAAACATCCGGAGAGGATGATGTCTACAGTGATCGGGACATCCTCATCCAGACTAAAAATCATCAATGATACGGAGGAGTTCCATGCTGACATATAAATATTTCACCCGATGTGCCGGGGCTTTTGCACTGGCCAGCGCAACGTTCATGCTACCGCTGTCCAACGGAACAGCGCATGCTGCCGATACATACAAAATCAAGGTTGCCAACGTGATGGCGCCATCCCACGATACCAGCAAGGCGGTCGATTATTTTGCCAAGCTTGTGAAGGAAAAGTCGGATGGCAGCATCAAGATGCAACATTTTCCGGGCGGGCAACTGGGCAGCGACAACGAAACGTTCGGCGCGGCGCAGCAGGGCCTGATCCAGATCGCGAGCGGCTCATCGGCCAACCTGGTGACCATTACCCGCGCATTCGAGGTGCTGCACCTGCCTTTTATTTTTGGTGATCTTGACCAAGTGCACAAAGCCTTGCAATCGCCCGCTGTGCGCGAACGCATCAACGCGGAACTGGCCAAGGTGGGCCTGCGCTGGCTGTTTACCTTCGATTACGGCTTTCGCGACATCAACACAACCAGCCGGGAGGTTGCCCAGCCCAAGGACGTGAAAGGGCTGAAGTTGCGCGCTTCACGCTCGCCGCTGGAAATTGCCGGCCTGGAATCGTTCGGCGCCGCAGCCGTGACGGTGGATTGGCCTGAGGTCTACAACGCCTTGCGCTTCAAGATCGTCGATGGTGAAGCCCAGCCTTTCGGCACACTGGTAAGCGCCAAGCACCAGGAAGTATTACGACAGACACTGGATGTGAATTGGCAGTACTACGGCTTTGTCGGGCTGATCAGTATCGATCAATGGAACAAGTATCCGGACAGCGTCAAGAAAGTGCTGGAGGACGCAGCCCGGGAAGCTGAAACCTACCACCGGAAAATCTGGGCGGAAGAGGACAAGAAAGCCGAAGCAGCCTATATCAAAGCGGGCGGCAAGGTGACCACGCTCACACCCGAGCAGCGCCAAGCCTGGGTGAAGCTGGGCAAATCGACATGGGCGAATGCGAATGTACCGCAAGACCTGATCGACCTGGTGCATAAAACCGCAACGGAATGACCCCACCGCGCCATCAATGAAACTGGCGCCCTCGGCGCCACGGCGAAGGAGCCCTCATGCAAGCAAACATCGCTCAACTCGACAAGCAGGCAACGTTGCCCTTGATCCCCGATCTTCCCTTTGAAAAGCTCGTCACGCGCGGAACCTGCGCACTGGTCGTAGCGCTGATAGCCGCAATGACGGTGGTGATTTGGCTGTCGGTCTTCACCCGATATGTATCGGAAGACCCAATCCCGTGGGCGGAGCAGGTTGCCAAGTACTTGATGATCTGGGCTGCGTTCCTGGGTTCCAGCCTGGCCCTGCGCGAAGGAGCCCATATCTCGGTGAACCTTGTTGTCGGCTTGTTTCCACCCAAAGTACGAAAAGTCTTTGCCTGTCTGGTCATCCTGCTGAATCTGGTTTTCCTGACGACATGCATGACCTACGGCTTCATCTATATCTACAACATCCGGGGCCAGATAGACCCCATGGTTTGGGACATGAGCCTGTCTATCCCCTATGCCGCCATCCCCGTTGGCTGCTTGCTGATGATTGTGCAGTTGCTGCTAGTGGCTCGCAAGGGTGTGGAGCATGCGCTTTCATCGGATGAAGCAAGCCTGAGCTGAAATCCATTCACAAAGAAGGCTGGCGGACCGGGCCGAGACAACCGTCGGGCCACTTGCCAGCCATCAGAACATAGACGCCAAGCCGCACACAAACGGCAATGGCGCCGCAGGAGACAATGATGAGCGCTGCGCTTATTCTCACATTCTTTACCGCGCTTTCGCTTGCGGTGCCGGTGGCCTTCGCCCTCGGCCTGGCAACAATCGCGGCGTTTCTGCTGATTGACCCTGATTTTCTGCCGCTGCTGCCGCAGCGCATTTTCACTGGCCTGGACATGTTCGCCCTCGTCGCCATACCGTTCTTCATTCTCGCGGGTGAGCTGATGGGCGGTTCGGGCATCATGGACCGCATCCTGAACTTCTCGCGCATGCTGGTCGGCCATGTGCGCGGAAGCGTGGGACAGGTTACGGTGCTGGTGAGTATGATTTTCGGTTGGATCAATGGCTCGGGCGTTGCCGGCGCTAGCGCGGTCGGATCAATGCTGATCCCAAAAATGGAGGCCGAGTACAAGAACAAGGGCTTTGCTTGTGCCGTCACGGCCTGTTCGGCAACGGTTGGGCCGATTATTCCTCCCAGTGTCCCGATGATCATCTACGCACTGGTCGCGCAGAACGTATCGGTGGGCGCGATGTTCGCGGCCGGTGTGGTGCCTGGGGTATTGATAGGCGGCGGCCTGATGGGCATCGTTTACCTGATCGCTCGCAAGCGCGGCTACCCCGCCGAGAAAGGTTCGTACAGCCTGTTGCAACGGCTTGCGATCACGCGTCAGTTCGCTGTGGGGGCGTTTCTGCCGGTGATCATGGTGGGGGGCATCATGTTTGGGGTATTCACGCCGGTCGAGGCGGGGGCGGTTGCCGTGTTGTATGCCCTGCTGATAGGCCTGTTCGTGACCCGCACGCTGACTGCCCCTATGATCTGGTCGGCGCTGCGCCGCACAGGCGTGATTTCGTCGGTGGTGTTCTTGATGATGGGCGTGGCCAACGTCGCCAGCTGGATCATGACGACCGAGCAACTGCCTCAGGCTGCCGCGGAAGCATTGTCCGCCATCACCACCAACCCGCTGGTGTTCTTGCTCTTGGTTAACATCATCTTGCTGATCGCGGGCCTGTTCCTGGATACGGTCGCCGCCATGGTAATGTTCGGCCCGCTGCTGATACCGATGGCGGCCGAGTTCGGCATTGACCCCTTGCAGTTTGGCCTGATCTTCACAGTTAACCTGATTATCGGCTTGGTGACGCCGCCTGTGGGATTGTGTCTGTTCATCGCCGCCGGTATAGGAAAAACGCCAATAGAAGCGGTGGTGAAGGAAAGCCTGCCCTTCCTGGCGTGGCTGCTGGTCGTACTGGGCATCGTGACATATGTGCCTTCGACCTATATGTGGCTGCCCAAAATGCTGGGCTACTGAACACGCCGCCGCCCTATCAACGTATCAGGGCGGCGAAGCGGAGAAGGTGCGGAACAAAAAACGGCTCAAGTGAACTGCCCCCCAGAAGTTGGACACCTATCCAACCTTTGGGGGGCAGTTCACTTGAGCCGTTTTCTTCTTGCTGCTCAGTCGAGCATCTGACCAGGCAAGGCCAGTGTTCGATCCGTGGGCGGTATGTAGAGTTCTTGGTAATAGACGGGCGTATCACGACCCATCCCCGCCAGGACATCCAACCGCATACCCACCGTGGCAGGCTTTACATTGATGTGGCCGGCAATGTCCTTCTCGATGGGAACCTGGGTCACGTAATGATCGACATGTGTGATCGGCATGTTGAGCTCACCCAGGATATGCGCGCGAAAGTTCAGACCATTCAGGCGATCCAGTGATACCTCCCATAGCCGGGGTAGGACGCGACGGTCGAAGTAAAACTTCGAGTAGACGTCGAACTCATGGTTGATATTGATGACGCGCTCTACCAGCACGGTGGTGTCGACGCCTGTGCCAAGGTAGCTGGACCAGCGGCCGGGCTCGCGGGCCGCATCACGACCAAGAATCTTGGAATAGACCGGGACGAAGCTGTGGCCATCGTCGGCAATAAAGCGGCAGTGCCATGGGTTCTTGATCTGCAAAGACTGCTTGGCGACGAAGGACCCCAGGCCATGCTGGCGCACCACGATACCTTGATCGACCAACAGGCGCAGTGCGCGCTGCACGGTACCCAGGCTATAAGGGATCATCTGCACCAATTCTTCTTCCGTTGGCAAGCGTTCGCCAGGCTTCCAGTGGCCTGACTTGATACCTTCGGTAATGGCGTTGAGCACCAGGCGATACTTGGGCACGCCGCTATAGTCTTCTTTGTGCAGCTTGGCAAATACTTCTGGCAGCGCATTCTTTGTCATATTCGCGACTCATCTCAATCAGCTACTGGCGCATGATAGCGCGAATAATTGCCGGCCCACAGGCTGACGCAGGCGGCGCGCGCCGCTGCCCAGGCCAGCATATGCCGGAAAAACGAAAACCGCACCTATAAGTGCGGTGTGGTAGTGGGCGCGCCGTGTGGCGCAGTGGTGCAAGTGCCGTTCACGCCCGAACGGCGGCGGGGGTTTTTTCGAACAACTGCAGTGCCCGCTGCCCGGGCGGGATGTAGAACTCTTGGTAATAGACCACTTTCCGCGTACCCGCATGCGCGATCGCTTGCAGGAGCAGGCCGGTCGTACCGGACGCAACCTCGATCGCCTCGCCGACGCCCTCATCAAACTGGGCCACTTGCACATGGTGAACCATTTCGGTGATGGGCAGGCCGCACTCTTCGGCAATCAGCTTCTTGAAATTCATGCCATGAAGCATGTCCATCGGCTTTTCCCATAGCGCGCGCAAGACAGAGCGCCCTGCATAGAAGCGGCTGTATACCTTGAATTCATCTGCCACATCGATGATGCGGTCAAGCTGCATGATCTCGTCGGATGCCATGTCGAGATACTGGTTCCAGGGCCCATCGCAAGCGACGATGCGGCGCGCGGTAGCCTTGGAATAGATGGGCACGGTGCCAACGCCATCGTCTGCCGCAAAGCGGCAATGCCAGGGATCTTGCAGGCGCCGGGGAAGCTCGGCAACGTAGCTGCCCAGGCCGTGCCGCCGGATTACCAGGCCCTGTGTGACCAAGTCGCGCAAGGCCCGCTGGACGGTGCCCAAACTGAACGGCGTGAGATTGACCAGCTCTTCTTCTGGCGGGAGCTGGTCGCCGGGCAGCCAGAGGCCCCGGCGCAGCGCCTCGACGATCGCATTCACGACCCGCTGGTACTTGGGCAGGCCGCTGCGATCGGCACGCCACAACGTGCCAAAGATCTCCTCCTGCAATTCCGCACTCATCACTATCCTCCTGCGCTGACCAGCAGATCCGCCGCCTTTTCTCCGATCATGATCGAACCGGCATTTGTGTTTCCCGACAGCAGCAATGGCATGATTGATGCATCCGCCACCCGCAAGCCGGACAGGCCGCGCACCCTGAGCGACGTATCAACCACCGAGCCCGGGTCGCTGCCCATGCGGCAGGTGCCCACGGGATGGAAGATCGTTGTGCCATTTTGACGCACGAAATCGAGCATATCGTCTTCGGTGCGCATGTGCGGCCCCGGCCGGTATTCTTCGGCCACGTATGGCCGCATCGGCTCGGCTTCCATCAGGCGCCGCGCAAGGCGCACGCCCGCCACCATTGTGTCGCGGTCTTCTTGTTCGGACAGAAAATTCAAATGTATGCCTGGTGCATCGAGCGGATTGGCGGACTTCAGTACCACGGCGCCCCGGCTTTTTGGCCTCAGCTGGCACATTGACAAGGTAAAACCGGAGAAGTCGTGCGGTTTTCCGGCCGCCATATCCGCACTGATTGTACCGAAGTGAAACTGCACATCCGGACGCGTGGCGTCGGACCGCGCCCGCGCGAACATGCCGCCAAGCTGAATCCCCGCCGCCACTGGCCCGCGCTTTCGCAATAGCCATTGCAGGCCTATCGACGCCCTGCCCCAGACGGTGCGCAGATGATCATTGGTGGTGATGGGTTTGGTGCACTTGTATATAAGCCGCACTTGCAGGTGATCTTGAAGATTCTTGCCCACGGCAGGGAGATGATGCACTACGGGTATGCCGTGCGCTTTCAACGCTTCGGCATCGCCGACCCCTGACAGCATCAGCAACTGCGGCGACTGGAAGGCACCAGAAGACAGGATGATTTCTTTGCGGCAGGTGGCTTGCCGCGGCTTGCCATTTTGCAGATAGTTCACCCCCACCGCGCGCTTGCCCTCGAACACCAGGCTGGTGGCTCTGGCATCGGTTTCGATGGTGAGATTGGGATTGGCACGCAGAGGGCGCAAATAACCCTTGGCTGCGGAGCAGCGCAAACCATTGCGCGTGGTCAGCTGATAGTAACCGCCGCCTTCCTGCCTGGCACCGTTGAAATCCTCGTTGCGAGGTATGCCCTGGGCCTCACCCGATCGGATGAACGCCTCCACCAGCTCATGGCGGCCCCGTATATTGGAAACCCCGAGCCTGCCGCTGCCGCCATGCAGTTCGCTCTCGCCGCGCTCGTTGCGCTCTGATCGCCTGAACAGGGGCAACACATCTCGCCAGCCCCATCCGTCATTGCCCAAGCGCTCCCATTCATCGAAATCCTGCGCCTGGCCCCGTATATAGACCAGCCCGTTGATGGAGCTGGATCCACCCAGGGTTTTGCCGCGCGGCTGATAGATGCGGCGCCCATTGAGTTCAGGTTCGGGTTCGGAATAGAACTGCCAGTTATAGCGCGGATCGAACATGGTCTTGCCATAGCCGATCGGGATGTGTATCCACATATGCCGATCACGCGGGCCCGCCTCCAGCAACAACACGGAACCCGCGCCGCGTTCAGCAAGCCTGGCCGCCAATGCGCAACCGGCGGACCCGGCACCCACCACGATGTAATCGAACGTCTCCATCTTCTGTTTGCCTCGTTGTTCTCTACAGATCGAGCACTAGTTCGCGGCTGCCTACGCCGGCGCAGCACACCAGTACGTACTCATTTTTTTCGTCGTCCGACAGCACGTAATCGTTGTGTTCGGGCGCGCCATCCAGATAGCGCACTTTGCAACAACCGCAGACACCGGCTTCGCACGAGGACTCACAGGGCACACCCGCATCGCGCAGCGCTTCCAGAATGGACTGCCCGCCCGCGACCTGCAGCACTTTGTCCGACCGCGCCAGCCGCACCTCTGTGTGTCCCGCCTCGCCAGGCGTCGCCGTCGCAGCCGTCGGCGCAGGCGCGCTGAAATACTCGAAGTGGACCGCGTCGGCGGGCCAGTGGCTCGCTGCTTCCTTTACCGCGCGCATGAACCCCGGCGGCCCGCAAAAATACAGATGCGTGCCCTCTTCGTAACCCGCCAGCAGCGCCGGGATGTCCAGCCCCTTGGCGGGGTCGCCGTAGTCGTGATGGAACACGACCTTGCGTAATTCGGCCATTGCTTCCAACTGCGTACGAAAGGCCGTTCGCGCCGGCGTCTGCGTGCAATAGTGCAGTTCGAAGGCCGCATCTTCCCGCAGCAACTCGTGCGCCATGGCCAGCACAGGCGTAATGCCTATGCCGCCCGCCAGCAGCAGGCTGCGTCGCGCCGCCTTGCTGCGCGGAAAGAGATTGCGCGGCTCCGATACCTCGACCAGGTCGCCGGCCCGCACTGCGCTATGCAGCGCACGCGAACCGCCCCGCCCTTTCACGTCTTCGAGTACGGCGATCCGGTAGTGCCGGCGTTGCCACGCCGGATCGCAGAGCGAGTACTGCCGGGTGTAGCCGCCGGGAACATGCACGTCTACATGCGCGCCGGCTTCGAACACCGGCAGCTCCCCGCCTGTCGGATCGACCAATTCAAACGACCGTATTCCTTCAGCTTCGTACGTAATGGAGCGTACACATAGCGTCAGCATGATGACCTCTCGTTCTGGCTATCACACCTCGGCCACGGCATTGGCGGCAATGATTTCCTTGCCTATGCCGTCGTCGAGTTTGTCGAGTTCCGCCCGGACAAATGCATCACGCTGCGCGGCCGGCACATCATCGCTTCGCAGCATGATTGCAGCCACTTCTTTGCCGAGCTTCAAAATCAATTTGCGATCCGCATCGACGGTGTCCTGCACGGGCGCATACAGAACGCTATCCTGCGAACACAATGGCAGCGACTCGCCCGCCCGGAGGGCCGCTTGTTGCTTGGCATCGGGCGCCGTGTTGCCGCGTATCGCCTCGCGCAGCAGCTTGCGGAACATATAGATCCCTACGTCTGAAGTGCCCGGGTTTTCCAGCGCGTGCACCGCAATAGGGCGCTGGCTCGTCAGCGCTTCCCAATCGCCCGGTGCGCGCTGTGCAACGTCGTACGATCGGTTGCCGCTCTGGCCGACCAAGAAATCAATCTTGTCCACGCCGCAGTCTTCCGCGCAGCCGATGTGATCCGGATCGACTTCGTCGTTGAAGTGACGCCAGCCGAAGATGATCATGTTGGTGTCATCCACCGGAACATGCCAGCGTGTGCAGCCCGACGTGGCATGACGCTCGCGCGCGGCGGTTGGCACCAGCGAGCCGATCTGCAGGTAATTGGGAAGGTTCATTTCTGTAATGCGCACCCACACGCGATCACTGGGCAAGCGGCGGCCGGCAATAAACATGCAGCCATTGCCGCTGCGTGTCGGCTGCCACTGCATCACAGGCATGTCGCCAAAGCCGTCCAGCGATACGCCCGCCGACGTTTCCGCATCGACCCCCTCGACCACCATGTGGTTGTGCAGCACTGCCGTGTGCATGTGATCCATGATGTTTTCATGGACTTGCAGCCAGTTGCAGGGATAGATATTGGAGAACGGCACCAGGCGCGTACCTTTCGGCAGCGAATAGGTATCGTACTCGGGGAAAGCCGGCTGTTTCTCGGGCGGCCCCATGTAGGCGAACACCAGACCGTCGCGCTCGAAGGCGGGATAGGCACCTTGGCTGACGGTTTGCTTCAGACGCGTTTCGCCTGGCTCACAGGGGGCATCCAGCAGCGACCCATCGTTGTCGAAATGCCAACCGTGGTAGCAGCAGCGGATGCCATGCTCCTGAATGATGCCGAACTCAAGCGACGCGCCGCGGTGCGCGCAATGGCGATGCAGCACGCCCACTTTGCCGCTTTTATCGCGATACGCCACCAGGTTTTCACCCATGATGCGAATCGCCTTGGGCACATCGGTCAACTCTTCCGAAAGACAGACAGGCTGCCAAAACAAGCGCATGTATTCGCCCAGCGGCGTGCTGGGCATGGTGCTGGTCAGCTCTTCATCGTGGCGCGGAACATCGCGCTTGCGGTAGCCCGAATATTTCAACTGGGTTGCCACCATCTGTTGGGGTGTATCGCTCATTTTTTGTCTCCTTTCTTTCCTGTGAGAGGATGTGGTTCGCGTCATGCCGCCCGTTATGGCTGCCCGGCGGCCCGCCGGACACATGCCGCGTCTAGACTGCTGCGTTTGATTGACTGATGAACTTGGCGTGCAGGTAGGCATCCAGGCCTTCCGGCCCGCCTTCATAGCCCAACCCACTGTCTTTCATGCCGCCGATGGGCGCATCCGCGAGGGCGGGCACGAAGTTGTTGATGCCTATCCATCCGGCCTCGACGCGCTCGGAAAACAGCGCCGAGCGCTCCATGCTGTTGGTGAATGCATACGCGGCCAGGCCCAGCGAACGGTGATTGGCCTGCTCAATGACTTGATCAAAGCTGTCGAACGGCATGACAGGCGCGATTGGACAGAATGGCTCTTCGTCAAGAATGTCCGCGTCGCGCTGTACCTGTTGGAGTACTGTAGGCGCGAAAAAGTATCCTTGGTCGCCCAGGCGCTCGCCCCCGTGCACCACGTTCGCCCCGCTGTCCCGGGCTTGGCGAACGAGCCGCAGGGCGGCGTCTAGACGGCGGGCGTTATTCAACGGCCCCATTTGTACGCCCGCGCGCATGCCGTCGCCGACACTGATCTCGCTGGCTGCCCGTGCGAACGCCTGAGTGAAGGCTTCGTGCAGCCCTCGCTGCACATAAAACCGACTGGGAGAGAGACAGACCTGCCCCGCATTGCGGTACTTGAATGCCGCGCACATCCGCGCCACACGTTCCACGTCTACGTCGTCGAAGACAACCACGGGCGCATGGCCGCCAAGCTCCATCGTGACGGGCTTGAGTTCCTGCGCGGCCATTGCCGCAAGCAGGCGACCGACCGCCACTGAACCAGTGAACGATACTTTGCGGATCACGGGTGACTTGATGAGGCGCTCGGAGATTTCCGCCGGCACCCCATACAGCAGATTCAACACGCCCTCCGGCAGACCTGCATCAACGAAGGCGCGAACCAGTTCGATGCAGATCGCCGGCGTTTCTTCAGCGGGCTTGAGCACCACGGTACACCCCGCGGCCAGTGCGGCTGCCACTTTTCGGGCGGCCAGCACAGCGGGAAAATTCCAAGGCACAAAAGCCGCTACCGGCCCGATGGCGCGCTTGACCGATGATTGCGTCAGCAGGTGCGCGCGCGGCGGCATGATGCGGCCATAGGCGCGCTTACCCTCTTCCGCGCACCAGAGAATGGTTTCGATCACACGGTCGAGCTCGCCGTGCGAATCCGCCAGCGGCTTGCCATTTTCAAGCGTAAGTATCTCGGCCAGCGTATTGCGGCGCTGCTCGATCAGCGCGGCAGCCTGCTTCAGAATGCGCTCCCGATCCCAGGCCGAGCTTGCCGACCAGGCTGGAAATGCCTGATTCGCAGCCGCCAGCGCATCGTCGATATCCTGGCTTGTCGCCATGGGCAGCTCGCCCAGTGCCTGCTCGGTGGCGGGATTGACGACCGTCGTCGTTTGGCGCCCCTGGGTGCCGCGCCATGCGCCCGCAATATATAGCTGCAACTGCTCGGGATACTTGCCTTGCTTCATGTCTCGCTCGTTGATTTTGTGTAATAGCTTGTTCGTTATGGCTCTTACTATAGTCCTATATAGTATGAAGATCAACGATAAATTTACGTATCGACGAACATACGTCGATAAAAGCTGACTATAGGATCGACGCGGTGCGCGTCGTGTCGGATTGATTGGGGAGGAAGAGCTGGAAAGAAGGAGCTGGAAGGAAGGAGCTGGAAGGAAGGAGCTGGAAGGAAGGAGCTGGAAGGAAGGAACTGGAAGGAAGGAACTGGAAGAAAGGAACTGGGAGGAAGGAGCTGGAAGGAAGAGGTTGGGAGCCTCTCTGGGAATCAGCGCTGCGCCTCCAGGCGGGCCTGGATGGCTTTGGCGGCGGTAATACCATCGGCCATGGCGGTGACGACACAGGGGTGCAGGCGCTGGGCGACCTCGCCGATTGCATATACGCCGGGGAAACTTGCCTGGGCAGTGGAAATATCGGTATCGATAAAGCCCGTGCGGCCGCGCCTAAGGTTGAGCGCCCCGGCATAATCGGCGCAGGGTTCCCAACCATAAAAAACCAGTATCAAATCATAGGGTTGGCCGTTGACCGCCAGGGTGGCGACGTCGACGGTGTAGTCACCCGCCAGTACGTCCTTTGCCGGGAAGCGCTCGACAAATTGGCGCTGGGCGCGCACAGTGCGCGCGTAGAGGCGCACCTCGCTCGCGCCGTGTTCCCGTACGTACAGGGCATTCTCGAAGGCATTGTCGCCACCGCCCAGCACCGCCACGCGCAGCCCCTGAAATGACTGCTCAACGATATGGCTTCCCGGGCCAACCAGAATGCCCGGGCAAGGGCGCCGGTAATCGACCGCTTCGACGCCAGACAGGGCCGGCAGGGTGCGGGCCCGCACGCCTGTAGCGAGCACCAAGTAGCGCGACCGCAGCGCAAAGCCGCCTGCCGCCTGCACGAAAAACCCGCCCTCTGTGGGCTGCACACGTGCGACACGCTTGCCAAGAAACATGGGTACAGCCGCCAGCGCTATGCTGCGGGCCAGATTGTCGGCCACCTGCGGGCCGGTGGCATCGGGCAACGACGCATTCCAGCAATCGGGAAATGGATGACTGCGACACAGGCCGCCGATCTCGGGGGCGGCATCGATCAGCGCCGGGCGATAGCCGAGGCGCGCCAGCCATAGGGCACACGAAGCGCCCGCCGGGCCGCCGCCGACGATCGCCGCATCGTAAGTGATTTCGCCTGCGTCCATGATCAATCCAACATACAATTCAGCGTATTCTACAAAGCCCTGATTATGCCTACACGTCGCGTATTCTTTTCGCAGATCGCTCTGGACGCCCATATCGGCATCCTGGAGCACGAGCTGCGCGCCACGCAGCCCCTGCATGTCGATGCCGAGTTCGACGTCGATATCGTCCAGCAGGTTCACGACCACAACATCCAGACCGTACTCGATTACCGCCTGCTACGCAGCGCCATTGTCGATGAATGCACGGCGGCGCACGTAAACCTGCTCGAAACGTTGTGCGAGCGCGTGGTCGACCGGCTGCTGGCCGAGTTTCCCACGATCCGGCACGTTAAAATACGCATCAGCAAGCCGCTGGCGTTTTCCGACTGCGCCGCAGTAGGCGTCGAAGTCGAGCGCGGCCGCCAGGCAAGCATACAAACCCCTCAATAGCCGCCGTCCGCCAAACGGGTGCACACCCCGCGGCCACCTCGCCTATTACCCGGATATTGTCATGCAATCCCAAGAAGTCACGTTCGCAGCGCCCGAACCCGTACCGTCCGACCGCCGCGCCCAGAAGCAGCGCCACAACGAAAACAAGCTCGCCAAGCGGCTGATCCGTGAAACGGGCCGTGCAATCGCCGATTTCAATATGATTGAAGACGGCGACAAGGTAATGGTGTGCTTGTCAGGCGGCAAAGACTCTTACAGCCTGCTGGATATCCTGCTGACGTTGAAGGCGCGCGCCCCGATCCATTTCGATATTATCGCGGTCAATCTCGACCAGAAGCAGCCAGGCTTTCCCGACCATGTGCTGCCCGAATATCTGCGCACACTGGGCGTGCCCTTCCATATCGAAACGCAGGACACGTACTCCATCGTCACGCGCGTGATCCCCGAGGGCAAGACGATGTGTTCGCTCTGTTCCCGGCTGCGCCGGGGCATTCTTTATCGCGTGGCCAGCGAACTGGGGGCCACCAAGATTGCGCTGGGGCATCACCGCGATGACATCTTGGGCACGTTTTTCCTGAACCTGTTCTATGGCGGACGCATGAAGGCGATGCCGCCAAAGCTGATGTCGGACGACGGCAAGCATATTGTGATCCGCCCGCTGGCTTATGTGCCCGAAAAAGACCTGATCGCCTATGCGCAGGCCAAGCAGTTTCCCATCATTCCGTGCAATCTGTGCGGCTCCCAGGAAAACCTCAAGCGCAAGGAAGTAACGCGCATGGTCGCGGAATGGGACCGAAAGTTTCCGGGGCGTTCCTGGAATGTATTCGGCGCGCTGTCGCGGGTGGTTCCCACGCACCTGATGGATCGCGAGCTATTCGATTTCAGCGGGATCAAGCCCAGCGGCGAAACATTCGAGCATGGCGACAAGGCGTTCGACAGCGACGACTTCGATGCGCTGGCAGCCTCGCTGACGCCGCAGGGTAGCGATGACGAAGACGATACGCTGCCGGGCAGTGGCAATAGCGCAGCGGATGGCCAGGATACCGCCCAGGAATCAGACGGCAAAGGCAGTGATCAGCCAGCCGCGCCGCGCGTGGTGGCACGGCAGCGCAGGCCCGCGTAGCGGCCGGGCATATCGGCTGGCCGGGTGGCGCGCCTTCTGCGCCGGATGTTACCCTTTTAGCGTTAAAGCACGTTCAGGCAGCCTGCCCTATACGTGCTTTTGCTTTTTGCACGTTAAATGAGGGAGACCGAGTGATGCTGATGCCCACAGCCACACACGTTCCAGGCTCGCACCGGCAAGCGTGCGGGCTGACCATGCCCCAGTCCCTGACACGGATTACCCGCCTTCAAGCACGGCGGACACGCTGCGTGATGCACGTTAGCCAACACCTGGCGCGGCTGATTGTATCCAGCGGATTGTTGTTGGTGCTCGCCTTGCTGGCGCCGACACTTGCCGTGGCGGCACCGCCGGCGGAGCCCGCGGCAAGCACCGCGCCTGACGCCACAGCGCCTGCCGCAACCGACACAGCACCGGCGGCCTCTTACACCACACTGGCCAATTTGCTGGAGAACGACAAGGCGCGTGATCAGTTGATCGACGAGCTGCGCACCTTGGCCAAAAACAGCAATGCCAACGCCTCTGCGAACGCCACACCAACGCCGGAAGAAAGGACGAACGAAGCCCCCCTGACGCGACGCCTTGCGCTATCGATAGAGACGTTCACCACTGGGTTGGCACAGGATTTTTCGCAGACAAGCGAAGTCATCACCTCGCTGGCAACCGGCAAGTCTCTGCCCGGCGCTCGTCTGGAGCATGCCTTGCCAGGGCTGGAGCTGATGGGGTTGACCATCGTCGCGGTATTGGTGGCGTATTTTCTGCTGCGTCAAATCGCACGGATAGGATTCGCGAAGCTGAATGTATGGATTCGCCAGGATGATGGACGGCCACTGTTTGGCCGTGGAAACGACGGCACACCGCCGCCAGGCCCCGTCACGCCAGCCGTGTCGAGCGCACCGCCATTGGGCGGCGCGCCATCAATGGGCGAGCAGATGGGGCCTGGCGTCAACACCGAACGCCGCGGCAACCGGCGGATCCACCTGAGCCGCAAACTGATTGGCGTAAGCGCTGCACTGGTGATCGACACTGCCGCCAGCCTGATCGCCGCACTGGTCGGGTACATCCTCCTTGTGTCGCTATCCGGCGGCCCGCGCGCCTCAACCTTCGCGCTGCAGTTTCTAAGCGCATTTGTGATGATTGAACTGGTCAAGGCGTTGTCACGCGGCATCTTCGCCACACGTTACGATCATCTGCGACTGCTGCCGCTGTCACCCGAGGCAGCAAACTACTGGAATCTATGGCTTAGCCGACTGATCAGTATCATCGGCTACACACTGTTGGTATTCGTGCCCGTGCTGCAGGCAGTACTGCTGCCCTCGGTGGGTGACCTGTTCAGCCTGCTGCTGATGCTGGGCATCTACGTGTATGCAGCGCGTGTGGTGTGGACCAACCGCAAGACAGTGCGCGCCGGCCTGCTTCGCCACGCGGACGCAGCCAGCGCGGCAGTGTTCGGCACGCTGCTTCGCGTACTCGCGCGCCTTTGGCATGTTCTGGCCATTCTCTACTTCACGGTTCTGCTGGTCGTCAGCCAACGCGAACAACAGGACGCGCTGGAGTTCATGGCGCACGCCACACTGCAAAGCGTCGTCGCGATCGCGGTGGCGATGATGCTGGCTGCCGCGCTGACGCGACTGCTGACGCGGCCACTGACGCTGCCACCGCGCTGGCGCAGCAATGTGCCATCACTGGAGGCGCGACTCAATGGCTATCGCCCCGCCATCCTGCATGGCGTGCGGCTGTTCATACTGGCTGCGGCGACGTTGGTGGTGCTGGATGGATGGCGCGCGTTCAACCTGGCCGCGTGGCTGGCGTCGGAAAGCGGCCGCGCCTTCATCACCCATGTGCTTCGCATTGCAATCATCCTGGCGTTCGCGGCGCTGGCATGGACGGTACTCGCAAGCATCATTGAGCACCGCCTGACCAACCGCGGGGCGCGACGCGCCACGGAGCGCGAGAAAACGCTGTTGATGCTGTTCCGCAACGCGGCGGCGATTGTGATTGCGACCATGACGATACTGATCGTACTGTCACAGATCGGCATCGATATCGGGCCGTTGATCGCAGGCGCCGGCGTTGCAGGGCTGGCGATAGGCTTTGGCGCGCAGAAGCTCGTGCAGGATGTGATCACCGGCGTGTTCATCCAGCTTGAAAATGGCATGAACCAGAACGATATCGTCGAAGTGGCGGGCCTGTTCGGCACAGTAGAGAAAATCACCATCCGCTCGGTGGTCATACGCACCCTGGATGGCGGCTACCATCTGATCCCGTTTTCTGTCATCGATAAAGTGTCCAACCACACACGCGATTTCGGCTACCACTATGGCGAATACAACATCGCCCATCGTGAGTCGGTGGACGACGCCATTGAGCAACTGCGCCTGGCGTTTGAAGACCTCAAGCAGGATGCCGCCGTGGCACCCGAAATCCTTGAGGACATCGACATCCCCGGGGTGACGGCCCTGAACGAACAAGGGTTCCGGATCCGGGTACTGATCAAGACCACCCCGGGCAACCAATGGGCCGTGCAGCGCGCCTTCAACCGTTGCGTGAAGCAGCGTTTCGACGAAAAAGGCATCGAGATCCCCTATCCCCACACCGTGCTGCATTTTGACGGCGACAACGAAGGGAGGAGCGGGCCGGACGAAATGCGGATGATGGCGGCGATGCGGTAACAGGCGGGCATTGTGGGCCCCCCGCAGCCAAACGCGGGCTGATCGCCACCACCGGCCTATATCGCCCACGCCCGCTGAGTTCGCTGTGATGCCTTAAAAAATCGATTGCGGGGAGCCTGACGCTACAGGCGCTGGGCACCTGGCAGCCTGGTACTCGCGTCGAGCTGTGCTGCCTTCTGCGTACGCAGGATGCTCAGTCGCGCGCGCCCATGCCTTCCCAGTGCGGGCCGGGGATGTTGATGTCGAACAGCTCCAGCACGCGGGCGACCGTGTGATCCACCATCTCATCCAATGTCTTGGGGTGGTGGTAAAACGCCGGCAAAGGGGGAAAAATAATGCCGCCCATTTCGGTAACGGCGGTCATATTGCGCAGGTGCGCGAGGTTGAGGGGCGTTTCGCGCACCATCATCACCAGGCGGCGTCGCTCTTTCAGGGTGACGTCTGCCGCGCGAGTAATGAGGTTGTCTGAAAAGCCATGCGCCACCGCAGCGAGCGTACGCATGGAGCACGGCACCACCACCATGCCGGCGGTTGCAAAACCGCCACTGGACAGCGCCGCGCCGACGTCGCGAAAACTGTAGACCTTGTCGGCCAGAGCGTGCACTTGCTGGCGATCGAGCCCCAGCTCGTACTTGATGTTGAGCACACCCGGCGGCGAAACCACCAGGTGCGACTCGACATCGGGCACACCGCGCAATGCCTGCAGCATGCGCACCGCATAAACGGCGCCCGTGGCGCCGGTAATACCTACGACAATGCGCCGTGACGCCGTCACGCCGTTGCCCCGGCCTCTTTCAGGACGGTTGCCAGTTCGCCGTTTTCGTACATTTCGGAGATGATGTCCGAGCCGCCGATGAATTCGCCCTTGACGTAGAGCTGCGGGATGGTGGGCCAGTTGGAAAACTCTTTGATGCCCTGGCGCACTTCGTCGTCATCCAGCACGTTGACGGTGACAAGTTGTGTGACACCGGCCGCCTTCAGCACTTGGATGGCGCGCCCGGAAAAGCCGCATTGGGGGAACTGGGCGGTGCCCTTCATGAACAGCACGACCGGGTGCTCGGTGACTGTTTGGCGGATGAAATCTTGAACGTCGCTCATGGTGCTCTCTCGTTGACGTAGCGGTTGTTTCCGCAGGGAAAACAACCATTATAAAGACCGCCGCTGACCCGTTCGATACCAGCCAGGTCGGCAGTACTGTTAATCTGCAAAAACCCTGCCTGTGCCAGCATGGCACGCACATCCTGCGCCTGATCCCAGCCGTGCTCGACGTACAGTGCCCCACCGGGCTTGAGCCAGCGCCCCGCCCCCTCGATGATGACGGCGAGGTCGCACAGGCCGTCCTGCCCGTCGGTGAGCGCCTGCGGCGGCTCGAATCTGACATCGCCCTCTTCCAGGTGGCGGTCGCCAGCTGCAATATACGGCGGATTGGATACGATCAGGTCGAACGCGCTGCCGGGCAGATCCCTTAGGGCATCGTACCAGCTACCCTGCAAAAACTCGACCGATGCCCCAAGCGCCGCGGCGTTGCGGCGCGCGACGCCCAACGCTGCAGCGCTGGCGTCTGTGGCACTGACGCTGGCTGCCGGGCACGACAAGGCTACCGAAACCGCGATGGCACCCGAGCCTGTGCCCAGATCCAGCACGCGCGGCGCCGCTACGCCACTGCGCAGGCAACCCGCCAGGAAGGTGTCGGCGATATCCACCAGCAACTCGGTTTCGGGCCGTGGGATCAGGACATCAGGCGTAACTGCGAATGCGTGCCCCATGAACTCCCGGCTGCCCAGAATGTAGGCCATCGGCTCGCCCTGCTGGCGGCGCAGCGCCAGGGCGCGATACTGCGCGATCTGTTCTGCCGACAGCGGATCGGTATCGTGCGCGATCAGCCACGCTCGCGGCACTTGCAACACGCACTGCCATAGCATCTGCATTTCGAGACGCGGCAAAGCGGTGTCGCGCATCAGCGCACGCAAAGTATTGTCCACGGCGCAGGCTTACTCGTGCCCCAGCGCGGCCAACTGCTCGGCCTGGTGCTCGGCCAGCAGCGCGCCGGTAAGCTCATCCAGATCGCCTTCCATGATATTGGCCAGCTTGTAGAGGGTGAGGTTGATACGGTGGTCTGTCACTCGGCCCTGCGGGTAGTTGTACGTGCGGATGCGCTCTGAGCGGTCGCCCGACCCGACCAGGCTCTTGCGTTGGGCGGCTTCCTTGTCGTGCGCCTCCTGCTGCTGCTTGTCCTTCAAGCGCGCAGCCAGCACCTGCATGGCCTTGTCTTTGTTGCGATGCTGCGAGCGGTCGTCCTGGCATTCCACCACCAGGCCGGTGGGCAGGTGGGTAATACGCACGGCGGAGTCCGTCTTGTTGATGTGCTGGCCGCCTGCGCCGCTGGCGCGGAATGTGTCGATGCGCAGATCATTGGCGTTGATGACGATATCGCTCATCTCATCCGCCTCGGGCAGCACCGCCACGGTGCAGGCGGAGGTGTGGATGCGGCCCTGCGTTTCTGTGGCGGGCACGCGCTGCACGCGGTGGGCGCCGGATTCGAACTTGAGCCGTCCGTACACACCCTCGCCATCGATGCGCGCAATCACTTCTTTGTAGCCCCCGATTTCAGACTCGTTGGCCGACATGATCTCCACCCGCCAACCGTTTTGTTCGGCATAGCGCGTATACATGCGCAGCAGGTCGCCGGAAAACAGCGCGCTTTCATCGCCGCCGGTACCGGCCCGGACTTCCAGGAAAACACTGCGGTTGTCGTCAGGATCTTTGGGCAGCAGCAGCACTTGCAGCTCGCCTTCCAGCGCCTCGATACGCGCCTTGCCAAGTTTGATTTCCTCTTCTGCCATCTCCCGCATATCTGGATCGGCCAGCATTTCCTGCGCCGCGCCAACGTCCGCTTCCGCCGCCAGATAGCTGTTGAACGCCGTAACCACGGGCTCGAGCTCGGCGCGCTCGCGCGAAATTTTGCGGAAGCGAGCCATATCGCCAGCGATTTCGGGTTCGGCCAGCAGCGCGTCGACTTCGATCAGGCGGTGGGCAAGCTGCTCCAGCCTGTTGCGCATGGAGAGTTTCATAGTGTGAGGATGTAAAACGGTGAGAGGTACAGCGCGCGCGGGCACAAGCCTGGCCGCGCGGGTGCGGACGGATGAGAACAGGCGAGCGCCGCTAACGCCGGCGGTCGACGCGCGGCAGCAGGCGGGGCAGCATGGAAAGCAGTTGCTCGCGCTCGCCCTGTTCGCTGCGGTTCAGCGCCGCCATTGGCCCGTGAATGTACTTTTGCGTAAGGCCATGCGCCAACTGCTCGAGCACGGCTTCGGGCGCATCGCCACGAGCCAGCGCGCGGCGCGCGCGATCGAGCTCGGCCTCGCGAACCTGCTCGGCGGTGCGTTGGAGATCGAGGATAGCGGGCACGACTTCGCGGTTTTGCAGCCAGTGCATGAAGCCCTGAACCCGCGTTTCGATGATGGCCTCGGCCTGCACCACCGCAGCGCGGCGCGCGTCGGTGCCGCTTTGCACCATGCGGCCCAGGTCGTCCACGGTATACAGATAGACGTCAGCCAAGCGGCCGACTTCGGTTTCAATGTCGCGCGGCACGGCCAGATCAACCATGACCATGGGCTTGTGGCGCCGAACGCGCGTGACGCGCTCAACCATGCCCAGGCCGATGATGGGCAACGTGCTGGCCGTACAGGAAACGATGACATCGAAATCGGCGAGCTTTTCTGGGATGTCGGACAGCTTCATGCTCTTGGCCATGAAGCGCGACGCCAGGGCCTCGCCGCGTTCGAGCGTGCGGTTGGCCACCACCATCTGCTGCGGCGACGCGGCCGCGAAATGGGTAGCACACAGTTCGATCATTTCGCCAGCGCCGATGAACAGCACGTTACAGCGGGAAAGATCGCCCAGCACGCGTTCGGCCAGGCGCACCGCCGCAGCCGCCATGGACACCGACTGCGCGCCGATGGCTGTGGTGGAGCGGACCTCTTTGGCGACCGAAAATGTACGCTGGAACAATTGATGCAGCAGCGTCCCCAGGGCACCGGCCTGCTCGGCGGCGCGCACGGCGTCTTTCATCTGGCCGAGAATCTGCGGCTCGCCCAGCACCATGGAATCGAGCCCGCTGGCCACACGGAAGGCATGGCGGACAGCTTCGTTTTGCTGGTACTGGTAAAGATGCGGCTGTAGGCTGTTGGCTTCGAGACGGTTGAAATCTGCCAGCCAGGCTGGCAGATGCTCGCGCGCGTGCGGCTCGGCCGCACAGTAGATTTCGGTGCGGTTACAGGTAGAGAGGATGGCTGCCTCTTTGACCGCGCTGCCGAAGGCCGAGCGCAGGCCATCGAGCGCAGGCTTGACGACATCCATCGGGAACGACACGCGCTCGCGCACCGATACCGGCGCGGAGGTGTGATTGAGGCCGAAAGTGAGGACGTCGACAGACATGGGGCAGACGAATGGTGCGCAGGGCGCACCCGATGTGGGAACGCTCTTGATTATAAACCGGCTTGCATAATACTGAAACATTCAAGCGCATTTATTGAGGAAAATCAGTGCTTTGCGTAGCTTATATGCTGCACCGCAGCGTAGAAAAGCGTGGTGCCCGCATGTTGCCCCGCAAAAAATCATTGGCCCTGCCTGCACACCTTCAAATTTTCGTGTATTATTTCGCCTTTCCGTTGGCCTGGTAGCTCAGTCGGTAGAGCAGAGGATTGAAAATCCTTGTGTCGGTGGTTCGATTCCGCCCCAGGCCACCAACGATTTGTTCTTTGAGTTTCATTGCAACTTAGCGAGACTCTAGAAAACCAAACAAATCAACGACTTCTGCATCACACCATCGCAGAAAGTCTCAAGTGGTCGCAGTGGGTTTCACATTTGGCACCCCCCTGGCTATTACCCAAAATATCGTTGGGTAATAACTACGGAATCAGGGTACTGCAAATGCTGACCACCAAACAAATTGAAGAACTTCACCACGACGGACGCGACCGCTTAGTCGCAGATATCTCCGGTCTTTTCCTACGCATACGCCCTTCGGGCAAGTCTTGGGCGTTTCTTTACACCCATCCCACATCAGGCAAGCAAGTACGCATATCCTTTGGCACCTACCCAAAGGTACAGCCCACTACTGCGCGACAACTGGCACGCGACGCCTTCCAACTCATCGCGATTGGCAAAGATCCCCAAAGCGAAAAGCTGGAAAAGCGTCAAGCTGCTCGGCTGCGAGATCTCGCCAGCTTCGAACAAGTTGCTCGTGACTGGCATAAACACGCTACCGCCACACATGAATGGACGGCAGGCTACAGCCATCGCGTACTTCGCATGATGGAGCTGCATGCATTCCCGCGCCTGGGAAAGCTACCAATCGGGCTTATCACGACCACAGACGTATTGGATACCTTGCAAGCGGTTTCGTCCTCCGGCACCCGTGAGACGGCCGTACGGCTGCGGGAATCAATTCAACGGACGTACCGCCATGCTGTAACGCGCAATGTACTGCTGCCCGCTGAAAACTTCATGGCAAAAGGTGTCGCAGACTTTACCCTGCCTGCACCACGCGTCAAGCATATGGCTGCAATTCTCGATCCGATAAAGCTTGGCCAACTGCTCCGCGACCTGGACGCCTATCGCGGCAGTGCGATCACAAGGGCTGCCTTGCAGCTCATGCCGCTGATCTTTCAGCGTCCAGGCCAAGTCCGACAAATGCTGTGGGAGCAACTTGACCTGGACGCTGCCATCTGGAGCTGCCCAGGAATTCAGGTGAAGCAAACAAAAACCCGGCGAGCCCAAGGTGGCGGAGCGGATCACATCGTGCCACTACCTTACCAAGCGGTCGAAATCCTTAAGGGTCTGCAGAATATTACCGGCCCCACCGGGCCTGTTTTCAGAAGCATCAGCCGACGCTCTGAGAAAAGCCGATTTATGTCCGACAACACCGTTAACGCGGCCATAAGGAGCCTTGGGTACTGTACACAAGACGAAATCACCGGCCACGGCTTCCGGGCGACTGCCCGAACACTAATTCGTGAACGTCTTGGCTTTGATGTTGAGGTCATCGAGCGTCACCTTGCTCATGAGTCCAAAGAGGAGCTCGGAAGCGCCTATGATCGAGCACAATTCGACGAGCAACGCCGTCAGATGATACAGATGTGGGCTGATTACCTTGACCAGTTAAAGAGCCCGAGGGAGAAATCGGGCCAGACCCAAAGCGATGGCACTATTGCTGCATCTATGCTTGATGCTAACTAGAGCAAAAAAGGAACTTTCATGGCGACATTCACCACTTATTACCTCGCAACCAACCCCCAGGATAATATAAGGGAGGTTGCGCAAAAACTTAATTCGTCCGTAGGCGATGTATTAAAGGACGGATACTCTGTGCTGTCCATAACCCCTCATGTAGGTATCGTCGATGGCGTTTCTTGCACAATTGGCTACACCATTTTTGTATCTAGGCCAGCGCCTGAAGACGCCATAGAGCCTGATCCTCTCTCCATGGTTATCGCGGTTTGAGAAAGCAAACCGTTTCTGACCGCGTAGAAAAGCCCGCAAGCGGGCTTTTCTGTTTAGGCAACGTCAAAGATACTGCATAGGGCGCTTGCCGCTGCGGTGTTGTCTGTCACCATTCATCTGTATAAATCTAGACTTGACCTGACAAAATGCTGTCGGACAGGAAACGACCCGAAGCGGACTTTCAACAACCCCTTCTGAAACTGGGAGTTATGAGTGTATGGGTTACAGTCAGAGACAGTTGAGAGTTTTTACTTTCTGCTTGACTCTTTAAATGTGAGGGGCGTTAGATGAGTAAAAAGAAAGGTGCGAGACGAAAATCCAAGTATCGCGACTACAACCACAGCAAATTAAGCCGACATAAGCGAGAGGGCACTAAGTTACGTCCACCATTTATGCAGATGGAGAAAGTCCAAATGTCATCGTGGACGGACGATCATCTACCGCCGATGCTATGGGCTGCATTGATATGTGCGGTTATACCGCGCGAGCAATATTTAAGCTGCTTTCGTGCGATCTTGGAAAATGTTGCGAGTTGGTTCGCCGACGGTGGAGTTGCCTTTGAAGCACCATCGGAAAGCGCAGACTCTGAAGATATGATGTCTTTCTCGACCATCCTAGATCTTGAGGCATTGGCGAAGCTGCCTGACGAACAGTTCGAAACTTTTCTCCAGATTCCGCTCCGACATCCTTTAGGATATGCTGCGCTAAGGCCCCTAATACTGCTAGATTCGATTCCAGGGGTGGATCGATGGCGTCATTTCCTAGATGCTAAGCCTGATCAAGACGACTGGATGACACTAGCAAAAGCGATGGAACAAACCATTGATCATCAATCGGAAGCTTCAACTGATATCCGATGGTTCAAGGTAATGCTTCCAATTCTAGCTGGTAGAGTTCAATTCGGACCAGCCTTTGAGGAATGCATTCATGAGTTTTTTGAGTTTCCGAACAGAGGAGATATGCGCAAGGTCCGACCTTCCATCCGGTCGATGGAAATGACCTTCCGTCGAAAACCAGGGGAGAAATGGATCAGTGACTTTTGGCAAGAGTGCTCAGATAAAACTATTTGCCTTGATCCGACTGATCCGGCACAAGACGAACTGACATCTACTGCTCTTGAGCCCGCTAAAATTTTCTCTATCCGCCATGAAGTTCTGAATCGATTCATGGAGTGCCGAACGAGTATTCGAACTGACAGCCGGCTTGATTCCTCCTTCGGGTTAGTCCTCTACGCTTTGGCGATCATCGATGAGATCCGTGCCAGTCAATGCCACGAAGGCATACTCGGGAGGCTAGGCTTGCGAACACTCGTAGAAGCGTATGTCACACTTCGCTATCTCTGCCAAAAGGATGACGAAAAGCTTTGGTCTGAGTGGCGCATATTCGGCGCAGGTCAAGCGAAGCTAGCTTTCCTCAAGGCGCAAGATGAGGTGGGGGATCTACCTGGCTTTATTGACGAAGATGCATTACATCAGATTGCCAACGAAGATAAGTGGCAAGAATTCCTAGACATTGATATCGGTCATTGGGCAAAAGCAAATCTTCGCACTCTGGCACAGCAGTGTGACGCCAAGGAAATTTACGATAAATATTATTCTTGGTCGTCTACTTTTGTACACTCACACTGGGGTGCTGTAAGAGACACGAACTTCATTACGTGCCAAAACCCTTTGCATCGCTTACACCGTATACCCCGTGTTGTTCATCGTCACCTAACATCAATGGAAAGTGACGCTGTAGTCATGGTCAATGAAATGCTTCGTTTACTTGACGTCTTATATCCCACATCTCAACCTATAAGCCAACTCGTTAGTGCGCAAGTATGCTGATCGGAACTGATCGCTAATTGATTCAAGCTCAGTTGCGTAGTCATGAAATGTCCGACGAATCCACATGTTGATATCCTAAATGTTGATTAAAAATTTAGGGGGCAACCTAATTAAGGCTGTCGGTCAAATAAATGCACCCCCAACCGCTAATGGTCAAAGCATACGGCAAGAGTTTAAATGCTTATGCGAGCCTGAGAGTTTCGGGTCAAATATACGAGCTAACGTCTGACCATGGGCCTGTCTAGAATGCTACATGGACCTAGTGAGTGAATGTCGGCAATTGGCCGGCTGAAGCTTATCAGCAATGCCTGAAACGTAAGCGTACGCCCAGTACCGTCTAGCGCTCTCATGTAAATCTCATCAAGATAGGTGTCCATGAATTTTGGTAAATGGACATTTGTTTTAATGAGCGAATCCTCTACTTCTCTTGCGGCTGCACCG